>CAVQCJ010000002.1:0-1969045 GCA_963711005.1 uncultured Actinomycetota bacterium | reverse complement strand
AACGGCAGCGGCGACGGGCGCGACGACCATGGGCGCGGCGAGTGGTCCGCGGCGTTCGCCAAGCTTCAGGGCACGGCCGCGGCGAACGGACAGACCGTCCTCGACTACTGCACCGCGCTGCTGGCCAGCCACACCGCGAAGCCGCACCCGACCAAGCACGCCGACAAGCACGGCAAGAACGACCAGGGCAGCCACGACGGCCAGGGCGGCAGCGGGCGCGGTCACAGCTCGAACGGGCCGGGCCCCGACGGACACGGCTCGGGTTCGGGCTCGAACAGCCAGGGCTCCAACAGCCAGGGCTCGGACGGCCACGGCTCCGGGTCGGGCTCGGGCGACGGCCAGCCGCCGAGCGGCACCGGCCACTGATCGATCGATGACCGAACCCTTCTGAGCGAACACCACTGAAGACCGCGGTCCGGCCGGGCGTGGCCGGACCCGCCCCCCCCAAGATCGTGCCCTGGCCCACTGCGGGTCAGGGCACGATCATGGGCTCAGGGCACGATCGCGTACGGGACCTGGCGACGTACGGTGGCTCTATGCAGACCCGGACCATCGCAGACGTCAAGGTGAGCGCCATCGGTCTCGGCGAGATGCCGATGTCCATCGAGGGACGACCTGACGAGGCGCGGTCCGTGGCCACCATCCACGCCGCCCTCGACGCCGGCATCACGTTCATCGACACCGCGGACGCCTACCACCTGTACGCGGACGACGTCGGGCACGGCGAGACCCTCGTCGCGAACGCGCTGCGCAGCTGGGGCGCCGACACGTCCGGGATCCTCGTCGCGACAAAGGGCGGGCACCTGCGTCCCGGTGACGGGTCGTGGACCGTCGACGGCCGGCCCGAGTACCTCGCGGGCGCGTGCGAGGCGTCGCTGCGACGGCTCGGGGTCGAGGCGATCGGGCTGTACCAGTTCCACCGTCCCGACCCGCGCGTGCCATACGCGGACTCAGTGGGCGCGATCCGCGACCTGCTCGATGCGGGCAAGATCGTGCGCGCCGGTGTCTCGAACGCGAACCCGGCACAGATCCGGCAGGCCCAGGAGGTTCTCGGCGGCCGGCTCGCGTCGGTGCAGAACCAGTTCTCGCCGCGGTTCCGGTCCAGCGAGCCCGAGCTCGTCCTGTGCGACGAGCTCGGGATCGCGTTCCTGCCGTGGAGCCCGCTCGGCGGGATCTCGTCCGCATCGCGGCTCGGTACCCGGCACCAGGTCTTCGCCGACGTCGGCGCCGAGGTCGGGGCGAGCCCGCAGCAGGTCACGCTGGCGTGGATGCTGGCGAAGTCGCCCGTGGTCATCCCGATCCCCGGGGTCGAGCCGCCCCGAGACGATCCGTGCGTCGGTCGAGGCCGTCGACCTCCAGCTCACTCCCGAACAGCTCAGCCGGCTGGACGCGGCCTGACGGCGCGGTGAGCCTGCGCCGCCGCCACGGACGCACGGCGGTGCGGGCGCTGGCCGTCGCGGTGACCGACTCGCCGTCCGGCCGACCGAGAACAGTGCCGAGCAGCGGGACCTGCTCGGTCATCGCGAGCTCGACCTCGACGGTCCCGTCCCGGACCAGCACGGAGACGACGCGGACGCCGGCGAGTCCGTTGGCCGCAGCTCTGCGCGTCACGTAGGCGGCGACGTCTCGCTCGACCCGACCGGCCGACAACGGAAGCACGTCGGCCGCACCGGATGCGTACAGCGCCGCCAGGTCGAGATCGTGGGCACCGCGCAGCGCAGCACCGTCGGCCAGGCTGGCCAACGAGCGCCGAGCCAGGAACAGTCGCGACGCGTCGACGGCCAGCCCGACGGCGACCATCGCCAGCACCACGAGGCCGAGACCCAGGACCAGGACGCTGCCCCGGTCGTCGCCCGCCCGCCGCTGCGCCGCAGTCACGGCCGCGCCGGTTCGAACGGGTCAACGGTCTCGACGTGCACGGCCTGCACCGGGATACCTCCGCCGTCGCTCGCCGGCGAACGATGGCAACCACGGCAGGCGCACCGTCGCGGACACCTGCACCCGGACGGTCGCGCCAGGTGTCAGACAGGGCTCGGCAGCTGCAGCTGACCTGCACAGCTGCGTCGCCGTCGCGCACCCCCTGGTCCGCCAGCGCGAGGTCGACGGCCTGCGTCGGCCCGTCGCCCTGGCCGTCGAACCGGACGGCGCGGTCACGAACGCCCGCGCCGCCGGAGCGAGCGGCCTCGACCACCGCGAACGCCGTGCGCTGCACCGACAGAGCCGTGAGCACCGACGTACGTCAGCGGGACCAGCAGCAACAGCCCGACGAGAACGAACTCGACCGTCGCAGTGCCCCGTCTCCGCTCGGGCATCGCCGAGGTCGCCTCATGGGCCCTCGACGAGCGCGTGCGCCGTCAGGGTGAGCTCGTCGCTCGGGCCGAGCAGGCCGACGAGCGGCAGCGGTGCGCGAACCTGGACCACGACGGTCCGCAGCCCGTCGGAGTCTGCGTACCAGGCCTGCACGTCGCTCGCGTAGGCCGGTGACAGGCTCGACGCGACCAGCTCCCGGGTCCGTCCGACGCCGTCGCGAGGCCGCGGTCGGCTGTCGCGGCCAACCGTGCCCCCTCGGCCGCGGACGCGACCAGCGTGTTCCGCACGTGCAGGCTGACGGCCAGCTGGAGGACCGCCAGGAACGCGAGCACGAGCAGCCCCGACACCAGGGCGAAGTCCGCGGCTGCCGACCCGCGGTCCGACCCGCGGTCCGAGCCGGCAGGATCCGACGCTCACGGACCGTGGACCGCGTTCGAGCGCGGACTGGAAGAAGCTCGTGAGCTGCGGCTCGGCCACCAGCCACAGAGCCGTGACCAGGCCTGCGGTCATCACGGTGATGAGCACCCAGCCGGGGACGTCACCGCGCTCGCCGTTCTCGGTCGTCGTCTCGCGAGCCGGGCACTCATCCACACGCAGCATCGGGTCACAGCATCTCCTTCGGGTTGGCAGTCACTGCGGCGGTCGAGCCGCAGGCGGTCAGGCGACGGTCAGAGTCAGCCCGTAGAACCCGGGGAACAGGGCGAAGAGCACGGTCACCGGCAGAACGAGGAAGACCACGGGAAGCAGCATCAGGACCTCGCGACGGGCTGCCCTCTCGACCAGGTCCCGGCGAGCGGCGTCGCGCGCGTCGGCGGCCTGCGCGCGCAGCACTCCGGCGAGCGGCGTCCCGCGGTCGAGTGCCACGACGACGGCGTCCACGAAGCGTCGCACCGCGAGCGACGTCGCACCGGGCGCCGAGGCCTCGAGCGCGCGCCCGAGCGAGGCTCCTGCACGGCATCGCGCAGCACCCGACCGAGCTCCCGGGACAGCGCGCCGGCGCCGATCCGGTGGACCCGCTCCAGCGCCGCCGCCGGACCCTCGCCGGCCGCGACGGCGAGGGCCACGAGCTCGGCGGCGGCAGGCAGCTGGACCAGGAGCTGTGCCCGCGTAGCTGGCGGCCCGCCGGGTCAGCCGTTGGTCGCAGGCGACGAGCCCGATGACCGCGGCCGAAGCTGCCAGCAGCACGACGACCGGCGGGGCACGGTGTCGACCCCGCAGCGGCCCGCAGCAGCCCGAGCCCCAGGACGACCGCGACCGCAGCGGCGGCCCAGACGACCTGCTCGGTCCGGAACTCCTCGACGGATCCGTGTCCCAGCTGGTCCAGCCGGCGGCGGACCGACTCCGCGCCCCCGAGCGTGCGGTCGAGCCGGGCCGCGAGGTCGTCCCGGGCCCAGCGGACCCGGTCGGCAGGTCGCGGCCACCCGGCACGGCCGCGCGGGTTCGTCGTCGTCGCACCGGGAGCCACGAGTCCCGGGTAGGTCGCGAAGGTACGGGAGAACGCGGTCCTGCAACCGCACCCGGTGCAGCAGCGGCAGCCGGGACAGCACCAAGAGGATGCCGAACGACGCGGTCATGCCGAGCCAGGCACCCGGGACGCCGTCATGAGAAACCCCTGATCATGCGAACACCCGAGGCTCGACCGGCAACCGGCCGATGCGCAGCATGACCGTGTACGCGATCGCGCAGGCCACCATCCCGGACACGAGCACGACGGCACCGGCAGGCGTGTCGTAGGCCGCGACCGCCGCCGGCCGAAGTGCCAGCATGCCGAGGACGAGCCACGGTGCAGCGACGGCCACCCGCGCGCCGTTCACGGTCCAGGCCTGTCTGGCACCGCAGCTCCCCGCGGGTGCGGTTGTCGTCGCGCAGGAACGCGGACAACGTGCGCAGGAGCCCGCCGAGGTCGTTGCCGCCGACGTCGCGGGCCACCCGCAGGGACTCGACGACCCGGTCGCCGACCGGGTCGGCCAGCTCGGCTTTCAGCCGGTCGAGCCCGTCCGAGAAGCGTCCGGTCGCGCGGTACTGCGCGGTGAACGCGACGAACGCTGGTTGCAGCTCGCGCGGCCCGCGGGCGCCGATCTGCACGAGCGCCTCCGGCAGGGCCAGCCCGGCCCGCACCGCGGACGTCAGGTCGTCGATGACGTCCGGCCACGGCTCCCGAGCAGCTCACGCCGGCGGGCACGGCGCCCACGGACCACGGCGACCGGCAGCGAGAGGCGCGATGCAACCGAAGGCGACGGCCACCGACACCGACCGGCTGACCCCGGCGAGCAGGACGAAGACGACGGCGGCGGACCCAGCGCACCAGGCCAGCAGCGACGCCGGTGCGACCCGTGCCAGCCCGGCCTCGTCCAGCAGCAGGCGCAGCGGGCGTCGGGCCCGGGAGCCCCCGAGCGCACTCCACCCGGCCTCGGGCGGCGGCGATCGACCAGCCGACCAGGAGGAGTCCGAGCCCGAGCACCAGTCCGACGAACGCGCCCATCAGCCGGTCCGACCGAGCTCGGGCCGGGTCGCCGTCGAGCAGGTCGGCGAGGTCGTATCCGGCCCGGGCGAAGCGCTCCGACGTGCGGCGGGAACCCGTGCGTCCGGACCAGCTCGCCGTCGCTCCGTCGCGAACAGCGACGCGGTCTCGACGACGTCGCCCTCGACCCGTCCGGGGACGGCGACGATCTCCCGCACGCCGCCGGCGACCGTCCGCCTCGGTGGCCGTGTGCACCACGAGGTCGACGCTCGCCGCGACCGTCGGCACGACGAACCCGCTGGTGACGTTCGGGCCCGGCCAGCAGCGGCAGCGTGCACAGCTTGGTCACCGCCTCGCGCGCCGAGTTCGCGTGCACGCTGCACATGCCGGGGACGCCTGAGTTCAGCGCCACGAGCAGGTCGAGGCACTCCTCCTGACGGACCTCGCCGACGACGATGCAGCCCGGTCGCATCCGCAGCGCCTCCTTGACCAGACGTCGCAGCCGGATCTCGCCGTTTCCCTCGAGGTTCGGCTGCCGGGTCTGCATCGCCACGACGTCCGGCGACCCGCGGCTGCAGCTCGAAGACCTCCTCGCAGGTCACCAGCCGGCAGCCGGCCGGCAGGGCGTTGACCAGCGTGGTGAGCAGCGTCGTCTTCCCGGCCTGCGTCGCGCCGGAGACGACGATGTTCAATCCGCTGGACACGGCGGCTTCGAGGAACCGAGCAGCAGGGTCGGTGAGGGTGCCGAGGCGGACCAGGTCGCGCAGGTGGGTGACCGGTGCCACGAACTTGCGGATGTTGACGGCCCAGTGCCGCCGGGTGACGTCCGGGATCACGACGTGCAGCCGGCTGCCGTCGGGCAGTGCGGCGTCCACGAACGGCGAGCTGATGTCGACGCGGCGGCCCGAGTCGGCCAGCATCCGCTCGACCAGGTTCTCGACGGCGCCTCGGGCGAGCACGGTCGCGGTCAGCTCGCTGCGCCCGGCCCGCGCCACGAAGACCCGGCCGGGCTCGTTCACCCAGATCTCCTCGACGTTCGGGTCGTCGAGGTAGGGCTGGAGCGGACCGAACCCGGCGACCGCGTCGAGCACGACCCGACCAGTCGCCTCCAGGTCGGTCAGCACCGGCAGTGCGCCGTCCAGGCTCCGCTCGCCGAAGTCCGCCAGCACCTCGTCGACGAGCACCCGGACCGCATCCGGCGCGGCCAACGGGTCGAGACCACCACGTCGGACCCGCTGCCGAACCTCGTTCTCCACCAGCGCGACGACGTCGACCGCCACTGTCCACCCCACCCATGGCCGAGCAGGTCGCCCTCCACGACCCGCAGGCCGTGGACTCTGCCGACCGTCTCGACTGACCCGCAAGGGGGTCTTCGTGTCCTGGGAATACCGTGCCAGCCCCGTACCAGCAACGAGTGGGCTGGGGGCCAAGAAGACGGGAGGTCTGGCGACAGCGTTTCGGGGCATGACCGGATTCGAGTACGGGGTGATGCGATTCGACGCGGTATGCGAGGCTCGGGCCCACACCAGGGAGGCGCCGTGCCGCGAGGGGTCGTCGTCGGCTCCACGCTTGCCGTCGCCCGCAACCGCGTCCTGCTGCGCGTGCAGGGCGCGTACGGTCTCTTCACCGTCTACGAGATGGCGTTGTGGGTGGCGGTGCTGCTGTGGGCCTACAGCGTCGGGGGCGCCGGCCTCGCGGGTGTGGTGGCGATCGCCCAGTACGTGCCGGCGTCGGTGCTGGCACCGGTGGGCGGGATGGTGGCCGACCGGCTGCCGCGCGATGTCGCCCTCCGGCTCGGCTACCTCGCGCAGGGCGCGGCCATGGGCTTGCTGGCGCTTCTGCTGACTACCGGCTCGCGAGTGGGCGTCGTGGTGACGGCTGCGGTCAGCTGTGTGCTCATCGCGTGGACGCGACCGCCCCACTACGCCGCGGCTGCTGAGCTCGCCGGGACACCCGGCCAGGTGGCGGCGGCCAACTCGCTGTCGGGCACCTCCGAGCGGGCGGGCTACTTCGTCGGTCCGGTGCTGGCGGGTCTGGGCAGCGCGTGGGTGGGTCCGACCGGGGTCGTGGTCGTGTGCGCGGTGATGGCGCTGGTAGCTGCGGGCCTTCTCACCGGGATCCGGCTGGGACGTCCGGCCGGGGCCGGCGACTGGGCGACCGGCCGCCCGGCCGTGGTCAGCCTGACCGCGGAGCTGGTCCGTCGGCCGGTGGTGGCGGTGATGCTCGCGGTGATCGGTCTGGGGTTCCTCACCGAGGGCTGTCTGGAGCTGCTGGCGATCGCGTTCGTCTCCCAGCACCTGGGTCAGGGCGACGCTGCGGCGGGCCTGCTCATCGGGGCGATCGGCCTGGGCGGGATCTTGGGGGCGGCCGCGGCCATCGTGCTGGTCGGCTGGCGGCGGCTGGCCCCCGGCGTGGCCGGCAGCCTGCTGGCTGGAGGGTTCCCGTTGCTTGCGTTCCTGCTGCTCAGCCGGCTCGGTCCGGCGATGGGAGTCCTCGTCGTGGTCGGGGCGGGGCTGGCTTTCTTCGCGGTGGCCGGGCTGACGCTGCTGCAGCGGTCCGTCGATGACTCGTTGATGGCGCGCATCCTCGCGGTTCGCGAGTCCGCGATGCTGGCCGGGATGGCGGTCGGGACGGCGCTCGCCCCGTTGCTGGTCCGCTGGTTCGGCTCGGCCGACGCCTACGCGGTCCTTGGCGCCGCGCTGACCGTGGTCGCGGTGGCGACGGTGCCGCTGCTCGTCCGGCTCGACGCGGCCGCCGTCTACCGGCCTGGGCTGGTCGCGCTGCTGCGGCACGTCGACTTCCTTGCCGTGCTGGACGTCCAGGCCCTGGAGCGGTTGGCGCACGGGGCTGTAGAGGTCCAGGTGGGGGACGGGACCGAGGTGGTGCGCCAGGGCGAGCCGGGCGGGAACTTCTACGTCGTCGAGGACGGGGAGCTGGAGGTGAGCGTGCACGGACGCAGGGAGACGGTCCGCCTCGGTCCCGGGTCGGGGTTCGGCGAGATCGCGCTGCTGCGTCAGGTGCCGCGCACGGCAACGGTGCGTTGTCTGACTGCCTGCCGGCTGTGGACCATCGACCGGGAGCTGTTCCTCGCGACGGTCGCCGGGTCCGCCGGCCACGACGTAGCGGAGCGCGTCATCGACGCGCAGCTGCGGCGGCTGTCCTCGGAGCCGAGCCCGTAGCCGCCGGCGAACCGGTCGCCGTCGGCTCGCTGTTCAGCTGGTCGTCTGCGGCACTGCGGCGTCGAGTGCGGCCAGCCATCCGTGCGCGCCGATCTGCTCGTACGTGGCACGGGCGTGGTCCAACAGCTGGTCGGCCTCGGCGTCGCGACCCTGGGTGCGCAGCCAGTCCGCGAGCTCCTCCTCGGCCCGCGCGGCCAGCCCGCCGATGCCCAGGTCGGCGAGCATGGCGACACCGGTGCGCAGGTCGGACTCGACGGTGGCGGGGTCGTCGCCCCGGGCGGCCCGCAGCCGCCCGCGCAGCCGGTGCATCTGGGCGGTGACCGCCGGCGGCACGATGCCGGGTGGGGCAGTCGCCACCGGCTGCAGAGTGCGTTCGACCAGGTCGAGGTCACCGGTGTCGAACGCCGCCTCGACCAGCGGTGGCCACAGGTGGACGAAGTCGTCCTCGATGCCGCTGGCGGCAAGCAGGTGGGTCAGCGTGGTCTCGACCTGCTCCGCCACCTGGGAGGTGGCTCCCTTGCGCAGCAGCTCGCGGATGTCCAGGTGGCCCTGCCAGGCGAGGTCAGTCTCGTCGTCCGTCGGCGGCAGGCCCTCCGACGGAGGCGGTGGCTGACCACAAGCCTGTGCGAGCCAGCTGCCGATCGCGACGGTCATCCGCGTGGCTGCCACGTCGATCATGTTGTCCGCCTCGTCCTCCAGCGTGGTGCTGGCCTCGGCAAGGCGGCCGGACAGCCACAGCGAGCTGGTGAGGTTGGCGACCGTCGTTTCGATCAGATCTCGTTGGCCTGCCCGCCGGGCCTCGGTCAGGGCCTCGCGGCCGTAGCCGATCGCGGCGGTCAGGTCGCGCCCGGCGTTGAGGATCATCAGGTTGCTCAGCGCCGCGGACAGCCGCTCCGGCTGGTCGTGCTCGCGGGCGATCTGGGCGGCGGCCAGGTAGGCCAGCCCGGCCGCGACCGGCGCGCCCTGGGCGAGGTAGCGGTTGCCCAGCGCTGTCTGCCCGCGGGCCATGGCGGCGAAGTCCTGCACCCGCTCCGCCAGCACCACCAGCTGGTCAGCCATTGCCGGATGGGCAGCGAAGTCCCCGAGGAAGCTGTACGCCCGCTCCAGCGCCTCCACCAGCATGAGCCTGGCGCCGTCGGTTTCCGGCCCGTCGCGCAGGCCGTCCAGGACGGGCTTGGCACGTTGGATGGCCCCTGTGTTGTCGCCCCAGCGCGACTGGGCCAGCGCGGCCACGCCCTGGGCAAGGGCCGCGTCCGCGTCGCGACCCAGGGCCCGGAAGCTGCTCGTGGCCCGGTCGGCGAGGTCGACCGCCTCGGCGAACTCGCCGGCGCTGTCCGCCGCCTGGGCGGACGCGAGCAGCAGCCGGCCCAGCTCGGCCGGGTCGGGGCTGCGGGCGATGACCAGCTCCAGCAGCCGGTGCGCCTCCGCCGGCGACCCCAGCCGGCGCGCCCGCGCCGCGGCCCGCTCCAGCATCTCGCGGGCCCTCACGGTGAGCGCGGAGGCGTCGTCGTCCGGGTCGGTGGTGGCGTCGACGGCGTCCAGAAGGTGCTGGCCGATCACCACCGCGAGGTCGTCTCCCGGGTCCGGTCGTTCGGCGAGGAAGGCGGCAGCGCGCAAGTGGCGGGACTTGCGGTCGCGCCGGGCCAGCGTGCTGTAGGCGACTTGGCGCACCACGGTCTGCACGAACCGGTAACGGCCCCGGTCGGCGGAGAACCGGTCGGTGTCCAGCGCGAAGATGTCCTTGTGGGTCAGCTCCACCAGCAGCCGGTCGATGTCGCCGGTGTCGCCGCCGTCCGCCGCGGCCAGGGCGCGGATGCCGTCGCGGGTGAAGCTGAGACCCAGCACGCTGGCGTCCGCCACCAGCCGGCGCTCGGCGACCGGCAGCGTGTCCAGCCGCGCCGCCACCAGCGCGTGCAACGACGCCGGCGCGGCCAGCTCGGCCACGCCGACGGCATCGGGGTCCGCGAGCACGTATCGGCCGTCGGAGGCCACCACCGCGTCCCGGTCGATGAGAGCGCGGATGGTCTCGACGGCGAACAGCGGCACCCCCTCGGCGCGCGCCACCAGGCTGTCACGGACCTCCGCGGGCAGGTCGTCCACGAGACCGTCCACCAGCTCGGCCATCGCCGCGTCGTCGAGGAAGTCCAGGTGGACGACGGTCGTGCGCCGACCACCCAGGTCGGGGCGCCGCGTGAGGAGCTGGGGGCGGGCCAGGGCGAGCACGAAGATGGCGTGCCGCGCGGTCCCGAGCAGGTGCTCCAGGAAGTCCAGCAGGCCGTCATCGGCGAACTGGGCGTCGTCGAGCACCAGCACGACCGGGTCGTCCCCGCCGACCGCCTCCAGGAAGGCGGTCCACGCGGCGAACAGGTCCTCGCGCGGGTACGAGCCGGGCAGCTCCGCGCCGACGAGCACACACAACCGGGGGCGGATCCAGTCCCGGGTGGCCGGGTCGTTCAGGTACCGCTGGAGGCCGGCGTCCACCGCGTCGACCAGCGAGGTGTCGCTGTCCCCGTCGACCAGGCCCAGCCGCACCCGGACGGCCTCGGCCAGCGCCCAGAAGGCCGCCCCGTCCCCGTACGACAGGCTCCGCCCCCGGTGCCAGGCGACCGTGTCGGCCAGCCCGTCGATGTACTTCTCGAACTCCCACGCCAACCGTGACTTGCCCAGCCCCGCCTCCCCGTCCAGCACCACCAGCCGCGGCCGCCCGGACTCCGCGGTGGCGTGGAAGAGGTCCTTCACGAGACGGAGCTCGCCGACACGACCGGCCAGCGGAGCCTCCAGGCCGTCCATCCGCCGCCCGCCGCCAACCTCCGCCACCACCGCGCGCGCCTGCCAGATGCGCACGGCCTCGGCCTTGCCCTTCAACGCGTGTGGCCCGACGTCGACGTACTCCACGCTCGCAGAGGTCAGCCCGCGGGTCGTCTCGTCCACCCACACGTGACCCGGCTCGGCTAGCGCCTGGATGCGGGACGCGGTGTTCACCGCGTCCCCGGCGACCATCCCCTCCGCGCTGGCCCCGACCGTCACCGCGACCTCGCCGGTCACCACGCCCACCCGCATCGCCAACCCGGGGATGCCCACCTGCTCACCCATCGCGTCCACCGAGGCAACCAGCTCCAGCCCCGCGCGCACCGCACGTTGCGCGTCGTCCTCCCGCGCCGACGGGACCCCCCACAGCGCCATCACAGCGTCACCGATGAACTTCTCCACCGTGCCGCCGTACCGACCGATCACCGTCCGGCACCGGTCGAAGTAGGCGGTCAGCAGCTCCCGGACCTCCTCGGGGTCCCGCGACTCCGCGAGCGGGGTGAACCCGACGAGGTCGGCGAACAGCACGCTGGTTACCCGCCGCTCCGCCGCCCCAGACTGGGGGGTCGTCGGTGCCCCGCCGACGCTGACCGACGACTCAGCATGGTCGATGGGCTCGCTGAGTGCACCGCACGACGGGCAGAATCGCCATCCAGCTGTGAGCGGTTCGCCGCACGATGCGCACGCGGTTGCCACGTCAGCGCCACAGCTCGGGCAGAAGCGCGCGCCCCCAGGCACTTCCCTGTCGCATCTCGCACAGGGAGCCACTTCCGTACCTCCTACCCCTCACTGCCGGCAGCTGCGCCCCCGGGAGAACGCGCAGAGCGCTGGACCGGACCCTAGCGACTTCCCGCCACCTGGACTACGTCACGAGTCAGGAAGGCTCCCAACGCCCAACAGCAGCAGGGGAGCTGGCAGCCGGGGGCTGGTGCACGTCGGGTCCCAGTCGAGCCCACCGAAGGCGGAAGAGGACCTTCCGGTTCGCAGGGCACGAAGAGGTGGTGGACACCTGTCGCCGCTCAGCCACAGGCTCGGAGCGTCCCAGGCTGGTTCAGTTCGCGGCCGTCGTCCCGGCGCCACTCGTGGTGCGCTCGCCGGATGTGCCGTGCACCACCGTCTGCGCCTGCTTGTCGACGAGGCTCGTCAGCAGCTGTTGGGAGTAGCCGAACACCACCGCGTACGCCACGACCTGCCCGGCCGAGCCGGGCTTGACGATCCCTGAGATCAACCCGGACTGCACGATGAGCACCCCGGTGAACCCGGTCAGCGCACCCAGCGGGATCTTCAGCAAGCCTTGGACCAGCCCGATGCCGTACGGGTTCCGGGTGCCGCGGAGCCGACGCAGGCTGAAAGCGACCGCCAGGACGGCACCCAGCACCCCGAACAGCTCGACCGCCGCGACGTCGAGCCCGGTCGGAACGGAATGGGTGGCGATGGGGCAGACGTTCGCGTCGCAGAGCGGCGCGGCCTCCGCCCACCAGATCCCGAGAACGGCGATCAGCACCCCGATGAAGGCTGCGACCAAGGAAGCGATCAGCACCAGGTTCCGGAAGCTTCGGCTGCTCGCGTACGAGCTGTCCGACTCGTCGTTGGCGGACCGCAGCATCGACTTCAGCCGCTGTCTCGTCACGGCGTCGATCTCCTGGTTTCCGCTCGAAGCGCGCTTGACCAGGTCGGAGACCTCGGTGACGCGAGGGTCGCGCGCCCCCAGCGTCAGGCTGCCCCAGGCGATGATGGTGGACGCCTTGCCACGCAGGGTTTCGTTGTCCTGCAGGGGCAGCAGCGCCTCCTCGGCCGCGTGCACGGCGAGCCAGGCCTGGTCCGGGGCGTTGCCGCTCCAGTACGCGCCGCTCCCCCAACGAGTCTTGCTCTCCGCGGCCAGCTGGGCCGTCTCGAGGAACTTCAGGATCTGTTCCAGGGTCGCGTCGAAGTCGCAGTCGCTGTCGCGCCTGCATTCGAGCTGGCGCAGCTCGAGCTCGAGCGTCGCGATCCGCGTGAGGACGACCTGTCGCCAGCCGCCTCGCCGCGGGACAGGCCGACCTTTCCACGGCTTGCGACCTTGGTCGGTGCCCGTGTCAGCGGCGGTAGGTGCCGCCGCAGGTGTCGCGGTCGCCGGCTCCGCTGCGGGCGGTGTGGATGCGCCTTCGGCTGGGGAGCCGGGCAGCTGTTCGTCGGACATCCGAAACCCCCGTTCCGTCGGCCCAAGCGTGCACCTTGCCGCATGACCTGTCCAGGGGCGCCGCGCACCGGCGCACCCGCGGGTCAGCCTCCGTCACTCCGTCATCTGGCGAGGACGCTGGCAGACCGAGCGGACGGCGGCGAGAAGCCGGCCGGGTTCAGCGCCACCACCACGAACTGGTAGTAGCCGGCCGTCAGCGTGAAGGCTTTCTGCCGCGCGGACGCGGCGGCCACCGGCGACACGCTCTGCCCGAGCACGGTCGCGTTGGACGCCGACGACGACATCAGCAGGGCGTAGATCTCGTAGCCGTTGACGGGCCCACTCCCGGTGGAGGCCGGCGGGGACCAGCGCACGGTCGCGGTGATCGTGCCACCGGCCGCACCCTGCGTCACCCCGGTGATGATCGGACGCGACGACGCGAGGATCTGCACGGGCGTGACCGTTCCGGACACTGCCGAGGGCGCACCGACGCCGACCGCGTTGACCGCCGCGACCTGGAAGGAGTACGGCGTCCCGACGGTCAGGCCGGTGACGGCGATGCTGGTCACGGTCGGCGACGCCGGCCGGGCTGCGCCGACCTGCACGTTGTTCACGTCCAGCACCCGCACCTGGTAGCCGGTGATCGGTGAGCCGCCGTTGCTCGACGGAGCGGTCCAGCTCACCGTCGCCGCCGCGCCGCCGGCGCTGACTGCGCCGATGGTCGGTGCGCCGGGCAGGCTGCCAACGACGGCCGTCTGGTTGGCCGCACCCGGCGAGCCGGCCGATGCGGTCGACAGCGCCCAGCTCGTCCCGAGCGAGTTGTCGGACGCAGGGTCGACCAGCTCGAGCGAGCGGGTGTCGGTCACGGCCGGCCAGTCGGCGCCGCCGTAGGCGACCGAGTCCGCGGTCGACGCGTCGGCCCTGGTGAGCGCGATCGTGCCGCTGGCCCCGAGTCCGCCGCCGAAGACGCCGCCGACGAACACCAGGCCGCCGTACGTGTCCTCGAACGCCGGGTCGTTGGCGACGAACGTCATCCGGCCGCCCGGCAGGATCACAGTGCCGGGCTGGATCTGCAGGTTGACCGAGCCGGACAGCGCCCAGCCGGACAGGTCCACGGCCTCGGTGGCGGACGGGTTGTAGAGCTCCACGAACTGCCCGCCGGCGCCGTTGACGAGCGACGGCTGGATCTCGTCGATGACGATGCTGGGCGCCGGGCTCTGGTTGGCCGGCACCCGGCTGTCCGCGGCGAACACGTTCCGCCGGGCCTGGATCGCCTTGAACAGCAGGGTCCGCTGGCTGGCGAAGTTCAGGCTGCCACCGGTGTGCGGCCACTTCGCGAAGTCGAGCGCCGACTCCGGCGCGGCCGGGCCGACCTTCGCGTCGTACACGGCCTCCAGGCGCCCGGTGGCGAGCACCGAGTTGAGGACGGTACGCAGCCGGCGGAAGTACATCTGCTTCCACTCGGGCACTGCGAGGATCGCGGCCATCAGCTCGCTGGCCTGGTCGCCGGGCTCGGCCGGGGTGGCGAAGTTGCTGTTCACGCCGCAGCACTTGTGGCCGAACGTGTGGTCGAGGTCCCAGGGGATGACCGACCAGCGACCGGTCGTCGGGTCCTGGCTGAGGTAGAAGTTCTTGGTGCTCGAGTCGGTGTGCTCGACGATCGCCGTGGCCACGGCGTAGTTGATCATCTCGGGGAGGTTCGCGGTCGCGAGCAGGTTGTTCTTCTGCGCGGCGCCGGTCAGGTCGACACCGTTGAGGAACGCCGCGAGCGTGGTGAAGTCCTCGTCGTCCGGGTTCTTCTTCTCGAACCGGTACTCGACGAGCTGCTTGGTGGCGTCGAAGCCGGCGTGCCCGCCCTTGTAGAACTGCTTGTTCGAGTAGCCCTCGCGGGAGCGCCACGTGCCCTCGAAGATGTCGGTGTAGGTGTACAGCCCGAAGAACGTCGAGTTCTTCTGCACCCGCAGCTGCATGATCTGCTCGTTCACGACACCGGCCGTCTGGTAGGAGTCCCAGGCCAGCGTGGTGCGTCCGTGCGAGCTGTCGCTCCAGTCTGCGTTCATGGCGAACTCGTCGACCGGCTCGACCAGCCCGGCGATCTGCAGGGTGTGGTCCTGCGGGAGCACGACCTTCCAGCTGACCTTCGGGTTGTCCTGCGTGCCCTCGCCGCGGATGCTGAACATCGTGCCGTCGTACACCGTCCCGTTGTACGCCAGCACGCCGGCCCTGGTGATGTCGATCAGCGGGTTCTGCGTGATCAGGGTGTAGTCGGGGTCGTTCATGAACCACTCGACCATCGGGACCGCGCTGGTCACGCCGCTGGCGACGACGACCCCCTTGAACGGGGAGCTGTCGTCGAGCCGCGGTGAGTAGCTGGTCCCGGCCGCGTTGGTGGCTTCCACCCGGTACCTGATCAGGTGCCCGGCGGCTGCCCCGGGCAGCGTCGCGGTGTACGCGTCACCGCCGAGCGAGGTCATCGCGACGGCCTGCTCACCGGTGAAGTCGACCTGGTAGCGCACCACGACGCTGGTCTGCCCGGTGACGGTCGCGGTGACGGTGACGGGCTGGCTGACCGTGGGGACGGTCGGCGTCGCGAGGACTGCGGAGACGTGCGGCCGCAGGCCGGCGGCTGCCACGGAGTTGGCCGCCCCGGGGGTGCTGCCGGACAGCGCGGTGGAGGCGGCCCAGTTCACCGGGTCGTTGTTGTCCTGCGTCGGGTCGATCAGCTCCAGGGACGGTCCCGTGCCGTCCGTCGTCGTCGGCCACGGGTCGCGGTCGGAGTACGCCACCGCGTCCACCACCGCCGCGGTGGAGTCCTTCAGCGTGATCGTCTCGCCGCCGTTGGACAGGCTGCCGGTGTAGATGGCGTTGGCGGCGAACCCGTACTCCAGCTGGAACCGGGCGGCGTCCTTGCCGACGACCAGGCGGCCGCCGGCCGCGATGCTCGTGCTCGGGGCGAAGCAGAGGGTGATGCCGCTGAAGCACCAGCCGGACACGTCGACGGCCGCCGCGCCGATGTTCGTGAGCTCCAGGAACTCGTCGCCGTCCACCCCGGACGGCGGGTTGAACATCATCTCGGAGATGACGACGTCCGAGTTGGCCGCGGACGCGCTCGTGAGCGGCGACAGCATGCTGGCCACCACAGCGAGCGCGACGACGATGGCCGCCGTGGTTCCCCAGCCCCGCCGCCCGGCCTCGTCGGGCCGGTCCTGCGACAGCCGCCCGCGTCGAACACCCATGACCGATCCCCACCCCTCTGAACGATCACCCAACCCCGGGTAAACGGAAGGTAAACCCATTCGGGTCGACTGTGGATAGTCCGGGGCAAGGTTTGACTTCAGGTCAGCGCGCGATGACTCAGCGTGCGTGCGGATCCGCGGCGTTCGTCACGTACGCGTCGATCTCCGTGAGCAGCGACCGCCGCACCTCGTCCGGCGCGTACGACGCCTGCGCAGCGGTCCGGGCGAGAGCGGCGACCCCGTCGAGGTCGAGGTCGAGCAGCCGCGCGGCCACGAGGTACTCGTTGGTCAGCGTCGTGGAGAACATCGGCGGGTCGTCGGAGTTGATCGTCACCGTGACGCCGGCGGCGACCAGGTCGGGCAGCGGGTGCTCGGCCAGGCTCGGCACCGACCGCGTGCACACGTTCGACGTCGGGCAGACCTCGAGCGGTACGCCCTGCTCGGCCAGCCGCCGCATCAGGTCCGGGTCACGCGCGGCCGCGATGCCGTGCCCGATCCGCTCGGCCCCGAGCAGGTCGAGGGCGTCGGCGACCGTCTCAGGACCGGTGGACTCCCCCGCGTGCGGCACGCTGTGCAGCCCGGCCGCGCGCGCCGCCGCGAAGTGCGGGACGAACTGCCCCCGCGGCACCCCGGCCTCGGGGCCGCCGAGTCCGAAGCTCACCAGCCCGGCCGGCTGCAGGCGCAGCGCGATGTCCAGGGTCGTGTCCGCGGCCGGCAGGCCTGACTCGCCGGGGATGTCGAAGCACCAGCGGACGACGGTGCCGAGCTCGGCCTCGCACGCGGTCCGCGCGTCCTCGATGGCGGCGCAGAACTCCTCGGCGGGGATCCCGCGGGCGACCGAGGTGTACGGCGTCACGGTCAGCTCGGCGTAGCGCACCTGCTGCGCGGTCAGGTCGCGGATGACCTCGGTCGTCAGCATGTGCACGTCGTCTGCGTCCCGGACCAGGTCGACGACGCTGAGGTACACCTCGACGAAGTGGCCGAAGTCGGTGAACGTGAAGTAGTCCGCGAGCAGGTCCGGGTCGGCCGGAACCGGCGAGCTGCCCTCGTGCCGCGCCGCGAGGCGGGCGACGGTCGCCGGCGACGCCGACCCGACATGGTGGACGTGCAGCTCGGCCTTGGGCAGCCCGGCCACGGCGTCGGCGGTCAGCACACCGGTCAACCTACCGACCGGCCTGCTCGGGGAGGCTCAGGGGATGGTGACGCCCTGGACGACGACCGGACCGAGGGTGGGGTCGAGCTCGGTGGCCTGGTCGACGCCGCCCGGGGTGATCACGTCCATCGCCTTCGGGACCGTGGACGGGTCGACCGTGCAGATCGGGTCGGACCCGCCCGATGTGCACACGCCGAACGAGAAGGCGCCGGCGGTGGCGGTGAAAGCCCTGGCCTGGTCGGGGCTGAAGCCGTCCTGCCCGGTCAGCACGACCGCGAACGACCACCCGCTGCCCGGCGTTCCGCCGAGGTCGGCCTTGCTGACGGTGAACGTGATGAACCGCGAGATGGCGTTGCCGGCGACCTGCACGTTCCCCAGCGTGTTCCCGCCGGCGTCCTCGAACCGCTGCCCGAAGCCCTGGACCTCGATCAGCCGGTTCCAGGCGGACCCGGGGTCGATGGCGTAGTTGCGCAGCGGGTTCGCCGCGGCGGTCGACGTGGGGGTGACGCCGGGCACGGATGCGTACACGTCGACGAGCTGGGCGCCCAGCGGGCTGCCGAAGGTCGCCGTCAGGTCGCGGGTCTGGACTCGGAAGGTGACGTTCGTCCCGGCGTCGTAGACCTGGAACCGCTCGAGGTCGTACGCGCCCGGCTTGAAGTCGCCGAACGTGGGATACGTGTACGTGCCCGGCCCGTTGTCGTCGCCGTCCGGGTCGGTGACGTCCAGCACCAGCGTGCCGGAGACGAAGTCGTAGACGACGGTCCGCTGCGCGGTGCCGGTGGCGCCGGACGGCGCGGTCGCGGCCACCTGGATGCGGTCGGTCCCCGGCGACACCGGGACCGTGACCGAGAACGAGCCGTCCGATGCCGCGGTCGTGGACACTAGGTGCGAGGACCCGTCCAGGTCCACGTTGACCGCGTCCACGTCCACACGCGCGCCGGCCGCGGTCGTCCCGGTGACCAGCGCCGAGCCGTTGGCCGCGGAGTTGTCGGCCGGCGACGTGAGCGTCACGTCGATCCCGGCCTGCGTGTGCTTGACGTACCGGTTCGACGTGTCGGCCGGGGTGTCGGTCAGGTGCCCGGCCCGCAGGTCTGCGGCCAGCCGGACGAACTGCGCCTCCGACCACGTCAGCGGCGACGCGCTCCCGGCGGCCTTGCCGTTCACGAAGCCGATCGACGCGCACTCCGGTGCGGTGCCGAACGGGGACGCCGCCAGGTCCGGGTCCTCCCATGCCTGCTCGGGGATCAGCCCGATCCCGGACGCGGTCGCCGCCATGCCGCTCCAGAGCGCGGTGGCCGCGGCGCCGTGCCCGCGGGCCAGCTCGCTCTCCGCGCGCTCGCCGGACAGGACCGGCCACAGGTGCCCGGAGCCCACCCCCGCGCCGCACGTGCCCGCCCACGGCGCGCCCTGGACGGCGCAGGAGGTGCCGTCCCCGGTGTTGCAGTCGCCGTAGCCGTCCTCGCTGCCGACCCCGTCGGTCCCGTAGCGGTAGAAGCCCGTCCCGCTCGCGGTGGTCCTGCCGATGAGCGAGTCGACGATCCCGAGCGAGCCGACCACCTCGGGGTCGTTCGCCGGCAGGACCCCCAGCCGCGGCAGCTCGAGGAACCCCGCGTCGACCACGTTGCGCTGGTCGGCGGTCACGCTGCCGTTGCCGAGGTTGTAGGTGATCGCGGCGTCGGGGTCGCCGGTCTTGGACAGC
The DNA here is from genome assembly GCA_963711005.1 of uncultured Actinomycetota bacterium. Classification (GTDB taxonomy): domain Bacteria; phylum Actinomycetota; class Actinomycetes; order Prado026; family Prado026; genus CAVQCJ01. The sequence goes on along the minus strand of CAVQCJ010000002.1, from coordinate 1,950,041 downwards.
CGGATGAAGTACGGCGAGGAGCTGTAGGGCCCGTTCGTCGTCACGGTCCAGGCCTTGACGTCCCGCTGGTAGGTGTCGGCGGTCGCGCGGTAGACGCGCGCGTCGGCGTGGTCGCCGTTCTTGTCGGCGATGACCCCCGCCGCGACGAGGCCGGCGATCTCCGCGGCGATGGTCGACGGCGAGTAGCCGCCCTGCTCCTCCCATCGCTCCGGACCGGACGACGGCCCGTGGGCGACGAGGTAGTCGGCCGCCTTCTTGATGTGCGCGCTGTAGAGCCCGGCTCCGGTGAGCCCGACCGTGCGCGCCATGAGGATCGGGTAGGCCACCTCGTCGAGCTGCACGTTGAAGCTGTCGGGCGCCGCCTTGCCGTTGACCAGCGAGTTGCGCGGGATCGAGCCGTCCGGCAGCTGCTGCCGGTTGAACAGGAACAGCACTGTGGCCTTCGCCGTCGCGACGTCACCGCTGGCGAGCAGCCCGGTGAATGTCTCGTACAGGTCGCGGGCGAAGACCTCGCGGTAGGAGCCGAAGTAGGTGTTGGCGGGGTCACCGGCGCTCACGGCCTGACCCCACGGGCTGGCGAGCGAGGCGACGATTGCCCCCGGGAAGGTCTTGTCCTCGCTGGCCTTCAGGACGTTCGCCGACAGGTAGTAGGTGCGGGCCAGCGCGGCGTCCTGCACGGCCGGCAGCGTCGTGTGCGGCGGCTGCTTGAGGGTCTTGTCGTACGCGGACCAGCCGGCCACGTAGCGGTGCAGGGTGGTCCCGAAGTCCACGCGGGCGCTCGCTCCCGCGGTGCTCACGGCCGCCTGGCCGGACGCGCCGAAGCCGAGCGCGAGGGTGACGTCACCGCTGGTCCCGCGGTCGAGGAGGGCCGTCTGCACAACGTTGCCGAGAGGTGCGTCGTCGTACGCCGGGCTCAGGCTGTGCGTCGCGTCGAGCTGGGCGAGCCCGTCGCTTGCCGTCCCTGCGTAGCCGCTGCTGACGACCGGGAACGGCCGGTCGGCGCGCAGCGCGGCGAACACCGGCTGGGCGTAGTCGCGGTTGACGGCGTTGGTGGCGGTGACGACGTCGCTCGAGACGGGCACCGGGTGACCGGTCGAGTGGTCGACGGTCGCCGAGTCCGCGCCGCCGTTGCCGGTACCCCCGCCGCCGTTCCCGTTCAGGGTCGGGTCGAAGCGGACGTACAGCGCGAGGTTCTTGCCCTCCCCCTGCAACGGGACCAGCCGGGTGTGCATGACCACGCTGGCCCGCGCGGGGTCGGTGACGTAGTCCGTGACCAGGCGGTACTTCCCGCTGTTCGCGCTGCTGGTGACGCGACAGGTCATCCCGCTGGGGTCGAGCGCCTGGACGGTGTACGTCATGTCCCTGGTCTGCAGGTCGGTGAACGTGCTGCCGTCGGTGACGACGTACTGCAGCGTCTCGACCTCGGTGTTGTCGACGGTCGGGTAGTAGACGTCGGACAGCACGCCGCCGGCGACGGTGAACCACACTTTCGAGCTCGTGTTCCGGGCCGTGCCCAGGCAGTCCTTGCGGGCCAGGTCGAAGTGGGACAGGGCACCCGGGGCGCCCGGTGCGGTGGTGGCGGCAACCGCGGCCGGGGCGGCCGTCAAAGACGCGGCCAGCAGCACGAGCCCGGCCGTGGCGACGAGGACAGTGCGGGTCCCCATGCGCAGAGAAGACTCCCGCCGGCGGCCGGTGTCAAGGCCGGGGTGACGTCGCGGCTGGGACGTCGGCACGGTCGATCGTCGGCACCGGACACCGAATTGCCGGTTCCCTGCGCGCGTCCGGCGCGAACCCGGGCCGGTCCCGAGCGATCGACAGCAACATGCGGAGGGCCCGATCCGACCCGGACCTCATGGGGTGAACGCATGGCCACCGTGCTCCAGATGATCGTCGGCAGGTCGCCGAGCAGGACCGAGGGCAAGGCGCCGTTCCGGACGGCGTCCGTCCGTGCGCTGCGCACGCTCATCCAGGGTGTGGCCGCCGCGTTCCCGGCCGCCGCGACCGGCTCCGCGCTGCTGAGCACGAGCTACTGGCAGACCTTCGGGTACTCCTGCCTCAGCGCGCTGGTCACTGCCGTCGTGAGCTTCCTCAACAACATCGCGCTGTTCCTGCCCGAGGACGGCTCGCAGCCGCCGACCTGAGCGTACTCAGCCGGTCAGGTCCTTCTCGAACTCCGCGGACAGGTTCGGGCAGTACACCGACAGGCCGATCCGGGTGAGCGTCTCCACGTTCGACGACTTGTTGTCGCGGATCAGGCCGGCCAGGTACTTGAGCGACGCGCTGCCGGCGTCGCACTGCTTGCGGGCGGCGGCGGCGAGGGCGGTCGGGTCTTTCGGTGCGGAACCGGTGGCGGCGGTGACCTGCCGGATGAAGTCGGCGTCCTGAGTCGCAGGGTCGACCCGGTGCGTCGCGAAGTAGAGCACCCCGCCGGCTAGGGCCGCCACGGCGACGAGCACCGCGAGCCAGCGCCCCCAGCGCAGCGATCCCTCGGGGCGCGGCTCGGGCCGGGCCGTCGCGACCGACGACTCGTCCCGCTCGAGCGGCTCATCCACGACGTACTCCTCTGTGCTCGCCTCGCACATCGGCAGGATCGCACAGCCGCTGAAGCCTCTCGGGGACGAGACGGCCGCCGTTCCCGGCGCGTCCCGGCCCTGGGACTACGGGCAGCCCCCCGCGTGATCACGGGGCACGCACAGCGAGATCGCGAACGGGAGGAATAACACGTGATCGCCGGACGCCGTCCGGTAGTGCACGTCCATGCCGTCGTCGTACGCGGATCCGGCGCCACTCCGGGAGAACTGCACGGCGAGCTCCTGCCACATCGGATACGGGCCTCGCGGTTGTCCGGTCGTGGGATCGGCGTCGTCACAGACACCGGTCACCGACTGGCGGGCGTGCGGATCGAACCCCTGCCCGACGGTGTCCAGCGTCTGGTGGGTGTCCCCCAGCCCGTCCCGAGGAGGCACCTGCTGGGCGGGGTTCGGTCGGAGGGCGAACGCTTCGATGACCAGCCCTTGGCCACCAGAGGGTGTGATGCCAGTGATCACCAGGTCGCCGTGGGATGACTCGCACAGCACCAGGGCCTGCATGGTCCACGGCTGGCCGATCGCGGTGTCCTGGTAGGCCACCCGCGCGAACAGCGGTCCCACATCTCCCGGGACCTGCAGATCGGGACGACTTCGGCCACAGGACCCGACGAGGACCGCCGTCACGCAGAGCGCCAGACCCACCGCGGCATGCCGACGACGATCGACGGACCACGGGCCGGTACGGGTCATCCGCCGGATAGGGAGATGTTCGACGAGTTCACCCAGCCCGTGGTGCTGTTTCCGCAGAGCTTCGTGGTTGCCGTCGTCTTCCACGTCGCCTGTGTCGTCGTGTTCCACCCGGACTGCGCGGAGACGGACAGTTCGACTGGCAGGCTGACGCCGGCACCGAAGGTGAGGTCGGTCGCAGTGTTCTTCACGACAACTGCACCCGCAGACTTGGTCACGCAGGTCGCGTAGTTGATGTGTGGCGCGAAGGTGAAGTTGCTGAGGTAGTCGTAGGTAGACTCCGCGCGCAGCGTGTCCCTGACCAGCTGCCCGGTGCAGACGGTCTGGTACTGGCGGTAGTTCAAGGCGTTGTGGACGTACGCGTCCGCGATCCCGCTCTGGGTGGCGCTCGAACCCTGGCTCTCGCTGAACCCGGCACTGCCGCTCGCCGCCCAGCCCCCGGTCCCGACCTTGACCGCGACACCCAGCGTGTGGGTGCTGGTCGCCCCCTGCGTCACCGTCGCGTGTGTTCCGGACCACCCGTAGGCAGCCATGAAGATCTCGTCGACGTTCGTGTAGAGGACGTTCTGCTTGCTGGTCACACATGTCGCCGGCACCTGCGGCTTGACGGGCAGGCCGGCTGAGGTGGCTGCCGTCGTCCGCTCCAGCCCGGCGGTGCTCACGGGCGTGGCTGCGTAAGCCGTCGAGGGGCCCGCACCGAGGAGACTGGCGCCCGATCCGAGCAGCGACATCCATGCAGCCCGCCTGTGATGTCGCAAGAGCATGGGGACTCCTTCGCCGTGTTGTGTACCTGTCTTGGTACCGCCAACTTAAGGAGAGGTACGACCGAGGGCCAAGTTTGCCGAGGCAAACGGTGTGTCCAACTCACGACCTGTCCGGGTCAGGCACGAGCGCTGGCGGCAGCGGCATAGAGTCCGGACATGCGCTACCAACCGTTGGGCAGCTCCGGCCTGCTCGTCTCCGAGGTCGGCCTCGGCTGCAACAACTTCGGCGGCCGTATCGACGCCACCGCGACCCGGGCCGTGGTCGACGCCGCGATCGACACAGGCGTGACGCTGTTCGACACCGCGGACATCTACGGCGACGCCGGCGGGTCCGAGACGCTGCTGGGCGAGATGCTCCAGGGCCGGCGGGACCAGGTTGTGCTCGCGACCAAGTTCGGACACCAGGACCACCGCATGGGCTATCCGGCTGCGATCGGCGCCAAGGGCGGCCGCTCCTACGTCCGGTACGCGGTCGAGCAGTCGCTGCGCCGGCTGCGCACCGACCACATCGACCTGTACCAGCTGCACACGCCTGACCCGGTGACCCCGATGGAGGAGACCCTGGCCGCGCTGCACGAGCTGGTCCTCGAGGGCAAGGTCCGGTACGTCGGGCACTCGAACCTCGCCGGCTGGCAGATCGCCGACGCCGCGCACCTCGCCGCCGCCGGCGGGTGGACACCGTTCGTCTCGGCCCAGAACGAGTACTCGCTGCTGGAGCGCGAGGTCGAGCGCGAGGTGGTCCCGGCCGCGGAGCACTACGGCCTCGGGATCCTGCCGTTCTTCCCGCTGGCCAAGGGCCTGCTGACCGGGAAGGTCACCCGCGACGGCGGGATCCCGGCCGGCACCCGGCTGGCCGGCACGCCCGCGTTCGTCACCGACGCCAAGCTGGACCGGGTCGAGGCCCTGCGCTCCTGGGCCGACAAGCACGGCCGCACGTTGCTCGAGGTCGCGATCGGCGCGCTCGCCGCGCAGCCTGCGGTGGCGTCGGTGATCGCCGGCGCGACCAGCGCCGAGCAGGTGCACGCGAACGTCGCGGCCGGCCGCTGGCGGCCGACCGCCGAGGAGCTCGTCGAGATCGACGCGATCGCTCCGGGCCCGCTGACCGACTGACAGACCGGCCGGCCGGCCGGCCGGCCGGCCGGGCTATGCGGAGCTGCCGGACGGCACGAGCGTACGGATGACGCGCATCGCGACCGACAGCGTCGCCAGGTCGAACGCCTCGGCCGTCGCGATCTCCTGCAGTGTCGCCCGGGCCCGCGCCAGACCCTCGGCGTTCTCCTGCTGCCAGACGGCGATCCGCTCGTCCGGGTCGGCGGTCCCGGGGGTGGCTGCCAGCACGTTGCGGGTGAGTCCGGCCAGCGCCCCGTACAGGTCGTAGCGCAGCGCCATCCGGGCCAGGGCGGCCCACCGGTCGTCGCGCGGCAGCGCCGTGATCCGGCCCAGCATCCGGTCCACCTCGAACTGCTCGGACAGCGCGAAGTACAGGTCGCCGACCTGCTCGGGCGGCTCGCCCGACGCGCGTGCGAGCTGCACGACGTCGAGCAGCGAGAAGGCGTCCAGCATCGACGCCGTCTCCAGCGCCAGCTCGTCCGGCGCGCCCAGCGCGACCAGCTCGGCGGAGCGCCGGGCGAGCCGTTCGGCCTCCGCCCCGCGGAGCATCTGCGGGATCCGGTGCTTGAGCGAAGCGACGGCGCCGAAGTGCTCGATCTCGGCCTCGACGTCGAGCAGCTGGCGGCGCGACTGCAGCAGCCACCGGGTCGCCCGGTCGAGCAACCGGCGGCACTCCAGGTAGAGCTCGGTCTGGGCGCCGGGTGGGCACCTGGTTGTCCAGCACCTCGACCCGGGCCCAGAAGTCGGGCAGGTCGAACACCTCGCGGACGACGGCGCAGCGCCCGAGCCACCTCGACCGGGGTGCCGCCGCTCTCCTCGGTCGCCCGGAAGACGAACGTGATGCCGGCGCGGTTGACCAGGTCGTTCACGACGCCGGTGGTGACGATCTCGCGACGCAGCGGGTGCGCGTCGATCCGGTCGCCGTACCGCTGCACGACCGGCGGCGGGAAGTACCGCCGCGCGACCGAGCGGAAGTACGGCTCGTCGGGCAGGCCGGTGGCGAGCAGCTCGCGCTTGAGGGTCATCTTCGAGTACGCGACCAGCACCGAGAACTCCGGCGACGTCAGCCCCAGCCCGGCGGCGAACCGGGCGTCGATCTCGCTGTCGGTCGGCAGGAACTCCAGCGCGCGGTCGAGCTCGCCGCGCTGCTCGAGGTCGCGGATCAGCCGCTGGTGCACCGGCAGCATCGAGTGCGACTGGACCCGGGCGTTGCCGAGCAGGACGTTCTGCTCGTAGTTGTCGCGCAGGACGTGCGCGGCGACGTCGTCGGTCATCGTCGCGAGCAGGTCGTTGCGCTGCTTGGGCGTGAGGTCGCCGGCGCGCACGACCTGGTCGAGCAGGATCTTGATGTTGACCTCGTGGTCGGAGGTGTCGACCCCGGCCGAGTTGTCGATGGCGTCGGTGTTGAGCCGGACGCCGCGCTCGGCGGCCTCGATCCGGCCGCGCTGGGTGAAGCCGAGGTTGCCGCCCTCGCCGACCACCCGGCGCGCAGGTCGCAGCCGTCGATCCGGATCGCGTCGTTGGCCTTGTCGCCGACCTCGGCGTTGGACTCGCGTCGACGCCTTCACGTACGTGCCGATGCCGCCGTTCCAGAGCAGGTCGACCGGTGCCGCGAGGATCGCCTTCATCAGCTCGGCCGGGGTCAGCTGGTTGACGCCGTCGGCGATGCCGAGCGCCGCGCGGACCTGCGGGCTCACCGGGACCGACTTGGCCGACCGCGGGTAGATCCCGCCGCCGGCCGAGATCAGCGCGTGGTCGTAGTCGTCCCAGGACGAGCGCGGCAGGTCGAACAGCCGGCGCCGCTCCGCGAACGACGCGGCCGGGTCCGGCGTCGGGGTCGAGGAAGATGTGCCGGTGGTCGAAGGCGGCCAGCAGCCGGATGTGCTCGGAGAGCAGCATGCCGTTGCCGAACACGTCGCCGGACATGTCGCCGACGCCGACGACGGTGAAGTCCTCGGTCTGCGTGTCGTGCCCCAGCTCGCGGAAGTGCCGCTTGACCGACTCCCAGGCGCCGCGTGGCGGTGATGCCCATCGCCTTGTGGTCGTAGCCCGGCGGACCCGCCGGAGGCGAACGCGTCGCCGAGCCAGAAGCCGTACGCCGTCGACGACCGCGTTGGCGATGTCGGAGAACGTCGCCGTGCCCTTGTCGGCCGCGACCACGAGGTACGGGTCGTCGCCGTCGTGCCGGACCACGTCGCGGCGGCGGCACGACCGCGCCGTCGACCAGGTTGTCGGTGATGTCGAGCAGCGCGGAGATGAACGTCCGGTAGCAGGTCGATGCCCTCGGCGAGCACCGCCTCCCGGTCGGACGGGTCGGCGGTCGCGCTCTTGACGACGAAGCCGCCCTTCGCGCCGACCGGCACGATCACCGCGTTCTTGACCGCCTGCGCCTTGACCAGGCCGAGGATCTCGGTGCGGAAGTCCTCGCGCCGGTCCGACCAGCGCAGGCCGCCGCGGGCGACGGCGCCGAAGCGCAGGTGCACGCCCTCGACCTGCGGCGAGTACACCCAGATCTCGTACTTCGGCCGCGGCGCGGGCAGCTCGGGCAGCCGCTGCGGGTCGAGCTTGAACGACAGGTACGGCGGGTGCGGCGCGCCGTCCGGGCCGGGCTGGAAGTAGTTGGTGCGCAGCGTCGCCCGGATCAGCGCGAGGTAGGAGCGCAGGATCCGGTCCTGGTCGAGGCTGGCCACGTCGTCGAGCGCGCCGGTGACCTCCTCGACCAGCGCGCCGACGATCTCCTCGCGGTCCTCGGCGCCGCCGGGCAGGTCGGGGTCGAGCGTGGCCTCGAACAGCCGCACCAGCAGCCGCGTCACCGGGACGTAGGTAGCGAGCGACTGCTCGAGGTACTCCTGGCTGAAGGTCGAGCCCGGCCTGCCGCAGGTACTTCGCGTACGCGCGCAGCACCATGGCCTGCCGCCAGGTCAGCCCGGCCCGCAGCACGAGCGCGTTGAAGCCGTCCGACTCGGCCTCGCCCGCCCAGGTCGCGGCGAACGCCTCCTGGAAGCGGCCCTTCACGTCCGCGCCGTCCGAGGTCCCCTCGAAGCGCAGGCCGAAGTCGTAGACCCAGGCCGGCTCGTGCCCGGGCCGCTCGACCTCGTACGGCCGCTCGTCGACGACCTCGACGCCCATCCGTTGCAGCACCGGCAGCACCCGCGACAGCGACAGCGGCGAGCCCGAGCAGTAGATCTTGAACCGCCGCTCGCCCGGCCCGGCGCCGAGCGGCACGTAGAGGTTCAGCGCCGTCGTCCCCGGCGACAGCGCCTCCAGCTGCTTGAGGTCGGCCACCGCCGTCCGGGCCGGGAAGTCCTCCTTGTACGCCTCGGGGAACGCGTCGCCGTAGGCGTGCAGCAGGTCGACCGCGGCCTCCTCGCCGCACTGGTCGACCAGGGCCTCCTCGAAGTCGTCCGCCCAGGACCGGGTCGCCTCGACCAGCCTGGCCTCGAGCTCGTCCGGGTCGACGTCGCGGACGACCTCGCCCTTGGGCACCCGGACGACGAAGTGCAGCCGGGCCAGCACCGACTCCGACACCCGCGCGGTGTAGTCGACGGTCTCCCCGTGCAGCGCCTCGCGCAGGATCCGCTCCATGTCCAGCCGGACGTCGGTCGTGTAGCGGTCCCGCGGCAGGTAGACCAGGCAGGACATGAACCGGCCGTAGTCGTCCTTGCGCAGGAACAGCCGGGTCTGCCGGCGCTCCTGCAGGTGCATCACCGACAGCACGGTCTCGAGCAGCTCGGGCACCGAGATCTGGAACAGCTCGTCGCGCGGGTACGTCTCGAGGATCTGCAGCAGGTCCTTGCCGCTGTGGCTGTCCGCCGCGAAGCCGGACGCGTCCAGGACCTCGCGAGCCTTGCGCCGCAGCACCGGGATGCGCAGCACGCTGTCGCTGTACGACGAGGAGGTGAACAGCCCGAGGAAGCGGCGCTCGCCGGTCACGGTGCCGTCCGCGTCGAACGTCTTGACCCCGACGTAGTCCAGGTAGGCCGGCCGGTGCACGGTCGAGCGCGAGTTCGCCTTGGTGAGGACGAGCATCCGCGGCTCGCGGATCTTGCTGCGCACCTCGGCCGGCAGCGCGCCGAACGAGACCGACCGGCGCTGGTCCGAGCGCAGGATGCCCGAGCCCGCTGCCCGGCCGCGCCACCAGCGAGTCCATCGTCCGGCCGGCGCTGTCGTCGGAGCCGCCCTGGACCAGGTCGTACTCGCGGTAGCCCAGGAACGTGAACTTGTCGTCGGCCAGCCAGCGCATCAGCTCCCAGGCCTCGGAGACCTCCGCGTCGGGCAGCGGCGGCGGGGTGCGCGGCGATCTCCTCGGCGCACCGCAGCGCGGCGTCGCGCATCTTGGGCCAGTCCTCGACCGCCTCGCGGACGTCCGACAGGACCCGGCGCAGCGCCTCGGTGAGCTGGTCCAGCTCGGCCGCGTCGCTCTCCCGGTCGATCTCGACGTGCATCCACGACTCGATGACGACGTCCTCGGAGCCGGTGCCCGGACCGACATGCGCGCCGCCGGGGTGCGCCGGCTTGTCGCCCAGGACCTCCAGCAGCTCGCCGGTGATGTCCCGCCGCACAGCGAGCTGCGGGTGGATCACCAGGTGGATCGAGGTGCCGTGCCGGCCCGAGGCAGCTGGTGACCGAGTCGACCAGGAACGGCATGTCGTCGGTGACCACCTCGACCACGGTGTGCCCCGACGCCCAGCCGTGCTCGTCGACCGTCGGGGTGTAGACGCGGACGTTGGCCCGGCCCTGCGGCCGGTGCTGGGCGAGCTCGCGGTTGGCCAGGGCCGCCCCGAACACGTCGACCGGGTCCCGGCCGACGATGTCCTCCGGCGCGACGTGCTTGAAGTACCGCTGCAGGAAGATCGAGTCGGCCTGGGCGTCCGAGCCGCGGCCCCGGTCCCCGACCTCGACGGCCCTGGCGATCAGCTCGGCCTTGGACTCCTCCAGGCGCGTGGACGGGATGCCGACGCTCGGGCTCACGGGTTATCGCCTTCTTCACCGGGTGCCACCGCACGCCGTTGTGCGGCTGTCCGGCCGAGCCTACCGAGCGGGCATCGATCGGCAGTGCCGGCGGATCGGTCGATCTTGATAGGCCGAAAGTGTGACTGACGTCACATGAGGCACCGCGTAAGACCGGTGGCAGGCCGCCGTCCCATGCCCGAGAGCGTGAATCGGGAGGGGACAAGGACATGGACACGGTGATCATCGAGGTCACGACGTGGTCGCCGACGGACACACAGGCGCTGCTGCGCGTGCTCGACCACTCGGCCCTGGTGGCCAGAGTCGAGCGGATCGACTACCCGGCGAAGCCCGCGGAGCAGCCGGCCGCCCAGCCCATGTGGGGGTGAGGCCGACGACGGCGCTCAGACCTCGGCCGGCGTGCCGTACAGGAGGCGCCGCACTGCGGCTCGCGACAGCAGGAGGGCTACGACCAGCAAGGTCACGGACAGGAAGCCACCCAGGCTCACCGCGTCACCGAACACCAGGTCGACCAGCTCGAGCACCACAACCTTGCTGCCGGCCGCGACGACCCACAGCAGCAACGCGGCCACCGACTTCCCGCGCCGCGTCGTCGCGGCGTGGAAGCTCTTGACGATCCTGTTCTTGACCAGGACCACCAGCTCGAGCGCGATCTTGAGCAGGGCGGCGGTCAGCAGTGTCAGGGTGAAGTTCTCGCTGATGACGGCCGGGATGTACTCGATGACCAGGTTCAGGACGACCACGTAGACGAAGAGGTCGACGACGTCGGCCGGGCGGCGACGGATCCAACGGCGGACCACCCCCAGGGGAACGGCTCGCCCCGGGAGCGTGGTCACGGCACCATCTTGTGCCACATCGGTCCGTAGCCGCGTGGATCCGGGCAGGCTCGGAGCAGCGTCGACGAAGGGCCCGCGTAGACCCTCCCTGCCGGTGGAGATCCCTCAGACCGGCCGTGTACGTCGGTCCGGGTCGACGTTGCCCCACCCGTGGTAGGTCCCCCCGGTCGCAACGACCGGCGGCACGAACGTCTCCTTGATCGACCGGGTGGACGTCCAGCGCAGCAGGTTCTGCGGGGACCCCGCCTTGTCGTTCGTCCCGGACGCCCGCCCGCCGCCGAACGGCTGCTGCCCGACCACGGCCCCGGTCGGCTTGTCGTTCACGTAGAAGTTCCCGGCCGCGAACCGCAGCAGCTGCATCGCCTCGGCCGACCGCCGCCCGGTCCTGGGCGAGGATCGACCCGGTCAGCGCGTACGGCGAGACCGACTCCATCTGGGCGAGCATCGCGTGGTAGTCCGCGTCGTCGTACACGAAGACGGACAGGATCGGGCCGAAGTACTCGGTCGTGAAGATCTCGTCGGCCGGGTCGCTGCCGAGCAGCAGCGTCGGGCGGACGAACCAGCCGTCGGTGTCGTCGGCCATCCCGCCGGCCAGGACCTCGATCGAGGGTCGAGTGCGCGGCCCGGTCCTGGGCCTGCGCGAGCCGCGCGTACGAGCGGTCGTCGATGACGGCGCCCATGAAGTTCGACAGGTCGGTCACCGGTCCCATCGACAGCGACTCGACCTCGGCCACGAGGTCGTCCCGCAGCCCGGACCACAGGCTGCGCGGGATGTAGGCGCGCGATGCGGCCGAGCACTTCTGGCCCTGGTACTCGAACGCCCCGCGCACCATCGCCGTCCGCAGCACGTCGGGGTCCGCGCTCGGGTGCGCGACGACGAAGTCCTTGCCGCCGGTCTCCCCCACGATGCGCGGGTAGGACCGGTACGAGGCGATGTTCTCCCCGACCGTGCGCCACAGCTGCTGGAACACCCGGGTGGAGCCGGTGAAGTGGATCCCGGCCAGGTCCGGGTCGGCGAGCGCCACCTCGGACACCACGATGCCGTCCCCGGTCACCATGTTGATCACGCCCGGCGGCAGTCCGGCCTCCTCGAGCAGGTCCGCGAGCAGGTGCGCCGCCAGCTGCTGGCTGTGGGCGGGCTTCCAGACGACGGTGTTGCCCATCAGCGCTGGTGCCGTCGGCAGGTTGCCGGCGATCGCGGTGAAGTTGAACGGGGTCACCGCGTAGACGAACCCCTCGAGCGGTCGGTGGTCGACCCGGTTCCAGACGCCTGGCCCGGAGACCGGCTGCTCGGCGAGGATCTGGCGCGCGAACGCGACGTTGAACCGCCAGAAGTCGATCAGCTCGCAGGCCGCGTCGATCTCGGCCTGGATGGCTGTCTTCGACTGGCCGAGCATGGTCGCGGCGTTGAGCCGGTTGCGCCACGGTCCGGCCAGCAGGTCGGCGGCCTTGAGGAAGACCGCGGCTCGGTCGTCGAACGACAGCGAGCGCCAGCCCGGAGCGGCGGCGCGGGCCGCGGCCACGGCGGCCGCCGCGTCGTCGTGGGTCGCCGTGGCGCCGGTACCCAGCACGTGGTGGCGGGCGTGCGGCTGCACGACGTCGAACGGCGCACCGCCGGCCAGGGCCCGCTTGCCGCCGATCGAGCAGGTCAGCTCGAAGCGCTGCCCGGCGAGGTCGGCGAGGGCCGCCTCGAGCCCGGACCGGGCGGCGCTGCCAGGTGCGTACTGCTGCACCGGCTCGTTGACCGGGACCGGAACCTGCGTCACTGCGTCCATGCTGCCCATCGTGGCACTCCTCCCCGCCCGGGATCAGGGGGCGCCGGTCAGTGCGGCCAGCTCGGCGGGGTCGTACCAGAGCAGGTCGTGGTCGTCGAGCCTGGCGACGACCGCCTCGGCCTCGGCGTCCCCGGCCTCCGCGGCCGCCAGCGCCACAGCCGCGGCGACCACGGCCTTCGCGGCCGCGGGCTCGTCCACGTGCAGAGCGGCGACCCGGCCGACCGGTACGGCGACGGCCGGCAACCGGACCCGCCCTGGCGGGTCGTCGGGCCCTTCGTCGTCGATCTCGACCTCGGTCGCCGGCAGGTCCAGCGCGACCACCACCCGGACCGCGTCGGCCGGGCCGACCGCGGGACCGAGCAGCGCGAGCGCGTGCCGGGCGGCCTCGGACAGCGCCGCCAGCTCGAGCTCCTCGTCGTCGACCGGACCGTCCGCGCTCACCCACCCGCGCAGAGCTCCGGTGACGGCGAACGCTGCGGCCGGTGGTGGCCAGGACCCGTCGCGGTGCAGCCGGTGCAGGTCGGCTCGGGTCGCGGGGGCGTACACCCGCATCAGGCCGTCCAGGACATCTCGTCGTCGCGGGCCCGCTGCAGCGCCTCCGCGGAGGTTCGCAGCGACGTCTCGATGACGGCCTGCCGGCGGCTGGGGTCCATGAGGTTCGCCCCGATCGCCTCCAGGTCCTCGCGGCCGGGGCCGAGCAGCGTCACCTGCGTGCCGCCGGCGCGGACCCGACCGGCCTCGCGCACCATCCGCCGGGTGACCGTGCGGCGGAACGAGCGCTCCACCCGGGCGCCGACCGAAGCCGGCTCGTCGTAGTCGAACGAGCACATCGGCGCGAGCACGAACACCTCGTCCAGGCCCAGGTCGGCGAGCAGGTCCAGTGAGGTGGGCGAGCAGGTGCCGCCGTCGATGTAGCGGCGGCCGCCGATGGTGACCGGCGCGTACCAGGCCGGGATCGAGCAGGACGCGAGCACCGCCTCGGCCAGCTCGGCCTCCGGCTCCCCCGGCCGGCCGAACGCCACCCGGCGACCGCTGTCGTAGTCCATCGCGACCACCCAGACGCCCGGGTGCGGCGACCACTGCCCGATCGGGTTGATCGCGTCGACCAGGTGCCGGACCGTCCACAGGCTGCCGCGCCCCGTCGGCAGCAGCGACGACGCTGCGGCCAGCGGCGTCACCGACCGCGGGTGCCGGACCGCCCGCATGAGCAGCTTCGTCGAGCCCATCCGCGGCCGCGGGACGCTCGGCAGCGCGCCGCCGGTGGCGCGGTCGTGGTCGTAGGTGTAGCCGGCGAGCGGACCCTGCCGGACCGCGCGCCCGCGCTGGTCGTCGAGCAGGTCCGCCGCCTTGACGCCGGCGCCGACCAGCGCCGCCAGCACCGACCCGGCGGACGTCCCGACGATGTAGTCGCAGCCGCCGACCTCGAACCCCTCGGCCTCCTCCAGCGCGGCCATGGCGCCGATCGTCCAGGCGGCGCCCAGGACGCCGCCGGCGCCGAGCACCAACCCCCGCCTGCGCTGTTCCATCACTCAGTTGTACCCGCTCGGAGGCGGCAGCACCCGCCGAACGTCACCGGACGGTGTCCCGGAGCTCGGCGAGAGCGTCGACGAAGCACTGGGCGAGCACGTCGACGTCCGGCATGGCGTCCCGGTCGGCGTTCAGGCCGAAGTACACGCCGCCGTCGTACGAGGTCAGGCCCGATGCTGACCGCCTGCCCCTTGGCCAGCGGGACCACCGGGTACGCGGCGAGCAGCCGCGCCCCCGCGGCGTACAGCGGGAACTGCGGGCCCGGGACGTTCGTGACGACCAGGTTGAAGATCCGTTTGGACAGCCCGCTGCCGACCCGGGCGCCGAGCGCGTGCAGCGTGGGCGGCGCGAAGCCGGCCAGCCCGACGATCGCGTCGGCGCCCACGGCCTGGCCGGTCTCCTTGTGCGCGGCCATCGCGTACGAGATCTGGTGCAGCCGCATGACCGGGTTCGGCCTCGCCGACCGGCAGGTCGACGAGGTAGGACGAGACCCGGTTCCCGAGCGCGCCCTGCTCTCTCGGTGCCGCGCACGCTCACCGGCACCATCGCGCGCACCTCCGAGCTGGGCGACGACCGACTCGCCGCGGGTCATCAGCCAGGTGCGCAGCCCGCCGGCGACGACGGCGAGGACGACGTCGTTGACCGTGCCGCCGTGCGCCTTGCGGATCGCCTTGTAGTCGTCGAGCTCGGTGTCAGCGGTGGCGTAGCGGCGGGCCGAGCCGATCTCGGCGTTGAGCGGGCTGCCCGGCGCGGACCGGGACACCGTGCGCGCCATCGCGACCAGCCCGCCGGTCGCGCCGAGGAGCCGCATCGACGTCCGGCGCACGTCGCCCAGACCGGCGCGCACCGCGTCCAGGGCCGCCGGCGGCCACCGGACCAGGTCGGCGAACGCGCCGGCGACCAGCTCCAGACCGGACGGCTCGGACGCCGGGCGCCAGGTGTCCGAGGGCGTGTCCCGCGGCTGCGGCGAGACGTCGAGGAGCACCTGCCCGATGTCGACGGCGCTCACCCCGTCGACCATCGCGTGGTGCGTCTTGGTCAGCAGCGCGAACCGCCCGCCGGACAGGCCCTCGACCAGGTACAGCTCCCACAGCGGCCGGTCCGCGGTCCAGCGGTCGGCTGAAGATGCGGGCGGCCAGGTCGCGCAGCTGCGCGTCCGTGCCCGGCTTGGGCAGCGCCGACCGGCGCACGTGGTACGTCACGTCGAAGTTCTCGTCGTCCACCCAGACCGGGCTGGCGATGTGGCCCGGAACCCAGCGGACCCGCTGCCGGTACCGGGGGACGAACGCGATCCGCCGGCGGATGTGCTGCACCAGGCGGTCGTAGTCGAACCCGTCCGCGGGCACCTCGAAGATCGACACCCCGCCGACGTGCATGGGGGTCGTCTCCTCCTCCAGGTAGAGGAAGGAGACGTCCAGTGCGCTCAACCGGTCCGACACCCGTCCATCGTGGCACGCGGGAACGCCCTCGCCCGCCACGTACCCTGCCTGCATGCACCTGCGCTCCGGCCGCCCGGCGGGCCTCCTGCTGGCCCTGGGCGCGGGGGTGGCCGCTGTCGTGCTGGCCGGCTGCGGGTCGTCGTCCGGCGGTGGCGCGGCCACCGGCTCGGCTCCGGCGTCCGCCGCGGTCAAGGACATCGCGATCACCTTCAAGGGCGGTCAGGTCGACCCGCCGCCGAGCAAGATCGCCGTCCCGGTCGGCACGCACGTCCATCTCACTGTCAGCAGCGATGTCGCGGACGAGGTGCACAACCACTACAACGACAAGGAGGTGGAGGTGCCCGCCGGCGGCACCGCCACCTTCGACTTCGTCGCGACCGAGCCGGGCGTGTACGAGGTCGAGCTGCACCACGCCGACAAGGTGCTGATGCAGCTCCAGGTCGGCTGACGGCGCGGGGACGTCGGACCGATGCGAACTGCCGTGCCCGCGCTGCTGCCCATGCACGGCATCGGCGGCAGGTCCGACCTGCCGATCCCGTTCGGCCTCGCGCTCGGGGCTTCGGCGTTCGTGCTCGTGGTGTCGTTCGTGCTGCTCGCGTTCCTTTGGCCACGGCCGCGGCTTGGGCGGCCGGGCGCAGGCTGGGCGCTGCCGGCTCCGGTGGGGCGGGTGCTCGACGCCGCCGCCTCGCGCTGGGTCGTTCGGCTGGTCGGGCTCGCGTTCTTCCTGTACGTCGTCGTGGCCGCGGTCCTCGGCAAGAACGACGCGCTCAACCCCACCGCCGGTGTGGTCTACGTGCTGTTCTGGGTGGGCACCGTCGCGTTCGCCTCGGCGCTGCTCGGTCCGGTGTGGCGCTGGGTCAACCCGATGCGGACGCTGTACCTGCTCGGCTGCTCGCTCGTCCGGCACGACCCGAGGTCCGGGCTGCTGCCGTACCCCGGCGGGCTCGGCAGCTGGCCGGCCGCCGCCGGGCTGCTCGGCTTCGCGTGGCTCGAGCTGGTCGCCCCGCAGCGCGACACGCTGCCGGTGCTGCGCGCGTGGTTCGGGGCGTACTTCCTGGTGATGCTCGTCGGCGCTGTCGTGTTCGGCTCAGCGTGGTTCGACCGCGCGGACGGCTTCCAGGTCGCGTCCCAGCTGTACGGGCGGCTGTCGGTGCTCGGCCGGCGCCCGTCCGACGGCCGCTGGGTGCTGCGCGACCCGTTGGACGGCATCGCGTCGGCGCCCGTCCTGCCCGGCCTGGCCGCGACGGTCAGCGTGATGCTCGGCAGCACCATCTACGACTCCGGCGCCAACTCCACGTTGTGGATCCGCTTCGAGCAGAGCGGTGCGATGGGCACTGTCGCGGCCGGCACGCTCGGGCTCGTCGGCGTGGTGCTGGTGGTGTTCGGGCTCTACCTCGGCTCAGTCGCCCTCGCCGGCTGGCTGGGCGGTGACCGGCAGCAGCTGCGCGCGCTGCCCGGCCTCTTCGCGCCGTCGATCGTGCCGATCGCCCTGGGGTACAGCGTCGCGCACTACTACTCGCTGCTCGTCCTCACCGGGCAGCAGGTCGCGGGCGAGCTCGCCGACCCGCTCGGGACCGGAGCCAACTTCCTCGGCCTCGGCGGGCACGCACTGCTCACCGGCTGGGTGCGGCCGACCTTCGTCGCGACCTTCCAGGTGCTCGCGATCGTCGTCGGCCACGTGCTCGGCGTCGTGATCGCGCACGACCGGGCGGTCGGCCTGTTCCCGCGGACCCGTGCGGTCGCGGGACAGATCCCGCTGCTGGTCCTGATGGTGCTGTTCACGGTCTCCGGCCTGCTGCTGCTGTTCGCCGCATGACCCGTCCCGACGCTATACGGTCGACCAGTGAGTCCGCCGCTCCAGCGAGGTGAGTGATGGCCGCCAGCGCCGAGTCCGTCGTCCGGGACTGGATCGGGCTGTGGAACGAGCACGCGGTCGACCGGATGCACGAGCTGGCGGCACCGGACTATGTGCACCACGCCATGACCGGCCGGCACGTCGACCTCGACGGCTTCCTGGCCGGCTTCTCCGACATCGTCGCGGCGTTCCCGGACATCACGTACTCGGTCGAGCACGTGGTCGCGGACGGCGACCGGGCTGCGGTCTACCTGGTCGGGACGGGGACGCACGGCGGCGACTACTTCCTGATCGCCCCCACCGGAAAGAAGGTCACGTTCCGTGGGACGTACCACTGCCGGGTCTCCGGCGGCCTGATCGTTGAGGACTGGGACGTCTTCGACCTGCTCAGCACGTTGTTCACGCTCGGTGCCGGGATCCGCGCGCCGAACGTCCTCTGAGACCGCCGGCTCGGTTCGCCGGTCTACGCGGACAGCCTCCGGTCGAACAGGACCTCGAGCTCGGCGGCCGTCGTCTGGTACGACGTGTGCCGGATGCCGACGAAGCCCAGCGCGACGGCGGCGTCGACGTTGTGCCGCAGGTCGTCGACGAACACGCACTCCGACGCAGCCAGCCCGAGCAGCTCCACGGTGTGCGCGAAGATCTCCGGCTCGGGCTTGCGCATCCCCACCTCGCCGGAGATCACCACGACGTCGAACATCTGGTCCCAGCCGTCGCGCGGGTAGTCGTCGGTGCCCCACGAGTTCGAGAGCAGTGCCGTACGGATGCCCGACGCGTGCGCCCGGCGCACCAGCCCGACCATGTCCTGCGCGTGCTCGAACCGCTCGAACATGCGACCCAGCAGGCCCTCGGGGTCGACCGGCACCCCGCTGGTCGTCTCCAGCCTCTCGGCCAGCCGGCGCTCGAAGTCGGGCACGTCGATCTCGCCGCGCTCCAGCGCGTGCACGGGGTTGTCGTCCGGCTGCGCGCCGGCTACCGGTCCCAGCCACTCGCGCATGAGCGCGCGGAACCGCTCGCCGTCCACGCCGTCGGCCACCGCCCACGCGGTCATCGCTTCGCCGAGGTCGTGGGTGAGCACCCCGCCCCAGTCGACCACCAGCCCGCGAAGCGGCGGCGACGCGGGGCCGGCGGCGAGGTCAGGCACCGCAGGTCTCCCGGGCCCTGGCCAGCAGTGCCGGCACGCCGTCGGCGAGCGAGGCGAAGAACGGGTCGTCCGCCGTCCCCGCGAGCCACCGGTGGTACGACGCCTCGAGCAGGATCGCGAGCTTCCAGACCGCGAGGGTGACGAACCAGCGGCTGTCGCCCGGGTACCGGCCGGTCGCCGCCGCCCAGTGTGCGACCAGCTCGTCGCGGCGCGGGAAGCCCGGTCCGGACGCCACCAGCCGGCCCAGCGGGAACTCCTCGCCCGGCTCCGGCCAGAACGACAGCAGGTAGCCCAGGTCGGCGCGCGGGTCGCCGACCGTGGCCATCTCCCAGTCGACGACAGCGGCGACGCGCGGTGCGGTCGAGCCGGCGCCCAGATCCACGATCGCGTTGTCCAGCTTGTAGTCGCCGTGCACGACCGCGGGCTCCGTCTCGTCCGGCAGGTGCGCGGCCAGCCAGTCCCGTACGGAGTCGTAGTCGGGCAGCTCGCGGGCGTGCCCGCCCGCTGCGGCCACCGCGCGCCGGATCCCCTCGCGCTGGCCGGTCCAGCGCTTGAGCTGGCGGGCCAGGTAGCCGCCGGGCCGCCCGATGCCGGCCTCGACGAACGGCTGCCAGGCGGCACGGTGGATCTCAGCGAGGGCGTCGACGAGGTCGAGCCCGAGCCGGTGCTGAGCCGCCGGGTCGTCGACGAGCCGCGGGGGCAGCGGATGCCGGACGACGACGCCGGCCACCTCGTCCATGAGGTAGAACGGCGCGCCGATCACTGCCGGGTCCTCGCACAGCGCGATCGCCCGGGGGACCCGCACGCGCGAGCCGGCCACGCCGAGCAGGGACAGGACGCGGTACTCGCGGACGACGTCGTGCGCGGTCGGGAGGAGCGGACCGGCGGGTGGGCGGCGCAGCACCCAGGAGTCCTGGCCGCGGGTCACCCGGAACGTGAGGTTGCTGTGCCCTTCGCCGACCGGCACGACCTCGACCGACCCGGCCGCACTGGCGGGGAGCGCCGTCGACCCAGCGGCCCAGCTGGCCAGAGCGGCCGGGTCGACGAGCTCGGCTGCGGTCGGCACGCCGCCGATCCTAGGTGTGTCCGCTCAGCCGGCACCGAGCCTGCACCGAGCCTCAGCCGGCGCCGAGCTCCGTGCGGAGGTCGGCGGCGAGCGCGACCAGGGGCGCGCGTGCGGGCGAGCGGGGAGCGACCTCGGCGAGGCTACGGCCGGCCAGCGCCGCCCGGTCGAGCGCCGCCGAGTCGTCGGGGACGAAGGCGTCGGGTCGCCGGCCGGGACCGGGCCCGAGCCCCGGGGGGAGGTCGAGCAGCTCCGCGATCCGCCGCTCGGCCTGCCGGTGCCCGACGGCACCGGTCCGGACCCGGTTGACGACGAGCCACCGGTCGACCGGCACCGAGCCGGGTCGGCGCTGGTCGAGCTCGGTGAGCTCGTGCCACGCCCGGAGCAACCGGCCGAGGCCGACCGGATCGGCACCGCCCACGACCACGACGACGTCGGCGGCCGCGAGGCTGGTCAGGGTGCTGGCGTTGCGGCGCAGCGGGACACCGTCGAACGACAGCTCGTCGTCCTCCTCGAGACAGAAGCCGACGTCGACGACGCTGACCCCGCCGACCGACCGCGCGACCCGCCACATCTTCGCGAGTGCCGTGGCCGGAAGCTCTGGCCAGCGGTCGGCCCGGGTCAGCCCGGTGAGGACGCGCAGCCCGTGGGGCAGCGCGCGGGCAGCGGCGTCGAGCGAGGTCGCGTCGAGGGTTCCGGCGTTGGCGGCGCGCGCTGCCGCGGCCATCCCGGACACCTCGTCCAGGATGCCGAGCCGCTGGGCGAGCGAGGGACCGTACGTGTCCGCGTCGGCGAGCAGCACGGGCACACCGGCCCTGGCGAGCTCGTCGGCCAGCGTCGCGGCCACCGTGGTGCGTCCGGGCGCGCCCGTCGGCCCCCACACGACGACCAGCCGACCGGGCGAGCCGCCGGCCGGATCGAGGTCGGCGGGAACCCGGATGGACGGCACGGCCTTCGGCACGGCGCGGCCGGCCACCCGCTGCGCGTGGATCGCGACCACCTGCGCCATGAGCTCGGCGACGAACCGCGGGCCCGCGGCGGCATCGCTCGGCGCCGGGGCGGGCATCGTCGCCGACGCTCCGAGGTCGAGCATCCGCCGCGCCTCGTCCCCGGGATCGGCGCCGACCGGTTCCAGCGGCTCGACGACGGCGACGACCGCCACACCCTGCGCCAGCAGCCGGGCGACCGACTCGCGGTCGAGACGGTGCAGGCCAGACCACACGACGGCGACGGTCGCCCCTGCCGTCCCGGCGACGGCGAGCAGGTCGGTGAGGTCAAGGCAGCGCCGGACGATGCGCAGCCGCCCCCCGGGTCGTGCGAACGCGGCGAGCAGGCCCTCCTCGTACGGGCGGCCGGTGGTCGCCAACAGGACGGGCACCCGCTCCTCCGGGCTCACGGCGCCTCGACCAGGACGAGGTCGACCGCCCCGGACCGGATCGCACCGATGACGGCGGGCACGTCCCCGTCGGGCACCGAGAGCACGACCGCCGCGGCGGCGCCGCCGCCGCCCAGCCGCTCGCCGGGGTCGTCCACCTCGGCGACCCTCGCGTGCACCAGCACGCGCTGGGGGCCGCTGGGGCCCGAGGCACCCGAGGACGCTGTGCCCTCAGCCGCGCTGACGAACACGTCGACGACGTCGCCGCGGTCCAGACCGGGCGGGTAGTGCAGGACCTCGACCGGGACGGAGACGAGATGACCGGACGGCTGGTCCGGGCTCTGCGTGAGCGCAGCAGCCGGAACCAGCTCCCCGGCTCCCACAGCGCGGGCGACGACCAGCCCGGTCGGCGGCCGACCGACGACCGGGAGGTAGCGCGTCGCGGAGTCGGCGAGCCGCACCTGGGCCACCACGAGGTCGTCCGCGCGGACGACAGAGCCGAGTGGCAGCTCGCGGGCGGCCGCCCACACCGGTCTGGCCTGCTGGGCCGACGCCACCACCCGCGAGCCCACGACGACGGACGCGAGCACGAGCAGCACCCCGAGCAGCAACCGGGTGTCGGTCCAGCGTGGGCGGACGATCCGACGGGCCGGAGCTGTCGTCGGGAGCGGCGTCGCGGCCGCGGCCGCAACGCTGCGCCGGCTCACCGAGCCGTCCGGCGGCCGGTTGTCCACAACCGGTGACGGATCGCCACGAGGGGTTCACGCAGTGCCAGACTGCCGCGGTGACCGGCGCTCGCTTCCTCACCCTCGCGGACGTCTCCGAGCTGCTGAGCATCTCGGCCGCGCAGGCGTACGCCCTCGTACGGACCGGCGACCTGCCCGCCGTCAAGATCGGCGGACGCGGGCAGTGGCGGGTCGAGGCCGAGCAGCTCGAGGCCTACATCGCCCGCCTCTACGACGAGACGGCGTCGTTCATCGAGCGGCATCCCTTCAGCTCCTCTCGTATCTGAGCATCAGCAGGGCGTCGAACGGCACCAGCGAGACCGCGCGCACCTCGGCGGCCCGCCGGGGCCGGTCCGCGGGGTGCTCGGCGAGCTCCAGGTGGTCGGCCCCCACGGCGTCGAGCGTGCCGCCGGCCGTCGACCCGGTCGTCGAGCCCACGCGGACGTAGACGCGCCGCCGGACGAGCGCGCGCAGGACCGGCCGCAGGCCCAGGCGCCCCTGCATCGGACGGTCGATCGCACCGGGGACGGTCGGCGGCACCGAGCTCACCCGGGCGAGCGCCCGCCCGGGGACGAGCAGCTCGTCGCGGTCGTCCTCCAGCCGGCACCAGCCGTCACCGACGCCGACCAACCGGCCGCGCACCCGGCGGCCGTCGACAAGGTCGACGTCGACGACCTGCGCGCCCGAGACTGCGAGCCGGTCCAGCAGCGACATCCGGCCGAGCTCGGCGCGGACCCGCTCGGCGGTCTCGGTCCGCAGCTCGTCGTCGAGCACGGCCGACGCCTGGCCGGCCAGGTCGTCGAACAGATCGTCCCAGCGCATCGGCGGACCGTACGGAGCCGCGCTGGCACGGCACTGGCACGGCACTGGCACCGCCGGCCCAGTACCAAGGACGTCCTGGAACCCACGCGTCGTGCGCCGTTGCATGGCTCACCCCACGCAACCACGGCAAACGCAGGCAACCGGAGGCATCGGTGCACCAACGCAGTCGGTACGACGAAGTCCGGCCCGGACCGCACGCGCGAGCGGCCGGCACCCGGGCGATGGCCTGGGTCCTGCTGTCGGTCGTGGCGCCTGCGGCGGCGCTGACCGTCGCGTCGCCGGCCACGGTGGCGGCGGCGCGAGCACCGGGCGCGGACAGCTCCGCCCTGGTCGCGGCGGTGGCCCTGGCGCTGGCCTGGGCGGTGGTCGCGCGTCTGGCCCTCACGGCCGTGGCGGTCCTGCTCGCGCGCCTCCCCGGGGCGGTCGGTTCGGCGGCCCGCCGCGTCGCGGTGGTCGCGTCACCGGCGGTGCTGCGCTCAGTCGTGCGGGTTGCCGCCGGAGCCACCGTCGCCGTGGCGCCGTTGACGGCGACGACCGCGGCACTCGCCGACATCGGGCCCGCGCCGACCCCGACGTCGACCGTGCGGGTCCTGTCCACCGGCGGCGAGCTCCCCGTGCTCGACCGGATCGTGCCCACGACGACGGCACCGCCGCCGCCCCCGGCGACCGACCGGTCTTCGCACACGGTCGTCGTCCGCAGCGGCGACACGTTGTGGAGCATCGCTGAACGGTCGCTTCCGGCCGGGCGCACCGACGCGGACGTCGCCCGGGCCTGGCCGCGCTGGTTCGAAGCGAACCGGGCAGTCATCGGTCCCGACCCGTCGTTGCTCCACCCCGGTGAGGTGCTCGGTCCGCCGACGTGACCAAGCGCCCGCTCGTCCCACCACCCCGCTGCCCGATGCGTCGGGCCGACCTCCGGAGCCCTGCTTGTCCGTTCTCACCGAACCGCTCGGCCCTGCGGTGCTGCGGCTGATGCCCGCTCCCAGCGCCGACCCGCCGTACGACGACGAACCGCCGACCGAGCGGCTCGCGCGGCTCGACCGGCCGGCCGGCGTGCCCGACGCGCAGGGGACGCTGGCGCTGCGCTTCGTCCTGCCGTCGGGGTTGAGCGCGGTACCGGACCCGACCCCGCCGCGGCTTGTCGACGGCGCTGTCCGCGACGAGGACGCGGACCGGTTGTTCGACCGACAGCCGACGGCGACCGACGACCTGCCCGAGCCGCGGGCCTGGTGCACCCGCCTGGCCCAGGCGGCCGTCGAGGTGCTCAGCGGTGCCCGGCCGGTCACCCAGCTGCGGCGGTGGACGGCGGACGACGTCTACGAAGAGCTCCGCCGCGGAGTCCGGCGGCGCTCGGCGCGGGTCGCCGAGCCGCGCCGTCGCCCCGACCGGCCCCCGCGCGTCGTCGTCCGGGCCGTGCGCGTCTGCGAGGTGGCCGACGGGACCGTCGAGGCATGTGCGGTCGTCGACGACGGGCGCCGAGCCCGTGCCCTCGTCCTTCGGATCGAAGGGGCCGACGGGCGCTGGCGCTGCACCCGGCTGGCGCGGGTCTGAGCAAGTCTGAGCAAGTCTGAGCAAGTCTGAGCTGGACCGCCGTGCGTACGGTCAGCGCTTCTTGCGCTGCGCCCGCTGCTGGCGGCGACGCTCGGCCCGGTTCGCGTTCGGGTCGACCTCGATCTCGCCGTCGGTGCCGGTCACGCCCTCGGCGGAGCGGTGCACGACGCCGTCGCCGTCCAGGCTCGGTGCCGAGTACTCGACGTGCGAGGGACGTGAGACGTCCAGACCCTTGGCCCGCAACGCCGGCGGCAGCTTCTGCGCGGGCGGCTCCGGCTCCGAGTCGGTCGGCAGCGCCGGCGCGACCAGCGACGGCATCGGGCCCGCGCTCTCCATGTCGAGCACCGGTGCTGTCGGGGCAGGTGCCGCGTCCTCGACCTGGACCTCCAGGTGGAACAGGAAGCCGACCGACTCCTCCTTGATCGCGTCCATCATCGCGGCGAACAGGTCGTAGCCCTCGCGCTGGTACTCGACCAGCGGGTCGCGCTGGGCGTACGAGCGCAGCCCGATGCCCTCCTTGAGGTAGTCCATCTCGTACAGGTGCTCGCGCCACTTGCGGTCGAGCACGGAGAGCACCACGCGCCGCTCCAGCTCGCGGGTGGCCTCCTCGCCGAGCTCCTCCTCGCGATGGTCGTACGCCGCCTGGGCGTCCTCGAGGAGGCGTTCCACCAGGAACTCCGACGAGAGCGAGTCGCGCTCGCCGCCGGACTCCTCGACGAGCTCGTCCACCGTCACCCCGACGGGGTACAGCGTGCCGAGCGCTGTCCAGAGCTGGTCGAGGTCCCACTCCTCCGGGTAGCCCTCCGAGGTCGCCGCCGTGATGTACGCGGTGACCGTGTCGTCGACCATGTGCCGCACCTGCTCGTGCAGGTCGGCGCCCTCCAGCACGCGGCGGCGCTCCTCGTAGATGACCTGGCGCTGACGGTTGAGCACCTCGTCGTACTTGAGGACGTCCTTGCGGATCTCGAAGTTCTGCGCCTCGACCTGGGTCTGCGCGGACCGGATCGCGTTCGTCACCATCTTGGCCTCGATGGGGACGTCGTCCGGGATGTTGAAGCGGGTGAGGAACGCGTCCACGACGTTGCCCTTGAACAGCCGCATGAGGTCGTCCTCGAGCGACAGGTAGAACCGGGACTCGCCCGGGTCGCCCTGTCGGCCGGAGCGGCCGCGCAGCTGGTTGTCGATGCGGCGTGACTCGTGCCGCTCGGTGCCCAGGACGTACAGGCCGCCGATGTCGACGACGTTCCCGTGCTCGGTCTCGACCGACTTCTTGGCCTTCTCGAGCGCTCCCGGCCAGGCCGCCTCGTACTCCTCCGGCGCCTCGATCGGGGACAGCCCGCGCTGGGCGAGCTCGGAGGCCGCCATGTGCTCGGGGTTGCCGCCGAGCATGATGTCGGTGCCGCGGCCGGCCATGTTCGTTGCGACCGTGACCGCCCCGAGCCGGCCGGCCTGCGCGACGATCTGTGCCTCCCGCTCGTGCTGCTTGGCGTTGAGGACCTCGTGCGGGACGCCGTTCTTGCGCAGCTGCGCCGACAGGTACTCGGACTTCTCCACGCTCACGGTGCCGACCAGCACCGGCTGGCCCTTCTCGTGCCGCTCGACGATGTCGTCGACCACCGCCGTGTACTTGGCCTCCTCGGTCCGGTACACGAGGTCGGCCTCGTCCGCGCGCATCATCGGCATGTTGGTCGGGATCTGCACGACGCCGAGCTTGTAGATCTGGTTGAACTCCGAGGCCTCGGTGAGTGCCGTGCCGGTCATCCCGGAGAGCTTGCCGTAGAGACGGAAGAAGTTCTGCAGGGTGATGGTGGCCAGCGTCTGGTTCTCCTGCTTGATCTCCACCCCCTCCTTGGCCTCGATCGCCTGGTGCATGCCCTCGTTGTAGCGGCGGCCGGCCAGGATGCGGCCGGTGTGCTCGTCGACGATGAGCACCTCGCCGTTCATGACGACGTAGTCCTTGTCCTTCTTGAACAGCTCCTTGGCCTTGATGGCGTTGTTCAGGAAGCCGACGAGCGGGGTGTTCACCGACTCGTACAGGTTGTCGATGCCGAGGAAGTCCTCGACCTTCTGCACGCCGGGGTCGAGGACCGCGGTGGTCCGCTTCTTCTCGTCGACCTCGTAGTGGACCTCGGGCTGCAGCCGCTGCACGAGCTTGGCGAACTCGACGTACCACTTCTGCGGCTGGTCGGCCGGACCGCTGATGATGAGCGGCGTGCGCGCCTCGTCGATGAGGATGGAGTCCACCTCGTCGACGATCGCGAAGCTGTGCCCGCGCTGGACCAGGTCGTCCTGCGTCCAGGCCATGTTGTCGCGCAGGTAGTCGAAGCCGAACTCGTTGTTGGTGCCGTAGGTGATGTCGGCGGCGTAGGCCACCCGGCGCTCGTCCGGGCGCATGTTCGCCAGGATCACGCCGACGTCCAGGCCGAGGAAGCGGTGCACCCGGCCCATCCACTCGGAGTCGCGCTCGGCCAGGTAGTCGTTGACGGTGACGACGTGCACGCCGTCACCGGCCAGGGCGTTGAGGTACGCCGGGAGGGTCGAGACCAGGGTCTTGCCCTCACCGGTCTTCATCTCGGCGATGTTGCCCAGGTGCAGGGCGGCCCCGCCCATGATCTGCACGTCGTAGTGCCGCTGGCCCAGCGTGCGCTTGGCCGCCTCCCGGACCACCGCGAAGGCCTCGGGCAGGACGTCGTCGAGCGACTCGCCGTCGGCCAGCCGCTCCTTGAACGTGTCGGTCTCGGCGCGCAGCTCGGCGTCCGACAGTGCGACGAAGTCCTCCTCGACCGAGTTGACCTGGGCGGCGATCCGGGTCAGCTGCCGGAGGATCTTGCCTTCGCCGGCGCGCAGGATCTTGTCGAAGATGGCGGGCACGCAGAACTCTCCTAGTCACGAGGTCCGGCCATCGTAATCGGATGGTGACCTGTGGCGAGACTCCGAGGGCGGATGCTGGTTCTGAGAGGCTGGCCCGCGTGGAGAGCCCTCGACCGGTCACGCTCAGCGACGGACGGCTCGTGCTCCGCCCGCCAACCCTCGATCTCGCCCAGCCGATCGCGGCCGCGTGCCAGGACCGCGCCCTGCACCGCTGGCTGGAGAACCTCCCGGACCCGTACACCGAGCAGGACGCCCGCGACTTCGTGGCCCACTGCGCCCAGGGCTGGGAGTCCGGGACCGAGCACGTCTTCGCGATCACCGGATCGGACGACGGCCGGCTGCTGGGCATGATCGGCCTGCACGACCTCGTGCACCTGACCCACCCGGCCGGCGGGATGGGCGAGGTCGGATTCTGGACGGTCGAGGCCGAGCGCGGCACGGGGGTGTCGACCGCCGCGGTGCGCCTGGTCTGCCGGTACGGCTTCGACGAGCTGCGGCTGGGCCGGATCGAGTGGCAGGCCGAGGTGGGCAACGACAGCTCGCGCCGGGTCGCCGAAAAGGTCGGCTTCACCATGGAGGGCACCTGCTCGCGACGGCTGATCCACGTCGGCGACCGGGTCGACGGCTGGCTCGGCGGACTGGTCCCGGAGGACCTGCGATGACCGGCACGGCCGGCGCCACCCTGCCCGACACCGCTCCGGACCTGGTCGCCGAGGGCCTGCTGCTGCGCGCCTGGACGGCCGACGACGCGGACGCGGTGCTGGTGCTGGCCGACGACGCGGCCTCCCGGCGGTGGTCGCCGTCGATGCGCACCGTGCACAGCCGCGCCGACGCCGGGGTGTGGATCCAGCGCCGGCTGGCTCGGCACACCGACTGGGCGGTCGTGGATGCTGCGACCGGCGAGCTGGCCGGCCGGGTCGGCCTGCACCACCACGACCCGGACGACCGCTCCTGCGAGATCGGCTACGGCGTCAGCCCCGGCTTCCGGCGCCGCGGCGTGGCCGGCCGGGCCATCGAGGCGGCGCTCGCGTACGCGTTCGGGCCGCCGCCGGCCGGCCTCGGCCTAAACCGGGTGAACCTGCACCACGCGGTAGGCAACATCGCGTCCTGCCGGGCGGCCTGGGCGCACGGCTTCGCGTTCGAGGGGGTTGCCCGCGAGGCGCTGGCCAGCGGCGGCGGCGGCTTCGACGACGTGCACCTGCACGCGCGGCTGGCCGGCGACCCGGCCGGGCCGCTGCCCAGGGTGGTGCCGGCCGAGCCGGTAGAGATCGCCGCCGGTCCGTACCAGCTGTGCGTTCCGGACCCGGACCTGGACGCGGCTCAGGTCGCGGCGGCGCACGCCGACCCGCTCACCGCGCTGTGGAACCCGGGGCCGCCGGACCTGGACGGCGCCCGAGCCTGGTGCGAACGCCGGGCGGACTGGTCCAACGGCACCCACGCGTCCTGGCTGGTCAAGGCGGCCACCGGCGGCGAGGTGCTGGGCTCGGTGTCGCTGCACAGTGCCGACGGCGAGAACGGCGGCGCGGAGATCGGCTACTGGGTGGCGCCGGCCGCCCGCGGCCGCGGGGTCGGCACCGCCGCACTGTCGGCCGCGGCCCGGTTCGCGTTCGGCGCGCTGGGGCTGCACCGGGTCGAGCTGTTCCACGCGGTCGAGAACGTCGCGTCGTGCCGGCTCGCCGAGCGGGCCGGCTTCCGGCTCGAGGGCGTGCACCGCGACTCGTTCCGCTACGGCGACGGGGTGCTGCGCACCGAGCACTCACATGCGCGGCTGGCAACCGACCCCGAGCCGGCCGGCTAGGTCAGCCGACGACCGGCGGCAGGGCCAGCGGGAGGTCGCCTCGCCCGGCCGTCACCACCGAGTCCAGGCCGAGCCACGACGCCATCGACCGCAGCTCGTCCACCAGCTCCTCGCCGGTGTACGCAGGCGCGTGCGGCTCGGCGTGGGCGGCCTGGACGACCAGCCGGCCCGTCGCCCGGTCGGCCTTGAGGTCGACCCGGGCGACGAGCCGGTCGCCGAGCAGGAACGGCAGGACGTAGTAGCCGTGCACGCGTTGCGGTGCGGGCACGTAGATCTCGATGCGGTAGCGGAACCCGTAGAGCCGCTCGCAACGGTCCCGCTCCCACACCACCGGGTCGAACGGCGACAGCAACGCGCGCGCGTCGACCCGGCGGGGCAGCCGCGCACCGGGGTCCAGGTACGCCTGGCGACGCCAGCCCTCGACGTCGACGGGCACCAGGTCGCCGGCCTCGACGAGCTCGGCCACCCGCGCGGTCGCGTCGGCGACCGACAGCCTGTAGTAGTCGCGCAGGTCGCGCGCGTCGGCGACGCCCAGCGAACGGGTGGCGCGGCGGACCAGCTCGCGCTGCGCGTCCGCACGCGCCGGTACCGGGGCGGCGAGCACCGCGGCCGGAAGCACGCGCTCCGGGACGTCGTACAGCCGCTCGAACCCGCGGCGCGTCGCCGTCGCCACATCGCCAGACCAGAACAGGTACTCGATGGCGCGCTTGACGTGCGACCAGTCCCACCACGGTCCGGCCTTGCGGCTGCGCCCACCGCCGTGCAGCGCCTCGATCTCGCCGGCCGAGACCGGGCCGGACGCACGCACCTCGGCGAGCACGTCGGCGACCAGCGCCGGCTGCTCCCTCGCGATCCGGCGCATCCCGTCCCAGGCCCCGTCCTGCTCGTGGTGCGCGGCCTCCATCCGCCAGCGCAGCAACGGGTAGGCGTCGACCGGAAGCAGGCTCGCCTCGTGTCCCCAGTACTCGTAGAGCTCGCGCGGCGCGCGGTAGGCGGCCCGGTCGATGAGGTCCACCGGGTAGGGGCCGAGCCGGCTGAACATCGGCAGGTAGTGGGCTCTGGCCAGGACGTTGACGGAGTCCATCTGGAAGAGCCCGGTGCGCCCGAGGACCCGGCGCAGTGCACGCCGGTCCGGCACGCCGGCCGGGCGCGGGTCGAGGAACCCCTGCGCGGCCAGCGCCACGCGGCGCGCCTGGGCCGCGGTCAACCGCTCCACCGGCCGGACGCTCATGGCCGGCGATCCTGCCAGAGGGGTCCGTCAGGTGATCTCGAGCAGCTTCTCCCGGACGGCGTACACCACGGCCTCCATCCGGGAGTGCAGCTGAAGCTTCTCCAGGATGTTCCGGACATGGTTCTTGACCGTGTTCTCGCTGATGTACAGCTGCTTGGCGACGTCCTTGTTGTTGAGGCCACGGGCGACCAGGCGCAGGACCTCCAGCTCGCGGTCGGTCAGCCGCGGCACCGGCACCTGCTGACGGTCCTCGCGCTTGATCAGCGTCGCGAACTCCGTCAGCAGCTTGGACGCCATGCTCGGGCTGATCAGCGACTGGCCGCCGGCCACCGCGCGGATCGCGGTCGCGACCTCGTCGATCGAGATCTCCTTGAGCAGGTAGCCGTTGGCGCCCGCCTTTATCGCCTCGTACAGGTCGCCCTCTTCGTCGCTGATGGTCAGCATGATGATGCGCGTCGACGGCGCGACATCCTTGATGGCCGTGCACGCCTCGATGCCGGAACGGCGCGGCATGCGCACATCCATCAGCACCACGTCGGGCAGCAGGTCGGCGGCCTTCTCGACCGCCTCCGCGCCGTCGCCGGCCTCGCCCACGACCTCGATGTCGGACTCCTGCGCGAGCACCATCTCGAGGCCGCGCCGGAACAACGCGTGGTCGTCCACCACGAGCACCCGGATCGGCTCCACGACGGTCATTCTGTCAGCAATGTGTCAGCCTGCGTCAGCCGGCGGACCCGCCGACACCGTCGACGCTCAGCCGGATCACTCCGTAGTGGTAGGCATGCCGCCGGTAGACCACGGACGGACGCTGCGACTGCGCATCGACGAACAGGTAGAAGTCGTGCCCTACGAGCTCCATCTCATACAGCGCCTGGTCCAGCGACATCGGCTCGGCTGCGTGCGTCTTCTCGCGCACGACCATCGGTCCGTCGTCGTGCGAGGCCCACGGGTCGGCGGCCGGCTGGACCTCACCATGCCCGTTCGCGGACACGGTGCTCGCAGCCGCTGTCGTCGCAGACCCTGTAGTCGCAGACCCGGTGGTCGCAGACCCGGTGGCCGCGGACCCGGTGGCCGCGGACTTCGGGTGCTTCTTGCGGTCGGTGCGGCGGTCGGACGCGCGGCGCAGCCGGGACTCCAGCCGTCCCATGGCCAGGTCCAGCGCAGCGAGCTTGTCCTCGGCGGCCGCCTCGGCGCGGATCACCGGCCCGCGGCTGCGGCAGGTGAGCTCGACCCGGTAGGCGCGGTCGGACAGGCGCGGGTTGGGTTCCTTGGAGACTTCGACGTCGACCCGCTGCATCCCCGGGTCGAGCCGCTCGACCTTGGTCAGCTTCTCCACGGCATGCGTCCGGAAACGGTCCGAGACCTCCATCCGGCGGCCCTTGACGACGATGTCCACCTGACCTCCTCCACCGGACGCGAGGTCGCGCAGCATCGACGCTAGCCCAGCGCCGCTCGGACGGCGAGAGACCGTCTCGCGGTAGCCGCGACCACGGCCGCCCCGAGCACCACGAACCCGTGGCCGCGCAGCACCCGGGCCGCCTCGGCCAGACTGGCCCCGGTGGTGACCAGGTCGTCCACCACCACGACCGGCCGGCCGGCGCCCGC
The DNA here is from genome assembly GCA_963711005.1 of uncultured Actinomycetota bacterium. Lineage (GTDB taxonomy): Bacteria > Actinomycetota > Actinomycetes > Prado026 > Prado026 > CAVQCJ01. The sequence continues at coordinate 1,918,304 of CAVQCJ010000002.1, read as the reverse complement.
CGGCCCGCGGACCTGGAGGGCGCCGGCGAGGTTGCGGGCCCGCGCCTGAGCGCCCAGCCCGGACTGGTCGGCGACGCGGCGACCCTGCCGCAGCAGGCGGGCCACCCGCACCCCGGGGCCCAGCCGGCGCGCCGCGGCGGCGGCGATCCGGGCCGTCGAATCGTGGCCGCGCGCGCGGACCACCGCCGGTCTGGACGGCACCGGCACGAGGTGAAGCGGGCGTGGCGCCGCCCCGACCCCCGGCAGTGCAGTGACAGCGGTCGCCAGCGCTGCGCCGAGCGGGCCGGCCAGCCGGAGCACGCCCCGTTCCTTGTGCGCGATCAGCGCGCTGCGGACCACCCCGTCGTACGGCGCCGCCGCGGCGAGCGCCGGCAGCCCGGACGGCACCGGGCTCGGGCGGACCAGTCGGCCCGCTCCGGACAGCTCGGAAAGGCAGGGGCGGCACAGCAGCTCCCGGTCGGCGCCACAACCGGCGCAGACGACCGGTACGACCAGGTCGAGCAGGGTCTCGGGGAACCAGCGCACCGGGTCCAGGATCCGCGTCCGGGCGACCGGCCGCCAGCGGCGGGCCTGCGCCTGTGGACGGCCGCCGGGTCAGCCGGGGTACGACGGGAGCGCGGCGAGGCTCTTGCAGTGGGGCGACTGCTCGGCGCAGCCGAACGTGGCGTCCCAGCCGACCCCGTTGTACCAGAGCAGGGACCCGTCGGCGGTCGACGTCAGCACCGGGCGTGACAGGCCGGCGCTCACCGAGACCATCGCGTACTCGCTGGTGGCCGGGCCGAGCCCCTGCTCGACAATGCCGTTGAGGTCCACGAGCCACGGCTGCATCTTGTCGGTCGGCTTCGACTGCCCCAGCACGACGAGCCGGTCAGCGCTCGCCCAGGCGAAGTCGACGGTCTTCACGAACGTGGTGTTCACCAGCCGGAACCCGGCCAGCTCGACCTTGGTGCCGGAGCGCTCGACCCGGCCGAGGTACACCTGACCGACCCCGTGCTCGTCCTTGACCAGCGCAGCCACCCGCACGCCGTCCCTGGCCAGCCGCAGCTCCCGCAGCGTGACGTTCTTGGGCAGGTCCTTCACGGTGACCTGCTGCGCCTTCGCCCCGGGCGAGACCTCGTAGACCGCGCCGGCGCCGCCGGTCCGGTCGACCACCCAGACGTCGCCCAGCCGGTCCCAGGACGGCGCGCTCAACGCCCCGCCCTGCAGGAGCACCTGCGCCTTGGCACCGGCGGTCAGAGTGCTGACCAGCAGCCGGTGCCGGTCCTTGTCCACCGCGGCCAGCTCGGTGCCGTCGAAGGACGGGACCACCTGGCCGACCACCGTGGTCCCGTCGCCGAGCGGTCCGCGGACAGCCTGGATCTTGTTGTCGTGCAGGAGCACCGCCTTGTCCTTGGCCACGGCGTAGGCGTCGGCGTCCGCGACCCCCCCGTCGGGGTCGAAGGACGGCCAGCCGAGGATGTTCTGGACGTCGCCGGCGGACGGCACCCGCAGCGGGACGCCGTTCACCGTCAACCGCATGCTGGTGACTCCGCTGAGCTGGCGCAGCGTCCAGGCGAACTGCGCCGACATCGCCTGCGCCTCGACCCGGTCGACGTTCGCGGCCGGCGAGGTCAGGTCGACCTGGACCACGCCGGCGTTGACGGGGACCGAGTCGACCACCAGCTTGGTCCCGGCCGGGATCGCCGACAGCACGGCGTCGGCCAGCCACGGGGTCGGCCCGGCGAGCAGGGCCCGCACCAACGACGTCGAGGTGCCGGGGCCGACCGGCACGAGGATCTGGTCCGGGACGACGACCGTACGGGTCGGGTTCGGGAAGTAGATGTCGTAGGAGCGGTACGCCCGGCCGACGTCGTTGCTGGTCAGCCACAGACCCTTCTTCAGGTCGGAGATCCGCCACTGGCCACCCACCTTGGTGAGCTTGAACTGGGTCGACGCCTGCGTGTTCGGAACCGCGCCCGTGAACGCCCCCAGCTCACTGAGCGTGCCGGCCACCGGCGCGGTGACCCCGACCGTGTCACCGGTCTCCGACCACTTGATGCCCCCGCCAGAGGAGGTGTCCGAGTAGTACTCGGTCACTCCGGCATCGGCGTTCCAGTCGCGAGCTCGGGCGGAGGTCAGGAACTGTCGGGCGACCGCATGGTTGTCGTCGAACGAGGCCGACGCGCTCAGGAAGCCCTGGACGACCTGCTGCTTGTTCATCCCCGGGACCGGGCCGTACGCGATGATCCGGGTGAACGGGTCGTCGCGTTCGTCCACGACGGTGCCGGCCTGGTGCACCGGCCCGGACGACGGGATGCCGGCGCAGCCGGTCAGCACAAGCGCGCCGAGCGCGCCGACGACCGCCGCGGCACGCACGGTCCGGCGGCGGCTGGACATCGGTCGGCTAGACATCGCGGTTCCTCGGCCTGGCGCCGACCGACAGCGGGACGCGGCGGCCGACCCGCGCGTCCGGCGGCTCGAGCGGCAGCGGCGCCGACACCAGCTCCGCCTTGGCCTGCCGGGGCAGCGTGAACCGGAAGTGCGCCCCGTCGCCGGGCTGCCCCCACGCCTCCAGCCAGCCGCCGTGCAGCCGGGCGTCCTCGAGCGCGATCGCCAGCCCCAGCCCGGTGCCGCCGGTCGTCCTGGCCCGGGCCGGGTCGGCCCGCCAGAACCGGTTGAACACCAGGGCCGACTCCCCCGGGCGCAGGCCCACACCGTGGTCGCGCACGCCGACGGACACGGCCGAGTCGTCGCACGCGACCCGGATGTCGACCGGCCGGCCCTCGCCGTGCTCGATGGCGTTCACGACCAGGTTGCGAAGGGCCCGCTCGACCCGGCGCGGGTCCGCCTCGACCGTGCAGCGGTGAGTGGGGAGGTCCAGCCGTATCTCGGTCTGCTTGCGCTCGGCCAGCGGCTCGGACGCCTCGACCACGCGGCGGACCACGTCGCGCAGGTCGATGGTCTCGGCGTCCAGGACCGCGGCGCCGGCGTCGTAGCGGCTGATCTCCAGCAGGTCCGACAAGCAGCGACTCGAACCGGTCCAGCTGCGTCTGCAGCAGCTCCGCGGAGCGCGCGGTCGCCGGGTCGAACTCGGACCTCGCCTCGTGCAGGACGTCGGCCGCCATCCGTACCGTCGTCAACGGCGTGCGCAGCTCGTGCGAGACGTCGGACACGAACCGGCGCTGCACCCTGGACAGGTCCTCGAGCTGGCGGATCTGCGCCTGCAGCGACCCGGCCATGTGGTTGAACGACGCGGCCAGCCGGGCCAGGTCGTCGTCCCCCACCACGGCCATCCGCTCCTCGAGCCGGCCGGCCGAGAACCGCTCCGCGGTGCGAGCCGCCTCCCGGACCGGGTCGACGACCTGGCGGGTCACCAACCACGCGATCGCAGCGAGCAGGAGCACCAGGACGAGCCCGGCCACGGTCAGCGCCCGCTGGACCAGCGCGAGCGTGTCCGCCTCCTGGTTCAGCGGGAACAGGTAGTAGAACTCGTACGCGCCGACCCCGGGCACGGTGAGCGGGCCACCGACCGCCACCCCTGGCGCGACCGTCCCGTCCTGGTAGTGGATCGTCGTGAAGGTGTACGCCAGCCCGGGGCTGCTGTCCACCGCCTGCCGCAGGTCGGTCGGGACGGAGGTGGCCTGGACGTGGCCTGGACTGGAACCCGGGCCGGTCCACCGCCGCCGACGGTCCGCTGGCCAGCGTGACCACTTCGTACCTGGGCGGCTCACCGCCGGCGCGGATCGTGAGCTGGTACACCAGCTGGTCGAGCAGGTCGCGGCTGTTCGTCGACCGGTCCGCGGCGTCGAGCTTGTGCTGGGTCTCCACCAGGCCGGCCCGGGTCTCCTCGACCGACGAGCGCTCCTTGGCATCGAGCAGCCCGGCCGTGACCCGGGTCATGAGGACGTAGCCGAGGACGGTGACGACCGTGGCCGAGAGCACCAGAGTGGTGAACACGACCCGCAGGTGCAGCGACCGGCGCCAGCCGTAAAGAACCCGTCCGGTGGCGCGGCGGACCGCCCCGCGCAGGCGGAGGGCCGCGATGCTGAGGTCGGTGCTCACCGGACGGGCCACTAGACGCTCGGGTTGCCAGCCTTGTAACCGACCCCGCGCACGGTGACGACGATCTCGGGGCGCTCGGGGTCCTGCTCGATCTTGGACCGCAGCCGCTGCACGTGGACGTTGACGAGGCGGGTGTCCGCCGCGTGCCGGTAGCCCCACACCTGCTCGAGCAGCACCTCGCGGGTGAACACCTGCCAGGGCTTGCGGGCGAGGGCCACCAGCAGGTCGAACTCCAGCGGGGTCAGGTTGATCGGCCGGCCGGCCCGGCTGACCACGTGCCCGGCGACGTCGATGGACAGGTCGCCGATCTCCAGCCGCTCGGGGGCCGGCGCGGTGTCGCGGCGCAGCCGCGTGCGCACCCGGGCCACGAGCTCCTTCGGCTTGAACGGCTTCACGACGTAGTCGTCCGCGCCGGACTCCAGCCCGAGGACCACGTCGACCGTGTCGCTCTTGGCGGTCAGCATGACGATCGGCACGCCGGACTCGGCCCTGATCTGACGGCACACGTCGATGCCGCCGAGCCCGGGGAGCATCAGGTCGAGCAGGACGAGGTCCGGACGGGTCTCGCGGAACACTCCCATCGCCCGCAGTCCGTCGGAGCAGAACGACGGCTCGAAACCTTCGCCGCGCAGGACGATGCCGAGCATCTCCGCCAGCGCCGGGTCGTCGTCGACCACGAGCACACGTGCCTTCATGCGCCCATCGTCGCATCCCACGGCGCGCGGCGAGGCTTGTGCGACGCGGCTGGCCTCGACCGCCTCGGCGCTGCTCCCGTACAGGTGCCGGGACACGTGCCACGATAGGCCCGCCGGGTGACCAGCAAGGGCGCCGGAGACGGGTTCGCGACGGTGCGCGAGGGGGGCTGATGTCGGACCAGCCGGGCTGGGCCGCGCCGGACGAGGGAGCGCCGCCTGGGCACGAGCCCACAATGCCTGCCGGCGGCTATCCGCCGTCTCCTCCTGCTGGTGCACCCCGTTACGACGCACCACCGGGCGCCGGCGTTCCCGGCTCCTACCCGGCGCCCCCCGGCTACACCGCGGCGCCCGGCTACCCGCCCCCGCCGCCGCCTGGGCAGTGGGGCGGTTACGGCACGCCCTACCCGGCCGCGCCGGCGGCGTACGCGGGCTACGGCGGGTACGCCGCCAAGCCGGGCGTCGTGCCGCTCCGGCCGCTGGGCATCGGCGAGATCCTCGACGGCGCGCTGTCCACGGTCCGGTCGAACTGGAAGGTGCTGCTCGGCTCGGCCGGGCTGATCGTCGGGGCGTACACGCTGATCAGGTTCATCCTCGACCTGACCCTGCTCAGCGACCTCAGCACGTCGACCACGAGCTACGACGACGCCGGCTTCCGCCGGGTCGACGTGAACTTCACCGGGTTCTTCGCCCTGCTCCCCAGCACTCTGATCGAGTTCGTGGCGCTGCTGGCGCTGACCACCGTCTGCAGCGCCGTCGTCGGTCGCGCGGTCCTGGGCGAGCGGCCCGAGTGGAGCCAGGCGTGGGCGATCGCGCGGCCGCAGCTGGGCAAGCTGCTGGGCGTCGCCTTCCTGGCCTGGCTCGCGATCGCGGCCGCCTCCCTGCTGTGCGGGATCGGCGAGATCTACCCGTGGGTGGTGTTCTCGCTGGCGGTGCCCGCCCTGGTCCTGGAGCGCGGACGGGTGACGGGGTCGCTGGGCCGCTCGGCGTCGCTCGTGCGTGGGGCCTGGTGGCGGACGCTGTGGCTGCTCGTCCTCGGGCTGGTCATCTACATGGTGATCACGTTCGCGATCGGTGTGCCGCTGCTGCTGGTCAGCGGGGTCGCGACGGGCATCTTCAACGGGACGTACGCCGGCGGCGCCGACGTCGGCTCCGCAGCGGTCTCGGCGTTGTCCGGCTTCCTGTCGGACACGATCACCTGGCCGTTCCTGGGCTGCCTGGTCGCGGTGATGTACGTGGACCGCCGGATGCGGACCGAAGGGCTCGACCTCGAGCTCCAGCGGGCCACCGGCATCGCCCCGCCACCGGCCTACCAGGCCGCGCCGGCCTACCCCGCGCCGCCGGCGTACCAGGCCCCACCGTCGTACCAGCAGCCGTCGTACCCGGCTCCGCCGCCGTCGTACCAGCAGCCGACCACGTCGGCATACCCACCGCCCGCGCCGCCGGCCGCGCCGGTGGACGCCACGCCTGCCGCCCCGGCGCCCACTCCGCCTGCCGACCCACCTGCACCGCCTCCGCCGGCCGAACCCCCGCCCGCGTGACCTGGTCCGTCCTCGTCGTGGTCGGCGCGAAGGTCCCGATCGACATCGGTCGGGACCAGGCCGCCGCCGCCGCGCAGGCTGAGCTGGCCAAGCCGGCGTACGCGGCCGGTCGTCCGTCGGCGGTCGAGCAGCTCACCCGGTGGCTGGACGACCTGATCGGGCGGGTGATCCATGCCGTCGACGCCGTGGCCCCCGGCGGCATCGGCGGGCTGGTCGTGCTCGCCGCGGTCGTGGTGCTGATCGTCGTCCTCGTCCGCTGGCGGGTGGGACCGCTGCGCAGGACCGAGTCCGCCGACCGCTCAGTGTTCGTCGGGCAGGTCCGGTCCGCGGCCGCGTACCGGGCGGACGCCGACCGGGCCGCTGCCGACGGCGACTGGGACGAGGCCGTCCGGCAGCGCTTCCGGGGGCTGGTCCGCTCGCTGGAGGAGCGGGACGTGCTCGACCCGCGACCGGGCCGGACCGCGGACGAGGCGGCCGCGGAGGCCGCGCGGGTGCTCCCGGCGTCGGGGTCCGCCTTGACCAGCGCGTCACGCACCTTCGACGACGTCGCGTACGGCGGCCTGCACGCGGACGCCGCCGCCGACCGGCGCCTGCGCGAGGTGGACGAGCAGGTCGCCGCGACCCCGGTGGCCCGGGTGGCGCTGACCGCCGGCGCAGCCGGCTCCGGCTGGGAGCCGCTGCGATGACCGTGACCGGCGAGATCGTCGTTCCGTCCGGACCGAGCGGCCCGGCCGGACCGCTGGGTCCGCCGGCGCGGGCCCGCGTCGGGCGGTGGACCCGGGTGGCCGCCGTCGTCGTGCTGGTCCTGCTGGTCGCGGCCGTCGTAGGGGCGGTCTCGGCGAGCGGTCCGCAGGGCTACCTGCAGCCCGGCTCGGCCCGCCCCGAAGGTGCCCGCGCGCTGCGCGCGCTGCTCGAGCAGCAGGGTGTCCGGGTCACCGTGGTGACCGACGCGGTGACCGCGTCGCGGGACGCCTCGTGGGGCATGACGTTGTTCGTGCCGGACGCGCAGGACCTCGACCAGCACGACCTGAGCCTGGTCTGGGCCGTCTCTGCCGACCTTGTGGTGACCGACCCGGACGAGCGCGGAGTCCCGCGGATGATCCCCGGGATGGATGTCGGGCACGGCGCCGATGCCCGCGTGCGCGAGCCGGCGTGCTCGCTGCGCGCGGCCACTCTCGCCGGGCCGGCCCTGACCGGCGGCGTGAGCCTGACCGGCCGGCCGTCGTCGGGCACCGTCGAGTCCTGCTACGCCGCGCAGGGCGAGGGCACCGTGGTGCGCCAGACGCTGGTGGACGGACGGACCGTCACCCTCGTCGGCTCCGGCGTCGCGTTCACGAACGCGTCGATCGGCGACGACGGCAACGCCGCCCTCGCGCTGAACCTGCTGGGTGCGCACACGGACGTGCTCTGGTTCGCCCGGCTCCCGGACGAGGCCAGACCGGCCGACGGCGGCAGCACGCTCACCGACTTGCTGCCGCCGTGGGTGGGACTGGTGCTGGCCCAGCTGGTGGTGGTCGTGCTGCTCGCGGCGCTGTGGCGCGGGCGCCGGCTCGGGCCGGTGGTCGTCGAGCCGCTGCCGGTCGACGTGCGCGCCGCCGAGACCACCGAGGGCCGGGCCCGGCTGTACCGCCGCCGGGGGGCGCGCGGACGGGCGGCCGAGCACCTGCGCGCGGCCAGCCGGTCGCGGCTGGTCGGGCCGCTCGGGCTGCCGCCGGGCAGCAGCCGGGACGCCGTGGTCGGACAGGTCGCGGCCAGGTCCGGCTGGCCGCCGGAGAGCGTCGCGAACCTCCTGTACGGTGCCGCACCGCACGACGACGCCGGGCTGGTCGGCCTCGCGTCCGCCCTCGACACGCTGGAGAGGCAGGTCCGTCGACCATGACCGACGCGCAGGAGCAACCCGACGCCCGCGCCGCCCTGCTCGCCGTGCGTGGCGAGGTGGCCAAGGCCGTGGTCGGCCAGGACGCCGCGGTCACCGGCCTGGTCATCGCTCTGCTCGTCCGCGGGCACGTGCTGCTCGAAGGCGTACCGGGCACGGCCAAGACGCTGCTCATCCGGGCGCTGGCCGCCTCGCTCGCGCTGGAGTCACGGCGGCTGCAGTTCACTCCGGACCTGATGCCCGGCGACGTCACCGGTTCGCTCGTCTACGACGCGCGCACGGCCGAGTTCTCGTTCCGGCCGGGCCCGGTCTTCACCAACCTCCTGGTCGCCGACGAGATCAACCGGACGCCGCCGAAGACCCAGGCCGCGCTGCTCGAGGCGATGGAGGAGCGCCAGGTGTCGGTCGACGGCCTGCCACGGCCGCTTGCCCGACCCGTTCGTCGTGTGCGCCACGCAGAACCCGATCGAGTACGAGGGGACGTACCCGCTGCCCGAGGCGCAGCTGGACCGCTTCCTGCTCAAGCTCGCCGTCGGCACCCCGTCCCGCGAGGACGAGGTCACCGTGCTGCAGCGGCACGCCGCCGGCTTCGACCCGCGCGACCTCGCCGGGGCCGGGCTGCGGCGCGTGGCCGGGCCGGCCGACCTCGCTGCCGGCCGCGACGGGGTCCGCCAGGTGCAGATGGCGCCGGAGGTGTTCGGCTACGTCGTCGACCTGTGCCGGGCCACCCGCCAGTCCCCCTCGCTGCGGCTGGGCGTGTCACCGCGCGGCGCGACCGCGCTGATGGCGTGCGCGCGGGCCTGGGCGTGGCTGTCCGGACGCGGCTACGTCACCCCGGACGACGTCAAGGCCCTGGCGCGACCGGCGCTGCGACACCGGATCCAGCTGCGGGCCGAGTCCGAGCTCGAGGGCGTCACCGCGGACGGCGTGCTCGACGGCGTGCTCGCCACGGTGCCCGTGCCGCGCTGACATGGAGGTCGGCTGACATGGCGGTCTCCGGTCGGCTCGCGCTGCTCGCGCTGCTCGGTGGCCTCGTCGTCGGGCTGAGCGGGTCGTGGGCCGCGTTCTGGGCCGTCGACGCGGTGCTGCTGCTGCTGGTCGGGCTCGACCTGCTGCTGGCGGGCTCGGTGCGCGGTCTGCGGGTGGTCCGGTCCGGAGATGTCTCGGTGCGCCTCGGCGAGACTGCGACGGTCCTCGTGCGCGTGTCCAACCCGGGGCGGCGCCCGGTCCGCGGCGTGCTGCGCGACGCGTGGCCGCCCAGTGCCGGTGCGCGCAACCCCCGGCAGCCGCTCGACCTGCCGGCGGGCGAGCGGCGCGCGCTGACGGTCGAGCTGGTGCCGACCCGGCGCGGGGACCGGGTGCCGGACCGGGTGACAGTCCGGGCGTTCGGCCCGCTCGGCCTGGCCGCCCGGCAGGGTGCGCACGCGGCGCCGTGGCGGTTGCGGGTGCTGCCGTCGTTCGCGTCGCGCAAGCACCTGCCGGCCAAGCTGGCCCGGCTGCGCGACCTGGACGGCCGGACACCGGTGCTCGTGCGCGGTCAGGGCACCGAGTTCGACTCGCTGCGCGAGTACGTCCCGGGCGACGACGTACGCTCGATCGACTGGCGGGCGTCCGCGCGGTCCCGTGACGTGGTGGTCCGGACCTGGCGGCCTGAGCGGGACCGGCACGTGCTGCTCGTGCTGGACACCGGGCGGACCGCGGCCGGACGGGTCGGCGACGCACCGCGCCTGGACGCCGCGATGGACGCCGCGCTGCTGCTGGCCGCGCTGGCGACCCGGGCCGGCGACCGGGTCGACCTGCTGGCGCACGACCGGGTGCTCCGGGCGGCGGTGCAGGGCCGGTCCGCGACCGAGGTGCTGCCGTCGTTCGTCCAGGCGCTGGCGGTGCTCGACGCCCAGCTCGTCGAGGCGGACTGGCGTGCCATCGCGGGCGAGGTGCTGCGGCGGGCGCCGCACCGCTCGCTCGTCGTGCTGCTCACCGCGCTCGACCCGGCCCCGGTCGAGTACGGGCTGCTGCCCGAGCTCGGCCGGCTCACCGCCCGCCACCAGGTGCTGCTCGCGTCCGTCGCCGACCCGAGGGTCGAGGAGATGGCCGCCGAGCGTGGTGACGCGGACGCGGTGTACGACGCGGCGGCCGGCTCACGCGCGGTTCTCGCCCGGCAGCAGGTCGGGGCCCGGCTGGCCCGCGCCGGCGTGACGGTGGTCGAGGGCGACCCCGAGGAGCTGCCGCCGCGGCTGGCGGACGCGTACCTCGCGCTGAAGGCCGCCGGGCGGCTCTAGCCCGGCTCTGTAGCGCGCGAGGGCTACGCCGCGACCGGTCGGCTGTCGCCGACCGCCGACGCGTCCAGGTCGCCGGTCTCGCCGGCGCGGGCCGCTCGGCCGCCGAGCACGAACACGTACGCGAGGAACGCCATCCAGACGAGGACGCCGATCGCGATCCGCGCCCAGGTGGGCAGGCCGGACGGCGTCACGAACGCCTCGACCACGCCGGACACGAGCAGCACCGCGACCAGGCCCATCGCCACCCCGACCGCCGCCCGACCCTCCTGCGCGACCGCGGCGCCCCTGGGACGTTCGCCGGGCGCGACGATCGTCCAGCCCAGCCGCAACCCGACGCCGGCGCCCACGAACACCGCGGTCAGCTCGAGCAGGCCGTGCGGGAGGATCAGCCCGAAGAACTCGCCGAGCCGTCCGTGCGCGCCCATGAGCCCGGCGATCACCCCGACGTTGGCCGCGTTGGTCGCGAGCAGCCACGGGATCGGGAGGCCGAGCAGGCCTCCGGACGCGATCACCAGCGCGGTCAGCCATGCGTTGTTCGTCCAGACCTGGAACGCGAACGCCGCCGCGGGGTGCGAGGAGTAGTACGACGCGAAGTCCTGGTCGACCAGCTGGCGCACCTCGTCCGGGGTGGCGATGGAGGACTGGACATCGGGGTTGGCGTAGACCCACCACGCGAGGGCGAACGCGACGACCACGAAGGCGGCACCCGTGGTCAGCCACCACCAGCGGGCCCGGTACACCGCCGCCGGGAACCGGCGGGTGAAGAACAGCGCGACCTCGAGGTAGGCCGGGGCGCCCGACGCGGTGACGACGCTGCGGGCCCTGGCCACGAGGGTCGAGAGCCGGGCCACCAGCACGGGGTCGGGAGCGGACGTCCGCACGGCGGACAGGTGCGTCGCCGCCCGCTGGTAGAGGTCGACGAGCTCGTCGACCTCGGGGCCGGTCAGCGTGCGGGCCCGCCGGGTGAGCTCCTCCAGGCGGTCCCACTCGCGGCGGTGAGCCGTCACGAACACGTCGACGTCGATGGTTCGGCACACTATCCGCAGGGCAGCGACCCACGGCGCCGCGACGCGAGCGCCGGCAGGGCTGTTGCGAACGCACGAGGGGACGGGCGCGATGAGCCAGTCGGCGCCGGGGGCGCCCACCGGTAGCTGGGGCGCGCACCTGGGCGGCGACCTGGTCAGCGGCGAGGCGGTGCTGCTCGAGCTGCGGCTGGCCCGCTTCCCGAGCCGCGCGCTGGCCCGGCTGCTCGACCTGGCCATCACGTTCGCGCTGTTCCTGGGGGTCGTCTTCCTGCTCTCGCAGGCCGACATCACCGACGACGCCGAGTGGACGGCGATCTGGCTGGTCGTGACGATCGGCCTGGTCGTCGGCTACCCGCTGCTGTTCGAGGTTCTGACCAACGGGCGCACGCCGGGGAAGATGGCGATGGGCCTGCGGGTCGTCCGGGACGACGGCGGGTCCGGCCGCTTCCGGCACGCCCTCGTGCGCGCCCTGCTCGGCGTCATCGAGATCTGGATCCTGCCGTTCATCGCGATCCTCACCTGCCTGGCGTCGACCCGGAGCAAGCGCGTCGGCGACTACCTCGCCGGGACGGTCGTGGTGCGCGAACGGGTCCCGGAGTCGGCCGCCCCGCTCGTGCAGACGCCGCTGGCGATGGCCCGGTGGGCCGCCACCGCCGAGCTGTCCAGGCTGCCCGACCCGCTGGCCCTCGCCGCCCGGCAGTTCCTGGCGCGGGCCGGCGACATCTCGCCGCAGGCGCGCTTCGAGATGGGGCGGCGGGTGGCGTACGACGTCTCGCAGTACGTAGCACCGCCACCACCGACCGGCTGTCCACCCGAGGCGTACCTGGCGGCGGTGCTGGCCGAGCGCCGCCGCCGCGAGCTGGCCCGAGTCCCGCAGCCGTACAGGCCCGCGCCACCGCCGTACCCGGCTCAGCCGGCTGCGCCGCCGCCGGCGCCGCAGCCGCTGCCACCACACGACCCGAACGGCTTCGCCCCGCCCGGCTGACCGGGCTGCGCGGCCGATTCGGCGGCGGCTAGTGCGCGAGCAGGATCAGCAGGGCGCCCGGCACGTTCACGGTCATGTGCGCGACCATGCTCGCCGCCGTGCTCCCGGTCACCGCCCGGACCGCCCCGATCCAACCGCCGAGCACGGCCAGGACCAGGAACCTGGCGGGCTCGAAGTGGAAGGCGGCGAACAGCAGCGTCGTCCACACGACCGACCAGACCACGGTCACGTCGCGCTTGCGCAACGAGCCGTACGTGAGCCCACGGAAGGCGAGCTCCTCGACCACCGGCGCGCCGAACGCCGTCGCCAGCGCGAACAGAGCCAGCGCGACCGGCGAGGCGGACACGATGTCGTGCGCGACGTCGGCGGCCCGGGCGTCCAGCTGCCGGTGCGTGAGCTGCTGCTGCAGCTGCGCCACCAACGACGCGCTGAGCAGCCCGGCGCCGCCGCCCAGCACGCCGATCCCGGCCGAGCGCCAGGACAGGTTGAGCGCCAGGTCGCGGACCGGGCCGTTCCCCTTGAGCCGGGTCGCCAGCAACGGCCACCCGCCGAGCAGGAGCCACGGACCGGTCAGCACCACGAGGGCGGTCCACGCCTGGACCACGTCGGAGGCGTGCCCCTTCTCGGCCAGCAGGACCGACGCGAGCAGGTTGCCGAGCACGACCGCTCCCCCGAGCGCGATCGCGACGTCGCCGAGCCCCCAGCGCGCCCGCGCCGGCGCCGCCTCGATGGCCGGCTCGACGGCCGGCTCGGGAGGCGGCTCGGGCGCCGGCGGGCCCAGGCTCACCCGCGGACGACGTGGATGTTGAACCCGTGCCCGCCGGTCGCTCCGTACAGGAAGAGCCAGAGCAGGAGGTACGTCTCGAGCCCACGGGCGGCGGTCAGGTCGCCGAGGTCGACCACCTCCTCGTCGGTCCAGCCGAACTCCAGCAGGAAGCCGCGCGCGACCGCCTTCGCGGCCTCGTCGTCGCCCGCGAGGAACGTCGAGTGCGGACCCGGCAGGGACCGCGGGTCGACCATCACGCTCGCGTTCATCGTGTTCAGCGTCTTGACCACGCGGGCGTCCGGGAACGCCGCCTGGATGCGTTCGGCGTTGCTGTCCGAATCGCTCGCGAGCACCCTCGGCGGGAAGCCCCCGGGAGTGGTCCAGTGCGTTGGAGACGTCGAGCAGTGGCTTGCCGGCCAGGTTGTCCGCGCCGGCCAGTGTCAGCGCGTCGATGCTCACGATCCCGCCGGTCGCGTTGACGACGACCTCGCCGTGCGCCGCCGCCTCGGCGAATGTCCGCACGTCGTCCTTGGCCGTGCGCGACCCGATCACCACGTCGTGGCCGACGGCGGCCAGCCGGCCGCCGAGCGCGCGACCGACCGGCCCGGTGCCGATGACCCCGACGCGGGTCACGAACCGTGCTCCCAGCTCGACAGGTACTCCTCCTGCGCCGGTGTGAGCGTGTCGATGTCCACGTCCATCGCGGCCAGCTTCAGCGCCGCCACCTGCTTGTCGATCTCCGTCGGCACCTCGTAGACCCCGGGCTCGAGCCCGGCCGCGTGGCCGACCAGCCACTCCGCGGTCAGGGCCTGGTCGGCGAACGACATGTCCATCACCGCGGCCGGGTGCCCCTCGGCCGCGCCGAGGTTGACCAGCCGGCCCTCGGCCAGCAGCACCAGCCGGCGGCCGTCGGCCAGGACGTACTCGTCGGTCTGGTGCCGGATCTTGCGGTTCACGACCGAGGCCTCGGTCTCCAGCCACTTCACGTCGATCTCGATGTCGAAGTGGCCCGAGTTCGCCATGATCGCGCCGTCCTTCATGACCTCGAAGTGCTCGCGGCGCAGGACGTCCCGGTTGCCCGTGACGGTCACGAACACGTCGCCGATCCGGGCCGCCTCGCTCATCGGCATCACCCGGAAGCCCTGCATGGTCGCGTCCAGCGCCTTCGTCGGGTCGATCTCGGTGACGACCACGTCGGCGCCCATCCCCTTGGCCCGGTCGGCAACCCCCTTGCCGCAGTAGCCGTACCCGGCCACCACGAACGTCTTGCCGGCCAGCAGCGTGTTGGTCGCGCGGAAGATGGCGTCCAGTGTCGACTGCCCGGTGCCGTACCGGTTGTCGAACATGTGCTTGGTGTCGGTGTCGTTCACCGCCACCATCGGGAACCGCAGCGCGCGGTCGGCCGCCATCGCCCGCAGCCGGATCACGCCCGTCGTCGTCTCCTCGCAGCCCGCCGTGACGTCGGCGAGCAACTCGGTGCGGGTCGTGTGCAGCGTGTTCACCAGGTCGCAGCCGTCGTCGAACACCTGGTGCGGGCGGACGTCCAGCGCCGCGTCGATGTCGCGGTAGTAGCCGTCGGTGTCGGTCCCGTGGTGGGCGAACACCGAGATGCCGTACTCGTGCACCAGCGCCGCCGCGGTGTCGTCCTGGGTGGACAGCGGGTTGCTCGCGCACAGCGCGACCTCGGCGCCGCCGGCCTTGAGGGCGCGCATGAGGTTGGCCGTCTCGGTGGTCACGTGCATGCAGGCCGCGAGCCGGACGCCCTCGAACGGGCGCTCCTTCTCGAACCGCTCGCGGATCTGCCGCAGAACCGGCATCGAGCGCTCGGCCCACTCGATCCGGGCCTTGCCCTGGGGGGCCAGCGAGGCGTCCGCGATGTCGTGCCTCGGAATGGTCGTTGAAGGGGTCGTCGAGGAAGTCATGCCGGAAGCCTAGATCGCTCGGCGCCGGAGAGGTCGATTTCGTACACGATTGTGTGAGAAACTGCCCTCATGCGCATCACCGAGGCCTCGCGAGCCCTGCGGACGACCCCGCGGATGCTGCGGTACCGGGAGGCGCTCGGCCTGCTGCCGACGGCGGCAGACGCTCCGGGCCGGCACCGGACCTACGACCGGCAGGACCTTGCCGCGGCCGCCTGGGCCGCGGTCGTCGAGCAGCGGTACGGAGTCCCGCCGCAGGCGTTGGCCTTCGCGGTGCGGGCGGTCAGCGAGGCACCGGTCGCCGCCGACGTCCGCCGCCTCGGCGAGCTCACCGGGCGGATCACGCCGGCCACCCGCGCGCTCGACTTCGACCAGGTCAAGGCCCAGCGGCTGCTGCGCCGGCCCGGCCGCTGACGGGACCGCGCGGCTGGGCCATGATGACCGCGTGGACACCACCGAGCTGCGCGTGCCCACCGGTGACCAGCTGGTCACCGACCTCACCGCGGCGGTCGCCGACTTCTGCGGCGGACGCGGCGACGGTCTGCTCAACGTCTTCGTCCCGCACGCCACCGCGGGACTGGCGATCATCGAGATCGGCAGCGGCACCGAGCTGGACCTCGGCGCCTTCGTCGACGACCTCCTGCCCGCCGAGGACCGCTACCGGCACCGCCACGGCACCCGGGGGCACGGCCGCGACCACGTCCTGCCGGCACTCGTCTCGCCGTCGGTGACCGTCCCGGTCGTCGCCGACCGGCCGGCCCTGGGCACGTGGCAGAGCATCGTGCTGGTCGACACCAACGTGGACAACCGGGTACGACAGGTACGGCTCAGCTTCCTCGCCGGCTGACGGCGCGGACGAACAGGGGGTTCCGATGAGAACGTCCACCACCACCACCACCACCTCGCCGCCGTCGTCGGCGTCGCCGTCGCCGTCGCCGTCCTGACCGGACCGGTCGGATCCTCCGACGCGGCCCCGAACACCGACTGGGCCGGATACGAGCACGGTCCCGCGCACAGCTCGGCGGCGTTCAACGACACCGCCATCACCGTGGCGGGCGTCCCGTCGCTGCACGTCGCGTGGAGCTTCACGGCGGGAGCCTCCACGCAGGCCGGTGCGCCCGGGCCCAAGTTCGACTCCAGCCCGACCGTCGTCGGCGGCCACGTGTACATCGGCTCCCGTACCGGGATCTTCTACAGCCTCGATGCCGGCACCGGCGCCGTGGTCTGGAAGAAGCAGCTCGACTTCGGCAGCGCCACCGTGTGCTCGGCCAAGGGCATCGTGGGCACGGCGACCGTCGCGGCCGACCCGGTCAGCGGTGTCATGACCGTCTACGCGGCCGGCTCGCACTACCTGTACGCGCTTAACGCAGTGACCGGTGCGCAGGTCTGGAAGGTCGCCATCGGTCCGGCCACCGCCGACGGCGAGGCGCGCTGGTACAACTGGTCGTCCCCGAGCGTCGTCGGCGGCAAGATCTACATGGGCCTGGCTGCGGCGTGCGACGCCAACAAGGTCCGCGGCGGTGTCGTCCAGGTCGACCAGCACACCGGCAAGAAGAACCACACCTGGTACGCCGTCCCGGCCGGAACGATCGGGCCGAGCGTGTGGAGCAGCATGGCCGGCGACGGCACCTCGGTCTGGGTCACCACCGGCAACCCGGACCTGTCCGCCGCGCAGGTCTACGACGCGTTCTCGATCGTGCGGCTGTCGGCCACCACCTTGGCGAAACAGGACAAGTGGACGGTCCCGACGCCGCTCGCAGACGACCTCGACTTCGGCAGCTCGCCGACCTTCTTCACCGCGACTCTGGCCGGGACGGCGACCGACATGATCGGCGCCTGCAACAAGAACGGCATCTACTACGTCTGGCGGCGCGCCAACCTGGCCGCCGGACCGGTCTGGCAGCGGCAGGTGGGGCAGACCGGCGGGACCGGGAACGGCGCGTGCATCACGTCCGCCGCGTACGACGGCCCGAACGCCACGCTGTTCGTCGCGGCCAACCAGACCACGATCGGGACCACCGCCGTACAGGGCTCGGTGCGTGCACTGAACCCCGCGACCGGCGCGGTCATGTGGGAGCAGCCGCTCGGGTGCCTCCCGAACGGCTCGCCCACGTTGAACGCGACCACGCACGTGCTCGCGGTGCCGCTGTACGGGTGCGTGGGCACGGCGAAACCCGGCGTGGCGCTCTTCAACTCGCAGACCGGTGCGCCGCTGCGCACGATCACGACAACGGGCAGCGTGTTCTCCCAGCCCGTCTTCTCCGCCGGCAAGCTCTTCATCGCCGACGAGTCGGGAAAGCTCACCGCATACGGCCCCTGACCTGTCAGCCTGGGCCATGCCTGGGGAGCAGCCGCCGGGCCTGACGAGTCGCGGGCTATGCGTCAGCGGTCGATGATCGACGGGTCCGCGGCGACGGCGAGCGCTGTCAGCGCGAGCGCGGCGGCGCCCTCGAGCATGGTCCGGTCCCCGGCCTCGGTGACGCAGTGCGCGGCAAACTCGTGCTGGTGGTTCACCGCCGGCCAGGAGTGGACGGCCAGGTCGGCGTGCACGGCCGGCACGAGCTGGCTGATGTTGCCGAAGTCCGTGGAGCCGCCGAGGTCGTCGCCGGCCGGGTCCGGCGTCAACGGGCGACCGATGGCCGCGCATGCGGCGCCGAAGGCCGCGACGAGACCGGGATGAGGCGCCACCGGGTCGTACACGTGGCCGACCTGGGTGATCGCGACCGTGGTACCGGTGGCGCTGGCCGCACCCTCGAGGCAGGAGCGGACCCGCGTCCGCAGGTCGGCCAGACCGGTCATGTCGATCGCGCGCAGGTAGTACGCGGCGGCCGCCCGCTCCGGCACGACGTTGGGCGCCTCGCCGCCGTCGGTGATGATCCCGTGCACCTGCTGCCACGGCGCAAGGTGCTGGCGCAGCATGGCGATCGCGGAGTAGCCCGCGACGACGCCGTCGAGCGCGTTGACGCCGAGCTGCGGCGCGAAGCTCGCGTGCGACGCCTGACCGGTGTACACGACGTCCCACTCCTCGATGGCGAGACCGCGCGCGTCGTGCACGTCGTACGGGGCGGGGTGCACCATCATCGCGAAGTCGACGCCGTCCAGCGCGCCGGCGCGGATCAGGTCGACCTTGCCGCCACCGCTCTCCTCTGCGGGCGTGCCGAGGACCGTGACCCGCAGGCCGGCCTCCTCGGCGACTGCCGCGAGGGCGATCCCGGCACCGACCGCCGACGCGGCGATGACGTTGTGCCCGCACGCGTGCCCGACCCCCGGCAGGGCGTCGTACTCGGCGCACACGACCACGTGCGGTCCGGTGGTCCCGGCGCGAGCGGCGAACGCGGTGGGGAGCCCGTAGGCACCGCGCTCGACCGCCAGCCCACCGGCCTCCAGCAGGTCGGCGCAGCGGCCCGCGGCGCGGTCCTCGTGGTACGCCAGCTCGGGGTCGGCGGCGATCGCGTGCGACAGCGCGACGAGCTCGCCGGCCACCGCTTCGAGGCGCTCGCGCGCGGCGCGCGCCACCGGTGTGCCGAACAGGGCGGGGTCCACGACCCGGTCGTTGGAGACCGTCATCGGGGCATCATGACGTACCGGCGGACGGGTCCGCGCCGCGGTCGATGTCCGGCTCGAGGTAGATGACGGTCGCCGTCGGCACCGCGCTGCGCACCCGGCGCTCGGCGGAGTCGATCGCGCGGGCGACGGCGGCGGCGGTGTCGTCGTGGGCGACCGCGACCTTGGCGCCGACGAGGATCTCGTCCGGACCCAGGTGCAGCGTGCGCAGGTGGATCACGCGCAGCACCTCCGGCGTGGCCTCCAGCGCCGACCGGATCGCGGCGACCTCGTCGGGGAGCGCGGCCTCGCCGATGAGCAGGCTGTTCATCTCCATCGCGAGGAAGACCGCGATGACGACGAGCAGCAGGCCGATCGACAACGAGCCCAGCCCGTCCCAGCGACCGTTGCCGGTGACGGCGGCCAGGCTCACGCCGACCAGCGCGAGCGCCAGGCCGACCAGTGCGCCGGTGTCCTCGAGCAGGACCACCGGCAGCTCCGGGGACTTCGCCCGCCGGACGAACGCGAGCCACGGCCGGCCCGCCCGCATCGGGTTCGACTCGCGCATCGCGGTGCGCAGCGAGAACGACTCGAGCGCGATCGACACCAGCAGCACGCCGATGGCCCACTGCGGCGAGGTGAGCGGTTCCGGGTGCAGCAGCTTGTGCACTCCCTCGTACACCGCGAACAGCCCGCCGACGGTGAACAGGACGATCGACACCACGAACGCGTAGATGTAGCGGGTGCGGCCGTAGCCGAACGGGTGCTCCTCGTCCGGTGCCCGCCGCGCCCGCCGGCCACCGACCAGCAGCAGCACCTGGTTGCCGGAGTCGGCGAGCGAGTGCACGCCCTCCGCGGCCATCGACGAGGACCCGGTGAACGCGAACGCCACGAACTTGGAGACGGCGATCCCCAGGTTGGCGGCGAGCGCCGCGACGATGGCACGCGTCCCACCGGACGCGCTCATCGCATCCGTTCTTTGAGGTCCGCCACGTGCGGCGACGTGGCTGGGTCCAGACCGAGGCCCAGCGCCAGGTACACCGAGGCGAAGTCGGTGAGCGAGACGAGGCCGGCCAGCCGGGCCAGGTCCGGACCCGGCTCGGCCCGCAGCTCGGTGACGCGCACGCCGCCGGACGTCGCGGTGTCGCGCACCACGTCCGCCACCCGACCGACGTCGACGTCCTCCTGCTCGTCGTCGTCGCGGACCAGCAGCAGCCGCATGGTGGTGGGCCCGTCCGCGCCGACCGCGTCGTTGAAGATGTCGTCGACGAACAGGTCCTCGCTGCTGCGCACGAACGGCCCGTCGAAGGTGGCCACGACCTCGGCCGCCGACGTCGGGCAGCACCCCGAAGACCGCCGGGTGCCGGGCGTTGCGGGCCAGCTGCGCGGCCGCACGGCGCGCGACGACCCCGGCCAGGTCACCGGCGCCGAGCACCATGGGGACCGTGCCGGCCAGCTCGAGCGCCAGCGCCTTGGCCGGGTTCACGAACGACTCCGACGACGGCCGGGCCTTCTCCGCCACGACGTCCAGTGCGTCCGCAGTCGCCGCGAACATGGCGGCGTCGCCCGGGACCAGGCCGAGCGCGTCGGCGGCGACCAGGACCGGCACGGCCAGCGCCCACAGGCTGGTGCGGGACGAACGCTGCGTCGCCGGCACCGGGACGTGCACGCCGCGGGCCCGCGCGCAGACCTCGGCGAGGGGCGAACCCTCGCGACCCACGGTCAGCAGCCGGCAGCCGCGGCGGGCGGCCTCGGCGGCCACCGCGAGCGGGCCGTGCGCGCGCCCGGACACCGACACCGCCACCACCAGGTCGAGCGGGCTCGCCCAGCCCGGCAGCGTCGTCGAGTGCACCGGGAACACCGGCACCGGGCTGCCCGGACCGGCCAGTGCCGCCAGCAGGTCGCCGACCACGGCGGAGCCGCCGAGCGCGGAGACGACCACCGCGCGGGGCCGGCCGTCCGCGGCCACCCCCGGCGCCCCCGCCTCGACCGCCAGCCGGTGCGCCGACCGGACCTGCGCGCCGGCGCCGGCGAGCGCCAGCAGCGTCTGGTGCCGGTCGGTGGCTTCCAGGCGCTCGGGGTCGTCGAGGAGCCCCTCGTCGACGGTCCGGCTCACCCCAGTCCTGCCGTCAGAGCTCGGTGCCGATGCCCTGCGGGCCCGGCGTCGCCTCGTCCAGCAGCATCACCGGGATGCCGTCGCGGACCGGGAACGACGTGCGGCAGCGGGTGCAGACCAGTGCGTCCTGCACCGGCTCCGCCGGCGCCACCGGCGCGTGATGCTCGCACGGACAGGCCAGGATCTCCAGCAGCAACGGATCCAGGTCCATCAGGTCCCCTCCCGGACGATGGCGAGCACGCGCTCGCGGACCGAACCCACGGTCGGGGAGTCCACCGCCTCGACGTTGAGCCGCAGCAGCGGCTCGGTGTTCGACGCGCGGAGGTTGAACCACCAGTCCTCGGCGTCGACCGTGAGCCCGTCGAGGTGGTCGATGCGCACGCCCGGCTCGGCCGCGAAGACCGTCTCGACGGCGCTCATCCGTCCGGCCGGGTCGGCGACGGTGGAGTTGATCTCGCCGGACACCGCGTAGCGGTCGTACGGGGCCAGCAGGCTCGACAGCGTGGTCCCGTCCGGGGTCGCGCCGAGCGCAGCCAGGACGTGCAGCGCGGCCAGCATCCCGGAGTCGGCGCGCCAGAAGTCGCGGAAGTAGAAGTGGCCGGAGTGCTCGCCGCCGAAGACCGCACCGGTCTCGGCCATCACCTGCTTGATGAACGAGTGACCGACGCGGGTCCGGACCGGGGTGCCGCCGTTCTCCCGCACCGCCTCGGCGACCGCCCGCGACGTGATGAGGTTGTGGATGACGGTCCCGCCCGGGTCGCGTGCGAGCTCGCGCACGGCGATGAGCGCGGTCAGCGTGGACGGCGTGACGATCTCCCCCCGCTCGTCGACGACGAAGCAGCGGTCGGCGTCACCGTCGAAAGCGAGCCCGAGGTCGGCCTCCTCCGCGACCACCAGCTTCTGCAGGTCGCGCAGGTTCTCCGGGTCGATCGGGTTCGCCTCGTGGTTCGGGAAGGTGCCGTCGAGCTCGAAGTACAGCGGGATCACCGTGAGCGGGAGGCCGGCGAGCACCACCGGTGCGGTGTGGCCACCCATGCCGTTGCCCGCGTCGACGACGACCCGCAACGGCCGGATCGCGGACAGGTCGACCAGGCCTTTGAGGAAGTCCGCGTACTCCCGCAGCAGGTCGCGGTCGGAGACGGTCCCGGCGGGGCCGTCGTACGCCGGGACGCCGTGCGCGAGCATCGTCCTGACCGTGCCGAGGCCGGTCTCCAACCCGACCGGCGCGGCGCCGGCCCGGCACAGCTTGATCCCGTTGTACTTCGCCGGGTTGTGGCTGGCGGTGAACATGGCACCCGGGGCGTCCAGGTAGCCGGACGCGAAGTAGAGGGCGTCGGTGGACACCAGCCCGACCCGGACGACATCGGCCCCCTGGCTGGTCGCGCCGGCCGTGAAGGCGTCCACCAGCGGGCCGCTGCTCGGACGCATGTCGTGACCGACGACCACGGTGCCCGGCGGACCGCCCCCGTCGCGGACCAGGCGGACGAAGGCGGCTCCCACGTCGTGCGCGAGGGCCTCGTCGAGCTGGTCGGGGTACACGCCGCGGATGTCGTACGCCTTCACGATCTGGTCGAGGTCGGCGGGGTCCCGCCTCGTGACGTCCGGCATGCCGGGAGCCTACCGGTGGTGGCTAGCGCACCTTCCGGGTGCGCTCGAGCACGGTCGCCCGGTCCAGCGGGCCGTCCGGCCCGACCCAGCTGCGGTGCTCGCAGGCGTGACAGCTGGTGAACCGCACGGGCGTTCCGTCGGTCAGCAGGAGCGCCAGGCTGGTGATCCGCGTGGTCCCGCAGACCTCGCAGGTCTCGCCGCTGCGCGCTCCCGGCTGGGTGAGCGAGCCGAGCGCGACCGGCACGATGGCACGGGCCGACCGGCCACGCCGCCGGGTCGACCTGGGTGCGGTCGCCAGCGTGATGACCTCGGCTAGGGGCTCGACCGGCAGCACGACCACCCGGGCGCCGCGGCCGGTGGCCCTCGCGGCGGGCCTGGCGGCCTTGGCGGGTTTGGTGGCCTTGGCGGGCTTCTTGGCCTTGGCGGCCTCGGCCGGCTTGGCGGCCTCGGCCGGCTTGGCGGCCTCCGCAGGCTGCACCGCGGCCCGCGCCGGCTTTGCGACGCTCTTCACCGGCTTCGCTGCGTCTTTGGGCGGCTTGGCCATGTCCTTGGCCGGCTTCGCCGCCGTTGCTCCCGGCTTCGCGGTCGCCTTGACGCGAACCGGCTCGGCCGCGGCGCGGCGGGTGCGCGTCGGTGCGGCGGTCGGGGTGCTGCTCCTGGACATCGCATGCTCCGAACGGGTGACGGTGGCTGGATGCAGGCTCATCGGCAGCACCCCCGCCTTGACTTGAGCATGCGGCGATTCAGTCCCATACCGGGACATAGCCGGCGGAACTGGCAGAGCTCGGGGTGGTCAGTCCTCGACCGGGCGCAGGATCCGCAGGTGCCCGCGGCGGCCGAGCTCCGGACCGACCGGAGCGGGCCCGGCCCCCACCGGCACCGGTTGCCGGGCGGACTCGCGCACGGCGTTCGCCAGCGCCTCGAGGTCGTCGGTGTTCGGGAGCATCGACTCAGGGTCGGGCGCCAGCCGGACCACTTCCCAGCCACGCGGAGCGGTCATCCGCTCGCTGTGCGCCTGGCACAGGTCGTAGCAGTGCGGCTCCGCGTACGTCGCCAGCGGACCGAGGACCGCGGTCGACTCCGCGTACACATAGGTGAGCGTCGCGACAGCGGGCTTCCCGCATGCGGTCCGCGAGCAGCGGCGGCTGGGGCTCACTCCGGCGACGCTAGCGGCACGGCGGCACAAGCCCGGGGATTGGGAGCCGGCGGCTCGCGTGTCGTCGCATGTGGTCGTCTGTGGTCGCGAGCCCGCGGCGGCGCGCCGCCGGGGCCGGCCGCTACGCTCCGCCCGTGCGTCGGCTCCGCGGACACGGCGAACGGGACGGGCAGCCCCCGGGTGGCGGGCCCGAGCGGCACCCCCGCCGTCGGGACCGGCACGGCCGCGGCATCCGCGGCTCGCTGGCCCCGCGCGAGGTGCCGATCAGCCGCACCCGCTCAGAGGCGTTCGACGACCTCGTCCTGGACGCCGTCGAGGACATCGAGGCCGCCGTCCACGACGACGCCTCGCTCGTCACCCGGCTGGCGGCGGTCGAGCTGGGGGTCGAGGACGTGCCGCCGCCGGCCGCGCTCGAGGAGGCGGCCACCGGTCGCGAGCTGCCGCTGGGACGGGTGGAGGCCGGCGGCCGGGACCGGCCGGCGCGGCTGATCGTGTACCGGCGCCCGCTGGAGCTGCGGGCCGCCGATGTCGCCGACCGCGGCCGGCTCGTGCACGAGGTGGTCGTCGAGCACCTGGCCGAGCTGCTCGAGGTCCCGGTCGAGCGCCTCGACCCGACCGACCCCGACTGACCCCGCGCGACTGTCGGGTCGCACGTCAGTGACCCGGGAAGCCGACCGCCGGGTCGGCGACGGCAGGGGGCTGCGGGACCGTCAACGGGGTCTGCAGCAACGGACCGCCCGCGACCAACGGACCGTGTGCGCCGAACTCGATCGTGTACCAGCCGACGACGAGGTCGGCCCCCGCAGGCGCTTGGACCAGCACCGACCCGGCCCCCAGCGTCACCGATCCCGGGACGAGCGCGAGCTGCCGGCCGGCCGGCACGGTGTAGTCCGTCGAGCCGACCACGGCTCCGGTCGAGCTGCGGGTGACGACTCGGACGACGATGTCCTGGGTCCCACCGGCCACCAGCTGCACCGCCGTGGACACCGTCGCGGTCCGGTTGACCCATGGGGCGACCACCGCCCCCCCGACCACCTGCGGGCTGCCGCCGGCCCAGGTCAGGTCGGAGTACTTGGCCTTGCCGCCGCCCTGGGTGGTCTGCACACCGGCGACCACCGGCTGGTCGGAGTCCACCAGCACCGTGAACGGGGCCGGCACACCGGCCTTGTCGAGGTCCACGACCAGCAGCCGTCCGGCCGGCACGTCGAGGGTGTTGTCGGTGCTGGTGGACTGCGGCGAGCTGTCCAGCGGCGGCGACAGCGTCCCGTCGGCGGTCGCGAACCGGATCGCCACCGTGGCGTCCTGCCCGCCGGGCACCAGGAGCTCGAGGTGGTGCCGACCGCTGGCCTCGCCCGGGATCCCGACGACGACCTGGTGTCGGCCTGGCGGGGTGGACGGCGGGACCCAGTCCACTCCCTGAGGCGTCGAGCCCTGCGCGGCTGAGTCCTGGAGCGCCGCCGCGACCCGGCCGGACCGGACGTGCACCAGCACGGCCGTGGAGGTCAGTCCCGGGGCGATCGCGTCGAGGGCCAGCTGGCGCTGGCTGTGCGGGGCCACGGTCACGCCCTGCGTCGTCGGCACGACGCCGCCCGGCCCGAAGACGGACACGTCGAGCACCGCCGGGCCCTGGTCGGCGTTCGTCAGGTAGACCACGTCGCGGCGACCGGAGACCGTGCTGCCGCCGACCAGCCAGGTGTCGCCCGTCGGCTCGCTGCACGGGGCGGCCGACATCGACCGACGGCTGCCGGTGCTGACCCGGGTGACCACCACGGCGGACAGGCCGCGGGACCGGTCGCCGGTGGCGTGCACCAGCACCGGCAGCGTCCTCGCACCGGACGGCCCCACGTACCGCACGACCGAGGCGCCGGGCGCGAGCACAGCCAGCGGCTTGACGGCGGCCGAGCCGGCCAGCGACCGGATCTCGATCGTGCCGGAGGTCCCGGGCGACGAGGCCGAGACGGTGCTGGTCGTCCGCGCGTCGGCGCCGACAACGGCCGGGCAGACCAGGACCGAGTCGGTGACCGGGATCGTCGCGACCCCGGCGACGGCGGCCGCGCCACGGTCGGGGCCGGCGGCGACGCCGGTCACCAGCACGGCGGCGACCACGAGGGCGCCGACGCCGAGCATCGTCTGGCCCGGGGTGGGGCGGATCACCGGACCTCCTCCGGCTCGGGCAGTGCGTCCGGCTCGGGCAGTGCGTCCGGCTCGGGCAGTGCGTCCGGCTCGCGCAGCGCGTCCGGCTCGCGCAGCGCGTCCGGCTCGCGCAGCGCGTCCGGGTCCGGCTGCGGTCCGCGGAGCGGCTCCAGGACCGGCGGGCCGTCCGGGTCGGCGTCGTCCAGCCCGTCGTCGCGGCGTCGCCACGACGGCAGCGCCAGGAGCAGCACGACGAAGGCGAGCACGCCCTGGGCCCAGAGCCAGCGGCGGCGGTCGTCGACGAAGGTGACCTGCACGTGCGTCGCCGACGCCGGCAGCGCGAACGCCTGGGCCCAGCCGTCGACCGTCCGGCCGACCAGCTGTTCGCCGCCCGAGGTCGCCGTCCAGCCGGGGTCGGCCGCCTCAGACAGGCGCAGCGTCCCGACCGCGGACGACGGCGCGACGCTGCCCGCCACCGCAGGGACGGTCGTGTCGATGGCCGTCGTCGGGGCATCGGGGGTCACCGGCACCGTGACCGGTGGCGCCGGCGGTC
Organism: uncultured Actinomycetota bacterium; assembly: GCA_963711005.1. Taxonomy (GTDB): domain Bacteria; phylum Actinomycetota; class Actinomycetes; order Prado026; family Prado026; genus CAVQCJ01. The sequence continues at coordinate 1,892,071 of CAVQCJ010000002.1, read as the reverse complement.
GCAGGAGCTGGGCCCGCACCCCGGCCGGCACGACCTTCCAGAGCGAGCCGGTGTCGACCGAGCTGACGCGCTGCAGGCCCGGCGTACCGTCCAGCCGGCGCTCGACCACCGGGTCGACCGGCGCGTCCAGCAGCACGAACCCGACCGCGTACGACTCCAGCACCTGGGTCTGCGCGATGTCCCCGGTCCCGGACAGCAGCGTCTGGACGGTGGGGTCCAGGCCGCGCGCGAGCCGGGCCGGCGGCGCAACCTCGGCGTCGCCCAGCTGGCGGCCCTGGCCCGGAACCAGTGCGTACGCCACCACCGCGCCGCGGGCCTGCAGCACCAACGTGCGCGGGCGCTCCGCTGACTGCGAGGTGAGCTGGACGAACGGCGGCAGCACCTCGGGCGGACCGACGGCGAGCACCGGGCTCGCGCCGCGGACCATCCAGGCCAGCCCGAGCACGACCGGGACCAGCAGCGCGATCGCGCCGAGCACCGCCGCGACCGGCTGGCGCCAGCCGAACCGGTACCCGCGGAGCCGCCGTCGCGAACCCTCTGCGCCCAGCACGGCGGCGCCGACCAGGCCGGCGCCGACCAGCGCAGTGGCCGTCCCCGGCCACAGCGGGACCGGGGTGCCCAGCGACGGTGGGACGACGACCCGCCCGACCGACGCAAGCCCCACGACGAGCCCGGCGAGGGCGACCGCCCACGCGGTCGCGACCGCCCGACGGCGGTCCGTCCGCAGCAGGGCGGCCAGCGCGGCCAGCAGCAGCGGCACCGTGACCCAGGCCGCCGGCACACCCGGACCGCCCGGGTTGGCGACCGCCACGTGCCAGGCCGGCAGGGCCCGGTCGGCCAGCGCGGCCGAGGGGGCCCCGGCCTCCAGCAGCAGTGCGGAACGGTCGTGGAGCAGGTGCCCGGTCCAGGGCAGCAGCAAGACCGGCGGCACCGCCAGCACGATCACCAGTCGTGCCCACGCCTTCCACTCTCGAAGGCGCCACAGCGCCACGGCTGCGGCCCCGGCCAGGCCGGCGACCAGCCAGGCGCTGGGCACGAACGCCGCCACGACCGCCAGAAGCAGGCCGGCCACCCACGCACGCCGGGTCGAGGGAGGCCCGCCGATACCCAGCGCCCGCCCCCCGGTCCACACCGCCAGCGGCAGCAGCCAGCAGGCCACAGCGGTCCCCAGCCGGCCGGACGCGACCGCGCCGGTGGCGGCGGGCAGCAGTGCGTACGCAGCCGCGCCGGCGACGGGCAGCGCCCGCCCCTGCACGAGCCGGGACAGCAGCCGGTACGCGACGAGACCGGCCAGCGGCACCGCCAGCAGCAGCACGCAGTCGACGGCCAGCCAGGCCTTGCCCAGCAGCAGCGTCGCGAGCAGGGCCATCGGGACCAGGTAGGCGGGCGAGGCCACCGACGTGCCGACACCTACGTCGTGCCAGGCCGCGGCGTACGAGTCCCACAAGTCGCTGGCGCCGTCCGGGGCGGGCAGCAGGGCACCCCCCTGCAGCAGGCCGGTGCCGTACAGCAGGCCGCGGAAAGTGACGAGCGCGAGCAGGGCCAGGGCCAGGACGAGCTGCACGCCGGGCCTGGACAGCGCCGTCCGGATCCGGCTCGGCGCGGCCACCAGGTCCTCGGAGTCCTCGCTGCTCGGTCCGGACTCCAACGCGCTGCCGGTCGTCGCCGACAGGTCGACCCGGCCGGACAGCAGCCCGGCGACCGCGTCGACGCCGTGCCGCACCCCGGCGGTCCACCGCGGGAGCAGGTGCCGCACCTGCCCCGCCGGAACCAGCCGCATGGGCCGTCGGGCCGCCCGGGACCTGGCCAGCGCCACCGGACCGAACAGGACCGGGATGGCACCGGTGACCTCCGCCCAGGCCTCGGTGGGCGCCTTGCCGAGCAGCAGTCCGAGGGTGCGCAGCAGCGTGCCGACCAGCAGCCGCAGCCAGTGCCACGGCACCGCGTACGCCGGGCAGTCGGCCAGCAGCACCCGAACCGCCGACCTCCGGTCGGCGCGGTGCACGCTGCCCAGCGCGGGCGCCAGCGTCCGCCGACCGTGGCCGGCCGCCTCGACGTGGTGCAGCACGGCGTGCGGGACCACCACCACGCGGTGCCCGGCGAGGTTGGCCCGCCAGCCGAAGTCGACGTCGTCGCGGAACAGCGGCAGGGCCGGGTCGAAGCCGCCGAGCTGGTCCCAGACGTCGCGGCGGACCAACATCCCGGCCGACCCCACCGCGAGCACGTCGCGCCGTCCGTCGTGCTGGCCCTGGTCGAGCTCACCGCGGTCCAGGCCGGTCTCGCGGCGACCGCCGGCGCCGATGCCCACGCCGACCTCCAGCAGCCGGGACGAGTCGTGCCAGCCGCGGACCTTGGGGCCGGCCACCGCGACCGAGTCGCTGGCGTCGACGACCGCGAGCAGCCGGCGCAGGGTCTCCGGCTCGGGGGCGCAGTCGTCGTGCAGCAGCCACAGCCACTCCACGACCGGGCCATCGCCGGCGGGCGGGCCGGGCAGCCCGGGCGCCCCGCGCAGGGCGTCCACGGCCTGGGCGACGGCGGCGCCGAACCCGGTGTCGGCCGAGGCCGTCAGCACGCCGGCGGACCCCAGCTCCGCCGCGAGCAGGGCCGGCCCGGCGTCGGTCGAGCCGGTGTCGACGGCGATGACCCGCTGCGGCGCCAGGGCAAGCCGGTCCAGGGCCGCGAGGGTGTACGGCAGCCAGCGGGCGCCGTCGTGGCAGACCAGGACGGCGGTCACCCGGTGCCGGTCGAACGTGCGAAGGTCCGGCCCGGCGGGCAGGGCCGGGTCGGCGTCGTCGTCGAGAAAGCCCTCGAAGATCCCCACGTACGGGTTCGCGGGATCGTCGGGCGCGCGATCGTCGAGTGTCGTCATGCCTCAGGGAACGGGGCCGGGGAACGCGGCCGGCAGGCGGTGTCGCGGCTCTGGACGCCACGTCCTGCGGACGCTGCTCGCAGGCCGGGAAGGCCCCGACCGGTCCACCACGATACGTGACCCCGCAGGTGCGGTCGGACCGGAACTCCGGCTCCGGCCTAGACGGCCTGCTTCTTCAGGCGGCGGCGTTCACGCTCGGACAGCCCACCCCAGATGCCGAAGCGCTCGTCGTGGGCGAGGGCGTAGTCCAGGCACTCGCCGCGGACGTCGCAACCGGTGCAGACCCGCTTGGCTTCGCGGGTGGAGCCGCCCTTCTCGGGGAAGAACGACTCAGGGTCTGTCTGGGCGCACAGCGCGCGCTCCTGCCAGGACATCTCGTCCTCGCCGTCGCGCAGCGGAAACACCACGCTCATCGCGTGCCCTCCTCGACCCGGGTCCTCGACTCCTGGCAACCCACCGAACGTGCCTCGCGGGGGTGTGGTGCCCGGTGCCGGGAACGACATGGGTGGAATTACAAGCGCGTCGTTACGCCCAAGTCAAGACGTTCCGTGCTACTCATCTGTTTCTCGGCCGGTTGGAGGACCCGTGGCACGCCCCCTGGAGAGCCGTAGGTGGTCGTGCGCCGGCGCGGGACGCGCCCGGCGGCGTGGGCCAGTTCCTCGAGCTCGGCGACGGTCATCGCGGAGCCGTGCTCGGACCCGGCCATCCGGCTGATCGTCTCCTCCATCAGGGTGCCGCCGAGGTCGTCCGCGCCCCCGTGCAGCATCACGGTGGTGCCGGCTCGGCCCAGCTTGACCCACGAGGTCTGGACGTGGTCGACGCGGCCGTGCAGCAGCAGCCGGGCCATCGCGTGCACGGCGCGGTTGTCGCGCGCCGTCGGGCCGGGGCGTGCCACCCCCGCCAGGTACACCGGCGCGTTGGTGTGCACGAACGGCAGCGGCACGAACTCGGTGAAGCCGCCGGTCTCGTCCTGGATCCCGGCCAGCACCCGCAGGTGCCCGAGCCAGTGCCGCGGGTGGTCGACGTGGCCGTACATCATCGTGGCGCTGGACCGGATGCCGAGCCGGTGCGCGGTGGTCACGACCTCGACCCACGCCGCGGTCGGCAGCTTGCCCTTGGTCAGCACCCAGCGCACCTCGTCGTCCAGGATCTCGGCGGCCGTGCCCGGGATCGTGTCCAGGCCGGACTCGCGCGCCCGCACCAGGAAGTCGTGCACGGACAGGCCGGTGCGGGCCACCCCGTTCATCACTTCCATCGGGCTGAACGCGTGCAGGTGCACCTGCGGTGCGGCCGCCTTCACCGCCCGGGCCAGGTCGAAGTACCCGGAGGCCGGCAGGTCCGGGTCGATCCCGCCCTGCATGCAGATCTCGCTGGCGCCGACCGCCACCGCCTCGCGCACGCGGTCCGCGACCTCCTCGAGCGAGAGGCTGTACGCGTCCGGGTCGGTGCGCCGTTGCGCGAACGCGCAGAACCGGCAGCCGACGTAGCAGACGTTGGTGAAGTTGATGTTCCGGTTCACGACGTAGGTGACCTCGTCGCCGACCGTGTCGGCGCGGACCTCGTCGGCCAGCGCGCACACGGCGTCGAGGTCGGCCCCCTCTGCCGTCATCAGCGCCATCGCCAGGTGCTCGTTCGCGGGCTCCAGCAGCGCGGCCGGGTCCCGGCCGGCCAGTCGCAGCCCGGCGGCGACGTCACCGACCAGCGCGGCCGGGGCCGACACCCGGGCGAGCGCGGCGTCGTCGGCCACGGCGTCCCAGTCCCCGTACACCGAGACGAAGTCGCCGCGCCGGTCACCGGACCGGCCCTCGGTGTCGACCTCGACGTGCAACCGGCTGCGGCCGCGGGAGGCGGCGCCCCAGTCCGGGTCGGGCTCCTGCCACGGCAGGCCCACCGGCCGCGCGTCGGCGCGGGCCAGGCCGGTCTGCGGGTCGGCCAGCGCGGTGACGTGCGGGAGCACCCGTGGGTCGATCCAGGGCGCCCCGGCCAGCACGTACCGGGGGTGCACGGTCAGCCGGGCCCGCAGCCGGAAGCCGGCCGCACCGGTGGCGGCACGCAGGTCGTCCAGCTCAGGCCACGGGCGCTCGGGGTTGACGTGGTCCGGCGTCACCGGGGAGACCCCGCCCCAGTCGTCCACGCCCGCCGCCAGCAGCCGGCCCAGCTCGCCCGGTTCGGACAGGTTCGGCGGGACCTGCAGCCGGACGCCGGCGCCCAGCACGACCCGGGCGGTCGCCACCGTCGCCAGGTACTCGGCCGGGTCCAGGTCGGGCACCGCGGCCATCGCAGTCGCCGCCTTGGCCCGGAAGTTCTGCACGATGACTTCCTGCACGTGCCCGTACCGGCGGGCGCTCGCGCGCAGCGCGAGCAGCGAGTCGGCCCGCTCGGCGACGTCCTCGCCGATCCCGACCAGCAGCCCGGTGGTGAACGGAACCGACAGCCGGCCGGCGTCCTGCAGGACCCGGAGCCGGACGGCCGGGTCCTTGTCCGGCGAGCCGAAGTGCGCGCCGTCGGTCTGCGTGAACAACCGCGTCGAGGTGGTCTCCAGCATCATCCCCATCGACGGCGCCACCGGCTTGAGCCTGGCGAGCTCGGCCCACGACAGCACCCCGGGGTTCAGGTGCGGCAGCAGCCCGGTCTCCTCCAGCACCAGCACCGCCATCGCCCGGACGTACTCCAGGGTCGAGGCGAAGCCGCGCTCGGACAGCCACTGCGAGGCCACCGGCCAGCGGTCCTCCGGCCGGTCGCCGAGGGTGAACAACGCCTCCAGGCAGCCCGCACCCGCACCGGCCCTGGCGATGGCCAGCACCTCGTCCGGGGACAGGAACGGCTCCTGGCCGGCGGCCGCCAGCCGCCCGGGCACGGTCACGAACGTGCAGTAGCGGCAGCGGTCGCGGCACAGCCGGGTCAACGGGACGAACACCTTCGGCGAGAACGTCACCACGCCAGGGCGTCCGGCGGCAGCCAGACCCAGGTCCCGGACCGCGCCCGCCTGCTCGACCAACCGGTCCAGGTCGGCACCGCGCGCCTGCAGCAGGACGGCGGTCTCGGCCGCGTCGAGTGTCTTGCCGGCTGCCGCCCGCGCCAGGGCCCGCCGCATCGCGGAGCTGGACGGGCTGGAGGCGCTGCTGGCCGGCACCCGGTCAGCCTACGTACGTGCAGCCGGACCCACCCACGAGCCCGCCCACGAGACCGTCACCACCGGTCGGCGAGCCTCCTCGGGATGGTCGGCGAGCGCGGCGGCCACCTCCGGCTCGCGCTCGGGCGGCAGGCACAGCCGGCGGGTGACCAGCTCGACCCGTTCCTGCTCGGTGAGACCGCCGGCGTCGTCGCGCACCCAGCGGTCCACGGACAGCGCGCGGACGCCGCCCTCGTGCAGCACCGCGACCAGGTCGCCGCTGCTGGGCCGGGTCGGCCGGGTCAGCCCGTGGAACTGCAGCCACAACGGGTTCGACCAGCTCATCGGGTGCCGCGGGGTGAGCTCGAGCACCACCCGGCCGCCCGCCGCCGCCGTCAGCGCGGCCACGAAGTCGGCGAGGTCCGGCACGTCGTACACGACGTGGTGGCACAGCACGACGTCGTGCGGCTCGACCTGGGCGGCCACCTGCGGCCACGACCCCTCGACCAACGTGGTCGGGACCGCGGGCGTGAGCCGAGCGGCCCGGTCGGCGAACGCGGCGAGCATGGCGGCCGACCGGTCCACCGCGGTGATCGCGGCCGCCCACGGCGCCAGCGGCAGCGACGCCGCCCCGGCCCCGGATCCGATGTCGAGTACGGTGCCCGCGCGGCCGCGGCGGCGGCGCACGTCGGTGAGCGCCTCGAGGGCGCGCTGGTAGGACATGCCGCCCGGCGCAGCCAGGTCGGCGTCCGCCCGCGCCGCGAACCGCTTCACCGGATGGCCCCAGGGGCTGCGGCCGGCCGCTTCGAGGATCTCCTCGGGGATCGCCCACGTCTGGAGGTCGTCCCGCCAGCGCTGTGCCGCACCCGTCACAGCACGCAAACTACTTGCTGCCAGGATGACCGGGTGCGCATCACGACGTTGGCCGGCGGCATCGGCGGCGCGCGCTTCCTGCGCGGTCTGCTCGCCGAGCTGGCCGCGCGGGGCGAGCCGTTCGATGTCACCGTGATCGGCAACACCGCGGACGACATCGAGCTCTTCGGCCTGCACGTGAGCCCCGACCTCGACACCGTCATGTACACCCTCGGCGGCGGGATCCACGAGGAGCAGGGCTGGGGCCGCGACGGCGAGACCTTCGCGGTCAAGGACGAGCTGGCCGCCTACGACGTCCAGCCGCAGTGGTTCGGACTCGGCGACCGGGACATCGCGACCCACATCGTGCGCACCCAGATGCTGGCGGCCGGGTACCCGCTGAGCCAGGTCACCGAGGCGCTGTGCGCGCGCTGGCGCCCCGGCGTCCGGCTGCTGCCGATGACCGACGACCGGGTGCAGACGCACGTGGTCGTCGAGGACGAGCAGGGCCGGCGGGCCGTGCACTTCCAGGAGTGGTGGGTCCGCATGCACGCCGCCGTCCCGGCGCTGGCGATCGTGCCGGTGGGTGTGCAGGACGCCACCCCGGGACCCGGGGTGCTCGACGCCCTCGCCGACGCCGACGTGGTGCTGCTGCCCCCGTCCAACCCGGTCGTGTCGATCGGCACGATCCTGGCCGTGCCCGGGGTGCGCGACGCTCTCGCAGCCACCCCCGCACCGGTCGTCGGCGTCTCGCCGATCATCGGCGGCGCGCCCGTCCGAGGCATGGCCGACGCCTGCCTCGCCGCGATCGGCGTGCCGACGACGGCCGGCGCCGTCGCCGGGCTCTACACCGGGCTCATCCAGGGCTGGCTCGTCGACGACGCCGACGCCGGGACGCAGGTGCCGGGCGTGCAGGTGGTGAGCATGGACCTGTACATGCGCGACGAGGCGTCCACGCGGGCGATCGCCGGGGCCGCCCTGGACCTCGCGGCGCAGCTGCGGGTGCGGGCCTGACCGTGGCCGGGTTCGAGGTCCGGCCGGTCGGTGGTCTGCCGGAAGTCCGGAGCGGGGACGACCTCGCCGAGCTGCTCTCCCGGGCGCTGCCCGGCGAGAGCGACCTGCGCGACGGCGACATCCTGGTGGTGACGAGCAAGATCGTCGCGAAGTCGGAGGGCCGCACCGTCGCCGCCGACGACCGCGAGGGGGCGATCGACGCCGAGTCGGTCCGGCTGGTGGCGCGCCGCGGCACGACCCGGATCACCGCGACCCGGCACGGCTTCGTGCTGGCCGCGGCTGGCGTCGACGCGAGCAACACCGCGGCCGGGACGGTCGTGCTGCTCCCGCGGGACCCCGACGCCAGCGCCCGCCGGCTGCGCACGGACCTGCAGGAGCGGCGCGCCGTACGGGTCGGCGTGGTCGTCAGCGACACGCTCGGCCGCCCCTGGCGGCTGGGCCTGACCGACGCCGCCGTCGGCGTGGCCGGGCTCGCGCCGCTGACGGACTACCGCGGTCGCACGGATGCCTACGGGAACACGCTGGAGCAGACCGTCGTGGCGGTCGCCGACGAGCTGGCCGCTGCGGCGGACCTGGTCAAGGGCAAGCTCGCAGGCGTCCCCGTCGCGGTGGTCCGCGGGCTCGACGCGCTGGTGCTGCCGTCCGGCGTGAACGGACCGGGAGCTGCGGCGCTGGTGCGACCGGCAGACGAGGACATGTTCCGCCTCGGCCACCGAGAGGTGGTCCCCGCGCGCCGGACGGTACGGGCGTTCGCGGACCGGCCGGTGGACCGGGCGACCTTGCTCGTCGCGGTCGCCGCGGCGGTGACAGCGCCGGCACCGCACCACACGACGCCGTGGCGGTTCGTGCTCGTCGAGGACGCGGCGACCCGCACCCGTCTGCTGGACGCGATGGCGCGGCGGTGGGAGCAGGACCTGCTGGCCGACGGGTTCGCGGCGGACGCGGTGACGAGACGGCTGCGCCGCGGAGACCTGCTGCGCACGGCGCCGTACCTGGTCGTGCCGTGCCTGGTCACCGAGGGCGCGCACGACTACCCGGACGCGCGCCGGGCGGGCGCGGAGCGGGAGATGTTCGTGGTCGCGGTGGGGGCGGGGGTGGAGAACCTGCTGGTCGCGCTGGCCGCCGAAGGACTGGGGTCGGCCTGGGTGTCGAGCACGTTGTTCTGCAAGGACGTCGCCGCCGCCGCGCTCGACCTGCCGCCCGGCTGGGAGCCGATGGGTGCCGTCGCGGTCGGCCACCCCGCCGCCGCACCGCCGGACCGACCGCAGCGCGACCCGGCGACGTACACCCTCCTGCGCTGACCGCCAGCTAGCGGGACCGGTGGTCGAGGGGGGCGTACCGGGGGCCGCGGCGGGGCTGGGCCACCCCGGACAGCTCGACCATCCGCACCACCCGGTAGCGGTGCCCGGCGTACGGCTCGAGCAGCTCGAGCATCGCGTCGTCGTCCCCGCCGCTCCGGCCGGTCAGCGCGTAGACCACCTGCCCGGCGAGGTGGAAGTCGCCGACCGACACCGCGTCCGGGTCGCCGTGCGCGCGCTGGCGGACCTCGGCGGACGTCCACGCCCCGATCCCGGGCAGCGACCGCAGCCGCCGGTCGGCCTCCGCGTGGTCGACCGCAAGGGTTCGCTCGAGCGCGGCGGAGCGCGCGGTCGCGGTGACGATGGTGCGGGCCCGGTCCGGGCCGACCCCGGCCCGGTGCCAAGCCCACGAGGGCACCAGGCTCCAGCGCTGCGGCGACGGCACCACCCGCAGACCGGCCGGCGCCGGACCCGGGGCCGGCTCGCCGTACGCCATCAGCAGTCGTCGCCACGACCGCCGCGCCTCGTCCCCGGTGACCTTCTGCTCCAGCACGCTGGGGACCAGCGCCTCGGTGACGAGGTTGGTCCGCGGCACCCGCCAGCCGCGGTGCCGGCGCCACACCTCGCGCAGCAGCGGGTGCTGCGGGTCGAAGCCGTCGGCGCCGGAGTCGGCGGCGCCGAGCAGGTCCGGCAGCGACTCGACCAGCCACGCAGCACCTGGCCCCCACGCCACGCACTCGACGTCGTCGCCGGGAATCCGCAGCCGCTGGGTGGCCGGGCCGTCCGGGGTGAGCGCGGTCCGCCACAGCCCCGCCGCGTCGATCCGCAGGGTCGGGTCGCCGCCGCCGCGACGCAGCGGGCCGAGCGTCACCCGCAGGTCGACCCGGCGACCCGGACTCCAGGTGCGCTGCAGCCCCGCCGCGGCAGCCGGCGCCGCGTCGGCGGGACGACCGTCGCTCGGCACGCTCAGCCGGTCTCGTCGTCGTCGGACGTGCGCACCGAGCGGTCCGGCAGTACGACGCCCACCCAGATGCGGGTGCCGGCTGCGATCTCGCAGTCGGCGCCGACCACCGAGTCGTCGCCGAGCACGGCGTCCTGGACCACGGTGCGTTCGCCGACCCGGGCCCCGGACCCGATCACGGACGCGACGACGCGGGCGTCGGCGCCGACCGCCGAGCCGTCCTGCAGCACCGAGCCGTGCACCACCGCGCCGGCGGCGACGGAGGCCCCGGCGCCCACGACGCTGCCGCCGTCGACCACGGCGGCCGGATCGACCACTGCGCCCGGCAGCACGAGCGAGCGACCCGGCGGACCGGGTACCGCCGACGACCGCACCACCCCGAGCACGAGGTCGCGCGACCCGGTCACGAACGCCTCCGGGGTGCCCAGGTCCAACCAGTACGAGTCGTCCACGCACCCGAGCACCAGCGCGCCGCGGTCCAGCAGGCCCGGGAACGTCTCGCGCTCCACCGAGACGACCCGGCCGCGCGGGATCGCGTCGAGCACGGAGCGGCGGAACACGTAGCAGCCCGCGTTCACCTGGTCGGTGACCGGTTCGGGGCTCTTCTCCAGGAACCGCGTCACGCGGCCGGCCGCGTCCGTCGGCACGCTCCCGTACGCCCGCGGGTCCGCGACCCGGACCAGGTGCAGAGTCGCGTCCGCACCGGCCTCCCGGTGCACGACCAGCTGCCCGCCGACGTCGTGCCCGGACAGGACGTCGCCGTTGAGCACGACGACCGGGTCGTCCGGGCCGGACCGCAGCCGGTCCACCACGTTGCGGATCGCCCCGCCGGTGCCCAGCGGCTCGTCCTCGGTGACGAACTCCAGCTCCAGCCCGAACGCCGAGCCGTCGCCGAGGTAACCCTCGAACACCTCGGCGCGGTACGACGTCGCCAGCACGACGTGGGTGATGCCGGCGTCCCGCAGCCGGGCCAGCTGGTGCAGGACGAACGGGACCCCGGCCACCGGGAGCATCGGCTTCGGCGTGTAGACGGTCAGCGGGCGCAGCCGAGTGCCGAGCCCGCCGACGAGGAGCACCCCCTCGGCGGGGGCTGCCGGACGCTCGGCCACGGCCGGACCTTACCCCGGCGAGCCGACCGGCGCGGAGCCGCTCAGGGCGCGGGCGCGGGGGCTGGCGTGGGTGGTGGGGTGGGGCGGTCCGACAACGACGTCAGCGCCTTGAACGTCCATCTCTGGACGATCGCGAACTTCGACGCCGACCCGGTCCCGGACACCCGGACCACCTGGCTCTCCCACCGGTACGCCCAGCACGTCCGCGCCCCGCTGCTCACGTTCGGCGAGCACTGGGTCAGCCACTGCGCGCCGCCCGAGACGGTCTGCCCGGGTCGGGACATCAGCAGCGTGCTGTACGCGGGCGTGTCGTAGGCGACGTACGTCGTCGTGTACCCGACCCAGCCCAGGGCGGACACGTACGTCCCGCCCCTGGCCGCCCAGTACGGCCCGTACCGGAGCACGACGCAGCGCAGCAGCTGCAGGCTCGGGTACTCGCACCGGGTGTACCACTGCACGCCCGCGATCGTGTGGTAGCCCGGTTGCCACAGCTGCACGCCGATCGGCGGCGCCGTCGGCACGTCCGGGCTGCCGAGCTGCACGCGGGTCGTGAAGGGTTGCGGCGGACCCGCGGCCGCCGACCCGGTGAGCGTCATCGTGTAATAGCCGTCGGGGACCAGATGGCCCGCGTCGTCGTTGAGGTCCCACGGGATCGAGAGCGTCTGCGCCGCCGGCACCGAGCCGGTGTACGTGCGCACGGCATGACCGGTCGAGTCGGCCACCTGCAGCTGGTACGACATCGCGCCGGATGTCCGCGTCGTCAGCGTCATCGGCGTGGTCAGCGGCGTCGGCACCACGGTCGGGGACACCACCGGGTCGTAGAACGCCGACTGCTGCAACGTCTTCGCCGCGGTCCGGATCCCCGGCAGGTACGGGTACAGGTAGCTGCCCGGGCAGGCGGTCGCCCCGGTGTCGCGGTGCCCGGAGATGTTGTTGAGCGTGACCGACGCACCGACCGGCCAGCGGTCGGTCCCGCCGCCCGCCGAGATCAGCGCCGTCGTGCCGGTCGGGTCGCGGTGGAACAGGCCGAGCTTCCAGGCGGCGACCCGCTCGATCGCTGCCACCAGCGAGCCGGACGGGCGCGCGATCTGGAAGTTGCCCAGCGCCGAGATCGACATGGTGTCGGTGTTGAACCCGCCGGTCGCCGCGCCCAGCACGGCCTTGTCGACGCCGCCGGCGCGACCCTCGTAGATGCGGCCGGCCTGGTCGACGAGGAAGTTGTAGGGGACGTCGGCGTACCCGGTGGCGACGGAGTACGCGTAGATCGCACGCAGGTCCTTGGCCGCGGCCGCGAGGGTGTCACCGCCGGTCTGCCAGTAGCTGTTCCCGGACGCGGTGTGGTGCACGACCGCGATCTTCACGGTGCTCGTGTACTTGAACGCCGGGTCGCGCAGGCTCTCGTCGGCCCCCCACTGGGCGCGGGTGACGATCGCCGGCATCCCGGCCGCGGCAGCCGCGGACGAGGCCGGCGCCGGGGCGATCGCGCCGTCCGCCGCGGACGTCCCGGGGTCGACCAGGTCAAGCTGCAGGCCCGCCGGGGCCACGCCCCTGCCGGTGTCGACCCTAACCTGCACGGCGTCGGAGTCCTGGGTGACGAGCGGCTCGGTGTGCGGCTTGACCCGCAGGTACTCCGCGCTGCCCAGGTCGGGCGAGGCGTCCGAGGTCTCCAGCGGAGACCATGGGGTCCAGGTCCCGTCCGGGGTGCGGGTGCGCACCTGCACCGAGGTGGGGGTGGTCCCCGCGGCCGGTGAACGGTCCCAGGCGACCCCGAGCAGCGAGAACGTGTGCACCGTCATCGGTGCGGAGAGCACCGCGACCCGCCGTCCGCTCGCGCCGGCCTTGCCCACCGCGGTCGCCGCGCCGGCCGCCGCCGGGTCCACACCCGAGAGCGGGACGTGCTGCACGTGCGGCGCCACCGGGTGCGGGGTGGCCGCCGGAGCCGTCGCCACCGGCAGGGTGAGCACGATGGGCACGGCCACCGAGGTGGCCAGCGTGAGCGTGAGCAGGTGCAGGCGCATGGTCGAGGGTTCCTTGCATCCGGAGGGAGCGGTGCCAGGTCTCGGCGGAGGGTGGCGCGGGGACGTGGTGCACAAGATGTCGGTGCGACGGGAGGGTCGCTTGAACGCAGGACGAAACGACTCTAACCCGGACGGAGGGGATGTCCGGCGCGCCGTGACGACCCATCGTGGATTTGTCCAGTCAGACACCACCTCGTCACGTCCGACCCCATTTCGGATCGCGAGGAACCCCCGACCCGGGTCGTACGTCAGGATGAGCGGCTCCTGGGATCGCCCGTAGATTGGGGCGAGCCTGCGACCGCGAGCCCTGCCAAACCGCCGCCGTACGCCGACCAGCCGCCGACCACCCGCCCAGGAGGACGATCCGTGATCACGCCCGCGCCCGGGTTCCCACCGCCGCGGCGGCGCCGGCACTGGCGGCGGGCCGCCGCGGCCGTGAGCATCACGTTCGCGCTCATGCTGAGCCTGATCGCGGCCGGCGGGTACCTCGTCTACCGGCACCTCGACTCGAACATCACGGTCGACGCCAGCGCCGACAACGAGCTCGGGTCGACCCCGTCAGCCTCCGGCTCCGCGTCCCCGGCCCCGGCCGGCGACCTGTCCCCGCTGAACATCCTCGTGATGGGGTCGGACACCCGGGTCGGCCAGGGCGGCGAGGGTGGCTCGGCGAAGGTCTACAGCACCGCGCAGTCCGACGTGGTGATGCTCGTGCACCTGTACAAGGGCCGCAAGCGCGCGCTCGTCATGAGCATCCCGCGCGACACCTGGGTGACGCTGCCGACCTGCCGGACCAAGAACGGCGGACAACGGGGCGGCTTCCAGGGCAAGTTCAACGAGGCGTTCACGATCGGCGGGCCGGCCTGCACGGTCAAGCTGGTCAAGCAGGTCACCGGGCTGCCGATCGACCACTTCGTCGTCGTCGACTTCAACGGGGTCAAAGACATCATCAACGCGCTCGGCGGCGTGCACATCTGCCTCAAGACCGCGCTGTACGACCCGGTCGGCGGCGGCGAGGGCTCCGGGCTGAACCTCAAGGCCGGCCAGCAGGTCGTGTTCGGCGACCAGGGTCTCGCGCTGCTGCGGGCGCGGCACCACATCGCGGACGGCAGCGACATCAGCCGGATGGACCGCCAGCACGAGTTCATCAGCGCGATGGTGCGCCAGGTCGAGGCGACGTCGCTGCTGACCAACCCGGTCACCCTGTACACGCTGCTCGACGCGGGGACGAAGTCCATCACCACCGACACGGGTCTGGGCAGCCTGCTCAAGCTCAAGACGCTGGCCCAGTCGCTGACCCAGCTCAAGCCGAAGAACGTGACCCTGCTGACGATCCCGTGGAAGGACCGCGGCGACGGCGCCAACGTCCTCATCAACCTTCCGCAGGCACGGCCGATCCTCGAGGCGCTGGCCGCGGACCTGCCGTGGCCGCCGGTCGCCTTGTCGCCGACCGCGACCCCCACGACGGTCAAGACCGCGCCGTCGGCGGTGCACGTCAAGGTGCTCAACGCGAGCGGTGTCGCCGGCACCGGTGCACGGGCGGCCGCCGCCCTGACCGCGCTCGGCTTCAAGGTCGTGTCGGTCGGCACCGCGCCGACGGTGTCGGCGACCACCGTCGTGCACTACGACGCGGCGTACAACGAGTCCGGCCGGACGCTGACCACGGCCGTCAAGGGTGCGACGTCAGTGGTGGACAACGCGCTCAGCTCGACGCTCGTGCTGTACGTCGGCGCCGACTACAGCGGCGTGCAGAAGGTGACCGTGGCCCCGTCGTCCGCCAACAGCGGGCTGCCGGCCACCGCGAAGGTCGTGACGGCCGGGGACGTCGGCTGCTTCTGAGCCGTGGCTGCGTCGTGGCCTGTACGCCGCGGCCGGCTGACCTCGGGTGGCCTCGCCCGGCCTTCGGCTGGCACGGCCGCCCGGCTCGGCCCGGTGCACGTCAGCGGTCGGTCAGGCCTCGTCCTCGCTGAGGGTGCCGTCGGTCTCGGTGTACGTCGCGCCGGTCTGCGGGCAGCGCCAGCGCCCGGGCCCGTCCGCCGCCAGCGGCACGCCGGCGCGACCCACCCAGCGTACGAACCGCGCCGGCACGCCCGCCACCAGCGCGAAGTCCGGCACGTCCTTCACCACGACCGAGCCGGCCGCGACCAGTGCCCAGCGGCCGACGGTGACCGGCGCGACGCAGACCGCGCGGGCGCCGATCGAGGCGCCGGTGCGCACGGTGACGCCGACCGGGTCCCAGTCGTCGGCGGTCTTGAGCGAGCCGTCCGGGGCGACCGCCCGCGGGAAGTGGTCGTTCGTGAAGACGACCGCAGGACCGACGAACACCCCGTCCTCGAGCACCGCCGGCTCGTAGACCAGCGCGTAGTTCTGCACCTTGCAGCGGTCGCCCATCCGCACCCCGGGGCCGATGTACGCCCCACGGCCGATCACGCACTCGGCGCCCAGCACCGCGCCCTCGCGGACCTGGGCGAGGTGCCACACGGAGGTGCCCTCGCCGATCCCGGCCCGCTCGTCGACGTCGGCCGAGGGGTGTACGCGTCCTGCCACGTCCGTCATCCTTCCGCCATCCTTCCGTCAGCCGGTCGCCGCGGGAAGCAGCCCGGCGACCACGTCGGCGAGCTCGTCGTACGGCGACCCGGCCGCCAGGTGCTCGGCAGCCCAGGACCGCGCGGCCGCCCGGCAGCGTTCCAGCGCAGCCGGGTCGGCCGACCACGCGTTCAGCGCCGCGGCGGCCTCGGCCGAGTCGGCCGCCACCAGACCGGCGCCGCTGCCCGTGAGCAGCTCGGCGGTGCGCGGCAGCGGGGTGGCCAGCACGGCCAGCCCGCAGGCCAGGTACTCGTACACCTTGGTCGGCAGGGCGCCGGCGAACGCGGGGGTGTCGGCCAGCAGCACCAGCCCGGCCCAGGCGCCGTCGGCGAGCGCCCAGGAGCGCTCGGGGCCGAGCCGGCCGTGCATGCGGACCCGGTCGGCCGCCGGCGACCGCCGCGACCAGTCGGAGAGCCAGCCGGTGTCCGCCGCGGCGACCGGGCCGACCACGTCCAGGCTCCACTCCGGCGCCGCCTCGATCGCCTCGATCATCGTCTGCAGGCCGCGCGAACGACGCACGTCGCCGACGTACAGCGCCCGCGGCCGCGTTTCCCTCGCACCGGGCGCCGGCAGCACCGAAAGGTCCGGGAGGTTGCGCACGACGACCCGTCGGTGGGCCTGCTGCGGGGGCAGGTGCTCGTCGGCGACCACGGTGACGTCGGCGTGCCGGGCCAGCGAGCTGCTGCCGGCGGCCACGACCCGGGCGCCCGCCCCGACCACGCCGTGGGCCCAGTCCCGGTCGCGCAGCAGCGCGGCGTAGTCCTCGTGCACGTCCACCACGGTGGCCCCGCGCCGCAGCAACCGGCGCAGCACCGCGGCCGGGACCAGGTCCGGGTCGAGCGTCAGCACCACCGAGCCACGGGATCGCAACGGCAGCGCGAGCGCGCGGCCCATCCGGCGCACCGGGCCCGGACGGGTCCCCATCGCGTGCACCTGCGTGCCGGGCGGGCCGGCACCGGCGGTGCCCAGGCCGACCACCTCGACGGTCAGGCCGCGACGGAGCAGGGCCGCGCAGATCCGGTGCAGCCGCGCGTCGGCGACGTCGTGCCCGGTGGACAGCACGCTCACCTGCGGACGGGCCGTCGCCTGCGTGCCGGCGGTCACCGGGTCAGACGTCCTCGAGGGTGATCGCGCTCTCGCCCACGTGCAGGAACTTGCGGTAGGCCGCGATCACCTGCGTCGGCTCGCCGGACTCGAGCAGCGCGCCCTTGTGCAGCCATACGGCCTGGCTGCACAGCTCCTCGATGGTCGCGAGCGCGTGGCTCACGATGACGATCGTCCGCGCCTCCGCGACGAGCTCCTTCATCTTCGCCATCGACTTCTCTTTGAACGCCGCGTCCCCGGTCGACAGCGCCTCGTCGACGAGGAGGATGTCGGGGTCCATGTTGACCGAGACGGCGAACGCCAGCCGGCCGTACATCCCGGAGGAGTACGTGCGCATGGGCATGTCGATGAAGCCGTCGTCGAGGGCGGCGAACGCAGCGATCTCCTCGTACTTCGCCTCGACCTGGTCGACGGTGAGCCCGGCGGCCAGCCCGCCGAGCACGACGTTCTCCCGGCCGGACAGGGACGGGTTGAAGCCGACCCCGAGCGCCAGCAGCGTGCTGACCCGTCCGTTGACGATGATCCGGCCTTCGCTCGGCGCCAGGATCCCGGCCATCGCCCGCATGAGGGTGGACTTGCCGGCGCCGTTCGCGCCCAGGATCCCCAGGACGGAGCCGTTGGGGACGTCGAAGCTGACGTCCTTGATCGCCTCGATGACGCGGATCTGGCGCTTGCGGCCCTCCTTGCGACCGGCGCGCATGAACGCCCCGCGCAGCGTCGGGTTCGCCTCGAACGCCGTGCGGTAACGGATCCAGACGTCTTCGACCCGGATCGAGACGTCGTCCGGGATCAGCGGCTCAGATGCGGACAGCAAAGTCGCGCTCCCGAGAGATGAAGATGTACGCGCCGAAGAACAGCGCGACCAAGGCCCAGGCCGTGGCCGCCAGCATCAGGTTGCGCCCTGGTGGGATGCCGTCCACCCAGCACCGTGTGATCGAGCCGATGACCGGGCCGAGCGGGTTGAGATAGAGCACCAGCTTGTGGTCCTCGAGCTTGGACATGTCGTAGAGCACCGGCGTGAGGTACAGCCAGATCCGCAGGAAGTAGCCCAGGAACTTGTTGGTGTCGCGGAAGTACACGGTCATCGTCGCGAAGATCATCGCGAGCCCGAGGCACTCGATCGTGAGGATCACCAGCAGCAGCGGCACCCACAGCAGTGCGGGGTTGTCCAGGCCCGGCAGGTGATGGGCCGGCGGCATGCCGGGCTTCGTCTTCTCGTAGGTGTCGAACTGCGACGCGATCAGGTAGTAGACGATGTAGACCGGGATCGTCGGGAGGTACATCAGCGCGGCCGAGATCACCGACGACAGCGGCAGCAGGGCCCGCGGGAACGCCTGGTTGAGGATCAGCCGGCCGCCAGCGGTGATGGACGCCGAGCCCAGGTTCATCGAGTTCGAGGCGTAGTACCAGGTGAAGATCCCGACCAGGATCCGGCCGAGGTTGGCCATCCAGTCGCCGACGCCGCCGCTGAGCACGGAGATCAGCAGGAAGTAGACGAACCCCAGCAGCATCGGGTTGAGCACGAGCCACAGCGCGCCGAGCGGGCTGTCGAAGTGGTTCGCCTTCTGCGTGGCCCTGGACAGCTCGTACGCGAAGCGTCGGCGGTTCCAGAACTCCTGCAGGTACGGCCGCAGCGGCGGCAGGCTCGCCCGGTGCGGCTCGTAGACGTGGATCCGGTCGCCGTAGGTGTTCGGGCCCGGCGCCGGAGCCTTCGTCCCGGCTGAGCTCACAGTGCCGCTCCCTCGATGGCTCGACGTGCCCTGGTCCTGGGGCGCCCTGCGGTGCGCGCCGGCGTCGTGCCCACCATGCCCACCATGTCCGCCGCGTCCGTACGTCTCAGGGAGGGCCCAGACTTTACCGGACCTGAGCCGACCCGCCCGACACATCGCGCCCGTCGACGAGCAGCGCACCCGCCGCGTCGAACCCGAGGACCGCCTCGGCCCGCGTGTTGCGCCCGGAGAACCGCCACGCGGTCAGTGTCGCGGGTGTGTCCAACGCCACCAGCATCCCGGCCGATCCGGTGGCACGGCCGACTCGCTCGTCCCGCCGCGCCGCCCGCCACATCCGGCCCGGGTCCCGCAGCCGCCCGACGATCTTGGCCGGCAGCGACGCCTGCCCGGTGGGCGACTGCGGCGGGGTCCCGGCCGGGCCGAGGACGACGACCTCGCCGACGACCGCCGCCAGCTCCTCGCGCGGCGGGTGCCAGCTGACCAGCACGAACTCCTCGCCCCCGGGCACCACGGCCGCCGACAGTGCGGCGATCGCCTGCACGGTGCGGGACGGCTGGGCCCGCCGGCCGGCGCTGAACAGGACGACGATCACGACCGGGCTCCCCCGACAACGCCCCGCAGCACGGCCACCCGCGGCGCCAGCTGGCGGTCGCGGCTGAACCCCTCGGCGAACTCGAGCGCGGCCGCGTGCAGCTGCGGGTCAGCCTTGCGGGCTGCTACCGCGGCCTCGGCCAGCGCGGCCGCGATCGCGGGAGCCGACAGGTCCGCCGCCGGGAACCACAGCGGGTAGCCGGCCAGCACGTCCGACACGGCGTTCCCGGGATCGTGCACGGAGACGATCGGCAGCCCGGTCGCGAGGTACTCGTAGACCTTGCCTGAGGTGACGTACCGGCCGGCGCCGAGCAGCAGCAGCAGCACGTCGAAGCCGGAGTACACCGAGGCGGCCACCGACTTGCCGACCGGCCCCTCGTAGCTGACGCCGGCGGCCGCCCGCTCGACCAGGTCGAGCGTCTCCGCCCGCGGGGTGTGGAAGTACCCGAGGTAGCCGTGCAGGCGAGCCTGCGCGGTGGCCAGGTCGGGACTCAGCTCGCGGCCCAGCTGCCAGCCGGCCAGGAACTGCGCCAGCGGCACCTTGGGCGTGACCGTGCCGATGTAGCCGAACACCAGGGCGCGGTCGGGGTCCGCGGCCCGGGCGGCGCTGGCCGCGCTGCCGGCCGCCGCGGCGCCGCCGGAGCCGGCGTCGTAGCCGTTCGCGACGACGTGCAACCGGTCGGCCGCCGCCGGGTACAGCTCGGCGTGCCAGGCCCGGATCGGCTCGTTGACGAACCACACCTCCGCGGCCGCGCCGACCAGCCGGCGCTCCCAGGCCGCGGCGCGGCTGCGCGGCCCGTGCAGGCGTTCGCCGGTGAACACGTCGAGCAGCCAGGCGTCCCGGTAGTCCAGGACGTACGGCACCGCGGCCGCCTCGTGCAGCCGCCAGGCGGCCGTGAACGCGACCTGCGGGTTGGCGGTCGCCAGCACCAGGTCCACCGGATGCTCGCCGTGCACCTGCAGCGCGGCCGCCTCCAGGGCCGGCCGCCACGGGCCGTACCCGCTCTCCGGGAAGCGCACCAGGTCCACCCGGGCCCGGACGCGGCGCCACACGATCGGGGCGCGCACCCGCAGCCAGGAGTACCGCCGCAGGTCGGTCTCCAGCCCGGCCCAGCGGAACGGGACCCGGACGACCCGGACCCGGGGGTCGACCAGCTGCTCGAGGGTGGCGTCGACGCCGGTGTACCGCACGAACACCTCCCGTGGCGCGGTGAGGACGGTCACGTCCCAGCCGTCCGCGGCGAAGGCGTTGGCCATGGCCAGGGCCCGGTAGACCCCGCCCGAGCGTCCCGGCGGGAACCCCCACGCGACCAGCAGCAGGTGCGGGGCACGCGGCGCGGTCACCGGGCGAGGGTAGCCGCCGCGCCGCCCCGGCTACGGTTACCCGCCGTGGGCGTCCGCGAGCACCTGCCGCAGCCGGTGGTCGGCGCCCTACGGTCCGCGCGGCGCGGCTGGTGGCGGCTGTCGAGCCGGTTCCGCGGGACCCCCGCCGACGAGCCGGCGCGGCCGCGGGTCGCCGACACGCCCGTCCGCCTGCTGGTCGGCCCGGCCAACTTCGCCGGCCAGGCCTGGGCCTGGGGGCGGGCGGCCGAGCAGCACGTGGACGGCGTCGGAGCGACGGTGATGGCGGTGCGCCGCGGCACCCTCGACTTCGAGGCCGACTACTCGGTCCCGCTGCCCGTCTACCGCTCGTACCCGTGGTCGCTCGCGCAGCGGCGGTGGATCACGACGTCGTTCACGCACGTGCTCATCGACTCGATGCGCCCGCTGATGGGACCGCTGTACGGCGACGACTGCCGGCGCGAGATCGACCTGCTGCGGTCCGCCGGCCTGCAGGTCGGGCTGATCGCGCACGGCAGCGACATCCGGGTGCCGGCTCAGCACCGCGCGCTGTACCCGCGCTCGCCGTTCGACCCCGAGCACCCGACCACGCGGGCCCTGCAGGCTCAGTCCGAGCGGCTGTCCGCGGTCATGCTGGACTACGACGGCCCGACGTTCGTGTCCACCCCGGACCTGCTGGACTTCGCCCCGCGCGCCCAGTGGTTGCCCGTGGTCGTGGACGGCGCGCGCTGGGTCACCGACGAGCCGGTGCTGGAGCGCGCGCGACCGGTCGTCGTGCACGTGCCGTCGAACCCGTTCCTCAAGGGCAGCGACCTCATCGACGCGCAGCTGCAGCAGATGTCCGACAGCGGCCGGATCGAGTACCGCCGGCTGGAGGGGGTGCCGCCCGACCGGATGCCGGCCGTCGTCCGCGACGCGGACGTCGTGCTCGACCAGTTCGTGCTCGGGCTCTACAGCGTGATGGCGGTGCAGGGCATGTTCGCCGGGCGGGTAGTCGTCGCGCACGTGGCGCAGCGGGTGCGCGACCGGGTCTCGGGCGAGCTGCCGGTCGTCGAGGCGGAACCCGAGGACCTGGTCGAGGTGCTCGAGCGGATCCTCGCCGACCGGGAGGCGTTCCGGCTGGTGGCGGATGCCGGCCGGCGGTACGCGCATCGCGTGCACGACGGCACCCGGTCTGCCGAGGTGCTCACCGGCTTCCTCGGGCGGCCGATGCGCGCGGACGGGGACTGGCCCGGCGCGGCGGTACCATGACGCGGCCAGCCGAGCGCCCCCTGGAGGCGCCAGCCGAGCGCCCTGGAGGCCCCGCATGACCGGCACGATCCCGATCGCCCGACCGCTCATCGGAGCCGAGGAGCGCGAAGCCGTCGACCGCGTTCTGCGCAGCGGGATGCTCGCCGCCGGGCCGGAGGTCGCCGCATTCGAGTCCGAGTTCGCGGCGCTCGTCGACGGCCGGCACTGCGTCGCGACGAACTCCGGCACGTCGGCGCTGCACCTGGGCCTGCTCGCGGCCGGCGTCGGACCCGGCGACGAGGTCATCGTCCCGTCCTTCACCTTTGCCGCGACCGCCAACTCGGTCGCCCTGACCGGCGCGACCCCGGTGTTCGTGGACATCGAGCCGGAGTACTTCGGCCTCGACCCGGCCGCGGTCGAGGCCGCGATCACCGAGCGCACGGTCGGCTTCATGCCCGTGCACCTGTACGGCCACCCGGCCGCGATGGCGCAGCTGGAGGCGGTCGCGCTGCGGCACGGCCTGGCGATCTTCGAGGACGCGGCGCAGGCGCACGCGGCCGCCCTCGGCGAGCGGCCGGCCGGCACGTTCGGCACGTTCGCGGCGTTCAGCTTCTACCCGACCAAGAACATGACGTCCGGCGAGGGCGGCATGGTCGTCACCGCGGACGCCGAGCTGGCCCGCATGGTCCGGCTGCTGCGCAACCAGGGCATGGAGCGCCGCTACGAGAACGAGGTCGTCGGCTTCAACAACCGCATGACCGACCTGCACGCCGCGATCGGTCGCGTGCAGCTCGGCAAGCTCGCCGGCTGGACCGAGCAGCGGCAGGCGAACGCGCGGTTCCTGGACAGCAGTCTCGAAGGCGTCGTCGTGCCGCCGGTCGCGGCGGATGCCACGCACGTCTACCACCAGTACACGGTCCGGGTGCCCGGCGACCGCGACGCGTTCGCGGAGCGGCTGGCCGCGCGCGGGGTGGGCAGCGGCGTGTACTACCCGATCCCGAACCACCGGCTGCCGTCCTTCGGGCTGGAGCTCGACCTGCCGCAGACCGAGCGCGCGGCGCGCGAGGTCCTGTCGCTGCCGATCCACCCCAGCCTCAGCGGCGACGAGCTCAAGACGATCGTCGAGGCCGTGAACGCCACGGCGGCGGAGGCCGGGTGAACGCGCCGCTCCGCGCCGGGCTCATCGGCCTCGGCATGATGGGCCGCCATCACGCGCGGGTGCTCGGCTCGCTCGACGGGGTCGAGCTGGTGGCCGTCGCCGACGCCGCCGGGGACCCGCATCGCGCGGCCGGCGGCCGACCGGTGCTCGGGTCGGTCGACGAGCTCGTGGCCGCGGGGATCGACTACTGCATGGTCGCGGTCCCGACCGCGCACCACGAGGAGGTCGGTCTGCAGCTGGCCGCGGCCGGCGTGCACGCGATGGTGGAGAAACCGCTGGCCCCCGACGTCCTGGCCGCGCAACGGCTGGCCAACGCCTTCGAGTCCGCCGGGCTGGTCGGCGCGGTCGGCCACATCGAGCGGTACAACCCGGCCCTGCAGAGCCTGCGCAGCCGGCTCGAGGCCGGCGAGCTCGGCGACCTGTTCCAGATCGTCACCCGCCGGCAGGGCCCGTTCCCGGCCCGCATCGCCGACGTGGGTGTGGTCAAGGACCTCGCCACCCACGACATCGACCTGACCGCTTGGGTCGCCCGCCAGCCGTACCACGCCGTCGCGGCCCGCACCGCACACAAGAGCGGGCGCGAGTTCGAGGACCTGGTCGCCGTGGTCGGCACGCTCGCCGACGGCACCATCACCAGTCACCTGGTGAACTGGCTGTCCCCGATGAAGGAACGCATCACCGTGGTGACCGGCGAGAAAGGCATGTTCACAGCCGACACCATCACGGCCGACCTCACCTTCTACGCGAACGCGCTCGTGCCGTCGGAGTGGGACGCGATCGCGAAGTTCCGCGGCGTGAGCGAGGGTGACGTGACGCGGTTCGCGATCCCCAAGCCCGAGCCGCTGCGCACCGAGCACGAGGCGTTCCGCGACGCGGTGCTCGGCAAGGACGCGGACATCGTGACGATGCGGGCCGGCCTGGCCACCGTCGCCGTGGCGGAGGCCTTGCTCGTCTCGGCTGCAGAGGGCAGGACCGTGGAGCTGGGCCCATCGGTCCCGACCGGCGCATGAGGGGTCTCGCCGGCAGGCTCGCGGCCGGGTTGCGCCGCGCCGCGCCCCTGCGGGTCTGGAGCGCATTGTCCGGGGCGTACCTCGTCGCCTACCTCTCCGTGGTCAACCACCACCCCCTGTACGTGGGTGACAGTCGCTACTACGCAGCCCTGTCGCTGTGGTTGTCGGGTACGAGCCGCGCCGACGCCTACCGGACGGTGCGTGAGTACACCAGGCTGCACCATTTCGACACACCACCGGAGTCCGTGCTGTTCAACTACGGGCTCACGGCTCCACGCCTGCTCTACCCGCTGCTGTCCGCACCGTTCGTCCGCCTGCTGGGGCTCAAAGGCCTGGCTGTCGTCCCGGCGCTGTCCCTGGTCGGCATCGTCGTGGCCATCTTCATCACCGTCGCAGGACGCTGGGGATGGCGTGCCGCGCTGGTGCCGATGATCCTGATCGTGGCCGACTGGCGGATCACGTACTACTCGGTGGCCGACATCACCGAAGGGCTGACGACGTTCCTCTCGGCGCTGATCCTGCTCGTGGCCTTCCGCCGCGAGCGGCTCGGCACCCGGGGAACCGTGGTGTGGCTGATCGTCCTGACCACGCTGATGGGGTTCACCCGGCAGGCCACCCTGATCCCGGCAGCCGCGTTCGGCGTCGCCTGGCTCGCACTCACCGTGCGCCGGGGTGCGGCCAGGAACCGCTGGGCGCTGCCGGCCCTGGTGACGACCGCGACCGCAGCCGTCGTGCAGGTGCTGCAGGGGGTTCTGTGGCCGGGGTTCTCCCAGATCGGGCAGCTCGAGAAGGCCACCCACACCACCGGCACGCTACGGGCCCTTCTGGCTACCCCTCGGCTCCTCGCCCACATCGTGAAGACGGACACCATGAACTTGAGCGCCGCGGACCTGCCGCTGGTCCTGCTGGTCGTGGCCGCGCTCGCCTCGTGCGTCGTCCTGTGGGCCAAGGAGGACACCTACCTCTTCCTCGGCGCGCTGGCCGCCTCGATGGTCTACAACGTCAGCAACGGCACCCCGGCCGGGTTCCGGTACGAGATGCCTGCGCTCCCGTTCTTCGTCCTGTCGGTGGCTGCCCTGGCCTCCTGGCTGGGGTTCAGCCGCGCAGCGCACGCGGCTGGATCGCCGGACGACGGGTTCCGGGCCGAGGCACCCCCGCCGGTCAGCGCCGGAACACCCACGCCCGCATGACGACGAAGTTCACCGCTGCGACGAACGCAGCCACGGCGAGCTTGGCGACCCGGTACTCCACGTGCGGCCCGTCGACGAGCCAACCGACGCCGATCGTCGTGACGACCAGGTTCACCAGCACCAACGCGAGGTAGCGGCCGAGCTGGCGACGGGTGGCACCCTGCGCCCCGAAGACCCAGGTCCGGTTGAGCCCGAAGTTCACGGCGAACGCGACGGCGTACCCGCCGGCCGCTGCCGGGGCGGCGGCGAGCCCGAGCGCGTGCAGCAGCACGTAGGTCCCGAAGTCGACGCCCAGGCTCAGCAGGCCGGTGACGAGGAACCGGAGCAGCTGCCCCGGCGCCGTTGCCGGGTCGCCGGTCACCGGGGTGTGGCCGCAATGTCCAGCGCGAGCGCCTGCACCAGCATGTTGATACCGACGAGCAGGGGCGCGACGGCGAGCAGCACGGTCCCGGCACTCGCCGTCGCCGGACCCAACGTCTCCCACGCGGCCCAGACTCCGACGATCGTTCCGAACACGATCAGGAAGCTCCCGGTCAAGAGCAGCAGGGCGACCGGCGAGAACGACCAGAGCACGTACTTGAGGAAGATCCGCCGCCAGAACCCGGTGAACAGGAGTGAGGTCAGCCGCGGGATCACCCGGGTGAGGCTGATCGACGACTGCTCGCCGCGGTACAGAGCCGGTATCGGGACGTCGACGGCGCGCACGTCCAGGATGTTGAGCCAGATCAGCTGGTCGTTCTCGAACTCGTAGCGTTCGGCGAGCCGTTCCAGCGGTAACCGCTCGAGCACGTGGCGGGTGACTGCCGTGTACCCGTTCTGCGGATCGACCAGGTTCCAGTAACCGGACGCGGCCTTGGTCATGAAGGTGAGCACGATGTTGCCGAAGATCCGGTGCCGCGGCATCCCGGCGTAGCTGGTGGTGGAGTAGAAGCGGTTCGCCTTCGCGAACCCGAAACCGTCGTGGATGAGTGGGTCGAGGAGATCGGTCAGGTGCGCCGGGTCCATCTGCCCGTCCCCGGCCATCACGACGTCGATGTCGGCACCGAGCTCGAATGCCCTGCGGTGCCCGGTGACGATCGAGCCGCCGACCCCTTTGTTGACCTCGTGCCGGATGAGGACCACACGTGGGTCGCCCACGGCCAGCGCGCACTCGGAGGTCCCGTCGGGGCTGGCGTCGTCCACGACCACGATGTGGTCGACCAGGTCCGGCATCGTGCGTATCACGTCGCCGATGTGCGCCTCCTCGCGGAAGGCCGGCACGACTACTGCGATGCGCTGACCGTTGTACACGACCCCACGTCGCCCTTCCGGAGACAGGTCATTGGGTGCGACATTCTGGCACGCCGGCGCCGGAGTACCCGCTCATCGTCGGTGTCTGCGCAGCTCATCGACCACGCGCGGGGCCGCATCACCCGAGCCGTACGGCTGGCCGCGCGGAGCTGTCGGCGCCGGCCGAGCCGCCGCCGTCGCCACCAGGGACAGGTCCGGGTCGAGCACGTTCCAGCCGTCGGGCAACGTCTCCACCCACTCGGTCTCGGTCCGCAGCGTCGTGCACGGAACGCCGAGCAGGTACGCCTCCTTCTGCAGGCCGCCGGAGTCGGTGACGACGCCGCGACAGTGCACGAGGGCGCGGACCATCTCCGGATAGTTCAACGGCGGGCGGGTGCGCAGCGCACCCGTCTCCAGGGACAGCCCCTGCTCCGCGCAGCGTGCGACCAGCCGCGGGTGCGCCAGCAGGAGGACCGGCACGGCGAGGCCGGCGAGCGCGTCCAGCACGGCCCGCAGCCGGCTCGGATCGTCGGTGTTCTCGGCGCGGTGGATGGTGGCGACCACGTACCCACCGGCCTCGACCCCGACCGGCAGGTCCGGCGGCGTGCCGGCCACCGCGTCCCGCACCCGCAGGCACACGTCGGTCATCACGTCGCCCACCAGGACCGAGCGCGCCGCCAGCCCCTCGTGGGCCAGGTGGTCCATCGCCACCTGAGTGGGCGCCAGCAGAAGGTCGGCCGCGTGGTCGGTCAGCACCCGGTTGTGCTCCTCTGGCATCAGCCGGTTGAACGACCGCAGCCCGGCCTCCAGGTGGGCGACCGGCAGGTGCAGCTTGACCCCGGCCAGCGCGCCGGCCACCGTCGAGTTCGTGTCCCCGTACACCAGCACCCAGTCCGGCCGGTGCTCGGCGAGCACGCCGTCGAGGGCGGCCAGCATCGCGCCGGTCTGCACCCCGTGGCTGCCCGACCCGACGCCCAGGTGCACGTCGGGCTCGGGGATCGCCAGGTCGGCGAAGAACACATCGGACATCCGCGTGTCGTAGTGCTGCCCGGTGTGCACGATCACGTGCTCGTCGCCGGCCGCGCCGAGCGCCTCCGCGACAGGCGCCAGCTTCACGAACTGGGGGCGAGCCCCGACCACGCTGACGACCCGCATCGACCCTCCCGCGTCCGGCGCCGTCGCCCCTGTGCGCGAGGCTGGCACACCCTGCTCAGCAGGGTAGTGTCAGCGTCCGTGACCGCCGACCAGCGCCTGGCGCAGCCCGAGGTCCTGGACTACTGGGACAGTCGGCACAAGGCCAAGGGAGCGCTCTGGGGCAACTCCATGATCACCAGGGCCGCGCACCGCTACGTCGACCTGTCTCGATGAGCGGGCCCAAGGCCGCCGACGCCGACGACGGCTCGGACTGAGCGGTCGGTCCAGGCCAGCGGGGTACCCTGGACCGACCCCCGAACAGACACCGACCGTGGATCTAGGCTGCCCATGAACATCACCGTCGTCGCCCTCGGCAAGATCGGTCTGCCCCTGGCCGTTCAGTTCGCCGGGCACGACCACACGTGGTCGGCGCCGACGTCGACCCCCGCGTCGTCGAGCAGGTGAACGCCGGCGAGGAGCCCTTCCCGAGCGAGGCCGAGCTGGACGTCCGGCTCAAGGCGGCCGTCGAGTCCGGGGCGCTGCGGGCGACGACGGACACCACCGCGGCGGTTGCCGCCAGCGACGCCGTCGTCGTGGTCGTGCCGCTGTACGTCGACGCCGAGGGGACCCCCGACTTCGGCTGGATCGACGCGGCCACCCGCGCGATCGCCGCGGGACTGCGGCCGGGCACGCTCGTGTCGTACGAGACGACGTTGCCGGTCGGCACCACCCGGGACCGGTTCGGACCGCTGCTGGCGGAGGGCTCCGGCCTGCAGCCCGGACGGGACTTCGCGCTGGTGTTCAGCCCGGAACGGGTGTTCACCGGGCGGGTGTTCGCCGACCTGCGCCGCTACCCCAAGCTGGTCGGCGGCGTGGACGAGGCCAGCGCCTTGCGCGGCGTCGAGTTCTACGAGCAGGTGCTCCAGTTCGACGAGCGCCCCGACCTGACGACCGCTCGAACGGCGTCTGGAACCTCGGCAGCACCGAGGCCGCCGAGCTGGCCAAGCTCGTCGAGACGACGTACCGCGACGTGAACATCGGTCTGGCGAACCAGTTCGCCAGGTACGCGGACAGCAAGGGCATCGACATCCACGACGTCATCGAGGCGAGCAACTCGCAGCCGTTCAGCCACGTGCACTCCCCCGGCGTCGCGGTCGGCGGCCACTGCATCCCGGTGTACCCGCGCTTCTACCTGTGGAACGACCCCGACGCGACGATCGTCCGTGCCGCCCGGAAGGCCAACGCCCAGATGCCCGAGTACGTCGTCGGTCTGCTCGAGGGCCTGGTCGGCGACCTCGACGGCGTCCAGGTGGCCGTGCTCGGCGCCTCGTACCGCGGCGGGGTGAAGGAGACGGCGTTCTCCGGCGTCGTACCGGTCGTCGCCGCGCTGCAGGCCCGCGGCGCGCAGGTGCGCGTGCACGACCCGATGTTCAGCGACGACGAGCTGGCCGCGATGGGCTTCGAGGCGTACCACCTGGGGACGCCGATCGAGGCGGTGGTCGTCCAGGCCGACCACTCCGAGTACCGCGACCTGGGCGCCGGCGACCTGCCCGGGCTGCGCGGGCTCGTCGACGGGCGTGGCGTGATCGACCCCGGACGGTTCCCCGACGCGCTGGTGCGGGTGCTCGGCCGACCGGCGTCCACGGCCTGAGCCCGGCCGCGCCCCGACCGATGGAACCCGACCCCGGCAGCACCCCGAGCGGCGCGCCGCACGTCCTGTACGTCGCGTGGGGCTTCCCGCCGCACCGCGGTCCCGGGACCTACCGCGCCCTGGCCACCGCCAACCTGCTGGCCGGGCTGGACTGTCGCGTCACGGTGCTCACCGCGGACATGGCGACGTTCGACCTGGTCGATCGGCGGCGACCACTCGCTGATGACGGCGGTCGACCCGCGCATCCAGGTGCTGCGGGTGCCGTTCCCGCCCGGCCGCCGCGACCCGGTGATCAACCGCTGGGAGTCCGGGCGGGTCGCCGAGCCGACGCACTGGCTGGCCCAGGCGGTCGCCCAGGAGGAGCGCGTCTTCCCCGAGCCCCTGTACGGACCGTGGCGCCCGCGGATCGAGGCCGCCGCGCAGCGGCTGCACCGGGTCGATCCCGTGCAGCTGGTCGTGGCCACGGGGAACCCCTACGTGGACTTCTCGGTGGCGCAGCGGCTGAACGTGGACGACGGCGTGCCGTTCGTGCTCGACGACCGCGACTCCTGGGTGGTCGACGTCTACACCGGCGAGCCGTACCCGCAGTCCGCCCGCACGCAGCAGTGGCTGGGCTGGATGCTGCAGCGTTGCCAGCAGGCGTGGTTCGTCAACCCGCCGATCGCGCAGTGGCACCGGATGCGCTACCCCGACCAGGCCGACCGCATCCGCGTCGTCGAGAACGGCTGGGACCGGCACTTCCTGGACCCGGCCGCGGTCCGCCGCACGGCAGGCGACCGGCTGATCGTGGGGTACGTGGGCACGATCCTCGAACGGTTCCCGCTGGAGATGATCATCGACGGCTGGCGTCGGGCCCGGGCTGCCTCACCGCTGCTGGCCGACGCCGAGCTGCGCTTCTTCGGCCACCTCGGCATGAGCGGCTCGGGCCTGGCCGGCCAGCAGGCCCGGCTCACCGAGGCGGCCGAGCGACGGCGTCGTCCACATGGGACGCTGGCCGAAGACCCGGATCGGCGAGGCGTACTCCGACATCGACGTCCTCCTGTTCGCCAAGGAGGGGTCGCGGCATGGTCACCTCCGGCAAGGTCTACGAGTACGTCGCCACCGGGCTGCCGATCGCCTCCGTGCTGGACCCGTCGCACGACGCGCAGCGGGTGCTGTCCGGGTACCCGCGCTGGTACCCGGCCGCGCGCGAGGACGCCGCCTCGCTGGCCGCCGCACTCGTCGCCGCGGCACAGGACAGCGCCTCGCACACCGACGCGCTGGTCGACGTCCGCCGTCGGGTACGGGGAGCGGTTCCGCCGCGACCACCTGCTCGAGCCGGTGCTGCGCGGGCTCGTCGAGGGGCTGCGCGGTGCCGGCATGAGCGACGCCGTCGGCACGGGCGTCGACCGGCTGCCGGCCGGCGAGCCTGGTCGCTGCTCAGCAGCGGTGCGGCGCCGAGCCCGATGCAGGTCCGGCACCTGCTGCGTGCTGCCCATGGCCGGCCGATCCTGTGGGTGGCCTACGCCCGGGACCTGGGCGTGGAGTTCGGCTGGCGGCTGCGCGAGGTGCGCCCGCTGGACGCGCAGACGGCGGTGGAGGAGCTCGCGCACGGCGACGACGACGGCTCCGACGGGCTGCTCGAGCTCATGGACCCGATGGACGCCGGCGGCCCGGACATCGGCCCCGACGACAGCGCCGGCCCCGACACCGAGCCGACGCCGAGCCGCTCGACCGCGGTCGTGCCGCTGCGCTCCGGTCTCCGGTCTCCTGTGTCTCCTGCGTCTCCGGCCGGCTGTGGCAGCTGGGCCGCCGTCCGCGCACCGGCCGCAGCACGCCGGACGTGGTCGTGACCAAGGCGCAGGCGGTAGCGCGGCGGACCGTCAAGCGGGTGGCCAAGCCGGCGAAGCGCGCCGCGTCGATGCTGCCGCCGCGCTGGCAGGACACGCTGCAGAAGGTCCTGCTCGGCCGCCCCGGGCGGAAGGGCGCGATCCCCGGCGAGCGGCTCGCCGACGCGCTGGTGGTCGGACCGCTGCGCGGCCGGGTCCCGGAGCTGCTCGTCGCCGGCGACCGGGCCTCCGCGGCAGCCGCCTGGTACGTGACCCACCGGCTCCCGCAGGTGACAGCGGTGAACGGGATCGACCCCGCGGTCCGCTACCTCGAGTTCGCCCGGGCGAGCGAGTCCGCCGGCGGACGCTGCACTGGCAGGCCGTCGTCGGGGCCGGCGACGAGCACGACGTGCTGGCCGCTCTGCCGCCGCTGGACGCCGCCCGACCCCGTGTGTCGTCCGGTCGCTGGCCACGGGCCGGTCGACGACACGGTCGACGACACGCCGACGGGCCGGTCGACGACACGGCCGACGCCGGAGCGCGGCGCGGGCGCTGGTGCGCAAGGCGGCCGCGAACGGCTGCGACGTGGTCGCTGCTGGCGACCGCCGACCGCCGGAGCAGAGCGAGTTCCTCGCGCTCGACGAGGACAGCGTGACGGTCCGCGTCCCCGCCGGCGCGGGACGCGACGGCCCGTGCGGCGATCCTCGACGACCTCGAGCCGGACGCCGTGGCCGACCCGGCCGACCCGCGGGCGCCGGAGCAGCTGCCGCTGGGGCCGCCCCGGACCGACGACGGCGTCCACCTGCTCGTCGCACCGGCCAACTACGCCGGCCAGTCCGACGCCTGGGCCCGGGCGGTGCGCGAGCACGGCGGTGGCGTGCAGGCCCGGAACCTCGCCGTGGGCAAGGCCGACGCGCCGTTCGCGTTCCCGGCCGACTTCCCGCTGACGTCGACCGAGTGGCGCCGCCCGGGGGTCCGGGCCCGCATCGCCGTCGAAGCCGTCCTGCCCGCGACGCACGTGCTGCTGGAGGCCATGCGGCCGGTGCTGGCCACGACCTGCGGGACGGCCGACGCCGACGCCTGGGACTTCGGCCTGGGCCGGGCCGACCTCGACGCGCTGCTGCGCTCGGGCCGGCGGGTCGGGCTGCTGTTCCACGGGTCCGAGGTGCGCCGGCCGGACCGGCACCGCAGCGAGTACCGCTTCTCCCCGTTCCACTCCCGGCAGCAGGCCGAGGTGACGGCGCGGATGACCGCGGCGACCGAACGGGTGCACTCGTTGCTGGCCAGCTTCTCCGGACCGATCTTCGTCTCGACGCTGGACCTGCTCGACGACGTCCCGGACGCCACCTGGCTGCCGGTCGTGGTCGGCGCGGACTGCTTCGGCCCGGCACCGGCGGCCCTGCAGCGCCGCCGTCCGGTGGTGGTGCACGCGCCCAGCAACCCGTTCCTCAAGGGCACTTCGCTGATCGAGCCCGTGCTCAAGCGGCTGCACGGCGAGGGCCTGGTCGAGTACCGGCGGCTGGACGCCGTCCCGTCGTCCTTCGTGACTGACTTCGTCCGCGAGGCGGACGTCGTCGTGGACCAGATCGTGCTCGGCAACCCCGGCGTGCTGGCTTCCGAGTCGCTCGCGGCGGGCCGGCTCGTTGTCGCGCACATCGCCGAGCACGTCCGGGACCGGTTCCCCGAGCCGCCGCCGATCCTGGAGGCGACCCCGGACACGTTCGAGGCGGTGCTCCGCTCGGTCGCCCGCGACCCGGCCAGCCACCGGGAGCTGGCGGCCCGCGGCCCCGCGTTCGCGCAGCAGCTGCACTCGGGGCGCCTGTCGGCCGCCGTGCTGGCCGACTTCCTGGACTCCTGAGGGTGCTCCGGGCAGGCTCAGGTCAAGTGCCCGGGGCAAGGCGCCGAATGACAGGTGTACCCCCTCGCCCACCTGGGAAGTGACCCCTCATGCGTCCGCGCCGCCGCCTGCCCGCAGTCCTCGCCGTCGCGGCGGATGGCGGCCGCCGCGGCCGTGGTCGGCGCCGGCCCGGCGCGGCGGCGACCGGCGCGCCGGCCACGTTCCACTTCGGCGGGAGCGGGTTCGGCCACGGCGTGGGGATGTCGCAGTACGGCGCGCTGGGCATGGCCCGCGGAGGCTCGACCGCGGCGCAGATCCTGACCCACTACTACACCGGCGCGACCGTGGCCGCGGTCGCGGACGCCGTCTCGCTGCGGGTGGACATCCTGCACGCCGTCACCAGCTTCACCCTGGGCTCGAGGGCGGCGGCCACCGGCGGCGGCACCATCCAGGTCACGGTGAACGGTCTGCCGCACGTCCTGGGCACCGCGGCCGACACGTGGACCGTCGCCGTGTCGGGCTCGCTGGTCTCGGTGAAGAAGAACGGCGCGGTCGTCGGCTCCGGCACGACCGTGGGGATCTACTGGGGCGGTACCCGCGTCCCCGGCTCGGCCGGGTCGGCGCCGACCCTCGCCGTCGTCAACGGGGTGCCGTACCGCTACGGGAACATCGACGTACGGGTGATCGCCGGACGGCTCGAGGTGAACAACCCGGTGCTCGTGCACGACGAGTACCTGCGCGGCATCGCCGAGATGCCGTCCTCGTGGCCGGCCGCCGCGCTGCAGGCGCAGGTCGCCGCCGCCCGGTCGTACGCCCTCAGCAAGTACGCCGCCGGCATCCGCAGCGCCTGCTACTGCCACGTGTACGGCAGCACGCTCGACCAGGTCTTCGCGGGCTGGAACAAGGAGACCGGGTCGTACGGCGCGCAGTGGGTAGCGGCGGTCACCGCGACCGAGCCGACGAGCACCACCGGGCTTGCTGTCAGCTACGCGGGCAAGCCGGTCACCGCGTACTACTTCTCCTCGAGCGGCGGCCGCACCCAGAACAGCGAGGACGTGTGGACCAGCGCGCTGCCCTGGGCTCGCAGCGTCGACGACCACTGGAGCCTGGACCCCGCGATCAACCCGACGTACGCGGACTGGGGCGCGGACCGCACGCAGGCACAGGTCGCCGCGGCGTTCGGCCTCTCCGACGTGGTCAAGGTCGCGCTGTCATCGCGGACCGCGGGTGGTGGCGTGCACGTGGCCACCGCCTGGTCCTCGACCGGGGCGAGCGCCGCGCTCAGCGGCGAGACGCTGCGCAGCCGCCTCGCGCTGCCCGCCACCTGGCTGCACCGGGACACGCTGCGGCTGTCCGGGCCGGACCGCTACACCACCGACGTCGCGGTGGCCAGGACCATCGCGGTCGGCACCAGCGTGGTCCTGGTCTCCGGGGACACCGCGCACGTCGCCGACGGGATGTCCGCCGCGCCGCTCGCCGTGCGCAAGGGCGCGCCGCTGCTGCTCGCCGACGCCACCGACCTGCCCGCCGCGACCGTCGCGGAGATCCAGCGCCGCCATCCCACCACCGCGTACCTCGTCGGCGGCGCCGACGCGATGGGCCCGGAGGTGGTGACCGCGCTGCAAGGGCTGGGTGTGAGCACGGTCGTCCGGCTGGCCGGGACGGACGCGGTAGGGACCGCCGCGGCCGTCGCCACCGCCATGCAGCTGCCGGTCGGCACTCGCGCCGCCGTGGCCAACGTGGACGACCTCGCCGGGGCGCTCGCCGTCGCCGGGCCGGCCGCCCGGGCCGGTCGGCCGCTGCTGCTCGTCACCTCGACCGGGATCCCCGCGGCCACCGCCGCCGTGCTCGCCACGCTGCAGCCGGTCGCGGTCACGGTGGTGGGCAGCCCGACCTCGATCCCCGACTCGGTGATGGCCCAGCTGCCGATCCCGGCGCGCACCTACGGCGCCGACCAGTACGCGACCTCCGCCGCGATCGGCCGGGCGTTCGCGCCGCTGGCCGGGACGTCCGACGTCGTCCTGGTCTCCGGCGTCGACGGCACGCTGACCGACGCACTGTCGGCCAGCGGGCTGGGCCGCATCATGCTGTTCACCACGCCGACCCCGCAGGCCGGTGTCGCCGACTGGCTGCAGCGGCAGCCGGGCGTGCACCGGGTCATCGCGGTCGGCGGGACCGCGGTGGTCCCGGACGCCACCGTGACCGCGGCCGCGCTGGCCTGAGCCGGCCTGAGCCCGGCCTGAGCCCGGCCCCGCCGAACGGACCAGCCAGTCCTGTCCGATCGCCTGAGCCGGAGCGACGTGCGCGCCCCTAGATTTCCAAAACGGTGTGCGGCTCGACCGCGCCCGGCACGTCAGCTCGGTCCGGAGAACGCAGACTCTCGGCACCAGCGGGTCCCCGCGACCCGCGGTGCAGCAAACCGCCTGGGGGCAGGCCCATGAATGCACGTGCACGTTCTGCTGTCGTCGCAGTCGCTGCGATGGCTGCGGCTCTGCTGGTCCCGACCCTGACCGTGGCGCCCGCGTCCGCGGCGCAGCCGGTCCCGGGCCACACCCACCTCGTCCCCCAGGTGCCGCGCACCGACATGCCCAAGATCTCCAGCGGTGAGATCTGGGACATGGCCGCGATCGGCAACTCGATCTACATCGTCGGGTCTTTCACCTCGGTGACGAAGGGCGGCACCACGACGGCCGTGCCCGGCCTCACCGGGTGGGACATCAACAGCGGCAACCTGCTGCCGAGCTTCAAGCCGACCATCACCGGCGGCATCGTCGAGACGGTCGAGGCGACGCCGGACGGCACCAAGCTCATCATCGGCGGCACGTTCAAGACCGTGGGCGGACTGACCCGCTCCAAGGTGGCCGTCCTCAACCCGACGACCGGGGCTCCGCTGGCGAGCTTCGCCTTCACCGGCGCCACGAACAACCCGGTGACCGCGATCGCGGCGACCAACACCACGATCTACGTGGGCGGCCGGTTCAACAAGCTGAACGGGACCAACCACAGCGGGCTGGCGGCGGTCAACGCCACGACCGGCGTGGTCGACCCCGCTTTCAACCTCAACCTCTCCGGCGGCATCGGCGTCAACGGCGACCTCACCGTGCAGGTGCTCAAGCTGACCCACGACGAGAGCAAGCTGGTGGTCATCCACACCGGCCGGCAGGTGAACGGCCAGGACCGGCTGGGCATCGCCGAGATCGACACGGCTTCCAAGACCCTGCTGCCGTGGCGTACCCGGCTGTGGGACGACAACCTGGCCAGGCTGGGCGGGGTCACTCGGATCTTCGCCGGCGACATCTCCCCCGACGACAGCTACATGGTCGTCAGCGAGGGCTCCGGCGGCGACGCGCCGCCGATCAGCGACACCGCGGTGCGCTTCCCGATCGCCGGTGCCGACGACGTCCAGCCGGACTGGGTCTCCCGGCACTTCGACAGCGTCTACTCGGTGGCCATCACCGAGGACGCGGTCTACCTGGGCGGGCACTTCCAGTTCGAGCCGTCCCCCACCGCCCCGTCACCGTGGCCCGGCCTGACCAACGTCGGCTACGGCACCGGTCAGGGTCTGGCCGGTT
The DNA here is from genome assembly GCA_963711005.1 of uncultured Actinomycetota bacterium. Lineage (GTDB taxonomy): Bacteria > Actinomycetota > Actinomycetes > Prado026 > Prado026 > CAVQCJ01. The sequence goes on along the minus strand of CAVQCJ010000002.1, from coordinate 1,855,629 downwards.
ACGGGCTGGGCGACGACGTCGTCCGCCGCGACCACCTGAGCGCGGTCGACCCGGCCACCGGGCACGCCATCGAGTGGGACCCGGGCTCCAACTCGTTCCAGGGCAACAAGGCGATGCTCGCCACGCCGCGCGGCCTGTTCGCCGGCGGTGACGCGGGCATCCAGGGCGGTAAGAGCGTCGGCCGGGTCGCGTTCTTCGACTTCAACAACGACCCCAGCGCCCCGACGGCGATCGACACCACGATCACGACGCCGATCGAGGGCCGGGTGGAGGTCGGCGGCACGCCGTTCGCCATCACCGGCACCGCGAAGGCACCGACCGGGGTGAAGCGGGTCCAGGTCGAGATCCAGGACCGCAACACCAAGCGGTGGCTGGCCGCCGACGGCGTGACCTGGCAGGCCCAGGAGACCAACGCCCTGGCGACGCTGGCCGTCCCGGGCGGGACCTCGACCACGTGGTCGCTGACCAGGACGCTCACCGGCACCTCGGCGTACTTCGTGTACGCGAAGACGTTCGGCAACACCGGAAACGACGCCTCGAAGGCGGTCAAGAAGATCGAGTCGTTCGACCTGACCGACCAGACGCCGTCGACGAACATCACCGGGCCGTCCGGGAGCCTCATCGCAACCACGACCTTCACCATGACCGGGAACGCCACCGACGACCACGGCATCAACCGCCTGTCGTACTGGTTCCGGGACGAGAACAACGACTACCTGCAGAACGACGGCACCGTCGGTCCGGTGTTCAACACCTTCAGCGGCACGCCCGACGTGATCGGGGCGCCGAACGCGACGTGGTCGTACACCGTCACGCTGCCGCACGAGGGGACCTGGCGTGGCAGCGCCACGGCGATCGACGACGCAGGCCAGGCCGACCTGCGCAGCGGGACCCGCGACTGGCTGGTCAGCACCTCGGCGGTGGCGCCGACCGTGGCGATCACGGCGCCGGTGCAGATGACACCTCCGTTCACCGTCCCGGCTGTGGTCGTGAGCCCGGGCGGGCAGCTGACGTTCTCCGGCACCGCGGCGGACGACGACTCGTTGCAGGACGTCTCCATCTCGCTGCGCAACAGCACGACGCGAGAGAACCTCGGGGCCGACGGGACGTGGGGCGTCAACGTGACCGCAGGCTCGTACCGGATCTCGCCGATCGACATCAACGCGCCCACGTACAACTGGACGTACACGACGCCGTTCAACCTCACGCCGGGCACGTACTCGTTCTCGGTCTCGGCCACGGACAACCTGGGGCTGACCAGCAGCCGCGGCTCGCTGACGATCAACGCCCAGGTGCCCGGGGACCTGTTCCCGACCGGGACGCTCAGCTTCTCCGGCACCGACAACACCTTGCAGGTCCTGCACCTGGACCTGGCCGGTGCGGCGAGCGACGACCACGGAGTCGCGAGCGAGCGGATCACCGTGTTCAACAACGACACCGGGCAGTACGTGCAGCCCAACGGCACCCTCTCGTCGACCTACGCCACGCTGAACGCGGTGCTCGCGTCCCCAGGGGCGACCAGCACGACGTTCACGCTGGGCGTGGACCTGCCGGCCCAGGGCAGCTACAGCGTCACCGCCTGGGCCTGGGACACCGCCGGCCAGCAGCAGACCTCGACCACCGGGTCGAGCGCGCGCTACCTGGTCTACCCCGGTGACCTGCCGCCCACGTTCGACCCCGGCCTCGGGGCGCCGATCACGGGCGCGTCGTTCGACCAGGGCGTGATCGTGGTCAGCGGCCGGGCGACGGACGACCAGCAGATCGCCCGGGTCGAGGTCGGCATCATCGACAACCTCGGCCGGTACATGGGCTCGACCGGTACGTTCACGAGCACGACGCCGAGCTGGCGCACCGCGTTCCTGAACAGCCCCGGCAGCCTCGGGTCGAACTACGCGTACACCTCACCGGTCATCCCGCCCGGCGTGTACTCGGTCGCGGTGCGGGCCACCGACCAGCACGGGTTCGTCTCGCTCCCGCAGACGGTCACCGGCATCACGGTCACCCAGCCGGCGAACCTTCCCCCGGTCGCGAGCGCAACGGTGTCGTGCGTGCAGAACGTCTGCACCTTCGACGGCCGGTCGTCGACCGACGAGGACGCCTCGTCGCTGACCTACTCGTGGAACTTCGGGCAGGGTGGCGGCGGTTCCGGTCCGGTGCCGATCAAGACCTACACGGCCCCGGGCACGTTCAACGTCGTGCTGACCGTCAAGGACATGTGGAACGTGACCAGCACGTTCACCATGCCGCCGCTGACGATCACGATGCCGGCCGGCAACACAGCCCCGGTACCGACGTTCATCACGAACTGCGTCGCTCTCGCCTGCGGGACGAGCAGCTCGGGCACCGTCGACCCGAACCTCGGGGACACCATCGCGTACTCGTGGAACTTCGGCGACGGGACACCGGTGAGCACCAGCACCTCGCCGTCGCACACGTACGCGCTGGCGGGTACCTACACGATCACACTGACGACGACCGACGGCTGGGGCAACGCGGCCGCGATCAGCAAGGTCGTCAGCCTGATCGAGCCGGTGACGAACGTGCCACCGGTGCCCACGTTCACGGTCGCGTGCACCGCGCTGGCGTGTCTCACGAACAGCTTCGGGACCAACGACCCGAACGGGGACGTGATCCGCTACTCGTGGAACTTCGGCGACGGCACGGCACTGAGCACGGCGGCCTCGCCGGCGCACACGTACGCGCTCGCCGGGACCTACACGATCACGCTCACGGTGACGGACGGCTGGAACAAGTCCGCGTTCGCCACCCAGCAGGTGACAGTCCCTTAGCCGATCGGCGGGGCGCCGGTCTCACGGTTCGAGGCCGGCGTTCCCCGCCGTCGCGGTGACACGCTCCTGCTCGGCGCGGCCGGGCAGCCGGTCGGCGTCGGCGTGGGCGACCAGGACCACCGAGCCGGCCACGGCCAACGGGACCACCGCGCACGCCAGGACTTCCTCGAGCGCCGCGAGTGGCTCGGCCACCAGCAGGCGACCGCTCGCGGACAGGCCCCAGCGCCGCGCCAGTCCGTGGGCGCGACCCACCAGCTCCTCGCCGGAGAGGTCCGCGCCCTGGGCCTGCATCGCGGTCGCCGCCCCGTCCGGCGCTGGTCCGTCGAACCGGTCGCCGTACCCGACCACGTCGAGGGCGTAGTCGAGCACCCTGGGCGGCAGTGGGCCGGTGAACCCGCCCCCCAGCGGGCGCAGCGAGAGTCCCACCACCTCCCCCGAGGCACCCAAGGACCCCCCGCCGGCTGCCGATGCGGCCGTTCCGGCCGCGACGTCCGGCCCGACGACCGATACCGCGGGAACCGCTGCGTCGGCCGCGGGCTCGCCGACCGAGAGGACCGACCCCGCCGACCAGGTCGCCCCCGCCCACACCGCGAGCTGCCAGTGGCGGGGGACGGCCGCGACATCGACCACGTCGCCGGGACCGGCGCCGAGCCCGTCCACCAGCAGGTTCGCCGTCTTGGCCACCCAGTTCGCGTAGGTCGCCACCGACAGCTCCACCCGCTCGCCGGTGGCGTCGTCGTAGAACGTGACCAGCGGACGGCCCGGGTCGGCGGCCAGGGCGGCAGCGAGCAGACCGGTCCAGGTCAAGCCGATCGGCCCAGGTCCCGCGGGCTGGTCAGGAACCCGGCCGCCCAGCAGCCGTGCATCGTCGCGTACACCAGCGGAAGGCGGACCTGTGCGGCCGGCGGCAGCCCGCGGCCGGTGACCGCCGACCCGACCAGCACCGCCACCAGGTAACCCACCGGCGCGGCGAAGCCGGCGAGCAACGCCGCACGCCCGGTCACGAGCCCGACCGCGCCGGCAAGCGTGCCCGCACCCACCGCGACCAGCGCGGCCGGCGGGGCGAGGTACCGCGCCGACGCCGAGTCCTCGTGCCGCCGCATCACCACTCGGCGCCAGCGCCCGTAGTCGAAGTACTGGCGGCCGAGCGCGGGCACCGATCCGCGCGGCCGGTAGGAGACGCGCAGCCGCGGGGTGAACCACACCAGCCCGCCGCTGCGCCGGATCCGCAGGTTCATCTCCCAGTCCTGGGCGCGCAGGAACGACTCGTCGTAGCCGCCCACCCGCGCGAGGGCCCCGCGCCGGAAGACGCCGAGGTACACGGTGTCCGCCGGCCCCGCCTCGCCGCCGGTGTGGAAGCGGGCGCTGCCGACGCCCAGCCGGCTGGTCATCGCGCAGGCCACCGCCTGCTCGAACGGTGTCGTGCCCTCTGCTGCCATCACGCCGCCGACGTTGTCCGCCCCGGTCTCGGTCAGCACCTCGACCGCGGTCCGCACGTAGTCGGCCGGGAAGAGCGCGTGGCCGTCGACCCGCACGACGATGTCGTGCCTGGTCGCCGCGACCGCCGCGTTCAGAGCGGACGGGGTCGCGCCCGCAGGGTTGGGCACCGTGCTGACCCGGCCCGCGTGCTCGTCGACCAGCTCCGCGGCGATCGCGTCGGTCCCGTCCGAGGACGGCCCGAGCGCCAGGACGAGCTCGAGGTCGCCCGGGTACTCCTGCGCCAGCACGCCCTCGACCGCCTCGCGCAGGTGCCGCTCCTCGTTCAGAACCGGCATGACGACGCTCACCGGGGGCCAGTCGGGCGCGGGTCGTGCAGGCATGAGGCCGCCAGGGTACCGGGGCCGCCCCGCGCTGCTCGGCGCCGCCCGGCGCGCCTGGCCCGACCACCCCGACCCTCGACCTAGCCTGGAGGGTGAAGCCCCCGGCCTGGCCCGGGTCCCGGCCGTGACCGGGACCACACCCGCCCAGGCGAACCCCGACGGAGCGCCGAGCGTCCTCACCTCATGAGCCATCCCACCCTTCCTCCCGAGCTGGACCCGCGCGGCCCGCGCCGACCCGCCCGGCGCAGCCGTCAGGTCCCGGCCGAGGCCGGGCCGGGGGGGCCCTCGGGACCGATGCCGGCCGGGTCGTCCCTGGCCAAGCGCTGGCCGGTCTACGTCGCCGGGTCGGTGGCGGTGCTCGTGCTGGCCTTCAGCGTGGTGGGATCCGGCCTGGCGAGCTACTACGAGAGCCAGGCCAACCGGGTGAACGCCGGGATCACCGGCGGCAGCGACGGCGGTGCGCAGAACTGGCTGCTCGTCGGGTCGGACAACCGCGCGGGGCTCACCCCGCAGCAGATCGCGCACCTGCACGTCGGCGGCGCCACCACCGCCAACGCATCCGGCCGGCGCAGCGACACGATGATCCTCCTGCATCTGTCCGCCGGCAGCGACAAGGCCACCCTGATCTCGCTGCCGCGCGACTCGTACGTGCTGATCCCGGCGTACCAGGACTCCACGGGGCGTCAGCACCCCGCCGCGCACAACAAGCTCAACGCCGCCTACGACCTCGGCGGCCCCGCACTCACCGTGCAGACCGTGCAGAACGCCACCGGCCTGCACATCGACCACTACGTCGAGATCGGCTTCGGCGGGTTCGTCCGGATGGTCGACACGATCGGCGGCGTCGACGTCTGCACGACCAAGGCCCTGCACGACCCGGAGAGCGGGCTCAACCTCAAGGCGGGCACCAGCAAGCTCAACGGCCAGCAGGCGCTGGAGTACGTGCGTGCGCGGTACGTGGACCCGACCGCGGACCTGGGCCGGATGAAGCGCCAGCAGGCGTTCCTCGGCTCGTTGTTCCGCACCGCGCTGAGCACCCAGGTCCTGCTGAACCCGCTCAAGCTCAACGCGTTCCTCGGCGCGAGCCTGTCGTCGATCACTCTCGACACGCACCTGACCCGTGACGACCTGCTCGGCCTCGCCACCCGGACCAAGGGGCTGTCGCCGTCCAACGTCGTCTTCGCCACCGTCCCGCTGTCCGACGTGAACTACCGGCCGTCCCCCGCCCTCGGCTCGACCGTGTTGTGGGACAAGGCCAGGGCCGGCGCACTGTTCGCGGCGATCAAGGCCGACCAGCCGATCGGGAGCCAGACTGCGCGACCGTCGAACGCCTCGGCGATCGCTGTCCAGGTCGCGCCGGCCCGGATCACCGTGCAGGTGAGCAACGGCGGCGGGGTCACGGGCGGCGGCGCCCGGGCCGTCAACGACCTGACGAAGCTGGGCTTTGTGATGGCCGGTCCGGCGACGAACGCGATCCAGCACGGCGTCACCCAGACCCTGATCACCTACGACCCGCGCTACGACGTGAGCCTCAAGACGCTGCGGGCCGCCTACCCCGACGCCGCGGTCAAGGCCGTCAAGGGACAGGGCAAGGTCTTCACGGTCGTCGTGGGCACCGACTACCAGACGCCGAAGGCGGTCGCCGCCGGGCCGTCCACGACGGCGGCGCCCGGAGGGGTCAAGACGACGTCCGCGGCGCAGACCGTCTGCAAGACCTCCTGAGAGCGCCGCTGTCCCGTTCGCCGGTCAGCCGCTCTGCGCGCGCGAGCGCTTGATCTCCTCCCGCATCGCCAACCGGTGCCGACGGCGGATCTGCGCCTCGTGGAAGCGCCGCCCGTCCTCGTCTGTCTCCGGCAGCACCGGCGGGACCTCGCGCGGCCGGCCCTGCGCGTCCACGGCGACGAACACGAGATAGGCCGTCGCGACCGTGATCGGAGGTTCGCCCGCGCGGTCCCATCGTTCGGCGACGGCTTTGACGCCGATCTCCATCGACGTACGACCGGTCCAGTTGACCTGGCCCATCACGTGCACGAGGTCCCCCACCCGTACCGGGGTGACGAACACCATCTCGTCCATCGCGGCGGTGACGGCCGGACCGCCGGAGTGCCGGGTGGCCACCACGCCGGCGACATCGTCGACGAACTTCATCACGACCCCGCCGTGCACGGTCCCGAGCAGGTTGGTGTCCGCCGCGGTCATGATCTGGGAGAGCGTGGTGCGGGCAGCCGAGGTGGGTACGCCCGGCGGGTCGTCGGCAGCGGTCACGGGCCGAACCTATGCCCGTCAGCCGAGGTATCGCCGGGGTTGCCGGTGCAGGTCGCCGGGTAGATCCGTGCCTGCTAGATCCGTAAGGTCTGGCCTCTGGACCCGGCGCGACCAGTCCCGGGACACCGGCGGCACGAGAGGGAGGCACGTCGATGAGCGACTCGGACGAGCAGGACACGACCGGCCCGGCGGACGCCGGTGCAGATGGCGGCGCTGACGGCGGCGCTGACAGCGGTGCCGAGGGCGGTGCCGACGGCGGGGCGGACGGCGGCGCTGACAGCGGGGCCGACAGCGGTGCCGACAGCGGGGCGGACGGTGGTGCCGACGGCGGTGCCGACGGCGGTGCCGACAGCGGTGCCGACAGCGGCGCCTGAACGATGACCGGACCGGTGGTGACCGGGGACGGGCTCGGCGGTGGGGCCGGACCCGTCCTCGGCGCCGCCCTCGGCCCGCTGCTCGGGCGGACGGCGCCGGCCGAGTTCGCCGAGCGGGTGTGGGCCCGCGAGGCGTTCCTGCGAACGGCCTCAGACGGACCCGACCTCACGGGGCTCTTCACGCTCGCCGACGCCGACGAGCTGCTGTCCACCCGCGGCCTGCGCACCCCGTTCCTGCGCATCGCCAAGGACGGCGCGGTCCAGGCCGAGTCCACCTTCACCCGGGGCGCCGGCGTGGGCGCCGCGGTCCGTGACCAGGTCGACCCCGACCGCGTGGCCCGTCTGCTCGCCGACGGCTGCACCGTCGTCCTCCAAGGGCTGCACCGGATCTGGCCGGCGGTCGTCGGCTTCACGAGCACCCTCACCCGCGAGCTTGGCCACCCGGTGCAGGTCAACGCGTACCTGACCCCGCCGAGCGCTCGCGGGTTCGCGCCGCACTACGACACGCACGACGTCTTCGTCGTCCAGACGGCCGGGGACAAACGCTGGCAGGTGCACCGCCCGGTCGTGCAGTCACCGGCCGCCGACGACGGCTGGACGGCGCACCGAGAGGCCGTCGCCACGGCCGCCGAGGCCGAACCGGCTCTCGACCACGTGCTCCGGCCCGGCGACGTCCTCTACCTGCCCCGCGGCTGGATCCACGCCGCCCAGGCGCAGCGGGCGATGTCGCTGCACCTGACCATCGGCGTGCACCCGTACACGCGCCGCCACCTGGTCGAGGCGCTGCTGGCCGAGGTCCTGGAGAGCCGGCCGTTGGAGGAGTCGCTGCCGATGGGCCTCGACGTCGCGGACCCGCACGACCTCGCAGGACCGCTGGCGCTGGTCCGCGACCTGGTCGCCGATGGTCTCGCCGCGGCCTCCGCCCCACGGATCGCCGCGCGGATGGAGCGTCGCCGTGCGGCGGACACCCGGCCGGAGCCGTTGCGTCCTGTGGCGCAGGCCGTCGCCGCCGCGGGCGCGGCCCCGGGCGGGAAGGACCACGTCCCGGTGGCCGTGCGGGCGCGGCCGGGGTCCTCCCTGCGGGTCGAGGAGACCCTCGAGAACGTCACTCTGGTCGCCGACGGGCGCCGCCTGGAGTTCGCACCGGATCACGCCGCCGCGCTCAAGGCAGTGGTCGAGGGCGGCCGCTGTGTCGACGACCAGCTGCCCGGGCTGGAACCGGCCGACGGCCGTGCGCTCGCCCGTCGCCTGTTGCTGGACGGCGCGGTCGTCCCCGCGTGACCCGACCGGACCGTGTCACCGAGGACCGTCCTGCCGGAGACCGTGCGGCCCAGGACCCGGACGAGCTCGACCGCGACGGGCCGATGCCGGTCCCGCGCTGCTCGGTCGCCGCACGGGGCCGAGCCGACGCGCTCGCCGGCACCGCCCTGCCGACCGACCGGTTCCTGCTCGTCGAGGACCCGGGGCCGTGGGGGCCTGCGCCGCACCCGGACGGCACCCTGCCACCGGCCGTGGCCGAGCATGTGCACGAGCAGGCTCGGGTCCTGTCCGCGCGGCTGCTGCTGATCCGCAGGACCGGCCGCCGTCTGGGGACCGGCGACGCCTCGCCCGAGCCCGCCCTGGCGGCGCCCAGAACCTGGGCCTGGGTCGACACCACCCGCGCCGAGGTCCGGACCGGCACGGTCGGCCACCCGGACGCTCTGGCCACGGTCGACTTCGCCGCCGACGGGCAGCCGGACGACCAGCCGTGGTACCTGGTCTGCACCCAGGGTCGGCACGACGTCTGCTGCGCGGTCTACGGGCGGCCCGTCGTGCAGGTGCTCGCCGAGGTGGCCCCGCACCGGACCTGGGAGTGCACCCACGTCGGCGGCGACCGGTTCGCCGCGAACGTGCTGCTGATGCCCGCCGGTCTGGTGTACGGCCACGTGGACGTCGGCTCGGCGGTCGGGCTCACCACCGCGTACGCCGCCGGCCGCGTCGTCCCGCACCTGCTGCGTGGCCGGTGCGGCAGCGTGCCGGCGGCTCAGGTCGCCGAGCACCACGCGCGCGCGCTGATCGGCGACGACCGGCTGGACGCGTTCGCAGCACCACTGGTCAGCCACGCGGGCCACGACCGCTGGCAGGTCGACCTGGTGCACCGGGTCGACGGCGAGCGGCTGCGCGTGCTGCTCGCCGAGCGGCACGAGGACGTGGCGATCGGTCTGACGTGCGCGGCGACCGGGGCCGGCCGGCTGCGCAGCTGGGACCTGCTCTCGCTCGAGCGCCTCACCCCGTGAGTGCTGCCGCGGGAGCGGCACCGATCGCCCGAGCGACCCGCCGGCCCGACCGCAGCCCGCTCTCCATGTACTGGCCCATCGCCTCGGTGTGCTCGCCGGCGAACCGCAACGGGCCGTACGCGGTCCGGAACGCCGGCTTCGCGGTCAGCATCTGGCCCGGCCGGTAGTTCGCGTAGCCGCCGCCGGTGTACGCCTCCGACGCCCAGGCGACGGTGGTCGCGGCGAAGCGGCGGTCCTCGTGCCCGACGACCTCCGGGTAGACCAGGCGCAGCTGCTCCTCGACCGCCGCGATCCGCGCGGCCGGGCTCAGCCGCGTGAGCGCGCGGCCGGCCGGCCCACCGCCGGTGAACGCCACCAGCGCGCCGTCGGGCTCGTCCCGCTGCGAGTCGGTCGCGTCCCACGAATAGGTGTACGGCAGGTCGGCCAGGGACTCGCCGGTCCAGCCCGCACGGCGCCACGGGTGCCCCCGGTAGGGCACCACGACCTTGGTGATGGCGTCGAGCAACCGCGAGTCGACGGCCTCGCTCAGCGCGGCCGGCAGCGCCGGGTCGAACGCGATCGCCCGCAACGTCGGCGGCGGGGTCGCCACGACGACGTGCGCGCCCTGGTACGACCCGGCGGTCGTGGTCACGGTGACCAGGCCCGGCCGTACCCGGATCGAGCGGACCGCCTCGCCGAGCCGCACCCGCGCCGGCGTCAGGTGGGCGGCCATCGCCGTCGCCAGCGAGTCGTTGCCGCCGGCGATCCGCAGCGCCTCGACCGCATTGGCGTTGTCGCTGCCGAAGTTCTCCTGCTGCGCGTAGAACAGCAGCGACATGTCCCGGGCCGCCGTGCCGTAGTCGCTGACGATCCAGCCCGCCTCCCAGACCCGTCGGCCCAGCGGGCTCAGCCCCAGTCCGTCGGCCCACTGCGCGAGCGTCGTCGAGTCCAGCCGCTCGGCGTCCCTGGACCGCTCGGGGTGCTCGGCGTCGACGCGCGCGGCGAGCCGTGCGCTGGCGTCGGCCACCCGGTTGATGTCGCGGTACAGGTCGCCGCTGCGCCGCTCGACCCGGGCCGAGTAGTCGGCGCGCTGCCCGGACCAGTACAGCGCGAGCGCCAGGGACCGGTTGCGCGGCTCGGTCGCGAGCCCGAACCGGTCCAGCAGCCCCAGCAGCACGTGGTGGTCCCGGTCGACGAACTCCCCGCCCGCCTCCACGTGGGTGCCAGGGCCGAACACGTCGCGCAACGTGTGCACGCGACCGCCCACCCGGTCCCTGGCCTCCAGCACGACGACGTCCCAGCCGAGGTCGGTGAGCTCGACCGCACAGGACAGGCCGGCGAACCCGGCCCCGACGACCACGACCCGCCGGGCGAGCGCCGCGGACGGTCGGGGAACGGTGCGGACCGGAGCCGGCGCCCGCTGTGCAACGACCGTGACGGCGGCCGCGGCGGCCAGCCCCAGTGCGGTTCGGCGGGTCAGCAGCTCGCTCACGGGATCCCCGCTCTCGGTCACCGCCTACGGCGCCGGGTCGTAGTAGTGCGCGTACTGCCAGGTTCCCCGCTCCACCAGCTCGGTGTCCGCCAGTCGGGCGAACCGGTCCGGGGCGAGCACCGACAGGCCTCCGGTCGGCTCGCCGCGCACGATCCACGCCGCCAGCTCCTCGCCCAGCGCCGGGGACGACGAGAACCCCGACCCGTTGCAGCCGGAGAGCACCCACAACCCGCGCACCCCGGGGACCGGGCCGACGACGAACCGGCCGTCGGGGCTCATCGTGAACAGCCCGCCGCGGCGCTCGGCCACCGGCCCGCCGGCCGATGGGACCTCCGCGGCGACCGCTTTGGCGAACCCGTCCAGCACCGCGGCGTCGAGCGGGACGTCGTCGGTGCCGAACGACGCCGGCTGGGCCCGCGGGTCGACCGGTAGCGGCTCGGCCTCGAAGCCGCCGACCATCAGTCCGCCGCGGGCCGGTCGCAGGTAGACCGCCGCGTCGACGACGCGCACGATCGGGTCAGCCGCCGCGACCGACGCGGTCGGCTCGGTCACGTGCAGCTGGTGGCGCACCGGCGCGACCGCCACGTCGGCGCCCGCGCACGCGGCGACCTGCCGGACCCACGCACCCGCCGCGTCGACGACACAAGCCGCCCGCACCCGGCGACGGTCGGTCGCGACACCGTCCACCGCCCCGCCGGTCACGGTCACGTCGAGCACCTGCTCGTGCTCGGCGAGCTGCACGCCGAGCCGCCGGCACGCGTCGGCGTACGCCCGCACCAGCCAGGTCGGCTCCTCGACGTACACGTCCTCGGGGCACCAGACCCCTACCTCCGCCCCGGTCGGTGCGTAGAAATCGCACCGGTCGCGGAGCCCGGACGGCGTGAGCTCGCCGACCTCGACGCCCCAGCCGCCCGACGCGACGACCTCGGAGCGCAGCATGGCCTGGTGCTCGGGCGTGCGGGCCACCAGCAGTGCGCCGGAGCGGCGGACGTCCAGCGGCACGCCGGCCCACTCCTCGAACGACAGCGCCTTCTCGATGCTGCGCCGCGCCAGCCGGGTGCGCAGCGCGTCGGCCTGCACCGACTTGAACAGCCCGGCCGCGCGGCCGGAGGCCTGCGAGCCGACCCCGTGCCGGTCGACCAGCACGACCGAACGCCCGAGCAGCGCGCAGTGCAGGGCGGTGCTCAGCCCGAGCGCCCCACCCCCGACGACGACGACGTCCGCGGCGTCCGCGACATCCGTGGCAGATTCCGACGTCACGCGGCCAACCTAGCCCCGCGGCGACGCGGCCAACGGCCCCTTCGTCGGCGGGAACCGGCCGATGGCGACGACGACGGCAGCCAGCACGAGCAGGAGTGTGAGCGCCACGCCCGCACCTACCAGCATCCAGCGGGCAGCCTCGGGCAAGGACGGGCCCGCCGAAAGCGGTACGGGCGCAGGCGGGGGCGGCCCCATCGGCGGGTCCGGGGGCGGGACACCGGCGTACGCCGGACCGGCCGTCAGCACGGCACATAAAGCCGTGAGAAACACTGCCGTCAAACGCCGCGTGTGCGTCATGTGCACCTCCACCCGACGGCGCACGTCACCGTCCGATGCCAGGCTGCCTCGACGTCAGGTGCGGGTCTGTCGCACGGATGACACCCGCACAAGGTCCGATGGGTGCTCTCACCGCGCCCACATCTGGTCGAGCAACGGACCTCTCAGCGAGGCCGACTGGTAGTTCGCGTTGGCGCGCTCGGAGACGAGGAACGCCGTGCTCGTCGTCGCGAACGGGATCACCGGCGACTGCACGGCCAGCTCGTCGAAGACCTGCTGCCACAAGGTCTGCGCCTTGGCGGGGTTGTCGCCCTGCGTGGTCAACGCCGTGTTCGCGAGGGTGTCGAGGTGGCGATCGCAGAACAGAGGGGCGCCAGACTCGCAGTCGAACACGCCGAAGTAGTAGTCGGATGCGGCTGGGTGGTCGGGTGCCCACCCGTGACACCGACGTTGACGCGCCCCTTGGGGTCGCTGAGCAGGCCGCTGTACGCCGGGAACGGAACCACGCGCGGGATCACGTGCTTGTACCCGATCGCCTTCAGCACCCGAGTGATCTCGACCGCGGTCTGGGGGCCAGGCACCACGACGTGCACCACGTCCCGGCGGCAACCGGGTCGACACCGACGGGGATCGTCGCGACGACCTGCCGGGTCCCGGTCCACCCGGAAGACGAGGCCCGCCTGGCTGTCGAGGAGCCATACCGCGGTCTTGCCGACCACGACGGCGTCGGCATGGTGACCCCTCGGCAACGTCACCGTCGACTCGAGCCGGCCGGAGTCCACGTCGATGACGCCGACCGCATCGGCCGGGATGGTCGGGACCCGGACAGCCCGCCAGCGAGCCAGCGACCACGTGCCCGTCCCCGCGACCAGCGCTGCGGCCGCCAACCCGGCCACCCACGCACGCCGGCGCCGGCGCGCGCGTCGACGTTCGGGGAGCCCGTCGACCACAGTCCGGAACGCGCTGAGCTGAGCCTTGTCCGGCGGCGTCGGACGGACTCGGACCAGCGGTGTCCGGCCCCGCACGCGAGCACAGCCGGGCGGCGACGTTGACCGCGCTGCCTGAGGTCGCGTCACCCGCCGCCACCGCTTCACCGACGTCGAGCCCGACCCCCACGACCAGCGGTTTGTCACCGTTCGCGGTCGCGGCAGACATGAAGCCCTGCTGCATCGCGATCGCCGCGCCGACTGCGTCTCGGCCGAACCGAACACCGCGAACACCTCGTCACCCCAGGTCCCGCGAACCGCGCCCCCCGTTAGCACCCACCGTCTCGGTGACAGCCTGGGTGAACCGAGCCACGAGCTCGGAAGCCGCGTCGGCGCCATTCGTCGCGGTGAAGTCCGTGTAGCCGCGGATGTCCGCGAACATGAACACCGACAAGCGGTGACCGTCGCCATCGGCCCACGGGCGGGGCTCGGTCGTCACGTTCGAAGGACCAGGGTCCTCAGCGGAGGTCGGCGGACCGTCCACGCGGACAGCATGGCACCGCCGCTCGGGCCCGGCCACGGCGATTCATCCCTGGACTTCGAGACGGTCCGGGTGCACGGACACGATCCGCGCGCCGACCCGCTCGATCGCGCCTCTGGCCTCGAGCGCGACGATCGCGCGGTTCACCTGCTGCCGGGATCCGCCGACCAGCCGGGCCAGCTCGGTCTGGTTCAGCCGCAGGTCGACGCGTACCGGTGCACCAGGCCGGTGCGCCCCGGGCTGCGCAGCCGCAGCCGCAGCGAGGAACTTCGCCACCCGCCCCTGCAGGTCCACGAGCACCAGGTCGGTGACGTGGTCGTCGACCTGACGGATCACCGCGGCCAGGGAGGTGAGCAGCGCCGCGCCGACTTGGGGTGCTTCACGCATCACTCGGCGGGCCTCGGGCCTGGGTATCGCCACCACGACGGATGGTTCTCGCGCGGTGGCCGTGGCCGTGCGCGGGCCGTCGTCGATGACCGAGAGCTCCCCGAACGTGCTCGGCGGCTCCAGGACCGCGAGGGTCACCTCGCCGCCCTGCGCGGAGATGACCGAGAGGGCGATCGAACCCTCTCCGACCAGGAACATCCCGCCGCCGACGTCACCGCGGGCGAACACCTGATCCCCTTTGACGTACCTGCGGACGCGGCACTCGCGCGCAAGACGGTCCAGCTGGTCGGGCTTCAGCCCGCCGAACACGTCACTGCGCGCGAGCGCCCGCGTCACCGCTTCGTGCGTCATGGCCGTCGCCCACCTGAGTCGATGACGACCATGACGACCGCCTCACGGCATCTGCAGCTGACGGGTCTGAACCGTGTGCCGCCTGGACAGTACTGCGATCCCGGCGACGACTGCAGCGAGCAGGATGACGATGGCGGCCCCGGACGCCATCCAGGCGACCTGCTGGACGAACGAGGTCCCGCCGTCGGTGAAGGGAGCAGTGCCCCCAGGGTCGTTCCCGCCCACCGGGTCGGTGGCCGCGTAGGCGGCCGAGCCGATAGCCAGCGGCAGGAACGTGAACAGTCCGACGAGCAGCCGGACCAGTGGGCGAGTGACTGCGGACATGGCCTTCTCCTTCGGACGCGCGCCGCGGGTTCGGCACGAGCGCAGGCTCCACCCGCCGGCACGCAGGGTGCTGTCACCGGGGAGACAGCCGGCGCATCTTGGCGCTACCTGGCGCTACTTGTCCTTCAGGAGCTGCCGAGCGACCACGACCCGCTGGATCTGGTTCGTACCCTCGTAGATCTGGGTGATCTTCGCGTCGCGCATCATCCGCTCGACCGGGTAGTCCTTCGTGTACCCGTACCCGCCGAGCAGCTGGACGGCGTCCGTCGTGATCTCCATCGCCGAGTCCGATGCGAAGCACTTGGCCGCAGCCGCGAACGCGCCGGCGCCCGGCTCACCGCGCTCGGACCTCGCCGCGGCCGCGTACGTCAGCTCGCGGGCGGCGTGCAGCTTGATCTGCATGTCGGCGAGCATGAACTGCAGCCCCTGGAACTCCGCGATCGCCTTGCCGAACTGCTTGCGCTCCTTGACGTACCCGCTCGCGTAGTCGAGGGCGCCCTGGGCGATGCCGACCGCCTGCGCGGCGATCGTCGGGCGGGTGTGGTCCAGCGCTCGCAGCGCCGTCGAGAAGCCGGTCCCGGGCTCGCCGATGATGCGGTCGCGCGGGAGCCGCACCTTGTCGAAGTACAGCTCTCGCGTCGGCGAGCCCTTGATGCCGAGCTTCTTCTCCGGGGCGCCGAGCGTGAAGCCGGAGTCGTCCGCGTGGACGACGAACGCCGAGATGCCGCGCGATCCGGCCGCCGGGTCGGTCACCGCCATCACCGTGTAGTAGCGCGAGACGCCCGCGTTGGTGATCCACCGCTTGACCCCGTCGAGCAGCCACCCGTCGCCGTCGGGGACCGCACGGCAGCGCATCGCCGCCGCGTCGCTGCCGGCCTCCGGCTCGGACAGCGCGTACGAGAACATCGCCTCGCCGGCGGCGACCTCGGGCAGGTAGCGCTGCTTGAGCTCCTCGCTGCCGCTGAGCAGGATCCCCATCGTCCCGAGCTTGTTCACCGCCGGGATCAGCGAGGAGGAGGCGCAGCCCGCGCGCGACCTCCTCGATGACGATGCACGAGGACACCGCGTCGGCCCCCGCACCGCCGTACTCGTCCGGGACGTGCACCGCGTGGAAGTCGGACGCGACCAGGGCGGCGAGCGCCTCGGCGGGGAACTGCGACGACTCGTCGACGGCGGCGGCGTGCGGCGCGATCTTGTCCTCGACGAGCCTGCGCACGGACTCGCGCAGCAGCTCGTGCTCCTCGGACAATTCCGGCACGTCGCCTCCCGCCTGAACTTGCTTGGACGTCAAAGTACCGTACCGGCGCTAACGTCACTCGCCGGGAGTTGACCTAGGCTCGCCAGGTGACCCATCGAATCACCGTCATCGGTACCGGCTACCTCGGCGCCACCCACGCGGCCGCCATGGCCGAGCTCGGCCACGAGGTCCTCGGCGTCGACATCGACGCCGAGAAGATCGAGCAGCTGTCCGCCGGCGACGTGCCGTTCTTCGAGCCGGACCTGCCCGAGCTGGTCCGCAAGGGATTGGCCTCGGGAGCGCTGCGCTTCGGGACGGACCCGGCCGAGGCAGCGGCGTTCGGCGACGTGCACTTCGTCTGCGTGGGGACCCCGCAGCAGCAGGGCAGCTACGCCGCCGACCTGACCGCGCTGGAGACCGCGACCGAGTCGCTGGCCGCGCACCTGGGACGGCCGGCGCTCGTGGTGGGCAAGTCGACGGTGCCGGTGGGGACGGCCCAGCGGCTGGCCGGCCGGCTGCGCGCGCTGGCGCCGGCCGGCGACGGCATCGAGCTGGCCTGGAACCCCGAGTTCCTGCGCGAGGGCTACGCGGTCAAGGACAGCCTCGACCCGGACCGGCTGGTGTTCGGGGTCGGGTCGCCCGAGGCCGAGGCCACGTTGCGCGCGGTGTACGCCCCGGTGATCGCCCGGGGCACGCCGGTGGTGGTGACCGACCTGCCGACGTCCGAGCTGGTCAAGGTCGCGGCGAACTCGTTCCTGGCCACGAAGATCTCGTTCATCAACGCGATGGCCGAGCTGTGCGAGGCGACCGGCGCCGACGTCACGACCCTGTCCGAGGCGCTCGCGCACGACAAGCGGATCGGCGGGGAGTTCCTGCGAGCCGGGCTCGGCTTCGGCGGTGGCTGCCTGCCCAAGGACATCCGGGCCTTCATGGCCAGGGCCGGCGAGCTCGGCGTGGACCAGGCCCTGACGTTCCTGCGAGAGGTCGACGCCATCAACCAGCGGCGGCGAGCGCGGACCGTCGACCTGGCCAGGGCCGCGCTGGGCGGCTCGTTCGACGGCCGCTCGGTCACTGTGCTGGGTGCGGCGTTCAAGCCGGACTCGGACGACGTCCGCGACTCGCCGGCGCTGGACGTGGCGGTGACCATCCACGAGCAGGGCGGCCAGGTCCGCGTCTACGACCCGGAGGCCATGGAGAACGCCAGGGCGCGGTTCCCGCTGCTGACGTACTCCCACGACGTCCAGTCCGCCTGCGAAGGCGCGGACATCGTGCTGCACCTGACCGAGTGGGCCGAGTTCCGCCAGCTCGACCCTGCACAGCTCGGCGAGGTCGTGGCCCACCGTCGAGTCGTCGACGGCCGCGGCGTCCTCGACGCCGAACGCTGGCGTGCGGCCGGGTGGACGTACCGCGCGCTGGGCCGCCCGTGACCGAGGCCGCGGGCGAAGGGTACGGCGACCGGTACGCCGACCCGGCGGTGATCCGGCGGCTGCTCACCGACACCGAGGTGTGGGCGGTGGTCGGCCTCGCCGACAACCCCGCGCGGCCCGCGTGGGGCGTGGCCAGACGGCTGCAGGCGCACGGCAAGCGGATCGTCCCGGTGCACCCGAGGGCGGAGACGGTGCACGGTGAGCAGGGCTACCCGACGCTGGCCGACGTCCCCGGACCGGTGGACGTGGTCGACCTGTTCGTGAACTCCGGCCGGGTGGGCGAGCTGATCGACCAGGCCGTCGCGATCGGGGCGCCGGCGATCTGGACCCAGCTGGACGTCCTCGACGAAGCAGCGGCAGCGCGGGCCGCGGCTGCCGGCCTCGACGTCGTGATGGACCGCTGCCCCGCGATCGAAGGACCCCGGCTCGGCCTCTGGTGAACCAGAGCTCCCGGTCAGCCGCCAGCCGCGGCTCAGGGACTCGGCGAGAACCCGGCCTCGGCTGCACCGGTGCGGCGGCGCCGTAGCCGCTCGCCCTTGGTCGCGGCCTCCTCGCCCAGCCGCGTCTGGAACGCTGCCATCGCTGTGCGCAGCGCCGGGTCGGCGACGGCCAGGATGCGTACGGCCAGCAGGCCGGCGTTGCGGGCCCCGGCGACCGACACGGTCGCGACCGGGACACCGGCCGGCATCTGCACGATCGACAGCAGGGAGTCCATGCCGTCCAGGTGCGCCAGCGGGACCGGGACGCCGATCACCGGCAGCGTCGTGACCGAGGCGAGCATCCCGGGCAGGTGCGCGGCGCCGCCGGCCCCGGCGATGAGCACGCGCAGCCCGCGGTCGGCGGCCGCGGCCCCGTAGTCGAGCATCTGGC
This sequence comes from uncultured Actinomycetota bacterium, assembly GCA_963711005.1. Classification (GTDB taxonomy): domain Bacteria; phylum Actinomycetota; class Actinomycetes; order Prado026; family Prado026; genus CAVQCJ01. Next base: position 1,837,035 of record CAVQCJ010000002.1, on the reverse strand, counting down.
GCGGCATGCGGTGGGCGGAGACCACGTCGACCTCGTACGGGACGTCGAACTCGTCCAGCGCGGTCGCCGCGGCCTCGAGCACGGGCCAGTCCGAGTCCGAGCCCATGACCACGCCGACCAGCGGCTCACTCACGGCTCTGCCCATGATCGAGCCTAGGCATCGATGTCTCCGGTCAGGTAGGCGGCGGCGTGCCGCGCACGCTCCTGCAGGTCCTCGAGGTCGGAACCGGTCACGGTCACGTGCCCGACCTTACGGCCCGGCCGGACCTGCTTGCCGTACACGTGGATCTTCAGCCCCGGGTCGTGCGCCATGCAGTGCAGGTACGCCGGGTACAGGTCGGGCAGCGTGCCGCCGAGGACGTTGACCATCACGGCGTGCGGCGCCAGCGCCGCGGGCGAGCCCAGCGGCAGGTCCAGGACCGCGCGCAGGTGCTGCTCGAACTGGCTCGTCACCGCCCCTTCGATCGTCCAGTGGCCGGTGTTGTGCGGACGCAGCGCGAGCTCGTTGACCAGCACCCCGCCCGGGGTGTCGAACAGCTCGACCGCCATCAGCCCGGTCACCTCGAGGTCGCCCGCCACCCGTAGGGCGGCGTCCTGGGCGGCGAGCGCATGGTCCGGGTGCAGTCCGGGGGCCGGGGCGTACACCTCGCGGCAGACGCCCTCGCGCTGCACCGACTGGACCACCGGGTAGGCGACCGCCTGCCCGGACGGCGAGCGGGCCACCAGCACCGACAGCTCGCGGGTGAACGGGACGAGCTCCTCGACCAGCAGCCCGGGACCGTCCGGGTGCCGGTCCAGCCAGTGCACGGCGTCGGCCGGGCTGGTCACGACCGTGACGCCGCGGCCGTCGTACCCGCCGCGGACCGTCTTGAGCACCGCGCGGCCGTCGGCGGTGCCGGCGAGGAACTTCTCGACATCCTCGACCGAGGACACCGGGGCCCAGCGCGGCACGGCGACGCCCAACGCGGTGAGCCGCTCGCGCATGACCCGCTTGTCCTGGCCGTGCACCAGGGCGGCCGGGCCGGGTCGTACGGCATGGCCCTCGTCCTGCAGGACGAGCAGGTGCTCGGTGGGCACGTGCTCGTGGTCGAACGTGAGGACGTCGCACCGGCGCGCGAAGGCCCGAAGGTCGGACAGGTCGCGGTAGTCGCCGACCGTGACGTCCGGGACGACCTGGGCGGCCGGGTCGTCGGCGTCTTCCGCGAGCACCCGCAGGCGTACGCCGAGCTCGACCGCCGGGCCGACCGACATGCGGGCGAGCTGTCCGGCGCCCACGATCCCCACCGTCGGGAACCCCGACGCCGCTCGCCCGCTCACCCCGCCGACCCTACCGACCCTGCCTCACCTCAGAGGCCGAGGTCCCGGGCGATGAGGATGCGCTGGACCTCGGACGTGCCCTCGCCGATCTCGAGGACCTTCGCGTCCCGGTAGAAGCGGCCGACCGGGAACTCGTTGGTGTACCCGTACCCGCCGTGCACCTGGACCGCGTAGCGCGCGTTCTCCACCGCCGCCTCGGAGGCGTACAGCTTGGCGATCGCCGCCTGCCGCTTGAACGGCCGCCCGGCCATCAGCCGCGCCGCGGCGTCGTAGTACGCCAGCCGAGCCGTGTGCGCGCGGACCTCCATGTCGGCGATGAGGAACTGCACGGCCTGGTTGCGCCCGATCGCGCGCCCGAAGGCCTCCCGCTCGGCGGCGTACCGCACGCACTCGTCGACGCAGCCCTGCGCCAGCCCGACCGCCAGCGCCGCGATCGCGATCCGCCCCTCGTCCAGGATCTGCAGGAACTGCGCGTACCCCCGTCCGCGCTCACCGACCAGGTTCGCGACCGGTACCCGGCAGTCGTCGAAGGTCAGGCCGTGCGTGTCCGACGCGCGCCAGCCCACCTTCGAGTACTCCGGCCCGACCGTGAACCCGGCCGTCCCGCTCGGCACCAGGACCGAGGAGATCTCCCGGTCCGGACCGGTCAGGGCCGTGACCACGACGAACGCCGTCAACGCGGTCCCCGAGTTGGTGATGAAGGCCTTGGTCCCGTTGACGACCCACTCGTCGCCGTCCAGCGCGGCGGTCGTGCGGGTGGCGCCGGCGTCCGACCCGCCGCCGGGCTCTGTCAGCCCGAACGCCCCGAGCGCCGCCCCCGAGCACAGCCGCGGCAGCCACTGCCGGCGCAGCTCCTCGGTGCCGAACCGGAACAGCGGCATGGCCCCCAGCGAGACCGCCGCCTCGAGCGTGATCGCCACCGACGAGTCGACCCTGGCGAGCTCTTCGATGGCCAGGAACAGGGCCAGGGGGTCGCCGCCCATGCCGCCGTACTCCTCCGGGAAGGGCAGCCCGAACAGCCCCATCCGCCCCATCCCGGCCACGATCGCGTAGGGGAACTCGCCGCGCTCGTAGAGCTCGCCGATCGCCGGCCGCACCTCGGTGCGGGCGAAGTCCTCGACGCTCGCCCGAAGCGCCTCGTGCTCCGGGTCCAGTGCGGTGTCCACCGAGCGGCTCCTTCACGTAGCCCCGAGTCCCGTTTCGCCATCGTGGCACGGGCCACGTACCCTGACGCGGTGAGCCACCCCGAGCCGGCCGTGCCGGGCGTGTTCGCGCGCCTGTACACCGCGGTCATGGACCAGGTCGGCCACCTGCTCCACGAGATCGCCAAGTTCGGCGTGGTCGGGGCCGTCGCGTTCGTCGTCGACGTCTCGATCTTCAACTTCCTGCTCTACCACAGCAACAGCGCGCTGCACGGGAAACCGGTCACCGCGAAGATCGTCGCGACCACGGTCGCCACGGTCGTCTCGTACCTGGGCAACCGGTTCTGGACGTTCCGTCACCGCGACCGGGTCGGCAGCGCCCGCGAGTACATCCTCTTCTTCGTCCTGAACGGCGTCGGGCTCGCGATCGCCGCCGGCTGCCTGGCGTTCTCGAACTACGTGCTCGGCCTCACCTCGCCGCTGGCCAACAACATCGCGGCGAACGTCGTCGGGCTCGGACTGGGCACGCTGTTCCGCTTCTGGGCCTACCGGCGCTGGGTCTTCCCCGAGTACGCCGACGACGACGAGCTCGCCAGCGAGCTGCGCCAGCCGGTCTGAACGGGCCCACACCAGCTCACACGGGGGTCACGCCGTGCCGGCGGCGGCTGAACGACCGGTCTTTGCCCGCCGCCGCCGCGAACCGGCGCACCAGCTGCTCGCGCAGCTCGGACGGCAGCACGATCGCGTCCACGACGAGCTCACTGGCCAGGTGCACGATGTCGATGTCGTCGTCGTACTCCGCTCGCCGCGCGGCGACGAACGCCGCCCGGTCCGCCTCGTCCTCGATCGCGGCGATCTTGTTCGCGTACACCGCGTTGACGGCTGCCTCCGCACCCATCACCGCGATGGAGGCGGTCGGCAGCGCGAGCGTCGCATCCGGGTCGAAGCCGGGACCGGCCATCGCGTACAGCCCCGCCCCGTACGCCTTGCGCACGACGACGCAGATCTTCGGCACGGTCGCCTCGGAGACCGCGGAGATCATCTTGGCGCCGTGCCGGATGATGCCCTGCCGCTCGACCGCGCTGCCGACCATGAAGCCCGGGACGTCGGCCAGGAACAGCAGCGGCACGTTGAACGCGTCGCACAGCTGGACGAACCGCGTCGCCTTGTCGGCGCTGTCCACGAACAGCACGCCGCCCTTGTGCAGCGAGTTGTTCGCGACCACGCCGACGGCCCGCCCTTCCAGCCGGCCGAACCCGACGACGACCTCGCGTGCCCACAGCTCGTGGATCTCGAAGAGCGAACCCTCGTCCAGCACGCCGCGTACGTACGCGCGCATGTCGAAGGCCTGCCGGTCGCTGACCGGGACGAGCGCGGCCAGGTCGGTGCCGGCCGGCGGTGGCGCGGCCTCGGCCACCGGCGGCTCCCCCTGCCACGACGACGGCAGGTAGGACAGGTAGCGGCGCACGACCGCCAGCGCGGCGTCCTCGTCCGCGCACAGGAAGTGCCCGACGCCGGACTCGCGGCAGTGCATCCGGGCGCCGCCCATCTCCTCCAGCGTGGTCTTCTCCCCGGTGACCATCTCGACCATCCGGTCCGAGCCGAGGTACATCGACGCGTTCCCGTCCACCATGGCCACCACGTCGCAGAACGCCGGGATGTACGCCCCGCCCGCCGCGCTCGGCCCGAACAGCGCGCAGACCTGGGGCACCGACCCGCTGGCGCGGACCTGGTTCCAGAAGATCCGGCCGGCGCCGCGGCGGCCCGGGAACAGCTCGACCTGGTCGGTGATCCGCGCCCCGGCTGAGTCGACGAGGTACACCATCGGAACCCCGGTGCCGTACGCCCGCTCGATGACCCGCACGATCTTCTCGACGGTCCGGGCTCCCCAGGAGCCGGCCTTGACCGTGGAGTCGTTGGCCATCAGGCAGACCGGCCGGCCGTCGATGGTCGCCGTCCCGGTCAGCACCCCGTCGGCGGGCAGGTCGCCGGCCAGGACGTTCGCGAGCTGCCCGTCCTCGACGAACGAGCCGGCGTCGACGATCCGGGCGACCCGCTCACGGGCGAACAGCTTGCCCTTGGCGGCGTTGGCCTGGTGGTAACGCTCCGCGCCGCCCCCGGACACCTGGTCCCGCAGCCGGCCCACGTCGTCGGTCACGGCGTGAGACTAGCCCGGCGGCCGGGCCGGGACCCTCAGCCGGCGAGCGCGACGCCCAGCGCCGCCCGGAGCACGGCCGGCGCCTCCGACGGGAGGTTCCCCGACCCGCAGAGCAGCTCGGCCACCCACGGCCCCGCGGCAGCGACGACGACGCGTTCGCACCCGCGGACGGCGGCGAGCGGCACGTCCTCGTCGTCGGCGCGGACCACCAGCCCGCCGGCCCTGGCCGCGGACAGCCAGGCGGCCCCGGCCGGCGCCGGGACCGAGGCGAGGTAGACGCCGTCCGGGACGGTGTGCGCGACCGGTATCGCGGCCCCGGCTCGCACCCGGTCGAGCACCCAGCCGACCGCGCCCGACACCGCGGCCACCGCCGCGACCGCCGTCTCGAGCCGTCGCTGCGGCGAGCCGTCCGCCCCCAGCGGCACGCCCGCGAGCGCGGCCAGGACCGAGGCGAGCAGGGCCGGTTCCTCGTCCCGCGAGCGCAGCGAGCGCCGCTCGGCGGCCACCGAGGCCGGGTCCGCGAGCACCGGGTGCCCGGCCATGCTCCGCTTGGCCTCGTACTGTGCGCCGTCGGCGAGCGCGAACAGCCGGTCGCGGGTGACCGGACCGTCGAACCGCTCGGTGGACGCGACCCCGCAGGCCACGCTCACGCCGTACGGCGCCGACTGGGTCCCGCGCAGGAAGGCGGCCGCCAGGGCCTCGCCGACCGCGATCCCGAAACCGGGCAGCACCGCGCAGAACTCGTCCCCGCCGATCCGCCCGGCCACCGCCCCGGGCACCCGCCCGCAGGCCGCCGACAGGGCGTGCGCGACGGACACCAGCGCCCGGTCTCCGGCCTCGTGGCCATGGCTGTCGTTGGCCTGCTTGAGCCGGTTCACGTCCGCCATGACCACGGTCACCGGTCCGCCGCCGGCCTGCTGCGCCGCGAGCGCCCGGTCCAGCTCGTCCTCCACCAGCCGGCGGTTGCCGAGGCCGGTGAGCGGGTCGTGGTACGCCAGGCGCTGCACCAGCTGCAGGTGCTCGACCTGGGCCAGCCCCGCGGAGACCATGCCGGCGAAGGCCTGCCCGAAGGCGAGGTCGTCGTCGTCGTACGGCCGGTCCTGCACCGAGCGGGTGGCGAACAGCTCGCCCCACACCCGGCCGCCGGCCAGCAGCGGGGCCGCCAGCGCCGAGGCCGCCCCGACCCGCAGCAGCAGGGCCCGTTCGGCGGAGTCGGCGCTGGGGTCGTCCACGTGCACCCGCCAGGGCCGTGCCTCGTCGAGCATCAGCCCCAGCAGCGGGAAGTCGGCCACCTGGTACGTCTCGTCGGCCGGGAAGCGTTCCTCGTCGGGGGCCAGCGCCCCCACGTTGACCAGGGTCCGGACCAGCCCGTGCTCGGGCTCAAGGCGGGACAGCGAGACCGTGCGCGCGCCGAGCGCGAACCGGGCCTCCTCGCAGACCAGCTCGGCGAGCTCTTCCAACGACCGCGCCTCGGCCATGACCCGCGCGAGCCGGACCAGGCCGGCGAGTCGCTCGTCGGCCCGACCCCACGGTTGGTCGGTCACCACCACCGGCTACTGCTGCTGCGCGGCGGGGAGCAGCGCGCAGGCGGCCAGCGCCCGCAGCGCCCCGGACAACGACGACACGTCGCCGGCGATGTCGTCGACGTACACCTCGACCAGCCAGCCGACGCCGGACACGTCGGTACCACCGGCCATCACCAGCGCCGTGTAGCCGCCGCCCTCCAGGATCGCCCGCTCGGACGGGTCGGCGAGCGGGTCGTCGACCGAGACCACCCAGCCGTGCCCCTCGAGCATCCGCCGGCTCATCGGGTAGTCCTCGAGCGAGAACGTGGACGTCCCGCCGATCGACGCCTCGGCGTCCGCGACCCGCCCGCCGCCGTACCGGATCGCGGAGTAGCTGACCGTCTGCAGGACCTTGTTCGACGCATCGGTGCGCGAGACCCACCAGCTGCACCCGTCGACCAGCCGGCAGACCGCGTCGGCGACCACCTCGAGCCGCTCCTGGACCCCGGTCGTCTGCGAGTGGTCGAGCGTCTCCAGCACGTCGTGCAGCAGGTGTGTGAAGCCGCGCCGCGACCGCACCCGGCGCCGGTCGCCGCGCGGGCTCTGACCCCGCGGCTGCCGCTCCGCGGCGTCGGCCAGCCGGACGGTGGCGTCCTGCGGCAGGCCCCGGCCGGCCACCACCGGATGCCGGGCCCGGCTGCGCTTGGCCCGGCTCTGCGCGGCATCGGCCAGCCGGAACAACCGGGCGGCCGACGGCACCGGACCGATCGGGTCGTCGGTGGACGCCACCCCGCAGGCGATTCCCTCGTCCAGCGCGGCGTTGGCCCGGCGGCACAGGTCCTCGGCGAGCCAGACCACGTGGTCGGAGCTGCTGCCCTCGACCACCACGCAGAACTCGTCGCCCCCGCTGCGGCCGGCCAGGCTGCCCGGCAGCAGGCCGGCCGAGGCGGCGAGCAGCCCGGCGAAGTGCACCAGCGCGCGGTCGCCGGCCTCGTGGCCGCGGTCGTCGTTGATCCGCTTGAGCCCGTTCACGTCGACGACGACCAGGCTGACGACGGTGCCGTCGGTGCGGTACCGGTCGATCGCCGCATCGAGCCGGTCGTCGACCGCGCGGCGGTTCGCCAGCCCGGTCAGCGGGTCGGTGTACGCGAGCCGCGCCACGCTCTCGACATGCTGGGCCTGGGCGATGCCGGCCGCCACCTGGCCCGCCACGGCCGTGGCGTAGTCGATGTCCTCCTGGCCGAACGGCTCGGCGTCGGGGTCGCGGGTGGCGAACAGCTCGCCCCACACGCGGGACTCCAGCACGATCGGGACGCTCAGGCCCGAGCCTTTCCCGAGCAGTCGCAGCAGGCGGACGAGGTTGGGGTCGGCGCCGGCTGAGGCCGGGTCCGCGTCGGCGGACTGCACGAAGCCGAGCCCGTCGCTGAACATCCGGGTGATGAACGGGTAGTCGGTGATCTGGTAGGTCTCGTCGACCGGCTCGTACACCTCGCCGGGACCCAGGTCACCAGTGTTGATGAGCACGCGGACCCTGGCCTGGTCGCGCTCCCAGACCGAGATGGACAGCGAGGCCGCCTCCAGGGCGGTCTGCGCGGCATCGGAGGTCCTGCGCAGGACCTCCACGAAGCCGCTCGAGCCGGTGGCGGCCTTGGCGATGGCGGTGAGGGCGTGCAGGCGCACCACGGCGCGGTCGCGCGGAAGCACGACCGGTACCGCCCCGAACGGCGCGTCCGCGGGCATCACGGTGCTCACCCCAACCCTCCCCACCGTCGCCGACGGCCCTCTCGGCTGCCAGATCCGGCCCCTAGTGCTTCGGCTGCCTCACCGTAAGGCTGGACTCCGACGGGCGGAAGTCACTCGTCCGAACCATGATCCCGGCCGGACCGGGTGCGGGGGCCGGCGCGCAGCAGCTGCGAGGGCAGCGTCCGCCCGACCACGCGCTCGGCCTCCGCCGCGACCTCGAGCAGCAGCTCGAGGTCGATCCCGGTGGCCACGCCCATGTCCTCGACCATGTGGACGAGCTCCTCGGTGGCCACGTTCCCGGAGGCCCCGGGGGCGTACGGACAGCCGCCCAGCCCGCCGACCGAGGCGTCGAAGTCCGCCACCCCGAGCTGCAGCGCGGCGAGCACGTTGGCCAGCGCCGCGCCCCGGGTGTTGTGGAAGTGCAGGTTGAGCGCGGCTTCCGGGTGGGCCATCCGGGTCTGCCCGACCAGCCGGGTGACCCGCCCCGGCGTCGCCATGCCGGTCGTGTCCCCGTACGACAGAGTGTCCGCACCGTCGGCGAGCGCCCGGCCGGCCACAGCCACGACGCGGTCGACCGGCACGTCGCCCTCGTACGGGCAGCCCCAGGCCGTGGACACGATCACCTGGACGGTCGCGGACCGGCGGTGCGCGAGGTCGACCACCCGGGCGATGTCGTCCAGCGACTCCTCGGTGCTCCGGTTGAGGTTGGCCCGGTTGTGCGTGTCCGAGGCCGAGACCACCACCTCCAGCTCGCGCACCCCGGCGTCCAGGGCGCGCTCGGCGCCGCGCAGGTTCGGCACGAGGGCCGAGTAGCGGACGGCCGCCGAGCGGTCGATCGCGGCCCACACCTGCGCCGCGTCGGCCATCTGGGGGACGGCCAGCGGGTGGACGAAGGAGACGGCCTCGATCCGCGCCACCCCGGTCCTGGACAGCCCGTCGATGAGCGCCACCTTGGCGGCGGTGGGGACCGGGTCCTCGTTCTGCAGACCGTCGCGCGGCCCGACCTCGCGCACCGACGCGTTCGTGGGCAGGTCGCTCATCGGCTGACGTTAACGCGGCACCGGCTAGGGCACGTACGGCGAGCCGTGTGATCTGCGCGTCACCACGAACGGCTCGACCAGGCCGAGCCCGCGCACCGGCCGCGGCCACAGCGCGGCGACCGAGAACCGCTCGTCCCCGGTCAGGTCGTCCGCGGTGGCGCGGTCCAGCACCACAGTGCCGGGCCGGGCCAGCGAGGTCAGCCGGCTGGCCATGTTCACCGTCGTGCCGAAGATGTCTCCCATCCGGTTGATCACCAGCCCGGTGGCCAGCCCGATCCGCAGCTCGGGGATGTGCTCGTCGTCCTCGAACCCGTCCTGCAGGTCCAGCCCGGCCTGCACCGCCGCGGCGGGCTGCTCGGCCACGAACAGGACCTCGTCGCCCAGGGTCTTCACCAGCCGGGCCCCGGCCGCCGCCACCAGGTCGGCACCGACCTGCTCGAACCGCTCGACCACAGCAGCCAGCTCACGCTGCTCGAGCCGGCGGGACAGACGGGTGAAGCCGACGAGGTCGGCGAAGCCCACGGTCAGGTGGACCGCGTCGACCAGCGTCGCGTCGTCGTCGAGGACCCGCTCGACCGCGGCCGCGAGCTGCAGCCGCCAGGACCGCACGAGCAGCGCCTCGAGCTCGGGCAGCAGCCGGGCAGCGGTGGCGTACGCCTGCTCGGTCGACAGCCCTTCGCGCAGACCGGTCCCGCCGGAGAGCTGGTCCAGGACGAGGTCGACCTGCCAGGTGGCCAGCCGCGCGGTGGTGTGGCCGAGCGCGCGGACCAGCGCGACCGCCATCTCCGGCGACACCACGCCCTCGTCGACGAGCGCCTCGATCCGCCGCAGCGCAGCCACGTCCCCGTCCGTGAACGCCCGCGCGCCGCCGGTGTCCGCGAAGCCGAGGGCCCGCCAGTACTGCCGGGCCCGTTCGAGGGGCACCCCGGAGAGCTCGACGACCTCGTCGCGGGTGTACCGCCGCGGCGCCCCCAGCAGGAGGGCGTCGAGGTCGTCAGGATCCGTCGCCACGGCGACGCGCGGCGTCCGCCTCGGCCAGCCGGTAGATCTCCCGCTGGATCTCCTCAACCCGAGGGACGTTCCGGATGACCAGCGCACCGGTCTCCGCGGCCGACGAGGCGGTCAGGGTGCCGCAGTGCAGGATCCGCTCGAACACCGTGTACTCGAAGGACACGTCGTTGAGCTTCGACAGCGGCATGTCCTTGCCGCTGCGCGACAGGATCCCGGTGCGGGTGATGATGCGCCGGTTCGTGAAGACGTACTGCGTCGTCAGCCACGCGAGCAGCGGGCGCACGAACCAGACCACGAGCACCACCACGGCGACCAGGACGATCGCCCACCGCACGTACTTCTGCAGGCCGCCGTCCGGCACTGCGGCGGACAGGAACGAAGCCAGCGCCACGGTCGCGAGCAGCACGAAGGACGGTCCGATCATCGACCGCCAGTGCGGCCGCATCTCGAACTCGATCCGTTCGCCGTCGGTCAGCAGCTTGGCCGGATACCCCATGCGCGCATCGTGGCACGGATCGGGTCAGCGGAGGTGGACGACGTCACCGGCGCCGACCGCGCGCACGCCTTCGCCGGTGCGCACCAGCAGCCGTCCGGCGTCGTCGAGGTCGACGGCGCGGCCGGTCACCGCGCCGCCGCCGGGGAGCTCGGCCCGGACGTCCCGGCCGAGCGTCGCGCACCGCAGCCGGTAGGCCGCCGCGAGCTCCGCGTCCAGACCGGCGTCGCCGTCCCACCGCCGGTAGCGCTCGGCCAGCCGTGCGAGCACGGCGTCCAGGAGGACGCCCCGGTCGACCAGGTCGGCGCCGGCCAGCAGCAGCGACGTCGCGGTCGGGACGGGCAGCCCGGCCGCGGTCGTCGAGACGTTGAGCCCGACGCCCACGACCACCGCGCCCGCACCGCCCCCGGGTCCGCCCACCCGCTCGGCCAGGATCCCGGCCAGCTTGCCCTCGCCGCCGTCGGTCGGGACGACCACGTCGTTGGGCCACTTGAGCACGGCCGGGACGCCGGTCACGGACCGGACCGCGTCCACCACCGCGAGCCCGGTCAGCAGCGGCAGCCAGCCGAGGTGGGCGGCCGCGCGGTGCGGGCGCAGCAGCACCGAGAACGTCAGGGCGGACCCGGGCGGCGCGGTCCAGCTCCGTCCCGACCGGCCGCGGCCTGCGGTCTGCTCGTCCGCGACCAGCACCAGTCCGGCCGGCTCGCCGGCCGCCGCGAGCGCGACCAGGTCGGCGTTCGTCGATCCGGTCGTCGCGAGCCGGCGCACCTGTCGCCACCCCGCCGGCGGGGGCGCCCCGTCCACGGGGCCGGCGCGGGTCACCTGGCTACGCTACGGCGCGGAACAGTCCCCTGGAGGTCCGCATGGCAGAGCCCGCGACACCGCCCCCGCCGGTCCCCGACCTGCACACGACCGCGGGCAAGCTGGCCCAGCTCCAGCACAAGATCGACGAGGCCGTGCACGCGGGCTCGAGCAAGGCGGTCGACGCGCAGCACAGCCGCGGGAAGCGCACCGCGCGGGAACGGGTGGAGGCCTTCCTCGACGCCGGCTCGTTCGTCGAGACCGACGCGCTGGCCCGGCACCGCTCGCACAGCTTCGGGCTGCAGGCCCGGCGCCCGTACGGCGACGGCGTGGTCACCGGCTTCGGCACCGTCGACGGCCGGCAGGTGTGCGTCTTCGCGCAGGACTTCACCGTCTTCGGCGGCAGCCTGGGCGAGGTGTTCGGCGAGAAGATCGTCAAGCTCATGGACATGGCGCTCAAGGTGGGCTGCCCGCTGGTGGGGATCAACGACTCCGGCGGCGCCCGGATCCAGGAGGGCGTGGTCTCGCTCGGCCTGTACGGGGAGATCTTCCGCCGCAACGTCCTGGCCTCCGGCGTCGTGCCGCAGCTGTCGCTGGTGATGGGCCCGTGCGCCGGCGGCGCCGTGTACTCCCCGGCCATCACAGACTTCACCGTGATGGTCGACCAGACCTCGCACATGTTCATCACCGGGCCGGACGTGATCCGCACCGTCACCGGTGAGGACGTCGAGATGGAGGAGCTCGGCGGGGCCCGGACGCACAACAGCAAGTCCGGCGTCGCGCACTTCGTGGCCGCCGACGAGGCCGACTGCCTCGACCTGGCCAGGGCACTGCTGTCGTACCTGCCCAGCAACAACCTCGAGGACCCGCCGGTCTACGCCGACTCCGACGCGGACCTGACGTCGACCGGCCAGGACCTCGCTCTCGACGCGATCGTCCCGGACTCGGCGAACCACCCCTACGACATGCACGACGTCATCACCGCCGTCGTCGACGACGGGGAGTTCCTCGAGGTGCAGACGCTGTTCGCGCCGAACATCCTGTGCGGTTTCGGGCGGGTCGAGGGCCACTCGGTCGGGGTGGTCGCCAACCAGCCGATGCAGTTCGCCGGCACGCTGGACATCGACGCCTCGGAGAAGGCGGCGCGCTTCGTACGGACCTGCGACGCGTTCAACCTGCCGGTGCTCACGTTCGTGGACGTGCCCGGCTTCCTGCCCGGGACCGACCAGGAGTGGAACGGCATCATCCGCCGCGGCGCCAAGCTCATCTACGCGTACGCGGAGGCGACCGTCCCGCTGGTCACGGTGATCACCCGGAAGGCCTTCGGCGGCGCGTACGACGTCATGGGTTCCAAGCATCTGGGCGCCGACGTGAACCTCGCATGGCCGACCGCGCAGATCGCGGTCATGGGCGCACAGGGTGCGGTGAACATCCTGCACCGCAAGGAGCTGGCGGTCGCCGACGACGTCGAGGCCAGCCGGACGCAGCTGATCGAGGCTTACGAGGACACGCTCCTCAACCCGTACATCGCGGCCGAGCGCGGCTACATCGACGCGGTGATCGAGCCGTCGCAGACCCGTGCGTACGTGGTGCGCGCCCTGCGGGCCCTGCGCAACAAACGCCAGAACCGGCCGCCGCGCAAGCACGGGAACATCCCCCTCTGATGGGTGCCGAGGAGCGGCCGGCCGCCGAGCAGCCGGTGCTGCGGATCGTGCGCGGCGATCCGACTGACGAAGAGGTCGCGGCGCTCGTCACCGTCGTGACTGCGCTCGCCGCGCGCCGCGGGTCACCCACCGGCCCGCCGCGGTCCCAGTGGCGCAACCGGGCCCGCAACATCCGGCCCGCGATCGGTCCCGGACCCGGCGCCTGGCGCGCGTCCGGGCTCCCCCGCTGAGCGTCCGGCTGGTCCTCGCCTCGGCGTCGCCGGGGCGGCGGTCGGTGCTGCGCGCGGCCGGGGTCGAGCCCGAGGTCGTGGTCAGCGGGGTGGACGAGTCCGACGTCGCGGGCACGCCCGCCGAGGTCGCGGCGGAGCTCGCCCGGCGCAAGGCTGCCGCCGTCGCCGAGCTACCGGTCGCCCGCGGTGCGCTCGTCCTGGGATGCGACTCGGTCCTCGAGCTGGACGGGCGTGCCTACGGCAAGCCGGCCGACGCCGAGGACGCCGTGCGGCGCTGGCGCCTGATGCGGGGACGGCAGGGCGTGCTGGTGACCGGCCACTGCCTGGTCGACCGGCGGACCGGCGCAGCCGTCACGGCCGAGGCGGTGGCTCGCACCAGGGTGTCGTTCGCGGACCTGTCCGACGCGGAGATCGACGCGTACGTCGGGACCGGGGAACCGCTAGGGGTGGCCGGGGCGTTCACCGTCGACGGGCTGGGCGGCTGGTTCGTGGCCGGCGTGGACGGGGCGCCGTCCAACGTGGTGGGCCTGTCCCTGCCGCTGCTGCGCACCCTGCTGTCCGAGGTCGGGGTCGGCGTCGCCGACCTGTGGCCGGACGGGCCGGCGTTTGCCACCCGTTGACCTGACCCGATCTATCGTCGGCCAGCACCCGGCCGCCTGCCGGTCGGGAGCGAGGCGGCACCGACGATGAGGCCCCCATCAACGTCGGTGCCGCCTCCCGTCCCCCGACCCCGTCCCGGTCTGCGTCCGTCTCAGCTGATGCTGGATGCGGCCAGTGCCATCGTCGGGTCGCTCACCATCGACGGGCCGCCCAGCACGTGCCCGCCGGTGATCGTGGCGGCGTGCAGCGTCAGGTAGGCGACCACCTTCGGCGCCAGCGGTCCCTGCGGGGTGAGCAGGATCGGCCCCCCCTTGGCTGCGGCGAACGGCCCGCCGGACAGCCCGTCCGGGAAGTTGACCGCATTGACCAGGACCGCGTCGGTCGGGGCCGGGAAGAACGCCTGGGCGAGCAGCGTCGCCGTCTCGGTGCGGTCCGCCCCGATCAGGATGCGGCCTGCCGGCAGCGTCGGGTCGTACGCCTTCGCGGCCGCCGCGCCCTTGCCGCCCACGCCCCAGACCTGCAGGCCCGGGTGCGCGTGCAGGAAGGTCGCGACCGACGTCGGCATCGACGCGCCGTTGGTCAGCAGCACCACGCCGTTGCCGACGGCCGCCGCCGCGCCGGCGCCGAGCGCGTCCGGGAACTCCAGCCCGGTGACGACCAGGGCCTTCGTGGCGCCGCCCGACAGGGTGAGGATCTTCTCGGCGATGGCGATGGACGTGCCGACCCGGTCGCTCCCGCCGAGCCGCACCGTCGTGTAGCCGAGCGCCTTGACGGCGTTCTCCACCGAGGTGCTGATCGAGGCGGTGCCGCCGAGCTCGTACACCGTGCCGCCGGGCGGCAGGACGCGCTTGATCTCCGTGCCCACCCGCGAGTCGAGCGTGGTCGGTGGGGTCAGCAGCACCGGTGCGTGGGTGCGGTACGCCAACGGCGCGCCGGCGAGGCCGTCCGGGAACGCATCCGACCTGGCCAGCACGACGGCGCCGGCCGAACCGGCCGTGAACTGGTTCTGGGAGACAGCGAGCGAGGTCGCGGTCCGGTCCGCGCCGTACAGCCGCACGAAGGGCTTGATCGCCGAGGACGACAGGAACGCGGCCTTGTCGGTCCACGTGTTCGCGTCGATCCCGGTGCCGCTGACCGCGGCGGCCGCGCCGGACGGTGCGCCCGTGACGGGGCTCAGCCCGATCCGGTACAGCTTGCCGTCAGCCTTGGCGAAGTACAGGTTCCCGCTCGCGACGAACATCTCGTGCGCGTCGGTGTAGCCGCTGCCCGCCGCGGTCACCTCCTCGGAGCCGACCACGTCGGACTCGTTGGAGAACCAGCGGTAGTAGAGCTTCCCGTCGCCGGTCACGTAGTAGAGCCGGCCCGAGCCGATCGTGAACGACGTCACGTCGGCCAGCGAGTGACCCGTGCCCACCGGCTGCGGGCTCGTGCTCCAGAACGTGCTGACGGTGCTCGGCGCGCCCACCGTCGTCCCGTCGAACGACGCCTTGTGCAGGACACCGTCGGACGTGCCGTAGTAGACCGAGCCGGACAGCATGAACGCGCCCGTGACCGAGCCCCACGCCACGGCGCCGGGCGACGGGACGGACGAGGTGGCGCCGAAGACCGAGCCGTTGTAGGAACGCTTGAGCAGCGAGTTCGACGCGGTCGTGGTGAACAGGTTGCGCGGGAGAGTCTGCGGCTGGACGGCCGGAACCGTCGTGCCACCCGCGACCGGGAAGAACGCCAGCCGCTGGTGCCCGGCGCCGAACGGCTTGTCCGTGGTGTCACCGCCGACCCACAGACCCGCCGGCGTGGCCAGCAGGTCGTACAGGCCGGTGCCGGTGCGACCGACACCCGGGTCCCAGGACAGCGGCAGCCCGGTGACCGGGTCGAGCGCGGCGATCATCGACCGGTCGACCGAGCTCGGGCCGTTGGTGTTGTTGCCGAAGTAGTTGTTCACCCAGCGCTGGTGCCCGCCGACGTACACGGCGGTCCCGGTGGTGGCGACCGAGGTGAGCGTGTCACCGCCGGTCGCGTCCACCCAGGTCGGCTGCTGAGCGGAGCCGGCGCGACCGAGCTCCCACCGCGAAGCCGAGTCGCACAGCGTGCCCTGCGCCGGGCCGCCGCCGTTGACCATGACGAAGTAGCTGCCGTCCGGGACGATGCTCAGCTCGCGGACGTAGGTGTTGATGCCCGGCTCGGAGCAGCTCGCGGTCAGCCGCGTCGTCTGCCACGTGGTCAGCTTCCCGGCCGTCGCGTCGATGATCGCGAGCTGAGTGCGCGGCTGGCCGCCGACCGTCGTGAAGTTGCCGCCGACCACCAGCGTGCTGCCGTCCGGCGAGACGTCCAGGGCGGAGACCGACGGCGGGGAGCCGGAGGCCAGCGTGCCCGCGACCGGGAGGTTGAACGCGTCCAGCGCGCCGGTGGCCGGGTTGAGCACGGCCAGCGAGCCGCGGCTGACATTGTTCACCTTCTCGAACTTGCCGCCGATGAACAGTCGGCCCCCGCGGACCACCAGTGAGTTGACCACCTTGTTCGTCGCGTTCAGGTCGGCCAGGAACGTCGTGACCCGGGCGCCCGCCAGGGTCAGCTCGGTGATGCCGCGCTGCGTGAAGCCGTCCACCGTCGCGAACGAGCCACCGACGACCACGTTGCCGCCGAAGCTGTCCAGCGCGGTGACCGACCCGTCCAGCGTCGGCGCGAAGGCGGGGTCGACCAGCCCGGTCGCCGCGTCGAACGCGGCGATGTTCGTGCGGGGGTAGGTGGTGCCGCCGCCGGCGTTCTGGACCTGGGTGAACGTCCCGCCGATCACGATGTCGGTGCCCACCGCGGCGATCGCGTCGACCTCGCCGTCCAGGACCTGCGGGGTCCAGCCGGCGGGGGTGGCACTCACCACCACTGACTGGTCGGCGTCCACCGCGCGCGCGGCCGTCGGCACGAGCAGTGCCGAGAGGACCGACGCGAGGACAGCGGTCCCGACGATCAACGACGGACGGCGCATGGACGGACACTCCTTGATGGTTGCCGGTTGATGGTTGCCGGCGCGGTGGTCGCGCTGCCTGGTCACGCTCTGGTGATGGCTGGTCCATTCTGCGTTGCCAGCCCCGCCCTGCCCTTCCCCCGGAAGGGGAGACCCTGGTGCCCGACCGGAGTTGTCTGAGAGCCGAACGGCTGAGCCCGTTCGGGTCGAGACCTCGCCCGGACCCGGCTCGCTCGATGGTCACTCTTGACACGTGACCAAATGGTCACCTATTCTCCGGGAGACGCGCTGAAACCAGCATCCCCAGGACGGAGCACGACGATGGAGAAGGTCTACGAGATCTACATCAAGACCAGCCCGGAGCGCCTCTGGGAGGCGATCACCGACCCGCAGATCCGGGCCAGGTACAACTTCGGCGCCCAGGTGAGCTGCGACTGGAAGCCCGGCTCGCACTTCGAGATGTCGGCCCCCGGCGCGCCCGGGCCGCTCGGCGAGGGCGAGATCCTCGAGGTGGATCCGCCGCACCGGCTGGTCCAGACGATGGTCGCGCTGTGGAGCGACGACGTGAAGGCCGAGGGCTCCACCCGGATCACCTGGGAGATCCGCCCGATCGGCGCCGACTCGTGCCAGCTGGTGGTGACCCACGACCAGCTCCGTGACGGCGCCAACGACCAGCTGTACGGCGGCTGGCCGATGATCCTCTCCGGCCTGAAGACCTGGCTGGAGACCGGCGGGCTGCTGACCACGCCCGGGTCGCTGATGTACGGCTGATCGGTGGACGACGACGGACCGGTCTTCAAGGCGCTCGCCGACCCGACCCGCAGGCTGCTGCTGGACCGGCTCTTCGAGCGTGACGGGCGCACCCTCACCGAGCTCGAAGCCGACGTCGACATGACGCGGTTCGGCGTGATGAAGCACCTGCGCCTGCTCGAGGAGGCCGGTCTCGTCGTCACCCGCCGGTCGGGGCGGGAGAAGCTGCACTTCCTCAACCCGGTCCCGATCCGGCTGATCCACGACCGGTGGATCGACAAGTACACCGAGCAGCACGTGTCGGCGCTGGTCGACCTCAAGACGGACCTGGAGACGGGCCGGACACCCGCCGAGTGAGCGACCGGTTCCGGGCGCCGCTCCTCGTGTCAGACTCAACCGGGGCCAGAACCCCGGCCCGGTCTGACACGAGCCACAGGAGTGCGTGCGATGCCCGAGCTCACCGGCGAGCAGATCCAGGCGATGCTCGATGCCTTCTACCCCTACAAGGACACGCTGCCGGTGAACGCGGCGATACCCGCCAAAGGGCTCGACCGCGACGAGATCCTCGCGCAGGTCGACGGGCTGTCCCGCGGCGAGGACCGCCTCGGCGACAGCGGCAAGGTCTCCGGCTCGCTCTACCTCGGCGACCACGAGCAGTACGCCTTCCTCACCGAGGTGTTCGCGCGGTACGCGCACGCGAACGTCCTCCAGCGCGACATGTACCCCTCCGCGACCAAGTTCGAGGGCGAGATCGTCGCGATGACCGCGCAGATGCTGCACGCCGACGCGGTCCCCGACCACCACCCCGGCGACCAGGTCAGCGGACTGGTCACGACCGGCGGCACCGAGAGCCTCATCGAGCCGATGCTCGTGTACCGCGAGCGTGGCCGGGCCAACGGGATCACCGCGCCGGAGGTGATCATCCCGAACTCCGCGCACGTCGCCCTGGACAAGGCCTGTCACTACTTCGGCATCAGGCTGCTGCGCGCCCCGCTGCGCGCGGACTTCCGGGTCGACGTCGACTGGGTGCGCGAGCACATCACCGCGAACACCGTGGCGCTGGTCGGGTCGGCGGGCTCGTACCCGTACGGGCTGGTCGACCCGATCGAGGAGCTCGCGGCGCTGGCCACCGAGCACGACCTCGGCCTGCACGTCGACGGCTGCCTCGGCGGGTTCCTGCTGCCCTGGATCGAGCGGCTCGGCGTCGACGTCCCGCCGTGGGACTTCCGCGTCCCCGGCGTCACGTCGATCTCCGCGGACACGCACAAGTTCGGCTACGCGCTCAAGGGCACCTCGGTCCTGCTGTACCGCAACGCCGACCTGCGCCGGCTGCAGTACTTCACCTTCCCGGACTGGCCGGGTGGCCTCTACATCTCCCCCGGGATGGCCGGCAGCCGCTCGGGCGGCATCATCGCCGCCGCCTGGGCCGCCCTGCTGACGACTGGCGAGGAGGGCTACCTCGACGCTGCCGAGGCGATCCACCGGACGGCACAGCAGATCAAGGCGGCGGTCCAGGCGCAGCCCGAGCTGCGGCTGTTCGGCGACGGTCAGACGTTCCTGGTCGCGTTCGGCTCGGCACGCGACCCGGAGGACGGCGGGATCGACATCTTCCTGGTCAACGACGCGCTCACGCAGCGCGGGTGGCGGATGAACCCCGACCAGCTGCCGCCCGGGCTGCACTTCTGCGTCACCAGGCCGAACACGCGGCCGGGCCTCGCCGAGCAGTTCGCCCGGGACCTCGCCGAGTCGGTGGCGTACGCGGTCGAGAACCGCGGGACTCCCGCCGCCAGCGGCGCGCTGTACGGGTTCGCCGGCGCGGCCGGCGGGACCGACGTGCTGCGCTTCCTGATGTCCGGCGCGCTGGACGCCATGTACGCCCTGCCGCCGCGCAGCGAGGCCTGAACCGACCGGTGAGGGGTTGATCCACCATGGGGCCTCGCCGACCGCGGGCTGAGCGCCGGTGACCGGCGGTGGGTGGCTGCTGACCGTCGACCTCGGGACCAGCGGGCTGAAGGTCGGCGCGGTCGCCGACTCCGGCGAGATCCTCGGCTCGACCCATGCGGACGTCAGCACCGAGCTGTCCGCCGACGGCGGAGTCGAGCAGGACACCGCCCAGTGGTGGGACGGGGTCCTGGCCGGGACCCGCGAGCTGATCGCGTCCGGCGTGGTCGACCCCGCGGGGCTGACCGCGGTCGGGATCACCGGGCAGTACGCGTCGACGGTTCCCGTCGGCGCGGACGGCACGGCCGTCGGACCGTGCCTGACCTGGGCCGACGACCGCGGCGCGAGCCTGGCGAAGAAGGCGTACGGCGGGGTCGCGGCCGGGTACAAGCCGACCGCGATCGTCCCGTGGCTGCGCTACACCGGCGGCGCCCCGTCGCCGAACGGCGCCGACCCGTCAGGGCACGCGCTGTTCCTCAAGCACGAGCGACCGGAGGTCTACGCGCGCACCACGGTCCTGCTCGAACCGGTCGACTACCTCGGGCTGCGGTTCACCGGCCGCGCGGCCGCGACGCCGGCGTCCATGGTCGCGTCCTGGCTGACCGACAACCGGGCCGGGCGAGCCCCGCAGTACGTGCCGGCCCTGGTCCGGCACGCCGGTCGCGACGCCGGCCGGCTGCCGGAGCTGCTGCCGTCCGGGTCGGTGCTGGGTCCGGTGCAGGAGTCGGTGGCGAGCGCGCTCGGCCTGCCGGCGGACGTGCCGGTGGTGACCGGCGTGCCCGACCTGCACGCGGCGTACATGGCCTCCGGCGCGGTCGAGGACTTCGCCGCGCACATCACGATCAGCACCACGTCGTGGGTGTCGTGCGCGGTGCCGTTCAAGAAGACCGACGTGCTGCACCAGATCGCGTCGGTCCCCGGCGTGCGGCCCGGCCAGTACCTGATGATCGACAACCACGAGACCGCCGGGGTGTGCCTGCAGTGGCTTCGCGACGGCGTGCTCGGCCACCCGCCGGGGTTCGGCCCGGACTGGTCCCCGTCCTACGACGACCTGGTCGCGCTCGCGGCGCGCTCCGAGCCCGGGTCGGGCGGGGTGCTGTTCACCCCGTGGCTCAAGGGCGAGCGCTCGCCGGTGGACGACCGGACGCTGCGGGCGGCGTTCCTCAACGTGTCGCTGGACACGGACAAGGCGGACTTCGTCCGCTCCGTGCTCGAGGGCGTGGCGTACAACATGCGGTGGCTGGTCGAGGCCGCGGACAAGTTCGCGGGTCGACGGCTCGAGCCGCTGCGGGTGCTCGGCGGCGGCGCGCAGTCCGACCTGTGGTGCCAGATCCACGCCGACGTGCTCGGCCGCCGGGTCGAGCGGGTCGCGGACCCGGCGTTCGCCCAGCTGCGCGGGACCGCCCTCTACGCGCTGGTCGCCTTGGGCCGGCTGCGCCTGGACCAGGTTCCCGCGCTGGTGCCGGCCGGGCAGGGGTTCGACCCGGATCCCCGGGCGGTCGCGGTGTACGCCCCCCTGTACCGCGAGTTCGCCGGCGTCTACGGCCGGCTCAAGAGCATGTACCGCCGCCTCAACGGCTGACCCGGCGGCCCTTAGACTCCCTGCCAGCCGCCCGGAAGACCTCGGAGGACGCCCGTGCGCAAGGTGCTGATCGCCAACCGCGGAGAGATCGCGGTCCGGGTCGCCCGAGCCTGCCGGGACGCCGGCCTGGGTTCGGTCGCCGTGTACGCCGACCCCGACCGCGACGCGCTGCACGTGCGCAGCTGCGACGAGGCCTTCGCGCTCGGCGGCTCGACCCCGGGCGAGACGTACCTGGACGTGGCCAAGCTGCTGGACGTGGCTGCGCGGTCCGGGGCCGACGCCGTGCACCCCGGCTACGGGTTCCTGGCCGAGAACGCGGGCTTCGCCCGGGCCGTGCAGGACGCCGGGCTGACCTGGATCGGCCCGCCGCCGTCCGCCATCGAGGCGCTGGGCGACAAGGTGCAGGCCCGGCACATCGCGCAGAAGGTCGGCGCCCCGCTGGTGCCCGGCACGGCGGACCCCGTGGACGGCGCCGACGACGTCGTCGCGTTCGCCACCGAGTTCGGCCTGCCGGTCGCGATCAAGGCGGCCTTCGGCGGCGGCGGCCGCGGCCTCAAAGTGGCGCGCACCATGGAGGAGATCCCCGAGCTCTACGACAGCGCGGTGCGCGAGGCGGTGACGGCGTTCGGCCGCGGCGAGTGCTTCGTCGAGCGGTTCCTCGACCACCCGCGGCACGTCGAGACCCAGTGCCTGGCCGACCGGCACGGCCAGGTGGTCGTGGTCTCCACCCGGGACTGCTCGCTGCAGCGCCGCAACCAGAAGCTGGTCGAGGAAGCCCCGGCTCCCTATCTCACCGACGACCAGCGGGCACGGATCTACTCCGCGTCGAAGGCGATCCTGGCCGAGGCCGGCTACGTGGGCGCCGGCACCTGCGAGTTCCTCGTCGGCACCGACGGGACCGTCTCGTTCCTGGAGGTCAACACCCGCCTGCAGGTCGAGCACCCGGTCACCGAGGAGGTCTCCGGCGTCGACCTCGTCCGGGAGATGTTCCGGATCGCCGACGGCGAGCACCTCGGCTACGACGACCCGGTGCTGCGCGGGCACTCCATCGAGTTCCGGATCAACGCCGAGGACGCGGGGCGCGGCTTCCTGCCCGCACCCGGCACGATCACCCGGCTGCACGAGCCCGCCGGGCCGGGAGTGCGGGTCGACTCCGGCTACGAGCAGGGCGAGTCGGTGCCGCAGGCGTACGACTCGTTGCTGGCCAAGCTGATCGTGACCGGCGCCGACCGGCGGCAGGCGCTGGAGAGGGCCCGGCGCGCGCTCGACGACTACGTCGTGGAGGGGATGCCGACGGTGCTGCCGTTCCACCGCGCGGTGGTCCGGGACCCGGCGTTCGCGACCGACGACGCCACCCCGTTCACCATCCACACCCGCTGGATCGAGACCGGGTTCGACAACACGATCGCGCCGTACGCCGGGCCGTCCGCCCCCGGTCTGGACGGCGCCGCACCGGAGCGTGAGCGGGTGACCGTCGAGGTCGGCGGGCGACGGCTGGAGGTCGTGCTGCCGGCCGGGCTCGCGGCCGGCTCTGGTGGTGCGGACGCGGCCGGCGGCGTGGCGAAGCGGCCGCCGCGGCGGGCCGCCCAGACGGCGACCGCGGTGTCCGGCGATGCGCTGACCAGCCCCATGCAGGGCACGATCGTCAAGCTGGCCGTCGAGGAGGGTCAGGTGGTCGCGCTCGGCGACCTGGTCGTCGTGCTCGAGGCCATGAAGATGGAGCAGCCGCTGACCGCGCACCGGGCGGGCACGGTGACCGGACTCAGCGCCGAGGTGGGCGCCACCGTCGCCAGCGGCACGGTGCTGTGCGAGATCAAGGACTGATCGGGCGGGCGGCGCGGACCGCCGCCTCGCTCGTCCTGCTCGCGGCCTCGGCACTCCTGGCGGTCACGTCGACAGGCGGTCCGGCCGGTGCAGCGCCGGTGGCCGATCCCGCTCTGGCCGGTGCGGCCCGTGCGCTGCGCTCGTCGTACGTCTACGTCGACCCGGCTGCGCAAGCCCAGCTCACCGACGCCGAGCGACAGCTGCTGACCAACCAGATCTCCGCAGCCGGGACCCCGATCTGGATCGCGGTGCTGCCGACGTCGGTCCTCGCGGCCTACGGTGGCTCCGGCCAGGCGGCTGCGACCGCGCTCGCCGCCGCGAGCGGCCAGGACGGCACGTACGGCGTGGTCATCGGCCCGACCGCGTTCTTCGCGGTCAACAACACCGGCCATGCGGTCGGCCCGATCGCCGCGAAGGCGGTCCGTGACAACCACGCCGTCTTCGACGTACTCGGCGCGTTCGTGACCGGGGTCAGCGACGCGTTCGGCGCCGGCGCCGCCACCGGGGCCGGCGGACGCGCTGCCAACAGCGGGGCCGTGCTGTCGCTGCTGGTGCTCGTCGCCGCGGGCGGCGGAGCGCTGCTCATCTCGTCGCGCCGGTCCAGGCGGCGCGACGCCGTGCGCGCCGCCGAGGCAGCCGCCGCGGCCGACCCCGAGCCCGAGCCCGAGGAACCGGCATCCGGCGACGACCCGAGCGCGACCGCAGAGACAGCAGATGGTGCGGAGGGAACCGACCCATGAACGAATACCCGGCGCTGATCGTCCCGGTCGACCACGTCGAGCCCGTGCCTCGGCGGGTCCGCGCCGTGCTGGCCGGCGAGACCGTCGTCGACACCATTCGCGCCCGGTACGTGTGGGAGCGGCCGAGCTACCCGCAGTACTACATACCGGTCGGGGACCTCCGCCCCGACCTGCTGGTCCCCGAGACCGGGACGGCTCGGACCTCGCGCGGGACGGTCCGGATGCACGGCGTGCGCGCACCGGGCACGAACAGGCCGGCGGCCGCGCAGGTGCTGACGGACTCCACGGTCGAAGGCCTCAGCGCCACCGTGCGCTTCGAGTGGTCAGCCCTGGACGCGTGGTTCGAGGAGGACGAGGAGGTCTTCGTGCACCCGCGGAGCCCGTACACGCGGGTCGACGCGCTCCGGTCGACGCGAACGGTGCGGGTCGAGCGGGACGGCGCCGTGCTGGCCGAGTCGTCGGCGCCGGTCATGGTCTTCGAGACCGGGCTGCCGACGCGCTACTACCTGAACCGCACCGAGGTCGACCTCGGCCGCATGATCCCCACCGACACCGTGACCGCGTGTCCGTACAAGGGCACCACCGGCGGCTACTGGTCGGCCCGCGTCGCCGACCGGGTGCACCCCGACATCGCCTGGTCGTACGACTTCCCCACCCGCGAGATGGTCCCGATCGCCGGTCTGGTCGCGTTCTACAACGAGCGCGTCGACATCTTCCTGGACGGGGAGCTGCTCGAGCGACCGAAGACGCCCTTCTTCACTCCCGGGGACTGACCCGGACCGGGAGCCGGACCTGGACCACCGTCTGGCCTGGGCTGGACTCGAGGGTGATCGTGCCGCCGTGCCGCTCGGCGACGATGCGCCGGGCGATGTCCAGGCCGAGCCCGGTGCCCTTGCCGACCTCCTTGGTGGTGAAGAAGGCCTCGAAGGCGCGGGCCGCGACCGACGCCGGCATGCCGTGCCCGCTGTCCTGCACCGAGACCAGCACCGCGTCACCGTCCGCGCGGGTCGAGATCCGCAGCGTGCCGGCGCCGTCCATGGCGTCGACGGCGTTGTCGACGAGGTTCGTCCAGACCTGGTTGAGCTCCCCGGCGTACGCCTCGATCCGTGGGAGGTCGGGGGCGTAGTCGCGCACGACCG
Source organism: uncultured Actinomycetota bacterium (assembly GCA_963711005.1). Lineage (GTDB taxonomy): Bacteria > Actinomycetota > Actinomycetes > Prado026 > Prado026 > CAVQCJ01. The sequence continues at coordinate 1,812,393 of CAVQCJ010000002.1, read as the reverse complement.
TCACGCCACCGCGGAGCTTGTGCGCCAGCATCACCAGCGTGCTCTCGATCCCCTCCGTCACGTCGACCGGCTGCAGCGAGGCCCGGTCCAGCTGCGAGTACGACCGGACGGCGGCGACCAGCTCGGACACCCGGCGCGTCGACTCCTTCACCTCGGCCAGCAGCGCTGCCACGGCGAACGTGCTGGCCGACCACTCCAGCCCCGGCCCCAGCGACTCGTCGTCGAGCACCGCCGCGACGCGCTCGCACCACGCGACATCGACGCCCGCCGCGGCCAGCGACGCCGCGAGGACCCAGTCGCGGGCGACGCCGTGGGTACGCAACCACGACGCGAGCGCGTCCTCCTGGTCGGCGGCGGCGAGCGGGTCGGACATGGACGCGCGCGGCCGCACTTCCCGGCGCAACGCGTCCAGGGCCGTGAACTGGGCCGACGAGATCTCGCCGCCGGCCAGCCGGCCCAGCGAGGCGAGCAACGTGCCCACCTCCCCGTCGAGCGAGGCGACCGCACGGCTGGCGGCCGCTGCGGGGTTGTTCAGCTCGTGCGCCAGGCCGGCGGCGAGCGTCCCCAGTGTCACCAGCGACTCGCGCTGGCGCGCCCCCGCCTCGATGTTGCGGGCGGTGTGGAACAGCCCGTCGATGATGGGCGTGATCAGGGGGTACGCCGTCATGAGTTCGCGCAGCTCGGCGGCCGGCACCCGCAGCATGCGGCCGTTCTCGGTCGCACGTCCGGTCGCCAGGTACACCCCGTCGGGGTCCCAGGCGCGGAACCCGCCCGCCCAGCGGCCCGGTGCGTCGAACCGGCCGAGCACGGTCTCCTCACGCCCGACCACCCGGACCAGGTCGAGGCGGCCCTCGACCAGCACCCACCACGACTCGGCCGGCTCGCCCTCGTGCCACAAGGTCTGGCCCGGCCCGAAGACGACCTCCTCGCCGGTCGCCACCAGGCGGTCGAGCTGCTCGTCGGTGAGCCCGTCGAACAGGGCCAGCGGACGCAGGTCCTCCCGGCGCATCAGGTCGTCGCCAGGTAACGGTGCACGAGGTAGACCGACATCGCGCCCTCGCCCACGGCGGACGCGACCCGCTTCATCGAGTCCAGCCGCACGTCGCCGGCCGCGAACACGCCGGGCACCGAAGTCTCGAGCGCGAAGGGCGCCCGGCCGGGCAGCGGCCACGCGGACGGCCGCGCCGACGCGAGCAGGTCCGGCCCGGTGATGATGAACCCGTGCTCGTCGCGCACCACGTCGTCGCCGAGCCAGTCCGTGCGCGGCGACGCCCCGATGAAGACGAACAACCAGCTGGTCGGCACCTCGTCCCGCGCGCCGGTGTCGCGGTCGGCGACCGTGACCGCCTCCAGGTGCCCGGCGCCGCGACCGGCGACCACCTCGCTGCGCAGGCGCACCTCGACGTTCGCAGCTGCGGCGATCCGTTCCACGAGGTAGCTCGACATGGACTCCTCGAGCGTGGCGGCGCGCACGACCATCACCACCCGCTTGGCGTACCTGGCCAGGTTGAGCACCGCCTGACCTGCCGAGTTCGCCGCGCCCACGACGTACACGTCGTCGCCCTCGCACTGGCTCGCCTCGCTGGCGCTCGCGCCGTAGTACACGCCCCGGCCGGTGAGCTCGTCCAGACCGGGCGCCTCGATCCGCCGGTAGGACACCCCGGTCGCGACGACGAGCGCACGGGCCTCCACCTCGCCGGACCCCTCGAACAGCACCGCATGCACCGGCCCGCGGGTCTGCAGCCCGACCACGTCGCGGGCCAGCACCATCTCGGCCCCGAACCGGGAGGCCTGGGCGACCGCCCGCGCCGTGAGGTCGGACCCGGTCAGTCCGCGCGGGAACCCGAGGTAGTTCTCGATCGCCGCGCTCTGCCCGGCCTGTCCGCCAGGCGCCTCGCGCTCCACGATCACCGTGCTCAGCCCTTCGGAAGCGGCGTACACCGCGGCGGCCAGGCCCGCGGGACCGCCCCCGACGATGCACACGTCGTACAGCGGCTGCGTGGCCGTGGTGCGCAGACCGAGCGCGCCGGCGACCTCCAGCGTCGACGGCGCGCGCATCGGCTCGCCGTCGGGCAGCAGGACCAGCGGAAAGTCCTCCGGCGCGGCCGAAGCAGCCTCGGCGAGCCGTTGCGCCGGCGCGTCCCGCTCGATGTCGAGCCACACGTACGGCACGTGGTTGCGAGCCAGGAACGTCTTGACCTCGTGGCTGCGCTGCGACCACCGGTGGCCGACGACGCGGATGTCCCCGGTGTGGTCGGGGTGAGCCTGCAGCCAGTCCCCGAGCAGGTCGTCGACGACCGGGTAGAGGCGCTGCTCGGGCGGGTCCCACGGCTTGAGGAGGTAGTAGTCGAGCCCGATGTCGTTGATCGCGCGGATGGCGACATCGGTGTCGGCGTACGCCGTCAGCAGGAGCATCTTCGCATCGGGCACCTGCCCGCGCGCCTGCTCGAGCAGCTCGATCCCGGTCATCCCCGGCATCCGTTGGTCGGCGGCGATGAGCGCGACCGGTCGGTCCCGCAGGACCAGCGCGGCGATCACCTCGAGCGCCTCGGCTCCGGACCCGGCCCCGACCACGCGGTAATCGGAGCCGTACCGGACCCTCAGGTCGCGGGTGATCGCGGCGGCCACCTGCGGGTCGTCGTCGACGGTGACGATCGTGGGTCTGGTCATGCGGGAGGCCGCCGTCGGTCGGCGCCCGGGGAAGACCGGACCGGACCGTCGGGGCGCGCGCCGTCGACCTCGCCCGCCGCGCGCACGCCGCTGCGTAGCGCCCCCTCCATCAGCCCGGCCCGGTCCCCCGCGGTGTGCTCGCCCGCGAAGTGCAGCGGCCCGACCGGCCGGGCCAGCGCCCGGTCGTCCAGCGGACGCCCGGCATGCAGCGCCGAGTACGCCAGGCCGGCCCACTCGTCGTCCTGCCAGGTGCACAGGAGGGCCTCCTCGTCGCCGCCGAGGGACAGCTCTGGCGCCACCGCGGCCAGCCGCTGCTGCCAGCGCCCGGGCCCGGTGTCGACGGCCAGGTCCGCCAGCGCCGGGACGGACCCGGTGAAGCACGACACGACCGCGGTCGCCGAGCCCGAGCCGTCGGCCGCGGCCCAGCACCAGAACCGGTCCCGGACCGATGTCAGCGCGAACGGATCGACCGGCCGGGCCAGCCGGACGTGCAGCTTCGCCGCCTGCCCGCAGCCGATCCGGTCGAGGGCCGAGCGCTTCCAGTGCGGCAGCGCCGGCTCGAAGGCGATCCGGTCCAGCACGGTGAACGGCACCGTGACGACGACGGCGTCGGCGTCGAGCTCGCCGGTGTCTGTCCGCACCGAGACTGCGCGGGGCTCGTCGACACCGCGGGGGTCCTCGACACCCGGGACCCCGACCAATCCGTCCGACCACGCGATCGCACGCACCGGCTCGGCGAGCCGCAGGTGCGCCCCGGCCGCGACCAGCCGGTCGGCCAGCCCGGTCGCCACTCGTTGGTTCCCCCCGACGACGCGGTAGGACGGCAGCGGCTCGTAGCCGGCGACCGCGTCCAGCAGGGCTTCGGCGGCGAGCAGGTCGGGGGCGTACGCGGCGGCCACCGAGACCCGGACCGAGAAAGCGGCCAGCAGGTCGGCCGGCAGGTCCAGCGAGTCCAGCAGGCGGTGGACCGACCAGTCGGCCGGCGCCGCGGCGACCGCGGCGGCCACCCTCGGGGCGGCGGCTGCCAGATCCGCGGGCGTCACTCCGACCACCCCGCGCTGCTCGCGGACGTAGTAGCTCATGCCGGTCGACGCGAGCTCCAGGCCGAGCCACGCGGCGTACCCGCGCAGCTGCTCGTACCCCTCGAGGACGAACTCGGCGCCGCGCTCGACCACCGTCCCGCCGAACGGCACCGACCAGACCCGGCCGCCGACGCGGTCGCGCGCCTCCAGGACAGTCACGTCGTTCCCGGCGGCGACCAGCTCGGTGGCAGCCGCCAGCCCGGCGAAACCGGCACCTACCACGACCACCCGCACGGGCCGGAGACTACCCATCCGGCGCACCAGCAACGCCGCCCGGGGACCGACGACACGTTCGTGACCTCGCGTAGGAGCGCCCGCTCCGTCCGGACCGCCGTGGCCGGGCTGCTGACCGCAAGCGCATGTGCTGCCGCTGTCGCAGTCGCCAGCCCGGCCATGGCTCGGCCCGACGGAGGCGTCCCGACGCCGGTCAGGTCGGGTGCGCCCGGGGGCGGCACCGGCACGGCGGCCGACCTGCCGGGCACCACCTGCACGGCGTTCCCCGCGAACAGCATCTGGCACGCCGACGTCAGCAAGCTCCCGGTCAGCAAGAGCAGCGCCGCGTGGCTGTCCCACATGCAGGCCTCGACCCGCAAGCTGCACCCCGACTTCGGCCCGTCCGGTGACCCGAAGGTCCCGTACGGGATCCCGGTCACGTACGTCAACGGCTCGCACCCGAAGGTGACCGTGACTTTCGACTACGCCTCGGAGAGCGACCAGGTGCCGTACCCGTTCGGGTCGGACACGCTCATCGAGGGCGGCGCCGGGTCCGGCGGGGACATGCACGCGATCGTCGTGGACTCGAGCACCTGCCGGCTGTACGAGACCTGGGACACGCGCACGTCCGGCGGCCACTGGCTCGCCGGCTCCGGCGCCACCTGGGACCTCGCCAGCAACGCGCTGCGCCCCGCCGGCTGGACCTCCTCCGACGCCGCCGGACTGGCGATCCTGCCCGGGCTGCTCCGCTGGGACGAGGTGCTGGCCGGAAACGTCGACCACGCGATCCGGTTCACCACGAACGTCACCAGCAAGGCGTACGTGTGGCCGGCGCGGCACCAGGCCGGGAGCCAGTCCAGCTCGGCGTACCCGCCGATGGGCGCATGGTTCCGGCTGAAGGCGAGCTACTCGACGGCCGGGCTGTCGCCGCAGACGGTCGTCATCGTCAACGCGATGAAGAAGCACGGGCTGGTGCTCGCGGACAACGGCTCGCCGTGGTTCTTCCAGGGCACCGCCGACAACGCCTGGCCGGACACGGTGATCAGCCAGCTCAAGGGGATCCCGGCGAGCGCGTTCGAGGCCGTCGACGTGACCGCGCTGCGCGTCAGCGCCGACAGCGGCCAGGCCGCGCCGCACTAGTCGTCGCCGTCGTCGCATACGGATCGGGGGCTATGACCCCCGATCCGTAGGCAACGACGGCGGGCTAGTGGCGGCCGGGCAGGTGCAGGTGGCGGGCCGCCTCGGCGATGGAGCCGGACAGGCTCGGGTAAACGGTGTACGTGTTCGCCAGGTCGTCCACGGTCAGCCGCAGCTGTACCGCCAGCGCGACCGGGAAGATCAGCTCGCTCGCCCGCGGTGCGACCACGACGCCGCCGACCACGATGCGGGTCCCGGGCAGCGCGAACAGCTTGACGAAGCCGTCGCGCACGCCCTGCATCTTCGCGCGCGCGTTGGTGTGCAACGGCAGCTTGACGACCAGTGCGGTGGACTCGCCACCGTCCACCTGCGCCTGCGTGACGCCGACGGTCGCGATCTCCGGCTCGGTGAAGATGTTGGAAGCGACGTTGCCCAGGTCCAGTGGCTGCACGGCGTCGCCGAGCACGTGCCACATCGCGACCCGCCCCTGCATGGCGGCCACGGACGCGAGCATCAGCACCCCCGTGCAGTCGCCGGCCGCGTACACGCCGCGGACCGACGTGCGCGAGACGCGGTCGACCGTGACGAACCCGCCGGGCCCGAGCGCGACGCCCGCCTCGGCGAGACCGATGCCGTCGGTGTTGGGCACCGAGCCGACCGCGACGAGACAGTGCGTGCCCGTCACGACCGTCCCGTCGGCGAGCGTGACCCGGACCCCGTCGGCGCTGCGGGCGGCCGAGGCCGCCCTGGACCGCGACAGCACCTGCATCCCGCGGCGGCGGAAGACGTCCTCGATCACCTGCGCCGCGTCGGGGTCCTCGCCGGGGAGCACGTGGTCGCGCGAGGACACCAGCACGACCTGGGACCCGAGCGCCTGGTAGGCCGAGGCGAACTCGGCGCCGGTGACGCCCGACCCGACGACGATGAGCTTCTCGGGCAGCTCGCTCAACGCGTAGAGCTGCTCCCAGGTCAGGATCCGCTCGCCGTCCGGCATCGCCTCGGGGAGCACCCGCGGGTGCGCCCCGGTCGCGACCAGCACGGCATCGGCGGACAGCTGCTCGGACCCGCCGCCGGCCAGCTCGGCGGTGACGACGCAGTCGGTCTCCAGCCGACCGGTCCCCTCGAGCCAGCGGACCCCGGCCGCCTCGACGCCGGTCCGGATGTCGGCCGACTGCGCGCGGGCCAGGGCCAGCACGCGCCGGTCGACCGCGTCCATGTCGACGGCCAGCGCGTGCTCGGCCTCGGCGTGCAGGGCCTGGTCCGGGGCCCGCCCGCCCAGCCGGACGCCGAGCTCGGCCGCCTCGGCGAAGGAGGTCATGACCTCGGCAGTGGCGATCAGCGTCTTGCTGGGGACGCAGTCGGTCAGCACGGCCGAGCCGCCGGCACCGTCGCGGTCGACCATCGTCACGTCGGCGCCGAGCTTGGCGGCGACGAGCGCCGCCTCGTAGCCGCCGGGGCCGCCACCGAGGATCACCACGGAAGTCACGACGCACATCCTCCCCTACCGGTCGGTACCGGCTGTGCTCACGCCCTTCGTGCCATCCTTCCGCCATGGCCTTGTACGCCGCGTACGGCAGCAATCTCGACCCGCGGCACATGGCCGACCAGGCCCCGCACTCGCCGCCGGCCGGCACCGGCTGGCTGGTCGGTTGGCGGCTGGCGTTCGGGGGCGACCACGCCGACGCCGGCGGGGCCCTGATGACCGTCGTCGAGGAGGCCGCGACGCAGGTCTTCGTCATGCTGTACGACGTCACGGTGGCCGACGAGCGCGAGCTGGACGTCTGGGAGGGGGCGGAGTCCGGCCTGTACCGGAAGATCCGGGTGCGCGTGCACACCCTCGACGGCGAGGTCACCGCCTGGCTTTACGTGCTGGACGCCTACGAGGGTGGTCTGCCGTCCGCGCGGTACCTCGGCCTCATGGCCGACTGCGCCGAGGCGGCCGGGGCGCCGGACGACTACGTCGCGGAGCTTCGGCTGCGGCCCTGCCGGACCGACCGCGGCTGACGATAGCCTCCGCCTCGTGAACGCCACCGCCGGGACGAGCCACCTGCTGGACGACCCCTACCGCGCCGCGAAGCTGGCCGCCGCGGCCCTGGCGGAGGCCACCGGCGTCGAGCGGCACGACATCGCGCTGGTGCTCGGGTCCGGCTGGGTCCCGGCGGCCGAGCTGCTCGGCGACGCGAGCCACGACCTGCCGGTGACCGAGCTGCCCGGGTTCTCCCCACCGGCGGTCGAGGGGCACGCCGGGCGGGTGCGGTCGGTGGTCGCCGGGGACAAGCGCCTGCTCGTCTTCCTCGGTCGCACGCACCTGTACGAAGGGCGTGGCGTGGCCGCGGTGGCGCACGCGGTGCGGACCGCGGCCGAGGCGGGCTGCCGGGTCATGGTGCTGACCAACGGGTGCGGCGGCCTGGACCCGACCTGGGCCCCCGGCACGGCGGTACTCATCGCGGACCACATCAACCTGACCGGCCGGTCGCCGATCGTCGGCGCGCACTTCGTCGACGTGACCGACCTGTACTCGGCCCGCCTGCGCGCCCTGTGCCGCGAGGTCGAGCCGGACCTGCCCGAGGGCGTCTACGCGCAGTTCCCCGGCCCGCACTACGAGACACCGGCCGAGATCCGCATGGTGCGGACGCTCGGCGGCCACCTGGTCGGCATGTCGACCGGGCTCGAGGCGATCGCGGCCCGGGAGGCCGGCATGGAGGTCCTCGGCATCTCCCTGGTCACCAACCTCGCGGCCGGCATGAGCGGCGAGCCGCTGAACCACGAAGAGGTCCTCGCCGCCGGCAAGGCGGCCGCGACCAGGATGGGCCGCCTGCTCGCCGATGTCGTCGACCGGCTCTGAGGCGGTGACGGTGAACGCTCCACGAGTCCTCGTCACGGGTGCCGCCGGCTCGGTGGGGTCCGCGCTGGTGTCCGGGCTGCCCGGCGCCGGCTGGAGTGTGGTCGCGCTCGACCTCGCCTCCGCCCGCGCCTCCGGGCCGGACGGCGTGCAGATCGTCGTGGGCAACGCCTTCTCGGACGAGGTGCTCGACGTGGTGCTGCCCGGCTGCGCCGGGGTCGTGCACCTGGCCGCGGTCTCCGGCGAGGCGCCGGTGGAGGAGATCGCCGCCTCGCACGTCGTCGGCACCGCCCGCGTGCTGGCCGCCGCGCAGCGGCACGGGGTCGGACGTGTCGTGCTGGCGAGCAGCAACCACGCCGTCGGCTTCACCCCCCGGCAGCCGCTGGCCGGGACCGACGTCCGCCCCAGGCCGGACACGTTCTACGGCGTCGGCAAGGTCGCGACCGAGGCGCTCGGGTCGCTGTACAGCGACCGGTACGGCCTGCAGGTCGCCGCCCTGCGCATCGGCACGTTCCGGGACCGCCCGTTGTCCCGCCGGCACCTGTCGACCTGGTTGTCGCCCGGCGACCTGGTCCGGCTCGTCGACGCGATGCTGCGCGCCCCCGACCTCACGTACGCAGCGGTGTACGGCATCTCCGCGAACAGCCGCGGCTGGTGGGACCTCGAGCCCGGCCGGGCGCTGGGCTACCACCCGCAGGACGACGCGGAGGCGTACGCCGAGGAGGTCCTCGCGTCGACGCCAGAGCCGGACCCGGACGACCCGGAGGTGGCGTACCTGGGTGGCTGGCTGGCCACCCGCGAGGTCGCCACCCCGGTCGAGTCGCCGGCACTGGCGGCGGAGCCCGCACCGTCGGCGAGCGGCGACCTGTTCTCGCGGGCCCGGGCGTGGGCGGCCGAGGACCCCGACGGCGACACCCGGAACGAGCTGGAGGCGCTGCTCGTCGCGGACGAGCTCGAGGAGCTCGCCGACCGCTTCGACGGCAAGCTCGAGTTCGGCACCGCCGGACTGCGCGGGCGGCTCGGGGCCGGTCCGAACCGGATGAACCGGGCGGTGGTCATCCGCGCCGCGGCGGGACTGTGCGCGCACATGCTCGAGCGCGACGGCGGCGCGGTCGTGATCGGGTACGACGCCCGGCACAAGTCCGACGTGTTCGCCCGCGACACCGCGCGGGTCGCCGCGGGCTTCGGGCTGCCCGCCATGGTGCTGCCGCGGGCGCTCCCCACGCCTGTGCTGGCGTACGCGATCCGGCATCTCGGCGCCGGGGCCGGGGTCATGGTCACCGCCTCGCACAACCCGCCGCAGGACAACGGCTACAAGGTCTACCTCGGGTCCGGCTCGCAGATCGTCCCGCCGGTCGACCAGGAGATCTCCGCCAGGATCGACGAGGTCGGGGCGCTGGCGACGGTGCCGGCCGGCGACGACTGGGTGGTGCTCGGCGACGACGTCGCCAACGACTACGTCGAGCGGGTCGCCGGCCTGGTCGACCCGACCGAGCTGCGCGACCTGCGGGTCGTCTACACCCCGATGCACGGAGTCGGTCGGGACGTCGTGCTCGCGGTGTTCGAGCGCGGCGGCTTCCCGCCGCTGATGGTGGTGCCGCGGCAGGGCGACCCCGACCCCGACTTCCCCACCGTCGCGTTCCCCAACCCCGAGGAGCCGGGGGCGATGGACCTGGCGATGGCGGCCGCACGCGAGTCCGCCGCCGACCTCATCATCGCCAACGACCCGGACGCCGACCGTTGCGCCGTCGGCGTCCCGACCGGCGACGGCGACTTCCGGATGCTGCGCGGCGACGAGGTCGGTGTGCTGCTCGGCATGCACATGCTGCGGCGCGGCGCCCGCGGGACCTTCGCGAACTCGATCGTGTCCTCGTCGATGCTCGGCAAGATCGCCGCCGACGCCGGGGTCGGGTTCACCGAGACGCTGACCGGCTTCAAGTGGATCGCGCAGATCCCCGACCTCGCGTACGGGTACGAGGAGGCGCTCGGCTACTGCGTCGACCCCGACGCCGTACGGGACAAGGACGGGGTCTCGGCTGCGCTGCTGATCGCCGAGCTGGCCGCCGAGGTCAAGGCTCAGGGCCGGACGCTCAGCGACGAGCTCGACGACCTGGCCCGGCGGTTCGGGGTGCACGCCACCGACCAGCTCTCGGTCCGGGTGGACGACCTGTCGCGCATCGGCGCGGTGATGCACCGCCTGCGCGCCGAGCCGCCGCAGTCCCTCGGCGGGCGCGCGGTGTCCGAGGTCGAGGACCTCACCGAGGGGGTCGGCGGGCTGCCGCCGACCGACGGGCTGCGGTACCGGCTCGAAGGCGGCGCGCGCGTGATCGTGCGCCCGTCCGGCACCGAGCCGAAGATCAAGTGCTACCTCGAGGTCGTGGTCCCGGTGGCGTCGTCACTCGCCGCCGCGCGCGAGGCCGCGTCCGTTCGCATCGCCGCACTGAAGTCCGACCTGGCCGCAGCCGCCGGCCTCTGACCGGAGGCTGCGACCTGGTCGTGCACCGGGCTACCTCCTGAGCGCGATGGTCCGGCTGTCGGTCTCGTCCCCGCAGAACGCCCTCGTGCAGCCGCTGATCACGGCGGTCACCAGGGCCTTCCCCTTGACGAAGGCCTTGCTCCCGATCTGGCCGTACACCGTGACCTGGATGACCTGACGGTGCCCGTTGCACCACACCGGCGCCGATCCGTTGCCGCCGGCGATCTGCCGGGCGACGCGCTCCGACACGGACACGTCCACCCACGCGGACTGGGCGGCGGCGCAGGTGACCTCCACCGGGACGGACACCGCCACCCCCTTGGCGATCAGAGTCCCCGGCGCGTCCACGCGGACGTCCAGGAAGAGCGGTGAGGAGAAGAAGGCGACCGCGGTGGACGCGGGGCCCACGGCCGCCAGGACGCCGCCTATCGCGATGGCGACCGCGGCGACGCCTAGCCTGAATCTGGGTGTTCTCATTGCGTGGTCCCTTCGGTTGAGGGCTCCGGGGTCGGACGACCCGTCGGGGTTTCGGGAAGAGGCGGGCAGACCACGCCGACCAGGACGCCGGCCATCAGCGGGATGACCGGCAGGTGCCACAAGAAGTCGAACGCGCTGTGCACGGCGAGCGCACCCATGGCGCCGACGACCCCGGCCCAGGCGTCGGGGAACCCGCCGCCGGTCCGGCCCCGCACCAGGACGACCGCGACGGTGACCAGCAGCGCCAGCAGCAGTCCCAGGCCGACGAGGCCCAGCTCGACGAGGACCTGCAGGTACTCGTTGTGCGCGTACACCAGCGTCCCGGTGCCACCGCCGGGGGTGAGCCACTGCAGGTCGACGCGGCCGGGGCCGCCCCCCACGAGCGGATGCAGCCCGACGAGGTGCGCGGCGGCTCGGAACGCGTCACCGCGGTACGACGAGTCCACGCTGGCCCGGACGCGTCCGATGTCCTGCACCACCCTCGCCGCAGGCCCGAGGGCGAGCGCGACGGCGACCACGACGAGCGACGCGGCGCCGATCGAGGCCTTGGCCCAGCGTGGTGCAACGCTCCAGGCGTGGCGTGCGCCACCCCACGCGGGCACGATCGCCACAGCACCGCCGACGAGCAGGCCGCCAGCTGCGAGCACTGGCCGCGGCGGCGTCCCGGTCGGCATCGACGGCAGCAGCGCCGCCAGTCCAAGGACCGCTCCCAGGGTGGGTGCGAGGACGACGCGGACGACGTCTCGCGGTCCCGCCAACAGGGCCACGACGACCAGCCCGACGAGCAGCGACAGCAACCCGGCCCGGCTCAGGGTCGCACCGGCACCGACCAGGAGAAGACTCAGCGCGGCTGCCAGACCCATGTTCCGCGGTCGAGCGGTCAGCAGCGAGACCGTCAGCAGCGCCAGCGGTACGAGAACGGCCGCGGTGGCGTTGGAGTAGGTGAGCGTGGACGAGGCACGCCAGAGTCCTTCCCCTGGCAGCGCCCACGGAGCGTGGTGGAAGGCGATGCCGACCCAGCCGCTGGCGGCGAGCGCGACACCGATCGCGACGAGTCCCAGCAGGACCGTCTCCCGGCTTGCCGTGTCCAGGCGGCGGCCGATCAGCAGGACCACGACCACGCCGAGGACCAGGGACGACTGCGCGGCGCTCTCGCCGAGCCGCCCGGACGTCAGCCCGCGGGCGAGGTCCCACGCGATCAGCGCACCCGCCGCGACCACCGGAGGGAACCGGAGGTCAGCCGCGGACGGCGGTCTGGCCACCAGCGCGAGCACTGCTGCAGCTGCGACCCCCAGGACGAGCGGGCGGCGACCGTCCGGAAAGTACCCGCCCTGGGCGAAGAAGCCGGCCGCGAGACCCAGGAGCAGCAGCAGCCCCGACGCGGACAGCAGCCCGACCTGTCGTGCCGCGACCGGCAGCGGCGTCTCGTCCGACCTCGACCGGTCCACAGACGCCGAACCACCCATGGCGCGTCTCCCTCGCCAGACACGCATCCCCGCGAGTCCGGCGCCAGCCTCCTCCGCGATCACCCGGCCGTCCAGCGGACGCCGGCGGTCTCACCGGTCGCGTACCGCGCGTCACGGACTATGCCCGGAACCGGGCGGACTCGCCGGTCAGGTCACCCGCCGGTCAGGACAGGTCCACGCGCACGAACGAGTAGACGACGAGATCGTGCCGGCCGTCCGCGCGGCCCTGCGCCGACCGCAGCACCCCCTCGCGGACGAACCCGGCCTTCTCCAGCGAGCGCTGCTCCGCGACGTTCTCGACATCGGTCGACGCTTCGACCCGGCTGACGTCCGTCGTGGCCAGCAGGTGCTCGACCAGCAGCCGCTGCGCGCGCGAGCCGATGCCTCGACCGCGTGCGTCGGGCGCGAGCGAGATCCCGATGTTGTAGGCGCGCGACGCCGTGTTCGGTCCGTACCAGACCGAGTGCCAGGAGACGTCGCCGACCGCGGCTCCGCCCACCTCGACGACCAGCCGTCCGAGGTCGGACGGCGGCGGGCCGTCGCGCACACCCCACTCGTCCCACACCGAGCCCGACTCGACCAGCTGCTCGCCGTCCCGCTGCGGACGCAACGTCACCGGCCCCCCGCCCGCACTGCTCACAGCAGCGCCAGCGCCGCGGCGAACAACAGGACGCCGACCGCCAGCGCGACGAGCGCGTCCGGGGCCCAGCCGGTCGCCGGCGGGTCCGGCGGGTCGGACGGCGGCGTGCCCGCGTACCCGCGGCCGTGCCGGTCCCGCATCTCGCGCAGCCGCTTCGCCAGCGCGGACGCCCGCGGCTCGCCGGACGGCGGCTGCCAGCCCTGGCCCGGCTCCCTGGGCGGCAGCATCTGCCCTGTCGTCGCGGCCGACCGCAGCATCGACGGGGCCGGCCGGCGGCGCGGCACCGCGAAGCACCGCACGTACTGCTCGCCGCACCGCACCCGCAGCACGTCCACCACGTCGACGTCGTCGATCGCGGCCCAGTCGATCACCGTCGTGCGCAGCGGGTTGCGCACCTCGAGCGTGGCGGGGCCCTCGAGCACCGCCGGGCGCAGCCCCAGGACGTACACCAGCGGCAGCAGGACGAGCAGCAGGCACACGGCAGCCCCGTACGCACCGACCTGGCCGCGGCGCCAGGTGTCCACCACCAGGAGGAGCACGGCCGCGCAGACCACGTACGAGACCACCCGCCCGGTGGTCAGCCGGTGGGCGGCGTACGGCACGGGACCGACCATCCCGGCATTCTGCCCGACCGGTCGCTCGATCCTTCGCCTGGCGGCTCAGTCCTGGCTCCGGCTGCGTAGGATCGCCGGATGACCAGCACGGCGACGGCGCCGGGTCCGCTCGGCGAGGTGACCGGGTCGCAGGCGGCCCTTCGAAGGTTCCTGCACGGACTGCCGGGCGTCGACGAGGTGGGGGCCGAGGCCCGCGCCGCCGACCTGGCGACCCGCTCGATCAAGACCACGGCCAAGGCTTTCGCCCTCGACCTCGCCGTCCGCATGATCGACCTCACCACGCTCGAGGGCATGGACACCGTCGGCAAGGTCCGCGCGCTGTGCGCGAAGGCCGTGCGGCCCGACCCGACCGACCCGACCGCCCCGGCCGTGGCCGCGGTCTGCGTCTACAACGATCTCGTCGGTGTCGCCAAACAGGCGCTGGCCGGCAGCGGGGTGAAGGTGGCCGCGGTGACGACCGCGTTCCCGTCCGGCCGGGCGCTCATGGACGTCAAGCTCGCCGACACCAGGGACGCCGTGGCCGCAGGCGCCGACGAGATCGACATGGTCATCGACCGCGGGGCGTACCTCGAGGGCCGGTACCTGCAGGTGCACGACGAGATCGTCGCCGTCCGGGAGGCCTGCGGCGACGGGCCCGACCGCGCCCACCTCAAGGTGATCCTGGAGACCGGCGAGCTGCAGACCTACGACAACGTCCGGCGCGCCTCGTGGCTGGCCATGCTCGCCGGCGCCGACTTCATCAAGACCTCGACCGGCAAGATCCAGCCGGCCGCGACGCCGCCGGTCGTCCTCGTCATGCTCCAGGCCGTCCGCGACTGGCGCGAGGCGACCGGGCGCCAGGTCGGCGTGAAGCCGGCCGGCGGGATCCGTACGGCGAAGGAGGCCATCCGCAACCTCGTGATGGTCAACGAGATCGCCGGCCCGGACTGGCTGGACCCGGACTGGTTCCGGATCGGCGCCTCCAGCCTGCTGAACGACCTGCTGATGCAGCGCGCGTGGCTCGCCGACGGCCGCTACTGCGGTCCCGACTACTTCACCCTGGACTGACGCCATGCCTGCTGAGTTCACGTACGCCCCGGCGCCCGAGTCGCGAGCCGTGGTCCGGCTGCGCTCGTCGTACGGGCTGTTCATCGACGGGGCCTTCACGGACCCGGTCGACGGCGGCGCCTTCAAGACGGTGAACCCCGCCACCGAGGAGGTGCTCGCCGAGGTCGCCGAGGCCGGGCCGGCCGACGTCGACCGGGCGGTGCGGGCGGCTCGCCGCGCATACAGCCGCACCTGGTCCAGGATGTCCGGCCGCGAGCGCGGCAAGTACCTGTTCCGGATCGCCCGCATCATCCAGGAGCGCTCCCGCGAGCTCGCCGTCCTGGAGACGCTCGACAACGGCAAGCCCATCAAGGAGTCGCGCGACGTCGACATCCCCCTGGTGGCTGCGCACTTCTTCCACTACGCCGGGTGGGCCGACAAGCTCGACCACGCCGGTCTCGGCCCGGACCCCAAGGCGCTCGGCGTGTGCGCCCAGGTGATCCCGTGGAACTTCCCGCTGCTCATGCTCGCCTGGAAGATCGCCCCGGCGCTGGCAGCCGGCAACACCGTCGTGCTCAAGCCGGCCGAGACCACGCCGCTGTCCGCGCTCGTCTTCGCGGACATCTGCCGGCAGGCGGACCTGCCGCCGGGCGTCGTCAACATCGTCACCGGCGCCGGCGGGACCGGGCAGTCGCTGGTCGAGCACGCGGACGTGGACAAGGTCGCGTTCACCGGCTCGACCGAGGTCGGGAAGGCGATCGCCCGCGCCGTGGCGGGCACCCGCAAGAAGGTCACGCTCGAGCTCGGCGGCAAGGCCGCCAACGTGGTCTTCGACGACGCCCCGATCGACCAGGCCGTCGAGGGCATCATCCGCGGGGTGTTCTTCAACCAGGGCCACGTCTGCTGCGCCGGCACCCGGCTGCTGGTGCAGGAGTCCGTCGCCGACGAGCTGCTGCGCAAGCTGCGCCGTCGCATGTCCACGCTCCGACTGGGCGACCCGCTCGACAAGAACACCGACATCGGCGCGATCAACTCCGCGGTGCAGCTGGAACGCATCCGGGAGATGGCCGCGGTCGGCGAGGCCGAGGGCGCGCAGCGCTGGTCGCCGGCGTGCGAGCTGCCGGCGCACGGGTTCTGGTTCGCGCCCACGATCTTCACCGGCGTGACGCAGGCGCACCGGATCGCCCGCGAGGAGATCTTCGGGCCGGTGCTGTCGGTGCTGACGTTCCGCACGCCGAAGGAGGCGGTCGAGAAGGCGAACAACACCCCGTACGGGCTGTCCGCCGGCGTGTGGACCGAGAAGGGCTCGCGGATCCTGTGGATGGCCGGCCGGCTGCGGGCCGGCGTCGTCTGGGCCAACACGTTCAACCAGTTCGACCCGTCGTCGCCGTTCGGCGGCTACAAAGAGAGCGGCTACGGCCGCGAGGGCGGCCGGCACGGCCTGGAGGCGTACCTCGCATGAGCAGACTCGCCGTGCGCAAGACCTACAAGCTGTACGTCGGCGGGAAGTTCCCGCGCTCGGAGAGCGGCCGGTCGTACGAGGTCACGGACGCCGGCGGCGCGTTCGTCGGGAACGTCGCCAAGGCCTCCCGCAAGGACGCGCGGGACGCGGTTGTCGCGGCCAGGAGCGCGTTCCCCGGGTGGTCCGGGGCCACGGCCTACAACCGCGGCCAGGTGCTGTACCGCGTGGCCGAGGTGATGGAGGGCCGGCGCGAGCAGCTGGCCGCCGAGGTCGGCGCCGCCGAGGGCATCGGGCGCCGGCAGGCCGAGCGGGCGGTCGACGACACGGTGGATCGCTGGGTCTGGTACGCGGGCTGGACCGACAAGCTCGCCCAGGTCGTCGGCGGGACCAACCCCGTCGCCGGGCCTTTCTTCGACTTCTCCGTGCCGGAGCCGACCGGGGTGGTCGCGGTCTTCGCGCCGCAGGACTCCTCGCTGCTCGGCCTGGTGTCCGTGCTCGCGCCGGTCGTGGCGACCGGGAACACGGCGGTGGTGCTCGCCGCCCAGGACCGGCCGGTACCAGCCGTGACCCTGGCCGAGATCCTGGCCACGTCGGACGTGCCCGGCGGGGTGGTGAACCTGCTGACCGGCGACCCAGGGGAGGTCGCGCCGTGGCTCGCCTCGCACATGGACGTCAACGCGATCGACCTGGCCGGCTGCGTGGACCCCGGGTTGGCGGCCGACCTGGAGCGGGCCGCTGCCGACAACCTCAAGCGGGTGCGCCGGCCGGACCCCGGCGCCGTCGACTGGAGCGCCGACCCGGGCCTGTCCCGGATGACCGCGTTCCTGGAGACCAAGACCGTGTGGCACCCGATCGGGCTGTGAGCCCTCCCGCCGTACCTCCTGCCGTTCAGGATAGGTCGGCGTACCCCGGCTTGATCACGTCGTCGATCATGGCCAGCCGCTCGTCGAACGGCACGAACGCCGACTTCATCGCGTTGACCGCGAACCAGCGCCAGTCCTCGGGGCCGTAGCCGAACGCCTCGGTGAGCAGGGCGAGCTCGCGCGACATCGACGTGCCGCTCATCAGCCGGTTGTCGGTGTTGACCGTCACCCGGAACCGCAGCCGGGTCAGCAGCCCGATCGGGTGCTCGTCGATCGACCCGGCCGCGCCGGTCTGCAGGTTGGAGGACGGGCACATCTCCAGCGGGATGCGCTTGTCCCGCACGTACGAGGCCAGCCGCCCGAGCCGCGCTGCGCCGCCGGCCGCCACCGTGACGTCGTCGATGATCCGGACCCCGTGGCCGAGCCGGTCCGCGCCGCACCACTGCAGCGCCTCCCAGATCGACGGGAGCCCGAACGCCTCGCCGGCATGGATCGTGAAGTGCTCGTTCTCGCGGCGCAGGTACTCGAAGGCGTCCAGGTGGCGGGTCGGCGGGAAGCCCGCCTCGGCCCCGGCGATGTCGAACCCCACCACGCCGTCGTCCCGGTAGCGGACGACCAGGTCGGCGATCTCCAGCGACCGGGCCGCATGTCGCATCGCGGTCAGCAGCACCCCGACCCGGATCCGGTGGCCGGCCTCGGCGGCCAGCCGCCGTCCCTCCCGGAACCCGGCCAGCACCGCCTCGACCACCTCGCCGAGGGCCAGGCCCTGCGCGACGTGCAGCTCCGGAGCGAACCGGACCTCGGCGTAGACCACGCCGTCGGCGGCGAGGTCCTGGGCGCACTCGGCGGCCACCCGGTGCAGCGCCGGGACGGTCTGCATCACCCCGACGGTGTGCTCGAACGTGGCCAGGTAGTCCTCGAGCGACCCGCTCGAGCAGGTGGAGACGAACCACGGGCCGAGCTCGGCCGGGTCCGTCGTGGGCAGCCGGTCGTAGGCCGCCTCGGCCGCCAGGTCGACGATGGTCTGCGGGCGGAGCCCGCCGTCGAGATGGTCGTGCAGGAGCACCTTGGGGACCTGTCTGAGCAGGTCGTCGACGTCACCCACGCCGTGGAGGCTAGCGGTAGCGCGAACGGGCTAAACCCGGACCCGGTGACGACCGATGAAAGGCCCATGCGACCCGCCCCAGGTGATGACACCAGGATCATCCGGCCCGCGGCCGTGCTGGACCAGCGCACGGCTTCCCGGGTGCTGTCCGAGCTCGAGCGCCTGGACGTGGCGCGCGGGGGGATCTGGAACGCCACCTCGTCCCTCTGGCAGCGCTACGACCAGCCGTGGGACGGGCTGGGTGGCGCCCGCGGCGGCGCCCAGCTCATCGGTTCGATCGCGGTCATGTACGACGCGCCGAACCGCCACCAGATCACGATCTACAAGGTCACCGTCTCCGCCTACGGCCTCGGCCTGGGCTGGAGCGTCGAGTCGTTGTGCGACGACGCGCTCTCGTGGGTCGGGCTGTCCCTGGACAGCTGCCCGCGCGCCGAGCTCGCCTCGCCGCCCACCAACGACCCGTTCAAGCGCGCGGCCTCGGCCACCAACCTCAACGCCTGACCCCACCCGGTCGAGCGACGCCCGGGGTCAGGTCCCGGCCGCGTCGATCCGGTCGATGACCAGCGGCAGCGGCGGTGGGTCGTCCCCGTCCACGGCGTAGGCGCCGGCCAGGGCCTGGACGGCCCGCTCGAACCGCTCCGGCTCGTCCGCGAAGAGGGTGAGCAGCGGCCGGCCCGCGACCACGCGGTCCCCCGGCTTGGCGTGCAGGACCACTCCCGCCCCGGCCGAGACCGGGTCCTCCTTGCGGGCCCGCCCGGCACCCAGCCGCCAGGCCGCGACGCCCACCGCCGTAGGCGTCGAGCCGGGTGAGCACCCCGGACGCCGGCACGGTGACCACCGAGGCCTCCCTGGCGGTCGGCAGCGGGGCGTCGGGGTCGCCGCCCTGGGCGGTGATCATCCGGCGCCAGGCGTCCATCGCCGACCCGTCGACCAGCCGGCGGCCCGGGTCCTGCCCGGTCACCCCCGCGGCGGCGAGCATCTCCTCGGCCAGCCGGACCGTGAGAGCGACGACGTCCGGCGGGGCCGCCGCCGGCCAGCACCTCGACCGACTCGGCGACCTCCAGCGCGTTCCCAGCGGTCAGACCGAGCGGGGTGTCCATCGCGGTGAGCAGCGCGACGGTCCGTACCCCGGCGGCGGTGCCGAGCCCGACCATCGTCGCGGCGAGCTCGCGGGCCCGGCCGACGTCCTTCATGAACGCGCCCGAGCCGACCTTGACGTCCAGCACCAGCGCCCCGGTGCCCTCGGCGATCTTCTTGCTCATGATCGAGCTCGCGATCAGCGGGATCGCCTCGACCGTGCCGGTCACGTCGCGCAGCGCGTAGAGCTTGCGGTCGGCGGGCGCCAGGCCGTCACCCGCGGCGCAGACCACCGCGCCGACGTCGCGCAGCACGGCGAGCATCTCCTCGGTGGACAGCCGGGCCCGCCAGCCCGGGATCGACTCGAGCTTGTCCAGCGTCCCGCCGGTGTGGCCGAGCCCGCGCCCGGACAGCTGCGGCACGGCCACGCCGCAGGCGGCGACCAGCGGCGCGAGCGGCAGCGTGATCTTGTCGCCGACGCCGCCGGTGGAGTGCTTGTCCGCGGTGGGGCGGCCCAGCCCGGAGAAGTCCATCCGCTCGCCGGAGGCGATCATCGCGGCGGTCCAGCGGGCGATCTCCCGGGCGGTCATGCCGTTGAGCAGGATGGCCATCGCCAGCGCCGACATCTGCTCGTCGGCCACGACGCCGCGGGTGTACGCGTCCAGCACCCAGTCGATCTGGGCGTCGCTCAGCTCCAGCCGCTCCCGCTTCGCGATGATGACGTCGACGGCGGCGAACGGCTCGCTCACGTCGTCCGCTCCGCCCGCGTCCGGAGGTCGTCGGGCCCGAACGCGTCCGGCAGCACCTCCGCCATCGTGCGCACGCCCGAGACGGACTGCAGCAGCATCGCCGGTCCGCCGTTCTCGTAGAGCAGCTGGCGGCAGCGCCCGCACGGCATCAGCACCGCACCGTGCTGGTCGACGCACACCACGGCGACGAGCCGGCCACCACCGGACGCGTGCAGTGCCGACACCAGCCCGCACTCGGCGCACAGACCGAGGCCGTAGGAGGCGTTCTCCACGTTGCACCCGACGACGACCCGTCCGTCGTCGACCAGGCCGGCGACACCGACCTTGAACTTCGAGTACGGCGCGTACGCGTGCGCCATCGCCTCGACCGCGGCTGCGTGCAGCGCGTCCCAGTCGACGGCCATCAGCCCTGACCGCGCCGGTACGGGATGCCGTCGGCCGCCGGCGGGCGCAGCCGTTGCGAGGCCAGCGCGAGCACCAGCAGCGTGGTGATGTACGGCGTCATGTAGGTGAGCTGCGGCGGCAGCGAGTCGGTGGTGAGGTACCAGAGCAGGACCAGCACGGCGAAGACACTCCCGACGACGCCCTGCACGATCTTGCGCCGGTAGAACGACCAGCCGGCGAAGCCGGCGAGCCCCAGCGCGAACAGCAGCAGCAGCGCATGCACGGCGCTGTCGCTGCGCAGCTGCAGCGCGTCGGTGTACCCGAACAGCCCGGCGCCGGCGGCCAGCCCACCGGGCCGCCAGTTGCCGAAGATCATCGCGGCCAGACCGATGAAGCCTCGGCCGGACGTCTGCCCGTCGCGGTAGATGGACGAGATGACGGCCAGGTAGGCGCCGCCGAAGCCGGCCAGCGCGCCGGAGGTGACGACCGCGATGTACTTGTACTTGTAGACGTTCACGCCGAGCGTCTCGGCCGCGTACGGCGCCTCGCCGCACGAGCGCAGCCGCAGGCCGAACGCCGTCCGCCACAGCAGGAACGCCGTCAGCGGCAGCAGCGCCACCGCGATGATCGTGAAGAACGAGATCTGGTACGTGACGGCGCGCACGATGCTGGCCAGGTCGGACACCAGGAACCAGTGGTGGTCCTGCACCGTCAGCATCGCACCGGGCAGCCACGGGATGCTGACCGACGGCGGGAGCGGGATCTGCGGCGACTGGGTCACCTGGTTGGGGAACGCCAGCGCCGACAGGTACTGCGCGGCGCCGAGCCCGAGCAGGTTGATGGCGACGCCGGAGATGATCTGGTCGACGCCGAAGGTCACGGTGGCGACCGCATGCAGGGCCCCGAACAGCGCGCCGAGCAGGATCCCGAACCCGACGCCCGCCCAGACACCCCACTTCGGGCCGGCGAAACCGGCCCCCCAGGTCCCGATGATCATCATGCCCTCGAGGCCGATGTTGACGACGCCCGACCGCTCGGACCACAGGCCGCCCAGGCCGGCGAGCCCGATCGGTATCGCCGAGATGATCGCGGCCCCGAACGTCCCGCTGGTGCTCAGCTCGTGCTGACCGGTGACCTGCCGCACCGCCGACACGACGAAGACCAGCCCGATCGCGAGGTAGGCGAGCCGCAGACCGGTGAACGCGACGCGCCGCTGCTGCAAGGCGACCGTGCCGATCACCTGGTCCGGGCGCGGCAGGCGGGTCCCGCTCATGCCGGCGCCGGACCGGTGAGCGCGGGCTCAGCCCGGCCGAGCTGTCGGCCGACGTCGCGTTGCTGCTGGACCAGCCGGTACCGGCGCACGAGCTCGTACGCGATGACCACGGAGAGCACCGCGATGCCCTGCATGATCGTGACGATGTCCTTGGAGATCCCGTTGAAGTCCAGGATCAGCCGCGAGGTGTCCAGGAACGCCCACAGCAGCGCACCGGCAGCCATGCCGACCGCGTTGTTGCGGCCCAGCAGCGCGATCGAGATGCCGGTGAAGCCGAGCCCGACCGGGAAGTCGGTCCCGTACGAGTGCACCTCGCCGAGCAGCTGCGGCATGCCCACCAGCCCGGCCACCGCGCCGGAGATCAGCATGCTGATGACGATCATGCGCTTGACGTTCACGCCGCTGGCCACGGCAGCCGGCTCTGAACGCCCGGTGGCCCGCAGGTCGTACCCGAACCTGGTGCGGGCGAGCAGGAACCAGTACGCGACGCCGACCAGGACCGCGAGGACGATCAGGCCCTCGATCTTGCCGTTGCCCGCCCCGAAGATGGCGAACCCCGGCACCTGCCCGTTCGGCGGGATCGGTCGGGTGCCGATGTTGTTGCTGCCCGCGACGGGGACGGCCAGACGTCCGGGCGTGAGCAGGTACGCGATCACGCCGGTGGCGATGTAGTTCAGCATGATCGTCGAGATGACCTCGCTGACCCCGCGGCGGGCCTTGAGCAGGCCGGCGATCGCGGCCCAGGCGGCGCCGGCGATCATCGCGACCAGCAGGATCATCAAGACGTCGAGGAAACCGGGCAGGTGCAGCACGCCGCCGAGCGCCGCGGCCAGCAGTGCCGCGATGCGGTACTGCCCGTCCACGCCGATGTTGAACAGGTTCATCCGGAAGCCGATGGCGGCGGCCACCGCCGCGAGGTAGTACGTGATCGACAGGTTGATGGTGTCGACGAGGCTGGCCTGCGTGGTGCCGTACGTCCACATCGACTGGAAGGCCGGCACCGGTGCGTGCCCGCTGACCGCGAGGATGACCGAGGTGACCATGAGGGCGAACAGCAGCGCCAGGACCGGCGCGGCCAGCGTGTAGACGACGCGACGCCACCAGCCGGCCATCACGCCGCCTCTCCGCTGCCGGCACCGGTCATCGCCGAGCCGAGCTCCTCGGGCGTCACCGTCGCCGGGTCGGCGGTGGCGACGAGTGCGACCGCGCAGCAGCACCTGGAGGGTGTCGGACAGGCCGATGAGCTCGTCCAGGTCCGCCGAGATCAGCAGCACGGCCAGCCCGGCCGCCCTGGCCTGGCGGAGCAGGTCCCAGATCGCGGCCTGCGCGCCGACGTCGACGCCGCGGGTCGGGTGCGCGGCGATGAGCAGCCGCGGGCTACCGCTCATCTCCCGCCCGACGATCAGCTTCTGCTGGTTGCCGCCGGACAGCGACGACGCGACGACGTCGATGCCTGGCGTGCGCACGTCGTACTCGTCGACGATCCGCCGGGTGTCGGACTTGGCGCCCTTGATGTCGATGAGCGGCCCGCGGGCGTTCGGCGGCTGCGTCTGGTGCCCGAGCATCCGGTTCTCCCACAGCGGCGCCTCGAGCAGGAGGCCGTGCCGGCTGCGGTCCTCGGGGATGTACCCGATCCCGGCCTCGCGGCGCTCTCGCGTGCCCCAGCCGGTGATCTCGCGGCCGTCGAACAGGATCCGCCCGGCCGAGGCGGTGCGGATCCCCATGATGGTCTCGACCAGCTCTGCCTGGCCGTTGCCCTCGACGCCGGCGATCCCGAGCACCTCGCCCTTGTGGATCGTGAACCCGATGTCGTGCAGCAGCTCGCGACCGTCGACCACCAGCGCCACGCCCTCGAGCGTGAGCACCGGGACGTCGGTCACCGTGGACTCGCCGGTCTGCGGCGACGGCAGCTCGCTGCCGACCATCAGCTCGGCCAGCCGGCGCGCGGTGACCTCCGACGGGAGCACCGTGGCGACGGTGGTGCCGGCGCGCACGACCGTGATCTCGTCCGCGACCGACAGCACCTCGTCCAGCTTGTGGCTGATGAAGATGACGGTCAGCCCTTGCGCCTTCAGCTCGCGCAGGGCGGCGAACAGCTCGTCGACCTCCTGCGGGACGAGCACCGCGGTCGGCTCGTCGAGGATCAGGATGTGCGCGCCGCGGTAGAGCACCTTGAGGATCTCGACGCGCTGCCGGTCGCCGACCCCGAGGTTCTCCACGAGCTCGTCCGGGTCGACCGTCAGGCCGTACTGCTCGCCGAGCTCGCGGATGCGCGTCCGGCCGGTCGCGACGTCCAGCCGTCCGCGCCTGGTCGGCTCCTGCCCGAGGACGATGTTCTCCAGCACGGTGAGGTTGTCCGCGAGCTGGAAGTGCTGGTGCACCATGCCGACCCCGCGCGCGATCGCGTCCGAGGGCGAGTGCAGCACGACCGTCTGGCCGTCGATGGCGATCGTTCCCTCGTCCGGCCGGTGCATGCCGTACAGCGTCTTCATCAGCGTGGACTTCCCGGCACCGTTCTCGCCGACGATCGCGTGCACCGTGCCACGGCGGACCACGATGTCGATGTCGTGGTTGGCCACCACCCCGGGGAACCGCTTGGTGATGCCGCGTAGCTCGACCGCCGGGGCCGTGACTTCTGCCATCGCGCTGACCACCCTCCGCCGAACGGGCTCCGGCCCGGACGCTACCGCGTCCGGGCCGGAGCCACGGGTACTACCGCCGGACGAGTCAGCCGAGCTTGTCCGGAACCGTGACGGCACCGCTGACGACCTGCTGCTTGGCCGCCTCGACGTCCGCCTCGTACGGGTCGACCGCCGAGTTGGACTTGGAGTAGCCCACCCCGTCGTTCTTCAGGTCGAACGTCTGGACGCCGGTGAGCACCGACCCGTCGACGAAGGACTTGATGAAGTCGTACGTCGCGACGTCGACCCGCTTCAGCGCCGACGACAGGACCACCGAGGCGAGGTCGCCTGCGGTCAGGTACTGGTCCGAGTCGACGCCGATGGCCCACTTGCCGGACGCCTTCGCGGCCTTGAACGCACCGGTACCGGAACCGCCGGCCGCCGCGTACACGACGTCCGCGCCCTGGTCGAACATGCCCTGGGCCGTGGTCTGGCCCTTGGCGGCGTCGTTGAAGCCGGTGAAGTCCGGCGGCTGGGTCAGGTACTTGTCGATGATCTTGATGTTGGGGTTGCCCGCCTTCGCACCGGCGTCGAACCCGGCCTGGAAGGACTGCAGCAGCGGCACGTTGACGCCGCCGATGAAGCCGACCGTCCCGGTCTTGGACGCCTTGGCGGCCAGCACGCCGACGAGGTACGAACCCTGGTTGGCCGCGAACACCAGGTTGGCCAGGTTCGGAGCCGTGAAGCTCGAGTCGTCGATGATGGCGAAGTTCGTGTTCGGGTACTTCGGAACGACCGTCTTGACGGCGCCGGCGTAGGCGAACCCGACGGCGATGACCGGGTTGTAGCCGCCCTGCGCGAGCAGCTCGAGCCGGGCGGTCTTCTGGGCGTCGGTCTCGCCGACGACCGCGGACAGCTCCTTGGTCGTGACGCCGAACTCCTTCGCGGCCTTGTCCAGACCGGCGGCTGCGGCGTCGTTGAACGACTTGTCTCCGCGCCCGCCGACGTCGTAGGCCATGCCCACCTTGATCGGCGGCTTGGACGACGAGGGCGTGCTTCCGCCACCGCCGGAGCTCGAGCTGCCGCAGGCGGCCAGCGCGAGCGCGCCGGCCATGGCTACGGCGGCGACCTTCATGACGCTGCGCAAGGGCTTCTCCTTCCGATGGCGCCCACGAATGCGGGGCGCTGAACCCGCGTGAGCGTATACCTTCGCTCGCAGACCATTGACCGGTCTGACGCTGGGCACCCCGCTCGTTGGGGAATCCGTTATGAAAGCGAGAGCAACCCCAGCAGCGCGGTGGCCGACAGCAACCGGACGCCTACCCCGATCGACCGTTCGTCGACGTCGAACGAGCCCTGGTGCAGGTCCCGCTCGGCGGTGTCCCCGGGGCGGCGCACCCCGAGCCTGGCCAGCGCCCCCGGCACCGTGGCCAGATACCAGGCGAAGTCCTCGCCGCCGAGGGACTGCTCGGTCTCGTAGACGGCGTCCGGGCCGACGACGGCGTACGCGGCCCCGGCCAGCAGCCGGGTCGACCCCGCGTCGTTGACGACCGGCGGCACGCCCCGGGTGTAGATCACGTCGCAGTCGACGCCGTACGGGGCGACCACGCCGCGCACCGCCTGCTCGACGACCTTCGGGGCTCGCTCCCACACCGCCGCGTCCAGCGCCCGGACGGTCCCGGACAGCACCCCCTCGCGGGGGATGGCGTTCGGCGCCGTCCCGGCCTCGACGTGCCCCCAGACCACGGACAGCCCGGCGCGGGGGTCGACCCGCCGGGACAGGACGGCCGGCACGTCGGTGGCGACCTTGCCGAGCGCGTACACCAGGTCGGCGGTCAGGTGCGGGCGCGAGGTGTGGCCGCCCGGCCCGGTGAGCCGGACCTGGACGTGGTCGGCCGAGCCGGTGACGGGGCCGACCTTCAGCCCTACGGTCCCGACGTCGGCGCGCGGGTCGCAGTGGACGCAGAAGATCTGCCGGACGCCGTCCAGTGCGCCCGCGTCCAAGGTGTCGAGGGCGCCGCCGGGGTGAGCTCCTCGGCGGGCTGGAAGACCAGCCGGACGCGGCCGGGGAGCGGTTCCCTGGCCGCGACCCCAGCGAGCACCAGGCCGGCCCCGACGACGATCGCGGTGTGCACGTCGTGGCCGCAGGCGTGCGAGCAGCCGGGCACGGTCGAGCGGTACGGGACGTCTTTCTCGTCGGGGACCGGGAGGGCGTCCAGGTCGGCCCGCAGGGCCAACGTCTGGCGGTCCGAGCCGTCGGAGCCGCCGCCGATGTCGCACAGCAGGCCTGCGCCCCCGGCGAGCAGCTGCGGGCGCAGCCCGGCCGCGCTCAGGCGGGCGGCCACCGCCGCGGTCGTCCGGACCTCCTGCCGCCCCAGCTCGGGGTGGGCGTGCAGGTCGCGCCGAAGCGCGACCAGCTCGTCGGTGAGCCCCGCAGTGGCGTCGAGGACGGCGGCCCGCAGGTCGTCCGGCAGCTCCGGGGCGCCCTTGCCGGTCAGGTCGGCCGCGACAGTCACTCCGGCAGGTTAGTCGCCGGCGCGCTCGGACTCGTCGTACGCGGGCACTGTCTGGAACCTCGGTCCCGGCTCAGCCCAGGAGCTCGTGATCTCCCGGGCACGGTTGAACCGTTCGGTCTCGTCGGAGCGCTCGTACCGCAGCACGCCCCAGCCGAGACCGGCGATCACGGAGAGCGCGAGCAGCAGCAGAACAGTGGGAACCATGCGTCCACCGTCACAAAATGCGTGGAACAGGTCAAGTCGGACGCGGCCGGGCCCCTGGGCGGGGCGGGTCAGAAGACGTCGACGGGGACGTAGGTGCCCCAGACGGCGCGCAGCGCGTCGGACACCTCTCCCACCGTGGCGCGGGCGGCCAGCGCGTCCCGCATCGGATGCAGGACGTTGTCCGTGCCGCGGGCGGCCGCCTGCAGCCGCTCCAGGGCGTCCTCGACCACCGCGCCGTCCCGGTCCGCGCGCAGCTTGGCCAGCCGCTCGGCCTGCTCGGCGCCGATCGCCGGGTCCACCCGCAGCGGCTCGTACGGGTCGTCGACGTCGACCGTGAAGCGGTTCAGGCCGACCACGACCCGCTCTCCGGAGTCGACCGCCAGCGCGGTCGCGTACGCGGCCCGCTCGATCTCGGACTTCTGGAAGCCCTGCTCGATGGCCGCGACCGCGCCGCCCATGTGTTCGATGCGCTGCATGAGCGCGACCGCGGCGGCCTCCAGCCCGTCGGTCATCGTCTCGACCACGTACGAGCCGGCGAACGGGTCGACGGTGGCGGTCACGTCGGTCTCGAACGCCAGCACCTGCTGGGTGCGCAGCGCCAGCCGCGCGGCCTTCTCGCTCGGCAGGGCGAGCGCCTCGTCGTAGGAGTTGGTGTGCAGCGACTGGGTGCCGCCGAGCACAGCGCCGAGCGCCTGCACCGCGACCCGGACGAGGTTCACCTCCGGCTGCTGCGCGGTCAGCTGCACCCCGGCGGTCTGGGTGTGGAACCGCAGCATCATCGACTTCGGGTCCTGCGCGCCGAACTCCTCGCGCATCACCCGGGCCCAGATCCGGCGCGCGGCCCGGAACTTGGCCACCTCCTCGAGCAACGTCGTGCGGGCGACGAAGAAGAACGCCAGCCGCGGCGCGAACTCGTCGACGTGCTGGCCACTGGCCAGGGCCGCCCGGACGTACTCGATGCCGTCCGCGAGCGTGAACGCGACCTCCTGCGCCGGCGTCGCACCCGCCTCGGCCATGTGGTAGCCGGAGATGGAGATCGTGTTCCAGTGCGGCATGACCTCGCGGCAGTAGCTGAACGTGTCGGTGACCAGCCGCAGCGACGGCCGCGGCGGGTAGATGTACGTCCCGCGCGCGATGTACTCCTTGAGCACGTCGTTCTGGATCGTGCCGGTGAGCCGGTCGGCCGGGACGCCCTGCTCGGCCGCGACCAGCTCGTACATGAGCAGCAGCACCGCGGCCGGAGCGTTGATCGTCATCGACGTCGAGACCTTGTCCAGTGGGATCCGGTCGAAGAGCACCCGCATGTCGTCGATCGAGTCGATCGCCACACCGACCTTGCCCACCTCGCCGGCCGCGGCCGGGTGGTCCGAGTCGTACCCCATCTGGGTCGGCAGGTCGAAGGCCACCGACAGCCCGGTCTGGCCGGCGTCGAGCAGCTGGCGGTAGCGGCGGTTGGACTCGACCGCGGTGCCGAAGCCGGCGTACTGCCGCATGGTCCACGGCCGGCCGGTGTACATGGTCGGGTACACCCCGCGGGTGTACGGGTACCGGCCGGGCTCGCCCAGCCTGGTGGCCGGGTCCCAGCCCACCAGCGCGTCCGGCCCGTACACCGGGTCGATCGGCAGCCCGGACTCGGTCCGGCGCTCGCGGGTCACGCCCCCGAGCGTACTGACCCCGACGGCTGTGTCAGTGGGTGGCCGGCCGGGCGCCCGGCTCCGGCGCCGACCGGCCCGACGTCGCCGACCGGCCCGGTTCGCGCGCGTTGAACGCGTCCCACGCCGCCTCCAGCGCGCTGCCGACGATGCCCACCATCTCGTCGAGCACGCGGCGGTCGGCGACCAGCGGCGGGGACAGCTGGATGACCGGGTCGCCGCGGTCGTCGAGGCGGCACAGGAGCCCGCGCTCGACCATCTGGGCGGTCAGCACGTCACGCAGCAGCCAGTCCGCCTCGGCGCCCTCGAACGTCTCCCTGGTGTCGCGGTCCTTGACCATCTCGACCGACCAGAAGTACCCGGCGCCGCGCACGTCGCCCACCAGCGGCACCCGGCGCAGCTCGTTCAGCGCGTCGCGCAGGTACGGCTCGTTCTCGCGGACGTTGTCGATGACACCGTCCCGCTCGTAGATCTCGAGCACCTTGAGCCCGACCGCCGCCGTCATCGGGTGACCGCCGTAGGTGAGACCGTGCATGTACATCGTGCCGGTCACGAACGGCTCGGCGACGCGGTCGGTCATGAGCACGCCGCCGAGCGGGGCCATGCCGGCGGTGACGCCCTTGGCGAAGACCACCATGTCCGGGCGCGCCTCGTACCGCAGCGAGGCGAACCAGTCGCCGACCCGGCCGAAGCCGGTGATGACCTCGTCGGCGACGAGCAGGATGCCGTACTTGTCGCAGATCGCCCGCAGGCCCTGCCAGTAGCCCTTGGGCGGGGTGAACGAGCCGCCGGAGTTCTGCACCGGCTCGGCGATGAGCAGGGCCACGTTCTCCGGGCCCTCCCACTCGATCGCGGTCTCGACCTCGGCCAGCAGCGCCGCGGTGAACGCCGCCTCGTCGTGCCCGAGCGGGTGCCGGTAGGCGTTGGTGTTGCTCACGAACGCTGTCTGGATCGGCATCGGCTCGAACATCGTCTTGCAGTACGGCAGGCCGGTCAGCGACAGCGCGCCCAGCGAGGTGCCGTGGTAGGCCAGCTTGCGTGAGATCGCCTTGCGGCGCCCGGGCTGGCCGTTCGCCGCGTGGTACTGCCGGGCCAGCTTGTACATCGCCTCGTTGGCCTCGCCGCCGCCGCTGGTCAGGAAGACGCGGTGCAGCCCGAGGTCGCCGGAGACGTCGCTGAGGCGCTCGGCCAGGGCGGCCGCGACGGGGTTGGTGATGTACCAGGACGGGGTGAACGCGAGCGTCGACAGCTGCTCGTACGCGGCCCGGCCGACCTCCTCGCCGTAGCTGTGCCCGAGGTTCGAGCAGAACAGCCCGGAGATGCCGTCGATCGCGCGCCGGCCGTCCGCGTCGATCACGTAGCAGCCGTCGCCGCGGACGAAGACGCGCACGTCGGTGTCGGCGAACTCGGACATGTCGGTGAAGTTCAGGAGCAGGTGGTCCTTGACCTGCCGCTGCAGGTGGGCGCGGTCGGTCACCTTGGCGGCCGCGCCCGGGTTCGCGGCCGGGCCCTTCGGCTGGTCGGCGGCCAGGTCGGTGGCCATGTCGGTGGCCATGGGGATCACTCCTCGCGGCCGCCGAGCGGCCCGGTCGGGTGATCCGGGCTTATCTGAACGGCCATTCAGTAAGTTGCTGCGAGGTTAGCACCCGCTCGGGCGGCGTGCCTAGCGCTCGGGGGTCAGGAGGTCGACTCCGAGCTCGAGCCCGGCGGCGGTCAGCCACAGCCGGACGAAGCGGTCCGGGCTCATGTCCGGGTCCGCCAGCGCCAGCTGGATGGCCAGCCCGTCCATCAGCGCGGCCAGCCGGGCCGTCGCGTCCTCGGCGCCGGTGGTCCGGAAGACCCCCGCGTCCACGCCCTCGTCGACGACTCCGCGCAGCCACCCCCGCCAGCGGCGGTCCAGCTGTTCCCGGGTGGCCCTGGCCCCCGGGTCCCGCAGCGCCCGGACCCAGATCTCCAGCCACAGGCCCCAGTCCCCGACCGCCGGGCCGGAGCCCGCTCCCATCTGGGCCATCCGCCGCAGCCGCTCGGCCGGGTCGGCCGAGGCGCCCAGCTCGGCCTCCAGCTCGATGTAGAACTCGTCCTCGACCGTGGTCAGCGCCTCGGACAGCGCCCCCTCGAGCGACTTGAAGTGGTAGAGCACCAGGCCGGACGACGTGCCGGCGGCGTCCGCGATGTCGGCCACGCGGGTCCCGGCGAAACCCCGCTCGCGCAGGACTTCCACTGTCGCGGAGAGGATGCGGCGACGCCGCTCCTCGGGGGCCTTGGGGGCCAGCACCATCCGCACCTCCCGGGCGCGGCGCGAACCGCGCGTCCCGCCGTCGTAGCGCCGCCGCTGCGCACGCCTGCCCCGATGATCGCGCACCGCGGCCGTGATCGCCGCCGTTCGCCACCGTTCAACGCCGTTCAACGCCGTTCAGCGCCGTTCACCGGTACCGCACCGGCCCTGCACCTGCGTGTCCGGGACCGCCGCGCTGACGTACGGTGTCCCGCATCATGCGCCGCCTGACCCTCCCGCCGCCGGTCAGGGCCGTGCTCGTCACGGTCCTTCTGGTCGTGGCCCTGTTGGGCGCGCTGGCCGTCGCCGGTCCGGCCGGAGCCGCCGGCGCAGCCGGACCGGTCGGCGGCCCGCAGCTGGGCGGCGCCGGCGTCGTGGTCACCTCGGATGCCACTGCGACCCCCAAGATCGGCGCCGCGTCCTGGCTGGTCGCCGACGCCACGGCCGGCACGGTGCTCGCGGCCAAGGACGCGCATGGCCGCTTCATGCCGGCCAGCACGCTCAAGACGCTGACCGCACTGACGCTGCTGCCCGAGCTGGACAAGAGCCAGGTGTACGTCGGCCGAGCCCAGGACACCCGGGTGGAGGGCACCCGGGTCGGGATCGTCGCCGGTGCCACGTACACCGTCGACCAGCTGTTCTACGGCCTGTTCCTGGCGTCCGGGAACGACGCCGCGAGCGCGCTGGCCAACGCCGGCGGCGGCTGGGCGCCGACCGTGACCGCGATGAACGCCACGGCGGTCGAGCTGCAGGCGGACGACACCCACGCCGTGAACCCGAGCGGCCTGGACACGCCCGGTCAGGTGACGTCGGCGTACGACCTCGCGCTGTTCGCGCGGGCCGGCCTGATGCGGTCGGACTTCCGCGGCTACACCTCCACCAAGCGGTACGACGTTCCCGGGCGTGCACCAGCGCGGCGGGCCGCCCGGGCGCCGCACGTACCAGATCCAGAACCAGAACCGGCTGCTCATGCACGGCTACCCGGGGATGGTCGGGGTCAAGACCGGCTACACATCGCTGGCCGGGCGTACGTACGTGGGAGCGGCCGAGCGCGGCGGCCACCTGATCATCGTGGCGCTGATGAAGATCACCGGACCGACCGAGGACACGGCCAAGGCGCTGCTCGACTGGGGCTTCGCCAACGTCGGCAGGCCCGGGGTCGGCGAGCTGGCACAGCCGCTGTCGCTGGCCACCGCCTCGCCGTCCCCGAGCTCCAGCGGCACGCAGGTCGCGGCCGCCGGCGTAGGCGGTCCGCGAGCAGCCGGGTCAGCCCTGCCCTCGTCCCTGTGGATGGCTGCCGCGCTGGCGGGCGGCCTGGCCGTCGTCGCCGGGCTCGTCGGGCTGCGCCGCCGGCGGGAGAGCCGCCGGCTCGCCACCCGGATGTCCGTCGCCGCCCGCCGGAGCACCCGCCTCTGACGGCAGGATCTCCTCGACCGGGATCTCCCGGACCAGCGCCCAGGCGCCGACGAACAGGATCCACTTGGACAGGTACGAGATCCAGATCAGCACGCCGACCGTGGCGGCGAACGTCCCGTAGACGACGTTGTGCGCGGCGGCCCCGATGATCAGCGCGGCGGCCTGCTTGAGCACCTCGAACCCGAGCCCGGCGACGGCGGCGGTGACCAGCAGCCGCCGCCCGCGCAGCCGGGGGTCGTCGACCACGTGGTAGAGCGCCCAGCCGATCGCCAGGTCGGTGAGCAGGGCGGCGACCAGCGTCACGAACCGGACCAGCGCCGACGAGCCGCTGGTCCCGAGCCATCCGGACAGCACCCCCGTGGCGAGCTGGGTCACCAGCGACAGCGCGATCGAGGCCAGCACCGCGGCCCCGAGCAGCGCCAGGACCACCGAGTCGCCGAGCAGCCCGCGCAGGTACGGCACCGACCGCGGCGGCCGGCCGGCGAGCACGGTCAGCGAGCGGCGCAGCGCCCCGACCCAGCGCACCCCTGCGTACAGCATCACCCCGAGGCCGATCAGCCCGACGGTGAGACTGGCGTTCACCAACGCATCCACGTCCACGCTGGGCATGAGGTGGGTGATCTGGTCCCGGACGGTCTGGTCCACGGACGGGACGACCCGGGACAGCACGGAAGTCACGCCGAGCCCGACAGCGACCAGCGGGAACAGGGCCAGGAACCCGTAGTACGTCATCCCGGCCGAGAGCAACGAGCCCTGCACGTCCAGGTACCGGTCGACGGTCCGGACGAGCCGGTCGGCGAACTGCCACCGGTCCTGCACCCGGGCGAGCAGCGCACGCCCCCAGGTCAGCAGGGTCGCGCCGCGGCTGCTACCCGGCGAAGGCGAAGTCACGGTCCGGCATCCAGGCCCCGTCGACGTGCAGGTACAGGACGAAGTGGTCGACGGTGAAGTCGGCCGCGTAGCCGGCCAGCTCCTCGAGCGACGCGTCCAGTGCGGCCGGCGGCAGGTCGTGCGCCACCGTCACGTGCGGGTGGTACGGGAAGAGCACCGGTCGCCACAGCACACCGGCCCGCACCCGGGTCTCGAGCATCTCGCAGGGGGCGATGCCCTCCGCGACGGCCACGAACACGACCGGGGACACCGGCCGGAACGTGCCCGCCCCGCGCAGCCGGATCCGGAACGGCTCGGTCTTGGCCGCGACAGCGGCGAGGTGCTGGTGGATCTCGGGCAGCAGCACGTCGTCGACCGTGGTCGGCGGCAGCAGCGTGATGTGCGTCGGGACGGTGCGGGTCTCCGGGTCCCCGAGCCGCTCGCGGACCGCGGTGAGCTCGGACTCGAACGGCTCGGGCAGGGCGATCGACACGCCCAGCACCCGCGCGCTCAGCTCGGCGCCCGCCCCTTCGGTCACGGCGCCGCCGGCAGGAAGCCCACCCGGTCGAACACCGTGGCGAGCATCGGCTCGGCGATCGCGGCCGCCTTGGCCGCCCCGGTGGCCAGCGCCGCGTCGAGCCGCTCCGGCTCGTCCAGGTACGCCAGCGTGCGCTCGCGGAACGGCGCGGCGAAGTCCACGAACGTGTCGGCGACGGCAGCCTTCAGGTCCCCGTACCCGCTGCCGTCGAACCGCTTCTCCAGCTCGTCGATCGGCTCCCCGCCCAGCGCCGACGCGATCGTCAGCAGGTTCGAGACACCCGGCTTGGCCTGCGGGTCGTACCTGATCTCGCGCTCGTTGTCGGTGACCGCGGAGCGGATCTTCTTCGCGTTGACCGCCGGGTCGTCCAGCAGCCAGAGGACGCCGGGGCCGCCGACGCTCTTGCTCATCTGCTTGTCCGGGCTCTGCAGGTCCAGGATCTTCGCGGTCCCGCGCACGATGTACGGCTCCGGCACGACGAAGGTCTCGCCGAAGCGGGAGTTGAAGCGCTGGGCGAGGTCGCGGGACAGCTCGATGTGCTGGCGCTGGTCCTCGCCCACCGGCACCTGGTCCGCGCGGTAGAGCAGGATGTCCGCCGCCTGCAGCACCGGGTAGGTGAACAGCCCCACCGAGGCCGCCGCCGACCCCTCCCGCTGCGACTTGTCCTTGAACTGCGTCATCCGGCCGGCCTCGCCGAAGCCGGTGATGCAGCCGAGCACCCACTGCAGCTGGGTGTGCGCCGGGACGTGGCTCTGCACGAACAGGATGCTGCGGTCGGTCGTCGATCCCGGCGGCGAGGTACTGCGCGGCGGTCAGCCTGGTCCGGTGCCGCAGCGCCTGCGGGTCGTGCCCGGCGGTGATCGCGTGCAGGTCGACGACGCAGTACACCGGGTCGTGGGTGTCCTGCAGGGCGACCCAGCTCGTCAGCGCTCCGAGGTAGTTGCCCAGGTGCAGGGAGTCCGCGGTCGGCTGCATCCCGGAGAAGACGCGCGGACGGGACGGGGAGCGGGAGGCGGGCATGGCGGTCATTCTGGCAAATCCCGCCCGGCCGTCTGGTCCGGTCCCGAAGGCTCCGACCGGTCTGCCGGCCCTGCCGGGTCAGCCGGCCCTGCCGGGTCAGCCGGCCCTGCCGGTCCTGCCGGGTCGGCGGGTCTTGGCACCACGAGCAGCTTGGAGACCCGGCGGCCGTCGGTCTCGGTCACCGTGATCCGGTGCCCGTCGTGCTCGACCGTCTCGCCGACCTGCGGGATGTGCCCGAGCGACGCCTGCACGTACCCGGCCACCGTCTCGTACGGGCCCTCCGGCAGGGCGAACCCGGCCTCGTCCTCGAAGTCGTCGAGGTTGAGCAGCCCTTCCACCTCCAGGTCGCCGCCGCGGGTGCGCCGCGCAGCCTGCTGCTCGTCGTCGTACTCGTCCCGGATGTCCCCGACCAGCTCCTCGACGAGGTCCTCGAGGGTGACGATCCCGGCGGTGCCGCCGTACTCGTCGACGACGATGGCCAGGTGCAGGCCGGCCCGGCGCAGCTCGCTGAGCGCGGGCAGCAGCCGCTTGGTGCCGGGCAGCCGGGCCACGTCCCGGGCGAGCTCGCTGAGCCGGGTCGACGAGTCGGCACCGAAGAGGTCCCGCACATGGACGAACCCGACGACGTCGTCGGCGCTGCCCTGGATCACCGGGTACCGGCTGTGCGGCAGGTCGGCGACCACCCGCACCGCCTTGTAGACCGGCATCGTCGCGTCCAGGAAGTCCACCTCGGTGCGCGGGACCATGACCTCGCGCAGCTGG
Organism: uncultured Actinomycetota bacterium; assembly: GCA_963711005.1. GTDB lineage: Bacteria > Actinomycetota > Actinomycetes > Prado026 > Prado026 > CAVQCJ01. Next base: position 1,776,963 of record CAVQCJ010000002.1, on the reverse strand, counting down.
CGGTCGCCGGCGGCGAAGACCTCCTCGATCAGCTCGCGCGCCTCGCGCCCGAACGACTGGTGGCCGGCGACGAGCAGCCGGACCTCCTCGTCGCTCATCTGCTCCCGGCCGGCCGTGGGGTCGCCGCCGAGCACCCGGACGACGAGGTTCGTCGACCGGGACAGCAGCCACACGAACGGGGAGACCAGCCGGGCGAACCGGTCGACCGCCGGCGCTGCGACCAGCGCGAGCCGCTCGGCCCGCTGCAGCGCCAGCCGCTTGGGCACCAGCTCGCCGAGCACCAGCGCGAGGTAGGAGATGGCCACGGTGATGGTGACCAGCGCGACCGTCGTGGACAGCCCGTGCGGCAGCCCCCAGCCCTCGAGCACCGGCGCGAACTCGTCGGCCAGCGTTGCCGCGCCGAACGCCGCCGACAGGAAACCGGCCAGCGTCACGCCGATCTGCAGGGCGGCCAGGAACCGGTTCGGGTCGGACGCGAGCGCAGCCACCCGCTGTCCGCGGGGCCCGCGCGTCGCCAGCGTCCGGAGCTGGCTCTCGCGCAACGAGACCAGCGCCATCTCGGTCGCCGAGAACGTGCCGCCGATCAGGACGAAGACGACGACGAGAGCGATCTTCGCCCAGGTGCCGCTCACGGGCCCCAGAGTACGGGCGCGCCTACCCGGCCGGGTGCATCGTCGCCCGCAGGTTGGCCTCGATCGCGGCCATGAACTCCTGGGTGGTCAGCCAGGGCTGGTCCGGACCGACCAGGACCGCGAGGTCCTTGGTCATGCTGCCGCTCTCGACGGTGCGCACGCAGACCTGCTCGAGGGTGTGCGCGAACTCCGTCACCGCCGGCGTCCCGTCCAGGGCGCCGCGGTGGGCCAGCCCCTGCGTCCACGCGAAGATCGACGCCATCGGGTTCGTCGACGTCGGCTTGCCCTGCTGGTGCTGGCGGTAGTGCCTGGTCACCGTGCCGTGCGCGGCCTCGGCCTCCACGGTGCGGCCGTCCGGCGTCATCAGCACGCTGGTCATCAGACCGAGCGAGCCGAAGCCCTGCGCCACCGTGTCGCTCTGCACGTCGCCGTCGTAGTTCTTGCACGCCCAGACGTAGCCGCCCTCCCACTTGAGCGCGGCGGCCACCATGTCGTCGATCAGCCGGTGCTCGTACGTCAGCCCCGCCGCGGCGAACTCGGCGGCGAACTCGGACTCGAACACCTCGGCGAACAGGTCCTTGAACCGGCCGTCGTACGCCTTGAGGATCGTGTTCTTGGTCGACAGGTAGACCGGGTAGCCGCGCGCGAGCCCGTACCGCATCGAGGCCCTGGCGAAGTCGCGGATGGAGTCGTCGAGGTTGTACATCGCCATCGCCACGCCGGAGGACGGGAAGTCGTAGACCTCCAGCTCCATCGGCTCCGAGCCGTCCTTCGGGGTGAAGGTCAGCGTCAGCGTGCCGGCGCCCGGGATGCGCACGTCGGTGGCGCGGTACTGGTCGCCGAACGCGTGCCTTCCGACGACGATCGGCTTGGTCCAGCCCGGGACCAGCCGCGGGATGTTGCGGACGATGATCGGCTCGCGGAAGATCACGCCGCCGAGGATGTTGCGGATGGTGCCGTTCGGCGAGCGCCACATCTTCTTGAGCCCGAACTCCGCGACCCGCGCCTCGTCCGGCGTGATCGTCGCGCACTTCACGCCGACGCCGTGCCGGCGGATCGCCTCGGCGGCGTCGACCGTGACCTGGTCGTCGGTGGCGTCGCGGTGCTCGATGCTCAGGTCGTAGTAGTCCAGCTCGACGTCCAGGTACGGCAGCACCAGCTGGTCGCGGATCAGGTGCCAGATGATGCGGGTCATCTCGTCGCCGTCCAGCTCGACGACGGGCCCCTCGACCTTGATCTTGGGCATCACAGGTCCTTCACGTCGGCCTGCTTCGCGCGGACGGCCTCGGCGGCGTCGCGCAGGCCGGCCAGCTCGTGCGGCGGTCAGGTCGGTCTCGACCACCTTCCGTACGCCGGTGCGGCCGATCTCCGCCTCGACGCCGAGGTAGACGCCGGAGATGCCGTACTCGCCGTCCACCCACGCGCACACCGGCATGACGGCGCCCGCGTCGTCGTGCACCGCCCGGGCCATCCGCGCCGCCGCCGCCGACGGCGCGTAGTAGGCGGACCCGGTCTTGAGCAGCGCGACCACCTCGGCGCCGCCGTTGCGGGTGCGGGTGACGAGCTCGTCGATGCGGTCGGCCGGCATGACGTCGGCGAGCGGCTTGCCGTCGACCGTGCACCGCGACGGCACCGGCACCATGGTGTCGCCGTGCGAGCCGAGCGTGAGCGTGCGCACGCTGCCCACCGGCACGTCCAGCGCCTCGGCGACGAAGTACGTGAAGCGGGCCGTGTCCAGCATCCCGGCCTGGCCCAGCACGCGGTGCCGCGGGAACCCGGTGGCGAGCTGCGTCAGCGCCGTCATCTCGTCGAGCGGGTTGGACACGACGATGACCACGGCCTGCGGCGCGTGCGTGGCGATGTTCTCGGCGACGCCGCGCACGATCCGCGCGTTGGTCTCGATCAGGTCCATCCGGCTCATGCCGGGCTTGCGCGGCAGGCCGGCCGTGATGACGACGATGTCCGAGCCGGCCGTCGCCTCGTACCCGGCGCCGTCGACGGTCGGTGGTCTGGCCGACGACGACGGTCTCGAAGCCCTCCACCGGCCGCGACTGGTTCAGGTCGAGGGCCAGGCCCTCCGGCTTGCCCTCGACGATGTCGGTGAGGACGACGGTCTCGAACACGTCGTACTCCGCGAGCCGCTGCGCGGTCGTCGAGCCGTAGAACCCCGCGCCGACCACCGTCACCTTGCCGCTGCGCTCAGCCATGTCCGGCCCTCTCGATCCTGCGATGCGCTCTCTGGCGGTCCCGTCGTCCCGGGATCGCGTTATCTCGGCGTCAAGACATCCGGGGTCACCGTACCGGTCCCGGTCGACCGGCTCACGGCGGCGGGGGCACCACCAGCGCGACCACGGAGAGGCCCAGCCCCAGAGCCAGCATGGTGACGACGTCGAAGGCCCTCCCGCGGACCCGCAGCAGCCCGAGCTGCTCCTCGGGCAGCAGGACCCGCAACCAGGCGCCGAGCAGCACCGCTCCCGCCATGACCAGCGTGCCGCGCCGGAACCGGTCCAGCAGGACGACGACGCCCAGCCCGGCCAGGACCCCGAGGCAGACCAGCGCGAACGGCCAGTTGGCCCGCACCGCGCGCAGCGCCTGCGTCAGCGCCCGCGGCAGCGCCTGAGTCATGGGCGCGACCGTACCGCCAGGAGCACGGCGCCCAGGGTTGCCACCGCGCCGACCACGGTCACCAGCTGCAGCGACTGACCGGCGACCGGTGCCAGAGCGTCCAGGAGCACCGCGCCGAACACCTGGCCGGCCACCGTCGCCAGCGTCACCACCAGCACGCCGACCGTCCGCACGACGCCGGCGACGACCGTCACGAAGGCCACACCGAACAGCCCACCGGTGTACAGCCACCACTGGCTCGGCGGCGCCGGGTAGCGGTGCCCGACCGCCAGCAGGGCCGCGTCGACCAGGAGCAGGACGGGCAGTCCCACCGCGAAGTTCAGCCAGGACGCCGCCACCGCACTGCCGGCGGCCCGGCCGACCTGACCGTTGAGCGCGGACTGGACCGAGACCGCCACGCCGGCCGCCACGCACAGCGCGACCAGCCCGAACGCGAACGACCCGGAGCCGAAGTGCCCGGACACCGCCAGCACCACGGCACCGACGGCGACGGCGGCCGCCACCACCCGGTGTGCCGTCACGGGCTGCCGGCCGGCCGGTCCGAGACCGACCTTGTCGACCAGCAGGCCGCTCACGGTCTGGCCGCCGACGACGGCCACGGTGAACACGGCGACGCCGATGGTCGGGACGCTCGCGCTCTGGCTGAGGATCAGGAAGGCGCCACCCAGACCGCCCAGGCACTGCCACGTCGCCAGCCGCCCGGCCCGGACCGCGGGCAGCAGCTGCGCCACCGCCGACCGCTGCGACCCGTCGACCAGCACCCACGCCGACAGGGCGACCAGACCGACCCCGAAGTTCACCGTCGCCGCCATCGAGCCGCCCGGGAACCCGCCGCCCAGCTGCACGGCGAGGTCGCCGTTGAACCGGGCCTGCAGCGCGACGATCGCGCCCACGAAGAACGCGGCCCCGGTCGCCAGCACGGTGCCGGCGGGTCTCACCGCTGCACCGGTCTCACCCTTGCACCGGTCTCACCCCGGCACCGGGAACGGGACCCGCAACGTGAACGCCTCGGGCCCGGGTCCGTCCCGTTCGAGCCCGGCCAGGCGGGCACCGGCCTCCACCAGGTCGGGGAGGTGCCCGTCGGGCACCCACCACAGCACGACGTGCGGGGTGCCGAGCACGTTGAACCACTCCCGCCGCCGGCGCAGGACCGCGGCGTGCTCGGGGCCGTAGACGTACGCGCGCAGCGACTCCACCGACTCCCAGACGCTCATGTTGACGATGACGTCATCGCCCCAGGGACGCACATCGGTCGCGTTGCCGGACTCGGTCTGCAACCGCCACACGAACCCCGGCGCCCCGTCGGCGACGGCGTTGACCTCGTCGAGCGCCCCGACGAAGTCGGCCAGGCGCGGAGAGTCCAGCGGCTCGAGCAGGCGCGCGACGTTGAGCTGGGCGAGGTGCACGACGGGGTCTCGACGCTCAGTGGAAGAAGTGCCGGACGCCGGTGAAGTACATCGTCACGCCGGCCGCTTCGGCCGCCGCGACGACCTCGTCGTCGCGCACCGACCCGCCCGGCTGCACGATCGCCCGGACCCCAGCGGCGAACAGCACCTCCGGTCCGTCCGGGAACGGGAAGAACGCGTCCGACGCGGCGACCGACCCGCGCGCCCGGTCCTCGCCGGCCCGCTCCACCGCCAGCCTGGCCGAGTCGACCCGGTTGACCTGTCCCATGCCGACGCCGACGGTCGCGCCGTCGCGGGCCAGCACGATCGCGTTGGACTTCACCGAGCGGCAGGCCCGCCAGGCGAACCCCAGGTCCCAGAGCGTCGCGTCGTCGGCGGGCGCACCCGTGGCCAGCGTCCAGTGCTCCGGGTCGTCGCCGTCCTCGTCGACGACGTCGGTGACCTGCATCAGCAGCCCGCCGGTGACCGGACGCCACTCGACCCCTCGGCCGGGGTGCCGGCCGTCGCAGCGCAGCAGGCGGACGTTCTTGCGCCTGGTCAGGATCTCCAGCGCGTCCTCGTCGAACGCGGGTGCCACCACGACCTCGGTGAACACGTCGCCGATGGCGTCGGCCATCGCGGCGGTGACCGGCCGGTTCGTCGCGACGACGCCGCCGAACGCGGACACCGGGTCGCAGTCGAACGCCTTGCGGTACGCGTCCGTGATGTCGACCCCGACGGCGATGCCGCAGGGGTTGGCGTGCTTGATGATCGCCACTGTCGGCTCGGCGAAGTCGTAGGCCGCCCGGCGCGCGGCGTCGGCGTCGACGTAGTTGTTGTACGACATCTCCTTGCCGTGCAGCTGCTCGGCCTGCGCGAGCCCCGGTGCGGTGTGCTCCGCGGCGTACAGCGCCGCCTGCTGGTGCGGGTTCTCGCCGTACCGCAGCACCGCCGCGCGCTGCCAGGCCGCGCCCACCCAGCGCGGGAAACTCACGGTTTCTGGTGCAACCACGCTGCCCAGGTACGAGGCGACGGCGATGTCGTACGACGCGGTGTGGGTGAAGGCCTCGACCGCGAGCCGGGCCCGCTGGGCCCCCGTGAAGCCGCCGGCGGCGATGGCCGCCAGCACCTCGCCGTACCGCGCGGGCGAGACGACGACCGCGACGCTCGGGTGGTTCTTCGCTGCGCCGCGGACCATCGACGGACCGCCGATGTCGATCTGCTCGACGCACTCGTCCGGCGTCGCGCCGCTGCGCACCGTGTCGGCGAACGGGTACAGGTTCACCACGACCAGCTCGAACGGGTCGATGCCGAGCTCGGCCAGCTGGCGGGCGTGGTCCGCCTTGCGCAGGTCGGCGAGGATCCCGGCGTGCACCCGCGGGTGCAGCGTCTTGACCCGCCCCTCGAGGCACTCCGGGAACCCGGTCAGGTCGGCGACCTGGGTGACCGGGACGCCGAGCGCGGCGATCGTGGCCGCGGTCGACCCGGTCGAGACGATCTCGACCCCGGCCGCGGCGAGAGCCAGGGCGAGCTCGTCCAGGCCGGTCTTGTCGTACACGCTGACCAGCGCCCGGCGCACCCGTCGGCGCCCGTCGGCACCATGCTCCTGGAGACCGGCAGAACCTGCCTCGCTCACGGGATCGTCACCTTCCTGCCGTGGACCGACCAACCCGAGCGCGCCATCCGGCCGACCGTGTCGACCAGCATCGCCCGCTCGACCTCCTTGATGCGCTCGTGCAGCGCCGACTCGTCGTCGCCGTCCCGGATCTCGACGGCAGCCTGCGCGACGATCGGACCGGTGTCGACCCCGGCGTCGACGAGGAACAGCGTCGCACCCGTCACCTTCACCGCGTGCGCCAGCGCGTCCCGAGCGCCGTGCATGCCCGGGAACGACGGCAGCAGCGCCGGGTGCGTGTTGACGAATCGACCCCCGAACCGGTCCAGGAAACAGCGTCCCGCGAGCTTCATGAACCCGGCCGACACGACCAGGTCCGGCGAGTAGCCGGCCACGGCGTCGGTGAGCGCCCGGTCCCAGGCGTCCCGGTCCGGGTACTCCTCGACCCGCAGCACGAAGGTCGGGACGCTGCTGCGCCCGGCGCGGTCCAGGGCCGTGATGCCGGGTCGGTCGGCGCCGACCGCGACCACGCGCGCTCCGTAGGCCGGGTCCGTGGCGGCGTCCAGCAGCGCCTGCAGGTTGGTCCCGCTACCGGAGACCAGGACCACCAGCCGCGCCGGTCTGCTCGGGGCGGGGACGGCGAGCGCGGGCTGGTCGGGCACGCGCGCACGCTACCGGTCTGCGGTGCGGCCTCCCGGCCGGGGGACGTGCGCAGCCATCCTGCGGCCGAACCGGCCCAGCCGCTGCCCGGTCGCGACCAGGCGGGCCCGGTGCCGGCAGCCCTCGTACGCCACCAGGGCGGCCACCGCCGCGACCTCGACCGCGGCGGCGACCGCGACCCGCACCGCGTCCGGCCCGAGGTCGGTCATCCGGACCGCGCCGAGCGATCCCGAGCTGAGCAGCGCCAGCACGCCGAGACCGACCCCGGCGAGCACCCCCGCCGCCACCGCCTCCCCCGCCGTGCGGCCGGCTGTCGCAGCCGGGCGGCGGGCGGCCAGCCAGCCGACGACCATGCCGGCCAGCGGCGGCACGGCCAGCGCGACCATCGACGCCCCCGGCGCGTGCCCGGTATCCGGGAGGGCACCCAGCAACGGGAGTGCGGGTACCGGCCCGAGCGCGACCCCCGAAGGCGCGACCGCGGTGCCCAGCCCCACCGCGAAACCGGGCCCGACCGTGTACGAGGCGGCCCACACCACGCCGGTCGGGACGGCGAGCAGGCCGAGCAGCAGCAGTGCGAACCCGCCGGCCGCCCCGACGTGCAGCGAGCGGGCGACGTCGCTGACCCGGCCGAAGTGGGCCAGCAGCGAGCCCGCGAGCAGCAGCGCACCGCCGCCGAGCAGCACGGCCAGGCCCGCCGCCGCGCCACGCAGCACCGGCAGCGCCTCCTCGGGCAGCAGCTCCCACAGCTCGTCCCACAGCACCGCGCCGGACAGCACGCCGCAGCCGCCGGCGACCAGCGCCAGGACACCCGCGCCGACCAGCACGCTGCCGACCTCGGCAGCCGAACCGCGCTGCGCGCTCGCGGTCGCCACCACGGCGGCGCCGATCCCGTAGGTGACCGCCATGGCCACGGTCGCGGCGGCCGCAGCCGGCAGTGCCTCCGCCGCCCCCTGACCGGCCCAGCGGCCCGCGCGGAACAGGGCGACCACGGGTACCACGACCAGGCCGAGTGGCACCAGGTCGATCGTGCCCACCGACAGCACGATGGTTCCGTGGTTGGCGGCCAGCCACGTCAGGACGCCGCCGTGGACCGCGTCGCCGGAGCTCGCGGCCCCGTGCGTGGCCAGCAGCCACGCCAGCAGGACCACCAGGACGCAGACCGCCAGCCCGACCACGCCCGCCCATACCGCGGCCACCGCCCCGGTCACCAGCGGCGAGCGCAGCACCGGCGCGACGTCGGGTCGCGTGGTCCGCTCGAGCTGCGCCGTCACCCCGGCATCGTCGCAAACCGGACACGTCCGGCCCGGTTGCCGCGCCGCCCGGCCGCCGGGACCGACCCGGGGACGGTCCGCTCAGCCGGCGAGCGCGTCCCGCATGGCCTCGAGATGCTCCGGGGTCGAGCCGCAGCACGCGCCGATCAGGTCGACACCGGCAGCTTTGAGCCGCAGCGCGTGGCCGGCCATGTCGGCCGGATGCTTGTCGTACTCGAAGTGGTCGCCGACCAGCACCGGCAGGCCCGCGTTCGACTGCGCGATCAGCAGCAGCCCGTCGGGCCGGACCTTCGCCATCTGCCCGACGATGATCTCCATCTCGTCGGGACCTCGGCCGCAGTTCGCGCCGACCGCGGTCACCCCGAGCGCTCCGAGGGCCAGCACCGCGTCGGCCGGGCTGACGCCCATCATCGTGTGCAGGTTCGTGTCGAAGCTGAGCGTCGCGACGACCGGCAGCTCGGGGGCCAGCTCGCGCACCGCGCGGACCGCGGCCTCCACCTCGGCGAGCGCGCTCATCGTCTCGATCAGCACCAGGTCGATGCCGCCGGCCAGCAGCCCGCGCAGCTGCTCGGCGAAGATCGCCTGCGCGTCGTCGACCGACAGCGTGCCCAGCGGCTCCAGCAGCTCCCCGGTGGGACCGAGGTCGCCGGCAACCAGGGCGCCGAACGGCTCGGCGGCCTGGCGGGCGATCCGCGCCGCCGCCACGTTCAGCTCCTCGACCCGCTCGTCCAGACCGTGCATGGCCAGCCGCGGCCGGGTGCCGCCGAACGTGTTCGTCGTGACGACCCGTGCCCCGGCGCGCAGGTAGCCCTCGTGGACCTCGCGGACGGTGTCCGGCCGCTCCACGTTCCACAGCTCCGGAGCGCCGCCGTCGTCCAGCCCGAGGTCCTGCACCATCGTGCCCATCGCCCCGTCGAACAGGACGAACGGTTCACGATCGAGCAGCTCGGTCAGGCGCGACGCGTCGGTCATGCCGACAAGGGTACGGGCAGGGCGGACAGTCCCGACGGGACCTGGGCCGCGGGTGGCCTCAGATCCGCCGCCGCCGCCCAGGTGTGACGGCCGCGGCCACCACGGCGGTCTTCGCGACGGGCGAGGGACCGGGCGTGACGGCCGCTGCGACGACCGCGGTCTTCGCGACCGGCGCCCCGATGACGCCGACCCTGCCTCTGCGTGCTGGTCTGAGCGGCATCTCAGTCTCCTTCGCCGGCCGATTCATCGTCGGCCTGGATCGACGCGATGATCGCCTGGATCGGAATCCGTCCGTCCGCGATCAGCTGTCCGCCCGAACGCCGCGCCGCGGATGCGAACGGCGCCGCCCACAGGTTCTCCCAGATGAGCACCCCCGCTGTGCTTCCCGGGTCCATGGCGGCGGCAAGGCGCTCGACGTCTTCCTCGGCCAACAGCTCGGCCAGCTGCGCCTCGATCGCCTGGAGGGCTCCCAGCTCACCGACGTCGGACAGCTCCATCGCGTCGACCGCACCGTTCTCGTCCTTGGTGAGGATCAGTACGTCGATCAACCGGATGGTTCCGGCGTCGACCAACGCGAGCAGCTCGTCCGCCATCTCGCCGGTGAAGTTGCTCGCTCCAGCCGGGAACTCGACGACGACGTAGTCGACCGGGCCGAGCTCGTCTAGCGATGTGTCGGCCATCGTTCGCCCCTCCCGTACGTTGCTGGACGGTCGAAGCGAACGTAGCGCACACCGGACCGCCGGGTCAGGCCCCGAGGGCTGCGCTTCCTCAAGCCACGCGGTGGTTGGCGTGTCAGAGCCAGGGGGGTGGGGTCAACCGAGCCTTGAGCCACCCCTGGATCGTAGGTGCGCCGGCGTCGGGGGCCAGACCCCGGGTGTCGAACTCCGCGAGCCGGCGCAGCGCCTGCGCGTTGAGCTGGGTGATGAGTGTGTACAGGTTCTCGGTGTCGGCGAGCAGGTCCCCGTCCAGGACGCCGACCAGGGGCTGGTCGGCATGACCAGAATCTCACCCGACCCCGCCGACGCCGAACCGCCGAAAGTTGTGTATCCACAACAACTATTCGCGATTTGGTGTGCCGTCTGCACGACGCAGGATCAGCCGTCGTCGTCCGGCTTCTCGGCCGTCCACCTGCCGCGCCGGAACAGGCGGCCGAACATGTCGTGCAGGTCATGGCCGGTGTCCTCCGCCGCGTCCACGGTGAAGGTCGGGGTGCCCTCCGGCTTGGGCAGCTCGGCGACTGCGGCGTCGTCCAGCGCACACGTCACGGCCTGGTCGGTGATCGCCGTGATCTGGTCCCGGTCCACGAAACGAAGGCCCTCGTCGGTGGCCACGACGATCCCGTCGAACAGGTCCTCGGACGGGATCTGCAGGACGTGCTCGACCGACCCGAACCGACGACCGGCCGCGGTCAGCACCGGCGTGCCCTTGGCCAGCACCAGGTACGAGACCGGGGTTCCCTCCGCCATGACCGCTCCTCCTCCGCTGCCGAGCACCGAGCCGACCGGACGCACGGCTCAGCGCGAGATCACCTCGCGCATGAGCCGCGCGGCCTCCGACGGCGTCTTCCCGACCAGTACGCCCACGGCTTCGAGCGCTTCCTTCTTCGCCTCGGCTGTCCCGGACGAGCCCGAGACGATCGCGCCAGCGTGGCCCATCGTCTTGCCCTCGGGGGCCGTGAAGCCGGCGACGTACCCGACGACCGGCTTGGTCACGCGCTCGGCGATGAACGCAGCCGCCCGCTCCTCCGCGTCACCGCCGATCTCACCGATCATCACGATGGCGTCGGTCTCCGGGTCGTCCTGGAACGCAGCGAGGCAGTCGATGTGCGTGGTGCCGATGACCGGGTCGCCGCCGATGCCGACGGCGCTGGAGAAGCCGAGGTCGCGCAGCTCGTACATCATCTGGTAGGTCAGCGTCCCCGACTTCGAGACCAGCCCGATGCGACCGGTGCCGGTGATGGTGCCGGGGATGATGCCGGCGTTGGAGCGGCCAGGGCTGATGAGGCCGGGGCAGTTCGGACCGACGATGCGCGTGCTGCCGGAGTTCTGTGCGTACTGGAAGAACTGGGCGGTGTCCTGCACGGGGACGCCCTCGGTGATGACGACGCACAGCGGCACGCCGGCGTCGACGGTCTCCAGCACGGCGGACCTGGCGAACCGCGGCGGGACGAACACGACGGCGACATCGGCTCCGGTCTCGTCCACCGCCGCGGCGACGGAGTCGAAGACGGGGACCGGCGTGCCGTCCGCGTCGACGGACTGCCCACCCTTGCCCGGCGTCACGCCCGCGACGATGTTCGTGCCGCTCGCGATCATCCGGCGGGTGTGCTTGGTGCCCTCGGAGCCGGTGATGCCCTGGACGAGCACCCGCGACTTCTCGGTGAGGAAGATCGCCATCGTTCGCCCGGTCCCTACTTCGCCGCGGCCGCGGCGAGCTCGGCCACCCTGCGGGCAGCGCCGTCCATGGTGTCGACGAGCTCGACCCCGGTGAGGCCGGCGCCGGCGAGGATCGCACGCCCCTCGTCCGCGTTGTTGCCGTCGAGCCGGACGACGAGCGGCTTGGTCACCGGCTCGCCCATGCCGGCCAGCATCGCGACTGCCTGGACGATGCCGTTGGCCACCTCGTCGCAGGCGGTAATGCCGCCGAAGACGTTGACGAGGACGGCGCGCACCTCTGTGTCGGACAGGATGATCTCGAGCCCGTCGGCCATCACCTGCGCCGACGCGCCGCCGCCGATGTCGAGGAAGTTGGCCGGCGCCACGCCGCCGAAGTCCTCGCCCGCGTACGCGACCACGTCCAGGGTGCTCATCACCAGCCCGGCTCCGTTGCCGATGATGCCGACCTCGCCGTGCAGCTTGACGTAGTTGAGGTCTTTGTCCTTGGCCCGCCGCTCGAGCGGGTCGGCGGCCGCCTGGTCGACGAGGTCGGCGTGCCCGACGTGGCGGAAGCCCGCGTTGTCGTCGAGGGTCACCTTGCCGTCCAGTGCGACGATGCGACCGTCGGGGGTGCGCACGAGCGGGTTGACCTCGACGAGGGTCGCGTCCTCCTCGATGAACACGGTCCACAGCTTCTGCAGGACCTCGACCACCTGCTCGCGCACGTCGGCCCCGAAGCCGGCGGCGTCGGCGATCTCCTCCGCCTTGGCCCGGGTCACCCCGTCGAGGGCGTCGACCGGGACACGGGCGAGGGCGTCGGGTCGCTCGACCGCGAGCTGCTCGATCTCCATGCCGCCCTCGACCGACGCCATCGCGAGGTACGTGCGCGCAGCCCGGTCGAGCAGGAACGAGACGTAGTACTCGGCGGCGATGTCGCTCGCCACGGTCACCAGCACGCGGTGCACGGTGTGGCCCTTGATGTCCATGCCGAGGATGTCGGCCGCGCGGTCGTACGCCTCCTGCTCGTCGCGGGCGAGCTTGACGCCGCCGGCCTTGCCGCGGCCCCCGGTCTTGACCTGGGCCTTGACCACGACGGTGGTCCCGAGCCGGAGCGCGATGTGCCGCGCCTCCTCCGGCGTCGACGCGACGTCGCCGTCCAGCGTGGGGACCCCGTGCCGCGCGAACAGGTCCTTGGCTTGGTACTCGAACAGGTCCATGGGCGCAGCGTAGGCCCGCACGAGCGGCGGGCAGCTAGGGGGTGCGCGCCGGCACGTGCTCGTGGACCCAGGCGACGATGTCCATCGTGGTGGTCCCCGGACCGAACACCTTGGCGACCCCGGCGGCCTCGAGCTCGGTGGCGTCCGCCGCGGGGATGATGCCGCCGCCGAACACGACGATGTCGGCGGCGTCCCGCTCGCGAAGCAGCTCGACGACCCGGGGGAACAGGGTGAGGTGGGCACCGCTGAGCACGGAGAGCCCGATCGCGTCGGCGTCCTCCTGGACGGCGGTCTGCACGATCTGCTCGGGGGTCTGGTGCAGGCCGGTGTAGATGACCTCGACCCCGGCGTCCCGCAGGGCCCGCGCGACCACCTTGGCGCCGCGGTCGTGGCCGTCCAGGCCCGGCTTGGCGACCACGATGCGCAACGGTGATGCGGCCACGGAGGCCGAGCGTAGCCCGCAGGCGTTTCGCCGCGTCCGGCGACCCGGGCGGCGGCTATGGTCGGCGGATGCACCCGCTGCGCCGTGCGGACGGCGCCGGCCGGGCCGCGCACGCAGCCCGCGGGGCTCGGGCGGCGGTCGTCGAGCTGGCCTGGATCGGCACGCACGTCGTGCTGTACCCCTGGGGGCTGCTCGAGGAGCGGTCCCGGCCGGAGACCGCGGGGTACTCCCTGGGTGCGCTGCGCCCGGTGCACCGGGGGCTGATCGTGGGCGACGTCGAGGCGGCGGGGACGCCGATCCTGCTGGTGCACGGCGTGGTCGACAACCGCTCGGTGTTCACGGTGCTGCGGCGCGGGCTGCGCCGGCGCGGCTTCGGCCGCGTCTCCGGGTTGAACTACAGCCCGCTGACCGAGGACGTCCGCGAGGTGGCGCTGCGGGTCGGTGCCGCCGTCGAGGCGATCTGCGCGGAGACCGGCTACGAACGCATCCACCTCGTGGGGCACTCGATGGGCGGCCTCGTCGCGCGCTACTACGTGCAGTGCATGGGCGGCGACCAACGGGTGCACACGGTGGTCACGCTCGGCGCGCCGCACGCGGGCACGCAGCCCGCCCGGCTCGTCCCGCACCCGGTCGCGCGGCAGCTGCGCCCCGGCAGCGAGATCATCCGCGAGCTCGCGCAGCCGGCCCCGGGCTGCCGCACCCGCTTCGTCGCGTTCTGGTCCGACCACGACGAGATGGTGATCCCGCACGCCTCGGCGCGGATCGAGCACCCGGACCTGCGGGTGCGCAACGTCCTCGTGCAGGGCGTCGGCCACATCTCGTTGCCGATCGACGGCCGGGTGGTGCGCGAGGTCTGCACGACGCTGGCGCACCTGGACCACGACGGGTCGGAGACCGAGCCGGTCGCCGAAGTCCGCCCGCTGAAGCGCCCCCGGCCGCAGCGCAGCGACCCGCCCGCCCCGCCCGGGGTCCGAGTTGGTCGCTGACGGCTACGACGACGGCAGCACCGAGGTCCCCGGCGGGCTGGCCGGGGAGGTCGGACGGGTCGTGGTGGTGGGCGCGGGGATCGCCGGGCTGACGGTCGCGAACGCGCTCGGTCACGGCGGGGTCGAGTGCGTCGTCCTCGAGGCCCGCGACCGGGTCGGCGGCCGCCTGCACACGATCGACCTGGCGGGTACGCCGGTCGACCTGGGCGGGTCGTGGATCCACCACCCCTTCGGGAACCCGATGCGGGTCTTCGCCGACCAGGTGGGCGTCCGGTGCCGTCCCGCCGACGCGCTGTCCGGGCTGGGCGGCTACGACTGCGCGCAGGGGCGGCCGCTCACGCCGGCCGAGGTCGACGCGAGCGTCGCCCTGCAGTTCGAGGAGTTCCCGGCCGCGGTCGAGGAACGCCTGCGCGCCGGCCTGGGGTCCGGCGCGTCCGTCGCCGAGGCCATCGACGTCTTCCTCGGGGAGGCCGGCCTCGGGGCGGTCCAGGCGCGGCAGGCCCGCCAGTCGCTGCGGGCCGTCATCGAGGCCGAGGCCGCCGACCTGCCCGAACGCCAGTCCCTGCAGTGGATGTGGAACGAGCTCGAGTACGGCGGGGAGTACTTCGGGGACATGCCCCTCGGCGGCTACCGCACCCTCGTCGACGCGATGGCGGCCGGCGTGGACGTGCGGCTGGGCTGCGACGTGACGGAGGTGGCCGACACCGACGACGGCATCCGTGTCCACACCGCCGACGGGCGGGTGGAGTCCGGCACGCACGTCGTGGTGACCGTGCCGCTCGGCGTGCTCAAGCGGGGTGCGCCGCAGTTCTTGCCGCCGCTGCCGGCCGAGCGCATCGCCGCCATGCGGCGGCTCGGGTTCGGCCGCCTGGAGAAGGTCGTGCTGCGGTTCGACGAACCGTTCTGGCGAACACGGGGGCTGTCCCACCTGATGCTGTTCCCGCGCGACCCCGACCAGGGGACGGTGTGGGTGTTCGACCACGACGCGTTCGGCGGCGTCCCGGCGCTGGTGTGCCTGGTGTTCCACAGCGCGGCCGGCATCGTCGACGGGCCGGTCGACGGTGCGGTGGCCTGGCTGCTCGACCTGCTCGACGGGGCGATGGGCGGTCCGTACCCGGCGCCGACCGCCGTCGCCGTGACCGGCTGGGGCACCGACCGCTGCACCGGCGGTGCGTACACGCACATCCCGCCCGGGGCGACGCCCGCGGACCTCGACCTGCTCGGCGAGCCGGTCGCCGGCCGCATCCTGTTCGCCGGTGAGCACACGCAGAGCGCCCGGGTGGCGTACGCCGACGGGGCGATGACCAGCGGCATCCGCGAGGCGAAGCGACTGCTCGGCCGCCCGGCGGTCCGCCTCGGCCCGCACTAGCCTGACCGCGTGCCCACGTCCGAAGCCCTGCTCACCCAGCTCGGCGCCGAGACCACCTCGATGACCGCGCAGCTGCAGCAGGCGGACCTCGGAACAAGCGTTCGGTCCTGCCCGGGGTGGGATGTACGCAGGCTGGTCCGCCACCTGGGTCGGGTGCACCGCTGGGCGACCGAGATCGTGCGTACCGGGCAGGAGGCCGAGGGTGGGCGTCCACCGGACGGCGACGACGCGGCCTTGCTCGCGTGGTTCGACCAGGGTGCTCAGGAGCTGGTGGCGACGCTGACAGCGGCGGACCCGGACGCGCCATGCTGGACGTTCGGGCCGCAGCCGCAGCTCACGGCGTTCTGGATCCGGCGGCAGGCGCATGAGACGGCGATGCACCACTGGGACGCCGCAACGGCGCTCGGCCACCGGGTCATCTGGCCCGACTGGTTCGCCGAGGACGCGGTGGACGAGGTGTGCCGGATGTTCTTCCCCCGTCAGGTGCGCCTGGGCCGGCAACCCGCCCTGACCGACAGCCTCACCCTGGTCAGCACGGCGACCGAGCACGCCTGGACGTTGGCCGGCGACGGTCGCAGCGCGTCGAGCGGCGACCCGGACGCGACGGCGAGCGCCCCGGCGGCCACCCTCGAGCTGCTGCTGTGGCACCGCACCGACGTCGACGACCCGGAGATCACCGTGACCGGCGACGCGCAGGCGGCCCACCGGGTGCTGGCGAGCGCGCTCACGCCCTGAGACAGCGTCACCGCTGCCCGGGTCAGTACGACCAGGACCTCAGCCTCGGCCAGGCCGGGTCACCGCCGCGGTCCATCAGCCACGCGAGCAGCCGACCGGCCGGGCCGTGCACGGGCACGGTCCGCTCGCCCGCGCCGTACGCACGGGACGGCCGGTCGCCGGCGACCAGCACCGCGGTGACGTCCTCGGGCAGCCGCGCGGCCAGACCGGCGGTCATCTCGGCCAGCTCGTGGTCCAGGTACGCCGCCGGAAGCAGGTCCCACGGGTCGGACCCGGGGTCGTCCGGGTCCGCCAGCCCGAGGTCGATCGCGTGCACCTCGGCCTCGCGCCAGCGCAGGAACACGAAGTCCGACACCGTCGCAGGCCCCGCGTTGCGCACGCCGAGCCCTTCGGCCCAGACCTCGTGCGACGCCGCCGCCCACGCCTGCTCCAGGCGCCGCTGCGAGGTCAGCACGTCGGACATCAGCTGGTCGGCCGGGCGGGCGGCCCCCTCGTCGATCGCCGCGGTCCTGGAGTGCGGTCCGCCCGGGTACATCGGCACCGCCTCGCCCCGACCGGCCGACTCCACGACCCACCGGTGCGCGTCGGCGTTCCTGGCCAGGTGGGTGACCAGGTGACCCACCGTCCACCCCTCCAGCCGGGAGGGGCCGGCCGCGACCTCGTCGGTCAGCGTGGTGGCGAGCAGGCTCTCCAGCCGACGGTGGCCGGCCACGCACCCGTCCAGCCAGTCCCTGGGGACCACGCCCTCGCTCATGCAAGCCTCACAGCTTCTCGACCGGGGCGTACCGCAGCAGCAGCCGCTTCACCCCGGAGGTGCCGAAGTCGATGGTCGCCTCCGCGCGCTCGGCCACGCCCGCCGTGGACACGACCGTGCCGAGCCCGAACGTGTCGTGGCTGACCCGGTCACCCGCGACGAGCTCGACCACCTCGCGGTTGCCCGGCGAACGCACCCCCGGGCGCACCGCGAGCGCAGCGATCGCCGGCGTGGAGGCCGGGCTCGACTGTGCCCGCTGCCAGTCGACCAGCTCCTCGGGGACCTCGTCGAGGAAGCGCGACGCGGGGTTGTACTGCGGCGCACCCCAGGCCGAGCGCAGCACCGCCCGGGACAGGTACAGCCGGTTGCGCGCCCGGGTGATGCCGACGTAGGCGAGCCGCCGCTCCTCCTCGAGCTCCTTCGGGTCGCCGAGCGAGCGCAGGTGCGGGAAGACGCCGTCCTCCATCCCGGTCAGGAACACGACCGGGAACTCCAGACCCTTGGCGGTGTGCAGGGTCATCAGCGTGACCACGCCACCCTGCTCGCCGTCCGGGTCCGGCACCTGGTCGGCGTCGGCGACCAGCGAGACCTGCTCGAGGAAGTCGGCCAGCGTGCCCTCGGCGTCCGCCTCCTCGAACTCGCGGCAGACCGCCTCGAGCTCGGCGAGGTTCTCCACCCGCGTCTCGTCCTGCGGGTCGGAGGAGGCGCGCAGCTCGGCCAGGTACCCGGTCTGCTCGAGCACCGCCTCGAGCACCGTCGCCGGTCCGGCACCCGCCTCGACCAGGGTCCGCAGCGACTCGACCAGCCGGTTGAACGCGTCGATCGCGGCCAGCGACCGGGGCACCAGGCCGGGTGCCTCGGCGGCCCGCAGCAGCGCCTGGCCGAACGGGATTCCGGTCGCGCTCGGCGAGCTGCGTCGACCGCCGCCTCGGCCTTGTCGCCGATCCCACGCCGCGGGGTGTTGAGGATCCGGCGCAGCGACACCTCGTCGTCGGGGTTGCCGAGCAGCCGCAGGTACGCGAGCGCGTCGCGCACCTCGCGCCGCTCGTAGAAGCGCACCCCGCCGACGACCTTGTACGGCAGGCCGACCCGGATGAACACCTCCTCGAACACGCGGGACTGCGCGTTGGTCCGGTAGAACACCGCGACGTCGGCCGGTCGCGCCTCCCCGGCGTCGACCCAGCCGGTCGATCTCGCCGGCGACGAAGGCCGCCTCGTCGTGCTCGTTGTCCGCGACGTAGCCGACGACCTGCTGACCGCGGTCGGAGTCGGTCCACAGGTTCTTCGGCTTGCGGCCGGAGTTGCGCGCGATGACCGCGTTGGCCGCGGACAGGATGGTCTGCGTCGAGCGGTAGTTCTGCTCGAGCAGGATCGTGGTGGCGTCGGGGTAGTCCTCCTCGAACTGGAGGATGTTGCGGATGGTCGCGCCCCGGAACGCGTAGATCGACTGGTCCGCGTCGCCGACGACGGCGAGCTCGCCCGCGTCGGGCCCGGGCCCGACCAGCTCGCGAACCAGGACGTACTGCGCGTGGTTGGTGTCCTGGTACTCGTCGACCAGCACGTGCCGGAACCGCTGCCGGTAGTGCTCGGCGACGTCGGGGAAGGCCTGCAACAGGTTGACGGTGGTCATGATGAGGTCGTCGAAGTCCATCGCGTTCGCGTCGCGCAGCCGCGCCTGGTAGCGCGTGTACGCCTCGGCCAGCGTCTGCTCGTGGTGGTTCTGCGCGGACCGGCTGAACGTCTCGTGGTCGACCAGCTCGTTCTTCAGGTTGCTCACCTGGGCCAGGAACGAGCGCGGCTGGAACCGCTTCGGGTCCAGGTCGAGCTCGCGGCAGACCATCGTCATCAGCCGCTGGCTGTCGGCCGCGTCGTAGATGGAGAACGTGGATGTGAAGCCCAGGCGCGCGTGCTCGGCCCGCAGGATGCGTACGCAGGCGGAGTGGAACGTCGACACCCACATCGCCCGGGCGCGGTTCCCGACCAGCGCCGCGACCCGCTCCTTCATCTCGCCCGCGGCCTTGTTCGTGAACGTGATCGCCAGTACCTGCCCCGGGCTGCACGCCGCGGGCCGCCAGCAGGTACGCGACGCGGTGGGTCAGCACCCGGGTCTTGCCGGAGCCGGCGCCGGCGACGATGAGCAGCGGCCCGCCCTCGTGGACCACAGCGGCCCGCTGCTGCGGGTTGAGCCCGTCCAGCAGCTTCGCCACGCGCTCGGCAGGCTCCGCGCCGGTGTCGAAGAGGGTGGTCATGGCTCGTCGAGTCTAGGCGGCGGGCACGACCGTACGATCGGGTGACCACAGCCCTCGGACCACCAGGAGACACCCGTGCCGGACCCGAGCACCGAGGACCTGCCGGAGCGGGTGCTCGTCGTCACCGCGCACCCTGACGACGTCGACTTCGGCGCCGCCGGCACCATCGCGACGTGGACCAAGGCGGGTGTCCAGGTGACGTACGCGATCGTCACCGACGGGGACGCCGGCGGGTTCGACCCGGGCGTGCCGCGCTCGCAGATCCCGGGCATCCGGCAGGCCGAGCAGCGGGCCGCCGCCAAGACGGTCGGCGTGGACGACGTGCGGTTCCTCGGCTACACCGACGGCGAGCTCGTGGTCTCTCTCGACCTGCGCCGCGACATCAGCCGGGTGATCCGGCAGGTCCGCCCGCAGCGGCTGCTGTGCCAGTCGCCGGAGCGGAACTGGGAGCGGCTCCCGGGCTCGCACCCGGACCACATGGCTGCGGGCGAGGCCACGATCCAGGCCGTGTACCCGGACGCGCGCAACCCGTTCGCGCACCCTGTGCTGCTGCAGGACGAGGGGCTGGAAGCCTGGACGGTGCCGGAGATCTGGGTCATGAGCGGCCCGCGCCCCAACCGCTGGGTGGACATGACGGACTCCTTCGACGACAAGATCGCCGCGCTGCAGTCGCACGCCTCGCAGGTCGCGCACCGTCCGGACCTGCCCGACTTCGTCCGCACCTGGTCGGTCCGGATGGCCGAGGCGGGCGGCCTCCCCGAGGGTCGGCTGGCCGAGGCGTTCATGGTCGTCGCCATCCCGTGAGACCGGCTCTGACCAGCGGTTCTTAGCCCGCACCGGGAGAGTTCTCAGGGTGCTCTCAGGGGCCGGACGCACGGTGGGGGCATGACCGACAGCACTCCTGAGCAGCCGACCCCTGAGCAGCCGACCCCTGAGCAGCCGCCCACGTACCAGGCGCCCAAGGACGAGGCGCCGAACTTCGAGGCACCGAGCTTCGAACCGCCGGCGTACGAGCAGCCGCCCTACCAGCAGCCGCCGCCCGAGCAGCCCTGGTACGTCCAGCCCGCGCAGACCACCGCCGCCGACACGCTGACGATCACCCCGCTGATCGCCGACGATGCGCCTGCGACCGCCCTGGCGCCGGCGGCCGAGCGGCACCCTGGCCGCACCGTCGCCCTGGTGCTGGCGACCGCGCTTGTCGCCGGCGGGATCGGGGGCGGCATCGGGGCCGTGGTGGCGACGCGCGACGGGGGGACCGGCACGGTCACCTCGCTGACCGGCGGCAGCACGGGAAGGCCGGCCGCGGTCGTCCTCCCGGCTGGGACCGTCGAGGCGGCGGCGGCCAAGGTGGTCCCGAGCGTCGTGTCGATCACCGAGCGGTCCACGGACGGCAGCGGCGGCGAGGGCTCCGGCATCATCCTCAGCGCCGACGGCGTCATCCTGACCAACAACCACGTCGTGTCCGAGGCCGTGAACGGCGGCTCCCTCCAGGTCACGCTCCCGGACAACCGGACGGTGGACGCGACGATCGTCGGCCGGGACCCGTCCTCCGACCTCGCGGTGATCAGGGCGAAGGACGTGTCCGGCCTGACGCCGGCGACGATCGGCTCGTCGAGCTCGCTGGTGGTCGGCCAGACCGTGGTCGCGGTGGGGTCACCGCTGGGCCTGTCCGGGACCGTCACGTCCGGCATCGTCAGCGCGCTGAACCGGCCGGTGACCACCGCCGACAGCGGCGGTCAGGACCCGTTCGGGCAGCAGCAGACGACCCAGCAGGCCGCAGTCCTGGACGCCATCCAGACGGACGCGGCGATCAACCCGGGGAACTCCGGCGGGCCGCTCGTCGACCTGGCCGGGCGCGTGGTCGGGATCAACTCGGCCATCGCCTCGCTCGGCGCCAGCGCCGGCGCCGGCCAGTCGGGCTCGATCGGGCTCGGCTTCTCGATCCCGATCGACCAGGCCAAGCGGATCGCCCAGGAGCTGATCGACACCGGCAAGGCGACCCACCCCCAGCTCGGCGTCCAGGTCACCGACGCGAGCACCGGCAGCGGCGCCCAGATCCGCGCGGTGACCGCCGGCGGACCGGCCGCAAAGGCCGGGCTCGCGGTCGGGGACGTCGTGACGTCGGTCGACGGCAAGGCCGTGGCCAGCGCCGACGACCTGATCGCACACGTCCGCTCGGCCGCACCCGGCTCGACCGTCGCGCTCACCTACGTCCGCGACGGCAAGACCGCCACCGTGAACGTGACCCTCGGCGAGACGAGCGGCTGACCCGCTCACCGGCTCGGGTGGTCGGACGGCGGGAGGGTCAGACGAGGCGGCGGTCTGAGGCCCAGGCGGCCAGCTCGTGCCGGTTCGACAGCTGCAGCTTGCGCAGCACCGCGGAGACGTGCGTCTCCACCGTCTTGATCGAGATCACCAGCTCCTTGGCCACCTCCTTGTACGCGTAGCCGCGGGCGATCAGCCGCAGCACCTCGCGTTCGCGCTGCGAGAGCCGGTCCAGCTCCTCGTCGACCACCGGCGCCTCCGGCCCGCCGCCGAACGCGTCCAGCACGAACCCCGCCAGCCGCGGCGAGAACACCGCGTCGCCGTCGGCCACCCGCCGGATCGCGTCGGCGAGCTCGGGCCCGGTGATCGACTTGGTCACGTACCCGCGCGCACCGCCCCGGATGACGCCGATGACGTCCTCGGCGGCGTCGGAGACCGACAGCGCGAGGAACCGTGAGGTGACACCGGCGTCCGCGCAGCGCCGCAGCACCTCGCGGCCGTTGCCGCCCGGGAGGTGGACGTCCAGCAGCACGACGTCGGGCGAGGTGGCCGTGACCACGGCGACGGCGCTGTCGACGTCGTGCGCCTCGCCCACGATCTGCACGGCTTCGCCCAGCTCCGCGCGCACCCCGCTGCGGAACATCCGGTGGTCGTCCACGAGGACGACGGTGGGACGCGCGGTCATGTCGCCTCCTGCTGGCCCGCCAACGGCATCGACAGCCGGACCTCCGCGCCTTCTCCGGGCGACGTCACGACCTCGGCGTTCCCGCCGTGCCGCTCCATCCTGCCGACGATCGACTGCCGCACGCCCAGCCGGTCCTCGGGGACGGCCGCCGGGTCGAAGCCCGGCCCGCGGTCGCGGACGAACACCGACACCTGCTCGGCGTCGATCTCCGCGTACACCGACACCGGTCCGGCCTCAGAGGCGTACTTCGCGGCGTTGACCATGGCCTCCTTCGCGGCCTGCAGCACCGCGACCAGTCGGTCGTCCACCTGCGTGTCCCCGACCACCACGACCTCCATCGCGCCGCCGTGCACGTCCTCGACGTCGGCCGCGGCCGCCTCCAGCGCCGCCGCGAACGAACCTGGCCGCGGGCCCTCGGGCCGGTACAGCCACTGCCGCAGCGCCCGCTCCTCGGCCCGGGCCAGCCGGGCCACCTCGCGCGGGTCGTCGGCGTTGCGCTGGATCAGCGTCAGGGTCTGGACGACCGAGTCGTGCACGTGCGCGGCCAGCTCGGCCCGTTCCTGCGAGCGGATCCGCTCGCGCCGCTCGTCGGACAGCTCGCGGGCGTTGCGGACCAGCCAGGGTCCGGCCACCAGAGCGACCCCGGCGACGACGACCAGCGCGCCGGCCAGCCCGTCGAACGCGGCCTGGAGCCCTCCGCGCGCCCCCAGGACTGCGGCGGCGCCGATCACGACGAGGACGATCCCGACCACGACCCGGACCCAGGCCCGGCGTCCGGTCGTGGCCCCGGTGGCGGAACGGCGCCAGCGCGCGCGCTGGGTGTCGTCGGCGACCCGCCAGAGCACGGCCACCCCCAGCCCGATCACCAGCAACGGGATCGCGACCGGGCCGGACGGGCCGAGCTTCAGCTTCTGCGCCAGCAGCAACGCCCCGAGCCCGATGGCGCCGAGCGCGAGCAGCGGGCCGGTCCGCCAGGACTGCTCCTCTACCGCCTGCCTGGTGGCCGACGGCTGCGGCTGGACCGGCGCTGGTCCCGCTCCCGGCTGCCCGTCCGGCCCGAGCGGCACCAGCGCCCAGAACGCGACGTACGCGGCCACCCCGGCACCACCGCTGAACGCGAGCAGCACGAACGCGACCCGGATCACCCAGACCTCGATGCCGAGGTGGGTGGCAAGCCCTCTGGCGACGCCGCCGACCATGCGTCCCTCGGTGGCCCGGTAGAGCTTGGGGCGCTGCACCGCGGGGCGCACCGCAGGACCGGGCCCCGCGGGGGCCGCGGTCGTCGGCACGGTGTCGGTCACGGTTCCATCGTGGTCGATCCGCCCGGCCCGGGCATCAGGTTCGGACCCCTGGATCGGTCAGGGTGCGGCCAGGGTCGGGCCAGGGATCGCCCCTGATCCGCGCGGACCCTCGGCGGCGGACAGTTGAGGCCATGAGCGAGACCTCTTCCACCACGTCCCCCGGCCCGACCTCGTCCCCCGGCCCGACCACTCCCCCCTCGGGAGCAGCACCCTCCGGCCGGCCGCCGCTGGCCCGCAGCCGCAGCGACCGCAAGGTCGCCGGCGTCGCGGGCGGCATCGCCGCCTACCTGGGCATCGACCCGCTGATCCTGCGCATCGTCATCGTGATCCTGACCCTGTTCGGCGGCTCCGGCCTGCTGCTCTACGCGGCGGGCTGGCTGCTGATCCCCGAGGAGGGCGACGAGCACTCCGAGATCGAGCGCATCATCGGACGCGACCGCACCCGCGGCCCGTCCACCGGCGCCGTCATCGTGACTGTCGTCGGGCTGATCGTCCTGGTGACCTCGCTGGGCGTCGGTGCGGCCTTCGGCCGGTACCGGTGGTTCGGCGGGCCGGACATCTGGCCGCTGGTCGTCGTCGGCGCCGTCGTCGCGGTCGTCTGGTACAGCCGCCGGGACCAGACCGCCGGACCGACCGCCGCGCCGCCGGTGGCCCAGCCGGCCACCCCGGCCGCTTCGGCGACGGCCGCCCCGTTCGTCGCCGCGGCCGCCGGGCCGTCAGGGCCCGCACCTGCGGTGGCCACGCCCGGCCCGGGCACCGCCCCCGGCGAGGCGCCGACGCTGGTCGACGTCCCGGTCGGCGCGACCGCCGCCGGCGGCGGCGCACCGCCGGCGTACACCTCGCCGACCCCGACCCCGCCGCCTCCTCCGCCGCCGGCCCCGCGCCCCGCGCGGCAGCGGTCCGTGCTCGGTGCGATCACCTGGTGGGTCCTGCTGGTCGCCGCCGGTGTGATGTTCCTCGGCGACCGGGCGGGCGCCTGGCACCTGCAGCCGGTCACGTTCTTCGCGGTGCTGCTCGCGGTGGTGGGCGTCGGTCTGGTCGTCGGAGCGTTCGTCGGCCGGTCCCGTGGCCTGGTCGCGCTCGGCATCCTGCTGTCGCTGGTCACCGCCCTGGTGGCCGCGGTCCCCGCCGTCGGCGCCGGCCGTACCGGGACCGTCACCTGGACCCCGGCGAGCATCTCGGCCGTGCCCGCCGACGGCTACAGCCTCGCGGCCGGCCGGGCGACGCTGGACCTGTCGTCGACAGCGATGGACTCCTCGAGCGAGGTCCAGGTCCAGCTGGGCGCGGGCAAGCTGCTCGTGATCGTGCCGCAAGGGGTGCGGATCGCCCTGCACGCGAACCTCGGCGTCGGCACCCTGCGCACACCCGACGGCCGGCACGACGACGGCGTCGGACGGCAGGTGAACGTCGTCTACGAGCCGTCCGGCGCGACCGCGTCGACGGTGACGCTCACCCTCCGCCTGGACGTCGGCTTCGGAAACCTGGAGGTGCGTTATGCGCAGGCATGAGCTGGACCTGGTCTCGCTGGTCACCGGGCTGGTGTTCGTCGCGATCGCCGCGGCGTACCTGGTCGCCGAGTTCGCGGGCCGCGACATCAGCGCCGGCTGGGTGCTCCCGCTGGGCCTCATCGGACTGGGCCTGGCCGGGCTGACCGGCTCGGTCCGCCGCGGCCTGAGGTCGGACCCTGTCCCGACGCCGGAAGTCACCCACGACCTCGCCCCGGAGGGCTACGGTCGCAGTGACCTGCAAAGCACAGACCTGCAGAGCACAGACCTGCAGAGCAGCGGCGACCGGCGGACCGACGGAGGCCTCGATGACCGTGGTACGGGCAGCACTGGTGCAGACGGCGTGGACCGGTGACAAGGAGTCGATGATCAAGGCGCACGAGGGGTTCGCGCGCGACGCGGCCGCACAGGGCGCCCAGGTCGTCTGCTTCCAGGAGCTCTTCTACGGCCCGTACTTCGGCGCGGTGCAGGACCAGAAGTACTACGAGTACGTCGAGTCCGTGCCGGGGCCGACGGTGGAGCGGTTCCAGGCGATCGCGCGGGAGCTCGGGCTCGTGATGGTGCTTCCGGTGTACGAGGTCGAGAACGAGGGTGAGTACTACAACACCGCTGCGGTCGTGGACGCCGACGGGAGGCTGCTGGGCAAGTACCGCAAGCACCACATCCCGCACCTGCCGCAGTTCTGGGAGAAGTTCTACTTCCGGCCGGGCAACCTGGGCTATCCGGTGTTCGACACCGCGGTCGGCAAGGTCGGCGTGTACATCTGCTACGACCGGCACTTCCCCGAGGGCTGGCGCGAGCTGGGTCTGAACGGTGCGCAGATCGTGTTCAACCCGTCCGCGACCAAGCCGGGCCTGTCCAACCGGCTGTGGCAGCTCGAGCAGCCGGCGGCCGCGGCGGCCAACCAGTACTTCGTCGGGGCGGTCAACCGCATCGGTCAGGAGACAGCGGAGTTCGGGCCGGACGCGCCGGCGTTCTACGGGTCCAGCTACGTCGTCGACCCGCGCGGGAACTACGTGGGCGACATCGCCTCGCAGGACCGGGACGAGGTCGTCGTGCGGGACATCGACCTGGACGAGATCCGCACGGTTCGCCAGGACTGGCAGTTCTACCGCGACCGCCGTCCTGACTCGTACACCCGTACGGCGATGCCGTGAGCACAGTCCTGGTACGTGGCGGTACCGTCGTCGGTCCCACCGGTGCGCAGCCCGCCGACGTGCTGGTGGACGGCGAACGCGTGGTCGCGCTGCTCGCGCCCGGCGACACCTCGCTCGGCGTCGACCTGGCCGCGAGCGCGGGGCGGGTGATCGACGCCACCGGCAAGTACGTGGTGCCGGGCGGGGTGGACTGCCACACGCACATGGAGCTGCCGTTCGGCGGGACGTTCGCGTCCGACACCTTCGAGACCGGGACCAGGGCCGCGGCCTGGGGCGGCACCACCACCATCGTCGACTTCGCCGTTCAGCGCACCGGCGAGCGCGTGCAGGACGGGCTCGCGGCCTGGCACGCCAAGGCCGACGGGAACTGCGCGATCGACTACGGCTTCCACCAGATCATCGGCGGCGTCGACGACGAGTCGCTCAAGGCGATGGACGAGCTGGTGGACGAGGGCATCACCAGCTTCAAGCTGTTCATGGCCTACCCCGGGGTCTTCTACTCCGACGACGGGCAGGTCCTGCGGGCGATGCAGACCGCCGCGAACAACGGCTCGATGATCATGATGCACGCCGAGAACGGGATCGCGATCGACGTGCTGGTGGCGCAGGCGCTCGCCCGCGGCGAGACCGCGCCGCGCTACCACGGGCTCACCCGGCCGTGGGAGACCGAGGAGGAGGCCACCCACCGCGCGATCATGCTGGCGCACCTGACCGGGGCGCCGCTGTACATCGTGCACATGTCCGCCAAGCAGGCGGTCGCGGCGCTCGCCGCTGCCAGGGGCGAGGGCTGGAACGTCTTCGGCGAGACCTGCCCGCAGTACCTGTACCTGTCGCTGGAGGAGAACCTCTCGGCGCCCGGCTTCGAGGGCGCCAAGTGGGTCTGCTCGACGCCGCTGCGGGCGCGGGCCGAGGGGCACCAGGACGAGCTGTGGCGCTACCTGCGCACCGGCGACCTGTCCGTCGTGAGCACCGACCACTGCCCGTTCTGCATGAAGGAGCAGAAGGAGCTCGGGGTCGGCGACTTCTCCAAGATCCCCAACGGGATCGGGTCGGTCGAGCACCGGATGGACCTGCTGTACCAGGGCGTCGTGGACGGCCGCATCTCGCTGTCGCGCTGGGTCGAGCTGTGCTGCACCACCCCGGCGCGCATGTTCGGCCTGCACCCGCGCAAAGGTGAGATCGTCCCGGGCGCCGACGCCGACCTGGTGGTGTACGACCCCGCGGCCCGCACCCGCATCTCGGTCGACACGCACCACATGAACATGGACCACTCGGCCTGGGAGGGCTTCGAGGTCTCCGGCGGGGTCGACACCGTGATGTCCCGCGGGACGGTCGTGATCTCCGGCGGGGCGTACACCGGCAGCAAGGGTCACGGCCGGTTCGTCCGCCGCGGCCTGTCGTCGTACCTGAGCTGAGGGGGACGCGGTGGAGTTCGGCGTCGTGCTGCAGTGCAACCCGCCCGCGTGGTCGGTGGTCGAGCTCGCCAGGAAGGCCGAGCTGGCCGGGTTCTCGTACGTGTGGACGTTCGACTCGCACCTGCTCTGGCAGGAGCCGTACGTCATCTACAGCCAGATCCTCGCGCAGACGCACCGGGTCACCGTCGGGCCGATGGTGACGAACCCGGCCACCCGCGACTGGACCGTCACCGCGTCGGTGTTCGCGACCCTCAACGAGATGTTCGGCAACCGGACCGTGTGCGGTATCGGCCGTGGCGACTCCGCAGTGCGGGTGACCAACGGCAAGCCGGTGACGATCGCCGAGCTGCGCGAGGCCGTCGGCGTGATCCAGGACCTGGGGAACGGACGGCCGACGACGTACAAGGGCAGCACGCTGCGGTTCCCGTGGAGCACCGGCAGCCGGCTGGACGTGTACGTGGCCGCGTACGGACCCAAGGCGCTCGCGCTCGCCGGCGAGGTCGGCGACGGGTTCATCCTGCAGCTGGCCGACCCGGACATCACGGCCTGGTCGGTGCGCGCGGTGCGCGAGGCGGCGGCTGCGGCGGGCCGGGACCCGGCGGCGGTGAAGATCTGCGTGGCCGCGCCGGCGTACGTCGGCGACGACCTTGACCACCAGCGCGAGCAGTGCCGCTGGTTCGGCGGCATGGTGGGCAACCACGTCGCGGACATCGTGGCCCGCTACGGCCAACACGGTGCCTCCGTCCCCGCGGCTCTGACCGACTACATCGCCGGCCGGCAGGGGTACGACTACAACGAGCACGGTCGAGCCGGGAACACGCACGCCGACTTCGTGCCCGACTCGATCGTCGACCGGTTCTGCCTGCTCGGGCCGGCCGCCGAGCACGTTCGGCGGCTGATCGAGCTGAAGGCGCTCGGCGTCGACCAGTTCGCGGTGTACCTGCAGCACGACGCCAAGGACTCGACGCTGGCCGCGTACGAGAACGTGGTGATCCCCGCGCTGCGCGAGCACACCCTCGCCAAGACCTGAAGCGTTGTCGGTGGGCGGCCGTACGGTTCGGCCCGTGGTGGCCGCCGACGACGTGCGCCGGCTCGCGGTGACGCTCCCGCGGACCGAGGAGGCGCTGGTCCGGGACAGCGTGAAGTTCCGGATCCGAGGTCTCGTCTACGCCGCGATCTCGCCGGACGAGGAGCTGATGGGATTCGCCTTCCCCAAGGAGGAGCGAGCGGCTCTGGTCGCCGCCCGGCCGGACACGTTCGTCATGCCGGTGAAGTCGGACGAGCGCTACAACTGGGTCCGGGTCCGGCTCGGCGCGATCGACGAGGCCGAGATGCGCGAGCTGGTCGTCGACGCGTGGCGGATGTGCGTGCCCAGGTCGGTCGCGGCCGCGTACGACGCCGAGGCCTGAGCCGGCGTCTGTCGGCCGGAACGGTGCCTGGACAGCGCACGCGACCCGGGCGACGCTGGCGACATGGCCGTGCCCCGGCGCCGCGCTGCGCGTTGGTGCTGGGAGACCTTTGACCAGGAGTACGGCAAGCCGCTGGACTGCGCAGACTGATCGCGGTGTCGATCCGGGCGCCGATCGTTCGTCGTATGCACAGGTGGGCGCTGGGCCCGCCGAAGGCGAGAAGGGCATCCAGATGAGCAAGTACATCTTCCTGTACCGCGGGCCAGCCACGCCGATGGAGGACTTCACGCCCGAGCAGGGTGCCGAGCTGACGGCCGCGTGGACGGCCTGGGGCGAGCGGGTCGGGTCGGCCATGGTCGACTTCGGCTCCCCGTTCGGGCCGCGCACGGCCGTCTCCGACGACGGCACCAGCACCGAGGCCAGCGACCAGAACGGCTACACGATCATCGAGGCAGCCAGCATCGACGACGCCAAGGCGCACCTGATCGGCCACCCGTTCCTGGCCGAGGGCAAGGGCCGGTTCGCTGTCGACGTCTACGAGCTCATGCCGATGTGACCCCGGGTCCCCCACCCCGAAACCTACGGTCGGGTACGCGAGTACGACTGACGTACCGAACCGTAGGTTTCGAGGAGGGGGATCAGTCGAGGGTGGCGAGGGCGTCGAGGAGGCGCACGACGTCGTCCTCGTCGGTGTAGTGGTCCAGGCTCACCCGCACCGCGCTCCCCGAGTCTCGGATCCCGAGCGCGCCGGTGACCTCCCACGCGTAGTTGTGGCCGTCCCACACGTTGATGTCCCGCGCGGCCATGGCCTCGGCCACCTCGCGGGACGACATCCCGGCCCGGTTGAAGTACACCGTCGACGTCCGCCGGGCCGCGCGGCCGTACAGCGTGTTGCGCTCGTCGCCGCCGAGCGCCTCGAGCAGGTGCGCCAGCAGGGCCTGGTCGTGCTCCTCGGCCGCCGCCATCGAACGGACGACCCGCTCGCGCCGGGTCCCGGCCGCCTCGTCGTCCAGCTCGGCGAGATGGTCCACCGCGGCGGCGACACCGGCGAAGTTCGGGTACGACGGCGTGCCCCACTCGAACCGGCCCGGGACCTCGTCCGACGAGGACGCCAGCTTGTCGGGGCGCAGCCCCTCGAGCAGGTGCGGGTCGGCGATCACGCAGCCGACGTGCGGCCCGGCCCACTTGTAGGCGCTGGTCGCGTAGAAGTCCGCCCCGTACCCGACGACGTCGGTGACCCCGTGCGCCGTCGAGTGCACGCCGTCGACGTACGTCAGCGCGCCCCGGGTCCTGGCCAGGTCGGTGACCGCCCGGACGTCGGGTCGGGTGCCGAGGACGTTGCTGGCTGCCGTCACGGCGACCAGCCGGGTGCGTCCGTCGACCAGCTCGTCGTACTGGTCCGCCGCGAGCTCGCCGGTGTCGAGGTCCACCTCGGCCCAGCGGACGACGACGCCGACGCGGGCTGCCATCTGCACCCAGGGGCGCACGTTCGCGTCGTGGTCCAGCCGGCTCACGACGATGTTGTCGCCCGGCTTCCACGCGTCCGCCAGCGTGCGGGCGAAGCGGTACGTCAGAGTCGTCATGTTCGGCCCGAGGACGACGCCGTCGGCTCGGCCGTTGACGAGGTCGGCCACCGCCTCGCGGGCCGCACGCGTGTAGTCGTCCGCGCGCACACTCGTCGCGAACGCTCCGCCGCCGTTGCTGGTGCCGATCCGGTAGGCGGTGGCGATCGCGTCGACGACCGACTCCGGGCACTGGGTGCCGGCCGCGCCGTCCAGGTACACCGTGGGTCCCTGCAGGGCCGGGTACTGGGCGCGCACGCGCTTCACGTCGAAGGCCATGGCCGCGAAGGTACTCCCCACCCGTGCCGGCGACCTGCCGTGCTGACCGGCCCATCAGGATCTGCCAGGATCGGCCCATGGAAGAGCTCCCCGCGGCCGCCCGCTTCACCCTTCCCGACGAGGGCGAGGGGGTGCACTGGGTCGAGCACCTGCGCGTCGACGCGCTCTCGCTCGGGACCTACTCGATCCCGGCCGGCGGTGTCGACGACCAGGACCCGCACACCGAGGACGAGATCTACGTCGTGGTCTCCGGCCGTGGCGCGTTCGAGGCCGGCGGTCGGCGGGTCGAGGTGGGGCCGGGGTCGACGCTGTACGTGCCGGCGCGCGAGGTGCACCGCTTCCTCGACGTCGCCGAGGACCTGGCCGTGGTGGTGGTCTTCGCGCCGGCCGAGGGCTCGCGGGCAGGCGGCTGAGGCGGCGTCGTGCGAACCCGGGTGGCGGTGCGGTGGTCCGACGAGGACGGGTTCGGGCACGTCAACAACGCGTCGTTCCTGACCTACGCCGAGGAGGGTCGGGACCGGTTGCTCACCGCGGTGCTCGGCGACGCGACGGTCTGGGACGTGGTCATCGTCCGGGTGGAGGTCGACTACCGCGCCGAGGTCACCCACCGGGACGAAGCGGTCCTGGTCGACGTGGCCATCGACTCCTTCGGCCGCTCCAGCGTACGTACCGTCGAGACGGTCAGCCGACCGGACGGGACGGTCGCCGCCGAGATGGCGACGGTCTCGGTGGTGCGGGACCGCGCGGCCGCCGCCTCCCGCCCGTGGACCGACGTCGAGCGAGCTGCGCTCGGCGCGGCCCAGACCGCCGCGACCGGGGCCGCGGGCGGACACGCGTGAGCCGGACCACCGCGCGGCGCGCCACGGCGACCGAGGCGGGTGCGGTCGCCCGGACGCTGGCGCTGTCGTTCAGCGACGACCCGGTGTGGGGCACCTGGGCCTTCCCGGGTCCCGCCGACCGGGTCGAGCGGCTCACCAGCTACTGGGCGCCCTTCGTGGCGGCCGGTCTGAAGTACGAGGGCGTGTGGACCACTGACGACGGCGGCGCGGTGGCGATCTGGGTGCCGCCCGGCGTCGCCGAGATGGATGCGGACGACGAGGCCGCCACCGCGGCCATGCTCGCCGAGGTGTGCGGCGGGCGGGCCGGGCTGTTCTTGGAGACGTACGACCGGTTCGAGGCCGCCCACCCGCACGGCGAACCCTTCTGGTACCTCAGCCTGCTCGCCACCCACCCGGACCACCGCGGCCACGGGCTCGGGATGGCGATGGTCGAGGACCACCTCGAGCTGGTCGACCGGGAGCGGCGCCCCGCCTACCTGGAGTCCACGAACGACGGCAACCTCGGCCGGTACGGCCGCGCCGGCTTCGAGCCGCACGGCTCGTTCGAGGTCCCGCAGGGCCCGACGGTGACGACCATGTGGCGCCCCGCCCGCTGACGCTCAGGCGCTCCTGTCGGCGGCGACCTGTGCGACCGAGTCGGCGACCTGCCGGCAGGACCAGCGGAACAAGTCCGGGTCCATCGTGAGCGCCGGCTGCATCCGGTACAGCGGTTTGTTCTCCTCGCTGATCGCCAGCACGCCGCAGCGCAGCGCCGCCTGGTGCACGGCCCACTGGAAGTCCGAGTCCGGCCGGACCGACGCCTTGTCGGTGACGAACTCCAGCGCCACCCACGCGCCGAGCGGTCGGACGTCGCCCACGTTCTCGTACGCGTCGACGAGCGGCACGAGCTCCTCGCGGGCGATCGCGTCGAGCGCCTTGGCGTTGTCGAGCGCACCGCCCAGCAGCAGGTCCAGGCCGGCGAGGGCGCCCGCGCAGGCCGCCGGCTCCCAGGCGTACGTCCCGCCCAGGTGGGTGTGCGAGTCGGCGAGGACCTCCTCGGTCGCCATGATCGCGGCGATCGCCTGCCCGCCTGCCGCGAGCGACTTGCCGAGCAGCAGGATGTCGGGCTCGAGGCCCCACAGGTCGGCCGCGAACACGGTGCCGCACCGCCCGAGACAGGTCTGCACCTCGTCCAGGATGAGCAGCCAGCCGTAGCGGCGGCACAGCGCGGTCAGCCCACGCCAGAACGCCTCCGACGGTGCGAGGATCCCGGCCTCGCCGGCGACCGGCTCGATCAGCACGCCGGCGATCTGCTCGGGCTCGACCTGCAGCCGCAGCAGCCAGTCCTCGATGAAGTCCAGGTACAGGGTGTCGTCGAAGGGTCCGGCGCCGCGGTGGAACGGGGCCCGGAACCGGTTGGGGTACGGCGCGAAGACGAACCCCGGCACGTACTGCGCGTTCGCCGTGGTCGGCACCGACGTGTCGGTCGAGTTGGCCGCCGCCAGGTAGGTGGACTCGCCGTGGTACTGGCCGAGGAAGCTGAGGATCATCGGTCGCCCGGTGGCCTCGCGGGCGAGCTTGACAGCACCCTCCACCGCCTCGGTGCCGGTCACCGTCGGGGCGACCCGGGTGATCCGGCCGGGCGCGAGCTCGACGAGCCGCTCGGCCAGCGCGACCACCGGCTCGCTCTGCACGTAGTTGCTGATCTCCATGCCGTAGCGGTCCCAGGCGCCGTTGACCGCCGCGCGGACCTGCGCCGGCTGGGCCCCGTACGGCGAGGCCCCCCACGCGCTGACGTGGTCGGCGAACCTGTTGCCGTCGAGGTCCTCGATGACGTAGCCGTCCTTTGCCGCGACCGCCAGCGGCACTCCGGACCAGTCCCGCAGCGGGCCGTTGAGGACCCGGTCCTTGCGCTCGAGGAGGGCGCGCGTGCGCGGTCCCGGCAGCTCGGTGACGACCCGCGGCTCCATGGCGTGCTCCCTCCGGCCGGACTGCGCCGGACTCTACCTGAACGACGGTTCAGCCGGACGGGTCGCTGGCCTGTGGGGCGCGGTCGCCGCGGCGTAGGGTGACCGCCATGGCGCCGGTCCGGCCCGAGCACGCCCGGGGTGCCCTGCGGGGTGCCCGAGCGGCGGTCTTCGCGCTGGCCGCGCTGCTCCTGGCCGCGACCGCGCACCTGGCC
This sequence comes from uncultured Actinomycetota bacterium, assembly GCA_963711005.1. Taxonomy (GTDB): domain Bacteria; phylum Actinomycetota; class Actinomycetes; order Prado026; family Prado026; genus CAVQCJ01. The sequence goes on along the minus strand of CAVQCJ010000002.1, from coordinate 1,743,098 downwards.
GCCGGCGGCAGCCTTCCGGCGGTCCCCGCCCTCGCCCTCCTCGTCGTGCCGCTCGTGTGGGGCGCAGTGGTGCTGACCGCCCGGCCCAGGGGCCGGGGCGCGCTGCTCGTCGCTCTGGGCGGTGCGGAAATTGGGCTGCACCAGGCGTTCATGGCGCTCGCGGCGCCCGTGTGCCCCCTCGCCGCCGCGACCATGGCCGGCCACGGCATGTCCGGCATGGGCGGCACGTTGCCGGTCTGCGTCAGCCACCCGATGGGCGCCATGGCCACCGGCAGCCTGCTCGCACCCGGCGTCATGCTCGGCACCCACGTCGTCGCGACCGTGGCGACCGCGCTCGTGCTGGCGTACGGCGAGCGGTTGCTCGACTCGCTAGCCGCCCTGCTGGCCGCCCGGCTGTCCCGCCTGGCCGGCGTGGTCGTCGCCCAGGCGCCGCCGGTCCGGCCCGTGCACCCTCGCGCCGAGTCCGGCCGGACACCCGGGCGGATCGTGGTCGGGTCCGTCCGGCGGCGCGGTCCGCCGCTGCGCGCCGGCGTCGCCGTCCCCGCCTGAGGAGCCGCCTGCACCCGCGCGGGCCGGCACGGCCGACGCCCCTTCGCGTCCGCTGACCGCTGCCCGGCGCATCCCGCCGTGCCCACCCGCCCGGAGACTCCCGTGCCGACCAGGACGAACCGCAGCCGTCTCGCAGCGTTCGCCGCGCTCGCCGCCGTGGCAGGCGCTGTCCTGCTCGCCACGCCCGCCTGGGCGCACGACGAGCTCCTGTCGACCGACCCCGCGGCCGGACAGAGCGTCGCGAGCGTGCCGGCCGAGGTCGTCCTGACCTTCGCCGAACCGCCGCTCGGGCTGGGCATGGCCGTCCAGGTCATCGGCCCGGACGGGACCGACGTCGCCGCCGGACCGCCGACGCTGAGCGGCAGTGTCGTGCACCAGGCGGTCGAGGCCGGAGCGCCTGCCGGCCGGTACAGCGTGCGCTGGCGGGTCACCGCCGACGACGGGCACCCGGTGACCGGCGACTTCACGTTCACCGCGCATGCGGGTGGCGGTGGGGCAACCGCGGCCGGGAGCAGCGGCGCCGCCCCGGCCGCGACGAGGGGCAGCAGCAGCGGCACCTCGTCCATGCTCTGGTGGGGCGCGGCCGCGTTGCTCGTCCTGCTTGGCCTGGTCGCTGCCAACGCCGCACGCCGCCGCACCCGCTCGGGGCCGCGCGACGTGCGGGAGGGGAGCGCTCGATGACCAGCCGGTACGCGCGCGTCGCCGCGCTCGCGGTCCCGCTCGGTGTCCTGACCGCGCTCGTGTGCCTGGTGCTGGCCGGACAGATGGAGCATGGCGTGCCCGGGCTGCCCGACGCCGGCGCCGCCGTACGGGTCGGGCTGCCGGTCAGCAGGACGTTGGCCGACCTCGCCGCCGCGCTCACTGTCGGCCTGCTCGTGCTGGCCGCCTGCGTGCTGCCACCGGCCGGCGCGAAGGTGCGCGACGAGCTGGTCGGGCACCGGGCCCGAGCCGTCCGCTTCGCCGCGATCGCCTCCACGTGCTGGCTGCTGGTCGGCGCGGTCACGCTCGTCCTCACGTACGCCGACGTGGCCGGCATCTCACCGACCGCGCCCGACTTCACCTCGCAGCTGGGGTACTTCCTGCGCTCGTTCGACGTGGGCCGGTCGATGGTCGCCTCCCTGGTGCTGGTCGCGCTGGTGTCGATCGGCACGATGCTCGCCACCCGGATGAGCACGGTCGGCTGGCTGGCGCTGCTCTCGCTCGGGGCCCTGCTCCCGCTGGCGCTGTCCGGGCACACCGCCGGCTCCGACGACCACCAGGCCGCGGTGGACAGCCTCGGGGTCCACCTGCTCGGCGTGACGGTGTGGGTCGGTGGCCTCGCCGCGCTCGTGCTGCTGTCGCCGTGGGTCACCACGACCCTGCCCGTCTCGGTGCGGCGCTTCTCGACGCTGGCCGGTTGGTGCTTCGCCCTGGTCGCCGGCTCCGGCGCGGTGAACGCATGGCTGCGGCTCGGGTCGCTGTCCGGTCTCGCATCGGCGTACGGCGTGCTGGTGGTCATCAAGACTGTTGCGCTGGTGCTGCTCGGCCTGGCCGGCTGGTGGCACCGGCGTGCGGTGCTTCCGAAGCTGGACGGCGACGAGCCGTCACGGCGCGCCTTCCTGCGACTGGCCGTCGTCGAGGTGCTGGTGATGGGCGCGACCATCGGCGTGGCTGTGGCGTTGGCGCGCTCGGCGCCGCCGGTCGCGCAGAACGCCGTGCCGGCCGGCGAGGACGCCGTGGTCTCGCTGCTCGGCTACCCGTTCCCGGCCGCGCTGACCGCCGCCCGCTGGGTCACCACGTGGTACCTCGAGCCGGTCTGGGCGCTGCTGTCCGTCCTGGGCGTCGTCTGGTACGTCGTCGCGACCCGCCGGATCCGCCGTCGCGGGGACGGCTGGCCGGCCTACCGGGTGGTGCTGTGGGTGCTCGGCTGCGTCACGCTGCTGTGGGCGACCAGCGGGGCGCCGGGCGTCTACGGCAGGACCCAGTTCTCCGCGCACATGGTCCAGCACATGACGTTGATGATGGTCGTCCCGATGCTGCTGGTGATGTCGGCGCCGGTCACGGTCGCGCTGCGCACGCTCACCGCGCGCACCGACGACAGCCGCGGTCCGCGCGAGTGGCTGCTGGCGGTGCTGCACTCCCGGGTGCTGGCCTTCCTGGCCCAGCCGCTGGTGGCCGGCGGGTTGTTCATCGGCAGCCTGTTCGTCTTCTACTACAGCCCGCTGTTCGAGCTGTCGCTGTCGACGCACACCGGGCACATGCTGATGAGCGGGCACTTCCTCGCGACCGGCTACCTGTTCGCGTGGGTGCTGATGGGCCCGGACCCGGGGCCGGCACGGCCCGGCTACCCCGTACGGGTGTTCGTGCTTCTCGTGACTGTGTCGGCGCACGCGTTCTTCGCGCTCGGGATCATGGCGTCGACGACCGTGCTCGCCCAGGGCTGGTTCGCCTCGCTCGGCCTCCACGACACCGCCGCCCTGCTCGCCGACCAGCACACCGGCGGCGCGATCGCGTGGGGTCTCGCGGAGCTCCCGACGTTGGTGATGGCGGTGATCGTGGCGTACCAGTGGTCCCGGTCCGACGACCGCGAGGCCGCCCGCGCCGACCGGCAGGCCGACCGCGACGGCGACGCCGAGCTGGTCGCCTACAACGCCCGGCTGGCCCGGCTCGCGTCCAGCACCGAGCGGGCCGCCCGCCCCGACCCCGACCGCTGAAACCTACGGTCGGGTAGCGCAGTGCTCCTGCCGTACTCCACCGTAGGTTTCGGTCCATGAGGTGGTTCCGGCGGCGGCGCCCCGACCAGCCGTCGTACGACATCGTGACGCCGACCGAGCGCGAGGCGCTCGAACGCTCGATCGCCGCCCGACGCAGGCGGTATTTCCGGGTGATGGTCCCGTGCCTCGTGCTCGTGGTGTTCGGCTTCTTCGTGCCGGCCCCGGTGCCGCTGCGGGTGGCGGCGCTCGCGGTGGCCTGCGTGCTGCCGCCGATCGCCTCGATCCTCGGCAACAGCTGAAAGGGCCGATTCGGCTCAAGGTTCGTCCATGGGTCCGATAACGCCCGGATAACCACCTTTCGCCCGGGGCGCCGACCTCTCGACAGTGGAGTCCTCCGACCAAGGAGCTCCCTCATGAGACGTACCCGACGTATCGCCTTCTCGACCGCGGTGACCACCGGCGTCCTGGGGGTCGCCGGAGTCGCGGCGGCCGCCATCCCGGTCGCGCTCGCGTCGTCCGCCCCCGCCAGCACCCAGGCGGACCCCACGGCCCAGGAGAAGCAGGCCCTGCAGGCCGAGCTCGCCGCCCTGAACGCCCGGACCGGAACGCTCGGCCACGACCTCACCAGCGCCCAGGCCCAGCTCCTGGCCGCCCGTCGGGCTGCCGCGGCCGCCGCAGCGGCAGCCGCTCGTTCGGCGACCGGGGCCTACCAGGCGGGGCCGAGCCGGGTCCGGCACACCGCCGCCCCCGGCCACGCACCCGCGACCGCCACACCGACGCCCACGCACACGACCACCGGCGCGAGCGGGTCCAGCGGCGGCGACGACGGGTCGGACGGGGGCGGCGGCGATGACTGAGGCCCGCGGCCGCGCCGCTCGCTGGTCCGCGGCGGCCCTGGCGGCCCCGGTAGCGGCCGGACTATTCGCCGGGACCACCGCCTGGGCGGCCGGCCACGACCCGCTGCACCCGAACGGCACGGCCGGGGTCCCCGCACCCGCGGCGGCCCCGAGCTCGACCCAGGACGCGGCCCTGCTGGCGCTGCGCCAGCAGGTCGCGGCCAACGCGGCGACCGTCGCCCGGCTGTCCCGCCAGGTGGCGGCCGTGAAGGCCCAGGCCGCCGCGATGGCGGGCAAGGGGAAGGCCGGAGGTGGCTCGTCGTCGTACACCCGGTCGGGCTCGTCCCGGTCCAGCGGCCACTCCTCGAGCACGGGCGCGACCCGGTCCTCCGGCGGCAGCCACACCGTCACCGCGCCCGCGCCCAAGCCCCCGCCGACCCAGACCACGACCGGGGCGTCCGGGGCACCGAAGTGACGATGGCCGGTCCCAACCCCGAACCCGGCGCACCCGGGACGGCGACGTCGGCACAGCCGTTTGCCGGGGTCCTGGTGTCGGTCATGCCCGACGTCGTCGCCCGGTTCCGGGCGATGGCGTGCGACGTCAACGTTCGGGTCGTCGGCCCGACCGCGGCCGCGAGCGCGGCGGTGGACCGCGCCCGCGGCGTGTTCGAGCGGGTGGAGCGGGCCTGCACGCGGTTCGACCCGACCAGCCCGCTGATGCGCGCCAACGCCGCCCCCGACGCGTGGCATCAGGTCCCGGTCGAGCTGTACGACGCGCTCGTCGCGGCCGCCGCCGCGTACGAAGAGACCGACGGGATGTTCGACCCGCGGGTACTGCGGGTGCTCGAGTCGCTCGGCTACGACCGCTCGCTGCCGTTCGAGGGCGGCGAGGTGGTGACCGGCGCCGCCCGTGCCGGGGGCGGGCGGGCGGCCGAACCGTCGCCGCCGTCCTCGACCCGCTGGCAGCCGCGGTTCGGCACCGACGGCCGTTCGGTCCGCCTCGGGCCGGTCCCGATCGACCTGGGTGGGATCGGCAAAGGGTTGGCTGTGCGGTGGGCGGCCCAGGCGCTCACCGGTGCCGGCCGCGCGGTGCTGGTCGAAGCCGGCGGCGACGTCGGCGCGGCCGGTGCGGGGCCGGACGGCGACGGCTGGAAGGTCGGCGTCGAGGACCCGCGCGGCGGGTCCGACCCGCTGGCGGTGCTGAGCGTCACCGACCTGGCCTGCGCCACGTCCTCGACCCGCATCCGCCGGTGGCGGGCCGGCGACGAGCCGGTCCACCACCTCATCGACCCGCGCACCGGGCGCCCCGGCGGGCCGGGCCTGCTCGCCGTGACCGTGGTGGCGCAGGACCCGGCGCGGGCCGAGACCTGGAGCAAGTCGCTGTTCCTCGGCGGCGCCGATGGCGTCGCGGCGCTGGCCAGGGCCCGAGACCTCGCCGCGTTGTGGGTTCACGGGGACGGCACGGTCGGCACGACGCCGGCGATGGACGAGCTGGTCGTGTGGCGAGGCGACCGTGGCCGCTGAGCCCGGTGGCGGTCCGGTCCGGTCGCCCGGCGTCTCCGCCGCCTCCGTTGCCTCGGCTGTACTGCTGACCGCGGGCATCACCGCGAGCGCGGCGGTCAGCGCCTGGCTGGTGGGGCGCGCGTTCAGCACCGTCGCGGGCGACCGTCAGGAGCCGTGGATCCTCGGACGCGCGGCCGGGGTCACCACGTACGTGCTCCTGGTCGCGCTGGTCGGCATGGGCCTGGTGCTGTCGCACCCCTGGCGCAACCGGGTCACGCGGCCGAGCACCGCCACCCGCATCCGGGTGCACGTGAGCCTGGCCGTGTTCACGTTCGCGTTCCTCGTGCTGCACGTGCTGGTGCTGGCCACCGACTCGTACGCCGGGGTGGGACTGCGCGGCGCGCTGCTGCCGATGGCCGCGACGTACCGGCCGATGCCGGTCACCCTCGGCGTGGTCGGGGCGTACGCCGGGCTGCTCGCCGGGCTGACCGCCGGCTTCGCCGGACGCGTGACCGCAAGGGTGTGGTGGCCGCTGCACAAGGTCGCGGCGCTGACGCTGGTCCTGGTCTGGCTGCACGCGGTGCTGTCCGGCAGCGACAGCGCCCCGTTGCTCGCGCTGTACGTGGTCAGCGGCGCCGCCGTCGCGCTGCTCGCGCTGAGCCGGTACGCGGCCCGGACGCGGCTGGACCGCTTCGAGGAGGTCGCCGCGCGCAGCGGCCGGCCGGCCGCATGAGCGCGAGCCCTGTCCAGCGCGACCAGCGCTGGTTGCACAGCGTGCCCGCCGAGCCCTGGTCCGACGGCGACCACGCGCCCGTCCAGCAGGCCGCCTGGCGCCCCCCGGGCCTGCTGGACGGGACCGCGGTCTTCGCCCTGCGGTCCCGGGCTCGCCCGTCCGGTGTCGAGCCGCACTCGCTGGACGACCACCTCCGGGTGTACGGAGCGCGGCCGGAGGCGACCTGGGGTCGCGGCGACGCCGTCCTGGCCGGCCTGGAGCATGCGGGCCTCACCGGTCAGGGCGGCGGGCACTTCCCGGTCGTCAAGAAGTGGCGGGCCGCGCTGGCCGCTGGCGGTGGCGGTCTGGTGGTCGCCAACGGCGCCGAGGGTGAGCCGGCCAGCGTGAAGGACGCCGCCCTGCTCCAGCTGCGACCGCATCTCGTGCTCGACGGGCTCGCGATCGCCGCCGAGGTGCTCGGGGCCCAGGCCGCGGTCGTCTGGCTGCACGCCGGAGACGTCGAGACGACCCGCGCGGTGACCCATGCCGTGGCCGAGCGCCGAGCGGCCGGTGCTCCGGAGGTGGCCGTACGGATCGCGCACGGACCCGACCGGTACCTGTCCGGGGAGTCCAGCGCCGTCGTCCGGGCGCTGTCCGGCGGGCCTGCGCTGCCGCTGCTGTCGCGACGCCCGGCCGCGACGTCCGGCGTTCAGGGGCGTCCGACCCTGCTGCACAACGCGGAGACGCTGGCCACCGTGGCGCTCGTCGCCCGGGCCGGGCCGGCGGCGTTGCCGGTTCCGGGGCTGGTCACGCTGGTCGCGCCCACCCATCGGCTGGTGCTGGCGGTCGAGCCGGGCGAGACGTTCGCCGATCTGCTGGCGCGCGGTGGCCTGGTCGGCCCGGCGCCGCAGGCTCTGCTGGTCGGCGGGTACGGCGGCAGCTGGGTGCCCTGGTCGGCGGCGCACCGGGTCGAGGTCAGCCCAGCCGGGCTGCGTCCGCTCGGGGTCTCGCTGGGGGCCGGCGTGGTCGCGCCGCTGCCGGCGGGGGCCTGCGGCATCGCCGAGACGTCCCGGCTGCTGACCTACCTCGCCGCGAGCGGCGCCCGGCAGTGCGGCCCGTGCCTGTTCGGCCTCCCGTCGATGGCGGACCTGGTGACCCGGCTGCGGGACGGACGTTCCGGTCGCGGCGACCTGCGCCTGCTGCACCGGTACGCCGCCGAGGTCGACGGCCGCGGGGCCTGCCACCATCCCGACGGCGCGGTGCGCCTGGTGCGGACGGCGCTCAGGACGTTCGCCGCCGACGTCCAGCGGCACCTGTCCGACGGCCCGTGCCCAGGGGCCGGACGGCCGGGGCTGCTGCCCGTCCCGGCGACCGAGGAGCTGTGATGGGCCGCCATCGCGGCCGGACGGCGGCCCTGCGGCTCCGGGTCGACCCGGTCGCCTGCGAGGGGGTCGGGATCTGCGCGCACCTCGCGTCGGCGGTGATCACCGTCGACTCGTGGGGGTACCCGATCGTGCCGGTGCAGGCACTGGCCCCGCGGGACCGGCGCCAGGTCGAGGCAGCGGTGGCCGCTTGCCCGCGCCGGGCGCTGTTCGTGGAGACCGTCGACCGCTGACCGCTGACAGCGGTCAGTCGTCCCCGCCGCCCCAGCCGCTGTCGGTCGCGACCGTCTGGACCGGGCCGGCCGACGAGCAGTGGATGTTCACGCTGACGGTGACCTGGTCGGACTCGAACTCGATCTCGACCTCTTGGGCCGGACCGCGGCTCTGGGGCGGGTGCACCGTGAAGCCTTGTGCGGGACTCCAGGAGACGAGGTACACCGCGGCCGACCGGCCGGTGCTCGTGCACTGGGCGACCACCGAACCGCCGCCCGAGGTCAGCAGCCGGGTGACCGAGGTCTGGCTGGGGGTCGGCGTCGGGGTGCCGGACCCGCCGCCGGACACGTGGGTCGGGGTGGGGGCCGTCGTGCGGCCGGTCGCGGGCGAGGAGGGCTTGGTGCTCGTCCCAGGCGTGCTGCGCGGCCCGGTGCTCGTGCGGCCCGGGGTAGACCCCGGACCGGGGGCCGACAGACCCGACCCCGCGGCGGGGGCGGGCGACCGGCCGGCCGCGCCGCCCTGGACGGCGGCCGACAGCTGGGCACTGACGTCGGCAGGGCTCAGCGCGCCGACGACCTGGTCGCCGCCCACGGCGCCGCGGACGAACACGACGGTCGCGAGGGCGATGACCGTGGCCACGGTCCCCACCGTGAGCCAGCCGAGGACATAGCGCCTTCCCTGCACCCGGACATGGTCTCCCGCGCTCGTCCGTACGAGTGATAAGGCTCGGCTAAGCAGCGCACATCGCTGGGCACGTCAGGCCACCGGAGTCGGCCCCGGGGCCGGGCGCCGGTACATTCCCCCCGTGCCGCACGTGCTCGTCATCGAGGACGACCCGGCGATCCGCTCCGCGCTGATCCGCAGCCTGGGCGAGCGCGGACACGCCGTCTCGTCCGCCGCCGACGCCATGGGTGGGCTGCGCGACGCCATCGAGCAGCGGCCCGACCTGGTCCTGCTCGACCTGGGGCTGCCGGACCTGGACGGTGCGGAGCTGCTGCGCATGCTGCGCGCGGTCAGCAAGGTCCCGGTCATCGTCGCCACCGCCCGCGACGACGACGCCTCCATCGTGCGCGCGCTGGACGCGGGGGCGGACGACTACGTCACCAAGCCGTTCAGCGCGGTGACGCTGGACGCGCGGATCCGGGCTGTGCTTCGTCGCGCGCTGGCACCGGATGCCGAAGCCGTCCTCACCGTCGGCGGCCTCGAAGTCGACCCGAGGGCACGCACCGTCACGCTCGACGGCGCACCGGTCGAGCTGTCCCCGCGCGAGTTCGAGCTGCTGGCGTACCTGGCGGCCCGGCCGGGTCAGGTCGTCACCAAGCGCGAGCTGCTCACCGAGGTCTGGCGGCTGCCGTACGGCGGCGCGGACAAGACGGTCGACGTGCACCTGTCCTGGCTGCGGCGCAAGCTCGGCGAGAGCGCGCAGACCCCGCGGTTCCTGTTCTCGGTGCGCGGCGTGGGGGTCAAGCTGGTGGGGCCCGACGAGTGAGGCGACAGCTGCTGCTGACGGTGGCGGCGTCGACGCTGGTCGTGCTGGTCGCCTTCCTGGTCCCGCTCGCGTGGCTGATCCGCTCGTCGACCGCCGACCGCGCCACCAGCGAGGCGACCGTCGGCGTGCAGCCGCTGGCGGCGGTCGTCGGGGTCGCGGACACCCCGACGATCCGGCTCGCCGTCGAGCAGGTGCGCTCGGCCGTGCACGAACCCGTCACCGTCTTCCTCGGGGACGGCGAGGTGCTGGGCGACCAGCGCCCGCGCACGGCCTCGGTGCAGCTCGCCGCGCTCGGCCGTGCGTTCAGCGCGGACCTGCCCGGCGGCGCGCGCGAAGTGCTGATCCCGGTCGCGGGCCGGGCCGAGGGGACCGCCGTCGTGCGGGTCGAGATCCCGGCCGCGACGTTGACGTCGGGCGTGCGCACGGCGTGGCTGGTCCTCGGCGGGCTGGGGCTGGCACTGCTCGCCCTGGCCCTGCTCGTCGCCGACGGTCTGGCCCGCTCGTTCCTGCGCCCGCTGCACTCGCTCACCGAGACCGCGACGCGGCTCGGCATGGGCGACCTCGGCGCGCGGGTCCGGCCCGGGGGGCCGCCCGAGGTGGCCGACGCCGGTCGCGCGGTGAACCGGCTGGGGAGCCGGATCGAGAGCCTGCTGCACGCCGAGCGCGAGTCGGTCGCCGATCTGTCGCACCGGCTGCGGACGCCGATCAGCGCCCTGCGGCTGGACGCGGACGACCTGCACGACGACGAGGAGCGCGAGCGGCTGTCCCACGACGTGGAGGAGCTGTCCCGGGCGGTGGACCAGCTGATCAGCGAGGCCCGGCGACCGGTCCGCGAAGGCGTGACCGCCGCATGCGACGCGGTGGCGGTCGTGGTCGGCCGGGCCGCGTTCTGGCGGGTGCTCGCCGAGGACACCGACCGGCAGCTCGACGTGCAGACCCCGGCTGTCGCGGTCCCGGTCCGGCTGACGGCGGACGACCTGTCGAACGCGGTCGACGCGCTGCTCGGCAATGTGTTCGCGCACACGCCCGACGGCACCCCGATCCGGGTCGCGCTGCTCGCGCGCCCGGACGGCGGCGCGCTGCTCATGGTCGAGGACGAGGGCCCGGGGCTGCCCGGCCCGGAGGTGCTGCGCCGCGGCGAGAGCACGGCCGGCTCGACCGGGCTGGGGCTCGACATCGTGCGGCGCAGCGCTGAGGCCTCCGGCGGCGCTTTGCGGCTAGCGGAGGGTCCCGCAGGCGGGCTGCGGGTCCTGATGGAGCTCGGCCCGCCCACCTGACCACACACGCGAGGCGGGGCCAGGATCGCGGGGGGCCACCGGTTCCTGCCGGCGGATCAAGGGCGGCCGGCTGCGAGCCGAACTGACTGGCATGGCGAGGGATGGAGATGTCCTGCCGGGGACCAACGAGCCCGGAGGCTATGCCGAGCAGCGGTTCCAGGACCTTCGCCAGAAGCAGCGCCGGAGACTTCGCCCCCTGACCTGGCCCATTCTGGCGGCGTCGGTGCTGCTGGCCGTCTGGGGCTTCACGCGGACCGACTGGTTCACGGGCCTGCTCCTCATCTTCGGCGGAGCCCTCTACACGAGCTTCCTCGCCCTACGGGACTGGATGCCGCACCCGATCCAGAAGTGGGGGGACGGCGCGGAAGCTGAGCGGGACACAGCCCGGAGGCTTGCCAACCTGCCCGAGGGCGAGTGGCACGTCTGGCACGACCTCGGCGGCAAGTACGGAAACCTGGATCACCTGGTGATCGGCCCCGCCGGGGTCTTCGCGATGGACACCAAAGCCTGGTGGGGACAGACCCTCACCTTCGAGAACCGTCAGCCCATCCTGACGGCCCGGCACCAGCCCGAGCGCGGGAACCGCTGGGCGAAGGTGCCCTCCGCGGCAGGAGCCGCCGCAGCCACCCAGTCAAAGGCGCTCCGGGCGCTGGCCGGCGCCTCAGTGCGAGTGTGGCCCGTGGTGGTCGCTTGGGCCGACACCGAACGGGTGGCCACCGAGACAGGTGGCGTGACCTACGTGCGCGGCGAGTCCGTTGATCAGTGGCTCTTGGCCCTGCCCCGGGCTCTGACTCCGGATGCCGTGCGCACCTTGGTGGACTCCGTCGGACGCTGACCCCCTTGGCGACGCCTGGGAGGTCGGTAGTCGGGTTCGTCGGCACGACGTCTCGATGGAGGCCGCGATTCGCGGTTCAGAGCGGGTGGGTCACTCCCACTCGATGGTGCCCGGCGGTTTGCTCGTCACGTCGAGGACGACGCGGTTGACCTCGCGCACTTCGTTGGTGATGCGGGTCGAGATCCGCTCGAGCACGTCGTACGGAAGACGCGACCAGTCCGCGGTCATCGCGTCCTCGGACGACACCGGCCGCAGCACCACCGGATGCCCGTACGTGCGCCCGTCGCCCTGGACGCCGACCGAGCGCACGTCCGCGAGCAGCACGACCGGGCACTGCCAGATCGAGCGGTCCAGGCCGGCGGCCGACAGCTCCGCGCGCGCGATCGCGTCCGCCTCGCGTAGCACCTCGAGCCGCTCGCGGGTCACCTCGCCGATGATGCGGATGCCGAGCCCGGGACCGGGGAACGGCTGCCGCCACACGATCTCGGCCGGCAGCCCCAGCTGCTCGCCGACCGCACGGACCTCGTCCTTGAACAGTCCGCGCAACGGCTCGACGAGCTGGAACTGCAGGTCCTCGGGCAGCCCGCCGACGTTGTGGTGGCTCTTGATGTTCGCCGTCCCGGTCCCGCCGCCGGACTCGACCACGTCCGGGTACAAGGTCCCCTGCACGAGGAACTCGACCGGCTCGCCCTGCGCCCCCGCGTCGGCGACCACCTCGGCGGCGGCGGCCTCGAACACGCGGATGAACTCGCGCCCGATCGTCTTGCGCTTGACCTCCGGGTCGGTCACGCCGGCCAGCGCGTCGAGGAACCGCTCCTGCGCGTCGACCACCTTGAGCCGCACCCCGGTGGCGGCGACGTAGTCGCGTTCGACCTGCTCCGCCTCGCCCTTGCGCAGCAGACCGTGGTCGACGAACACGCAGGTGAGCCGGTCGCCGACGGCGCGCTGCACGAGCGCCGCGGCGACGGCCGAGTCGACTCCGCCGGAGAGCCCGCACACGACCCGGCCGGTCGCCGACCTGCGCGCGGATCGCGGCCACCTGCTCGTCGACGATCGACGCGGTCGTCCACGTCGGCGCCAGCCCGGCCACCTCGTACAGGAACCGCTCGAGGACCAGCTGACCGTGCTCGGTGTGCAGCACCTCGGGGTGGAACTGCACGCCGGCGAAGCCGCGGCCGCGGTCCTCGAACGCCGCGACCGGAGCGCCGTCGGTCGTCGCGGTGACTGCGAACCCGGGCGGCGCGGCGGACACCGAGTCGCCGTGCGACATCCACACCCGGATCCCGGTCGCGGGCAGCCCGTCGAACAACGCCGACTTGTCCGCGGTGACGGTCAGCCCGGTGCGCCCGAACTCCGACAGCCCGGTCTTCTCGACGGTCCCGCCGAGCGCGAGCGCCATGGCCTGGAAGCCGTAGCAGATCCCGAACGTCGGGATCCGCGCCTCGAACAGCGCGGGGTCGACCTGCGGCGCCCCGTCGGCGTACACGCTGGACGGCCCGCCGGACAGGATCACGGCGGCCGGCCGCCGGGCCACGATCTCGTCGACGGACATCGACGACGGCACGATCTCGCTGTACACGTGCGCCTCGCGCACGCGGCGGGCGATGAGCTGGGCGTACTGCGCGCCGAAGTCGACGACCAGAACGGTGGGCGGGCTGACGGTGGGCGGGCTGACGGCATCCTGGCTCACCTCGGTCAGCCTACCGGCGGCGACGCCCCCGTCCGCCGGTCCCCAACGGGGGAAACGGTTCGCCGGTAAGCGCGCTGACCACCTACCGTGGCCGGGTGCGGAGCCTGCCACTGACCGATCCCGGTACCCCGGAGCTCCGGTCACCGGCCCGGTACCTGTGGTGGGTGGCCCGGGGCCAGTGGCTGACGCTGCTGGGCGGCATCGCGTGCGGCGTGCTGTGGATGAGCGGACAGGCGTTCGTGCCGGCGATCCTGGGGGCCGCGATCGACCAGGGTGTCGCGGCGAAGGACACCGCAGCGCTGGTGCACTGGTCGCTCGCGCTGCTGGCGGTCGGCCTGCTGCAGGCCGTGGCCGGCGTGTTCCGCCATCGCTTCGCCGTCGGCAACTGGCTGCTCGCGACGTTCCGCACCCAGCAGCTGGTGTCCCGGCAGGCTGCCCGGCTCGGCGCCTCGCTGCCCGCCCAGATCCCGACCGGCGACATCGTGAGCGTGACCGCCGCCGACGTGTTCCGCGTCGGTGGCGCCTTCGACGTGTCCGCCCGCGCCGCCGGCGCGGTGGTGTCGTTCCTCGTGGTCGCCGTGATCCTCCTGCACTCCTCGACGCTGCTGGGCCTGCTCGTGCTGCTGGGCGTCCCGCTCCTGGCGCTCGGCGTGGCCCCGCTGCTGCGCCCGCTCAAACGACGGCAGACCGAGCAGCGTCGCCTCGTCGGCGAGCTGACCACCCTCGGTGCGGACACGGTCGCCGGCCTGCGGGTGCTGCGGGGCATCGGCGGCGAGGAGACGTTCCTGGGCCGGTTCCGGGCCAAGTCCCAGCAGGTGCGCGCCGCCGGCGTACGGGTGGCCAAGGTCCAGGCCCTGCTGGACGCGGCCCAGGTGCTGCTGCCCGGCGTCTTCGTGGTGTCGGTGACCTGGCTGGGCGCGCGGCTGGCCGTCGACGGCGACCTGACGATCGGCCAGCTGGTCGCGTTCTACGGCTACGCGGCGTTCCTGGTGACCCCGCTGCGCACCGCGACCGAGGCCGCGGACAAGGTGACGACCGCGCTGGTGTCCTCCGCCCGCGTCATCGCGGTGCTGCGGCTGAAGCCGGTGCTGGCCGAGCCGGCCGAGCCGGCCGCCGACCCGCCGCCGGGCTCCGCACTGGTCGACCCGACGAGCGGACTGGTCGTCCCGGCCGGACATCTGATGGGGGTGGCCGCCGCGGTCCCCGAGGAGGCGGCCGAGCTGGCGGACCGGCTCGGCCGCTACACCGACGCGGGCGGGTCCGCCCCGGACGCGCTCGGCGGTGTCCCGCTGGACGCACTCCCGGTCGACACCGTGCGTCGGCTGGTGCTCGTCGCGGACAAGGACCCCAGGCTGTTCGCCGGCACCCTGCGCAGCGAGCTCGACCCGCTCGGACGCGCGCACGGCGACGACGGCGTGCTGGTGGCCGCCATCGAGGCGGCCGACGCCGGCGACATCCTGGACGCGCTGACCGACGGCCTCGACGCCGAGGTGGAGGAGCGCGGCCGCTCGTTGTCCGGCGGTCAGCGCCAGCGGCTCGTCCTCGCCCGCGCGCTCGTGGCCGACCCGAGCGTGCTGGTCATGGACGAGCCGACCAGCGCAGTCGACGCGCACACCGAGGCCCGGATCGCCGAGCGGCTGCGGGCGGTGCGGGCCGGGCGCACGACGGTCGTGATGACCACCAGCCCGCTCCTGCTCGAGCACTGCGACGAGGTGGCGTTCCTCGAGGACGGCGCCGTCGTCGACGTCGGCCGGCACCGGGCGATGCTGCACAGCAACGCCAGGTACCGCGCCGTCGTGACCCGCGGCGAGGCGGACCTGGCAGCGGCCGAGCCGGGCACCGGGGCGGGGGGACGGGCATGAGGCGGACGCTCCCGGTCGCCACCGGCCGCCAGACACGGGCGTACGCGCGCGGACTGGCCCTGCGCCACCCGCGCGCGCTCACGTCGATGCTGGTCCTGCACGCCCTCGCCGCCGTCACCGGGCTGGCCGGGCCGCGGCTGCTCGGTGCCCTGGTCCAGTCGGTACAGGACGGCACCACCCAGACGCACGTGGACCAGATCGCCGGGCTTCTGGCGGGCTTCGTCGTCGCGCAGACGCTGTTGACGAGGTGGGCGCGGAGCAAGTCGTTCGTGCTGGGCGAGCAGGTGCTGGCAGACCTGCGCGAGGACTTCCTGGACCGGGTGCTGCGGCTGCCGCTGTCGACCGTCGAGCGCGCCGGGACCGGCGACCTGCTCACCCGCACGACGAGCGACGTCGACGCGCTGACGCGCACCGTGCGGTTCGCGGTCCCCGAGACGATGGTCGCCGCCGTCACGACAATGCTGACGCTGGTCGCGACGTTCCTCGTGTCGCCGTTGCTGGCGCTCGGCTGCCTGGCCGCGCTGCCGATCCTGCTCGTGTCGACGAGGTGGTACCTGCACCGGGCCCCGGCCGGCTACCTCGCCGAGCGCGAGGCGTACTCGGTCATGACCGCCGGGGTGACCGAGACGGCGGAGGGGGCCCGCACCGTCGAGGCCCTGCGGCTGGGCGACCTGCGGGTACGCAAGGGCGACGAGGACGTGGCCGGCGCGTACCGCGCGGAACGGCGCACGTTGTACCTGCGCACAGTCTGGTTCCCGACCGTCGAGATCGCGTACGTGGTGCCGGTGGTCGTCACGCTGCTGCTGGGTGGACTGCTGTACCAGCGCGGCACGGTCACGCTCGGCCAGGTGACAGCCGTGACGTTGTACGTACAACAGCTGATCGACCCGGTCGACTCGCTCATCTCCTGGCTCGACGAGGTGCAGGTGGGCGGCACGTCGCTGGCCCGCCTGATCGGGGTGGCCAACGTGCCCTCCGACCGCGTCGCGACGGGCGCCGAGCCGTCCGACGAGCACCTCGTGGCGCAGGACGTGCGGTACGCCTACACCGAGGGTCGCGACGTGCTGCACGGCGTCTCGCTCGACCTGCGCCCCGGCGAGCGGCTGGCAGTCGTGGGCCCGAGCGGGGCGGGCAAGTCCACGCTCGGGCGCCTGCTCGCCGGCATCCACGGCCCGCGCGAAGGCAGCGTGCGGCTCGGTGGGGTGGAGCTCACCGAGCTGGACCTGGACGACCTGCGCGGGCACGTCTCGCTCGTGACGCAGGAGCACCACGTGTTCGTCGGGTCGGTCGAGGACAACGTCCGGCTGGCGCGTGCGGACGCGACCGGCGACCAGGTGCGGGACGCGCTCGCCGCGGTCGACGCCCTGGACTGGGTCGACGCGCTGGAGGACGGGATGGCCACCCGGGTCGGGCAGGGCGCGGTCACGCTGTCGCCCGCGCAGGCGCAGCAGGTCGCGCTGGCCCGCCTGGTGCTGGCGGACCCGCACACGCTGGTGCTGGACGAGGCCACGTCGCTGCTCGACCCACGGGCCGCCCGGCACCTGGAGCGTTCCCTGGCCGCGGTGCTCGAGGGTCGGACCGTGGTGGCGATCGCGCACCGGCTGCACACCGCGCACGACGCCGACCGGGTCGCCGTGGTGGAGCGGGGGCTCATCAGCGAGATCGGCACGCACGACGAGCTGGTCGACGCGGACGGCGCGTACGCCGCTCTGTGGCGGTCCTGGCGCGACGAGGGCTGAGCCCGGTCGCGGCCAGGTGCTCCCGCAGTCAGGCCGGGCGGTGCTTGGGGCGGCGGAGCCCCGCCGCCGTGATGCGCTCCACGAGCTCGCGGCTGCGCACGGGTCGGGCGCCGGCCGCGAGCAGCTCGTCCCGGCGTTCGGCCGGCACGTCGTAGTGGTCCCGCTCGAACGCCCGCTCGGGGATCCCGCAGGCGCGCGCGAACGCGTGCAGCTCGTCGAACGACGAGTCGCTGACGAGGTGGCACCACAGCCTGCCCCGACCGGGCCAGACCGCCGCGTCGACCAGGATCGCCATGTCCGGGAGCCTAGGCTCAGGGCGTGGACGAGACCGCGCTGCCGGTACCCACCCCGGACGGAGGTCTGCTGCTGGCCGCCGCCTTCGGCCCGCACGACGGGCGTCCGGTCGTGCTGTGCCACGGGGCGCCGGGATCGCGGTTGTTCTCGGTCCCCGACCCGGGCGTGCTGGACCGGGCCGGTGTGCGCCTGCTGACGTACGACCGGCCGGGGTACGGAGGCAGCACCGGTCGGGACGGGCGGACCGTGGCCGACGCCGCGGCGGACGTCTCCCTGGTCGCGGACGCGTTGGCGGTGCAGCGGTTCGCGCTTCTGGGTTTCTCCGGCGGCGGCCCGCATGCGTTGGCCGCGGCCGCGGGCCTGTCCGACCGGATCACCCGCTGCGCCGCGGTGTCGTCGGTGGCTCCGATGGATGCGACCGGGCTGGACTTCTTCGCGGGCATGTCGCAGGGGAACCTCGACGAGTTCGACGCCGCGCTCGGCGGGCGCGAGCGGCTGCGCGCGATGCTCGACCCGATCGCCGAGGCCGTGGCCGACGACGTGTATGCCTTCCTCGCGTCGCTGCGGGCCGAGCTGCCCGAGCCGGACCGGGTCGCGCTGGACCATCCGGCGGTCGACCGGTTGATGGCGACGTCCATGGCCGAAGGGCTTCGGCCCGGCGCCGCCGGCTGGGTCGAGGACGACCTGGCGTTCTGCCGGCCGTGGGGGTTCGACGTTGGCCGGGTCCGGGTGCAGGTGGGTGTCTGGCACGGGACGGAGGACACCCTGGTGCCTGCATCGCACGCGGCCTGGCTGTGCGCCAACCTGCCACGGGCCGAGGGCCATCTCCTGGTGGGCGCCGGTCACCTGGGCCCGCTGCACGAGATGGACGCCATCCTCCGCTGGCTCACCGACTGACACCCCCAGCGGGCGTTGATCTTGAGCAAGTCACCGGGTGGTACGGCGCGTCGCCGGCGTGTTGCTCAAGATCAACGTGGCTTGGCGGAGTGGGTACGCGCGAGGGGGCGGGCCCGGACAGTCCCGGGCCCGCCCCTCGGCGGTCGTGCTCTGGTGGCGGCTGGACTCCAGAAGTCCATGTCCCCGCCGCCGGGCATGCCGCCGGCGTTGGCGGACGCCTTCTCCGGCTTGTCGGCGATGACCGCCTCCGTGGTGAGGAACAGCGCCGCGATCGAGGCTGCGTTCTGCAGCGCCGAGCGGGTGACCTTGGCCGGGTCGATGATGCCGGCCTTGATCATGTCGACGTACTCACCGGTCGCGGCGTCCAGGCCCCAGCCGGGCTCGAGTCCGCGGACCTTCTCGGTCACCACGCCGCCCTCGAGGCCGGCGTTGATGGCGATCTGCTTGAGCGGTGCGTCGAGCGCGACCTTGACGATGTTCGCGCCGGTCGCCTCGTCACCCTCGAGCTCGAGCTTGTCGAACGCGCGGGCCCCCGCCTGGATGAGGGCGACGCCGCCACCGGCGACGATGCCCTCCTCGACGGCCGCCTTCGCGTTGCGGACGGCGTCCTCGATGCGGTGCTTGCGCTCCTTGAGCTCGACCTCGGTGGCCGCGCCGGCCTTGATGACGGCGACGCCGCCGGCCAGCTTGGCGAGCCGCTCCTGCAGCTTCTCCCGGTCGTAGTCCGAGTCGGACTTCTCGATCTCGGCGCGGATCTGGTTCACCCGGCCGGCGATCTGCTCGGAGTCGCCGGCACCCTCGACGATCGTCGTCTCGTCCTTGGTGACGACGATCTTGCGGGCCCGGCCGAGCAGGTCCAGACCGGCGTTCTCGAGCTTGAGGCCGACGGTCTCGCTGATGACCTGCGCGCCCGTGAGGATCGCGATGTCCTGCAGCATGGCCTTGCGACGGTCGCCGAAGCCGGGCGCCTTGACGGCCAGCGATCGGAACGTGCCGCGGATCTTGTTGACGATCAGGGTGGCCAGCGCCTCGCCCTCGACGTCCTCGGCGATGATCAGCAGCGGCTTGCCGCCCTGCATGACCTTCTCCAGGAGCGGGAGCAGGTCCTTCACCGCGGAGATCTTCGACTCGACGATGAGGACGTAGGCGTCCTCGAGGACGGCCTCCATGCGCTCGGGGTCGGTCACGAAGTAGTGCGAGATGTAGCCCTTGTCGAAGCGCATGCCCTCGGTGAGCTCCAGCTCGAGCCCGAAGGTGTTGCTCTCCTCGACGGTGATGACGCCTTCCTTGCCGACCTTGTCCATCGCCTCGGCGATCATCTCGCCGATCTGCGGGTCGGCGGCCGAGATCGAGGCGGTCGCAGCGATCTGCTCCTTGGTCTCGACCTCCTTGGCGGCCTCGAGCAGCTGCGTGCTCACGGCCTCGACGGCCTTCTCGATGCCGCGCTTGAGCGCCATCGGGTTCGCGCCGGCCGCGACGTTGCGCAGGCCCTCGCGTACCAGTGCCTGGGCCAGCACGGTGGCGGTGGTGGTGCCGTCGCCGGCGACGTCGTCGGTCTTCTTCGCGACCTCCTTGACCAGCTCGGCCCCGATCTTCTCGTACGGGTCCTCGAGCTCGATCTCCTTCGCGATGGAGACGCCGTCGTTCGTGATCGTGGGAGCGCCCCACTTCTTCTCCAGCACGACGTTGCGGCCCTTCGGGCCGAGGGTCACCTTGACGGCGTCGGCGAGCTGGTTCATGCCGCGCTCGAGGCCGCGACGGGCCTCTTCGTCGAACGCGATGATCTTGGCCATGTGGTGTCCGTCCTCCTGGAACGGTTGCGGTCAGGGCAGCCAGGCGGTGGGGGCGCCCGCGACGGTCGGCCGGCACCGGCCGGGGCATGGCCCGGGCGGCGCAGACCTCGTCCCCACTGCCTGACGGGTCTTGGGTCAGTCCGTGCTGCGTGCGTGCTGCTGTCACTCTCACCAGGAGAGTGCTAACCCAATGATTAGCACTCGGACCCGGGGAGTGCAAGCCACGCGGGGCGGCCGGGCAGGGCGCAGGGCGGCCCGGCCCAGCGGGTCGAGGCCGCCGGTCAGGGGTGGTCGTACACGGCAGGCGGCCCGGCGCCGGCGGCGTTCACGGCGACCACCTCGACGTGCAGGGGCGTCCCGGCGGGCACCGAGCCGACCACGGTCTGGGTCGGGGACGGCAGCGCCCGGACGGCCGGGAGCCCGTTCACGCTGACCAGGTAGCTGCCGACCACCGCGCCGTTCCCGCCGGCCGCGCCCCAGGACACGTACACCCGGCCGGCTGCGCCGCGGACGGCCAGGACGGGGCCGGCCGCCCCGGGCAGCCCGTACGGGATCGCCGCCGGGCTCGAGGCCGGGATCGACGACCCGGCCGCGCTGGTGGCCACGACGGTGGCCGAGTACCGGGTCCCGTTGGCGAGCCCGGTGAACGTGGCGGCCCGCGCCGAGGACGAGACCGTCAGCCGGGTACCGCCCGGCGTGAGGGTGACGACGAAGCCGGTCACGTTCGACCCGTGCAGGGCGGGCGAGGACCAGGTCACCGACAGCTGGTGGTCGCCGGGCGCCGCGCGGACGGGGGCGGCCGCCGACGGCGGCAGCGGCCCGCCGACCCGCCATGGGGTCTTGACGAAGTAGATCGGCACGCCGTTGCTGAGGTTGTCGTAGATGTACTTCGCGTCGACCGCGGCCATCCGCAGGCAGCCGTGGCTGAGCGGCCCGCCGTGGAACGGCGCCTTGCCGAGGTCGGCGGCGTTCATCGACCGGCGCCCGGAGTACCGGTTGATCGGGATGTCGTGGGCGCCCATGCCACGGTCCGCGCACAGCCGCGTGAAGTAGTTCAGCTGCCAGGTCAGCGTGTAGTCCCAGTTCACCCGGAGCCGGCCGCCGGTATAGCAGACGTCCGGCTTGGGGATCAGCGGGTTGCCGGCAATCTTGATCTTGCGGATGACGCGGTTCTGCGCGTCGACGACCTGGAGGATGTTGAACCACTCGAAGTTCTCCAGGTGCAGCCGGGAGATCGGGTGCGCGACGGTGCCGGGGACCGGACCCAGAGCCGCGGCGGCGGGCGGCGCCGCGGCCACGGATGCGCCGACGGTCAGCAGCCCGGCCAGCATCGATCCGCACAGCAGGCGCGGGACGAGACCGCGCCTGACCGCTCGCGTCGATCTCGCCGGAGTAGGTCCCACCAGGTCATTCTCGGCACACCGGCCCCGGGTCAGGACCCGAAACGCACAACAGCGCTCGATCTGCCGCGAGCACCTCGACCGACCCGGACCGACCCGTGCCAGCCGGGACCGGGCGGAGCGTCAGACCTTGCGGACCGCGTCGGCCTGCGGGCCCTTCTGGCCCTGCGAGACCTCGAACTCGACCCGGTCGCCCTCTTCGAGGCTCTTGTATCCGGTGCCCTCGATCGCGCTGTAGTGCACGAAGACGTCCGGTCCGCCGTCCTCGGCGATGAAGCCGTAGCCCTTCTCGGCGTTGAACCACTTCACGATGCCCTGTGCCATGTGCGAACTCCCTGTCGGACCCGCGCAGCCTGTCCTGCCCGGACTGCCGGCCCCTGGCGAGGCCGGCGCCGTCGCAATGTAGCGACCACCGAGGCCGTTGGCGAGATCCGAAGGGATCTTCGTCCGAGGCGGCCCGCGGCGTGGTCAGCCGCCCGCGACCGCCGGGATCACCGACACGGTGGAGCCGTCCGGGGTCGCCGTCCCCAGGCCGTCGGCGAAGCGCACGTCCTCGTCGCCGACGTACACGTTGACGAAGCGGCGCAGCTTGCCGTCGTCGTCGAGGACCCGTGCCGCGATGCCGGGGTGCGCGGACTCGAGCGCGGCAACCACCTGCGCCAGCGTCGCCCCCTCGACCACGACCTCGGCGGCTCCGCCGGTGTAGGTGCGCAGGATGGTCGGGACCCGGACGGTGACGCTCACGCGGGGCCTGCCTCTCGGTCGGTGTCGAGGGAGGCCGCGGTGCCGGCCACGGCCGCACGGAACGCCTCCAGGGACGGCCGGATCGTTGCACTCGGACCCACTGTCCCGGTACCGGTGAGCGCGTCCAGCGTCTTCAGCCCGTCCCCGGTGTTGAGCAGCACGGTCTCCGCGTCGGGGTCGGCCTGGCCGGTCTCGAGCAGCTTGCGGAGCACGGCGACGGTCACCCCGCCGGCCGTCTCGGCGAAGATCCCCTCCGTCCGCGCGAGCAGCACGATGCCGTCGACGATCTCGGCGTCGGAGACGTCAGCGACCGCGCCGCCGGTCCGCCGCACCGCGTCCAGGGCGTACGGCCCGTCCGCCGGGTTCCCGATGGCCAGTGACTTCGCGATCGTGTCCGGCCGGACCGGCTGGACCACGTCCTGGCCCGTCGCGAACGCCTGCGAGACCGGCGAGCAGCCGGTGGCCTGCGCCCCGAACACCCTGTACGGCGTCGCATCGACCAGCCCGAGGGATGCCATCTCGCGCCAGGCCTTGTCGACCTTCGTGAGCAGCGAGCCGGACGCGATCGGCGAGACCACCTGGTCGGGCAGCCGCCAACCGAGCTGCTCGGCCACCTCGTACCCGACAGTCTTGGAGCCCTCCGCGTAGAACGGGCGCAGGGTGACGTTGACGAAGCCCCAGTCCTCGCGCTCGAACGCGACCTCGCTGCACAGCCGGTTCACGTCGTCGTAGGTGCCCTCGACCGCGATCAGCGTGCCGCCGTACACGGAGGCGCCGAGCGTCTTGCTCGCCTCCAGGTCGCTGGGGACGAGCACCACCGACGCCAGCCCGGCGCGCGCCGCCGCCGCGGCGACCGCACCGGCGAGGTTCCCGGTCGACGCGCACGCGACGGTGGACAGGCCGAGCGAGCGAGCGGCAGCCAGGGCGACCGCGACGACCCGGTCCTTGAACGAGTGGGTCGGGTTGCCGCTGTCGTCCTTCACCCACAGCCGCCGCATCCCGAGCGCGGCGGCCAGCCGGTCGGCCCGGTGCAGCCGGGTCCAGCCGGGCGACAGGTCGACCGGGCGCAGAGCAGGGTCGGTGGAGACCGGCAGCAGCGGCGCGTAGCGCCAGATGGACTGCGGTCCCGCCTCGATCTCCGCCCGGGTGACGGCGCCGACGTCGTAGGCGACCTCGAGCGGGCCGAAGCACTGCTCGCAGGCGTACCTGGCGCCGAGCGGGTAGGCCGCGGCGCACTCGCGGCAGACCAGGCCGACGGCGCGCCCGAAGCGGTCGTCGACGTGCGGTGCGGCGGCCGGCGGGTGCTCGGCGGGCGGGATGCTCAGACTGGTCACGGCGAGGCCTTTCTCCTCATCTTTCCCCGGTCGGTCGCGCCGGGGACGGAGTTGGCACCTGGTCGGCCGGCCTCGCGGTCGCGATCTCTCGGTGGTTCGCGAGTGAGCCGAACTGGTTGCCGGGGCTTCGTCGGGCCGTTTCCCTCTGCCCCTCTGGATGAGCGGTATGCAGTTGTGCGGAACCCTCCGGGGAGGGTCGTCCACAGCCTGCCGCCTCGCGTGGACGGGACGGACCGGCTGACAGAGACTGTATCGAACGCCGGGAGCGGACCTTCCGGGAGGGGAGGTGCGAGGGTGCGACCCGATGTCGAGCGCTGGATGCAGCGCCGGACGTCCGACGCCGCCGACTGGCCGGTCGAGGCGCTGCTCGCCGCCAAGGGTGCGACCCGGGTCAGCGTGGTCCTTCCCGCGCTCGACGAGCAGGACACCGTCGGCGGCATCGTGTCGACGATCGCCGCCGAGCTGCTCGCCGCCGGTGGCGGCAACGGCCTGGTCGACGAGCTCGTCGTCGTCGACTCGGGCAGCGCCGACGCCACGGCCGACCGGGCCGCTCGGGCCGGCGCCGTCGTCGTGCACCGCGACGACGTCCTGCCCGGCATGCCGGCCAGGGCCGGGAAGGGCGAGGTGCTGTGGCGCTCGCTGGCCGCCACGACCGGCGACGTCCTCGTCTTCGTCGACGCCGACCTGCGCTCGTTCTCGGCCGCGTACGTCACCGGGCTGCTCGGTCCGCTGCTCACCGACCGCGCCGTCGCGCTGGTCAAGGCCGTGTACGAACGACCGCTCACCGACGGGCCCGACGTGATCTCGACCGGGGGCGGCCGGGTCACCGAGCTGGTCGCGCGACCACTGCTCAACCTGCACTGGCCCGAGCTCGCCGGGGTGGTCCAGCCGCTCGCCGGCGAGTACGCCGCCCGGCGCGGCCTGCTCGAGCTGCTCCCGTTCCCGACCGGCTACGGCGTGGAGCTGGCCCTGCTCGTCGACACCCTCGAGGTGGCCGGCCTGGACGCGATCGCGCAGGTCGACCTCGGCGTGCGGCTGCACCGCCACCACGACGACGCCCGGCTCGGGCTGATGGCCAGCGAGATCATGCAGGTCGCCCTGGCCCGCCTCGAGCGGTCCGGGCGGGTCCGCCGGCTGGGCCCGGTCAACCCCACGCTCGCCCAGTTCGACCGCGCCGACGGGAGCCTGCGCGTGCGCACGCACGACGTCGAGCTCGTCGAGCGGCCGCCCATGGTCACCATGCCGGACTACGCAGCCGCCCGCGCCGCGCAGGCGTCCTGAGCCGATCGCCTAAGGTCGGCAGATGCCAGCGCAGGTCGTACTCGCCTCGAACCGGGGACCGCTCTCGTACACCGTCGGCGACGACGGCGCGCTGCGTCCGGCCAGGGGTGGCGGCGGTCTGGTCGCCGGCCTGTCCGGGGGCACCGAGGGTCTGTGGGTCTGCGCGGCGCTGACCGAGGGCGACCGGCGGGCGGCCGAGCGTGCGCCCGGCGGGTTGTTGGACCACCCCGACGGCGGCGCGACCCGGGTCCGGATGCTCGAGCTCGACCCGTTCACGTTCTCGCGCGCGTACAGCTCGGTCGCGAACTCGATGCTGTGGTTCCTGCACCACCTGCTGTTCGACACCGCGCGGCAGCCGGTGTTCGACGCGCGGTTCGCCCGCGACTGGCAGTCGTACGTCGAGTACAACGCCGCGTTCGCCGGGGCTGTCGCGCAGGACGCCGCGCACGGCGGCCGCGTGCTCGTGCAGGACTACCACCTCACGCTGGTCCCACGGCAGCTGCGCGAGCTGCGGCCGGACCTGCGCGTGGGCCACTTCTCGCACACCCCCTGGGCGCCCCCGGAGTACTTCGCGATGCTGCCGGACCAGCTGGCGGCGGACCTGCTGCTCGGCCTGCTGGGAGCCGACCGGGCCGGCTTCCTCACCCGGCGCTGGGCCGAGGCCTTCGTGCGCTGCTGCGTGGCCGTGCTCGGCGCGCAGGCGTACGGGCTGGACGACGGCGGCCAGCTGGCCGTGCGGCACGGCGGCGGCACGACGCGGGTGGACGTGCACCCGCTCGGCGTCGACGGTCCCGGGCTGCGGGCGCGTGCGGCCCAGCCGGACGTGGCTGCGCGCCTGGCCGTGCTGCGCGAGCAGGTGGGCCCACGGCAGGCGCTGGTGCGGGTGGACCGAACCGAGCTGTCCAAGAACATCGTGCGCGGCCTGGAGGCGTACCGGGAGCTGCTGGTGCGGTTCCCGCGCTGGCGCGGCGAGGTGGTGCACCTCGCGTTCGCCTACCCGAGCCGGCACGACCTGCCGGTGTACCGCGAGTACACCGGGCAGGTGCAGCGGCTCGCGCAGGAGATCAACGACGAGATCGGCCACCCGGGCTGGGAACCGGTGCTGCTGCACGTTCAGGACGACTACCCGCGCTCGCTCGCCGCGTACCGCATCGCGGACGTCCTGCTCGTGAACCCGGTCCGGGACGGGATGAACCTGGTCGCGAAGGAGGCGCCGGTGCTCTCCGACGGCGGCTGCGCCCTCGTGCTGTCCCAGGAGGCCGGCGCCGCCGACGAGCTGGGTTCGGGCTCGCTGCTGGTCAACCCGTTCGACGTGTCCGGCACCGCCGACGCGCTCGACCGGGCGCTGTCCATGGACAAGGCGGAGCGGGCCGACCGCACCGCCCGGCTGGCCGCCGCGGCGACCGCGCTGCCGCCGGACCGCTGGCTGGCCCGTCAGCTCGACGCGCTGGACGCGCTGCCGCCGCGCTGACCGAGCGCGTCGGCCAGCCCTGCCAGGAGCCGGACCACCGCGGCCGGGTCGGCCACGACCAGGTCGGCGGCCGCCCCGACCTCCGGCGTCTCCTCGCTGGCGACCGCGACCGCCCACCCCGGGACACCCTGCTCGCGCATGGACTGGACCGCTGCGAAGGCCGGCAGGTCGCCCAGGTCGTCGCCGGCGTACAGCACCGCGGACGGCCCCGGCTCGAGCTCGGCGGCCAGGGACCGCAGCGCGGAGCCCTTGTCGGCGCCACCCGGGCGCAGCTCGAGGACCAGCCGTCCGGGCTGGACGACCAGCCCGGTGTCGGCGGCGACGGCGGCGAGTGGCCCGGTCAGCGCGGCCAGCGCACCGGCCGGGTCGGCCGCCCGGCGGACGTGCACGGCGAACGACTCGCCCTTGTCCTCGAGCCAGGCCCCCACGGCGGCCGGTCCGCCGAGCCCGGTCGCCAGCAGCCGGGTCACCTGCGCGAGCGCCGCCGCGACCTGCGCCGACCGCGGCGGGCCCCGCCACCGACCCGACTCCCAGCGCTGGGCGCCGTACAGACCGAGCACCACCAGGCCCGGAACCGCGTCCAGCCCGCCGATCCGGACCGCGGCGGCCGCCGGCCGGCCGGTCACGACGGCCAGCCTCCCCACCCGCGGAGCCAGGGCTGCCAGCGCATCGACCGCACCCGGTTGCGGCACCGCCAGATCGGGGTGCTCGACGATCGGGGCGAGCGTGCCGTCGTAGTCGCACGCGACCAGCACGCGCCCCGGCGCCGCCGCCAGGGCCGCGAGGACCGGAGCGATCCTTTCCCGGTCCGGGCTCACAGCTCCTGGCTCAGGCCAGCGGGTCGCTGGTCAGGACCACGCTGAGCCGGTCCGTGAGCATCCCTGCGACCCGCGGCCGCAGCCGGGTGACGCCCAGGTCGTACGCCAGCGAGCGCGCCGCGGCCAGGTCGCCGGGCGGGTAGTACACCGTGCTCTGAGAGATGTTCCCGCGCCAGTTGCCGACCCCCGTGACCGTCCAGCCGAGCGAGGTCAGGTGCGCCGCGACCCGGGCGGCCATCCCGCGCTCGCTGGTCTCGTTGAGCACCACCACCGGGGCGTGCACCACCGGCGGGGCGACCGGCTTGGTCACTGTGGGCGATGGCCGCGTCGAGGGCTTCGTCGTCGGCTTCGCCGTGGTCGGTGCGGTGCTGGGGGTCGTGGACGCGGACGCCGACGCGGCGGGGGACGACGCGGTGGCCACCGACGCCGTGGTGTGCGTGGTGACGTGCACCTGGGAGCTGACGGCGCCGGTCTGGTCCGGGCTGCCGCTGCTGATCCAGCCGCTCAGCCCGATACCGATGGCGACGACGACCACCGCGCCGAGCAGCGCGGGAAGCACGTACCGCATCGGGCTCCGGCGGACCCGGTGCGCCCCGGCGGTCCGGGCCGGGACCGGCTCCTCGTCACGGGCGGCCTCGTGCTCGGCGGCGAACGCGACCGGGTCGACCGGCTGGGCGTAGGGCGAGCTCGTCGGGAACGTGTCCTCGGCCGTGACGTAGGGGTTGTGCGGGGAGGTGGGGATCGGGGGCGGCACCGCTGGGGGCGTCTGCCACGGCAGCAACGGCTCGGTCTCGTACCCGCCGTCCGGATCGGGCGGTGGCGGGGTCGGCCCGCCGGGAGGACCCCAGTTCGGCGGGGACGGAGGGATCGGTCCGTCGTGTGACACGGCGCGGCAGCCGGGCCGTCGTCAGACGTCGAAGCCGAGGCGGCGCGCGGACCTGGCCCGCTGGCGCGAGGCGCGCAGCCGGCGCAGCCGCTTGACCAGCATCGGGTCGCAGGCGAGCGCCTCCGGCCGGTCGATCAGGGCGTTCAGGACCTGGTAGTAGCGGGTCGCGGACATGTCGAAAAGGTCGCGGACGGCCTGCTCCTTGGCGCCGGCGTACTTCCACCACTGCCGCTCGAAGGAGAGGATCCGAAGGTCACGCTCGGTGAGGCCGTCGGTGCTGCCGGTGCCCGGCGCGCCAGCCTCGACGGCGGCGTTCGCGGCATCCATGCTCGTGACTCCCCTCGCGGAGTATCTCGATGTCGAGGTTGTCGGCAACGAGGATCTGAGCGGCCCGGGCTTCCCCTCCCGGGCCGCGCGGCCATGCTACGCAGCGAATCCCACGGCTGTCATTCACCCCCGCCGGACCCCCGCCGTCGGACTTGCGCGGCTAGGGTCCCGGGCATGTCCGGCTCGCGGGTGTTCAGTGCGGCGACCCTTGCGCTGCCGCCGACACCGCTGGAACCCAGCCAGGTCGTCGCGGGCGACCCCCGGGTCGCGGCCCAGGACCTCGTCAGCGATGCGCATCGCACCGTGGGCGTCTGGGAGCACGGCCCCGGCGTCTCCACCGACGTCGAGACGGACGAGGTCTTCGTCGTGCTGTCCGGCCGCGCGTCGGTCCAGGTCGAGGACGGCCCGCTGCTGGAGCTGCGGCCCGGGGACGTCTGCGTCCTCACCGCGGGCGACCGGACCACGTGGACCGTGCACGAGACGCTGCGCAAGGTGTACCTGCTGCGGCCGGAGCTGCCCTCGGAGCTGCCGCCGGACTGAGCGCCGGGGCGGGCTCTGCACGGGTTTGGGACCGCCGGTGCGGCGGGCAGGGTCCCAGCGGCGCGGACCGGTCCGGCGCTCGGCGGACGCGGGCCGGCTCGTGCCCGGGTGAGGTGCCCCTTCCGGGGCACCTCACCCGGCTCGCCCAGGACTCGGCCCGTCCAGGATGCGGACTCCCCCTCGCCACCGTCGGAGCCCTCTGCGAGACTTTCCGCCATGCCAGTCACGCCGCTCCTGGTCACACGTCGTCACGTGGACCTCATGCGCGTGTGCTGCATGGCGTGCCGTCCTTGTCGCTCGGCTCACTGACCGCCGCCCTCCAGCCGACCGGGCGCGCGCGAGTGCCCGGGACCGGCTCCTAGGCCGTCCGACCGCCGCACCCGTGCGTCCGCAGCACCGACAAGGACGCCAAGGTTGACCAGCCCAGCCGCTCCGGCGGCCACCGACCCGCAGCCGGCACAGCCGCGCCCCGTGCAGCGGGACGCCGTTCAGCCGGGCGGTGTGCCGCCGCGCCGGGGCGCGGGCCGGCCTGGCCGGCCACGCGGTGAAGGGCAGTGGGCGCTTGGCTTCCGCGAGCCGCTGAACCCCAACGAGCGCACCAAGAAGGACGACGACGGGCTGAACGTCCGGGCCCGGATCGAGAGCGTCTACAGCCACCGGGGCTTCGACTCCATCGACCCCAGCGACCTGCGCGGCCGGTTCCGCTGGTGGGGGTTGTACACGCAGCGGGCCGAGGGCATCGACGGCGGTCGTACCGCCACGATCGAACCGGACGAGCTCGACGCGCCGTTCTTCATGCTCCGTGTCCGCATCGACGGCGGCCGGCTCACGCTGCCGCAGCTGCGCGCAGTCGCCGAGGTCTCGACGACCTACGGGCGCGACACCGCGGACCTCACCGACCGGCAGAACGTCCAGCTGCACTGGATCCGGGTCGAGGACGTACCCGCCATCTGGGAGCGGCTGGAGTCGGTGGGCCTGACCACCGCCGAGGCCTGCGGCGACACCCCACGCGTGATCCTCGGCTCGCCGGTGGCCGGGGTCGACCCGGACGAGATCGTCGACGGCACGCCCGCGATCGAGGAGATCCACCGCCGGTACGTCGGCGACCCGCAGTTCTCCAACCTGCCGCGCAAGTTCAAGACGGCGGTCTCCGGCTCCCCGCACCAGGACGTCGCGCACGAGGTCAACGACCTGTCGTTCGTGGGCGTACGGCACCCCGAGCACGGCCCCGGCTTCGACGTCTGGGTCGGCGGCGGGCTGTCCACGAACCCCCACCTGGCGCAGCGGCTCGGCGTGTTCGTCTCGCTCGAGGAGATCCCCGACGTGTGGGCCGGGGTGGTCGGCATCTTCCGCGACTACGGTTACCGCCGGCTGCGGACGAAGGCCCGGCTGAAGTTCCTGGTCGCGGACTGGGGGACGCAGCGGTTCCGCGAGGTGCTCGAGACCGAGTACCTGGAGCAGGCCCTGCGCGACGGACCGCCGCCCGCCGACCCGCCGCGGGGGCGTCGCGACCACCTGGGCGTGCACCCGCAGCGAGACGGCCGCTTCACCGTCGGGGCCAAGCCCATGGTCGGGCGCCTGTCCGGGTCCGCGCTCACCGCGGTCGCCGACGCGCTCGAAGAGGCCGGCGCCGACGAGGTGCGGCTGACCGTCGAGCAGAGCCTGGTGGTGACCGGGGTGCCGGCCGAGGCGGTCGACCGGCTGGTCGAACGGCTGCGCGCGACCGGCCTGGACCCGGCGCCGTCGACGTTCCGGCGCGGGGCGATGGCCTGCACCGGACTGGAGTACTGCAAGCTCGCGATCACCGAGACCAAGAGCACCGCAGGCGTGCTGGTCGCAGAGCTCGAGGACCGGCTGCCCACGTTCGACGCGCCGCTGACCATCAACGTGAACGGTTGCCCGAACTCCTGCGCGCGGATCCAGGTCGCGGACATCGGGCTCAAAGGCGTGCTGCTGCCGGGCCCCGACGGCGGCGACGTCGAGGGCTTCCAGGTGCACCTCGGTGGGCGGCTCGGCCAGGAGGCCGGGTTCGGGCGGACGGTGCGCGGGCTGCGCGTCGCGGCCGCCGACCTGCCCGACTACGTCGAGCGGGTCGTGCGCCGCTTCGACGCGGAGTCCGAGGACGACGAGACGTTCGCCCAGTGGGCCGTGCGCTCCCCCGAGGAGACCCTGCGATGAGCACTGCGAGCGCCGTCTACGCGACCGCGGCGACCCGGGAGCTGGCCGACGCCGCCGACCGGGCCTTCGCCGACGCCCACCCGCTGGAGGTGCTGGCCTGGGGTGCGCGCACGTTCGGGGCCCGCCTCGCCGTCGCGTCGTCGATGGCTGACGAGGTCGTCGCCCACCTGACCTCGACCGTCGCCTCGGGTGTGGACGTGCTGTTCCTGGACACCGGGTACCACTTCCAGCAGACGCTGCAGTTCCGGGCCGAGGTGCAGTCCCGGCTGGACGTCAACGTCGTCGACGTCCGCCCGGAGCAGACCGTGGCCGAGCAGGACGCGCTCTACGGCCCGCAGCTGCACGCCCGCGACCCCGACGCCTGCTGCACGGTCCGCAAGGTGTTTCCGCTGAACGCCGCCCTGGACCCCTACGACGCCTGGGTCAGCGGGGTACGCCGGGCCGAGTCCGCCTCCCGCGCGAGCACGCCGGTTGTCGGCTGGGACGCGGCCCGTGGAATGATCAAGATCAACCCCGTCGCCACCTGGAGCAACGACCAGGTCGAGTCGTACGTCGCGCAGCACGGGCTGCGGCACAACCCGCTCCGTGAGGTCGGGTTCGCCAGCATCGGTTGCGCGCCGTGCACGCGACCGGTCGCCGCCGGGGAGGACCCGCGGGCCGGCCGGTGGGCGGGCTTCGCCAAGACGGAGTGCGGGCTGCACCGATGAGCCTTCGCACCCTCGCACCGGCCGGCCGCCCGCCTGCCCTGGTGCTGGCCGCGCACGGCAGCCCGCACGGCGCGCACGCGCCGGCCGTGCTCGCCCTGCGGGACGCCGTAGCGGCCGCAGCCGACCCGGACGCTTCCGTCGGCGTGGGCTGGCTGGGGTACGCGGAGCCGTCGCTGACCGACGCCGTCCGCGCCGCGGTCGCGCAGGCCGGGCCGCGGGTCGCCGTCGTCCCGCTGCTGCTCACGGACGGCTACCACGCGAAGGTCGACATCCCGGCGGCCCTGCAGGGGGTGCCGGGGGCGGTGCAGCGCCCCGCGCTCGGGCCGGACCCGCTGCTGGCGGCGGCGGTACAGCGACGCCTGGCCGAGGCCGGCGCCCGGCCGGGTGACACCGTCGTGCTGGTGGCGGCCGGGTCCGGCGACGCCGCGGCCCGCGAGCAGTGCGAGCAGGTGGCGGCACTGCTCGGAGCGCTGCGCGGGGCCGACGGCCCCGCCGTCCGCACTGCGTTCGCGAGCGGTCCCGGCCCGCGGGTGGCCGACGTGATCGGGACGGCAGCCCGCGGCCGGGCGTTCGTGGCGACGTACCTGCTGGGGCCCGGCGCCCTGGCCGACCGGGTCGCGGCCGACGCCGCCGCCGCCGGCGCCACCGCCACCGCCCCGCTGGGCACCGCCCCCGAGGTCGTCGAGCTGGTGCGGCGGCGCTGGCTCGCCTCCGCTCGGTCCCAGCCACCGGTTCGTGAGAAGGTGTCGGGGCACCAGGCAGCCCACGGACGCGCTTCACCCGCGGCGTAGGAGGGATCGCCTCGGCCAGAAGGGGACGTCCCACGGTGAACGGAAACTCGGTCTACCGTCACTCGAACACGGCGGTGCTGGCGGTGTCGGCGGTAGAGGGCTCGCAGGTCGTCAGCTCCGACTCCTTCGACGAGCGGCTGTCCACGACGCTGACCAGGCTGGGCCTTCGGCCCGGGCTCCTGCAGGGGCTGGCCGGCATCCACGAGCGGCGCTGGTTCCCCGAGGACACCTCGTTCGTCGACGCGGCCGCGACGGCCGGGGCCAAGGCGCTGGCCGAGGCGGGCATCGAGCCGGACCGGATCGGCCTGATGATCAACAGCTCGGTGTCGCGGATCTACCTCGAGCCGTCGTCGGCCGTGGCGATCCACCACCAGCTCGGCCTCCCCACCTCGTGCATGAACTTCGACCTCGCCAACGCCTGCCTCGGCTTCGTCAACGCGATGCACGTGGCCGCGACGATGATCGACGCGGGCCACATCGAGTACGCCCTGGTCGTGGACGGCGAGGACGCGCGGTTCACCCAGGAGTCCACCCTGCGCCGGCTCGAGCAGGACTCGACGACGGTCGCCGACCTCTTCCGCGAGTTCGCGACCCTGACGCTCGGCTCCGGTGCCGCCGGGATGGTGCTGGGCCCGGCCGACCGGCACCCGGGCGCGCACCCGCTCCTCGGTGGCGTCGCGCGGTCGGCGACCCAGCACCACGAGCTGTGCGTCGGCAACCTCGAGCACATGAACACCGACACCAAAGGCCTCATGGACGCCGGGCTGGACCTGGCCGAGGCCGCTTGGGTCGAAGCGAGGGACGACCACGACTGGGCCGCGATGGACTGCTACGTGATCCATCAGGTGTCGTCGGTGCACACGAGCTCGCTGTGCGCGCGCCTGGGCATCGACCAGGACCGGGTCCCGCTGACGTTCCCCCTGCTCGGCAACGTGGGACCCGCCTCGGTGCCGATCACGCTGGCCCGGCAGTCCGAGTCGCTGCTCGCGGGGGACCGGGTGCTGTGCATGGGCATCGGGTCCGGGCTCAACACCTCGTTCACCGAGATCCGTTGGTGAGCTCGCAGGCATGAGCGACCCTGCGGCGGCTACCGACCCCGCTGCGCTCCCGCCGGCCGGCCTGGCCGGTCTCGACCCCGCCTGGTCGCGCATCGTCGAGGCCGCCGACGCCGACGGCACGACCAGGCGCTGGCACGTCCTCGACTCCTGGGCGGGCAGGGCCGGCGACGGCGACCAGCCGGTCGGCACCGTGCTGGCCGTTCACGGCAACCCCACCTGGTCCTACCTGTGGCGCGACCTGCTGGCGAAACCGCCGCCCGGGTGGCGGGTGGTGGCCGTCGACCACCTGGGCATGGGCTTCTCCGAACGGGTCGACCGGGTCCAGCGCCTCGCCGACCGGGTGCACGACCTGGGTGCGGTGACCGAGGCGTTGGGCATCGAGGGGCCAGTGGTCACGGTCGCGCACGACTGGGGCGGCCCGATCTCGCTGGGCTGGGCCCAGGCGCACCGCGACCAGCTGGCCGGGATCGTGCTGACGAACACCGCGGTCAGCCAGCCGGCCGGGTCCCCGGTGCCGGCCCTGATCGCGCTGGCCAGGACGCCCGGCGTCCTGCCTGCGTTGTGCGTGGCGACCACCGGCTTCCTGGACGGGACGCTGCGGCTGGCGCACCCCGCACTCGGCGACGAGGTCCGGGCCGGGTTCCGCGCGCCGTACCGCGGCGCCAGCCGTCGCCGCGCGATCGGCGACTTCGTCGCGGACATCCCGCTGCGTGCGGACCACCCGTCTATGGCCGCGCTCGAGTCGATCGCCGACGGTCTGCGCGACCTCGTCGACGTACCCACTCTGTTGCTGTGGGGCCCGCGCGACCCGGTGTTCGCCGACCGCTACCTGCGCGACCTGGCCCGACGGCTGCCGCAGGCTCAGGTGCACCGGTTCGAGGGCGCCGGCCACCTGCTCGCGCAGGACGCCGACGTCGCGGGAACCCTCACCGCCTGGCTCGGCTCCGCCACCGCCGGGCTCGGATCCGCCGTCGTTGCATACGGATCGGGGGCTATGACCCCCGATCCGTATGCAACGACGCGGGACGGCGCGGCGGTGCGTCCGTTGTGGGCGGCTCTGGTGGAGCGCCGTGCGGACGACGCTCCTGCTGTCGTGGAGATGTCCGGGGAGCAGCGCTCGGTGTCGTGGCGGCAGCTGGAGACGGCCAGCCGCGAGCTCGCGGCCGGGCTGGCGGCCGAAGGCGTACGGCCCGGCGACCGGGTCGCCCTGCTGGTGCCGCCCGGACCGGAGCTGGTGGCCGCGCTGTACGGCTGCTGGCGGGCCGGCGCCGTCGTCGTGGTCGCCGACGCCGGCCTGGGGCTGCGCGGACTGTCCCGGGCCGTCCGCCGGGCTGCGCCCGCGATGGTCATCGGCGTCCCGAGGGCGCTCGCCGCGGCCCGCGCCCTGGGCTGGCCGGGACGCCGGGTCGTCGCCGGACCGGCCGGGGCCGTGACCCGACGCTCCGTCGGTGCGGACCTGACGCTCGCCGAGCTGCGCGCCGCCGGTCGCGGGGCGGCCGCCCCGCCCGAACCGGGTCCGGACGACGAGGCGACGGTGCTGTTCACGTCCGGCGCCACCGGCCCGGCCAAGGGTGTCGTGTACGCCCACCGCCAGCTGCAGGCCCAGCGGGACCTGCTGGCCGGGACGTACGGGGTGGGCGAGCACGACCGGCTGGTCGCGGCGTTCGCGCCGTTCGCCCTGTACGGCCCGGCACTCGGCATCGCGTCGGCCGTGCCCGCGACGGACGTGACGGCGCCGGCCACCCTGACCGCGGCCGCGCTGGCGGACGCGGCACGGGCCGTCGACGCGACGCTCGTCTTCGGCTCCCCCGCGGCCCTGGCCAACGTGGTGGCGACGGCGGACGGGCTGACGCCGGTGCAGCGGGACGTCCTCGGCCGCGTCCGGCTGGTGCTGTCGGCCGGCGCTCCGGTACCGGTGACGCTGCTCGAGCAGGTCGAGGCACTCACCCCGAAGGCCTCGCTGCACGCCCCGTACGGGATGACCGAGGTCCTGCCGGTCACCGACGTCTCCCTCGAGCAGCTCCGTGAGGCGCTGGCAGAGTCCGGCGGCGCGGTTGCGGCCAACGGCGTCTGCGTCGGGCGCCCGCTGACAGGCGTGCGCCTGGAGGTGCTGCCGCTGGACGCCGAGGGGCGACCCGACCCGCACGCCCGGCCGGCGACGTCGGACCCTGGTGTGACCGGCGAGGTGGTGGTGCACGCGGCCCACGTGAAGCTCCGGTACGACGGGCTGTGGGCGACCCAGCAGGCGAGCGTCACCGCCGGCGGCGGTCACCGCACCGGGGACGTGGGCCACCTCGACGCCGCCGGGCGGCTGTGGGTCGAGGGCCGCCTGGTGCACGTGATCAGCAGCCCGCGCGGGCCTGTCACGCCGGTCGGCGTCGAGCAGCTCGTCGAGGAGCTGCCGCAGGTGCGCCGTGCTGCCGTGGTCGGTATCGGCCCGCGCGGAACGCAGGCGACGGTCGTCGTCGTCGAGCCGGTGCCCGGGTCGGGCGGCCCGGGCTCGGCGCGAGCGGTCGTACCCGGGCTGGCCCAGCCGGCTCTGGCCGCAGCGGTCCGGGCGGCCGCCGCCGGGATCACCCGGGACGTCTCCGCGGTCCTGACCGTCCCGGCCCTGCCGGTCGACATCCGGCACAACTCCAAGATCGACCGGACCAGGCTCGCCGGCTGGGCCGAGCGCGTGCTGTCCGGGGGTCGGGCCGGCCGGCCGTGAGGGTGCTCGTCACCGGAGCCGGCGGCATGCTCGGCGGCGGTGTCGCGCTCGCACTGGCGCGCCGGGGGGACGACGTCGTCCTGATGCAGCGCCGCCCGTCCGGCCTCGGCCTGCCGGAGCGGCTCGGCGACGTCGCGGACCCGGCGGCCGTGCGCACCGCCGTCGACGGCGTGGAGGCGGTCGTGCACCTGGCGGCGCGGGTCGCAGTGACCGGGAGCTGGGACCGGTTCGTGCGCAGCAACGTCACCGGCACCGCGAACCTGCTGGCCGCAGCTCGCGAGGTCGGGGTCTCGCGGTTCGTGCACGTGTCCTCGCCGTCTGTGGCGCACGCCGGTGCGGCGCTGGTCGGCGTCGGAAGCGGCTCCGGCCGACCCGGACCGCGCGCACGGCCCGTACGCCCGCAGCAAGGCCGTGGCCGAGCGCATGGCGCTGGCCACTCATGGGCTACCGGTGGTGGCGATCCGGCCGCACCTGGTGTGGGGCCCCGGCGACACCCAGCTGGTCGGCCGGATCGTCGAGCGGGCCAGGTCCGGACGGCTGGCCGTCGTGGGCGCGGGGGCGGCGCTGGTGGACACCACGTACGTCGACAACGCGGTCTCGGCGCTGGTCGCGGCGCTGGACCGGGCACCGGCGCTGGCAGGACAGGCCTACGTGGTCTCGAACGGGGAGCCCCGACCGATCGGGGAGCTGGTGGCCCGCATCTGCGCGGCGGCGGGGGTGCCGGCCCCGACCCGGCACGTGCCCTACCAGGTGGCGCGGCTGGGCGGCGCGGTGGTCGAGGGGGTCTGGGCCGCGCTGCGCCGGGAGGACGACCCACCGATGACCCGGTTCCTCGCCGAGCAGCTGGCGACCGCGCACTGGTTCGACCTGCGCGAGACCAGGGCGGCGCTGGGCTGGGAGCCCGCCGTCACCCTCGATGAGGGCTTCGCCCGCCTCGCCGCTGCGCTGGCCGCGTCCGCGGCCACGGCTCAGGGCGCGGAGCCGAGGGCGGCGCGTCCGGCCTCGAGCCGCGCCACCGGGACCCGGAACGGGGAGCACGAGACGTAGTCCAGCCCGATGCCGTGGAAGAAGTGCACCGACTCGGGATCGCCGCCGTGCTCGCCGCAGACGCCCAGCTTGAGGTCCGGCCGCGTGGCCCGGCCCTCCTCGGTCGCGATCCGGACCAGCCGCCCGACCCCGTCCTGGTCGAGGGTCTCGAACGGAGACACGGTGAACACGCCCTTCTCCAGGTAGGCGGCGAAGAACGCGGCCTCCACGTCGTCGCGGGAGAAGCCCCACGCGGTCTGGGTCAGGTCGTTGGTCCCGAACGAGAAGAACTCGGCGACCTCGGCGATGCGGAACGCGGTCAGCGCCGCCCTCGGCAGCTCGATCATCGTTCCGATCGGGATGTGGAACGTGAGCCGCTCCCGGGCGGCGATCCCGTCCAGGATGGCGTCGATCTCGTCCTTGATCAGGTGCAGCTCCATGACCGAGCCGACCAGCGGGACCATGATCTCGACCGACGGGTGGCCGCCGGCGCGGAGACGCTCGACCACCGCCTCGGCGATCGCCCGGACCTGCAGGGCGTACAGACCCGGCACGACCAGGCCGAGCCGTACGCCGCGCAGCCCCAGCATCGGGTTCGACTCGTGCAGGCGCTCCACCGCGGCCAGCAGCCGCAGGTCGGCGAGGTTGCGCTGGCCGCGCTCCTCCGCAAGCGCCACCCGGACCTTGAGCTCGGCGTGGTCGGGCAGGAACTCGTGCAGCGGCGGGTCGAGCAGCCGGATCGTGCACGGCAGACCGTCCATGGCGGCGAGCAGCCCGACGAAGTCTTCGCGCTGCAGCGGGAGCAGGGCGTCCAGCGCCTCGTCCCGCTCGGGTCCGGTCTCGGACAGGATGACCCGCTCGATGAGGACCCTGCGGTCGCCCAGGAACATGTGCTCGGTCCGGCACAGCCCGATGCCGGCAGCACCCAGAGCCCGGGCCCGGGCGGCGTCCTCGGCGGTGTCGGCGTTCGCCCGCACCCCCAGCCGACGGGCGCTGTCGGCGTGCGCGAGCAGTCGGTCGACGGCGCGGACCAGCTCCCCGGTCTGCTCGTCCGCGCCGGTCAGCGCGGCGTCCAGGCCGTGCTCGAGGTAGGAGGCGACCGGCGACGGCACCACCGCCAGCTCGCCGGAGAACACCTCCCCGGTCGACCCGTCGATCGACAGGACGTCGCCGGCGTTGATGACGAAGTCGCCGGCCCGGGCCCGTCTGGTGGTCGCGTCGACGTCCAGGTCCTCGGCGCCGCAGACCGCGGTCTTGCCCATGCCGCGCGCGACGACGGCGGCGTGCGAGGTCTTGCCGCCGCGGCTGGTGAGGATGCCGGCGGCGGCGATCATGCCCTCGAGGTCGTCCGGGTTGGTCTCCCGGCGGACCAGGATCACGGCCTCGCCGGCGGCGGCCATCGCTACCGCCGTCGCGGAGTCGAACACCGCCTTGCCCACGGCGGCACCCGGTGAGGCGGCCACGCCCTTGGTGACGACCACCCGGGCGGCGGCAGCGTCGAACTGCGGGAACATCAGCTGCATCAGCTGCTGCCCGGTCACCCGGTCCAGCGCCTCGTCCAGCGTGATCAGCTGCTCGTCCACGAGCTGGGTCGCGATCCGGAAGGCCGCTGCCGCGGTGCGCTTGCCCACCCGGGTCTGCAGCATCCACAGCTTGCCGCGCTCGATCGTGAACTCGATGTCGCACAGGTCCCGGTAGTGGGTCTCGAGCCGGCGCATGATCTGCCGCAGCTGGTCGTACGAGGTCGGGTCGAGACGGCCGAGGTCCTCGAGCGAGAGCGTGTTGCGGATGCCGGCGACGACGTCCTCGCCCTGCGCGTTGGTGAGGTAGTCGCCGTACACGCCAGGCCGGCCGCTGGCCGGGTCGCGGGTGAAGCACACGCCGGTGCCCGAGGTGTCGCCGAGGTTGCCGAACACCATCGTGCAGATGTTGACCGCCGTGCCGAGGTCGTTGGGGATCCGCTCGCGGCGCCGGTACAGCCGGGCGCGGGGCGTGTTCCACGAGTCGAACACCGCGCGCATCGCCAGGTCGAGCTGCTCGCGCGGGTCCTGCGGGAACTCCCGGCCGGCCTCCTCCAGCACGATGCCCTTGAAGACCTCCACCAGCGTCTTGAGGTCACCGGCGTCCAGGTCGACGTCGCTGGTGACGCCCCGGGCGTGCTTGGCCGCGTCCAGCGCGCCGGCGAACCGCTCCCCCTCGATGCCCAGCACGGTCTTGCCGAACATCTGCACGAGCCGCCGGTAGGAGTCCCAGGCGAACCGCTCGTCGCCGGCCGCCGCCGCGAGCCCGTCGACGGAGTAGTCGTTGAGCCCGACGTTGAGGACGGTCTCCATCATCCCGGGCATCGAGTACTTCGCTCCGGAGCGGACCGACACGAGCAACGGGTCCACGGAGTCCCCGAGCCGGCGGGTGACCTGGTCCTCCAGGCGGCGCAGCGCCATGGTCACCTGCACGCGCAGCTCGGCCGGCTCCGAGCCGTGCTGCAGGTACGAGCGGCAGGCCTCGGTGGTGATGGTGAACCCGGGCGGGACCGGCAGGCCGATCCGGGTCATCTCGGCGAGGTTGGCGCCCTTCCCGCCGAGCAGGTCCTTGAGGTCCTTGTCGCCCTCGACGAAGTCGTACACGTACTGGGTCATCGCCGGTCGCCTCCAGTTCACCGCCGCGCCTGCGGGGCCCCACTGTCGCAGGTCGATCCGCCCGCCCGGCGTCCGGGTTCGACTGGGAAGGCTCCCATCGGTCCGCCGGCCCGGAAGCGCTCAGCTGGCCGCGAAGCCGAGCCGGCGGGACACCTCGTCGGCCGCCGTGCGCACCGCCGCGCCGAGCTCGGGCAGACGCGCCCTGGGGAGGCGGAACACCGGGCCGGACGCGCTCAACGACGCGACGACCGTGCCGCTCAGGTCGCGCACCGGCGAGGCGACGGCCACCAGGCCGAGCTCGAACTCCTCGAACGCCGTCGCGTACCCGCGCTCGCGGACCCCCGCCAGCTCGTGCAGCAGCTGGTCCACGTCCGTCAGCGTCCCGTCGGTGAACTGCGCGAGCGGCTCCTCGAGCAGCTCGCGCTGGCGCCACTCGGGCAGGAACGCGATCAGCGCCTTGCCGTTCGACGTGCAGTGCAGGGGGATGCGGCGGCCGACCCAGTTGTGCAGCTGGAGCGCGGACGTGCCGGCCACCTGGTCCAGGTAGAGCGCGTCGTGCCCGGACAGGATCGCGATGTTGATCGTCTCGTCGAGCTCGCGCGCCAGCGCCTCGATGACCGGGCGGGCCTGCTGGGTCACGTCGAACCGGGCCGCGGTCGCGCCGGCCAGCCGCAGCACCCCCAGGCCGAGCCGGTACTTGCCTCGCTCGGAGTTCTGGTCGACCAGGCCGCGCGCCTCGAGCACGGAGACCAGCCGGAACGCGGTGGACTTGTGCACCCCCAGCTCGAGGGCGATCTCGGTGACGCCGGCGTCGCCGCGCCTGGCCAGGATCTCCAGGACGCTGATCGCCCGGTCCACCGACTGGACGGCGGCGGGGGCCGGGGCGGCGGGACGTACGCCGCTCGCACCGTGGTTGCGCTCGCTCACGGACTCGCTCACGCTGTGCGCACTTCCATGGCCCCCGGGTTCCTAGGTCTGGCCAGGACGGTGTTGCGTATCGTACCGTCCGTTGTGCCAGCCGCAACGGGTCCGGAACGGCGAGGCGACGAACGAGCGCAGTAAGTGAGGACCCGAGCGTGGCCATGGATACAGCCCCGGCCCCCCGCAGCTCGCGCTGCCGCCCTGGAGAGACCTCCCGATGACCCCGCCCAGCTCGCCGGCCACGCCGGAGTTCGTCCTCACCCTGTCCTGCACCGACGTGCCCGGCATCGTCTACGCGGTCTCCAGCTTCCTGGTCCAGCATCGCTGCTCGATCGTGCAGAGCCAGCAGTTCGGCGACCACGAGTCGGGGCTCTTCTTCATGCGCGTGCACTTCGAGAGCATCGACCCGGCCGCCGACGTGGACGCCCTGCGCGCCGACTTCGCCTGGGTCGGCGACTCGTTCCAGATGGGTTGGCAGCTGCGCGAGGCGGCGGCCAGGCAGCGGGTGCTGCTCATGGTGTCGAAGTTCGGCCACTGCCTGAACGACCTGCTCTTCCGGCACAGCACCGGCTCGTTGGCCATCGACATCCCGGCGGTCGTGTCCAACCACCGCGACTTCGAGCCGCTGGCGACGACGTACGGGATCCCGTTCCACCACATCCCGGTCGGTGACGGGACCGGCGGGACCTCGACGAAGGCCGAGGCCGAGGCCCGGCTGCTCGAGCTGGTGGACTCCGAGCGGGTCGACCTCGTGGTCCTCGCCCGGTACATGCAGGTGCTGTCGGACGACCTGTGCAAGCAGCTCGAGGGGCGGGCCATCAACATCCACCACTCGTTCCTGCCGAGCTTCAAGGGCGCCCGCCCGTACCACCAGGCGCACGCCCGCGGCGTCAAGCTGATCGGCGCGACGGCGCACTACGTGACCGGCGACCTCGACGAGGGCCCGATCATCGAGCAGGAGGTGGCCAGGGTGGACCACGCCCTGGACGCCGACCACCTGGTGACGGTCGGGCGCGACGTGGAGTGCCAGGCCCTGGCCCGCGCGGTCAAGTGGCACACCGAGAGCCGGGTCCTGCTCAACGGCAACCGCACCGTCGTCTTCCACTGACCCGGCCCCGTCCCGCGGTGCGGGAGACGGGCAGGGTCAGTCGCCGAGCTCTTTGCGGCGACGGGTGACGTAGGCCTCGAGCTCGGCTCGGATGCCCTCGTCCAGCGGCGGCTGCTCGTACTCGTCGAGCGTCTTGCGCCAGATGTCGCCGGCGCGGACCGCCGCGTCCTTGCTGCCGTTCTTGGTCCACCGGTCGAAGTTCTCCGACGAGGACAGCAGCGGCCGGTAGAAGCAGGTCCGGAAGCGCTCGAGCGTGTGCGCGGCGCCCAGGAAGTGCCCGCCGGCACCCACCTCGGTGTGAGCGCCGAACGCCAGCGACGCCTCGTCCACCTCGAGCGGGGTGAACTCGGCCTGGAGCATCCGCAGGATCTCGATGTCCACGATGAACTTCTCGTAGCTGGACACCAGCCCGCCGTCGAGCCAGCCGGCCGAGTGCATCACCCAGTTCGCGCCGGCCAGGAACGTCGGCAGCATGGTCATCATGGCCTCGTACGCGGCCTGCGCGTCCGGGACCTGGCTGGAGTTCAGCCCGCCGCCGGA
This sequence comes from uncultured Actinomycetota bacterium, assembly GCA_963711005.1. GTDB lineage: Bacteria > Actinomycetota > Actinomycetes > Prado026 > Prado026 > CAVQCJ01. Next base: position 1,700,858 of record CAVQCJ010000002.1, on the reverse strand, counting down.
GCGCCAGGGCAGCCCGAAGCGGCGCGCGATCTGCCCGGTGCACAGCAGGCCCAGCCCCGACTCCGGGGTGCCGAACTGCGGCGAGCCCGACTGCATGTCGATGTTCGACAGGAACGAGCCGAAGATCACCGGGCAGCCGGGCCGGACGAGCTGGGTCAGGGCGATCCCGGTCAGCGCCTCGGCCATCTGCTGGACGAGCGTCGCCGGGATCGTCACCGGCGACATCGCCCCCATCAGCAGGAACGGGGTCATGACGACCGGCTGGTTGGCGAGGTTGTACTCCCACATCGCGTCGAGCATGCGGTCGTCCCAGCGCAGCGGGGAGTTGCAGTTGATGAGCGAGATGCACACCGGCGTCTGCTCGATCGCCTCCCGGCCGCCGAACAGGATCTCGCTCATCGCGATGGTGTCGCGGGCGTTAACGCCGGACACGACGTTGCCCATGTAGATCTTGTCCGTCAGCGTCATCAGCGCGTAGATCATGTCCATGTGCCGCGAGTCGAGCGGGGTGTCGTTCGGCTCGCAGATCACCCCGCCGGCGCTGTCGAGCTCGGGGAAGGACTGCGCGAGCCGGCTGAACCGGCGGAAGTCCTCCATCGTCGCGTCCCGCCGGACGTCGCCCTCGCGGACGAACGGCGGGCCGTACACCCCGCTGAAGGCCATGTTCTGGCCGCCGATGTGGACGGTGTTGGCCGGGTTGCGGGCCTGGACGTCGAACTCCCGCGGCGCCTTGGCGACCTGCGCGAGCACCCAGTCCGGGTCGAACTTGACGTTGTTGCCGTCGACCGTCTGACCGGCGTCGCGGAACAGGTCGAGGGCCTCGGGCTTGAGGAACTCGATCCCGATCTCGGACACGATCCGGCGCCAGCCGGCGTCGAGGGTGGCCATCGCATCGGCCGAGAGGACCTCGTACCTGGGCATCCGGTTGACGAACATCCACGCCTCCTTGACCTGCGGTTGGGCGCGATCCTACTATCAAGATCTGGAACAGTCGTTCCATGATATGGAACTCTTCCCGGCGAACGAGGCCCACCGCATGAGCACGCAGACCGGCACCCAGGCGGTCGACCGCGCCGCCGAGCTGCTGGTGCGCATCGTCGAGGCGGACGGCCCGGTCAGCTTCGGCTCGATCACCGAGGCGAGCGGCCTGCCCAAGAGCACCACCTCCCGGCTGCTCGGCGCGCTGGAACGGCACGCCCTGCTGGAGCGCGACCGCGACGGCGCCCTGCGCCCCGGCACCGTGCTCACCCGGTACGCCCGCCGGGCCAGCGCCACCGACCAGCTGGTCGCGACCGCCCGCCCCTTCCTGGAGGAGCTCGGCCGCAGCACCGGGGAGACGGTGAACCTCGCCGTCCCGGGTGCCGGCGCCGTCGAGCAGATCGACCAGGTCGACTCGTCCTACCTGCTCGGCGCCACCAACTGGGTCGGCCTCGACGTCCCGTTCCACTGCTCGGCGCTGGGCAAGGTCTTCCTCGCGCACCGCGTGGTCGGCCTCCCGCCCGGACGGCTCGAGCAGCGCACCGGCCGCACCATCACCACCCGCGAGGCGCTGACCGCCGAGCTGGAGCTGGTCCGGCGAACGGGCTACGCCGTGGCCGACGAGGAGCTCGAGCCCGGGCTGGTGGCGATCGCCGCACCGGTGCACGACTCCGCGGGACAGGTGGTCGCCGCCGTGTCGGTGTCCGGGCCCTCGATGCGGCTGACCGCGGACCGGATCCTCACCGTCGCCGGGCTGACCATGCGGTCGGCGGCGCTGCTGTCCGCGGTCCTCGGCTTCGACCCGCACGCAGCGAACAACCAGAGCAGCCAGAGCACACGGAACACCGAGCGCACCCGGAACACCGAGCCGGCCCGGCACGAGGAAGGCGCAGCATGACGCACGACGAGATTCTCAAAGGCCTGTACGACCAGACGCTGGTCGGCAACGCGCCCGAGGTCCTGGCCCTGACCCAGCAGGGCCTGGCCGAGGGGCTCGGCCCGGAGACGATCCTGTTCGACGCGCTGATCCCCTCGCTGGAGGAGGTCGGCGCCCGGTTCGAGCGGGGCGACTTCTTCGTGCCGGAGATGCTCATCGCGGGCAAGGCGATGGCCGGGGCGCTCGAGGTGCTGCGGCCGCTGCTGGCGCAGACCGGAGCCGAGACCGTCGGCAAGTTCGTGATGGGCACGGTCAAGGGCGACGTGCACGACATCGGCAAGAACCTGGTGAACATCATGCTCGAGGGCGCCGGCTTCGAGGTCATCGACCTGGGCGTGCAGGTGGCACCGGAGAAGTTCATCGCGGCCATCGAGGAGCACGAGCCGGACATCGTCGGGTTCTCCGCGTTCCTCACCACGACGATGCCGATGTTCAAGGCCAACATGAACGCGCTGGAGAAGGCCGGCCTGCGGGACAAGGTGATCGTCATGGTCGGTGGCGCGCCGGTCACCCAGGAGTACGCGGACGCGGTCGGCGCGGATGGCTACGCCGCCGACGCGTCGCAGGCGGTCAAGCTGGCCAAGGAGCTCATCCACAAGCGGCGCACGTCCGTCCCGGTCTGAGCGGCACGGAGCCAACGGACGCCACTGATGAAGCTGTTGCCGATCGTCGAGCACGCCGTGAAGGGGCCGGTGTGGGACTGCCGCATGTGCGGGCAGTGCGTCCTGCACTCGACCGGCCTGACCTGCCCGATGACGTGCCCGAAGACGTTGCGCAACGGGCCGTGCGGAGGCGTGCGCGAGGACGGCCGGTGCGAGGTCGACCCGTCGATGCGGTGCGTGTGGCTGAAGGCGTACGAGCGGTCCCGGGACCTGCCGCTGCTGCCGCGCGTGTGGCGGGAGGAGTTCAACCACCTGCGGCCTCCGGTGGACAACCAGCTGCGCGGGGACTCCTCGTGGGTCAACCTCGTGACCGGCCGCGACCGGCAGACCCCGGCCGGCTGGGCCGCGGCCGAGCACGCGGCGGCGGACCAGCCGTGAGCCACTTCGAGGAGCTCGTCCGCACACCGGGGGCGACAGTCGTCACGGCCGAGATGCCGTTGTTCGACACCGGCGGCTTCGACGCCGTGCAGGCACACCTGGACCGGCTGATGCCCTACGTGGACGCGATCAACGCGACCGACAACGCGGCCGCGCACGCGCACTGCTCGAACGTCGCGATGGCGGTGGCGATGGCCCGCCTCGGCGCGGAGCCGATCATGCAGGTCGTCTGCCGGGACAAGAACCGGCTCGCGCTGCAGTCCGACATCGTCGGCGCCAGCATGTTCGGCGTCGAGAACATCTGCTGCCTGACCGGCGACGACGTGACCGCCGGCGACGAGCCGGCCGCGCGCCGGGTATTCGACCTCGACGGACCGCAGCTGGTCCGGCTGGCCAGCACCCTCGCCGCCGGGACGTACCTGTCCGGCCGGCGGCTCGACCCGGCGCCGCACCTGTTCGTCGGGGCGGTGGAGAACCCGGCGGCACCGCCGTTCGCCTACCGGGCCGAGCGCACGGTGAAGAAGCTCGAGGCCGGGGCCCGGTTCTTCCAGCTGCAGATCTGCTTCCACCCGGACCGGCTCGAGGCGTTCATGGCCGAGGTCGTCCGGCTCGGGGTCGCCTCGCGGGCCGCGTTCCTGCCGACCGTGTGCCTGGTCAAGGGCGCGCGGGCGCTGCGGTTCATGCACGACCACGTGCCTGGCATCGACGTGCCGCCGGGCACGATCGCACGGGTCGAGGCCGCGGCGGACCCGGCCGAGGAGGCCTACCAGGTCGTGCTCGAGCAGGCGCAGCACGCGCTGGCCCAGCCGGGCGTGCGCGGGATCCACATCACCGACTTCCGGCACGACGACAGCGTCGCCCGGATCGTCACCGACCTGGGGCTGGCCGACCGCCGGCAGCGCCGGACCGACCCCGACGAGGAGAACGATGCACACGGTTCTGCGTTCGCCGTCTAAGACGGTCACGATCGGGCCCGACCAGCCGTTCTGCATCATCGGCGAGCGGATCAACCCGACCGGACGCAAGAAGTTCCAGGAGCAGCTGCGCGCGGGCGACCTGTCCCAGATCGAGCTGGACGTCGCCCAGCAGGTCGCCGGCGGCGCGCACGTCCTGGACGTGAACATGGGCGTGCCGCTCACCGACGAGGCCGACCTGCTCTCCCGCGCGGTCAAGCTGATCCAAGGCCTGACCGACCTGCCGCTGTGCATCGACTCCTCGGTCGTCGAGGCGCTCGAGGCCGGGCTCGCGGCGTACCAGGGGAAGGCCCTGGTCAACTCGGTCACCGCCGAGGACGACCGGATGGAGCTGATCCTGCCGCTGGTGAAGAAGTACGGCGCCGCGGTCATCGCGCTGCCGAACGACGAGACCGGCATCCCGGCCACCGCGCAGGAGCGGGTCGACCTGACCGGCAAGATCGTGCGCGTGGCCACCGAGCGGTACGGCATCGCGGTGGAGGACATCGTCATCGACCCGCTCGCGATGACGGTCGGCGCCGACCCCGAGGCCGTCGTCATCACGCTGGAGGCGATCGCGCGGATCCGGGCGGAGCACGGGGTGAACATGACGTGCGGGGCGTCCAACGTGTCGTTCGGCCTGCCGAACCGGCACGCGCTGAACGCCACGTTCCTGCCGGTCGCGGCCTCGCACGGGCTGACCAGCGCGGTGATGGACGCGCGCACCCCCTCGATCGTCGAGGCGGTCCGCGCCGGCGACCTGCTCCTGGGCCGCGACCCGTGGGGCTCGACCTGGATCGCGGAGTTCCGGCGCCGGCAGGCCGAGCTCACGGCGGCCGCCGAAGCCGCGGCGGGGTGATCCCCGCCCTGTGACCTCGCACCCCGGGCCGGACGGTCCTCCGGCGGCGCCCCCCGGCCGGTACCGCCGGGAGGCCCTCATCGACGTGCCCGAGCCCACGGCCGAGGGCGCGCCCGGCGCCCCGGACGGCGTGGGCCGGGTGCGGCTGCGGTTCCGCCCGGCGGACGCGGAGTTCCGGGTGCCGCCGGGGGTCACCGTCTTCGACGCGGCGAGCTGGAACGGCATCGCCGTCGACTCCACCTGCGGCGGCCACGGGACGTGCAAGAAGTGCAAGGTGCGGATCCTGGACGGGTCCGTCCCGGTCTCGAAGCTGGACGTCCGTGCGTTCAGCGGCGACGAGCTGCGCTCGGGTTGGCGGCTGGCCTGCCTGGCGCAGGCCAACGCAGACCTGGAGATCGAGGTCCCGCCCCTGACGACCCGGCCCAAGGCGGCCACGGTCGGCGTCGGGCGGCAGGTGATCCTTCGCCCGGCCGTGCAGAAGCGCTACGTCGAGCTCACCGAGCCGACGCTGCAGGACCAGGCCACCGACGTCGAGCGCCTGCTCGCCGCGATCGACGACCTCGAGCTGCGGGTCGACCTCGATGCGGTACGCACCCTCGGGCGGACGCTGCGGGCCAACGACTTCAAGGTCACCGCCGTGGTCGTGGACGACGTGCTGATCGGCGTCGAGCCCGGCGACACCTCCGCGGCCCGGTACGGGATCGCGTTCGACCTCGGCACCACCACCGTGGTCGCGACCCTGCTCGACCTTTCCACCGGTGCACCGGCCGCCGTCCGGTCGATGCTCAACAAGCAGCAGCCGTTCGGGGCGGACGTCATCACCCGCATCAGCGCGACCATGCTCGACCCGGACGCGCTGGGTCGGCTGCGCGACCTCGCGCACGCGACCCTCGACGAGCTGGCCGGCGAGGTCTGCGAGAGCGCCGGGGTGGACCCCGCGCAGGTGTACGAGGTCGCCCTGGCCGGCAACGTCACCATGACCCACCTTGCGCTCGGCATCGACCCGGAACCGGTGGGCGTCGCGCCGTTCATCATGGCGTCGCGGTCGTTCCCGGACCTGCTCGCCGCCGACCTCGGCGTGCACGTGCACCCGCGCGCCCGCGCGACCGTCTTCCCCGCGCTGGGGGCCTACGTCGGCGGCGACATCGTGGCCGGGGTGCTCGCGTCCGGGATGGAGCGGGACAAGCGGCTGCGGCTGTTCATCGACGTCGGCACCAACTGCGAGATCGTCCTGGGCAACGCCGACCGGCTGGTCTCGACGGCCGCTCCGGCCGGGCCGGCGTTCGAGGCGGCCTCGATCCGGTGCGGGATGCGCGCGGCCGACGGCGCGATCGAGGTGGTCCGGATCGCCCCCCAGGGACTGCAGCTGCAGGTCATCGGCGACGTGAAGCCGGTCGGGCTGTGCGGGTCCGGCCTGGTGGACGCGGTCGCCGAGCTGGTCCGGGTGGGCCTGCTCGACCCCTCCGGGCGGTTCGTCGCGGACGAGGACGCGCCGGCGGTCGCGGCCGCGGCCGGGGTGCCGGGCCTGGCCGATCGCCTGCAGACGGTCAACGGCGAACGGGTCTTCGTCCTGGCCGGGCTCGGCGACGAGGACTCCGAAGTCCCCGAAGACATGGTCTACCTGTCGCAACGGGACGTGCGCGAGCTCCAGTTCGCGAAGGCGGCGATCTCGACCGGGTGGCGGCTGCTGCTCGAGGAGATCGGCGTGCAGGAGTCGGACGTCGCGCAGGTGCTGCTCGCCGGCTCGTTCGGGACGTACCTGTCGCCGGCGAGCGCGATCCGGATCGGGCTCGTGCCGAAGCTGCCGGTGCTGCGGATCGTCAGCGCGGGGAACGTGGCCGGCGAAGGGGCGAAGATGGCTCTGCTGTCCAAGCCGGAGCGGGCGGGTGCGGTAGCCCTGCTGGAGGAGGTGGAGTATGTCGAGCTCTCGGACCGGACCGACTTCAACGACCGTTTCGTCGACGAGCTCTCCTTCCCCGCCGGCTGAGGACCCGGCCGCGCGGTTCGGGGTGGTGGCCTGCGGGGCGATCGCCGCGCATGTGGGGGCGGTCTCGGCGCGGAACGGGTGGCCGGTGGACGTTCATCCGGTGAACCCGTTGCTGCACAACCGGCCGGAGCGGATCGCGGCGGCGGTGGAGGCGCTGGTCGGGGAGCTGCGGCCGAGGTACGGGGAGCGGGTCGCGCTGGCGTACGCGGACTGCGGGACGTACGGGGCGCTGGACGTGCTCTGCGCGCGGCTGGGGCTGCGGAGGCTGGCCGGACAGCACTGCTACGACGTGTTCGCCGGCCAGGCGGAGCTGGCTGCGGTGATGGCGCAGGAGCCGGGGACGTACGTCCTCACCGACTACCTGGTGCGCTCGTTCCGGCGCTCGGTCCTGGTCGAGCTGGGACTGGACCGGTACCCCGAGCTGCGCGAGGACTACTTCCGGCACTACCGCCGGGTGGTCTGGCTGGCTCAGTCGCCGAACGGTGAGCTCGGCACGCTCGCCGCGGACGCCGCTGCCGCGATCGGGCTGCCGCTGGAGGTGGTCGAGACCGGCGACCTCGGCCTCGAGCGCGAGCTCGCCGCCCTCCTCGCGCTCCCCCCGTCGGGGACCTACGGTGCAGTAGCGCAGCTGGACTCGCGTACTGCACCGTAGGTCTCCGACGGGGTTGCGCGGGGTGGCAGCGGAGAGGTGACGCCATGGCCAGCACCGGGACCGACCAGCACGGGAACCAGCTCACCGTCGGCGGCGCCGAGGCGCTGACCGCCTATGACGGCGCCGTGGACCATCTCCTGCACTTCCGGGCCGAGGTCGTCGGGTCGCTCGACGACGCCGTCGCCGCCGACCCGGCGTTCCCGATGGCACGCATCGCGCAGGCGTACCTGGGCGTGCTGGGCACCGAGCGCGACGACGCCCTGGCGGCCGGTGCGTCGCTGACCGCGTACCTGGCCGACGCGGACGTCGCCGGGTGGCAGCCCCGCGAGCGCGCGCACGCAGCCGCGGCGCAGGCGCTCGTGCACGGTGACCTGACGACCGGCGGCGCCTTGCTGCGCGCGGTGGTCGACGAGCACCCCAGGGACGCGCTGGCCCTCGCGATCGGCCACCAGGTGGACTTCTTCGTCGGCGACGCCCAGTCGTTGCGGGACCGGGTGGGGGCGACGCTGACGGCGTGGAGCCCGAGCGACCCGCACCACGGTCAGCTGCTGGGGATGTACGCCTTCGGCCTCGAGGAGACCGGGATGTACGCGCGGGCCGAGGACACCGGGCTGGCCGCCGTCGAGGCCGACGGGACGGATGTCTGGGCGGTGCACGCGGTCACCCACACGTACGAGATGCAGGGACGGTTCGGGCCGGGGCTGGCGTACCTCGACGAGCACGCCGGCGACTGGCAGTCCGGCAACTTCCTGGCGGTGCACAACTGGTGGCACTACTGCCTGTACCTGCTCGAGACGGGCGACCGCGGCCGGGCCCTGGAGATCTACGACGCGGTGCTGCACCACGCCGGGTCGGCGAACGTGGCGATGGAGATGCTCGACGCCGCCGCGCTGCTGTGGCGGTTGCTGCTCGAGGGCGACGACCAGACCGAACGGTGGCAGGTCCTCGCCCGGGGCTGGGACGAGAAGACGGCCGAGCCGTACTACTCCTTCAACGACATGCACGCCGTGATGTCCTACGTCGGTGCCGGCCGGTTGGCGGACGCTGAAGGGCTGGTCCAGGCCCGCGCGCGGTACGTCGCCGAGGCGACCGACGAGTCGGTGACCAACTTGCGGATGACCCGGGAGGTCGGTCTGCCCGTCTCCCGGGCCCTGGTCGCGTTCGGCGAGGGGCGCTACGAGAGCGTCGTCGACGAGCTGCTGCCCATCCGGTCCGTCGTCAACCGCTTCGGCGGTTCGCACGCGCAGCGCGACGCCGTCCAGCGCACCCTGCTGGAGGCGGCCCTGCGGTGCGGCCGGCACGACGTGGCCCGCGGGCTGCTGTCCGAACGGCTCGGCATCAACCCGTGCAGCCCGTACAGCTGGCTCAAGCAGGCCGCGCTGTCGGACTCGCTCGGCGACGCCGCGGCCGCGGCCGCGGCGCGGTCACGGGCCGTCGACCTGCGCGTCCCCGCGACGGGTCACCGCGGCGGCGCCGGCACCGTGAGCCTGCCGGGAGGTTCGCCGGTGTCGGCAGGCTCGTCGGGGCCCGGGTCGAGCCGGAACGGCGGGTAGGCGTCGGTCATCAGCGCCGCGTACGCGGCGACGCGCAGCACCCAGCGGTTCAGGCCCAGCACCAGGTCGTACAGCGGCCGCGGGTAGCTCCCGGTCACCAGCAGCAGGACGCCGGCGACGACGACGAGGATGCCGATCAGACCGCCCCCGCCGTAGGCGACCGTCTGGTCGCCGACGCGCCACGCCAGCCATCCTGCTCCGACGAGCAGGCCGACGACGATGTACTGCGGGATGGCCAGCAGCCACCACTTGACCAGGACCAGTCCACGGGACAGGTGGTCGGGGTAGCCGATCTCCAGGTGCGCCGGGTAGTCCGGGACCTCGGCCAGCGTGAACGGCGGGTACTGGTCGGTGCCGAGCGCACCGTAGGTGTAGTAGGACACCCGCCACGACCAGCGCAGCACGCCGACGTTGAACTCGAAGATCCTGCGCGGGTACCGACCGGTGAGCAGGATCGCGAAGAACGCGACCACGCTCAGGACGACGAAGGCCAGCCACAGGAAGACCAGCACGACGTAGTGCGGGATGGCGAGGAACCACTTGACCAGCCACAGCCAGCGCGACAGCGGCTCGTCGAGGGTGGCCCGCACCCGTACCGGGTAGGCGACGGTAGTCATCGTGACCATCTCCTTGCACACTCTTGCTTTCCTTGCATCCCTGCACAGCCGCCTCGATCGCCTTGATGGGCGGCCTGCTCCCAGCATCGCGTCGGGCGCCCCCGCCGGGTATGGCCGGAAGTCCCGAGACCTGGTTGGCCGGGACCTTCGCCCCTGGGCCGGCGGTCCGCCCGGGCGCAGGCTGGGGAGGGCAGGTGAGCACCGAAGCTGTGGAGGTGTGCGATGGACGCCCAGACAGAGCCCGGCCGCGACACCGGCGCCAAGTTCCCCGAGCCGCGCTACGACCCCAGCGACACCGAGCGGGCCCGCGCCCGCAAGCGCGTCGAGGCGAAGCGGGACTTCGCCTCGCACGTCGTCGCGTTCGTCGTCGTCAACCTGTTCCTGGTCGGCATCTGGTTGTTCACCGGGGCCGGCTACTTCTGGCCGGCCTGGGTCATCGGCGGGTGGGGCGTGGGCCTGGCGCTGCACGCGTGGGACCTGTTCGGACGCCGGCCGGTCACCGAGGCCGACATCGACGCCGAGCTGCGGCGGCACGGCTGAGCCTGAGGGGGCCCGGGGGTACGTTCTCCCTGGCCACGGCGGGCGCCCGCCCGCGGCGCCGAGGACGGCGGGGAGCGCGTGACGGATCTGGAAGTGCGGCCCGGGGTCCCGGCCGACCTCGACCGGCTCGCGGCGATCGACGAGCAGGCGGGCGTCGGTTCGCCCCGGCGGATCCGGATCGACCGGTTCCTGTCCGGGACTTCCGGCTGGTGCCTGGTGGCCGAAGTTCGGGACGTGGCCGAGGTGGGCCGGACGGTCGTCGGGTACGTGGCCGTGGTGCCGGAGCACTTCTTCGGCCGGGCTTTCGTCGAGCTGCTCCTGGTCGCGCGGCCCTACCGGCGGACCGGCGTTGGGTCGGCGCTGCTGCACGCCGCCCTGGCCGAGGCCGCGCGGGCGGCGGACGCGGAGCCGGAGGCGGTCTTCACCTCGACCAACGCCTCGAACGCTCCGATGCTGGCCCTCCTGCGCCGCGACGGGTGGCTGCTGAGCGGGACACTGGACGGGCTCGACGAGGACGACCCCGAGGTTGTCTTCTACCGGCGTGCAGCGGTGCGAGGATTGCGGCCGTGACGGGCCCGTACGCGACGGCGATCATGGTCGTCTCGCTCGCGCTGGGCCTGTGGGCGCTCGCCCTGGTCGTCGCGAACCGACCGCCGTCGGTCTCCCTGGTGGCCGGCGGCGCGCTGCTCGAGCTGATGCTGCTGGGCTTCCTCGTCGGCGGCGTCGTGCAGATGGCCAGGAGCGACCACCACTTCGCCCGGCTCGAGTTCGTCGGCTACCTCGTGGCCTGCCTGTTGATCCCGCCGGCGGCGGTGGCCTGGGGCTGGGGCGAGAAGAGCAGGTCGGGCACCGCGGTGATCGCGGTCGGCTTCCTCATCATGCCGGTGCTCGTGCTGCGGGTTCAGCAGGTCTGGGCGGGTCCCGTTGGCTGACGAGGGGACGACTGCGCGGCCGACCGGTCGCGGCTTCGGCCGCGTGCTGGTGGCGGTGTACGGGATCTTCGCGCTGTCCGCGACGGCCCGCTCGGCGTACCAGATCGCGACCAAGTTCCACGAGGCGCCCCTGGCGTACCTGCTCTCCGCGCTGGCCGCCATCGTGTACATCGTCGCGACCGTGTCGCTGGCCCGCGGCGACGCGCGGTCCCGGCGCGTGGCCACCGTCGCGATCAGCATCGAGCTCGTCGGCGTCCTCGTGGTCGGCGCGGCCAGCGTCGCCTTCCCGGACGCCTTCCCGGACGCTGCCGTCTGGAGCGGGTTCGGCAGCGGTTACGGGTTCGTCCCCGTCGTCCTCCCGCTGGTCGGCCTGTGGTGGCTCTACCGCACCCGCCCGGGGTCAGAGGGCGGGGCCGGCGGCACGTAGCTGGGCGAGGTGCTCGTGGTCGTGCGCGAGCACCTCCTCGCACAGCCCCGCGACGGCGAGCTCGCCGAACACCGAGTGCCGCGCCTTGCGGGCCCAGCCCTCGGCCGGCAGCGCGCTCAGGTACGCCAGCGTCGCGTTCCGCGCCAGCTCGAACTCGTCGGCGACGTCCTCGCAGCCGCGCGCGCCGTACAGGCCCTCCCAGTCGACGCCGTCGGGCTCCCACCACTCCCAGACCGGTACGTCCACCGCGGCCATCTCGCGCAGCCGAGGCAGCCAGACGTGCTCCTCCACGTACGCGAGGTGGCCCAGGACGATGCTGTGCGGCCACGCGTCCGTCGCGTGCGCGGCGGCGTGCGCGCCGCGGACCAGACCGGGCGTCTCGCCCATCCGCTGGAGCAGCTCGTCGTGGTCGACCAACTCAGGCGTCCGACCGCTCCGCCGCCTCGACCACGTTGGCGAGCAGCATCGCCCGGGTCATCGGCCCCACCCCGCCCGGCATCGGCGCCACCCAGGCGGCGACGTCGAGCACCGACCGGTGCACGTCGCCCTCGAGCCCGTGCTCGGTCCTGGTGATGCCGACATCGAGCACGGCCGCACCCGGCCGCACCATGTCGGCGGTGACCAGACCGGCGACGCCGGCGGCGGCGACGATGATGTCGGCGGTCCGGGTGTGCGCGGCCAGGTCCCTGGTGCCGGTGTGGCACAACGTCACCGTGGCGTTCTCCGAACGCCGGGTCAGCAGCAGGCCGAGCGGGCGCCCGACGGTGACGCCGCGGCCGACGACGACGACCTCGGCCCCGTCGATCGCGACGCCGTACCGCCGCAGCAGCTCGACGATCCCGCGCGGCGTGCACGGCAGCGGCGCGCTCTCGCCGAGCACGAGCTTGCCCAGGTTCGTCGGGTGCAGGCCGTCGGCGTCCTTGGCCGGGTCCATCAAGGTCAGCACGCGGCCCGAGTCCAGGCCCTTCGGCAGCGGCAGCTGGACGATGTAGCCGGTGCAGTCCGGGTCGGCGTTGAGCCGGGCCACGGCCGCGTCCACGTCGTCCTGGGTGGCGTCGGCGGGCAGGTCCACCCGGATGCTGGCCACCCCGACCTCGGCGCAGTCGCGGTGCTTGCCGCCCACGTACGCGCGGCTGCCGGGGTCGTCGCCGACGAGCACCGTGCCCAGCCCCGGCCGCACGCCGCGCGCGGCCAGCTTCGCCACCCGCTCGGCCAGCTCGGAGCGGATGGCGGCGGCGGTGGCCTTGCCGTCGAGGATCTGCGCGGTCATTCCGGTGCGTCTCCCAGGAAGTAGTCGGTGATGTACTTCTCGCCCTCGTCGCTGAAGAAGGTCACGACGTGGTCGAGGTCGTGCTGCGCCTTGAGCTGCCGGGCGGCGATCAGGTGCGCACCCGAGCTCGGCCCGACGAACAGGCCGAACGTGTTCGCCATCCGGCGCATCTCCGCGATGGCCTCCTCGGAGTCGACGGCGACCATCGTGTCGACGTCGGCGCGGTGCCGGGCGATGATGCCTGGCACGAACCCGTCCGAGATCCCCTCGATCAGGTGCTTGCCGACCTCCCCGCACATGAGGGTGCAGGACTCGTTGGGCTCCACGGCCACCACCCGGCACACCGGGTTGACCTCGCGGAACGCCTTGCCGACGCCGACGATGGTGCCGCCGGTGCCCACGCCGCCGACCACCGCGTCCGGCACGACCCCGGACGGCAGCTGACGCAGGATCTCCGGGCCCAGCCAGGTCCGGTTCTCCTCGACGTTCCACTCGTTGTCGAACTGCTGCGGCGCGAAGTACCCGTCCTGCGCTCCCAGCTCACGGCACTTGGCGAGCGCGTCGTTGACGTGGAAGTCGCCGATCGTCAGCACCTCGGCGCCGAACGCCCGCGAGATCGCGGCGCGCTCGCGGCTCATGCCGTTGGGCATGACGACGAGCATCTTGTAGCCCTTCACGGCCGCCACCATGCTCATCGCGTTCCCGGTGTTGCCGCTGGACGCCTCGACGATCGTGTCGCCGGGTCGCAGCAGGCCCTCGCGCTCGGCCCGCTCGACCATGTACTTGGCGATCCGGGCCTTCACCGACCCCGACGGGTTGAGGAACTCGAGCTTGACCCAGATGTCGTCCACCCGGATCAGTGGTGTGTCGCCGATCCCGTCCAGGACGGTGGCCGTCCAGGGATCGACTGCGGTGACGGTCATGGCTGCCTCACATCCGCTCGGACCCGCGCGCGCCGCAGGTGCGCGCGCCCAGCGTAGGACGTGCGAGCGGGGCGGCCCGAACGGGGGCCCGGGCCGCCCCGCGGCACATGGCCGCTCCGGGGTCAGGTCCCCTGGAGCCAGGCCTTCACCTTGTCGGGGTTCGCGTCCACCCACTTCTTCGCGGCCGCGTCGTCGGTCATGCCATCGCTCGCGATGTACGCGGACACCTGGTTCTGGTCGTCGTTGGTCCAGGTGAAGTTCTTCACCACGGTGACGGCCGGGTCGCCGGAGCTGGCCCAGGCCACCCGAACCACCTTGTTCAGGGCGTACGGCGGGTAGTCGCACGCCACCTTGGCCGCATCGGCGTCGCAGCCGGTGGTGTAGGCCGGGAGGTTGATGCGGGTGATCCCGAGCTGGGAGCCCGCCGGCTTCACCGAAGCCGCCCACTGCGGCTCGTAGAAGTAGAACAGCAGCGCCTTCTTCTGGTCGGTCGCCGTCTGCAACGACTTGATCAGCGTGGCCTCGGACCCACCGACGACGACGGTGTAGTTCAGGTTCAGGTTCTTGACCAGCGCCTTGTCGTTGGTGACGTACGACGGGTCACCGTCGAGCAGCTGGCCCTTGCTCCCGGACTCGGCCGTCTTGAACAGGCTCGAGTACTTGTTCAGGTTGTTCCAGTCGGTGATGTCCGGGTACTTGTCGCTCATCCACTTCGGCACGTACCAGCCGATGATGCCCTGGTTGCCCTGGGACCCGAAGTCCTCGGCGACCTTCTGCTGGGTGATGTAGATCTTGGCGAGGTCCTCGTGGCCCCAGTTCTCCAGGATCACGTCGATCTGGCCGTTGCCGAAGCCCTGCCACGACGTCTGCTCGTTGATGTTGCTGTGCTTGACCGTGCAGCCGAGGCTGTTCTTGAGCACGTACGAGACGACGGCGTAGTCCGCCTCGTACCCCGTCCACGGGTTGACGGCGAAGTTCGTCGTACCGCAGGGCTTGTGCGACCCCCCGCTCGTCGCTGCGGTCGATCCGGCGTTGACCTTGGTACCGCCGCAGGCGGCGACCAAGAGCCCGGCCACGGCGAGCAGCGTCGCTGCTCGGAGCCGCCTGGTCCTGTTCCTCGTCACTCGTTCCTCCTTGGTCGCCCGATCCCTGGGGGGTTCGGAGTCTGACTGCGCGCTGCCTGGGGTGGTCCCTCAGACGATCGCGCTCTTGCGGATCTGCCCCGCCCCCTGGGTGATCCGGTCCAGCATCACGCCGAGCAGCACGATCGCGAAGCCGGCGGCGAGCCCTTCGCCGGCCAACGTGATCTGCGAGAACCCCTGCACCACGACGAGGCCCAGGCCCTGTGCCCCGACCAGCCCGCCGACGACGACCATCGCGAGCACGTAGATCACACCCTGGTTGAACGCCAGCAGCAGGTGCGGCCGCGACATCGGCAGCTGGACCTTGCCGATGATCTGCCAGCGGCTGGAGCCCGTGGACTGCGCCGCCTCCAAGGTGGTTCCGGAGACCCCGTGGATGCCCTCGATCACGACCTTGATGACAGCCGGTGCCGCGTAGACGATGGCCGCGACGATCCCGGTGAACCGACCGACCCCGAACAGCGCCAGGCAGGGCGGGAGGTAGACGAAGGCCGGCATGGTCTGACCCGCGTCGAGCAACGGTCGCAGCCAGCTCTCCACCCCCCCGTTCCGGCCGGCCCACACGCCGAGGACGGTGCCCAGGCTCATCGTCACGACCGCGGCGATCAGCACTGATCCCAGCGTCCACATCGACTGGTACCACAGTCCCAGCCCGAGGCAGCCGAAGAGGCAGACAGCGGTGATGAGCGCGATCCGGACGCCCGCGAGCAGCTGCGCGATCAGCACCAGCGCCAGCACCACGAGCCACCACGGCGAGTCGGTCAGGAAGTTGGTGACCGGCACGATGATGTGCAACGTGCACCAGTCGGTGAACGCCAGGGTCGTGTTCTGGACGTTCAGCTCGATCCAGCGGTCCGCGGTGTTCACCGGCGACGAGATGGGGTGCACCCAGCTGGTCGGGAACTGGTTCGCCCACAGGTACTGCTGGCCCTGCAGGATCCCGAACCCCGCCAGCACGATGCCGACGGCGTACAGGCCCACTCGGGTGCGTCGGCTCGCCTCGTGCCCGCTTCGCCGTGCCTTCTCGGTCCGCATGCTGATCGCGGTCGTCATCCGGTCCAGGACGATCGCCATGACGACGATGGCCAGGCCGGCGTTGAACGCGACGCCGATGTTCAGCGAGTCGATCGCCTTGACCACGACCTGGCCGAGTCCGGGCGCGTCGATCAGTGCGGCGATGGTCACCATCGACAACGCCGCCATCGTGGTCTGGTTGATGCCCAGCACGATGGTGTTCTTGGCCATCGGCAGCTGCACCTTGCGCAGCAGCTGGATCTTCGTCGAGCCGATCGCGGTGGCCGCCTCCACCGTGGTGCCGGAGACCTCCCTGATCCCCACCGCGGTGAGCCGGATCACCGGCGGCACCGCGTACACCATCGTCACGATCAGGGCCGCGGTCGGGCCGATCGTGAAGATCAGCGTCGCCAGCGGCAGGTACGCGAAGGTGGGCAGGATCTGCATGAAGTCGAGGATCGGCGTGATGGAGGCGTTGAAACCCTTGTTGAGCCCGGCGACGATGCCGAGCACGCCGCCGATGAGGACCGACAGGAACACGGCGCACAAGGTGTACGACAGCGTGTCCATGCTCTCGTAGAACAGGCCGAGCACGCCGAACGCGACGAACCCGAGGAACGCGAGAAGCGCAGTGCGCCAGCCGGCGAAGACCAGGCCGAGCGCGGTCGCCAGCAGCGTCGGGCCGGTCCAGCCGATCGAGTGGATCCAGGACTGGACGTTCGTCACGTACGCGTTGAGCACCGTGGTGATGGGGTCGATGACGTAGACGAAGAAGGCGTTCGTGTTCCGGCTGGCGTTGACGTTCTCCTCGAGCGTCTCCAGCCGGTCCTGCGCCGCGGTGCTGGGCTGGCCGTCCTGGAAGGTCCAGTGCCCCTTGAGGATGAAGTACAGGACGATCCAGACCGCCAGCACGACCAGGACCTGGTTGGTCCGCTTGGACAGCCACGGCTCCTTGACCGGGTACGTCGTCCTCGGCGCCGGCGCCGCGGGGGGCGCCGGCGGGGTGGCGACGGCAGTGCTCACGGCTCCGGCTCCTCGCGCGGCGCCGGCACCACGGCCTCGCCCACGTGGTGCGCGGCGTGCGCGGCAGGTGCGGCCGCGGCACCCGGCTCGGCCCCGGCGATCACTTCCAGGATCTGGGTGCTGTCGACGACGCCGAGCAGCTGGCCGCCGGCGACGACCTTCACCGGGTGCTGCGACGCGAGGATCTCGCGGGCTCCGTCGCGGATGACGACGTCCGGGCCCATCTCCGGGCCTTCGAGCGAGTCGCCCGGATCGGCCGGCCGCATGATCCAGCGCAGCGTGAGCACGTGCGAGCGCGGCACGTCCTGGACGAAGTCGCGCACGTAGTCGTCGGCCGGCGCGCCGACCAGCTCGTCGGGGCGGCCCATCTGCACGATCGCACCGTCGCGCATGATCAGGATCCGGTCACCGAGCTTGAGCGCCTCGGCCAGGTCGTGGGTGATGAAGACCATCGTCTTGCCGACCTCGTGGTGCAGGCGGATGACCTCGTCCTGCATGCCTCGCCGGATCAGCGGGTCGAGCGCCGAGAACGGCTCGTCGAAGAACAGCACGTCCGGGTCGGTGGCCAGCGCCCGGGACAGCCCGACCCGCTGCTGCATCCCGCCGGAGAGCTGGTCCGGGTACGCGTTCTCGTAGCCCTGCAGGCCAACCAGCTCGACGATCTCGCTGGCCTTCTTGTACCGCTCGGCCTTGGAGACGCCACGCACCTCCAGGCCGTACGCGACGTTGTCGATGACGCGCCGGTGCGGGAGCAGGCCGAAATGCTGGAAGACCATCGCGAACTTGTGCCGGCGCAGCTCGCGCAGCCGGGCCTCGTCCGCCTTCCGGATGTCCTCGCCCTCGAAGACGATCGCGCCGGCTGTCGGCTCGATCAGCCGGGTCAGGCAGCGCACCAGCGTGGACTTGCCGGAGCCGGACAGGCCCATCACGACGAACACCTCGCCGGGGGCCACGTCGAAGGACACCTCGCGCACGGCGGCCGTGCACCCGGTCTTGCGGCGCAGCTCGGAGCGCGGGAGCGCGGCGTCCGGCGAGCCGACGATCTTCTCGGCGTCCGGCCCGAAGACCTTCCACAGGTCCTTGACCGCGATCAGCGGGTCCTTGCCGCCGGACCGCCCCGCGGCTGCGTCGGCCGCCGCAGCGGTGGTCCCGGTCGGTGCCGTCATCGAGTCCATGGGTTCCTCCACGACCGGGGGTCAGCCGCCGAACCAGCGCGCCGGCGCCGGCGAGATGTTGTGCCAGATGTGCTTGGCCTCGCGGTACTCCTCGATGCCGCTCGACCCGAGCTCGCGTCCCACGCCCGACTGCTTGAAGCCGCCCCACTCCGCCTGCGGCAGGTACGGCCCGAAGTCGTTGATCCACACCGTCCCATGCCGCAGCCGGTTGGCCACCCGCTGCGCCTTGCCGGCGTCCTGGGTCCACACCCCGGCCGACAGCCCGTAGATGGTGTCGTTGCCGATCCGCACGGCGTCATCCTCGTCGCTGAACCGCTCCACCGTCAGTACCGGCCCGAACGACTCCTCCTGCACGCAGCGCATCTCGGTCCGGCATCCGGTCAGGATCGTCGGGCGGTAGAAGAAGCCGTTCTTGAGCTCGGGGTCCTCCGGGGTGCTCCCGCCGCAGGCGAGCGTCGCGCCCTCGGCCAGCCCGGCGGCGACGTACGCCTCGATCTTGGCCAGGTGCGCGGCCGAGATCAGCGCGCCGGTCTCGGTCTGCGGGTCGAACGGGCCGCCCAGCCGGATACGCCCGGCCCGCTCGACCAGCCCGGCGACGAAGTCGTCGTGGATCTCGTCCTGGACCACCAGTCGCGCACCAGACGAGCAGACCTGCCCGGAGTGCGCGAACACCCCGCTCAGCGCCAGGTCGAGGGCCGCCTCGAGGTCCGCGTCGGCGAACACGATGTTCGGGTTCTTCCCGCCGAGCTCCAGCGCGACCTTCTTGACCGTCGCGGCGGCCGCGGCCATCACCCGCTTGCCGGTGGACAGCCCGCCGGTGAACGAGACCAGGTCGACCAGCGGGCTCTCGGTCAGCGCGGCGCCCACCTCGGGGCCGCCGCCGAGGACCAGGTTGGCGACCCCGTCCGGCAGCCCGGCCTCGGCCAGCAGCCGGACCAGGTGGATCGTCGTGGACGGGGTCAGCTCGCTCGGCTTGAGCACGAACGTGCAGCCGGCGGCCAGCGCGGGGGCGACCTTCCAGGACGCCTGCAGCAGGGGGTAGTTCCACGGCGTGATGAGCGCGCAGACCCCGACCGGCTCGTAGACCACCCGGCTCACCACGTCCGGGTTGCCGGCGTCGACGACCCGTCCGACGCCCTCCCCGGCCAGGCCGCCGTAGTACCGGAACACCCGGACCACGTCGTCGACGTCGTACTCGCTCTCGGCCAGCCGCTTGCCGGTGTCGAGCGACTCGGTGCGGGCGACCAGGTCGCGGTCGCGCTCGAGCAGGTCGGCGACCCGCAGCAGCAGCGCCCCCCGCTCGGTCGCCGGGGCCGTCGGCCAGGGGCCGGTGTCGAAGGCGGCGCGGGCCGCGGCGATGGCCGCGTGCACGTCCTCAGGGCCGGCCTCGTCCACGACGGCCACCAGCGACTGGTCGAACGGGCAGCGGATCTCCCGCTCGCCGCCCGCGGCAGCGCTCACCCACTGGCCGTCCACGAAGAGCGAGGGCACTGAACCTCCGGGGGGCGTGGCGCGGTCGGTTCGGCTGGTCGGGCGATCGGTGCGGGATGGTCCTGGAGCTGGTCCTGTACGGTCGTTCAGGATTGGGCCATCATGGGGACGGACAGGGCAGTCGCTGTGGTGCAATGGTTCCGTGTGCGTTGTTGCAAACTGCGCAACATGATGCTCGACTTGCAACAAGCGACGATGCTGCGCGTTCGACGGTTCGTCAAGGGGAACCGGCCATATGCGTCGAGATCGCGCCCGGCTTGTTATCCAGTCTGCCTACGCTGGGGTGTGAGGAGGAGCTCGTGACCAGCGCGTCAGGTGTGGCCCGCGCCCGTCCGGAGTGGTCGGCCGAGCGCGCCACCGAGGTGGTGCAGGCGCACGCCGGCCGCCGCGGACCGCTGATGCCCGTCCTGCACGCCTTGCAGGAGGAGTTCGGCTACCTCGACCCGGCCGCGGTCCCGCTCGTCGCGAACCTGCTGAACCTGTCCCGCGCCGACGTGCACGGGGTGGTCACGTTCTACCGGGACTTCCGCTCCGCCCCGCCGGCACCCGTGCACGTCCAGGTCTGCCGGGCGGAGGCGTGCCAGTCGGTCGGGGCGCACGCGCTGGCCGAGCACGCCTGCCGGGTGCTGGGGACGGACTTCGGCGGTACCTCGCCCGACGGCACGGTCGCGCTGGACCAGGTCTTCTGCCTCGGCAACTGCGCGCTCGGCCCGTCGGCCATGGTTGACGGCCGGCTTTACGGACGGGTCGACCCGGCCCGGCTGGACGAGCTGGTCGCCGGGGCCCGCGGAGCTGACCGGTGACCACGGTCTACGTCCCGAGGGACTCCTCGGCCCGCTCGGTCGGCGCCGACGAGGTCGCAGCCGCCGTGTCCGCGGAGGCCGCCCGCCGCGGGGTCGAGGTGACCGTCGTCCGGAACGGGTCGCGCGGACTGCTCTGGCTCGAGCCGCTGGTCGAGGTCGGCACCGACGGCGGCCGGGTCGCGTACGGCCCGGTGACCGCGGCGGACGTCCCGGCGCTCTTCGACGCGGGGTTCCTCGCCGGTGCCGAGCACCCGCTCGGGCACGGCCGCACCGAGGAGATCGGCTGGCTGGCCGGGCAGAACCGGCTCACGTTCTCCCGGGTCGGCGTGACCGATCCGTTGTCGCCGCAGGAGTACGAGGCGCTCGGCGGCATGGCCGGGCTCCGGCGGGCGCTCACGATGGAGCCGGCCGAGCTGTGCACGCTGGTCGCGGACTCCGGACTGCGCGGCCGTGGCGGCGCCGGGTTCCCGACCGGGATCAAGTGGCGGACCGTGCTCGACAGCCCCGCCGACGTCAAGTTCGTGGTCTGCAACGCGGACGAGGGCGACAGCGGGACCTTCGCCGACCGGATGCTGCATCGAGGGCGACCCGTTCCTGCTCGTCGAGGGGATGCTCGTCGCCGCGCACGCCGTCGGGGCCACCGAGGGATACGTGTACATCCGCTCGGAGTACCCGGACGCCGTCGCGACGCTGCAGGAGGCGATCGCGGTCGCGTACGCCCGGGGCTGGCTCGGTGCGGACGCGCTGGGCCGCGGGTCGCCGTTCGACCTGGAGGTGCGGGTCGGCGCCGGGGCGTACATCTGCGGCGAGGAGACCGCGATGCTGGAGAGCCTGGAGGGCAAGCGCGGGATGGTCCGCGCCAAGCCGCCGCTCCCGGCGATCGAGGGCCTGTTCGGACGGCCGACCGCGGTGAACAACGTGCTCTCGCTCGCCGCGGTGCCGTGGATCGTCGAGCACGGCGCGCAGGCGTACGCCGACCTCGGCGTCGGCCGGTCCCGCGGCACCCAGGTCTTCCAGCTCGCCGGCAACCTGCGCCACGGCGGGATCGTGGAGACGGCGTTCGGGCTGACGCTGGACGAGCTGGTCAACGGCTACGGGGGCGGCACCGCCTCCGGGCGGCCGATGCGCGCGGTCCAGGTCGGCGGGCCGCTGGGGGCGTACGTCCCGGCGAACCGGTTCTCGCTCGCCATGGACTACGAGGAGTTCGCGGCCGCCGGCGCGATGGTCGGCCACGGCGGCGTGGTGGCCTTCGACGACACCGTCGACATGGCCAGGCAGGCGCGGTTCGCGATGGAGTTCTGCGCCGAGGAGTCGTGCGGCAAGTGCACGCCGTGCCGCGTCGGCGCCGTGCGCGGTGTCGAGGTGATCGACCGGATCGTCGGCGCCACCAGCGCGGCGGACCGGGCCGCGCAGCTGGTCCTGCTCGACGACCTGTGCGAGCTGATGGTCGACGGGTCGCTGTGCGCGATGGGCGGGCTGACCCCGATGCCCGTGCGCAGCGTGCTCGAGCACTTCTCCGAGGACTTCGGGACCGACGACCTCGGTGCCGATGACTTGACCGTGGAAGGGAGCCGGCGATGACGCTGCTCACGGAGCACGACTACGGCACTCCCGAGATCCCGGCTCTGCCCGGGGCCGAACCGGTGCAGGTGCAGGTGGACGGTCACCTCGTCAGCGTCCCGGCCGGCACGTCGGTCATGCGCGCGGCCGCCCTGGCCGGCGTCGACATCCCGAAGCTGTGCGCCACCGACCGGCTGGCGGCGTTTGGCTCCTGCCGGCTCTGCCTGGTCGAGATCGACGGCCGCAAGGGCACGCCGGCCTCCTGCACCACCCCGGTCGCGCCCGGGATGACGGTCTCGACGCAGACCCCGCGGCTGGAGAAGCTGCGCCGTGGTGTCGTCGAGCTGTACCTCAGCGACCACCCGGACGACTGCCAGGCCTCCCCGGCGGCCCAGGACTGCGAGCTGCACCGCATGGCCGGGACGGTCGGGCTGCACGAGGTCCGGTACGGCGCGGACGGCCACAACCACCTGCACGCCGCGAAGGACGAGTCCAACCCCTACTTCACCTTCGACTCGTCGTCGTGCATCGCCTGCTCGCGGTGCGTGCGGGCCTGTGACGAGATCCAGGGCACGTTCGCGCTGACCATCGAAGGACGCGGCTTCGACTCGAAGGTGTCCGCCAGCGCCGGGGAGTCGTTCATGTCCTCTGAGTGCGTCTCGTGCGGTGCCTGCGTGCAGGCCTGCCCGACCACCGCGCTGGAGGAGAAGACCGTCGTCGAGCTCGGGATGCCGACCCGGTCCGTCCTCACGACCTGCGCGTACTGCGGCGTCGGCTGCTCGTTCAAGGCCGAGCTGATCGGCGACGAGGTCGTGCGCATGGTGCCGTCCAAGGACGGCGGCGCGAACGAGGGTCACAGCTGCGTCAAGGGCCGGTTCGCCTGGGGCTACGCCTCGCACCGGGACCGCCAGCTCGAGCCGATGATGCGCGAGAAGATCACCGACCCGTGGCGGGCCGTCTCGTGGGACGAGGCGCTCTCGTACACCGCGGCGCGGCTGCTCGAGATCCAGGCCGAGCACGGCGTGCACTCCATCGGCGGCATCACCTCGTCGCGGTGCACCAACGAGGAGGTGTACGTCGTCCAGAAGATGATCCGGGCGGCGTTCGGCAACAACAACGTCGACACCTGCGCGCGGGTGTGCCACTCCCCGACCGGTTACGGCCTCAAGCAGACCTTCGGCACCTCGGCCGGCACCCAGGACTTCAAGTCGGTGGACTCCGCCGACGTGATCATGGTGATCGGCGCCAACCCGACCGACGGGCACCCGGTCTTCGCGTCCCGGATGAAGCAGCGGCTGCGCGCAGGGGCCAGGCTGATCGTGCTCGACCCGCGCCGGATCGACCTCGTCCGCGCGCCGCACATCGAGGCCGACTACCACCTGGCGCTGCAGCCCGGCACGAACGTCGCGGTGGTCAACGCGATCGCCCACGTGATCGTGACCGAAGGGCTGGAAGACCGGGCGTACGTCCAGGAGCGCTGCGACCCGGTCGACTTCGGCCGCTGGGAAGAGTTCATCCGCGGCGAGGAGAACAGCCCGGAGGCCACCGAGCCGATGACCGGTGTGCCCGCAGCCGACCTGCGCGCGGCGGCCCGGCTGTACGCGGGCGGGACGAACTCCGCCATCTACTACGGGCTCGGGGTGACCGAGCACTCGCAGGGCTCGACCATGGTGATGGGCATGGCGAACCTCGCGATGCTCACCGGCAACGTCGGCCGCG
This sequence comes from uncultured Actinomycetota bacterium, assembly GCA_963711005.1. Taxonomy (GTDB): domain Bacteria; phylum Actinomycetota; class Actinomycetes; order Prado026; family Prado026; genus CAVQCJ01. The sequence continues at coordinate 1,677,263 of CAVQCJ010000002.1, read as the reverse complement.
ACGGGGTCGGGGTCAACCCGCTGCGCGGCCAGAACAACGTGCAGGGCTCCTGCGACATGGGCTCGTTCCCGCACGAGCTGCCCGGCTACCGGCACGTGTCCGACCCGGCGGTGCGCGCGATCTACGAGGAGCTGTGGGGTCGGCCGATCGAGGCCGAGCCCGGGCTGCGGATCCCGAACATGTTCGACGCGGCCATCGCCGGCACGTACCGGGCGATGTTCGTCCAGGGCGAGGACCTCGCCCAGTCGGACCCGAACCAGGCGCACGTGAAGGCGGCGCTGTCTGCGCTGGACCTGCTCGTCGTCCAGGACCTCTTCCTCAACGAGACCGCGGCGTTCGCGCACGTGTTCCTGCCCGGGACGTCGTTCCTGGAGAAGGACGGCACGTTCACCAACGCCGAGCGGCGGATCAACCGGGTGCGCCCGGTGATGGCGTCCCGGATCGGCAAGCAGGAGTGGGAGGTCGCCTGCGAGCTGGCCACGGCCATGGGCTACCCGATGAGCTACGCCGACGGGTCCGAGATCATGGACGAGATCGCCGCGACCACCCCGACGTTCGCCGGGGTGTCGTTCCGGCACCTCGACGAGGTCGGCTCGATCCAGTGGCCGTGCAACGAGAAGGCCCCGGACGGGACGCCGATCATGCACGTCGACACGTTCGTTCGCGGCAAGGGCCGGTTCGTCGAGACCCCGTACGTGCCGACCGACGAGCGGACCAGCCGCAAGTACCCGCTCATCCTCACCACCGGCCGGATCCTGTCGCAGTACAACGTCGGCGCGCAGACGCGCCGCACCGAGAACGTGCAGTGGCACGAGGAGGACGTGCTGGAGATCCACCCGCACGACGCCGAGGACCGCGGGATCACCGAGGGCGCTACCGTCCGCATCGCCAGCCGGGTCGGCGAGACCTTGCTGCACGCGCGGCTCAGCGACCGGATGACGCCCGGCGTCGTCTACACGACGTTCCACCACCCGGTCAGCGGCGCCAACATCGTGACCACCGACTACTCCGACTGGGCCACCAACTGCCCGGAGTACAAGGTCACCGCCGTGCAGGTCGGGCTCTTCGCCCGCGAGCCGGTCCCGGCAGCGGGTGCGGCCGAGCCGGTCACCCCCGCCGCCGCGTCGGCGAGCGTCGCCGGGGCCGGGTGACGATGTCAAAGGACGGCTTGGACACCCTGGTCCGGATGGTCAACCAGATCGCCGCGAACGTCGCGCACCACTCGCCCGAGGAGGCCGCGGAGCTGGTGGCGGGGCACCTGCGCTCGTTCTGGGCGCCGCCGATGCGCGCCGACATCCTCGCCTACCTGGACGGCGGCGGCGCCGGCCTCGACCCGATCGCCCGCGAGGGCCTGGAGCTGCTGCGCGCCCGCACCCCGTAGCGCCCGCACCCCGTAGCGCCCGCATCCCCGTAGTGCCCGCATCCCCGTAGTGCCCGCATCCCCGTAGTGCCCGCATCCCCGTAGTGCCCGCACCCCGTAGGTTCTGCTGGTGATCGCCGTGCTCGGGGGCCTCGGAGCCGCGCTCATGTGGGCCACCTCGACCCTGTGCTCGTCACGGTCGAGCCGCATGGTCGGTGCCTGGTCGGTCACCGCCTGGGTGATGGCCTCCGGGCTGGTGCTGAACCTCGCGATCCTCGCGGTCTGGCGACCACCCGCACCCACCGGCCACGCCACGCTCGGGTGGCTCGCGGTCGGCGGCGCCGGGAACGTGGTCGGCCTCCTGCTCGGGTACTCCGCGCTGCGGGTCGGCAAGGTGAGCCTGGTCTCGCCGATCGTGTCCACCGAGGGCGCACTGGCCGCGCTGGTCGCGGTGGCCGCCGGCGAACCGCTGGGCGTAGCCTCGGCCGTGCTGCTGGTCGTCATCACGTGCGGGGTGCTGCTGGCCGCGATCGCGCCAGAGGTGCTCCCGGTCGAGGGCGAGCGCAAGGGCCTGGCGGTGAGCCTGGCCGTGCTCGCCGCGTTCGCGTTCGGAGTCAGCCTGTACGCCACCGGGCACGTGAGCTCGACCGTCGCGCTGGGCTGGGTGCTGCTGCCGCCGCGCCTGCTCGGGGTGGTCGCGCTGACGCTCCCGCTCGCGCTCGCCGGCCGGCTGCGGCTGACCCGGCGGGCGGCGCCGCTGGTGGTGACGTCCGGGGTCGCGGAGGTCGTCGGCTTCGCCTCGTACGCGCTCGGCGCCCGGCACGGGATCGCGGTCGCCGCCGTCCTGGCGTCACAGTTCGCGGCGTTCACCGCGGTCGGTGCGTACCTGCTGTTCCGCGAACGGCTCAGCCGCCTCCAGCTCACCGGGGTGGTCCTCGTGATCGTCGGCGTCGCAGCCCTCAGCGCCGTCCGCGCCTGACCCCGCGCCCCTGCAGGCCGGCGGACTAGCGTCAGCCTCCTCACCCTTGACGGCCCCGATGGGAGTGCACGGCATGGACCGCACCCTCGAAGAGACCCGCCGGAGCCTGCATGCGGTCGCCGAGACCCTGCTCGCCGGGCCGCAGCACCGAATCGCCGGCACGATCCGGCTGTCCGTGCAGCCCGACGGCTTCAGCACCCTGGCGCTGCCCGGCGACCCGCAGCGGGTGTCCGTCCGCGGCACCGACCTGGTGGTGACCTCGGCAGGGCACGAACGCGTGCTGCCGCTGACCGGGACCCTCGGCGAGCTGGCCGCGGCCGCGGGGCTCGACTTCGGCGCACCGGCCGGGGTGTACGGAGACACCACCGGCGCCGCCGCCACGGACGACGTCGTCCTGGACGCCGGCGCGGTCGCCACGATCGAGCGCGCCCTCGCCGTCGGTGCCCAGGCGCTGGCCGCACTCGGGGCCGCGCACCAGCCGGAAGACCCGCCGCGACCCGTGCTGTGGCCGGAGCACTTCGACGTCGGCATCAGCCTCGACGAGGTCAACTACGGCGTCTCGCCCGGCGACGCCGGGATCGGCGAGCCGTACGCCTACGTCGGCCCGTGGAAGCAGCGCGCCGGTGCGTTCTGGAACCAGCCGTACGGCGCCGCGGCCACCATCGCGGAGCTCGCTGACGCCGCGGGCGTGCTGGCGTTCTTCGAGCGCGGCCTGGAGCACGCGACCGCCGACCCGCCCGCCTGACCGACCGGCGGCGACCGCCGAGTACAGCTAGGACAGGATCGACTCGAGCCAGCGACGGGCCACCGCACCCTGCGCGGCCTGGAACGCGCGCACGGTCGGCAGTCCCGGCGGCGGAGGCTGCAAGGCGACCTCGGTGAAGTACCCGGCCAGCGCGCAGGCGAGCGCCGCCACGGCGTCCGGGTCCGCGGCCCGACCGGCCGCGGTCATCGCCAGGAGCTCGCCTGGCTCCGGTCCACCCTGCATCGCGACGCTCGGGGAGAGCCCGACCACGTCGAGCAGCGGCGACCCGACGCACGCCCACGGCCAGTCGACCACCACGACACCGTCCGCCGTCAGTAGCAGGTTGTCCGCGCGCAGGTCGGTGTGCAGCAGCGAGGTCCCCTCGGCGAACCACGGCCAGGTCGCCTCGAGTTCCGCGAGCCGGTCGAGGTGGGCGCGGGACCAGTCATCCAGCAGGTCCGCGCGCAGGCCGTCGTCGGCCAGCGTGCGCCAGCCCGAGAACGGCTCCGCGTACGCCTCGCTCACGGGCGGCGCGTCGATCGGCGCCGGGGTGAGGACCTCGCCGAGCCGGTCGACCGCACGGAGCACCGCCACGAGCTCGTCCCGGCGCCACGGCAGGGTCGGCTGCCGGCCCGGCACGTCCTGCAGCACCAGCGCGACCCAGCCGTGGTCGTCGACGACCCCGTACAGGCCGGGCACCGCGAGCCGGCCGGCCCGCACGAGCGGGTCGAGCCCGGCGAGCACGACGCCCTCGCGCCGGTGGATGCGGAACGACTGCGAGTTCGCGACGGCCGCGATCGCCTTGACGAAGAACCGACCCCCGTCGGCGCAGGCGACCCGCGCGGCCACCCCGGGGCTGAAGCCGCCGCGCTGGGTGTCGGCACGGACGACCGGGGCGCCGCAGATCGCCTCCACCGCCGACCGCACCTCGGCGGGCACGTCCGCCCACGGCACCCGCACGCCCTCGGCCGCGGGACCCGCTCCAGCCGTCATCGCACCCATCCGTCCGTCGAGGGAGCGAGCATGTCGAGGGAGCGAGTATTGCGTGGCCGACGACCCTGGTGGCTCGTACTTTGTCCCGGTGATCACCTACGCGTGGCGCGGCGCTTTCCGCAGCGACGAGGTCGAGACGCTGCACGCGGCCGGGTTCGGGCGCGACCCGGTCGACTTCGACTGGTCGGGGCAGGTCGAGCGGCACAGCCTCGGCTGGGTCTGCGCGCGCGACGACGACGAGCTGGTGGGCTTCGTGAACGTGCCCTGGGACGGCGCCGCCCACGCGTTCGTGCTCGACACCCTGGTCGCCGCCCGGCTGCAGCGGCAGGGCATCGCCACCCGGCTGGTCGGGATCGCCACCGACCACGCCAGGGCCGCGGGCTGCGAGTGGCTGCACGTGGACTTCGAGGACCACCTGCGCGGCTTCTACTTCACCGCCTGTGGGTTCACGCCGACGAACGCGGGCCTGATCGCGCTGTAGCCGGCAGCACGGACGCCCGGACGCCGACCTGGTCGGGCATCATCGTCGCGGCGGGTCCCGCTCGCCGGAGTCGAGCCGAGGGAGGCGAGTGATGGTCGACTACCAGGCCGTGAACCGGGCCATGTGGGACGAGCGCGCGCCGGCGCACGCGGCCTCGCCGGACTACGCGGTGGACCGGTTCGTCGCCGACCCGGAGTTCCTCAGCGACGTCGTGCGGTTCGACGTGCCCCGGCTGGGCGGCCTCGCCGGGCTGCGCGGGGTGCACCTGCAGTGCCACATCGGCACCGACACGATCTCGCTCGCCCGCCTGGGCGGGCGGATGACCGGGCTGGACTTCTCGGCGCCCGCGCTGGAGGCCGCCCGCCGCCTGGCGGCGCGGACCGGCAGCGACACCGACTTCGTCCAGGGCGACGTGTACTCCGCCGTCGACCTGCTCGGCGGGGACAGGTTCGACCTCGTCTTCACCGGCATCGGTGCGCTGTGCTGGCTGCCGGACATCCGGCGGTGGGCCGGGGTGGTCGCCGGTCTGCTGCGACCGGGCGGGCGCCTCTTCATCCGCGAGGGGCACCCGATGCTGTGGGCGCTGGAGGACGCTCCGGACGACGAGCGCCTCGTCGTCCGCTACCCGTACTTCGAGCGCGCCGAGCCGGACCTGTCCGAGGAGGAGGGCACGTATGTCGCCACCGACGCGACGTTCACGCAGAACCGCTCGTACTTCTGGAACCACGGCCTCGGCGAGATCGTGACGGCGCTGCTCGACAACGGGCTCGACCTCACGATGCTCGTCGAGCACGACAGCGTGCCCTGGGAGGCCATCCCCGGCCGCATGACGAACGTGGGCAGCGGCGAGTGGCAGATCACCGACCGCCCTTGGCGGGTCGCGCACACGTACACCCTCCAGGCGGTCAAGCACGCCTGACCGGGCCAGCCGGCGGAGTGCTCAGTGCGTGGCGGGGATGGTGCCCATGCGGCCGGACTGGAAGTCCTCGAAGGCCTGCACCAGCTCGGCGCGGTTGTTCATCACGAACGGTCCGTACTGCGCGACCGGCTCGCGGATCGGCCGCCCGCCCAGCACCAGCACGTCCAGCGCCGGAGTGCGGCTGTCCTGGCCGGTCTCCGCCGCGAAGCGCACGACGTCGCCCGCTCCGAGCACCGCCAGCTGACCGCCGCGGATGGGGCGCCGCTCGGCGCCCACCGTGCCGCGCCCGGCGAGGGCGTAGACGAAGGCGTTGAACGACGGGTCCCACGGCAGCTCGACCTCGGCGCTGGGGCTGACCGTCGCGTGCAGCAACGCGATCGGCGTGTGCGTGACACCCGGACCGGTGTGCCCCGCGACCGCACCGGCCACGACCCGCAGCAGCGCGCCGCCGTCGTGCGACGTCAGCAGCGACACCCTGTTCGCGCCGATGTCCTGGTAGCGCGGCGGCGTCCACTTGTCCGCGGCGGGCAGGTTCACCCACAGCTGGACCCCATGGAACAGACCGCCCCGGACGACAACCTCCTCCGGCGGCGCCTCGATGTGCAGGATCCCGCTGCCGGCCGTCATCCACTGGGTGGCGCCGTCGGCGATCAGGCCGCCACCGCCGGTCGAGTCCTGGTGCTGCATCGCCCCGTCGATCATGTACGTCACGGTCTCGAAGCCGCGGTGCGGGTGCCACGACGTGCCCTTCGGCTCGCCCGGCGCGTAGTCGACCTCGCCCATCTGGTCCATGTGGATGAACGGGTCCAGGTAGTGCTGGTCGACCCCGGCGAAGGCGCGCTTGACCGGGAAGCCCTCGCCCTCGAACCCGCTGGGCGCTGTGGACACGGCCAGGACCGGGCGGTCGACCGCCACGACCGCGTCCGGACGCGGCACGCGCGGCAGGGTCAACAGGTCCTCGACGACGACTGCGGGCATGTCGGACTCTCCTAGGTTCTAGGCTTCCGGCCACCTCGGCCGGACACCCGCCTCAACAGTAGTTGAACTGTGAACATTTCCGGCGAGCCGAACACCGCCGACCTGACCCCAGGGAGCATGCCTCGTGGACGTCCCCCCCACCGCCGACGCGCTGCTCGAGCTGTTCCCGCCCGGGACGAGGATCGACCCCGACGGCACCCTCGTCGTCGGCGGCTGCCGCCTGGACGCTCTCGCCGAGCGGTTCGGAACCCCTCTGTACGTCTACGACGAGGGCGCCCTGCGGGCCAGGGCCCGGGAGCTGCGGGACGAGCTCGCCCGGGTCTGGCCGAACTCCCGGGTGGCGTTCGCATCCAAGTCCTTCCCGGCCAAGGCCGCCTACCGCCTGGTCGCCGACGAAGGTCTCACGGTCGACGTGGCCGGCGGCGGCGAGCTGGTGCTCGCCCTCGCCGCCGGCGTACCGCCGCACGACCTGGTCCTGCACGGCAACGCGAAGACCGACGCGGAACTCGAGCTGGCGGTCCGCAGCGGGATCGGCACCGTCGTGGTGGACAACAGCGACGACGTCGACCGGCTCGAGCGCCTGCTCGCCGACGCCCCCGCCGAGCGCGAGCGGCAGCGGGTCCTCGTGCGGGTGGTCCCCGGGATCGACGCGGACACCCATGCGGCCATGGCCACCGGCGGCGACAGCTCGAAGTTCGGCCTCCCGCTGGACCAGACCCAGGCGATGTTCGACCGGATCCGGGCCAGCGACCGGCTGCACCTGGACGGCGTGCACGTGCACGTCGGCTCGCAGATCCTGGACGTCGACACCCTCGCCAGGGCCGTCGAGGTCGTCGCCGGCCTCGGGACCTTCGAGGTGTACGACCTCGGCGGCGGGCTCGGCGCGCGGTACGTGATCCCCGAGCAGGCCCCGTCGGTCGCCGCGTACGCGGACGCGCTCGGCGCCGCCTGCCACCGGTTCCTGCCGCCGGACGCGGCGATCGTCGTCGAGCCCGGCCGTTCGCTGGTAGCGCGCTCCGGCATCACGGTCTACAGCGTCGTCACCGTCAAGCGCGGCACCGACCGCACGTTCGTCGCGGTGGACGGTGGCATGGGCGACAACCTCGAGGTGTCCCTGTACGAGCAGCGGTTCGAGGCGACCGTGGCCGACCGGGTCGGCGGCGGCGAGCAGTACGACCTGGTCGGCCGGCACTGCGAGTCCGGCGACCGGCTCATCGCTGGTGCGTGGCTGGATGCGCCCGCAGTCGGCGACCTGGTGGTACTGCCGGTGACCGGGGCGTACTGCTACACGATGGGCAACAACTACAACGGCGCACTGCGACCACCGGTCGTGTTCTGCAGGGACGGCGCCGCCCGCGAGGTCGTCCGGCGCGAGACGTACGAGGACCTGCTCTCGCGCCAGATCGGCTGACCGCCCACGCGCTCAAGTCCAGTGGCGCCGCTCCCGAAACGGAGTGCGTGACGCTTGCCGATCAGCTGGACCACACCCGCCGTACCCGGACCGCGATCGAGGAGCTCATCGGCGACCCGGCGCAGCTCGGCCCCGACTTCCAACCGATCTTCCGGCTCGGCCCGGACGTCGCCGCGGCCGCCGGAGCCCCGGTCGGCTGGAAGGCCACCGGACGGGGGAAGCCCGGTTCCGCCGTCGGGGACACGCTGTCGCTGCTGTCCGGCGCGCAGTCGCTCGGCCTCGTCGAACGGCTGGACTGGGCGTTCCGCTGCCACGCCTTCGAGGTGGCGCTGCGGGACGCGTTGACCGGTGAGCTGCACCTGACCCCGGAGCCGGAGACGTTCGGGTCCGCGTGCCCGCCACGGCTGGCCGTCGCCTGGGGACGCGGCCGACGCGGCCTGCAGGTCGTCGCCGAGCTGCACGCCGACGCGTTCGCCGACCTGGACGTCCTGCACGTCGCCGTCGACGAGATGCGCGGCTGGGGCTGGCGGCTGGCGGTCGCCGACCTGTCCGCCGACCCGTCCGCTCACCGGCGCGCAGCCGGCGAGCTGGAGGGGCTGCACCCCGAGTACGTCCAGGTCGACGTGAGCCGGCCCGAGCGCGGGAGTGACCCGGCGGTCCGTTCCTGGCTGGTCGCCGCGACCGGCGCCGGCGCGTCGGTGATGGCCGTGGGCGTCGACTCCGAGGCCGCTCGGGCGACCGCGCTTCAGCTGGGCGCGACGTACGGGCGCGGTTCCCTGCTCGGCGCGCCCGCCGACCTGCCCCGCTGACAGTCGCGCGAATTGCAGGTGCGAGCCGGCGGAGGGAGTTGAACCCTCAACCTCCCGATTACAAGTCGGGTGCGCTGCCAGGTTGCGCCACGCCGGCGTACGGCCGCCCAGCCTAGAGCCACCGGTTCACGCACCGGATCGTCGCCGGGTCAGGCCATGGTGTCGAGGATGCCGGTGATGTCGGCGACCGTCGTCCGCGGGTTGCACACCGCGAACCGAGTCACCACCTCGCCGGCGTGCGCTGTCGGCGTGACGAACGCGTAGTGAGCCGCCATCAGCCGGTCCGACCAGTCGTAGTACTGCTGCCCGGTCCAGCCGATCCGCCGGAACACCACCACCGACAGGTTCGGCTCGCGCAGCAGCTCCACGTACGAGCGCCGGCGCACCTCCTCCGCCGCCGCGTGCGCGACCTCGAGCGTGCCTTCGATCGCGTCCGAGTACGCCTGCGTGCCGTGCGCCGCGAGCGAGAACCAGAACGGCAGCCCGCGCGCTCGGCGGGTCAGGTGGTACGCGTAGTCGGACGGGTTGAACTCCGTCGGGTCGCTGTTGAGGACGTCGAGGTAGCCCGCCTTCTGCATGTGCGCGGCCCGGCCCTTGTCCGGGTCTCGGTAGACCAGCGCGCAGCAGTCGAACGGGGCGAACAGCCACTTGTGCGGGTCGACGATGAACGAGTCGGCCCGTTCGATCCCGTCGAACCGCGGGCGCGCGGACGGCGCCGCCATCGCGGCCAGGCCGTACGCCCCGTCGATGTGCAGCCACAGGTCACGGGCGCCGGTGACGTCGGCGACGCCCTTGATGTCGTCGACGATGCCGAAGTTCGTGGTGCCGGCGGTCGCGACGACGCCGAAGACTTCGATGCCGCTGCCGTCCGCGGGGGCGGCCGCGACGTGCGCGGCGAGCGTCTTCTCCAGGGCCGCACCGGTCAGCTGCCCGTTCGCGTCGACCGGGACGGCGAGCACGTCGATGTCCATCACCCGCGCCGCGTGCGCGATGGACGAGTGCGCCTCGGCGCTGCACGCGACCGCCCAGCGCTGCGGACGTCCGAGCCCACGCGCGGTCCTGGCGGCCGCAGCCTCGTGCCGGGCGGCGACCAGCGCCGACAGGTTGCCGAGCGTGCCGCCCTGGACGAACACCCCGCCGGCCTGCGGCGGGAACCCGGCCAGGTCGGCGAGCCAGCGCAGTGCCTGGTTCTCGGCGTAGACGGCGCCGGCGCCCTCGAGCCAGGACCCGCCGTAGATCGACGAGGCGCCCACGACGAGGTCGAACAGGCTGGCCGCCTCGGTCGGCGCGGCCGGGATGAAGGACAGGTAGCGGGGATGGTCGACCGAGATGCAGGCCTTGGACAGCACGTCGTCGAACAGCTCCAGGACCCGCTCCCCGCCCAGGCCCTTTTCGGTGACGGTCTCCCCGGCCTCGGCGTACAGGTCGTCGTAGCTGCGCGGCCCGTCCAGCGGGACCGGGTCGAGCTGCATCCGGCGGCGGGCGTAGTCGATGACCGCCTGGGCCAGGCGCTCGGTCTCTGCGTCGAAGCGGTGCACGCACCGGATGGTAGCCACCGCCGGCTGGCAGCGGATCCCTCCGGACCCCTCAGACAGCCTTGCTAGCGTGACTGGCCCGTCCGATCCACCGCAGGTCCGCCGCCAGGAGGTCGTCGTGCGTCGCGCAGCCGTGCGGGGGACGCTTGCGCTGGTGGCGCTCGGGCTCCTGGCGACCGCCTGCACCGGCCCCTCGAGCTCGCCGTCCCCCAGCTCCAGCCCGACCGGGGCGCACCTGCTGTGGTGGGACATCAGCACCCTCACTGGTGCCCTGGCCGCGGACAAGAGTCTCGCCACGCAGTTCGCCCAGGCGAACCCGGGCACGACGGTCGACGTGGTGGTGATGACGCCGGACGAGGCGCACGGCAAGTTCGACACCGCGGTGCAGACGGCGGCCGCGGCGCCGGACGTGATCACCGTCATGGCCAGCTGGATCCCGGACTGGTCGGCCCGCGGGTACATCACCCGGCTGGACGACACCGTGGCCGTCGACGGCGCCGAGGACGTCTTCCCGTCGCTGCTGCCGATGGAGAAGTACGACGGCCGGATCATGGCCGCGCTGCGCAGCGCCGACGGGCTCGCACTGCTGTACAACCCGAAGCTGCTCGAGCGGGCCGGGCTGACCGTGCCGCGCACCTGGACCGATGTCGCCGCCGAGAACTCCAAGCTCACCGCGCTGGACGTGCAGACCCTGTACGCCCCGGCCACCGGCAACGGGCTGCTGCCGTGGATCTACGGCGAGGGCGGCACCCTGGTCGACCCGGAGGCCAAGACCATCGACATCAGCCAGCCGGCCGCGGTGGCCGGGCTGTCCAGGCGGGTGCAGATGCAGGCCACCGGGGTGGCCGTCGACGACAGCGCCTTGTGGACGTCGTCGTCGACGCCGCCGAACGAGGTGACCACCACGGCGATGCGGGCGGCGTTCCGGCAGGGGCGGGTGGCGATGATCCTGGACGACGCCGCCTCGCTGCCGCTGCTGGTCGGCGGTCCGGCGTTCCCGTCCCGCTCGTCGGTGGGGATCGCGACGGTGCCGGCCGGCGCCATCGGCGCCAGCGGACCGCTGAGCGCGACCGGGTACGCAGTCTTCTCCGGGTCGCACAACCTCCAGGCGTCGTTCGCGTTCGTCAGGTTCGCCCAGTCGCCGACCTCGCAGACCGCGCTGGCCGAGCAGCTGGGACTGCTGCCGACCCGGGCGGCCGCCTACACCCCCGAGGCGGTGAAGGCCGACCCGGTGCTCGGCTCGTTCCTGCCGGTCCTCAAGAGCGGGACCCCGCTGCCGCAGGTCCAGATCCAGCCCTCGATGCTGCTGGTCCTGGACGACAACTTCCGGGCGGCACTGGTTGGGGACGAGTCCCCGCAGACCGCGATGGACACGGTGGCCGCCGCCTGGCAGAAGGACCTCAACGGCGGCTACACCATCGGACCCGCGAGCGGCTGACCCCGGAACAGGTGCAGTCAGGCCGCCGGCCCGGTACCTTCGCCCTGCACGTCTCCCACCCTCCACAACGGATCGTCCGGCACGTTCCTGCCGGTGAAGGGCAAGGTGAACGATGGCCACCGTCGTGTTCGACGAGGCAACCCGTCTGTACCCGGGGGCGACGGTCCCCGCGGTCGACAAGCTCAGCCTGGAGATCGGTGACGGGGAGTTTCTCGTCCTCGTCGGGCCCTCGGGCTGCGGCAAGTCCACCTCGCTGCGGATGCTCGCCGGCCTGGAGGACGTCAACGGCGGCTCGATCAGGATCGGTGACCGCGACGTCACCGACCTGCCGCCCAAGGACCGCGACATCGCGATGGTGTTCCAGAACTACGCCCTCTACCCGCACATGACCGTGGCCGAGAACATGGGCTTCGCGCTCAAGATCGCCGGCGAGAGCAAGGACGAGATCGCCGCCCGCGTGGCCGACGCGGCCAAGCTGCTGGACCTCGAGGAGTACCTCGAACGCAAGCCGAAGGTGCTCTCCGGCGGCCAGCGCCAGCGCGTGGCGATGGGTCGCGCGATCGTGCGCGAGCCGCAGGTGTTCCTCATGGACGAGCCGCTGTCGAACCTGGACGCGAAGCTGCGCGTGCAGACCCGTACCCAGATCGCCGCCCTGCAGCGCCGGCTGGGGACCACGACCGTCTACGTCACCCACGACCAGGTCGAGGCGATGACGATGGGCGACCGCGTGGCCGTGCTCAAGGACGGGCTGCTCCAGCAGATCGGCACCCCGCGCGAGCTGTACGACCACCCGGACAACGTCTTCGTGGCCGGCTTCATCGGCTCGCCGGCGATGAACCTCGTCGACGCGCCGCTGGCCGAGGGTGGGGCCGACGTCCGCGGCGCGCTCGTCCCGCTCCCGCGCGAGGTCATGACCAGGGCGGGCGACGCCGGGCTCAAGTCGGTGACGCTCGGCTTCCGTCCCGAGGACGTGACTCTGACCGAGGACACCGCGGGCGGCGTGCCGGTCGAGGTGCTGCTGGTCGAGGAGCTCGGCGCCGACGCCTACATCTACGGCGAGGTGCGGCTGCCGGACGACAGCGCGAGGCAGATCATCGCCCGCACCGACGGCCGGCGCCCACCCGGCAAGGGCGAGACCGTGCACATCACGGTCAAAGAGGGTCACGTCCACGTGTTCTCACCGGCCGACGGCGAGCGGCTGAGCTGACCCCCTCCCCGCACCGACGTCGGTTTCACACGCCGTGCTGGGGTGGATGCCGGCGTCTACGGTGTGCAGGACCCCAACGCCGGGTGTGAAACCGCCGGGTCAGGCGTCAGCGGAGGCGGCGCGGCGGCGAGCGACTTCGTAGAGCACGATCCCGGCGGCCACTCCGGCGTTCAGGGACTCGGTGCCGTCGGCCATGGGGATCCGGACGAGCACGTCGCAGGTGCGCTCGACGAGGCGGGACAGGCCCTGGTCCTCGGAACCGACGACGAGCACCAGCGGGTCGACGGCGACTTCGAGGTCGTGCGCGTCGACTGTCCCGGCGGCGGACAGCCCGACGACGACGAAACCCGCCGACCGGTACGCCTCCAGCTGCCTGGTGAGGTTGGTCGCACGCGCGACCGGGACTCGAGCCGCAGCGCCGGCCGACGCCTTCCACGCGCCCGCGGTCATGCCCGCCGAACGCCGTTCCGGGACGACGACTCCGTCGGCGCCGAAGGCCGCGGCCGAACGCACCACGGCGCCGAGGTTGCGCGGGTCCGTCACCGAGTCGAGAGCGACCAGCAGCGGAGCGTGCCCGGTCTCGCCGGCTCGCCTCGCCAGGTCGTCCGGGTGCGCGTAGGCGTACGGGGGCACCTGCAGCGCGAGTCCCTGGTGCACCGAGCCCGAGCTCATCCGGTCCAGCTCGGCCCGGGGCGCCTCAAGCAGCGGCAGCCGGCGGTCGGTCGCCAGCCGCAGCGCCTCCTTGACTCGCTCGTCGGTGTCGATGCGCTCGGCGATGTACAGCGCGGTCGCCGGGACCTGCGCCCGCAGGGCCTCGACGACGGAGTTGCGCCCGACCACGAGCTCGTGGCCCTCACGGGTGCTGCGCCGCGGGTCCGCCCGCGAACCGGGGCGGGTGCCCGGGCGGACCCCGGGCCGCTGCCCGCCACGAGCAGCGGGCGCGCCGGAACGCGGGGCCGGACGACCGGGCTTGCGCGAGGTCTTAGCGGCACCCCGACCCGCCGCGGCGGAACGCTTGGCAGCCGGACCGGCGCCCGTCGCCTCCGTGGCCGACCGCTTCGTCGCCGGGGCGGACCGCTTCGTCGCCGGGGCGGAACGCCGGTCGGCCTGCGCCCGGGTGCCGGGCGAGCCGGACCGCTTGGCCGCCTTCTCCCGGTCCTGTGCGCGCGGGGTCGGACCCTTCGGCCGCAGTCCCTTCGACTGGCGTCCGCCGCTGCCGACCGTCGCGCCCTTCTTCGAGCCGGGCGTGCGCCGGGCCCCCTTGCGCTGACTGTTGCCGGCCATCAGGCCTCGCCCTTCGTGTCCAGAGTCCAACGGGTCCCGTCGGGGGTGTCCTCGAGCTGCACCCCGGCGGCCTTCAGCGCGTCCCGCACAGCGTCGGCCGCGGCAAAGTCCTTGCGGGCCCTGGCCTCCTGGCGCTGCTCGAGCGCCACCTTGACCAGCGCCGAGACCACCGAGTGCAGCTCGGCCCCGCTCTCGCCCGACGTCGACGCCCACGGCTCGTCGGCCGGGTTCAGCCCGAGCACCGACGTCATCGCCGCCACGTCCGCGGCTGCCGCCGCCGCGTCGGCGCGGTGGCCGGACGCCAGCGCGGTGTTCCCGACCCGGACGGCGTCGTGCAGGATCGCGAGCCCCTGCGGGACCCCCAGGTCGTCGTCCATCGCGGCGGCGAAAGCCACGGGCACGGTCCCGCGCAGCGGCTCCCCGTCGCCCTCGACCGCGGCGCGGCTCAGGAAGCCCTCGATCCGCTGGTACGCCGATGCCGCATCCGCCAGCGCAGTCTCGGAGAACTCGATGTGGCTGCGGTAGTGCGCGGCGGACAGGTAGTACCGGAGCTCGACCGGACGCACCCGCCGGGCGACCTCGGAGACGAGCAGGCTGTTTCCGAGCGACTTGCTCATCTTCTCGCCGGCCGTCGTCACCCAGGCGTTGTGCATCCAGAACGACGCGAACGGGTCGCCGACCGCGCGCGACTGCGCGAGCTCGTTCTCGTGGTGCGGGAACACCAGGTCCAGCCCGCCGCCGTGGATGTCGAACGCCGGGCCGAGGTAGCGCGAAGCCATCGCCGAGCACTCCAGGTGCCAGCCGGGACGGCCCGGACCCCAGGGCGTGTCCCAGGACGGCTCGCCTGGCTTGGCGCCCTTCCACAGTGCGAAGTCGCGCGGTTCGCGCTTGGCCGAGCTGTTCGAGTCGGCGGCGGGCAGCATCTCGTCGATCCGCTGGCCGCTCAGCTCGCCGTACGAGGGCCACGAGCGCACGTCGAAGTACACGTCCCCGTCGGCGGCGTACGCGTGCCCGGCGTCGATAAGCCGTTGCACCAGACTCAGCATCTCCGGGATGTGGCCGGTGGCCCGCGGCTCGTACGACGGCGGCAGGCAGCCGAGCACGTCGTACGCCCAGCTGAACGCGCGCTCGTTGCGCGCGCCGATCTCCCAGAACGGGACGCCCTCGTGCTCGGCGTTGTGCAGGATCTTGTCGTCGATGTCGGTGACGTTGCGGATGAAGGTGACCCGCTGACCACCGTGCTCCAGCCACCGGCGGAGTACGTCGAACGCGACGCCGGAGCGGATGTGCCCGATGTGCGGCGGCGCCTGCACCGTGGCACCGCACAAGTACACCGAGACCTGGCCGTCGTGCAGCGGCACGAACGGTCGCGCCGACCGGGTGCTGGTGTCGTACAGGCTCAGGCTCACCCGGCAAGGGTACGGGTGATCACGGACCCTGACCGCCGCGGCGCAGTCGGCGGAGCCGGCTCAGCGGGGGACGACCACGACGGTCGCCACGGCGGCGACTCCCTCGCCGCGGCCGGTCAGGCCCAGCCCGTCGCTCGTCGTCGCCCCGACCGACACCGGGGCGCCGCACGCCGCGGACAGGGCCGCCTCTGCCTCGTCCCGGCGCGGCCCGAGCCGTGGGACGCTCGCCGATGACCTGGACCGCGACGTTGCCGATCTCGAACCCGGCCGCGCGCACCGCGCGCGCCGCCTCTGCCAGCAGCACCGACACCGGCGGCGCCGGCCCACTGCGGGTGGTCGGTGCCGACCAGGGCACCCAGGTCGCCCAGGCCGGCGGCGGACAGCAGCGCGTCGCAGCAGGCGTGCGCCGCCACGTCGCCGTCGGAGTGCCCCACGCAGCCGGCCGGCTCGTCCGGGAACGCCAGGCCCGCCATCATCATCGGCCGCCCGGCCTCCAGCCGGTGCACGTCGACGCCGACGCCGACCCGCGGTATCCCGCTCATCGCCGACCCCCGCCTGCCTGGCGCTGCTCGAGCAGCGCCTCGGCGAGCAGCAGGTCCAGCGGTGTGGTCACCTTGAAGGCCTCCTCGGAACCGTCGACCACGACGACGCGCCCGCCGATCGCCTCCACCAGTGCGGCGTCGTCGGTCGCGGTGCGGCCGGCCTCCGCGGCCGCGCTGTGCGCGGCCTCGAGCCAGGTGCGGACGAAGCCCTGCGGCGTCTGCACGATCCGAAGCCGGTCCCGGTCCAGGGTCTCGTGCGGCGTCCCGTCCGGGCCGACCGAGCGGACGGTGTCGTGCACCGGCAGCCCGGGCACCACCGCGGCGACCCCGTCGCCGACCGCGGCGACCACCCGCTCGACCAGGTCGACAGGTGCGAGGGCGCGGGCCGCGTCGTGCACGAGTACCACGTCGACGTCGTCGGGTAGGGAAGCCAGTGCTGCGGCCACCGAGTCCTGTCGGGTCGCGCCGCCGGCTACCACCAGGACCCGTGCGCCGGCGAGCCGTTCTGCGACGACCTCGGTCACCGCGCCCACAGCGTCGGCCGGGGCCGCGACGACGACGACGGAGACCGACTCCGCGGCGAGCAGCCCGCGGACGGCGTGCACCAGCAGGGCCTCCCCGCGCACCGGGCGCAACGCCTTCGGGACTCCGCCACCCAGGCGGTCGCCCCGGCCCGCGGCGGGGACGAGCACGCCGACGCTCACGGCTGGCACACCCCGGATCTCACCGGACACCCCTCATCCGGGGCACCGGCTCAGACCCGGCTGCCCGCGATCGACTGGGGACGAGCAAACACCATCCGGCCGTTGGCCGTGGTCAGGACGCTGGTGACCTGGACCCTGGCCTCCGAGCCGATGCCCTCGCGGGCCCGCTCGACCACGACCATCGTGCCGTCGTCGAGGTAGCCGACAGCCTGGCCGGACTCCTTGCCGGGCTTGGTCAGCAGGACGGTGACCTCGTCGCCGGCGACGACCGGCGGCCGCAGCGCGAGCGCCAGCGCGTGCAGGTTCATGACCCGGACGCCGGCCAGCGCAGCGCTCCGGGCCAGGTTGGTGTCCAGGGTGAGCAGGCCCGCGCCGCGGTCCAGGCACATCCGGACGAGCTTGGCGTCGACCTCCGGGACGCCGGGCGCCTCGTCGTCGATGACCGACACCTCGACACCCGGCTCGCGGCGCAGCGTCTCGAGCACCTCGAGGCCGCGCCGACCGCGGCCCCGACGCAGCTCGTCCGCGGCGTCCGCAAGACCTTGCAGCTCGGCCAGGACCGGCGCGGGGACGAGCATCTCGCCCCCGAGGAACCCGGCCCGCACGACGTCGATGATCCGACCGTCGATGGCGACGGAGGTGTCCACGATCCGCGGCAGCAGCGCCGTCGACACCGACCGCGGGCCCAGGCCGGCGGAGGCGCCGAACATGTGCAGCATGCCGTCGCGGCGGGCCGACCCGACCCGGAAGCCGAGCAGCCCGAGGGTGACTAGCACGAACGCGAACAGCGGGATGGCCAGGAAGCGGTTGCCGAGGAAGAAGACCGGCCATGCGATCGCGGACCCGGCGACCACGCCGATGATCGAGCCGAACACGCCGGCGACGATGTGCTCGGCGGAGATGTCGGACAGCGAACGCTCGGTACGCCGGACGGTGCGCTCGGTGGCCCGGCCCAGCACCCCGCCGAGCACGAAGCCGAGTGCGGTGCCGAGCAGCAGCCCGACCCAGACCGGGTCGACGCCGCCGACGATGTCACGTCGCCCGTTGGACTCCAGCACCAGCGCGATCTCGTACCCGAGGCCGGCGAAGAAGACCACCACGCACAGGCGCAGCAGCTCGACGACGACGCTCGGGACACGTGCCGCGCGAGGGCTCAACGGGCCACCACCCAGCTCGGGCACCGGCGGCGGGACCGCCGGGCGTGCGGGACGAAGGCCCCGCTACGACGCGAGCACCTCGTCGAGGATCGTCTCTGCCTTGTCCTCATTGGTGTTCTCGGCAAGAGCGAGCTCGGACACAAGGATCTGGCGCGCCTTCGCGAGCATCCGCTTCTCGCCGGCCGACAGGCCACGCTCGCGCTCGCGGCGCCACAGGTCGCGGACGACCTCGGCGACCTTGATCACGTCGCCGGACGCGAGCTTCTCGAGGTTGGCCTTGTAGCGGCGCGACCAGTTGGTCGGCTCCTCGGTGTGCGGCATCCGCAGGACCTGGAAGACGCGCTCCAGCCCCTCGGCCCCGACGACGTCGCGGACGCCGACGAACTCGGCGTTCTCGGCCGGGACCCGCACGGTCAGGTCGCCCTGCGCGACCTTGAGCACCAGATAGACCTTCTCGACGCCCTTGATGCTCCGGGTCTCGATGGCCTCGATCAGCGCCGCTCCGTGGTGGGGGTAGACAACGGTCTCGCCGACAGTGAAAGACATGTGGCAGGTGCCCCTTTCTCGACCCTCAGGATAACACGGAGCAACGACCCTTCCGCCGGTGTTTGCGCAGGTCAGGGGCCTAGTGCGTGGTCAACCGACGACCCGGCGGGGGTTGACAACAGGGGCTCGGCATGCTTCCTCGCGACGCGTCGTCGCCGGGCCCGTCGCAGCGGCGCATACTGAGGCCATGCCAGGCGTGCCGGGACCCGACGGCCGTCACGACGACCTCGACGCCGACCAGCTCGAGGGTCTGGCGCTGCTCGTCCCCGACGACGCGCGCAGCCTCGACGCGGACCGCGACGCCTACTTGCGCGAGGTGCGGCAGAGCCGGTTCGGCCGTGGTGGTCCGGACGGCTACCGGCGCTGGCTGCTGCTGCGGGCGCTGGGCGGCGGGCGGCCCGCCGGGCTGGCCGGCCCGCTGCTGCTGGTCCTGCTGGTCGTGGTCGGCCTGGTCGGCAGCACGCTGAGCGTGTTCAGCGGGAGCGCCGCCAACGACCTGACCCAGACCCCGCTCGCCGCCGACCCGCAGCAGCCGGTCGGGTCGGTCGGCGGCCTGCTCCCCGACACGACAGTGACCATCCGCGGCTCGCAGTTCGACCTGCGGGGCGCCCGGCCTGCGGTACTGCTCCTGGTCCCGACCTCCTGCCCGGACTGCGGCGCGGTCCTGCGCAGCGTGCGCTCGCAGGTCGCCGAGTACAGCACCCTCGGCTGGATGCTGATCGGCCCCGCGGCCCAGCAGACCCAGCTGCGCGCCCTGAGCACGGCCGAGCTCGGCGGCAGCGCGATCGTGGCCGCCGACGACGCCGACCTCATGGGCGCCGCCTACTCCCCCCAGGGGATCACCGCGGTGCTGGTCCGCGACGACGGGATCGTCGCCCTCGTCGCCCGGGGCATCACCGCCACCACCCGGCTGGAGACCGCGCTGGCCGGCCTGGACGCCCGCTCCGCGCCGTCGGCCTAGCCGCCGCAGCGAGGTGAACCGCGCCGCCGCCCTGGTGAAGGCCGCCCACCCCGGGCCGAGCCTGGCCGTGACGGTCGTGGGCACGGCGCTGGCCGTCACGGCGGGCGCACCCGGCCGGACCTGCGCGCTGCTGGCCGCCGCACTGCTCAGCGGCCAGCTGTCGATCGGCTGGTGCAACGACGCGACCGACCGGGACCGGGACGTCGCCGCCGGCCGACGGGACAAGCCGGTCGCGCTCGGTGTCCTGCGACCCGCGACGGTCCGGGTTGCCGCGTACGTCGCTCTCGTCGCCTGCGTCCCGCTCTCGCTCGCCCTCGGTGCTGCCGCCGGGGTCGTGCACCTGGTCGCCGTCGGCGGCGGGTGGGCGTACGACCTGTGGCTCAAGCGGACCGTCTGGTCCTTCATGGCGTTCGCGGTCAGCTTCGGCCTGCTGCCGTCGGTGGTGACGCTCTCGCTCCCGCACCCGGTCCAGGCACCGTGGTGGGCGACCCTGGCGGGCGCCCTCCTCGGGGTGGCCGCGCACCTGGCCAACGCGCTCCCCGACCTGGATGACGACGTGGCCGCGGGCGTCCTGGGGCTGCCCCAGCTGCTCGGTCCCGGCCGGACCCGGCTGGTCGCCGGTGTGCTGCTCGCGCTGGCCGCGCTGGTCCTCACGTTCGGCCCCGGCGAGCCGCTCGGCGTGGCCGGCGCCGCGCTGCTTGCCGTCACCGTCGTCGCCCTGCTGCTGGCGTTCGCCCGGCGGTGGCCGCCACGGTCCCGGGCGCCGTTCGCCCTCTTCGTCCTGGCCGCGCTGGCGGTGGTCGGCCTGTTGCTGGCCAGGGGGGCGTCGCTCGGGTGAGGGCTCGCTACGCTGTCCCCGCCGACCGAGCTACCTCGCCAGGAGCAGCACCGTGACTCGAGCCAGGACCCGCGCCCGCAGTGTGTGGGTGGCCGCGACCGCAGCGGTCGCCGTCGTCGCGCTGAGCGGGTGCGCGGCCGGCCTGGGCGCCGACACCTCGACCCCGTACAGCGCGAGCCTGGGCAGCGACGCGGTGATCGGGAACATGCACATCGACAACGTCGTGGTGGTCACCGACGGCACGGTCCCCGAGCTGTACTCGACGCTCATCAACCAGGGCCGGGTGACCGACACTCTGATGTCCGTCACGATCTCCGGCACCGACCCGGTGACGCTGCCCAGCGGCGGCGTCGACATCGCGCCGTCCGGATTCGTCCTGTTCGGACCGGCGGGCACCGAGCGGGTGCTGTTGAGCGGCATGCAGGCCGGGATCGGCCAGCTCGTGACGGTGACCATGCTGTTCCGGGTCGCGGGCAGCGTGAGCGTCAGCGCGATGGTCACCCGGCCGGAGAACCTGTTCGCGGGCAGCTGAGCGCGGGCAGCTGAGCGCTCGTCAGGGCTCGAACTTGTAGCCCAGGCCTCGCACGGTCACCAGGTGGCGCGGGTTCGCCGGGTCCGGCTCGATCTTCGCGCGCAGCCGCTTCACGTGGACGTCCAGCGTCTTGGTGTCGCCGACGTAGTCGCTGCCCCAGACCCGGTCGATGAGCTGCATGCGGGTCAGCACCCGTCCGGCGTTGCGCAGCAGCAGCTCGAGCAGGTCGAACTCCTTGAGCGGCATGGGCGCCGAGCGGCCGTCGACGGTCACCACGTGGCGCTCGACGTCCATCCGCACCGGTCCCGCCTCGACCGTCCCGGGCAGCAGCTCCTCCAGGTCGGAGCCGCGGCGCAGCACCGCCCGGATCCGGGCGACCAGCTCGCGCGAGGAGAACGGCTTGGTGACGTAGTCGTCGGCGCCCGAGCTCGAGCCCGACCACCTTGTCGACCTCGCCGTCCTTGGCGGTCAGCATGATGACCGGCACGTTGGACCGCTGCCGCAGCTGCCGGCAGACCTCGGTGCCCGGGCAGGCCCGGCAGCATCAGGTCGAGCAGCACCAGGTCGGCGCCGGACCGGTCGAACTCCTCGAGCGCGGCCGGGCCGGTCGCGGCGACGCGCGACCTCGTAGCCCTCCTTGCGCAGCATGTACGACAAGGCGTCGCTGAAGGACTCCTCGTCCTCGACCACGAGCACGCGGGTCACGGGACCACCTTTCCGATCGGCTGCTGCACGGGGAGCGGGTCGGCGACCGGCTCGGCGTCCTCGAACGGCTCCTGCCGCACGGGCAGCCGGAGGGTGAACGTCGAGCCGGCGCCCTCGGTGCTCCACACGACGACCTCGCCGCCGTGGTTGACGCAGACGTGCTTGACGATCGACAGGCCGAGCCCGGTCCCGCCGGTCGCCCGCGACCGGGCCGGGTCGACGCGGTAGAACCGCTCGAAGATGCGTTCCTGGTCGGCCGCGGAGATCCCGATGCCCTGGTCGGTGACGCTGATCTCGACCAGGTCGCCCGCTGGACTGCACCGAGACGACGACGCGGGTGCGCTCGGGGCTGTAGCTGACGGCGTTGTCGAGGAGGTTGCGCAGCGCGGTGATCAGCTGGGCGCGGTCGCCCTCGACGACGACGCCGTGCTCGCCGGCCGCGCGCAGGTCGATCTGCTTGGCGGTGGCCGCGGTACGGACCGAGTCGAGCGCCTCGGCACCACCTCGTCGACGGGACGACGGCTCGGCGTGCGGCCGCGACCTCGTCGCCCTGCAGCCGGGACAGCTCGATCAGCTCGTTGACCATGGACGAGAGCCGGGTCGGCCTCGTGCTGCATCCGGGCGGCGAAGCGGAGCACCGCCTCCGGGTCGTCGGCGGCGCCCTCGACCGCCTCGGCCAGCAGCGACAGCGCGCCGACCGGGGTCTTGAGCTCGTGCGAGACGTTGGCGACGAAGTCCCGCCGGACGTCGTCCACGCGTGCGACCTCGGACCGGTCGTCCGCCAGCACGACGACCAGGTCGGGGCCCAGGCGCGCCACCCGGACCGACAAGGACCACCCGAGGACCGCCGCGGCGGCGGCGCGGCTCGAGGTCGAACGAGCGCACC
The DNA here is from genome assembly GCA_963711005.1 of uncultured Actinomycetota bacterium. Lineage (GTDB taxonomy): Bacteria > Actinomycetota > Actinomycetes > Prado026 > Prado026 > CAVQCJ01. The sequence continues at coordinate 1,654,844 of CAVQCJ010000002.1, read as the reverse complement.
TCGCCGCTGCCGCGGACCGCCCGGACCGCCCGGACCGCCTCGTCGTCGACCAGCCGGCCGTCGCGCAGCAGCCCCAGCGCGTACGCCGACGGGCTGGCCCAGCGGACCGCCTCGGAGTCGTCGAGCACGACCGAGCCGGAGCGCAGCGCGGTGAGGACCTCGGTCACGCCCGGCGGCAGGTCGGCCGCGTCCTGGGTCGTGGGCGACGCCGCCGTCCCGTCGGAGCGGCCCTCGTCCCGCCGCGCGGCCAGCGCGACCCCCGACGGCGACGCCCACGAGGGCACCGATCAGGCCCCCCGCAACGGCTGCAGTCGTCGCGTCCACAGCACCGATGGTAGGAGCAAGCGCGCTCGCCGGTCCGGCCGCTCGCCCAGGCTCGAACGGGCCGTCGCCAGAAGTTCACCCGGCGTGTGCAGGCTGTTCACCGCTGCGCCCGGCCGGGTCCTCCCCGCGGCGTAGGGTTCCCCCCATGCGTGACGCCTACCACGACGCACTCGACGGGATCACCGACGAGCTGGTCTCGATGAGCCGACTCGTCGCGTCGATGATGCAGCGCGCCTCGACCGCGCTGCTCGACGCCGACCGGGAGAAGGCCGAGGCGGTGATCGAGGCCGACGAGGAGATCGACTCCATCAACCAGGAGATCGAGCTCTCGACGACCGAGCTGATCGCGCTGCAGCAGCCGGTGGCCACCGACCTGCGCATGGTCGTCGCGTCGATGCGGATCAGCACGACGCTCGAGCGCATGGGCGACCTGGCCCAGCACGTCGCCAAGACCGCCCGGATGCGCTACCCGGACCGGGCCGTGCCGCCGGACCTGGAGCCGCTGTTCCGCGAGATGGCGCAGATCGCCGACCGGATGGGCGCCCAGATGGGCGAGGTGCTGGCGTCCAAGGACGTCGAGCTGGCCCGCAAGATCGAGAACGACGACGACCGCATGGACGAGCTGCACCGCGCGGTGCTCGACCACCTGCTGAGCCAGGAGCCGGGACCGGTCAACCAGGCCGTCGACGTGACCCTGCTCAACCGGTACTACGAGCGGTACGCCGACCACGTCGTCAGCGTCGCCCGGCGCGTCGATCTACCTGGTGATCGGCGAGCGCGCCTCCACCTGAGCCGGCCCCGCCAGGAGCGTGGTCAGCGGCCCTGGTTGGCGACGGCCGTGATCGCCGCGGCCGCGGCGTCCGGGTCGAGGTACGTCCCGCCGCGTGACCGTCGGCGCGCAGGTCCGCGTCCAGCGTGTAGACGAGCGGGATCCCGGTCGGGATGTTGAGCCCGGCGATGTCCTCGTCGGAGATGCCGTCGAGGTGCTTGACCAGGGCCCGCAGCGAGTTGCCGTGCGCGGTCACCAGCACCGTCGCGCCGGTACGCAGGTCGGGCACGATCGCGTCGTACCAGTACGGCAGCATCCGGTCGACGACGTCCTGCGAGGCACTCGGTCCGCGGGCGCAGCTCGGGCGGCAGGTCGGCGTAGCGCGGGTCGTCGGTCTGGCTGAACTCGTCGTCGTCGGCGATCGGCGGCGGCGGGACGTCGTACGAGCGGCGCCAGAGCATGAACTGCTCCTCGCCGTACTGCCTCCAGCGTCTGCTTCTTGTCCTTGCCCTGCAGCGCGCCGTAGTGCCGCTCGTTGAGCCGCCACGAGCGGCGGACCGGGACCCAGTGCCGGTCGCAGCGCGTCGAGCGCGAGGTTCGCCGTGCGGATCGCCCGGCGCAGCACCGAGGTGTGCACGACGTCGGGCAGCACGCCCGGCGTCGGCGAGCAGCCGCCCGCCGCGGACGGCCTCGGCGGCGCCCGTGCTCGGACAGGTCGACGTCGACCCAGCCGGTGAACAGGTTCTTGGCGTTCCACTCGCTCTCGCCGTGGCGGAGCAGGACCAGCGTGCCCGGCGTGCGTGGCTCATGGCGCCCGACCCAGTGAGCTGACGGGTCCTCGCGAAGCGGGCGAACGCCTGCAGGTTGGCCAGCGACTCGCCCCGGCTGACCCGCCACTTCCACTCCCGCCGGATCGACTCGGCGAAGCCCAGCTCGAGCAGCGTGTCGAAGCTCTCGTCGGAGTAGGTCAGCACGCAGCCGAGCAGCCGGTCCAGCTCGTCCGCGGTCACCGCAGTCCAGCGAGACCCGGCCGACCAGGTAGACGTCGCCGAGCTGGTCGACGCTGAAGTGCACGCCGTACATCCGCGCGTTGCGCTCGAGCAGGTAGCGCTAGAACGCGGCGTGGTTCTCGTCCGGGTGCCGGACGACGAAGGCCTCGACGAGCAGGCTGTGGTCGCCGACGACGAGCCAGGTGTTGGTGAGCAGCTTGTGCGTGCCGGGCAGGCTGACGAAGAACGCGCCCTGGTGCGGGTGCTGGTAGACGAGGGCGCGCTCGTCCAGCACGCCGGCGATCAGCCGGTCCAGCTCGGCCGACCGGTCGGCGGTCACCGCGAGCCGACTCCGCTGGCCTCCAGGAACCGCCGCCGGTGGTCCGACACGGCCCCGTCGTAGACGTCGAGCACGGCGGCGGCGGTCGCCGGCCAGCCGAAGCCCGCCGCGTGCCGCACCGCGCCGGCGGCCAGCTCCTCGCGGCGGGCCGGTGCGGCGAGCAGGTCGCCGAGCGCGGCGGCCCAGGACCACGGGTCGTGGTCGGCGACCAGCAGGCCGCGAGCGGCCGTCGGCGACCGCGGTGAGCAGCCCGCCGACGGCGGCGGCCACGACCGGCGTGCCGCACGCCTGCGCCTCGAGCGCGACCAGGCCGAACGACTCGTTGTACGACGGCACCACGGCCAGGTCGGCCGCCCGGTACCAGTCGACGAGCTCGGTCTGGGCCACCGGCGGGGCGAACCGGACGAGGTCGGCGATGCCGAGGTCGGCGGGCGAGGTCGGCCAGATGGGTCGGGTGCGCGAGCCCGGACCCGGACGGCCCGCCGACGACGGCGACGACGAGCCGCTCGCGCAGGGTCGGGTCGTCGGCGACGCAGACGGGCGGCGGCGCGCAGCAGGACGTCGGGCGCCTTGAGCGGCTGGATCCGGCCGACGAACAGCAGGACCAGGGCGTCGGCCGGCAGCCCGAGCCCCGCGCGGGCCTTCGCCCCGGGCCCCGGACCGGCCGGGGCTGAAGAGGTCGAGGTCGACGCCGGGGAACACCGGGACGACCTTGTCCGGGTCGGCGCCGTACAGCTCGACGAGCTGGGCCGCCTCGGCCGGGGTGTTGGCGATCAGGCGGTCGGCGAGCTCGACGACCTGCTCCTCACCGATCACCCGAGCGGTCGGCTCCGGGGCGTCGCCCTCGGCGAGCGCGGCGTTCTTGACCTTGGCCATCGTGTGCATGCTGTGCACCAGCGGGACCTGCCAGCGCTCCGCGGCCAGCGAGCCGACCTGGCCGGAGAGCCAGTAGTGCGAGTGGACGAGGTCGAAGTAGCCGGGCTCGTGGCTGGCCTCGACCCGCAGGACGCCGCGGGTCATCGCGCACAGCTGGCCGGGCAGGTCCTCCTTGGCCAGCCCCTCGAACGGGCCCGGCGACGACGTGGCGGACCAGGACGCCGGGGGTGAGCTCGACGACGGGCGGCAGGTCGCTGCGGGTGGCCCGGGTGAAGACCTCGACCTCGATGCCGAGCGCGGCCAGCCGACGGGACAGCTCGACCACGTAGACGTTCATGCCGCCGGCGTCGCCGGTGCCCGGCTGGTCGAGCGGGGAGGTGTGGACGGAGAGCATCGCCACGCGCCGTGGAACCGGCACCGGTGATCTCCTTCCGCTGGCCCGCGTCGTCCCCGAAGGACGACAACCGGCGCCGATCCTCCCCGATTCCCAGCGTCGCCCGCGCACCGGCCTGGCGACCGGGCCGGCTCAGCCGGCGGGCGGCGCGATCAGGCTCTGGTCGGCAAGGCTCTGGTCGGTCAGGTCGATCTCGGCCCGGCCCAGCGCGCCGAGGAAGGCTTCGAAGGCGGGTTCGCTGAACAGGACGAACCGGACCTCGTCCACCTCGGTCCTGGTCGCCAGCACCGTGCCCACCGCGACCCGGGCCACCTCGTCGATCGGCCAGCGGTACACCCCGGCCGAGATCGCCGGGAACGCCACCGAGCGGGCGCCGAGCTCGTCGGCCAGGCGCAGGCACTCGCGGAAGCACGACGCCAGGACGTCGGTGCGGTCCTCGCCGGGCTCGAACACCGGCCCCACCGTGTGGATCACCCAGCGGGCGGACAGGTCGCCGGCCGTCGTGGCCACGGCCTCCCCGGCCGGCAGCCCGTGCACGTAGTCACCGGCCCGGAGCGCGCGGCAGGCGGCGTGCAGCTCCGCGCCGGCCGCCTCGTGGATCGCCCCGTCCACCCCGCCACCGCCGAGCAGCGTGGAGTTGGCGGCGTTGACGACGGCGTCGACCTGCTGGCGGGTGATGTCGCCGAGGACGAGCTCGATCCGAGGCATGCCACGCACCTTTCCGCCACGAGCGTCCGTCGACGCCGGCTGCTGCCGGCCCGTCCCTGCTGCACCCTCTGTCGTCGGGGCGTCCCGGCGCAAGTCCTGCGGCGCGGCGGCCGGGGTCACCAAGGGCCGTACGGTCCGTCCGAGGAGCTCCCGCGGCCCTTGCGCGGGCTGTACCGCAGGAGCTCGGGCCGCATCCCGAAGATGTAGACGAGGGCGGCGATGATCCCGATCAGGCCGCCGAAGCTGGCCCAGCTGTTGGCCAGGCCCGAGGACAGGGCCGCCGCCACCTGGGCGCCGGCGGCCAGGAAGAGCACGATCAGCCAGAAGATCTTGGGCAGCCGGCCGACCGCGGCGTACGCGGCGGAGGACCGGACCAGGCTGTCGCCGAGCGCGAACACCTTGACCGCGAGCGTGACCGCGGAGAGCACGAGGCTCACGAGCCCGACGACGTCCATGCCCGGAACGGTAGACGACGCGGCCGCGGCGACCGTGCCCGCGCCCGCGCGTTGCGGGGAAAGTTGCGGGCGGGCAAGGCCGGATCCCGGCCTTGCCCGCCCGTGGTTTCCGCAGGTCAGGCCTGCGAGGTGGTCTCGTCGGCGGGCTTCGCCGGCGCGACCTTCTTGACCGCGGGCTTGCGGGTGCTGGCCTTGCGGGTGGTCTTCTTGGCCGCCTTCTTGGTGGCCGGCGATTTGGTGGCAGCGGACTTGGTCGCCGCCGGCTTGGACGCCGGCTTGGACGCTGCCGGCTTGCCCGTCTTCACCCGGCCGACCGGGATGCTGCCGCGGACGACGTCGACGGTCGCGCCGGCCTGCACGGCGACCTTCTTGGCGACGACGCTGACCTGGTCGACGACCTGCTTGCGGGTCGGCTCGACGGCCTTGGCGACGGTGCCGGCCTGCTTGGAGACCTGCTTGGAGACCGTGCCGGCCTTCTGGGAGACCTGCTTGGAGACCGTGCCGGCCTTCTGGGAGACCTGCTTGGAGACCGTCCCGGCCTGCTTGGAGACCTGCTTGGAGACCGTGCCGGCCTTCTCGGTCACCTGCTTGCGGACGGTGCCCGCCACCTCGGCGGCACTGGTGGTGATGTCACTGATCGTGGGCATGAGCGGTGTTCCTTCCTGGTGCGCCGGCGCCGCTTCGGGCGCTCTCGGCGGTGGTCGTGCGGGTGGTCGTCCGCGTGGTCTTGCGGGCGGGCTTGCGGGCGGGCTTGCGGGTAGCGGTCGTGCGGGTGCCGGCCTTCCGGGAGGGCGGGGCTGCCACCTGCTCCGCGGCGACGTTCTCGCGCAGGAACGCCTCGTACACGTCGAGCAGGACCCGGCGCTGGCGCTGGGTCAGGTCCGGGTCGGAGGTCACGGCGGCGGCCACCGTCGGGACCCGCTCGCCGTCGCGCTCCTCGAGCAGCCCGGCTCGGATGTAGAGGGTCTCGGCGCTGATGCGCAGGCCCTGTGCGATCTGCTGCAGGATCTCGGCGCTCGGCCGCTTGAGGCCGCGCTCCACCTGGCTCAGGTAGGGGTTGGAGACGCCCGCGGTGCGGGCCAGCTGGCGCAGGGAGACCTCGGCCTGCACGCGCTGCTCACGGATGTACTCACCGAGCGATCCGACGTTCAACGAAGGCACGTCACGAGTGTGCCCCACGGGTGCTTGCTAGAGCAAGCGGGCGGCAAGCACCAGGCGGTGACCTCAGTCACGTCCGCCCCACCCGCCCGTCGACCGGGGGTTGCACCTGACGCGACGTGAGGTCCTAGCGTCGTGGTCGGAGGTGCTCGGAATGAGCTGGTCAGTCGGGGACGTGGCCCGATTCTCGGGCGTGACGGTGCGGACGCTGCACCACTACGACGAGATCGGGCTGCTGTCCCCCGGCGGGCGGACGGCCTCCGGCCATCGGCGTTACGACGAGGCGGACCTGCAGCGGCTCCAGGAGGTGCTGTTCTACCGCGAGCTGGGATTCCGGCTCGACGAGGTGGCGGCGCTGCTCGAACAACCGGACGCCGACCCGATCGAGCACCTGTCCCGCCAGCACGAGCTCCTGTCCCAACGTGCGGTCCGCATGCAGGCCATGGCCGACGCCGTCGCCAGGACCATCCGGGCCCGCAAGGCGGGCATCCACCTGACTCCCGAGGAGATGTTCGACGTGTTCGGAGATTTCGACCCCGCCCAGTACGCCGACGAGGCCGAGGAGCGCTGGGGCGGCACCGACGCCTACCGTCAGTCCCGGGCGCGCACGTCCACGTACACCAAGGACGACTGGACCCGGCTGCAGGCGGAGGCCGCCGGGGTGAACGCGCTCTTCCTCGCCGCCCGGGCGGCCGGCCTGCCGGCCGACAGCACCGCGGCGATGGACGCGGCCGAGGCGCACCGGCAGCAGATCTCGCGCAACTTCTACGACTGCGGGTACGACATCCACCGCGGGCTGGCCGAGATGTACCTGGCGGACGAGCGGTTCACGAAGACGTACGAGGACCTCGCGCCGGGCCTGGCGCAGTACGTGCACGACGCCGTCCTCGCCAACGCGGCCCGCGCCGGCGCCGGCGGCTAGCCCGACCCGGTCTGGTCGAAGATGTAGTAGACCGCGAGGCCGAAGTGGGTGAGCAGCGTCAGCGGCGCGCTCACGAACGAGAGCGCGACGGTCACGGCATACGCGCCGACGCCGAGCCCGAACCGCGGCAGCGACCGGCGCACGGCGACCGGGTCGACACCCGGCGCGAGCAGGTCCGGCCGCCGGGTCGCCGCCGCGAACAGCAGCGTGAAGGCGACGGCCATCATCAGCATCGTCGCGCTGTACACGGCGGCCGCGATGTGCGCGTCGGTGTCCCCGGCCGTGAGGTACTCGGCGAGCAGCCTCGTCGGGAACGGGATCGCCGCGACCACCATGAGCAGGAACAGGTTGGTGAACAGCAGTCGTCGATCGACCCGGCCGACGAGCCTGAACACCGCGTGGTGGTTGACCCAGATGATCCCGATGACGAGGAAGCTGACGACGTACGCCGCGTAGCTCGGCCACAGCGCCGCCAGCGCGTGCCCCAGCGACGCGTGCTCGGCGGCGAGCTGCTCCCGGGTGGGCACCACCAGGTCCAGGACCAGCAGCGTGATCGCGATCGCCATCACGCCGTCGCTGAAGGCCTCGAGCCGGCCGGTCTCGCTCACAGCACCCCTCCGGTGGCTATGCCGTGAGCGGTACGGCGCGGACCTCGCCGACCTGGCGGCCGCCACCGCTCAGCGGGTACGAGCGCTGGCCGGCCAGCACGGGGGCGTCGAAGCCGAGCGCGAGCAACGCCTCGGCGGTCACCACCTGCCGCGCCCGGGACGCGCCGTCGTCGATCTTCAGAGCCACTGCGCGCCCGTCCGCGCAGGCCGCGACCTCGACCCCCTCCGCCCCGTCCTTGGCGACCAGGCCCGGTACGCCGCGCATCAGTGCGGTCACGTCGCGACGGGTCCCGCCGACCCACTCCGGGTACGCCCGCATCGCGTCGACCACCCGCCGCCGCGCGCTGCCGGGGTCGGCGAGCACGCAGCCGCGGACCGCGCCGGCCAGCCCGGTGAGGGTCAGCGCCAGGACCGGCGCGCCGCAGCCGTCGACCCCGCTGGCGGCAACCGGCTCGCCGGCGTACCGCTCCAGGGTCGCGCCCAGCGCCACCTGCAGCGGATGCTCCGGGTCGAGGTAGGTCGCGACGTCCCAGCCGTTGAGCACGCAGGTCGCCAGCATCGCGGCGTGCTTGCCGGAGCAGTTCATGGTCAGCGGCTCCGGGCCGTGCCCGGCCCGCAGCCATGCCTGCGCGGCCTGCTCGTCGGACGGCTCCTCGGGCGGGGTACGGAGCGCGCCGACGTCCAGTCCGGCGCCGGCCAGGATCCGGCGGACGCCGTCCAGGTGGAACGGCTCCCCCGAGTGGGACGCGGCCGCCAGCGCGAGCAGCTCGCCGTCCAGGTCCAGGCCCAGCTCCACCATCGCCGCGGCCTGCAACGGCTTGCTGGCGGAGCGGGGGAAGACCGGCGCAGCCGGGTCGCCGACGGCCAGGGCGGTCGTCCCGTCCGCGGCCAGCCCGACGACGCTGCCGCGATGCACCCCTTCGACGAACCCGGACCTGACGACCTCGGCGAGCACGGGTGCGGCCGGGCGGGCCGACGGCGCCAGGGTCAGTCCCGGTCCGTCTTGAGCAGCTCGTCGACCGACGCCGTCCCGTCGCGGTAGCGCCGGGCCACCTCGGTGGTCAGCGTGTCCATGGCCTGCTGCACCCGGCGGCGCAGGTCGCTGACCTCACGCTCGTGCCGGCTGATCTCGTCGAACGCGGCGTGCGTCTCGGCGTCGCTGAGCGTCCCCAGGTCGGACAGGTGCGGGTCGGCGATCAGCTGCTCGACCCGGCGCCGGCTGTCCCCGGTGCTCGGCTCCACGCTCAGGAACCGGCTCGTGCCGTGGCTGTTGCGTGGCCCCCCGTCGCTCAGCACGTCGGTGAGGTGGTCGACCACTCGGTCCGAGCCGGTCGTCCCGCGGCGCTCGATCTCGGCCCGGATGATGTCGAGCCGGCCCTGCAGCAGCCGGCGGATGTACGAGAGGTCGGCATCCTCCTGCTCCGCGTCGTGCCGGCGCTCGCGCAGCTCCTGGAGGGTGAGCTGGTCGAGGTCGTCCAGGAAGCCGGCACCCAGCACCCGGTCGACCCGACGCCTGCCCCCAGGAATCGGCTCGCTCATGCAGTTCCTCCCCGACGGTCTCGGATCCTGAGCAGTGCGCGCGCCTCGTCCCCGGACATCGGCGGCCGCCCCGCCAACCGAGCCAGGGTCGCGGCGCGCTCGACGAGCTGCGCGTTGTCCCGGACGGGCTCGCCCGGGTAGTACGTCAGCGTGTCCTCCATGCCCACCCGCAGGTGGCCGCCGGCCGACAGGGCGGCCATCGCCACCGGGAGGGTGGTCCGGCCGACGCCCGTCGCGGACCAGGAGGCCTCGGCGGGCAGGTCGGCGACCGCCGCGACCAGGGCCTGGACGGTGCCCGGCATGCCGCCGGGGACGCCCATGACGAGGTCGCAGTGCACCTGGCCGCCGAACGGGGGGCCGTACTTGTCCAGCAGCCGCTTCATGGCGGTGACGTGGCCGAGGTCGAACAGCTCGAACTCCGGCACCACCTCCACCTCCTGGGTGCGCCGGTAGAGCTCGACCATGAACGGCCAGGGGTTCAGGAAGACGTCGCCGCCGAAGTTGACCGTGCCGCAGGTCAGCGAGCAGGAGTCGGGCTCGGCGTCCAGGACGGCCAGGCGGTCCTCGAACGGGTCGTGCACCGAGCCGCCGGTGGACAGCTGGACGACGAGGCCGGTGGACTCCCGCAGCGCCGCCACGGTGTCCTTGAGCCGGCCCGAGTCGAGCGTGGGCCGGGCCTCGTCGTCGCGGATGTGCACGTGGATCAGCCCGGCCCCGGCCGCCTCGCACTCCTGAGCGGTCGAGACCAGCTCCGCGAGCGTGACGGGCAGCGTCGGGGCGTCCGCCTTTGCGGTCTCCGCGCCGGTGGGCGCGACGGTGACCAGCGTGGACGGACCTGACATGGAATGCATGGTGTCACGTTCGCCCAGGCGGCGTAATCGCGGCACTCCGGACCAACCGGGCGCCGCCGGCCCAGGCACCCGAACGAGTGACGGCGAACAGGCTCAACACAGCGGCTCGATGTGCCGATGGGACGTTATCCAGGGGTTGGCGGAGGGAGGCGATCGATGCTCGACAGCGACCTCCTGACCAGCCCCTTGGAACAGGTCCTTCTCGATCTGGGGGCCCAGGGGTCGACGGGGTGCCTCCATGCGACCAATGTCTCCGGGGAGGAGGCAGAGGTCTATCTGCGTGACGGCTCCGTCTACTCGGTCTTCGTTCCCGGCCGGCGGCCCCTGCTCGGGGCCCGGCTGATGTCGTCCGGCTCGCTCGCGCCCGAGACTCTGGCGGAGGCGCTGGAGATCCAGCGCACCGAGCTGCAGGGCTGGCGGCTGGGCGAGCTGCTCGTCTACCTGGGCTTCGTCGACCGCGACGTCGTCGAGGCGTTCGTGTCCGAGCAGCTGGTCGACATGCTGACCGACCTCATGCGCTGGGACGTCGCCAGCAACAAGTTCCGCAAGAACAAGAAGGCGCGCCAGGACGTCGCCCCGCCGCAGCCTGTCCCCGAGCTGCTGGCCGAGCTGCGCCGCCGCCGCATCCGCTGGGACCAGCTCTCCGAACAGCTCGGCGGGCCCGACACCGTCCCGATGCTCTCCGCGCAGGGCGGGGCGACCGACGACGTCGTCCTGGGCCCGGGCGAGTGGGCGATGCTCTGCAAGGTCGACGGCGAGCGGTCGCTGGCCGATCTCGCGTCCGACTGCGGGTACACGTTGTACGAGGCCGCTCAGGTTGTGCACGCCCTGCTGGAGGCCGGCCTGGTCGAGGTCGACACCGAGGCCGACGAGCCCGGGCACACCGCGTCGGACGACGACTGGGTCGAGGACGACGAGCCGAGCGAGGCCGAGCTGGCCGACTCGGTCGAGCGGGTCCGGCGGGCGCTGGCCTCGATGCTCGAGCCGGACGCAGAGCCGGACCCCGACGCGTACGTGGAGGCCTTCGCGCAGGCCGCGGCCGAGGTCGAGGCCGAAGCGCCCTCGCGCACCCTGGCCGAGCTGGTCGCCGACGAAGAGGCCCGCGACAACAACGCGCGCAAGGCGCACCTGCGCGTAGTCGAGGACGACGGACAGCGCCGGCGCCGCGAGGCGGAAGAGATCGCCACCGAGGTCGAGGCAGCCCGGCTCAAGGAGCTGAACCGGATCCAGTCGGAGCGAGCCGCGGTCCGGGACTCGGCTCGCCGCGAGGTCGAGGCCGAGGCGCACGAGGACCACCGCGCCTGGCTTGTCGTCCAGCGCGCGGCCGCGGAGTCCGAGGCCTGGCGGTTCCACCGCCTCTGGATGGCCGAGCAGCGCGCCGAGGCCGAGGACGAGGCCTGGCAGGCGCACGCGGACTGGACGGCCGCCGAGCGGGCCAGGGCCGAGGTCGAGGCGTGGGCCGAGTACGCGGAGCGGCTCGCGACCGAGGTGGCGGCCGCCGAGGTCGAGGCGTGGGCCGAGCACGACGCCCGGCTCGCGGCCGAGCGGACGGCAGCCGAGGAGCAGGCCTGGGCCGACCACGCCGAATGGCTCGCCGCTGCCCGCGCCGACGCCGAGGAACCCGCCTGGGCCGACCACGCCGAATGGCTCGCCGCTGCCCGCGCCGACGCCGAGGAACCCGCCTGGGCCGACCACGCCGAATGGCTCGCCGCCGCCCGCGCCGACGCCGAGGAACCCGCCTGGGCCGACCACGCCGAATGGCTCGCCGCCGCCCGCGCCGACGCCGAGGAACCCGCCTGGGCCGACCACGCCGAATGGCTCGCCGCGGAGCGGGCCGCCGCTGAGCCCGAGGCGTGGGCCGAGCACGAGTCCCGGCTCGCCGCCGAGGAGGAGGCGGCCCGGATCGCCGCCGAGGAGGAAGCCGCGCGGATCGCCGCCGAGCTCGAGGCCGCGCGCGCCGCAGCCGAGGAAGAGGCGGCCCGCATCGCCGCCGAAGAGGAGGCGGCCCGGCTCGCCGCCGAGGAGGAGGCTGCCCGGCTCGCCGCAGAGGAGGAGGCTGCCCGGCTCGCCGCCGAGGAGGAGGCTGCCCGGCTCGCCGCCGAGGAGGAGGCTGCCCGGCTCGCCGCCGAGGAGAGGCCGCCCGGCATCGCCGCCGAGGAGGCGGCCCGCATCGCCGCCGAGGAAGAGGCGAACCGGATCGCCGCCGAGCTCGAGGCCGCGCGCGCCGCAGCCGAGGAGGAGGCCGCCCGGCTCGCCGCCGAGGAGGCGGCCCGCATCGCCGCCGAGGAAGAGGCGATCCGCATCGCCGCCGAGCTCGAGGCGGCCCGACTCGCCGCCGAGGAGGACGCCCGGCTGGCCGCCGAGGAGGAGGCCGCGCGGCTCGCCGCCGAGGCGGATGCCGCCCGCATCGCGGCCGAGGAAGAGGCCGCCCGGATCGCCGCCGAAGAGGCCGCTCGCGTCGCCGCCGAGGAGGCCAGCCGTGCCGCGGCCGACGAAGAGGCGCAGCGGCTCGCCGCCGAGCTCGAGCTGGCCCGGATCTCTGCCGAGAACGAGGCGAACCGCAAGGCCATGGACGCCGCCGCCGCGGAGGCCGCGATGCAGGCCGAGGCCCAGGCCGCACGCCTGGCCGCCGAGGAGGAGGCCGACCGGGTCGCCGAGCACGGCGAGCTGGCCTCCGTCGGTGCGGCGGCTGACACCACCGCCGTGGCGCACATGCTGACCCAGATCAACGCCGAGGCGTCCAGCGCCGTCGCGCAGGCCATCCGCGCGCAGGAGGCGGAGGTCGACGACGTCCCCGACGAAGCCCCGCCGGTCCAGCCCGACGAGCCTGGCCACGGCCAGGGTCAGACCGACACCGCGGCGCTGCTGCGCGAGCTGTCCGGTCTGTTCGCGAGCGGCAACGAGGACTCCAAGCCGTCCAACGGCGGCAGTGGCAACGGCGCGAGCGGCAACGGCGGTGCCACCCCGAGCGGTCAGGCCGCGCCCGCGCGCCAGGGCCCGCCAGGCAAGGACGACGGCAAGAAGAAGAAGCGCGGCCTCTTCGGGCGCTGAGCCGATAGCCACCCGCAGCCACGCGCTCCCGGGCGATGATGAAGGGCGACGGCGGGCGGGGGTGGAGCAGCGTGGGCGGCGAGACGATCTGCGGGCAGTACGTGGGGCCCGAGACGTGGTTCGCGGTGATGCTGGGAGCCGGCCTGGTCGCCCTCGTCTACGGCCTGGTCTGGATGCTCCTCCTGTTCAGCAAGGACCAGGTGCCGAACGAGCGGCCCCGGCACCCGGTCCTCAACGCCGGCTGGCTCGCGCTGATGCTCATGCTCTTCGGCTGGCAGCTGTCCACGGACCAGAACGGCGACCGGGTCGGGCTCGTCGTCGAGCTGGCCCTGCTGGTGCCGCCGCTGCTCGTGGTCTACGCCGTCGGCCGCCGGGCGAGGGCTCAGGGCTGGTGGCCCAGCGTGCGGACGGCGCCGTGGGGCGCGGCCTGGATCCTGCCCGCGGTCGCGGTGGTCGGGCTCGTCTTGGCCGTCGGCGCCGCTGTCGAGATGGCGCGGATGACTCAGGTGGTCCCCTGCTGATCCCCGGTCGGGGCCACGCCGACGTACACGGCGGCCAGGGCGGTCGCGAGGACAGAGGGGAGCAGCAGCAGCCCGATCGTGAGCGCCGCGACGAGCACGCACCCGACGTACAGCACGAGCGCGGCCATCAGCGGCGGCCGCGGGCTGCGGACGAACACGACCGACGACGCGAGCATGCTCGCCAGCCAGACCAGACCGACATACCACCAGGCGACGTCGTTGCCCTGGCTGCGGACGACGAACACGTACACCAGGACGTATCCCAGCGCCCACACCGCCGCCACGATCGCGCACCATCTGGCCCGCACACGCGCCATCATCCTCCGGTCCGGCCGGCCGTCCTTCGCAGGGTGCGTACGACACGATGGCCGCATGCGTGCGGTGGTGCAGGTCGTCGACGGTGCGTCGGTCACGGTCGGGGGCGAGACGGTCGGAGCGGTCGACGGTCCCGGGCTGCTGGTGCTGCTCGGGGTGACGCACGGGGACGGACGACCCCAGGCCGAGCGGCTCGCGGCCAAGATCTGGGGACTGCGCATCATGGACGGCGAGCAGTCCGCGTCGGACCTGTCCGCGCCGGTGCTCGTGGTCAGCCAGTTCACCCTGTACGCGGACACGGCGAAGGGCCGACGGCCCGGCTGGTCGGCGGCGGCGCCCGGGCCGGTGGCGGAGCCGGTGGTCGAGGAGTTCTGCGCGATCCTGCGCGGGCTCGGGGCGCACGTCGAGACCGGCGCGTTCGGCGCCCAGATGCGGGTCGAGCTGGTGAACGACGGCCCGTGCACCCTCATCCTCGAGGCGTAGCTAGCCCTCCAGCGGGCGCAACGACACCGGGGCCTGGCAGGTCCAGGCGTCGGTGAGGAGCTCGCGCAGCTCGTCGACGTCGACCGCGGCCAGCCGGACCAGCACGGCCGGGAAGCCGTTGTAGTGCGGCTCGGTGAAGAACTTCGCCGGGTCCGCCGCCAGCAGCTCCTCCTTCTCCGCCGGCCCGGCGACGCGGACCGCGAGGACGTCCAGGTTCTCGACCTTGGGTCGGCGCACGGCGACGCGCTCCATCCAGGACCAGGCGAAGCCCTTGTACTTCCCCTTGTTCAGGACGCTGAACGCGAACCGGTCGGTGCCCTCGACGGTGTGCGGCAGCGACAACGCGATCCGGCGCACGTCCTCCTGGTCGGCCACCCGCCGATCATCGCGCGCTCAGTGGCCGCGGAACACCGTCACGACCGTACGGACCAGGATCAGCAGGTCCATCGCCAGCGACCAGTTCTCGACGTAGTAGAGGTCCAGCCGGACCGCGTCGTCCCAGGACTGCTCCTCGCGGCCGCTCACCTGCCACAGCCCCGTCATCCCGGGCTTGACCAGGTGGCGGCGGTGCTCGTGGTCGACGAACGCCTCGCCGTCCACTGCGAGCGGGCGGGGCCCGACCAGCGACATGTTCCCGCGCAGGACGTTCAGCAGCTGCGGCAGCTCGTCGACCGACGTGCGGCGCAGGAACGCGCCGATCCGGGTGACACGTGGGTCCGCGGCGATCTTGAACAGCAGCCCGTCGCCCTCGTTGAGGTCACCGAGCTCCTCGCGGCGCTGCTCGGCGTCCACGTCCATCGTGCGGAACTTGAAGACCCGGAAGGCGCGGCCGTCCAGACCCACCCGCTCCTGGCGGAACAGCGCCGGGCCGCGGGAGGTGAGCCGGACCGCGACGGCCACGCCCAGCAGCAGCGGCGCGAGCACGACCAACCCCAGCAAGGCGCCCACCCGGTCGATCGTCCCCTTGGCGAGACGCTGCCATCCGGTGAAGCGCGGCTCGTCGACGTACAGCAGCGGCAGCCCGGCCACCGGTCGCACCGACACCCGCGGTCCGGCTACGTCCGTCATCGCCGGCGCCACGACCAGGTCGACGTCCAGGCCCTCCAGGCTCCACGCGATCCGGCGCAGGTTCTCCGGGGTGATGCTGTCCGACGCCGTCACCGCGACCACGTCGGCGCGCACAGCGACAGCCACCGACGCCACGTCGCCGTAGTCGCCGAGAACGTCGACGCCGTCCGAGAAGCGCAGGGTCTGGCCGCGGTCGGGCAGGCAGGCGCCCACGACCGTGAAACCGGCCCGTGGCTCGAGCCGAAGCTGAGCGGTGAAGTCGCACACGGACGAACGCTCGCCGAGCACCACCACTCGGTGGCACAGGCGGCCGGAGCGGCGCTGCCGCACCAGCCACTGCCGCGCCGTGAAGCGCCCCACGAGCAAGGCGAACAGCCCGACCGGGAACGCCACCCCGACGAAACCGCGGGCCAGCTCGAACTTCACCATGTACGAGCCGATGGCCATGGCGCCGAAGACGACGAACGTCGCCTTCGTGACCCGGCCGTACTCCTCACCGCCCACCCCGAGGAAACGCGGCTCGTAGCCGCGCTGGGCCGCGATGGTGGCCAGCCAGGCGAGACCGAGCAGGACCGACACGGCGACCCCGCTGACGCCGCGGCCGACCGTCGACGCGGTGGCGCCGAAGCGGCCGATGTAGCCGATGGTGAGCGCCAGGCTGATGGCCAGCGCATCGACCACCACGAGCGCGGTGACCAGGCTGACGGCGCGGCTGGGCAGGCTGTCGCGCAACCGGGACGGTGCGACGAGCTCGGCGGTCGCGGCCAGCTTGTCCGGGGCCAGCCGGCGCTCACCGGGCGGGATGTTGGCGAGCCGCGCGGAAGCCTCGGGGGCATGCGCGGGCGCTTGGGGGGTGGCCGCAGGGGTGGCGGCGTGTACGTCCAGGTCGGTCACGTCCTCCCCCTCGTCACGGGTCAGCGCCGGGGCGCCGAGAGCGCTCCCGCCTCACCTGGTGCATCGGCAGGTTCGTGCGGGGCCTTCACCCGTCTGCCCGATCGACCGATGCAGTTCAAAGGGGTAGCCGTGCCCCGAGGGGATCAAGGGGACGCGGATGGCGATCACTACGACCGACCATGCGGTCCTGGCCTGCGCCGGCATCCCGATCTCCGCCCTGAGCCCAGCGGACGCCGCGTACAAGATCATCTGGCTGGCCCGCGCACCGCTCGCCGCCGGCGTGGACGTGCACCTGTGCAACGCCTACACCCTTGCGCTCGCCGACCGGGAGCCCGAGCTGCACGAGCTGCTGCGTCGCGCGATGCTCAACCTTCCCGACGGGACCCCGGTGGTGTGGGCCAACCGCCTGCTGTACCCCGACGCCGACGTCCCCAAGCAGCGCGTACGCGGGCCCGGCCTCTTCCTCGACGTCTTCGACCTGGGACAGGACATCGGCCTGCGGCACTACCTGCTGGGTTCGACCCCCGACGTGCTCGAGGCCCTGACCGAGAACCTGCTCGCCAGGTTTCCTGCGGCGCAGATCGTGGGCGTCGAGAGTCCGCCGTTCCGCGAGCTGGACGGGGCCGAGCGGGCGCAGCAGCGGGCACGGATCGAGGCGTCCGGCGCTGAGGTCGTCTGGGTCGGGCTCGGCACCCCCAAGCAGGACTTCGAAGTGGCCCGGATGGCCAAGGAGATGAAGCGGGTGTTCGTCGCCGTCGGCGCCGCCTTCGACTTCGCGGCCGGAACGAAGGCCGAGGCCGCACCGTGGATGCAGAACAACGGCCTCGAGTGGGTGCACCGGCTCAGCCAGGAGCCAGGGCGGCTGTGGAAGCGCTACCTGTTCGGCAACGCCCGTTTCCTGCGGGCGGCCCTGAAGCGCCGGGGCTGAGCATGCGGATCGCGCTGGTCCACAGCTACTACTCGTCGCGGCAGCCCAGCGGTGAGAACGTCGTCGTGGATGCTCAGGCCGCTGCGCTGACCGCAGCGGGACACGAGGTTCTCGTGGTAGCGCGGCACACCGACGAACGCGAGCGCCGGCGGACGTATCCGCTTGCGGCTGCATGGACGGTGGCGAGCGGGCACGGGCCCGACCCCACGGAAGAGCTGAGAGCGTTACGTCCGGACGTCGTGCATGTGCACAACCTCTTCCCGAACTTCGGTACCCGCTGGCTGGCCGAATGGTCGGGTCCGCTGGTCGCGACCATGCACAACTTCCGCCCGATGTGCGCGGCGGGCACGCTCTACCGCGACGGCGAGACCTGCACCGCCTGCCCCGACGGCGACGCGACCGCCGCAATAAGGCACGGCTGCTACCGAGGCTCACGCGCGGCAACCGTGCCGCTTGCGATCGGCCGGCGACACGGAGTGCTTAACGACCCGATCGTGCACCGCGCAGACGCGCTGGTCGTGCTGACCGAGGCGGCCCGATCGATCTACCGAACCTACGGTGTCGACGCTGCCCGACTGCAGGTCATCCCCAACTTCGTCGACGACCCGTACGGATCCACTCCGCGGGTGACATTGAGTGATGCCTGGCTCTACGTCGGACGGCTCGCGCCCGAGAAGGGCATCGCGGAGCTGCTCGCCGAATGGCCGGAGGGCGTCAGTCTCGACGTCTACGGCGACGGACCGCTGGCCGAGCAGCTGCATCGCGCCCCGTCCGGCGAAGTCAGGCTCATGGGTGGTATCGACCGCGCCACGCTGCGCGACCGCATGCCGGGCTACGCCGGACTGGTCCTGCCCAGCCGCTGGGTCGAGGGCTTGCCGACGGTTCTTCTCGAAGCGCTGGCAGCCGGCCTTCCGTGTGTTGCCGTCGCCGGCAGCGGAGCCGCCGATGTCATCGCAGGTGAAGACGTGGGCCTCGTCGTCGATCGCGGCGCTACCCGCTCGGACTGGTCGCAGGCCCTGGCCTCGGTCGAGATCGACCGGGCGGCCTGGTCCGCCCGCGCGCGAGCCGCCTACGAACGGTGCTTCACGCCGCAGCGATGGACTGAGTCGGTCGCCGCCCTCTACGCGACACAGCGGTCGCTCTACGCGAGTGTGGGGACGCCGCTGCCGGTCGGGTGATCATGAGTCATGCGAGACGGCAGCGACCGGTGCCGCGATCGAGAGCGCGTGCGGCCCACTGAACGCCGGGGTGGCAGTCCCGCAGAGGCCGCGAGGATCACGAACCCGAGGAAGATCTGGGTCACCCCGTTCATCTGCAGTGACGGGTTCACGAAGCTGATCACGATGCCGTATGCCAAGGTGCACCAGACGAAGGTCTTGACCGAGCCGGGCGTGCCACGCAGCGACCGCAGCGTCACCAAAGTACCGATGACGAGGAACAACGACAGCAACACGGTCCCGAGGATCCCTACATCGACCAGCGTCTCGAGCCAGGTGTTGTCTAGGTTGGAGTGTGCGACGGTGCCCGGCAGGGGCGGGAGACCGAGTCGGTGCCCGGAGTAGAAGCCGTGCCCCAACCACGGTGCCTCCCCCCAGTAGTCGACGGCCTGGTTCCAGACTGGTGTACGGCCAGTCAACGTTGACACATCACGCGAGCTCTGCCCGCGGAGCAGGTAGGAGGCGATTGTCTCGTTGAGGAGCGCGGCCCCCATTACGCCGCCGACGCTGACACCCATCAGCAGCACCAGCGCTCCGACACGTTCGCGGGCCAGCCGGGTTAGGGCGAACACGAGCAGAACCACGGCGATCAGGACCGAGGTTCGGGTGCGCGTCCCGAGCAGGATCCCGGTGTACACGAGGAAGAGCGCGACTCGGGTCGGAGCTCGCAGAGTCCACCGCGGCCCGATCCCGATCACCAGGAGCAGCATCCCGAGGACGGCCACGTACGCCAGGGGGTTATCGGCGATCGTCGGGATGACGCTGCGCACCCGGAAGACGTTGTCGGTGTCGTCCGAGTACGCCTGGCTTGGGATCACCAGCAGCTGGAGGCACTCACCGAGGAGCAACACATGGATGAAGACGGCGAGGCCGTGGATCGCGTCCTCGAACGACTCGTAGGTCCGCACCAGCAGACCCAGAGCAACGAACGTGGCGGACAGCAGAAGCGCCTTGACGAGCGTCTGCATAGGCCCGATCGACCACATCGTGCTCACCACGATGACCGACAGGTAGGCGATCAGTGTCCAGTCAGCCAGATGGATACCCCGTCGCATCGGACGCTGTACGAGCACCGCTGCAAGCAGCGCGACGATTGGGATCAAGGCACGGACGATGTCCAGCCCCGCGACCTGCTGGGTGACGATGTCCTGCTGGCTCTTCTGGGTCGTCATCATGAACGGACCGAGCGCAGCGATCCACAGCAGGGCGCGCGCGGTGGGCGCGGACCCGTGACTGACGAAGACCACGACGATGAGCAGGACGGCGACCAGGACGCCGGCGCCGGCGATCGGCGACAGGGCCACCGAGGCACCGGCGGCCACCGCCAGGCCGCCTGCGACGAGGCCTGCAACGATTCGGTGATCACCAGAGCTCTCACTCATCGGCTATTCACCGCCCCGATCTGGGCGACCAGTCGGTCGTGAACACTCCGACAGTCGACGAGCAGCCGTGCGTACTGCCCTTCGAGCAGCATCGAGCGGACCTTCTCGGCCTGCGCCGTCCGCTCCGCCGAGGGTCGCGCGACCGCTCGCTCGTCGAGGACGCCGCCGGCGAAAGCACGCTCCATGCGTTCGACCTCTGACCTGACGCGTTCCTCGGCAGCATCGTCATGGACGTATCGGGCGAAGGAGCGGCCGAACATGCTGTCGACCTGCTCTACCACGGCGCCGAAGTCGGCTGTCACCTGGGGGAAGTCGGCGACCACCACGTGGTCGCTGAAAGGCAGGACACACTGGTAGAAGTGCAGATAGGCGTGCAGCGCCGACTTCGGATGTACCCGCTCGTCCCGGACGAGCAGTGACGAGACGGCGTCCAGCGGGTCGCGCACGAGCACGACGACGGGGATGCCGAGATGCACCGCTCGCAGGACCGAGCGCGCATTGTGCAGGTGCGACGTGACTCGTACCGAAGGGTTGGCGTCGCAGAACGCCGCCCGGGCATACGTGTTGGCTGACCTCGGGAAGCCCTCGATCACCAGCTCCGTGCTGCGGGTGACCCTCGCCGGTCCGAGACCGCGCACGGCGCAGTAGGCGACATCGACCACGGGGACGCCCGTGGCCGCCAGGTGGACGGTGAACGGGGACAGTGCCCGGCGAGCCGGAGCACGCCCGCCCGGACTCTTCGGGTCCCGGGCTCGCAGCCCGGCGAACGTGAGGGCGACGAACACCAGGACGCCGACGGCTTGCGCGGCGAGGACCAGCGCCACCGAACCCGCCCGGCCGGCCAGCAGCATGAGCGGGAGGCCGACCATGAGCATCAACGACCGGGCACCCAGTAGCAGGCGGAGCCGGGACGCGGCATGCACGCGGAGTGCGGCCGCCTCGGCGCTGGACAGGCTCAGCGCGCAGAAGAGGACCAGAGTGGCCACCGCCACGGGCCATGGCACGACCTCCCGCCCGAACAGGACTTGCTGCGCTGGTCCGTTGAGCACGAGGGTCACCAGCCCGACGGAGGCGACGGCGGCGAAATACCGCGAGGCCAGCCACGCCACGGACCGCAGGGATGAGCCACGGCGACGCAGCCGGGGAAGTGCGTACATGCTCAGCGCAACAATCGTGGCCATGCAACCGCCGAACAGTGACTGAGCCGCCCGGTACTGACCGGCCGCACCGAACCCGACAGCGCCGACGACGACGAAGACCGCGCCCTGGGCGTACACCTGGCTCAGGACCATGTCGAGCCCGGTGGCACGGCCGACGACCGAGCACTCCCGACGCCACCAAGCGCTCGCTGCGGCGAACCGGAGCTGCCCGACGACCGCCGGCCGCAGCAGCAGCACCAGCCCGGACAGCAGGCCGAGCGACCCACAGACCGCCCACATCCAGACGAGAGCCGACCCGGACGCCGCGGGGAGCGCCAGGACGAGCGCACTGAGCGACACGAGCCACAGACCGTCCATCGTTGCTGCGACGTACGGACGCCCGGCTCGGCTGGACATGTACCGGGTGTTGTCTTGGAGCGCCAGGAACGGCAGGCAGACGGCGAGCGGGAGCAGCGCCGGAACCCCGGCGACAGCGACGCATGCGATCGCCAGAGCGACCGGCACACTGACGGCCAGGACCAGCAGGCTGCTGGCGCCGAGGGCGGGGTCGCCGCCAGCCTCCGAGCGGCGGGAGGCGGTCGCCGGCTCGGACAGCAGGGCTCGCTGAAGGACTAGGTAGATCGTGTAGGCGGCCAGGACGGCAGCGAAGGCACCGAGCTGGGACTCCCCGCCGCGGCGTACCAGGCCGACCGTGACCACGAGGTTGGACCCCATGGACAGCAGCTGGTCGAAGCCCAGCCAGACGGGCCCGCGCGGCAGATCCCTGAAGGGCACACGCATGACGGCTACCGGTCGACGCGCACGTAGCGACCCGCGAGCTCGTCCTCGAGCTGGCTCACGTCGGCGTCGACCATCAGGCGGGCCAGCTCCGGCGTGAACGTCTGCGGCCGCCAACCCAGGAGTCTGTCGGCCTTGTCCGCATCACCGATCAAAGAGTCCACCTCGGACGGACGCAGGTATCGCTCGTCGAAACGCACGTGCTCGCGCCAGTCCAGCCCGGCGTGCCCGAAGGACAGCTCCACGAAGTCCCGCACCGAGTAGGCGGTGCCGGTGGCGACCACGAAGTCCGTCGGCTCGTCGATCTGCAGCATGCGCCACATGGCTTCGACGTACTCAGGCGCGTAGCCCCAGTCACGCACGGCGGCCAGGTTGCCGAGGTACAGCTCGCCCTGCAACCCTGCCTTGATACGGGCGACGGCACGGGTGATCTTGCGCGTCACGAACGTCTCGCCCCGACGCGGCGACTCGTGGTTGAACAAGATGCCGTTCACCGCGAACATCCCGTAGGCCTCGCGGTAGTTGCGGGTGATCCAGTAGCCGTAGACCTTGGCGACGCCGTAGGGCGAGCGCGGGTGGAAGTACGACTCCTCGTTCTGAGGCGGCGACGTCGCGCCGAACATCTCCGACGAGGAGGCCTGGTAGAAGCGGGTCTCCAGGCCGACGCTGCGAATCGCCTCAAGCAGCTGCACGGTCGCCAGGCCGGTTACGTCCCCGGTGTAGACGGGCATGTCGAAGGACACGCGGACGTGGCTCTGCGCGCCGAGGTGGTACACCTCGTCCGGCTGGATCTTCGCCAGGAGCGAGACGATCCCAGCGCCGTCGTGCAGGTCGCCGTGGTGCAGCGTCAGCCGGCGGCCCGGCTCCTGCGGGTCCTCATACACGTGGTCGATGCGACCGGTGTTGAACGAGGACGACCGCCGGATCAGCCCGTGCACCTCGTAGCCCTTCGCAAGCAGCAGCTCAGCGAGGTACGAGCCGTCCTGACCGGTGATCCCGGTGATCAGAGCTCTCTTGGTCACGCTGAGTCAGTCGGTCGTGCGGCCGGAGTGCTTTAGCCCAATGGAGTGACGGCCGAGACCTGCCCTATGGAGCACGAGATCCGCAGGAGACTGGCGGCCAGCCGAGCAGCCCGTCTGGCGACCCTTCCCGTTCGAGTCAGCTCTGTCGCAAAGCACAACAGCCGCGCGATGAGCACATCGGCGGCCTGGCTGATCCGCTCTCGGGAGCACACGAACTTCACCTACGACCTGACCCCGCTCAATCTGACGCAGTTGACTTGGTTTGTCGCCGGCTTGGCCGGTTGCCCGATCAGCGACGCCGAGGCCGCAATCGACGAGATCGCCGGTGACGTGGGACTCGTCTCGAACGTCACGCGCGCGATCGAGTCCAGCCCCCGCCGCGGCACCATGGACCACGCCGTGCGCCTAGGCCGACGGCTCGGTTGGTACGCCTTGGTTCGACTGCTCAAGCCGGAGCACGTGGTGGAAACCGGAACTGACAAAGGGCTGGGGGCCTGCGTTATCGCCGCCGCCCTGCTACGGAACGGTTCCGGCCGCGTGACGACGATCGACATCAACCCTGGCTCGGGCACTCTGATCACCGCACCGTACGCAAGAGTCATCGACCGCCTGGTCGGGGACTCAGTGAGTGTGCTTCAGACGCTCGGGGCGGTCGATCTGTTCATCCACGACAGTGACCACACCCCCGAGCACGAGCGCAGCGAGCTATTGGCCGTCACGCCGCATCTGAGCCCGTCTGCCCTGGTTCTGAGCGACAACTCGCACGTCACCGACGTCCTGCCACAGTGGGCTTCCGAGACGGGCCGAAGGTTCGCGTTCTTCGCCGAGAGGCCCGTGAACCACTGGTACCCGGGCGCGGGTATCGGCGCCGCAACCGTGGCCTGACGGCCTCAGCTCCGGCGGTGAAGCGTTCTGCGGGCTTTAGCCCGATGGGGTGACGGCCGAATCAACCCTTATGGACCAGCCGGCGTCGTCGCGACCCCGCTGGCAGCCCCGCCCGCTGCCACGTGAGGCCCGCGTCTACGTCGCTGGTCACGGGGGACTGGTCGGCTCGGCCGTGTGGCGACACCTGGAGGCGCAGGGGTTCACCGATCTGGTGGGCCGCTCCTCGGCCGAGCTGGACCTGCGTGAGCGCGACGACGTCCTGGACTTCTTCGCCAAGCAGCAGCCGGATTTCGTCGTGCTGGCCGCCGCCCGTGTGGGCGGGATCATGGCCAACGCCACCCAGCCGGCCGAGTTCCTCTCCGACAACCTGCGCATCCAGCTGAACGTGCTCGACGCGGCGGCCGCCCACGGCGTCCAGCGCCTGCTGTTCCTCGGCTCGTCGTGCATCTACCCGCGGCTGGCCCCGCAGCCGATCAGCGAGTCGGCGCTGCTGACCGGTCCGCTTGAGCCGACCAACGAGGCGTACGCCATCGCCAAGATCGCCGGCGTGCTCCAGGTGCAGGCGCTGCGCCGACAGCACGGTCTCTCGTACATCAGCGCGATGCCGACGAACCTGTACGGCCCCGACGACAACTTCTCCCCGGCCGGCTCGCACGTGCTGCCCGCACTGATCCGGCGCTTCGACGAGGCCAAGCGGTCCGGAGCGGGCACGGTGACGCTGTGGGGGACGGGGACGCCCCGGCGGGAGTTCCTGCACGTGGACGACCTCGCCCGCGCCTGCCTGCTGCTGCTGGAGCGGTACGACGACGACGCCCCGGTGAACGTCGGCACCGGCACGGACGTGACCATCGCCGAGCTCGCGACGCTGGTCGCCCGGGTGGTCGGCTACGAGGGCTCGATCGGCTGGGACCCGGCCAAGCCGGACGGGACCCCGCGCAAGCTCCTCGACGTGACACGTATCCAGGAACTGGGCTGGGCCGCCGAGATAGGTCTGGAGCGTGGCTTGGAATCGACGTACGCCTGGTTTCTTCACCACGGCGCCGGGCTGAGGGGTTAGGGGACTCGACATGGACCTGCGGGACTACGGGCGCATCCTGCGCAAGCGGTGGCTGTCCATCGTGCTGTGCATGCTGCTCGGCGGCGCCGCTGCAGTCGGCGTCTCGGCCCTGCAGACTCCCGTCTACGAGGCCCAGACCCAGCTGTTCGTGTCGGCGCAGTCCACCTCGGACAACCTGGCCGATGCAGCCCAGGGCGGCATCTTCACCCAGCAGCGGGTCAAGTCGTACGCGCAGATCGTGACGTCTCCCGACGTCCTGCAGCCGGTGATCGAGCGGCTGGGTCTGAAGACCACGCCGGACAAGCTGGCCGACCAGATCACAGCCTCCGCTCCGCTGGACACCGTGCTGATCAACGTCGCCGTCGACGACACATCCGCGCAGCGGGCCATGGACATCGCGAACGCCGTGAGCACCGAGTTCACCGAGCAGGTGCTGATCCTGGAGACGCCGGTGGGCGGCGGCACCCCGCCGGTCAAGGTGACCGTGGTCAAGTCGGCCGACAGGCCGCTGGTGCCGGTCTCCCCGCGTACGAAGGTGAACCTGGCCCTGGGCCTGCTGCTCGGGCTGGCCGTCGGCATCGGGATCGCGGTCTTCCGCGAGACGCTGGACACGACCATCAAGCGGATCGACGACCTGGCCCGAGTCACCGGTGCCGGCGCGCTCGGCATGATCGCGTTCGACAGCGACGCGGCCAAGCACCCGCTGATCACGGCCATCGACCCGAGCTCGACCCGGTCGGAGTCGTTCCGGACGCTGCGGACGAACCTGCAGTTCGTCGACATCGACCGGCCGCCGCGCACCGTCGTGATCACGTCGGCCGTCGCCGGCGAGGGCAAGTCCACGACGGCGTGCAACCTGGCCATCACGCTCGCGCAGGCCGGCATCCGGGTGGCGCTGGTCGAGAGCGACCTGCGGCGCCCGAAGATCGCCGAGTACCTGGGCGTGGAGGGCTCGGTCGGCCTGACGTCGGTGCTCATCGGCCGGGCCTCGCTGGACGACGCGCTGCAGACGTGGGGCCGTTGTGGGCTAGCGGTGCTGGCCTCCGGGCCGATCCCGCCGAACCCGTCCGAGCTGCTCGGGTCCGGGCACATGGTGGCCCTGCTGCGCCAGCTGCAGCAGCGGTTCGACGTGGTCATCATCGACGCCCCGCCGCTGCTGCCGGTGACGGACGCCGCTGTGCTGTCGCGGATCTGCGACGGCGCGGTGCTGGTTGTGCGGTACGGCAAGACGCGTCGAGAGCAGCTCGAGCGCACGGCCCAGGCGCTGCACACGGTGGACGCACGCATCCTGGGCACGGTCATGAACATGGCGCCCACCAAGGGCCCGGACGCCTATGCGTACGGGTACGGCTACTCGTACGCCTACAAGACGCGCACGGACCGGCCGCGGATGAACTCGGTGACCGCGCAGGGCGACGTCCTGCCGGACACCCGGGTCGGCCGCCGGGCCAAGGCCGGACGCTAGCGACAGGCGAACGCAGGGAGCGAGACCACAAGCAGACCCGCGTACGAGGGGGAACCCGAGGACACGGGGGCACGGGGCCGCCGGCGCCGGGGCGGCGGCCCCACCGGACAAGGTCCGGGTCACTTGCAGGCAGGTGCGGTGACCCGGATCTTCCCGTCTCCGCAGCCACCCAGCACCGGGACCACGAAGACCTACGGGCAGGTAAGGCCGGAATCCGGCCTTACCTGCCCGTAGGTTTTCGGCGCGCCCGGGGGGCGCCTGGGCTCAGTGGGAGCTGGGCTGCACCGGCTGCGGGGCGGCCGGTGCGGCGGGCGCCACGGCCGGAGCGGCGCGACGGCGCCGGACCACCATGACGATCAGGATGCCCAGGACCAGCAGGCCGAGGGCGGCCAGCAGGTAGGGCAGCACCGGGAACCCGGTGTGTGAGAGCTCGGTCCCGGCGGGTGCGGCCGCACGGACGGTCACCGTGGCCGTCAGCGACACCGGCGCCCCGGCCGTGTCCATCCCGGTCATCGTGATGACGTGGTCGCCGGAGGCCGTGAACGTGATGGTCGTGGTGACGGCGCCGGTCGCGTCGGCCGTCAGGGGCTTGGAACCGAACGGCAGGGCCATCGCGGCCGCACCGCGGGCTCCCGGTCCGGTCCAGGAGAGCGTGATCGCGGACATCGGCTGGAAGTCCAGCCCGTCGACCGTGACGGTCTGCCCGGCATCCACGACGGTGGCGCTCACGGACAGCGTCGGCGAGGCCGGCGGGTAGGCCGCCTGCGCGGCCGGGCCCACGAACATCAGCCCGGCGCCGACCACAAGGGCGGCAAGCGCGGTGAAGTGACGGATCCGCATCGGAGAACTCCCCAGTCGAGACAAACCGGACACGGGGGCCCACCGGACAGCGGTGGCGGCCCGGAGAAGGGTCCCCCGGGCGTTATCGGCAGGTGGACGCGGTGACCGTAGTGGTGGGGGTCTGGACCAGCGGGGCGACCCAGGCCCGGACCGGGATCCGGGCTCCGGGCGTTGGCTCGGTCAACTGCAGGACCAGCACCCGGGTCTGCCCGGCCTTCAGCTCGACCGGGAGCGACACCACCGGGCGCCCGTCCCCCGCCCCGTCCACGCCCGGGGAGACCGCGACCGAACCGCCGTCCAGCGTCGCGCCGGTCACCTGGGCGCCCTCGGCCAGGTAGACCAGTACCCGGTCGAGCACCGAGCCGTCGCCGCCGAGCCCGGCCGGCGAGGTCATCGGGCCCCGGTCGAGCCGGTAGCCCGCGTACTCGGGCAGCCCCGAGGACGGAGCACCGTCGTGGAGCGTGAGCGTGACCGTCGAGACCACCGCGCCGGCTCCGTCGGTACAGCTGAGCACGTAGGACAGCGAGGCGGCCGTGTAGAAGTCGATCTTGCTTCCGGAGGCGTTGTCGAACGCCACCCCGACATACGGGCCGGGACTGTCGTCCACCACCCCGGAGACGGCGGTGCCGGCGATCAGCGCCTCCTCGTCGGCGTGCGCGCTGTAGACCAGGAGGCGGCGCTCCCCGGCGGCCCGGCCCAGCGCCCGAACCATCGCCTGGGAGTCCCCGGTCCCGCTCAGCACCTTGGTCAACGCCGCCGTGGCCACCGCCTGCAGGAACTGCTTGCGCTGCGCGTTCTGCGTCGGCGATGGGTAGCGGGCGTACACCTGCCGCAGCGTGAGCGCCGCGATCCCGGACCCGTTGAGCGTCGTGCCGTCCGGCAGCCGCGCCGGCCCGGTGACCTCCAGCAGGTACCCCAGCGTCACCGGGTCGACGGCGATGACACCGTCCAGCTGCTGCCCGTGCTGGCGCCGCCACAGCTCGAGCTGCTGCCGGGCGGCGTACGGGAAGTGCGCGCTGAGGTTGGTGTTCGCCCACAGGGCCGGGTCGTCGCCGAACATCGCCTCGTACTGCGGCCCGAGGTCGAGCACGGGCCTGGCCGCGGACCTCAGGTCGGAGTCGGTGCCCAGGCTGTCGACCGTCAGCCGTCCCGCGCTCGCGGTGACCACGGCGTAGGCGCCGACCAGCCCACCGGTCCCCCGCGACTCCGCGTTGTTCTGGAACACCACGAGGTAGTGCCGCGCAGCCTCGGAGCCGAGCATGCTCGGCAGCACCCGGGACGCCGTGGACACCGCGGCCAGGTCCACGGACAGACCGCCGACCTGGCGGCGCAGCGACACCACCCCGGTGGCGACCGGGCTCGCCACCCCGCCGAGGTCGATCGCGGTCAGCCGCGACTCCAACGGGGCCAGCGCCGCACGGGCGGCGTCGACGGACGGCTGGGCCGCGGCGACGGCCGCCACGTCGACGCGGTCGCCTTCGCGGATCCGGCCGGGGGCCAGGCGCGAGGCGGCATCCACGAGGTCGGGCAGCACGCCGTCGACGGCGGCGGCCAGCACATCGGTGGCCTCGGTGATCGCCCGCGGGGTCCGGCCCAGGAACGGGACCGTCCCCACGGCCCGCCAGAGCGGGTCGCCGGTGAGGCCGCGCGCGTTCGCCGCGTGCGTTCGGGCGTCGTCCAGGACTTCCAGCGCGTCGTCGTGGTCCCCGGCGACCAGGGCGGCCCGCAGCCGGGACACGTCGGTGCGCGCCGCTGTGAGCTCGTCCCTGGCGCGCAGACCGGACCAGGCCATCCAGGCGGCAGCCGCCGCGACCACGAGCAGGACGCCGGCCAGGACGCGGAAGGCGAACGTCCGCCGTCCGCGGTGCCGGGCGGCTCCGTGCCGGTCTGCGGTGGGCCTGTCTCCGGGACGCCGGTGCCGGGACACGGCGCCACTGTACGTGCAGTGCGCGGCGACTCAGGGTGACTTCGCTGAGCCGGTCAGGTGACTGTGACCCGGTCGGCGGTGCGGCGACGGTTCAGGCGATGTGGCCGGTCCAGGTCGAGCCGTCCCAGTAGCGGCGCCCGCCCGGCCGCGAGGGGTCCGGGTCCGGGTACCAGCCCGCGGGCGGCACGGCCGGGACGGCGTACGTCGGGGTGCTGTACGTCGGGGTGCTGTACGTCGGGGTGCTGTACGTCGGGGTGCTGTACGTCGGGGTGCTGTACGTCGGGGTGCTGTACGCCGGCGGGTAGCCGACTGCGGACGGGTCCCCCGCAGCGACGGCGGGCCGGCGCGCGCGGCTGCGCTGGGTCAGGCCGACGGCGAACAGCACCAGGCCGACGAGGACGAGTACGCCGCCGCCGAGGATCCCGAGGATCCACCCCGCGCGGTCGACCACCTTCGACGTGAGCCCGGGCGCGACCACGAGCTGGGTCCCGGTGTCGGACTGCGCGACGGTCAGTTCGTACTGGCCGGACTGACCGGCATCGAACTGGGCGATCGCGACGAACTCCTGGCCGTACCGGCTGAAGCGCTCGTCGACGTCGGGGGCGCTCACGGCGACGCCCTGCCCGTCCGGGCCGTTCACGGTCACGTCGGACGCCGACATCGGGATCACCCCCGAGTTCTCGAAGACGAGGTACGTCCCGGGCTCGAGGCTGACCGCGTTCGTGCCCTGGGAGTCCAGCAGCGGTGCGGTCAGCTGGTCGTTCACAGCGGAGACGACACCGCCGAGCAGCAGGATCGCCGAGACGATCGCCAGCACCAGCCCGACCGCGGCGACGACGATTCCGCTGACCCACAGGCCCCGTCCGGCGGACGGTCGTCGCGGTCCCGCCGGCGGTGGCTCCGCGTACTGGTACGGCTGGGCGCTCATGGCTGCGGCGGGCTCTCGACGGCCGCGGGCACGGCGCCCTCGGGTGGACCCGCGAGCAGGGTGGCGCCGTCCTCGACGGTCCGCTTGACCAGCGCGAGCGCGATCGGTCCGAGCTCGTTGTCGCGCACGGCGGTGCCGACGAACCCGACCTGCCGTCCTTCCGCGCCGGTCACGGGGTCGCCGTGCGCGGGCAGCAGCGACTGCGAGCCGTCCAGGTGCAGGAGGACCAGGCGGCGCGGCGGCCGGCCCAGGTTGTGCACCCGGGCGACCGTCTCCTGACCGCGGTAGCAGCCCTTGTCCAGGTGCACGGCGGGGCCGATCCAGCCGACCTCGGCCGGGATCGTCCGGTGGTCGGTCTCGAAGCCCAGCCGCGGGACCCCGGCCTTGACCCGGACCGCCTCGTGCGCCCAGAGCCCGGCCGGGCGGCCGGCCGCAGCCAGCTCCCGGTCGAGGTCGGCCCGCGCGACGAAGCGGTCGCCTGCGAGCGACCGTACGACCGCGAAGTCGGCTGTGACGTCGTCGACCTCGACCGCGGACCAGAAGACCATCGAGCGCAGGTACGCCGCGAGGGCGTCGAGCGTGCCCGGCTCGACGTGCGCGAGGACGGCCGAGCCGTCGTCCACCAGCGTCAGGTGGTGCTCGACGTGGCCGTGCGGGGACAGGATCAGCGCCTGCGTCCACACGCCCGGCGGCAGCTCGGTCAGGTGCTGGGAGGTCAGCGCGTGCAGCCAGGTCAGCCGGTCGGCTCCGGCCACCCGGAGCACCGGGCGGTGCGAGAGGTCGACGACTGCGTCACCGGCCTCGAACGCACGCTCCTCGGCGTACGGGTCGCCGTAGTGCCAGGGCGCTCCGGCGTCCGGGCCGGCCTCGACCGGGACCGCGTGCGTGGCCGGCGCGGTCATCGGTGCGCCCACTGCTCAGCGTGCTCGGCGTGGTGGTCGGCATGGTCGGCGTGGTGCGCGGCGCCCGAGGCGCAGGCGGCGCAGGTCCCCGAGATCGCCATGTGTCCCACATCAGGGGTGAACCCGTGGACGTCCCGCAGCCTTCCCACCAGCTGGTCCGCCAGCGCCAGGTCGGCCTCGGTCACCGTTCCGCAGGACTCGCAGACCAGGTGCAGGTGCGCCGTGTCGTCGCCCGGGTGGTAGGTCGCCGCCCCCGGCCCCAGATGGGCGTGCCGGATCACGCCGAGCCGCTCGAACAGCTCGAGCGTCCGGTACACCGTCGACGGGTTGACGCCCGGGTCCGCTCTGGCCACCTCGGCGCAGACCGCCTCGGGGGTCGCGTGGCCCAGCCGGGTGACGGCGTCCAGGACGATCTGGCGCTGCGGGGTCATCCGCAGCCCCTCGCTGTGCAGGCGTTCCCGCAGCGTCACCGCTCAGCCGACCTTCTTCAGCCGTCCGGACAGGTGCGACTGCAGCGACTCGCCCACCGCGGCCATGTCGAACGCCCAGAGCAGGTCGCCCTCCACCTGGCCGTACAGCCGGGTGTCCGCCGGTGTACTCCTTCGCCGAGGCCGTCCGGACGACGACGTCGGTGGTCAGCTCGATCTTGGCGCCGGTCACGGTGCCCAGCCAGATCTCCGCGTAGCCGGTCGGGTGCGCCAGCATCACCTCGAGCGCACCGTCGGGCTGCGGTCGCCAGTAGCCGGTCTCGGTCGCCAGCGGCCGCACCGGCCGGCCGTCGTCGTCCAGGAGCCAGCTGCGGGAGACGTACGTGAGGAACGGCTTCCCGATGTGTCCGAAGTCGACCTCCTGCCCGAACCGGAAGCTCTCGACCGACGGGTACCCACCGACCCCGGCGCCCTCCCAGTGGCCGATCAGCCAGGCCAGCGGGACCAGCTCGGCCGGCAGGTCCGCGGACAGCTCGACGGGCACGGTCTGGGCTCCTGTCTGGGTCGGTGTCAGTCCTGGTCGCGGTAGAGCCTGCGGACCATCGCGGCGGCGAACCAGACCACGGCCAGCGCGACGGCGATCAGCAGCGCCGTGTAGATGGACTCCAGCACGGTCGCCACTGTAGTGCGCGCCCGTAGGCTGACCGGCATGCGCGACCTGGTGGTGAAGGTGACCGTGGGGGCCGAGGAGCCGGAGCGGTGCTCGCAGGCGTTCACCGTGGCGGCGACGGCGCTGTCGGCCGGGGTGGCCGTGTCGCTGTGGCTGACCGGCGAGGCGTCATGGCTCGCGGTGCCCGGGCGGGCGGAGGCCTTCGTCCTGGAGGGGTCGGCGCCGCTCGCCCAGCTGAGGGACGCCGTGCTCGCCGGCGGGACGCTGACGGTGTGCACGCAGTGCGCCGGGCGCCGTGGCCTGACGGCCGACGACCTGCTGCCCGGCGTACGGATCGCGGGTGCCGCCGCCTTCGTCGCCGAGGCCACCACCGACACCGCCCAGGCCCTCGTCTACTGACCCTTCGAAACCTACGGGCTGGTAAGGCCATCTTCCGGCCTTACCAGCCCGTAGGTTCTCGAGAGGGCGGCTTGGATCTCGGCGATCACCGCTGCTGGTGACTGCGTGAGGTCCGCCCAGGTGAATCGCAGGACGGTGCAGCCCGACAGCACCAGGGCGTTCTGTCGTTCCCGGTCCCGTTGGAACCGTTCCGGAGAGACGTGCCAGGCCTGGCCGTCGATCTCGACCGCGAGACGCGCCTCCTCGAACCAGACGTCGACGACGACGCGCCTGCGGTGCGCGAGCCGCCGAGGATGGTTGGCCACCCACCCCTCGACGCCCGCCGCTCGCAGCAGCTGGTGGAGTCGCCGCTCGGCAGCCGACCAGCTCCCGTCCGATGCGGACTGCACCAGCCGGCGCAACTGACCGACCCCGTGCGTACCCTTCGCGTCGGCGACGAGCCGATCCATCTCGTGAACGGCCACCACCCGAGTCCGGAGAGCGTGGTCCAACAGGTTCGCAGCCGCGCTCATCGGCCAGGTCGACAGACAGTCGGCCACCGTGCGGAACCGAGACGTGAGAGGAAGCCCGTACAGCACGCTGCGATCACCGGTAGCCAGGGCTCGCCGATGCACGTGTACGCCCGCGACCCGTGGATGAGCGCCGACCGCGACTGTCACATGGAGGGCGGGCTCGCCGCGATCAGGCACTGGGAGGTCCCAGAGGCCGGCTGCCGAGGCGTGGCTGAGCACCCCTTCCGCTGCGAGCACGGCAGCCCTCAGACGCCGCCTCTGGGTGACCACGATCCTGGCCTGAGCCATGACGTCCCCGACTATCACCTGCCAGAGGCCGTCGGCCAGCTGCCGTCGGATCCGAGCCGACGGCACGCCGGCGCGTCGGGCCTGTCGAGCCGTGAACAGGCCGTCCTGGGCGCAGGCCTCCGGAGGAGGTGTCGGTCGAGGCATCGGCACAGGGTGGACGACATGACTGATGCCGCCGCCCCGTCATCCACAGCAAGAAGCTACGGGCAGGTAAGTCCAGAAATCGGCCTTACCTGCCCGTAGCTTCGAGGTCGGGCGGACTAGACGGTGATCTCTACCTCGGCGACGACGCCTTTGTGGGCGACGACCGAGTGGTCGACGGGGTCGGCACCGGGGGCGAGCACGCGCAGCGTCCACGTCCCAGGCGCGGCGAAGAAGCGGAAGTGGCCGCTCGCCGACGTGGGGACCTCGGCGGTGAACTCGCCGCCGGAGTCGAGCAGCCGCACGTAGGCGCCGCCGACCGGGCTCTCACCGCGGACGACGACCCCCTGCACCACGGCCTCCTTGGTCACGTCGATGCCCTCGACGCTGAGGCCGCCCTTCGTCGCGCCGCACATCAGGCGCCGCCTTCCGGGCCGCCCGGCTCGTCCCCGAGCTGCACGGGGACGCCGACGAGCGAGCCGTACTCGGTCCACGAGCCGTCGTAGTTGCGCACGTTCGGCTGCCCGAGCAGCTCGTGCAGGACGAACCACGTGTGCGCCGACCGTTCCCCGATGCGGCAGTAGGCGATCGTGTCCTGGGACAGGTCGACACCCGCGTCCCCGTACAGGGTCGTGAGCTCGTCGTCGCTGCGGAAGGTGCCGTCGTCGTTGGCCGCCTTGGACCACGGGATGTTCGCTGCCGTCGGGATGTGCCCACCGCGCTGCGACTGCTCCTGCGGCAGGTGGGCCGGAGCGAGCAGGCGGCCGGCGTACTCGTCCGGCGACCGTACGTCGACGAGGTTGAGCGAGCCGATCGCCCCGAGGACGTCGTCGCGGAACGCACGGATGGAGGTGTCCTGCTCCTTGGCGGTGTACGCGGTCGCCGGCCGCTGCGGCACGTCGGTCACGAGCGAGCGGGAGTCGAGCTCCCAGCGCTTGCGGCCGCCGTCGAGCAGCTTGACGTCCTGGTGCCCGTACAGCTTGAAGTACCAGTAGGCGTAGGCCGCGAACCAGTTGTTGTTGCCGCCGTAGAGCACGACGGTGGAGTCGTTGCCGATGCCCTTGGCGGACAGCAGCGCCTCGAACTGCGCCTTGTCGACGAAGTCGCGGCGGACCGGGTCCTGCAGGTCGGCCTTCCAGTCGATCCGGACGGCGCCGGCGATGTGGCCCTTGTCGTAGGCGCTGGTGTCCTCGTCGACCTCGACCAGGACGATCTTCGGGTCGTCGATGTGCGCCTCGACCCAGTCGGCGTCGACCAGGACGTCGGAGCGGCTCATGCGGGGATCTCCTCACGGGTGGGGGTGAAGCGGCGGATGAGCAGGTAGACCTCGCAGCCGAGGCAGTAGGCGAACGCGGCGTTCAGGAAGGCGGCCGCGAGCGCGAACGCGGTGGCGACCAGGAAGACGACGGTCGCGCCGGTCGCGGCGCCGACCAGGCCGATGACGGCGAAGCCGAACCCGATCGCCTGGGCGAACCGCAGCGGCCGTACGTCCTCGAGCTCGGCCGGCGGCGCCAGCCTCGGCCGGACGAAGCGCCGGAACAGCCACGAGTACGGGGTGGACTGGATGCCTCGGAAGGCGCCCAGGGCGAAGACGACCGCCTGAAGCGCGAGCAGCCAGGGGTTGCCGGTGAGCAGGACGAGCGCGAGCAGCACGGTGGTGAGTGCGGCTGCGAAGCGGGGACCGCGAGGGTCGACAGACATGGTGGGTGGCTCCTGACAGGTGCCGGCACGGGGGAAGCGCAGGGGCGCGACGGAGGGCGCGCGAAAGGGGGTGCGGCTAGAGCGTCAGGACATTCGACACAGGCAGGTGGCCATGCGGCACAGGTCGACCGCACGCCGTTTGGTGAGCACCTGCCCGGACATGGCGGCAAGCGTAGGCGATGGCACCGTCCCAGTCATCGGAACGTCCGCATGCTGGTACGGCTGTCTCAAGGGATCGCCTCGCCGAGGGCCGCGACGAGGTCGGCCTTGCGGGGGACCCCGGTGGCCCGCCGGACCACCCGGCCGCCCGGGTCCAGCACCAGCACGGTGGGCGTACGGAGGATGTCGAGGCGCCGGACCAGGTCGAGGTGCGACTCGGCGTCGATGTCGACATGCCCGACGCCGTCGACCATCCCGGCCACCTCTGCGAGCAGCCGGCGGGTGGGTCGGCACGGCTGGCAGAACACAGTGGAGAACTGGACGAGGGTGGCGCGCTCGCCGAGCTCGACGCCCAGGTCGGCGGCGGTCAGCATCTGCCCCGACGACCCGACCGCGCCAGAAGGCTCGGCCGCGACGACCGGCCCGGCGTCGACGCCGCGGATGCGCCCGTCGGTCAGCCGGCGGTACACGCCGAACGCGGTGGCCGCCAGCAGGGCCACGACGAGGACGACGAGGCCGGGGCTCACGCCGTCGCAACGGTGCCGCTCGCCGTCGCCATTCCCCTCCCGACCGCTCTCGACCACCCGACTCGTGCCATGTCAGCCGCCGGCGAACGGCGGCAGCGCCTCGACCACGGCGCCGACCCGCAGCGGCACCGAGGCGTGGCGGCGAGTCCCCACCGGGTCCCCGTCCACGAGGTACGAGCAGCGAGCCAGTACCCGCGCGAGCGTGCCGTCGTCGGGGTGCGCCGCGACCGCGGCGGCGACCAGGTCCGCCAGCGTCGCCACGGCCGGGGCCTCGAACGGCTCCTCAGCGGTGCCTGCCGCAGCCTTCGCGGCCGCCCAGTACCGCAGCCGCACGACGCCGGCCGCCGTCTCAGGACCTGGCACCGGTCACCTCGAGCCCCACCGCGGTACGAACCCACGACCCGATCCGGGCGGTCAGGTCCGCGTCCATGGCCGCCTCGGCGTGGCCGAACCCCGGCTCCACCCACAGCTCCCCCGCCGGCCCGGCCGCGGCCGCGAGCTCCTCGGCGTGGTCGAGCGGGAAGTACGGGTCGCTGTCGCCGTGCACCACCAGCAGCGGCGTCGGGGCGATCCGCCCGGCGACCGCGCGCGGCTCCTCGGGCATCGGGTCCCAGCGGTCGGCCCCGATCCTGGTACGCAGCGCGACCCGCGCCACGAGCCGTCCGGACGGCCGTTCGACGACGTGGTGCAACCGCCGCATCGGGGCCGTGCCCTTGTAGAACCAGCGCGCCGGACCGCTCACCGCGACCACGGCGTCGACGCCGCCGAGCAGCGCGGCGTGCCGCACCGCCACCGAGGCACCCATCGAGAAGCCGACGGTCGCGACCTTCCGGTGGCCCAGCAGCCGGGCCCACCGCACGGCGGCGTCCAGGTCGTACACCTCGCGGTCGCCCACCGTGCTCTGCCCGCCGGAGCGCCCGTGGCCGCGGAAGTCGAAGGCCACCACCGTGCCGGCGTCCGGACCCGCGGTCAGCACCGCGGCCACCCGCGCGAGCCCGGCCGAGCGCCACGTCCCGGTGAACCCGTGCGCCAGCACGAACGCCAGCTCCATTGGCTGCGCACCGGCCGTGCGGCCCGCGGGTCCACCCGGACGGCGCAACGCCGCCGAGACCCGTACGCCGTCGCTGGTCAGCAGCGTCCGCTCCTCGGACCAGCCGGTGGGCGTCGCAGCCATGTCGGCTATCCTCACACCCGGGACCTGGGCGATGACGCCACTCGGGTCCCACGGTGCTTTCTGGAGCCCGTTGTGCTTTCTGGAGCCCGTTGTGCTTTCTGGAGCCGGAGGAACCGCCTTGAGCCAGCTGCTCCTGCTGACCAACGCGCTGCAGCCGTCCACCGAGGTGCTGCCTGCCCTCGGCCTGCTCATGCACCAGGTCCGGGTGGCGCCGGCGGAGGCGTCCGCGCTGATCGACGCCCCGCCGTGCGACGCGATCGTGGTCGACGGCCGGCGCGACCTGCCGCACGTGCGGAGCCTGTGCCGGCTGATGCGGACCACCGGCGTCGACGTCCCGGTGCTGCTGGTCGTGACCGAGGGCGGCATGGTCGCGGTCAGCGCCGACTGGGGCGTCGACGACGTCCTGCTGGACAGCGCCGGCCCGGCCGAGGTCGAGGCCCGGCTCCGGGTGACGGCGGGCCGGCTGCTCGCCGCCCGAGGCGGGGACGACGACCTGCCGGACGAGATCCGCTCCGGCGACGTGAGCATCGACGAGTCCACGTACACGGCCAAGGTGCGCGGCCGGGTCCTGGACCTCACGTTCAAGGAGTTCGAGCTGCTGAAGTTCCTCGCCCAGCACCCCGGCCGGGTGTTCACCAGGGCCCAGCTGCTGCAGGAGGTGTGGGGCTACGACTACTACGGGGGCACCCGTACGGTCGACGTGCACGTGCGCCGGCTGCGGGCCAAGCTGGGGCCCGAGCACGAGGCGCTGATCGGCACCGTGCGGAACGTGGGCTACCGGTTCGTCGTCCAGCGTCCCGACGCGGACGCCGAGGAGCGCGTCGGGGCCGGCGCCGGCTGAGCCCGGACTAGCCTCCAGCCGTGGGCGTCGCACCGCAGGCACGGGTCGAGGTGCTGCGCCGGCTCGACCCGGGTGAGCTGGCCGCCGTCGCCGTCCTGGTCGAGCGGGCGACCGAGGTCGACGGGGTGCGGCCGCTGTCCGAGCACGTCACCCTGCACCTGCGCCACGGCGGCGACACGAACGTCAAGCACGTGCTGGTGTACGCGGCGGGCGGCGACAGGCTCGCGGGCTACGGCCACCTGGACGTCTCCGACGAGGTCAGCGGGTCCAGCGCCGAGCTCGTCGTCGACCCCGGTCTGCGCGGGCACGGGTACGGCCGCCGTCTGGCCGCCCAGCTGCTGGCCGAGAGCCCCGACGGCCGGCTGCGGCTGTGGTCGCACGGCGAGCACGCGGCCGCCGCTGCGCTGGCCGGTTCGATGGGCTTCAGCGTGTCCCGCTCGCTGTGGCAGATGCGCCGGTCGCTGTACGCCCCGCTGCCCGAGCCGGTGCTGCCGGCCGGGATCGGGGTGCGCACGTTCCGGCCCGGACCGGACGACGCGGCCTGGCTGGCGGTGAACGCGCGCGCGTTCGCCGCGCACCCCGAGCAGGGGCGCTGGACCGAGGCGGACCTGCGGCAGCGGCTGCAGGAACCGTGGTTCGACGCCGCCGGGTTCTTCCTGGCCGCCCGGCCGGGGCCGCCCGAACGGATCGTCGGCTTCCACTGGACGAAGGTGCACGGCGGCGCCGCCCGCCATCACGACCACCCGCCGATCGGCGAGGTGTACGTCGTGGGCGTGGACCCGGCCGAGCAGGGCGGCGGCCTCGGCCGGGCGCTGACGCTCGTGGGGCTTCGGCACCTGCGGGCGGCCGGCCTGCCGGAGGCGATGCTGTACGTCGAGGAGAAGAACCTCCCGGCGATCCGGCTCTACAGCGACCTCGGCTTCACCCACTGGGACACCGACGTCATGTTCACCGCCCCTGACGTCCACCGCCCTGACGCCCCTTGACGGCCGCAGGCCCGGGTCGGGCGAGGTGGCGGCAGCGTTCACCCGGGGGTGCCACCATGGGGGGATGGACGATGTGGCGGTCGCCGAGGTCGAGTACGACAGCGGGCCGGAGCCGCTACCGGCCGACCGCTTCCTGGACCGCGAGCTGTCCTGGCTCGCGTTCAACGAGCGGGTGCTCGAGCTCGCCGAGGACCAGTCGGTGCCGCTGCTGGAGCGGTCCAAGTTCCTGGCGATCTTCGCCAGCAACCTGGACGAGTTCTTCATGGTGCGGGTCGCCGGGCTGAAGCGGCGCATCGCCACCGGCATCGCCGTCCGCGCCGCCAGCGGCGGCCTGCCCCGCGAGGTGCACGAGGCGATCCTGACCCGAAGCCGCGAGCTCATGGCCCGGCACGCCCGCTGCTTCGGCGACGACGTCCGGCCGGCGCTGGGCAAGGAAGGCATCGAGATCCTGCGCTGGGACGAGCTCACCGCGCAGGAGCAGGCCGAGTCCGACCGTTTCTTCGACGACCGGATCTTCCCGGTGCTCACCCCGCTCGCCGTCGACCCGGCGCACCCTTTCCCGTACATCTCCGGGCTGTCGCTGAACCTCGCCGTCGTGGTGCGCAACCCGTCCACCGGCAGCGAGCACTTCGCCCGGGTCAAGGTCCCGCCGAACCTGTCCCGCTTCCACGCGGTCGCCGAGCAGCGCTTCGTGCCGCTCGAGGAGGTCATCGCCGCGCACCTGGACACGTTGTTCCCGGGCATGGAGGTGCTCCAGCACCACAGCTTCCGGGTCACCCGCAACGAGGACGTCGAGGTGGAGGAGGACGACGCCGAGAACCTCCTCCAGGCGATGGAGCGCGAGCTGATGCGACGCCGCTTCGGCCCACCGGTGCGGCTGGAGGTCGTCGAGACGGTCGACCCGCACGTGCTGGACCTGCTGGTGCGCGAGCTCGGCGTCACCGACAGCGAGGTGTTCGCGCTGCCGAGCCCGCTGGACCTCACCGGCCTGATGGACCTGCTCAGGCTGGACCGGGTCGAGCTCAAGGACCCGCCGTTCCTGCCGCGGACCAGCCACGAGCTCGCCGAGTTCGAGTCCGCGACCGCCCCGGACATCCTCGCCGTGCTGCGCGACCACGACGTCCTGCTGCACCATCCGTACGACTCGTTCTCGACGTCCGTGCAGGCGTTCCTGGAGCAGGCCGCGGCCGACCCGAACGTCCTGGCCATCAAGCAGACCCTCTACCGCACGAGCATGGACTCCCCGATCGTCGAGGCGCTCATCGACGCCGCCGAGGCCGGCAAGCAGGTGCTCGTCCTGGTGGAGATCAAGGCCCGGTTCGACGAGGGCGCGAACATCAAGCGGGCGCGCAAGCTCGAGGAGGCCGGCTGCCACGTCGTGTACGGCCTCGTCGGGCTCAAGACGCACTGCAAGCTGAGCATGGTGGTCCGCCAGGAGAAGGTCGGGATCCGCCGGTACTCGCACATCGGGACCGGCAACTACCACCCCAAGACCGCCCGCCTGTACGAGGACCTCGGCCTGCTCACCGCCGACCCGGTCGTCGGGGCCGACGTCGCGGACCTGTTCAACGTGCTGTCCGGCTACTCGATGAACACCGAGTACGAGCGGCTGCTGGTCGCGCCGAACTCGGTCCGCTCCGGCCTCGTGGAACGGATCGAGCGCGAGGTCGACCGGGCGCGGGAGGGCAAGCCCGCGGCGATCCGCTTCAAGCTCAACTCCATCGTCGACGAAGCGACCATCGACTCGCTGTACCGGGCCAGCCAGGCCGGCGTCCCGGTGGACATCCTGGTCCGCGGGATCTGTGCGCTGCGGCCGGGCGTACCGGGAGCTGTCGGAGAACATCCGGGTGCGCTCGATCCTGGGGCGGTTCCTCGAGCACTCGCGGCTGTTCGCGTTCGGAGTCGGCGCGGAGAGCGAGATGTGGATCGGCTCGGCCGACCTCATGCACCGCAACCTGGACCGCCGGGTCGAGGCGCTGGTGCGCATCGACGGTCCCGAGCACATCGCCGAGCTCGACGAGCTGCTGCGCCTGGGATTCGACCGGGGGACCGCGTCGTGGAGCCTCCAGCCGGACGGCGAGTGGCAGCGGGTGGCGTACGGCGCGGACGGCGAGCCGCTGCTCGACCTGCAGGCCTACCTGATCGGCCTGCACCAGCGCCGCAAGGCGTCCGCGTGACTTCAGCCGCACCGCAGACGTACCGCGAGGTCGAGCGCAAGCTGCGCGTGCACGGGCTGTACCGGCTCCCCGACCTCACCTCCGCGGCTGGCGACGAGCCGGCTGCGGTGGCGCAGGTCCGCGAGCAGCCGACGCTCGAGCTCACCGCCACGTACTACGACACCGGCGACCTGCGGCTGGCCCGCTCGCACGTCACCCTGCGGCGGCGCTCCGGCGGAGTGGACGACGGCTGGCACCTCAAGCTGCCGGCCGACGACCTCTCGGGTACCGACCCCGGCTCCGGCGCCGGCTCGAACGGCGCCGCGGTCCGAGACGAGGTGCGGCTGCCGTTGGACGAAGCGCTCGCCCCGCCGGCGGAGCTGCTGCGGATCGTGCTGGGCGTGACCCGCGGGGCCGACGTCGAGCCGGTGGCGACGCTGCGCACCGAACGGCGGCCGTACGAGCTGGTCGGCCCCGACGGCCGTCTCCTCGCCGAGCTCACCGACGACACCGTCTCGGTCCTGGACGGCACCCACGTCGCCGCCCGGTTCCGCGAGCTCGAGGTGGAGAGCCGCGACGGCGCCCCGGACGAGATCGCCGCCGTGGTCGCGGCACTGGTCGGCTCGGGCGCGATCGAGGGCGGGCTGCCGTCCAAGGCGGTGCGGGCGCTCGGACCGGCCGCGATGGCGCCGCCGGACGTGCCGCCGCCCAGCAGCCTGGCGCCGGTGGGGCCGCACGACCCCGCCGGGGCGGCGATCCGTGCGCACGTGGTCCGCAACACCAGCGCGTTCCTGGCCCAGGACCTTCGGGTACGGCGCGGGCTGCCCGACTCGGTGCACCAGATGCGGGTGGCTGCGCGGCGGCTGCGCAGCGGGCTGAAGGTGTTCGCCCCACTCGTCGACGAGGCGTGGGCGACCGAGCTGCGCGACGAGCTGTCCTGGATCGCGGCGGAGCTGGGCCACCTTCGCGACCGCGAGGTGCTCGAGGAGCGACTGCTCGACCACCTGGCGGCCCTGTCCGCGGCGGAGCCGGACGCCGGCGACCACGAGGGGGGCCATGGCCGGGCCGGCGTGGACCACACGGATCGGCGCGACATCGCCGCCGCCGCAGCCGTCGTCCGCCGGACCTTCGACGCCGAACGCCCGGCCGCCCAGGCCGGGCTGGACGCGGCGATGGGATCGGACCGGTATCTCGCGCTGCTGGCGCTGCTCGTGGCGGCCGCCCGTGAGCCGGTGCTGACCGAGGCGGCCAACCGCCCGGCCGCGACGGAGCTGCCACCGCTGCTGGCCAAGGCCTGGCGCCGGCTCAGCCGGGACGCCGCCCGGCTGCGACCGGACGGCACCGACGACTCCTGGCACGAGACGCGGATCGCGGCCAAACGGGCCCGGTACGCCGCCGAGGCGCTCGCCCCCGTGTTCGGCCGGCCGGCGCGCAAGCTGGCCAAGGCCCTCGAGCAGGTCACCGAGCTGCTCGGCGAGCACCAGGACGCGGTGATCGCGGCGAAGACCGCGCGCGAGCTGGCCGCCGGCCGCCGCGTGACCGGGACCACCGGCTTCGTCCTCGGGCTGCTGCACGAGGCGGAGCGGACGGCCGTCGTGACCGCCAGGACACAGTTCATGCACGTCTGGCCCGAGATCTCCAGGGCCGGTGGCCCG
Source organism: uncultured Actinomycetota bacterium (assembly GCA_963711005.1). Classification (GTDB taxonomy): domain Bacteria; phylum Actinomycetota; class Actinomycetes; order Prado026; family Prado026; genus CAVQCJ01. Next base: position 1,612,452 of record CAVQCJ010000002.1, on the reverse strand, counting down.
GGCGGACCGGCAGGCCTCGCCAAGGTCCAGGGCTGACCCGTGGCCGTGCAGGTGATCCGGGCCGCCGGCGCCGTGCTGTGGCGCCCGGCCGCCGACGGCATCGAGCTCGCCCTGGTGCACCGGACGCAGCGCAAGGACTGGTCGTTCCCCAAGGGCAAGCTCGAGCCCGCCGAGCACCCGGCCGTGGCCGCCGTGCGCGAGGTCGCCGAGGAGACCGGCTACGCCATCGCGCTGGGCCGACCGCTGCCCAGCCGCCGGTACCACGTGGACGGGCTCCCCAAGCACGTCCGCTACTGGGCGGCGCGGGTCGAGGACCCGCCCGTCGAGCCGTTCGAGCCGACCGAGGAGATCGACGAGCTGCGCTGGGTCCCCGACGCGCAGGCCCGCGAGCTGCTCACCTACAAGCACGACATCCAGCTCGTGCCGCGGCTGCACCGGCTCCCGCTGGACACCGTCCCGCTCGTCGTCGTCCGCCACGGCAAGGCGGTCAAGCGCGCGCAGTGGGCCGGCACGATGGACGCGGCCAGACCGCTGGACAGCCGCGGGATCGACCAGGGGCGCCGGCTGGTCCCGCTGCTCGCGGCGTACGGCATCCGGGCCGTGCACAGCTCGGACGCCACCCGCTGCCGAGACACGGTGCTGCCGTACGCGCGCAGCCGTGAGGTCGAGGTCGTCGACGAGCCGTTGCTGTCCGAGGAGGGGCACGCCGCGACGCGCAAGGCGAGCCGGGCCCGAGCGGCCGAGCTGCTGGCCACCCCCGAGCCGCTCGTCGTGTGCAGCCACCGCCCGGTGCTGCCGGACCTGCTGGCGGCGGTGGACCCCGGTCACGTGTCCCACGACCAGCGGCCGTTGGCGCCGGGCGCGATCCTCGTCCTGCACCGGGCCTTCGACGCCAACGGCGTCAGCGTGGTGGCCGTGGAGCGGCACCGCGGCTGACCCGCCCGATCCACCCGCTCGATCCACCCGCCCGTTCACCGGCCGGTTGCCCGGCCTGAGCCCGGCCGTCGTCGGATCGAGGCCCGCCGTTCACGCTGCGTTCACCTGCAGACCCGGGTCAGGACACCTGCGCTGCCTAGCGTCGCCGTTGAACAGACCGTCAGCAGACGAGCGCGCGCCGATCGCGGCGCCGAGACCTGTCGCCCCACAGAAAGGGACGCACCCCGGTGAACCTCACCCGCAGCGGTCGCCTGGCCGCCGTCGCCGTCGCGACCGTGGCCGGCGCGCTGGCCCTCGCGGCCTGCGGATCGGACAACAACACGAATCCGAGCAGCTCCGGCAGCGCCGGGGCGAGCAGCTCGATCGCCTGCAAGACCGGTGACATCAAGTCCTCGGGCTCCTCGGCCCAGAAGAACGCGATCACCACCTGGATCAACACCTACCAGCAGGCCTGCTCCGGCGCGACGATCGAGTACTCGCCGTCCGGGTCCGGCGCCGGCGTCCAGGACTTCATCAACAACCAGACCGCGTTCGCCGGCTCGGACTCCGCTCTCAAGCCGGACGAGCAGACCAAGGCCGCGGCCCGCTGCGGGTCCGGCAACCAGGCGATCGACCTGCCGATGGTGATCGGCCCGATCGCGGTCGCGTACAACCTGCCCGGCAAGGACGGCCTCGTCTTCACCCCCGAGGTGCTCTCCAAGATCTTCTCCGGCAGCATCACCAAGTGGAACGACCCGGCGATCGCGTCGCTCAACAGCGGGGTCACCCTCCCGGACGCCACGATCGTCACGTTCCACCGGTCGGACTCGTCCGGGACCACGGACAACTTCACCAAGTACCTGACCGCGGCCGCCGCGTCCACGTGGACGTACAGCCACGACAAGGTCTGGAAGGCGCCCGGCGGTCAGGGCGCGAAGGGCTCGGACGGGGTCGCCGCCGCGCTCAAGAGCACGCCGAACTCGCTCGGCTACGTCGAGTACTCCTTCACCCAGGAGGGCGGGCTGCAGGTCGCGAAGATCGACAACGGCGGCGGGGCGGTCGAGCTGACGCCGGAGAACGCCGGCAAGGCGGTGGCCGCGGCCACGATCACCGGCACCGGCCTGGACCTGACCCTCTCGCTCGACTACGCGACCAAGACGGCGGGCGCCTACCCGATCGTGCTGGTGACGTACGAGATCACGTGCCAGAAGGGGCTGCCGGCGAACGAGCTGGACCTGACCAAGTCCTTCCTCACGTACATCTCGAGCGACTCGGGCCAGGCCCAGCTCAACGCCGCGTCGGGGTACGCCCCGCTGCCGGCGGACCTGCTGACCAAGGTCCAGGCGTCGGTCGCCTCCATCTCCTGACCGAGGGCCGTCGTTAACAGCAGGCAAACCCAGTCACAGCGGCCCCGCCGTGCCCCTAGGGTGCGACGGGGCCGCCGTGCCTGGCGAGGAGGGACCCGATGACGACCACGCCCACGCTGGAGCCACCGGCGTCGGCCGCGCCGGACCCCGACGACCGGTCGCCGATCCGCGGGACGTCGGTGCGTCCGGGGGACCGGATCTTCCGTGGGCTCAGCCTTTCCGCCGGGCTCCTCGTGCTCGCGATCATGGCCGGGATCGCGGTGTTCCTGGTCTGGAAGGCCGTCCCGGCGCTGCGGGTCAACAGCGTCAACTTCTTCACCTTCCAGAAGTGGTTCCCCGACCCCTCGTCGACCGGCCAGCTGCCGATGTTCGGCATCGCCGCGCTCGCGTTCGGGACGATCGTCACCGCGGTCATCGCGATGATGCTGGCGGTCCCGGTCGGCTACGGCGTCGCGCTGTTCATCTCGCACTACGCGCCGCGCCGGGTGGCGGCGCCGATGGGCTACCTCGTCGACCTGCTCGCCGCGGTTCCCTCGATCATCTACGGCCTGTGGGGGCTGCAGTTCCTGATGCCGCGGTCGGTGGGCCTGATGCAGTGGCTCAACGACCACCTCGGCTTCCTGGTGATCTTCGACAACCGCATCGGCGTCTACACCCGCTCGATCGCCATCGCCTCCATCGTCCTGGCGATCATGATCCTGCCGACGGTCTCGGCGATCACCCGTGAGGTGTTCCTGCAGGTGCCGCGCGGTCACATCGAGGCCGCGCTCGCGCTCGGCGCGACCCGCTGGGAGATGGTGCGCACGTCGGTGATCCCGTTCGGCACGCCCGGGCATGATCAGCGCGGCGATGCTCGGGCTGGGCCGGGCGCTCGGCGAGACGATCGCGGTGGCGCTGGTGCTGTCCGCCACGTTCACGATCAACCCGCACCTCACCGAGCCGGGCGGGAACACCTTCGCGGCCAACATCGCGAACCTGTGGAACGAGTCCGGCCCGATCGGGCTCGGCGCGCTGATCGCGTCCGGCCTGGTGCTGTTCGTGATCACGCTCGTCGTCAACACGCTGGCCCGGCTGATCATCGAGCGGCGCCGCGAGTTCTCCGGGGCGAACTGATGGCGACGACGAGCACCGCTCCGCCGGCCCCGGAGTCGGCGGAGTCCGTGCTGCACCGGGCGCTGTCCGGGCAGAAGCTGCCGCGCTGGGCGCCGGCGGCGTCGGCGCTGGCGGCCGCGGTCGCGGCAGTGCTGCTCGCCTGGCTGACGCCGGTGTCCGGGCGGGCCGGCACCCTGCTGGTCGGCATCGGCCTGTTCATCGTGATCGAGACGGCGTGGAGCTTCTCGGTCGAGGGCCGCAGGCACGCCAAGGACCGGCTGGCCACGACGATCATCTACGGCTGCTTCGGCGTCGCCGTGATCCCGCTGGTCGCCATCCTCGTCGCGGTGGTCGGCGAGGGCCTGAAGACGCTGAACGCGTCGTTCCTCACCCACTCGATGCGCAACATCGGCCCGCGGGAGGCGGGCGGCGGCATCTACCACGCGCTCATCGGGCACCATCGAGCAGGTCGGCATCGCCGCGCTGATCGGGATCCCGATCGGGATCCTGGTCGCGATCTACCTGGTCGAGTACGGCCGCGGCGGCCGGCTCGCCCGGGTGATCAGCTTCTTCGTCGACGTCATGACCGGCGTGCCGTCGATCGTCGCCGGACTGTTCGTCTACACCGGCTTCGTCCTGACGCTGGGCTTCGAGCGGTCCGGGTTCGCCGGGTCGCTGGCCCTGACGATCCTGATGATCCCGGTCGTGGTCCGCTCGACCGAGGAGATGCTGAAGCTGGTCCCGAACGAGCTGCGCGAGTCCGTCGTACGCGCTGGGGGTCGCGAAGTACCGGACGATCCTGCGGATCGTGCTGCCGACCGCGATGAGCGGGATCATCACCGGGTCGATGCTCGCGGTCGCCCGGGTGGCCGGGGAGACCGCGCCGCTGCTGCTCACGACGTTTCTGAGCCAGTCGATCAACACGAACCCGTTCGCCGAGCCGCAGGCGTCGCTGCCGACGTTCATCTGGGACCAGATCAACACCGGGACCAACGCCTCGGTGGCACGGGCGTGGGCCGCGGCGCTGACTCTGATCCTTCTCGTCATGGGGCTGAACCTGATCGCCCGCCTCATCGCATACTTCAACCGAGCCAAGTAGCAACCGAACAGCCCAGCAGCGACGAGCGAGGGACCGGACCGAGATGGCCAAGCGGATCGACGTATCCGACCTGAACGTCTACTACGGCAGCTTCCTGGCCGTCGAGGGGGTCACCTTCACGGTCGAGCCGCGGTCCGTCACGGCGTTCATCGGTCCGTCCGGCTGCGGCAAGTCCACCGTGCTGCGCACGCTGAACCGGATGCACGAGGTGATCCCGGGGGCGCGGGTCGAAGGCAAGGTCGCGCTCGACGGCGAGGACGTCTACGGCGCCGGCGTCGACCCGGTGAACGTCCGCCGGACGATCGGCATGGTGTTCCAGAAGCCGAACCCGTTCCCGACGATGTCGATCTACGACAACGTGGTCGCCGGGCTCAAGCTCTCCGGCCGGCGCAAGAAGTCGGACATGGACATCGTGGTCGAGCGGTCGCTGCGCGGCGCGAACCTGTGGGAGGAGGTCAAGGACCGGCTCTCGCGCCCGGGCGCGGGGCTGTCCGGCGGTCAGCAGCAGCGGCTGTGCATCGCGCGGGCGATCGCCGTCGAGCCGCAGGTGCTGCTGATGGACGAGCCCTGCTCGGCGCTGGACCCGATCTCGACGCTGGCGATCGAGGACCTCATGCAGGAGCTCAAGGAGCGGTACACGATCGTCATCGTCACGCACAACATGCAGCAGGCCGCCCGGGTCAGCGACACGACCGCGTTCTTCAACATCGCGGGCACCGGCCAGCCCGGCAAGCTGATCGAGATGGACGGCACCCAGAAGATCTTCAGCAACCCGACCGAGAAGCGCACCGAGGACTACATCACCGGTCGCTTCGGCTGACCCGCCGCGCCGTAGGTCAGGCGGTCGCGCGCAGGCCGAGTGCTTCGTCGACCTCTTCGACGGTGAGCGGACCCTCGTGCGCCGACGCTGCGATCACCAGCGCGCCGTAGAGCTCGATCTCCTCGAGCTGCTGGGCGTCGTGCAGGCGCAGGTCGGGCGTCACCGCTTCAGGCTATGTCGCCACCCAGCGCAGTCGGAATGACCCAAGCGGGGGGTCGTCGGCCTAGTCACGTCGCCGGGCCCGGGGACGGTTTCCCGGGTCGGGTGGGCACGGTGGGGCGTCGCGTCGTACGGTGAGGGCTCGAGCAGCACCGGAGGGCGCATGGACGAGCGAGGGGCACCCCCGCAGGAGGTCCGTCCCGACGCGCCTCTTGTCGTCCACGACCCGGCCGTGCTGGACGACCCGGACCGGCGGACCGACCTCTTCGACCCGCGGATCCGCCACAAGATCCACCTGCTGGACCGCGGCCCGTTCGCGGTCGCCGTGTGCTCGGGCTGCGGCTGGGAGAGCTTCGCCAGGCGGTCCCGGCCGCTGGCCCGTCGTGAGGGCCGCGACCACGAGCTGCTGTTCGGGGCCGGCGGCGACTGACCGGGTCCGGCCGGGCCGGAGCGGCTCAGCCGTCGGCCGGCGGGCAGACCACGTGATGCACCGACCAGGGTCGCGCCTCCAGCCGCTCGACCGGGATCGGCCGGCCGCACCGGTCGCAGACCCCGTACGTTCCTTCGTCGAGCTTGGCCTGCGCCCTGACGATCTCGGCGAGCAGCACCCCGAGCCCGTCGTGAGCGGCGACCTGGGTGATCCGCTCGACGGCGATGCTCGTGCCGTCGCCGACCCGCTTGCCGAACGAGATCCCGCCGGTGTCCTCCGCCGGGACCTCGAACCCGGCGATCTCGGCCTCCACCTCCGCCCGCTTGGCGGCGAGCAGCGCGGCCGCGGCGCCGCCGGCGTCGCTCGGGCCGCTGGGGTCGCTCACAGCCGGAACCCCGGGTCCCACGCAGCCTCCGGCACGTCCATCTGGGCCTTCTGCAGGCGGCCGGACCAGTCCCAGTTGAGCGCCTGCCAGCGGGTGAACTGGTCGAGCACCCAGACCCCTGACTGGCGCGAGCCGTTCCCGCTGCGGCCGTTGCCGCCGAAGGGCAGGTGCGCCTCGGCGCCCGAGGTCGAGTTGTTGACGCTGACCATGCCCGCGCCGATGCCGGCGCGGAACCGCCACACGGACTGCGGGTCGCGGGTGTAGATCGAGGACGAGAGCCCGTAGCCGTGACCGTTGGCCAGCTCCAGCGCCTCGTCGAGGACGTCGAACCGGCCCAGCCCCACCAGCGGGCCGAACGTCTCGGTGTCGTACAGGGCGTCGCCCGGCCGCACGCCCTCGACGATCGTCGGGTGCGCGAACACGCCCCGGTCCGGGTCGCCGACGAACCCCTTGCGCGGGTTGTCGCCGGTGATGCGCCCGGTACCGGTCGACCCGTGCAGGCGGTGGTGCGGCTGGACCATCCCGAGGTTGCCCAGGTGGTTGTCGAGGTACCGCTGCGAGATCATCGGGCCGTACAGCACCGGCTGGGTCGGGTCGCCGACGACGGCGTCCTCGACGGCTGCGGCGAAGCGGTCGAGGAAGGCGTCGTACACCTGGCCCTGCACCCAGACCGTGCCCAACGAGGTGCACCGCTGCCCGGCGGTCCCGAAGCCGGAGAACAGCGCGCCCTCGACGGCGAGGTCCAGGTCGGCGTCGGCCATCACCACCATCGGGTTCTTGCCGCCGAGCTCCAGGCACGGTGACTGCAGGTGCCGCCCGCACAGCTCGCCGACCGCCCGTCCGACTGCGGTGCTCCCGGTGAAGCCGACCTTGTCGACCAGGTGCAGCTCGAGCATCTGCTCGAGCGCGGTGTACGTGGTCGGGCCGTCGGCCACGACCGTGCCGAAGGCGCCGGTGGTCACGCCGGCCGCGCCGAACAGGGCAGCGAACGCGGCCGCGATGGCCGGGGTGCTCTCGGCCGGCTTCCAGACGACGGCGTTGCCGCACAGCAGGGCCGGCACCAGGTACCAGGACGGCACGGCGACCGGGAAGTTCGGCGCGGTGACGATGACGGCGACACCCACCGGCACCCGGAAGGTGAACAGCTGCTTGGCCGGCATCTCGCTGGGGATCGTCTGCCCGTACAGGCGGCGGCCCTCGCCGAGGAAGAAGTCGCAGGTGTCGACGACCTCCTGCACCTCGCCCAGCGACTCGGCGTACGGCTTGCCGATCTCGCGGGTGATCAGCGCGGCCAGCGGCTCCTGGTTCGCCTCGACCAGCCGGCCCAGCTGGGCGACGACCCGCCCACGCGCCGGCGCCGGCGTGGCGGCCCAGTCCGCCTGCGCCGCGCGGGCCGCAACCGCCGCGGCGACGAGGTCGTCGACGGTGGCGAGCTCGACATCGGCGACCACGTCGGCGAGGTCGGCGGGGTTGCGCGAGACGCACCTGGTCATGAGCCGACAGCCTGCCACGCCCATCTGGCCCGGAACCTACGGTCGGGTACGGCAGTGCTGCTCGCGTACCGCACCGTAGGTTTCGGGCATGGGGTCGGAGCGGACGGTGGCGGGCGCGGTCCTGGACGTGCTGGCGGGAGCCGGGGTGCAGACGGCCTTCGGGCTGCCGGGGGTGCACAACCTCGCGTTCTGGGAGGCGCTGGCGGCGGGACGGCCCCGGGTGGTCGGGGTGCGGCACGAGCAGACGACCGTGTACGCCGCAGACGGGCTGGCCCGGGCGGGCGGCGGGCTCGGGGTCGCGCTGACCACCACCGGTCCGGGCGCGGCGAACGCGGTCGCCGCCTTCGGCGAGGCGGCGGCGAGCGGCTCGCCGGTCGTCCTCGTCTCCTCCGAGGTGTCGACGGCGCTGCGACGCCCGGGCGGGCAGCGCGGGATCCTGCACGAGATGTCCGACCAGGGCGCGTTGTTCGAGCCGCTGGCGAAGGCCGTCTACCGCCCCGCGTCGCCGCTGGCAGCGGTCGAGGCGGTGGCGCGGGCGGCCGCGTTCGCGCTCACGTCGCCGCGGGGGCCGGTGTACGTGGGCATCCCGGTGGACATCCTCGGCGCGGCGCTCCCGGACGAGGGCCGGGCGCTGCCGTCGGCCCGGCCGGCCGACCCGCCGCAGCCGTCCGGTGCCGACGTCGAGGCCGTGCTCGCCGAGCTGGCCGCCGCGGACCGACCGGTGCTGTGGGTCGGCGGCGGCGCGCTGCAGTCGGACGCGGCCGACGCCGTGACCGAGCTGGCCTGGCGGCTGGGAGCGCCGGTCCTGACGACGTACGCCGGGCGCGGGGTGCTGCCGCCCGGGCACGTGCTGCTGGTGGACGTGCCGGTGCACGAGCCGGAGGCGGCCGACGTGCTGGCGTCGGCGGACCTGCTGGTCGCCCTGGGCACCGGGTTCGACGGGATGACCACCAAGAACTGGACCCTGCCGCTGCCGCCCCGGCTGCTCGCGGTGAACACCGATCCGGCGCACCTGACTTCGGGGTATGTCGCGGACGTCGGCGTCGTCGCGGACGTCCGGGCGCTGTGCGACGCGATCGCGGTCCGGCTGCGGGCCCGCGAGCCCTGGGCCGACTCGGTGTTCCGGCTCGGGCCCGCGGTGCGCGCGCGGCTGGCCGCGGACCCGGCGACCTCGGCCGGGATCGGCCTGGCCGGTGCGGTCGGGGACGCCTGGGGGGCGCGCGGACCGGTGCTGTGCGACATGGCGGTCGCGGGGTACTGGGTCGGCGGCTACGCCTCGATCGGCGCGCCGCGGCGGCTGCAGTACCCGGTCGGGTGGGGCACGCTCGGCTACGCGCTCCCCGCGTCGGTGGGGGCGGCCCACGCCGGCGCCGGGCCGGTGCTCGCCGTCTGCGGCGACGGCGGTGCGGCGATGGCGGTGGGCGAGCTGGCGACGCTCGCTCAGGAGCGGCTGCCGGTGACCGTGCTGGTGGTCGACGACGGCGGCTACGGGATGCTGCGCTACGACCAGCGGGCCGCCGGCCACGCCGAGCGCGGCGTCGACCTTGCCGGGCCGGACTGGGTCGCGCTGGCGACGGCGTACGGGATCGGCGCGGAGGTCGCCGACACCGGACCTGGGCTGCGCACGGCGTTGGAGCGCGCAGCCGAGGCCGGCGCACCGCGGCTGGTCCTGGTCCGGGCGGCCCTGCACCCACCGCGCACCACCTCCCCGCGCTGGTCCGAGTAGCCCCCCAGGCCGGTTGATCTTGAGCGACGGGGTGGGGCGGGCGGCGGGGGCGGCCGGGCGTTGCGGATAGCCTCGGCCGGTGGTCGAGGGGCTGGTGCCGGTCGCCGTCCAGGTTCAGCCGGACCGCCGGGCCCGTACCGGCTACGTCATGGTCGTCACCGCGGCGCTGCTGTGGGCCGTCAACGGCACCGTCTCCAAGGTGATGCTGGTCGGGGGGATGCCCGCCTCCGACCTCGCCGAGCTGCGCGCGACCGGCGCGTTCGTGTGTCTGCTCGCGATCGTGCTGGTCACCGCGCCACGGACCCTGCGGATGACCCGCCGCGAGCTGCCTGCCGTCGCGGTGTACGGCCTCGTCGGCTTCGTCTTCGTCCAGCTGCTGTACTTCGTCGCGATCAGGCGGCTCGAGGTCGGGATCGCGCTGCTCATCGAGTTCACCGCGCCGGTGTTCGTCGCGCTGTGGGCCCGGTTCGTGCTGAAGGAGCCGGTCCGCGGCCGGGTCTGGGCGGCGCTCGCGCTGTCGGTCGGCGGTCTCTCGCTGGTCGCGCAGGTGTGGCAGGGCGGCACGCTGGACGGCATCGGCGTCCTGGCCGCGTTCGGCGCCGCCGTGTCGCTCGCGGTGTACTTCCTGCTCGGCGAGCACAACGTGGGCCGACGTGACCCGGTCTCGCTGACCTGCCTCGCGTTCGGGTTCACGACGGCGTTCTGGGCGGTGGTGCGGCCGTGGTGGCGGTTCCCGTACGAGCTGCTCGGTCGCGACATCTCGTTGCTGGGCAACCTCGCCGACCGGCAGCTGCCGATGTGGGTGCCGGCCGCGTGGCTGATCGTGCTGGGCACCGTCGTGCCGTTCACCCTGAGCGTCGGGGCGCTGCGGCACCTGCGCGCCGCCCAGGTCGGGCTGGTCGGGACTGTCGAGCCGGTCGCCGCATCCGTGGTGGCGTTCCTGTGGCTGGGCGAACAGCTCGGGACCGTCCAGATCGTGGGCGGCGCGGTGGTGCTCGTCGGCGTCGTCGTGGCGGAGACGGCCCGCCGCTGACAGCGCCGGGACCAGCCGACAGGATGGACCGGTGAACCCCGAGCAGCAGCGCATGGCCACCGTCGGGCGGCCCGAGGACGGGCTGGAGAACGCCGGGCCCTGGTACACCTGGGGCCCCTACCTAAGCGAGCGCGCCTGGGGCACGGTCCGCGAGGACTACAGCGCCGACGGCGACGCGTGGCGGTTCTTCCCCCACGAGCACGCCCGCTCCCGCGCGTTCCGGTGGAGCGAGGACGGCCTGGCCGGGCTGAGCACCCTGCACCAGGACCTGTGCCTGGCCCTCGCCCTGTGGAACGGACGCGACCCCATCCTCAAGGAGCGGCTGTTCGGGCTCACCGGCCACGAGGGCAACCACGGTGAGGACGCGAAGGAGTACTGGTGGCACCTGGACGCCACCCCGAGCCACTCCTGGCTGCGGTGGCGCTACCACTACCCGCAGGCAGCCTTCCCGTACGAGGACCTCGTCGCCGAGAACGGCCGGCGCAGCCGCGACCAGCCGGAGTACGAGCTCTACGACACCGGCGTCTTCGACGACGACCGGTACTGGGCGGTGGAGGTCACGTACGCCAAGAGCGGGCCGACCGACCTGCTCATGCAGGTGGACGTCAGCAACGAAGGTCCCGACGACGACACCCTGCACGTGCTCCCGACGTTGTGGTTCCGCGACATCTGGACGTGGGACGCGAAGTACACCGAGCCGGTGCTGCGTTGGGAGAACGGCGACCTGCTCGCCGAGCACGAGCGGGCCGGCACCTACCGGCTCGCGGCCGCCACCGGGCCGGACGGCCGCGCTCCCGTCCCGCTGTTCTGCGACAACGCGACCAACACCGAGCTCCTGTTCGGGCAGCCGAACGCCGCGCCGTACCCCAAGGACGGCATCAACGACCACGTGGTTTCCGGCGCCGCGACGGTCCGCCCGGTCCGTACCGGCACCAAGGCGGCCTGGTGGTACCAGGTGCGCGTGCCGGCCGGGCAGACCGTTCGGCTGCGGCTGCGGCTGTACTCGCCGACGGCCGGCGACGAACCGGACCCCCGGTGGGCCGGCGCCTCGTTCGACGCGACCATGGTGCAGCGCCGGGCCGAGGCGGACCAGTTCTACGCCGAGCTCGCACCGGCCGGGACGACGCCCGAGCGCGCCGCCGTGATGCGGGCGGCGTTCGCCGGGATGGTGTGGGGCAAGCAGTTCTACCGCTACGACGTGCCGCTGTGGCTGGACGGCGACCCGTCCGAGCCGGCCCCGCCGCCGGGCCACGCGACGGTGCGCAACGCGCGTTGGCGGCACTTCGACTCCTACGACGTCCTGTCGATGCCGGACCCGTGGGAGTACCCGTGGTTCGCGGCCTGGGACCTCGCCTTCCACTGCGTGACACTCGCGCACATCGACCCCGCGTTCGCCAAGTACCAGCTCGTGCTGCTGTGCCGCGAGTGGTTCATGCACCCCGGCGGTGCGCTGCCGGCGTACGAGTGGTCGTTCGACGACGTGAACCCGCCGGTGCACGCGTGGGCCGCGCTGAAGGTGTTCCAGATCGACGCGGCGGCGACCGGGCGCCCCGACTACTTCTTCCTCGAGCGGGTCTTCACCAAGCTGCTGATGAACTTCACCTGGTGGGTGAACCTCGAGGACCCGGACGGGAACAACGTGTTCGAGGGCGGCTTCCTCGGCCTGGACAACATCGGCCCGGTCGACCGCTCGCACCTGCCGCCTGGCTGTCAGCTGGCGCAGAGCGACGGCACGGCGTGGATGGCGTTCTACGCGCTGACGATGCTGACCGCGGCCATGGTCCTGGCCGAGCACGACGAGGTGTACGAGGACGTCGCGGTCAAGTTCCTCGAGCACTTCGCGACGATCACCGACGGCATCGCCGCAGGCGGGTTGTGGGACCCTGCGGACGGGTTCTTCTATGACCAGCTGCTCACGCCGGACGGGCGGCAGGTACCGCTGCGGGTGAAGTCGCTCGTCGGGGTGATCCCGGTGCTGGCCGCGGCGTCGATCACGGACACCATGGCGGCGCCGACGGCGCGGCTGCGCAAGCGGTTCGCCGACTTCCTCGGTCGGCGCGGCGTCGATGTGACGGACCTGGACCGCTGCGGCTTCGTCACCAAGGCCGCGGACAGCGACCGCATCATGCTGACCGTCGTCGACCCCGAGCGGCTGCGGCGGGTGCTCGTCGAGGTCCTCGACGAGCAGGGCATGCTCTCTCCGCACGGCATCCGGTCGGTGTCGCGGCGGCACCTCGCCGAGCCGTTCTCGGTGCAGGTGGACGGGCAGACCTTCGAGGTCGGGTACGAGCCGGCCGAGGCGACGAGCTTCCTGTACGGCGGCAACTCCAACTGGCGGGGGCCGGTCTGGATGCCGATCAACTACCTGGTCGTCGAGGCGCTGCAGCGGTACGACCACTACCTCGGCCCGACGTTCACCGTGGAGTGCCCGACCGGGTCTGGCCGCCAGCTCACCCTCGGCGCGGTCGCGCACGAGCTGCGCGAGCGGCTGATCGGGCTGTTCCTGCCGACGGACGGCGGGCGGCGTCCGATCGACGGTGCGGCCGGGCCGTTCGGCGTCGACCCGCGCTGGTCGGCGCCGCTGTTCAACGAGTACTTCGACGGCGACACCGGCCGCGGCCTGGGCGCCTCGCACCAGACCGGCTGGACCGGGCTGGTGGCCGACCTGATCCGCGGCCTCCCGCACCCGCCCCCGGCGCCCTCCCCGGCCGACTGAAGCGCGTGTCCGGGACGGTGCCAGGATGCGCGGGTGGACAACGACACCTCGCCGGCAGGCCCGGTCGAACCCGCTCCCAGCCGCCTCGCCGGCGCTCGCGCGCTGCTCCAGGGCAGCGTCGTCGGCGAGTACCTGTCCGAGGTCGCGCGAACCCGTCTGCTCGACCTCGCGTACACGCTGTCGGCGCAGGCGTTCGTCGCGCTGATCCCCCTGGTGCTCGTCGTCACCGGGCTGTTCACGCAAGGCGGCGACACCGCCCTCGTCGCCCGGGAGCTGACCGACCGGTTCGGACTGGCGGGCGCGGCCCGCGCGGCGATGCACACGCTCTTCCAGACCCCGGGCGCCGGGTCGGGCGTCTACTGGACCGGCCTGCTGATCACGCTCTACTCGGCGTTCGTCCTGTCCCGGCGCGTCGGCAGGGCGTACGCCATGATCTGGGACGTCCGCGCGCTGCCGGTGTCGCAGCAGTGGTGGCGCGGGCTCGCGTGGATCGCCATCCAGGTGACCATGCTGATGCTCGTCTCCGGGCTGCGCTCGTTCGGCCGCGCGCACGGGACGGCGCTCGAGATCGTGGCCCTGGTCCTGCTGCTGATCGTCTGGGCCGGCGCCGAGTTCGCCGCGCAGCTGCTGCTGACCGCCGGTCAGGTCGCGCGGGAGCGGCTGCTGGTCGCGGCCGGGCTGGTGTCGCTGGGCCGCCTCGGCGTCGGTGCCTGGTCGGCGGTCTACCTGCCGGCCACGCTGTCGCGCCAGTCGGAGCAGTACGGACCGATCGGTGTCGTGTTCGGGCTGTTCACGTGGATCTTCGCCAGCCTGCTCGTGCTGCTGGTCATGACGTTGCTGGGGGCGGTGCTGACCCGTCGTCCGGTGGCGACGTGGCTGCGGCCGGCGACGGCCTGACGAAAGCGATCGCCAGCAGGCACACGATCGCCGTCCCGAGCAGCCAGCCGGCGATGACGTCGGTGAGCCAGTGCATGCGCAGGTACAGCCGCGAGACCCCGACCAGCCCGGCGAACGTCGCCATCGCTGCCCAGGCCCGGTGCAGTCCGCGCCGGCTCAGCACCGGGGACGCGAGGATCACCAGGCAGCCGCCCACGACCACCGCCGTGGTCGTGTGCCCGGACGGGTACGACGTCCCGCCGTCGCCGAACGAGCCGACGGCGAACGGGATACGGGACCGCGCGACGACCTGCTTGCCGGTCCCCACCGTGACGAGCAGCGCCGCCACGCCGGCGAGGCCCAGCCAGAAGGGGGCCCAGGACCGGCGCCGCCGAGCGACCACGGCGCACACGACGAGAAGCGCCAGCGAGCCGAACAGGAAGTCCCCGGTCCAGGTGACGCCCTGGAACACCTCGACCACGCGGTGCCGCCGGATGTGGTTGACCAGGTCCAGCGCGCGCACGTCGATGCGCAGCACGGGTCCGATGCGGTGGATGGCGACGGTCAGCACGACCAGGGCGAGGGCGCTGAGCGCTGCAGCCCAGGTCGCGGTGACAGCCCAGCGCGGACGGGTGTTCGCGGCGGGCACCCGCCGAGGCTACGCGACCTGGAACGAGCGCTTGGACAGGCCGAACCAGTAGCCCTCGACCTCGGTGCTCGGCGCGGCCTCCGCGTGGTCCGACGCGCCGAGCGTGACGAACATCGGCGCCAGGTGCTCGACCGTGGGGTGCGCGTAGTGCAACGACGGCGCCCGGTGCCGGTAGTCGACGAGCTCGTCGACGTCACCACGCCGCAGTGCCTCGTCCGCCCATGCGTCGAACTCCGCCGACCAGGCCGGCGGAGCTCCGGTCGGGTCGCTGAAGTCGACGTACGGCAGGCCGTGGGTGAGGAAGCCGGAGCCGGCGATGAGCACGCCCTCGTCGCGCAACGGGGCGAGCCGCCGGCCGAGATCGAGCAACCGCACCGGGTCCAGCGTCGGCATCGAGATCTGCAGCACCGGGATGTCCGCCTCGGGGTACATCACCGTGAGCGGGATGTACGCCCCGTGGTCGAGACCGCGTCGTGGCTGCTCGGCGACCTCCTCGTGGTCCGGCATGAGCGCGCGGACGCGGGCGGCCAGCTCGGGGGCTCCCGGCGCCTCGTACGTCATCTGGTAGTACTTCAGCGGGAAACCCCAGAAGTCGTACGTCAGCGGCACGACCGTGGTGGCCCCGAGGGTCAGCGGCGCCGACTCCCAGTGCGCGCTGACGACGAGCACGGCCCTGGGCCGCTGCATGCGCTGGGCCCAAGCGGCGAGCTCGCCAGGCCAGACCGGGTCGTCGACGAGCGGCGGTGCGCCGTGCCCGAGGTAGATGGCGGGCATGCGCTCGTTCGTCATGCCTTCATCCTCGCATCCGCGTCGACATGCCCCTACGCGGTCGGGGCACCCGAGGGCGTGCTCGGGGCGGGGGTGCCGTTGCGGTTCCCGTTCCCGTTGCCGTTGCCGTTGGGACCGAACCCGCGCGGCGTCTGGCCGGGGCCGAACCCGCCACCCTGCCCGGGACCCAGCCGGCACAGCCGGGCCAGCGGGCCGGCGGCGCCGTTGCCCTGCGGGGCCGCACCGCACGGAAGTGTGCCTTGCTGCGCCATCCGGACCGCGTCGATCAACGAGGCAGGACCGGACGGCGCGGTGAGCCGCCCGAGCCCGAATCCAGCGCCCACCAGCAGCAAGCCGGCGACGACCGATGCGAGCACCAGCACGGCGAGCCCGCCGCGTTGCGGCTGCGGCTGCGCGTCCGGCACCGGTGCCGGTGGCCCCACGTACGGCGGCGGGGCGACCGTCGTGGCGGTCGGTGGCTCGGCCGGCGGCTGCGTCGGTGGCAGGGCCGGTGGCTGGGCCGGTGACTGGGCCGGTGGCAGGGGCAGGGTCGGGTCGGTCATCTCGTCTCCCTCGAGTCGGTCAGCCGCGGCCGGGCCCGGCACCGGGCACGAAGCCCCCGGTCCCGCCGAGTCCGCCGAGCCCGCCCGCACCGGCGAACCGGGCGAACCTGTTGTTCAGTGTGCTGGTCGGGATCGCCGCGTCCACGTCGGCGAGCACGACCTGCTGGCCCGCGGTGAGACCACGGGTGATCTGCGTGTACAGCGGACCGACGGCCCCGACCGTCACGATGGTCCGCCTGGGCGTCCCGGCATCGAGCACGGTGACGTACGTCAGCGCGCCCAGGTGGCTGACCGCGGATGTGGGCACGGACAACGTGTCGTTCGCCTCCGCGACCACCAGCGTCACCGCGGCCTGGATGCCGTCGCGCAACCCGGCCGGCGTCGCGCCGAAAGTGAGCCGGACCAGGTAGCTCGATCCGCCGGAGGTGCTCGGCGCGGCCGCGACGTACGAGACGGTCGCTGCCAGTGGCTTCCCGCTGCCGTCCGGGACGACCGTCGCGTGCCGGCCGACCTTGACGAGCGGGATCTTGGCGACGTCGACCGCGATCGAGACCGTGTGCGAGACCGGGTCGATCACGTCGACGGCGCTGCTCGCCGAACCCGCCGTCGCGGTCTGCCCGACCGTCAGCCCGACGGCGCTCACGACGCCGTCGAACGGGCTGACGATGACGGCCTGCGCGAGGTTCTGCCTGGCCACGGCCAGCTCGGCGTCGGCCGCGTCGAGCGCCGCCTGGTCGGCGGCGAGCTGGGCGGCGCTGACCGACGCGGTCGACGACCCGCCCGTACTGCTGGACCGGCTGGTGCTCGAGCTCGTGCTCTGCCGCGCCGCGGCGGCGACCAGCTTGTCGAGGGCAGCCTCCTGGCCCGAGATCCCCTGCTGGAGCTGGAGGATGTGCATCTCGTCGTCGAGCACGAGCTGCTGTGCCTGCGCGCACGTGGTCGGCGGCGTCGGGGACGGGCTCGGGACCGCCGCGGTGCCGCACGACGCCGTCGCGGTGGCCAGGTCGGCCTTCGCACCGGCCAGCGCCTGGTCCACCTGGTGCACGGAGCCGAGCAGCTGGTGCTGGGCCTTCGCGACCGCCGCCGTCGAACGGGTCGCACCGGACGACCCGGACGAGCCGGACGACCCGGACGAGCCGGACGACCCGGACGAGCCGGACGACCCGGACGAGCCGGACGAACTCGAGCCCTGCCCGGTCTCGGCCTGGTGCAGCGTCAGCGCGGCGTTCGCGACCCCGGCCCTGGCCGACGCGAGCGCCGACCGCAGCGCGGTCGTGTCCAGCGCAGCCAGCACCGCACCGGCACGGACCGGGTCGCCCATCGCCACCCGGACGGATGCGACCGTCCCGGACACGGGGAAGGTCACCGTGGCCGCGGTGCCCGGCTCGATGGTCCCGGTCGCCTGCAGCACCTGCTGCACCGTCTGCGTTCCCACGACGGCGGTGCGGTAGGTCGGCGCGTCCTGTCGGGTCGACGCGTACGCCGCGACCCCACCGACAGCGGCCAGCACACCGACCGCGACGACGGTCGCGGTCACGGCGCGTGCGGCGGTGCCGCGGCGGGTCCGGCTACGCACTCGTCCCGCTTCCCGGGGGGGCGCCGGTCCCGGTGCCGCCCCGTCCGAACCCGCCGAACCCGGCGCGGCACCCGTTCGCGTCAGGCTTGGTGATCGTGATGGACGTCGCCGCGATGTCGCCGCGGTCGTCCGCCTTGCCGATCGCCGTCGCGCACTCCCCGACCACCGCGGCCGCCTTGGTCGCCGGCACCGTCTCGGTGACGGTCGTGGTCGACGCGAGCATCACGGTGATGGTGCTCGGCGTGCTCGGCGTGCTCGACGGGCTGGCGGTCGGCCGCCCCTCCCGGAGCACCCCCTGCACGGTTACCGTCGAGCCGGACACCGAGCTCACGGTGCCGGCCGCGAAAGCGAAGTCGCGGAATTGGCCCGACGGCGCGCCGCTGGGGCGCGGCGCTCCGCTGCCACCCTGGAACCCCTGACCGCCCTGACCACCCTGCCCGCCGTTGCCGCCCTGCCCGCCGCCGAATCCGCCGGCGCGCCCGGTCACCGTCGGGCACGCGCCGTTCACCTTCGCCTCGATCCGGACCGAGGTGGCGGTGAGCGTGCCACTCGATCCGGGCACCGGCGCGCCCGTCACCGTCACGCACTGACCGGCGGCGACCTTGCCGGCCACGGTCCGGGCGAACCGGGTCGCGCTGGTGTACGTCACGGTGGTCTGGGAGTCCGAGCTCTGCACCTGCAGCTGTCCGGGCTGGACCGCCGCGATGAGTCCAGACGCGCCGGGGAAGCTCGCGCCGGCAAAGCCGCCGCCCTGACCGCTGCGCTGTGCCGACGGGGCCGACGGGGCCGACGATGCTGTCGATGGCCCCCCAGCCGCCGCGGCCCCGGAGCCACCGCTGCTGCCACAGGCGGCGAGCACCACGACGAGCGGTGCCAGCGCGAAGGCGGCGGCCCGCCCGGCTCGGCGCGCGCGCGGGACCGGCAGGTCGGTGGGGGTGCTGGCGTCCATGGCTTCCGCTCCAGATCTGTTGGTCATCGCCGGTGTCTCACTCGCTGCGCAAGGCGTCGATGGGTGCCAGCCGGGCCGCGCGGCTGGCCGGGTACACCCCGAACAGCAGCCCGATCGCCAGGGCGACGGTGACCGACCCGACGATCGCCGGGACCGACAGCGCGACCGGGTTCGAGATGAAGGACGGCAGGACCTTGGCACCGACGATGCCGACGGCGGCACCGAGCAGCCCGCCGGCGAAGCCGAGCAGCGACGCCTCCAGCAGGAACTGCCGGCGGATCAGCCGCGGCCGTGCACCCAGCGCCTTGCGCAGCCCGATCTCGCGGATCCGTTCGGTGACCGACACCAGCATGATGTTCATGACCCCGATCCCACCGACCAGCAACGAGATCGCGGCGATCCCCGCGAGCAGGACCGTCAGCGTCTTGGAGACCGACGCGGCGGTGCTGACCAGCGAGTCCTGCGTCGTGATCGTGAAGTCCGCGGAGGTGGGGTCGGTGATCCCGTGCAGCCCCAGCAGCTCGGCCTGCGCCTCCTGGTAGGCCGCCGACAAGGTGGCCTGCGAGCGCGCCTGGACGTACACGGTCTGCACGGAGGTACGGCTGGTCCCCCCGAAAACCCGCTGCTGCGCGGTGTTCATCGGGATCACTGCGGTGTCGTCGTTGTTCGCGTTGCCGGTCGAGCCGTTGGCCGCCAGCACGCCGACGACGGTGAACGGCTTGCCGCCGATGGTCACCGACTGCCCGACGACGTCGGTGAAGCCGAACAGCTCCTCCGCGGTGGTCGCGCCGAGCACCACGTCGGTGGCGGCGGCGGCGTCGTCGGCTGCGGTGAAGAACGCGCCGTACTGCAGCGTGCGTGAGCGCACCGACAGCCACGACGGCGTGGTGCCGACGACCGTCGTCGTCCAGTTGTCGGTGCCCGCGGTGAGGCTCTCCGAGCTGGACGTGGTGGGGGCGACCGCGGCGATGTCGGGCGCGACGACCGGCGAGCCGAGCGCCTGCGCGTCGGCCTGCGTCAGCGTCGACACGGTGCCGAACCCGCCGCGCAGCCCGGTGCTGCTCGTCGTGCTGCCCGGCGAGATGATCAGCAGGTTCGTCCCGAGCGCCTCGACCTGCGCCGTGACCTGCTGCTGCGCGCCGACCCCGAGCCCGACCGTGAGGATGACCGCGGCGATCCCGATCAGGATGCCCAGCACGGTCAGCGCGGACCGCAGCCGGTGGGTACGCATCGCGTCCAGGCTGGTCCGGAACGTGTCGAGCCAGGTCACGACGCCACGTCCTCGACGACCTGACCGTCGCGGAGCCGGACGACCCGGCGAGCCTGCGCCGCGACGTCCGCCTCGTGCGTGATCAGGACGATCGTGCGGCCGGCGCTGTGCAGCTCGCGCAGCAGCGACAGCATGTCGGTCGTGGACACCGAGTCGAGGTTGCCGGTCGGCTCGTCCGCGAGGATGAGGTCCGGTTCGGTGACCAGCGCACGCGCCACCGCGACCCGCTGCTGCTGACCGCCGGACAGCTCGCCGGGGCGGTGCTCCACCCGGTCGCCGAGGTCGACCCGCTCGAGGGCGGCGACCGCGCGCTCGCGCCGTTCGTGCCGCTGAACGCCCGCGTACGCCAGCGGCAGCTCGACGTTGCGCAGCGCGGACAGCGACGGCAGCAGGTTGAACTGCTGGAACACGAACCCGATGCGACGGTTGCGCACGTCGGCCAGGTCGTCCTCGGACATGCCGCCGACGTCCTCCCCGGCCAGGTGGTACGACCCGCCGGTGGGGACGTCCAGGCAGCCGACGATGTGCATCAGGGTCGACTTGCCGGAGCCGGACGGCCCCATCACCGCGACGTACTCGCCGGTCCGGATGTCCAGGCTGACGCCGCGCAGCGCCGCCACCTCGAGCGAGCCGCTGCGGTAGACCTTGCGGACGTCGTCCAGCGCGATGACCGGGGCGGCCAGCGGGGTCGGGACGGTGGCTGTCGTCGGCGCGGCCATCAACCGTTGCCGCCATTGACAGCGTTGCCGCCGCTGACCGCGCTGCCGCCGTTGCCCCCGAACCCGCCGCCGCCGAACCCGCCGTTGCCCCCGAACCCGCCGTTGCCCCCGCCGAACCCGCCGCGGGTGGTTCCGGTCCCGTTGCCGCCGGTGCCACCGGTGAACGTGCGGACCGCGACGACGACGGTGTCGCCCTCGGACAGCCCCGCCACCACCTGGGTCGAGCCGCCCGAGCTGAGCCCGGTCGTGATCTCCTGCTGGCTCCGGGTGCCGTTCCTGTCGACGGTGACGGACGACTTCCCGCCGCTGCGCGTCACCGCGAGCGTCGGCACGACGAGCACGTTGCTCACCTGCTTGTAGGTGATCGCCAGGCTGGCCGTGGAGCCCGCGTACAGGCCGGCCGGGCTGCCCGTCACGGCGACCACCACCGGGAACGTCGCGCTGCCCGAGCTCGCCGAGGCGACGATGCCGACCGAGGTCACCAGGCCGAAGACCGGTGTGGTGGCGCCGGTCGGGGTGATCGTCACCTGGTCGCCCTTCGCGACGTTGGCCACGTCAGTGGCGTCGACGGTCGCGTTCACCACGTAGTGACCGGTACTGATCACCTGGATGTCCGCGGACGACGTGGACGAGCTCGCCGACGAGGAGCTCGCCGAGCCGTTGTTGCTCGAGCCGTTGTTCCCGGACCCGCCGGAGCTGCCGGTCTGCCGGCCGACCGTCACGTTGACCGCGGTGACCGTGCCGGCGATGGGCGAGGTCAGCGTCGCGCCGGCCAGGGCCGTCTGCGCGTCGACGACCTGGGCCCTGGCCACGCTGACCGACGCCGAGTCGGCGGCGACCTGGGCCGAGGACGCCCCGGCGGTCTCGTCGGAGTCCAGCCGCGCCTTGGCGGAAGCGAGCGAAGCCTTCGCCGACGCGACCTGGCTGACCAGCGACGCGGACGAGAGGGTGGCCAGCCGCTGGCCCTTCGCGACCTGCTGGCCCTCCGCGACGTACACCGCCGTGACCTCGCCTCCAGCGGAGAAGCTGAGGTCCTCGGTGTCGGCCGGCTCGATGGTGCCGGAGGCGGTGACGGACTGCCGGACGTTGCCGGTGGACACCGTGACGGTGCGGTAGGTGACGCTCGACGCGGTCGAGGCGGCGGGCGAACGGGTCATCGCCCACACGCTCGCGCCGGCGACGGCCAGCACCACCACGACGATCGGGACGACGATCTTCCAGGCCCGCCTGCGGCGTCCCGCAGACCGTCCCGAGGACTCCTGCGCCACCGGACCCTCTGCCACCGCACCCCTCCACGCCCCGGATGGCCGTGGCGCGCGGCGGCGCGCACGGACTCGTGCTGAGGCCACCGTGGCGGGGCTACCTGCGGGCAGACCCAGCCCAACCTGAGAGTTCGGTGAGAATCCTGGCCACGGCCCGTCACCGCCTCCGATCGGCCCGTCGTCCGCCCGGCGGTACTCAGGGATTTCTCAGAGAGTGTGCAGACGGCGGACAGCCTCCGCTCCTAGGGTCGTCGCATGGCCGATCCCGGCGCGGTGCGCCTTCTCGTCGTGGACGACGAGCCCGACATCGTCGAGCTCCTCTCCGCGAGCCTCCGGTTCGCCGGGTACGACGTCAGCTCCGCCGGCAACGGCAAAGAGGCGCTCGAGCTCGCGAAGACTTTCCGCCCCGACCTGGTGCTGCTCGACGTCATGATGCCCGGGATGGACGGCTTCTCCGTCCTGACCAAGCTGCGCGGGGAGGGCCACCGGGTCCCGGTGCTGTTCCTGACCGCACGGGACGCCACCGAGGACAAGATCCGCGGCCTGACCACCGGCGCCGACGACTACGTGACCAAGCCCTTCTCGCTCAGCGAGGTGCTGGCCCGGATCGGCGCCATCCTGCGGCGCGCCAACGGGGGCGAGATCGCCACGAGCAGCCGGCTGACGTTCGCCGACATCGAGCTGGACGACGACACGCACGAGGTCTGGAAGGCCGGCAAGCCGGTGCAGCTGTCGCCGACCGAGTTCAAGCTGCTCCGCTACTTCATGAGCAACCCGCGCCGGGTGCTGTCCAAGGCCCAGATCCTCGACCACGTCTGGAACTACGACTTCGCCGGCGAGGCGAACGTGGTCGAGGCGTACGTGTCCTACCTGCGCCGCAAGCTGGACACGACCGAACCGCGGCTCCTGCACACGCTGCGTGGCGTGGGGTACGTGCTGCGGGTCCCGAGCTCGGTATGAGCTCGTCGCGCGCCGCGGGGCTGGCCGCCCGGACGCCGCTGCGGATCAAGCTCGTGGCGCTGCTGATCGGCCTCCTGGTCCTCGGCCTCGCCGTTACCGGCTTCGCTGCCTGGACGTCGATGCGGTCGTACCTGACCGGCCAGGTCGACAACAACCTGGTCGCCGCCGCGGAGAAGGGGATCCCGCTGCCCAGGGGTGGGCTCAACAACCTGTCTCAGCTTTCCAGCGCCGACTGCCTCCCCAACACGGACGGCCCGGCTCCGCCGACCGTCTACGCCTTCGAGGTAGTCAACTCTTCCGGTTCCTGGTCGTGCTCGTCGACTGACGAGAGCGGTCACTACACGCCCGCGTACCCGACGATGACCGAACAACAGGTCAAGGCTCTCGACGGTCACCCGTTCAGCGTCGCGTCTTCAGGCGGCGGCCCCAGCTGGCGAGTCGTCGGGTTCATCGGTGCCGCCAACACGGTGGCGTTCATCGCCGTCTCGCTGGATCCGGTGAACCACACTCTGGGCCAGCTGGTGCTCATCGAGATCGTGGGCGGGCTGGTCGTGGTCCTGCTGCTCGGGGGGCTGGGGTACGCGCTGGTGCGCCGCAGCCTGCGGCCGCTGGCCGAGGTCGAGCAGGCGGCCGACGACATCGCCGCCGGCGACCTGACCCGCCGGGTGCCCGAGCTCGACCCGTCCACCGAGGTCGGCCGGCTCTCGCGCGCGTTCAACACGATGCTCACCCGGATCGAGGCGGCGTTCCGCGCCCGCGAGGAGTCCGAGGCCGAGGCGAAGGTCTCGGAGGAGCGGATGCGGCGGTTCGTCGCCGACGCCAGCCACGAGCTGCGTACCCCGCTCACGTCGATCCGCGGCTTCGCCGAGCTGTACCGGCAGGGCGCGGTGCCGGACCCGGCCGACATCTCCCGGATCATGCGCCGCATCGAGGACCAGGCGACCCGGATGGGCCTGCTGGTCGAGGACCTGCTGATGCTGGCTCGCCTGGACCAGCAGCGCCCGCTGGACCTCGCGCCGGTCGACCTGCTGACGATCGCCGGCGAGGCCGTCCAGGACGCGCGGGCGCTCGAGCCGGACCGGCCGGTCGAGCTCGTCGTCGCCGACGACGGTCCGCCGCCGGTCGTCCTGGGCGACGGGACCCGGCTGCGCCAGGTCGTGGGCAACCTGATGAGCAACGCGCTGACACACACCCCGCCGGGGACTCCGATCACGATCTCGGTGCGTACCGACGGCGGGTTCGGCGAGCTGGACGTGGCCGACCGCGGTCCGGGGATGTCCTCCGAGGACGCGGCGCACGTGTTCGAACGGTTCTACCGTGCGGACTCGTCCCGGGCCAGGGCCAGCGGCGGGACCGGCCTCGGCCTGTCGATCGCGGCGGCGCTGGTGGCGGCGCACTCCGGCGCCCTGACGGTGCAGACCGCACCCGGCCAGGGCGCGACGTTCAGCCTCCGCATCCCGTCCGCCCCCGCCGACCTGCCCCTGGTCACCGCGAAACCTGCGGTGGAGTAGCGCAGCGGAGCTCGCCTACTCAACCGTAGGTTTCGTCGGGGCGGTGGGGAGGGTCACCACCATCGTGAGACCGCCGCCCGGGGTGTCCTCGGGGACGATCGAGCCGCCCATCGACTCGGCCAGGCCTCGCGACAGGGCCAGCCCCAGCCCGACCCCGTTCGTGTTGTCCGCGTCGCCGAGCCGCTGGAACGGGGCGAAGACCCGTTCCCGGTCGTCGGTCGGGATCCCCGGCCCGCGGTCGACCACGCGCAGCTCCAGCACGTCTCCCAGCGCGCTGGCCGTCAGCAACGGCGGCTCCTGCGCGGGTGCGTGCCGGACGGCGTTGGCCACGAGGTTCGCCACGATCCGCTGCACGAGCGCCGGGTCGGCGACCACCTCCGGCAGCTCGGGCGGGACGTCGACGCGTACCGACCGGCCCTCGTCGCCGAGCTCGTCCAGCGCCAGCGCGACCACGTCGTCGAGGCCGAACCGGCGGGTCACGACGTCGAGCGCGCCGGACTGCAGCCGGGACAGGTCCAGCAGGTCGTCGACCAGCCGCGCCAGCCGGTCCAGCGCGGAGTCCGCGGTGGCGAGCAGCTCGGCCCGTTCCGCCGGCGACCACTCCACGTCCTCGCCGCGCAGGCTGGTCACGGCGGCCTTCGCCGCGGCCAGCGGCGTACGCAGGTCGTGCCCGACGGCCGCCAGCAGGGCCGTACGCAGCCGGCCGGCCGCGGCCAGCGGCGCGGCGGTGGCCGCCGCCTCGGTCAGCCGGGTCTGCTCCAGCGCCACGGCAGCCTGGGCGGCGAACGCGCCGAGCACCCGGCGGTCCTCCGCCGGCAGCGGCCGTCCGGCCAGGACCAGGGAGAGCAGCTCACCCGCGGGGACCTCGGTCTCGCCCTCGGCCGGCCTCGTGCACGGGCGCGCTCCCACGTACGCCACCACCTGCCAGCTCCCGGCGCCGGCGACCCCCGGGTCCGTCCGCTCGAGCAAGGTCACCGACTCCATCGCGAACGCCTCGCGCACCCGCTCCAGCAGTGCGTTCAACGAGCCCTCGCCGCGGAGCACGCTGCCGGCCGTCGTGCTCAGCAGCTCGGACTCCGCGGCCGCGCGGGCCGCCTGCCGGGTCCGGCGGGCGGCGCGGTCGACGACCGCGCTTACCAGGACGGCCACGGCGACGAACACCACCAGCGCGAGCACGTTGTTGCGCTCGTTGATCGTGAACGTGTGCACCGGTGGGACGAAGTAGTAGTTGAGCAGGAGCGAGCCGACGACCGCCGCCGCGAGGGCCGGCCAGAACCCGCCGACGAGCGCGACGAGAACGACCGCGAGCAGGAACACCAGGACGTCGCTGACCAGGTTCAGCCCGACCCGGCTCTGCACAAGCAGCAGCGTGAGCAGGGGCAGCAGCACCGCAGCCAGCCCGAACCCCTGCATCCGCCGGCGGGCGGTGATCCCGCTGCCGATGGACGGCAGACCGCGACCGGTCCCGGCGGCGGAGTGCGTGACGATGTGCACGTCGATGTCGCCGGACTCGCGCACCACCCGGGCGCCGATCCCGGGGCCGAAGATCCGCCCGAACCAGGACCGCCGGCTGGCCCCGAGCACGAGCTGGGTAGCGTTCTCGGCCCGGGCGAACTCCAGCAGCGCGCCGGTGACGTCGTCCCCGACGACCTGGTGGTACGTGCCGCCCAGCGACTCGACCAGCCGGCGCTGCACGGCCAGCTCGGCCGGGTTCGCCCCGGTCAGCCCGTCGGAGCGAGCCACGTGCACGGCGAGGAGCTCGCCGCCGACCGCCCGCGCCGCGATCCGCGCCCCCCGCCGCAGCAGCGTCTCGCCCTCCAGCCCGCCGGTCAGCGCGACGACGACCCGCTCGCGGGTCTCCCAGGTCCCGGTGATCTCGTGCTCGGCGCGGTACTTCTGCAGCCCCTCCTCGACCTTGTCGGCGAGCCAGAGCAGGGCGAGCTCGCGCAGCGCCGTCAGGTTGCCGACCCGGAAGTACCGCGAGAGCGCGGCGTCGATCCGCTCCGGCGGGTACACGTTGCCGTGCGCCATCCGGCGCCGCAGGGCCTCCGGCGACATGTCCACCAGCTTCGACCTGGTCGGCGGCGCGGACCACCCAGTCGGGCACGGTCTCGCGCTGCGGTACGCCGGTGATCTTCTCGACGACGTCGTTGAGGGACTCCAGGTGCTGGACGTTGACGGTGGAGATCACGTCGATCCCGGCGTCGAGCAGCTCGGCCACGTCCTGCCAGCGCTTCTCGTTCCGGGACCCCGGGACGTTGGTGTGCGCGAGCTCGTCGACCAGCGCGACCTTCGGGTGCCGGGCGAGCACGGCGTCGATGTCCATCTCCGGGAACGTGCCGCCCCGGTAGGCGACCTGGCGCCGCGGCACCATCTCGAGACCGTCCGCCATCGCGCGGGTGAGCGACCGGCCGTGGTCCTCGACGAACGCAACGACGACATCGGTGCCGCGCTCGTTCCGGCGGTGCCCCTCGCCGAGCATGGCGTACGTCTTCCCCACCCCGGGGGCCGCCCCGAGGTAGATCCGCAACCGTCCGCGTCCCATGTCGGCAGTCTCCGCCCTGACCGTCCTATCCGCCGAGCTGCTGCAGGGCGAGGTTGAGCTCGAGCACGTTGACCGTCGGCTCGCCGAGGAACCCGAGGTCGCGCCCGTGGATGTGCGAGGCGACCAGCGCGTGCACCTGCGCGCGGTCCAGCCCGCGGGCCTTGGCGACCCGGTCGACCTGCTCGTACGCGTACGCCGGGCTGATGTCCGGGTCCAGCCCCGAGCCGGACGCGGTCACGGCGTCGGGCGGGACGCTCGACGTGGCGACCCCGTCCAGCGCGGCGGCCGCAGCGCGCCGGTCCTGCACGGCCTTGAGCAGGTCGGAGTTGTTCGGTCCGAGGTTCGAGGCCGACGACGACGTCGGGTCGTACCCGTTCGCGCCCGCTGCGGACGGCCGGGGCTGGAACCACTGCGGGAGCGGGTTGCCCTTGTCGTCGGTGAAGTTCTGGCCGAGCAGACTGGACCCGACGGTGTGCCCGCCGGCCGAGACCAGCGAGCCGTTCGCCTGGCTGCGCAGAAGCAGCTGCCCGACGGCCGTGACGACCAGGGGGTACAGCACCCCGAGCAGGACGGTCAGGACGAGGAGCACACGCAGCGACGCCCAGTACTGGCGGACGACGGAGGAGACGTTGGAGGGCATGAGAGTCACCGGATCCCGGGAATGAACTGGACGAGGAGGTCGATAGCCTTGATGCCGATGAACGGCAGGATCAGTCCGCCGAGCCCGTAGACGTACAGGTTGCGACGGAGCATCTGGGACGCGCTGCTCGGCGTGTAGCGGACGCCGCGCAGCGCGAGCGGGATCAGCGCGACGATGATCAGCGCGTTGAAGATGATCGCCGACAGGATCGCCGACTCCGGGCTGTGCAGCCCCATGACGTTGAGCCGGTGCAGGCCGGGGAACACCACGACGAACATCGCCGGGATGATCGCGAAGTACTTGGCGACGTCGTTCGCGATCGAGAAGGTCGTCAGCGAGCCGCGGGTGATGAGCAGCTGCTTGCCGATCTCGACGATCTCGATGAGCTTGGTCGGGTCGGAGTCGAGGTCGACCATGTTGCCGGCCTCCTTGGCGGCCGACGTCCCGGTGTTCATCGCCACGCCGACGTCGGCCTGCGCGAGCGCCGGTGCGTCGTTGGTGCCGTCGCCGGTCATCGCGACCAGCTTGCCGCCCTCCTGCTCGCGACGGATGAGCGCCATCTTGTCCTCGGGCGTGGCCTCGGCGAGGAAGTCGTCCACGCCCGCCTCGTCCGCGATCGCGCGGGCGGTCAGCTGGTTGTCGCCGGTGATCATCACGGTACGGATGCCCATGCGGCGCAGCTCGTCGAAGCGCGACCGCATGCCGTCCTTGACGACGTCCTTGAGGTGGATGACACCGAGCACTCGCGCCGTCCCGCTCGCGTCCAGCGCCCCGACGACCAGCGGCGTACCCCCGGAGGCGGAGATGCCGTCGACGACCTCGCCGGCCTGGTGCGGCATGGTCCCGCCGTTCTCGCGCACCCATGCCACGACAGCCGACGCGGCGCCCTTGCGGATCTGCCGGCCGTCGTCGAGGTCGACTCCGCTCATCCGCGTCTGCGCCGTGAACGGGACGAAGTGCGCCGTCCCGAGCTCGCCTTCGTGCCGCTCGCGCAGCCCGAAGTGCGCCTTGGCGAAGACGACGATCGAGCGACCCTCGGGGGTCTCGTCGGCGAGCGAGGACAGCTGGGCCGCGTCGGCCAGCTCGGCCTCGCCGACACCGTCCATGGGGACGAAGTCGCTGGCCTGCCGGTTGCCGAGCGTGATGGTGCCGGTCTTGTCGAGCAGCAGCGTGTTCACGTCGCCGGCCGCCTCGACCGCACGGCCCGACATGGCCAGCACGTTGCGCTGGACGAGCCGGTCCATGCCGGCGATCCCGATCGCGGACAGCAGCGCCCCGATCGTGGTCGGGATCAGGCAGACCAGCAGCGCCACGAGCACCGTGATCGACTGCTCGGCGCCGGAGTAGACGGCGAGCGGCTGCAGGGTCACCACCGCGAACACGAAGATGATCGTGAGCGCGGCGAGCAGGATGTTGAGCGCGATCTCGTTCGGCGTCTTCTGCCGCGACGCACCCTCGACGAGCGCGATCATCCGGTCGATGAACGTCTCGCCGGGCCGGCTGGTGATCTGCACGACGATCCGGTCCGACAGCACCTTCGTGCCGCCGGTCACCGAAGACCGGTCGCCGCCGGACTCGCGGATGACGGGCGCGGACTCGCCGGTGATGGCCGACTCGTCGACGCTGGCCACGCCGTCGACGACGTCGCCGTCACCGGGGATGACCTGGCCGGCCTCGACGACCACGTGGTCACCGAGGGTGAGAGACGTCGCCGGCACATCCTCGACGCGCTCGCGGCCCGCCGTCGGCTGCCCGGTGACCAGTCGATCAACCGGCGGGCCACGGTCTGCGTGCGGGTCTTGCGCAGCGTCTCGGCCTGCGCCTTCCCGCGCCCCTCGGCCACGGCCTCGGCCAGGTTGGCGAAGAGCACGGTGAGCCAGAGCCAACCGGTGATCGACCAGCCGAACACCGACGGGTCCTTGATGGACAGGACCGTGGTGAACACCGCGCCGATCTCGACGATGAGCATCACCGGGTTGCGCCACATGAACCGCGGGTCCAGCTTGCGCAGCGCATCCGGAAGGGCCTTGCCGAGCATGGCCGGGTCGAGGAGGCCGCCCGCGACACGGCGCGGCGCCTCAGCCGGCCCTGCACCTGACGGGCTAGGAGCACCCGGAGCAGCTGTGGTGGTGGACATCAGTGCAGACCTTCCGCGAGTGGCCCGAGCGCCAGCGCCGGGACGTAGGTGAGAGCGACGACGATGACGATCACGCCGAGCAGCAGGCCGACGAACAGCGGCCGGTGCGTGGGCAGCGTGCCCGCGGTGACCGGCACCGGCTGCTGGCGTGCCAGCGAGCCACCGAGCGCGACCGCGAAGATGATCGGCAGGAAACGTGCCAGGAGCATCGCCAGCCCGAGCGCGGTGTTGTACCAGGTGGTGTTCACCGAGATGCCGGCGAACGCGGAGCCGTTGTTGTTGCTCGCCGAGGTGAACGCGTAGAGCACCTCGGAGAGCCCGTGCGGACCCGAGTTCAGCATCGCTGCACGTTCACCGGGCAGGGACATCGCGATGCCCGTCCCGATCAGCACGCAGGCGGGTGTGGCGAGGATGTAGAGGCTGGCGAGCTTGATCTCCCGGGCCTGGATCTTCTTCCCGAGGTACTCCGGCGTGCGCCCGACCATCAGGCCGGCGACGAACACCGCGATGACAGCGAGCACGAGGATCCCGTAGAGACCGGACCCGACGCCGCCTGGCGCGACCTCGCCGGTCATCATGTCGAAGATCGTGATGCCGCCGCCAAGCGGCGTGAAGCTGTCGTGGAAGCTGTCGACGGCGCCGGTCGAGGTGAGCGTCGTCGACGAGGCGAACAGCGCCGACGCGGGGATCCCGAAGCGGGCCTCCTTGCCCTCCATCGCTGCACCAGCCGCCTGCAGGGCCGAGCCCGAGTGCGCATTCTCGAAGGCCGTGAGGCCGATCACCGACACGACCCAGATGGTCGCCATCGCGACCAGGATCGCGTAGCCCTGCCGGACGTCGCCGACCAGCTTGCCGAAGGTGCGCGGCAGCGAGAACGGGATGGCGAGCAGCAGGAAGATCTCCAGCAGGTTGGTCCACTTGGTCGGGTTCTCGAACGGGTGCGCGGAGTTCGCGTTGTAGAAGCCGCCGCCGTTCGTGCCGAGCTCCTTGATGGCCTCCTGCGACGCGACCGGTCCACCGGTGATGGTCTGGTGCCCGTTTGCGAGCGTGGTGACGGTGTCGTACGTGCTGTGGAGGTTCTGCACCGCGCCGCCGATGATCAGGACGACCGCGAAGACGAACGCCAGCGGCAGCAGGATGCGCAGGCAGCCCCGTGACAGGTCGACCCAGAAGTTGCCGAGCCGGTCGGTGCGCGACCGGGTGAAGCCACGGATCAGCGCGACGGCGACGGAGATGCCGACGGCGGCCGACACGAAGTTCTGCACGGCGAGACCGGCCATCTGCACCAGGTAGCCCATCGTGCTCTCGCCCGAGTACGACTGCCAGTTCGTGTTGGTCAGGAAGGACGCCGCGGTGTTCCAGGCCTGGTCGGCCTTGACCGCGGGGAACCCGAGCGAGAGCAGCAGGTGCTGCTGCACGCGCTGGAACCCGTACAGGAACAGCAGGCTGACCATCGAGAAGGCGAGCAGGCTGCGCAGGTACGCGGTCCATCTCTGGTCCGCCTCGGGGTCGACGCCCATGACCCGGTACATGCCGCGCTCGGCCCGAGAGTGCTTCGTCGAGCGAGTAGACGCGCGCCATGTAGTCGCCCAGCGGGACGTGGACGGCGGCGAGCAGGACGATGAGCAGGCCGGCCTGCAGGAACCCGGCGGTGGTGTCGGACATCAGAACCTCTCGGGGAACACCAGAGCGACGACCAGGTAGATGACGACGGCCACCGAGATGACGAGGCCGACGATGTTCTCGGCGGTCACAGCTTCTCGACCCCCTTGACCACGAGGGCGAGCACGCCGAACACGGCGAGGGTCAGCAGCACGAACGCGACATCAGCCATCCGGCGAGTCAACCGCTCCCGAGACCCTCCGGTGAACGGCCTTGACGAGTCGTTGACGGTGCGCGGGGCGATCTTGACGGAGCCTTGACGCCCGCGGCTCAGCTCAGGCCCGCACCGACCTGGTTGGCCAGGGTCACCGCGACGAAGCGCTGGCTCACCGTTGGACGGCTGTCCGGCGCCGCCCGCATCAGGTAGCGACCCCGCAGCCGGCCGGCGGACTCGACGAGCAGCTCGATGTCGACGTCCACCGGGAGGCCGCGGCGCTCGACGTCCCAGACCTCGCGCTTCCACTCGACCTCGCCGTCGTGGCGAAGCCTGGCCGGCTGGCCGATCCCGGCCATGCCGTGCTCGAACTGGCAGCGGGTCAGCCCGAGGATCGCGACCAGCTGCTCCGAGACCTGCTGGACCAGCCCGCTCCCGGAGCCCCCGGCCGACACGACCTCGGTGGCGGCACGGATCCCCTCCAGGTACCCGGCGTCCCGGCTCGCGTGGGCGGCCTGCCGCCGTCCCCACACGGCGATCTCCGTCACCGCGATCCCGACCGCCAGCAGCAGGAGCGTGGTCCTGACGTCGGCCCGCCGGTCGATGACGAACCGCTGGTACGGCTGGGTGAGGAAGAAGTCGAACCAGGCGGCCGCGGACACGGCCGTGAGGTAGCCGGCGAAACGGAAGCCGTTGGCCGCCACCGCCACCACCACCAGGACGAGGACCAGCGCCGCATCGGTGTTGGGGAAGCTGTCGCGGACCAGGGCCAGCAGGGCGCACGCGACGAACGGGCCGACGAGGGCGGCCACCAGCGCGGCCCGGTCACGCCGGAGCAGGGACGGCAACCGGATCACCCCTCTCGTCGCTGGCCAGATCGTCGCAGACCGGAGCGCCCGACTCCCGGGCTTCGTGTGGTTCAGCATGGCGGGCAGCCGCCCGACATAAGGATCGATGGCCCGTTCTGCGACCGCGACCCGATCGGCGACCCGGCTCTTCCTGGTGTACGCCGCGGTCAGCGCTGTCCCGGTGGTCCTGCTCGGCCTGGTGCTGGCCGCCTCCTACCACTCCGAAGCCGACCGGCGCGGGCTCGACGAGGGCCGTTCCCAGGCCGCGGTGATCGCCAGCACCGCCATCGAGCCGCTGCTGACCAGCGCCGACCTGCGCGAGGGGATCGACCCGGCCACGCTCGCGCGTATCGACACCGTTGCGGACCGCGCGGTGGCGGCCGGGGTGGTCATGCGGCTGCGCATCCGCGACCTGAACGGCAACGTCGTGTACTCCCAGGACGGCTCCGGCTTGGCCGAGACCCCCGAGGACGCCGCGCTGGAGGCGACCAAGGGCCACGTCCACGCGGAGATCACCCACCTCAACGCTGACGCCAACGACAGCGGCCCGCTCGGCGCCCAGGTGGTGGAGGTCTACCAGCCGCTGTCCGGGGGGTCGGCCGGCACCCGGGTCGGGGTGCTCGAGGTCTACCTGCCGTACGAGCCGATCCGGCAGGACATCGCGGCCGGCCTGAGCACGCTGTACCGGGACCTGGCCGTCGGCCTGCTGGCCCTGTACGTGGTGCTCGCCGGGCTGTCGCTGGCGACCACCCGCCGGCTGCAGCAGCAGGCCCGGCGCAACCTGTACCTCGCCGAGCACGACCAGCTCACCGGTCTGCCGAACCGCCGCCGGTTCCTCGCCCGGATCGGCGAGCTCACCGACTCACCGGCCGGCACCCGCGCCGCCGTCGCCGTGCTGGACCTGGACCGGTTCAAGGAGGTCAACGACTCACTCGGGCACGACAACGGCGACCAGCTCCTGGTCCGGCTCGGCGAGCGGCTGGCGGCGGCGGTCCGTCCGGGCGACGTCGTCGCCCGGCTCGGCGGCGACGAGTTCGGGCTGGTGCTCGCCAGGGTGACCTCGGAGGCCGACGCGACCGCCGCGCTCGAACGGCTCATCGCGGCAGTCGGGCAGCCGGTACAGGTCGGCGGGCTGCCGCTGGCGCCCGAGGCGAGCGTGGGCTTCGTGCTGCTCCCCGAGGACGGCGACAC
The DNA here is from genome assembly GCA_963711005.1 of uncultured Actinomycetota bacterium. Lineage (GTDB taxonomy): Bacteria > Actinomycetota > Actinomycetes > Prado026 > Prado026 > CAVQCJ01. The sequence goes on along the minus strand of CAVQCJ010000002.1, from coordinate 1,578,937 downwards.
CCCCGACGTCCTGCTGCAGCGCGCCGACATCGCCATGTACGTGGCGAAGGCCTCGCACGCGGGGGCCGTGCGCTACGACCCGGCGCAGGACCACTACGACGCGGACCGGCTCGCGGTGGTCGGCGAGCTGCGCCGGGCCCTGGCCGAGGACGAGCTGGTCCTGCACTACCAGCCCAAGCTGAACATGGCGGACGGCAGCGTGACCGCGGTCGAGGCCCTGGTCCGGTGGAACCACCCGCGGCACGGGCTGCTGTACCCGGACGCCTTCCTGCCGCTGGCCGAGCAGACCGGCCTGATCGACCCGCTCACCGACTGGGTCGTGACGGCGGCGCTCACCCAGATGCGGGCCTGGTCCGGCGCCGCCGCCGAGCTGTCCGTCGCGGTCAACGTCTCGGCCAGGAACCTCTCGCAGGCGAGCTTCGCCGACCGGGTGCTGGCGGCGGTCGCGCTGAGCGGGCTGGCGCCGGCCCGGCTGGTGCTGGAGATCACCGAGACGGCGTTGTTCACCGATGTCGAGCGGGCCACGGTGGGGCTGAGCCGGCTGGACTCGGCCGGGGTGATGATCAGCCTCGACGACTTCGGGCAGGGCCAGACGTCGCTCGGCTACCTGTCCCGGCTGCCGCTGCACGAGCTCAAGGTCGACCGGGCCTTCGTCACCGACATGACCCGGGAGCCCACCAACGCCGCGATCGTGCGGTCGCTGGTGGAGCTGGCGCACAACCTGGGGTTCGTCGTCGTCGCCGAAGGCGTCGAGGACGCGCACACGCTCGGCGCACTCGCCGACATGGGCTGCGACTTCGCCCAGGGCTACCTGATGGCCCGGCCGATGCCCGCCGACGCCGTCCCCGACTGGATGGCCGCGCACCAGCCCGTCGTCTACGCCCGCTGACCGTCCCGCCCGCCCCACCCCTACCCAGGACGGTGCTGGGGACGGCGGGACAGTCAGGCGCGGGCGCGGAGCTTGTCAGGGTCCTTGACGGACAGCGGGACGACGGTGGCATCCACGGCGCCCGACCCGCCGACCACCTGCAGGACCCGGCCATCGACAGCGGCGCCGGTCGCGAGCATGGCCAAGCCGAGGCCGCCGAAGCGCGGGCTGGTCACCCGGCTCGACAGCGTGCCCACGACCGAGCCGGCGGCGCGCACCTGCGCCCCGGCCTCGGGCAGCTCGTCACCGTGCAGCTGCAGGGTCTTGAGCCTGTTCGGCGGCGCGGCGGCGACCTCGGCGAGCCGCTTGCGGCCGACGAAGTCCGCACCCGAGCGGAGCGCCACGAACCGGTCCAGGCTGACGTCGTACGGCGTGTGCTCGCCGGGCGTGTAGTCCGTCGAGTAGATGATCAGGCCGGCTTCGATCCGGGCCGGCTCGACCGTGTCCAGGCCGATCGGCACCGCGCCGGCGGCCCCGAGGGCCGCCCACAACTCGGGCGCGCCGTCCGGCACCGGGACCAGCTCGAACCCGAGCTCGCCGGAGAACCCCGTACGCATCAGCCAGCACGGCACCCCGCCGACGTCCACCCGCTCGGTCAGGAAGCGGAAGTACCGCAGCCCGGCAAGGTCCGCGGACGTCAACGACCGCAGGAGGTCGCGGGAGCCCGGCCCCTGCACGGACACCAGCGGCATCTGGGGCACTCGGTTCTCGAACGAGAAGTCGAGCCCGGGCGTGTGCGCGGCCCAGTGCGCGCCGAACCCCGAGGTGTTGGTGAAGACCCAGAAGTGGTCGTCGGCGTGCTTGAACACGGTGCCGTCGTCGACCAGCAGCCCGTCCTCGTCGGTGAACGCGCCGTACCGCACCTGCCCCGGCACCTGCCCGAGCACATCGCCGGTGAAGACCCGCTGAACGCCCTGCGCCGCCTGCGGTCCGCGGACGTCCCACTTGACCAGCGGGTAGACGTCCCACATCGCGGTGCCCTCGGTGATGGCGGCGTAGCCGCCCGCCGGGTCGCCGAACCCGGTCGTCCACAGCCAGCCGTCGTCGTCGCGGAACTCGGCCCCCTGGGCGACCTGCGCGTCGTGCAGGACAGAGCGGACGGGTTCGGCCATGGTCGGCTCCTCGGTGCGGCGGCTGGTCCGGCCGCCACCCTAGAGCCTTCCTGACCACCCAGTCAGTAGCCCTGGCCGGCCCTGGCCGACCGCCCACGGCGCGGTCAGCCGCGCGCCCCCAGGACGTGCTCTACCGCGAGCTGGTCCAGCCGCGCGTAGCCGTAGCCGGGCGTCGCGACCGCGTCCGCGTCGAAGTCTTCGTACGCCGTCCGGTCCGCGAGCAGCTGCTCGTACGTCTCCCCCGCGGCGAGCGTCGGCACCGCCAGCTCCGGGATCCGGCTGGCCGCCATCGCCGCAGCCACCTCCGGGTCGGCGCGGAACGCCGCCGCGCGCTCCTTGAGCAGGAGGTACGTCCGCATGTTCGCCGCGGCCGACACCCACACCCCGTCGATGTCCTCGGTCCGCAGCGGCTTGTAGTCGAAGTGCCGCGGCCCCTCGTAGGCCGGCCCGCCGCCCAGGCCGCCGAACTCGAGCAGGTCGACGAGGAAGAACGCGCTGAGCAGGTCGCCGTGACCGAACATGAGGTCCTGGTCGTACTTGATCCCGCGCTGACCGTTGAGGTCGATGTGGAAGAGCTTGCGGTGCCACAGCGCCTGCGCGATCCCGTGCACGAAGTTGAGCCCGGCCATCTGCTCGTGGCCGACCTCGGGGTTCAGCCCGACCATCGCGTGGTGCTCGAGCGTCGTGATGAACGCGAGCGCGTGGCCGACGGTCGGCAGCAGGATGTCGCCGCGGGGCTCGTTCGGCTTCGGCTCGAGGGCGAACCGGATGCCGTAGCCGCGGTCGATCACATACTGGGCGAGCACGTCGAGCCCTTCGCGGTACCGCTCGAGCGCGACCCGGACGTCCTTGGCGGAGTCCGTCTCGGCGCCCTCGCGACCGCCCCAGAAGACGTACGTCGTCGCGCCAAGCTCGGCGGCCAGATCGAGGTTCCGCATCACCTTGCGCAGCGCGAACCGGCGCACGTCGCGCTTGTTGCTCGTGAACGCGCCGTCCTTGAAGACCGGGTGGGTGAACAGGTTCGTCGTCATCATTGGCACGACCAGACCGGTCTGGTCGAGCGCCTTCCGGAACCGGGCGATGTGCTCGTCGCGGTCAGCGTCGGACGAGCCGAACGGGATGAGGTCGTCGTCGTGGAAGGTCACGCCGTAGGCGCCGAGCTCGGCCAGCCGGTGCACGCTCTCCACCGGGTCGAGGGCGGGTCGGGTGGCTTCGCCGAACGGGTCCCTGGCCTGCCAGCCGACCGTCCAGAGGCCGAAGGTGAACAGATCCCCGGGTGCGGGGTGCGCGGTCATCGGAGCCTCCTGCGGGCCTATTAGTTCGTTGGTTGAACTTATGACCGCCCTGTGGGAGTGTCAAGGCCGTGCCGCAGCTCTTCGACGGGCCGTCGGTGCGCACCGGACCGCAGGTCGCGCGCCAGCAGAGCCTGCGCGACCACAACCTCGCGGTCGTGCTTCGGCACGTCGTGGACGCTCCGGCGCCGGTGTCGCGGGCCGACATCGCCGCCGCGACCGGCCTGACCCGCTCGACCGTCTCAAGCCTGGTCGAGGCGCTGGTGGCCGCCGACCTGCTCGCCGAGGTCGGCCCGGGACCTCGGTCGGGGGCCGGGGCCGGGCGGCCCGGGATCGGCTTGGTGCCGTCCAGGACGCGGGTGGCCGGGCTCGGGCTGGAGCTCAACGTCGACTACCTGGCGGCGTGCGTGCTGGACCTGTCCGGTGCGGTTCGGTACCGGGCCGTGCAGCCGCGGGACCTGCGCGGCCTCGCCCCGGCCACGGCGGTCGCGGCGTTGGCCCGGCTAGCCCGACGGGCGCTGGACGACGCCGCGGCCCAGGGCCTGTCGGTGAGCGGCGCCGCCGTGGCACTGCCCGGCCTCGTCCACGCTCCCGAGGGACCGCTGCGGCTCGCCCCGAACCTGGGCTGGCGGGACGTCGACGTCCGCACTCTGCTCAGCCGCGAGCCGGCGCTGGCTGCGCTCGCCGACAACGGCGGCATCGAGGTCGACAACGAAGCGAACCTGGCCGCCCTCGGCGAGCTGTACGCCGGGCGACGGCCGGCGGGCGGACGGCCCGCGGCGGAGAGCTTCCTGTACGTGTCCGGCGAGATCGGCGTCGGTGCCGGGCTGGTCCTGGACGGCCGGATCTTCCGCGGTACGCACGGCTGGGGCGGGGAGATCGGCCACCTTCCGGTCGACCCGGACGGTCCGGCGTGCCGGTGCGGCTCCAGGGGCTGCCTGGAGCAGGTCGCCGGGCAGGAGGCCATCCTGCGCCGGGCCGGCCGACCGACCCAGGTGGGCTCGTCGATGGGCGGACGCCCGGCGGTGGCCGGGCTGGTCGACGCCGCGGTCGCCGGGGACAGCCGGCTGCTCGCCGCGCTGGACGAGGCCGGGCGGGCGCTCGGGCTCGCAGTGTCGGCCGTCGTCAACGTCGTTGACGTGGACACCGTGGTGCTGGGTGGCCTGTACGCCGCACTGGCGCAGTGGGTGGTCCCGGCGGTGCAGGACGAGGTGTCCAGGCGGGTTCTCGCGCACGCATGGTCCCCAGTGACGGTCCGGGTCTGCGCGCTCGGCGCTGACGCGGCGATCCTGGGCGCGGCCGGCGCCGTCGTACGGTCCGTCGTCGACCGCCCCGCCGAGACCCTGCGCACCCTCGGGCCCGGGCTGAACAGCTAGCTGTTCAGCCCGGCCACCCCGCCGTCGTTGCATACGGATTGGGGGCCATGGCCCCCAATCCGTATGCAACGAGGGCGGGTACGCGGGTATGCGGGTATGCGGGTACGCGGGTATGCGGGTACGCGGTGGGGGGTGGGGGGTGGGGGGTGGGGGGTGGGGGGCTACAGCAGGCCGGCGGTCTCGGCGGCTTCGGCGGCCTCGCTCTCGCGCGCGGCCATCGCCGACTGCGTGCGCAGCGGCACCTCCGGGAGGAACAGCAGCACCACGAAGCCGATCGACAGGACGCCGGCACCCATCCAGTACACCGTGTGCATCGCGTCGGAGAACCCGACCTTGAACGGGTACGCGAGCACGTCGGACAGCCGCTGGATGAACGAGGAGTCGTTGAGCGCGTTCGCGGCGTTCGCCGTGGCCCCCCCGCCGCCGGCAGCGCCCGACTGCAGCGCCTCGACGACCTGCTTGTTGGCCGGGTTCGCCAGCACGGACGGATCCTTGAGCGCCTCCTGGAAGGCCGGCGTCTGCGCCGCCTTCCCGAACGCCGAGGCGATCTTGTCGCCGACGGTCGAGAACAGCACGGACAGGAACACCGCCGTGCCGAGCGTGCCGCCGATCTGCCGGAAGAACGTCGAGGACGCCGTGGCGACGCCGACGTCCTGCGGCGGCATCGCGTTCTGGACGGCGAGCACGACCGGCTGCATGACCAGGCCGAGGCCCAGCCCGAACACCGGCATGAACAGCGCGGTCTCCCAGAACGGCGTGTCCGCGCCGATTCGGGTGAACAGCACCGCACCGACGACCATCAGCGCCGAGCCGATGATCGGGTAGATCTTGTACCGCCCGGTGCGGGCGATCATCTGACCGGCGACCACCGATCCGCCCATGATGCCGAACACGAGCGGCACGGTGAGCAGGCCCGCCTTCGTCGGCGACGCCCCCTTGACGATCTGCAGGTACAGCGGCAGCGACACGATCACGCCGAACATGCCCATACCGGTGATGAGGCCGACGGTGGACGTCATCGAGAAGGTCTTGTTGCGGAACATCCGCAACGGGATCAGCGCCTCCTCGCCCGCCATCCGCTCCGCGAGCAGGAACGCGGCGAGCCCGAGCAGGCCGAACAGGTAGCAGGTGACGGACCCGAGCGAACCCCAGCCCCAGCCGCGGCCCTGCTCGGCGACGATCAGCAGCGGCACCAGGCAGACGGTGAGCGCCGCGGCGCCCTGCCAGTCGATGCGGTGGTCGCGCCTGGCGTGCGGGATGTTGAGGACGCGCTGCACGACGACCAGCGCGGCGATCGCGATCGGCACGTTGACGAGGAAGACCCAGCGCCAGCCGGCGATCCCCAGGATGGTCGACTGCCCGGCGAAGAAGCCGCCGACGACGGGGCCGATCACCGAGGACGTGCCGAACACCGCGAGGAAGTAGCCCTGGTAGCGGGCCCGCTCCCGGGGCGGCACGATGTCCGCCATGATCGCGAGCGCCAGCGTGAACAGACCACCGGCGCCCAGTCCCTGCAACGCGCGGAACGCGGCGAGCATGTACATCGACGTCGAGAACGAGCAGAGCGCAGAGCCGACCAGGAAGATCGAGATCGCGGTGAGGAACATCGGCTTGCGGCCGTAGATGTCGGAGAGCTTGCCGTACAGCGGCGTCGAGATCGTGGCCGTGATGAGGTACGCCGTCGTCACCCAGGCCTGGATCGACAGACCGTGCAGGTCGTCGCCGATCGTGCGCATGGCCGAGGCGACGATGGTCTGGTCGAGCGCGGCCAGGAACATGCCGAGCATCAGGCCGGACATGATCGACAGGATCTGCCGGTGGGTGAGCTCGGTCCCGGCGGGCGCCGGCGCGGCGGCGGCGGATGAGGTGCTCACGACTTCTCCGAACGGTTCGCGGGATGGGTGGTGTGGCCGTGCGGGTGGGTGCGGGGGTCGCCCACAGCGGCCGCGAAGTCTGCGGCGAACCGCTCGAAGAGGTCCGCGAAGCGGTCCCGGTCGGCGTCGGTCCAGGACGCGGTCATCGAGGCGAGGTAGCGGTCGCGCAGCCGGAGCTTCTCGGCGACGACGGTGCGGCCCTCGTCGGTGATGGCGAGCAGCCAGGCGCGCCCGTCGTCCGGGTCCGGCTCGCGGGTGACCAGGCCCTGCTCGACCAGGGTGGTGACCTGGCGGCTGATGGTGGAGGGGTCGCTGAGCACGCTCTCGGCGAGGAGGTTGGAGCGCAGCGGGCCTGACTCGTTCAGGGCCCAGAGCACGGGCATGGTCTGGTACGACCCGGCGGTCGCGGCGTCGTGCGCCTTGGCCCGGTGCGCCGCGCGCAGCAGCCGGGTCATCGCCCCGCCGATCCGCCGGGCGGTCTCGATCTCGTTCACGGTGACGTCCACTTCGGGTCAGTATAGTTGCTTGCGTCACGCAACTATATCTGAGCGCCGGCCAGGGCGCCACATGACCGAGCGGATGGTCGCTGTCGGGGCCCGTCGGGGTCCCCGCAGCGACCACCCGCTCGGCAAGGTGGTCAGTCTCGGCGGCTAGGGGCGAGCCTCGTAGACGATGTTGAACGGGGTCTCGGCCGCCCGGCGGAACCGGGTGAAGCCGGCCTTGGACGTGACCGTGCGGATCGCCGCCTCGCCCGCCTGGGCACCGAGCGCGTGCTCACCGTGCTGCGACTTCGCGTTCGGGACGCACAGCAGCGTCGAGAACGAGTAGTACACGCGGCCGACCGGGTTCATGTTCTCGGCCACGTCGTCGCTGGCGTACGGCTCGACGATCAGCCAGGTGCCGTCGTCGGCGAGTGCCTCCCGCACGTGCCGGGCGGCGCCGTCCGGGTCGCCCATGTCGTGCAGGCAGTCGAAGGTCGCGACCAGGTCGTAGCCGGTGCCCGCGAAGCTCTGCGCGCTGGCCACCTCGAACGAGACCCGGTCGCTCACGCCGGCGTCGGCCGCCCGCTTGCGGGCCGCCTCGATCGAGCCGTCGTGGTAGTCCGAGCCCACCAGACGTGGACTTGGGGTACGCCTGCGCCATCAGCACCGTCGAGGCGCCCTGGCCGCAGCCGATGTCCGCGACCCGCGCCCCGGCCTGAAGCTTGGCCTCGACGCCCTCCAGCGCCGGGATCCAGGACGGGACCAGGTTGGCGATGTAGCCCGGCCGGAAGAACCGCTCGCAGCCGACGAAGACATCGTCGTTCTGCTCGTTCCAGCCCATGCCGGCACCGGTGCGGAACGCCTCGGCGATCCGCGGCTGGGCGTGCAGGGCCCCGAGCGCGAGCTGGAAGGCCCCGGGCGCGTAGATGGCACCGTCCGGGTCGGTCAGCGCGAACGCCTGCTCCGGCGTCAGCGAGAAGGTCTCGGTCGTGCCGTCGTACTCGATGTAGCCGCCGGCCGCCTGACCGCGCGCCCACTCCGTGACGTACCTGGCGTCGGTGCCGGTCCGGGCAGCGAGCTCGGTCGCGGTGACCGGGCCGTCCAGCAGCCCGCGGTACAGCCCGAGCTGGTCGCCCAGCACGACCGACCCCGCCGCCGCGGTCGCGCCCAGGTCGCCGACGAACTTGTGCAGGAAGTCCATCAGCTTGCTCTCGTCCAGTGTCGCCGTCATCACTAACCTCCAAGGGAACGTGCCCGGGCGCCGGACCTGCTCCGGCTGCGGACGAGGCTGCCGACGGGGGTTGCGCGGGCGTTGCGATGCGGCTGCAATGCCGCCCAGGAGGCTGACCGCACACACCGCGAGGCAGCGGTCGTCCGAGCGGAGGTCCCCGATGCGCGCCAGGTACCCCGAGCACGAGGGGTTCGTCGAGAACGACGGCCTCAAGATCGGCTACGAGGTGTACGGGGACGGCCCGCGAACGATCGTCTTCCCACCGGTCGACCCGATCGTGCACAGCCGGATCTGGAAGGGGCAGGTCCCGTACCTGTCCCGGTACGCGCGCGTGGTCACCATCGACCCCAGGGGCAACGGCAGGTCCGAGCGCAGCACCGACCCGGAGATGTTCCGGGACGAGCGGTTCATGGCGGACACGCTCGCGGTGATGGACGCGGTCGGCGTGGACCGGGCGATGCTGGTGTCGATCTGCTCGAGCTCGTGGTGGTCGCTGCTGACGGCCGCCCGGTACCCCGACCGCGTGCTCGGCGTCGCGTCGCTGGCCACGTACGTCCCGCGACTGGTGCCGCCGTTCCCGGAGCGGGACGCGTTCCCGTTCGACGTGCCGCTGGACACCGAGGAGGGCTGGGCCAAGGAGAACAAGTACTACTGGCGGCGCGACTACCGCGGCTACGTGGAGTTCTTCTTCGACCAGCTGCTGCCCGAGGCGCACTCGACCAAGCAGTGGGAGGACGCGGTCGGCTGGGCGTCCGAGGGCGACGTCGAGTGCCAGATCGCCGCCGAGGACGCACCGCAGTGCGTCTCCGGGCCGGCCGAGGTCGAGGCGATCCTGCGCACCATCACCTGCCCGGTGCTCACGATCCACGGCGGGGCGGACGCATGCCAACCGCCGCAGCGCAGCCTGTCGGTCGCGGAGCTGACCGGCGGACGGGCCGTCGTCCTCGAAGGGGTCGGGCACCTGCCACAGGCCAGGTACCCGGTGCTGGTCAACCGGATGCTGCACGACTTCCTCGACGAGGTCGCCCCGCTGCCGCTCGCGCAGCGGCCGACCGTCCGGAGGCGCAGCACCGCGACCAGGGAGCCGCGCGCGCTGTTCCTGTCCTCACCGATCGGGCTCGGGCACGCGCGCCGGGACCTGGGCATCGCCCGGTCGCTGCGCGCGATGCGCCCCGACGTGCGCGTCGACTGGCTCACCCAGAGCCCGGTGGACCGGTTCCTGACCGGTTACGGGGAGCAGGTCCACCCGGCGTCGGCGCTGCTCGCCAGCGAGTCCGCGCACTTCGAGTCCGAGTGCGGCGAGCACGACCTGCACGCGTTCGAGGCGGTCCGGGAGATGGACGAGATCCTCGTGCACAACTTCATGGTGTTCAACGAGGTCGTCGAGGCCGGCCAGTACGACCTGGTCATCGGGGACGAGGCGTGGGACGTCGACCACTTCCTGCACGAGCACCCCGAGCTCAAGCGGACGGCGTTCGCGTGGCTGACCGACTTCGTCGGCTGGCTGCCGTTCGCGGACGGCGGCGAGCGCGAGGCCGCGCTCACCACCGACTACAACGCGGAGATGGTCGAGCACCTGGCCCGCTCGCCGCGGGTGCGGGACCGGTCGCTGTTCGTCGGCGACCCCGACGACGTGGTGCCGGACGGGCTCGGCGCCGGGCTGCCGTCGGTGCGCGAGTGGACCGAGAAGACTTACGACTTCTGCGGCTACGTGACCGGTTTCCCCCCGGTGGCCGACGCGGACCGTGACGGCATCCGGGCCGAGCTGGGGTACCGCGAGGGCGAGCAGGTGTGCGTGGTGACGGTCGGCGGCTCGGGGGTGGGGCTGGACCTGCTGCGCCGGGTCGTCGCGGCGTTCCCGCTTGCCCGCGCCGCGGTGCCGGGGCTGCGCATGGTCGTGGTCGCCGGACCGCGGATCGACCCGGCCGCGGTGCACCCGCAACCGTTGCCGGCCGGGCTCGAGGTGCACGCCTACGTGCACGACCTGTGGCGGCACCTTGCCGTGTGCGACCTGGCCGTCGTGCAGGGCGGGCTCACCACGACGATGGAGCTGACCGCGAACCGGCGCCCGTTCCTGTTCGTCCCGCTGCGGCACCACTTCGAGCAGCAGTTCCACGTCCGGCACCGGCTGGAGCGGCACCGGGCCGGGCGGATGGTCGACTACGCCGCGACCGGACCGGACGAGCTGGCGGCCGCGATCGCGGCCGAGATCGGACGGGAGGTCGACTACGTGCCGGTGCCCTCGGACGGCGCCGACCGGGTCGCGGCCCGCCTCGCCGGGCTGCTGTGACCGCACCGCTCGAGAAGCTCGTACGCGCCGGCCGCCCGGACCAGGGCGGTCCAACCGGTCGCCTCGGCCGGCCCCACCAGGCTCTCCAGCACGGCGGCGGCGCGCTCGGGCTCACCGGCGGCCAGCCAGCTGCGGCCGAGGGCGAGGTAGGCGTCGGCACCGGCCACCCACGCATGCCCGGCCGGCAGCCGCGCCTCGCGCAGGATCCGGTCGGCCAGCTGCAGGACGTCGAGCGAGCCGGTCGCCTCCGCCAGCGGCGCCATGCAGCGCAGCCGGTAGGCCTCGGCCCCGGACCGGTCCGCGGCGGCCAGCCCGGCCCGCAGCAGCCGGACGGCCTCGGTGCGGTGCGCGGCCTGCCCGGTGCCGAGCAGCGTCACCGCGAGCATCGCGTTGGCGGTCGCCCCGAACCACGAGTGCCCGTCCGGCGGGACCGCGGCGACCGACCGGCGGCCCTGCCCGATCGCGTCCTCGGTGTGACCGGCGAGCCGCGCGATCCAGCCCAGGTGCGCCAGCAGCCAGCCCTCGTACTTGACCCGCCCGCTGCGCCGGGTCAGCGCGGTCGCCTCCTCCACCAGCGCCGCGGCGCTGTCCCAGTCGCCGGCCGCCAGCGGGATGAACGCCTGCTCGAACACCGCCCACTGCAGGAGGAACAGGTCGCCGGCCCGGCGCGCCAGCGGGTCCAGCTCGGCTGCGACCTCGGTGAGGCCGGCCAGGTCGCCCACGTACGCGTACGTCGTCTTCAGCCCGTCCAGCCCGTAGCGCAGCGCCGCCGGGTCGCCGCTGCGCCGCCCGGCGGCGACCGCCGCCAGGGCGTGCTCGCGGCCGGCCAGGAAGTCCAGCCGGTTGCACCACAGGATGGCCAGCCGGGCCAGCAGCTCAGCGGCCATCGCGTCGTCGCCGAGGCTCTCGGCGATGGCCAGGCCGGCGTGCAGGTGCGGGATGCAGCTGCTCAGCGGGCGGCCGAGCGCGACCGGGGCGTCCCCGGCGAGCGCTCGGTGCAGCTGCATCTGCAGGTCGGCCAGACCGTCCCGGCGGGCCAGGGCCAGGGCCGCGGTGAAGTCGGCGACCGCCTCCGCGAACCGGCCGAGCGTCTCGAGCTGACCGCCGCGCAGCAGCAGCACCCGGGTGACCAGGGCCTCGTCGCCGCACTCCTGCGCGGCCGACAGCGCGAGGCCGAGGATGCGCTCGGCGTCGGCGGCCGCGAACCGCGCCGCGGCCGCCTGCCCGGCCTCCAGCCACGCCGCGGCGGCCCGCTCCGGGTGACCGCAGGCGGCGGCCTGCGCCGCAGCCGCCTCGGGACGGTCGGCGAGCAGGTCCATCGCCAGCCGGTGGTAGGCGTACCTGGTCGGTTCGGGGGTGCTGGCGTACAGGACCTCCTGGACCAGGTCGTTCGCGAACTCGTAGGCACGCCCCGCCTCGACCACGAGCCCCGCCTCGACCAGCTGCTCCGACCCGCGCACCGCGACCGCGGTCGGGACGGACAGCAGGGCGGCGACGGTGGCCGGCTCGAACGAGGTCCCGAGCACGCAGGCCGCCCGCACGAGGTCCTGCTCGGGCTCGCCGAGCCGGCCCACCCGGGCCAGCACCGCGGCGGTGAGCGACGCCGGGACGCCCTCCTCGCCCGCGGTGATCGCGCGCAGCGTCTCCACCACCGACAGCGCGTGGCCGCGGGTCCGGCGGGCGATGCTGTCGCCCAGCTCGGGATGCCCGGCGGCCTCCGCCAGCCGGTGCACGGCGTCGTCCGGGAGCGGCCCGAGCGCGAGCTGCTCGGCCACCGGCTCGAGCCGGCGCACCGCCTCGGCCCCTTCCGCGGTACGCAGCGTCGCCACGACCAGCAGCGGCTCGGCGCCCGCCGTCCGGGACAGCAGGTGCAGCTGCTCGACCGTCGCCAGCCCGGCGTTGTGCAGGTCGTCGAGCAACAGCAGAACCGGTCCGCGGCTGGCGAAGTGCCGCAGCACCGTCGCGATCGCCTCGTACGCCAGCCGGCGCTCGGTCTCCGGGCTGCGCCGCTCGATCGCGATCGGCCAGACGACCGAGGCCACCTCGGGGATCAGCGTGGCCAGGGCCGGCGCCCGTTCCACCAGCTCGTGCAGCACGGCGGGCGGCGAGCGCAACAGGTCCGGTCTCAGGGCGTCGACGAGCGGCTGCAGGAACAACGAGCGCTCGGTCTCGTAGCAGCGTGCCCACAGCACGGTGCCACCCGTCTGCCGGGCGTAGCCGGCCAGCTCCTCGGTGAGCCGGGTCTTGCCTATCCCCGGCTCGCCGGTGACCAGCAGCAGTCCGGGGTGTCCGGCCACGGCCTGCGTCCAGAGGTCCGCCAGCCGGCGGCACTCCGCGGCGCGTCCGGTCAGCGCCGGCTCGCCGGACCGGGCCCGCTGGCCGCGCACCGACCGCTGCCCGGGGCCTGGCGGGCGGGCCGGCACGGCGGCGGTCGGCTCGGCCTCGGTCAGCACCTCGAGGTGCAGCGCACGGGTCTGCGGAGCCGGGTCGGTGCCGAGGTCCTCGGCCAGCCCGCGCCGCAGGGTCTCGTACACCGCCAGCGCCCTGGCCGGCTCCCCCGACGCGCGCAGCGCCTGCATCAGGACCCGCACCGAAGCCTCGTCGTACGGGTCGGCGCGGACCGCCTCGCCGGCCACCTCGACCGCGGTGCCGGGGTCGCCGGCGTCCAGGCTGGCGGTCGCCGCCGTCCGTCGGGCGCGCCGCAGGGCGGCGGCGGCGTGCTCGCGCACGTCGTCGGCCCAGGCGGCCGTCGGCACCTCGCCGAGCACCTCGCCGGTCAGGTGCCGGACCGCGGCGAGGGCCGCCGCAGCCGCGACCGCCGGCTCGCCGCGACCGGCCGCGGCCTCGGCCTGCGCCAGCAACGACGTCGCGGCGTCCAGGTCCACCCGGACCGCGGGACCGAGCCGCCAGCCGTTCCGGTCGCCGACCACGACCTGCGGACCCAGCGCGGACCGCAGCCGGCTCACGAGCGTGGCGAGGTTGTCCGCGGGGGCGCCAGGCGGCTCGTCGCCCCAGACCGCGTCGACGAGGGCGTCCACCGGCAGCGCGTCGCCGTGGGCGGCCGCCAGCCGCTGCAGCAGCAGCCGCGCCTTGCGGGTCCCCACCTCCCGCACGGACAGCTCGCGCCCGTCCACCACCACGCGCAACCGGCCCACCAGGACCAGCTCGACCGTGGGCACGCCTCTTGGTACGCCCCCGCGAACCCCGCGGCAAGAGCCCCGGTCCGTACGCTGACTCACATCGCAGCCTGCAGGAGGTAAGCATGAGCCAGCCGGACGGCCGCACCGGCGGTGGGCCGACGTCCGAGCCGTGGGCGCTGGGATCGGTTCTGGGCGTCTGGGGCCACCCCGACGACGAGGGCTACCTGTCCGCCGCGCACATGATGCGGGCGCTGGCCGCCGGCCACCGGGTGACGTGCGTGACCGCGACCCGGGGCGAGCTCGGGACGTCCGACCACGAGCGGTACCCACCGGGTGAGCCGCTGGCCGAGGTGCGCACCGCCGAGCTCGAGGCGGCGCTCGCGGTGCTCGGCGTCGAGGACCACGTGTGGCTGGACTACGCCGACGGCGGCTGCGCCGCCGTGGACCCCGCGGAAGGGGCCGCACGCGTGCTGGAACAGCTGCGCCGGACCCGCCCGGACACCGTGCTCACGTTCGGCCCCGACGGCATGACCGGCCACTCCGACCACCAGTCGGTGTCCTTGTGGGTGGACCTCGCCGTGGCGGCCTACGACGGGCCGCGGCCGCGCGTCCTGCAGGCCACCAACACCCCGGAGTGGCTGGCCCAGTGGCGGGCCAGGCTGGACGAGCTGAACGTGTACATGGGGGCCGAGCCGCCGTGCCACCCCCGGTCGGAGCTGGCGTCGTTCCTGCCCTTGACCGAGGAGGAGCAGGACCGCAAGATCCAGGCGATGCTGTGCCAGACCAGCCAGATCGAGCCGCTGGTCATGGTGTTCGGGGCGGACACGTTCCGGTCCGCGTTCTCCGAGGAGTGTTTCTACGAGCCGTGAAGCCCGACGAGCAGTGAGGACCGACCCATGAGCGACAGCGAGGACCGGCTCGCCCGGTTCCAGGCCGCGACCGACACCTTCGACGAGAAGGTGCACCAGGTGCCGGACGACCGGTGGTCCGCACCGACCCCGTGCTCGGAGTGGGACGTCCGCGCGCTGGTCAACCATGTGGTGGGCGAGCAGCTGTGGGTGGTCCCGCTGATGGCCGGCAAGACCGTCGCCGACGTCGGGTCGGAGCTCGACGGCGACCTGCTCGGCGCCGACCCGCTGGCGGCCTGGCACCGCGCGTGCGGGCCGGCCCACGAGTCGTTCGCGGCGCCGGGAGCGCTGGACGGCACGGTGCACCTGTCCTACGGGGACGAGCACGCGGGGAGCTACTGCGACCAGCTGACGTTCGACGCGCTCGTGCACGCCTGGGACCTGGCCCGCGGCGCCGGGCTGGACGACGACCTGCCGGCGGACCTGGTCGAGTGGGGGATCGGCTGGGCGACCCCGATCCTGGGGATGCTCACCGGGTCCGGCCTGTTCGGCGAGCCGCAGACGGTGGCCGACGGCGCGGACGCGCAGACGCGCCTGCTCGCACTGGTCGGCCGCACCCGCTGACCTCTACTGCAGGTAGCCCTCGACCTCGCTCGCCGGCCGCTGGTGCGCCGACTCCGCCGGGGCGCCGAACTCCCGCTTGGCCTGCCGCTGCCGGAGCAGGTCCCAGCACTGGTCGAGCTGCTCCTCGAGCCGCGCGAGCCGGGCCCGGGCCTCGTCGTCGATCCGGCCCGAACGCAGCTGGTGCTCCTCGTCCACCAGTCGCGACACCTTCGCGCGGATGTCCTGGTCGTCCATGTGCCGCTCCCTCTGCCGCGTGCTGAGGCTGCCCACCGTACGGCGGGCTCCCACGAAACCTACGGTCGGGTACGCGAGTGCTCCTGCGCTACTCGACCGTAGGTTCGGGTCGGGGCGCGGCGGCGAGGACCTCGGCGCGGTCGGGCGGGAACGGCGCCACGCGTCCTGAACGCGTGTCCACGTGCAGGTAGAGGTACTCCCCGACCAGCACCGCCCGTCCGGACCGGTCCAGCAGCGTGGTCCGCAGCCGCAGCCGCTTGGCGTCCGCCGACGCGACCACCGACTCTGCGTGCAGCTCGTCGTCGGGGCCGACCTCGGCGAGGAACGACAGGTGCGCCTCCACCGTGTAGGCGGCGCAGCCGGTCCGGTCCCGGTAGGCGGCGCCGATCCCGAGCGCGTCCAGCACGGCCTCGTTCGCCTCCGAGCAGACGACGCAGTACGCGGAGTCGGTGAGGTGGCCGTTGTAGTCGATCCACTCGGGCCGGACCGCCGTCCGGTACAGGCTTAGCGGGCTGCTCATGCCAGCACCGACGCGGCGACGTCGGCGGCGGCGGCGACCGTCAGCGCCCCGAGCTCGGCGAACCGTCCCGGTGGCACCCGCTCGTGCGGACCCCAGACGCTGAGCACCGCGACCGGACGCCCGCCGCGGTCGAGCACCGGGGCCGAGACCCCGTTCAACGTGGGCTCCAGCTCGCCGACGCAGAACCCGTAGCCGCGCTCCCGGGTGCGGGTCAGGTCGGCCCGCAGAGCCTTGATCGAGGTCAGCGTCGCGGGGGTGTAGCGGGTCAGCCGTTCCTCCAGCAGCGCCGAGACCTCCACGTCCGGCAGCCACGCGAGCAGGGCCTTGCCCGACGATGTCGCGTGCAGAGGCACCTGCCGGCCGAGCCAGTTCGCGGCCAGCACCGACGGGGGCGCGACCTCGTCTACGTAGGTGAGCCCGAGCGGACGGGCCACCGCCAGGTCGGCGGTCTCGCCGGTGCGCTCGCTGAGCCGGACCAGCACCGGGTGCGCCCGACGGACGAGGCCGTCGACACCGGCCGGGGCGGCCAGCCGGGACATCGCGAAACCGATCGCGTACCGCTGGGTCGCCGGATCGCGGTCGACGAGGCCGTGCGCCTCGAGGGTGCCCAGCAGCCGCCAGGCGGTGGCCCGGTTCAGGCCGCAGCGCGACGCGAGCGCGGCGACCGGCTCGCCCTCGGGCGACACGTCGGCCACCGCGCCCAGCAGGGCGATGGCGCGCTCGAGCGACTGCACCCGCCCGCTCGCCGCCGTTGCCGGCACCTCGTCCACCTCGCTCGTCGGCCCTTGACCGGGCCCGCCCGGTCTCCCTATCGTCGTCGCACGATACAAGCACTCGTCGCACAATGTGAACAGGTGGTGCAGGACGGTGAGCACGGTCGGCGATCTCCCCAGCACCCGCCCGGGCGGCTGGGACGACCCCGCCGCCGAGCCGGTCCCGGCGCCGCTGGCTCTCTACGAGGTCACGGTCGGGCCGCAGTGGGTCGACTACAACGGGCACATGAGCGAGTGGTGCTACCTGCTCGTGATGGGCGACAGCTCGGACGCCTTCTTCCGGTACGTCGGGATCGACGACGACTACCGGGCCGCCGAGCACTCGCTGTACACCGTCGAGACCCACATCCGGAACCTGGACGAGGTCGACGAGCGCGACCGGCTGCTGCTCACGCTGCGGGTGCTGGGCGCCGACACCAAGCGTGTCCACATCCTGCACGAGGTGCTCCGTACGGCCGGCGACGACGGGACCGGGACGGCGCCCACGCTGGTCGCCACCGGTGAGCAGCTCCTGCTGCACGTCGACTCCGGCCTCGGCCGGGTCACCCCGATGCCGCCGGTCCTGCTGGACCGGATCGGACAGCTCGCCGCCGCACACGCGGCCCTGCCCGTCCCACCCTGGATCGGGCAGCCGATGGGCCTGAAGCGGACCGGAGGCTGAGCCGTGGACTTCGAGCTGGACGACGAGCAGCGACTGATCGTCGAGACGGTGCGGTCGTTCGTGGAGACCGAGCTCTACCCGCACGAGGACGAAGTCGAACGGCTCGACGACGTCCCGCCCGAGGTGGTCGCCACGGTGCGCGCGAAGGCGCTCGCCGCGGGTCTGTACGCCGCGAACATGCCGGCCGAGATCGGCGGCGGCGGGCTGGACGCGGTCGGCCTGACGCTCGCCGAGCGCGAGCTGGGCCGGGCCTCGTACGCGTTGCAGATGCTCGTCTCCCGGCCGAGCAACATCCTGCAGGCGTGCGTCGGCGACCAGGTCGACGCGTACCTGCTCCCCACGGTGCGAGGGGAGCGGCACGACTGCCTGGCGATGACCGAGCCCGGCAGCGGCTCGGACGTGCGGAGCATGACGACCCGGGCCCAGCAGGTCGACGGGCCGGGCGGCGACTGGGTGATCGACGGCACCAAGCACTTCATCAGCCATGCGGACATGGCCGACTACGTGATCCTGTTCGCGGCGACCGGAACCGAGGAGACCGCGCGCGGGCCGCGTCGGTCGATCAGCGCGTTCCTGGTCGACGTGGGTACACCCGGCTTCCAGGTGCGGCGTGGCTCGAGCTGCGTCTCGCACCGCGGCTACCACCAGTGCGAGCTGGTCTTCGACGCCTGCCGGGTGCCCGCCGGCGCGCTGCTCGGCGAGGCGGGGCACGGCCTGGCTCTGATGGACCGCTGGCTGGGCGCGAGCCGGCTCACCGTCGCGGCGACGAGCGTCGGTCGGTCCCGCCGCGTGCTCGAGTCCGCGCTGGACTGGGCAGCCACCCGCCGCCAGTTCGGGCAACCGATCGGGCAGTTCCAGGGCGTCGGGTTCCAGCTGGCCGACATGGCGGTGGCGGTCGAGGCGGCCGAGCTGCTGACGCTGCAGGCGGCGTGGAAGCTCGACCAGGGCCGGATGAGCAGCCAGGACGCCGCGATGGCCAAGCTGTTCGCGTCCGAGACGCTCGGCCGCGTCACCGACACGGCCGTGCAGGTCTACGGCGGCATGGGCCTGATGTCGGAGGCGCCGGTGGAGCGCTGGTGGCGCGACGCGCGGGTGGAGCGGGTGTGGGACGGCACCAGCGAGATCCAGCGACTGATCATCTCCCGAGCCCTGCTGCGCCCCCGAGAGGCCTGACCCGATGACCGAACCCAACCCCGTCCGCACCGAGGTAGCCGGGCAGACCCTCGTCATCACGCTGGACCGGCCCAAGGCCAACGCGGTGGACGCCCCGACCAGCCGGGCCCTGTACGACGCGTTCGCGCAGCTGCGCGACGACCCGTCGCTGCGCGTCGGGATCCTGACCGGCGGGGGCGCGCGGTTCTTCAGCGCCGGCTGGGACCTCAAGGCGGCCGCGGCCGGCGAACGCCCGGACGCGGACTGGGGGCCCGGCGGGTTCGCCGGCCTGACCGAGATGTTCGACCTGGGCAAGCCGGTGATCGCGGCGGTCAACGGGATGGCGATGGGCGGCGGCTTCGAGCTCGCGCTCGCCGCCGACCTCGTCGTCCTCGCCGACCATGCGGAGATGGCGCTGACCGAGGCCCGGCTGGGGCTGGTCGCCGACGCCGGCGGGATGCTCCGCATCCCGTCCCGGCTCCCGCGCACGATCGCCGTCGAGCTACTGCTGACCGGTCGCCGGCTGGACGCCGCCGAGGCCTTGCGCTGGGGCCTGGCCAACGCGGTCGTCCCGCAGGCGGACCTGCTCCCGACCGCGAAGGCGCTCGCGGACCGCATCTGCGAGGCGGCGCCGCTGAGCGTCGCGGCCGTCCTCGAGGTCCTGCGCGAGACCGAGGGGCTCAGCGTCCCGGCCGGTTTCGCGGCGCTGCGCGCCGGGCTGCCGGCGTACTCGCGGGTCGGGACCTCGCTCGACGCGCAGGAGGGCGCGCGCGCGTTCGTGGAACGCCGCCCGCCACGCTGGCAGGGCCGCTGACCGACCCGCGAAGACCACGGCACCGACCGACGACGTACGAAGGAGCCAGCAGTGCGCAGCATGAGCACGTCCGCGTTCATCACCTGTGCGGTGACCGGGTCCGGTGACTCCACCGGCAGCAGCGACAAGGTCCCGGTCACCCCTGAGCAGATCGCCGAGTCCGCGCTCGAGGCGGCGAAGGCCGGCGCCGCCGTCGTGCACGTCCATGTACGAAACCCGCAGACGGGCAAGGGCGCCCGCGACGTCGCGTACTACCGCGAGGTGGTCGAGCGGCTGCGCGCGTCCGGAACCGACGTCGTCATCAACCTGACGACCGGGATGGGCGGCGACCTTGTGCTGGGGGGCGCCGAGGAGCCGCTGCCGTACAGCGCCGCCGGCACCGACATGGCCGGCGCGACCGAACGGCTGGCCCACGTGGCCGAGCTGCGCCCGGAGATCTGCTCGCTGGACTGCGGCACGATGAACTTCGCCGCCGGCGGCGACTACATCATGGTCAACGCGCCCTCGATGGTGCGCGCGATGGCCCAGGGCATCAAGGACCTGGGCGTCAAGCCGGAGGTCGAGGTCTTCGACACCGGCGACCTCGTCCTGCTCAACCAGCTCGTCGACGAGGGCCTCATCGACGGTCCGGCGCTCGTGCAGCTCTGCATGGGTATCCCGTACGGCGCGCCGAACGACCCGCTGACACTCGCCGCGATGGTCGACCGGCTGCCGCAGGGCGCGGTGTTCTCGGCGTTCTCGATCGGCCGGTTCCAGCTCCCGTACGCAGCGATGGCGGTGCTGTTCGGCGGGAACGTGCGCGTCGGGCTGGAGGA
This sequence comes from uncultured Actinomycetota bacterium, assembly GCA_963711005.1. Lineage (GTDB taxonomy): Bacteria > Actinomycetota > Actinomycetes > Prado026 > Prado026 > CAVQCJ01. The sequence continues at coordinate 1,558,771 of CAVQCJ010000002.1, read as the reverse complement.
CAACCTGTACCTGTCCCGCGGCGTGCTGGCCACCAACGGCCAGCTGGTCGAGCGGGCCGTCACCGTGCTCGACGCGATGAACGTCCGCGTGCTCGCGCCCGGCGAGGTCCGCGACCGGCTCGGCCTCGTGAAGCATGGCTGACGGCTCGCCCGTCGTCGCGTCCGGACCGCCCGCGCTGGTCGGCCTGCTCGGCGGGGGCGTGATCGGCGGCGGCTGGGCGGCCCGGTTCGTGCTGGCCGGCTGCGACGTGCGCGTCTACGACCCCGACCCGCAGGCCGCCCGCAAGCTCGCCGAGGTGCTCGACGGCGCGCGGGTCGCGTGGGCCGCCCTGACCGAGGCACCGCTCCCGGCCGAGGGCCGCTGCGAGGTCGTCGACTCGGTGGCGGCTGCGGTGGCCGGTGCCGGATTCGTCCAGGAGAGCGCACCCGAGAACCCCGCGCTCAAGCGCACACTGCTCGCGGCGGCCGATGCGGCCGCCGACCCGGACGTCGTCATCGCCTCGTCCACGTCCGGGTTGCTGCCGTCCCTGCTTCAGGCCGACATGACCCATCCAGGACGCCTGGTCGTCGGGCACCCGTTCAACCCCGTGTACCTGCTGCCGCTGGTCGAGGTGTGCCCCGGCGGACGCACCGGACCGGCGGCCGTGGAGCGGGCCACGGCCGTGTACAGGTCGGTGGGGATGCGGCCGCTGGTGCTGCGCAAGGAGGTCGACGGGTTCGTCGCGGACCGGTTGCTCGAGGCGCTGTGGCGGGAGGCGCTGTGGCTGGTGAACGACGGCGTGGCGACGGTCACCGAGATCGACGACGCGATCAGGTACGGCGCCGGGCTGCGCTGGGCCTCGATGGGCACGATGCTCACCTACCGGATCGCGGGCGGAGAGGGGGGCATGCGCCATTTCATGGCGCAGTTCGGGCCGGCGCTGCAGTGGCCGTGGACGCACCTGACCGACGTGCCCGAGCTCACCGACCGGCTGCTGGACCGCATCGCCGAGCAGTCCGACGCGCAGGCGGCGGGCGCCTCGGTCCGCGAGCTCGAGCAGCTCCGGGACCGGTGCCTGGTCGCCGTGCTGCACGGGCTGCGCTCGGTCCCGTACGGAGCGGGCGCCGCCCTCGCCGACTACGAGGCGCAGCTGCTCGTCCGCCGGGCCGCGACATCGGGCCCGTAGTGACCCGGCTCTGGGCTGCGGTGTGCGGGGTCGTCCTGTCGGCCTGCGCTTCGGGCTCGGCCACCCCCCAGCCCACGCATCCGCCCACCCACACCCTCACCGGGCAGCTGGTGGTGGCCGATCTCGCGGTCGGGATACCCGTGTGCGATCCGTCGAGGACGTTCGAGGACTCCTTCTCCGACCTCCAGGGCGGGACACAGCTCCCGTGCACCGACCCGCTGACCGCACCCTACGAAGGGCTGGCGCCCGGCGCACCGGTCACCGTGACCTCCGCCTCCGGAGTGAGGGTCGGTACCGGTCGACTGCAGGACGGCGTGCTGTCCATGCACGGCGTCCGCTACCCCTTCACGGTCACGGGCCTGCCGTCCGAAGCCGCCTACGTCGTGACGGTCTCGACGGTCACGACGGCCACCTTCACGGCTGCCACGTTGGAGAAGAACGGTTGGGTCGTCGAGCTCTCGGTCGGGCACAAGGCGCTCTGACGGTTTCGGTGCGATCATCGGCCGAGCGGAAGGGGTGTGGCCATGCGTGCTCGCGGAGTGTGGGTCGTCGCGGCAGTAGCCGTCCCGATGCTGGTGGGCTGGCCGCTGTCGGCGGTTGCGGCGTCACCCAGCTTCACGGTGAGCCCGAAGTCCGGCGGCGCCGGCACGACGATCTCGGTGCGTTCGGTCACGGTGTGCCGGCTCCCCGCCGGCGTCACGGGAGCCCCGCTGGCGGAGGTCACCCTGGTCCAGGGGTCGCGGGTGGTGGCGAAGGGCCGCTTCACCGCGACCGCATCGGGCAGCTGGCACGGCGTCCTGCACGTCGGCTCGAGCGCAACGCCCGGCCCGGCCCACGTCGACGCGTTCTGCATGGCCAGCGCCCAGGCCGAGGGTGCGCTCTTCAAGTACCGTTCGGTCAGTTTCACGGTGTCCGGCCTGCCCCGCACCGGAGCGGGTCCGGAGCTGACCCTGTCGGCCGGAGCCGGCGTCCTGCTGGTGCTGGCCGGTTCGCTGCTCCTGGTCACGAGCCGCCGCAGGCCCGCGACAGGACTCATGCGGCGCTGAGCACGCCCGCGGTCGAGGAGCGCCGGGACCCGGTCAGCCGGCGCGAGGACTCCACGGCGACGAGTGCGAGCGCCGTGGTCAGCGCCACGCTCGCGCTGACCACGACCGGGGTCTGCCTGGTCACGACCGCGTAGACCAGCCAGCAGGTCTGCGAGACCACTTTGATCGACCACGTCGTGATCGACACCCCCGACGTCCCGCCCCCGGACCGCCAGCGGGCCAGGGAGTCGAACACCTGCGGCCACGCCGAAACCAGCCCGACGGACACCGCCAGGTACCCGACGGAGGCCGCCGGGATCGCGAACGCCACCGCGACGACGCCCACAGCCGCCGCCGCCAGGACCAGCGCCCGGCGCGAGCGGGACATCGGGCTGGGGACGAGCAACGCCACCGTCACCGCCCCGCTGACCAGCAGGACGTTGCCGGGGATCTGCGGAACGGTCGCGGTCCGGACGCCGTACGTCAGCCAGGACAGGCAGCCGAGCGCGGTCAGCCCCCACGACACGGGCGAGACGCCGGCCAGGTCCGGGTGCCGGACCGTGCGGACGATCTGCGGGACCACCATGGCCACGCCCAGGGTGGCGCCGACGTAGGCGAGGCAGACGGCGACATCGTGGACATCATGCGCGGAGAGTACGGGCACGGCGGGCGGCTCACTTCACACGGTTCTGTATTGATACAGTCTGGAACGATACAGCACGCGCGCCGCCGGACGGAAGAAGGGTTCGCCGATGACGACGGACCGACCCACTCTGGACACCGTGGCAGCGGCTGCCGGGGTGTCCCGGATGACGGTGTCCAACGCCTACAACCGCCCGGACCAGCTGTCCGCGGCGACCCGCGAGCGGGTGCTGGCGGTGGCCGCCGCGCTGGGCTACCCCGGGCCCGACCCGGCCGGCCGTTCGCTGCGCAGACGGCGCGTGGACACCGTCGGCGTGCTGCTCACCGAGCGGCTGCCGACGGCGTTCACCGACCCCGGGCTCGTGTCGTTCATGCGCGGGCTCGCGACCGAGCTCGGCGCGGCCGGCCAAGCGGCCCTGCTGGTGCCGGCCGAGGCGGACCTGGACGGATCCCTGGTCCGCAACGCCCTGGTGGACGCCTTCGTCGTGTGCTCGATGGGTGCGGCCGACCCGGCGGTCACCGCCGTCACCGCCCGCCGGCTGCCGGTCGTCACGGCCGGCAGCCCGCGCCTGCCCGGCGTCCCGTTCGTCGGGATCGACAACCGCAGGGCCGGCGCGCTGGCGGCGCGGCACCTCCTCGAGCTGGGGCATGCCCGGTTCGGGGTGGTCGCGCTGCCGGGCCGGGACCCGGCCGCGCCGCTCGGCAGCGCCGTGCCAGTCCGGCTCGGCAGCAAGGAGCGGGTCGAGGGGTTCGTCCGCGAGCTCACCGCGGCCGGCGTGCCCGACGAGCACGTGCTGGTCGCCGGGGCCACGGGCAACACGGCCGAGGCAGGCGTGCGGGCCGCGCGCGAGCTGCTCGACCGGCCCGCCGCCACCCGGCCGACCGCGTTGTTCGCGGTGACCGACGTGCTGGCGCTGGCGGCGCTGGACGCGGCCGACGGGCTGGGCCATCGGGTGCCGCGCGACCTGTCTGTCGTCGGCTTCGACGACATCCCCGAGGCGGCCCGCTCAGAGCCCGCGCTGACGACGGTCTCGCAGTCCCTGTACGAGCAGGGCCAGGCGGCCGCCCGGATGGCGCTGCAGCTCGTGGCCGGCCAGGACGTCCGGTCGCCGCGGATCACGGCCGAGCTGGTCGTCCGCGGGAGCAGCGCACCGCCGCCCCGCCCAGCTCGGCGCCGGCACTAGCCGCTGCCGGCGGGCGCTTGCCCGGCGCAGCTCCATCGCGGCCGGTGCAGCCGCGCTCGCCGGAACCGCAGTCACGCTGCGGAGTCTTTCATTGCATGGTCATGACAAGTCTTTGTGCAACGTCGATGCGTGGGTAGCGTGACGGCAGTCCGCCGCCGGAGGGGCCGGTGGCATCGGGCGACGGGGAACGCCCGCTGTTGCGGAGGGGACGTCCATGCGATCACTGCGCGTCGTCGTGGCAGCGGGGGCTGCCGTCGCACTCACCAGCCTGGCTCTCACCCCACCAGCCACAGCGGCCACGATGACGACGCTGGCGCTGTGGAACATGAACGAGACCAGCGGGACGACGCTCGTCGACTCCAGCGGGCACGGGATCAACGGCACGATCGGCAGCGAGGTCGTCAAGAACGGGGCGGTGCACACGTTCAACTTCCTCAAGCCGAACACGCCACCCGCCCACCCGGGTCACATCGACACGGTGACGAGCTCGCAGCTCAACCCCGGCACCCGCGACTTCAGCGTCACGATCCGGCTGAAGTGGACGAACTCCTTCGGCAACATCATCCAGAAGGGCCAGTCGGGTACGACCGGCGGTTACTTCAAGTGGCAGGCGCCCGGCGGGAAGGTGCAGTGCCTGTTCCGTGGCTCGAGCGGCAACGCGGGAGTGGGTTCACCCACCACACTGAACAACGGCCAGTGGCACGTGATCAACTGCACGCGCACGGCGACCCAGGTGACGATGACCGTGGACGGCGCGCTGGTGGCGACGCTCAAGCACGCGACCGGCACCATCTCGAACACGAAGGTGCTCTCGATCGCCGGCAAGAGCACCTGCGACCAGATCACGGTCACCTGCGACTACTGGGTCGGCCAGATCGACTACGTGCAGATCCAGACGAGCTAGTGCTGCTCGAGCACGGCGAAGTCCCGCTCGGTGAGCGGTAGTGCGGTCAGCTCCCCGTCGGGCAGCGCCGCCTCCAGCCGGCGGCCGTTGCGGGTGAGCAGCACGCTGTCGACCACCGGCAGGGCGGTCAGCGTCAGCACGACCTGACCGGTCGCCAGGTGAGCCTGGTCAGCGGCCGGCCCCGGGTCGGTGCCCATGAGGTCGACGACGGCATTCCCGCCGGTCAGGCTGGCCAGGCGCAGCGTGAGCCCGGGCGGGATCGCGGTCGAGAGTCCGGCGCTGAGCTCGGTGTCGTCCGGGCCCGCGACCAGCTCCTGCAGCGCCTGGTCGATGAGCTGCTCCGGGGTACCGGACACATGCTCGCGCCGCACCGCCTGCAGCTTCTTGCCGCCGGAGACGAAGAACAGCTCGGCGGGCGCCCCTGTCGGCACCGAACCACTGGCGGTGCCCTGGGCCGTACGGGTCGGTAGCGCGGGCTGGGTGATCGCGACCGGCTCGTCCATCGTGGGCAACCCGCAGCCCGAGAGCACCAGCGCCGACAGCAGAACGCCGACAGGACCGAGAACGCCGACAGTGCCGAGAGCGCCGCGGCTCATGCCGGCACCTCGACGGTGGGCAGCCAGAGCACGAACCGGGCTCCCCCGCCGGGGCGCTCGGTGCACCAGACCTCGCCGCCGAGCGACGTCGCGGTCTCCTTCACGATGGCCAGGCCCAGCCCGGTCCCGCGCGTCGACCCGCGGGAGCCGCCGCTGGTCGCGAACCGTGCGAACACCCGTTCCCGGTCGCCGAGCGGGACCCCTGGACCCGCGTCGTCGACCAGCACGGTGGCCCCGGTCCCGTCCCGGGCCACCTCCACGCCGACGACGCCGCCGCCGTAACGGTCGGCGTTCTCCACGAGGTTCGCGAACGCGCGCTCCAGCCTTGCCCGGTCGACGTTGACCAGGAGCTCGGCATCGCCGTGGGCGAGCGTCGCCGGCAGGCCGCGCATCGCCAGCGACTGCTCGACCAGGCAGCGCAGGTCCACCGGCTGCAGATGCTGGTCGGGCAGCCCGGCGTCGAAGCGGGCCAGCTCGATCAGCTCGTCCAGCAGCCGGCGGAACCGGTCCAGCTCGGCCGAGGTCAGGTCGAGGGCCTGCCGCTGCGCCGCCGTCATCAGTTCCGACCTTGCCTGCAGCAGGTCGACCGCGGCCACCAGTGTGGTCAGCGGGGTGCGCAGCTCGTGGCTGACGTCCGCGGCGAACGACGCGTCCCGCTCGATCCGGCTCTGCAGCGCGTCCACCATGCTGTTGAAGGACCCGACGATCGTCACCAGGTCGGGGTCGTCCGTCGGCTCGAGCCGGCGGGACAGCTGGCCGCCGGCGATCAGCGCCGCCGCGGTGGCCACGCCGTCCAGCGGCTCGAGCACCCGCCGGCTGGACCACACGCCGATGCCCACCCCGGCCGCGGCGGCGAAGACCGTCCCGATCAGCAGGATCAGGCCGAGGATGTTGAGGCTCCGGACCAGGTCGTCCAGCGGCGCGACCTCGTACAGCTCGCCGCCGACCCTGGGCAGCGGGATGCCCACGACGATCACGTCCCCCTGCGGCCCGGCCACCACCTGGTAGCCGGCCGAGCCGCCGGACGACATCCGCACGAGCGCGCCGGGGACCGCGTCGGCGCCGACGTCGAGCGACGAGGAGAACCATCTCCCGGTCCGGTGGATCAGGACCGCCGAGGCGGACAGCGGGTCGAGGGCGTTGAGCACGTCGCCCGCGTCGGTTCCGGGCGTCTCCAGCCGGGAGGTGGTCAGCCGCGCGTCGATCGCCGCCCGCCGCTGCACGCCCTGGACCCGCGCCTCCAGCAGGTAGCTGCGCGCCAGCACGTAGGTCGCGACGGCGAACAGCACCGCGACGAGCAGCGTCCCCGCGCCCAGGTACAGGATCGTCCGGGCCCGCAACGACCGGGGCCGCAGGGTCATCGCCGGTCGAACCGGTAGCCCAGGCCACGCACGGTGACCAGCAGCTCGGGGTTGGCCGGGTCCTTCTCGATCTTCGTACGCAGGCGGCGGACGTGCACGTCGACCAGGCGCTCGTCACCGAAGAACCCGTGGTCCCAGACCCGCTCAAGCAGCTGCTGGCGGCTGAGCACCCGGCCTTCGGCCTCGGCCAGCTCGCTGAGCAGCCGGAACTCGGTCAACGTGAGGTGCACCGGCTCGTCACCGCGGCGCACCCAGCCGGCCGCGGTGGCCAGCACCAGGGGCGCGAGCGGGTCCACGCCGTCCAGCACGAGCGCGCCGACGTCCTCGGACGTCACGTCCGACCGGTGCTGCGCGCGGCGAAGCAGCGCGCGCAGCCGCGCGGTCATCTCCTTCACCTGGAACGGCTTCGTCAGGTAGTCGTCGGCGCCAACCTCGAGGCCGGCGACGATGTCGTGCGTGTCGTCGCGCGCACTGACCACCACGATCGGGATGTCGCTGGTGCGGCGCACCTCACGGATGCAGTCGAACCCTGACATGCCGCCCAGCATCAGGTCGACGAGCATCACGTCCGGGTCGACGGCGGCGAAGGTGTCCAGGGCCTCCTCGGCGCTGGCGGTCCCGGCCACCTCGTAGCCCTCGTCCTCGAGCGCCAGGCCCAGCACAGCACGCACCCGGTCGTCGTCCTCCACCACCAGCACCCGCACTCCCACCGGACGATGCTCGCACAGGCCCGGGGGTGCTCGGCCCGGCCCTCCGGGCGCCCGGAGGCTTCGTCACAGGACCGCAAAGTGGGCGAACGCACGGTTGCAAGGTTCGCTGCGCACGGTGGGGGGTAGGGACCGCGGTGTCACCACCGGACGAGATCTGTACGCACGAGACCAGCGAGGAGGCCGGCTGCGCATGACGGCCACCGTTCACGCCCTGCCCGAGCAGGCCGTGGTCGTGCTCGACGACCACGCGATCACCGACGGCCTTCCGGACCTTCGGTGGCACCTGCGCGACCTGGTGCTGGGTGGGGCCCAGACGATCCGGGTCGATGTCACCGGCACGTCCCGGATGGGCTCGACGGCGCTCGCCGCGCTGCTGAGCGCGCACCGGGCCTGCCGGGCACGCGGCGGAGGGGTCGTGCTCGTCAACCCGAACCGTCAGGTGACCGACCTGATGCGTCGCACCGGGTTGTGGCGGGTGTTCCGCACCGAGCACACGCGCCGGACGCCGGACGACGCCGCGCGGGGGAGGGCGTGAGCACGGCACCGGCGCTGGGGCCGGCCGACGCCTACTACCGCCTGCCGCCGCGGCGCGTCCACGAGCTGCTCGGCTGGAACGTCTGGTCGGCGCGCGGCCGGCGGGCCAGCGTGCAGGTCGTCCGGGCGGGCGACCACCTCGAGGTGCTCCTCGCCGAGGACGACGAGGCCTCCGGTGCGGACGGCGCGTCCACCGGCAGCCGGACCAGGCTGGTGCTCGGGCCGGACGGGACCTGCTCGGCGGCGCACGTGGCCTCCCCGTCGGTCATGCACGTGCTGCACACGGGGACCGAGGCGTCCGCCGCCGCGCGCGACGGAGGGCGGTCGTCCGTCGTGACCGAGTTCGGCGACGTCCTGGTCGCCACCACTGCCTCGTTCCTGCAGGCCGCCCCGGCGGAGCTGCTGGCCCAGATCCCGCTACGGACGAGACGTCGGCGCAGCCTGGCGGGGCTCGCCGACGAGCTCGTCCGCCGGGTCGGCCGGAGCCCCGCCGGGGACCGCGCGGGGATCGTCGTCGCCCAGCGGGTGTGGCCTGCCGGGGTCTGACGCCGTGACCGCGCCGTGGCGCGCCGCAGCCGTTGGGGGCCTGCGGCGCGCCACGATCGCCGTCAGCCGGCGGCCAGCGTCCGCAGGTAGGCCAGCGTGTGCGGGATCTGCTTGAGCGGCTGGGAGAAGTTCGCCGCGGCCGTGTTGTTGTACCAGGCCGCCCCGATCGGCGGGTAGGACGACCAGAGCTGGATCACCGACTGCACGTACGCCGTGTCCTGCGCGTCGCCGCCGTGGTTGCCGAACTCCGGGATGCCCCACAGCTTGTGCTTCGACTTGGCGTACGCGGTGGCGCGCACGACGTTGTCCGGGTTGTAGGCGTCGAACGCGATCACGTCCGTGTCGACGTACCAGCTGTCCGGGTTTCCGTGCGGGTGGTTCGGCGACAGCAGGTACCCCTCGAGGATGCTCATCGACTTCACCTTGGGACTCGGGTACTTCTTCTCGACGGACAGCAGCTGCGCCCATGCGGCCCGGTACGTCGTGGCGCTGATGTGCTTGCTCGGGTTGTCGGCCTCGTGCTGCCAGTCCCAGTAGACCGTGCGGCCGGACTTGTTCCACGCCTGCAGCAGGGTCGCGAACTGTGCGTTGAACTTGCCGGAGGCGACCAGGGACGGGCTGGTGTTGAACGAGAGCCAGATCTGCCAGGTCGACGGCAGCGCCGGCAGGGCGGCCTTGGGGGCGCTCCAGAACAGCCGGCCGATGCGGGCGTTCGGGAAGAGCTTGACGGTGGCGGCCGCGTTGCCGCCGAACGACGTCCCGAACGCGACGTTGCGCGCAGCTGCGGGGATGACCGTCGGGCTGGCGGCTGCGCTCGACGTGGCGACCTTGGTCGCGGCAGCGGCCTGGTGGTTCGCCTGCTGGTTGTGGTGGTGCTTGTGCTTGTGCGGTGTGGCCGCGTTGCTGGTGGTGATCAGTACGGGGATCAGCAGGGGAACGGCGAAGAGGGAGAGCGGGGCGAGCCTACGAAGTAGGGCGGGAGACATCCGGTGAACCTTTTCTGTCGGGGGCGATACCGGTCTCCGAGCACCGGTGTCCCGCCCTGGCACACCCGGTAGTCGTCGACCTCGGCAGACAGCATGCCACGACCGGACCCCCGCTCCTGGCAGGCCGACCAGACGGACCGAGACCATTTTGTGATCTGAGGGACGTGGGAACCGCCACGGGGTGCCCGGGGAGCGTGGGGGTGGCCCGGTCGAATCCCGTTGGACGCACACGCCACACGGCACCCTCCTCCCCCAGCCGGGGTGCCGAGCATGGCATGGTGTTTCCTGACCAGATCACGAACTGGTCACGAGGCGCGCGCGAGACCTCAGGTTTGGAGGCGCCCGTACGACGACATGATCAGAGAACATCCGACCGGAGTCCGATGTACCAGGGCGGGACATGGACTCCCAGGCAGAAAAGGCCATGCGTATGTCTTCCGCCCTACTTCGTAGGCTCGCCCCACTCTCCCTCTTCGCCGTTCCGCTCCTGATCCCCGTACTGATCACCACCAGCAACGCGGCCACACCGCACAAGCACAAGCACAAGCACCACCACAACCAGCAGGCCGCGGCCACGACCGCCAAGCCGGCAGCCAAGGCCGCGACCAGCACCAGGTCGGCCAGCTCAGCCATCGTGATCCCGGCCGCCGCGCAGCACGTGCTGTTCGGCACCTCCTTCGGCGGCAACGCGGCCGCCACCGTCAAGCTCTTCCCGAACGCCCGCATCGGCCGGCTGTTCTGGAGCGCCCCCAAGGCCGCCCTGCCGGCGCTGCCGTCGACCTGGCAGATCTGGCTCTCGTTCAACACCAGCCCGTCCCTGGTCGCCTCCGGCAAGTTCAACGCACAGTTCGCGACCCTGCTGCAGGCGTGGAACAAGTCCGGCCGCACGGTCTACTGGGACTGGCAGCACGAGGCCGACCGCAGCAGCACCTCCACCGCCGCCCAGTTCCGGGCCGGCTGGGCACAGCTGCTGTCCGTCGAGAAGAAGTACCCGAGCACGCGGGTGAAGTCGATGAACATCCTCACCGGCATCGAGCTCGCCCCGAACAAGCCGCACGGCGACCCGTCGCTGTGGTACGTCAACGCGGACGTGCTCGGCTTCGACTGCTACGTCCCGGCGAGCGTGCCGCGGGCGATGGCGTACGCGAAGGCCAAGAACAAGCCGTGGGCGATCCCCGAGTTCGGTGCCGACAACGGTGACGCCGGCAACGTGGCGTACATCAAGTCGACGATCAGCTCGTGGGCGGCGTACCCGCCGATCGGGGCGGCCTGGTACAACAACACGGCTGCCGCGAGCTTCTCGCAGCCGTTGACCCACCTGCCGCAGACCGTGGCGTTCCTGAAGGCGCTCGCAGCCGCGGGCTGACGTCCAGCCTTCGCAGCACGAGGCCCGGGCGGGACCACCCGTCCGGGCCTCGTGCTGTCCGGACCTCAGCGGTTGGCGAGGTGCAGGGTCCCGACCGTCTTCCCGTCGTAGCTGTGCACCGCACACTGCGCGGTGTGGCTTTGGTTGGACCAGAACCCGGCGGTGGGGTACCACGTCTCCAGCCCGAGCTCGCTCTGGTCCACGGGCAGCCCGACCCACGTGGCGAACAGCTTCGCGCAGGCGGCGTCCGCCTTGCGCCGCACGATCGTCGTACCCGGGTAGCCGCCGCTGCCGAGGTTGACGGTGCCCATCATCTGCTCGTCGTGCGGAGCAGCGCAGGTCGTGAGCTCGGGGACGAAGCTGCTGTTCTTCTTCGGCTCGTTGAAGCAGTGCCCGGCCTTGACGTTGACGATGTACACCTTGTGCGTCACGACCTTGGCCGGCTTGACCGTCGGCGTGGGCGTCGGCGTTGGCGTCGCTGTCGGGGTGTCCGAGGGGGTCGGGGTGTCCGAGGGCGTCGGGGTGTCCGAGGGGAGCGCGGACGACGGCGCGGCCTGCGCCGTCGAGGTTCCGCTGTTGCGGTTGGCCAGCACAACGCCACCGATGACGACCAGGAGCACGCCGAGGACCGCAGCCGTGACCACCGCCCATCGCCGCGAACGGCCCGGGCTCTCGGCGGGTACGGCCGCGCCGAACGCGAGCGGCGCGGTGGCGTACGGGTCGTACGGCTGGCCCGGCGGAGGGTAGCCCGGCGGCGGCTGGCCCGGCGGCGGCGGCGCGCCGGGGGGCGGGTAGCTCGACGGCGGCGGGGACCCATCCCTGGCGCTGTCGGCACTACCGGGCTGGATCGTGTTCCCGTCAGAGTCCTCGGCCACGAGGCACCCCCTTCTCGTCGAACCGGGAGCACTGTAGATCTCAGCTGGACTCTGCGTCCGGACAACGGTCAGTTGGTCGCGCAACCCCGGGACGCCACGGCAGGCTGGCCCGGTGCGCGCCCTCCTCGTCGAAGAGTTCGGCCGAGCCCCGCGGGTCACGACGCTGCCCGACCCGACCCCGCCCGAGGCCGGTGTCGTCGTTGCCGTCGAGGCCACCGGCCTGTGCCGCAGCGACTGGCACGGCTGGATGGGCCACGACCCCGACATCGTGCTGCCACACGTCCCGGGGCACGAGCTCGCCGGGACCGTCGTCGCCGTCGGTCCGGCCGTGCTGAAGTGGCAGGCCGGCGCGCGGGTGACTGTCCCGTTCGTCGTCGGCTGCGGCGCGTGCGAGTGGTGCCTCGCCGGGGACGCCCAGGTCTGTCCCCGGCAGACTCAGCCGGGCTTCACCCACTGGGGGTCGTTCGCCGAGCTCGTCGCCCTCGACCATGCCGACACGAACCTCGTGGCGCTGCCGGACACGCTCGCGTCCGACGAGGCGGCCAGCCTCGGCTGCCGGTTCGCGACCTCGTACCGCGCGCTGACCGGGCGGGCCCGGGTCCGCCCTGGCGAGTGGGTGTGCGTGGTCGGCTGCGGCGGCGTCGGGCTGTCCGCAGTGATGATCGCGACCGCGCTCGGTGCCAGGGTCGTCGCCGTCGACATCGCTCCGCAGGCCCGGCTCCTGGCGCTGGACCTGGGCGCGGAGGCCGTCGTCGACGGCGCCGTCGAAGGCGGAGTGCCGGCGGCGGTGGCCACGCTCACCGGCGGCGGAGCGCACGTCGCGCTCGACGCGCTGGGTTCGCCGGGCACGGCGGGCGACTCCATCCGATCGCTACGACGACGCGGACGGCACGTCCAGGTGGGGTTGCTGCCCGCGGTGTCCGGCCCCGCGCCGCTGCCGATGGACCGGGTGATCTCCTACGAGCTGGACCTGCTCGGCAGCCACGGCATGGCCGCCCGCGACTATCCGGGCCTGCTCGACCTGGTCACCGGCGGCCGGCTCCGGCCGGGGCAGCTGATCACGCGGCGCATCGGTCTGGCCGACGCTGTCGACGCGTTGCCCGCCATGGGCGACGCCCCGGTCGCCGGGATCACCGTCATCCAGCCGCAACAACCGGCCTGACGACAGAACCACACACGGTGTTGGGGCGGACCACCTCGTACAGCAGGCGATTCGCCCCAACACCGTGTGTGGTTCGCAGGCTGGGTCTGTCAGCCCAGAGCCTTGGCCTTGCCCGCCTGGAACTCCGCCTCGGTGATCGTTCCCTTGGCCTTCAGGTCGGCCAGCCGCGCGATCTCGTCCGCGGTGCTGGAGCTGCTGCCGGTGACGCTCTGGATGTACTGGCGCTGCGCCGCATCCTGAGCCTTCGCCGCGCTCACCATGTGGTCCTGCATCTTGTGCCCGCGCGCGATCAGGTACACGAAGACGCCCAGGTACGGGAACAGGATCACGAAGATGACCCAGATCGCCTTGGCAAGGCCGCCCATGTCGTCGCTGCGGAAGATGTCCGTGAAGACGACGATCAGCAGCCAGATCCAGATGAAGAAGAGGAAGAACCAGATCATCGACCAGAGCACCTGGCCGGTGCCGAACTCGGCTATCAGGCCTGACATTGTCGTCCTCCTAGGTGTGACCGCCACGGGCCCGCCCCGGGCCCGCCGTCGCAGGCTATCGGTGGCCGTGGGGGTCATGGAGGGACTTTGGTCCTGCACGCCTTCCGGTTGGACCTGAGCCGAGCGCGTGCACGGGAGCCCCAGGGGGCTTCGATCGAACGACAAGGACCTTCTCCTCTTACCCCTGCAGATGCTGCCGGCGGAGTCTGGCTGGGTCGCGCCGCTCGACGGGCGCAACGGACCGGTCCATCAAGAAGGGAGCCACCATGACCACGACGTCGGGTGCGGCGGCCACCGCCGCCCCCCTTCACGCGGATTCACAGGTGCAGGGACATCGGCGCTTCAGCATGAGAAACCCAGGAGTCACACTGTCGACTCTGTGGATCTTCGTGATGTTCAACTACCTCTACTGCGACCTCCTCGGCTTGATGGACAGTGGGTCGTTGAAGCAGTACCTGACCGGACATGTGAACGGACTCGATGTCACGCAAGGGTTCCTGCTCGGCGCCGCCGTCCTGATGGAGATCCCCATCGCCATGATCGTCCTGTCCAGGGTGTTGAAGCCCAAGGCAAGCCGCCGCGCCAACATCGCCGCCGGTGCGTTCATGACCGTTGTCCAGATCGCCTCGCTGTTCGTCGGCAGCCTGACCATGTTCTACGCGTTCTTCAGTGTCATCGAGATCGCGTGCACTTCATTCATCGTCTGGTACGCGTGGAACTGGCGTGTCTCCGAGGTTCACCCGGCCGCTGGTTGAGGGCCGGTGGGATCCACCTGGCGTCCTCCGTTCAGTCTGGCGACGGGTCGGGCTCGGGTAGCGTCTGGCCATGCTCGCGCAGCAGGAGCCCGAGGCCGTTACTGATGGCGACGCTGACCGCGTCGCGGTCATGTGGGCGCGTGCCTTCGCGCAGGACTCGATGGCCACCTGGCCAATGGCCAAGGGGGTCAACGAATCGGTGCTGGCTGCCGTGTTCAAGGCTCTTGTCCCCGAGTACGTCGCCTTGAACGCGGCCTGGCAGGTCGGTGACTGCGCCGCTGCAGCGGCCTGGCTTCCTCCGTTGGCTGCGGCGGCCTACGCAGAGATGGAGGGTCGTACCCGCCAGGCGATACTGCCGCTGACCGACGATGGCGGGAGTCGGTACATCCAGTTCTGGGACTGGCTCACCGAACACGTGCCTGGTGAACCGGCCTGGTTCCTCGATGTGATCGGCGTCGATGCGAGCGCGCAAGGCCGCGGCCTGGGCCGCCTGCTGATCGAGCACGGCCTGACAATGGCACTACACGACGGCTTACCGGCATTCTTGGAGACCGGCAACGTGCGCAACGTGAGCTACTACGAGACGTTCGGCTTTCGCGTGGACCTGGAGGCGGATGCCCCAGGTGGCGGTCCCAGGATTTGGTTCATGTCGTTCCACCCTTGAGCACAGATCACGGCGGCGCATCGGCCAGATGTCGGCGGCTTCTCGGCCGAGCAGAAGGAGACGACCATGGACGCCGACCAGCGCCGACGCCACACGCGTCTGGCTCCGGAGCCCGTCGACCAGCCCGACATACCATGACTCTTCGCCAGCCATTGCCTTCGAGCTGCGGGCGCGCAGCGGCTCGCCGAGCGAGTACTCCAGCGACATGAAGCCAATGCGTTGGCGTCGCTCAGTGGTCAGGTGCGACATGGGTCGGGTGGGCCGCCTGGGGATCGAACCCAGAACCCGCGGATTAAAAGTCCGCTGCTCTGCCAGTTGAGCTAACGGCCCGGAGGATCCCGCATCAACTCGCGGAACCCAGCTGCGTAACCATCACAGTATCCAGGTCCGATCCACCCGTTCCGGTCGTCTGCGCATTCGCGTGAGTCGGATCGTCCGGACACTCGCGCCGGCGCAAGGAAGGCTTCCGGTCCTTCGTGCTCGACCAGGCTCAGCGACCACATTCCGGGCGAACCAGTCGTCGTCCGCGGGCCGCTGCGCCCGGCGGTCACACCGTTCGTTCAGCCGAGCAGCCATCTCGCGCGGCTCGCCATGCCAAACTGCGCGGGCAGGTCCGGCCTCGGAGTGGGTGGCGGGTGGCGGCGTTCTGCGGTCGATGCGGCGCCGGGCTGCCCACAGGTGTGATGTTCTGCCCGGCGTGCGGCTCGCCGGTCGTCGAGGTGACGCCAGGTCCGAGAGCTGCCCCGGCGGCGCCGTCATCGGTTCCACCCGCGTTCGGGGCCCCGGCAGGCCACGCGCCAGTGCGAGGGAGGGGTCGGGCCGGACTCGTCATCGCCACGGTCGTCGCATCGCTGGTCGTCCTCGTGGGCGCCGGCGTCTTCGTCGCCCACGTCCGTGGCGCGGCGTCAGCTCCTCCCCAGACCACGGTCAGGTTCTCGATCGCCGCACCGGCCGGCGGCCGCGCGAGCTCGGCAGACGTGGCTCGCGCGGCGCAGGTCCTGACGGAACGGCTCGCCGCAGCCCAGGTCGCGGACGTACAGGCGAACGTCGAGGGCGGCCAGCTCCTGGTGACCTCGTCGGACCCCGGGCAGACGGATCGCATCGTGCAGATGGCGGCTCGTGGCCAGGTCACGATCCGTCCGGTCGTCCTGACCGGGCCGTCTGAGGCCTCGGCCGGCGCGACCGGCACCTGGCCGGTCGCGATAGGCGGGCCCAGCGCCGCGGCGGCGCAGGCCGCGTTCGTCGCGGTCTCGTGCACGACGCCGCCGGACGCATCGGCGGCGCTACCTGACGCGCAGGTGCTCGTCACATGCTCCGAGGACGGCGCGGAGAAGTTCATCCTGGGCCCGCGCCGCTCACCGGGCCGGACATCATCTCGGCGAAGGCGGAACTGGACAGCGGCGGCGGCATCCAGCAGTGGGTTGTCGTGGTCGCACTGGACGGCCCAGGCGCGAAGACGTTCGCCCGGATGACCACGACGGCAGCCCAGCAGGTCCAGGCATCCGACGCCAACAGGGTCGCGATCGCAGTCGACGGTGCGGTCCTGACCGCCCCGGCGGTGAACTCGGCCATATCGAACGGTCAGCTCCAGGTGACAGGGAACTTCACCAGCTCGTCCGCGGAGAGCTCGCTGCGCTCATCGGCCACGGCACCTTGCCCGTTCTCCTCACGCGGATGTAGCCGATGCCCACAGTGGGCGGTGACGGTCGGCGGTGCGTGCACCCCGCTCCCGGGGCGCGCGGTCGTCGCACCCGGCGCGTCCCTGGCCGTCGGGCTTCAGCAAGGTCAGGCGACACCACCGCAGGTCGCGAAGCACGAGCCGCGCCGGGTGCTTGACTGCTGCGATGCGTGCCGTCGGCGGCGAGCCGGAGCCCGCGGAGCAGCCGCGCTGGATCGAGCTGTTCTCAGCTGACTACGCGCGGACGACGGTGGGCCTCGTGCTGCTCGAGACCGTCGTCGCCATCCAGCTGCTCGTCACGCTCGCCGTGCTGCCTGCGGTCGTCCAGGACCTCGGCGGGATCCACCTTTACGGGCTCGCGCTGAGCGCTGCCGGGCTGGCGACCGCCGTCGTGCTGCCGATGAGCGGCAGGCTGGTCGCACGGTGGGGGTTGAAGACCGTCTTCCTGGCCAGCGTGATGCTCTTCGCCGCCGGCTCCCTGGTGGTGGTCGTGGCGCCGAACATGCCCGTGTTCGTGGTCGGGCGACTGGCCCAGGGCGCAGCCGGGGGCGCCCAGTACGTGCTCATGCTCGCGATCTTCACGCACCGGTACCCGTTGCGGCTGCGCCCGAAGATGCTCGCGGTCTGGTCGACCGCGTGGGCGGTTCCCGGCCTGGTCGGGCCCGCGTACGGAGGGCTGGTGGCCAGCACCCTGGGCTGGCGGTGGGCGTTCGGCCTGCTCCTGCCGTTGCTGGTGCCATCGGTCCTGCTGCTGCGTCGCGACCTGTCCGAAGGATCTCCGGAGACCCCGCCTGCGCAGGACGACCCGACCGCCTGGTCCTGGCTGGTGACGCTCGCGCTGGGCATGGTCGTGGTGTTCGCGTCGCTGGCCCTGGGCGAGATGCGGGCTGCGTGGCTCGGCGTCGCCGGCCTGGTCCCGACAGTGCTCGCCCTGCGGGTGATCCTGCCACCGGGCAGCTTCACAGCGCGTCCGGGCCTCGCAGCCGTGGTCGCGACGACATTCCTGTCCGGCGTGGCGTTCTTCGCGGTCGAAGGCTTCCTGCCGGCGATGCTCACCGGAGTGCGCGGCGTCAGCCTGACCGTCGCTGGACTCGTGGTCACGGTCGGGATCGTGGCCTGGATCGCGGGGACGTGGTGGCAGTCGCATGTCGTCGCACGGGTGTCGGCCCGTCGTCTGGTGGCGGGCGGAGCGGGCCTGGTCCTGGTCGGGATCGCCGGGGTCTGGGTGGGCGACCTGGGCGGGCCGCTGGCCCTGACGTACCTGGCCTGGGGTGCAGCCGGCTTCGGCATGGGCATCGCGTTTCCGACGTTGACGTTGCTGGCCACCGACCTGGCGACCGGGGCGCGCGAGGTGGTGGCGCTGTCCCAGTACCAGCTGTCCGAGGTGCTGGGCGAGGCTGTCGGCCCGGCCCTGGGCGGCGGCGCGTTCAGCCTCGCGCTGGCCGCCGGTCTCGAGCTGCAGGATGCGCTGTCGGCCAGCCTCGGGGTGGCGGTCGTGGGTGGGCTCCTGTTCCTGGCCACGTCGTACCGGCTGCCCGCGCTCGACCTCGCATGAGCTCGACCTCGCACGAAGAGCGCTCGGGACCAACGCCCCTGGTGTCGACCGTCGCCCTCGGCGTGCGATGGAGCTGAACCTGGAACCAGGAGGTGCGAGATGCCGACCACGACCAGCGAACGTCCCGACAAGGGCATCGCTGCGGAACCGTCCAGGGATGCCCGCAGCCGGCCCATCGAGAGCATGACCCGGGTGAACGTCGCGTTCCCGTTCGCGACGATCAAGGTGACGAGTCCGGACCTGCCCGACAGCATCAGCGAGCTCGCCGCACTGGTCGCGGAGCTGGCCGCCGAGATGCACACCCAGCACCCGACCGAGGTGACGGCCGACCTGGCCGCTCGGACCCGGGCACTCGCCGAGCGGTAGCTACCGCACGACCTCGTACCTGGCCCCCACGAACGTCTGGGAGTCCATGGGCGGGCGGACGTACGCCCGCTTCTGTCTCGGCGGCAAGACGATCTCGTCGTGCTCGATCGGCTCGTAGGGGACGAGCGAGAGCAGGTGAGCCATGAGGTTCAGCCTGGCCGTGCGCTTGTCCTCGGCGTCGACGACGAACCAGGGGTTCTCCTTGGTGTCGGTGTACGCGAACATCTGGTCCTTGGCCTCGGCGTAGTCGACCCAGCGGGCCTGCGCCTCGATGTCCATCGGCGAGAGCTTCCAGCGCCGCGCCGGGTCGTCGATCCTGGACTGGAAGCGCCTGCGCTGCTCCTCGTCGGAGATCGACAGCCAGTACTTGACCAGGTAGATGCCGTCGCGCACCAACG
Source organism: uncultured Actinomycetota bacterium (assembly GCA_963711005.1). Taxonomy (GTDB): domain Bacteria; phylum Actinomycetota; class Actinomycetes; order Prado026; family Prado026; genus CAVQCJ01. The sequence goes on along the minus strand of CAVQCJ010000002.1, from coordinate 1,539,807 downwards.
CCTTCTCCAGGATCGGGCACACCCGCATGAAGTACTCGTAGTCGTCGTCGGTGCAGAACCCCATCACCCGCTCGACGCCGGCGCGGTTGTACCAGGACCGGTCGAAGATGACGATCTCGCCGGCCGCCGGCAGCTCGGCGATGTAGCGCTGGAAGTACCACTGGGTGTGCTCGCGCTCGGTCGGTGCCGGCAGCGCGACGGTGCGGCAGTAGCGAGGGTTGAGCAGGTAAGTCATGCGGCGGACGATCCCGCCCTTCCCGGCGGTGTCGCGCCCCTCGAGGATCACGACCAGCCGCTGACCCGAGGCGCGGATCCACTCCTGCATGGCGACCATCTCCGTCTGCAGGCGCGCCAGCTCCGCCTCGTACTCCTTCTTGCTGAGCCGGATCGGGCCGGGTGGCGAGTCGTCGGGCACCGGGACCTCCTCTTCGCGTTCCCGGACAGCGACGCTACCGCTCCCGCGTCAGTCCATGCGGAAGCGGTCCGACAGGGCGTATCGGAGCAGGACGACGTCGTCCATCCGCCGGACCTCCGCCAGGGTCGCGCGCCGGCCCGGGTTCCACGGGAACCGCCCGTCGCTGACGAACCGCCGCGCCCGGGAGTCGCCGACGAAGAACGGCGCGACGACGAGATGCAGCTCGTCCGCGAGCCCGGCGGTGAGGAACTGCGTGTGCACTGTCCCGCCGCCCTCGACCATCAGTCGCCGGACCCCGCGCTCGTGCAGGTCCTCGCTGAGCCACTGCATCCGCACCGGCTGACCGCCGTCGACCACCGTCGCCACCGGACCGAGCCGGGCCCGGGCCACCGCCACCGTCGCGCTGGAGCAGTAGACGAGCTTCTGGGTGTCTCCGGTCGCGAAGAACCGGGCGCACGGGTCGAGCTGCGCGCGCCCGGTCACGGTCACCTTGATCGGCGACGGGGCCAGCCCCGCGGCGACGCGGGCGTCCTGCCGGGCGGCCTCGCGCACCAGCAGCCGCGGGTTGTCGTTCCGGATGGTCGACGCGCCGACGAGGATCGCGTCGCAAGCGGCCCGGACGGAGTCGACCCGGTCGAGGTCGGCATCGTTGGACAGCAGCAGCCGTTCCTCGGTCGCGCCGTCGAGGTAGCCGTCGATGGACATGCCGCAGCTGAGCAGGGTGTACGGACGGTCAGACATGCGCCATCCCCTCCCGCACCACGGGCGCGGGCACGGTCAGCCGCCACGCGACCGGCGCGACCGCAGCAGCGCGCGCGGGCAGGGCGCGGCGCAGCCGGGACACCAGCAGCAGCACGGCTCCGGGCAGGCTCGCGACCAGCACCATCACGCCGTACACGACCGCGGTGGCCAGGCCCTGCGCGGCGCCGAGCCCGGCCATCGCGAACACCCAGGCGGCCACGCCCTCACGCGGCCCCCACCCGCCGAGGTTGGCCGGCACGCCCATGGCGACGAGAACGAACAACGCCAGCGGCAGCATCCGTACCGGCGACACGGTCACGCCGGCGGTCCGCGCAGCGATCAGGAACGTCGTCGCGTGACCGGTCACCACGACGACGGACGTGAGCACGATGGCCGGCCATGCCTTCCGCGCGAAGAGCGCGTCGCGGACGTCGGCACCGGCGGCACGGCGGGCCCGGGCCCAGCGCGAACGGCCCTCGGTGGGCAAGGCTCGCAGCACCAGCACCGCAACCAGCCCGCTGGCGGCGAGCACTGTGAGGGCCACCGGCACCCACGCCCGCACCGGCGACGGCAACACGATGAGAACGGTCAGCGTGAGCACGATCTGGACGGCCTGCCCGGCCGAGCGCTCCCAGCCGACGGCCCGCAGCCCGCGGCCGACGTCGCCGGCGTCGCGGCCGTGGCGGACCGCGCGGTCCACGTCGCCGAGCACTCCGCCGGGCAGCGTGGTGTTGAGGAACTGCGACCGGTAGTACGCGCCGACCGCCACCGGCATCCGGACACCGACGCCGAGGCCACGGGCGACCACAGTCGGCCGGCGGGTCCGGCCGAGGAGGACTGTGGAGAGATACTGCGATGTTGCAATACCTTCTGCGAGATGGTAGGTTCCTGCCATGACCGGACCCCAGCCCACCGAGCCCAACGCCCGCCCCCAGGAGATGTCGTTGCTGTTCGACGTATGGCTGCTCATGCACCTCACGTCGGGCCTGCTCGACGGGGCGCTGGACGAGTCCGATCTGTCCGGGGACGACTTCGGCCTGTACTCGCTGCTGCGCGTCTTCGGGCCGGCCACGCCCGGCCGTATCTCCCGCTGGACGGGGATGCGGGCGACCACGGTCTCCGCCGCGCTCAAGCGGATGGCGGCCCGCGGCCACTCCGAGCAGCGCCCGAACCCCGACGACGGCCGGTCGTACCTGGTCGGCCTCAGCCCGTCCGGTGTCCAGGCGCACGCGGCGGCGGCCGGGCCGTTCCTCGTCGTGATGCGGGAGGTGTCCGACGCGCTGTCGAGCGACGAGTGGTCGCAGCGGGTCGCGCTGCAGCGGCTGGACGCGGTCCTGCGCCGCACGGCCGGGCTCGACGACCGTCCCTACACCCTGTCCGCCGCCGCGACCGCCGACGCGGCCGCGCACCTGACGTACCCGGGGGACCAGCTGACGCCCGGGCAGGAGCGGCTGGTCCTGCGCTACGTCGACTTCGTCCGCACCCAACCGCACGGAGACCGAGATGAGCACTGAACACAGGGGCACTCCGATGACCACGGCTTCCGGCAACGACCGGCTCGACGACGAGCAGCTCCGCCGCTTCCGTGACCGCGCCGCCGCGCTGACGGCCGGCGGCCGGGTACCCGGCCTCTCGGTGGCCGTCACCCGGCACGACCGGCCCCTCTACTCGGCGGGCTTCGGCGCAGCCGACCTCGGCACCGGCCGGGCCGCCACGGACCGGACCGACTACCTGTGGTTCTCGATGTCCAAGATCGCGACCGCGACAGCGGCGCTGCGGCTGGCCGACGAGGGCCGCCTGGACCTGGCCGCCCCGATCGTCGAGTACGTCCCCGGCTACCGCGCTCGGACCCCGTCCGTGCAGCCCCGGATCGGCCAGCTGCTGAACCACACCGCCGGTGTCGCGAACCCGCCGCCGATCCGCTGGGTGCGCCCGGCCGACCGGCCGGCCCCGGACCCGGCCGAGCTCCTCGCCCGCCGGCTGGCCCGGCACGGCCGGCCCAAGTACCCGGTCGGACAGCAGGCGCGGTACTCCAACCTCGGCTATCTCATCCTCGCCGAGGCTGTGGCGCGGGCCGCCGAGCAGCCGTTCACCGACTACGTCCGCGCCCAGGTGCTCGAGCCGGCCGGGATGACCACGACCGGCTACGCCTACGTCGAGGGCGCCGACCGTGCCGTCGGCTACGTGCGCACGCCCCGGCTGGTCGTCCCGGCGTTCCGGGCCGTGCTGCCGCCCGGGATCGTCGGGGACCGGCACGGGGCGTTCCAGGCGTTCCGGCCGTTCCTCGTGGACGGCCCCGGCTACGGCGGGCTGGTCGGCAACGTCGTGGAGGCGGCGCGGCTGGCCGCGCTGCACCTGGCCGACGGGAGCATCGGCAGGTACCAGGTCCTGCGTCCGGAGACGGCTCGGGCCATGCGCGACATCCGTTCGCCGGGGCGGCCGTTCGACCTCGGCCAGGGCTGGTTCCGCAAGCCGGAGGACGCCGCGGCCTCCCCCTCGTTCGTCGAGCACCTGGGCTCGGGCGGCGGCTTCTTCAACGCCATGCGGCTCTACCCGGAGCTCGACCTCGGCATGGTCGTGATGGCCAACACCACGGCCGCCTACGACTACGACGGGCTCTTCGACCTGCTGCGGCGGGTCAGCTGGGGCGGGGCAGCCGCCGCCTGACTGGCGAGATCGCCGATTCGAGCGGCCGGCCCGCGCTCCTAGCGTCGTCCGTACGGGCGGCGAGGACCCGACGATCGAGCGCACCTACAAGGGGCGCAAGCTCGGCCCGCTCGACGTGGACCATCCACGCCGTGGACGCGACCCACTCGACGCTCACGATCGACGCCTCGCAGAGCATGAGCCGGGTCACCGGCGTGGTGATGAAGCCGTTCCTCAAGCACCTCTTCTACGGCATCAACTTCACGCCGTTCATCAAGGAGGCCGAGCGGCGCGCCGCGACGGCCGCCACCGGCTTGGCCGGGCGCTCGCGCGGTCGATAGCGTCCCCTCGTGCGGCGGTACTTCGCCTATGGGGCGAACATCGACCCGGTCCGGATGGCGGTGCGCGTCCGTGGCGCCCGGGCGGTGGGACCCGCCACGCTCGAGGACTACACGCTCGAGTTCACGATCCGCGACCGCGACTGGGGCGGCGGCGTGGCCAACATCCGGCCGGAGCCGGGGGCGCGGGTGTGGGGGATGCTCTGGCAGGGCCCCGACCGTGCCTTCGCGGTGCTGGAGACGTTCCGGGGTGACGAGTCGGCACTGCGCAAGGAGTCGGTGACGGTCGACTGCGCCGAGGGGCCGACGGAGGCGTTCACCTTCCGGGTGGCCCAGATCGCGAACTTCGTCCGGCCGACCGCGCTGTACCTGAGCCACCTGCGGCGAGCGATGAAGCAGCAGGGGTTCCCCAACGAGGCCTTCGAGGCGCTGCTGCACGCCGAACGGCTGGGCCCGACCGAGACCGGCCCGAGCATCGTCTCCTGACCGGCTCAGGCTCGCAGGGTGCCGGGCTCGAGGCGGAGCCGGTCCGCGCCGGCGGTCAGCACCAGGTGCGTGAGCACGGCCGGCCCGGAGGTGCTCTGGACACCGGCCGGCTCACCGCCGAGCCAGCCCGAGAGCCGACCGGGGTTGCCGCCGACCTCGACGCCGACCATCGACACCGCACCGGCGGCGTGGTGCACCTCGGCTCGGCCGGGGAGCACGGTGCCCGGTTCCCACTCGATGAAGAAGGGCAGGGCCGGCTCGGCCGAGGCCTGGTCGACCCCGGCTGTCCGCCAGCGGAGCCGGCGGCCGGAGCCGGTCTGCCGTGAGCCGGAGGCCACGTCGAGCGTGAGCCGGGCGGCGACGGCGTCCAGGTCCTCGGTCCGCACGGCCCACCCGCAGACCGGGCCGCCGACGAGCATCGCGAGCACCCATCGACCGAACGCGCTGCCCGCAGCCTCGCCGCGGTCGACCACCGTGACCAGCTCGAGGTACGCAGAGCCGAGCGGCACGATCCGGTTGGCCGTGCCCCAGCCTGGGTGGCGGCCGCCCGGCAGCGAGGTCAGACCGAAGCGGGCCTGAAGCGTCGCCGCTGCGTCGTCCAGGTCGGGCACCCCGACCAGCACGTGGTCGATCTCGACCGGGGCGCTCACCCGCTCCGCCGCCGGATCTCGGTCGCCGCGACGAGGTCCTGCCAGGCCATGCCGACGCTCTTGAAGACCGACGGACAGCCGGCGCCCACGCCGACCCGACCGGTCACCAGGTCGGCGACCGGGACCAGCGCGGCGATGTCGAGGACCCCTTCGTCGACCGCCATCGCGACGTCGCCCGCCTCCCGCAGTGCCGTCTCCACGTCCTCGACGACGACCGTCGCCCGCCCCATGAGCACCGCGTCGAGCTCTCTGCGCGCCCGCTCGTGCGAACCGACCGCGACCACGCACGCGTGCTGGGGCACCAGCTCTCCGTCGAACAGCGGGACCCCAGAGGTCGTGGCGCAGACCACGACGTCGGCCCGCGCGACCGACTCCGGTCCCCCCACCGACGCCCGTACCCCGGTCTCGGCGACGCGGTCGACGAACACCCGGGTTCGCCCGCTGTCCCGGCCGACGACGACCACCTCGGTCACCGGGCGCACGGCCCGCACCGCCTCGACGTGACCCCACGCCTGCGGCCCGGTGCCGAACACCACCAGCACGGCCGCGCCGGCGACGGCCAGGTGCCGCACGGCCACCGCCGACATCGCCGGGGTCCGCAGCGAGGTCACGGCGATCCCGTCGAGCAGCGCCACCGGAGTCAGGGTCCGGCCGTCCATGAGCACGTAGAGACCCTGGATCCGGGGCAGCCCCCGGTCGGCGTTGCCAGGCGCGACCGTCACGAGCTTCACCCCGACCCGTCCCACCGACTCGGCGGGCATCATGAGCAGCTGTCCGTGCTCGGTGTCGACGATCACCCGCGGTGGGCCGGCGGCGGGGTCCAGCCCGGCGACGAGCGCCGCCTCCAGGACGTCGATCGCCTCGCTCATGGGCAGCAGCCCGACCACGCGGTCGGCGTCGAACCAGGGCACGGCCGCGCGGGCTGTCTCGGGCGTGGACACGACGCCCATCATGGCGGCGGTCCCGAACCGGCCGCGAACGACGGTTGGGGATCATGGCGGCTTCGCCGGTACAGTCCCCGGCCGTACCCGGTCCGGCACAGGGGCCGGACCGCGTCAGGTCAGGAGCCGCAGTGCGCACCGGAGGGGACCCACACGCCGACCAGCTGTCCGACGAAGCGCGGCGGATCTGGGACGACGCCTGCGCCACCTCCTGGGGCCGCGACAACGGCCGTTCGTTCATGGACCGGATCGAGGCGCTGCCCGAACCCGCGGAGCGGATCCGGCTCAGCCGCCTGCTGCTGGACCGCCAGCACGCGAGCTTCCGCGCCCTCCAGCAGCTGGTCTACCGGGCCTGGCGCGAGGAGCTCCCGAGCGACCACAGCCCGGTGGCGCACCGGCAGGACTTCAGCGAGCTCGTCCGGCGCGGCGACGACTTCCACGGCAGCTTCGCCGACACCCTCGACGCGCTCCGGACCGACGCGGAGCGGGCCGAGCTGCTGACGATCCTCGTGGACGACGGCGCGCGGTGGCTGGCCGAGCTGCGCGACCTGCGCGACGAGGCGATCATGAACACGCTGGCGGACGGCTACACCCCGCGCCAGCTCGCCCGCCGCCTGCAGCTGTCGAAGACCCAGATCGTCAACGTGCGGCACAAGTACCTGCGCCAGCCCGCGGCGGCCGGCCGCTCGCGTCCGATCGTCTACCGCTCGTGCGACGGGGTGGTCGTCTACGTCAACGAAGCGTTCGAGGCCGCGACCGGTCTGCGCGCAGCCGACGTGGTCGGCCGGCCGGTCGGCCGGCTCACGCACCCGGACGACCGCGCTGTGCTCATGCCGCTGCGGGACGAGGCGGTACGTCGCGGGCACGGCCGCTTCCGGCGCCAGGTGCGGCTGCCGGCGGCCGGGGGCGGCTGGTGCTGGCTGGACACAGACTTCCGGGTGATCACGAACCCGGACACCGCGGCGGTGGAGACGCACGGACTGGCCCGGCCGGTCGATGCCGAGGTCAGCCCGGTTACCCCTTACGGTTCCGCCGCCGGGACGGGGAGTGCCGACGGGTCGGACCGTCGACCGGGGGGCCAACGGGGGTACTCCCCGTCCCGTGCCTGAGGACGTCCGACCGTTGCCGGTCAGTCGTCGGCGACCTCGAGTCGACATCGATGACGCGTTCGTCGTCCACGAGTTTTGTGCACAGGCCTGTGCAGACATCGTGGTTTGCGCGCACAGTCCTGTGGACGGACCTGTGGGTGGTGACAGCCAGAAAACCCACCTCTCGCAAACCCTTGTGCAGTGTTCTCCGGAGCGACTATCAATCTCCTCACGTCCTCACGGACCGAACCAGAACCGGGGCAACCCGGAACCGGCTTAGAGGTGAGGCGGACCGGACGGAAAGCGGTTCATCTGTTCCGCCGAGGCAACTCGGCGGACCGCGCTCGACGGCGCGGAGGGTGAGAGCGCACCGCTCGGGCGACCGAACCGGAGGGCACCGGGCAACCGGGAAGCCACCGGCCGCACGTCGAGGCGGACCAGTCGTCGTCTTCGGGCAACCGAAGGCGGCGACGGACGGTCACGCAGGGCCCCTCGGACTCATACTCCGAGGGGCCCTGTCAATTTTCGAAGGAGAACCGGTCGTGATGATCCACCGTGGCTACGGGTTGGGGTTCGGCGGCGGCCTGCTGGTCCTGCTCCTCGTCCTGATGGCGTTGCTCGGGCTGGCGCTGCTGCTGGCTGTCGTCCTGGTCCCGCGTCGGGGCGCCGTGCCCGCCGCGCCGCCGCTCGCACCCGCGGCACCCGCCGGTTCGGCGCCGGCCTACCCGCCACCGGCCCCGGCCGGGTCGGCGGCTCGGCTGATCATCGACGAGCGGCTGGCCCGAGGCGAGATCACCGTCGAGGACTACCAGCAGCTGCGCGCTGCGCTCGAAGCCCCGTCGACCTGACCGGACGGGTGGGCGAACCGAAGCGTCTTCCCCGCGGTGAGTGGTTCGCTATCCGGTACCACTCACGACGGAGGTCCCGATGACGGCGATCAGCGCGAGCCAGGCGCGCAAGTCGCTGTTCCCGCTGCTGGAGAAGATCAACGACGACCACACCCACGTCGAGATCACCTCGAAGCACGGCAGCGCAGTCCGCATGTCGCTCGACGAGTTCGAGGCGCTGCACGAGACCGCGTATCTGCTGCGTGCGCCAGCCAATGCGCGGTGGCTCATCGAATCGCTCGCCCAGGCTGCTGACGGGCGAACCACGCCGCACGACCTCGTCGAGCCGTGAGGCTGGTCTTCACCGAGCACGGGTGGGCGGACTACCAGCACCGGATCGCCAAGGACCGTCGCACGCTCGAGCGGTTGAACCGGTTGATCGAGGATGCGCTGCGGCCCCCGTACGCCGGCATCGGCAAGCCCGAGCCGCTGCAGCATCTACTGACCGGCGCGTGGTCCCGCCGCGTCGACGACGAGCACCGCCTGGTCTATCTGGTCAACGGTGACGATCTTGTCGTCCTCCAGGCTCGGTACCACTACGCGACGTAGGGCTCGCCGAGCGCGCACTTGCAGCGCGGCTACGCGCTGACCGGCTCGCTGCCGACGTCGGCGGTGGCGACGTGGCAGGACACCGTGTGGTCCGGGCCGAGCACCCGCGGCAGCGGCGTGACCGTGTGGCACTCCTCCACGGCCATCGGGCACCGGAACCGGAAGCGGCAGCCAGGCTGCGGGTCGACGACCTTGGGCGGCTCGCCGCGGTCGGACTCGGCCGTCACCCCGAGCGGGGCGCGCGGGTCCGGCACCGCCGACAGCAGGAGCTGGGTGTACGGGTGCTTGGGCCGGGCCAGCACCTCCTCGGTGGGCCCGGACTCGGCGATCTGCCCGGCGTACATGATGACGAGCCGGTCGGCCACGTACCGCGCGCTGGCGATGTCGTGCGTGATGTACAGCAACGAGACGCCGGCCTCGTCGCGCAGGTCGGCCATGAGGTTGAGCAGCCCGACGCGGATGGACACGTCCAGCATCGACACCGGCTCGTCGGCGAGGATCAGCTTCGGGCGGTACGCGAGGGCCTGCGCGAACCCGATGCGCTGCCGCTGGCCGCCGCTCAGCTCGTACGGGTACCGGTCGAGGATCTCCCCGGCAGGCGACAGGCCCACGACCTCCAGCACCGCCTCGGCCTCGGCCCGTTGGTTCTTGGCCCTCACTTCGGGGCGGTGCAGCTTCAGCCCGCGCATGATCCCGTGCGAGACGGGGAACGCGGGGTTCAACGAGCTGAACGGGTCCTGGAAGACCATCGGCACGTCGCCGCGGTACGCGAGCGTCTCGGCCCGCCCGCGCATCTGGTCCAGCGACCTGCCCTCGAACAGGATCTTCCCGCTGGTCGGCTCGTACACGCGGGCGATCAGCCGGGCGATGGTGCTCTTGCCGGAGCCGCTCTCGCCGGCGAGGGCGACGATCTGCCGCCGCTGGATGACCAGGTCGGCGTCGTCGACGGCGTGCAGCATCGACTTGGACAGCAGGTGACCGATCTGGAAGTGCTTGGTCAGCCCGACGGTCTGCAGCAAAGGCGCCTGCGCCCCGGTCGCCGCGGTCGCCGCGGTCATGCGCGCACCTGCGTCGGCTCGTGCAGCAGGCAGCGCACCAGGACGCCGTCCACCTCGTAGAGGTCGGGCTGCGTCGTACGGCAGCGCTCGGTCACCTGCGGGCAGCGCGGGTGGAACAGACAGCCATCCGGGAGCGCGCCGAGGTCGGGCGGGTTCCCGGGGATCCCGGTCAGGGGCACCCGCGGCCCGCGGATCGACGGGAACGCCTCGAGCAGGCCCCGGCTGTACGGGTGCAGCGGGTCGTCGAACACGTGCCGCGTCGGTCCGGTCTCGGCGACCTGCCCCGCGTACATGACCATCAGCCGGTCGGAGAAGTGGCTCACCAGAGACATGTCGTGGGTGACGAACACGACGGCGAACCCGAGCTGGTCCTGCAGCTCCTTGATCTGCACCATCAACGAGCGCTGCGCGACCACGTCGAGCGCGGACGTGGGCTCGTCCATGATGACGAGCTCGGGGGTGAACAGCAGCGCCATCGCGATCATCGCGCGCTGCCGCATCCCGCCGGAGAGCTGGTGCGGGTAGCTGCCCAGGTGCACCGGGTCGATGCCGACCAGGTGCATCACCTCGGCCGAACGCTGCCGGATCTGCTGCGACGTGACGGCCTCGTGACCGCGCATCGCGTCCTTGAACTGCGCCCCGATGGACTTGACCGGGTTGAGGGCGTTCATGGCGCTCTGCATGACCACCGAGTAGTCGCGCCAGCGCACCGCGCACAGCTGCTTGTCGGTGAGGCCGACGAGGTTCCGGCCGCCGAACAGCACGCTCCCGCCGGTGATCCCCGCAGGCGGGCTCAGCAGCTGGGCGATCGCGAACAGCAGCGTCGACTTGCCGCACCCGGACTCCCCGACGATGCCCAGGAACTCGCCGGGGTGCACGTCCAGGTCGACCGAGTCGACCGCGCGCACGTCGCCGCGCGACGTCGCGTAGTCGACGGTGAGCCCGCGGACCTCAAGGATCGGTGCGCTTGACACGCGGCCTCCGTACCGGTCGCAGCGCGGGGTTGCTGATCTCGTCGAACGCGAAGTTGAGCAGCGCGAACGCCGCGCCCAGGGCGGCGATGCACAGCCCGGGGACGATCGCCCACAGGTACTGGTTCGTCTGCAGCGCCGCGCCCTGCTTGGCCCAGTAGAGCATCGTGCCCCAGCTGTCCGCGTTGGGGTCGCCGAGCCCGATGAACTGCAGCCCGGCCGCGGTGAGCACGGCGTACAGCGCTGCGCCGAGGAAGTTGGCCACGAGCAGGGACGTCATCGTCGGCAGGATCTCGACCGCGATGATGTACGAGCGCCGTTCGCCGCGCACCCTGGCCGACTCCAGGAAGTCGCGGCGCCGCAGCGACAGCGCCTGCACGCGTAGCTGCCGGGCACCGTACGACCACCCGGTGAGCACGAGAACGAAGATCAGCACCGCATCGTTCGAGCTCTTCGCATAGGACGCGATGACGATGATGAGCGGGAACGTCGGGATCACCAGGAACACGTCGGTGACCAGCGAGATCGAGCTGTCGGTGAGCCCGCCGATGTACGCGGCGGTCACGCCGGCGACGATCGAGATCAGGGTCGCGAACAGGCCGACGCCGAGGGCGATCACCATCGAGGGGCGGGCCCCCCAGATGACCTGCGAGAGGATGTCCTGGCCGTAGTGCGTGGTGCCCAGCCAGTGCTCGGGCGAGGGCCCCTCGCTGGGCGGGAAGATCTCCGCCTCCGGGTCGTACGGCGCGATCAGCCCCGGCACCAGCGCCATCACCGAGAAGATCGCGAGCAGGACCGCGCCGACGGTCGCCTTGCGGTTCCCGCGGATCGCGACCCAGATGTTGTGCAGCCCGCCGCCGTGGCGCCGGCGCTGCTGCCGGTCCTGCCGGCGGGCCTGCGCGTCGGTGGGGACCGGCGGCATCGGGCCCGAGGCCGCGGCCGGCACGCCGGGCGGCAGGCCGGGGGCGTCGGGCAGGCGCAGGTCGGACATCGCCTCAGCCCTGCGTCCGGGTTCGCGGGTCGAGGATGGCGGTCAGGATGTCGCAGGCCAGGATCGCCAGCAGGACCGCGAGCGTGATCAGCAGGAACAGCGCCTGCATGAGCGCGTAGTCCTCGTTCTCCGCGGCCTGCAGCAGCATGAAGCCCACGCCGGGGTAGTCGAAGACGTACTCGACGAGGATCGCCCCGCTGACCACGAAGCCGAGCGACATCGCGAAGCCGGTGAGGTTTGGCAGCATCGCGTTGCGCGCCGCGTAGTCGACCATCACCCGGCGCGAGGACAGACCCTTGGCCCGCCCCATCCGCACGTAGTCCTCAGCCAGGACCGTGATCATGTTGTTGCGCATGGTCAGGATCCAGGTGCCGATCGACGTGATCAGGATCGTGGCCGCGGGCAGGATCGCGTGCTGCAGAACGTTCGTCACGTAGGGCCCGGACCACTCCGGCGTCAGCTCGATGTCGAACGCGAAGTCGCTGGGCAGCCAGCTCAGGACGACCGAGAACAGCAGGATGCCCATCAGCCCGACCCAGAAGTACGGCACCGACGACGTCACGATGAACACCGGCGTGAAGATGCTGTCGAGCTTGCCGCCGCGCCGCCAGCCGCCGACGATCCCGATCGCGCTGCCGAGGACGAACGCCAGCACCGTGGTCACGCCGACCAGCCCGACCGTCCAGGGCAGGCCGTTGCGGATCACGTCGGTGACCGGCTGCGGGAAGTACGTGGTCGAGACGCCCAGGTGCCCGGTCAGGGTGTTGCGCAGGTACTCCCAGTACTGCGACCACAGCGACTGGGTGGTGTTGACGCCGAACTCGGCCTCCAGCGCGGCCAGCACGTTCCCGCTGACCCGGCCGTGGAAGCGGGCCATCATGGCCAGCGCCGGGTTGCCCGGCATCAGGCGCGGGATGATGAAGTTGAGCGTCAGCGCGGCCCACAGGGTCAGGACGAAGAACCCGAGCCTGCGCAGCAGGAACCTCATCCCGACCTCCTCTCATGGTCCACGGGCCGCGCCGACGCCCCTACTCCGGGACCCTACTTCGGCTGCAGGTGCAGCAGCATGACCTCCATGTCGGGCACCGCGAACGCCGCCGGCTGGGCGAACGGGTCCTGCTCGGTGACCCAGCCGGTGATGTTCTCGGTGTTGTACTGGTACCAGTCCACGCCCTCCGTCACCGGGATCACCGGGACGTCCTGCAGCATGACCGTCTGCAGCTTGTTCATGATGTCGTGCTGCGTCTTGTCGTCGGTCGTGCCGCCGTACTGCTCGATCAGGGCGTCGGTGGCCGGGTTCTCGTACCGCTCCCAGTTCGACGAGGCCTGCTGGCCGATCGGGGCCGAGTTCTTCGAGTACAGCCACTGCCGGAACTCGTAGTACGGCGTCGGTCCGCCGGTCTCCGCGCCATAGGCCAGGTCGAACTTGCCGTTGTACAGGCGGCTGTCGTAGTCGTCGCTGGACAGGTTCTCCGCCTTGAGCTCGATCCCGACGGCCTTGAGGTCGGTCGACGCCTCGCGCACGGAGGCCACCCAGTCCGAGTAGTCGCCGATGTTGATGATCCCGAACGACAGCCGCTTGCCCGACGGGGAGACGTAGATCCCGTCCGAACCCTTCTTGTAGCCGGCGCCCTCGAGCAGCGAGGTGGCCTTGGCGGTGTCGTACGTGTAGTTGAACTGCCCGGACTGGGTCTTGTCGAGCCAGCTCTCGTACGTCGGCGTCACGATGCCGGACTGGTTGGCCGCCGGCTCGTACCCGTACTCGGCGACCTTGGAGACCTTCTCCCGGTCGATGCCGTAGGCGATCGCCTGCCGCACCACCGGGTCGTCCAGCGGGGACACCTTCAGGTTGGGGAAGATCGCCACGTTGGTGAGCGGCGGGAACCAGTAGTGGTGGTCCGGGCTCTTGGACGTGTAGAAGGCTTCGATGTCCGGGATGAACTGGCTGCCCCACTGCGCCTTTCCGGTCGCCAGGTCCAGGTTGGCCGGGTCGTTCGAGGTGTACGCGGGGTAGAGGACCTTCTCGATCCTGGGCAGGCCCGGCTGCCAGTAGTGCGGGTTGCGCACGTAGGTGATGTTCTGCGGTGTGCACGGCGACACCGTGTACGGACCGGTGCCGACCGGGTCGTTGTCGACGTACGCGCCCGGGTCGCCGCTGATCTTGGACCAGATGTGCTGCGGGACGATCCCGACCTGGTCGGCGATGTAGTAGAAGTACGGCACGGCCGGGCCGCTGAAGGTCATGACGACCTGGTTCGAGCCCTTCTTGCTGACGTCGGTGAGCACCGACCAGACGGCGTTCAGGTCCAGCGCCGAGTGCTGCTTCATGAGCTGGAACGTGTACACGACGTCGTCCGCCGTCATCGGCTGACCGTCGGTCCACTTCACGCCGTCGCGGATCGTGAACGTCACCGACTTGCTGTCGGAGGACCAGTCGAACTTGGACGCCAGCCACGGGGTGGTCGCACCGCTCTTGAGCGCGTTGACGAACACCAGAGGCTCGTACACCACCCCCAGCGACAGCGTCGTGTCGGACGGGTTGAACGGGTTGAAGCCGCAGGTCCACAGGCCGCCGCTCTCGTTCGAGATGGTGACCACCCCCCCGATCTTCCCGCTGCTCGACGAGGTCGTCTTGCCCGACCCCGAGCTGCACGCGGCCGCCAGCATCAGCACGGCCCCTGCGACAGCGACTGCTCGCATGCGCTTCATCGTGACTGCCCTTCGCCCGTCGACCCGGTGCGGGACGACCCTGTGGTTGTGACCGTGCCATTCATGGCGTGCTGCCCGTCGGGCGGTTGCTCCCGCTGGTCCGATCCGTTATCCGATCGCGGCGCGTCGTAGACCTGGCCAGCCGCGTCGACGCCGAGGGCGAGCGCCCCCATCAGCGCGGCGTCGTGCGGGAAGTCGGCGACGACCAGCTCCGGCGGGTACGGCACCGCGGCCTGCAGCGCACGCTCCAGCTGCGGTCCCAGGTAGTCCCAGGACCGGACCATGCCACCGCCGACGGCCACCCGGGCCGGGTCGACCGCGATCGCGAGGTTGACGACGTGGAAGCACAGCTCGGCGACGAAGTCGTGCAGAACGAGCTCCATCACCGGGTCCGCGCCGTGCGTGGTGAACACGTCGGCCGCGCGCATCGGGCGGCCGGCCGCGCGGGTGGCCGAGCGGGCGAGCGCCAGACCGCTGACCCGCTCCTCGAGCGGCACCCGCTCTCCCAGAGGCAGGCCCACCTCGGCCGGCCGGCGCAGGTTGTAGGCGATCTCGCCGGCGGCGCCGTGCCGCCCGGACACCACCCGCCCGCCGACGACGAGCGCCGCAGCCAGTCCGGTCCCGAGGTTCACGTACAGCGCCGGGTCGCAGCCGACCAGCGAGCCCCAGCGTGCCTCGGCGGTGGCCGCGGCCTTCACATCCGTCGCTACCCTGACCTCGACCCCGGGGAAGGCCTCCCGCAGCCGCTGGCCGAACGCGAGCGCGCTCCAGCCGGGGATGGTGGGTGCCAGCTCGACCCGGTCGTCGAAAGGGATCCCGAACGTGCAGGCTCCGACCGCGACGAGGGCCGCGTCCGGCACCGTCTGCGCGAGCAGCTCGCGACCGGCGCGGACACCGCGCTCGAACGACTCGACCGCTCCGAGGTCGCGGCTGCTCGACACCGTGGCCGTGCCCAGCCGCCGCCCGTCCGTGTCGGTGACCGCAGCGGCGATCTTCGTCCCACCGAAGTCCAGGCCGAGGACGACCCGTGCCGCGTCGCCCAGCCCGCGGTCTGTCATCGGTGGCGAGCTCCTCCGGTCCGGAATGATTGTTAGGAAACTAACCTACCGACTAGAGTGGCGCAAGGCTTTCCGCGGGAGGACTGCATGACGAACGTCGGGCGGCCGGACGCCGCGCCCCCGGCACCGCCCACGGCGCGCCCGCAGCTGATCCGGACCATGAACGAGCAGGCGATGCTCGACCACATCCGCTGGTCCGGACCGCTCTCGCGCGCCGACCTCGCCCGGATCTCGGGGCTGTCCAAGCCGACCGTGTCGCTGGCGCTGGGCACGTTGGAGCGCTCGGGGCTGGTGCGGGTCGCGGGCACCCGGACCGGGGTGCCCGGACCGGCCGCGGTGCTCTACGAGGTCGAGCCGGACGCCGGTCACGTCCTGGCGCTGGACGTCGGGCGCGAGTACGTCCGCGGCGCACTCGGCGACCTGGCCGGGTCGGTCCGGGCGCACGAGTCGGTGCGCACCAGGGCCACCCACGGCCCGGGCCGCATGAAAGACCTCGTCGCCCTCGCCGAGCGGCTGCTCGCCGAGGCCGGGGTGGCCTGGGAGCAGGTCACCCAGACCGTGCTGGGCAGCCCGGGCGTCTACGACCCGGGCCGGGATGCGCTCGCGCTGACCGGCGGGCTCGCCGGATGGGACCGCCCGAGCGTGCTGGCCGACCTGCGGGGCCGGTTCGGCTCCTCGCTGATGGTCGAGAACGACGTCGACGCCGCCGCCCTCGCCGAGCTGGCCCACGGGCACGGCCGGGAGATCGACACGTTCGCGTTCGTGTCTGTCGGCACCGGCGTCGGTATGGGTCTGGTCCTGGAAGGTCGGCTGCACCGGGGCGCGAACGGCGCGGCGGGCGAGATCGGCTTCATGCCGTTCGCCGACGGGATGGGTTCGGACGAACGGGACGCGCGGCGCCGCGGCACGCTCGAGGCCTCGGCGTCTGCTGCCGCCGTCGTCCGGGCCGCCCGCCGTGCCGGGATGCGCGGGTCGGTGACCGCCCGCCGGGTGTTCGCGGCGGCCGCGGACGGGGACCAGCGGGCCGCCGAGGTCGTCGCAGCCGAGGCTCGGCTGGTGGCCCGCGCGATCACCGCCGTGGTGACGGTGGTCGACCCGCCGCTGGTGGTCCTCGGCGGCGGGATCGGGCAGGCCCCCGGCTTCGTCCGGGCCGTGGAGCAGGAGCTGCGGTCGATGGCCCCGGTGCAGCCGCAGCTGCGGGTGAGCGCGCTCGGCGCGGACGCCGTCGTGGACGGCTGCCTGGCCGCCGGCACCCAGCGCGCGTGGGAGCTGGTCCGTGCCGGCCTCCAGTCCAACGCCTGACACCGCATTCCCGCCGCCGCGGCCCGCCTCGGGCGCACCAGTCGGCTGGTTGGTATGGGGACGACGTAGGTTACGGACCCATGGCCCCCCCGAACCGCGCCGGGCGTCTCCTGGGGGGCCTGGCTGCCGTGCTGGTGCTCGTGGTCGTCGGCACCACCGCCTACGTCATCGTGCAGAGCCGCTCCGGGGGCGCCGGGACCGCGGCAGCGCCGGTTGTACCGCCGCTGCTGCCGGGGGCGCCCGCGCTCACGACCCCCGACCCGGCCCGGCCGGCCACCGTCCCGGCAGCGGGCTTCGACGTCTCGCACCCGCAGTGCGCCCGGGTGCTGCCGGCCACCGGCGGCTTCGGCATCGTCGGCATCAACGGCGGGAAGCCGCTGACGTCCAACAAGTGCGTGGGCAAGCAGCTGCACTGGGCGAGCGCCAAGGCCGGGCACGCCGTGTACGTCAACACCGGCTACCCCGGTACCGGGGACCCGGTCGCGTACGGCCGCCGGCTGGTCGACGACGCGGTGGCTCGCGAGCACGCAGCCGGCGCGACCGGTACCACGGTGTGGTGGCTGGACGTCGAGACGGTCAACACCTGGGCGGGCAGCCACCAGGCGAACGCGACGGTGCTGGACTCGATGGCGGTCCGGCTGCAGGAGCTGGGCGTCCGGGTCGGCATCTACTCGACCCCGTCGATGTGGACCGAGATCGCCGGGACCTGGGAGCCCGGCCTGCCGGTCTGGTACGCCACGGGTCCTGGCACCCAGGCCAGCGCCACCCCCGCCTGCAGCAAGAGCTTCGCCGGCTCCGCGACAGCGATCGTCCAGTGGGTGCAGGCATCGGCCGGCGGCCCCCTCGACCACGACCTGATCTGCCCGGCGTTCCACGACCGGGCCGGGGAGCTGCTCGACCTGCGATGACTCGACCTGCGATGAGCCGGCAGGGCGACGCGAGGCGGTTCCCGCGGCCCGGGCGACCGCCGAGCGCTAGGGTGCGGCCGACTCGCTGACAGCGCCGCGCGGACCCGGGACGCCGGCGGAGGAGGACGGGGGTAGCGCCGATGGCCATCGGTGACGGCGTGATAGCCCTGCTGGTGCTGGGCTTCTGGATCTTCTGCCTGTTCGACGTGATCACCACCGACGAGTCGGTGATGCGGAACCTGAGCAAGACGTGGTGGATCGTCATCGTGCTGTTCTTCAGCCTCGTCGGCTCGATCATGTGGCTGGTCGCGGGGCGGCCGCAGGGCCAGCAGGGCACCGGGATGTCGTACAAGGGGAACACCGGGCAGCCGCGCGGCGGGACCAGGTTCGGCGCACCGGCCGGCGGGCAGGGCGGCGACGCGGGGATGGCCTCGCTGCCCCGGCGGCTCGCGCCGGACGACGACCCGGAGTTCCTGGACTCGGTGCGCCGGCAGAACGCCGAGGACAAGGACCTGCTGCGGCGGTGGGAGGACGACCTGCGCCGTCGCGAGGAGGAGCTGCGCAAGCCGGCCGACGACCCGCCGGCCGGTGCCGACGGCAGCGACCCGCAGAACCCTCCGGCGGGCTAGCAGCCGAGCGAGCCCAGGGTCAGGCGGCGCGGGCCCCGCGGGTCGGTGGACGTGCGGCCGGGTCGAGGTGCTCGTCGCAGTAAGGCACGTCCGCCGCGGCGTCCACGTCGCAGCCGGGGGCGGCGCAGGTGGAGCTGGCGAGGGCGAGCGCGACGAGATGGTCGTCGCGGCACCCGGCGGAGCAGTAGACGACGACGGTTCCGCGTAGCAGTCCCAGGACAGGGTGCCGGGACCGCTCGCCGCAGTGCGCGCACGGCTCGGCCGCGCCCGTGCCGGCTGGACGTGCGGACGCCTGGGTCGCCATCGGGCCCTCCTGCCGAGCCTGCTGCCTTCGTCTGCCCTCCATGGTGCTCACCTCACCGGCAGAACGCGGCCGCCACGCCGCGTCCCTGGGCCGGATCGGCGGAAGACGGCCCGGCGCGTCAGGCGAGGGGGTGCAGCGGCCAGCCGGGGAGGTTGCGCACGATCGTCCAGACGACGGCCACGACCAGCAGCGCGTACGAGACCCGCTTGGACAGCCGCGGCACGTAGCTCCCGCCGCTGAGCCCGGCCACGAACCAGCGCAGCCAGGCCAGGACGGCGAACGGCGTCAGGACGAGCAGGAAGAGGTTGGCGTGCAGCGCCGCGGACCACTGGCCGCCGGTCAGCGCGCGCACCATCCGCAGTCCGCCGCAGGCCGGGCAGTCCAGCCCGGTGATCAGCTTCGTCGGGCAGCGCGGCAGCAGCGAGCCCGGGTCGTTGGGGTCCTCGACGCCGAGGTAGGCGCAGCCGGCGACGGCGATCGCGCCCAAGGCCGCGGGTGCGAGCCACGGCCGGCTGCTCACCGCCCGGGTCGCTGGCGCGGGCGCCGTCGGCTCAGCCATGCAACGGCCTCCCCTCGGGGTCGGTCACGTCCCCCGCCAGCATGATGATGCCGTCGACCAGGGACCAGACCCCCAGGCCGCCGCAGGTGAGCAGCTGGGCGACGGCGATGCCGTAGTGGCCGGTGTACCAGCGCCCGGCGCCGAACGTGCCGAGCACGAGCTGCAGGACCCCGGCGATGATCTTCGACTTGTCCGAGTAGGGCCGGCCGTACCGGTCCACCCCGTAGGGGGCGCCGGGCATCGGGTACGGGTACGGGTAGCCGTACCCGGGCCCGGGTGGTGGTGGTGGCGGCGGCGGCCCGTACGGCGGAGGCTGCCGGTACGGCGGCGGGGTGGGTGGCGGCTGGCTCGGCGGCCCGGGCGGCGGCGGCACGGGATCGCCGTCGGGCCCGCTCGGCATGCTCACGCCCGCATCCTGCCACCGCGCAGGCCCCCGATCACGGGCTCGCCAGCGACCCCTCGGATTCGGCGGGTTCGGCCGCGGCCAGCCTGGCCGCCTTGGCCGCCCGCTGGTTCGCGCGCATCCGCTCCCACCACCAGCATGCGAGCAGCACCGCGGCTACGTACGCATACCCCATCAAGATGTCCACGACGTAGTGCTCGCCGCCGTAGACCAGCGAGAACGCCATGGCCGCGGTGTACAGGACCATCAGAGCCCGGCCCCAGTTGGGCAGACGGGGCCAGAGGAACACCGTCAGCATCGCCGTGAACGCCCCGTGCAGCGAAGGCATCGCCGCATAGTCGTTGCTCTGCCCCTGAGCCTGGGAGACGAGCGCGGACGCCTGGTGCAGATGCATCGCGTCGAACCCGCGGGAGGCGATGCGGTCCACTCCAGGCAGCAGGCCGACGTGGTTCGCGTACCAGGGCGGAGCGGCCGGGTACAGGACGTAGGTCAGCAGCCCGGCGTAGGAAAGCAGCAGGATGCGGCGCGCCCACTGCCCCCAGCGCTGCCGGTGGCTGACGTACAGCACAGCCGCGTACACCCACACGACGACGAAGTGTGAGCAGTACACGATCGCGACGAGCAGGTCGTACCACTGGACCTGCACGTGGTAGAGGTGCGCCTGCAGCCACTGGGTGGGCACGCCGCCGTTGAACAGCCACTTCTCCGCGTCCAACGGCTCCGTCACATGGATCGGCCGACCCAGCACGTCGGCGAAACCCCGCGTGATGTCGTAGAGCATCAGGAAGCCGACGAACGGCAACCAGTCCAACAGGATCCGCCCGTAGCTGCGTACCGGCCGCCCGATGTTGAAGGCGAACAGTCCCAGCAGGATCCAGAACGTCTGGATCGTGCGTTCGAACGGCACACCGCGGGTGAGGATGAAGAGCACGAGCGCGCAAGCCCAGGCGATGACGAACCAGCGACGCCAGAGCCGCCAGCGGTCGAGCTCGTCGACGGCGGGCGGGTCGGGAGTGGTCTCGGCACTCACCAGACGACGGCGCGGGCGTTCTTCCCGAGGACGACGACGCCGCTGTCCGAGACCGTGTAGTGCTCGGCGTCGCGCGCGTTGTCGACCCCGATCGTCGCGCCGTCCGGCACGATCACGTTCTTGTCGAGGATCGCCCGCCGCACGATCGCGTCGCGGCCGACCACCACCCCGGGCAGCAGCACCGACGAGCTGACGTGCGCGCCGTGCCCGATGCGTACGTCGCCAGAGACGACCGAGTGGTCGACGAGCCCGCCGGAGATGATCGTGCCAAGCCCGACGATCGACTCGTGCGCCTCGCCGCCCTCGACGAACTTGGCCGGCGGCAGCGGCGCGTACTGGGTGAGGATCGGCCACTGCCGGTTGTAGAGGTTGAAGATCGGGTGCACCGACACCAGGTCCATGTGCGCGTCGTGGTACGAGTCGAGCGTCCCGACGTCGCGCCAGTAGCCCCGGTCGCGCTCGGTCGCACCGGGCACCTCGTTCAGGTCGAAGTCGTAGACCTTGGCGGCACCGAGCTTCGTCATCATCGGGATGATGTTGCCGCCCATGTCGTGCACCGAGCCCTCGTCGCCGGCGTCGACCTTGAGCGCCTCGACGAGCACGTCGGTGGAGAACACGTAGTTGCCCATCGACGCGTAGCAGGTGTCCGGGTCGTCGGGCAGCGTCGGCGGGTGCGTGGGCTTCTCGTGGAACGCCTCGATGTCCAGGCCGTTGGGCTTGGTCTCGATGATGCCGAAGCCGCTCGCCTGCGACTTCGGGACCCGGATCCCGGCGACGGTGACGCCGGCTCCGGACTCCACGTGCGCCTCGACCATCTGCGAGGGGTCCATCCGGTAGACGTGGTCGGCGCCGAACACCGCGACGTACTCGGGCATCTCGTCGTAGACGAGGTTCAGGCTCTGGAAGATCGCGTCGGCGCTGCCGGTGTACCAGCGCGGACCGAGCCGCTGCTGGGCCGGCACCGGCGTGACGTAGCTGCCCAGCAGGGTGGACATCCGCCAGGTGGTGGTGATGTGCCGGTCCAGGGAGTGCGACTTGTACTGCGTCAGCACGCAGATCTGCCGGTAGTCGGCGTTGACCATGTTGGACAGGACGAAGTCGACCAGCCGGTACTGGCCGCCGAAGGGGACCGCGGGCTTGGCCCGGTCGGCGGTGAGCGGCATCAGCCGCTTGCCCTCGCCCCCGGCCAGCACGATCCCCAGCACATGCCTGCGGCTCCGCATGGGGTCACCCTAGGGTGATCCCGTGAGAGTTGCGCTGCTGACCAGGGAGTTCCCGCCGGAGGTCTACGGCGGCGCCGGGGTCCACGTGGACTTCCTCGTCCGGGAGCTGCGCGCGCTGGTCGACGTCCAGGTCGCCTGCTTCGGCGCCGACCGCGACGGGGCCGCCGCGTTCCGGCCGCCGGCCGAGCTGGACGGCGCGAACTTCGCCCTCCAGACCCTGGGCGTCGACCTGGAGATGGCGGCCTCGGCCGCAGTCGAGGAGGCCGACGTCGTTCACTCGCACACGTGGTACGCCAACCTCGGCGGGCACCTCGCCGGGCTGCTGCACGGCGTCCCGCACGTGGTCACCGCGCACTCGCTCGAGCCGCGCCGCCCGTGGAAGCTGGAACAGCTCGGCGGCGGCTACCGCGTCTCGTCCTGGATCGAGCGGGCCGCGTACGCCGAGGCCGACGCGGTGATCGCGGTCAGCGACGGCATGCGCACCGACGTCCTGGACTGCTACCCGTTCCTGGACCCCGACCGCGTGCACGTCGTGCGCAACGGCATCGACACCGAGCTGTACCGGGCCGACGGCGGCACCGACGCCGTGCGCCGGGTGGGTGTCGACCCGGACCGTCCGTACGCCCTGTTCGTCGGGCGGATCACGCGGCAGAAGGGAGTCGGGCACCTGCTCGCCGCCGCGCACGCCTTCGACCGCAACGTGCAGGTCGTGCTGTGCGCCGGATCCCCGGACACCCCCGAGATCGGCGCCGAGACCAGGGCCGCGGTCGAGACGCTGCGGGCCACCAGGGACGGCGTCGTCTGGGTCGAGGAGATGCTGCCGCGGCCGGACCTGGTCCAGCTGCTCACGCACGCGACGGTGTTCGTCTGCCCGTCGGTGTACGAGCCGCTCGGCATCGTCAACCTCGAGGCGATGGCGTGCGGGGCGGCGGTCGTCGCCTCCGACGTCGGCGGCATCCCGGAGGTCGTCGTCGACCGGGAGACGGGGCTGCTCGTGCACTACGACGCGGACGACCCGGCGACCTTCGAGGCGGAGATCGCCGCCGCGGTGAACACCCTGGTGGCGAACCCCAAGCGGGCGCGCGAGATGGGTGCCGCCGGCCGGCTGCGGGCCGAGCGCGAGTTCTCCTGGCGGATGATCGCGCAGCAGACGGTGGCGGTGTACCGCGCGGCAATCGCAGCCCGCGAGTAACCGTCGTCGTTGCATACGGATCGGGGGTCGGGACCCCCGATCCGTATGCAACGACGGGCTAGAGCGCCATCTGTTCGAGGACCAGCGAGGCCAGCACGTCCGGGCACTGCTCGGGCACCCAGTGGCCGACGCCGTCCATCGGGACGAACCGGTACGGCCCGGTCACGTACCCGGCGCACGCCTGCGCGGCCACCCGGCCGACCGCGATGTCCTCGACTCCCCACACGTACGTCGTGGGGACCCGGACCGCGGGGATCGTCGCGAAGTCCGCCGGCCGCATCGCGCGGTACCAGCTGAGTGCCGCCGTGAGCGCGCCCGGCTCGAGCAGCCGGTCGACGAACGCGGCCACCTCGGCCGCCGTCAGCCCGGAGCCGTCGAAGACCGCGCGCAGCCGGGCGCCGTCCTGCGCGGACAGCACCGCCTCGGCCTTGCCCTCGGTGCGGAACAGGCCGATGTACGCCGACCGCTGCCGCTGGTCCGGGTCCTCGCGCGCCGCGCCGAACGCGGCCGGGTGCGGGACGGAGTCCGCCGTGAGGGTGCGGACGAGCTCGGGGTGCCGTGCGGCCAGCGTCCAGGCGATCACGGCGCCCCAGTCGTGCGCGACCACGTGGGCGGACCGCCAGCCCAGCGCCGTCAGGAACCCGGCGGCGTCCTCGACGAGCCGGTCGAGCGCGTATGCGTCCACCTCCGGCGGGCGCGCCCCGGGGCTGTAGCCGCGCAGGTCCGGGGCCACGGCGTGCAGGCCGGCCGTCCCGAGCAGGTCGCCGACCCCGTCCCAGCAGCGGGCGCCCTCGGGGAAGCCGTGCAGCAGCAGGACCGGGTCGCCGTCGCCGGGACCCCAGGCGAGCGCGTCGAAGACCAGCGGGCCGACGGTCAGCTGCACGCCCGCGACCCTAGGCCCCCGCAGCTCTCACCCGAGAACCGGCGGGGCCGGGTAGCGTCGCGCCGTGGTCGCCGAGGACACCGCGAGCCCGACCCGCTTCGACCGGCGCACCCTGCGCCGCGAGGTGCTGCTCGTCTTCGCGCTCTCGCTCGGCCAGTCCGGCGTGTACGCCGTCGTCCGGCTGCTGGGGATCCTCACCTCCGGGCAGCCGGTCTCCAGCGCGACCGCGTCCCTCAACAACTCGCACGCGCCCGGCCGGCCGACCCTCGACCTCGTCTACCAGCTGCTCGGGATCGGCTTCGCCCTGGTCCCGGTCCTGCTCGCGTGCCACTTCCTGCTGATCGGTGGCGAGCGGCCCGGACGGGTGCTGGGCATCGACCTGCGCCACAAGCGGTTCGACCTCGGGCTGGGCGCCCTGCTGGCCCTGGTCGTCGGCGGGACCGGCCTGGCGCTGGTGGTGACCGCCAGCGCGCTGGGGTTCAGCGCCCAGCTCGTCCTCAGCTCGCTGCCGGCGGTGTGGTGGCGGCTGCCGGTCCTGCTGCTGTCTGCGCTGGAGAACGCGATCCTCGAGGAGACGCTGGTCGTCGGCTACCTGCTGCACCGCCTGGACCAGCTCGGCTGGCGGCCGTGGCCGGCGCTGGCGACCAGCGCGGTGCTGCGCGGCTCGTACCACCTCTACCAGGGGGTTCCGGCCTTCTTCGGCAACGCCCTCATGGGTCTGCTGTTCGGGCGGGTCTACCAGCTCAAAGGCCGCACGGCGCCGCTGATCGTCGCGCACTTCCTGATCGACGCAGTGGCGTTCGTGGGTTGGGTGTACCTGCACGGCCGGTTCGCCTGGCTGCCCTGAGGCCCATGATCACCCGGTCGGCCGATGGCGGGACGCTCACGGACGGCCGATTGCCACGCTCTGTCGTCAGGCCGATGCTGAGAGTATGAGCGGCCTCTGGACGTGGGACCCGGAGACCGACGCGGTGACGTGGTCGGGGTCCGTGGTCGGCCTGTTCGGCATCCGCGAGACCGCGACCACCTACGCCGAGCAGCTGGACGCCGTCCACCCCCGCGACCGGGAGACGGTCGACCGGGACTGGCGCCGGATGGCCAGGGCCGGCCGGGCCGGCCGGCAGGTGTTCCGCTCGGTCAGCGGAGCGGAGCTGACCTCGCAGGCCCAGCAGGTCACCGTCCAGGGCCGGTCGCTGGTCGTGGGCGTCTTCCGGGAGACCCGGGTGCACCCGGACGAGGCCAGGTTCGCCGAGATCTTCCGAACGTTCCCGGTGGGCGTCGCGCTGCTGACCGACGAGGGCTTCTTCGTCGAGGTCAACGACGCCCTGTGCAACCTCCTCGGCCTCCCGCGCGAGGAGCTGATCGGCACCCCGTTCACGGGCCTCGTCCACCCCGACGAGGTCGAGGCGGCCCAGGACACCCGCCGGCGGGCGGTCGGGCAGCGCGAGTCGCGGGCCCGGTCGGAGCGGCGCCTGGTCCGCGGCGACGGCACCGTCGTCTGGGTCCTGGTCAACACCCGACGGTACGAGGAGGAGGGCACGGCCTTCTCGGTCAGCGTCGTCGAGGACATCACCGCCCGCCGGGCCGCGGAGGACCAGCTGGTCGCGCTCGCGCTGCACGACCCGCTGACCGGGCTGCCCAACCGGCGGCTGCTGCTGGACCGGCTCGAGCAGGCCCTGGCCAGGTCCCGCCGGGACGGCCGCGACGTCGCTGTCCTGTTCGTCGACCTCGACCACGTCAAGCGCGTCAACGACGCGCTCGGCCACGAGGCCGGCGACGAGCTGCTGATGGCCGCGGCGAAGAACCTGCAGTCGGTCGTGCGCGAGACCGACACCGTGGCCAGGCTCGGCGGCGACGAGTTCGTCGTGGTGGTGGAGCGCGCGGCCGGGCTGCCGGAGCTGGAGTCGCTCGCCGCGCGGATGCTCGAGGCGGTACGGATCCCGGTCGCGGTCGGCTCCGAGTCGGTGGTCGTCACCGCCAGCATCGGGCTGGTCACCCCGGCGTCGGCGCAGGACCGGCCGGTGGACCTGCTGCGCGCCGCCGACGCGGCCATGTACCAGGCCAAGCAGGCCGGACGGGGCCGCTTCGTCATCGCCAGCGCGCCGGTCGACACCGGCAGCCAGGAGCGGCTGTCCCTGGAGTCCGAGGCCCGCCTGGCACTGGACCGGCGCGAGCTGGTCCTGCACTACCAGCCCATCGTCCGCATGGACGGCACGCTGGTCGCGATGGAGGCGCTCCTGCGCTGGCGGCACCCCGAGCGCGGGCTGCTGCTGCCCGAGGACTTCTTGCCGGTGGTGAGCGAGTCCGCGCTGTCGGCGCCGGTCACCAGCTGGGTCTTGCACCAGGCGCTCACCGACGCGGGCGGTTGGGGGCCGCTGGGACCCGGGGTGCACGTGAACGTCGCCGTCGACCGGCTCAGCGACCCCGGCTTCGCGGACGAGGTGCTCGCGCTGCTCGCGCTGCACGAGGTCCCGCCCCAGCAGCTGACGCTGGAGATCCTCGAGGACCAGCTGGCCGAGATCGACGCGATCATGCCGTGCGTCGGACGACTGGAGGAGGCCGGGGTCGCGTTCGCCGTCGACGACTTCGGCACCGGCTACTCGTCCCTCGCTTACCTCAAGCGGCTGCCGATCCGGTCGGTCAAGATCGACCGGACTTTCATCGCGACGGTCTGCGACGACGCGGCCGACGCGGCGATCGTCAAGGCCGTGCTGGACGCCTGCCACGCGACCGGTCGCACGACCGTCGCCGAGGGCGTCGAGACGCTGGACCAGCTGCGGCTGCTGCGAGCGCTGGGGTGCGACGCCGTGCAGGGCGCGCTTGTGGGGATGCCGACGCCGCTGGAGCTGCTGAGCGACCTGGTCGACCTGGGCGGCGTCGCGCTCCCGGACTGAGCGCCGGGCCGCAGCGTCCGCCGCAGCCGTCAGCCGTAGCCGAGGTCGTGCAGCTCGTCGTCGTCGATCCCGAAGTGATGAGCGACCTCGTGCACGACCGTCACCCGGACCTCCTCGACGACCTGGTCGTACGTCGAGCAGCGGCGCAGGATGGGGCCGCGGAAGATCGTGATCCGGTCCGGCAGGACGCCGGCGTACCCGGTGTCGCGCGAGGTCAGCGGGATGCCCTCGTAGAGCCCGAGCAGCTCGGGTCCGTCGGCCGGGGACTCCGGCTCGACCAGCACGACGACGTTGCGCATCGCGCGCGCCAACCGGGCCGGGATCGTGTCCAGCGCCAGCCCGACGAGCTCGTCGAAGCGGTCGTCGTCGACGTCCACGCGACTCCCTCCGGGCTCGCCCACGAGGTGGGCTCACCCCCGTTCGTACCACTTTGGAGGATTCCGAGGCCGTCCCCTATGCTTTGCCGGTCTCCGACGGGAACTACTGGCCCTCATCGTCTAGTGGCCCAGGACACCGCCCTTTCAAGGCGGCAGCACGGGTTCGAATCCCGTTGGGGGCACGTTCAGCCAGATCCAGGCCCCGTAGCGCAGTTGGTTAGCGCGCCGCCCTGTCACGGCGGAGGTCGCGGGTTCGAGTCCCGTCGGGGTCGCCAGGCCTGACCTGCACAAACACTTCCCGAGATGCCTCGCGGAAGTGTGAGCGCAGGTCAGACAGCCACCGGGCTCTGCGCGGCCACTGCGGCAAGACCGACGACACGCTTCGCGACTTGGCCCGGCGATCGCCCACGTGCTCCTGGTTCATCGCCCTGCTCGATGTCGCCGATCGCCTGGACGGCCGCCGGAGGCAGGCGGACAATCGTGCGGTGCCCCTGCTCGAACGGGAGTCCCAGCTCGCCGCGCTGGCGCAGTACGCGCGGGAGGCGGCTGGGGGGCAGGGCCGGCTGGTGCTCGTCGCGGGTGAGGCCGGAGTCGGCAAGTCCAGCCTGCTCGAGCAGTTCGAAGGTGATCTGACCGGTGCGCAGTGGTGCTGGGGCGCGTGCGACGGCCTGTTCACGCCTCGCCCGCTCGGACCCCTGCTCGACATCGCCGCCGCCATGGGCGGCGAGATGGCCGAGCTGTGCCGCACCGACGCCCCCCGCGAGCAGCTGTACAGCGGCCTGCTGCGCGCGCTCGGCCGGTCCGACGTGCTCACCGTCCTCGCCGTCGAGGACGTGCACTGGGCCGACGAGGCGACCCTGGACCTGCTCCGCTTCGTCGGACGGCGGATCCGCGACCTCCCGGTCCTGGTCGTCATCACCTATCGCGACGACGGACTCGCTGCCGACGACCGGCTGCGGATCGCGCTCGGCGAGCTCGCGACGCAGCGGACGACCCGCCGGGTCGACCTGCCGCCGCTGTCCGCCCACGCCGTCCAGGAGCTGGTCACCGGCACCTCGTGGGACGCCGGGCAGCTGTTCCGGCTCACCGGTGGCAACCCGTTCTTCCTCGCCGAGATCGTGCACCATACGGACGCCGACCTGCCCGCGTCGGCGCGCGACGCCGTGCTGGCGCGCGTCGCCGGCCTGAGCGCGGACTCCCGGCAGGTCCTCGATGTCGCGGCGCTCGTGGGACCACGGGTCGAGCCCGCGCTGCTGCAGATGTTCAGCGGGGGCGCGGTCGACGCGTTCGACGAGCTGCTGGCCTGCGGGATCGTGGTCGGCGACGGCGACATGCTCAGGTTCAGGCACGAGATCGCCCGGCGGGCGATCGACCAGGCCGTCCTGGCGCACCGTCGGGCGCCGATCCACCGGAGCATCCTCGACGCGCTGCTGGCGACCGGGTGCGACGACGACGCGCGGCTGGCCTTCCACGCCGAGAGCGCCGACGACGGCGACCTGGTCCTGGTGCACGCGCCGCGCGCCGCCCGGCGCGCCTCCGAGCTGGCGGCGCACCGCGAGTCGGTCGCGCAGTTCCAGCGGGCCCTGCGCTTCGCCCACCGGGCCGCCCCCCGGACAGCGGGCGAGCTGTTCGACGGGCTGGCGTACGAGTGCTCGCTGGTCGACCGGTGGCAGGACTGCGCCGACGCCTCCGACGCGGCGCTCTCGCGATGGCGGGAGCTCGGTGACCAGCGCCGGCTGGGTGCGACGCTCGGGCGCCAGGCCAACGCGCTGTGGCGGCTGGCGCGCGGACCCCAGTCGAACGCCGCGGTCGAGGCGGCGCTGGCCGTGCTCGAGCCGCTCGGCCCGAGCCGGGAGCTCGCGTGGGCGTGGGCCGACCTGGCCGGCACCCGCGCCGACCAGTCCCGCCCGTCCGACGTGCCGGGCCCGGCGGCGCAGGCCCGCGCGCTGGCCGAGGACCTCGACCTGCCGGACGTCCTCGTCGACCTCCAGATCAGCGAGGCCTGTGCGGCCGCCGAGGACGGCAGGGACTGGAAGGCCAGTCTCACCCACGCGCTCGGGATGGCGCTCGAGGGCGGCTGGGAGCTGCAGGCGAGCCGGGCGTACGTGAACCTCTACGAGCTGCACGCGACCACCCTGCAGTTCGCCGCCGGGGAGGGGTACTTCGTCGACGGGGTCGCGTACTGCGACGACCACGACATCGGGACGTACGGGCGTTGCCTGCGGGGCGAGCGCACCGGCGTCCTGGAACGCCTCGGGCGCTGGGACGAGGCACAGGCCCTGTGCCGGCACGTCCTGGCCCTGGCCGGCGCGTCGTCGGTGAACCGGCTGCAGTCGCTCACCACGCTCGGGCGGCTGCGGGCACGCCGGGGCGAGAGCGGTGCCTGGGAGTGTCTGGACGAGGCCATGGGCGCCGCGGTCGGGCTGGACGAGCCGCACTGGATCGCCCTGGTCGCGGGCGCCCGGGCCGAGGCTCGATGGCTCGCCGGCGACTCCGACGCAGCAGCGCGCGAGGCCCGCACCGCCGCCTCGGCCGCGATGCACCGCGACCCGACGACGCGCAGCCAGGCGGCGTGCTGGTTGCGCCGGATCACCGGCGAGAGGCCCGGCGGGACGCTGGTCGAGCCGTTCGCCAGCAGCGCCGAAGGGGACTGCGCCGGAGCCGCGAAGCTGTGGGACGAGCTGGGCTGTCCGTACGACGCCGCGCTCGCACTGCTCGACTCGACGGATGAGACGCACCTGCGGGAGGCGCTCGACCGCCTGGAGGCGCTCGGCGCCACGGCGACGGCCCGGATCGCGCGACAGCGGATGCGGGACCTCGGCGTGAAGTCGATCCCGGCCGGTGCGCGGGCGGCGACGCGGGCCGACCCGGCGGGGTTGACGCGACGCGAGCGCGAAGTGCTCGAGCTGGTCTGCGCAGGTCACACCAACGACGAGATCGCCGGTCGGCTGTTCATCTCGGTGAAGACGGTCGACCACCACGTCTCCGCCGTGCTGGCGAAGCTGGCGGTGCCGTCGCGGAAGGCCGCGGCCGCCGAAGCCGTACGCCAGGGCCTGGTCGAGCCGGCCCGCGCCTAGCGCGAGTCCGTGGTCAAGCTCGGGTCCTCACTCGATGCACTCGCTCGTCGCCTCGCCGTTCCGACTACTTGGGCTGCAGCCGTGCGCCGCCGTCGATCCGGACCACCTCGGCATTCATGTACCGGTTGCGAACCAGCTCGAGCACCAGCGAGGCGAACTCCTCCGCCGTCCCCAGCCGGTGCGGGAACAGCACGTCGCGCCTGAGCTGGTCCTTGAACTCCGCCGGGTTGGGGAACGCGTCGTAGATCGGGGTGTCGATCAGGCCCGGCGCGATCGTGTTCACCCGGATCCCGACGACCGCCAGGTCGCGCGCCACCGGGAGGGTCAGCCCCACGATGCCGCCCTTGGACGCGCTGTACGCCGCCTGCCCGATCTGCCCGTCGAACGCCGCGATCGACGCCGTGTTCACGATCGCGCCGCGCTGACCGTCGGCGTCCGGCTCGGTGCGGCTCATCGCGCTGGCGGCCAGCCGCAAGCAGTTGAAGGTGCCGATCAGGTTCACCGCGACGACCTTGGTGAAGACGTCCAGCCCGTGCGCCGACTCGTACGACCCGTCCCGGCCGACGGTGCGCATCGCCATGCCGATGCCGGCGCAGTTGACCAGCACGCGCAGCGGCCCGAGCGCGTTCGCCGCCCACACCGCGGCCAGCACCTGATCCTCGGAGGTCACGTCGGCGTGCACGTAGGACCCGCCGATGCGGTCGGCCAACGCGCGGCCCTTGGCCTCGTCCAGGTCGAGCACCACCACGGCGGCGCCCTCGGCGGCCAGCCTCTCCGCGGTCGCGGCGCCCAGCCCCGACGCCCCTCCGGTCACGATCGCCGATGCACCCGTGATGTCCACGCGGTCCAGGGTAGGCGGCGCGTACCGGCCGTTCGTACGGACCCGGCCCGGACGAACGGCCGGTGCCGGCGGGAACCGCCGCCGGGAGCCCGCTCTGCCTGCGAGCGTGCGGCCATGAGCAGGCGTTCGACCCAGGTGGCGGTCAGCCTCGGGTCGATGCTGCTCGGGGCCGCCGTGGTGACCCATGGCAGCGGGCAGGCGCTGGCCGCCCTCAACCCGGCCGAGCTGGCGGCGGTGAACTGCCAGTCGGAGCACGCGGTCGTCCGGCTGACCCCGTCGGCCGTCGTCCTGAGCGGGCTGGACGCAGGCTGCGCCGGGCTGACCGCACGAGCCGCGCTGACCGACGCGACCACCGGACGGGTCACGACGCTGGACGGGAGCCTGCAGCCCGTCCCGGGGACGACCGACCTGGCGCTGCTCGTGACGCCCGGCTCGGCCCCGGCCCAGGTGCGGCGGGTGCTGGTCGCGCTCGGTGGGTGACCGAGCCGTTCGGATATGATCTGGCCTCGTTTGCACGGCCAGGTAGCTCAGTTGGTACGAGCGTCCGACTGAAAATCGGAAGGTCGGCGGTTCGACCCCGCCCCTGGCCACTCCCCTGAATCCTCGGCCGCGACACCCTAGGCTGCCAACGGCGCCCGGACGCGTCGCGGGCTGCGAACGGTTACCGGGAGGAGTGCCATGAGTCAGCAGGTGCCGGATGCGACCACCAGGCGCAAGATCGGCGGCGGTGCCATCGCGTCGTTCTCCGGGCTCGCGGTCCTGGTCATCTTCATCGTCCAGAACACCGAGGACGTCAGGTTCAAGTTCCTCTGGCTGACCTTCACCTGGCCGCTGTGGCTGTACACGATCGTGACCGCGGTGTTCGGGGCGCTGGTGTGGTTCGGGCTCGGTGTGATGCGCCGGCACCGACGCCGCAAGCAGCGCCGAGAAGACCGGCGGGACTGACCGACCCGATCCCGGCTCACCACCGCGGTTCGAGACTGCCCTGCGCGCGGTGTCGATCCGGCCGCGTGCCGATCGACCCATGGGTGAGCCGGAAGCGCCGGCACGACCAGATCGAAGGAGCCAGCCATGCGATTCCTGATGTACACCCTGGGCGACGAGTCCGTGCCGATCCCCGAGCCGACGCCCGACCTGAACGCCGAGATGGGGGCGTTCGTCGAGGAGGCCACGAAAGCCGGCGTGCTGCTGGCCACCGGTGGCGTCGCGCCGACCGCGATGGGTGCGAAGGTGACGCTGCACGGCGGGGAGTTCACCGTGACCGACGGCCCGTTCGCCGAGGCCAAGGAGCTGATCGGCGGCTGGGCGCTTTGCGAGTGCCGGGACAAGGACGAGGCGGTCGAGTGGACCAAGCGCTTCCTGAGCATCGTCGGCGAGGGCGAGTCCCGCATCCGCCAGGTCTTCTGATCCGCTCCGTCCCGCGCTTCACCCCGTGGGACGTCGCTGACGCGGGCGTGGAAGCCCTCCCATGCAACGTTCCACGAGGTGAAGCGGTGCTCGCGCTGTGGTGAGATCGGCAGGTGACGGGGTCGCAGAGCCGCGCGGCGATCGAGACCGTGTTCCGGCTGGAGTACCCGCGGTTGGTCGCCGGGCTCACCCGTTACACCGGTGACCTGGGTCTGGCCGAGGAGCTCGCCCAGGACGCTCTCGTCGCCGCGCTCGAGCAGTGGCCGGTCGAAGGGGTCCCGCGCAACGCGCGCGGCTGGCTGATGACCGTGGCGCGGCGGCGAGCGGTCGACCTGTTCCGGCGCCACGAGCGGCTGCGGACCAGGTACGCGGAGATCGGGCGCGAGCTGGCCGACGGCGGCGCGGCGGTGACCCCGGACTTCGACCGCGCGTTCTCCGACGACATCGACGACGACCTGCTGCGGCTGGTGTTCACCGCCTGCCACCCGGTGCTGGGCGTCCCGGCGCGGGTCGCGCTGACGCTGCGGCTGCTCGGCGGCCTGACCACCACCGAGATCGCCCGTGCGTACCTGGTCCCCGAGCCGACGATCGCCCAACGCATCGTGCGGGCGAAGAAGACGCTGGCGACAGCCGACGTCCCGTTCGAGGTCCCGGCCGCTGCCGACCGGCCCGAGCGGCTCGCCTCCGTGCTCGAGGTGGTCTACCTGATCTTCAACGAGGGCTACTCGGCGACGTCCGGTGCCGACTGGATGCGGCCGGAGCTGTGCGGGGACGCGCTGCGGCTGGGCCGGCTGCTCGCGCAGCTGACCCCGGACGAGCCGGAGGTGCACGGCCTGGTGGCGCTGATGGAGATCCAGGCGTCCCGTGTCGGCGCGCGCCGGGGACCGGAGGGTGAGCCGGTGCTGCTGCTCGACCAGGACCGGACCGGCTGGGACCGGCTGCTGATCAACCGGGGCCTGGCCGCGCTGGCCAGGGCCGAGGAGCTGGACGGATCCGGCGGGCCGTACGTCCTGCAGGCCGAGATCGCCGCCTGCCACGCGCGCGCCTTCCGGGCGGACGACACGGACTGGCCGCGCATCGCCGCGCTGTACGCGGCGCTCGCCAGGGTGACGCCGTCGCCGGTGGTGGAGCTCAACCGCGCCGTGGCGGTGTCGATGGCGTACGGCCCGCAGCCCGCCCTCGACCTGGTCGACGCGCTGACGGACGAGCCGGCCCTGCGCGGGTACCACCTGCTGCCCAGCGTGCGCGGCGACCTGCTGATGAAGCTGGGCCGGCCAGGGGAGGCGCAGGTCGAGTTCGAGCGCGCGGCCGCGATGACCCGCAACGAACGGGAGCGCGAGCTGTCGCGCCGCCGGGCCGCTGACGCGGCGAGGGAAGCGTGAGCGCTACCGGAGGCCGCAATGGCGGCAAGCTGCGCTGGCGGGACCGCCCACGCCCCAGCCTGTGGGGCGCGTCGAACATGAGCGCGATCCCTCCGATCATCGCGGCCGTGGCCTGGTGGGCGACGGCCCAGGGACTCTGGAGCACCGTCACCGGACATGACGCCGGCATCGGCGACACTCCGGGGGCACCCGTGAGTCGGTGGGCAACGCTGCTGTACAGCCTCAGCACGCTCGTCGTCGCGGCGGCCTTCTCGGTGCTCATCTGGCTCTACCTGCGACGCCCGCTGGCCAAGGCGACCCACGTCGGGGAGGGCCGGTTCTCCGGCACAGCCAAGGGCTACCAGGCCGAACAGGTCGACGTGTTCTTCCAGACCATCGGCGACCGCACCCGGGCAGAGATCCGCGCGGTCGGCTTCGACCTGGTGCGACCGGGCTACGACATGGACGCCGTCGACAAGGCCCTGGACCAGCAAGCCCGGACTGCCAGCTCCTGAGCAGCTCCACGCCGCCCGGACCGGCTAGGCCTGGCCGGACTGCTGGACCACCCAGAACGAGCTGCCCCAGGGGTCGACGATCCCGGCCATCACGCCGAACGGGGTCTCGAAACCGGGCAGCGCGACCGAGCCGCCCAGCCGCTCGGCCGCCGCGGTGGCCGCCGCGGCGTCCTGCACGCCGAAGTAGGCGAGCCAGTGCGAGGGCCGGTCCTCGGCGCCGAACATCCCGCCGATCCCGCCGCGCGGGGCGCCCTCGCCGGCGAGGGAGAACGTCGTGTAGTCGGGTCCGGCGCCCTCGACGGGTGCGTAGTCGTAGCCGAAGACGTCGCGGTAGAACGCGCGCGCCGCGTCGGCATCGTGCGAGCGCAGGTCCTCCCAGGACAGCCCGCCGGGCTCGTTGACCACGCCCGCGCCGTGGTTGTCCCCGGCCTGCCAGACGCCGAAGACCGCACCGGTCGGGTCGGCGGCGAGGAACATCCGCCCGAGCGGGCCGACGTCGCCCGGTGGCAGCACCACGGTGCCGCCGGCGACCTCGACGGACTTCGCGGTCGCATCGGCGTCCTCGCTGGCCAGGTACAAGGTCCAGGCGATCGCGGCGCCTGCCTGCGCGGGGCCGATCCCCGCGGCCATGGCGCCGTGGGACTCGGCGACCACGTACCCGCCGAACTCCTGGGCGGGCGGGGCGAAGGTCCAGCCGAGGACGGCACCGTAGAACTCCTGGGCCGCGGGGACGTCGGGGACCTGCAGGTCGATCCAGCAAGGGACACCGGCCGGCCAGGGCGCGGTTCGGATGGTCATGGCACCATCCGAACGCCCGGAACCCCCCGACGGCAAGAGCGGGTCGGCCACGGACCCCGGCTGGCGCCCCGGTCCCCGCGCCCGGAAGGATCTGCCCATGACCGAACGCCTGCGCTGGGGAATCATCGGTACCGGCGGGATCGCCACCGCCTTCGCCAACGACCTGCAGCTCCTCGACGACGCCGAGCTGGTCGCTGTCGGGTCGCGGGCGCAGGACACCGCGGACGTCTTCGGCGCCAAGGTCGGCGCGCGCAACCGGCATCCGTCGTACGCCGCTCTCGTCGCCGACCCCGAGGTCGATGCGGTGTACGTGTCCACGCCGCACCCCGGCCACCACGACGCGACCAGGCTGGCGCTGGAGGCGGGCAAGGCGGTGCTGTGCGAGAAGCCGTTCATGCTCAACGCCGCCGAGGCGGACGACGTGATCGCGCTGGCCCGGTCCCGCGGGCTGTTCCTGATGGAGGGGATGTGGGCGAGGTTCCTGCCGCACATGGTGCGGGTCCGCGAGATCCTCGCCGCCGGCACGCTCGGCCGGATCGTCACCGTGCAGGCCGACCACGGGCAGTGGTTCGCGTACGACCCGGACTTCCGGCTGTTCGCGCCGATGCTCGGCGGCGGGGCGCTGCTGGACCTGGGCGTCTACCCGGTCTCGTTCGCCTCGTCCGTGCTCGGCTCGCCACGGACGATCACCGCTGTCGGCGACATGACCGACACCGGCGTCGACGGGCAGACGTCGGTGCTGCTGCAGTACGGCGGCGGTGCGCAGGCGGTCCTGACCACGACGCTGTGGGGGGCCGGCCCGAACCGGGCGGCGATCGTCGGGACCGACGCCCGGATCGAGATCGACGGGACCTGGTACACCCCGACGTCCTTCTCGGTGCTGGACCGCGACGACGAGGTGCTGGAGCGCTTCGACGAGCCGCGGGTGGGCCACGGCCTGCGGTACCAGGCGGCCGAGGTGGCTCGCTGCCTGCGGGCCGGGCTGACCGAGAGCCCGGTGCTGCCACTGGACGAGAGCTGTTCGGTGATGGCCACCATGGACGAGGTGCGGAGCCAGATCGGCCTCACGTACCCAGCCGAGCGGGCCTGAGGCGGCGGCGATGGCGCTGTTCGACCTTTCGCTGGACGAGCTGCGGCACTACGACCCGCGTCCGCCGGCACCGCCGGACCTCGAGGAGTTCTGGGCGCGCACGCTCACCCAGGCCCGCGCGGTCGGTGCCGGGTCCGAGCCGGTGTTCGCCGCGGTCCGCACCCGGCTGAAGCTGGTCGAGGCTTACGACGTCACGTTCCCCGGCTTCGGGGCCGACCCGGTTCGGGGTTGGCTGCACGTCCCGGCGGGCAGCGGCGGGCGGCTGCCGACGGTGGTGCGCTACCTCGGCTACACCGGCGGGCGGGGGCTGGCGCACGAGGTCAGCGTGTGGACGCTGGCGGGGTACGCCTGCCTGGTCGTCGACACCCGTGGGCAGGGGACCGGCTCGACGGCGGGCGACACGGCCGACAGCGGCGGCACCGGCGGGCCTTCGTACCCCGGGTTCATGACCCGGGGGGTGCTCGACCCGGACGCCTACTACTACCGGCGGGTGTTCACCGACGCGGTCCGCGCCGTCGACGCGGTCCGGACGCACCCGGCGGTGGACCCGGACCGGGTCGCCGTGACCGGCGGCAGCCAGGGCGGCGGGATCAGCATCGCCGTGGGCGCGCTGGCCAGCGGGCTGGTCGGGGTGCTGCCGGACGTGCCGTTCCTGTGCCACTTCCGGCGGGCGACCGAGATCACCGACGAGGACCCGTACGGCGAGATCGTCGGTTACCTGAAGGCGCACCGCGACCAGGTGGAGCAGGTCTTCGGGACGCTGGCGTACTTCGACGGCGCGGTGCTCGGACGGCTGGCGTCGGCGCCGGCGCTGTTCTCGGTGGCGCTGATGGACAAGGTGTGCCCGCCGTCGACGGTGTTCGCCGCCTTCAACGCCTACGGCGGCCTCGAGAAGTCGATCACCGTCTACCCGTACAACGAGCACGAGGGTGGGGCGGCGTTCCAGCACGCCGAGCAGCTCGACTGGCTCGCCGCCCGCGTCACCTGACCCCCGCGGCCCCGCTTCACCTCGTAGGTTGCTGCAAGTTCGCCGGTGGGAGCCCTCCCACACAGCAGTCCGCGGGGTGAAGCCGCGGAGGGGTGGGGCAGCAGCCGTCCGGGCCGCCTTGTCGGACGGCCCGGGCGGCGCTCCCGCCCCGGGTCTAGTCCCCCGAGTCGCGCTGCTGCGGTATCTGGCCGAGCAGCTCCCGGACCTCGGCCTCGCGGTAGCGGCGGTGCCCGCCGAGCGTGCGGATCGAGGTCAGCTTGCCGGCCTTGGCCCAGCGGGTGACCGTCTTCGGGTCGACGCGGAACATCGCCGCGACCTCGGACGGGGTCAGCAGCGGCTCGGCGTCGGGGGTACGGGTGGTCACGCTGGTGCCTCCTGGATGGACCGTCGCGGCGACGGTCAGCCGCGCACATCATCCCTTCCGTCCGGGTTGTCCGATATGGCCCGTAAGGGCTAGGCCCGCGGTAGCCCGGACGGACTAGTCGGTGGCCGCCGACGATCACCCGGACGGCAGCGGCGGATCTACGCTTCGGGCCATGACCGACCCCCTCTCGGCCGCCGAGCACGAACAGGTCGTGCGGTTCCGGGACGACGCGACCGGGCTGCTCGGCTACGTGGCGATCCACAGCACCGCGCTCGGGTCGGCCCTGGGCGGCACGCGGTTCCGGCCGTACGCGACCGAGGCCGACGCCCTGGCGGACGCGCTGCGCCTGGCCAGGGCGATGTCGTACAAGAACGCCCTGGCCGGGCTTCCGCACGGCGGCGGCAAGGCCGTCATCGTCGGCGACCCGGCGACGGACAAGACCGCCGACCTGCTCCGGTCCTACGGCCGGTTCCTGGAGGCGCTCGGCGGCCGCTACGTGACCGCCTGCGACGCGGGGACGTCCGTCGCCGACATGGACGTGATCGACGAGACCTGCCGCTGGGTGACCGGCCGCTCGCCGGAGCGGGGCGGCTGCGGCGACTCCAGCCTGCTCACGGCGTTCGGGCTGTTCCAGGGCATGCGGGCCGCGGCCGAGGTCCGCTGGGGCACCGCCTCGCTGGCCGGCCGGCGGGTGGGGATCCGCGGGGTGGGGAAGGTGGGTGCGCACCTGGTCGAGCACCTGCTGGCCGACGGCGCCGAGGTGGTGGTCACCGACGTGGACCCGGCGGCGGTCCAAAGGGTGCTGGACGCCCATCCCGGGGTGGTCGCGGTGCCGGACGGGGACGCCCTGGTCGCCGAGCCGCTGGACATCCTGGCGCCCTGCTCGCTGGGTGCCGAGCTGGACGACTCCGTCGCCGGCGCGATGTCGGCGCAGGTCGTCTGCGGGGCCGCCAACAACCAGCTGGCGCATCCGGGGGTAGCCGCGACCCTGGCCGACCGCGGCATCCTCTACGTGCCCGACTTCCTGGTGAACTCCGGCGGGGTGATCCAGGTGGCCGACGAGCTGCGCGGCTTCGACCTGGAGCGGGCCACCGCCACCGCGGCCGGGATCGGGGCGACCACCCGCGAGGTGCTGGGCGCCGCCGCACGGGAGGGTGTGCTCCCGGTCACCGCCGCCGAGCGGATCGCCGAGGAGCGGATGGCGGCCGGCCCGTGGGCGGGCCGGTTGTACCCCGGTCTGGCGGCCGGTCAGGTGCCCGGACCGGCCTGACTGCTTGTACCCTAGGCAGACGTCGACCGCCCTGCCGGTCGGTCGTACAGAGTTGCTCGTCCAGAGTCGTTCGAACAGAGCGGCTCGCACACAGACACGCCGACCGGGGCGATGCCCCGCTTGAGGGGGTCGAGCCATGGGGCGCGGCCGGGCCAAGGCCAAGCAGACCAAGGTGGCCCGCGAGCTGAAGTACAGCTCGCACGGGACCGACCTTGACGCGCTGCGCGCTGAGCTCGCGGGGGAACGCCCCGCAGGTCCACCGGAGCAGATCGACGCCGATGTCGACGCCGACGAGGACGACGACCCGTACGCGGAGTACGACGCGGACGAGGACGACGACGAGGAAGACCTCGACAGCTCGGCCCGCAGCGGCCGCTGACTGTCAGGCCTGGTAGACCCCGTCCAGCTCGACCTGCGCCGGTGCGTCGGCAGCGGACGCTGCCAGTACCTCGCCGCACACCCAGGCCGGTACGCCGCGCTCACGCAGCAGCGCCGCCGCCCGGTCCGCGCCGCCGGCGGCCACCACGGCCGCCATCCCCACGCCCATGTTCAGGGTCCGCTCCAGCTCGGGCTGCGGCACCTGCCCGAGCGAGCCGACCAGGCCGAAGACCGGTTGCGGGGCCCAGGTGCCCCGGTCGACCCGGACCCGCACCCCCGCCGGCAGCACGCGCTGCAGGTTCGCGGCGAACCCGCCGCCAGTGACGTGCGCCATCGCGTGCACCCCGCTCGCGCCGTCCCGGGCCAGGGCCAGGCAGTCGAGCGCGTACACCCGGGTCGGCTCGAGCAGCTCGTCGCCGAGCCGGCGGCCCAGCTCGGGGACGTCCCGGTCGACGTCCCAACCGGCCCGGTCGAACAGGACGTGCCGGACCAGCGAGTAGCCGTTGGAGTGCAGGCCCGACGACCCCATGGCGACCACCACGTCGCCGACGCCGACCCGGTCCGGCCCGAGCAGCCGGTCGGCCTCGACCACCCCGGTGCCGGCCCCGGCCACGTCGTACTCGTCGGGGCCGAGCAGCCCGGGATGCTCGGCGGTCTCGCCGCCGACCAGCGCCGCACCGGCCAGCCGGCAGCCTGCGGCGATGCCGGAGACGATCGCGGCGACCCGCTCCGGCACGACCTTGCCGCAGGCGATGTAGTCGGTCATGAACAGCGGCTCGGCGCCGCACACGACCAGGTCGTCGAGCACCATCGCCACCAGGTCGATGCCGATCGTGTCGTGCCGTCCCACCCGCTGGGCCACCGCGACCTTGGTCCCCACCCCGTCGGTCGAGGTGGCCAGCAGCGGCCGCCGGTACCCGGCGAGCAGGCTGGCGTCGAACAGCCCGGCGAACCCGCCGAGCCCGCCGACGACCTCGGGCCGCGTGGCCCGCGCCACCGACGCCTTCATCAGCTCGACGGCGCGCTCGCCCGCCTCGATGTCGACCCCGGCACCGGCGTAGCTGGACCCGGTCATGGGCGGGACAGCGCGTCCCCGGCGCCGCCGCCGCCGACCAGGCTCGGCAGCCCCTCGGCGTCGGTCGCGACAGTCCGCTCCAGCCCTTCCAGCAGGTGCTTGCCGAGCAGCTCCGGCTCCGGGAGTGCGATCGGGTAGACACCGTCGAAGCACGCCCGGCACAGCCGCTCGGCCGGCACGGTCGTCGCGGCCACCAGCTCCTCCAGCGAGATGTACGCCAGCGAGTCCGCACCGATGGACAGCCGGATCTCGTCCACGGTCAGGCCGTTCGCGACCAGCTCGGCCGGCGACGCGAAGTCGATGCCGTAGAAGCACGGCCACTTCACCGGTGGGGAGGAGATCCGCACGTGCACCTCGGCGGCGCCCGCCTCGCGCAGCATGCGTACCAGGGCGCGCTGGGTGTTGCCGCGAACGATCGAGTCGTCGACCACGACCAGGCGCTGGCCGGAGATCACCTCGCGCAGCGGGTTGAGCTTGAGCCGGATGCCCAGCTGGCGGATCGTCTGCGAGGGCTGGATGAACGTCCGCCCGACGTAGGAGTTCTTGACCAGTCCCATGCCGAACGGGATCCCGGACATCTGGCTGAAGCCGATCGCCGCCGGAGTCCCGGACTCGGGCACCGGGATGACCAGGTCGGCCTCGACCGGCGCCTCCTTGGCGAGCCGCCGGCCCATCTCGACCCGGGCCGCGTGCGTGCTGCGGCCGCTGATCGCGGTGTCGGGGCGGGCCAGGTAGACGTACTCGAACAGGCAGCCCTTGGGCTCGGCCGCGGCGAACCGCCGGGTCCGCAGCCCGTGCTCGTCCACGGCCACCAGCTCCCCGGGCTCGACCTCGCGGACGAACGAGGCGCCGATGATGTCCAGCGCGGCGGTCTCCGATGCCACGACCCAGCCCCGCTCCAGCCGTCCGAGGACGAGCGGGCGCACGCCCTGCGGGTCGCGGGCCGCGTACAGCGTGGTCTCGTCCATCCACACCAGCGAGAACGCCCCGCGAACGGTCGGGAGGACCTCGAGCGCGGCCGCCTCCAGGGACAGGTCCGGGTGCGAGGCGAGCAGCGTGGCGAGCAGGTCTGTGTCGCTGGTGGAGCGGATCGGCGGGGTGCCGTACAGGGCCAGCTCACCGCGCTCGGGCCGCAGCTGCTCGACCTCGCGGAACAGCTCGCCGGTGTTGGTCAGGTTCCCGTTGTGGCCCAGCGCGATCGAGCCGGTCGCGGTCGCGCGGAAGGTCGGCTGCGCGTTCTCCCAGACACTCGACCCGGTGGTCGAGTACCGGCAGTGCCCGATGGCCAGATGCCCCTGCAGCGAGGACAGGTGCGACTCGTCGAACACCTGCGCGACCAGGCCCATGTCCTTGTAGACCAGAATCTGCGAGCCGTCGCTGACGGCGATGCCGGCCGACTCCTGGCCGCGGTGCTGCAGTGCGTACAGCCCGAAGTACGTGAGCTTGGCGACCTCTTCGCCGGGGGCCCAGACACCGAAGACCCCGCAGGCGTCCTGCGGACCCTTCTCGCCGGGGAGCAGGTCGTGGTTGAGCCGACCGTCGCCACGTGGCACGGGTGCGAGTCTACCTGCCGGGTGCGGCCGGGCCGGTCAGCCCCGGCCGCGGTCAGGGCCAGCGGGGCGAGTCCGGGTGCAGGTCGAGCCG
Organism: uncultured Actinomycetota bacterium; assembly: GCA_963711005.1. Lineage (GTDB taxonomy): Bacteria > Actinomycetota > Actinomycetes > Prado026 > Prado026 > CAVQCJ01. The sequence continues at coordinate 1,497,767 of CAVQCJ010000002.1, read as the reverse complement.
TCCCCCGTCGTGGCACTCGTCGCTGCGGTAGTCGTCGGGCATCAGCGGGTAGACCTCGATGGCATAGCGCAGGGCCAGCTTCCTGGCCTGCGACGGCGTCGCGCCGAGGAGTACGGCGGTGCGCTCGGTGGTCTGCACGGAGTAGCACTCGGCGACGCTCTCGCTGGTGACGCCGGCCAGGTGCTCGGACTCGTGCGCCAGCACGTGCACGGCGACCACCTCCATCTGGGACGGGTCCTGCTTGTCCGAGCCCATCCAGTCGTACAGGGCCTGACAGGTGTCGTACTTGATCACGGTCTCGTCGCCGGGCCGCCCGCCCGGACCGTCGTAGGCGACGTAGCCCAGCTCCGCGCCGGCGTCCACGAACGCCCCGCTGAGCCGCTGGCAGGTGACGTGGACGTCGCGTCCGGCGAGCACCGACGCGGTGTGTGTCATGAGGTCGTTCGCCCGGTGGTTCTCGAACTCGAACATGCCCAGCAGCAGGCCGGGGAGCAGCACGAGCGTGAGCGCGAGCCGGTGGGCGTGACCCATCGCCTGCCGGACGCCGAGCACCCCGGCGCCGGCGAGCAGGACCACGACGACGATCAACCGCACAGCTAGGGATCGGCGCGGTCCGGCCGGGCCTTCACCTCGGAGGCCGCAGCCGGAGATCAGAGACGGCGGCCGAACGCCGTGAGGGGCCGTTCGAAGTACCTGGTCGTCAGCCAGGCCAGGGCCACCGCCACGCCGACCACGAGCCACCACGGCGTGCCGCCGCGGAAGGCGGCCAGCCCGTTGTACTCGACCGGCGTCTGCCACAGGTACAACGCGTACGAGATGCCCCCGAACCAGACCAGCGGCCGCCACGACGCCACCCTGGGCAGCGGCATGTCCGGCAGGGCCAGCGCCGTGACCAGGGCGACCAGCGGGAGGAGCACGGCCACGGCCATCGCGGTCGGGGTGTGCAGGGCCGTGCACGCGGCCAGGCCGGCGACCAGTAGACCGGCGGCGACAGCCAGAGCGGGGCGGGTCCACCGCGCGACCGTCCGCGCGCTCAGGCACGCGACCAGGCAGCCGGCGAACAACGCGAAAGCGACGCTGACGCTCCCGTACACGACGGGCAGGAGCGAGGTGCCGGCGATGGCGACCCGCCAGACGAGGCTGACCGCGCCCAGGAGCGCAGCCGTGGCGACCAGCCGGGGGCGCCGCGTCCCGAGCAGGAGGATCAGGACCGGCCACACGAGGTAGAACTGCTCCTCGACCGACAGCGACCACGTCTGCGCGAGCGGCAGGGTGAAGTCGCCCTGCTCGACCCCCCAGTTCGCCCGGTAGGTGAGCACCTGGACGGTGTCCTGGGCCAGGGTCGCGGTGTACACGTGCCACGCCAGGCACCAGACCACCGTCACCGACAGCACGAGCAGCAAGGTCGGAGCCAGCCGGAAGAACCTGCGCAGGTAGAACGTGCGCAGCGGCAGCCGGCCGGTCCGCCCGTGCTCGCGGAGCAGGATCCCGGTGATCAGGTAGCCGGAGAGGGCGAAGAAGACCGTCACCCCGGTGGCCGACAGGACCCAGAACCTGGGCAGCGCGTGACCCACCAGGACCAGCAGGATGGCCACGCCGCGGACACCGTCCAGCGCGGCGACGCGTCCCGGGGTGCGGGCCCCACCCGCAGGGCCTTCGTCCACCGGAGCCGTCGCGGGTACCGCAGTGCCGCTCAACCCCGCGCTCATGGCAAGCGCGTCGGCAGTTGCGGCGCGCGCCTTGAGCCCCGGCGCCGTCGCCTAGAGGCGGCCGCCAGGGGTGGTGCTGTCGGCCGCGAGCCGCTGGCTGAGGTAGATCGGGAAGATCGACAGGACGACCAGGCACGCGGCAACCACGTTGACGACCGGGCCCTGGTTCGGCCGGAACAGCTGCTCGAAGATCCAGATGGGCAACGTCGTGACCCCCGGCGGCGCGGTGAACAGGGTCACCACGATCTCGTCGAAGGACAGCCCGAACGCCAGCAGCGCACCGGCCAGCAGGGCGCCGCGCAGCAGCGGCAGCGTGACCAGCCGGAACGTCGTGAACGTGTCGGCGCCGAGGTCCATCGACGCCTCCTCCGGCGTCGTCCCCATCCGGCGCAGCCGGGCGATCGCGTTGTTGAACACCACGACGATGCAGAAGGTCGCGTGCGAGGCCGCCACCGTCCACAGCGACAGCTCGACGTTGAGGATGGTCCGGAAAGCGGTCCGGAAGGCGAGCGCGGTCACGATGCCCGGAAGTGCGATCGGCAGCACGACCAGCAGGGACACGGTCTGCCGGCCGAAGAACGTGTACCGGCTCAGTCCGAACGCCAGCAAGGTGCCCAGCACCAGAGCGATGGCAGTGGCCACCAGCCCGACCTGGACCGAGGTGACGACCGCCGCGCGCACCCCGTCGTTCTGGAAGACCGCGCTCCACCAGTGCAGCGTGTACTCGCGCGGGGGCCAGGCGAAGACCTTGCTGGCGTTGAACGAGTTGACCACGACGATGAACAGCGGCACGTAGATGAACCCGAGGCCGAACAGCATCGCCAGCGCGAACAGCCAGCGCACCCGCCGGGACAGCGTCATCGCGCCACCGCCCGCGTCGTCACAGGTTCTCCAGCGCGCCGGTGCGCCGGACCGCGGCCAGGTACACCAGCATGATGATGACCGGGATCAGAGCGATCGCCGCCGCGAACGGCAGGTTGGCCGCGTAGTTCTGGTAGACGATGCTGCCGAGCATCTGCAGCTTGCCGCCGACGATCTGCACGGTGATGTAGTCGCCGAGGCTGAGCGAGAAGGTGAAGATCGAGCCGGCCACGATCGACGGGTACACCAGCGGCAGCGCCACCGAACGGAACGTGCGCCAGGGCCGGCCGCCGAGGTCGCCGGACGCCTCGAGCAGCGAGTCCGGCAGCCGCTCGAGCCCGGCGTAGATGGGCAGGATCATGTACGGCAGCCACAGGTACGACAGGGTGAGGATGACGGCCACCGCGCCGTAGCCGGGACCGTTCAGGCCGATCGGCTTGAGGAACCACGCCAGCACGCCGGACTCCGGCTGGACCATCGCCTGCCAGGCGTAGACCTTCACCAGGTACGACGCCCACAGCGGAGTGATCACGAGCGCGACCAGCAGCTTGCGCCACCGCGGCGAGGCGATCTTGGCCATGAAGAAGGCCATCGGGAGCCCGAGCACGGCGCAGATGACGGTCACGCTGGCGGCGATGCCGACGGTGCGCAGGGCCGCGTTGATGTAGACGGGGTCGGTGAAGACGTCGATGACGTTCTGGGTGGTGAAGGTGTGCACGACCTCGTTGGTGAACTCGTCCACCGAGAAGAACGCGGTCGCGAGCAGGGAGAACAGGGCGGCGAAGTAGACCGCGACCAGCCACAGCATCGGCAGGGCGAGCAGGGCGCCGAGCCGGACCCGGGCGTGCCGGAACAGCGACGACGACAGCCGCCGCCGCGATGACGACGGCAGCGGCGGCACCGACTCGGCCGGCGGCGCCTGCGTGGCAGTACTCATCGACGTCCTCCTGGCGCCGTGTCAGACCGAGGCTGGGCTACGGCCCGTCCTCGGTCTGACACGCGCCCCTGGTCAGCCGTTGCGCAGGTCGCTCCAGGACTTCGCCCATTGCGAGTAGGGAATGCACTTGACGTCGTTGCGACCGTCGAGGCAGTCACTCTGCGGAGTGGCCCAGAACCAGATCTTCTTGAAGTACGTCTCGTCGGTCGCGTGGTACGTCGCGCAGAGGTCCTTGGGGTCGGTCAGCGCGCACGCCTTCGGGTTGGCGGGAGCCTCGCCGAACCACGCCGCGACCTGCGCCTGGATGTCCGGGTTCGTGATCCAGTTCATCCACATGTACGTGCAGTTCGGGTGCGGCGACTTCGCGTCGATCATCCAGGTGTCGGCCCAGCCGGTCGCGCCCTCCTTGGGCAGGACCGAGTCGACCGGTGCCTTGTCGCCCTGGGCCAGGTTCACGATGATCTGCCACGTCGAGCCGATCACCGTCGACCCGTTCTCCAGCGCCTTCTGGGCGTCGGCGTACGCAGCCCAGAACGAGCCGACCTGAGGCTTGGTCGCCTTGACCAGGCCGACCGCCGCGTCGAACTGCTTCTGGTCCAGCGCGTACGGGTCCTTGATGCCGAGGTCGGGCTTGGTGGCCATCAGGTAGACAGCCGCGGCTGCGATCCCGTCCGTCGGCGAGTCGTACATCGTGATCTTGCCCTTGTACGGCGAGGACGGGTCGTAGACCAGGCTCCAGGAGTCCGGGGCCGGCTTGACGATGTCGGTGCGGTACGCCATCAGCTGCGCACCCCAGCCGTGCGGCATGCCGTAGGCCACGCCGCCGACGGAGTTCCACCGTTGCATCTTCATGAACGGCACGATGTCGGGGTAGTTGGTGAGCAGGTCGGTGTTGACCGGCGCGACCTTGCCCGCGTAGATCATGCGCAGCGACGAGTCACCCGAGGCGGACACGACGTCGAACTCGCCGGTGCCCATCTTCTCGAACATCTCGTCGGAGGTGTTCGCCACCTGGACGTTGGCCTTGCAGCCCGTCTTCTGCTCGAACGGCGTGACCCAGTTGACCTTGGGGTCGTTGGTGCCGTTCTCCGCGTACCCGGCCCAGGCGAGGATGTTGACGGCACCCTCACCGGCGCCGAGGCTCTTGAGCGCGGTCATCGACGGCGGCTTGGCCCGGCTCCCGGTGCCGCCGCCGCTGCCACCGCTGCTGCTGGACCCGCAGGCAGCGGCCAGCAACGCCACCACGACACCCGCGGTCCCGATCGTGAGCAGACGCTTGGTGCGCATCTGCAACCTCCGTTCCGTGATGGTGTTGCTCTCCCGGCGCCGGCTCATGATTGAGCCGCCACCTCGAACTCGTGCTCTTTCTTCCAGATGAGCTGCACGGCCGAGCCGCGCAGCTGCTGGACGTCCATCGACGAGGTCTGCAGGTTCTGCTGCAGCGCCATCAGCTCGGCGCCGGCCTCGAGGTCGACGAGGAAGCGGGTGGCCGAGCCCACGTACACGACCTCGCGCACCGAACCGCTGGCGGCGTGCTCGTCGGGCGCCGGCTGCTCGCCGGCCGGAGCGATCCGGATCTTCTCCGGGCGCACCGACCACACCCCCGGCCGGCCGAGCACGGTCTGTGCCGCGGCGCCGCTGAGCAGGTTGGAGGTCCCCACGAAGCCGGCCACGAACGGCGTGGCCGGGCGCTCGTACACCTCGGCCGGGGAGCCGACCTGCTCGATCCGGCCCTGGTTGAAGACGGCGATGCGGTCGGACATGGTCAGCGCCTCTTCCTGGTCGTGCGTGACGAACAGGAAGGTGATGCCGACCCCGCGCTGGATCTCCTTGAGCTCCACCTGCATCTGCTCGCGCAGCTTGAGGTCGAGGGCACCGAGCGGCTCGTCCAGCAGCAGCACCTTGGGTCGGTTGACCAGGGCGCGGGCCAGCGCGACCCGCTGCCGCTGACCACCGGACAGCTGGGACGGCTTGCGGGCGCCGTACTCGCCGAGGCGGACGCTGTCCAGCGCCTCGTCGGCCTGGCGGTTGCGGTCGGACCTGCCGACGCCGCGCACCCGCAGGCCGTAGGCGACGTTCTCCCGGACCGTCATGTGCGGGAACAGCGCGTAGTCCTGGAAGACCGTGTTGACGTCGCGCTCGAACGGCGCCTTGCGGGTCACGTCGAGGCCGGCCAGCTCGACCGTGCCGCCGGTCGGGAGCTCGAAGCCGGCGATCATCCGGAGCACGGTCGTCTTGCCCGAGCCGGACGGGCCCAGCAGCGTGATGAACTCACCGTCCAGGACGTCCAGGTCGACCCCGTCGACGGCGACCACGTCACCGAACTGCTTGCGGAGCGCCCGCAGCCGAACCGCCACCCCGTCCGCCCCGCCCACGGCGGTCGGGCTCATCGGCGGCTCCCTCGGGGATGCGTGCTGGTGGAACGGCTCCTGACGGATGCGCGGACACTACTCCCCCGGCGGAGCCGGTGGACCCCATACATGGCTGATTCCGTTGCGATCGTTACCGGATCGAGCGGAAAACCACTGTCGTACGCCTCCTGAACCGCCAGATCCGTCGTCCCCGCGGCGCGCCGCCCCACCTCGCCCTTCCCCGACTGTTCGTACGCGTCTGGGGTTCGAAGGGGTCAGAGGGGGAGGAGGGCGGACAGGTCGGAGCGCTCGCCGCCGGCCCGCACCCGTCCGTCGGCCACGGCGTCGGCGAAGGCCACCGTCCCGGCCGCCAGCCGCACCCACGTGACCGGGTCGGTCTCCACCACGGCTCCGGGTGTCCCGCGGGTGTGCCGGGTCCCGGCCACGCACTGCACGGCGCCCCACGGCGGCACCCGTACCTCGACGCTGCGGCCCGGCGCCTTCGCGGCCAGCCCTCTGAGCCCGGCCCTGGTCGCGTCGCGGAGCAGCTCGGGCCCCGGCTCGCGGCCGGCCCCGAGCTCGGCGGCGGCCGCGGCCACCGCGGTCCGGCCGAGCGCCAGCTCGTCGGGCTGTCCGGGTGAACGTGCCGCGGAGCGCTCGCTCACCGGGGCACGTTCTCGGCGTACAGGGCGTCGATCCGGTCCGCGTACGCAGCCTGGACGCCGCGCCGCTTCAGCTTCATGGTCGCGGTGAGCTGCTCGGAGTCCGGCTCCCACTCCTCACCGAGTACCGCCCAGCGCCGGATCGACTCCACCGCGCTGACGTGCCCGTTGGCCTCGGTCACCACCCGCTCGACCTCGGCGAGCACCAGCGGCTCGCCGGCGAGCTCGGCGAGCGTCCGGCCCTCCACCCCGCGGGCAGCCGCCCAAGCCGGCGTCACCTCGGGGTCGAGCACGAGCAGTGCGACCAGGTACGGCCGGCTGTCGCCGACCACCGCGGCCTGCCCGATCAGCGGGGAGGCCTTGAGCCGCGCCTCCAGGTTCGCCGGGCTGATGTTCTTTCCGCCGGCGGTGATGATCAGCTCCTTCTTGCGGTCCACGATGCGCAGGTTGCCGTCCGCGTCCCACTCGCCGATGTCGCCGGTGTGCAGCCAGCCGTCGGCGTCGAACGTCTCCGCGGTGCGCACCGGGTCGTCGAGGTAGCCGCGGGACACGATCCCGCCGCTGCAGAGCACCTCGCCGTCGTCGCCGAGGCGTACCTGTGCGCCCGGGTACGGCTTGCCCACGTTGCCGGCGGTTGCGAAGTACGGCGTCCAGGTCATGCCGCCGGTGTTCTCGGACATGCCGTAGATCTCGGAGAACGGCAGCCCGATCGCGCGGAAGAACTCGAACACCTCGGGAGCCAGCGGCGCCGCGCCGGAGAACCCGTACCGCAGCTGGTCCAGGCCGGTCCGCTGCCGTAGCGGCGCGAACGCCTGCGTGTCGACCACCGCCCACATCTGCTCGAGCTCGTCGGCGATCGGCCCGCCGCCGGACTCGTGTCGAGCCTGCGCCACCTTCGTGCCCAGCCCGAGGGCCTGCGCGAACGCCGCCTCGCGCTCGGGCCCGGCGGCGGCGACGGCGGCCAGGATGCCGGCCCGCAGCTTCTCCCAGACCCGCGGCGGGCCGAACAGGTTCTGCGGGTGCACCTCGGCCAGGAACCCGGCCAGCTGGGTGAGGTCGGGACAGCAGCTGACCACCGAGCGGGTGTACAGCCAGCCGTAGTGCGTGACCATCCGCTCGGCGACGTGCGCCATCGGCAGGTACGAGACCGCGCGCATGCCGGGCTGGATCTCCCCGATGAGGTCCGTGTACCCGGCCACCTGCCAGCCCACGTTGGCGTGGTCGAGCATCACGCCCTTGGGCGGGCCGGTCGTGCCGGAGGTGTAGATGACGGTGACCAGGTCGTCCTGGCGGGCCGCGTCGGCGGCGGTGTCCAGGTCGACCGGCCCGTCGACCGCGCCGGCGCCCGCGCCGGTCCCGGCCAGCAGGTCCCGGTAGCGGTGCACGCCGTCCGGGAGCGGCCCGCCGGGCTCGCCCGGGTCGTCCACCGTGACGACGGCGCGCAACCCCGGCAGCCGGTCTCGGCCGGCCAGCACGCGCTCCAGGAAACCGGGCCCGTCCACGACCGCGACGCGCGCGTCGCAGTGCCCGGCCAGGTACTCGACCTGCTCGGCCGAGCTGGAGTTGTACAGGCTTACCGGCACCGCGCGCAGCAGCAGCGCCGCCAGGTCCGCGACGTGGAACTCGGGCCGGTTACGCACGAACAGCAGCACCCGGTCCCCGGCCCGCACGCCGAGCTCGCGGAGCGCCGCGGCGAGCACCGTCGCGTCATGGCCGACCTCGGCCCAGGTGTGCTCGTCCCAGCCGCCGTCCGGACGTCGGGCGCGCAGCGCCACCTCGTCGGGCAGCTCCCGGACCGCGTCCCGGAACCACCCGGTGACGGTCTGCCCCTGCACCCATGCGGCCATCTCGTCCGTGGTCCTCATGGGGCGCACGGTAGCCCCGGCCGGGCCCGAGCGGGAGGTCAGCCGAACAGTGCGGGGAACGTGCCTTCGGCCGCCGACCGCAGCTCGTCGACCGGAACATCGAGCAGGCCCTCGACGACGAGCGCGGTGCCGCCGGTACGGCCGAGCCGCTCGACCGGGACACCGGCGTCGGCGCAGCTCGCGAGGACCGCCTCGACCGCCGTCGACGGGACCGCGACGACCGCGCGGGCCGCCGACTCCGAGAACAGCGCGACGAACGGATCGACCCCGGCCGGCAGCCGGACGCTGGCCGCGATCCCGTGCCGCAGCACCATCTCGACCAGGGTCTGGGCGAGCCCGCCGGCCGAGACGTCGTGCGCCGCCGACAGCAGCCCGTCGCGCGGACCCGCTCACCAGGACGTCGGCCAGCGCCCGCTCCCGAGCGAGGTCGGCCGCCGGCGGACGACCGCCGAGGTGCGCGTGCTCCTCGTGCGCCCAGGCCGAGCCGCCGAGCTCGTCGCCGGTCGCGCCCAGCAGCAGCACGGCGTCGCCCTCGGCCTCGAACCCGGTCGGGGTCCGGCGCGCGACGTCGCCGATCACGCCGAGCACGCCGACCACCGGCGTCGGCAGGATCGCGACGTCGCCGGTCTGGTTGTAGAAGCTGACGTTGCCGCCGGTCACCGGGACGCCGAGCTCGACGCACCCGTCCGCGAGCCCGCGCACGGTCTCGGCGAACTGCCACATCACCGCGGGGTCCTCGGGCGAGCCGAAGTTCAGGCAGTTGGTCACGGCGAGCGGGCGGGCGCCGGACGCAGCCACGTTGCGGTACGCCTCGGCCAGCGCGAGCCGGGCGCCTTCGTACGGGTCGAGCTTGCTGTAGCGACCGTTCCCGTCGGTGGCGAGCGCGACGCCGAGCCCGCTGCGTTCGTCGATGCGGACCATGCCGGCGTCGTCCGGCTGCGCCTGGACGGTGTTGCCGAGCACGTACCGGTCGTACTGGCTGGTGACCCAGCCCTTCGCCGCCAGGCCCGGCGCGGCGACCATCCGAAGCAGCGTGGCGCGCAGCTCCGCAGCCGTCCCGGGGCGCGGCAGCCGCTGCGCCGTCGGCACGTCCGCCTGCACGGTGTCCTGCCAGCCGGGCCGCGCGTACGGGCGCTCGTAGACCGGACCCTCGTGCGCGACCGTGCGCGGCGGGACCTCGACGACGATCTCGCCGTGCCACTCGACGACGAGCCGGTCGCCGTCGGTGACCTCGCCGATGACGGTCGCCGTGACGTCCCACTTGTCGCAGATCTGCAGGAACCGCTCGACGTGCCGTGGCTCGACCACCGCGCACATACGCTCCTGCGACTCGCTCATGAGGATCTCCTCGGGCGCGAGCGAGGCGTCCCGCAGCGGCACCCGGTCCAGCACGACGTGCATGCCGCCGGTCCCGGCGCTGGCCAGCTCGGACGTCGCGCACGACAGCCCGGCGCCGCCGAGGTCCTGGATGCCGACGACGAGGTCCGCGGCGAAGATCTCCAGGCAGCACTCGATCAGCAGCTTCTCGGTGAACGGGTCGCCGACCTGCACGCTGGGGCGCTTGCTCGGGCCGGTCGAGTCGAACGTCTCCGACGCGAGCACGGACACCCCGCCGATGCCGTCGCCGCCGGTCTTGGCACCGAACAGGACGACGAGGTTGCCGGGACCGGAGGCCTTGGCCAGCTTGATGTCCTCGTGCCGCATCACCCCGACGCAGAGGGCGTTCACCAGCGGGTTGCCCAGGTACGTCGGGTCGAACTCGAGCTCGCCGCCGATGTTGGGCAGGCCCAGGCAGTTGCCGTAGCCGCCGATGCCGGCGACCACGCCCGGCAGCACCCGACGGGTGTCCGCGGCGTCGGCCGGCCCGAACCGCAGCGGGTCCATGACCGCGACCGGGCGGGCGCCCATCGTGAGGATGTCCCGCACGATCCCGCCGATGCCGGTCGCCGCCCCCTGGTACGGCTCGACGTACGACGGATGGTTGTGGCTCTCGATCTTGAAGGTCACGGCGTAGCCCTGGCCGACGTCGACGACCCCGGCGTTCTCACCGATGCCGACGAGCAGGATGTCCGCCGCCTCCGGTGGCACCTGCTCGCCGAAGCGGCGCAGATGCACCTTCGAGCTCTTGTACGAGCAGTGCTCGCTCCACATCACCGAGTACATGGCGAGCTCGGACGAGGTCGGGCGACGCCCGAGGATCGACCTGATCCGCGCGTACTCGTCGTCCTTGAGGCCCAGCTCGCGCGTACGGCTGGGTCACCTCCGGTGTCGCCTCCGCGTTCTTCACCGTGTCTACAGTCACGCCCGCTTCACCTCGCGAAACGTTGCATGGGAACCCTCCCAAGGGCTGGGGGGCAGCGATCTGGAAGGTGAAGCGGTCATGGGGTGGCGCCGACCAGGGACTCGAGGACGGAGGTGAAGAAGGGTAGGCCGTCGCTGGTGGGGCCGGTGAGCGGCTCGATCGCGTGCTCGGGGTGCGGCATCAGGCCGACGACGTTGCCCGCGGCGTTGCTGATGCCGGCGATGTCCCGCCTCGAGCCGTTCGGGTTGACGTCCAGGTAGCGCGCCACCACCCGCCCCTCGGCCTCCAGCTCGTCCAGCGTGCGCTCGTCCGCGACGAACCCGCCCTCGCCGTTCTTCAGCGGCACCACGATCTCCTGGCCCAATGCGTACGCGGAGGTCCACGCCGTCGTGGTCGACTCGATGCGCAGCCGCTGGTCCCGGCAGACGAAGTGCAGGTGGTCGTTGCGGGTGAGCGCGCCCGGCAGCAGGTGCGACTCGCACAGGATCTGGAAGCCGTTGCAGATACCGAGCACCGGCAGGCCGTCACGGGCCGCGTCGACGAGCGCCTCCATCACCGGGGCGAAGCGCGAGATCGCCCCGCAGCGCAGGTAGTCGCCGTACGAGAAGCCGCCGGGCAGCACCACCGCGTCGACGCCGTGCAGGCTGCGGTCCTTGTGCCACAGCGCCACCGCATCGCCGCCGGCCGCCGTGACGGCCCGCCGGGCGTCGCCGTCGTCCAGGGACCCGGGGAAGGTGACCACGCCGACCCGGGCGCCCATCAGGCCTGCACCCGTACCGCGAAGTCCTCGATCACCTGGTTGGCCAGCAGCGTGGTGGCCATCTCCTCGGCGCGGGCGCGCAGCGCGTCGTCGGCCGGGCCGTCGACCTCGATCTCGAACCGCTTGCCCTGCCGGACGTCGGTCACGGACTCGAACCCCAGCCGGCGCAGGGCGTTCTGCACGGCCTGGCCCTGCGGGTCGAGGATCTCCGGCTTGAGCATGACGTCGACGACGACGCGGGCCACGAGGCGCTCCCCTGAGATCTGTCCGGCGGTACGCCTCAGCCTACCCGGAGGTCTCGGACCCCATGAGCGCGTCGAGGTCGGCCGGCCCGACCCCGTCGACCTCGACCAGCTTGGTCCGCCCTGAGCTCCCGGAGACCAGCCGAACGGCCGACCGGCGGACTCCGAACGCACGCGCGAGGGCGTCCACCACGGCCTGGTTGGCCCGCCCGTCAGCCGCGGGCGCCGCGACCACCACGAGCAGTGCGGGCGCGGCGTCCGGACCCCAGCGACCGCCGACCTGCGTCCGCCCGGCGGACGGGCGCACCCGGACGGTGAACCTCACCGGCCGGAGGCCCGCCAGGACTCCCACGCCGACCAGACGCACTCGTCCAGAGACCGCCGGCCGGCCCAGTCCAGGTCTCGCGCCGCCAGCTCGCCGGAGGCGACGATCCGGGCCGGGTCGCCGGGGCGGCGTGGGGCCACCTCGGGGGTGAACTCCACCCCGGTGACGCGGGCCATCGCCGCCATGATCTCGAGCACGCTCACACCCTCGCCGCTGCCGAGGTTGTAGACCGGCTCGAGCGGCCGGCGGGCCTGCAGCGCGAGGGCCGCCTGCACGTGGGCGTCCGCGACGTCCGAGACGTGCACGTAGTCGCGGACGCAGGAGCCGTCCGGGGTCGGGTAGTCGGTGCCGCGCACCACCGGTGTCCGGCCCTCGGTCAGCGCCTTGAGCACGAGCGGGAAGAGGTTGTGCGGGCTGGTGTCGAACAGGTCCGGAGCGCCGGAGCCCACCACGTTGAAGTACCGCAGCGAGGTGTGCCGCAGGTCGGCGACCCGGGCCACGTCCCGGATCAGCCACTCGCTGATCAGCTTGGACTCCCCGTACGGCGACTCCGGCCGCCCGACCGTGGCCTCGGTGACCAGCTCGACGTCCGGCGTCCCGTACACCGCGGCCGACGAGGAGAAGACCAGCTGCTCGACTCCCAGGTCGACCATCGCGGCCAGCAGCACCTGCATGCCGGTGACGTTCTGCTCGTACGTGTGCAGCGGCCGCTCGACCGACACGCCGGCGTACTTGAAACCGGCCAGGTGCACCACACCCGTGCAGCGGTGCTCGGTGAGCGCGGCCCGCACGACCCCGGGCTCGGTCACCGAGCCCTCGACGAACGTGGTGCCCTCCCGGACGAAGCCGCGATGCCCGCTGGACAGGTCGTCGAGGACGACGACGTCGAGCCCCTTGTCCTCCAGCGCCCGCGCGACGTGCGCCCCGATGTACCCGGCCCCGCCGGTGACCAGCCAGGTCACGTGAACGTCCTTCCGGTCAGCAGCTCGTACGCCTGCACGTAGCGGTCACGGGTTCGCGCGACCACGTCCGCCGGCAGCGGTGGCGGCGGTTCGCCCGACGCGCGGTCCCAGCCGGAGGCCGGCGAGGTGAGCCAGTCCCGGACGTACTGCTTGTCGAACGACGGCTGCGCGTGCCCCGGCTCCCACTGGTCGGCGGGCCAGAAGCGGGACGAGTCCGGCGTCAGTACCTCGTCGGCCAGGACTGTGGTCCCGTCCGGCCGGGCGCCGAACTCGAGCTTGGTGTCGGCGAGGAGGATCCCGCGTCCGCGGGCGATCTCCTCGGCCCGCGCGTACACGAGCAGCGTCAGCCTCTTCAGCTCCGCCGCCTCGGCCTCGCCGACCGTAGCGGCGACGTGCGCCAGGTCGACGTTCTCGTCGTGCTCTCCGAGCGCCGCCTTGGTGGCCGGGGTGAACACCGCCACGGGCAGCCGGGAGCCGTCGACCAGCCCCGGCGGCAGCGGCTCGCCGCACACCTCGCCGGTCCGGGTGTAGTCGGCCAGCCCAGACCCGGTCAGGTAGCCGCGGGCCACGCACTCGACCGGGAGCATCCGCAGCCGCTCGCACACCATCGCCCGGCCCGCGAGCTCGGGCGGCACGTCGAGGGAGACCACGTGGTTGGGGACCAGGTCGGCGAGCTGCTCGAACCACCACAGCGAGAGCTGGGTCAGCACCCGCCCTTTGTCCGGGATCGTCGTCGGCAGCACGAAGTCGAAGGCGGACAGGCGGTCGGAGGCCACGAACAGCAGCGTCCCGTCCGGCCGGGCGTACAGATCGCGGACCTTGCCGCTGTAGACGTGCTCGAAGCCCGCCAAGGTGGCCGTGCCGCCCGTCGACGGCGTGCCATGCTGCTCCGGGGCCACGCCCGACACCCTACTGAGGCGGGAGAGGTGCACGCCGTCCGATGAGCGAGCTGGCCGTGTCCGAGACGGATGTGACGGTGACCCAGCCGGGCCTGGTGATCGAGCTGACCGGGCAGCCGTTCGCTCGGCTGGTCGTCAGCCACCCCGACCCTGCAGGTCCGCTCGAACGGCTCGGCCTCGCGGCCCACGGGTCGTCCTCGTGACCGCGCAGTCGGTGGCGTTCGGGCTGCTGCTGTACCTGCTGTACCTCGGTCCGTGGTGCTTCGTCTTCGCCAAGGCCGGGAAACGCTGGTGGGTCGCGCTGCTGCCGGTGGTCAACCTGCTGGTGATCAGCAAGATCGCGGCGCGGCCTTGGTGGTGGGTGCTCCTGCTGTTCGTGCCAGTGGTCGGGATCGCCGTGTGGACGGTGATCTGCCTGGACGTCGCGGAGCAGTTCGGCCACGGGATACCGGTCGCGGTCGGGCTGGTCTTCCTGCCGTTCGTGTTCGCGATCTGGCTGGGTGTCGGGCCGGACGCGTACGTGCGCGGTTCGGCGCTCGTGGCCGCGGAACCGGTGGCGTCCACGGACGGGACCGAGGGAACCGAGCCACCCGATGCGGGCGTCGAGCCCGGGCCGACCGACCAGAGCGAGCCGACGGACGAGAGCGACGAGACCGGGCCGACCGGTCAGAGGATCGGCGCGGGGGAGTAGGCCGCAGCCTCGGGGTGCGCGGCGGCCGCCGCCTCGACCCGGGCCACCACCGCGGCGACCTGCGCGGACGCGGCGCCGGTGAAACCTGCGGGGTCGGCGACCAGCGCCGCCAGGTCGCCGGCCGACAGCCCGAGCCGCGGGTCGGCGGCCAGCCGGTCGAACAGGTCGTTCCGGTCGGCGCCCTGCTCGCGCATCCGCAGCGCGACGGCGACCGCGTGCTCCTTGATCGCCTCGTGCGCGGCCTCGCGTCCGACGCCCTTGCGCACCGCTGCCGTCAGCACCTTCGTGGTCGCCAGGAACGGCAGGTAGCGCGCCAGCTCGCGCTCGACGACCGCCGGGAAGGCCCCGAACTCGTCCAGCACGGTCATGAACGTCTCGAACAGCCCGTCCGCCGCGAAGAAGGCGCCCGGCAGTGCGACCCGGCGGACCACCGAGCAGGACACGTCACCCTCGTTCCACTGGTCGCCGGCCAGCTCGCCGACCATCGAGAGGTAGCCCCTCAGCACCACCGCCAGACCGTTCACCCGCTCGCACGAACGCGTGTTCATCTTGTGCGGCATCGCGGACGACCCCACCTGGCCGGGCACGAACCCTTCGGTGACCGTCTCGCTGCCCGCCATCAGCCGGATCGACGTCGCCAGCGAGGACGGTCCGGCCGCGAGCTGCACGAGCGCCGAGACCACGTCGAGGTCCAGCGAGCGCGGGTAGACCTGGCCGACGCTGGTCAGCACCCGGGTGAAGCCCAGGTGCGCGGCGACCCGACGCTCGAGCTCGGCCAGCCGCTGCGGGTCGCCGTCGAGCAGGTCCAGCTGGTCCTGCGCGGTCCCGACCGGGCCCTTGATCCCCCGCAGCGGGTAACGGGCGAGCAGGTCGGTCAGCCGCTCGTACGCCGACCAGCAGCTCGTCGGCGGCCGACGCGAACCGTTTGCCCAGCGTCGTCGCCTGTGCCGGGACGTTGTGCGTACGGCCGGCCATCACGAGGTGGTCGTACTGCACGGCGCGCGCGGCCAGCCGGACCAGCGTCGCTACCGTCCGGTCGCGCAGGATCAACAGCCCGTCCCGGACCTGCAGCTGCTCGACGTTCTCGGTCAGGTCCCGCGACGTCATGCCCCGGTGGACCTGCTCGTGGCCGGCGAGCGCGCTGAACTCTTCGATCCGAGCCTTCACGTCGTGGCGGGTGACCCGCTCGCGGGCCGCGATCGAGTCCAGGTCGACCTTGTCGACGACCGCCTCGTAGGCCTCGACCGCGCCGTCGGGGACCGGGACGCCCAGGTCGCGCTGGGCCCGCAGCACCGCGACCCACAGCCGCCGCTCCAGCACGACCTTCTTCTCCGGCGACCAGAGCTCGGCCATCTGCGGCGAGGCGTAGCGGGCGGCGAGCACGTCCGGGATCGCGGGCTTGGCGGTCACGCCGTCCATTCTCCCGTACGGCCGCCCTCTGGCACCCCGGTCCGCGTTGATCTTGAGCAGATCACCGGGTCCTGCGGCGTGTCGCAGCTGTGTTGCTCAAGATCAACGGGATGTGGCTGGGTCAGCCGCAGGTGATGATGCCGCTGAGGTACCAGCCGGGACGGGCCGCGGGAGCGACAGTCATGGTCGCCACCACACCGCCGGGGACAGCCTCAGGTGCACCTGCTCGGGCCACATGTCGAACAGCTCGCGTCGCGACTCCGGCGTGGTGACCGTGCGCAGCGCGGTCAGGTCGCGCCGGTCGAAGGCAGCGGCCATGAAGCGCATCGCGGCCTCCGGAGACTGCAAGAGCGGCCCGCGGGTCGGCGGGGTCGTCGGGGTGGCCGAAGGTGTCGGCGTGGTCCGGGTCGAAGCTGTGGGGGTGGCGGCCGGCGGGGTCGACGCGGTCGGCGGGACGGCCACGGAAGCCAGGTCCTGGGACTGGGCGACCGGCTGCACAGGCGCCGGCTGCGTACCGCAACCGGACAGGACGAGAGCGACGGCGGCGCTGCTGACTGCCAGGACCGGGAGTGCTCGGTGCATGGCTCCTCCTCGTGGGGGTTGCCGCAGAACCAGAAGCGGGCCCGGCTGGTCGAGATCGCCCTGCGCTGGTCCGTCGTCGGCGACGACCCCGGCCCGCCCGCCTCAGCGCGTTAGGGGTCAGCGGACGGCGTAGGCGTCGACGATGGTCTCGGTCACGCTGCGACCCGAGGTGTCGGTGGCGCTGACCCGCAGGGACGCCGAGCCGCCGGCGGCGTTGCGCACCGACACTGCGCACTGCGTCACCAGGCCGGCCGAGCCGCTGACCTTGCCGGCTGCGCAGCCGTGCACACCGGCCGCCCGCCAGGTCGTGCCCCCGTCCCAGGAGACCTCGACCGTCGGCGCCAGGACCGGCACCGCGGTGACGCCCATCGGCATCGACAGCTTCAGACCGAACCCGAACGGGCCGGCGGCCGCGTCGTTCGTCGGCGACAGCGTCATGTCGAGACCGACGTTCATGAGCGGGAAGACCTGGTGATCGGTCTTCGGCGTCTGCGACGAGAAGCCCCAGACCGTGTGCACGTCGGTGGACCGCTTCCAGAACGGGTTCGCCCGGGTGAACCGCACGTCCAGGTGGTACGCGGTGCGCTGGGGCACCATGTTCAGCCAGCCCAGGAACAGCGGGTCGGGGCCCTCCCCGAGCACGGTGCCGTCCGCCGACGACAACGTCCCGTACCAGTCGTTGTCGAACAGCAGCCCGCCGACGTGGCCCGCCGAGTCGGCGACCAGCGAGGCGGCGGCGGTGCCGGTGTCACCCTGCCGGTTGGGGGCGACGCTCCATCCGAACGCCTTGCTCAGCACCGGCGAGACGCCCATCGAGAACGGGCCGCCGAACCAGGTGTCCGACTTCGTCGTCCCGCCCACGACCGGGGTCGGCGGGTCGTACAGCGTCGCGTATGCGCCGCCCTGCGGCGAGGTGACGGTGACGTCCCGCTCCCAGTTCGGGCCGGGGGACAGGTAGTGCGTGACCACGGACGGGACCGGGACGGCCCGGGTCAAGCCGTAGATCCCCATCCCCAGGTCGGGCCACATCCCAGTCATGTTCTCGTACAGCGCGAGCCCGTCCGACGCGGTCGTGCCGCCCATCGACCGGACGTCCTCGACCCGCGTCGCCACGTGCTTGCCGGTGCCGTCGAGGGTTGCGCCGTCCGGCACGATGCCGGGCCAGTGCCCGGCCAGGTCGTAGATGTACGCGGGCCCGGGCTCGGCCCGCATCGTCGCGACGTGCCCGGCGCTGCGCAGCATCCGGGCCGCGTCCAGCGGGCGGGCCCGGAACGCCGGCAGCGGCGGGGTGCCGGTGATGGTGCCGGCGCACGAGGAGCCGTAGGCGGGGTAGGCCACCATCGCGGCCGCCCCCGCGGCGGCGAGCGCGTCCGCGGCCGCCGTCAAGTCGGCGCAGGTGCCCGCGACGAGCGCCAGGCGCCCGCGCACCGAGCCGGTCCGCAGCGCGGACACCGAGCCGGCGTCCACCACCCGCAACGAGCCGGCGACCGTCGGCACCGGGGTCAGCCACGTCGACTGCCCGACGTCGGTGACGGGGCGGACGCCGATCGGCGCCGACCCGCC
This sequence comes from uncultured Actinomycetota bacterium, assembly GCA_963711005.1. GTDB lineage: Bacteria > Actinomycetota > Actinomycetes > Prado026 > Prado026 > CAVQCJ01. The sequence goes on along the minus strand of CAVQCJ010000002.1, from coordinate 1,479,646 downwards.
GCCGAGAGTGACCAGACCCTCCGGCGCCGACAGCTGCATGTTCAGGATCGTGGTCACGACGCCACCGCCGGGGTTGACCATCGGCCGCGCGTACAGCCGGTCGACGCTGCCGGCGAGGGCGGCACCCAGCGACAGGTTGGGGTTCTTGCCGACCCAGTCGACGTTGATGATCTCGCCGTCGTTGACGACCGGCTTGTCGGTCTTGTAGTCGAGCAGGCGGGTCGAGCCCTCGTCGAGCACGATCGTGGTGTCCTTGGTGACCCGCACCAGCGGCTTGAGGTCGACCACGCCTTCCTGCGAGTTGTCCTTGGCGGTCCCGAACGACGTCACGGTCGCCCCGTACCGGCCCGGCGCGACCCGGAACGTGACCTGCTGCGTGCCGGCCGCGGCGTCGAGCGTGCGCTGCGTGTACGAGTAGTCGTCCAGGCCCGCGAGCACCACGATGTGCGACGCCGTCTGCGTCCCGGGTCGGGGGTGGACCACCACGGTGACGTTGTAGCGCTCGTCCTCGAGCACGTAGCCGAACGCCGTGCGCACGCTCTGCCCGCCGGCGGCCGGCGTTGCCGTGACCACGCCCGAGTACGCACCGGGCTGGGCGACCGTCGGGTCGACCGTCACGTCGACGCTGGCGTGCCCGCCGGCGGGGACCGTGAGGTGGTCGGCGGACAGCGTGACGCCGGGCGGGCCGGCGGCCGCGGCGTCCTGCCCGCCCTCGGCCAGCGCGAAGGTGACGTCGGAGCTGCCGAGGTTCGTGTACGTGAGCGTCTTGGTGGCCGGCGCGAGGTTCGTGTGCGGCCACTGGAAGAAGCCGAGGTTCAGCGTCGGGTCGGCGACGACGGTCTGGCTGATGGCCCGCAGCGCGTCCACCCGCCCGGTGCCGGAGTCGTACGCCCCCGCGCCGGCGACCGGGACCGTGCTGCCGACGATCGCGGCCTTGAGCCGCTCACCGTCCCAGTCCGGGTGCTCCTGCTTGAGGATCGCGGCCAGGCCCGCCACGTGCGGCGTCGCCATCGAGGTCCCGCTGAGCGACGTGTAGTACTGGTCGACCGGGTCGCCCAGAGACGTGCCGGCCGCGCGGGCCGCGACGATGCCGACGCCCGGAGCCACGACCTCCGGCTTGACGGTGCCGTCCAGACGGGGACCGCGGCTGGAGAAGTCGGCCATGGTGTCGGTGCTGTCGACGGCGCCGACGGTGAGCGCCGCGTCGGCCGCGCCCGGGGACGTCACCGTGGTCGGGCTGCTCCCGTTGTTGCCCGCGGCGATGACGAACAGCGTCGGGGACGTCGCGGACAGCTCGTCGACCGCCTGCTCGAGCGGGTCGCTGCCGTCGCCGGTGTCGCCGCCCAGGCTCATGCTCACGATGTCGGCGTGCTGCGCGACCGCCCACTCCATGCCGGCGAGTACCTGCGAGTCCTCGCCGCTGCCGTTGCTGCCCAGGACCTTGCCGATCATCAGCGTGGCGCCGGGCGAGACGCCCTTGTGCACGCCCGCGGACGCGGCGCCGCTGCCGGCGATGGTGCCGGCGACGTGCGTGCCGTGCCCGTTCCCGTCCGTGACGTCCGGCTCAGGCGTGAAGTTCGCGCTGGTGCTCACCTTCCCGGCCAGGTCGGGGTGGGTGGCGTCGTAGCCGGTATCGAGGATCGCGACCTTCACCCCGGTGCCGTCGTACCCGGCGGCCCAGGCCTGCGGCGCGTGGATCTGGGCCAGCGGGTCGTAGTCGTCGACCGCCCGGACCTTGCCGTCCAGGTCGATCCGTACCGCGCCCCCGGCCAGCGACGTCGGTGCGCCCGACCCGTCGACACCTGCGGTCAGCGAGGCCCACGCCTGGTGCGCATGCTTCTTGTCCGCGTCGTAGGACGCGTCGCCGAGCCGGGCGAGCAGGTGCGTACGGCGGGCCGAGCGCACCGACGCGGTGGCCGCGCGGCTCGCCGCGGCCGCGCCCTTCCCGTAGTCGACGATGATCGGGAGCGTGGCGCGGGCCGCGTCGTCGTACCCGTCGGCGATGAGCGCGGCGACGTCGAACAGGTCCGGGCTCAGCCGCTGCGCCGAGAGCAGGCGGACCGCCGACCGGGGGACGACGTACAGGTGCTTGCCGACCTGCGTGACGGCGGCCTGCGGGATCGTCCCGTCCGGGCCCGGCAGCAGCGTGACCGCTCGGCGCCCGTCGGGCTGGGTGAGCACCCGCACCACGTCACCGGTGACCAGCGTGACCGTCTTGGCGATCGGGAGCACCGACCCGGTGCTGCCGTGAGAGGTGCCGTGCGCGCGGCTCGCTGCCGCGGCGGGCGAAGCCGGCGAGACCGCGAAGGCGACCAGCATCGCTGCTGCGCCGACCAGGACCACGGTGCGGGTGCGGCGCATGCAGCGTCCTTCTCGGTTCGGCTCGCAGAACCCGCGGGGTCTCCGCGGGTCGACCTGCGGCCGGGGTGGGACGCGGGCACGCAGACAGTAAGCGAACTGAGCGGCTGATCAGGACACGTTCGCGTCACGGATCTCTGAGCGTTTGCTCTGAGTGGGTCCGCCCGGGGTCGACGCGTGACCGGCGCGGCACCCGCAGTCAGGGGACGATGACCTCGCCGGCGACCGCCGAAGCCGCGATGTCCGAGCGGTGCTGGCCGCCCGGCAGGTCGATGAGCGCCGTCGCCGCGTACGCCCGGTCACGGGCCTGCGCGAGGTCGGCGCCGACCCCGACGACCGACAGCACCCGGCCGCCGGTGCTGACGACCCCGCCGTCCACCGCCCTCGTCCCGGCGTGCAGGACGTAGGCGCCCTCGACCGCGCCGGCCTCTTCCAGGCCGCCGATCGGGTCGCCGGTGCGCGGCGCCTCCGGGTAGCCGCCCGACGCGACCACGACGGTGACCGCGGCGCCGTCGTCGTAGTGCGGCGGTTCGACCTCGGCGAGCCGGCCGGTCGCGACGGCGCGGAGCAGGCCGGCCAGGGGCGTCCGCAGGCGCGCCAGCACCACCTGCGTCTCCGGGTCGCCGAACCGGGCGTTGAACTCGATCACCCGCGGCCCCTTCGGAGTCAGCGCGAGCCCGGCGTAGACGACACCGGCGAACGGGGTCCCGCGCCTGGCCAGCTCGTCGACGGTCGGCTGGACGATCCGTTCGACGATGTCGTCGGCGAGCCCGAACGGAGCCCACGGCAACGGCGAGTACGCGCCCATCCCGCCGGTGTTGGGGCCGGTGTCGCCGTCCGCGACCCGCTTGAAGTCCTGCGCAGCCTGGAGCGCGACGACCGCGGTCCCGTCGGTCAGGCACAGCAACGAGACCTCCGGGCCGTCCAGGTACTCCTCGACCACCACCCGTCCGTAGGCCGCGGCATGGGCCAGCGCCACGTCCCGGTCGTCGGTGACCACGACCCCCTTGCCGGCCGCCAGCCCGTCGTCCTTGACCACGTACGGCGGCCCGAAAGCGTCGAGGGCCGCGGCCACCTCGGCGGCGGTGTCGCACACGTGCGCCATCGCGGTCGGCACGCCGGCCTCGGCCATGACGTCCTTGGCGAAGGCCTTGCTGCCTTCCAGCCGGGCCGCCTGCGCGGACGGTCCGAAGCAGTCGATGCCCCGGGCGCGGACCGCGTCGGCGACGCCGGCGACCAGCGGAGCCTCGGGCCCGACCACGACGAGGTCGGCAGCCCAGGAGACGGCCAGCGCGGAGACGGCGGCCGGGTCCTCGGCGACGACGTCGAGCTGCTCGGCGATCTGTGCGGTGCCGGCGTTGCCGGGCGCGCAGGCGAGCGCGGTGACCTCGGGGTCGGCGGCGAGGGAGCGGCAGAGGGCGTGCTCACGTGCACCGGCCCCGAGCACGAGGACTCTCACGCCCGCAGGCTACCCGCCGGGCCCGACCGGGAGGGGACGCGACAAGGTAGACAGGTGCTGCCCGAGCTGATCCGGCCGATGCTGGCCGTCGCCGGCGACCTGCCGCCGCCCGCGCAGGAAGGGCTGTGGGCGTACGAGATGAAGTGGGACGGCGTGCGGGCCGTGACGTACTGCGAGCCGGACCGGCTGCGCGTGCTGACCCGCAACGACCGCGAGGTCGCGCGCACCTACCCCGAGCTCGGCCGCGCCGGACGGCTGCTCGGGGCGGTGCCGGCGGTGCTGGACGGCGAGATCGTCGCACTGGACGCGGGCGGCCGGCCCGACTTCGGTCTCCTCCAGCAGCGGATGCACGTCCTCGACCCGGCTCAGGTCCGCGCGCTGGTCGAGCGCGTCCCGGTGGCGTACCTGGTGTTCGACCTGCTGCACCTGGACGGACGCGACCTCGTCGACCTGCCGTACGACGCGCGCCGCGGGCTGCTCGAGCAGCTCGAGCTCGACGGTGACGGCTTCGCAGTCCCGCCGGCGTTCGCGGGGGACGCGGCGGCGGCGCTGGCGACCAGCCTGGAGCGGGGTCTGGAGGGGATCGTCGCCAAGCGCCGGGACGCGCGGTACGAGCCGGGTCGACGGTCCCGGCAGTGGGTCAAGGTCAAGCACGTCCGCATGCAGGAGGTCGTGGTCGGCGGCTGGCACGCCGGCGCCGGACGCCGCGAGGGCACGGTCGGCGCGCTGCTGCTCGGCGTGCAGGAGGCCGGCGGGCTCGCCTACGTCGGCCAGGTCGGTACCGGGTTCACCGACGCGATGCTCACCGACCTGGAGGGGATGCTGGGACCGCTGCGCCAGGACACCGCACCGTTCGCGACCGAGGTGCCCAGGGCGCACGCGCGCGACGCGGTCTGGGTCGAGCCGCGCATCGTCGGCGAGGTGGCCTTCGGCGAGTGGACCGCGGATGGGCGCCTGCGGCACCCCTCGTGGCGCGGCCTGCGTCCGGACAAGTCCCCGCTCGAGGTCGTACGCGAGGACCGGCTCGACCGCTAGTCGGTCGAGGAGGTCGGTTTCGCGGACGCGCGCGGCTGGGTGTCCCACTGCAGCGCCGCGTGCGCGACCGCGGAGACCAGCGCGGCCTGCGGCGGGCCGGACGTCGGCCCTGCTGGCACGACGGCGACCTCGACGATCCTCGTCCCCGACTCGAACAGCACCAGCCCGGTCCGCATCCGCTTCTGGATCACCCACCACGACTGGGCACCGACGAACCCGGCCGAAAGCGCCGCCGGCCGGACCTCGTTGTCCGCGTCCCGCACGTCCAGCCCGGTCGCGTCGCTCGTGCAGGTGAGCATCCAGAGCCGCACCGTGTCGAACATCGTGGTCGCGTCGCGCACGGTCGCGTACCCGCGGATCTGCTCGATGACGTCGAACCCGGGCCCGCGCAGGTACAGCACCCGGGAGGTCGCGGTCGGGCCGACGGGCGCCGCCCCCGCGGGCTCGCAGGTCTCGGACACCGGGCGGGCGACGGTGCCGGCATCGAGCTTCCAGCTCGCCCCGAGGTCCGATGGGCAGAGCAGGTGGTCGTCGAGAGCCGCGGTGAGTGCCACCGGGCAGCCATGCGCATCGGTCCCGGCGCTGGTGGCGGACGCCGACGGCTGGACCGACGCGGTGGCCGCGGGGGCCGGCGAGCTCGGCACGGCGGCCGAGACGGGCCGGTCGGAGGGGTAGAGCGCGACGGTGACGGCGACGACCACCGCCGTGCCCCCGGCGACGGCCGCCAGCAGCCAGAGCAGTCCCCGAGGTCCGCGCGCACCCGCCATGCGTCCTGGATCGACCGGTGCGGGTCCGGGCTTGATCGGCCCGGACGGGCACGGGCTCAGGCGTACGGGTGGCGGCGGCGCAGGTGCGCCAGCGCCGCGGCGTCCCCGGGACCGCCCCGCCCGGCCAGGTGCTCGGCGACCACGGCCCGGTGCGCGTCGTCGGCGTTCCCGCCGTACTTCAGCTTCCCCTTGACGTGGTCGACCTGCAGCCGCAGCCCACGGATCCCGGTCAGCGTCCGGCCGTGCTCGGCCGGGTCGGCGACGTCGACGGCGGGCTGCAGCGCGGCCAGCTGGGTCCGCAGCACGGCGGCCTTGTCCTGCGGGGTGTCCAGCACCTGCGCCCGGGCTGCCAGGACGACGGCCGAGTAGTACGTGGTCGGGATGCCCATCCGCGGGTCCTCGCCCTCGACGGCCTTCCAGTCGCTGGGGATGTACACCCAGTCGGTCGCGACCGTGAGCAGGACCCGGTCGTCGGCCTCGATCGCCCGCCACACCGGGTTGGGCCGGGCCAGGTGCAGCACGACCTCGTCCGGTCCGGCGACCGTGAACTGGGTCGGGACCGACACCGGCCAGCCGTCGACGAGGCCGACTGTGGTGAGCACCCCGAACGGGTAGCGCACGAGCACCGCCCGCCACTCGTGGTCGTCGAGCGGGGCGTCCCAGGGATGGACCAGCATCGGCCGATCGTCCCAGACCCGGTCCGGTTCCTAGACCGGGAGGACGTACCGGTGCCAGCGGATCGGCGGCGCCGGGATCTGCACGTGGGCCGGGTCGCCGTACGCCGTGCTCGCCCAGGCGCGGGTGGCGGCGACCGAGGCGCGCAACCGGTCCGGCGGGATGTCCCAGGTCCACGAGTACACCTGCTTCTCGAGCTCGCGCAGGTACCACTCCACCGACCGGCCCAGCGTCGTCGGCGACCGCTCCAGCGCAGGCAGCCGCTCGACCGTCGCACCTCGTCCGGACAGGTGCGCGTCGAGCTCGTCGAGATGGTCCAGCGAGCCGTGCCTCGGGGGTGCGCCCGCGCCGGCCCGCACGCGCGCGTTCAGCTCCGCGAGCAGGCCGTCCCGAGGTGCACCGCGGGTGACCAGCAGGACACCGCCCGGCTCGACTACCCGGACCAGCTCGTCGACCACCGCGACCCAGTCCGCGACCAGGTGCAGGACGTGGCACGCCAGCGCCACCCCGAACGAGGCGGTCGCGAACGGCAGGGCGCCGGCGTCGGCGCGCAGCACAGGCGCCGTCCGGCCGGGGTCCTTGGCGCGCAGCCGGTCCAGCATGGCCGCGGACAGGTCGATCCCGACGACCCTCACGCCGGCCCCGGCGAGCGGGAGCGCGATGCGCCCGGTCCCGACGCCGATCTCCAGGCAGAGCCGGTCGCGCACCTGCGCCGTCAGCAGCGTGGTCTGCTCGGCGGCGACCTCCGGCGGCAGCGCCCTGGTCCGGTCGTAGAAGTCGGCAGCCCGGTCGAACGACACGGACTCCTCGGACGCCACCATCCCCGCATCCTTTCCCCCGCGATCTTGAGAGATACAGAGGCGACACGCCGTACGGGGCCCTGCTTCTCTCAAGATCGCGGGGTCAGGCCCTTGACGACCCGGCCGCCCTTCATCACGAACGGGATGTCCTCGAGCAGGCGGATGTCCTCCAGCGGGTTGCCGGCGACCGCGACGAGGTCGGCGAAGCGGCCGGGCGCGACCGTGCCGAGCTCGTCCGCGCGGTCCAGCAGCTCGGCCGCGGTGAGCGTCGCCGAACGGATGGCCTCCGCCGGCGTCTGGCCCCAACGCACCTGGTACGCGAACTGGCGCGCGTTCAGCCCGTGCGGGTAGATCCCGCTGTCGGTGCCGAACGCGATACGGACTCCGGCCTTGACGCACTTCGCGAAGCCCTCGCGCTGCGCGAGCGTCGTCTCGTCGTTCTTGCGCAGCACGTCGGCGTCCCAGCCCTCGGCGCTGCCGCGCTCGGCGATGTAGTCGCCGCAGTACACGTCCGCGACCAGGTAGGTGCCGGCCGCGGCCATCAGCTCGATCGCCTCGTCGTCCATGAGCGAGCCGTGCTCGACCGAGCGAACCCCGGCCCGGACCGCGCGCTTGATCCCCTCGGCACCGTGCGCGTGCGCCGCGACGTGCGCGCCGTAGAAGGCGGACTCCTCGACCGCGGCCCTGATCTCCGCCTCGGTGAACTCCGGGGCTCCCGGGACCCCGCCGGCCGTCATCACCGCACCCGTGGCGATGACCTTCACCAGGTCGGCGCCACCGTGCAGGACGCGGCGCACGGCCCGACGGACCTCGTCGACAGAGTCGGCGACACCGGCGCGCAGGTCCCTGGGCACCACCGCGTCCACGTCCTGGGCGAGCCCGGTGATGTCGCCACCGCCGCCGGAGCTGGTGATGTACGCACCGGCCACGCGCATCCTCGGGCCCTGCACCCAGCCCGCGTCGATCGCGTCCCGCAGCGCGACGTCGACGAACGCGCGGAAGGTCCCGACGTCGCGGACCGACGTGAACCCGGCCAGCAAGGTGTCGCTGGCGTTGCGGACCCCGGACAAGGCCTCCTGCGCCGGGCTGCGCGTGAGCAGCTCGGCGTAGCTGTGCCCGGAGTCGGGCTCGCCGACCAGGTGCGCGTGGCAGTCGGTCAGACCCGGCAGCAGGGTGTGCCCGGCGAGGTCGAGCAGCGCCGGACCCTCTGCCGGCGCGTCCGCGGCGGCGATCACGGCGACGACCCGCTCGCCCTCGACGACGACGGCACGCCCGAGCAGCAGCTCGCCGGACACGACGTCGAGGAGCAGCTCGGGGCGCAGGACGGTGCGGTCCGGTGTCGTCACGCCGCCCACCGTACCGGTCTGCTGACTGGTGAGTCAGCCGGTGTAGTGCTTGTCGACCGCCGTGAAGACCTCGTCGAGCAGCGCCAGCCCGTCCTTGACCTCGGTGTCGGACACCGTGCACGGCGGTACGACGTGCAGGCGGTTGTAGTTGATGAACGGCAGCAGGCCCCGCTTGCGGCACTCGCCGCCGAGCTCGTTCATCGCCGCCGACGTCCCGCCGTACGGAGCGAGCATCGCGCGGGTGGCCCGGTCGCTGACCAGGTCGAGCGCCCAGAACACTCCCAGCCCGCGCACCTCGCCGATGACCGGGTGCCGGTCGGCGAGCTCGCGCAGGCCCGGACCCAGCACCGTCTCGCCGATGCGTGCGGCGTTCTCGACGATGCCCTCCTCGCGCATCGCGTCGATCGAGGCCACGATCGACGCGCACGCGAGCGGGTGCCCGGAGTAGGTGAGGCCGCCGGGGAACACCCGCTCGGCGAACGTCGCGGCGACCGCGTCGCTGATCACGACCCCGCCGACGGGGACGTACCCGGAGTTGGAGCCCTTGGCGAACGCGATCAGGTCCGGTGCGACGCCCCAGTGGTCCAGCGCGAACCACTTCCCGGTCCGGCCGAACCCGGCCATCACCTCGTCGGCGATGTAGAGGATGCCGTTCCGGTCGCACAGCTCACGGACGCCGGCGAGGTAGCCCGGCGGCGGGATCAGGACCCCGGCCGTGCCGACGATCGTCTCGAGCAGGACCGCGGCGATCGTCGACGGGCCCTCGAACTGGATGACCTGCTCCAGGTGCTGGAGCGCGCGCTCGCACTCCTGCTCCTCGGTCGTCGCCCAGAACGCCGAGCGGTACAGGTACGGCCCAAAGAAGTGCACGTGGCCGTCGGCGTACTCGTTCGGCCAGCGCCTCGGGTCGCCGGTCGCGGTGATCGCCGCGCCGGTGTTGCCGTGGTACGAGCGGTAGAAGCTCAGCACCTTGTCCCGGCCGGTGTGCAGGCGGGCCATCCGGATCGCGTTCTCGATCGCGTCGGCGCCGCCGTTGGTGAAGAACACCTTGTTGAGCCCGTCCGGGGCGAGCCCGGCGATGCGCTTGGCGGCCTGGCCGCGGGCCTCGTTGGCATGCTGCGGGGCGATCGTCGCCAGCTTGCCGGCCTGCTCCTGGATCGCGGCGACCACCTTCGGGTGCTGGTGCCCGATGTTCGTGTTGACCAGCTGGCTGGAGAAGTCCAGGTATCGGTTGCCGTCGTAGTCCCAGACGTACGAGCCCTCGCCACCGGCGATCGGCAGCGGGTTGAGGGCGCCCTGGGCCGACCACGAGTGGAAGACGTGCGCACGGTCGAGGGCGAAGACCTCGGCGCCGCGCGCGGGGTCCGGAGTAGGTGTCGTCATGGCCGCAGGGTAGGTGCCGCCGGACGGTCGGCGCGACCCTCACCCTGTCACACCGAGGCGAGCTGTGCCGACACAGTGTCAGCCTTCGTGCCGCTCCAGCGCCGCCAGCAGACCGCCCCGGACGTCCGACCACTCGGCCGACAGGATCGAGAAGTAGACGGTGTCCCGCCACCGCCCGTACCGGTCGATCGTGTGGTGCCGCAGTACGCCCTCACGGGTGGCCCCGAGCCTGGCGATGGCCGCCTGCGAGCGTTCGTTGCGGTGGTGCGTCTTGAGGGCCACCCGCTCGTAGCCCAGGTCGTCGAAGGCGTGCCCGAGCAGGAGCAGCTTGGCCTCGGTGTTGACCGCCGTGCGCCAGACCCGGCGCGCGTAGAACGTCCACCCGATCTCGATCCGGCGCTCCCGCGGGGTGATGTCCATGTAGCTCGACGACCCGACCGCCCGCCCTGAGGCGAGCTCGACGGCCGCGAACGGGAACCGCTCCCCGCGGGCCCGGTCGGCCAGCGCGCCGTCGATGAACGCCGCCATCCCGGCCTCGTCGCCGGGCGGCTCGGCCAGCCAGCGCCACACGTCGTCGTCGGCGCCGAGCTCGGCCGCCAGGTCGGCGGCGTGCTGCTGACCCAGCGGCTCCAGCCGGACGTGGCGGCCCTGCAGCACCACATCGGAGGGCGGCTCGGCGAACGTCACGTCATCGGGCCCGACGCCGGTCATACGACCGGTCGGACGACGACAGTCTCGTCGCGGCCCGGGCCGACGCCCACCGCCGAGAACGGGGCCCCGGACCGCTCCTCAAGGAAGCGGACGTACGCCCGCGCGTTGGCCGGCAGGTCGTCCAGCGTCCTGGCCTTCGCCAGGTCCTCGGTCCAGCCGGGCAGGTACTCGTACACCGGGCGGGCGTGGTGGAAGTCGGTCTGGTTGACCGGCAGCTCGTCGACCCGCGCGCCGTCGATGTCGTAGGCCACGCAGACCGGCAGCCGGTCCCAGCCGGTGAGCACGTCGAGCTTGGTCAGGACGAAGTCAGTGACGCCGTTGACCCGGGCCGCGTAGCGCGCGATCGGGACGTCGTACCAGCCGCAACGACGCGGCCGTCCGGTGGTGGTGCCGAACTCCCAGCCGGCCTGTCGCAGCCGCTCGCCGTCGGCGTCCAGCAGCTCGGTCGGGAACGGCCCCTCGCCCACCCTGGTCGTGTACGCCTTGACGATCGCGATCACCTTGTCGATACGGGTCGGCGGGATGCCGCTGCCGGTGCAAGCGCCACCCGCGGTGGCGCTGGAGGAGGTGACGAACGGGTAGGTGCCGTGGTCGACATCGAGCAGCGTGGCCTGGCCGCCTTCGAGCAGCACCGTGCGTCCGGCGTCGAGGGCCTGGCCGAGGAGCAGGCCGGTGTCGACGACCATCGGTCGCAGCCGGTCGGCGAAGCCGAGCAGCTCGCCGACGACGTCGTCGACGCTCACCGCCCGCCGGTTGTAGACCTTCACCAGCAGCTGGTTCTTCTGCTCGAGGGCTCCGGTCACCTTCTGTCGCAGGATCTTCTCGTCGAAGACGTCCTGTACGCGGATGCCGACGCGGTTCATCTTGTCGGCGTACGTCGGGCCGATGCCGCGCCCGGTCGTGCCGATGCGACGGCTCCCCAGGAACCGCTCGGTGACCTTGTCGACAGTGCGGTTGTACGAGGGGATCACGTGCGCGTTGGCGCTGACGACGAGCCGCGAGGTGTCGATGCCGCGCTCGGTCAGCTGCTCGATCTCACCGAACAGGACGCCGAGGTCGATGACGACACCGTTGCCGATGACCGGGACGACCCCGGGGGTCAGCACGCCGGCGGGCAGCAGGTGCAAGGCGTACTTCTCGCCGTCCACGACGATCGTGTGCCCGGCGTTGTTGCCGCCGTTGAACTTGACCACGTAGTCCACCGACGAGCCGAGCACGTCGGTCGCCTTGCCCTTGCCCTCGTCACCCCACTGGGCGCCGACGAGCACGATGGCAGGCACGGCGGTCCCCTTAGGCGTCGGCGCCGAGGTGGTCGGCGGCGGCGGGCGAGCTGTCGCGCAGGAAGGTAGCGCACCGCTGCGCCTCCGCGTCCTCGCCGATCACGCCTGCCGCCCGGGCCAACGCGTGCAGGGAACGCAGGAAGCCGCGGTTCGGCTCGTGCTCCCACGGCACTGGCCCGTGCCCCTTCCACCCGTTGCGGCGCAGCTGGTCCAGCCCGCGGTGGTAGCCCACGCGCGCATAGGCGTACGACTCGATGGTCGCGCCGCGGGCGAAGGCGTCGTCGGCGAGGACGGCCCAGGCCAGCGAGTACTCCGGGTAGCGGGCGGCGACCTCCGTGGCCGGGACGCCCTGCTCGAGGAGGGCCCTGGGACCAGGCTCCGCTGGCAGCAACGTCGGCGGCGGCCCCGCCATCAGGTCCTGATGCGTCATGCCCCCATCCTCCTCCCTCAACGACTCCCGCTTCACCTTGCACAACGCTGCGAATCGAGCCATGGATACGCTCCCACGCCGTTTTGCGATCGTCGTGATGGGCAGTCCCTCGTGCTTCGTGACTTCCGCGGCGCGAAGTGCAGCCCGCTGGACGACGAGACCGTCGTAGCCGTCGGGCGACGTCGGGGCAGCCCTGGTGAGCACGAGATGACCAGGGTCGTGGCCGTAGTCGGACATGCCGTGGATCCTTGCGGCCGACCGATGACTGACCACGGCCCCGGCGCCCAGCGCGAGCACCGCCGCCCACAGCACGAGCCGGAACCGCTCCCCTGGGTCCAGCCCCTTGACCAGCCGCGCCGACGCGAACACGCCCCGACGGAGTCGGAGCCAGTGACCGCGGTCGGCCCGATACCTGATCGCCGCGTCCGAGTACCCGCACTGCCGCGCCTGCACGGTCGTGAATGCGCCGCCCTGCTGACCTGCCAACTCCTCCAGCACCGCCGCATCATCGGCGGTTCACGACCAGCCCGGCTCGTTCGTCCACACCCCAGCTTGCTGTACCCGCCGTACTGCTGGTTGGGAAGGCTCCCAACGACCAGATCACAGCATCCTGGCGGGCAAGGCGCGGGAGGGTTAGCTGAGGCGGGTGCCGACGGAGCGGAGGTCTTCGCAGGCCTCGGTGATGCGGGCGGCCATCCCGGCCTCGGCGGCCTTGCCGTACGCGCGGGGGTCGTACAGCTTCTTGTTGCCGACCTCGCCGTCGACCTTCAGCACCCCGGCGTAGTTCACCAGCATGTGGTCCGCGATCGGGCGGGTGAAGGCGTACTGCGTGTCCGTGTCGATGTTCATCTTGACGACGCCGTAGTCCAGCGCCTCGCGGATCTCCGACAGCAGCGACCCCGAGCCGCCGTGGAAGACCAGGTCGAACGGCTTCGAACCCGCCGGCAGGTCGAAGCGCCCGGCCACCGCGTCCTGCAGGTCCTTGAGGATCGACGGGCGCAGCACGACGTTGCCCGGCTTGTAGACGCCGTGCACGTTGCCGAACGTCGCGGCGAGCAGGTACCGCCCGCGCTCGCCGAGCCCCAGCCGCTCGGCCGTCGCGATCGCATCCTCGGGCGTCGAGTAGAGCTTGGCGTCGTGCTTGGCCTCGACCCCGTCCTCCTCGCCGCCGACGACCCCGATCTCGAGCTCCATGACGATCCTCGCCCGCGAGCACTGGTCGAGCAGCTCGTCGGCGATGTCCAGGTTCTCCTTGAGGCTGACTGCCGACCCGTCCCACATGTGCGACTGGAACAGCGGCTCCTTGCCGGCCGCGGCCCGGTCCAGCCCGAGCTGCACCAGCGGCCGCATGAAGCCGTCGAGCTTGTTCGCCGGGCAGTGGTCGGTGTGCAGGGCGATGTTCACGTCGTACTTGGCGGCCACGACGTGGGCGAACTCCGCCAGCGCCACCGCCCCCGTCACCATGTCCTTGACCATCTGCCCGGACGCGAACTCCGCCCCGCCCCAGGAGAACTGGACGATGCCGTCGCTGCGCGCCTCCGCGAACCCGCGCAGGGCGGCCACGACGGACTGCGAGGACGTGCAGTTGATCGCCGGGTAGGCGAAGGCGCCCGCCTTCGCGCGGTCGAGCATCTCGCGGTAGACCTCGGGAGAGGCGATGGGCATGGCGGGTGGCTCCTCGGCTGGTGCGTACGGGGCGCGCCCATCCTCGCATCGGCCCGGCACCGCCCGGCAAGGGACCAATGACCCCTGCGTCAGCCGCGCCGGGTCACGGCTGCTGGTCGAAGGCGTGCCGGCGGACCCACGCATGCATGGCCACGGCCGCCGCGGCCCCGGCGTTGACCGACCGGGTAGACCCGTACTGGGCCACCGACAGCACGTCGACGCAGGCCGAGCGGGCCGGCCCCGAGAGCCCGGGTCCCTCCTGCCCGAGCAGCAGGACGCAGGCAGCCGGCAGGTCGTACGTCTCCAGCGGCACCGACCCCGGCAGGTTGTCGATCCCGATCAGCGGCAGGCCGGCGGCGGCGGACCAGGCGGCGAGCGCGGCGACGTCGGGGTGGTGGTGCACGTGCACGTACCGGTCGGTCACCATGGCCCCGCGCCGGTTCCACCGCCGCCGCCCGACGATGTGCACCCCGGCCGCGTTGAAGGCGTTGGCAGTGCGCACGACGGACCCGATGTTGAAGTCGTGGGACCAGTTCTCGATCGCCACGTGGAACGGGTGCCGCCGGCTGTCGAGGTCGGCAACGATCGCCTCGACGGTCCAGTACCGGTAGCGGTCGACGACGTTGCGGCGGTCGCCCCCGGCCAGCAGCTCTGCGTCGTACCGCGGGTCCTGCGGCCATGGCCCGGTCCACGGCCCGACTCCGACCTCGGCCCCTGTCACCGCGCACAGTGTGCCGGACCCGGCGTGTGCCGGACCCGGCGTGTGCCGGACGCGGCGTTTGCCGGACGTTTCCGCTCGGGCCCGTACCCTGGCCCGATGCTCAGCCTTACCCACCCCGACGTCCTGCTGGGCGCGAACTTCCTGAACCCCGACCAGCTGCTCAAGAGCGTCGGCCTGATCGGCCTCCTCGCCATCATCTTCGCCGAGTGCGGGCTGCTCGTCGGGTTCTTCCTGCCCGGCGACACCCTGCTGTTCGCCGCCGGGGTGCTCATCGCCAACGACAGCCCGGTGCTGCCGTCCTCGTTGCCGCTGGTCTGCCTGCTGGTCTGCGTGGCGGCCATCGCGGGGAACCTGGTCGGCTACTGGATCGGCCGCACGGCCGGGCCGAGCGTCTTCCGGCGACCCGGGTCGCGGATCTTCCGGCCCGAGTACGTCGAGCGGACGAACGCCTTCTTCGCCAGGTACGGCCCGCCGGCCATCGTCCTGGCCCGGTTCGTGCCGATCGTCCGGACGTTCATCACCGTGATGGCCGGCGTCGGGCGGATGAGCTGGCCCCGGTACGTCGCGTACTCGGTCATCGGCGGCGCGCTCTGGGGAACGGGCGTGGTCCTGCTCGGCTACTGGCTCGGCCAGGTGGCCTTCATCGCCGACCACATCGAGCTGATCCTCGTCGTCGGCGTCGCGGTCGCCGTCGTCCCGGTCCTGGTGGGGCTGTGGCGCCGGCCCCGCACGAGCGCCTAGAAGCTGACCTGCGGGTTCGCGCGGACGGCCGGGTCCTCGGCCTCGAAGTACTCGGCGGCCTTGAACCCGAACAGCCCGGCGATCACCGAAGAGGGGAACGCCTGGACCCGCGTGTTCAGCGCCCGCACGTTGCCGTTGTAGAACCGGCGCCCGGCCGCGACGCGGTCCTCGGTCTCGGACAGCTGCCGCTGGAGCTCGAGGAAGTTCGTGCTGGCCTTCAGGTCCGGGTACGACTCGGCGACGGCGAACAGCTGGCGCAATGCGCCGGTCAGGACGTTCTCCTGCTGGGCCTGCTCGGCCGGACCGCTGCCGGGGGCGGAGGCGGCCGCCCGGGCGGCGGTCACCGCCTCGAGCGTCTGCCGCTCGTGGGCGGCGTAGCCCTTGACCGTCTCGACCAGGTTCGGGATCAGGTCGTGCCGCCGGGTCAGCTCGACGTCGATCTGCTTCCACGACTCCTGGACGAGGTTCCGCTGCCGCACGAAGCGGTTGTAGGAGACCACTCCGCCCAGGAGGACCACGACGACGATCCCCAGGATCACCCACATGACCGCGTTCACGCGATGCTGCCTTCCGCTGGGGGCATGGCCGCTGGCGCGACCGGGGCCTGCTGAGCCTGTGGTGCCTGTGGTGCCGGTGCCGCTGATGGTGCCGGTGCTGCTGGCGGAGCCGACTGGACCTGCTGGTCCGGGTCGTACCCGTTGTCGTGCCAGACGAACGACGGGATGCCGTCCACCACATGGTGCAACGTGGACAGGCTCGCGAGCACGTCCACGGGGTTCATGGTGCCGTTGCCCCAGGATACGAGGTCGGACATCTCGATCCGCCACGCCGTGGGCGGGCCGGCCAGCAGCGCCTCCATGGTCCGGGGGGTGAGCACGTCCGAGGCGAACTTGGGCTGCCGCGCATGCACCCGGAAATGCCGGTTGAAGTCCTCGGACTCCAGGTCGATCCCGCCGCCGAGCCCCACCGCCGCCGCGGCGCGCTCCAGGAAGCCCTCGGGGGTCACCTGCAGCGTGGGCAGGACCGTCGGGAGGGCGAGCGCGATGACGGCGAAGTGGTGCGTCGTCCGCTGGGTGTTGCCCTTGCTGTCGGTCGACTCGGTGTCGTACTGATAGTCGAACCCGACGAACGGCACGGCCCGGTCGGTGCCGCGGACGACGTTGCGGCACCGCCGCCGGTCGCCCTGGCCGAACGGCGTGCCGTTCCAGCGGGCGGTGAACGAGTCGTCCTCCGCGGTGTACGCCCAGCCCTTGGCCATGCAGAACTGCTGGAGCGCCTGCCGCCGCTTGGACTCCTGCAGGTAGTTCCAGACGAAGTATCCGGCCGCCGCGAGGGCGACCAGCACGAAGACCAGCGTCGACAAGCCACTCATGGCTAGATCTTCGGCCGGACCCGGTCCGGACTCAACGGCCCGCGCCGGTTCAGGACAGCCCCAGGTCGGCGAGCGAGAACACGCTCCGGTACTCCAGGCCCGCGGCCGCGACGGCCGCGGCTGCCCCGCGTTCGACCACCACGGCCACGCCGACCACCTCGGCGCCCGCCTCGCGCAGGGCCTCGACCGCGGTCAGCACCGACCCGCCGGTGGTGGACGTGTCCTCGACGGCCAGCACCCGCCGCCCGGCGACGTCGGGGCCCTCGATCCGGCGTTGCAGCCCGTGCGCCTTGCCCTCCTTGCGGACCACGAAGGCGTCCAGGGCCCGGCCCTGGGCCGCCGCGGCGTGCAGCATCGCGGTCGCGACCGGGTCGGCGCCGAGGGTGAGCCCGCCGACCGCCTCGTAGTCCAGGTCCGCGGTGGCCGCGAGCATCGCCCGCCCGACGAGCGGGGCGGCGGCCGCGTCCAGCGTCACCCGGCGCAGGTCCACGTAGTAGTCCGCCTCGCGGCCCGAGGACAGCACCACCCGGCCGAGCACGACCGCCTTCGCGGTGATCTGGTGGAGCAGCGCGGCGCGGTCGTCGCTGGGGTCGGTCATGGCCGGCGAGCCTAGGGCAGGCTGAGCCGGGTGGAACCGACCGCCCTGGCCCTGCTGCACTCGCCGCTGACCTCGGCCGCGGCGTGGGGTCGGCTGCCGGACCTGCTCGACGTCGCCGGACCCGTGTACGTCGTGGACGTGGACGACGACCTGCGGCCCCCGTACGCCACCCGGTACGTCGCGGCGGCCGCCCGGCAGCTCGCCGCCGCGGTCCGGCCCGGGGAACCGGTGCTGCTGGTCGCGCACAGCGGGGCCGGGCCACTGCTCCCGCAGCTGGCGTACGCCCGCCGGGCCGCGCACGGACCGGTTCGCGGGTACGTGTTCCTGGACGCCGCGCTGCCCCGGCCCGGCGGCACCGCCTCCCGGCTGGACCTGCTGGCCGCCGAGGACGCGGGCCTGGCGTCAGCCTGGCGGGCGGTGCTCGAGTCGGGCAGGACGGTGCCGAGCTGGGCGGACGCCGACCTGGTCGACGACGTCCCGGACCCGGCCGACCGGG
This sequence comes from uncultured Actinomycetota bacterium, assembly GCA_963711005.1. Classification (GTDB taxonomy): domain Bacteria; phylum Actinomycetota; class Actinomycetes; order Prado026; family Prado026; genus CAVQCJ01. Next base: position 1,461,809 of record CAVQCJ010000002.1, on the reverse strand, counting down.
CGCGGCTGCTGGCCGGTCTCCGGTCGCGACCCCTCGCGTACTTCACCGAGCCGGTCCCGTTCCCGGGCGACTGGCCGGACGCGCCGTGCGGCTTCCTGCGTACGTCGGCCGGCTACGACTGGTCCGCGCGGGTCGCGGCGAGCCGAAGCTGGCCGGTGGAGTCGGTCGACGCCGGTCACTTCGCTGCTCTGGCGGCGCCGGAGCTCACGGCGCGGGCGCTGACCCGGCTGCTGTCGCGGATGTGAGCGCTGCCTCGGCGGTGCACCGGCCTACCCCTCCGAGGGCCGGTGCACCGCCGGGCGCGGTGCGCGGGTCCGTCCTCCCGACGGGCCCTGCAGACCGGGTCCAACCCCTCGATGGACCCGGTCGTTCCGGAGCCATCCCCTCAGATGGGTCCGGAAGCGTGCCGGGCCGGCCCCCTCGGCAGGCCCGGCACATCTTTCAGCGCTCGAGCTCCCGCAGCAGTGCGAGCGCCTGGTCGTAGTCCGCGGGGAGCGGCTCGAGCCACACCCGCGGGGGGCGCCGTGAGGCTCGGGAGAGCCCCGCGAGCACCATCCGGACCTCGACGAGGTCGCGGAGCCGGGCCAGCATCGGCCCGAGGTCTTCGTCGCGGGCCACCAGCGCGGCCACCCGGCCGGAGCCGAGGGCCACCAGCGACTCGCCACCGGCGAACTCCTCGCGCAGGCAGTCCGCGAGCACGCACACGCGGGCCAGCCGCTGCCAGGGGTCCGGCGTCATCACGGAGGCGTCCAGGATCACCATGCCGACCACGTCGGTGACCAGCACGTTCTCGGCCACTGCGGTCCGGTAGACCTCGCCGAGCCGGGTGCGCAGGTACGAAGGAGTGGCAAGGCCGGTCATCGCGTCCTCGCAGCCGGCGGTCCGGACCGGGTCGACCCCGGCGTCGGCCCAGCCGGCGCTGAACGAGCGGATGACCGCGAACGGCGGCGCGTCGGCGCCCAGGACCCCGTAGAGCGACGCCAGGTCGTCCAGGCCCTCGGCGAGCCCAACACCGGCCTGTGCTCGGACGGCTCCCAGGAGCTCGGCGGGGACCGTCGCGTCCCGCCCGTCCGCGACGGCCTCCGCCAGAGCATCGACGGCCGGGTCCCACCAGTCGGCGGGGTGGGCCCAGCTGGCCTCGGCGGAGAGCCGCTGCCACCGGGAGCGGAGGGCAGAGGCAGGTCCGCCCAGGGGGAAGAGAGTGGCCAGTGCGTCCTCGCCCATCTCGATCCCCTCCTTTCCGCTTCGCTTCGGCGTCCGACAGGGATGAGACCGGCCTCCGGCTCAATCGTGACGCGGGATTTGTCGATGTTTTTCGCGGAGGCCCCGGAGCCGTCCCCCGGGCCCGTCATGAGCGGACCTGTCGGGCGTCTCTTGGGTAGAAGCCGCTGGACGCCCCCGCGCGGTGGACGGATATGGACGGATAGTCACGAGATGAACGCGTAGCGTGACTTCCCCGTCTACGATCGACAACGCCCGCGCCGAGGGAGAATCAAGCCCGTGACCGATCTGCCCCCGCTCGAGACCGAGCCTCGGTCCGCCGAGGCGCCCGGTCCCAGCGACGCGGAGCTGATCACGGCGGTCCGGTCCGGCGACAAGGCTGCGTTCGGTCCGCTGTACCTGCGGCACGTCGGCGCGGCCCGCGCCCTGGCCAGGCAGATGACCCGCGACCCGAACGAGGCCGAGGACCTCGTCTCGGAGGCGTTCGCGAAGGTCCTGTCGGTGGTCCAGGCCGGTGGCGGCCCGGACGTGGCCTTCCGGGCCTACCTGCTCACGGCGCTGCGCCGCATCGCGTACGACCGCACCCGTGCCGGCAGCCGGATCACCATCTCCGACGACCTGACGCCGTACGACCCTGGGGTGCCGTTCGTCGACCCGGCCCTGGAAGGGCTGGAGAAGTCGATCGTCTCCCGCGCGTACACCTCGCTGCCGGAGCGGTGGCAGACGGTGCTCTGGCACACCGAGGTGGAGGGGCTGACCCCCGCGCAGGTGGCGCCGATCCTCGGGCTGACCGCGAACGGGGTGGCAGCGCTGGCCTACCGGGCCCGGGAAGGACTTCGCCAGGCCTACCTGCAGCAGCACCTGGCCGCGCCGCTGGACGACGGCTGCCGGCCGTACTCGGACCGGCTGGGCGCATACGCCCGTGGCGGCCTGTCCAAGCGGGAGACCGCGCAGGTCGAGGAGCACCTGGACACCTGCGAACGGTGCCGCGGGCTGGTCCTCGAGCTGACCGACGTGGGCAGCGGGATGCGCGGCGTGGTCGCTCCGCTCGTCCTGGGCCTGTTCGTGGCCGGCTACCTCAGCTCGGGCGCCCTGCTCGGCACCGGTGGGGCCGCCGCCGCAGGGGCCGGCGCGCTGGCCGGGTCGGGGACGACCGGTGGGACCGGTGCCGGCGCAGGCGGCGGGACCGGTGCCGGAGCCGGCGGTGCGGGCGCGGGTGGAGCGGGCGCGGGTGGAGCGGGCGCCGGGACCGGGGCCGCGGCTGCCTCGAGCGGTGCGGCAGCGGCGGCGGGCGGCGGCGGAGCGGGCGCGGCCGCCGCGGCGGCGGCCGGAGTGGTCGGTGCGGGCGCGCTCACGGCCGCGGCGAGCGCCGGGGCCCAGCCCGCGGCGGCAGCCGGGGCCGGCGCGACAGCGGGGGGTTCGGCGGGGAGCACGGGAGCGACTGCGGCGACCGCCGGTGCCGGTGCCGCCGCCGGCGCCGCGGTGGCCGGCGGGGCAGGTGGGTCCGGCGCCGCTGCGGCCGCGACGGTCGCGGCTGCCGGCGGCGGGGGCGGCGGCGGGATCTTCGGACTCAGCACGGCCTGGGCCGCCGGGGTCGCCGCTGCGGCCGTCGGGCTGGTCGGGGCCGGGATCGTGGCCGCGGTGGTCATCGGTGGCGGGGGCGGCGGCTCGGTCACCGGATCGCCTCCGGGCGCCTCCGGACCGGTCGTGCCCGGCGGCGGGTCGACGTCGAGCTCGAGCACGTCCGGCCCCGGCGTCGGGCCCGGCCCGACGGACACCTTCACGCTGGCACCGATCCCGACGCCGACCCCGACGCCGACCCCGACGAGCGCCCCGACGTCCGGGTCGACCGGGCACTCGTCGCCGTCCCCGACGCACCACCCCACCTCGACGCCCAGCCCGACGCCGACCTCCACCGGCTCGCCGTCGCCGTCACCGTCCCCCACGCCGACCGAGACGCCCAAGCCGGTGCTGGGACTCACGTACACCCCCCTCGGCGACCTGGTGCAGGGCCGCCCGGGCGTCATCGGCTTCTCGGTCGGCAACACCGGAGACGCCGTGTCGGGGGCGATCACCGCAACGGTCGCGCTGCCCCCTGGCGTCCACTTCACCGGGCTGCAGACCAGCGGCTTCGCGTTCGACACGTTCCCGACCCAGGCCCCGCACGCGCTGGAGGCCACAGCCAGTGACGGGTGGACGTGCATCGGCACGGACACCGGGGCCAGCTGCACCCGGATCCCGCTGGAGCAGTCGACCGACACCCAGGTGTACGTCGACGTCGACGCCGACCCCGGCTCCACCGGTACCACCCCGGTGAGCGTCACGGTCAGCGCGGACGGCCTGGACCCGCTCACGGTCACCGGGACCCGCGGTGTCCAGGCGGGCGGTCTGGCCGCGCGGTTCGCGGCCACCGGGCCGCTGCGCGTGACCGAGGTCGGGAACGGGCTGCTCTCCTGCCCCGGCGGCAACCCCGGGTGCGCGGACGCCCGGCTCGGCAAGGGCGACAAGGTGGACAACGACAACTGGGCGATGACCTCGTTCAACCAGGCCGGCGACAACACCACGACCTCGTCGGCCGCGAACCTCGACCTGCCCGCCGGGGTCACCGTCCGCTGGGCCGGGCTGTACTGGTCCGGCGGGCTGATCCCCAACGGCAAGCAGGAGACGCTGAGGCTGCGCGGCCCGGGTGCCGTCGAGTACACGCTGGTGGCGGCCCAGCGCACCGACACCGGCGTCGAGAACACCTGGGGCGTGTTCCAGTCGTACGCGGACGTGACCGACCTGGTCGCCAAGGGTGGGGCCGGCACGTGGTGGGCCGCCGACCCGCAGGTCCTGCTCGGAAACAACCGGTACGCCGGCTGGTCGCTGGTCGTCGTCTACGCCGACCCGAACGCTCCGGTCGACCAGGTGACCGTGTTCGACGGGTTTGCCCAGGTCGTCAAGGACGGCCAGCCGCAGTCGTTCAGCGTGGTGCCGCGGGCCAGCGGCCAGGCGCGGATCGGGACCGTGGCCTGGGAGGGTGACCTCGGCATCCCCGGGGACGCGATCTCGCTGGACGGGACCGACCTGGTCCCGCAGGGCGGCAGCCTGGACCCGACCAACGTCATGGACTCCTCAGCGGCCGGCGCGCTCGGTCCGACGAACACCTTCGGCACCGACGTGGACTCGTTCGAGGCCGCGGTGTCGATGACGGGCAACCCGGTCGTCACCGCCAGGACCACCGGCGACACGTACTTCCTCGGCGTGCTCACCGTCAGCGACAGCTGAGCGCACGCGCACCGCGCGATACTCGGGGCATGGCGCCACGCCCCGTCACCGTCGACGTCGTGCTCGAGGTGGGGGCCAAGCGAACGTTCGCGACCGCGGTCGACTGGCCCGGCTGGTCGAGGTCCGGGCGCGGCGACGAGGCCGCGCTGGACGCGCTGGTGACGTACGTGGCGCGGTACGCCGCGGTCCCCGGCACGGCCGCCATCGCCTTCCCGGCCGGGCGCTCCGGAGCGACGGTGACGGTCCGCGTGCTCGAGCGGGTCGCCGGGGACGCGACCACCGACTTCGGCGCCCCCGGCGCGGTCACCGGCCCGGACTTCCGCCCGGTCGGCGAGCGGGACGCATCCCGGCTCTCCGCCCTGGTGGGCGCCGCCTGGGCCGTGCTCGACGCGGTCGCAGCCGTCGCGCCGGCCGAGCTGCGCAAGGGCCCGCGCGGCGGCGGCCGGGACCGGGACAAGATGCTGGCCCACGTGGCTGGCGCCGAGGCGATGTACGCCCGGAAGATCGGCCAGCGGCTGCGCGAGCCGGCACCCGGCGACGTCGCTGCAGTACTCGGGAACCGCTCGGCGATCCTCGAGGTGCTCGGTCGGGCCTCGGACGGCGAGCGGCTGGTCGAGCCGAAGGGCTGGCCGGTCCGGTACGCGGCCGGGCGCATCGCGTGGCACGCCCTCGATCACGCCTGGGAGATGCAGGACCGCTCCACCCCCTGACCCCCTGACCCCGCGCGCCGTCGGTCAGCGGCGGGAGCGGCGGAGCAGGCGCCAGAGCACGAACAGCCCGAGCAGGGCGAGCAGAGCCGGTACCGCGCGCTTCAGCACGGGCACGGCGGCAGTCTCCACCAGGTCGATCGTGTCGGACGTCGGGCGCGGGGCGGCTGCCGCAGCCGAGTCGGCTGCCGGCGCATCGGCGGCCGCGGCCGCCGGCTCGGCGAGGTCGGTCGCCTGTGGCTCGGCCGCCGCGGTGTCGGACCCGAGCTGGTCGGCCAGGCAGGTGGCGAACTGCCCGACCAGCTTGGCGGCGACCTCGGCCATCACCCCGCGCCCGAACTGCGCCGGCCTGCCGGTGACGTTGAGGTCGGTCACGACCTTGACCCGCGTGCTGGAGCCCTCCTCGTCCAGCTGCGCATGGATCGTCGCGCTGGCCGTGCCCGGTCCGCGGGCCTCCTTGCCGGCCGCCTCGATCACGGCCCGGCCGGCCGCCTCGTCGCGCTCGGCGAACCGGGCCGTGCCCCCGTAAGTCACGGTGATCGGTCCCAGCTTGACCTTGACCCGGCCCTTGAAGCCGTCGCCCTCGAACCCGTCGAACGTCGCCCCCGGCATGCAGGGGGCGACGCGTTCGACGTCCATCAGGACCGCCCACGCCTGGGCCTTGGGGACCGGAACGACGAAGTCGTTCTCCAGCTCCATCAGATCCCGGCCGCTGCTGCGACGGCTCGCTTGGTGAGCACTCGGGCCAGGTGCCGCCGGTAGTCGGCGCCGGCGTGCAGGTCGGACGAGGGGTTGGCGCCGTCCGCTGCGTGCTCGGCGGCGGCAGCCACCGTGGCAGCGGTGGCGTCCGACCCGGCCAGCGCCGACTCGGTCGCCGACGCCCGCAACGGCGTCGAGCCCATGTTCGTCAGGCCGACCCGCGCCTCGGCGATCGAGCCGTTCGAGCGGCGGACCAGAGCGGCGACACCGACCAGCGCCCATGCCTGGGCGGTCCGGTGGAACTTCTCGTAGTGGAAGCCCCAGCCGTCCTGCTTGGGCAGCCGGACCTCGACGAGCAGCTCGTCCGGCCCGACCGCGGTCTGCAGGTAGTCGACGAAGAAGTCCGCCGCCGCGACCGTGCGCCGCCCGCCCGAGCCGGCGACGACCATCTCCGCCCCGGACGCCAGCGCGACCGCGGGCAGGTCGCCGGCCGGGTCGGCGTGCGCGAGGGCGCCGCCGAACGTCCCCCGGTGCCGTACGGCCGGGTCGGCGACGGTTCCGGTGGCCGCGACGAGCAATGGCGCGTGCGCCTTAACCAGCGGGTCGTGCACGACCTCGTCGTGGGTCGTCATCGCGCCGATGACGATCGCGTCGCCGTCGTCGCGCACGCCGTGCAGCCCGTCGACGCCGCCCAGGTCCACCAGGATGCTCGGGTACGCCAGCCGCAGCCGCAGCAGCGGGACGAGCGACTGGCCGCCGGCCAGCACCTTCGCGTCCTCGCCGCCGGCGGTGAGCGCGGCCAGCGCGCCCTCGATCGAGTCGGGCCGGGCGTAGTCGAAGCTCGCGGGGATCACAGCGCGCCTCCTTCGCGGCCCGCGTCCTGGATCGCGCGCCAGACGTTCTGCGGTGAGCACGGCATCCGGATGTCGCCGACGCCGTGCGGTCTCAGCGCGTCGACGACCGCGTTGACCACGGCCGGTGTCGAGGCGATGGTGCCGGCCTCGCCGACACCCTTCACCCCGAGCGCGTTCGTGGTCGACGGAGTGACGGTGCGCTCGGTGACGAAGTCGGGCAGGTCGGCGGCCGACGGAACCAGGTAGTCGACCATCGTCCCGGTGACCAGGTTGCCGTCAGCGTCGTACACGGCTTCCTCGAAGAGCGCCTGGGCGACTGCCCTGCGCGATCCCGCCGTGCACCTGACCCTCGACGATCATCGGGTTCACGACGTTTCCGATGTCGTCGACCGCGACGTACGAGCGGATCGACACGGCGCCGGTCTCGGTGTCCACCTCGACCGCGCACAGGTGCGTCCCGTGCGGGTACGAGAACTGCTGCGGGTCGAGGGTCGAGTCGGCGACCAGGGTCGGCTCCACGCCGTCCGGCAGGTCGTGCGCCGTGAACGCCTCGAACGCCACCGCCTGGATCGCCTTCTCGGCACCGGGCGTGCCCTTCACCTTGAAGACGCCGTGCTCGAACTCGAGGTCGCCCGGGTCGCACTCGAGCTGGTGCGCCGCGATGACCCTGGCCTTCTCGACCACCCGCTCGGCCGCCTGCAGCACGGCGATACCTCCGACGACGAGCGAGCGCGAGCCGTAGGTGTCCATGCCGTGCGGCGCCATCTTGGTGTCGCCGTGGATGACCTCGATGTCCTCGAACGGCACGCCCAGCGCATCGGCGGCGATCTGGCTCCACGCCGTCTCGTGGCCCTGGCCGTGCGGCGACGTGCCGGTCACCACCTCGACCTTGCCGGTCGGCGTGATGCGCACGGTCGAGCTCTCCCAGCCACCCGCGACGTACTTCAGCGCGGACAGGATCCGCGACGGCGCGAGCCCGCACATCTCAGTGAACGTCGAGATGCCGATGCCGAGCTGGACCGGGTCGTTCGACGCACGGCGCTGCTGCTGCTCGGCGCGGAGCGCGTCGTAGCCGAACAGCTCCTTGGCCCGGTCGGTCGCCTGCTCGTAGTTGCCGCTGTCGTACTCGAGGCCGGCGATCGTGGCGAACGGGAACTCCTCGTGCTTGATCCAGTTCTTCTCGCGCAGCACGAGCGGGTCCATGCCCAGCTCCGCGGCGAGGTCGTCCATGATCCGTTCGATCGCGTACGTCGCCTCCGGCCGCCCGGCCCCGCGGTACGCATCCGTCGGCGTCTTCGTCGAGAACACGCCGGTGGTGCCGAAGTGGTAGGCCTCGAACTTGTAGATGGCGTTGTACATGAACGCGCCCAGCAGCGGGATGCCCGGCGTGATGATCTGCAGGTACGCGCCCATGTCCGCGAGCAGCTCGACGTGCAGTCCCAGCACCGTGCCGTCGGGAAGGTAGGAGACCTCGATGTCCTGGATCTGGTCGCGGCCGTGGATGGTGGCGACGTAGCCCTCGCTGCGCGACTCCGTCCACTTCACCGGCCGGCCGAGCTTGCTCGCGACGAGGACTGCGATGACCTCTTCGCGGTAGAGGTCCAGCTTGGAGCCGAACCCGCCGCCGACGTCCGGCGCGATCACCCGGATCTTGTGCTCCGGGATCCCGGTGACCAGAGCCAGCAGCACCCGCACCACGTGCGGGATCTGGGTGGCCGACCAGAGCGTGATCTCACCGGTGGCCGCCATCGGCGCGCACACCACCGCGCGCGGCTCCATGGCGTTCGGGATCAGCCGCTGCTGGATGTACCGGCGGTGGAGAACCTTCCCGCCGCCGGCCTCCGCCTTGGCCTTCGACTGGGCGTAGTCGCCGCCGTTGAGCTCCCAGTAGAAGCACTTGTTGGTGCCCTTGTCGGAGTGCACGAGCTGGGCGCCGTCGGCGAGCGCGGCCTCCATGTCCAGCACGGGGGCCAGCGGGCTGTAGTCGACCTCGATCGCCTCGAGCGCGTCGGCGGCCTGGTACCGCGACTCCGCCACGACGACGGCCACGGGCTCGCCGGAGTACCGGACCTCGTCCACGGCGAGCGCCGGGTGGGCCGGCGTCACCATGTCGTCGGTCACCGGCCACACGCACGGCACCCCGGCCCCGCCCATGTCGGCCGAGGTGTACACCGCCACCACGCCCGGCCGCGACAGGGCGGGCGTCGCGTCCAGCCGGTCGATGCGCGCGTGTGCCATGGGGCTGCGCAGCACCGCCATGTAGAGCATGCCGGGGAGCTGGATGTTGTCGGTCCAGTTCGTCTCGCCGGTGACCAGCCTGGCGTCCTCTTTGCGCAGGAGCGGCTGTCCGACCAGATTCGCGCTGGTGTCGACGGTCACTTCGCGGCTCCCCTCAGCTCGGCGGCGGCCACCTGCACGGCGCGCACGATGTTCACGTAGCCGGTGCACCGGCACAGGTTGCCCTCGAGGCCGTCGCGCACCTCGGCGTCGGTGGGGTCGGGGTTGTCCTTCAGCAGGTCGACGGCCGCGAGCATCATGCCCGGGGTGCAGTAGCCGCACTGCAGGCCGTGCTCGGAGTGGAACGCCTTCTGGATCGGGTGCCACTCGCCGTTCGCGAGACCCTGCACCGTGGTGATCTCGGCGCCGTCGGCCTGCACCGCGAGCATCGCGCAGCTCTTCACCGAGCGGCCCGCCAGCAGCACGGTGCAGGCCCCGCAGTTCGAGGTGTCGCACCCGATCGGGGTGCCGGTTCGGCCGAGGTCGTCACGCAGGAAGTGGACGAGGAGCCGCCTCGGCTCCACCTCGCGCTCGTACTTCGCTCCGTCGACGGTGACGCTGACGTGGACCGTGCTCAAGGGGCACCCCCAACGGGTCTGAAGGACGTATAGGCGCACCCTAGGACGGTCCTTGCGGTCGCACCACAGGAACGGGCGGCGGGTTTGGATCGTCGTCCCGCCGCCGCGACGGCCAGGCTCAGCGCTTGGGCCGGCCCCGCCGGTAGGTGGCCGCGACCAGGCCCCGCGGAGCATGCCGGGCGAGCGTCGAGAGGACCTTCCAACGAGCCGTCGGCACGCTCACCGGGCGGCCGCGGCCCAGGTCGGCGAGGGCGCCGTCGACCACCTGGTCGACGGTGAGCCACAGCCAGTCCGGGATCGCGCTGACGTCCATGCCGCCGCGCTGGTGGAACTCGGTACGGACGAAGCCCGGGCACACCGCGGTCGCCCGTACGCCGGTGCCGGCCAGCTCGGCGGCCAGCCCTTCGGTGAACGTCGTCACCCAGGACTTCGCCGCGTTGTAGGAGCCACCGGGGATCCAGCCGCCGACGGAGGAGATGTTGACGACCGCGCCGGCGCCGCGCGCGACCATGCCGGGGACGGCCGCGTGCGTGAGCCGTAGCACCGCCCGGACCAGGACGTCCAGCTGCTCCTCCTCCGCCTCGACGGCGCTGACCGCGAACCGCCGGTTGACCCCGAAGCCGGCGTTGTTGACCAGCAGTGCCACCGGGCGCGAGGCGTCGTCGAGCCGGTGCTCGACCCGCAGGCACTGCTCGCGGTCGGACAGGTCAGCCGGGAGGACCTGGACGGCGCCGCCGTAGCGGTGCCGCAGGTCGGCTGCCTGCTGGTCCAGCCGGTCCACCGAGCGCGCGACCAGCACGAGGTCGTAGCCCCGCGAGGCCAGCCGCTCGGCGAACGCCGCCCCGATCCCCGACGTCGACCCCGTCACCAGCGCCACCGGCGCCCTCGAAGCAGTGCTCATGCCCCCAGCCTCGCACCGGCTTCCCCGACGGGGGCTCTACGGTGGGCCGGGTGAAGAGGTCCCGGCCGCTGCTCGGCCCGCACCTGGCCGGGCTGGGGACGACGATCTTCGCGGAGATGTCCGCGCTGGCGACCGCCACGGGCTCGATCAACCTGGGCCAGGGATTCCCCGACACGGACGGGCCGCGCGCGGTGGCCGAGGCGGCCGCGGCGGCGATCCTGGCGGGGCGGGGGAACCAGTACCCGCCCGGGCCGGGGATCCCGGAGCTGCGGCACGCGATCGCCGCGCACCAGCAGGCGCAGTACGGCATCGGGCTCGACCCCGACACCCAGGTCCTGGTCACCGCGGGGGCCACCGAGGCGATCGCGGCGGCGATGCTGGCGCTGGTCGACACCGGCGACGAGGTGATCGCGCTGGAGCCGTACTACGACTCGTACGCCGCGACCGTCGCGATGGCCCGCGGCGTGCGGGTCCCGGTGACGCTGCGGGCGCCGTCGTTCCGGCTGGACGTGGCCGCGCTGCGCGCCGCGGTCACCGACCGGACGCGGCTGATCCTGCTGAACAGCCCGCACAACCCGACCGGCACCGTGCTCACCCGCGACGAGCTGTCCGCGGTCGCCGCGGTGGCGGTCGAGCACGACCTGCTGGTCGTCAGCGACGAGGTGTACGAGCACCTCACCTTCGACGGCGCCGAGCACGTCCCGATCGGCACCCTGCCCGGGATGGCCGACCGCACCGTCACGATCTCCTCGGCCGGCAAGACGTTCTCGTTCACCGGCTGGAAGGTCGGCTGGGTGACCGGGTCGGCCGAGCTGGTCGCCGCGGTACGGACCACCAAGCAGTTCCTCACGTTCGTCTCGGCCGGGCCGTTCCAGTACGCCGTCGCCGAGGCGCTCGCGGCCGACCCGGCCGGCTACGACGAGCTGCGCGCCGGGCTGCAGGTCCGCCGCGACCAGCTGTGCGCCGGGCTGGGCGACCTCGGCTTCGAGGTGTTCGTGCCGGCGGGGACGTACTTCGCGACCACCGACGTACGACCGCTGGGGTGGACCGACGGGTTGGAGTTCTGCCGCGCGCTGCCCCAGCGGTGCGGGGTCGTCGCGGTGCCGCACCAGGTCTTCTACGACGATGTCGAGGCCGGGCGACCGCTGGTGCGCTGGGCGTTCTGCAAGCGCCCCGAGGTCCTCGACGACGCCCTGTCCCGACTGGCCGCCGGCCGGCTGGTCCGCTAGCCGCGCCTGGCGGGCCGGCGCTGCTGGGCCACCAGCCGGAACGCCGCGAACGCGCCGATCGCGAGGAACGCCCACGACAGCGCGTCGCCGGGCGCCTTGATGACGAACTCGCCCCAGCCGATGTACTGCCCGACGAAGTCGACGGCGTCCAGGAAGCTCCCGTGCAACACCTCCATGCCCGCGACCAGCTGCGAGAGCACGAAGCCGAACAGGATGCCGACCCCGGCCAAGGCAGCGGCCCCGAGCGCGATCCCGGTCGAGGCGGCCCGGCCAATTCGGTGCACAGCGTAACCGACGCCGTACCCGACCCCGACCGCGACGATCCCCAGCTCGTAGTGGGTGACGTAGACGAGCCCGGCCCAGACGATCGCACCGAGCAGCGCCGCGCCCGCTCCGGCCAGCAGGCCGCGCAGCGGGTCGCCCGGCTCCGGCTCGGGCTCGGGCTGCGCGGGCGCGTAGGCGCCGTACTCGGGGAACGACACGGGCGCCGCCTGGTCCGGCGCCTCGGCCGGCTCGGAAGACTCTGGTGGCTGGGTCGACTCGCTCATCGCGTACCCCCCTCGCCGCCGGGCTGGACGCCGTCGGCGCGCAGACCGTACCCGCTCCGCCTCGCAGAACATCGCAGAACGACCCGAATTGCTGCGATAGAGCCAGGCAAGTGGTGCCGTCTGTGCGGTGAAGCGGGCCGGGGTCAGGACTTCGAGGTCACCGTCAGCGTGCTCCCGTCGGCGGCCACGTCCACGAGGACGACGTCACCGTCGCGCACCTCGCCGCCGAGGATGGCCTTCGCGAGCCGGTCGCCGATCTCGGTCTGGACGAGCCGGCGCAGCGGCCGCGCGCCGTAGACCGGGTCGAACCCGGCCAGCGCCAGCCACTCCCGCGCGGCCGCGGTGACCTCGAGGTCCAGCCGGCGGTCGGCCAGCCGCTTCGCCAGCAGAGCCACCTGGAGGTCGACGATGCGGGCCAGCTCCTCGCTGCCCAGCGGCTCGAACACCACCACGTCGTCCAGCCGGTTCACGAACTCGGGCTTGAACGTCGCGCGCACAGCCGTCATCACCGCCTCGCGCCTGGCTTCGGAGTCCAGCATCGGGTCGACGAGGAACGCCGAGCCGAGGTTCGAGGTCATCACCAGGATGACGTTCCGGAAGTCGACGGTGCGGCCCTGCCCGTCGGTGAGCCGGCCGTCGTCGAGCACCTGGAGCAGCAGGTCGAACACCTCCGGGTGCGCCTTCTCCACCTCGTCGAGCAGCACGACCGTGTACGGCCGCCGGCGCACAGCCTCGGTGAGCTGACCGCCCGCCTCGTACCCGACATAGCCGGGCGGCGCGCCGACCAGACGCGCGACCGAGTGCTTCTCCCCGTACTCGCTCATGTCGATCCGGACCATCGCCCGCTCGTCGTCGAACAGGAAGTCCGCGAGTGCCTTCGCCAGCTCGGTCTTGCCCACGCCCGTGGGGCCGAGGAACAGGAACGACCCGGTCGGCCGGTCGGGGTCGGAGATCCCGGCCCTGGCCCTGCGCACCGCGTCGGAGACGGCCCGCACTGCGGTGTGCTGACCCACCAGACGCCGGCCGAGCTCGGACTCCATCCGCAGCAGCTTGGCCGTCTCGCCCTCCAGCAGCCGGCCGGCCGGGATGCCGGTCCACGCGGCCACCACCTCGGCGACGTCGTCCGGGCCGACCTCCTCCTTGACCATCGCGCTGCGGGAGTTCGCCGCCTCGCGGGCGTGCGCCAGCTCGGCCTCGACCTCGCGGACCCGCCCGTACAGGAGCTTGGACGCCGTCTCCAGGTCGCCGGCCCGCTGTGCGAGCTCGACCTCGGTGCGCAGCCGGTCCAGCTCCTCGGCCAGCGCTCCGGCACGGTTGAGCGCGCCCTTCTCCTGGTCCCAGCGTGCGACCAGCGCGGAGAGCTGCTCCTGCTTGTCGGCGAGGTCGCGTCGCAGCCGCTCCAGTCGCTCGACGGAGGCCGGGTCCGTCTCCTTCTCCAGGGCGAGCTCCTCCATCCGGAGCCGGTCGACGGCGCGCTGCAGCTCGTCGATCTCGACGGGTCGCGAGTCGATCTCCATGCGCAGGCGCGACGCGGCCTCGTCCACGAGGTCGATCGCCTTGTCCGGCAGGAACCGCGACGTGATGTACCGGTTGGACAGCGTCGCCGCCGCGACCAGCGCGGCGTCGGCGATCTGCACCTTGTGGTGCGCCTCGTACTTCTCCCGCAGACCCCGCAGGATCGCGATCGTGTCCTCGACCGACGGCTCGCCGACCATCACCTGCTGGAAGCGCCGCTCGAGCGCGGCGTCCTTCTCGATGTGCTCGCGGTACTCGTCGAGAGTCGTGGCGCCGACCATCCGCAGCTCGCCGCGGGCCAGCATGGGCTTGAGCATGTTGCCGGCGTCCATCGCGCTCTCGCCGGTCGCACCGGCGCCGACCACGGTGTGCAGCTCGTCGATGAAGGTGACCACCTGGCCCTCGGAGCCCTTGATCTCCTCGAGCACGGCCTTGAGCCGCTCCTCGAACTCGCCGCGGTACTTCGCTCCGGCAACCATGGCGGCGAGGTCCAGGGAGACCAGGCGCTTGCCCCGCAACGACTCCGGGACGTCGCCGGCAACGATCCGCTGCGCGAGCCCTTCGACGACGGCGGTCTTTCCCACGCCGGGCTCGCCGATCAGCACCGGGTTGTTCTTGGTCCGCCGCGACAGCACCTGCACGACCCGGCGGATCTCGGCGTCGCGCCCGATCACGGGGTCGATGTCGCCCTTGCGGGCCCGCGCCGTTAGGTCGACGCCGTACTTCTCCAGGGCCTTGAACGAGCCTTCCGGATCGGCCGACGCCACCCGGGCCGAGCCGCGGACGCGATCGAGTGCCGCGGCGAGCTCCGCCTCGGTGGCACCGTGCGCCTGCAGCAGGTCGGCCGCCTCGGCCCCGGCCGCGGCGATCCCGAGCAGGAGGTGCTCGGTGGACAGGTATGCGTCGCCGCGGGCCTGCGCCCGCTCGGTGGCGACCGCGAGCGCCCGCTGGAGGGCCCCCGACGCCTGCGGTCCGGAGACCGTCGTGCCGCTGGCGCGCGGCAGGTTCGCCACCGCCGCGTCGGTCGCCGCGAGCAGAGCCGGGCGGGCGACGCCGACCGCGTCCAGCAGCGCCAGCGCGATGCCGTCGGGCTGCTTCAGCAGGGCGTCGAGCAGGTGCGCCGGCTCCAGCGCGGGGTTGCCGGCCGAGACCGCGCTGCGCTGGGCGGCCGCGATCGCTTCCTGGCTGCGCGTGGTGAGGTCCATCGGGCTCCACGGGAGAGGTCGTACGGAAGGGGGTGTCAGCCGTCCACGGAGGCGACGCTAGACGCCTTGTCCAACGTCCACACCAGAAGCCTTCTTCCCTGGTCCGGCCATGCTCAGGGGAGACATGTGACTGACCGTTCAGACAGTAACGGCTAGAGTGTCCGGCTCCGGGACGGCTGGAGGAGACGCTCATGCAGGTGGCGGTGGACACCGGGCTGTGCCAGGACCACGCGCAGTGCTGCCTGGTCGCGCCGGAGGTCTTCGGGACCGACGCAGGCGGCCGGCTGGTCGTGCTGCTGGCGAGGCCCTCCGACGAGCTGCGCGCCGCCGTCGAGGAGGCCGAGCAGGTCTGTCCCATGCAGGCGATCCGGGTGGAAGGCTGAGCGACGTGACATCCCGTACGCAGGCGGGGCGCGTGGTCGTGGTCGGCGCGGGGCTCGGCGGGCTGCGCGCTGCCGAGCAGCTGCGCACGGCCGGCTACGCCGGCGAGGTGGTCGTCCTCGGCGACGAGCCGCACCTTCCGTACAGCCGGCCGCCGCTGTCCAAGGAGGGGCTCGCGAGCGGGCTCGACCACGAGACGGTGGCGTTCCGGCGCAAGTCCTCGGTCGACGACGTGCTCTGGCGGCTCGGCGGTGCTCAGAACACCGTGACCGGGGTCGACCTGGCCGCACGCACGGTCCGCCTCGCGGACGGCGCCGAGCTCGGGTACGACGGGCTGGTCATGGCCACCGGCGTCAGCGCGCGCCGGCTGCCGCTGGACGCACCGCTGGGCTGGCGGCACGTGGTCCGCACCCTGGACGACGCCTCGACGCTGCGCGACCGCCTGACGCCGGGGACCCGGGTGGTGGTGATCGGCGCCGGCTTCATCGGCTGCGAGGTCGCGGCGACCGCCCGCGTGCTCGGCTGCGAGGTCGACGTGGTCGACCCGATGGCGGTGCCGCTGCTGCGCCCGCTCGGCGCGCAGCTTGGCCGGGAGATCCAGCGACGGCACGTGGAGCGCGGCGTGCGCTTCCACCTCGGCCGCACGGTCGCGCGGATGGACGGCGACGACGCCGGACCGCGCGGAGTCGCCCTGGACGACGGCACCGACCTGGTGGCGACCGTCGTCGTGGAGGCCGTGGGGTCCGTGCCCAACGTCGGGTGGCTGGCCGGCAACGGGCTGGACCTGACCGACGGCGTGCTCTGCGACACGGGGCTGCGGGCGGTCGGCCCGCACGGGGCAATGCGCGACGCGGTGGCCGTCGGCGACATCGCCCGCTTCCCCAACGTGCTGTTCGACGACGTCCCCCGTCGCGTCGAGCACTGGAACTTCCCGACCGAGACGGCCAAGCGCGCGGCCAAGGTCCTGGCCGCCGACCTCGCCGCACGCGCGGACGGCCGCGACACCAGCGCCGACCCCGACCCGATCGAGGCGCTCGGCGACTACACCCCGATGCCAGCGTTCTGGAGCGACCAGTTCGACCTGCGCCTGCAGTCGTTCGGCCTGCCCGGGCTCGGCGGCGACGACATCCGGGTGCTCGAGGGCGAGCTCACCGGCGAGTGCGCCGTCGGCTACCACCGCGACGGTGTCCTGGTCGGCGTGGTCTTCCTGGGGATGGCGGCGCGGTTCTCGCACTACCGCGGTCTCATCGCCGCGCGCGAGCCCAGCGCGGTCTAGGACCGCGGGGTACGGGGGCGCCAGACCACCAGCGCGGCGCTGCTGCGCTCGGTCTCCAGCTGCACGAGCCGGCGTCGCAGCCGGGCCACCTCGTCCTCGAGGTCGAGCACCCGCCGGATCCCTTCGAGGTTCACGCCCTCGTTCGACAGCCGTTGCACCTCGCGCAGCAGGGCGATGTCCCTGGCCGAGTAGCGCCGGCCGCCACCGGGCGCACGGCCCGGCACCACGAGACCGAGCCGGTCGTAGGTGCGCAACGTCTGCGCGTGCAGCCCGGACAGCTCGGCCGCCACCGAGATGACGTACACCGGCAGGTCCTCGCCCGGGGTGAAACCGGTCTCGCTCATGCCCCACCCGTCCCGTGGTCGCGCGCGCGAGCGGCCTCGAGCAGCCCGGCCCGCGGGTCGTCGCCGGCGGTCGCGTCCCGGTACGCCTCGAGCGCCTCCCGGGCCTTGCCGTCCAGCTTCTGCGGGACGGCGACCTGGACGGTCACCAGCAGGTCGCCCCGGCTGCCGTCCCGGCGGGCCACGCCCTTGCCCTTGACCCGGAACGTGCGGCCGTCGGCCGTCCCGGCCGGGAGCTTCAACGTCACTGGTGCACCGCCCAGCGTGGGCACGGACACCTGCGCGCCGAGCGCGAGCTCCGGGTACGTCGCCGGCAGGGTCAGCGTCAGGTGGTCGTCACGGCGGCCGAACAGCGGGTGCGCGGACACGTGCACGACGATGTACAGGTCGCCGGCCGGGCCGCCGCGCTCGCCGGGTGCGCCCTTGCCCTTGAGCCGGATCCGCTGGCCGTCCTTCACCCCGGCCGGGATTCGCGCGTTCACGGTGCGGGTGGACTGCGCCCGCCCGCTGCCGTGGCACACCGGGCACGGGTCGTCGACGACGAGCCCGCGCCCGCGGCAGTCGCGGCAGGGCTCGGCGAACGCGAAGCCGCCGGCGTTCCGGCTGGTCTGGCCGGCGCCCTGGCAGGTGGGGCAGACCCGCGGGGTCGTGCCCGCCTTCGCGCCGGTGCCGTGGCAGGCCGCGCAGGCCGCCTCACCGGTCAGCCGCAGCGGCACGGTGACGCCGTCGACCGCCTCGCTGAACGACAGCGTCACCTCGGACTCGATGTCGGCACCGCGCCGGGACGCCTGGGCGGACGGACCGCGACCGCGGCCGAACAGCCCGCCGAGCACGTCGCCCAGCCCGCCGCCGCCCGCGCCGGCACCGCCGCCGAACAGGTCGCCCAGGTCGAACCCGGCCCCGCCGCCCCCCTGTCCCGGGTAGCCGCCGGGGACCCGGCCACCCCCGCCGGACCCGAACCGAAGTCCGCCGGACCCGAACAGCGCCCTGGCCTCGTCGTACTCGCGCCGGGTCTTGTCGTCCGAGAGCACGTCGTACGCCTCGGAGATCTCCTTGAACCGGTCCTCGGAGGCCGAGTCGCCCTTGTTCGCGTCGGGGTGATGGGTGCGGGCCAGCTTGCGGTAGGCCTTCTTGATGTCGGCCGCGGTCGCGTCCTTGGCCACGCCGAGGACTTTGTAGAAGTCCTTCTCGAGGTAGTCCTTCGTGGACACGGGCTACCCCTGGTCCGGTTCCGCCACACCCACCCGTGCCGGCCGGACCACGCGACCGCCGAACGCGTAGCCGGGTTGGTACACGGCGACGCAGACCGGCTCGTCGACGTCGTCGCGGTGCTCGTGGGTCAGCGCCTCGTGCAGCGTCGGGTCGAACGGGTCGCCGACTGCGCCGAAGCGCTCCAGGCCCAGCCTGGACACGGTCGCCTCCAGCGCCTCCCCGACAGCCTTGAACGCCCCTTCGAGCTCGCCGTGCTCGCGGGCGCGGCCGACGTCGTCGAGCACCGGCAGCAGCTCGCCGAGCGTTCCGGCGACGGCCTGGTCGCGCACCAGCTCGCGGTCGCGGTCGACCCGCTTGCGGTAGTTGGCGTACTCCGCGTGCACGCGCTGCAGGTCGGCCGTCACCTCGGCGACCTTGGCCGCGGTGAGGTCCAGGTCGGTGTCGACCTCCTCGCCCCCACCCAGCCCGGTCGTGGCGGCGGGAGCAGGGGTCGCCTGCGCCCGCACCACGCCGGTGACCGGGTCGATGCGGCGCCGGTCGGTCACCTTGACCGGTTCGTGCTCGGTCTCGGCACCCGGGCCGGCACCAGATGCGACACCGCCGTGCGGGTCGCTCACTTCTGCTCGCCGTCGTCGACGATCTCGGCGTCCACCACGTCGTCGTCGGACTCCGCAGCCGCTCCCGCGGTCGCGCCCGCACCGGCCTCCGCGCCCGGCACGTCACCGGGACCGCCGGCGCCCTGCGCGCTCTGGTACAGCGCCGCCCCCAGCGACTGGCTGGCCCGCGCGAGCGTCTCGGTCGCGGACTTCACCGCGGCGATGTCCTCACCCGCGAGCGCCTTCTTCAGGTCCTCGAGCGGACCGGTGACGTTCGCCTTCGCGTCGGCCGCCGCCCCGGACTCGAACTTGTCGGCGTTGTCGGCCAGGAACTTCTCGGTCTGGTAGACGAGGCTCTCGGCCTGGTTGCGGGTCTCGACCTCGTCGCGCCGCTTGCGGTCCTCCTCGGCGTACTCCTCGGCCTCGCGCATCATGCGCTCGATGTCCTCCTTGGGCAGCGCCGAGCCACCGGTGATGGTCATCGACTGCTCGCGACCGGTGCCCAGGTCCTTGGCGTGCACCTGCAGGATGCCGTTCGCGTCGATGTCGAAGGACACCTCGATCTGCGGCATCCGCGCCGGCGCCGGCGGCAGACCGGTCAGCTCGAACATCCCGAGCCGCTTGTTGTAGGCCGCGATGTCCCGCTCGCCCTGGTAGACCTGGATCTGCACCGACGGCTGGTTGTCCTCGGCCGTCGTGAAGATCTGCGAGCGCTTGGTCGGGATCGTGGTGTTGCGCTCGATCAGCTTCTCCATCAGGCCGCCCTTGACCTCGATGCCGAGCGACAGCGGCGTGACGTCCAGGAGCAGCACGTCCTTGACCTCGCCCTTGATGACGCCGGCCTGCAGCGCCGCGCCGACCGCGACGACCTCGTCGGGGTTGACGCCCTTGTTGGGCTCCTTGCCACCGGTCAGGTCGCGGACCAGGTCGACGACCGCGGGCATGCGCGTCGAGCCGCCGACCAGCACCACGTGGTCGATCTGGGACACGGTGATGCCGGCGTCCTTGATGACGTTCGCGAACGGCGCCTTGCAGCGGTCCAGCAGGTCGGAGGTGAGCTGCTGGAACTGCGAGCGGGTGAGCTTCTCGTCCAGGTGCAGCGGGCCCTCGGCGCTGGCCGTGATGTACGGGAGGTTGACCGTCGTCTCGCTGGAGGACGAGAGCTCGATCTTCGCCTTCTCCGCGGCCTCGCGCAGCCGCTGCATGGCCATCTTGTCCTTGGAGAGGTCGACGCCGTGGCCGTTCTTGAACTGCGTCACGAGGTAGTCGACGACCTTCTGGTCCCAGTCGTCGCCGCCGAGGTGGTTGTCGCCGGAGGTCGCCTTGACCTCGACGACGCCGTCGCCGATCTCCAGCACGGACACGTCGAACGTGCCGCCGCCGAGGTCGAAGACCAGGATCGTCTGCTCCTTCTCGCCCTTGTCGAGGCCGTACGCCAGCGCGGCCGCGGTCGGCTCGTTGACGATGCGCAGGACGTTCAGCCCGGCGATGTCGCCGGCCTCTTTGGTGGCCTGGCGCTGGGAGTCGTTGAAGTAGGCGGGGACGGTGATGACGGCGTCGGTGACGGTCTCGCCGAGGTAGCTCTCCGCGTCGCGCTTGAGCTTCTGCAGGACGAACGCGCTGATCTGCTGGGGGGTGAAGTCCTTGCCGTCGATGCTCACCTTCCAGTCGGTGCCCATGTGCCGCTTGACCGAGCGGATGGTGCGGTCGACGTTGGTGACGGCCTGGCGCTTGGCGACCTCGCCGACCAGGACCTCGCCGTTCTTGGCGAACGCCACGACCGAGGGCGTGGTGCGCGCACCTTCGGCGTTGGCGATGACGGTGGGCTCGCCGCCCTCCAGGACCGACACCACCGAGTTGGTGGTGCCGAGGTCGATGCCGACCGCTCGTGCCATGGGTAAACCTCCGTGAACAGGGATGCGTGTCCTGTCATGATGCATACTGCCTGCCTCGGACGCAAATCAGTTGAGCGTAGTGGACTCAACTTGTCCCCCGGCCGCTCCGTTTCACACTCCGCATCGGGCTGCATCTGCCGGTACACCGGCCCTGGCACCCCCACACCGCGTGTGGAAGCCAGGAGGGCGGCTGGCCGGCCGCAAGCCCCTCGCTAGGCTGCGGACCGCCGCGGCGGCACCGGCTCGCGGCGCCTGGAGGAGAGTCCGTGGCCGTTCGGCTCGTCATCGGTCTGCTGCTCACCGTCGCGGCGTTCGTGATCGCCGGCCGCCGGCTGTGGATGCTCTACCGGCTCGGCCGTACCGGGCAGGACGTCGCCGCCCGTCCCGCGGACCCGCGGCTCGCCGTGCAGGCCGAGGCCGTGGAGGTCCTCGGGCAGCGCAAGCTGCTCAAGTGGTCGCTGCCCGGCGCCGCACACTTCTTCACGTTCTGGGGCTTCCTGATCCTCGGCCTGACGATCGTCGAGGCGTACGGGGCCCTGGTCTGGCGGGACTTCCACATCCCGCTGGTCGGGACCTGGCCGGTGCTCGGGTTCGTCGAGGACTTCTTCGCGGTGGCCGTGCTGGTCGCGCTGTGCGTCTTCGTCGCCATCCGGGTGCGCAACGACCCCGGCCGGGAGGGCCGCCGGTCGCGGTTCTTCGGGTCGCACACCGGCGCCGCGTGGCTCGTGCTGTTCATGATCTTCAACGTGATCTGGACGCTGCTGCTCTACCGCGGCGCGCAGATCGACACCGGCTACTTCCCGTACGACTCGGGGGCGTTCGCCAGCCAGTGGGTGGCCGACCTGCTGGCGCCGCTGAGCCAGTCGACGCTCGAGGTGATCGAGACGGTCGCGATCCTCCTGCAGATCGCGGTCGTGCTCGGCTTCCTCTGCCTCGTCGTGTACTCCAAGCACCTGCACATCTTCCTGGCGCCGCTCAACGTGTTCTTCTCCCGCCGGCCGAACGCCCTCGGCCCGCTGCTGCCGATGTCCACCGGCACCCGTCCGATCGACTTCGAGGACCCCGCCGACGACGACGTCTTCGGTCGCGGCAAGATCGAGGACTTCACCTGGAAGGGCCTGCTGGACTTCGCGACGTGCACCGAGTGCGGCCGCTGCCAGTCCCAGTGCCCCGCCTGGAACACCGCCAAGCCGCTGTCACCCAAGCTGCTCGTGATGGACCTGCGCGACCACGCGTTCGCGCAAGGCCCCGTACCTGCTCGCGGGCGGCGAGAACGCCGACGAGGCCGCGCTGGCCGCGGTGCCGGAAGCGGCGAAGGCCGAGGCGCAGCGGCCGCTGGTCGGCCCGTCCGAGGGGGACGAGCACCGGCACTCGGCCACCGGCGGGGTGATCGACCCGGACGTGCTCTGGTCGTGCACGACGTGCGGCGCCTGCGTCGAGCAGTGCCCGGTCGACATCGAGCACGTCGACCACATCGTCGACATGCGGCGCTACCAGGTGATGATCGAGTCGTCGTTCCCGGCCGAGCTCGGCGGGCTGTTCAAGAACCTGGAGACCAAGGGCAACCCCTGGGGGATGAACGCCTCGGCCCGGCTGGACTGGGCGGCCGAGCTGCCGTTCGAGGTCCGGGTGGTCGACGGCGAGATCCCGGCCGACGTCGAGTACCTGTTCTGGGTGGGCTGCGCCGGGGCCTACGAGGACCGGGCCAGGAAGACCACCCAGGCGGTGGCCGAGCTGCTGCACCTGGCCGGGGTCGAGTTCGCCGTGCTCGGCGAGGGCGAGACCTGCACCGGCGACTCGGCCCGCCGCTCGGGCAACGAGTTCCTCTTCCAGATGCTCGCCCAGCAGAACGTCGAGGTGCTGAACGAGGTCGGCGCGAAGAAGATCGTCGCGACCTGCGCGCACTGCTTCAACACGCTGCGCAACGAGTACCCGCAGCTCGGCGGGCACTACGACGTGGTCCACCACACCCAGCTGCTGAACCGCCTGGTCCGCGAAGGCCGCCTGACGCCGGTCGCCCCGCCCGAAGGCCTGGAGAGCGGGCGGTCGGTGACCTACCACGACCCGTGCTACCTGGGCCGGCACAACAAGGTGTACGCCCCGCCGCGCGAGCTGGTCGGCGCGCTGCCCGGGGTGACGTTCACGGAGATGCCCAGGCACGCCGACCGCGGCTTCTGCTGCGGCGCCGGTGGCGCGCGGATGTGGATGGAGGAACGGCTCGGCAAGCGGGTGAACACCGAGCGCACGGAGGAGGCGATCGCGACCGGGGCAGCAGCGGTCGCGGTCGGGTGCCCGTTCTGCCGGATCATGATCAGTGACGGGGTGGCCTCGGTGCAGTCGGACGTCGAGCGGGAGGACCAGGTGCAGGTCCTCGACGTCGCCCAGCTGCTCCTCCGCTCGGTCCGAGCCACCACTTCCTAGCGGCCCTCGCGCCGTACGGGGGATCCGGAGCTGACCGAAAGGTTGAGGCCGAGCGAGGTAATCGTCTGGGCCGTCCGGGTGACGCGCCGACCACGCTCTGGCATCGCCCGGGCACGCCCGCCACCGTTCGTGATTGCGGGATCACCCATCGCAGCCTGTGACGGGAGTGACCGCCCTCGGAAGGGAACCGCGGGGAGGCGGCCCGGACGGGAGGCACGGCGTTCCGGTCGTAGGACCGGGCGGACAGGGGGGAACCTGTCGATGGCACAGATCGAGGTCCGGGGGGACACCCACCCGGAGCGCGCGGCATTCGGGGAGACCTGGGTGCGCAGCCGCTTCCGTACGGTGGCCGCCGCGGCCGTCATCGGCGGGCTGCTGGTCGCAGCCGGCCCCGTGGCCGCCGCGTCCGCAGCGACGAGCACCGCACCGACGAGCACCGCAGCGTCCGCCGGCACGACCGTGCGCGTCCCGGCCGCCGGCGTCGGCCCGCTGGCCTCTTACCTGGTCCGTACCGAGCCCGGCGCGCTCGCCGACGTGGTCGCGGCGCTGCACGCGGCCGGCGTCCAGGTCACCCGCTCGGTGCCGTCCGTCAACATCGCCGTGGTCCGCGCCTCGGCTGCGCAGGCCGCCGCCATCGGAGCGGCCGCGCTGGTCGCCGAGGTCACGCCCGACGTCGCGGTGCAGCTCCAGGGTGCCGACTACGACCCGTCCACCGACGCCAACTCGATGATCAACGTCGACCGCCTGGTCAAGGCCGACCGGGCCTGGGGCTACGGAGTGACCGGCGAGGGCATCGACGTCGCCGTCATCGACTCCGGGGTCACCCCGGTGGCCGGGCTGGCAGGCGACGGCCAGGTCGTCAACGGCCCGGACCTCTCGTTCGAGTCGCAGTCCGACAACACGCGCTACCTGGACACGTTCGGGCACGGCACCTTCATGGCCGGCCTGATCGCCGGGCACGACGACGCTGTCGGCGACCCGAACGCGACGAGCTCCTACCAGGGGGTCGCGCCCGGTGCGCGCATCGTCAGCATCAAGGTGGCCGACTCGCACGGCCGCACGGACGTCTCGCAGGTCATCGCCGCGATCGACTGGGTCGTGCAGCACGCGCACGACCCAGGCATGAACATCCGCGTCCTGAACCTCTCGTTCGGCACCGACTCGAAGCAGTCGTACCTGGTCGACCCGCTCGCCTACGCGGCCGAGGTCGCCTGGCGCAGCGGCATCGTGGTGGTGGTGTCGTCGGGCAACAAGCCCAGCGACCAGCTGTCCGACCCGTCGGTCGACCCGTACCTGATCGCGGTGGGCGCCCTCGACACCAACAGCACGGTCAGCAAGCTCGACGACTCGGTCGCCCTGTTCACGGCGCTCGGCAACAAGCAGCGCAGCATCGACCTGGTCACCCCGGGTGTCCACGTGCAGGGGCTGCGCGTCCCGGGCTCGTACATCGACCTGCGCTTCGGGACCAGCGGCCGGCTCGGGACGCGGTTCTTCCGCGGCAGCGGGACCTCCGAGTCGGCGGCGATCGCCTCCGGCGTGGTGGCGCTGCTGCTCGATGCCAAGCCCAACCTCACCCCGGACCAGGTCAAGCGGCTGCTGACCAGCACCGGCTACGACCCGACGATCGGAAACCCCTTCTACGCCGAGGTCCCCAACGCGTACAAGGCGATGACCTCCGGGTGGCCCGGTGCGGCGAACTCGCAGCACTTCGCGGTGTCGACCGGAACCGGCACGCTGGAGGGATCGCGGGGAACGGCGCACGTGACCCGCCAGGGCGGCGCGCCGCTGGCGGGCGAGCTGGACATCTTCGGCAACCCGGTCAGCACGTCGGCGCTCGCCAAGGCGGAGGCCGCCAGGTCGTCGTGGAACGGCGGGGACTGGAACGGCGCGACCTGGGCGGGTGCTTCGTGGGACGGAGCCTCCTGGGACGGCGCGAGCTGGGACGGAGCCTCCTGGGACGGCGCGTCCTGGGACGGAGCCTCCTGGGACGGCGCGAGCTGGGACGGAGCCTCCTGGGACGGCGCGTCCTGGGACGGAGCCTCCTGGGACGGCGCGAGCTGGGACGGAGCCTCCTGGGACGGCGCGTCCTGGGATGGCGCGAGCTGGGACGGGGGGACCTGGGAATGAGCGAGAACCTGAGCACCCAGCACCCCACGCCCGGCACCTCGTGGACCTAAGGCTCACCACGGTTCCGGTCGATCACGCAAGCGATGGACGCGGAGACCGCCCCGACGGCGGTGACTGATCGAGCTCGCCGGGTCGCCAGGCCGACGAGGCGCGTCATCGCGCTCATGGGCGTCCTGCTCGTGTTCGGCAGCGTTCTCCTGGTCCTGGTGCTGCGGCACCCGACCCAGCCGTCGCCGGGTGTCTCGATCCCGTGGTGGGTGCTCGCGGGGCTGTTCGGCGCCGCCGAGATCT
Source organism: uncultured Actinomycetota bacterium (assembly GCA_963711005.1). Lineage (GTDB taxonomy): Bacteria > Actinomycetota > Actinomycetes > Prado026 > Prado026 > CAVQCJ01. The sequence goes on along the minus strand of CAVQCJ010000002.1, from coordinate 1,436,268 downwards.
GGGTGTTCCACATCCAGTTCGGCCGCGAGGCCAAGAGCATCTCGCTCAGCGAGATCCCGTTGGTGCTGGGCCTGTTCTACGCCGCCCCCGGCCCGCTCATGGTGGGGCGCGTGCTCGGCCCGGCCGTGGTCGTGCTCCTGCACCGCCGGCAGACCCCGCTTAAGGCGGCGCTCAACATCACCCTGTTCTTCGCCAACGGGGCGGTGGCGTTGGCGACGTTCCGGCTGCTCGCCGGCGGCAGCTCGGTCGACGGGCCCCGCTCGTGGTTCGCAGCCGTCGCCGCTGTCACCCTGGCGATCGTCGTCGACCTGCTCGCCCTGAGCCAGATCCTGCGCTGGTACACCGGCGGCGGCGGCCGCCGCCGGGACGGCTTCGTCGGCTCGCTCGCCGGCGTCGGCATCGCTGCGGCCGCCGGGATCCTCGGCCTGGTCGCCGTGCTTACCCTCCGGCTGGGACCGCTGGCCACGGTGCCGCTGGTGACGGCGGGCGCGGTCCTGATGGTCGGGTTCCGTTCGTACTCGTCGCTGGCCGACCGGCACACGAGCCTGGAGAAGCTGTTCCGGTTCAGCCGCGAGCTGACCGGCGCCCCGGCCGCGACCGATGTGCTGCCGGCCGTCCTCGAGCAGGCCCGGCATCTCATGCGGGCCGAGGTGGCCGAGGTCATCCGGTTCCGCGCCGGGACCAACCCCGAGACCAGCACCGGCCTCTGGCGGTACGACGGGTCCCGCGTCACCAGCGACGCGGGCAAGCATGTCGCGATGGTGCGGACGCTGATCGAGTCGCTCGTCCGCGAGGGCGCCACGCTGCTCACGCACGAGGTGGCCACCCAGTCGGCCTTCCTGCGCGCCCGCCGGGCCCGCGAGGCGGTGGTAGCCCCGCTGATCGTCGAGGGCGAGACACTCGGCGTGCTGGCGGTGTACGACCGCCTCGGCGAGGTCCGCGGGTTCGCGGAGAGCGACGTCCAGCTGCTGCAGACGGTGGCCAACCACGCGTCGGTCGCCCTGCACAACGAGATGCTGATCGGCCGGCTGCGGCACGACGCGCTGCACGACGCGCTCACCGGCCTGCCCAACCGCTCGCACCTGACCGCGCTGGCCACCAGCGCCGTCGCGCGGGCGAACGCCGGGCACTCCCGGGTCGCGATGATGATCATCGACCTGAACGGCTTCAAAGTCGTCAACGACACCCTCGGCCACCACGTGGGCGACGAGCTCATCCGCGAGGTGGCCAGCCGGTTCAGCGCGGCGGCCGACCCAGGCGTGACCGTGGCCCGGCTCGGCGGCGACGAGTTCGCGGTCCTGCTCGAGCGTGCCGACCTGGTCGAGGCCGACGGGCTGGACGTCGCTGCCCAGATGATCGACGCGCTCACCGCGCCGGTCCTGGTCGGCGAGGACCGGCTGCACCTGTCCGGCTCGGTCGGCATCGCCCTGGCCCCGGACCACGCGACCGGCGTCGGCGACCTGCTCAAGCGTGCCGACATCGCGATGTACGCGGCCAAGAACGGGCCCGAGTCGGCCGTGGTCTACCGGCCGGACATCGACGTGAACGACCCGTCGCTGCTTTCGCTGATGGGCGAGCTGCGCGAAGCGCTCACCAATGGCCGCATCGACATCGAGGTCGAGCCGGTCATCGACCTGCTCGCCGGCCGGCTGGTCGCGGCGGAGGCCCTCGTCCGCTGGCACCACCCGACCCGCGGCACCCTGCGGCCGGACGCCTTCCTGCCGCTGGCCGAGCGCAACGGCCTGATCGTCCCGCTCACCGAGCTGGTGCTCGACCGGGCCGTCGCGGCCTGCGCGCAGTGGCGCGCCGACGGACGCCAGCTCGGCATCTCGGTCAACCTGTCCGCCCGCTCGCTGCTGGACCGCACGCTTCCCGGGACCGTGGCCGAGGTGCTGCGCCGGTACCGGCTGCCGGCGCACCTGCTGACGCTGGAGATCACCGAGAGCATCGTGATCAGCGACGCCGACCGGGCGCTCGGGCTGCTCGCCGAGCTGCGCGCGCTGGGCGTACGGCTGGCCCTGGACGACTTCGGCACCGGCTACTCGTCGCTGACGTACCTGAGCGCGCTGCCGATCCAGCAGCTGAAGATCGACCGCTCCTTCGTCACCCGAATCGTCGAGTCGAGCCGCGACGCCGCGATCGTCACCTCGCTGATCGACCTCGCGCACCACCTCGGGCTGGAGGTCATCGCGGAGGGCGTGGAGGCGCCGCAGGTGGCGGACCGGCTGCGGCGGCTCGGCTGCGAGTACGGCCAGGGCTACTACTACTCCATGTCGATGAACCCGACCGAGCTGCTCGCGTGGGCCGACAACTTCGCGCCGCTGGAGACGCCGGCCTCGCTGCGCGGCCAGGTCGACGCGATCCTGCGCTGACCGCTCGACCCTTCCCTCCGTTCGCGACTCGTGCGCGTGTCAGGGGCCCCGCGTGCGGAAGTGCTTCGACGCCGTACTGACTCATGCGACAGGATGGGTCGGTGACGGAGGTGACCGGGCGGCTGCGCGGATCGGTACTGGGGATCCGCGACTTCCGCCTGCTCTGGCTCGGCCAGGCCGTCTCCACGGTCGGCGACCAGATCTTCCCGGTCGCCGTGACGATCGCCGTGCTCAACGCGGGGGGCACCGCGACCGACATCGGGCTCGTACTGGCCGCGCGGTGGGCGGCGCTGGTGCTGTTCGCGGTCGTGGGCGGGGTGTGGGCCGACCGGCTGCCGCGCACCCTCGTCATGCGGGCAGCCGACCTGTTCCGGATGCTCGCCGTCCTGGGCCTCGCCCTGCTTCCGACCACGCCGCAGCTGTGGGTGCTCGCAGTGCTGGTCTTCCTGGTCGGCGGCGGCGAGGCGTTCTTCCGCCCGGCGGAGACCGCCCTGCTACCCAGCATCCTGCCCGCGGAACGGCTCCGCCCGGCCAACGCCCTCATCGTCATCAGCTACCGCACCGCGGCCGTGATCGGTCCCGGTCTCGGCGCCCTGGTCGTCACGCTCGCCGGCGGCACCCGCGCGGCATTCGCGATCAACGCGCTGACGTTCGGCGTCTCGCTGGTCTGCCTCACCCTGCTGCGCGAGCCGCCACGGCACCTGGTTGCTGTGGAGGACCGGCCCGGCGTGCTGCGCGAGATCCTCGAAGGGTTCCACGAGGTGCGCACCCGCCCGTGGGTGGCCGCCATCCTCGTGCTCGCGTCCGTGGCGTTGATGCTGGTCATCGCCCCGGAGACCGTGCTGCTGCCGGTGATCGGCCGGCGCGAGTTCGGGCACGACACGGTGTACGCGACATCGCTGGCCCTGTTCGCGGCCGGCGGGATCGTCGGCGCGGTCATCGCGCTGCGTTGGCGCCCCCGGCAGCCGGGACTGGTCGGAGCGCTCGGCTGGCTGCCGTTCACCGCCGTTCCGATCGTGCTGGCCTTCCCGTACGCGCCGTGGCTGTTCTACGTGGCGTACTTCGTCGCGGGTGCCGGCTTCGAGCCGTTCAACATCTACTGGCAGACCGCGCTGCAGCGGGAGATCCCGCCGGACCGGCTCGCGCGGGTGTCGGCCCTGGACTGGATGGCCAGCCTCTCGCTGCTCCCCGTCGGCATGGCGCTCACCGGACCCGCCGTCGCCGCGTACGGCGAGAACACCGTGCTGCTGGTGGCCGCAGCGGTGAACGTCGTCGGCACGGTCGCCGTGCTCTTCGTGCCCGGCGTCAAGGAGCTCCGCTCGCCGACGCCTACTCGCGCATGAGCATCGCCTGCGCCTCACGTTCGAGGTTGAGGTACGGCTCGCCGCTCACGTCGACCGCGACCCGATGGATGGTGCCACCGGTGAACGCCCACGGCGAGGTACCCGGGTAGTCGCCGGTGATCGGGTCGGCGCTGTCGCGCCCCACGCACAGGCCCTCGCCCGCGATCATGAACTTCCCGGGCTGCGTCCGGATCCGTGCCTCGCCGACCTTCCGGTCGCCGTGGTACAGCGACAGGATCCCGGTCGCGATGCCGGGCGGGTCCTCGCCGTCCTTGTCGAAGGCGGCGGAGACGATGAGGTTCTCGCCCGTGGGCAGGTCCTCGGTCGCGACGATCCGCTGCTCCTGCATGCCCACGAAGTTGTAGACGTAGTGCAGCCGGTCGTCCCGCACGTAGAGCGCGTGCCCGCCGAAGCGCGACCCGTGCGCGAACAGCACGCCCTGCGCGCCGGCCGCCGGCAGGTCGACGAGAGCGCCGATGGCGTACGACCGGTTGCGGGTGTTGACCGCCTGCGACTCCGGCACCTCCGCCGCGTGCGGGAAGTACACGTAGCGCTCGCGCGGCGCCGACAGCACCGGGCGCGGGGTCAGGATGATCTCGAGGGCCGACCGGTCGTCGAGCGGGAACGCCCCGTTGGCGCCGGCCTCGGAGTACCAGAGGTTCACCAGCTCGCGGACCTTCTCCGGGTACTTCCCCGCAAGGTTGTCCAGCTCGGAGCGGTCCACGTCGGTGTGGTACAGCTCCCACTCGTCCTCGTTGAAGTGGCTCCAGCCGCTGAGCGTCGGGTGGGTGGTGACGGCCTTCCACCCGTCGTGCCAGATCCCGCGCGATCCGAGCATCGAGTAGAACTGCGTGTGCCGCTCGCCCGGCGCCGCCGCGTCCTCGGCGCTGGACCGCATGCTCACGCCGTCGAGCGCGCTCTGCACGTGGCCCTTGATGCTGCGCGGCGACTGCACGCCGAGCAGATCGAGCAGGGTGGGCACGATGTCGACGGCGTGGTGGTACTGGGTCCGGATCTCGCCGCGCGCCGCGATCCCGGTCGGCCACGAGATGATGCACGGGTCGCTGGTGCCGCCGTTGAACTCGTACCGCTTCCACATCTTGAACGGCGTGTTGAAGGCCATCGCCCAGCCGTTCGGGTAGTGGTTGTAGGTCGTCGGCCCGCCGAGCTCGTCGAGCAGCGGCAGGTTGTCCTCGATGTTGTCCGGGATCCCGTTGGCGAACTTCATCTCGTTGACCGAGCCGTTCGGGCCGCCCTCGCCCGAGGCGCCGTTGTCCGAGACCAGCACCACGATCGTGTTCTCCCGCCAGCCCGCCTCGTCGAGGAACGCGAGCAGCCGCCCGATCTCGTGGTCGGTGTGCCCGAGGAAGCCGGCGTAGACCTCGGCCATCCGCGCGAAGAGCCGCCGCTCCTCGCCCGACAGCGAGTCCCAGGGCCGGGTGAAGTCCATCATCGGGAACGGCTGACCGTCCGGGCCGTTGCGCGTCTGTGGCGTGCCGATCGGGTTCAGCGCCGGCAGCTGCGTGTCGTCGGGCACGATCCCCATCGACTTCTGCCGGGCCAGCGTCTCCTCGCGAAGCGCCTCGTAGCCGGCGTCGAAGCGGCCCCGGTACTTCTCGATCCACTCCTTGGGTGCGTGGTGCGGCGCGTGCGCGGCGCCGGGCGCGTAGTACAGGGCGAACGGCTTGTCCGGTGCGATCGCCTTCGCGTCCCGGATGAACTCGATCGCCTTGTCGGTGAGGTCCACCGTGAGGTGGTAGCCCTCCTCGGGCGTGCGCGGCTGGTCGACGACGTGGTTGTCGTACACGAGGTCCGGGTACCACTGGCTGGTCTCCGCGCCCAGGAAGCCGTACCAGCGCTCGAAGCCGCGGCCGGACGGCCAGTTCCGCCGGGTGGCCGCGAGGTTCATCTCGTCGTCCGGGCACAGGTGCCACTTGCCGACCATGTACGTGTTCCAGCCGAGCTCGCCGAGGATCTCCGGCAGCATGCCGTTCTCCGGCGGGACCGTGCCGCTCCCGTTGGGGAAGCCGATGGCCGCCTCGGTGATGCAGGCCATGCTGTTGCGGGTGTGGTTGCGCCCGGTCAGCAGGCAGGACCGCGTGGGCGAGCACAGCGCCGTCGTGTGGAACTGCGTGTAGCGCAGCCCCTCGGCGGCGAGGCGGTCGATGTTCGGCGTCTCGATCGGCCCGCCGTAGCAGCTCATCGCGGCGAAGCCGACGTCGTCGAGCACGATGTACACGACGCTCGGCGCACCGGCCGGGGCCTTCGGCGGCTCGAACGGCGCCCAGTCCGGGGACGAGTCCCGGATGTCGACCTCGATGTGTCCCTTGAACGGCTCAGACATGACCACCACTCCTCCGGACCGCGGCGGGAAGCGGCGGTACCCAGGTGATCCAAGCAGCAGACCCGCCCTCCGGGCCAGGCCCTGGTCCCCCGAGCTCAGCGCTCGGGGACGTCGGTGCGGTGGAAGTTCTGGAACGACTTGGACGGCGTCGGCCCGCGCTGGCCCTGGTAGCGCGACCCGTACACCGCGGAGCCGTACGGGTGCTCGGCCGGGGAGGAGAGCCGGAACAGGCACAGCTGGCCGATCTTCATGCCCGGCCACAGCTTGATCGGGAGCGTGGCGACGTTCGACAGCTCGAGCGTGACGTGGCCGGAGAAGCCCGGGTCGATGAACCCCGCCGTCGAGTGCGTCAGCAGCCCGAGCCGGCCGAGCGAGCTGTTGTGGGTGGGGATGAAGCTCTCGCCGGCCAGGAAGAGACCCGACTTCGAGGACACCTCGATGCAGCGCACTGGCACCGATGGCACCGGTCGAACGTCGACGATCGCGCGGAAGGAATGGCTGCAGGAATCGGTCTTGAGCCGGGCCACCTTACGGTCCAGGCGGAACACGGGTAGCCGGGGGGTGAACTTCACCTGGTAGGCAGGTCCGCAGTCGATGCCGTTCAGCATGGCGCGCGTCTTGCGCTTGACCGGACGCAGACCGAGGCTGGCGGCGAGGTGCGCGACAGCGTCGCTGAGCTGCTCACGCGTGTTGACGAACTCGCAGCGCCCATAGACGTCGACGTAGCCGTCGGAGTCCATGAGACCTTGCAACAGGGCGAGCCGCTGCTCCGCCGAGGCGAAGAGGTACGGCGCGGGCACGTGCTTGTTGCCCATCAGCCCTTGTGCGCGAAGAATGCTGCTCAACGAGTCGTCCGGGCCGTAGCGACCCGACGCGAGGCGCCTCGCCGCCGACTGCCGACGGTCCCGGCCCCCGACCCGGAATGCGCGCGCGCTCGACGCCGGCCAGACCGCATGACCGCGCGCCTCGATCTCGTGGAGGACCTGCTCGTCCCCCCTCCCGACGGTGATCTCCGCCTTCGTCGACGTTCCGTCGCCCAGCCAGACACCCAGGACGTACGGGTCGATCGGCAGGTCGGCCTCGGGTGTCTGCACCGGGCCCGCCAAGGCCACGTGGTGGTTGCTCCCGCCGCTGACGCGCAGCCGGGCAGCGATCTGGAGCGTGGTGCGGACGGCCGCAGGTGCCCTCCGGCGGCGCTCGGCCCTGGTGCGGGTCGCCCAGAGGTGCGCCGCGTCCGCGACGAGCGAGGTGCGGTCTGAGAACACCACTTCGTGGCATGGACGGTCGCGCATGACCATGGTCGCCGCGACGACGGTGCACGGATGCCCCCGCTCGTCGAAGACCTGATCACCCACGCGCAGGTCTCCCATCGTCCGCCAGCCCTCGGGCGTGGGGATCGGCGTCGAGACCGCCAGAGCCTTGCCCTCGAGCCGGCCGGCGATGTCGTCGGGCAATGTGCAGACCTCGTACGTCGAGCCCAGCACGAACTCCCCGGGGTGCAGGATGAACGGCTCGTCGCCCCGCGTCACCACCTCGCGGGTCAGGTCGGCCTGGTCCTCGGCCGGGTCGATGTGCGGGTAGCGGTGGTTCTCGAACACTCGGAAGTACCGGTCGAGCCGGACGTCAACGCTCGACGGCTGGACCATCCCCGGGTCGAACGGCTCGAGGGCGACCCGTCCGGACTCGATCTCGGCCCGGAGGTCGCGGTCGGAGAGCAGCACCCGTGGAGGCTACCGGGCTAGTGGCCGCCGTCCGCTGGCTCGTCGAGGTCCAGCGGGTCCGGGGCGTCGGCCGGGTGCCGCCCGGCGATGTCCGCGCGCAGCTGGTCCACCCGGCCCAGCAGGCTCACGCTGTCCAGCACCGCGTACGCATCGGTCTGCGCAGCCGTCACCTCGCCGACCGCCTGCGCGATGCGGGCCCGGAGGGCCAGCGAACGGTCCAGGACGTCGGCGCCGCCCCGGCGGGCACGGTACAGCTCGGCGCAGTCGCGCAGCAGGCCGGCGAGCTCGGCGCGGTCCAGCCGCGGGTCGTGGTGCGGCCGGTCGTAGAGCTGGTCGACCGTCAGCGAGAGCACGCGGATCTCCAGCGTGACCCGGACCAGCTCGCTCTCCCGTCGCTGCAGCAGCGCGAGCTGGTCGCGGTGCCGTTGCGCCCACGGGTTGAACGCCACCCCGTCCTGGGCGAGCGCGGTGGCCCGCCGGCCGGCCGTTGCCACGTCGACCAGCGCCGAGGACGAGTCGATGAAGGCGTGCCGGTCCCGGCCCACCAGCTCGGCCGGCGGCTGCTCGAGCTCGGCCGCCAGCGCCTCGAGCTGGTCGGCGAGGGCGTTCCCCCAGGCGTGCTGGGCCTCCTGCGCGGCGCCGAAGCTGGGCCGCTCGGGGACGAGGACGCCCACCGCGATACCGACCGCCCCGCCGATCAGCGTGTCGACCACGCGCCACTGGCCGTACCCGGTCGAGCTCGGCCCCAACGCCATGGTCAGCAGCACCGACACCGGGATCTGCGCCTGGCCGGCGAACCCGATGGGGAGCCGGCGGGCGACGAGCAGGGACGCGAGGAGCGCGACCAGGATCGACCACCACGTGGTACCGACCCACTGCACGAACACAACCGCGGCGGCGACGCCGAGCACCGTGCCGAGGACCCGCTGCAGGCCCTGCGCGAGGGTGCCCAGGACGCTGCCCTGCACCGTGAACACGGCCACCACGGGGGCCAGCGCGGCGTAGCGGGTGGGGCCGACCGCGGCGGCCAGCGCGTACGACGCGGATGCGGCCACGGCTGCCTTGAGGACGGTCAGCCGGGTGCCCAGACCGATGCTGGGAGTGCGCATCAGCCGACCGAAAGCCGCCTGGTCAGGGCCTGCGAAGGCCGGAGCGGGTCGGGCGACCATCCGGCTACAGTAGGGGCCGCTCAGGCCCTCGGGCCGGGCCCGCGGGTGTAGTTCAATGGCAGAACATCAGCTTCCCAAGCTGACAGTGCGAGTTCGATTCTCGTCACCCGCTCGCAGGCTCCGCGAGGATCCCCTCGAGACCGTCGAGGATGAGGTCCAGCCCGAACTCGAAGTCCTCCACGCGACCGGACCGCATGACGTGCGTGATGACCTCCACGACGTGCGGGTACCGCTCGGCGGAGAGCTGACCGAGGACGTCGGCCGACACCTGCGGCGCCTCCTCGGCCGCGAACGGCAGGCTGAGCTCCTGCAGCGTGAAGCCATAGATGTGGCTGTCCAGGGCGTGCCAGGCATCCATCGCGCCCTCGACCGAGAACCCGCCCTCGCGCAGCCGGCCCAGGGTCGAGTCCAGGTACCGGGTCATTCCCAGGCCGATGTTGAAGCGGGACATGATCTGCAGGGCGGCCCACGGGTGGGCGAGCAGGACCTCGTGCGCCGAGATCGCCCGCTGCCGCATCGCGGCCTTCCAGTGGGTCCCGGTCGGCGGGACGTCGATGTCGCCGAGGACGAGGTCGACGATGCCGTCCAGGATGTCGTCCTTGTTCGCCACGTGGTTGTACAGCGACATCGCCTCGACCCCGAGCTCCTGCCCGAGCCGGCGCATGGTCAGCGCCGCCAGCCCGCTGCGGTCCGCCAGGTCGACGGCGGCGCGCAGCACCCGCTCCCGGCTGAGCGGGGCTCGTCGCTCGGCGGTCGGGGCCGCCGGCTCGGTCGACATCGAGATCCTCCTGGGAGCGACAAACCGTACGCGGCGCTGAACGTACATAGTAAGCCGGGGGTGGACAGGGCGGTTCGGATCCGCTACCTTACGATGTAAGCATACAGCGTAAGCCGCCTCGGCACCGGTCGGAGCGGATCCCCTTCCAGCAAGGAGACCTCCCATGACCGCCACCCAGGCGACCCAGGCCGTGCAGGCCGTGCACAGCATGAAGGCCATCGTCCAGGACCGGTACGGCTCCGCCGACGTCCTCGAGCTCCGCGACGTGGACCGTCCCGAGATCGCCGCCGACGAGGTGCTCGTCCGGGTGCACGCCGCGGGTGTGGACCGCGGCGTCTGGCACCTCATGACCGGGCTGCCGTACCCGATCCGGCTGGCCGGGTACGGGCTGCGCGCGCCGAAGAACAGGGTGCCCGGAACCGACGTGGCCGGGGTCGTCGAGCGGGTCGGCGCGGACGTCACCCGATTCGTCCCGGGGGACGAGGTGTACGGCACGGCCGAGGGCTCGTTCGCCGAGTTCGCCCGGGCCCACGAGGACAAGCTCGCCCCCAAGCCGGCCGCCCTCACGTTCGGCCAGGCCGCTGCCGTCCCCGTCTCCGCCGTGACCGCCCTGCAGGCCCTGCGTGACCAAGGGAGGGTCCAGGCCGGTCAGCGGGTGCTCGTCGTGGGCGCCTCCGGCGGCGTGGGGACCTATGCCGTGCAGCTGGCCAAGGCGTTCGGCGCCGAGGTGACCGGGGTGTGCAGCACCGCGAAGGTGGACCTGGTCCGCTCGGTCGGGGCCGACCACGTCCTCGACTACACCCGTGACGACTTCGCCGCCGGACCGCACCGCTACGACCTGGTGCTCGACATCGGCGGGCAGTCCTCCCTGGCCCGGCTGCGCAGCGCGCTGACCCCGCGGGGAACGCTCGTCATCGTCGGCGGCGAGTCGGACGGCCGGTGCCTGGGCGGCAGCGACCGCCAGATCCGGGCTCTCCTGCTGTCGCCGTTCGTCAGCCAGAAGCTGGGCACGTTCGTCGCCAGGGTCACCGCCGCGGACCTGCTCGTCCTGGCCGAGCTGATCGAGGCCGGCAAGGTCGTTCCGGCCATCGACCGGACATACCCGCTGAGCGAGAGCCCGGCGGCCATCCGCTACGTGAGCGACGGGCACGCGTGCGGCAAGGTCGTCGTCAGCGTCTGACCCGGTCACCAGCCGGTCGCGGGCCGCCGGTCAGGCCGGCGGCGCCGCGACGGCGGCCACGTAGCGAAGGTCGGCGGCGGCGATCGCGAGCTCGCCGGCCGAGTTCGGGTGGAACGGCGCCTTGTCGTTCATCCCCTGCACCCAGGACTGGTCGCTGCACAGCTCGTGCCCCGCGAAGCTCGGCTGCACCGGGGTGAAGCCGAACGCCTGCGCTCCTTGCTCGATCACGGCGTTCATCCGGCTCAGCTCGGACTCCAGCGGCTCGATCTTCTCTTTGATCTTCAGGTCCTGGTTGTCCTGGCCAGGATCGGCCGCGAACCCGTACCCGACGGGCGCACCGGCCCGCGCCGCGGCGTCCTTGAGCTGCGGGCAGTCGAACGAGGTCCCGAACGGGTCGTAGTACTCGTTGACGATGACCGCGGGATGGCCGGGCAGGTCGCCGAGCTGCTGCAGGAGCTGGCTGTACTGCACCTTGAACGAGTCGAGGCGGCTCTGGAACAGGCTGTCGCTGGCCTGGTCGTCGCAGCGCTTGAGCCCGTAGCAGTAGCGCATGAAGTCCGACCAGCCGACGTCGTTCGCGCCGATGCTCACGACGACCAGCCGGGCCGAGGTGATCGACTCCAGCACCCCGACCTGCGGGCTCAGCGTCAGCGGGCCGAGCGTCTGCGGGCCCAGCAGCCCGTCGGCGATCGTCGCCGAGCTGCAGGCCAGGTTGGCGACGCTCAGCCCCGACGCCGACTGCAGGGCGACCGCGTACGCATCCGCGGAGCGCCGGCAGAAGCGGTCGGCCCTGGTCGGCTTGGCGATCGGGGTGTTGCCGATCCCGGCCGCGGTCGAGTCCCCGATGACAACGGCGTCCACGTCGGTGCGGGTCGGCCCGACGGTGATCGGGACCGGGGCCAGCTTCGCGGTCCCGACCAGGTCCGACAGCGACCGCACCTGGTCGAGCTGCCGCGAGGCGGACACGACGGTGAGCGCCGTGAACCCGCCGGTCACCAGCAAGGAAGACCCGGCCGCGACCGCGAGCAGCGCGAGGTGGTGCCGCCGGCTGCGGTGCCGGTGCTCGTGCCCGGACAGCAGGGCGACCGCTCCGACCCCGAGCAGGTACAGCGCCGCCCCGATCAGCGCGGCCATCAGCAGCAGCCGCTTGAAGTAGCCGGCCCAGCCGGCGGCCAGCGCCTGGCCCACCTCGCGCGAGCCGGTCCGGACCACCCGGCGCCCGTTCGCCGACGTGGACTGGATGAACTGGCTCGCCTCGTCGTTGCGGTTGAACCGCTGCCAGACCAGCCGTGGGCGGATGGGGCCGTCGAAGTGCTGGACGGTCTCCAGCGTGCCCTCGCCGAACAGGTCCGCCTCGCCGGGACCGGACAGGCCCAGGTGCAGGTTGGGGGTGACCGCGCCGACCTGGACGGTCTGCCCGAACGCGGAGACGGTCACCGGCGGCGTCACCGCCAGGGCGATCAGCAGCGCGACGACCGGCAGCAGCACGAACGGGCCGACCCGCAGCAGGGGGGAGACGACCTTCCTGGCGGCCTCCCCTGCTCCGGTCACCAGTCCAGCATGCATCGACGCCCTGGCCGCTCCTGGCGGCGGGCTCCCGGAGTCAGTCGCCTTCCGCAGCACTCCTCGGAGGTTCGGCGCGCATGGCCCGGCACCTGAGCCGGTTGCCCTCGCGGCCGGCGTCGCAGCCCGCGCCGCCGCCGGCGGTCAGCCGCAGGCGGCCGACAGGCTGCTCGACGCCGTCGAGCTCGACGGCAGGTGCCCGGCCAGCGCGTTGCGCACGAGCGCGCGGATCTGCCCGAAGTCCGGGTTGCGCGGGTCGATCAGCGGGGGGACGAGCAGGAGCGTGCGCACCTGGCTGGTCCGAAGGGCCGAGCCGAGCTGGACCAGGGCGGGCAGCCGGCTGCGCGGGATGTCGGTGGTCACGTAGTGGGTGACCGCACCGGCGAGCGCGGGGTAGACGGAGACCAGCCGCGGCCCGGTGAGCCGCTCGCCCATGGCCTCCAGCACGCACCGCTGCCGGCGCATCCGCTGGTAGTCGCTGTCGGCGTGCCGCGACCGGATGTAGACGTACACCTGGTCAGGGGTCAGGTGCCGATGGCCGCGCCGGATGTCGGCGGAGATGGAGGCGCCACCGTCCCGGTACGGGGAGACGCGGTCCGACAGCGACTCGGGGATGTTCATGGTGACGCCGCCGAGCGCGCTGACCACCCCGACGACGCCGCGCAGGTCGACCATCGCCCAGTCGTCGATCTCGAGTCCGGTGGCCGAGGCGACGGCCTGCTCGGTGGCGGTGGCCCCGGGGTCCTTGACGCGCCCGAACCAGGTGGGGTGCGAGGTGCCGTAGCCGTAGACGGCGTTGGCGATGTTGTCGAACCCCTTCGGGAAGCGGCCGCGCATGGGGCCCGGCGGGAACGGGATGTGCGCGAGGTTGCGCGGCACGCCGATCATCACGGCGGTCCGCTTCCGCGGGTCGATGCTCAGCAGCACCATCGTGTCGGTACGCGCGCCGGACCGCGACGGCCCGGCGTCCGAGCCCAGCAGGAGCACGGTGAACCGGCCGTCGCGTCCCAGGGCCGACGACGACATCGGGTGCGGGCTCGGTCGGGCCGACGTGGTCGACGCGGACGGGGCCGGCGACGGTGTACCGGTCGGGTCCGTGGACGGCAGCACGTCCGGCTCGATCGGCTGCACCGGGTCGTCCGCGAAGACGGTCGTGACGAGGTCGCGCTGGGCGATCGCCACCCTGGCCGCCTGCACGTGCGGGACGACGAGCAGGCCGACCAGCAGCGCGAGCACGACGACGCCGGCGACGGACGGTCCGACCGGGCGGCCGGTCAGCGGGCGCACGCAGCCGTACGCGTCGATCGCCGCCGCGACGCGCACGACGAGGCTGACCGCGAGGGCGACGACCAGCGCGGTGAGCCAGCCGGGCTGGACGGCGAGCTCGAGCAACCGCACCCGGCCCGCGACCATCGCCCAGACCGCGACGCCGAGGCTCAGCAGCGTGAACACCAGGAAGGGGATCGCGCGCCGCCACCGGCGCACCGCGAGCTGGCCGGCCCCGGGCATGAGCGCCGACAGCGCGGCGACGCCGGAGGCGACGAGCAGGAGGTGCGCAGGGCGCGCGATCGCGGCGTCCTCCGCTCCCCCGCCGTGACGCCCCATCACACCAGCATGACGCGCGGCACCCGGCTTCCGTTGTCAACCGCCGCAAACAGTGGCCGAGGCGACGGCCCGCCCTTCATGACGGCGGTCCGGACTGCGGCACAGTCCTCGACCCCGGTCACCGCCGAAGCGGCGCCGGGGCCGAGGACCCGAGCCAGGAACCGGGCTAGTACCCGAGTCCGTTGACGTACGCGAGACCGTTCGGCGTCCCGATGCCGGTGACGTCGTCGTAGCCCTTCCGGGTGAAGATGGACTCCGTCTGGTCCAGCGAGCGCAGCGAGTAGATCAGCCCGTCTGCGTCGTCGACACCGTTGGCGAAGTCGACCCGGACGACAGCGTGCTTGCCCTGCGGCACGACGTCGTGGACCGCGGAGGTGCCGGCCAGCCGGTAGATCGCCGGGTTCGCGAACCCGTGCGCGCGACCGAACGCCTGGTCGGACAGGGCCTCGATACCCGCGATCAGTGGGCAGGAGAGGCTGGTGCCGCCGATGCGGTACTCCGAGTACTTCGACTTCCCGTCCGGGAACATCTGCGTCTCGCCGACGAGGAAGCCCGTGTTCGGGTCGCCGACCGCGGCGATGTCCGGCACGGCCCGCCCCGCAGGAGCCCCGAAGTACTTCGAGATGGACTTCGGCACGACGCCCTTCTGGTATCCCGGCTCGGCGAACAGCTGGCTGGTGCCGCCGCCCGCTCCGTACACGTGGTTGCCAGGAGGTGCCGGCGCCCACGCACCGTCGGTGAGGATCGACTTGCTCGTGCCCCAGCCGGTCTCGAACTGGTAGTTGTCGCTCTTGCCCACGGCGAGGCTGGTGCCGCCGACCGCGGTGACCCACGGGTCGGACGACGGGAAGTCGACGACGCGGGAGCCGGTGTTGTCGACCTCGTCGCCGGAGTCACCGGAGGAGAAGAAGACGCCGATGCCCTCCAGGACCGCCTGGGTGAAGGTCTGCTGGTAGGCCTGCAGCAGCGCGCCCTGGGTGACCGGGTCGGGCTCGCCGACACCGCCCCAGGAGTTGCTGATGATCTGCGCGAGGTGCTTGTCGACGATCTTGTTCAGGGCCGCGACCAGGTCGGGGTCGTCGCAGCTGCGACCGGCCACGTAGAGGACGTTCGCCGCCGGTGCCATGGAGTGCACGGCCTCGACGTCGAGGGTCTCCTCGCCGTACCAGCCCTGCTCGCCGCACAGGTCGCCGTTGACCTTGTCGTAGTAGCCGTAGCGGTAGGGCGCACCACTGATCTGCTTGAACTGGCCCTTCGCGAACGGCTGCTGCCCGTGCATCGCGGCGTACTGGTTGGCGTCCTGCAGGATCGTCGGAGCCGCGTAGGCGTCCACGATCGCGACGGTCACGCCGCTGCCGTTGATGCCCTTGGCCACCAGGTTGGTGGTGCCGTAGGCGCCACGCAGCTGGCTCGCGACGTAGCCGCACGGAGCGTACGGCTGCTTCTTGCCGTACGCCTTCGGCACGGTGGTGGCGGTCTGCTGGCCGTAGTAGTCCGAGCACGGCCTGGCGTTGACGAACGCCGGGGGCGGCGGGGCCTTGGTGGTGGTCGTCGCGGCGGCGTTCTTGACGGTGGCGGTGCCCTTGCGGGTGGTCGCCTTGCCGGCCGACGACGGAGCGTTCAGGCGGGCCTGGCTGGTCAGACCGTCGACGCCGGCGACGAGCGCGGCGACCGCGGGCGGGACCTTGGCGGCTGACGCGGGTGCGGTGGCGGTCCCGCCGCTGACCGCGAAGGAGTCGATGGTGGTGCCGAAGGCACGCTCGGCCTGCGCCACGGTGCCGGTCACGGTGACCCAGCGGTGGTTGGCGGGGACGTCCACGACCTTCAGTCCCGCGCGGTCGAGCCAGCGCGTGACCTTGGCGACGTCCGCGTTCGTCGGGGCGAACCGAGACCGGAACTGGTCGGCACTCAGGTAGTGGCCGTACGACTTGGTGCGCGGGTCGGAGACCGCGGCGGCCAGCCTGGCCGCACCCTGCGGATCGCGCAGGTTCAGCACGACGGTGAGCCGGACGGACGCCTTGCCGGACGCGTGGCCTTTGACGGCGGACGCGTGCGCCCAGGACGGCACCGAGCCGCTCAGGGCGACGGAGGGGGTGTCGCTGTCTGCCATGGCCGGTGCGGCGAAGGCAGCCAGGCCAAGGGCGGCGACGGCGACGCCGATGGCTCCCCTGCGATAGCTGTGACGCATTGACTCTCCTTGGGATGGTGGAGGCCAGACCGTGCGCCGACCTGGCGCACGCCGGGGTCACGTTCACGTACGTCGGCTGACCCGTCAAGCATTTCCGTTGAATCAGACCAACCGTGCCCGGACCGTCACCGAACGTTGGCCTTTCCCCAGATGGAGCATCGGGGCACGCGTCTCAGGCCGTCTCGGGGAGGGTGCTGCGCGTCGGCGCGTCGCTCGACGCGACGAGCGCACCGTGGTGGTAGAGCAACGGCCGGCCGGCCTCGTGCAGCGTCGCCTCGACCACGCGTCCGAACACGACGACGTGCTCACCCGTCGACAGCTCGCGCTCGAGGGCGCAGGCGAGCGTCGAGATGCTGCCGTCGACGAGCGGCGCGCCGTTGCGTCCAGCGGTCCACGGCACCCCTTCGAACCGTTCGCCCAGCGGCAGCCCGCTCGCAAACCGGCGGGCCACCCCGGCCTGCTGCGCGCCGAGGATGCTCACACCGAACTGCCCGTGCGCGAGCAGTGGCTGCAGCGTCCGGGACGTGCTCGGCAGCGCCACCGCCACCACCGGCTGGTCACCGTGCAAGGCCATGAACGTGCGGACCGCCACGCCGATCGGCCGGCCGTCACCGTCCGCAGCTGCGACGACCACGATGCCGCTGGCGAACCCCGACGCGGCCGGACCCAGGTCGTGCTCGCCGGCGGCGGGCGAGCCGCCGGACGTGGGCAGCCCGGCGGCTCGCCAAGCCTGGTAACCGCCGACGACGTCGGTGGCCCGGTGCACCCCGACGTCCTGCAGGGCGGCCGCGGCCAGGCTGGAGGTGATCCCTTCGGAGTCGACGACGATCACGAGCAGGTCGCGGTGCGCCAGCGGGAGCCGGTCCGGGCCGTCGGGGTCCAGCCGCCACTCGAGCACGTTCCGCTCGACGACGAGAGCGCCCGGGATCTCGCCCTCGCCGGCCCGCTGGGCGGCCGGGCGCACGTCCACCAGCACGGCCCACTGCTCGAGGGCGGCCGCGGCCTCCCAGGGCTCGAGCCGCCGGAGCCGGGCCCTGGCCTGCGTGAGCAGCTGGGCGGCGCCGCCCGCTGACTGGTCCCTACGGCTCATCTGCCTCGTCCGTTCGGTCGGTTCGGATGCCCGGGCGCTTCCGAGGTCGATTCCCCCGTCATACGGTATTCCCTACCTGACAAGGGGAGAGGATAGGTAAATGAGGATTCGCAAGTACACCGCCATGGGCGCCGTGGTGGCCGCTGCCTCGCTGGCGCTGGCCGGTTGCGGCAGCGGCAGCAGCGGGGGCTCCGGCTCCAGCCCGAAGGTGACCCTGGCGCTGGTGGCCTACTCCACCCCCCAGGGCGCGTACACCAAGCTGATCAAGGCCTTCCAGGCCACCGACGCCGGCAAGAACATCTCGTTCACCCAGTCCTACGGCGCGTCCGGAGACCAGAGCCGGGCGGTCGCGGCCGGCCTCAAGGCCGACATCGTCAACTTCGCTCTCGAGCCCGACGTCACGCGGCTGGTCAAGGCCAACCTGGTGGACGCGAGCTGGAGCTCGGGCCAGTACAAGGGCATGATCACCAACTCGGTCGTCGTGATCGGTACCCGCCAGGGGAACCCGAAGGGCCTCAGGGAGTGGACCGACCTGACCAAGCCCGGCGTCCAGGTCATCACGCCGAACCCGTTCACGTCCGGTGGCGCGCGCTGGAACATCATGGCGGGCTACGGCGCGACCTCCGGCAAGGGTGCCGACAAGCAGGCGGGCGTCGACTACCTGCACGCACTGTTCAAGAACGTCCCGGTGCAGGACGACAGCGCCCGCAAGTCGCTGCAGACCTTCGTCGGCGGCAAGGGCGACGCATTCCTCTCGTACGAGAGCGAGGCCATCAACGCCCAGCACAACAACCAGCCGATCGACTACACGGTGCCGTCCTCGACGATCCTCATCGAGAACCCGATCGCCGTGACGTCGACCAGCACCCACAAGAAGCAGGCCCAGGCATTCCTGGACTTCCTGTACACGCCGGCGGCGCAGCGAATCTGGGCCGACTCGGGCTACCGCCCGGTCGTGCCCGGCGTGGCGGCCGGGAAGTTCCCGACGCCGACCGCGCTGTTCACGATCACCGACCTCGGCGGCTGGACCCAGGTCACCAAGGACTTCTTCGACACGACGACCGGCGTGATGGCGGACGTCGAGAAGAGCATCGGTGTCACCGTCACGGCCAAGTAGCGCCGCAGGTACTGACGTAGCCGACGACTCGACGGCGGGCCGGTCCAGCACCGGTCCCGCCGTCGAGCCGGACGCACTCGGTGCCTCCGACGCCTTGGCTGCGCAGGAACGACCGGTCGCGCCCGGGGTGTCCCGCAAGCCCTCCATCGGGCTCGGGATCGGTCTCGGCACGGCGACGATCTACCTGAGCCTGATCGTGCTCATCCCGCTCGCCGCGGTGGTGTGGCGCTCCCGCCAGGACGGCTGGTCGGCGTTCTGGCAGGCGATCACGTCGGACCAGGCCAGGTCCGCGCTGGCCCTGACGATCGTCGCGTCGCTCATCGTCGGGCTGGTCAACCTGGTGATGGGCACGCTCATCGCGTGGGTCCTGGTGCGGGACAGGTTCCCCGGCCAGCGAGTCGTCGACACGCTGATCGACCTGCCGTTCGCGCTCCCGACGATCGTGGCCGGCCTGGTCCTGCTCTCGCTGTACGGGACCAACAGCCCGGTGCACCTCAACATCGCGTACACCCGGGCCAGCGTGGTGCTGGCGCTGCTGTTCGTGACGCTGCCGTTCGTGGTCAGGACCGTCCAGCCGGTCCTGCTCGAGCTGGACCCGCAGACCGAGGAGGCCGCGCACTCGCTGGGTGCGAGCCGGCTGACGACGTTCCGGCGCGTGCTGCTGCCGAGCCTGCTCCCGGCGATGCTGGCCGGGACCGCGCTGGCCTTCACCCGCGCCATGAGCGAGTTCGGCGCGACGGTGCTGCTGACCGGCAACCTCCCGTTCCAGACCGAGGTCGCTTCGGTCTTCATCCGCGGTCAGATCGAGAGCGACAACGTCACGGCAGCGGCCGCGGTCTCCACCGTGCTGCTGGTCGTCGCGTTGATCGCCCTGGTCTCGCTGGACACCCTGCAGCGCTGGGGCTCGCGCCGTGCCTAGGACCCAGCGCAGCGCCTCGCGGTACGTCCTGCGCACGATCGCGCTCGGCTACCTCCTGTTCCTGCTCGTCCTGCCCGTCGGGGTCATCGTCTGGCGAACCTTCGAGAACGGTCTGCAGCCCGTGATCGACACGCTCACGAACGAGTCGGCGCTGCACGCGTTCAAGCTGACGCTCGTCATCGCCGTGATCGCGACCCTGGCGAACACGCTGTTCGGCGTAGGGGCGGCCATCCTGCTCGCCAGGCACGAGTTCTGGGGGAAGCGGGTGTTCAACGCCCTGATCGACCTGCCGCTCGCGGTGTCGCCGGTCGTCGTCGGCCTCGCGCTGATCCTGGTGTACGGCTCGTTCACGCCAGTGGGCGGCTGGCTGTCCGGGCACGGTGTCGACATCATCTTCGCGGTGCCCGGCATGGTGCTCGCGACCATCTTCGTGTCGCTGCCGCTGGTCGTACGAGCGGTCGAGCCCGTGCTCGAGGAGGTCGGCGTCGAGCAGGAGCAGGCGGCCTGGACGCTGGGCGCGACCGCGTGGCAGGCGTTCCGCCGCGTGACGCTCCCCGCGATCCGGTGGGCGCTGGCGTACGGCACGGTGCTCGCGCTGGCCCGCTGCCTCGGCGAGTACGGAGCCGTCGCGGTCGTGTCCGGCAACCTCGTCGACCAGACCCAGACGGCCACGCTGTACGTCGAGCAGCTGTTCATCAACTTCGACCAGCAGGGCGCCTACACGATGGCGTTCGCGCTGATGGTGGTGGCGGTCGTCACCCTGCTGGTCATCACCGTGCTCCGGCCCAAGGAGGAGACGCGATGATCCGCGTCAGCAACGTGTCCAAGAACTTCGGCGACTTCGCCGCGCTGACCGACGTCTCGGTCGACATCCCGTCCGGGTCGCTGACCGCGCTGCTCGGCCCCAGCGGTGGCGGGAAGTCGACACTCCTGCGGATCATCGCCGGTCTCGAGACCCCGGACACCGGCGTGATCGAGATCGCCGGCGCGGACTCGACGTCGATGTCCCCGCAGCGTCGCAACGTCGGCTTCGTGTTCCAGCACTACGCCGCGTTCAAGCACATGACTGTGGCGTCGAACGTCGCGTTCGGCCTGAAGATCCGCAAGCGGCCGAAGGCGGAGATCGACAGGCGCGTCGCCGAGCTGCTCGAGCTGGTGCACCTGGAGCAGTTCGCCGGCCGCTACCCGGCCCAGCTGTCCGGCGGCCAGCGGCAGCGGATGGCGCTGGCCCGGGCGCTCGCGGTCGAGCCGCAGGTGCTGCTCCTGGACGAGCCGTTCGGCGCGCTCGACGCCCAGGTGCGCAAGGAGCTCCGCAGCTGGCTGCGGCGGCTGCACGACGAGGTGCACGTCACCACGGTCTTCGTCACCCACGACCAGGAGGAGGCCATGGAGGTCGCCGACAGCATCGTGGTGATGGCGGACGGGAAGGTGCAGCAGGTGGGCACGCCGGACGCGCTGTACGAGAGCCCGGCCAGCGACTTCGTCATGAGCTTCCTCGGCCCGGTCACCCGGCTGCGGGGACGGCTCGTCCGACCGCACGACCTCGACGTCACCGCCGACCCGCGGCCGGACGCCGTCCGCGCGGTCGTCGAGCGGGTGGTCCGGCTCGGCTTCGAGGTCCGCGTCGACGCGGTCGCCGACGGCGAGCCGATCTGGGCCCAGCTGACCAGGGAGGGTGCCCGCCGGTTGTCCCTGCAGCCCGGCGACACCGTCTACGTCCGCCGGGTCCCCGACACCGAGGAGTCCGTCGCCTGACAGCGGCGAGGAACTGGACGTCAAGGTCCCGTCAAGACGGCTGATCGGCGCCATCGGGGGAGCCGAGAATCGAAGCGTGGCCAACGGCACGTGGACGGAGCAGGCGCCGGCACCGGCGCCGCTGCTGGACGGTCCGGTGCTGCCCGAGCCGCTGACCTACCGGGTCAAGCGCCGCCTGCTCGGACCGGCGCTGACCAGGGACCGGCTCCAGCACGAGCGCCTCAACAAACGGCTGGCGCTCGGCGTGCTCTCCTCCGACTGCATCTCCTCGTCGGCGTACGGCTCGGAGGAGATGCTGGTCATCCTGCTGCCGGCCTTCGGGGTCGCCGCCTTCGGCATGCTGCTACCGCTGACCGTGGTCGTCCTGGTCGTGCTGGCGATCGTCACTCTCTCGTACCGCGACGTCGTGCAGGTCTACACGAAGACCGGTGGCTCGTACGTCGTCGCCCGGGAGAACTTCGGTCCGGCGGTCGCCCAGGTCGCCGCGGTGGCACTGATGCTCGACTACATCGTCACCGTGGCGGTGCAGAGCTCGGCCGGGACGCTCGCCGTGACGTCGGCCTTCCCGGTCCTGTCCGGATGGAAGGTCGAGATCACGGTCCTCGTGATCGCGGTCCTCTTCTACGGCAACCTGCGCGGGATCCGCGAGGCCGGCCGCACCTTCGCCCTGCCGACGTACTTCTTCGTGGCGATGACCGGCCTGGTCATCGTCGTCGGCATCGTGCGCGAGCTCTTCGGCGACCTGCCGCAGCTACCGCTCGGACAGACCGGCCAGTTCCCGATGGGGCAGGGCCAGGGCGTCCTCACCTTCCTGGGGATCTTCCTGCTGCTGCAGGCCTTCGCGAACGGCGGGTCCTCGCTCACCGGGCTCGAGGCCGTCTCCAACGGCGTCAGCGCCTTCAAGCCGCCCGAGGGCGTGAATGCCCGCAAGACGCTCGTCGTGATGAGCACGATCCTCGGCACTCTCGTCCTGGGCGTCTCCTGGCTGGCGCACGAGACGCAGGCGGCACCGTACGAGAACGGCACACCGACCGTCATCTCGCAGGTGGCCAAGGCCGCCTTCGGCGACGGGGCGGTGGGACACGTGCTCTACCTGGCCGTCCAGCTCGCGACCATGCTGATCCTGTGGACCGGGGCGAACACCCCGTTCAGCGGCTTCCCGTTCCTGGCCAGCTTCGTCGCCGAGGACCAGTTCCTGCCCAAGCAGCTCACCCGGCGCGGGCACCGGCTGGCGTTCTCCAACGGAATCGTCGTCCTGGCCCTGCTGTCCACCGTCCTGGTGGTGGCAACGCACGCCCAGGTCGACAAGCTGGTCGCGTTCTACGCGATCGGCGTCTTCACCGGCTTCGCGTTCGCCGGCTTCGGGATGGCCCGGTACTTCTCCCGCCGGCGGACAGGTTCGTGGCGGGCCAAGGTCGCGGTCAACCTGGTGTCCGGCACCGTCTCGGCGCTCGTCGTCCTGATCTTCGCGGTGGTGAAGTTCACCGAGGGTGCCTGGCTGGTCGTGCTGATCTTCCCGCTCGGCGTGCTCGCGCTGATCCGGCTCAACCGCCGCTACCGGGCCGAGGCCAAGGCGCTGTCGTCGGCCCGGTCCGCGGATCACGACCCGCCGGCGCGGGCGAACTACAGCCGGCACCAGACCATCGTGCTCGTCGACAACGTCGACCTCGCGACGCTCGGTGCTGTCCGCTACGCCAAGAGCAAGCGGTCGGCCGACCTGCGTGCCGTGCACTTCGTCCTCGACGACGTGCACGCCGAGCAGCTCCGGCTCGCGTGGTGCGCGCAGCCGGTGCTGGCGGACGTCCCGCTGCACCTGGTGGACTGCCCGGACCGGCGGCTGGCCCGGGCCGCGCTCGAGCTCGCGGTCAAGGCCACCACCGACCCGGGCACCGACCTGACCCTGCTGCTGCCGCGGCGCACCTACTCGCCGGTCCTCGGCCGCCTGCTGCACGACCGCACCGCGGACGAGATCGCCCGGGCGACCAGCCGCCTCCCACGCGTGGTGGCCACGATCATCCCCTTCGACGTCGAGTCCGCCCTCGACGACCATGACTCCGGCAACACCGGGCCGGCCGGTTCCACCGAGGCTGTCGCGGCGCCTTCGGCCGCATCGAACGGTCGGGCGTCGGGTGACTTCTCGCGGGACTTCGAGGCCGTGCCGTCGCCGCCGAGCCCTCCCGATCCGGCCGCTGGGTCGACGCCAGGACCTATGGCGACCGGCGGCCCACCCCCGCTCACCCCGATCGGCGACCTCGGCTGGCGCCAACGGGCCACGATCGAGGGGGACATCCGCGCCGTCCGGGCCGCCGCGCTCTCCGGCGCCCCCACGCTCGAGGTCGAGCTCTGGGACCCCAGCGGCGGCATCACGCTCGTGTTCTACGGCCGCCGGCACATCCCCGGTCTCGAACCGGGCCGGCGGGTCCGGGCCAGCGGGATGGTCGGCGACGTGCACGGCTGCCTGGCGATCTCCAACCCGCTCTACGAGCTGGTGAGCCCCAGCCGGCTCTGACCCGCCCGAGGTCAAGCGGGAGATCACCCGCGCCGATGCCCTGAGGGGACCTGCACCGGCAGCCGGAGGAGCACTGTGACGAGCACGCCCCTGCTGCCGACCGACGAGGCCAGGACCGACACCCTGACCGACCTGGGACGGCGCATCGTGGCCAACGTCCAGCAGGTGGTGCACGGCCGGGAGCTGGCCGTCGAGACGGTCACCTGTGCCCTGCTCGCCGGCGGCCACGCCCTGATCGAGGACGTCCCGGGCAGCGGCAAGACCACCATGGCCCGAGCCTTCGCCCGCTCGCTCGGAGGCGTCTTCCAGCGCATCCAGGCGACCGCCGACCTGCTGCCGTCGGACATCACCGGGTCAGGCGTCTGGGACCCCGGCGAGCACCGCTTCCTTTTCGTGCCGGGACCGCTCTTCGCCCACGTCGTGCTCGCCGACGAGCTCAACCGCACGCCGCCACGCACCCAGTCGGCGTTCCTGGAGGCCATGGACGAAGGGGCGGTGACGGTGGACGGCGTCCGGCACGTGCTGCCCGAGCCGTTCTTCGTCGTGGCCACGCAGAACCCGCTCGAGCAGCACGGCACCTACCCGCTGCCCGAGGGACAGCTGGACCGGTTCGCGGTCTGCATCCGGCTCGGCGACCTGGACCCCGCAGCCGAACGGCTGGTCGTCCGCGAGCAGCTGGTCCGCCCGACCGTCGACGACCTGCAGCCCGTGGTCGGCCCCGAGCAGCTGCAGGCCGCCCGGGTGGCGGTGCGCCGCACGTACGTCGCCGAGCCCGTCCTCGACCACGCGCTGGCGCTGGTGCAGGCCACCCGGCGGGACCCGCGGGTACACCTGGGCGCCAGCCCGCGCGCGGTGCTGACCCTGATCCGGTGCGCGCAGGCCCGGGCCCACCTGCAGGGCCGTGACTACGTCGCCCCCGACGACACCAAGGCCCTGGCACCGGCGGTGCTGGGGCACCGGCTGGTGCTCACCCAGGACCTGGCCGGTGGCGGGTCGGCCGTCGTGGCCGACCTCGTCAACCGGGTCCCCGTCCCGCTCCAAGGCTGATGGCCGCCCGTCCGAGCCTGCGTCCGACGCGGGCGGGACTGCTGCCGCTGGTCGGTGCCGGCGCTCTCGGCGGCCTGGCGATGGTGACCGGCGACAGCTGGCTGCTGCTCCTCGCGGCCGGGTTCATCGGCGTCACCATCGGGGCCAGGCTGCTGCACCCGCAGCTGCGGGACATCCAGGTCGGCGTCTCCAGCCCGGCCAGGGTCGTGCTCGGTGAGCGGGTCGAGTCGCACGTGCACGTACGCAACAACGGCCGCCGGACCCTGCCCCTGTGCCGGCTGCACCACCACGTGGAAGGGCTGGAGGACGTCACCGTCCTCGTCGACGCGCTGCCGGCGGGCGCCTGCGCCGGCGTGACCGTCACCCGGCTGGCGAACGCCCGCGGGGTGGCGACCGAGGGCACCGTGACCTGGACCAGCACCGCTCCGCTGGGGCTGCTCGCCTCGCGGACGACGGGCACCGTCAGCGCCGACCTCGTCGTGCACCCGGTGGTGGCCCGGGTGGCGCCGCCTCCGTTGCCCGACTCCACGGACGGGTTCGGCACGCCGGTCCGCAGCCGCAGCGGCCTGGACGTGCACGGCATCCGCGACTGGCAGCGCGGCGACGACGCCCGCCAGGTGCACTGGCGCAGCACCGCACGCCGGGGGCGGCTGGTCGTGCTGGAGCGCGAGGAGCTCCGCGGCGGACGGCTGAGCATCCTCGTCGTCGGTCCGGACGCCGCCGCGGACTGGGAGCCGCTGGTCTCCGCGGTCGCATCGCTGGCCGTGGCGACCGTGCGGTCCGGCCGACCGGTCCGGCTGGTGGCCGGCGACCCGCAGACGACCGGTTGGCGCGAGGTGGTCAGCAGCCAGGAGACCGAGCTGCTCGACTGGTGCGCCCGGTTGCGTACCGTGCTGCCGCCGGCCGCGCCGGCGATGGGCCGGCTGGCCGCGCACGTCGGCCGCGGCGAGCTCACCGTGGCGTTGACCCGTCCAGCCGCCGCCTGGTGGGACCACGCCGCGCCCGCGGCCGCCGCCGCGGGCCTGCGTCTCGTCCCGCTGGTCGCGCGATGACCGGCACGACCGGCACCACCGGGACGACCGGGACGGCGGAACCGACGGCGGCCGAGCGGCGGCGAACCCTTCCGCTGCGCGCCGTGGTCGCCGCCGTCGGGGTCAGCGGGGTGGTCGCGCTGGTGTGCTCGGACCTGCTCGGGGCACCGGTGGCGGTGCTCGCGACGGTGGCCTTCCTCGCCGGGTCGTACGCCTCGTACGCGTTGCCCGAAGCCGGCGCCGCGGCCCGCCGGAAGAGCGTCAGCGTCGGCGCGCTGCTCGTCGTCGCCGGCTACGCGGTCTACGCCACCTTCGGCCAGGGCGGCAACCCGTCGGACGGACTGTTCACCGTCGGCCCGCTGCTCGCCGCCCTGCTGGTCGGGATCCAGGTGGCCCACTCGGTCGTGCTCAACGGCCGCCGCGACCTGATGGTGGGGCTGCTGATCGGCCTGTTCATGACCGTGCTCGCGGCGGGTCTGTCGCCCGGATTCGTCGTCGCGCTCCCGCTGCTCCTGTCCTGGCCGGCCGGGATCGCCGCGATGGTGCTGGGGCACCGCCTGGTCGAGGCCGACGGCGCCGATGCCGTCGCGACGCTGCACCGGACCGCGCCGGGCACCGCGCGACCCGCCCGCACGGCGAGCCGGGTCGCCGGCGTGGTCGCCGTCTGCGTCGCGCTGGGCCTGGCCGTCTTCCTGGTCCTGCCGCAACCCCAGGGGATCAGTGCGCGCAGCCGGCTGCTCGGCGGGGAGGTGCCCGACCCGGGCGGCGGCTCGACGACCGCCACCCGCAGCACCTCGTACTACACGGACGGGTTCCTGGACCTCCGGGTGCGCGGGACGCTCTCGTCCGACCCGGTGCTCGAGGTCCCCGCCGACTCGCCGCAGCTGTGGCGCAGCACCGTCCTGGACGTCTACGACGGCAGCGGCTGGCAGAGCAGCCGCCCCGGCGGCCGATCGCTCGGCACCGGACCGGACTACCAGGTCCCGCTCGCGGACGAGGACGTGGTCCCCCAGGGCACGACGTTGAGCACAGACACCGTCGTGCTGCGCACCGGCGCCAGCGGCGCCGTCGTCGCGCCGGGCGAGGTCACGGCCGTGCACGCCGACGTGGGGCACCTCATCCAGCTCGGCACCGGGCTGGTGCTGTTCGACACGGCCGGGGCGCTGAGCACGTACACCGTGACGTCGGTGCCCGAGGTGCTGGACCCGGCCACCCTGCGGGCGGCCGACGGCGTCGACCTGCGCGACCGGCGCTGGACCCAGCTGCCGTCGACCGTCCCGCTGCGGGTCCGCCAGCTCGCCGCCCAGGTGGCCGCCCAGGCCAGGACCCGGTACGACGCGGTGGACGCGGTCGAGCGGTACCTGCGCAGCAACGAGACGTACCGGCTCGACGCGCCCGTCCCGCCGGCCGGCGAGGACCCGGTCGACGACTTCCTCTTCGACTCGCACCAGGGGTTCTGCGAGCAGTTCGCCTCGGCGGAGGTCGTCCTGCTCCGGGCCCGCGGGATCCCGGCACGGCTCGTCACCGGGTTCGCCTACGGGCAGCCGGCGCCGAACGGCCGCCGGCTGATGCTCGCCTCCGACGCGCACGCCTGGGTCGAGGTCTGGTACCCCGGGCTCGGCTGGACGTCCTCGGACCCGACCGCCGGAGCCGCCCTGGCGGTGCCCGGCCCGACGTCCCTGGTCAGCCGGATCAGCACGAAGGTGCAGGCGCTCGCCTCCTCGGCCGGCGGGCGCGTGCTGCTGGCGCTGGGCGTGCTGGCGCTGGCCGCGGCGGTCGCCGGCCTGGTCCGGCTGCTGGTGTGGCTGCGCCGGCGGCGGGCGGCCCGGGCCGCCCGTGCGGTCGCCCCCAGCCCCGGCCCGGTGCTGGCGGCGTTCCTGCGCCTCGACGCGGCCATGGGCGCCGGCGGTTCGGCCGGACGACCCGCCGAGACCCTGGCCGAGTACGCCTACCGGCTGCCACCGCCGGCCCGCCCGGCCGTACGGGTCCTGGAGCGCGAGTGCTACGGGCCGACGCCGCCGGACGAGCGGCAGGCCCTGGCGGCGGCCACCACCTTCGACCAGCTGGCCGACGAGCTGCTCGCCGCTCAGCGTCACTGAGGCACCCCGGGCCCGCTGAGACGCCTGGAGGCCGGCGGGAACTCGCTGGGCCGTTCGGGGTGGTGTCTTGCACAGGTTACTGGCGAGTAGCATCATGTTACCGACGAGTAGGAACGCCGCGGCGGGGACAGGAGCGGACAGCGATGGGGCACTACAGGTCGAACCTGCGCGACATCGAGTTCAACCTCTTCGAGGTGCTCGGCCGTCAGGACGTGCTGGGCACCGGTCCGTACGCCGACCTGGACGAGCAGACCGCGAGGTCGATCCTCGGCGAGATCGAGCGGCTGGCCACCGAGGACCTGGCCGCTTCGCTGCTCGACTCCGACCGCCACCCACCGGTGTTCGACCCGGCCACCTCCACCGTGACGCTCCCCGAGTCGTTCAAGAAGTCCTACCGCGCGTACGTCGACGCCGGCTGGACGAACCTGGACCTGCCCCGGGAGATGGGCGGTACCCCCACCCCGCCGTCCCTGCGGTGGGCGATCGCCGAGATGGTGCTCGGGTCCAACCCCGCCGTGCACATGTACGCCTCGGGCGCCGCGTTCACCCACGTGCTGTGGGCGCTGGGCACCCCTGAGCAGAAGCAGTGGGCGACCGTATGCGGCCGGCACGGCTGGGGCGCATCGATGGTGCTGACCGAGCCCGACGCCGGCTCCGACGTCGGCGCGGGCCGGACGAAGGCGGTCCGCCAGGACGACGGCTCGTGGCACATCGACGGCGTCAAGCGGTTCATCACGTCGGCCGAGCACGACCTCACCGACAACATCTTCCATCTCGTGCTGGCCCGCCCCGAGGGCGCCGGCCCCGGGACCAAGGGGCTGTCGCTGTTCTTCGTCCCGAAGTTCCACGTCGACTGGGACAGCGGCGAGCTGCTCGGGCGCAACGGTGTCTACACCACCAACATCGAGCACAAGATGGGCCTCAAGGTCTCGACGACGTGCGAGCTCACCTTCGGCGCGAGGGAGCCCGCCGTCGGCTGGCTCGTCGGCGAGGTGCACGACGGCATCGCGCAGATGTTCAAGATCATCGAGTTCGCCCGGATGATGGTCGGCACCAAGGCCATCGCGACGCTGTCCACCGGGTACCTCAACGCGCTGGACTACGCAAAGACCCGCGTCCAGGGCGCCGACCTCGCGCAGATGACCGACAAGGCCGCGCCACGGGTGACCATCACCCACCACCCCGACGTGCGCCGCTCGCTGATGACGCAGAAGGCGTACGCCGAGGGCATGCGCGCGCTGGTCCTCTACACGGCCGGTGTGCAGGACACGGTCATCGTCAAGGAGGCTGCGGGCGAGGACGCGAGCGACGACGACCGGCTCAACGACCTGCTGCTGCCCATCGTCAAGGGCTACGGGTCGGAGAAGTCGTACGCGCTGCTCGGCAGCGAGTCGCTGCAGACCTTCGGCGGGTCCGGGTACCTGCAGGACTACCCGCTCGAGCAGTACATCCGGGACGCGAAGATCGACACCCTGTACGAGGGGACCACCGCGATCCAGGGCCTGGACCTGTTCTTCCGCAAGATCGTCCGGGACCAGGGCCAGGCGCTCACCGTCCTCCTCACGCAGATCCAGGAGTTCGCGAAGTCCGAGGCCGGCAACGGCCGGCTCGCGGCCGAGCGGGACCTCCTGGCCGCCGCGCTCGAGGACGTGCAGGGGATCGTCGGCGCGATGGTCGGCTTCCTCACCTCGGCGCAGGCCGAGGTGCGCAACGTGTACAAGGTCGGGCAGAACACCGGGCGGCTGCTCTACGCGCTGGGCGACCTGGTCGTGGCGTGGCTGCTGCTGCGCCAGGCCGAGGTGGCCCTCGCTGCGCTCGCAGCCGGGCCGGACCCGCGGGACGAGGCGTTCTACACGGGCAAGGTCGCGGCGGCGCAGTTCTTCGCCCGACAGGTGCTGCCCCAGCTGTCCGCGCAGCGGGCGATCGCCGAGGCCACCGACAACGCCCTCATGGACCTGTCCGAAGACGCCTTCTGACCGCGCCCGCGGAGGCCGGGCCAGACGGCTCAGGGCTCAAGAACGGCGTTCGCGGCGACCGATGTCCTCAGGGTGAGGATCCCTCTCGGCCACCCTCGGGGCCGGCGCACCGCCCTGTCCTTGGCGTCGCTGGTCCTGGCCGCCCTCACCACGTACCTCCTGCTCGACCGCAACCACGCCGAAGAGCTCGGCGCCGGCACCCGGATCGCGTTCGACCTCCTGCGCGGTGAGCAGAACCTCCCCCTCGCCTTGATGCTGGCCCTCCTGGGCACGGCGGTGGCTGCGAGCCTGCGCGGCCGCCACCTGCCTGTCGGCATCGGGGCCCGTCGGGCCTGATCCGGCCGCGCCCGCGCATGCCCGCGTCCCGCCCCACGGCCAAGCGCCGTCACCCCGTCCTGCTGGTCACGCTCGCCGTGATCACGGTCCAGGCCCTCGTACAGGGCCTCGTCGCCCACAGCGTCGTCACCCGGGGCTGGTGGGACACCGAGTGGGTCCGGCTGCAGCTGCGCCTGGCCAACCCCAAGGCGACGTACGCGCACAGCGTCCCCTGGCCCGGATGGCAGGGCTGGGTTCCGTCCGCCGCCACCGCGCTCGGGACGACCGTCGCGCTCGTCCTGCTCGCGCTGCTGGTCGTCCGGGTGGGCCGCGGCTGGTGGCTGCTGGCGGTGGCCGCCCTCCCGCTCGTGCCGTTCGAGCTGGCCCCTGGCTCCTGGGCGCCGCCGCTGACGAACCAGGTCGCCTACGCCCTCGTGTGGCCGGCCGGGGCCACCGACCCGACCACGACCTGGGCGTGGGTGAGCGCCGCGATCACGGCCGTGCTGGTGGCGCTGCCCGCCGCGGCGCTCGCGGCGCAGCGGTCGAGGCGGCCGTGGCTCAGCCCGGGCCAGGTGCTGGGCCGCTTCGTACCGGTTGGCCTGGGAGTGCTGGCCTGGCTGGCCTGGGAGTCCACGGCCGGCCAGCCCGCCGACCCGTTCTCCCTGGGGTGGCGCGGGCTGCTGGTGCTGGTCGGCGGCATGGCGCTGACCGGGATCGTCCGCAAGTGGCAGGTCCTCGTGCTGCTCGCGGTGCTGCCCGGGCTGGCCGCTGGAGCGGTGCGCTGGACCACCGGGGTCGACGGGGTCCCGGCGGTCGTGACCGACCCGGCGGCATGGTGGATGTCCGCGGCGGCTGTGGCCGGCGGACTCTTCGCGGCGATCGTCCAGCCCGCACTCGCGGGCTGGTGGCGGCGCGGTACCGGGTACTGGCGGGCGGCGCTCGCGGCGGACGTCGAGCGGCGCAACGACGCGCGCACGGCCCGGGCGCTCGCCCGGCAGCAGCGCCGGACCCGGCCCACCAAGGCGACAGCAGGCGACACCGAGCTCGACCTCACCGAGCAGGCCGACGAGCTCGCCGGCGTCGCTGCGGGCGGTGCTGCCGTCAGCCGGCGTCCAGGCCCCGCAGCATCAGCGCGATCCGCCGGTCGCCACCGGGCGTGACCCGGACCGGCAGGCCCCAGTCCTGCTGGTGCACGTGGCAGGCCGGGAACTCGACCGTCTCGCCGTCGTCGCAGGACGCCGCGAACGCGGCGACGTGCAGCACGCCCTCCCCGTCCGCTGCGATCTCCAGCGTCCTGACCAGCTCCTGACCGCTGCCGTCGCCGGCCACCAGCAGCCCGGGCGGCGTCGACGACACCAGCAGCCGGGTCGACGGGCCGTACCGGTCGTCGAGCTTCTGCCCTGGCGGCGGCTCGAAGACCACGACGAGCTCGAGAGGGCCCGGCGCGACGTCCAGCACCGGACGCCTGGTCCGGTAGGCAGCAGCCTCGACCTGCACCGCGTCCTTCGGCAGGCGTACCCGGGTCAGCCGGTGCGCCGCCGACTCGACGACGAGCAGCTCCGGCGGCGCGTCCGGACCGCCGGTCCCCGGCACGAGCACGGCGCCGGACGGTTCGCGCAGCCCGGTCGCGACCGTGGTGACCAGGCCGGTCTGCGGGTCGAAGCGGCGGACGGCGTCGTTGTACGTGTCCAGCACGGCGACGGAACCGTCCGGCAACGCGGTCACCCCAAGCGGGTGCTGCAGCAACGCGTCCTCGCCGGGCCCGTCGCGGTGCCCGAAGTCGAACAGGCCCTGACCGACGTGCGTCATCACCACACCGGCTCGCACCGAACGCAGGCTGGACGTCTCCGGGTCGGCGAGCCAGAGCCGTTCACCCTCGACGTCCGCGGTGATCGCCAGCCCGGACGTCTGGGCGAACCACGCCTGGTCGACCGGCCCGTCCCGCAAGCCCTCGTTCGTCGTCCCCGCGTACGGGCGGACCCGGCGCGTCAGCGGGTCGAAGTCCCAGATCTGGTGGATCCCGGCCATCGCGACCCGGACCACGTAGTCGGCCGGCGACCAGGCCACGTCCCAGGGCGAGGACAGGTCCTGCTCGCGGGCGGTCCCGTCCGGCGGGTTCGGCGAGCCCTGCATCCACTGGCTGCCGGTGCCGGCGACCGTCGTCACCTGGCCGTCGACCAGCGACACCCCGCGCAGCGCGTGGTTCACGGTGTCGGCCACGACGACGTCGTACCCCACCTCGGCGGCCACCTCGGGCGGCAGCAGGCACAGACCGTTCGGCTCGTGGAAGCGGGCCAGGTCCGGCGGACCGTCGAGCAGCCCGCGCTCCCCGCTGCCGATCGGCGGCCGGGCCGGCGTCTCGCCGTCCGGCTCCAGCAACGTGAGGCGGTGGTGCCCGGCGTCGGCGACGAGCACGTGCCCGGTCGGCAGCAGCACGGCCTTGGCCGGGAACCGCAGCGTGGAGGGGGCGGGCTCGGGTGGGACGTACGGCCCGTCGCCGCGGTGCAGCGTGCCCTTCATCTCGTGCTCGTCGATCAGCTCGACCAGGAGGGCCTCGATCCCGTGCGCGTGGCCCTCGCCGGAGAACTGGGCGACCACGTACCCCTCGGGGTCCACCAGCGCGAGCGTCGGCCACGCGCGCACGGCGTACGCGCCCCAGGTGACGAGGTCGGGGTCGTCCAGGACCGGGTGGTGCACCTCGTACCGCTCGACCGCCGCGACGACGGCGTCGTGGTCGGTCTCGTGCACGAACTTCGGCGAGTGGACGCCGACGGTGACCAGCACGTCGGCGTACTTGGCCTCGAGCGAGCGCAGCTCCTCGATCACGTGCAGGCAGTTGATGCAGCAGAAGGTCCAGAAGTCCAGCAGCACGAACTTGCCGCGCAGGTCGGCCAGCGAGTACTCCTTGCCGCCGGTGCCGACCCAGCCGCCCCGGCCGACCAGCTCGGGGGCACGGACGCGGGCATGCCTGCGTGGGGACGTCACGCCTCCTCCGCATCGCGGTCGAGGGGGATGGATCGCCCGTCGAGCACCTGAGCCGCCTCACGGAGAAGGAACTGTGCACACGCCTCGAACTCATCGTCGAAGATGCGCTCGGGCTCAACAGTGCCAGCGTCGCACTCCAAGCCCACCCGAAGGCCGCGGACGATCCACCAGGGAGTGCCCCGCCTGTCCTCCCAGTCACGGATGCTCTTCTGCTCACCGGGGCGTCGCGACTCCTCAACGATGCGGCAGAGCGACGGCACGCCGGTCATCGGGCTACAGCGCACAGATCACTGCCGCAGAACGTGCAGAAGTCCCCGATCAGACGACGACGTCGGAAGGCGGCGATCGAGCACTCCGTCCCGCCCGTGTCGGTCCGGCCGCCCCGACAGACCGGCTCCGGCTTGCGCACGCGAGGGCGCCGACCTTGCGTCACCCGGCCATCCTCGCAGGCGTGCTCGGAGTCAGGTCGACTCTCCCCAGGGCACCAGGACCCATGGCAGGCTCGTTGGTCCTCCACAGGCAGGGGCGGCGTACCCTCCGGGTCATGAGGCTGCGCGGC
The DNA here is from genome assembly GCA_963711005.1 of uncultured Actinomycetota bacterium. Taxonomy (GTDB): domain Bacteria; phylum Actinomycetota; class Actinomycetes; order Prado026; family Prado026; genus CAVQCJ01. Next base: position 1,402,603 of record CAVQCJ010000002.1, on the reverse strand, counting down.
ACGGCGTAGTCTCCACGGCTGCAGCCGCCCAACCCGGCATCCATTCGGCGGCTGCACCTCATCGAGGGAGATGCGCCAGGCGCGATCGAGCAGTTCAGCCGCGCGCTGCAGCTCGGTGAGGAGGACGAGAGCGACTTCGGGATCGCCCTCGCCCTCAACAGTCTCGGCTGGATGAAGCTTCTCACCGGCCAGGTCGTCGAGGCGGCGACACTGATGGAGCGATGCCTGGACCTGTCGATCGGGCTCTCCTACGAGCACGGCATCGCGTACCAGCTGGAGTCGTTCCTGGGCGTCGCGGGACTGCTCGGCGACGTCGGACGGGCCGGCCTCCTCGGCGGCGCCGCCCGGGCCCTCCGGGAGCGCCTCGGGCTCCTCAATCCCTCCGATGCGGTCCTGCACCTCGGCATCGTCGAGCAGATCCGGAAAGGGCCGGGGGCCGAGCTCTACGAGCGGTCGCTTCAGGAGGGGCGCCGGCTGTCCGTCGACGATGCCATCGCTGTGGCGCGCGCGCTCGCTGTGGCGCGCGCTGTCGCTGCGGCCGCGGCAGCGACCTCGGCAACGGCGCCGCGAGCCTCGACCGGTCCGCTCCGGGCGGCGGGTGAGGACTGAGCCCAGCAGGACGACCTTGCCGCGCCGGTCGCACCGTCGCCGGTACTTCGGTCGGCCGGACCGCTTAGGGTCGCAGCCGTGTACGCGTCCGAGCTGCTCACGGGTCGGGCGCTGCCACCGGGCACGTTGTGCCTGACGTACGACGACGGACCTGGCGAGACGCTCGGCGACGGCACCGGGCCGCGGACGCTGCCGCTCGCGAGCTACCTCGCGGACCAGGGCGTGCGAGCCACGTTCTTCATGACCGGCCGGCAGGTCGAGCAGATGCCGGCGGCCCCCGCGGCCGTGCGAGGGCTCGGGCACCTCGTCGGCAACCACACGTACACGCACCCGGACCTCGCGCAGCTGGTCGCCGGCGGCGGCAGCGCGGTGGTCGAGGTCGCGGCGACGGACCGGCTGATCGTGTCCGGGTCGTCCGGCCGGGTCTACTTCCGCCCGCCGTACGGCGCCTGGTCCGCGCAGGTGGCGGCCGAGCTGAACGGGGCGTCGTGGGGGACGGCCGAGCACGTCGGGCCGGTCGGCTGGGACGTCGACGGCGGCGACTGGGAGCTGTGGCAGGACCGGGTCGGCGCCGGCGACGCGGCGGAGGCCTACCTGCACGCGATCGAGTCGGCCGGCCGCGGGATCGTGCTCATGCACGACAGCACCGCGGACAGCGACTTCATCAAGCAGGGGAACGCGACGTACGCGACGACCCGCCTGCTGGTGCCGGAGCTGCGCCGCCGTGGTTACACGTTCGTGGGCCTCGACGAAGTCCCCCTGGCCTGATCGGTCAGCGTCGACCGACCTCCCGCGACCGTGCGTGGAAATCACGCTCCGGTGAACTAGAGACAAACGGCGCACGTCGATAGATGATGCGACCGTCCGGAGCGGCCCGCCGACCGCCAGCCGGATTGGGGGTGGGATGACTGACGACCGGGACGACCGACCGTCGACGATGCGGCGTGCGTGGGAGCGGCTTCTCGTCGCGCTCGGCCGGGGCGGGCTGGTCCTGCTCGCCATCGCGATCATGGTCGCGGTGCTCGTGCTCGTGCTCTTCGTCCTCAGCTGGTTCACCGGGCTCGGCCCCGAGGCCCCCGGCCGCGAGCACTACTGACGTCGGAGCACTACTGACGCAGGCGCCGGTCGGCCAGCACCGGGAAGTCCGCCCGCACCTTGGCCACCTGGGCCAGGTCGAGGTCGGCGGTGAGCACCTGCTCGTCGTCGCCGGCCTCGGCGACGGCGACCCCCCACGGGTCCACCACGACCGAGCGACCGCCCAGCCGCAGCCCGCCCTGGTCGCCGCAGCCGTTGACCGCGACGACGAACACCTGGTCCTCGACGGCGCGAGCCCTGGCCAGCAGGCTCCAGTGGGCGATCCGCGGCGCCGGCCAGGCGGCGGGCATCAGGACGAGCTCGGCCCCGTGGTCGACGAACGCGCGGAACAGCTCGGGGAAGCGCACGTCGTAGCAGGTGGCGAGGGCGACCGTCGTCCCGTCCAGGTCGGTCGTGACGACCTCGGTCCCGGCAGCGAGCACGGTCGTCTCGCCACCCGCGAAACCGAACAGGTGGATCTTGCGGTACGTCGCCGCGAGCGAGCCGTCCGGACGCACCAGGACGGAGGTGTTGAACAGCCGCCCCTCGTCGGACCGCTCGACCAGCGAACCGCCGTGCACCCATGCGCCGAGGCTGCGCGCCGCCCCGACGAGCGCCTCGACGGTCGGACCGTCGAGCGCTTCGGCCGTCGCCGCGAACGAGCCGAACGAGAAGCCGCCCTGCACCCACAGCTCGGGGAGGACGACGAGGTCGGCTCCGGCCTGCGCCCGGACCAGCTCGACGGCCCGCCCGACCCGGTCGGCGGGGGCCTCGGACAGCGACGTCTCGAGCTGGATCGCGTGCACGCGCATGGTCGTCAGTCTCCCCCGTCCGGCCGGCTTCCCGTCAACGACCGACCGGCGGCATCGCCGGGTCGGACAGAACCGACGCGACCCCGCTGAGGAAACGCGCGCCGGTGGCGCCGTCGATGAACCGGTGGTCGAACGAGAGGGCGAGATGCACGACCCACCGCGGCCGCACCTTGCCCTTGTGCACCCAGGGCCGTTCGCGGAACGCCCCGACGGCCAGGATCGCCGACTCGCCCGGGTTGATGATCGGGGTGCCGCCGTCGATCCCGAACACCCCGACGTTCGTGATCGTGAAGGTGCCGCCGGACATGTCCGCCGGCGCGGTGCGCCCCGAGCGCGCCGTCTCGACGAGCTGCTTGAGCGCCGCCGCGAGCTCGGGCAGCGAGAGCCGGTCGGCCGCCTTGATGTTCGGGACGATCAGCCCGCGCGGGGTGTCCGCGGCGAACCCCAGGTTGACGTGGTCCTTGTAGACCACGTCGCCGCCGTCCTCGTCCCAGACGGCGTTGATCTCGGGGACGATCTTCGCCATCAGCAGCACCGCCCGCGCGACCAGCAGCAGCGGTCCGACCCGCGCGTCGTGGAACCCGGGCGTCTCGCGCAGCCGGTGCACGAGCTTGACCGAGCGCGTGACGTCCACTTCGGTCCACTCGGTCACGTGCGGGATCGTGAACGCCGAGCGCACCATCGCCTCGGCCATGTACTTGCGGACGCCCCGCACCTGCTCGCGGTGCTCGCCGTGCTCGCCCAGCACGGCCGTCCCGCCCGAGGTGAGGACCACCCCCGAGCCCTGCCGGCCCGCCGCCTGCCGCTCGACGTCTTCTCGGGTGACGGTGCCGTCCGGTCCGGTGGCCGGCACCGACGCGAGGTCCACGCCGAGGTCCTTGGCCAGCTTGCGGACCGGCGGCTTGGCCCGAGCCTGGGTGCGCGCGCCCGCGGTGGCGGACCCGGTCGCAGGCGCCGCGGGACCGGCCCGGCGCGGCCGCCGCGTGACGGAGCCGGACATGACGCCGTAGCCGACGAGGACCGCTTCCCGTTGCGGCTTGGGCGCCGGGACGAACTCGGTCGCGGCCAGGTGCCGGGCGTCGAGGACCGCCGGGTCCGGCGACTGCGGCGACTGCGGCGACGGCACGCCCGGGGCGACCGCTGCCGGGGCCGGTGCGGCCGGCACAGCCGGGGCGCCTCCCGGGTCCGTGTCGATCGTGATGATCGGGGTGCCCACCGCCACCGTCGTCCCGGCCTCCACCATGAGGTCGGTGACCACCCCCGCGTACGGGCTCGGCAGCTCGACCGCCGCCTTGGCGGTCTCCACCTCGACCAGCGGCTGGTTGACGACCACCGTGTCGCCGACCTTCACCAACCACTGCAGGATCTCGCCCTCGGTCAGGCCCTCGCCGACATCGGGCAACCGGAACTGCTGGTACGTCGGCATCACAGCGCCAGTGATCGGTCGACGGCGTCCAGGACGCGGTCCAGGTCCGGCAGGTAGTGCTCTTCCAGCCTCGACGGCGGGTACGGCGCGTGGTAGCCGCCGACGCGCAGCACCGGTGCCTGCAACGAGTAGAAGCACCGCTCGGTGACGCGCGCAGCGAGCTCGGCGCCCAGGCCCAGGAAGACCGGGGCCTCGTGCACGACGACCAGCCGTCCGGTCCGTTCGACCGACGCGCACACCGCCTCCAGGTCCAGCGGCGACAACGTCCGCAGGTCGAGCACCTCGATCTCCACGCCGTCCGCAGCCGCGGCCTGCGCGGCGTCCAGACAGGTCCGCACCATCGGGCCGTAGCAGGCGAGCGTCACGTCACGGCCCGGCCGGGCGAGCCTGGCCTCGAACAACGGGTCCGGCGTGGCCGCCGGGTCGAGCTCGGCCTTCTCCCAGTAGCGGCGCTTGGGCTCCATGAACACGACCGGGTCGTCGCAGCGGATCGCCTGCTGGATCATCCAGTACCCGTCGACGGGGTTGGACGGGCTCACGACCCGCAGCCCGGCCGTGTGCGCGAAGTACGCCTCCGGGCTCTCGCTGTGGTGCTCGACGGCGCCGATGCCGCCGCCGAACGGGATGCGGATCACGATCGGCATGACCAGGTCGCCGCGCGAGCGGGCGTGCAGCTTCGCCACCTGCGACACGATCTGGTCGAACGCCGGGTACACGAAACCGTCGAACTGGATCTCCACCACCGGCCGGTAGCCGCGCATCGCCAGCCCGACGGCGGAGCCGACGATCCCGCTCTCGGCGAGCGGTGAGTCGATGACGCGGTCCTCGCCGAAGTCCTTCTGCAGCGAGTCGGTGATCCGGAAGACCCCGCCGAGCTTGCCGATGTCCTCGCCGATGAGCACCACGCGGTCGTCGTTCTCCAGCGACCGCCGCAGGCCGAGGTTGAGCGCGCGGGCGAGCGTGACGGTCTCGGTCACTGGTGCCTCCCGTGCGCGGCCGCGGACTGCGGCACGTCCTCGAACGAGTCGAGGTAGGCGGCCAGCTCGGCCCGCTCTTGCTGCACCAGCGGGTGCGGCTCGGCGTACACCTGGTCGAGCATGCGGTCCGGCAGGGGGTCGGGCAACGAACGGCACCCCTCTCGCAGGCGGACCGCCAGCGCCTCGGCCTCCGCCTCGATCTCGTCGAAGAAGCCCTGGTCGGCGAGCTGCTGACGCCACAGGAACGAGCGCACCCGTTCGATCGGGTCCTTGAGCCGCCACGCCTCCAGGTCGCTGGCCAGCCGGTACCTGGTCGGGTCGTCGGACGTCGTGTGCGCGCCCATCCGGTACGTGAACGCCTCGATCAGCGAGGGCCCGGCGCCCTCGCGCGCGTCGGCGAGGTGCTTGCGGGTGACAGCGAGCACGGCGAGGACGTCGTTGCCGTCGACGCGCACGCCGGGGAAGCCGAACCCGTGGGCGCGGCGGTACAGCGGGATCTTCGACTGCTTCTCCAGCGGCTCGGAGATGGCCCACTGGTTGTTCTGGCAGAAGAACACGACGGGAGCGCCGAACGACGCGGCGAAGATGAACGCCTCGTTCACGTCGCCCTGGCTGGACGCGCCGTCGCCGAAGTACGCGACGACCGCGGGCGTGCGGTCCTGCTGCGCCCGGCGGCGGTCCATCTGCAGGCCCATGGCGTAGCCGACGGCGTGCAGGCACTGGTTGCCGATGACGATCGTGTACAGCGCGAAGTTCTTCTCGTTTGGGTCCCAGCCGCCGTTGGAGACGCCGCGGAACATGCCCAGCAGCTCGAGCGGGTCCACCCCGCGGGTGTGCGCAACGCCGTGCTCGCGATAGGTGGGGAAGGCGAAGTCGTCCGGCTGGAGGGCCCGTCCGGACCCCACCTGGGCGGCCTCCTGACCGAGCAGGCTGGCCCACAGCCCGAGCTCTCCCTGGCGTTGCAGCGCGGTGGCCTCGACGTCGGCGCGCCGCACCAGGACCAGGTCGCGGTACAGGTCGCGGTAGTCCTGGTCGGCGAGGTCCACGTCGTAGCCCGGGTGGTGCACCCGTTCGCCCTCGGGGGTGAGCAGCTGGACCAGCTCGTTCGGTGATCCGGTGTCCACGCGCACACTCCTCGGGACGTGCCGGCCGCGGGGTCACCGCCAACCGGACGGCTCGGTCCGCCGACCCCGGGGTGGGGGATCGTGCAGCCGACGTTATCGCCTGTACGCATGATCGGGACGCAGCCGGTCACCACTTGAACCCCGGCCCACCGACTTCAGTCCGGCGGGCGGGACTGCTCGAGCTCCCACAGGGCCGCGTACCGGCCGCCGTCACGCAGCAGCCGCGCGTGGGTACCGCGCTCGACGACCCGCCCTGCGTCCAGCACCAGCACCTCGTCCACCTCCGCCAGCCCGGCGAGCCGGTGCGTGATCAGCACCGTCGACCGGCCGCGGGTGGCGTCGAGCAGGTCGGCGACCAGCGCGTCGGCGGTCGCGGTGTCCAGGTGCTCACCGGGCTCGTCGAGGACCAGGACCGGGAAGTCCGCGAGCAGCGCCCTGGCCAGGGCGAGCCGCTGCCGCTGCCCGCCGGAGATCCGGCCGCCGGACTCCCCGACGCGGGTGGCCAGGCCGTCGGGCAACGTCGCGACCCACGAGTCCAGGCGGGCGGCGGCGAGGGCGGCGGCCAGGTCCTCGGCCGACGCGTCCGGCCGGGCCAGCCGCAGGTTCTGCTCGAGGGTGGAGTCGAAGACGTGCGCATCCTGTGCCGCGAGCCCCACCCGGCGGCGGACGTCCTCGCCGCGCAGGCGGGCCAGCTCGACACCGTCGAGCGTCACCGACCCCTGGTACGGAAGGAAGCGCAGGAGCACCGCGGCCAGGGTCGACTTGCCGGCCCCGCTCGGGCCCACGACCGCGACCCGGCGGCCCGGGGCCAGGTCGAGGTCGATCCCGTCCAGGGCCGCCCGCCGGGCGCCCGGGTAGCTCGCGTGCAGTCCCGTGACGACCAGCGCGGCCGGCCCGTCGGGCAGCGGGACCGGGTCGGCCGGCTCGGCCACCGGGTCGGGGCTGTCGAGGACCTCGAAGACGCGCGCCGACGAACGGCGGACCCGGTCCAGGGCCTGGGCGGCCGCGGGGAGCCCGGCCACCGCCTCGAAGGCCGCGAGCGGGGTAAGCACCAGCACGGCGAGCAGGACGCCGTCCAACCGTCCCGCGCGCACCGCCGGCACTGCCAGCACGACCGCGCCCCACAGCGCGGCCCCGGACAGCAGCAGCGTCAGCCCGGCGCCGATCCCGGCGGTCGTCGCCGAGGCGCGGGACGCCGTGGTCAGCTCGGCGTCCACGTCCGCCACCTGCGCCAGCCGCTCGTCGGCCAGGCCGTACGCGACCAGGTCGGGCGCCCCGCCCAGCAGGTCCACGACCGAGTCCCCCAGCTCGCCCCTGGCCTGCGCCGTGCGGCCCTGGGTGCGGTGCTCGAGCCGCGACGACAGCGCCGGCACGGCCAGGCCAGCGAGCAGCAGGGTCACCGCCATCAGCACACCCACGGACGGCAGCAGCCACCCGGTCAGCAGCACCACCGCCGAACCGGCCAGGACCGCCACGAGGTACGGCGGGAGGACGCGCAGCAGCAGGTCCTGGACGGTGTCCACGTCGGCCACCAGCCGGGACAGCAGGTCGCCGCTGCGGAACGCCGCCAGGCCGGCCGGGGCCAGCCGTTCCAGCCGCTCGTAGACACGGACCCGCAGGTCGGCGAGCACCCGGAGGGCGGCGTCGTGCCCCACCAGCCGCTCGGCGTAGCGCAGCACGGCCCGGGCCAGCGCGAAGAACCGGATGGCGACCACCGCGACCGCCAGAGCCTGCACCGACGGGTGCTGCGCCGCGCGGGAGATCAGCCAGGCCGAGGTGGCCATCAGTCCCACGGCCGAGACGACGGCGCCCGCCCCGAGCAGCGCCGACCCGACGACCCGCCAGGACCGGCCGCGGGCCAGCCGCAGGGTCCGCAGCACCGGTGACGTCCGGAGCACCGGTGAGTCCTGCGCGGTCGTCACGCCAGCACCTCCACGGTGTCGAGGTGGACGACCTGGTCGGCCAGCGCGAGCAGCCCCGGTCGGTGCGCGACCAGCACGACCGTGCGGCCGACCGCCAGCCGGCGGACCGCCTCGAGCACCTCCTCCTCGGTCCCTGCGTCCAGGCCGGCCGTGGGTTCGTCCAGCAGCAGCAGCGGCGCGTCCCGCAGGAAGGCCCTGGCCAGGGCCACCCGCTGCCGTTCGCCGGCCGAGAGCCCGGCACCACGTTCGCCGAGCCGGGTCTGCAGTCCGTCCGGCAACGTCGCGACGAGCTGCCCGAGGCCGGCCGAGGCCATTGCCTCGAGCACGTCGGCCGCCGGGGCGTCCGGACGCCCCGCTCGGACGTTCGACTCCAGCGTGCCGGCGAACAGGTGCGGTCGCTGCGGGACCCATGCGACCCCGGCGCGCCAGGCGTCCGGTTCGAGATCGGCCAGGTCCACCCCGCCGACGCGTACCTGACCGGACTGCGGCCGGACGAACCCCAGGAGCACGGCCAACAGGGTCGACTTGCCGCAGCCGCTGGGCCCGGCCACGGCCAGGATGCGGCCCGGCGCGACCGTCAGAGTCACCCCGGCCAGCGCGGGTTCGCCCCGCCCCGGGTACGCGACCGTCAGCCCGGACACCTCGATCGCGTGCGTGGCCGGGTCCGGGACGTCGGTGCCGACGCCGCGCGGCCCGTCGTCGACGGCCAGCACCGCGAACACCTGCTCCGCCGCCGCCATGCCCTCTGCGCTTGCGTGGAAGTTCGTCCCGACCTGGCGCAGCGGCAGGTACGCCTCGGGGGCGAGCACGAGCACGAACAGCGCGGTCCGGAACGTCAGCTGAGAGTCGAGCAGCCGCAACCCCACCGACACCGCGACCAGCGCGACGGACAGGGTGGCGATCAGCTCGAGCACCAGCGAGGACGCGAACGCCAGCCGGAGGGTGGCCATGGTGTTGCGCCGGTACTGGTCGGTGACGGTGCGGATCGCGCGTGCCTGCTCCTTGGCCCGGCCGAAGACCTTGAGCGTCGGCAGCCCGGCCACCACGTCGAGGAAGTGCCCGGCGAGGTGCTGCAGGGTGCGCAGCTGCACATCCGTCTTCGCCCGGGTCGCGAGGCCGATCACGATCATGAGCAGAGGGATCAGCGGCAGCGTCACCCCGACGATCACCGCCGCCGCCAGGTCCTGCCCCAGCAGCACGACCACCACCGTCACCGGGACGATGACGGCGAGCACGAGCTGGGGCAGGTAGCGGGAGAAGTACGCGTCCAGCGCGTCCACGCCGCGGGTGGCCAGCGTCGCTACGTCCGCCGTCGACACCCCGCCGCCCGGCGCGAGGTGGACCGCCTTCCCGAGCAGGGCCGCCCGCAGCTGCGACTTGGCCCGGGCCGCGGACCGGTGCGCGGCGAGCTCGGTCAGCCACGCGAGAACGGCCCGCGCGAGCAGGACCGCGGCCAGCGCCAGCAACGGCCCGCGCATCTGCGCCAGCCCGAGGCCGCCGGCGAACCCACCGTCCACCAGCCGCGCGACCAGGGCGGCCTGCCCGATCACCAGGGCCGCGGTGACCGCCCCGATGACGACCGTGAGGAGCAGGTACACCCGGGTGGCCCGCGCGTACCGCAGCAGGCGCGGGTCCAGCGGCTTCACGCCGACCATCATCGCCGGGCGGCTCGCCGCCGGTCGCCCTGGCCTGCGTCGGGGACCGTTCCGGGCGTCCGAAAGCCGCGAGCGCTCCGTCGGCGCCTCGTGGTCGGATGGCCGGATGACGGCGGCCGACGAGCAGACCAGCGCCCGTCCGGAGCGCCCGCGCGGCGGCCGGGACGACGGCTCGGCCAGACCGTCCACGGCCACGGTCTGGGTGGCACTGGGCACCGTGTACGTCGTCTGGGGCTCCACCTACCTCGGCATCCGGGTGATGGTCCGGTACCTGCCGCCGATGGTCGCCATGGGTACGCGGTTCGTGCTGGCCGGGCTGATCATGGCCGCCGGGGTGCGGCTGCTCGGCGGGCCCGGCGCGCTGCGGGTCAGCCGCCGCCAGCTGGCCTCCGCGGCTCTGGTGGGGGTGCTGCTGCTGACCGTGGGCAACGGCGCGGTCGCCGTCGCCGAGCAGACAGTGCCGTCCGGTCTCGCCGCGCTGCTCGTCGCCGCCATGCCCTTGTGGCTGGTCGCCCTGCGGGCCCTGTCCGGCGACCGGCCGCACCGGCTCACCGTCGTCGGCACTCTGGTCGGGTTCGTCGGGATCGCCGTGCTCGCGCGCCCGGGGAGCGCGGGCGGCGGCGTGCACGCCTGGGGCGCGCTCGTCATCCTGCTCGGCACGATCTCCTGGGCGACCGGCACGTTCCTGTCGCCGCGGCTGGCGATGCCCGCCAGCCCGTTCGTCGCGACGACGTACGAGATGCTGGCCGCCGGAGCCGCGATGCTGGCCATCGCGACGGTCAGCCACGAGTTCGCCGGGCTGCAGCTCGACCAGGTGCCGGCCCAGGGGTGGTGGGCGCTGGCGTACCTCACGCTGGTCGGCTCGATCGTCGCGTTCACCGCGTTCGTCTGGCTCACCCAGAACGCCCCGCTCTCACTGGTGTCCACGTACGCGTACGTGAACCCGGTCGTCGCGGTGCTGCTCGGCTGGCTGCTGCTGGCGGAGCCGCTGACGGCGGCGATCGTCGCCGGTGGGGCGCTCGCGGTCGTCGGCGTCGCCCTCGTCGTGCGCAGCGAACGCCACTGACCCGCAGGCCTGCTGCCGAGCCGGGTGCCCGCCGGTCAGCCGAGCGTGGCCGCGGGGACGTACCGCGCCGCCACCGACAAGAACACGTCGGAGGCCGCCGCCTCGGCCACCGTCACCCGCACCCCTTCGCCCTGGAACGCGCGCACGACGGCGCCCGCCTTCGCGCAGGCCGCCGCGAACTCCGCGGTGCGCGCGCCCAGCCGGAGCCAGACGAAGTTCGCCTGGGAGTCGGGGACGACCCAGCCCTGGGCGCGCAGCGCCAGCTGCACGCGCGAGCGCTCGGCGACGAGGGCGGCGACGCGTTCGAGCAGCTCCGGCTCGGCCTGCAGCGACGCCACCGCGGCGACCTGCGCGAGCGTGCTCACGCCGAACGGCACCGCGGTCTTCCGGACGGCGTCGGCGACGCTGGGGTGGGCGATGGTGAAGCCGACCCGCAGCGCCGCCAGCCCGTACGCCTTGGAGAACGTGCGCAGCACGCAGACGTTCGGGCGGTCGCGGTACAGGTCGAGACCGTCCGGCACGTCGGGGTCGTCCACGAACTGGCCGTACGCCTCGTCCAGCACGACCAGGACGTCGTCGGGCACCGCGTCCAGGAACGCCAGCAGCTCGTCGCGGCGGACGGCAGTCCCGGTCGGGTTGTTCGGGTTGCAGACGAACACCAGCCTGGTGCGCGCGGTCAGGGCGGCCGCCATCGCGGTCAGGTCGTGCCGGTCGCCGTCGTTCAGCGGGACTGCGACCGGAGTCGCACCGTCCACCCGGCTGATCAGCGGGTAGGCCTCGAACGAGCGCCACGCGAACAGCACCTCGTCGCCGGCTCCGGCGGCCGCCTGGACCAGCTGCTGGGCCACCCCGACCGAGCCGGTTCCGACCGCGACGTGCTCGACCGGCACGTCGTACCGGGCGGCGATCGCGGCCACCAGGCGGGTCGAGCCGAAGTCCGGGTACCGGTTGATCTCCTGTGCCGCACGCGCGACCGCCGCGACGACGGACGGCAGCGGCGGGTACGGGTTCTCGTTGCTGGAGATCTTGAACGCGCCGTCGGGAGCGGGCAGGCCGGCCTTGTAGCTGGGCAGCTGCTCGAGCTCGGGTCGCAGTCGGGGTCCGTGCGCGTCCATGGTCACCAGCCTGCCATGGCCTCCCGCCCGGCAGCGCGGCCTGCGTCGGCCGGCCGCTGCTCACCAGTGGTTGGTGGACCAGAGCGTCGCGACCTGGGCGGGAGTGAGGGCCTTGTTCTCGAACAGGGCGGCCTCGTCGACGACGCCGGCGAGCCCGTAGTCGGTCGCCCCCCAGCCGTTGATGTTGTCCCAGCCCACCCGCCAGTACCCCTGCCCGTCCGGGGTCGCGGGCCCGGGGCCCGGCGGCACCGCGACCTCGTTGCCGGTGTACGTCTCCGCGGTGGTCTGCGCGGGGTCGAACTGGTCGCGCACGCCGTCGACGTACAGAGCCGCGCCGCCCGGCCCCATGGTCGCGACCAGGAAGTGCGGCTGCCCGTCGTTGACCGCCGACGAGGACGTCAGCGTGTAGCGGAAACCCGGGTAGATCTCGAACCGGGCGTGCCCGGCGTCGTCGATGACCAGCTGCCGGTCGTAGTGCACGTCCTGCGCCCAGGTCGAGCTGCCCATGCCGATCACGCGGCCGCCGGTGCTGCTCGTCGTTCGCACCCAGGCCATCTCGGTGAACGTGTCGACGTTCGGGCGCGCCGACGGCCAGACCACGAAGCTGCCACTGCCGAGCCCGCCTGGGATGGCCGGCGACGTCATGCCGTCCGTCGTGTCGCACCAGATCAGCCCGGACCCGGCCGCCGCGAACGTCACCGGTGCCGCGGTCGCCGGGACCGGTGAGCTCTGCCGCACCACCCCGTCGTTGTTGTTGCCCGAGCTGTCCGCCACGGTGGCGGCGCCGGCCGCCTCGCCGAACCGGTAGTAGAACGTCGGTCCGAGCGCCTGCACCGCAGCCGGGTAGCCGGTCCCCGCCGAGCAGGCGGCCCTGGTGCCGAACACCCCGTCGGTGCTCGCCGACGCCGTCAGCACGGCACCGGTCGAGAAGGCCCCCGTGGCAGGCAGGCCGGCCAGCGCCAGCGCGCTGAGGGCGCCGACCGCGGCGAGCCGCACGAGCGGTCGGCTAGACCGTGACCGGAGTCGCACCGGATCCCTCTCGGCTGGGGACGGCCGGATCCGCGGCGGGTCGCGGACGTCGCCACGACCAGAGCTCGCAGCACAGGATCAGCAGCAACGGCGGCCCGAACAGCGCCAGCCTTCCCTCGGGGGTGTGCGCGTACGTCAGGAAGTGGCCCCAGCCCGGCAGGACCTGCGTGACGATCCCGCGGATCGACCCGATCGGCGTCAGGTCCGGGTCGGGCGTGCGGTTGTTGTCGCCCTGCGTGCGGATGAAGTACTGCTCGTGGTCGGCCGGCCCCGGGTTCTTGACCATGTACCGCTGGACGATCGCCACGATGCGGTGCGTCGTGTAGCGCTCCGACTCCGGTGCCTGGAACGTGACGACCTGCCCCACCCGCAGCTCGGTCGCGGCCAGCGGCCGGATCACGACGGCGTCGCCGGCCGCGATCTTCGGCGCCATGCTGCCGCCGGTGACGATCAGCAGCCGTTCGCCGTGCAGCCGGTACCACAGCGGCACCGCGTTGGAGAGCACCACGCCTACCAGGGACACCGCGAGCGCGACGCCGTACAGCCAGCGTCGCAGCACGCGCTGCCCCAGCAGGCGCCGCAGTCGGGCCATGGTTACGGGTTGTTCTTGGTCTGCTCGGCGTCGAAGGTGAACGACACCGTCGTGGTGGCGTTCTGGAACGCGTTGCCGGTGGCCAGCGGCAGCGTCGCGACGAAGCAGAGCTGCTCGTTCGCCGCCGCGGCGAGGGAGCGGTCGCCGGCCTGGTTGCCCTGCGCCGGGTTGCCGAACACCGGTGCCGACGCCCCGAGTGTGCCCGGTCCATAGAGCACCGTGCCGGCGCCGAGAGCGCCGGCGGTGCAGTTGGCCGCGGTCACCCCGCTGTACACCGTGAACTGGAGCTGGCCGCGCAGCGTCTTCCCGTCCGGGTCGGTGGCAGACCCGGTCACGGCATAGCGCAGGCCGAGCGTGCCGGTGTTCGACACCGTCAGCGGCTTGCTCACTGTGTCACCCGGAGCCATGTTCGCCACCGCGAACAGCGCCGTGGTCGGCGTCAGTCCGAGGACGAGTGTGCCCGTCGTGAACGAGTTTGCCCCCAGGTCCTCGCTGTCGGTGAAAAGGGCGCCCGTGGTCAGGGTGCCCAGAGTCACCAACGACAGCGCGGCCACCGCGATCGACGCGAGGAGCCGGCGCCGGCGCCGGCGCTCCTCCGGATCGGTGGGAGCACCCTCCAGCTCACGCAGGTATTCGTCCATCGGTCTCGTTCTCCCCGGGTCCCCGGCCACCGGACACGCCGGTGTGCTGTCGTCGCGCGCCGCATCCGGCTCGCGGGCAGGCCGCAGCCCGGGCCACGACCCGGTCCCCTCGGCAAGCCCACCGTTGTCTTCTTCGGCGGTGCGAAGAGCCGACCTGAGCGACGGACAGGTGAACCCGGACACACGACCCGGCGGCCCGAATCCGCTCCGGACAGCCGCGCCGGGGCTACCGTTCGGTGCCAGTCCCGGAAGGGGAGTGCGTCGTGGACACCGGGCCGGTCGAGCAGCCCCGCGACCCGTTCGCACCACCGGACGGGTCGGCGACGACGCCCGGACCGATGCCGCCGCCCGCGCCGGTGGAGCCGCCACCCTGGCAGGCGGCCGCACCCGCCTACGGCGCAGTCGTCCCGCCCGGCTGGTACCCCGACCCGTACGGCACCGCGCAGCAGCGCTACTGGGACGGCACGACCTGGGGTCAGGCCTCCGGGGAGCCGCCGGCCAAGCCCGGCACCGACGGCGTCGCGATCGCCGCCCTGGTCCTGAGCATCTTCTCGCTCCTGCTCCCCGCCGTCATCTGCTCGGTCGTCGCGCTGAACCGGATCAGCAAGTCCCGCCAGGCCGGACGCGGTCTGGCGATCGCGTCGCTGGTGATCAGCGGCGTCTGGCTCGTCGGCATCGTCGTGTACGCCGTGAACGCCGTGAACGCCGACCCTTCCTCGTCCGGCTCGGTCAGCGGCAGCAAGCTGACCGGGGCGCAGCTGCTCGTCGGGCAGTGCGTCGAGGTCCCCGACCCGGTGCCGGCCACCGGCCAGGTGTTCGAGCGGCGGGAGTGCACCGCAGGGCACAACGGTGAGGTGATGACCGCTGACAACATGCCCGACGGCGACTACCCGGGACTGGACCAGGTCAAGTCGACGGTGCTCACCGACTGCCGCAACGAGCTCCGGGCCTACTCCGGCTCGGACACGTCCAGCCTGCACGTCGTGTACCTGTACCCGACGTCGGACAGCTGGGCGGCCGGTGACCGGCGCTTCGTCTGTGTCGCGGTCGACCGGGCCGGCGACGTCACCGCGACGATGCGGGGCAGCAGACTCTGACCGCCGTACTCGTCGGCGCTCGCGGTCAGCTCGGGGCCATGTCGACGAACCGCGCGTAGTGGCCCTGGAACGCGACCACGACGTTCGCGGTGGGGCCGTTGCGGTTCTTGGCGACGATGAGGTCGGCCTCGCCGGCGCGCGGCGACTCCCGCTCGTACATGTCCTCGCGGTGCAGCAGAATCACCATGTCGGCGTCCTGCTCGATCGCGCCGGACTCGCGCAGGTCCGACAGCTGCGGCCGCTTGTCGGTGCGCTGCTCGGGACCTCGGTTGAGCTGGCTGATCGCGACCACGGGCACGTCGAGCTCCTTGGCCAGCAGCTTCAGGCTGCGGGAGAACTCGGCGACCTCCTGCTGCCTGGACTCGACGCGCTTTCCGCTGGTCATCAGCTGCAGGTAGTCGACGACGACCAGCCGCAGGTCGTGGCGCTGCTTGAGCCGGCGGCACTTGGCCCGGATCTCCATCATCGACATGTTCGGCGAGTCGTCGATGAACAACGGCGCCTCGGACACGCTGCTCATCGTCCGGGCCAGCCTGGTCCAGTCGTCGTCGCTCATCGTGCCGCTGCGCATGTGGTGCAGGGCGACGCGCGCCTCCGCCGACAGCAGTCGCATGGTGATCTCGTTGCGGCCCATCTCCAACGAGAAGATCACGCTCGACAGCCGGTGCCGCAGCGAAGCCGCCCGGCACCAGTCCAGCCCGAGCGTCGAGTTGTGGGTCGGGATCATCGAGCGGCCGGCCAGGTAGAGGTGATCGGTGTTGTCGACCTCGACGCACCGCACCGGCACTGACGGCACCGGCCGGACATCCGTGATGAACCGGGTGGACCTCCGGGTGAACCGGCGCCGCGAGCGCTCCTTGTGCAGCGCAGCCTTGCGCTCGAGGCGGAACAGGGGGTCGTCGGTCGTGAACCGGACGATGTACGCGGTCGAGGTGTTCGGCGAACGTCCCCCCACGGACCGGGTCGTCAGGTGGGCCCGGTAGCCCAGGCCCTGCACCAGCTCCAGAGCTCCGCGGGCGAGAACTTCGTTCACCACGGTGAACTGCACCGTGCCCTGCGGCGACACCGTCCCGTCCGAGTCGAGAAGACCTGCCAGCAAGGCGCGACGCTGAGCCTCCGACGCACGCAGGTAGTCGGCGGGGATGTGCTTGGAACCCAGCAACCCCATCGTGCGCAGGAGCGCCTGCACCGTGCCTTGCCGACGGGCGTTCGGGACCGGGAAGCCGATGGTGTACGTCAAGCGCGAGCCCGGTCGCACGACGAGCCCTTCGTCCTCGATGTACAGCGCGATCTCCGGGTCCGCGGACGTGTACCGGGCCGCGGCCGAGTGTCCGTCCCCCAGCCACACGCCCAGCGTGTACGGAGGCATGGGCAGCTCGCGCTCGGGCAGATCGAGGGGGTGCGCGTTGCGGACACTGTGGTTGAGCCGGCCGTCCGCGGTCTCGCAGCGCAAAGACGCCGCGATCTGCTCCGTGGTGCGGACCCCGTCCTTCATCCCGGGGTTGCGCCGCGAAGCCCTCGTCGTCGTGAGCCACTGGTGCAGCGCGTCGGCCACGATCACTGTGCCGTCGGAGAACTCGACCTCGTAGCAGGGTCGCCCGCGCAAGACCTCCGTCGCCGCCACGACCCGGGTGGGACGCCCGTCCGCACCCATCAGCCGGTCACCGACGGCGACATCGCCCATGCTCGTCCAGCCGGTCGGCGTCGGCAGCGGGGTGTCGAGTGCCAGCGCCTTTCCCATGGCCGGTCTGGCGGCGACGACGATGAGCTGGCCGCCGTGCAGACCGTTCGTCAGGCTGTCGAGGTCCGCGAACCCGGTGGGCACGCCGACCATCGCGCCGCCGCGCGAGGAGATCGCCTCGATCTCCTCCAGGGTGCCGTGCATGATGTCGGCCAGCGGGAGGTAGTCCTCGCTGGTGCGGCGCTCGGTGACCGAGTAGAGCTCGGCCTGGGCCCGGTCGACGATCTCGTCGGCCTCGCCGCCGTCGGCGCCGTAGCCCATCTGGACGATCTTGGTGCCGGCCTCCACCAGGCGCCGGAGCACCGCCCGCTCCCGGACGATCCGCGCGTAGTACGCGGCGTTTGCCGCCGTGGGGACCGAGGAGATCAGCGTGTGCAGGTACGGGGCCCCGCCGGCCCTGGCCAGCTCGCCGCGACGGGTGAGCTCGGCCGAGACGGTGACCGGGTCGGCCGGCTCGCCCCGCCCGTACAGGTCGAGGACCACGTCGTAGACGGTCTGGTGGGCCGGCTTGTAGAAGTCGCCCGGGCGCAGCACCTCGACGACGTCGGCGATGGCGTCCTTGCTGAGCAGCATGCCGCCCAGCACGCACTGCTCGGCCGCGATGTCCTGCGGCGGG
Organism: uncultured Actinomycetota bacterium; assembly: GCA_963711005.1. GTDB lineage: Bacteria > Actinomycetota > Actinomycetes > Prado026 > Prado026 > CAVQCJ01. The sequence goes on along the minus strand of CAVQCJ010000002.1, from coordinate 1,385,107 downwards.
GTGCGCTCGAACGATGAGTCGTAAGGCTGGGCCGGAGCCGGGAACTCGGCCACACTCACCGTTCGTCACCCCCTCGCGTGGACTTGTCGCGGGACCTGGTCCGGGCCCGGGCCGGGCGCAGGTCGAGCCCGGGTCGAGCATCGCGGGGGTGAGTCTGACGGCCGCCACCGACAAGGCCAAGCACCCCTGTGCGTGAGGGTGTGGGCAGGGTGTGGGCAACGCCGCGAACGATGTGCACATGCCGTGGACGAGCCTGTGGAGAACTGACCAATTTCTCCGCGATCATGGCGCTGACCTGCGGTTTCACCGACTCCGGGGTGTGGACCGGAGAAAGTCGCCGTGATGACACCACGGTGTCCGGCAAGTGGACTCTCGGCTCCAGACCCCGGCAGCGCGATGGGCGGGTGGGCCGGAGTCCGGCCCACCCGCCCATCGCGTTCTGCTCAGGCGGGGACGACGTCCAGGGCGATCGTGGCCGCGACCTCGGGGTGCAGGCGGACGGTCACCGCGTGCGAGCCGACCGTCTTGATCTGACCGGGCAGCTCGATCCGGCGCTTGTCGATGTCCGGCCCCCCGGAGGCCTTCACGGCCTCCACGACGTCGGCCACGGTGACCGAGCCGAAGAGGCGGCCACCGTCGCCGGCCCGGGCCGGGACCCGCACGGACAGCTGCTCGAGCTGGCCCTTGATCTCCTTGGCGTGGCCCAGGTCGCGCACCTCGCGCACGTCGCGGGCCCGCTTGATCGAGGAGATCTGCTTCTCGCCGCCGCGGGTCCATAGCAGCGCGAGCCCGCGAGGGACGAGGTAGTTGCGGCCGTAGCCGTCCTTGACCTCGACGATGTCGCCGGGGGCGCCCAGACCGGACACCTCCTGGGTGAGGATGAGCTTCATCGGGTCGGCCCTCTCAGCGCGCGGTGCTGGTGTAGGGCAGCAGCGCCACCTCGCGGGCGTTCTTGACCGCCTTGGCGATCTCACGCTGCTGCTGGACGGTCACACCGGTCACCCGGCGAGCCCGGATCTTGCCGCGGTCGGAGATGAACTTCCGCAGCAGAGCCGTGTCCTTGTAGTCGATGTGGGTGATCTTCGCCGCCTTGAGCGGGTTCGCCTTCTTCTTCGGCTTCCGAACGGGGATCTTCGCCATCAGTGTCTGTCCTCAGGTCTTAGCGTCTGCGTGGTCGGTGTGGTCAGGCCGGTCGGTTCGAGCGCGGTTCAGAACGGGGGCTCGTCGAAGGATGAGGCGGAGGACGACGAGGAGCCGCCGCCCCACGAGCCGGCCGCGGTGCTGCCGGCCGCCGGGGTGGCCCACGGGTCGTCGGACGGGCCGTCGCCGGACGACGGTGCGCCGAAGCCACCACCGCCACCGCCACCACCGCCGCCGGGGCCGCCGCGGGACACCTTGGTCACCTTGGCCGTGGCGTAGCGCAGGGCCGGGCCGACGTCGTCGACCTCGATCTCGTACACCGTGCGCTTCTCGCCCTCCTTCGTCTCGTACGACCGCTGCTTGAGCCGGCCGTTGACGATGACGCGCATGCCGCGCTGGAGGGACTCCGCCACGTTCTCCGCGTACTGCCGCCACACGTTGCAGCGCAGGAACGTGGTGTCGCCGTCCTTCCACTCGTTGGTCTGCTTGTCGAGCACCCGTGAGCTCGAGGCGACCGTGAAGGACGCGACCGCCGCCCCGCTGGGAGTGAACCGCAGCTCCGGGTCGTTGGTCAGGTTGCCGATGATGGTGATGAGGATGTCGCCCTGGGCCATGGTGCGCTCCTACCGGCGGTTGGGACGGATGACCTTGGTGCGCAGCACGGCCTCGTTGAGGTTGAGCTGGCGGTCGAGCTCCTTGACGGTGTCGGGCTCGGCCTCGAGGTCGACGACCGCGTAGATGCCCTCGGTCTTCTTGGCGATCTCGTAGGCGAGCCGGCGACGGCCCCAGATGTCGACCTTCTCGACGGTGCCACCGCCCTGGCGGACGACGTTCAGGAACTGGTCGAGGCTCGGGGCGACGGTGCGCTCCTCGAGCTCGGGGTCGAGGATCACCATCAGTTCGTACTGACGCATGCTGACAACCCACCTCCTCTGGACTCGGCGGCCACGGTCGGTCCGTGGCAGGAGGGTGACAAGCGTCGCGCCCGGCGGTCGTGGCCCGGGCGACCCGACGAACGGTACCGGACCCCGCGTCACCCCCCTAATCCGTCGACGGGCCTGTGGATGTGGCCCCGGGGACCGGACGTCGGCAGGCTGGGGCCGGTCGGCGCGCCGTCGTAGGGTCGCAGCCGTGACCGCGAACCCGCACCGGCTGCGCATCGGCGCCCACGTCGAGCAGGTGGACCCGCTCGCCGAGGCCGCTGCGCGCTCGGCCGACCTGGTCCAGTTCTTCCTCGGCGACCCGCAGGGCTGGGAGGCCCCCGTGGTCGCCTACGCGGGTGGGGCCGCCGCCCTGCGTTCCGACGCAGCGGCCGCCGGGGTCGTGCTCTACGTGCACGCGCCCTACCGCCTGAACGTCGCCTCGACCAACAACCGGATCCGGATCCCCTCCCGCAAGCTGCTCCAGCAGCACGCGGACGCCGCGGCCGAGGTCGGGGCGGCCGGGCTGATTGTGCACGGTGGTCACGTCACGGCCGACGACGACGAGCAGATCGGCTTCGAGAACTGGCGGAAGACCTTCGAGCGGCTCGAGGCCCCGCTGCCGATCCTCATCGAGAACACCGCCGGCGGCGACCACGCGATGGCCCGCCGGCTGGAGGCCGTCGCACGGCTGTGGGAAGCGCTCGACGGCTTCGACGTGGGCTTCTGCCTGGACACCTGCCATGCGTGGGCGGGTGGCATCGAGCTGCCCGAGGCCGTGGACCGGGTCAAGGCGGTCACCGGCCGGATCGACCTGGTCCACGCCAACGACAGCAAGGACGGCTTCGACAGCGGCCGGGACCGGCACGAGAACTTCGGCACCGGCTCGATCGACCCGGCCGAGCTGGTCGCGGTGGTGTCGGCGGCCGGCGCGCCGGTCGTGTGCGAGACCCCCGGCGGCGCCGACGGGCAGCGCGCCGACATCGCCTTCCTGCGCGAGCGCCTGCCCGGCTGAACGGGCGGTCGTCACCCGTCGGGTCGCCTCTAGGGTGGCCCCTATGCCGCTGGAGATCCGCTCGCTCTCCGCGCAGCAGCACCTCGCCTTCGTCACCGAGTGCTCGGGCAGCTTCCTGCAGACCCCCGCCTGGGCGCAGGTGAAGGCCGAGTGGGGCAGCGAGCGGATCGGCTGGTACGACGGTGATCGCCTGGTCGGCACCGGGCTGGTCCTGCTCCGGCAGATCCCGCGGGTCCGGCGGTACCTGGCGTACCTGCCAGAAGGACCCGTCCTGGACTGGACCGCGTTCGAGCCCCGGGACGTGCTGACCCCGATGCTGGAGCAGCTGCGGCGGCGGGGGGCGTTCAGCGTCAAGATCGGGCCGCAGGTGGTCACGCGGCACTGGCGGGCCGAGACGGTGAAGGCGGCGCTCGCCGCCATCGCGGACGGGTCGTCCAAGGCCCGGCGGCTCGCCGACCTGCCCGCGGACGGGACAGACGAGCGCGCGCTGGCCCTGCAGGAGCGGCTCCGGACCCTCGGCTGGCGGCGCCAGGACTCCGACGGCGGGGGCTTCGGCGACTTCCAGCCCCGCTACGTGTTCCAGCTGCCCCTCACGGGGCGGACCGAGGAGGACCTGCTGGCCGGCTTCAACCAGCTCTGGCGCCGCAACGTCCGCAAGGCGGCCAAGGACGGGGTCGCGGTCACCGTCGGCACCGCCGACGACCTGCCCGCCTTCCACCAGCTCTACCAGGAGACCGCCCAGCGCGACGGGTTCACGCCGCGCCCGCTCGCGTACTTCCAGCGGATGTTCCGGGCTATGGCCGCCGAGGACCCGGACCGGCTGCGGCTGTACCTGGCCCACCTCGACGGGGCGCTGCTGGCGGCGACCACCTGGGTCCGCGTCGGCGGCCACGTCTGGTACTCATACGGCGCGTCCAGCAGCGCCGGGCGCGAGCACCGCGGCAGCAACGCGGTCCAGTGGCGGATGGTCGCCGACGCCCGGGCGGCTGGCGCGTCGGTCTACGACCTGCGCGGCATCTCCGACACACTCGCGGTCGACGACCACCTGTTCGGCCTCATCCAGTTCAAGCTGGGCACCGGCGGGCAGGCGGTGGAGTACCTGGGCGAGTGGGACTACCCGCTGTCCCCGATGCTCCACAAGGCTTTCCAGCTGTACCTGGCCCGCAGGACGGTGCGATGACCCTCAGCCTGTACGTCGACGGGCCGGGCTGGCGCGCGCACACCGACGCCGTCGCCGCCGCGACACCCGGCCTGGTCCCGGTCGCCAAGGGCAACGGCTACGGGTTCGGGCTCGTCCTGGCCGCGGCCGAGGCGGAGCGGCTGGCCGCCGGGACCCTCGCGGTCGGGCTGCCCGGGGAGGTGGCCCGGGTGCGCGAGGCGTTCGGCCGCGACGTCCTGGTCCTCGAGCCGTACCTGCCCGGGGTCCACGAGGTCCCCGATCCCGACGAGCGGGTCCTTCACACCGTCGCGACCCCGGACGCCGTCGACGCGCTGGCCGGGCGCCGGATCGTGGTCGAGCTCAGCGGCTCGATGCACCGGTTCGGGCTCGCCGACCCCGAGCTGGAGGCTGTGGCGCCGCAGCTGAAGCGGCGCCACGTCGGGGACTTCGCGGTGCACCTGCCGATCGACCCGCCCCGGGGCGGCAAGGTGGCCGAGGTGGTCGCCGCCGCCGAGCGGGTCCGGGGCCACGGGCTCACCCCGGTACGGCTGTGGGTGAGCCACCTGTCCGACGCCGAGCTCGTGGCCGCCACCGCCGCGCTGCCGGGCGTCGCGCTGCTCCCCCGGATAGGCACCCGGCTGTGGCTCGGGTCCTCGGCGACCCAGGCCCGCGGGACCGTCCTGGCGGTGCACGCGCTGCGACGTGGCGAGCGGTACGGCTACCGGCAGCGCCGGGCGCCGCGGGCCGGGCACCTGGTGGTCGTGTCCGGCGGGACCTCGCACGGCATCGCGCTGGCCGCCCCCACCGGCGGCGGCGCCGGGCAGCGGGTCAAGGCGGCGGGCGCCGGCGGGCTCGAGGCGCTCGGCAAGTCGCTGTCGCCGTTCCGGGTGGGCGGCGCCCGGCGCTGGTTCGCCGAACCGCCGCACATGCAGGTCTCGCTGCTGTGGCTACCCTCCGTCGAGCCCGCGCCCGTGGTCGGCAGCGAGCTCGACGTCGACGTCCGCATGACCACTACCACGTTCGACCGGGTCGTCGTCGACTGAGGCGACGTCGGCCGCGCGCCCGCCCAGCCGGAAGACGTCCGGCGCCCCGTCCAGCACCCCGCCGGCCGGGTCGTCCGCGCCGTCGGCCCGCAGCGGGTCATGCTCCGGGTTCAGCGCGTCCCGCACGATGAGCCCGCACACCCAGCCCAGCACCGCGATCCGCAGGAACGTGGCACCGTTGTGCGTCCACTCCGGGACCTGGACCTGGTCCGGGTAGCTGATCCCCTCCAGGTGCCACCACACCGCGACGAAGTACACGACCTCGGCGGCCTGCCAGATCAGGAAGTCGCGCCACCGCGGCCGGGCCAGCGGGAACAGCGCGAGCAGCCACAGCACGTACTGCGGCGAGTAGACCTTGTTGGTTATCGTGAACGCGGCCACGACCAGGAACGCCAGCTGACCGAGCCGGGGACGGCGCCGGGCGCCGAGCGCGAGCACCGCGATCGCCAGGCAGAGCACCAGGAACGTCCCGCCGGAGACGGCGCTGAGCCAGTTCGACGGGATGACCCAGCCGGCCCGGTCCAGGGCGTACCAGGGCGAGCCGAAGCTCGCGTCCCGGGTCCGGGACATCTGGTAGAAGGTCGCCCAGCCGTCCGGCCAGCGCAGGGCGACCGGAAGGTTCACGACCAGCCACGCGACCAGCGCGCCGGCGAACAGCTTGCCGAACGCCCGCATCCGGCCCGCCCGCAGGCACAGCAGCAGCAACGGCCCGAGCAGGAACACCGGGTAGAACTTCGCCGCGACGCCCAGCCCGAGGAGCACCCCGGACAGGCCCGGTCTTCGCCTCGACCAGGCCAGCAACGAGGCGGCGGTCAGCGCCGCCGGGAACAGATCCCAGTTGATGTACGCGGTCAGCAGCAGACCGGGCGCAAGCGCGAACAACGCGGCGTCCCACGGCCGCCGCCGCGCCGTGAGCGCCACCGCCCAGGCGGTGACCAGCGCGCAGGCCGCCAGCATCAGGGCGGTGACGTCGAAGAACGTCCGGCTGCGCCCGGTCTCGTCGTCGGAGCCGTTCAGCCACGAGGTGGCCGCGGCGGCGGCGGCCACGAACGCACCCGTCAGCACCGGGTACTCCAGCGGCACGGCGCCGTTATCCGAGGAGTACGGGGAGTGGCCTTCGGCCACTCCACCGCGCAGCCGGTACAGGAACGCGATGTCGGAGTAGCACAGCTGCGGGTAGATGTTGTCGCTCGTCCAGGCGTTCGCGCGGCACGGCTGCTTCTGCAGCAGACCGAAGCAGCAGACCAGCGCGGTCATGACCAGCACGGTCGCGATGGCGCGCCGCGGCCCGTCCGCGCGGATCCGGCGTCCGGCCGGGCCGCCGAGGCCCTCGCTGCCGGCGGCGACGACGGGGTCGTCCCGGGACGGCAGCACGATCTCGCCCACCTGGACCCCTTCCGCATGTGACCGCTACGTGCGGCGGTCGCCCGGCGTCAGGATGCCAGGTGCCACCCCGCCCGCCCTGCCACCGGCGGGCGGCGCGCTGGGCGACGGCGTGCCGGAGCTCGGCGAGGCCGACCCGGACGGGCCCGGCGAGCCGGACGCAGAGGGCAACGCAGACGCCGACGGCGAGCCGAACGGGCCCGGCGAGTCGGACGGGGTGCGCGACGCAGACGCCGACGGCGGGCGGGACGGGCTCGGCGAGCCGGACGCGCTGGGGGACGGCGACGGGGACGGCGACGGGGAGCCGGTGGGCTTGGAGACCGTCGGGCTCGGGGTGGGGCTGGCCGTCACGGCCGGCGGCAGCGTGGTCACCGGGAACGCTTCGACCGGCTTGCCCTTGAGGGCGCCGGACGTGTACGCGGTCCAGATCGCGGCCGGGAACGACCCGCCGTTGACCCGGCCGACCCCGCCGGCGCCGGCCAGCGACTCGCGGGTCCGCCCGTTCGGTGCGACCCGGAACAGCACGACCGAGGTGGACAGCTGGGGGGTGTAGCCGACGAACCAGGCAGACAGGTTGCTGTCGGTGGTCCCGGTCTTGCCCGCGACCGGCCGGCCGACCGCGCGGGCCTTCGTCCCGGTGCCGTCGGTGACCACCTTCTGCAGGGCGAAGTCGACCTGGGCGGCGATGTCCTGGGTGAACTGCCGGGTCGGGCGCGGCGTCAGCTGGTAGAGGATCCCGCCGTTCGCGGCCACCACCTTCTGCACCGCGGTAGGGGTGTTCCGCAACCCGCCGTCCGCGAACGTCGCGAACGCCGACGCCATGTCCAGCGCGGTGGGCGAGGCCACCCCCAGGGTCGCCGACAGGGTCGGGTCGATCTGCACGTCATCGGGGATCCCCGCCCGGCGCGCGGCGTCGACCACCTTTTCGGCGCCGACCTGCGGCTGGTTCTCGACGTCCACGAACACCGTGTTCACCGAGTCCTCGATAGCCTGCAGCAAGGTGATGCGGCCATAGCTCTTGTGGTCCTCGTTGGCGATCGGCCTGGTCTTGCTGCCGTTCGCGTCGGTGTAGACCCGCCCGCTCTTGCCGTCCCAGCGGGAGTTCAGCGTGATGCCGTTCTCCAGCGCAGCGGCCAGCGTGAACGCCTTGAACGTCGAGCCGGCCTGCGCGATCGACTGGGTCGCGTCGTTGATGTACTGCGGCCGGCCGTAGTCGGGACCGCCGTACATCGCCACGATGCCGCCGGTCTTGGGGTCCACCGAGGCGAGCCCGACCCGGACGCCGTTGGCGTCGCTGCCGGGCCGCTCGGCGTTCACGGACGCGATCGCCGCGGCCTGCGCGTTCTTGTCGATCGTCGTGTAGATCTTCAGCCCGCCGCTGGCCAGGTCGTCCGCGGAGATGCCGCGGGCGGCGAGCTCGGACTGCACGTACGCGACCAGGTAGCCGTTGGGCCCGGACGGCCCGGCGACCCCGCGCGGCACGATGGGCGGGAACTTCGCGGCCGCGCGCTGCTGCTGGGTCAGCCAGCCCTCGGTCACCTCGCCGTCCAGGACGAACGCCCACCGCGCCTGCAGCCGGCCGAGGTGGTTCTCCGGGGAGTAGCCCCCGGGCGAGCGCAGGATCGACGCGAGCACCGCGGCCTGGGCCGGGGTCAGGCTCTGCACGTCGGTGCGGAAGTACGCCTGGGCCGCGGCCTGCACGCCGTATGCGCCGCGGCCGAAGTAGATCGTGTTGAGGTAGTCCTCGAGGATCTGGTCCTTGGAGAGCTGCTGCTCGATCTTGATGCTCACCACGAACTCGTCGACCTTGCGCTTCAGGGTGCGCGCCTGGGTCAGGTAGTAGTTCTTCACCAGCTGCTCGGTGATCGTGGAGCCGCCCTCCAGCGAGCCGCCGCGCAGGTCGTTCCAGGCCGCGCGGACGATTCCGGTCGGGGAGAACCCGCCGTGCTGGTAGAACTGCCGGTCCTCGGCGGCGAGCACCGCGTGCTGCAGCGTCAGCGGCACCTGCGACAGCGGGACCGACGTGCGGTTGGTCTGGCCGAACCGCCCGAGCACGGTCCGGCCGTCGGAGAAGAACACCACCGACGACTGCTGCAACGCCTCGTCGTTGGGCTTGGGCACCTTGACGCTGGCGTACAGCACGCCGAAGGCGACGACGGCGAGCCCGAAGCCGGTCGCCGCGAGCAGCAGCCACTGCCGCCAGGACGGCAGGTAGCGGCGCACGCCGGTCCGGCCCCGGCGGGGGTAGTCGATCTTCAAGATCCTGCTCTCGGTGGGGAACCGTGGCTCAGTCGTCGTCCTCGACCGTGTGCCGGCGGCGCGGTGGCCTGCGCGGCACTCCGTCTCCCAGGACGTACGACGAGGTCAGGTGGTTCCATTCGCAGCCCTGGCAGACCTCGACCACGTACACGCGGAACTCGCCGTGCTCGTGCGCCATCCGCATCAGCTCGAGCGGGGACTTGATCCGCCCCGAGTACTGCCCCAGCTCGTCGCCGAAGGCGTAGCTGAGCTCGACCAGGTCGGCCCGGCGGCAGACCGGGCAGCGCCTCGCCGTCGCCTCGCCGTGGAACCGGGCCGCCCGGAGCAGGTAGGGATCCGCGTCGCAGACGTCGGTCGCCGAGGCTCCGCCGGTGAACAGCGCCTCCAGCGTCGCCCGGCGCTGCAGGCCGTAGTCGACGACGGCGCGCTGGGACCACATGCCTTCAAAGGGTAAAGCGTCCGGTCGGGGTCGGCAGCCGGTCGTCCACAGGCGGCAGCGGCTGTCCCGGGACCGAGGGCACCGGACTGGACACGCCCCGTTCATGTCGGGTTTGCTTCGGCACCGGCTGACCCGTATCGTCCGGATGTATCGGTTCGATACATCCGGTTGAGCCGACCGGGTGACCCTCGGAGGATCGCATGAGCAGGAAGAGCGGCGTGCTCGAGCTCGCCGTCCTCGGGCTGCTCCACCAGGCGCCGATGCACGGCTACGAGCTCCGGAAACGGATCAACACCGTGCTGGGCTCGTTCCGGGCCCTGTCGTACGGGTCGCTGTACCCCTGCCTCAAGGACATGCTCGCCCGTGGCTGGATCGTCGAGGACAACGCCGCCGAACGCAGCGCGACCCGGCGGGCCGGCGGCCGGTCCAAGATCGTCTACCGGCTCACCGCCGAGGGCAAGGAGCACTTCCAGGACCTGCTCGCGGACTCCGGCCCGGCTGCCTGGGACGACGAGGAGTTCGGCGTCCACCTCGCGTTCTTCGCCCAGACCGACGCCGACGTGCGGCTGCGGATCCTGGAGGGCCGGCGCAGCCGGCTCGAGGAGCGGGTCGACAGCCTGCGCCAGTCCCTGACCCGCACCCGCGAGCGGGTCGACTCGTACACCCTCGAGCTGCAGCGCCACGGCCTGGAGTCCGTCGAGCGCGAAGTCCGCTGGCTCAACGAGCTCATCAGCACGGAGCGGCTGGGCGAGGAGCCGAACGCTGGCGACGAACCCAGCGCGACCACAGGTAGCGAACGCACGGACGTCACCAGCGAAGAACGGCGCGGCGAGCAGCCGGGTCGTCCCGAGACGGTACGGGTCAACCCCGCTACCGGGAACGACAAGGAGTAGCCGCAATGGGCTCAATCCGCGTAGCGATCGTCGGCGTCGGGAACTGCGCCTCGTCCCTCGTCCAGGGGGTCGAGTACTACAAGGACGCCGACCCCGCCGGCAAGGTCCCCGGTCTCATGCACGTGCAGTTCGGGCCGTACCACGTCCGGGACGTGGAGTTCGTCGCCGCGTTCGACGTCGACGCCAAGAAGGTCGGCCAGGACCTCGCGCACGCCATCACGGCGAGCGAGAACAACACCATCAAGATCTGCGACGTGCCGCCGACCGACGTCACCGTGCTGCGCGGCCACACCCTCGACGGCCTCGGCAAGTACTACCGCGAGACCATCACCGAGTCCGACGACGACCCCGTCGACGTGGTGGCGGTGCTGCGCGAGGTCAGGGCCGACGTCCTGGTCTGCTACCTGCCGGTGGGCTCGGAGGCGGCCGCCAAGTTCTACGCGCAGTGCGCGATCGACGCCGGCGTGGCCTTCGTCAACGCCCTCCCGGTCTTCATCGCGGGCACCAAGGAGTGGGCCGACAAGTTCACCGCGGCCGGCGTCCCGATCGTCGGGGACGACATCAAGTCGCAGATCGGCGCCACCATCACCCACCGCGTCCTGGCCAAGCTGTTCGAGGACCGCGGCGTCACCGTCGACCGGACGTACCAGCTCAACGTCGGCGGCAACATGGACTTCATGAACATGCTGGAGCGCGAGCGGCTGGAGTCCAAGAAGATCTCGAAGACCCAGTCGGTCACCTCGCAGCTGCAGGGCGAGATCGCCGCGCGCAACGTGCACATCGGACCGTCCGACTACGTCGCCTGGCTGGACGACCGCAAGTGGGCGTTCGTCCGGCTCGAGGGCCGCAACTTCGGCGACGTCCCGCTCTCGCTCGAGTACAAGCTCGAGGTCTGGGACTCGCCGAACTCGGCCGGCATCATCATCGACGCGATCCGCGCCGCGAAGATCGCCAAGGACCGCGGCATCGGCGGTCCGCTGCTGGAGGCGTCGTCGTACTTCATGAAGTCGCCGCCGGTGCAGTACAGCGACGACGAGGCCCGCGACGCCGTCGAAGCCTTCATCAACGGCACCGAGTAACCCCCTCCCCCGACTGACGCGCGCGTCCTGGGGCCTCCGGGCGACCGGTAGGCCCAGGACGCGCGCATCGGTGCGAGGTCGCGGGGGTGGACGGCGGCCCTAGCCTGAGGCCGTGCCCCGAGGGTCGGACCTGCGCGTCGTGCTCGCCGAGCGCGGGTTCCGGCTGCTGCTCGCGACCCGGCTCCTCGGGCAGCTGTCCGACGGGATCCTGCAGGCCGGGCTGGCGTCGTACGTGCTGTTCTCCCCCGAGCGGCAGGCCACCGGCGCCGCGATCGCGGCCTCGTTCGCCGTCCTGCTCCTGCCGTACTCCGTCGTCGGGCCGTTCGCCGGCGTGCTCATCGACCGCTGGCGTCGACGGCAGATCCTGCTGGGCGCGAACGTCCTGCGCTCGGGCATCGCCGTCACACTGGCGGTCCTGGTGCTGCACGGCGCCGACAGCGCGGGCTTCGTCGTGCTGGCGCTCGCCGCGCTCGGCGTGAACCGCTTCATCCTCGCCGCCCTGTCCGCCGCGCTGCCGCACGTCGTGTCCCCGGCCCGCCTGGTCACCGCGAACGCCGTCGCCACGACCAGCGGCACGGTGGCCACGGCGACCGGGGCGGGCGCCGGACTGGCCGCGCGGTTCTTGGCCGGCAGCGGGGACGCCGCGGCCGCTGGGATCGTGATCGCCGCGGCGGGCGCCTACCTGCTGGCCGCGATCACCGCGACGTTCCTGCGCCGCGACGAGCTCGGCCCGGACCGGACCCAGGGCCCGCCGCCCCGGCTCGGGGTCCGCGAGGACGTGCGCGAGCTGGTCTCCGGGGTCCGCTACCTGTACGGGGTCAGGCGGGCCTGGAACGCCCTCGCGGCGCTGGGGGTCTACCGGGTCACGTTCGGGGTGATGACCGTGCTGGTCGTCCTCGAGCAGCGCGGGCTCTTCCACCGGCCCGGGGACGCCGACGGCGGTCTTCGCGGGGTGAGCGTGACCTTCGTGGCCCTGGCGATCGGGGTGCCGCTGGGCGCGCTCGTGACGCCGGGGGCGGTCCGTCGCTGGGGGATCGGTCGCTGGGTACCGACCATGCTGGTGATCACCGGGGTCGGGCTGGCTGCGGCCGCGCTGCCGTTCCGGGCGCCGCCGCTGGTGGCAGCGGCGTTCCTGCTCGGGTTCGGCGGTCAGGCCGTCAAGGTCAGCGTCGACTCGGCCGTGCAGCGCACGGTCGACGACGAGCACCGCGGGCTGGTCTTCGCCCTGTACGACGTGCTGTTCAACGTCGCCTTCGTCGCTGCGGTCGCGGTCACCGCGTGGCTGGCGCCGGTCGACGGGAAGTCGGCCGGGCTGGTCGTGTTCGCCGCGGCGATCCTGGTGGCCGCGGGCCTGTGGTACCGACGGGTGACCCCGCCCGGCTGGCGGCCGGGTCAGGACGACGTCGCCGTGCCCGACCCGCCGGACTCCGGCCGGCCGGACCACCAGGCGAGCAGCTCGGCCCCGGCGGCGGCCGCGTCGACCGGTCCCCGGTCCAGCCGTCGCTCGACCAGGAAGCGGTAGGCCTGCCCGACCGTCGGGCCCGGTGGGATACCCAGCAACGACATGATGGCGGCGCCGTCGAGGTCGGGGCGGATCGCGTCCAGCTCCTCCTGCGCGCGCAGCCGCGCGATCCGCTCCTCGAGCTCGTCCACCTGGCCCTGCAGGAGCTCCGCCCGGCGCCGGTTCCGGGTGGTGCAGTCGGCCCGGGTCAGGGCCAGCAGCCGGTCGAGCTGGCCGCCGGCGTCGCGCACGAAGCGGCGGACGGCGGAGTCGGTCCAGCCGCCCTCCCCGAAACCGTGGAACCGCAGATGCAGAGCCACCAGCGAGCAGACCTCGTCGGTGACGTCGTTGCCGAACCGCAGCGCTTGCATGCGCCGCCGGGTGATCTTCGCGCCGACCACCTCGTGGTGGTGGAAGCTCACCCCGCCGCCCGGCTCGAACGCGCGGGTCTTCGGCTTGCCGACGTCGTGCATCAGCGCCGCGAACCGCAGCACGAAGTCCGGCCGCGGCAGCGGGCCGTCCGGGCCGCCCTCCAGCTGCATGGTCTGCTCGAGGACGGTCAGCGTGTGCTCGTACACGTCCTTGTGCCGGTGGTGCTCGTCGATCTCCAGCCGCAGCAGCGGCAGCTCCGGCAGCACCTGCTCGGCCAGCCCGGTGTCCACGAGCAGTCTCAGCCCGGCCACCGGCCGGTCCGCCTCGACCAGCTTGACCACCTCGGTCTGCACCCGCTCGGCGGACACGATCGCGATGCGGTCGGCCATCCCTGTCATCGCCGAACGGACCTCGGGAGCCACGGCGAACCCCAGCTGCGCGGCGAACCGGGCAGCGCGCAGCATCCGCAGCGGGTCGTCGGAGAACGACTCCTCCGGCGTGGCCGGGGTACGCAGCCGGCCCGCGACCAGGTCCGGCAGCCCCCCGTAGGGGTCGACGAACACCTGCTCGGGGAGGGTCAGCGCCATCGCGTTGACGGTGAAGTCGCGGCGGTGCAGGTCGCCGTCAAGCGTGTCGCCGTAGGCGACGGCGGGCTTGCGGGACTGCGGGTCGTACGCCTCGCTCCGGTAGGTGGTGATCTCCAGGCGGTACCCGTCCATGACCGCCGCGACGGTCCCGTACGCGATCCCGACATCCCAGAGCGCCTCGGCCCAGCCGTCCAGCAGGGCCTGGACCTGCTCGGGACGGGCGGAGGTGGCGAAGTCCAGGTCGTCACCAAGGCGGCCCAGCAGCGCGTCCCGTACCGAGCCGCCGACCAGCGCCAGCTGGTGGCCGGCCGCCACGAACCGGTCGGCGAGGCGGCCGACGACCGGGGCGACCCGGACCAGCTCGGCCACCGCCCGGCGCTGCGCCTGGGTGAGGGCGCGCGGGTTCGGCTGGTCCTGGTCGGCCGGGTCGGGGCGCTCGACCGGCTCGCTGGGCTGCGACACGTGGAGCAAGGGTAGGGCCAGGAAGCCCTCGTACCATCAGGACGTGTCCCGCCCCGCGTCCGGCCGTCCCGGCCGACGGCCGATGCCGACCGTGGCGGAGACCTCGGCCGGCGGGCTGGTCGTCCGGCAGCCGGCCTCGGGAGCCGTCCAGGCAGCGCTGATCGCGCGGCGCACCCGGCAGGGCGACCTCGAGTGGGTACTGCCGAAGGGGCACCTCGAGCCCGGTGAGGCGGCGCCGGACGCCGCGGTCCGCGAGGTGCAGGAGGAGACCGGCATCCGCGGCCGGGTGCTGGAGCCGCTGGGCACCATCGACTACTGGTTCGTGCTCGACGGCCGGCGGATCCACAAGACCGTGCACCACTACCTCCTGGCGGCGGTCGACGGTGAGCTGAGCCGCGCCGACGCCGAGGTCGACGAGGTCGAGTGGGTGACCCTGGACGAGGCGACGCAGCGGCTCGCACACGCCGACGAGCGGTCGCTGGTGCACCGGGCGGCCGCCGCGCTGGCCGGGCTCACCGGGCTGGCCGGGCACACCGGGCTCGACCGGCTCACGGAGCAGGGGTGAGCGCCGGGACGCGATCGGCCGGTGCGCGACGGCTCCGCACCAGCTGCGGGGTCGGGGCGCTGGCGGCGCTCCTGGCGGCCGTCGCTGCCGCCGTCGCTGGGACGCCGGTCGCGGCGGCCACCAACCCGGCCACGACCGTCACGGTGGGCGTCGACACGCTCACGCCGTCGGCTCCCCTGCCCGGTCAGCATCTCGAGGTCAAGGGATCGGTCACGAACAGCGGCACCGTGGCGCTGGCCGACGTCAACGTGCAGCTGCGGGTGTCCACCACCCCGGTGGGCAGCCGGGCCGAGCTCGCAACGCTGTCCGGCGGGAGCGGCCGGCCACCCGGTGCGGTCGTGGCCGAGCTGGCGCTCACCCAGCCGCTGGCTGCCGGCGCGACCGCGCGATACGACCTCACCACCACAGTCGACGGCCTGCAGCTCGGTGAACCCGGGGTCTATCCGGTCGCGGTGGAGGTCATCGCGGACGACCCGTCCACCCAGGCGCGGACACGGTTCGGCACCGCCCGGACGTTCCTGCCGTGGGACCTGGGCGGGGTGCGGCCGACCCGGCTCGCGGTGCTCTGGCCGGTCTCGGCCGGTCCGACCCGGGACGCGAACGGGGTCCCGGTCGGCACCAGGCTCCAGGACCAGATCGGCAGTCGGCTGACCGACCTGCTGAACTCGGCGGCCGGCACCGCCGTGTCGTGGCTGGTCGACCCCGACACGCTCGAGGGCGCCTCGGCCCTGGCCACCGGCGTCCCGACGGCCGCCGGCACGGGGGTTCCGGCGGCCGCGCCCGACCCGACCGCCGCCACGTGGCTGGACCAGCTCAAGGCCCAGGCGGCCGGAGCTCCGGTGCTGGCCCTCCCGTACGCCGACCCGGACGTCGCGGCCATGGTGCGGGCCGGCCTGGCCGCCGCCCTGGGCACCGCGACGGCGCTGGGCTCGGACGTCACCGCCCAGGTCCTCGGCCGGACCGCGGACGGCGGACCCGACACGGTCCAGGCCCTAGCCTGGCCCGCCGAGGGGACGGCGGACCGGACGGCCCTGTCCGCGATCGAGAAGACCGGCACCCGGCAGGTCCTGCTGTCGGACATGTACGCCGCCCCGGCGCGCAGCACCTCGTACACCCCGTCCGGGATCGGCCCGCTGTCCGGGACCGGGCTCACCGCCGTGGTCGCCGACTCGGTCCTGTCCAAGCTGCTGACCACTCCCCCCGCGAAGCTGGGCGGTGCCGTGCTGGCCGAGCAGCGGGTGCTGGCCGAGCTCGCCATGGTCGGGCTGGAGCTGCCGTCCGTGCCGCGCTCGCTGGTCGTGGTCCCGGCCCGTGGCTGGTCGCCGGACCCGTCCTACGTGCATGCGTTGCTGCATGCGGTGGGCGCCGCGTCCTGGGTGAAGGTGACGCAGCTGACCGACCTCACGGCGAACGCGGCGACCGGGCCGGGCCGGCAGCAGCCCGCGTACCCGACCGGGGTGCGCAAGCGCGAGCTCGACCAGGTGCAGATGGGCGCCGTCCGCGACGGGCGACAGCGACTGGCCGCCCTCACCTCGGTGCTGACGAACCCCCAGCCCGTGACGGACACGTACACGAGGGCACTGCTGCGGGCGCAGTCGGCCGCCTGGCGCTCCGACCGCAGCGGCGGGCGCGCCTACGCCGCGCACGTGGTCGCGCAGATCACCGCGCTGCAGTCGAAGGTGCACCTGGTGCAGTCCGGACCGGTCACGCTCGCTGCGCACAGCGGGCGGATCCCGGTCACGGTCGTGAACGACCTCGACCAGGCGGTGTGGGTCCGGGTCGGGATGGAGGCGGTGCCCGCCGTGCGGCTCACGCTCGTCGAGCCCACCCCGGTGGTGCTCGAGCCGCACAGCTCGACGACGCTCGACGTCGCCGCCGACGCGACCGCCAACGGGAGCGTCCAGGTGGTGGCCCGGCTGCTCACGAAGGACGGCGCGGCGTACGGCCCGGCGCAGTCCTTCGAGGTGCAGGTGACCGGGTTCGGCGCCGTCGCCGGGCTGATCGTCGGCGGCGCCCTGGTCCTGCTGAGCATCGCCCTGGTGGTCCGGATCGCCCGGGCGATGCGGACCGGACGCCGACCGGGGTCGGCGGCTTCGGTGCGCGAACCCGCACGGTGACCGGCGGCAGGGTGACCGACGGCAAGCGGGCCGACCGCGTGGGGACCGTGCCGGTCGCCCCGCCGGACGACACACTGGACGCCGTGTCCGAAGCCGTCGAGGGTGCCGCGGGCGCCCCCCCGGGCGAGTCCGACGCCAGCGTCATCCGGTCGTCGACGGTGATGGCGACCGGGACCATCGTGTCCCGCGTCACCGGGGTGCTCCGGACCACCGCGCTGACCGCCGCGGTCGGCACCGGTCTGCTGGCGGACGCTTACAACACTGCCAACACCCTGCCGAACATCATCTACATCCTGCTGATCGGCGGCGCTCTCAACGCCGTCTTCATCCCGCAGCTCGTCCGGCACATGAAGGACGACGACGACGACGGCCGCTCGTACGCCGACCGGCTGCTGACACTGTCCGGGCTGGTGCTGCTCGGCATCACCGTCGCCGCCCTCGTCACGGCGCCCTGGCTGACCCCGCTCTACGCCGGCAACGCGTGGACCCCGCACCAGATCCAGGTGCTGACGCAGTTCGCGTACCTGTGCCTGCCACAGATCTTCTTCTACGGGATGTACGCGCTGTACTCGCAGGTGCTCAACACCCGCGGCCACTTCGGTGCGCCGATGTTCGCACCCATCGTCAACAACGTCGTGGTGATCGCCGGCTGCGTGGTGTTCCTCGTCGTCGAGCACTCGCCGGACATCGCCACGATCACGACGGGGGGCGTGCTGCTGCTGGGCACCGTGACGACGCTCGGCGTGGTCGCGCAGGCCCTGGTCCTCGTGCCGGTCATGTCCCGGGCCGGTTACCGGTTCCGCCCCCGGTTCGACCTGCGCGGGCAGGGTCTGGGCAAGGCGGTGACGCTGGCGAAGTGGACCATCTTCTTCGTCGCGGTCAACCAGTTCGCGTTCCTCGTCGTCACCCGGCTGGCGAACACCGCCGGTGCCGAGCAGAACGCGCTGGGGACGGCAGCGCCCAAAGGCTCGTTCGTCTACGCGAGCGCGCACCTGATGTTCGTCCTGCCGCACTCCATCATCACGGTCTCCGTGGTGACGGCGCTGATGCCACGGATGAGCCGTGCCGCGCACGCCGGCAACCTCGCCGGAGTACGCCGCGACCTGGCGCGGGGGATGCGGCTCATCGCGGCGGCGCTGGTGCCGGCCACCGTGCTGCTGGCCCTGCTGGCGCCGCAGCTGGCCCAGCTGCTGCTGGGCTACGGCAACGCGGGAGACGCCGGCGCGCGCGCGATCGGCCAGGTCGTGCAGGTCTTCTCGCTCGGCCTGGTGGCGTACTCGCTGTACTACGTGCTCCTGCGCGGATTCTTCGCGGTCGAGGACACCAAGACCCCCGCGCTGGTCAACCTGTTCCTCACCGCGGTGAACCTGAGCGTCGGGTACGCCCTCTACCGGGCGCTGCCGCCGGCGCAGAAGGTCGAAGGCCTCGCGGTGGGGTACGCGGTCGCGTACATCGCCACGACGGTGGTGTTCTGGGTGATCCTGCGGCGCCGGCTCGAGGGCCTGGACACCTACGTCACCGTCCGCACCCTCGTCCGGCTGCTGGTCGCCGGAGGGATCGCCCTGGCCGCCGGGGCAGGCGTCCTCGCGCTGCTCGACGGGCATGCCGGGACCGGGAAGGCGTCGGCGCTGCTGGCTTGTGCGGTGGTCGGCCCGGTCGTGCTGCTGGTGTTCGGGGTGGTCGCGCGGCGCACCCGGGTGACCGAGGTCGTCGAGGTGACCGAGATGGTCCGGCACCGTCTGCGCCGCGCTGGTCCGTAAGGGGTCGCCCGCTCAAGGCGACCCCTGGCCAGGCCGACCCAGACACTATGGCGGGCTGCCCCGAGCGCATCCCGGACCCCTCGGCCCCTCCGGCCCGTGAGCGGGTCCTGGGGCGTGCCATGTCGCGGCGTCGCTTCGGGGCGCCGTTGCGAGCGCCGCAGCGGGCGCGAGCCGCCGGCGCCGACCCCGAGCGCGGGGCCGTCGTCGTGGGCTGGTTCGCCCGGATCGCGATCACGCTGGCTCTGGTCGGCCTGCTCGCCTTCGACTCGATCTCGATCGCGCTCGCCCGCGCACACGTGAACGACATCGCCTCCGACGCCGCCGACGCGGCCGTTGCCCAGTACGTCCTGCACTCCAACGCCCACGACGCGCTGGCCGCGGCGATCGCGGCGGCGAGTGTCGAAGGCGGCACCGTCGCGTCCGACGGCGTGGCGATCACACGCGCCGGGCGGGTCACCACGCTGCGGGTCACCGTGCAGCTGGTCCCGAGCACCACGCTGCTCGGGCACCTGCCCGGCACCGGCTCGCTGACCCAGAACGCCGCGGTGGCGGTGCGGACGGTGAATCAGTGACCGGAGGACGATCCGCCGTCCTCCGCCGCACGCCGGCCCCACGGTCGCTGCGTGCCCTGGTCGTCGCAGTCGCAGTGGCGCTGCTCGTGGGTGGCCTGCCCTGGCAGCCGCCGACGGCCAGCGCCGACCCCACGGTCGGGTCCGCCCAGGCCCGGGCCAAGGCGCTCGCAGCCCAGGTCAAGGCGCTGCAGGTGCAGGTCGAGGTGGCCACCGAGCAGTACGACGCCGTTCAGGAACAGCTCGGAGAGGTGGTCAGCCGGCTGCTGACCGCGTCGCAGGACGTCGGCTCGCTGCAGCAGCAGGCCGACCTGCTGCGCGCGCAGAAGAGTGCACGGGCCCGGGCGCTGTACATGGCCGGGGGCCAGCTCGGTCTGTACGCGCAGGTCCTGGACGGGACCGACATCAACGACATGATCGACCGGATCTCCGCGGTCGGCCGGGTGCTGGACTCCGAGACGGCGGCGATCAGCGCCGGGGACACCGCCGCGGCCAGGGCGCAGGCCCAGACCGACCAGCTCGACGTACTCGCCGCGCAGCGCACCCAGCTGCAGGCCAAGGCCGTCGACGCGCGCGGGCGAGTCGTGGCGCTGCTGGCGCAGGCCAGCACCCAGCTGGACTCGGCCAACGCACTCGTCCGTCGCCTGGTCGTCGAGGAGCAGCAGCGGGCCGCCGCCGCCGCGCAGACCATGGCCACCGCGCCGTTCCCGCCCATCACGCTGCCGGACGGGACCGCGCCGCAGATCGTCCAGGCGATCGCCGCCGCCAGGACCCGGCTGGGCGCGCCGTACGTGTGGGGCGCCACCGGGCCGACCACGTTCGACTGCTCCGGGCTCACCCAGTGGGCGTACGCCGCGGCCGGGGTGGCCCTGCCGCGCACCTCGCGCGAGCAGTGGTTCGTCGGCCCGCACCCGACCGTGGACGAGCTGCAGCCGGGCGACCTGCTGTTCTGGGCGACCGACACGGCGGACCCGGCCACGATCCACCACGTCGCGCTGTACATCGGCGACGGCTACATGATCGAGGCCCCGCACACGGGGGCGGTCGTGCACGTCACCCCGGTGTACCTGGACGGTTTCATCGGCGCGACCCGCCCGGTGCTGCCGGGAGGCTGAGCCCCGCCTGAACGCCTGCAGCCGTCGTAGTGTCTTGCCCTGTGCGCATCAAGGCCGGCCGCTACACGCTCGAGGACCGCGTCCTCGACGGTGCCGGCTGGTCGTACTGGCGCGGTGACGACGGCCTCCTGCGTCGCCCGGTGGGTCTGCTCGTGCTCGAGCCGGACCATCCGCACGCTGACGAGGTCGTCGCGGCCGCGCGGTCGTCGGCGGCCGTCGAGGATCCCCGCATCCAGCGCGTGCTGGACGTCCTGACCGACGACGAGGGCACCTGCCTGGTGATCGAGTGGACGACCGGCAGCACGGTCGAGGAGCTGCTTGCCGACGGGCCACTGGCGGACATCGAGTCCTGGCGGGTCAGTCTGGAGGTTGCCCGCGCGCTGGCCTCGGCTCATGCACGCGGGCTGCGGCACGGCGCGCTCGCCCCCCGGTGGGTCCTGCGCGGCGACGGCGGCCGGGTGCGCGTGCTGGGGCTGTGCGTCGCGGCGGCCCTCGCCGGTGCCGGACCGGACGGACCCGACCCGAACGAGGACCGCTGCGACGTGCACGGCCTGGGCGAGCTGCTGTACGCCGCGCTGACCGCCCGCTGGCCCGGCGACCCCGCGGCCTGCGCCCTGCCGGCCGCGCCCATGCAGGGGGGCCGCCCGGTCCGTCCGAGCCGGGTCCGGGCCGGTGTCCCGCAGGCGCTCGACGACATCGCGGCCCGCGCCCTGGACCTGACCGCCCGCGGCACCCCGCTCGGCACCGCCGGCGACGTCGCAGCCGCACTGGAGGCGGCCGGGCACCGGATGCGGCATTTCGACGCCTCCGAGCCCGTCGATCTCGACGCCGAGCAGCTGGCCCAGCTGGTGGACACCGGCTACGTCGAACGGGTCACCGCCGAGCTCGCGAACGACCCCCGCCGCCCGGTGACCGGGACGCCGCGACGGCACCGGCTCGCCCTCGTCGGTTGGGTCACCGGCCTCGTGGCCGTGGCCCTGGTCGGGTCCGGGCTCTGGCTGGTGGGGCGGCCGGCGCCCGCCACCACCGCTCGACCCGGCAGCTCGTCGAGTTCCGGCCCGACCTCCAGTGCCGCGGCGTCGGCCGAGCCGACCGGCGCCCTCGTGCCGATCGCCGCCGTCAAGGACTTCGACCCGCCCCCGGACGGCAACGGGACGGAGAACCCCGACCAGGTCCGGCTGGCCTGGGACGGCAACCCGAAGACCGCGTGGCACACCGTGACGTACTTCAAGCGGGCAAACCTCGGTGGGCTCAAGGCCGGCGTCGGGCTCCTGGTCGACCTCGGCAGCCTCCAGACCGTCGGCGCGGTCCGCTTGACGCTGGTCGGGCACGGGACCTCGGTCGAGCTGCGCGTCGCGGCCCAGTACGGACCGTCGGCCGACGACTACGCCCGCGTCGCCGAGGCGACGGCGACCGGTGAGGTCGTCACGCTGCGACCCCAGCTTCAGCAGCAGACGCGGTACCTGCTGATCTGGCTGACCAAGCTGCCGCTCGCGCCGGACGGGGTGAACTACTCGGGCGGTGTCGCGGAGATCGAAGTCCACCGGAGCTGACCCGTACGCTGACGCCCATGGTCGAGGAGGCGCAGCCCGGACAGGCAGCCCTCGAGGACCGCGCTCTGCTCGCTTCGCACCTCGCCGGGGACCCGGACGCCTTCGGCGAGCTGGTCCGCCGGCACCGGGACCGGCTCTGGGCGGTGGCTGTCCGGACCCTGGGCGACCCCGAGGACGCCGCCGACGCGGTGCAGAACGCGCTCGTCTCGGCCTACCGGAACGCCGCTTCGTACCGCGGCGAGGCCGCGGTGACGACGTGGCTGCACCGGATCGTCGTCAACGCCTGCCTGGACCTGGTCCGGCGTCGCAAGGTGCGACCGACCGACCCGCTCCCGGACGACGAGGCCCGGCACCCGGCCGACCCCGCCGACCCGATCGGGGCCCGGGTCACCTCGATGGTCGTGGAGCAGGCGCTGGCGACGCTCCCCTTCGAGCAGCGCGCGGCCCTGGTGCTGGTCGACATCCAGGGCTACAGCGTCGAGGAGGCCGCGACGATCCTGGACTGCGCGCCGGGAACGGTGAAGAGCCGGTGCTCGCGGGGCCGGGCCCGCCTGCTGCCCCAGCTGCAGCACCTGCGGAACCCCGACAGCGGGCCGCACGTCCCACCCCAACGGACGCCGGACAACTCGGGCACCACGACGGCGGAGGGAGGGCGCACGGTATGAACCAGGACGACGACGAGCTCGGCACCGAGCTGCCCCCTCTGTCCGACGCGGACGAGGCGTACGTGCGCGACCTGCTGGCGGCGCTGCCGCCGGTCCCGGTCCCGGCCGACCTGGCCGCCCGGCTGGACGCCGCGCTGCGTGCCGAGGCAGAGACCGGCCACGCAGCAGACGACGCAGCCGGGACGCCACTGACCCCGAGCGGGACGACGGTGGTCCCGCTGGACTCCCGGCGCGCCGCCCGTGCCCCGCGCGGCACCCGGATCCTGCAGGTGGCCGCGGTCGGGCTGCTGGTGGTCGTCGGCGGGATCGGCGTCGTCAAGCTCGCCAACCACGGCAGCGGCGGCCAGGCCACGTCGGCAGCCGGTACGCCGGCCGTGAGCGGGTCGGCCGAACCGGTCCTCACCCACAGCGGGCACACGTACACCGACGAGACGCTGGTCGCGGACGTCCGCTCGCTGGCGGCCGAGCGCCGGCCGGCCGAGGTCTACGGACAGGGCACCACGACCGCCTCGCCGGCTGTGCCGGGGACCTCCACGACGGGGCTGCCCAGCCCGGTCACGGAACCGTCCGCCGGCAAGACCCCGCTCGCCGACAGCTCGGGTTCGGTCGCCGTGACCGGCGCAGCCAGGGGTGGCGGCGCTCTGGTGGCCTGCCTGGCGGCCGTCGAGGAGGGCCTGACCGAGCCGGTGACGCCGCTGGCCATGGACCAGGGCAGCTACCGCGGCCAGGCCGCGCTCATCGTGGTCCTGCCCGGTTCGCTGGACCCGAAGACCAGCTTCGACGTGTTCGTGGTGGGCCTGTCCTGCGGGGTGGACGCCGACGCGCACCTGCTGCTGTACCAGCTGGTCGAGGCCCACTAGCCCGGTCCTGCGCCGCGGGTCGAGGCCGCTGGCGTCGCTGTCGGGTGCTGGAATGTCGGGCACCTAGGATCCGTTGAGCCAGGCGACACAGGCACCGCGTCCACGAGCCGCAGGGCCCAGCAGGCGCACAGTTCCAGAGAGGCGTTCCGTGAGCACCGACGTTCGCGACGTCATCGTCATCGGTTCCGGCCCGGCCGGCTACACGGCCGCGCTGTACACCGCGCGTGCGAACCTCAGCCCGCTCGTCTTCGAAGGTTCGGTCACGGCCGGCGGCGCCCTGATGAACACCACCGACGTCGAGAACTTCCCCGGCTTCGCGGACGGGGTCATGGGCCCCGAGCTCATGGACTCGCTGCGCCGGCAGGCGGAGCGGTTCGGCGCCGAGCTGGTCCCCGACGACGTCATCGAGGTCGACCTGACCGGCGAGACCAAGACCGTCACCGACTCGGCCGGCGTCGTGCACCTGGCCAGGTCCGTGATCCTGGCCATGGGTTCGAAGTACCGCGAGCTCGGGGTCGACGGTGAGAAGCGGCTGTCGGGCCACGGCGTCTCGTGGTGCGCGACCTGCGACGGCTTCTTCTTCCGCGACCAGGACATCGCGGTGGTCGGTGGCGGCGACTCCGCGATCGAGGAGGCGACCTTCCTGACCCGGTTCGCCCGGTCGGTCACCCTCGTGCACCGGCGCGACAGCCTGCGCGCGTCCAAGATCATGCAGGACCGCGCGTTCGCGAACGACAAGATCCGCTTCGCCTGGGACAGCGAGGTCGTCGAGCTGCTCGGCGACGACCGGCTGTCCGGCGTGCGGCTGCGCAGCACCCGTACCGGTGCGGAGTCCGAGCTGGCCGTCACCGGCCTGTTCGTCGCCATCGGTCACGACCCGCGCAGCGAGATCGTCGCCGGCCAGGTGCACCGCGACGAGGAGGGCTACGTCCTCGTCCAGCACCCGAGCACGCGTACCAACCTGCCCGGGGTGTTCGCCAGCGGCGACCTGGTCGACCACCAGTACCGGCAGGCGGTCACCGCGGCCGGCACCGGCTGTGCCGCGGCGCTGGACGCCGAGCGCTACCTCGTCGACTTAGCCGAGGCTGTGGCGACCGGGGAACCGGCGCAGGCCGTCGTCGGCAGCGTCGCCGGCTGACCCGAAGACCGAAGGACCGCAGCACGCAGACCCCACCCCGGGCGCACCGTCCGGGGCCGGCCGAAGTTCCACTGAAGGGACCAGCACCGTGGGAGCCAACACCCCCGCCGTAACCGACGACACGTTCGCCGCCGACGTCCTCAAGAGCGACAAGACGGTCCTCGTGGACTTCTGGGCGGAGTGGTGCGGTCCGTGCCGCGCGGTAGCCCCGATCCTCGAGGAGATCGCCACCGAGCACTCCGGCGACCTGAGGGTCGTCAAGCTCAACGTGGACGAGAACCCGCGGGTGGCCGCCTCGTACGGAATCGTGTCGATCCCGACCCTGAGCGTGTTCCAGGGTGGCGAGCTGGTGAAGCAGATCATCGGCGCCAAGCCCAAGGTGGCCCTGCTCAAGGACCTGGAAGCCTTCATCACCGCCTGAGCTCGGAACGGGGCGGTCCCGCGGTTACGATGCGGGTCCGGCCTCGCCTCGGGAGCATCCCGGGCGCGTGGCGCCGACCGCCGCCGGGGAGGGCCAGCGCCATGAGCCACCCGATCTACCGACGCGGGGACACCGGTCCCGCCGTGGCGGAGATCCGGGCGCGGCTCGAGCTGCTCGGCCTGCTCACCCCCGGCCCCGCCACCTCGGCGGCCGATGCCTACCGCAGCGCGGCCTTCGACGACGCGGTGGACGCCGCCGTCCGGGGGTTCCAGCAGATGCGCGGGGCGAACATCGACGGCATCGTCGGCCCGCAGACGTGGCGGCTCCTGGACGACGCGCGCTGGCGCCTCGGCGACCGGGTGCTGTGGTTCGCGCCGAGCCACCCGCTGACCGGTGACGACGTCGCGGCCCTCCAGCAACGGTTGCTGGACATGGGCTTCGACGTCGGCCGGGCCGACGGCATCTTCGGCACCGAGACCGAGATCGCCCTGCGCGAGTTCCAGCGCAACGTCGGGGATCGTGTCGGACGGGACGTGCGGACCGGCCACGTTCAAGGCGCTGGACCGGCTGGCCCGCACCGTCGTCGGCGGTACGCCGGCGGCGCTGCGCGAGATCGAGGCGATCCGCAGCAGTGGCCCCACGTTGTCCGGCAAGGTGATCGTCATCGACCCCGGCCACGGCGGCTCGGACCCCGGCAACGTCGGGCACGGGCTCGCCGAGGCCGACCTGGCCGAGGAGCTCGCCGCCCGGATCGAGGGGCGGCTGGCCGCGACCGGCGTGACCGCGTACCTGAGCCGGGCCCGGCTCGCGGGGCAGGACACCCCGGCCGACGAACCAGCGCGCGCGGCCACGGCGAACGGCCTGCAGGCCGACCTGTTGCTGTCGGTGCACGTCGACGGCGCCCCGACCCCGGGCCCGAACGGCGTCGCGACCTACTACTACGGCGACCGGACCCGCGGGATCCGGTCCGAGACCGGGGCGCGGTTCGCGTCGTTGCTGCAGCGCGAGCTGACCGCGCGCACCGACCTGCTCGACTGCGGGACGCACGGCAAGACCTGGGACCTGCTGCGGCGCACCAGGATGCCTGCGGTTCGGCTGGAGCTGGGCTACGTCACCAACCCCGGCGACGCGGCGCGGCTGGCCGACCCCGGGTTCCGCGACGTCGTGGCCGAGTCGGTCGTCGTCGCGGTGCAGCGGCTCTACCTGCCGCCGCACGAGGACGCACCGACCGGCAGCATCCGGCTGCCGGACTTCGTCAGCTGACGTCAGGTCCGGTTGGCGCCGGCGGGGAACGCCCGCACCGCGCCCCTGATCTTCTCCAGCGCCCCGCCGACGGGGTCCCGCCACGCAACGGCCGTCCGCAGGTCCAGCCGCAGCCGCGGGTTGCGGGCATGCTCGCGGACGCGGACGAAGCCGACCGACTCCAGGAAGTCCGGCGGGAGCACGCAGCTCTGGGCGACGGCGCCGTACGCCTCGATCGCCCGGACCCCGCGCTGGGTCAGGTCCTTCGCGGCGGCCTGCACCAGGACCCGGCCCAGACCCGCGCCGCGGTGCTCGGGCAGCACGTATGCGGCGGTCAGCAGCACAGCGTCCTGGCTGATCGGCGAGGTCGGGAATGCCACCGCCCTGGGCACGAACGCCGGCGGTGCGTACATCACGTAGCCGGCCGGCACCTCGTCGACGTACGCGAGCAGACCGCACGGGCCCCACGCGGCCCCGGTGCTCTCCACCCACTCGGCCTTGAGGACGGCCTGCGCCACCGCGGCCCCCGGTAGGCCACGCGGTCCAGGACCGGCCTCCCAGAAGGCGCAGTCCCGGCACGGCTGCGGCAGGTCGCCGATCGTCTGCCGGGTGACCGGGACGATCCGGCGGGCCACTAGGGCCTCGCCCCGGGCAGGACCACGCGGTGGTCGGTGGCCGGGACCGGCGCGCGGTAGCCGGAGGTCCCGGTGACGGGCCGTGGGCGCAGCATCTCGGTCACGAACGCGGCGAGCGCGCCGACGACGACCCCCGCCACGATCCAGCGGAGGAGCCTCAACGCGCACCTCCGGGGGGCGGCGCGCCGGTTGGCGCGCAGATGCGGCACTCTGGACACCGGGCGACAGTCTCACTGTATCCGCGGTGATCGCGGCCGTCGCGCCCGGCGGCGAGCGTGGGTCGGCCGCGCTGTCTGCGAGGAGGTGCGCACCCGTGACCGGACCCGAGCCCGCCACCGGCTCGCGCCTGGACCCGTTCGTCGGCTCGTACGCCGAACGGTCGCGCAGCATGGTCGCGTCGGAGATCCGGGCGCTGTTCGCGGTGGCGTCCCGTCCCGAGGTGGTCTCGCTGGCCGGCGGGATGCCCAACCTGTCCGCGCTCCCGCTCGACGCGGTGGCGGGGACGTTCGCCCGGCTGGTCGCCGAGCATGGCACGCAGGCCCTGCAGTACGGGTCCGGCCAGGGGGACACCGTGCTGCGCGAACAGATCGCCGGTCAGCTCATGCCCCTGGTCGGCGTGCGCGCGCACCCGGACGACATCGTGGTCACCGTCGGTTCGCAGCAGGCACTCGACCTGGTCACTCGGGTGCTGTGCGACCCGGGCGACGTGGTGCTCGCCGAGGCGCCGTCGTACGTCGGCGCGCTGTCGGTGTTCGCGGCGTACCAGGCCCACGTCGTGCACGTGCCGATGGACGCCGAAGGGCTCGACCCGGTGGCGTTGGCCGGAGCGCTCGAGCAGCTGACCGCCGAGGGCCGCCGGCCGAAGTTCCTCTACACCGTGCCGTCGTTCCACAACCCCGCCGGCGTCACGCTCGGCGCCGCGCGGCGCGCCGAGATCCTGGCGCTGTGCCTCGCGAACGGCCTACCGGTCCTGGAGGACGACCCCTACGCCCTGCTCGGTTTCGACGGGCACGTGCCGCAGGCGATTCGTGCCCTGGACCCCACCGGCGTCGTCTACCTCGGCTCGTTCTCCAAGACGTTCGCGCCCGGCCTGCGGGTCGGCTGGGCGGTGGCGCCGCACGGCATCCGCGAGAAGCTCGTCCTCGCCGCGGAGGCGTCGGTGCTGTGCCCGCCCGCGATCTGCCAGATGGCCGTGTCCGCGTACCTGGCCGAGCATCCGTGGCTCGAGCAGGTCAAGGTGTTCCGCGAGCTGTACCGGGAACGTCGCGACGCGCTGCTCGACGCGTTGGCCACGCTGCTGCCCGGCGGCACGGTCTGGACCGAGCCCGCCGGCGGCTTCTACTCGTGGGTCACGCTGCCCGAAGGACTAGACGCCGCGGTGATGCTCCCCCGCGCGGTCACCGCCCGCGTCGCGTACGTGCCGGGGACGGCCTTCTACGCGGGTCCGGCGAAGCCCGCCGGACGGCGGTCGCTGCGGTTGTCGTACTGCTTCCCCGAGCCCGACCGCATCCGCGAGGGCGTGCGCCGGCTGGCCGGGGTCGTCGAGGAGGAGCTGGATCTCGTGCAGACGTTCGGACGTACGGTCCCCGGCTCCCGACACGACGAGTCGACGTCGGACGTGCCCGGCCCGGAGACGGCATGAGCGCGGCCGGACCGGCCGTGGTCGTGCTCGCCGGCGGGCTGTCGCACGAGCGCGACGTGTCGGTGCGCTCGGGGCGTCGGGTCGCCGACGCGCTGCGCGGCAGCGGCCTCGACGTCGACGTGCTGGACGTGGACGCCGGCCTGCTGCCGGCACTCGCGCACCGCCGGCCGACTGTCGTCGTCCCGCTGCTGCACGGGGCGACCGGCGAGGACGGCTCGCTGCGCGACATCCTCGAGCTGCTCGCGCTTCCGTACGTCGGCTCTCGGCCCGCGGCCGAGCCGGACGGCGTTCGACAAGCCGGCGGCCAAGGCGGTCGTGGCGACGGCGGGAGTCGGCACGCCGGCGTCCGTGGCGTTGCCGCAGTCGTCGTTCCGCGAGCTGGGCGCCACCTCGGTGATGGCCGCGCTGGTCGAGCGCCTGGGGCTGCCCCTGATGGTCAAGCCGGCGAGCGGCGGATCGTCGCTGGGCGCGGCCGTGGTCCGCACGGCCGACGACCTGCCGGCGGCGATGGTGGGCTGCTTCGCGTACGGCGGCACGGCGCTGGTCGAGGTGTTCGTGCCCGGGACCGAGGTCGCCGTCTCGGTGGTCGAGACCCCAGACGGCCCGGTCGCCCTGCCGGCCGTGGAGATCGTCCCGGACGGCGGTTTCTACGACTACGCGGCCCGGTACACCGCGGGGACGACCGAGTTCTTCGCGCCGGCCCGGCTGGACCCGGAGCTGGCCCGCGGCTGCGCCGAGGCCGCGGTGACCGCGCACGCGGCGCTCGGGCTGCGCGACCTGTCCCGGTCCGACCTCGTCGTCGACGCTGCGGGCCGGATCTGGTTCCTGGAGACCAACGTGGCGCCCGGCATGACCGAGACCTCGCTGTTCCCGCAGGCGGCCGCCGCGGCCGGGCAGGACTTCGGGACGCTCTGGCACGGTCTCGTGGACGGTGCCGTGCGGCGGGCGGCGCCCGCCGGTCAGGACTGAGCCGCGGTGCGTCCGGGTCCAGCAGCGTGACGATGCGGTTGAGGTCGTCCAGGGACGCGAAGTCGATGCTGATCCGGCCCTTGGTACGACCGAGGTCGACCCGGACCCGTGTCTCGAGGCGGTCCGAGAGCCGAGCGGCGAGATCCTGCAGTCCGGGCGCTATCGCACGTTTCGGACGGTTATGGGATAGTTTAGGTTGCACATCTTCGTCACCGAGAGTGACGATCTCCTCGACCGCGCGCACGGAGAGTCCCTCAGCGACGATCCGATGGGCCAGTCGCTCCATGGCGTCGGCGTCATCAAGGGCCAGCAGGGCGCGTGCATGCCCGGCCGAGAGCACCCCGGCGGCGACTCGGCGCTGGACGGGGGCGGGCAACCGGAGCAGCCGCAAGGTGTTGGAGATCTGCGGCCGGGACCGGCCGATCCGGTGTGCCAGCTCGTCGTGCGAGCAGCCGAAGTCCTTGAGCAGCTGGTCGTAGGCCGCGGCCTCCTCGAGCGGGTTGAGCTGGCTGCGGTGCAGGTTCTCCAGCAGGGCGTCCCGCAGCAGCGCGTCGTCCGCCGTCTCCCGCACGATCGCCGGGATCCGGTCCAGCCCGGCCGCCCGCGCGGCCCGCCAGCGGCGCTCGCCCATGACCAGCTCGTACCGATCGCCGCCCTGCGGTCGCACGACGATCGGCTGCAGGAGCCCGACCTCGCGGATCGAGTGGACCAGCTCGGCCTGGGCCTCCTCGTCGAAGACCACGCGCGGCTGGCGGGGGTTCGGGGTCACCGACTCGATCGCGATCTCGGCGAAGTGCGCGCCCGGGACCGTCCGTAGGTCCGCCGGGCTGCCGCCGGCCGGCCCCGTGCCCTCGGTCAGGTCGACCGTACGCAGGTCCGGTGCGCCCCCCGCGTCCAGGTCGACCTGGTCGGACGGGTCGGCCGCCAGCGGGGCGGACGGGATCAGCGCGCCGAGCCCTCGGCCCAGACCACCTCGCCGGACGTTCACGTTCGCTCCTCTGCGTCGGCCAGCTTCACCGGGTCCTGCCGGGCGAGCTCGCGGGCCGCCTCCAGGTAGGACAGCGCCCCGCTCGACCCCGGGTCGTACGTCATGACGGTCTGACCGTAGCTGGGCGCCTCGCTCACCCGAACCGAACGGGGAACCACCGTCTTGAGGACGCGCTCGCCGAAGTGCGCCCGGACCTCGTCCGCGACCTGTGCGGCCAGCCGGGTCCTGGCGTCGTACATGGTCAGCAGGATGGTGGACACGTGCAGGCCGGGGTTGAGGTGGGCCCGGACCAGGTCGACGTTGCGCACGAGCTGGCCAAGGCCCTCCAGGGCGTAGTACTCGCACTGGATCGGGATGAACACCTCTTCGGCGGCGACCATGGCGTTGACGGTGAGCAGGCCCAGCGACGGTGGGCAGTCGATGAAGACGTAGTCGAAGCGGCCCTGCGCCCCCGTGTAGGCGTCCAGGGCCCGCCGGAGGCGGGACTCGCGGGCGACCAGCGAGACGAGCTCGATCTCCGCACCGGCCAGGTCGATGGTCGAAGGGGCCCCGAACAGACCGGGGATGTCAGTCACGGGACGGACCACTTCCGCCAGCGGCAGGCCTTCGACCAGCACCTCGTAGATGCTCGGGGTCCCGGCGGCGTGCGGCAGCCCGAGCGCGGTCGAGGCGTTCCCCTGGGGATCAAGATCGAGCACGAGGACCCGAAGCCCGTGCAGAGCGAGCGCGGCGGCGATGTTCACCGTGGACGTCGTCTTGCCGACGCCACCCTTCTGGTTCGCCACCGTGATGACGCGGGTGGAGGGTGGGGCCGGCAGGTCACCGGCTCGGCCGGCCCTGACCTGCACGGCTGTCTGCGCCGCGTCGGCGATCGGGGTGGCGAACCCGTCCGCCAGAGGCTCGGTTTCACGTGAAACATCCGGTGGGCCGGCGGTCGGCTCGCTCATCGGCCACCCGTTCGGCGCGATCGGGGCGCTCCCCGAACTACCCGGATCACGGTCGTCGGCGGGTCGACCACGCCCAGGCCCACGGTCAGAACCTGTGCGTCGGCCGCACCGGCGGCTGCCAGCTCCGCCCTGGCCGCTTCGAGCTCTGCGTGCGCGGACTCCCCCTTCAGGGCCAGCAGGATGCCGTTCGGACGCAGCAGCGGGAGGCACCAGCCGGCCAGGCGCCCGAGTGGGGCGACCGCGCGGGCCGTGACGGTGTCAGCGGGCCGGGCCTGCCCGGACGCGACAGCGCGAGCGTGCTCCTCGGCTCTCGCCCGGACCACCTTCACGTTGGTCAGTCCCAGCTCGTCCACCACCTCGCTGAGGAAGGTCGTACGGCGCAGCAACGGCTCCACCAGGGTCACCTCGAGGTCCGGACGGACCAGGCCGAGCACCATACCGGGCAGCCCGGCCCCGCTCCCGACGTCGTCCACACGGGAGCCCGGCTCGATGAGCTCGCTGATGACAGCGCAGTTCAGCAGGTGGCGGTCCCAAAGTCGAGGTGTCTCCCGGGGCCCGATGAGACCACGTTCCACCCCGGCGCCGGCGAGCAGCTGCGCATAGCGGGAGAGAACGTCGAGGTGCGCCCCGACGAGGGCGCGCCCCAGCGCCGTCAGCT
Source organism: uncultured Actinomycetota bacterium (assembly GCA_963711005.1). Classification (GTDB taxonomy): domain Bacteria; phylum Actinomycetota; class Actinomycetes; order Prado026; family Prado026; genus CAVQCJ01. The sequence goes on along the minus strand of CAVQCJ010000002.1, from coordinate 1,353,011 downwards.
CCGGCGGCGGCAGCGACTCGGCTGCAGTGGTTTCACGTGAAACATCGTCCGGCCCACGGGCGTCGCCCGGCACCGCAGAGCGGTCGGCGGCAGCGATCACGCCGGCCGGACGACGACGTAGCGCATCGGCTCGACGCCCTCCGACTCGCTGACCAGCCCGGCTGCGGCGACGGCGTCGTGGACGATCTTGCGCTCGAACGGGGTCATCGGCTTCAACGAGAGCGGTTCGCCGCTGGTCTTCACGGTCTCGGCGGCCTCGGCTCCCAGCCGCGTCAGCTCCTCGCGGAGCCGGGCCCGGTGGCCGCTGACGTCCAGCATCAGCCTGCTCCGCTCACCGGTCTCCCGGAGCACCGCGAGCCGCGTCAGCTCCTGGAGAGCGTCCAGCACCTCGCCGTCCCGCCCGACCAGCTGGCCCAGGTCGGCACCGACGACGGACACGATTGCTCGGTCGTTCTCGACGTCCATGTCGATGTCACCGTCGAGGTCGGCGATGTCCAGGAGCCCTTCGAGGTAGTCGGCAGCGATGTCGCCCTCCTCGACCAGACGCTCCCGGTCGCTGCGCGCAGGGGTGCCGCCTTCGGCGGCGGGCAGCGTGTCGCCGGCCGGCGCGTCATCCACCGGTACTTCGTCCACCGGTGCTTCGACCACCGCGGTCTCGACCGCGGTCTGCTCGTTGAGGTCGCTCACGTACGTCTCCGGATCTGGTGGGTCGTGGTGCGGGGCTTCGGGGGTTCGAGACCGTGCGGCCGGGTCTCGGGACGGTCAGGCCTGCGGTTCGGCGGCCTCGCCGCCCGGATCGGGTCCGCCGCCGGTCGGGTCCGTCGGATCGGTGGCCTTCCGCGGGGGTGGGGCGCCCGAACGTTTCGCCCGTGGGGCGCGTTTCGGCTGCACCCGCTGGCCCTTGGGCGCCTCCTCGGTCTGCACCACGGTGGTGCCGGACGCGTCGGCCTCCGCGGCGGCCCTGGCGGCGGCCTTCTCGGCCCGCCGGCGCTGCAGGGCGAGGTCCGCCTCGCTTCCCGGCGTCGGGTTCCGCCGGATGACGATCAGCTGCTGGCCCATCGTCCACAGGTTCGTGGTGAGCCAGTAGATGAGGACACCGATCGGGAAGTTGATGCCGAAGACGGCGAACATCAGCGGGAAGACGTAGAGCAGGATCTTCTGCTGCTGCATCAACGGGCTCTGTTGGCCGAGCGGCTGGTTCTTCACCATCAGCTGGCGCTGCGTGATGAACGTGGTCGCCGTCATCAGCAGGATCATGACCGCGGCGACGATCTTGGTGTTGGTGTCCGTGCTGCTGCGGAACGTCTCGTAGATCGGCGCCCCGAAGATCGTCGCCGAGTGGAACGACGCCACCGTCAGCGGGTCCGTGATGACCCCGACGGTCTTGTCCTGGGAGATGTAGGACAGCACGTGGTAGAGCGCGAAGAAGAACGGTGACTGGACCACGATCGGCAGGCAGCTGGAGAGCGGGTTCGTCCCCGTCTCCTTGTAGAGCTTCATCAGCTCTTCCTGCTGCTTCTGCTTGTCGTTCTTGTACTTGGTCTGGATCGCCTTCATCTGCGGCTGCAGCGCCTGCAGCCCGCGCTGGGCCTTGATCTGCTTGACGAACAGCGGGATCAGGCAGATGCGGATGACCACGACGAGCATCACGATGGACAGGCCCCACGCGGCACCGCTGCTCGGAGCGAAGAAGATCGACCAGAACGTGTGGAACTGCAGCAGCACCCAGGAGACGGCGTTGTAGAGCGGGTCGAGCACGGCCACGTCAGTCTCCTTGCCAAGGGGTCGCGGGGGTCGCGTCCTCGGCCGGCCGCACCGGCGGGACGTGGTCGACTCCGCCGGGCGTCCACGGGTGGCACCGGCCCAGCCGTCGGGCGGCCAGCCAGCCGCCGCGGAGCAGGCCGTGCCGCTGGATCGCGACCAAGGCGTACTGCGAGCAGGACGGGTAGTAGCGGCAGGACGACACCGTCCACGGCGAGATCACACGCTGGTAGAAGCGGATCAGCAGGAGGAAGGGCGCCCGGGCGGCGCGGCGCGCCCACCCCGCCGGGACCGGCAGTCTCGGGCTCAGGTCGAGGGTGTGGTTCATGGTGCGACGTCAGCCGGGGTCAAGAGGCGGTCGAGACATGCGTCGAGGTCGGCGCCGAGCCGGCCGATGTCGGCGGTCGCGGCGGCGGGCAGGGCCCGCACGACGAGCGAGGTCCCCGCCGGGAGCCGGTCGAGGCGCTCCCGGGCCAGCGCGCGCAACCGACGGGTCACGGCGTTCCGGGCCACAGCACCTCCCACGGTCTTGCCGACGACGAACCCCACCTTCGGCGGCAGCGCCACCACCGTCGTACCACCGCCGGTCCCCCCGGCGTCCAGGTAGGCCACCAGACAACCACGGGTCGAGCGGCGACCGGTCCGCGTCACCCGGACGAAATCGGTCCGGCGGTGCAGGCGGTTCGGCTGGGCGAGCACGGCACGCTCCGGGTCGAGCGCGGCGTCAGGCCGACAGCTCTGAACGCCCCTTGCGGCGGCGCGCGGACAGGATGCCGCGACCGGCACGGGTCCGCATGCGCAGCCTGAAGCCGTGGGTCTTCGCCCGGCGGCGGTTGTTCGGCTGGTAGGTGCGCTTGCTCACGGTGCTGCTCCTGAGGCGAAGGGTGACCCGGTGCTCCCCGAACGGAGGCCGGCCACCACCGGACGCCCGCGGCAGGTCTTTCTCGCGGGAACGCGGCAACGGCCGCCGACACGTCGGCCCGCTAAAGGTACGGGGCCCTCCGTGGGCGGTCAAACCGGCCCACGGACGGCACGTCCGCAGCCGAACCGACCACTCTGCACGAGTCCCGGCCGGGTGTACCGTGCGACACGCCGTACCGCTCGACCGATGGTCCCCGACCCGCTTGTGCGACTGTCGCGGCTCGGTTAACGTCCCGCCGCACGTCCGCGCTCCGGGACCATGCACAGCCTGTGGACGACCGTGTGGACGATCAGTCCAGCCCGACCGAAGGAGCACGCCCGGGTGGCCGAGTCGACCGACGAACTAGCCACCGCGACCGAGCTCGGGCCGGTCTGGGCGCGCACCCTGGCCGGGCTCGCGGACGGCACGCTCTCCCCCCAGCACCGGGCGTTCCTGCGCCTGACCCGCCCCGTCGCCCTGGTCGGCGACACGGTGCTGATCGCAGCCCCCAACGACTTCGCCAGGGACGTGATCGAGAACCGGCTCCGGGCCGTGCTGACCGACGCACTGTCCGGCGAGCTCGGCTCGGACGTCCAGATCGCCGTCACCGTGGACCCCGGCAGTGCCGACGGCGAGTCCCCGCTGGACGAGCTGACCGACGAGGTGGCCGACGGCACCTTCGCGGCCGACCTGGACGCCGCCTCGGCCGGCCCCGGTCTGCACGCCGCGATGCAGCACGTCACCGGACCGGGCGGGAACGGCGCCGGGGACGGCGCCGCGCTGAACCGGCCGGGCTCCGGCCAGCCGGGCGCTCGGCGCGACGCCGAGCCGAGCCGGCTCAACCCCAAGTACACGTTCGACACCTTCGTCATCGGGTCCAGCAACCGGTTCGCGCACGCGGCCGCGGTCGCCGTCGCGGAGGCGCCCGCAAAGGCGTACAACCCGCTGTTCGTCTACGGCGAGTCCGGTCTGGGCAAGACCCACCTGCTGCACGCGATCGGGCACTACGCGCGGAACCTCTACAGCGGCTCGCGGGTGCGGTACGTCAGCTCGGAAGAGTTCACCAACGAGTTCATCAACTCGATCCGCGACGACAAGGCCGCGACATTCCAGCGCCGCTACCGCGAGGTGGACGTCCTGCTCGTCGACGACATCCAGTTCCTGCAAGGAAAAGTCCAGACGCAGGAAGAGTTCTTCCATACCTTCAACACGCTGCACAACGCGAACAAGCAGATCGTGATCACCTCCGACAAGCCGCCCAAGCTGCTGGCGGAGTTCGAGGAGCGGATGCGGTCGCGGTTCGAGTGGGGGCTCATCACCGACGTCCAGCCGCCGGACCTGGAGACCCGCATCGCGATCCTGCGCAAGAAGGCGGCCCAGGAGCGCTTGTCGGCGCCGCCGGAGGTGCTGGAGTACATCGGCAGCAAGATCTCGACGAACATCCGCGAGCTCGAGGGCGCGCTGATCCGGGTGACGGCGTTCGCGAGCCTGAACAGGCAGCCGGTCGACCTGGCCCTCGCCGAGGTCGTCCTCAAGGACCTGATCACCGACTCCGCCGGCCCGGAGATCACCTCAGCGACGATCATGGCCCAGACCGCGGCGTACTTCGGCCTGTCGATGGAGGACCTGTGCGGCGCCTCCCGGTCGCGGGTGCTGGTCACGGCCCGGCAGATCGCCATGTACCTGTGCCGGGAGCTGACCGACCTGTCGCTGCCCAAGATCGGGCAGCAGTTCGGCGGCCGCGACCACACCACGGTCATGCACGCCGACCGCAAGATCCGCCAGCTGATGGCCGAGCGGCGCAGCGTCTACAACCAGGTCACCGAGCTCACGAACCGGATCAAGTCCCAGACCCGGGGCTGACCGCCCGCACCCGGCCCGAAAGGGTGCGGTAGACACGAAGAGTGACGGACCGGCAACCGCTATCACGGTGCGTACACACTCTGTGGATAACGCTGTGGATCTGTGGACGAAGGCGTGCAGTCGAGAGGCGGGCGCTCCCCAGCGTCTGGGGACAGTCTGGGGACAACCAGGGGACGGCAAGCCCTGACCTGTGGGTCGGGTGTGGGTGGTCGTGACCATCGGGTCGGCCGGTCCCGCGGCCGGCGGGCTGCGTCCACCGGATGTCGCCGGATGTCCACAACGGCTGGGGACGGCGACACGCCTGCCGACGTGCGCGGACGTGCCCCGTCCACACTGTCCACCGTCCCTACGAAGACCACGAGAAGAACCATCTGGAGACGAACCGAACGAAGTCGCACGGGTCACTGTCTGGGGATGGCGCCGGTCCCTTAGGGTGACGCACGGCCTCGGGCCGACGGGCCCGGCTGCAACAGCGGTCGGCGTGCCGTGGTCGGATGTGCCCAGTCCCGAAAAGGGCTGCTGTCCCAGCTGGAGGAGGATCCGTGCGGTTCCGGGTCGAGCGTGACGTCCTCGCCGATGCCGTCGCGTGGACGGCGCGCAGCCTTCCGGCGCGGCCGCCGGTGCCCGTGCTGGCCGGCCTGCTGGTCGAGGCGGCAGCCGACGGGCTGACGCTGTCCGGGTTCGACTACGAGGTCTCGACCAGGATCTTCATCCCCGCCGACGTACTGGAACCGGGGCGGGTGCTGGTGTCCGGGCGGCTCCTGGCCGACATCTCGCGCAGCCTCCCGGCCAGGCCCGTCGAGCTCTCGACCGAGGGTCCGAAAGTTCAGCTGGTGTGCGGGAGCGCGCGTTTCTCGTTGCTCACCCTCCCGGTCGAGGAGTACCCGACGCTGCCCGAGATGCCGTCGCTGACCGGCACGCTGCCCGGTGCGCGGCTCGCCACAGCCGTGCTGCAGGTGGCGGTGGCGGCCGGCCGCGACGACACGCTCCCGGTGCTCACCGGGATCAGGATCGAGCTCGACGGCGACAAGGTGACGCTGGCGGCCACCGACCGGTACCGCCTCGCGGTGCGCGAGCTGGTGTGGTCGCCGGAGCAGACCGGCCTGGAGTCGGTGGCCCTGGTGCCGGCCCGGACGCTGGCCGAGACGGCCAAGTCGCTGGCTTCCTGCGAGTCGGTGGCGGTCGCGCTGGCGAGGTCGAGCTCGGGTGAGGGCCTGGTCGGCTTCGACGGCGGTGGACGCCGGACGACCACCCGGCTGCTCGAGGGCGAGTTCCCCAAGTACCGCTCGTTGCTCCCGACCGAGTCGGCGAGCGTCGCCGACGTCGACACCGGTGCGCTGGTCGAGGCGGTGAAGCGGGTCGCGCTCGTCGCCGAACGGAACACCCCCGTCCGGCTGAGCTTCTCGGCTGGCGAGCTGCAGCTGGACGCCGGCACCGGCGAAGAGGCGCAGGCGACCGAGTCGCTCGCCTGCTCGTTGGAGGGCGAGCCGCTGACGATCGCCTTCAACCCACAGTTCCTGCTCGACGGTCTCGGTGCCGTGGACAGTACGGTCAGCCGGCTGTCGTTCACCACCCCGAGCAAGCCGGCTGTACTGACCGGTGGATCAGCAGAAGGCGGCGACGCGGGTGAGGCCGGGGCCGGCGGCGCGTACCGCTACCTGTTGATGCCGGTCCGGCTGTCCGGCTGAGCCCGGCCGCGCCGCAGCCGGCCAGACGTGTACGTCGCCCACCTCTCGCTCACGGACTTCCGGTCGTACCCGTCCGTCGAGCTGCCGCTCGGGCCGGGCGTCACCACGTTCGTCGGTCCCAACGGTCAGGGGAAGACGAACCTCGTCGAGGCGATCGGCTACGTCGCCGCGCTGACCAGCCACCGGGTCTCCACCGATGGTGCTCTGGTGCGGGCCGGAGCCGATCGCGCGATCGTGCGGGTCAGCGTGGTGCGCGACGGCCGGCCCACCCTGGTCGAGCTGGAGCTGAACCCGGGCCGGGCCAACCGTGCTCGGGTGAACCGCTCGCCGGTCCCGCGCGCCCGCGAGGTGCTCGGGCTGCTGCGCACGGTGCTGTTCGCACCCGAGGACCTGGCCCTGGTCAAGGGTGACCCGTCCGACCGGCGCCGTTTCCTGGACGAGCTGCTGGTCGCGCGATCGCCACGGATGGCCGGCGTGAAGGCGGACTACGACCGGGTGCTCAAGCAGCGCAACGCCCTGCTCAAGAGCGCGGGGCCCGCCGCCCGCCGGGTCGGCGCGGACCTGAGCACCCTGGACGTCTGGGACACGCACCTGGCCGGCACCGGCGCCGAGCTGCTGGCCGCCCGGCTGGACCTGGTCGCGCTGCTGCGGCCGTTGGTGGCCCGGTCCTACGCCGAGGTCGCCGGCGCGGCGCCGGCGGAGGCGACCACGCTCGAGTACGCCGCCAGCCTCGAGGACATGGACCCGACAGCGGGGCGCGACGAGCTGGCCGACGCGTTGCTGGTGGCTCTCGGCGAGGCCAGGTCCAAGGAGCTGGAGCGCGGTATCAGCCTGGTCGGACCGCACCGGGACGAGCTCGCGATCGGGCTGCGCCGCTTGCCGGCCAAGGGTTATGCGAGCCACGGCGAGTCGTGGTCGCTGGCGCTGGCGCTGCGGCTGGCGGCGTACGACCTGCTCTGCTCCGACGGCGGTGAGCCGGTCCTGATCCTCGACGATGTCTTCGCCGAGCTCGACGTCCGCCGCCGGGAACGGCTGGCCGAGCTGGTCGCACCGGCCGAGCAGGTGCTGGTCACGGCCGCGGTGGCGCAGGATGTCCCCGACGCCCTTTCCGGGGTGCGGGTGCAGGTGCTGGACGGGGAGGTGCGGGCGACGTGACTGACCCGACCGACCCGACCGACCCGACCGACCCGACCGACCCGACCGACCCGGTCGACCCGACCGACCCGGTCGACCCGACCCCGCCGGCGCCTCCGCCCCCGTCCGGGATCGACCTGGGCCGGGCGTTGCTGGCGCAGGCCCGCGCCGACACCCGCGGTCGCGGTCACCGGGCCGCCGACCGCGCGGCCGTGCGAACCGGCGACGTCGACCGGCAGCGGCGCAGCGGGGCGGGTCCGGACGACCGGGACCCGCAGCCACTCGGGCGCAGCCTCGACCGGCTGGTGGCCGAGCGTGGCTGGCAGGCGCAGGCCGCGGTGGGCGGGGTGGTGGCCAGGTGGCCGTACGTCGTCGGGCCGGAGCTGGCCGACCACTGCGTCCCCGAGGGCTATGCCGAGACCGTCCTGACAGTGCGCGCCGACTCGACCGCCTGGGCCACCCAGGTGCGGCTGCTCGCGCCCAGCCTGGTGGCGCGGCTCAACGCCGAGTGCGGGGAGGGCACGGTGACCCAGGTCCGGGTGCTCGGGCCGGGTCGTCCGTCCTGGCGCAAGGGGCACCTGCACGTGCCTGGGCGCGGCCCCCGGGACACCTACGGCTGACCGCCCGTGGATCTCAGGACGCCCTGGGTACGTGGGGGGACACGGACCCCCGCCTGAACGGCCACCACGTTCGCCCACAGGGGCCCTCGTGGGCCGATTCTGACCCCGGGGACCGATAGGATGAGAACTGAACCCCGCCCACGTCAGGAGCCCTCGCCCGTGTCCTACGACGCCGCGTCGATCACCGTACTCGAAGGTCTCGACGCAGTCCGCAAGCGGCCGGGCATGTACATCGGCTCGACCGGCGAGCGCGGTCTGCACCACCTCGTGTACGAGGTGGTCGACAACTCCGTCGACGAGGCTCTCGCCGGCTTCTGCGACACCATCTCGGTCACCCTGCTGGCGGACGGCGGCGTGCGCGTCGTCGACAACGGTCGCGGCATCCCGGTCGACCTCATGGTCGACGAGGGCCGGCCGGCCCTCGAGGTCGTCATGACCGTGCTGCACGCCGGCGGCAAGTTCGGCGGCGGCGGGTACTCGGTCTCCGGCGGGCTGCACGGCGTCGGCGTCTCGGTCGTCAACGCGCTGTCGGAGCGGCTCGAGGTCGAGGTCCGACGCGACGGCGCGGTCTGGCGCCAGGCGTACGAGCGTGGCGTCCCCGCCGGTCAGCTGGCCAAGGGCGCGCCGACCGACGACACGGGGACCACCATCGTCTTCTGGGCCGACCCGGAGATCTTCGAGACCACCGACTACGACTTCGAGACGCTGTCGCGGCGGTTCCAGGAGATGGCCTTCCTCAACAAGGGCCTGAGCCTCACCCTGCGCGACGAGCGGCCCGAGCACCCGGCCACCGACGACGAGCCGGCATCCTCGGACGCCACGGACGACCAGGCGGCGAGCCGCGGCCCGCGCGAGGTCGTCTACCGGTACGAGGGCGGGATCGTCGACTTCGTCCGGCACCTCAACGCCAAGAAGGGCGAGGGTCACAAGTCGATCATCTCGTTCGAGTCCGAGGACACCGAGGTGCGCATCTCGGTCGAGGTCGCGATGCAGTGGAACTCGGGGTTCTCCGAGTCCGTCTACACGTTCGCGAACACGATCAACACGCACGAGGGCGGCACCCACGAAGAGGGGTTCCGCGCCGCGCTCACGACGACCGTGAACAAGTTCGCCCGCGAGTGGGGCGTGCTGAAGGAGAAGGACACGAACCTGTCCGGCGAGGACTGCCGCGAGGGGCTGACCGCGATCGTCTCCGTCAAGCTCGCTGAGCCGCAGTTCGAGGGGCAGACGAAGACCAAGCTGGGCAACACCGAGGCGAAGACCATCGTGCAGAAGGTCACGAACGACCAGCTGGGTGCGTGGTTCGAGCAGAACCCGGGCGAGGGCAAGGACATCGCACGCAAGACGGTCGCCGCCGCGGCCGCACGCATCGCGGCCCGCAAAGCGCGCGACCTGGCGCGCGGCCGCAAGGGGCTGCTGGAGTCCGGCGGGCTGCCCGGGAAGCTGTACGACTGCCAGTCGACCGAGCCGGAGCGCTGCGAGCTGTACATCGTCGAGGGCGACTCCGCCGGTGGCTCGGCCAAAGGCGGTCGCGACTCCAAGTTCCAGGCGATCCTGCCGATCCGCGGGAAGATCATCAACGTCGAGAAGGCGCGCATCGACCGGGTGCTGCAGAACAACGAGGTCCAGGCGCTGATCACCGCGCTGGGCACCGGCATCCACGAGGACTTCGACGTCGCGAAGGCCAGGTACCACAAGATCATCCTGATGGCCGACGCGGACGTCGACGGCCAGCACATCCGGACGCTGCTGCTGACGCTGCTGTTCCGTTTCATGCGCCCGCTGATCGAGGTCGGCTACGTCTACCTTGCGCAGCCGCCGTTGTACAAGCTCATGTGGTCGGGCAAAGAGCCGCTGCAGTACGCGTACTCCGACCGCGAGCGCGACGGCCTGCTGCGCCTGGGTGCGGAGGCGGGCAAGCGACTGCCCAAGGAGGGCGGGATCCAGCGCTTCAAGGGTCTCGGCGAGATGCCGGCCAAGGAGCTGTGGGAGACGACGATGGACCCGGCCGCACGGGTTCTCCTGCAGGTCACCCTCGACGACGCGGCGGCGGCGGACGACCTGTTCTCGGTGCTGATGGGCGAGGACGTGGAGCAGCGTCGCTCGTTCATCCAGCGCAACGCCAAAGACGTCCGGTTCCTTGACATCTGAGCGGTCGCGACGGCTACGAGCGAGCCGTACGACGGAAGGACTGCACGCGTGAGCGACACCACCGCAGCACCGCCCACCGGGCCGGGCGACCGGATCGAGCTGGTCGACATCCAGGTCGAGATGCAGCGCTCGTACCTCGACTACGCGATGAGCGTGATCGTCGGGCGCGCGCTGCCGGACGTGCGCGACGGCCTGAAGCCGGTGCACCGTCGCGTGCTCTACGCGATGTACGACGGCGGCTACCGGCCCGACCGCGGGTACTCCAAGTGCTCGCGCGTCGTCGGCGACGTGATGGGGCAGTACCACCCGCACGGGGACAGCGCGATCTACGACACCCTCGTGCGGCTGGCCCAGCCGTGGTCGCTGCGCTACCCGCTGATCGACGGCAACGGGAACTTCGGCTCGCCGGGCAACGACCCCGCCGCGGCCATGCGGTACACCGAGTGCCGCCTCGCGCCGCTCGCGATGGAGATGATGCGGGACATCGACGAGGAGACCGTCGACTTCTCGCCGAACTACGACGGTCGTGCGCAGGAGCCGGACCTCCTGCCCAGCCGGTTCCCGAACCTCCTCGTCAACGGCTCCGCCGGGATCGCGGTCGGGATGGCGACGAACATCCCGCCGCACAACCTGCGCGAGGTCGCCAGCGGCGTGCAGTGGCTGCTGGAGCGCCCGCAGGCCACCAACGACGAGCTCCTCACGGCGCTGCTCGAGCGCATCAAGGGCCCGGACTTCCCGACCCGCGGCCTCATCGTCGGCCGGCGCGGGATCGAGGACGCGTACCGCACCGGGCGCGGGTCGATCACCATGCGCGCGGTGGTCGAGGTCGAGGAGATCAACAACCGCACCTGCCTGGTCGTCACCGAGCTGCCGTACCAGGTGAACCCGGACAACCTCGCGCTGAAGATCGCCGACCTGGTGAAGGACGGCCGCGTCGGCGGCATCGCCGACGTCCGCGACGAGGGCAACGAGCGGCTCGGCCAGCGACTGGTCGTCGTGCTCAAGCGCGACGCCGTCGCCAAGGTCGTGCTGAACAACCTCTACAAGCACACCCAGCTGCAGGACACGTTCGGTGCGAACATGCTCGCGCTCGTCGACGGCATCCCGCGGACGCTGCGCCTGGACGAGTTCGTCCGCCACTACGTCACCCACCAGGTCGAGGTCATCCGCCGCCGCACGGTCTTCCGGCTGCGCAAGGCCGAGGAGCGTGCGCACATCCTCCGCGGGCTGGCCAAGGCGCTCGACCAGCTGGACGCCGTCATCGCGCTGATCCGGTCGTCCGCCTCGGCCGACGCGGCCCGCGGCGGGCTGATGCAGCTGCTCGACATCGACGAGGTGCAGGCCACCGCGATCCTCGACATGCAGCTGCGCCGGCTGGCCGCGCTGGAGCGGCAGCGGATCATCGACGACCTGGCCGAGCTCGAGCAGCAGATCGCCGAGCTGCAGGCGATCCTCGCCAGCGACGAGCGGCAGCGGTCGATCGTGTCCGAGGAGCTCGCCGCGATCGTCGAGAAGTTCGGCGACGAACGGCGCACGCAGATCATCGCGGCCGAGGGCGAGATGTCCATGGAGGACCTCATCGCGCGCGAGGACGTCGTCGTCACCATCACCCGCGGCGGCTACGCCAAGCGGACGAAGGCGGACCTCTACCGGTCGCAGCGCCGCGGCGGCAAGGGCGTGCGCGGGGCGGCGCTGCGCGAGGACGACATCGTCGAGCACTTCTTCGTCACGACGACGCACGACTGGATCCTGTTCTTCACCAACATGGGCCGCGTCTACCGGGCCAAGGCGTACGAGCTGCCCGAGTCGGCCCGCGACGCGAAGGGCCAGCACGTCGCGAACCTGCTGGCGTTCCAGCCGGACGAGCGGATCGCCCAGGTCCTCGACCTGCGCGGCTACGACGACGCCCCGTTCCTCGTGCTCGCGACGCGGCACGGCCTGGTGAAGAAGACGCGCCTGTCCGAGTACGACAGCAACCGCAGCGGGGGCGTCATCGCCATCAACCTGCGCGAGGGCGACGAGCTCATCGCGGCGCGGCTCGCCGGTGAGTCCGACGACCTGCTCATGGTCAGCCGCAAGGGTCAGTCGGTGCGCTTCACCGCGGACGACCACGCGCTGCGTCCGATGGGCCGGGCGACGTCCGGGGTCATCGGCATGCGGTTCCGCGACGGCGACGAGCTGCTCGCGATGGACGTCGTGCGCGACGGCAGCGCGGGCCTGCTCACGGTGACCGACGGCGGCTTCGCCAAGCGCACGAGGCTTGACGGCTGGACCCCCAAGGGGCGCGGCGGCCTGGGCGTCATCGCCATGCGCATCGTGGAGGACCGTGGCTCGCTGGTGGGGGCCGTGGTCGTCCTGGAGGGCGACGAGGTCATGGCCGTGACCGCGGCCGGCGGCGTCATCCGGACCCCGATCACCGAGGACGCGCTCCGGTTCACGAGCCGGGACACGATGGGTGTGCGCTTGATGAACCTCGGCGAGGGTGACACCGTCGTGGGGATAGCCACCAACGCCGAGCGTGGGGACGGCGACGACGAGGGAGTTGCGGACGTGCCTGAAGCAACGCCGGACGCAGCGGACGCCGCCGGGCTCGACTCCGGTCCGGCGCCTGGTTCCGAGCCCGGTCCCGGCCTCGCGTCCGACGGAACACCCGACGGCGAGCCCGGACCGGCGTCGTGACGGCCGGACAGACGGTCTCCGGGTCCGGCACCGGGCCGCTCGCCCGGACCGTGTCGCCGCCGGAGGCGCCGCCCGCGGACGTCCTCGGCAACGCTGGGGACGCCGGCGCGGACGGGGCCGGCACGGTCGTGACGCCGGTCCCGGTCGGTCGTCAGGTCGTCACGGTCCGGCGAGCCCGGGTCGCCGTGACCCGCATCGACCCGTGGTCGGTGATGAAGCTGTCGTTCGTGCTGTCGCTCGCACTCGTCGTCATCTTCATGGTGGCCGCCGCTCTGCTCTGGTGGGTGCTGAACGGCTCCGGGGTCTTCGACCAGCTGAACACGACGCTGCAGTCGGTGACCGGGACGACCAACCTGCGGCTGCAGGACATCGCGTCCTTGAGCCGGGTGATGGGCGTGGGCGGCCTCATCGGGCTCATCGACGTCGTGCTGCTGACGGCGCTGGCGACACTGGCGGCGTTCCTCTTCAACCTCACCACCGGTCTCGTCGGCGGTGTGGACGTCGTTCTCACCGAGTCGGACTGATGCCCGGCCGGAACCGTTTGGGCGGCACCCCGGCGCTCCGGTAGCCTGACCCGGCGCCGGTGACCACGGCGCCCCGGGCCTGTAGCTCAGACGGTTAGAGCGCTTCCCTGATAAGGAAGAGGTCAGAGGTTCAAGTCCTCTCAGGCCCACCGTGTCGTATCTCGAGCCCATGTTGCCTCCCAGGCCCATGTTGCCTCTCAGGCCCACCGGGAGCACCCACCGGAGCCGGGGCTATGCTCGCCGGGACGGGCCGCCCGCGCGTTCGTGGCCTGTGGACGCGACCGCGCTCTGAGGAGGTTTCGACGTGAAGAAGCTGGTGGTGCTCGCCATCGCGGCTGCGGCCGGGTTCCTGGTCTGGAAGAAGTTCCAGGACGACCAGGCCGAGCAGGACCTGTGGACTGAAGCCACCAACGAGTTCGCCGACCTGCGCTGACCCGCCCGGCCACCTGCTGTGTGTCACGGCGACGACAGCCGCCCGCCGGGTCCGGCCGACCCGGGTCAGGTGGCCGCGCACGGCGAGCTCGAGCTGGTCGCCGCTGACGGCAACCGGCTGTTCGCCTACGACGCGCATCCGGCCGCGCCGTCGACCCGGGGAATGGTGATCCTCCCGGACGTCCGTGGCCTGCACGCCTTCTACCGGGACCTGGCCGTGCGGTTCGCCGAGGCCGGGTTGCACGCGGTGTCGGTCGACTACTTCGGCCGCACCACCGACGACCGCGACCGCAGCGAGTCGTTCGGATACCGCGAGCACGTCGACCGGACGACGCCGGGCGGGATCGCCGCTGATGTGGCCGCCGGCGTCGCCCACCTGCGCAGCGTCGAGGGTGGTCCGGTGACGTCGGTCTTCACGGTGGGTTTCTGCTTCGGCGGGAGCTACTCCTTGCGGCAGGCTGCCGAGCAGACCGGGCTCGCCGGCGCGATCGGCTTCTACGGGGCCGCCGGGCGTGCTCTGGAGATCTCCGACCAGCTGTCCGCGCCGCTGCTCATGCTGCTCGGCGGCGCGGACCAGAACGTCTCCGTCGACGACGCGCAGTCGCTCGCGAACGTCGCGCACCAGCACGGCCTGGACGCCGAGGTCGTCGTGTACGACGGTGCGCCGCACTCGTTCTTCGACCGGACGTTCGGCGACCATGCCCACGCCTGCGCGGACGCCTGGGTCCGGATCGGCGCGTTTGTCGCCGCGCACAGCTGATCCCCGCCCGACCGGTCACAGCAGCTCGGCCGCCTCCATCTCGGTCACCGCGGTCTTCGGCAGCAGCAGGCACAGCACGCCGGACAGCACACAGGCTCCGATCACCCACGGGATCGCCGCCTGGAACGCCGCGTCGAAGCCCTGCTCAGGCAGCCGGCCGAAGAACACGCTGCCCACCACGGCGACGCCGATGGAACCGCCGAGCTGCTGGGCGGTGCTGAAGATGCCGGACGCGCCACCCGCCGACCCGCCGGGGACCGCGGCCAGGACGACGTTGATCAGCGGCACGACGAGGAGGCCGAGCCCGGCTCCGCCGAGCAGCATGCCGGGCGCCAGGCCCCACGTGCTGACCCAGCCCCCGCCGGCCCGGGCGGCCAGCGCGATCACGACCATCCCGAGAGCCATCACCAGTGCACCGCAGATGAGGACGCTGCGACCCAGCCGGACTGCGAGGCCACCGGCCATCGGAGCCGTGACCACCGCACCGACGCTGAACGCGATCATGGTCACCCCCGCGTGCAGCGGTGCGAACTCGTGGCCCTCCTGCAGCCACAGCGCCAGCACCAGCGAGAACCCCTGCAGACCGACGCCGAAAAGCGCCTGGACCGTGATCCCGGCGCTGAAGGCGGGAACCCGGAAGAGGTCGGGCTCCAGCACCGGAGCGATCCCGCAGCGGCGGCGCCGGTCCTCGACCACCCAAAGGGTCACCAGCAGGGCCAGGCCGGTGAGCAGCAGGGCGAAGCACCACCAGGGCCACCCCAGCCGCTGGCCCTCGAGCAGCGGGTACACGACGGCCACCAGCCCGGCGGCCATCACGCCGGCGCCCAGCAGGTCGAGCCGGTCCCGGGTGCCGGCGCGCGACTCGGGGACGAACAGCACGGCGAGCAGGACGACGGCGAGCGCGATCGGCACGTTGACCAGGAAGACCACCCGCCAGCCCAGCCCGAACAGGTCGGCCTGGGTCAGCGCGCCGCCGAGGATCACCCCCAGGGCAGCCGCCAACCCGGCCACCGCGCCGTACACGCCGTAGGCGTTGGTGCGCTGGCGGCCGGTGAACATGGTCCGGTAGCTCGCCAGCACCTGCGGCATCAGGACGGCCGCGGCCACGCCCTGGACGATGCGCGCGAGGACCAGCTGACCGGAGGTGTGGGCGATCCCGCAGACGAGGCTGGCGGACCCGAACCCGACGACGCCGACCAGGAACACCCGGCGCCGTCCGACGAGGTCGCCCAGGCGTCCGGCCGCGATCAGGGTGGCCGCGAAGGCCAGCATGTAGCCGGACACCACCCACTCGATGGACGTAGGCCCGGCGTCCAGGCCGTGCTGGATCGAGGGGAGCGCGACGTTGACGATCGTCGCGTCCAGCAGGTCCATCAGGGCGGCCACCATGAGCACGGCGGCGGCGATCTTGGTCCGGGTGCTCAGCGTGCGGCTGCTCGATCGGTTCGGCGGTCTCGCGCTGGGCGTTCAGCTCGGTCATCGATGCTCCCGGCCGGCCGTAGACTCGGGCCAGCAGTTAGGGAGAGCGAGTATCTCGGCTCTCCGAATATCTTGGACACGCGAGATACTTGCGGAAGGAAGCGGTCGTGGTCAAGCGGGTAGCGCCGGCTTCGTCCGGCCACGCGACCGAGGACGCCCGCGCGCAGGTGGCCGAGGGGGTCCGGCGGGTGATCGCACTGTCGACCCTCTACAACGACCAGGTGTCGGCACGGGTCGGCATGAGCGCCAGCGAGAGCCAGTCGATCCACCTGCTCCAGCTGCACGGACCGATGACGGCCGGCCGGCTGGCGGAGGTGACCGGCCTGAGCACCGGGACGATCACCGGCGTCCTGGACCGGCTGGAACGGCTGGGCTTCGTCAAGCGCGAACGTTCCACCCAGGACCGGCGCAAGGTGGTCGTGACGGTCGACGAGGGGCGGATCTGGGCGGTGATGGCGCCCTACTACGCGCACCACGGCGCCAACCTCGACCAGGCCCTCGCCGGCTACGGCCCGGACGAGCTGGAGCTCCTGCGCGACTTCCTGGACCGGCTCGCGCCGCCGGGTGCGCCGCCGGCGCCGGTACCCTGGGAGGACCCGGACGCCGAGTCCGGGAAGGTTCCGGGGACGTAGCTCAATTGGCAGAGCACCGCCTTTGCAAGGCGGGGGTTAGGGGTTCGATTCCCCTCGTCTCCACCACCTGGCCGGTCCGCTCCCGCGTCGTGGCCGGTGGCCCCCCGTGGCAGGATCGACGCGACGGCGGAGCGAGTGCCCGCCCGACGAGGAGGGAACGCCGTGGCCGAGCAGCTCTTCGCCACCCTGCGCACCAACCGGGGTGACATCCGGATCCAGCTCCTGCCCGACCATGCGCCCAAGACCGTGCGCAACTTCGTCGAGCTCGCCGAGGGCGGCAAGGAGTGGAAGCACCCGGGCACCGGGCAGACCACGAAGGACCCGCTGTACGACGGCACGACGTTCCACCGGGTGATCTCCGGCTTCATGATCCAGGGCGGCGACCCGCTCGGCTCGGGCATCGGCGGCCCGGGCTACACCTTCGCCGACGAGTTCCACCCCGAGCTGCAGTTCGACCGGCCCTACCTCCTGGCGATGGCCAACGCCGGGCCCGGCACCAATGGTTCGCAGTTCTTCATCACCGTCGGCGCGACGCCCTGGCTGACCCGCAAGCACACGATCTTCGGCGAGGTCGCCGACGCGGACAGCCGCGCGGTCGTCGACGCGATCGAGTCCACCGCGACCGGGCCGCGGGACGTCCCGGTCGAGCCGGTCGTCGTCGAGTCCGTCACCATCGAGCGGGTGCAGAGCTGACGACGCAACCGCGCGACCGGACCACCACCTAGCCACCGCAGCCCGTGACCGATCCCCTGCCGGCCTCCGGGTCGTACGAAGGTCCGCCCCCGGTCTGCTACCGGCACCCCGACCGCCAGACGTACATCCGCTGCGCGCGCTGCGACAAGCCGATCTGCCCGGACTGCATGGTGAGCGCGGCCGTCGGGTTCCAGTGCCCGGACTGCGTCGCCGAGGGCCGCCGCACGCAACGCCAGGTCAAGACCGTCTTCGGCGGCGACGTGCACGCGCGGCCGGACATCGTCACCACGGTGCTGGTGGCCAGCTGCGTGGTCACGTTCGGGCTGCAGGTGCTGATCCCGTCGTTCACCAGCATGTTCTGGATGCGCGGGATCAACGTGGCCGCCGGCCAGTCGTACCGGCTGATCACCTCGGGCTTCCTGCACATGAGCGTCGTCCACATCGCCCTGAACATGTGGGCGTTGTGGATCGTGGGACGCCCGCTCGAGGCCATGCTCGGCCGGATCCGATTCACGGCGCTTTACTTCGTGTCCCTGCTGGCCGGGAGCACGGCCTCGTACCTGTTCGGGGACCCGCTGACGCCGAGCCTGGGCGCCTCGGGCGCGATCTTCGGTCTGTTCGGCGGGATGCTCGTCGTCGCCAGGCGGATGAACTGGAACATGGGCGGCCTGGTAGCCATCGTCGTGATCAACCTCGCCCTGCCGTTCTACATGTCGAACATCGACTGGCACGCGCACGTCGGCGGACTGGTCGCCGGCTCGATCACCACCGCCGTGATGGCCTACGCCCCGCGAACCGCCCGGGTCTGGGCGTCCGCGACGGTGTGCGTGGTGCTGGTCGCGGTCTGCGCCGTCCTCGTGGAGGTCCGGACCCAGCAGATCCGCAGCGAGCTCGGCGTGACCTCCGGGACCGTGATCCCGGGGCAGGACTACCGACCGTCGATCCAGTAGTGCCTACCATCGAGGTCCAGGAGGTCGGTCCATGCGCGATGCCGTGATCGTCGAAGCCGTACGCACGCCGGTCGGACGCCGTGGTGGCGTGCTGTCCGGGGTGCACCCCGTCGACCTGTCCGCGCACGTGCTGGCGGCGCTCGCCGAGCGGACCGGGATCGACCCCGCGGGCGTGGACGACGTCATCTGGGGGTGCGTCTCGCAGGTGGGGGAGCAGACCTTCAACGTCGGCCGCAGCGCGGTTCTGGCAGCAGGGTGGCCGCAGACCGTCCCCGGCACGACCGTCGACCGGCAGTGCGGCTCCTCCCAGCAGTCGATCGCCTTCGCCGCGGCCGGGCTGGTGAGCGGCCAGTACGACCTGGTGGTCGCCGGCGGCGTGGAGTCGATGTCACGGGTCGCGCTCGGTTCCTCCGCCTCGGTCTCGGGGCTGCCGTTCGGCGAGCAGGTGCTGGCGCGGTACGCCGACGAGCTCGCGGCCGAGGGCACGCCGGTGTTCAACCAGGGGATCGGCGCCGAGATGATCGCCGAGCGATGGGGGCTCGGTCGCGAGCAGCTCGACGCGTTCGCGCTGGAGTCGCACGAGCGGGCGGCCGCCGCGACCGACGAGGGCCGGTTCACCGCCCAGATCGCGCCGGTGTCCCTGCCTGACGGCACCGTCGTGACGGTCGACGAGGGGTTCCGCCGCGGCGGGACGCTCGAAGCGCTGGCCGGGCTGAGGACGCCGTTCCGCGAGGGCGGCCGGATCACGGCCGCGTCGTCGTCGCAGATCTCCGACGGCGCAGCCGCGGTGCTGCTCACCACGTCCGAGACGGCGGCGCAGCTCGGCCTGCGCCCGCTCGCGCGGGTGCACACCACCGTCGTGGTCGGCGACGACCCGGTGATCATGCTGACGGGGCCGATCCCGGCCACGGCCAAGGTGCTGGCCCGGTCCGGGCTGAGCCTGGCGGACATCGACATCTTCGAGGTGAACGAGGCTTTCGCCTCGGTGCCGTTGGCCTGGCTGGCCGAGACCGGGGCGGACGCCAAGCAGCTCAACGTGAACGGCGGCGCGATCGCTCTCGGGCACCCGTTGGGTGCGTCCGGGGCCCGGCTGATGACCACGCTCGTGCACCAGCTGGTGGAGTCCGGGGGGCGGTACGGGCTGCAGACCATGTGCGAGGGCGGCGGCATGGCCAACGCGACGATCATCGAACGGCTCTGACGTGGTTCTCCACAGCGGGGGACAACCCATGTGGAGAACTACAGCGCTGTAGTTAGCGGCCGAGAGCCGCTCAGCGCCACTTGGTGGCGAAGGCGAACCCCACTGCCAGCAGCCCGAACCCGATCACCAGGTTCCAGTTCCCCAGCGCGTCCATGAACGGCATGTTCTGCCCGTTGATGTAGAAGACCACGATCCAGACCAGCCCGATGAGCAGGAAGGCGCACATGAGGATCGGGATCATCCGCGACGGGATGCGGCTGGTGTTCTTGGGTGCGGTCGGCGGCGGGGTGTAGGCCGCCTTGCGACGGACGCGTGACCTGGGCACTGCCTCACCCCTTCCGGCTGGCCGCCCCACCGGCTGGCGGCCGGGCGATCGTTGTGGCGTTAGCGTAGACGAGCCGGGGCCGCGCCCCGAGCACCCGAGCGGGCGAGACGCAGGAGGCGGTCGGTGGCGAGCGGCCCGGAGGCGAGCGCCCGGCGCCTGGGCTGGCGCCTGGGGGTGCCGCTGGTGCTGGTCCTGGCCGGCCTGCTGATGGCCACCAGCGCGGTGACCGCCCGCGGCACGGACCTGCGGTCCGAGCGCCGGACCGACCTGGCCGACCTGGTCCGGGCCCAGCTGGCCCGCGCGGCCACGGCCCAGGCCGCCGTCCAGCAGCTGCGCGACGACGTCGACCGTCTGACCGCCGCACAGGGTGTCCAGGACGCGCCGGTGAGGGTGGCCAGGAGCCAGGGCGACGCGCTGGCCCCCGAGGTCGGCCTGACCCGGATGACCGGACCCGGCGTGGTGGTCACCCTGGACGACGCGCAGCGGGATCCGGGGTCGCCGTTGCCGGCCGGCGTGTCGCCGGACGACCTGGTGGTGCACCAGCAGGACCTGCAGGCGGTGGTGAACGCGCTGTGGGCCGGTGGTGCGCAGGGGGTCGAGGTGATGGACCAGCGGCTGGTCTCGACCAGCGCGGTGCGCTGCGTCGGCAACACCCTGATCCTGCACGGGCGGGTCTACTCGCCGCCGTACACCGTGGCGGGCGTGGGCAACGTCGACCGGCTCACCGCCGCGCTGCGGCGCTCGCCCCAGCTCGTGACGTACCGCGAGTGGGTGGACGCGGTCGGGCTCGGCTACCAGGTGAGCACCCGGTCGACGCTCGACCTGCCGGCGTACACCGGCGACCTCGCGCTCAGCCACGCCCAGGTACCGCCCTCGTGACCGGGCGGCAGGACGGGCTCCAGGACCGGCCCGAGGACGGGCCCGACGACGGGCCCGAGGACGAGGCCTGGGACGAGCCGCACCCGCGGCAGCCGGCGCACGGCTCGGGTTCGTTCTACGGCTGGCTCTGGCGGCACCTGCCGGGCGCCTGGCCGGCCCGGGTCGCGATCCTGGCGGTGGCGGCCGCGGTGGTGGTCGTGCTGCTGTTCGCCGTGGTCTTCCCCTGGGTGGAGCCCCGGCTTCCGGTCAACCAGGTCACCGTCGGCGGCGGATAGGCGAGGATGCTCCCCATGGGTGCGAGCCACGGCGGGTCGGCGGTGCGACCGCGCACCGACGGCGGCGCGCCGCTGCGCATCCTGGTCGTGGACAACTACGACTCCTTCGTCTTCAACCTGGTGCAGTACCTGGCCCAGCTCGGCGCCGCCCCGGTGGTCCGGCGCAACGACGCCGTTGAGCCGCAGGAGGCGGCGGAGTACGACGGGGTGCTGCTCTCGCCGGGACCCGGGACCCCCGAAGAGGCCGGTGTCTGCGTGGACATGGTGCGGTACGCGGCCGGGCGGGTGCCGGTGCTCGGGGTCTGCCTCGGCCACCAGGCGATCGGCGTCGCCTACGGCGCCAAGGTCGGGCGGGCGCCCGAGCTGCTGCACGGCAAGACCTCCCAGGTGCACCACCAGGGCCAGGGCGTGCTGGCCGGCCTGCCCGACCCGTTCACGGCGACGCGCTACCACTCGCTCGCGGTGGAGACGAGCACGGTGCCCGACGAGATCGAGGTCACCGGGTCGACGGCCAGCGGTGTGCTCATGGCGATGCGGCACCGCGACGTCGACGTCGAGGGCGTCCAGTTCCACCCGGAGTCGGTGCTCACCGAGGGCGGGCACCTGATGCTGGCCAACTGGCTGGTCCGGTGCGGCGACCCGCAGGCGGTCCAGCGCTCGACCGGCCTCGCCCCCGTCGTCGAAGGCGGGCCGGTCTCCGCGCACCGCTGACCGCCACGTGGGCCGCGCCGGTCAGCGCTGGTCACGGGGTGGGCGAGGACGTCCCGGTCGGGCTGGTGGTCGGCGTCGACGTCGGGCTGGGCGGCGCCTGAGCGACCGTGATCGTCACGATCTTGCCCTGGGCCAGCAACGTGCCGGACTTCGGGTTCTGCGCCACCACCGTGCCGGCCTGGACCGAGTTCGTGGTCTGCGGGATCACCGTGACGCTGAAGCCGGCGTTCGCCAGGTCGGCCTTGGCCTGCTCCTGCGGCTCGCCGATCACCGACGGCACCGGAACCTTGCCGCTGGACACGGTCAGCGCCACGGTCGAGCCCTTGGCCACCGACGTACCCTCCTTCGGGTCCACGGCGATCACGGTGCCGGCCGGCTGGTCGACCTTGTCCTGCAACGTGATCGTCCCCGGCACCAGCCCGGCCGCCGCCAACGCGTCGAGGGCCTGGGACTGGGTCAGGCCAACCAGGGTCGGCACGGTCACCTGCTGGGCGCCGCTCGACACGGTCAGGTCGATCGCAGTGTTGGCGGCCACCTTGACGTCCTTCAGCGGGTCCTGCGAGACCACGTAGCCGGCCGGGACGGTGTCGCTCGTCACGGGTGTGACCGCGCCGACCTTGAGACCACGGTCCTGGATCTGGGCCGCCGCGT
Organism: uncultured Actinomycetota bacterium; assembly: GCA_963711005.1. Classification (GTDB taxonomy): domain Bacteria; phylum Actinomycetota; class Actinomycetes; order Prado026; family Prado026; genus CAVQCJ01. Next base: position 1,330,702 of record CAVQCJ010000002.1, on the reverse strand, counting down.
CGGCCTGCTTGAGCCCGACCACGTTGGGCACCGCGATGTTGGCGTCGGTCCCGCCGAAGATGCTGCGGCCCAGGAAGAACGCGAGCACGAGCGCCCCGACCACGGCGACGCTCAGCAGGACGTACCAGCCGGCTCGCGAGGGGTCGGACGACGCCGACCCGGCTGAGGCGGGACCGGTGCCGGGCAGCACCGGCGTGATGACCTGGGTCGCGTCGTTGCCGGTGCCGGCCGCGACGACGGCGACCGGGACTGCCGCGGCCGCGGCGACGGCTCCGGCGCCGGCGAGCGGCTCGCCGAGCCGGGCCCGCTCGAGGTCGTCCCGCATGGCCGCGGCGGTGTCGTACCGGTCGTCCGGGCGCTTCTCCAGCGCGCGCATGACGACGGCGTCGACGGCCGGGCCTACGTCCGGGTTCAGGGTCGACGGCGGCGCGGGCGTCTCTCGGACGTGCTGGTAGGCCACCGACACGGGGCTGTCGCCGACGAACGGCGGCCGGCCGGCGAGCAGCTCGTAGAGCAGGCACCCGGTCGAGTACAGGTCGGAGCGCGCGTCGACGACCTCGCCACGAGCCTGCTCGGGCGACAGGTACTGCGCCGTCCCGAGAACCGCCGACGTCTGGGTCATCGTCGCCGCACTGTCGGCGACCGCTCTGGCGATGCCGAAGTCCATGACCTTGACCTGGCCGGTACGGCTGAGCATGACGTTGCCGGGCTTGATGTCGCGGTGGATGATCCCGTGTCGGTGCGAGTAGTCGAGCGCGGTCAGCGTGCCCTCGGTGATCTCGACGGCGCGCTCCGGGGTGAACCGGTGGCCGGACTTCACCAGCTCGCGCAAGGTCGTGCCGTCGACGTACTCCATGACGATGTAGGGGACCGCCACACCGGACACGTCGGTCTCGCCGGTGTCGTACACGGCGACGATGTTCGGGTGGTTCAGCGACGCCGCGGAGTGCGCCTCGCGGCGGAAGCGGGCCACGAACGAGGGGTCCCTGGCGAGGTCGGTGCGCAACAGCTTGACCGCGACGCGGCGGCCCAGGCGCAGGTCGCGGCCCTCGTAGACCTCGGCCATGCCTCCACGACCGATGACCTCGCCGAGCTCGTAGCGCTCGCCGAGCCGTCGCTCGTCCATCGGGCCCTCCTGAGGTCCGTCGCTCACCGTCTGCCACCTATCCTCGCGGGTCCGGGGCTCATGGGGGGAGCACCGCTTCCATCACAGCCTTGGCCACGGGCGCGGCCAGCGCCCCGCCGGAGATGTCGCTGTTCTTCGGAGAGTCCTCGACGATGACCGCCACCGCCACCTGAGCGTTCTGGGACGGGGCGAACGACACGAACCACGCCACCGCGGGGTTGTTGTTGCCGGTCTGCGCCGTCCCCGTCTTGCCGGCCACCTTGACCCCGGGGATCCGAGCGTTCTTGCCGGTGCCGTTCTGCACGACCTGGACCATCATGTCGGCGACTTCCTGCGCCACAGCGGGCGAGACTGCCCGGCCGAACTGGGTGGCCCGAGTCTGCTCGAGCACGGACAGGTCCGGCGCAAGCAGCGTGTTGACCAGGAAGGGGTTCATCACCACGCCGTTGTTGCCGAGCGCGGCGGCGACCATCGCCATCTGCAACGCGGTCGAGCGCACGTCGTACTGGCCGATCGCCGACAGTGCCGTCTGCGGAACGTCCAGGGGGCTCGGGAACTTGCTCGTGGCCGCGGTCATCGGGACCGTGAACGAATGGTTGAAGCCGAACGCCTCCGCCTGCTTCTGCAGCGCGTCCGCGCCGACCTGGACTCCGAGGTACGCGAAGGCGGTGTTGCAGGACACCTCCAGGGCGCGCAGCAGCGTCACCTGGCCGTGGGCGGTCGCGCAGCCCTGGCCGCTCTCGTTGTGGATCACCGCGCTGGTGCCGGGTGGCTTGTAGCCGGCGGGGCCGGGCACGGTCGACGACGGGGCGTACTTACCGCTGGACAGCGCCGCCGACAGCGTGACCAGCTTGAACGTCGAACCGGGCGGGTACACCTGCGCGAGCGGCCGGTCCAGCATCGGGTTCAGCGGGTCGGCCAGATAGGTGTTCCACGCCTTCTGCGACGTGGCGGCGTCGTTGCTTGCGATCAGGTTCGGGTCGAAGCTCGGGCTGGAGTACAGCGCGAGGATGCGGCCGGTCGACGGCTCCAGCGCGACGACCGCGCCGATCTTCTTCCCCATCGCCTTCGCGGCCGCGGCCTGCGCCTTCGCGTTCAGCGTGAGCTGGACGCTGCCGCCCTTCGTCGTGCGTCCGGCGATGAGGTCGGCGAGCTGCTGCAGCGAGAACCGGGCATCCGTGCCCGCCAGCACGGCGTTCTCGATCCGCTCGATCGCGGTGCGGCCGTAGATCAGCGACGCGAAGCCGGTGGACGCCGAGTACAGCGGGCCGTCGACGTACGTGCGCTGGTACTTCAGCCGGCCGCTGGTCAGCACCGACAGTGCCACCGGGGTGTTGCCGACGAGGATCGGCCCGCGCTGCTTGGCGTACTCCTTGATGACGTTGCGGTTGTTCCCGGGCCGGTCGGCCAGGTCGCTGGCGCGGGTGACCTGGACGAGGTTGATGTTCACCAGCAGCGCGGCGAACAGCAGCCCGACGAAGATGGCGAGGCGGCGGATGGTCCCGGCGAGCGTCCCGATCACGGCGCGATCACCTGTGTCACGGCGGTGCCGCTGATCGGCACCGGAACCGGAGCCGGGCGGGCGCCCGAGTCGCTGACCCGTAGCAGCAGCGCGATGACCATCCAGTTCGCGACGAGCGACGAGCCGCCGGCGGCCAGGAACGGCGTGGTCAGCCCGGTCACCGGGATCAGGTTGGTGACACCGCCGACGACGATGAACACCTGCAGGCCCATGACGAACGCCAGGCCGCAGGCGAGCAGCCGGCCGAAGACGTCGCGCGCGGCGAGCGAGGCGCGCAGGCCGCGCTCGACGAGGATCGCGTACAGCACGAGCAGCGCCGTCAGCCCCGTCAGCCCGAGCTCCTCGCCCACCGCCGAGACGATGAAGTCCGACTTGGCGTACGGCACCAGGTCCGGTGTGCCCTGGCCGATACCGGCACCGAGGACACCGCCGTCGGCCAGCCCGTACAGGCTCTGCGTCACCTGGTAGCCGGCGCCGCCGACGTCGGCGAACGGATGCAGCCACACGTCGACGCGCTCGCGCACGTGTCCGAACGCGTAGTACGCGAACGTCGACCCGATGAGGAACAGACCGGTGCCGATGACGACCCAGCCGCGGCGGCCGGTGGCGACGTACAGCATCGCGACGAACAGGCCGAACAGCAGCAGCGACGTGCCGAGGTCCCGTTCGAAGACCAGCACCGCGACGCTGATGAGCCAGGCGACCAGGATCGGCCCGAGGTCTCGCCCGCGCGGGACGTCGATGCCCAGGAACTGGGTGCGGGCCACGGCCAGGGCGTCCCGCTTCACCACGAGGTAGCCGGCGAAGAAGATGATCAGCGCGATCTTGGCCATCTCGGCCGGCTGGAACGAGAAGCCGAGCGCGCGGATCCAGATGCGGGCGCCGTTGATGGTCACGCCGATCCCGGGCACCAGCGGCAGCACCACGAGTGCGAGGCCGACGACCATCGCGGTGTACGTGAACCGCTGCAGCATGCGGTGGTCGCGCACGACCAGCAGCACCAGGACCATCAGCGCCAGCCCGAGACCGGTCCAGACGAGCTGGGTGCCCGCGGTGGGGTGCGGGGCCGGCTGGTGGTTCTGCGCGGCACGGACCGCCTCCGCGACGTCGAGGCGGTGGATCATCGCCAGCCCCAGACCGTTGATCGCCACCGCGACCGGCAGCAGCACCTGGTCCGACCAGGGCGCGAGCACGCGTACGGCCACGTGCGCGAGGGCGACCGCGCCGGCGGCGGCCGCCGCCACCACCCAGAACTTCTCCGGGAGGCGCCCGCCGTTGGTAAGCCCGACCTGGGCGTACGCGCCCAGCCCGACGGCGAGTGCGAGGACGAGCAGGCCGATCTCGGCCACCCGGCGCGGCGGCCGGGGGACGGCCGGTCCGGCCGGGGGCGGCTGGGCCGCGCTGGGGGGCGTGATCGTGGCGGCGGTCACGGCGACGGGCTCGCGCTCGGCCTGGCGGTTCCCGAGGTCGTCGCCGACACGGACGGGCCGAGGCCGGCGCTGGGTGTCGGGGTGCTGGTCGGGCTCGGGCCCGGCGGGCAGCCGTCCGGCGCGGGCAGCCCCGCGCAGGCCGCCGCCTGCGTGCGCAGGTGGTCGACGATCCGGCGCGCCTCGTCCAGCGACGCGGCAGCGATCGTGTCGTTCAGCTGCCCCTGCGAGAACGACGGGAGGGTCGAGGCCTGCACTTCGGAGGGCTCGACGACCTGCGACAGCGAGCGGCCGACCACCTTCTGCGGGACGCCACGGTAGATCACGACCTGCCCGCTGTCGACGCCGACGTAGTACTGCGTCTGGGTCCAGCGGTAGCCCCCGTAGCCGGCGGCCGCGACGAGCACGAGGAGGGCGACGACGGGCAGCAGCAGGCGCAGACCCCTCGAGCCGCCGTGCCCGGGGTCGTCGTCCTCCTCGTCGGACGGTTCGACACTGTTGCCGCTCGCTGCGTCGGGACCGCTGTCGGGGATATCGGCGACCGCGACGCCGACCACGCGCGCGTGCGCACTGTCGGCCGCCGCCCCGACCACGATGGCGACCGGCGGTGCGACGTCGTCGTCCTCGTCGACCACGTCCGCGACGAGGCAGGTGACGTTGTCCGGTGCGCCGGCGCGCAGAGCCAGGTCGACCAGCCGGTCGGCTGCCTCGCGCGGCGTGCCGACCTCGAGCACGTCGCGGATCGTCGGCTCCGACACCACGCTGGACAGCCCGTCGCTGCACAGCAGGTACCGGTCACCGAGCCGCGGCGTGCGGAGCACGACCTCCGGCTGCACCTCGACCCGGCCGTCCAGCGCCTGCAGCAGCATGTTGCGCTGGGGGTGGGTCTTCGCGTCCTCGTCGCTGATCCGCCCCTGGTCGATGAGCGACTGCACGAACGTCTGGTCGTGGGTGACCTGTTCGAGGACGCCTTCGCGCAGCAGGTAGCCGCGCGAGTCGCCGACCTGGGCGATCGCGATCACCTCGCCGCTGTGCATCAGCAGGGTGAGGGTGGTGCCCATCCCCTCGAGCTCGGGCCGGGCCCGTACCAGGGTGCGCATCTGCTCGCCTGCCGCCGCGACCCCGCTGCGCAGGGTCTCGGTGGGGTCGCCGCCGCCGGCGGGGGGCTGCAGGTCGCGCATGCTCGCGACGGCGGTGGCGCTGGCGACCTCGCCCCCCGCGTGCCCGCCCATGCCGTCGGCCAGCAGCAGCAGGTTGGGCCCCGCGTAGGCCGAGTCCTCGTTGTCCTGCCGGACCATGCCGACGTCCGATACCGCTGCGTACCTCAGCCGGAGCGTCATCGGCTACTTCCGCAGCTCGAGGACGGTCTTGCCGATCCGGACCGGCGCCCCGACCGGGACCACCATCGGCGTCGTCAGCCGGGTCCGGTCCAGGTACGTCCCGTTCGTGGAGCCGAGGTCCTCGACCACCCACGCACCCTCGTGCGGGAACAGCCTCGCGTGCCGGCCGGACACGTAGTCGTCCTCCAGCACCAGCGTGTTCTCGGCCGCCCGGCCGATGCTGACGGGGGTGCCGCCCAGCTCGATCCGGGTGCCTTCCGCCGGGCCCGCAGTGACCATCAGCAGCTTCGGGGCGCCCCGGCGGGGCTTGGGCGGGCGGGTCGGCTTGGGCTGCTTGGCCTTCTTCGCGCCCTCGGTCGCTGCGGCTACGCCGGCGGCCGCAGGGGCGGCGACCGTGCCGACCGGTACCGCCCGGGCTGCCTTCGCTCGGGATCGCGCCGAACGGCCGGCCCGCCCCATCCGCTGCCGCCGGCGGGCGAACAGGTCGCTGCGCATCACCGCGGCGACCGAGAGGACCAGCACCCACAGCAGCACCAGGAACCCGACCTGGATGAGCTTGAGCGACAGCGTGCTCACGGGCTCAGCCGCCGTACCGGAAGACCAGAGTGAGCGCGCCCAGGCCCACCCTCGCCCCGTCGTACAGCTCAGCCGACTGCACCCGCTCCCCGTCCAGGAAGGTGCCGTTGGTGGACCCGAGATCGGTCAGCCGGGGTGGGTCGGACAGGACGATCTCGGCGTGCCTGCGGGAGATGCTCGGGTCGTCCAGGCGCAGGTCGGACTCGGCGCCGCGGCCCAGGACCGTGTGCCGATGCGTCAGCGCCAGCGTCGAGTGCCCGGTCTCCAGCGCCGCCGAGACCGCGGCGGGTGCGGCGGTGACAGTGCCGGCCGGGTCTGGCGGGCCAGACGCCATCGCCTGGCTGCGTACCCGGAACACTCCCGTGTCGAGCTCGCCCACCAGCTGAAACCGGACGACCACGCCGCCGACGAACTGGTACCCCTGCTCCTCGGCGTGCTCGCGGACCATCGCCCCGAGCTCCGCAGCCAGCGGCTCTGCATACATCGAGAGGCGGTCGAAGTCGTGCTGGCCGAGCTCGACGGTGAAGTCGTTGGGCACCATCGTCCGCCCGCGGGTGACGATCGCCGCCTTGTCGTCGCACTCGCGCTGCAGCGCCGCGGCGACCTCGACGGGCTGCACCTCGGCCTTGAAGGCGCGCGCAAAGGTGCCGCTGACCAGGCGGTCGAGGCGGCGCTCGAAGCGGTCCATGACACCCACGGGCACCTCCTCGGACGGCTCGTCGGGCAGGGGCGGCCCGGTGCCCAGGGTAACCGTGGTGACGATCATCGGGCTCCGGGCGGCGCGGGCCTCCGTGGTAACCTCGCTGGCCTCGCGCGAGTGGCGGAATAGGCAGACGCGCTGGATTCAGGTTCCAGTGCCCGAAAGGGTGTGGGGGTTCAACTCCCCCCTCGCGCACCCAGCGGATCAAGCCGGAACCTACGGTTCAGCAGGCCAGTCCCGCTGCGCTCCGGCACCGGAAGCTCCGAGCTGACGAGGCGCGCCCGGGGGCGCGGCGACCCGAGACCTTGCCGGTTCCAGTCTCCGTCGGAGGGCGGCAAGGCTAGCTTCGCTCTGTGGAGGGCTGAACGTCCGCGGTCTGACGGTCTGCGGCTACTGACCTGAAGCGTCGAACCTTATGGCACACAAAGGACCCGGAACTCGGCCTGGTGGGCCGCGCGTCGAGCGTGCGCGGCCTCGGGTGCGGTGCCCTTCGGGTGCCAAAGCGTCATCCGCGCTGGGGGCCGGAACTCGATCAACCCGTTCACCTGACGACACTCCAGCGCCGGGTGCGACGGTGATTAGACTGCCGTTCGACATCGGGCCCGATCGGGTCCTGCGACGGCCGGGACGACGCGTGATTGGCAGTGGTGATGTCCGATTCGGACGCTCCTGGGCGGAAGCCCCGCGACGAGGGGGAACTCAGGCCGAAGGACCGCGTGCTTCGTGCTGCGATGGACATCATCGTGGAGAAGGGACTCGGTGAGCTCCGCCTCGCCGAGATCAGCGAGCGCACACACATGAGCACCGGCCACGTTCTGTACTACTTCGGTACCAAGGACCGGATCCTCATCGAGACGCTCAACTGGAACGAGGCGGACCTGGCCGAACGCCGGCAGCTGTCGATATCGGCCGCGGCTCCCGGGTGGGACCAGCTCAAGGTGTTCATCGGCTGCTACCTGCCGAGCGGGGTCAACGACCCCGTGTGGGCCCTGTGGGTCGAGGCTTGGGCGCAACGGCATCGTGAGGTCTATGCCGGCGAGGTCAGGCAGACGGCGGCCGGCTGGGACAAGGACCTGCGTGCGATCGTGCTCCGGGGGCGTGCCGCGGGTGAGTTCGCCGGCGGATCCGGCTCCTTCTCGCGGCGGCTCATCGCCCTGATGGACGGGCTGGCCATCCAGATCCTGCAGGGCACGCGCGACCGCGGCCAGGCCACGAGGCTCACCCTGGAGCAGTGCCGCATCGAGCTGTGACGGCCTCGGAGAGCCAGCTATCACGGTCTTAGAGACTTGCTCTAATCCCCTTGTGCCGCGTGACCCGGGCCCCTAGAGTGCTGCTCTAGAGCACTACTCTAACTCCTCAGCCACCGGGACAAGGCGTTGCCCTCGAACCCTCCGAACCACCCGTTCCTCGGCGCACCCTTCGTGGCGGACCCCGCGGACGTCCGCACCCCCTATGCCTTCCTCGGCATCCCGTTCGGTCCGCCGTACTGCGCCGACGACCTGACCGTTGCGGCGGGGGCGGCCCAAGCAGTTCGGGACCAGGCGACGGTCATGGGGTACGGCGAGCTGAGCCACCACTACGACTTCGACCTGGACGGCCCACTGTTCCCGGAGGGCCGACCGACCGTCTCGGACTGCGGCGACGTCGACGGTGACGTGCGTGACCCGGACGCGATCTGGGAGCAGACGATCGGCCTGCTCAGGCCGCTGGTCGCGACCGGGCGAGTCCCCCTCGTGGTCGGCGGTCTCGACGCGATCCCGCCGATGGTCGTGGGGGCGTTCGACGGTGTGGAGACGGTCAACGTCCTGCACGTCGACGCGCATGTCGACTTCCGGCAGGAGCTGGGCGGCGTCACCCGCGGGTACTCGAGCCCGATCCGGCGCATCGTGGAGCTGGGCTGCGTCGAACAGGTGGTCCAGCTGGGTCTTCGTTCAGTCGGGAGCGGACGTCCCAGCGACGTCGCCGACGCCCTGGCGGCAGGGAACCGCCTGGTCAGCTCGTGGCAGCTCCGAGAGCTGGGCGCCTCAGCCGTCCTGGACGAGCTCGATGTGGAGAGGCGGTGGGTGGTCACCATCGACTGTGACGGCCTCGACCCCAGCATCGCGCCGGGGGTCGGCTGGCCGGAGCCCGGGGGCCTCACCTACCCGGAGATCGCGACGCTGGTGCGCGGCCTGTCCCGCAAGTCTGCTGTCGCCGCCGTCATCTTCACCGAGTTCCAGCCGGCCCGGGACATCCACCGGATCACAGCTCACACCATCGCGCGACTCCTCATCAACGTCGTGGGTCTGCAGCGCGACCCCCAGTCGTCCCCGTCCCGCCTCAGCCGAAGGAAGTCGACATGAACAACCGCCCTGCGCGTCGCGCCCTCATCTTCTCGGTCGTCCTCGGCGCCACTGCGGCCCTTGCTCTCACCGCCTGCGGCAGCTCGTCGTCCGGTGGATCCGGAGCTTCCTCCGGGTCTCCCGCAGGCGCGGGTGCCTCGTCCTCGGTCGACCCCACGCTCGCTGCGATGCTGCCTGCGAAGATCAAGTCCGCGGGCACGGTCACCGTGGCGACCGACGCCTCGTACGCCCCGATCGAGTTCTTCGCGTCCGACAACACGACCATCCAGGGCATGGACATCGACCTGGGGCATGCGATCGGCGACACGCTGGGCGTCAAGTTCAACTTCGTGAACGCGTCGTTCGACACCATCATCCCGGCACTGGGCACCCGCTACGACCTCAGCATGTCCGCCTTCACGGACAACCTGGCCAGGCAGCAGAAGGTCGACATGGTCACGTACTACAGCGCGGGTGTGAACTTCCTCGTTCAGAAGGGGAAGAACGCTGACCTGACCTCGCTCGACGCGCTGTGCGGCAAGCATGTCGCAGTGGAGAAGGGCACGGTGCAGCTCGATCAGGCGACCGCCCAGTCCAAGAAGTGCACCGCCGGCGGCAAGGCCGGCATCGACATCCAGGCGTACCCGGACCAGAACGGCGCCAACCTGGCCCTCAACAGCGGCCGCGCCGACGTCGTCCTGGCCGACTCCCCGGTGAACTCGTACGCGGCCAAGCAGTCCAACGGCGCGTTCGAGGTCATCGGCACTGCCTACGGCACCGCGCCGTACGGCATCCCGGTGCCCAAAGGCGCTGACTACGCCGGCTTCGCCAACGCCATCAAGGGCGCTCTGGACAAGCTGAACAGCGACGGTACCTACGTCAAGATCCTGCAGAAGTGGGGCATCGAGGCCGGCGCGATCTCGAACTTCACCATCAACGGTGCTACCAGCTAGGAAGACTCGGTCGCCCACCCGGTCAAGGCGTGGTGACGGCGTGACGCTGTCAGCGCGGGAGCAGGCGGGCGTTGGGCAGCGCCGGGGCGGCCAGGCGCTCGCCGTAACCGGGCACCGGTGCGAACCGACGGCCCGCCTCCCAGTCGCCGCGCGCGGCGACCATGTCCTCGTGCGTACGGCCGACGAAGTTCCACCACATCAGCAGCGGCTCGCCGAGCGGGGTGCCGCCGAGCAGGAACGCGCGGCCACCGCGGTCGCTCGCCAGCGCCAGACCGGCGCGGGCGGTCCCGAGGTACGCGAGCGTTGCCGGCTCGAGCTGCCGCCCGTCGACCTGAACGTCCCCGTCGACCGCGAGGAGCGCGTGCTCGAACGACGGCTCCAGCGGCAGCCTGGTCGTCGCCCGTGCCGGCAGCACGACCTCGGCGCCGAGCAGCGGCGTGTACGCCCGCGCGTCCGACCCGAGGCCGGTCGGGTCGCCGGCGAGCTGACCGATGAGCACGGCGACCTGGACGCCGTCGAGGTCGAGCACCGGCAGGTCGCCGTGGTGGGCGAACGCCGGCTCGGTGTCGCGGGACGCCTCGGGCAGCGCGACCCACAGCTGCAGGCCGTGCAGGGGAGCGAGCGGCACACCGGCCGGCGGCGGCTCGCCCGCTGAGTCTTCGGCGTGCGCGATGCCATGGCCGGCGGTCATCAGGTTGAGCTCGCCGGGACGCACCAGCTGGTCCGAGCCGAGGCTGTCCCGGTGTCGGACCTCGCCGTCGAACAGCCACGTGACGGTCTGCAGCCCGGTGTGCGGGTGCTCGGGCACGTGCATGAGGGACTCGGCCGGGCGGGTGGACGAGCCGTAGTGGTCCAGGAAGCACCAGGCGCCGACCGTCCGGCGCTCGCGGTGCGGCAGCGTCCGCCGGACGAGCATCGCGCGCGGCCCGCCGAGCGGGACCTCCCGCGGCGCCAGCTCCTCGAAGACGGGTCTGCTCGCCGGCGCCAGCGCCGCCGCGCGGGTCTCGACGGGCCGGGTCTCCAGGTTGCTCACCGGCCGGTGAACTGTTCGACCAGGGGCACGAAGTGCTCGACCTCGGGGTCGGCGGCGAAGTAGGGGCCGATCAGCTCGCGCCACCGGCTGAAGCGGTCCGAGCCGCGGAAGCCGACGAGGTGGTCGTCCAAGGTTTCCCACGCGACCAGGAGCAGCCGGACGTCGCGGCGCTCGACCCCGCGGTGGAGCTCGACCCAGCGGAACCCGGGCGAGGTCGCGATCACCGTCTTGGCCTCGGCGAAGGCCGCTTCGAAGGCGGCCGCGTCGTGGTCGGCCACGACGATGAACGCGTGCTCGAGGACGGGGCCGGCTGGGGCGTCGGGAACGGTCACCGGTCCATCTTCGCCGACCCGGCCCGGCGGTGGCAGGCTCGGGGGGAGGGCGGCGCGACAGGAGGACGGCGCGATGGCGACAGCGACCGAGCGGTTCCGGGCGGCGCGCGACTTCCTGCTCGAGCACCGGGACGACTACGCGAATGCGGTCGCCGGGTTCCGGTGGCCCGACCTCACGGAGTTCAACTGGGCGCTGGACTGGTTCGACGCGGTCGCCGCGGAGCACCCGGACCGGACCGCGTTGCGCATCGTCGAGGACGACGGGGGCGACGCCTCGTACAGCTACGCCCGGCTGTCCGAGCGCTCCGACCGGCTCGCCACCTGGCTGCGGGGTCTGGGGGTTCGCCGCGGCGACCGGATCCTGCTCATGCTGGGCAACCAGGTCGAGCTGTGGGAGACGATGCTCGCCGCGATCAAGCTGGGCGCGGTCACGATCCCGGCCTCCACACTGCTCGGTCCGGCCGACCTCGCCGACCGCATCGACCGCGGACTCGTCGCGCACGTCGTGACGGCGGCCGAGCACACCGGGAAGTTCGGCACCCTCGCCGACCCGCTGACCCGGGTCAGCGTCGGCGCCACGGCCGGCTGGCACGACTTCAGCGAGTTCACGGTGGCGGCGCCGGGCTTCGAGCCGGACGGCCCGACCCCCGCCGGCGACCCGATGCTGCTGTACTTCACGTCCGGCACGACGTCGCTGCCCAAGCTGGTCGAGCACACCAACGTGTCGTACCCCGTCGGCCACCTCTCGACGATGTACTGGATCGGGCTGCAGCCCGGCGACGTGCATCTCAACATCTCCTCGCCGGGCTGGGCGAAGCACGCGTGGAGCAACGTCTTCGCGCCCTGGAACGCGCAGGCAACCGTGCTCGTGGCCAACTACGCGCGCTTCCAGCCGGCCCCGCTGCTCGAGCAGCTGGTGAGGTGCGAGGTGACGACGTTCTGCGCGCCGCCCACGGTGTGGCGGATGCTCATCCAGGCCGACCTCGGCGCGTGGAAGGTGCCGGTTCGCGAGCTGGTGGGCGCCGGCGAGCCGCTCAACCCCGAGGTGATCGACCGGGTGCAGGCCGCATGGGGGCTGACGATCCGCGACGGGTACGGCCAGACGGAGACGACCGCGCAGGTCGGCAACACCCCAGGGCAGAAGGTGGTGGCCGGCGCGATGGGCCGTCCGCTTCCGGGCTACCACGTGGTCCTGGTCGACCCCTCGACCGGCGAGCCGGGCGAGGAGGGCGAGATCTGCCTGGACCTGTCGGCCCGCCCGCTCGGGCTGATGACGGGGTACCGGGACAGCGACGAGCGCACCGCCGACGTCATGCGGGACGGGTACTACCACACCGGCGACGTCGCCCGCCGCGACGCTGGCGGGACCATCACGTACGTCGGTCGCACGGACGACGTCTTCAAGGCGTCGGACTACCGGATCTCGCCGTTCGAGCTGGAGTCGGTGCTGATCGAGCACCCGGCCGTGGTCGAGGCCGCGGTGGTGCCGTCGCCGGACCCGGTGCGGCTGGCGGTGCCGAAGGCGTACGTGACGCTGGCCGCCGGCTACGAGCCGGACGCCGCGACGGCGGAGTCGATCCTCCGGCACTGCCGGGAGAACCTCGCCCCGTACAAGCGGATCCGGCGGCTGCAGTTCGGCGAGCTGCCGAAGACGATCAGCGGCAAGATCCGCCGGGTGGAGCTGCGGTCCGAAGAGGTGGCCCTGCACGGCGACCCGCGGGCCCGGCCGGCCGGGGAGTTCCGCGACGACGACTTCCCCGCACTGCGCGGCTCCTGACCGGGCGTCCCCGAACCCGTCGGCTCAGCGGCGGTACCAGCGGTGCCGGCCGGCGGCGAGCCAGAACCACATGAGCGGGAGCACGAAGAACGCCCGGCCCTCCGACGCGATCAGCACCCCGACGGCAACGACCAGCACGACCGCCGGCAGCACCGGGAAGTCCGGCCATCCGCCGGCTCCTCGCGCGGCCCGGGCGGCCGAGCGCCGCTCGCGTCGGCTGGGCCGGAACGGCGCCGGGTCGGGCAGGTCCGCGAACAACGCCACCAATTGGTCCACCGTCTCGGCTCGGTAGGCGGCTTCGAGCCGTGCGTCCAGCTCCGCGTGGTCCAGTCTGCCGAGGGCGAAGTGCTCGGACAGGGCGGACACTGCCTGCTCCCGCTCGGCATCACCGATCCGCAGGGCCGGAGCCAGGGTCGGGGACGTCATCGGCAGCGGGTTCGGGTCCGGGGTCGGCATGGTGGCTCCTCTGGGTAATCCGGTAATCATCACCCTGGTGCGGCTGCCCGGCAACGGACCCGCCAGGTACTGTCTCGCCGCACCTCGCACCTCGCACCTCGCACCTCGAACCAGCATCCGTCCGTCGTCGCACCGCAGGGGAGGTCCGGAGCCGCCGTGGGCAGCCCTCTCGCCGGTCGCGCCCGGCAGCTCGGCGTCGAGGTGCGCTGGCGGTTCAAGTCCCTCGCGTACGTCGACCGGGCGCCGGACCACCGCGCCACGGTGCTGCTGCTGGGCAGCGCGCGGTCGGGGACGACGTGGGTGGGCGAGGTCATCGACCGCCACCACGACCACCGGGTGGTGTTCGAGCCGCTCCGCGCCGACCGGGTGCCGGCCGCCCGGGTGTTCGCGAACGGGCAGTACCTGCGCCGCGACGACACCGACCCGCGGTACCTGGAGCCGATGACCCGCATCCTGACCGGTCGGCTGCGCAACCCGTGGGCGGACCACCTCAACCACGTCGTGGTGGCCAGGCGGCGGCTGGTGAAGGAGATCCGGGCGAACTTGCTGGCGCCCTGGCTGGTCGAGCGCTTCCCGGGGATGCCGGTGGTGCTCCTGATCCGGCACCCGCTCGGGGTGGCGGTCAGCCGGCGCGAGCTGGGCTGGTCGGACCACCTGGACGACGCGCTGGCCCAGCCGCGGCTCGTCGCCGACCACCTCACGCCCGACCAGTACCGTCCGCTGCGGATGCTCACCGACCCGTTCGCGCGGGCGGTGGCCCAGGCCGGGCTGGAGACCCTGGTCCCGCTGCGGATGACGACGCCGGCCGAGCTCCTGGCCGTGACGTACGAGGGGCTGGTGTCGCAGCCGCGCGTCCAGGCCGAGCGAGTGCTCCGGCACGTGGGGCAGCAGCCGGACCCGGAGCTGGACGCGGCCCTGGACCGTCCCTCGCACCTGAGCCGCGCCGACTCCGCGGTGCGGACCGGGGGTGACCGCGCCGCCTCCTGGATGCCGCGGGTGGACGCCGACGATCGCGCCCGAGCGCGCGCGGTCCTCGAGCTGCTCGGGCTGGCCGGGATCTACTCGGTCGACGACGCGTACCCGGACGCCGCGGCGATGTCCGCGCTGCACGGGGCGCCGTACGCGCCCTGAGTCAGCGTGGGCCGATCTGGTTGAGCAGGGCCACCCGCATGGGCAGCCGGCGCATCTGCTGACCGTCGATCGAGATCACCCACGAGTACATCCCGGGGTGGTCGAAGCGCAGCGCGTCGACCGACAGCGCCAGCGGCACGATCTGCTCGTCGCCGGCCGGGAGTGCCGGCGGGCGGCCGACGCTGAACTCGCCGCCGATCACGGTGATGTCCTCGGGCTCGGCGTCAGCGCCGGAGCGGGACTCGCCGAGCCTGACCTTGACGGCGTCCTCGGTCTCCAGGTGCACGAGGACCTGGTGCGGCTGGTTGGTCTGCGTGTACGGCACGTGGATGGTCATCGCGATCGCAAGATGGCTGTGGGTGGCCGGGAAGGTGTTGGCGTAGATGACGTTCCAGCCCATCCCGAGCGCGTAGATCTTGCCCTCGGCTGTCGACGCCCCGTCGGCGATGAACGCGTCGACGTGCATGGTGCTCATGTCGTCCATGCCGTCGGCGGAGGTCATGGGCTCACGGTACGGGCCATGGCCGGCCGCCCGGAGCGCCGGTGCGACCGCTCAGCTCAGGTCGAAGGCAGTCACGGACGCGCGCAGCCGCTGGGCCAGCTGGTCGAGCTCGGCCACCGCCTCGGCCGACGAGCGAGCGCCGAGCGCCTGCTGCTGCGACGCGGCCGACACCTGACCCATGGTCGCCAGCACCGCCTCGGAGGCGTCGTCCTGCAACCGAGTCGCCTCCTGGATGAGGCCGGCGGCACGCGCCGAGCGGCTCGCGGCGGCGGTGATGAGGTCCAGTCGCTGCTCGACCGCGGTTGCGAGCTCGGTCCCGCGGGCGGCCGCCCTGGCGCCCTCCTCGGAGGCCATGACCGTCCGGCGCGTCCCGGACCTGATGCCCACGACGATCGACTGGATCTGACCCGTGGACCTCTGGGCGCGCTCGGCCAGCTTGCGCACCTCCGCTGCGACCACGGCGAACCCGCGGCCATGCTCGCCCGCGCGGGCGGCCTCGATCGCGGCGTTGAGCGCGAGCAGGTTGGTCTGGTCCGCGAGGTCGTCGATGACGGCGAGGATCCGGTCGATCTCGGCGGTGCGCTCCTCGAGCCCGACCGCCTCGCCGGCGATCTCCCGGACGCGCCCGGCCAGCTCGTCGATCGCGTCGACCGCCAGGTTGACCACGGCCCGACCCTCCGCGCTGACCCGACTGACGTCGTCGGCGGACTCCGCCACGTCGTCGGCAGTACGGGCGATCCCGGCCGCCGCGTCGGAGAGCTGGCGAAGGCTGGCCGTGGTCTCGGCCACCGCCGCCGCCTGCTCGCTCGAGCCGTCGGCGCTCTGCGCGGTCGTCGCGGACAGCTCGGCGGCCGCTGCAGCCAGCTGCTGGCCGCCGGCCTGGACCCGGGTGACGACGTCGCGCAGCGACATGACCGCGATGGCCAGCGATGCCCAGACCTGTCCGACCGGGCCGTCGACGGACCCGTTCGGCACCAGGGTCCCGGCCCGCAGGTGGCCCTCCGCGACGTCCGCCAGGGCGGTCGACAGCTCGTCGACCTGCTGGCCCAGCTCGGCCCGGGCCCGTTCGCTGTCGCGGCGCAGCGAACGGACGGCGCTTGCGACCACGGTCGCGAACACGGACAGCAGGGGCAGACCCAGCCCTGCGACGATCAGGTCCCCGGCGGTGGCGCTGCCGACGGAGCCGGCGAGCCAGGATGCGAGCAGCACGCAGCCGGACGAGAGCAGCCCGAACGCCGGCGTGAACCCGAGCGGCAGGTAGGCCGAGGCGAAGACGATGACGAAGACGAAGTACAGCCACATGCTGTGCCGGATGCCGCCGGTGGTGGCGACCTGGACGGTGATCAGCAGCTGGAAGCCGAGCAGCGTGACGAGGTCGACGGCGACCGGGTGCGCGGCCAGCACGGGGATGCGCGGCTGGACCCCGTCGCGAACGAGGTACCAGAGGCCGCCGAGCACGGTCACGAGGGTGAGGGCGGCGAACCAGGCCGGGGGCAGCGGGTGTGTCGACGGGTCGGCGTGCTGCAGCAGGACCGTGGCCACCGGGTTGTAGACGGCCACGGCCACAGCGGTCACTCCGGCTGTCACCGACAGCCGGCGGGCGGCGTCCATCTCGTCCTGGCTCCCGGGGGCGGCTCGTGCGGTCCCCTAGTGCATCGGGCCGTCCCATCGGGCCCTTGACGCCCCTCACCACCCGAGTAC
The DNA here is from genome assembly GCA_963711005.1 of uncultured Actinomycetota bacterium. Classification (GTDB taxonomy): domain Bacteria; phylum Actinomycetota; class Actinomycetes; order Prado026; family Prado026; genus CAVQCJ01. The sequence goes on along the minus strand of CAVQCJ010000002.1, from coordinate 1,313,805 downwards.
GGAGGGGACGGGTCAGGAGTGCGCGGGACGGTCAGGCCCGGCCGAGGGGGCCGTCGGTGAGCGCGCGCAGGAGGGCCGGCAGGTCGGTGGCCGGGATCCGGAACGTCGCCGTGCAGATCGAGCCGTTCCACAGACTGAGCGCCACGACGCCCTCGGCCTCGTGCCAGTTGACCCGCATGGCCCTGTCCTCGCCGCGGGCGTCGAGGAACACCTCGCCGTGCGCCGGCGCCGCGACGGTCGAGACCGCCTGCAGCCGGACCACCTCTCCCATGCCTCGATCGTGGACCCTGCCCGCAGCGCCGGTCCAGCATTTGCGGCCATGAAGGCCGTTCGTACGAGGTCGGGCGAGCCCGGTCAGGGGTCGGACAGCGGGGGGTACGCCTGCTCGCAGGCGTGCAGCGCGTCGATCAGCGCTGGCAGCCGGGCGGCGTCGATGGGCGGGAGGGTGAAGCGCAGGGTGTTGCCGATGCCCGGCTGGTCGTCGGCGGCGCCGCTCACGCTGAGCACCCCGCTGGGTTCGAGCACCACCGCCAGCGACAGCCACTCCTCGATGGAGTGCAGCACCGCGGTCCCGGTCCCCAACTGGGCCACGTGCTCGAGGCCCTCCCGGAACCGGACCAGCTCCTCGGCCCGCAGCCCGGCCGCGATCTCCCCCACGAAGCCGCCGACCCGGACCGTGATCGGGCTGACCAGCCAGTTGCCGTCCGAGGAGTCGGCGGCCTGCGGGTGCTTGCGTCCGACCACCCGGATCCGGACCGAGTCGGACGAGTCCGGGGCTTGCGGACCGAGCGTGATCTCCACCTGTGGCTCCACGACCGCCATAGTGCCCCCGTCGGGGCCGGCGCACCCGCGATCACGGGCCCCGCGTCGCGGGTGTTGCGGCAGACTTGGTGCATGCCCGAGCTCCCGGAGGTGGAGGCGCTCGTTGACGTGCTCCGCGAGCGGGCGGTGGGACGGGTGGTCACCAGGGTCGACGTCGCGGCGATCAGCGCCCTCAAGACGTACGACCCGCCGGTCACCTCCCTGGGCGGACTGACCGTCACCGGAGCGGCGCGGCACGGCAAGTTCCTGGACCTGGACGTGGATGGCCTGCACCTGGTCGTGCACCTGGCCAGGGCGGGCTGGCTGCAGTGGCGCGCACAGCTGCCGACGGTCCCGCCGAAACCGTCCGGGAAGAGCCCGCTGGCGCTGCGCGTCCACCTGGACGACGGCGCCGGGTTCGACCTCACCGAGGCGGGCACCCGGAAGAAGCTCTCGGTGTACGTGGTCCGCGACCCCGCCGAGGTCCCGGGGGTGGCGCGGCTCGGGCCGGACCCGCTGGACGAGGCGTTCACGCCGCAGCTGCTGGCCGCGATCCTCGCCGAGCACGGCCGCGAACAGCTCAAGGGTGTGCTGCGGGACCAGTCGGTGATCGCCGGCATCGGCAACGCGTACTCGGACGAGATCCTGCACACTGCCCGGATGTCGCCGTTCAAGCCGGCGACGTCGCTGGACGAGGCCGGCGTGCGGGTCCTGTACGACGCGATCCGGTCCGAGCTCGCCGACGCGGTGGAGCGTTCGCGCGGGTTGGCGGCGGGCGACCTCAAGGCCGAGAAGAAGGCCGGGCTGCAGGTGCACGCCAGGACCGGCCTGCCCTGCCCCGTGTGCGGCGACACCGTGCGCGAGGTCTCATTCGCCGACTCCTCGCTGCAGTACTGCCCGACCTGCCAGACGGGTGGCAAGCCGCTGGCCGACCGCCGGCTGTCCCGCCTGCTCAAGTAGCTGCCGGCGTCCGTCCTCGGGTCAGGCCGTGTCGTGCCGTGTCACGTCGTGGCTGGTCCATGGCCTGGCCACGGTCTGACACGATCGGCGTCGTGAAGGCGCTCGTGCTCAGCGGTGGTGCCGGCACCCGGCTGCGCCCGCTCACGCACACGTCCGCCAAGCAGCTCGTCCCGGTGGCCAACCGACCGGTGCTGTTCCACGCCCTCGACGCCGTCGCCGCGGCGGGGATCACCGACGTGGGACTGGTGGTCGGCGACACCGAGGCCGAGATCCGGGCCGCGGTCGGCGACGGCTCGACGTTCGGCCTCGAGGTCACCTACCTGCGGCAGGAGGCACCGCTCGGTCTGGCCCACGCGGTCCTCGTCGCGCGCGAGTTCCTCGGCGACGAGCCGTTCGTCATGTACCTCGGCGACAACGTGCTGGTCGGCGGCATCACGGCGCTGGTGCGGGAGTTCGAGGCCTGGTACGCGGCCGGCGAGGTGGACGCGACGATCCTGCTCACCCGGGTGCCGGACCCGCGGCAGTTCGGTGTCGCCGAGCTGGACGAGACCGGGCGGGTCGTCGGGCTCGAGGAGAAACCGGCCGAGCCGCGCAGCGACCTCGCGCTGGCCGGCGTGTACCTGTTCGGCCCGGCGATCCACGACGCGGTCGCGGCGATCCGGCCGAGCCGGCGCGACGAGCTCGAGATCACCGACGCGATCCAGCGGCTGCTGGACACCGGGCGCGCGGTGCGCTCGCACGTGGTGACCGGCTACTGGAAGGACACCGGGCGGGCCGCGGACCTTCTCGACGCGAACCGGGCGATGCTCGACGGGCAGCAGGCGGATGTCCGCGGCAGCGTCGACGACGCGACCACGGTGACCGGCGCCGTGGTGGTCGACGAGGACGCCGTCGTCACCGGGTCGCGGCTCGTCGGGCCGCTGGTGCTGGGTGCCGGCACGGTGGTGCGCGGGTCGCAGGTCGGCCCGTACGCGTCCATCGGCGCGGACTGCACGCTGACGGACACGTCCGTGGCGGACTCGATCGTCATGGCCGGCTGCCGGTTGTCGGGCGGTCGCCTGAGCGGGTGCCTGCTCGGGCGCGAGGTCGACGTCGCGTTGGCCGCGGGCCGGGAGGCGTTCCGGCTGGTGCTCGGCGACCACAGCAGCGTGGCCACCGAGGCCGCCGCCGACGCGGCCGCCGACACAGCCGCCGACACAGCCGCCGGAGCCGCCGGCGAGGCCTCGCGATGAGGATGCTCGTCACCGGCGGGGCGGGCTTCATCGGCTCGCACTACGTGCGCTCGCTGCTGACGGGTGCGTACGGGCCGCAGCCCGACCTGGCCGTGACCGTCCTGGACGCGCTGACGTACGCCGGGAACCGGGCCAACCTCGACCCGGTCGCCTCCGACGAGCGACTGCGCTTCGTGCACGGCGACATCGCCGACGAGGCGCTGGTCGCCGAGCTCGTGCCCGGTCACGAGTGGGTGGTCAACTTCGCGGCGGAGTCGCACGTCGACCGGTCGATCGCGGGTCCCGCGGCGTTCGTGCGGACCAACGTGCTCGGCACGACCGTCCTGCTCGAGGCGGCGCGGTCCGCCGGCACCCGGATGTTCCTGCAGGTGTCGACCGACGAGGTGTACGGATCCATCGAGCAGGGCTCGTGGCCGGAGGACACGCCGCTGGCGCCCAGCTCGCCGTACTCCGCGTCGAAGGCGGCGGCGGACCTGGTCGCGATGGCGTACGCGAAGACGTTCGACCTGCCGGTGATCGTCACCCGCGGCGCCAACACCTACGGCCCGTACCAGTACCCCGAGAAGCTGGTGCCGCTGTTCGTGACGAACCTGCTCGACCGGGTCTCGGTGCCGCTGTACGGAGACGGCCTGCACCGTCGGGACTGGCTGCACGTCGACGACCACTGCCGCGGGATCCATCTCGCCCTCACCGCCGGCCGGGCCGGGCGGGTCTACCACGTCGGCGGCGGGACCGAGCTGTCGAACCGGGAGCTCACCGACCGGCTCGTCGAGGCCGTCGGCGCGAGCCCCGACCTGGTCGTGCCGTCGCCGGACCGGCGCGCGCACGACCGCCGGTACTGCCTGGACATCACCCGCAGCGAGTCCGAGCTCGGCTACCGCCCGCGGGTCGGTTTCGACGACGGGCTCGCGTCGGTCGTGGCCTGGTACCGCGAGAACCGGCCATGGTGGGAGCCGTTGAAACGGGGGAGCCGTTGACACGCGCGGCACCGGCTTCGTGACCACGCGCTGGCTGGTCACCGGTGCGCGCGGGCTGCTGGGGTCGCAGGTGGTCGCGGCGCTGGCCCGGCTCCGGCCGGAGGACCCCGTCACCGCGGTCGACCGGGCCGAGATGGACCTGCTGGACGAAGCCGCGGTCCGTGCGGTGGTGCCAGGTCACGACGTGGTCGTCTCGTGCGCAGCCTGGACCGACGTCGACGGCGCGCAGGACGGGGCCGCCGGAGCGGCCGCGGCGGCTGAGGTGAACACCGACGGCGCCGGGCGGCTGGCCGTTGTCGCCGCGTCCTGCGGTGCCCGGCTGCTGCACCTGTCCACGGACTACGTCTTCGACGGCGCGGCCGCGCAGCCGTACGCCGAGGACGCCGACCCCGCGCCACTGTCGGTCTACGGAGCGACGAAGCGGGCGGGCGAGCTCCTGGTGCTCGCGGCCGGCGGCTGCGTGGTGCGTTCGGCCTGGCTGCACGACGGCGACCGCGGGCGCTCGTTCGTCGCGACGATGGTCGCCAGGGCCGCAGCCGGTGAGCGGGTCGAGGTGGTGGACGACCAGGTGGGCCAGCCCACCTGGGTCCGGCCGCTCGCCGAGCGGCTCGTCACGCTGGGGGTGGCCGACGACGCAGCGGGTCGGCAGCCGCGCGGCATCGTGCACCTCGCATCGGCCGGCCGGACGTCCTGGTACGGCCTGGCCCGCGTGGTCTACCGGCTGTCCGGCGCCGACCCCTCGCTGGTCTCGGCGACGACCTCGGCCGCTCTCGCCCGGACCCGGCCGGCGCCGCGCCCGGCCTGCTCGGTCCTGGCCGACACCCGGTCGGCGTCGTTCGGGCTGACCCCGATGCCGTCCTGGGACGTGGCCCTGGCCGACTCGCTCGCGCCGCGCACCGGACCGGGTTAGAGCGACCGGCAGGCCTCGTACGTGGGGAGCCAGCCGGCCTCGGCGGCCTCGGCCAGCGTGGGCGCGGCCGCGTCGCGCTCGGACAGCACCAACGACGCCGAGGGCTCCGGCCAGTCGATCCCGACCGAGAGGGCGTGCACGACGCGCTCGCGGCCGGGCGCGTAGGCGGTGGTGCACAGGTACGCGACGGTCGCGTCGTCGGTGAGCGCGCAGAACGCGTGCCCGACCCCTTCCGGCACCCAGACCGCGCGGCGGTCGGCCGCGTCCAGCGCCACGCTGACGTGCTCGCCGAAGGCCGGCGAACCGGTGCGCAGGTCGACCAGCACGTCCAGGACGGCCCCGGCCGGGCAGGTGACGAGCTTGCCCTGCCCCGGGGGCACGTCCGCGACGTGGATGCCGCGGACCACGCCGCGCCGGGAGACCGAGAGGTTCGCCTGCAGCACCGGGACCGACCGCCCGAGCGCTGCCGCGAGCTCCTCGGCGCGGAACCACTCGAGCACCTCGCCGCGGTCGTCGCGGTGGCGGTCCGGCTCGACGAGGTGCGCGCCGGGGAGGGCGAGCGGACGCAGCGGCACGCGGCCGGCCCTCAGATCGTCGGGGCCTGGTACGACTGCTGACCGGGCGGCGCTGCTGCCGCCGGCATCGGTGGGGGCGGCGGTGGGGGTTGGGAAGCCGCGGGCGCCGCCGGTTGCTCGTACGCCGGTTGGGCCGGTTGAGCCGCCCCGAGCGGCTGGTCGGCCGGCACCAGCACCACGGCGGTGCCGTACGCGACCAGCTCCTGGTAGCCGTTCCCCACCTCGTTCGAGTCGAAGCGCATGGCGAGCACGGCGTTCGCTCCGCGCTGCATCGCGACCTCGACGAGTCGCTGCATGGCCTCGTCGCGACTCTGCTGCAGCTGCTTGGTCAGCCCCTTGAGCTCGCCGCCGACGAGCGACTTGAACCCGGCCCCCAGCTGGGCCCCGACGTTGCGGGAGCGCACGGTGAGACCGGTGCACTCGCCGAGCACACGGTCCACGCGCCACCCGGGCACGTCGTTCATCGTCGAGACGAGCAGCGACATGACATCTCCCGTTCCTCGAACACCGGCCCCCGGCCTGTCAGGCTGTGTTCCCGTGGCGATGGTCGTGGCTCATCGAGGCGCGTCCCAGGACCTCGCCGAGCACACGCTCGCAGCGTACCGGCGGGCCGTGGAGGTCGGTGCGGACGCGCTGGAGTGCGACATCCGGCTGACCGCGGACGGTGTGCCCGTGTGCGTGCACGACCGGCGGGTGGACCGCACCTCCGACGGCCAGGGGCCGGTCTCGGCGCTGGAGTACGCCGACCTGGCCGAGCTCGACTTCTCGGTCCGGGACCGGCCCGGCGAGAGCCGGCGGGACCGGGACGTCAGGGCCTCGACCGGCCACGAGCAGCCCGACGTGGCCGAGGACGGCCGGGTGCTCACGCTCGACGCGCTGCTGGCGTACGTCCACGACTGCGGCCGCCGGGTGGAGCTGGCCATCGAGACCAAGCACCCGACCAGGTACGCGGGGCTGGTCGAGCGCCGGCTGGTGCAGACGCTGGACCGCTACGGCTGGGGACATCCCCGGCTCGGCGACGCCGTGCCGGTCCGGGTCATGAGCTTCTCCTGGCTGTCCTTGCGCCGGATGCGTGCGCTGGCCCCGAGCATCCCCACCGTCCAGCTGCTCGAGCGGGTCCCGTTGCGGCTGTGGGACGGCTCGCTGCCGGCGCACGTCGGGATCGCCGGCCCGAGCATCGAGGTGGTCCGGGTGCACCCGAAGTACGTGGACCGGGTGCACCGCAAGGGCGGTGCCGTGCACGTCTGGACGGTGGACGACGTGGCCGACGTCGAGCTGTGTCTGCGGCTGGGTGTCGACGCGATCATCACCAACCGCCCGGCCGAGGTGATCGCCCAGGTCCGGACCGCCCGCAGCGCCACCGGCTGACCGTCACGGGCTGACGGCGACCTCGGCGGTCACCCGGACGGCGGAGGTTGCGGCCGCGGTCCCGAGGGCATCAACTGGAGTGTGAACGCCACCCACCCCTGGCGGACCAAGGGGCCGGCGGCCACCCGCAGCGTGGATCTGCCGTTCGAGCCCGCCAGTGTGCGCGAGGCCAGGCAGCTGCTGGCCGCCGACGCGGCTGCCGCCGGGGTGCAGGAGCCGGACCGGGCCGATGCGCTGGTCGTCGTCTCCGAGCTGGTGGGCAACGCCTTGCGGCACGCTCGCGCGCTCGAGGGCGGCACGGTGCGGGTCATGTGGCGGGTGCTGCCCGAGGAGGTCGAGGTGGCCGTGGCCGACGGCGGCTCCCCGACCGCCCCGAGGGCCGACCGCCCGCCGTTCGCGGCGCTGTCCGGACGGGGGCTCGGCATCGTCGACGCCCTGTCGGAGACGTGGGGGGTCGAGGGCGCCGGCTCGGACTACCAGCTGGTCTGGGCGGTCGTCCGCCGGGGTACGCTCCGGCGCCATGGCGACTGAGGCTGGTACGGCGAAGCAGACGCAGAGCGTGCCGGTCGTCGGGGGCCGGGAACCGTGCCCGTGCGGTTCCGGGCGCCGGTACAAGGCCTGCCACGGCCGGGCCGCCCGGACCGAGCCCGCCGTCCTCCGCTCGTTCGAAGGCCTCGCCGGGGAGTGCGACTGGGTCGCGCTGCGCGAGATCGTCCCGTCGGCCACCGCCCCGCTCGCGCTGCGTGCGGCCGGGTCCGCGGCGGCGACCCTCTCGACCGTCCTGCCGATGGCATACGCCGCGATGGTCAGGCTCGACGGGCGGGTCTTCCTCGGCCTGCAGTCGACCTCCGGCTCCGGCGACGTGAGCCGTGACCTCGGGACGGCGCTCGCGACCGCGCTGGTCGCGGGTCCGGGGACCGTCGTGGCCGCCGCCGACCCCGACGCGGAGCCGGTCCGGCTGCAGGACCTTCTGGACGTCGGAGTGCCGCTGGAGGTCACCGTCCACGCCGGTTTCGACCACTGGCTGGAGGGGATGGAGGGGCGCTCGCCCGACCCCGACGTGGCCGAGTCCATGGAGCGGGCGAACGCCGGGATCGTGCCCACGCTCCGGCTGAAGTCCGTCGAGGCCGCGTACTGGGCGAGCCAGCCGGAGCGCTCGACGCTGCGCTGGGTGCTGCCCGAGGACGAGGAGCCGCTGCTGGACGCGCTGGCCCGGCTGCACCCGACCGGCGGCCTGTCGCTCGGCGAGGGCACCCGCTTCATCGGGACGTTCCGCGCGCACGGTCTGCTCGTGCCTGTGTGGGACCTGCCGACGGGGACGCCGGCCGACGATGTCGAGGAGCCGGCGGCCGCCTTCCGGACCCGGCTGGACGAGTCGCTGGCCGAGCGCGGTGCGCTCAGCTCGGCCGAACGGCACGCCCGCGCGGGGCTGCTGACCCGTCAGCTGACCCTGCGATGAGGCTGCGCTGACCGTGTCCTGGACCGGTAGAACCGGTCGGATGTGCTCACCCTGCGCGCCGGTGTCCTGACCGTGCGCACCATTTCCGGACCGCATGCTGAGACTTGTTCCCAGAAGTACGGATCGGCTTGCGAGTCGGGCGCGCGTCGGTAATCTTTGACCCGCTCGGGCGTCACTGCATCCCCCGTCGGTGACGCCCGAGCCTTGCCGTGCCCGGGGCCTGCACTGCCCGATCCGTGCTGTTTCGAGGGCCTATGTCCGAGGCTGCCGGTCCACCGGAGTACGCGGTACCAGCGGTGCGGCCACCCCGCGACGAGGCCCGCTCCACGGCGCCGGGACGGCATCGATCATCGACGCGATCCGGTAGGCCGTCGCCTCGTAGTTCACCCGCCAGCCGCGAAAGTGCGGCCACGCCTCCGCCGGCGAGCGCTCCATCGGGTAGGACCCACGCTCGAGCCGGCTGATGCCGGTCAGGTAGTCGTCGTACGTCAGCGTGATCGGGGTGTCCGGGTCTGGGTCGGGGTCGTACTCGATCCCCACGGTCTCGGCCAGGTCGCGCAGGCAGACGAAGCCCATCCGCACCGCCAGCCGCGGCTCGCCGCCGGCGGTGCTCGGGTTCAGCGCCAGGTGCAGCGCGGCCGAGTCCATCACCGCGAGCAGGCCGACCAGCCAGTTCCGGGTCGGCTCCTGGGAGCGCAGGAAGATGAGCACCGGATAGTTCGAGTGCGACTCGGACACGTCGGCGGCCCAGCGTTCCCACCCGGTGTACAGGTCACGCAGGTTCTCGACCGAGGCGATCGACGCGTGCCGGGCCAGGATCTCCGGTCCCCAGTTCGGCTCGCCGGCGCGCGCGTCCAGCAGCGTCACCTCCGCCTCGCGCCGGTTGTATGCGGCGTACAGCGCCGGCAGGTAGCCGATCTGCAGGCCGATCACCAGCGGTCCGGTGATCGCCGCCGCGAAGTCGACAGCGGTGAGCTGCCCGCGGTCGGTCGACGCGAAGCCGAGCGTGAACAGGCTCGAGCCGGCCTCGCGCACCGCGACACGCAACGGCAGCTCGCTGATCGCGTAGACGAGCAGGCCGTAGCCGACCAGGTACAGCAGCAGCCAGGTGATCAGCAGGGCGAGCAGTGCGGTCGGGGCCGACCATGCGAGCACGCGGTCGCGGACGATGTAGTTCGAGCTCCGGTCCGCGATGAAGCGGAACGGCGCCGAAGTCGTGCGGCTGACCACCAGTCTCAGCTTGGAGCTGAGGCGGCGCGGGACGACGAGGTTGCGCAGCACGCTGATCGTCGCCACCACCACGACGCCGAGCCCGGCCAGCAGGGCCAGGAGCTGCAGGCCGGTCACCCGAGCAGTCCGGCGGCCCGCGCGGCCGCGACCGCGTCGGCCAGTACGGCCTTGACCGGCCGGCCGGTCCTGGTCGCGACCGCCGCGACGTCGTCGTACTCGGGTTGCACGTTGACGATCGTGCCGTCGAGCTCGGCCGTCTTGACCCGGATCTCGTGCCCGTCGACGGACACGGTCGCCCAGCCGCGGCGCAGAGCGTGCCTGCGCACGGCGTGCTCGCGCAGCCCGATCGCGGACGTCTCGACGAACACCACCCGCCGGACGGCCCGTGCCGCCGCCGGCGGGACGAGCGCCGACAGAGTGTGGGCGGGCCGGCCCTTCTTCATGAGGACGGGGGTGAGCCACGCGTCGACGGCGCCGGCCTCCAGCAGCCGGGCCAGCACGACGGGCCACAGCCGCGGGTCGAGGTCGTCGACATTGGACTCGAGCAGGAGCTGGACGTCCTGCTCGGTGCCGTCGTCGGGGTCGGCGGCCGGGTCGAGCCCGGGCTCGACCAGCAGGACCCGCAGGACGTTGGGCCGGCTGTCCAGCTCGCGGCTGCCGGCCCCGGTCCCGGATCCGACGATGCGCCCGGCGGGGACGCCGCCCCACCGGGTCACGGTCGCGGCGAGCAGCGCTGCCCCGGTCGGCGTGCACAGCTCGTAGGGCTCGTCGCCGGAGTGCACCGGGGCCCCGACCTCGGACAGCAGCGCGACGACGGCCGGCGCCGGGATGGGCAGCAGGCCGTGCGCGGCCCGGACCATGCCCTGCCCGAGGGCGACCGGGGACGCCGCCGCGTCCCGGACGCCGAGCGCGTGCAGGGCGGCGGCCACCCCGACGACATCGGCGACCGCGTCCAGCGCTCCGACCTCGTGGAAGTGCACCTGCTCGGGCGAGGTCCGGTGCGCCGCCGCCTCCGCCCTGGCCAGCCGGGCGAACACGTCCAGGGCCAGCCTGCGCACCGGCTCGGCCAGGTCGGCGTCCTCGAGCAGTCCGCGCAGGTTCGCCCAGGTGCGCACGACCGGCGAGGCCTTCGTGTGCACGTGCACCCAGGTCGCCGCCAGGCCCCCTCGTACGGCCGGCTCCGGCTCGAGCCGAACCGGCTCGGTCCCGACCGCGTCGACGGCGGCCTGGAGCGTCTCCAGCTCGGCGCCCGCGTCCAGGAGCGCGCCGAGCAGCATGTCCCCGCTGGCCCCCGACTCGCACTGGAACCACGCGGTCGTCACGGACGCTCCGCCCGCGCGGACCGGCGGGCCACCCGGGCCGCGAAGACCCCCGCGCCGAACCCGTTGTCGATGTTGACGACGACGACGCCGGGCGCGCACGAGTTGAGCATCGCGAGCAGCGCCGCCAAGCCGCCGAACGAGGCGCCGTACCCGACCGAGGTGGGCACCGCGACCAGCGGGACCCCGACCAGCCCGCCGACCACCGACGGCAGCGCCCCCTCCATCCCCGCGACGACGACGAGGCAGTCCGCGTCGCCGAGGTGGTCGCGGACCGACAGGACCCGGTGCAGCCCGGCCACGCCCACGTCATCGACTCGGACGACGCCGGCGCCGAAGACAGCGGCGGTCACGGCGGCCTCGGCCGCAACCGGTCCGTCGGAGGTGCCGGCCGCGACGACGCACACGGTGCCCACCGGGATCGGCAGCGGTCCGAGGGTCACGGTGCGGGCAGCATGGTCGAGCACCGCGTCCGGGAGGGCGGCCGCCACGGCGGCCGACGCGTCCTCGGTGAGCCGGGTGGCCAGCACCGCCCGCTCAGGGTGCGCCGCGTGCAGCGTCCCGAGCAGGTCGACCGTCTGCTGGGGCGTCTTGCCCGCGCCGTACACCACCTCGGGGTCGCCGGTTCGCTCGGCCCGGTGCGTGTCGACCCGCGCGAAGCCGAGGTCGGTGAAACCCGGGTCGGGCGCGGTCATGAGCCGCACCCTAGTGCGCCCCCGCGTACCACCCCACCTCCGCCGATCGTGACCAAGGCATCGGTCCGGTGGGCGCGTCGCTGGCGTGTTGCTCAAGATCAACGCGCTCGTGGGGGTGGTGCGGGAGCGGTTACCCTCTCGGGGTGTCGCTGTCCCCCGCCGCTACCACGTGGGTCGCCGTGTCGGCGGCGGCGGTGGCGGTCCTGGCGCTGGTCCTGGGTCTGGTCGCGCAGATCCGGCTGCGCCGCCTGCGCCGGGCGTACAGCGTCCTGCAGTCCGGCGACGGCGAGTCCTCGTTCGTCGAGGCCGCGGCCCGCACCTCGCGCGAGGTCGACGGCCTGCGCCGCGATGTCGCCGTGCTCTCGGCGGGCCTGGACGACACCCGAGCCGACCTCGCGGACGCGATCCGGCACGTCGCGGTCGTCCGGTACGACGCGTTCGGCGACATGGGCGGCCGGCTGTCGTTCTCCGCCGCGCTGCTGGACGACTCCGGCGACGGCCTCGTGCTCAGCTCGATCGCCGGGCGCACCGAGACCCGTACGTACGCCAAGGGGGTCAAGCGCGGAACGTCCGAGGCGCAGCTGTCCCCGGAGGAGGAGCAGGTCGTCGGGTGGGCGCTGCGCGGGCGCGGCGGCGGCACCAAGCCACCCGCCAAGTCGCCTGCGCGGCCCCCCGCCACGGCGGTTGCGAAGACGACCGCGAAGCCGCCGGGCACGGATCTCTCGACCGGTCCGGACGTGGAGTCCGCGTGACCGTCGCCGGCGGGCCGGTCCCGCAGTACGCCTACCTCGGGCCGACCGGGACGTTCACCGAGGCCGCGCTGGTCGCGTACCTGGACTCACCCGGCGGACCCGGGTCCGCCGCCGTGACCGCGGTGTCCTACCCGACTGTCCCGGCCGCGCTCGACGCCGTCCGAGGCGGTTCCGCCGTCGCCGCGATGGTCCCGCTGGAGAACTCGGTCGGCGGCTCGGTGCCGACGACGATCGACGAGCTCGCCGTCGGCCACCCGCTGGTGATCCACCGGGAGGTGCTGCTGCCGGTCGCGTTCGCGCTGCTGGTCAGGCCGGGCACTGCGATGGCTGAGGTCACGACCGTCGCCGGCCACCCGCAGGCGCACCTGCAGTGCCGCGCCTGGCTGCGCGAACGGCTCCCGCAGGCCGAGGCGGTCGAGACCTCCTCGAACGCCGACGCCGCCCGGCTGGTCGCCGACGGGCGCTGGGACGCGGCGCTCGCCGCCGGCTTCGCCGCGCGGACGTACGGGCTGGAGATCATCGCCGACGACGTGCACGACGTCGCCGGGGCGCAGACCCGGTTCGTGCTGGTCATGCCGCCGCACGCGCCCGAGCCGGCGACCGGGTCTGACAAGACCTCGCTGGTGCTGGTGATCGGCCAGGACCACCCGGGCGCACTGCTGGAGATCCTCACCGAGTTCGCCGTGCGCGGGATCAACCTGACCCGGATCGAGTCCCGGCCGACCGGGGGTGGGATCGGGGACTACTTCTTCGCGGTTGACGCCGAGGGGCACGTAGACGAGGCCCGGGTCGGGGAGGCCCTGATCGGGCTGCACCGGATCTGCGCCGACGTGCGGTACCTGGGCTCGTACCCCCGGGCGGACGAGGTCCGGTCCGCATTGCGGCGCGGGGTGTCCGACGCGGAGTACGGCCAGGCCCAGGCGTGGCTGTCCCGGGTCCGCGACGGGCGCGCCTGAGCCGCCTGAGCACCCGAGCGCGTGCGCGTGTGGGCACAGCCGGCCCCAGCTCGGCTCAAGCCGCCCGCCTGCCCTGACGACGCTCAGATGGGGACCGCGTCGGGTGGAAGGGTTTGGCGTGCGCAGACTGCGTCTGACGACGACGTTCGCCCTGGTGAGCCTCGTCGCGATGACCGGGCTCGGCATCGCGCTGGTCTGGACGACCGCGCACCTGCTCCAGCAGCAGGCCCTGACGCAGGCGGCCAGGACCGCCCAGGCGTACGTGGCGGCCGGGGTCGAGCGCGAGGTCCCCGAGGACGCGTTCCGTACCGGTAGCTTCCCGCCCGCGCTCGTCGGCCGGCTCGACTCGGTCTTCGTGCCCAGGAGCGGCTCGACCCTCATGGGCATCCGGCTGTGGACCGGCGACGGGGTCGTCGTGTACGACAGCTCCGACCGCGGCCTGGGCGGGCGCGGCCCGTCGGCGGCGACCACCGGCAGCTCGCCGGGCAGCCTCGCCTCCGGCGCGATCCCCGACCCGGTTCGGTTCCAGGACGCCATCCGCCGGGTCGACGCGCTGTCGTCGGCCGCCGTCGTCACCGAGGTCGACCCGTCCGGGCACAGCACCCAGCGCCTCGACGTCTACGTGCCGGTCAAGTACAACCGGACCTCGCCCACCGCGGTGGCCGAGGTCGTGCTGTCGTACGACGAGACCGCGGCGGCGATCGGGCACCAGACGCTGACCATCCTGTACGTCACGGTGGGCGGCCTCGTGCTGCTGTGGCTGCTGCTGTTCCGCACTGTGCACCGGGCCAGCCGGCGGTTGCGGACGCAGGCGTCGGAGAACGCGCGGCTGGCGCTGCTCGACCCGCTGACCGGCCTGCCGAACCGCCGGCTGTTCAACGACCGGCTGGACCGGGCCGGCGCGGTGTCGGCCCGCAGCGGGCTGCCGCTGGCGCTGCTGCTCCTGGACATCGACCGGTTCAAGGACGTCAACGACACCCTCGGCCACCCGCGCGGGGACGCGTTGCTCGTCGAGGTGGCGGCCCGGTTGCGCCGCACGATCCGAGACGCCGACACGGTGGCCCGGCTCGGCGGCGACGAGTTCGCGATCCTGCTGCCCGTCGTGGAGTCGGTCGCGGCCGCGGAGACGTTCGCGACCAGGGTCCGGGCGGTGTTCGAGGAGCCGTTCGACCTGGAGGGCATGCTCCTGCACGTCGACACCTCGGTCGGCCTCGCTGTGCTGCCCGAGCACGCCGACGACGTGACCGCGCTGATGGCCAGGGCCGACATCGCGATGTACACGGCGAAGGCCGCCGGGCTCGGCGTGGCGACGTACGCGGGGCAGGACGCGGCCACCAACGCCTCCAGCCGGCTGATGCTGCTCGGCGACCTGCGGCAGGCGCTGGACAACGCCGAAGAGCTGTGCCTGCACTACCAGCCCAAGGTGGACCTGCGTACGGGTGCGGTGGTGGGCCTGGAGGCGCTGCTGCGCTGGCAGCACCCGACGCTGGGGAACATCCCGCCGGCCGACTTCATCCCGGTCGCCGAGCGCACCGGGCTCATGCAGCAGGTCACCGCCCGGGTGCTCGGCCTGGTCGCCGAGCAGCTGGCGCAGTGGCGCGAGCAGGGCCAGGAGCTGCCCGTCGCAGTGAACCTGTCGGCCCGCAACCTGCTCGAGCCGGACCTGGACGTGTTCGTCGCCGGCCTGCTGCAGACGCACGAGCTGCCGTCCAGGCTGCTCGAGTTCGAGATCACCGAGAGTGCGATCATCGAGGACCCGGTGCGGGCGATCGCGATGCTGCGCCGGCTCACCGACCTGGGCATCACCGTCGCGGTCGACGACTTCGGCATCGGCAACACGTCGATGAGCCAGCTGGGCACGATGCCGCTGCGGACCATCAAGATCGACCGCTCCTTCGTGACGCACCTTGACTCCGACGACACCGGCCTGGTCCTGGTCAAGGCGATCGTGGACCTGGCCCACGAGTTCGGGCTCACCGCGGTGGCCGAGGGCGTCGAGACCCCCGACGTGATCGAGCGGCTGCGGCTGCTCGGCTGCGACGTGGCGCAGGGCTTCCACTGGTCCAGGCCGGTGCCGCCCGACGAGCTGCCCGGGGTGGTCCGGCGGCTGTCCACCGAGGCCTCGGCCGCCTCCCCTGCCCGCACCGGCGGCAAGGGGCGCAACCGCCGGTAGGCTGGCTCGCCGTGATCGACCTGCGCATCGTCCGGGAGCAGCCCGAGCTCGTCCGCGCGTCGCAACGGGTCCGCGGCGAGGACGAGTCGCTCGTCGACACCTTGGTCGCCGCGGACGAGCGGCGGCGTGTGGCCGGGGCTCGCTTCGACACCACCCGGGCCGAGCAGAAGGACGTCGGGCGCCAGGTGGCGCAGGCCTCCGGAGCAGACAAGGACGCGTTGCTGGCCCGCGGCCGCGAGCTGTCGGCGGCGGTCAAGGTGGCCGAGGCCGAGCGCGACGAGGCGGCTGCGGTCGCCGACGCGGCGCTGCTGGCGCTGTCCAACGTCGTCGAGCCGGACGCGCCGGTGGGCGCGGAGGCGGACTTCCGCGTCGTCGAGCACGTCGGTCAGCCGCGCGACTTCGCCGCCGAGGGATTCGAGCCGCGCGACCACGTCGAGCTCGGCCGGCTGCTCGGGGCGATCGACGTCGAACGCGGCGCAAAGGTGTCGGGGTCGCGGTTCTACTACCTCACCGGCGTCGGCGCCCTGCTGGAGCTGGCACTCGTGCAGATGGCGATCGCGCAGGCGGTGTCCGCCGGGCTGGTCCCGGTCCTGCCGCCCGCGCTGGTCAAGCCGGCCGCGATGGAGGGCACCGGATTCCTCGGCCAGGCGGCCGAGAACGTCTACCGGCTCGAGGCCGACGACATGTACCTCGTCGGCACCGCCGAGGTCCCGCTCGCCGCGTACCACATGGACGAGATCCTGGACGTGGCCTCGCTGCCGCTGCGGTACGCGGGGTTCTCGCCGTGCTTCCGGCGCGAGGCGGGCTCGCACGGCAAGGACACCCGCGGGATCTGGCGGGTGCACTGGTTCGACAAGGTCGAGATGTTCTCGTTCTGCCGCCCCGAGGACGCGCAGGCCGAGCATCGGCGCCTGCTGGCGTGGGAGCAGGAGTTCATCGGCCGGCTGGAGCTGCCCTACCGGGTCATCGACGTGGCCACCGGCGACCTCGGTTCGTCCGCCGCGCGCAAGTTCGACTGCGAGGCGTGGATCCCGACGTACGGGGACTACCGCGAGGTGACGTCGACGTCGAACTGCACGGAGTTCCAGTCACGGCGGCTGTCGATCCGGATGCGGGACTCCGACGGCGTCCGGCCGGTGGCGACGCTCAACGGCACGCTGTGCGCGATGACCCGCACGATCGTGGCGCTGCTGGAGAACCACCAGCTCGAGGACGGCTCGGTCCGGGTGCCGCTCGCGCTGCAGCCCTACCTCGGCGGGCTCGACGTGCTCAAGCCCGCCTGACCTCCCGGCACACGTCTACCCGACCGCGGGAACGGTGGCCAGACCGGCGGCCAGCCGCTCGTCGCTGACCGGCTCGTCGGTCATCCGGCCGTCCAGGTACGCGTCGTACGCGGCCATGTCGAAGTGACCGTGCCCGCACAGCGCCGTGAGGATCACCTTCTCCTCGCCGCTCTCCTTGCACAGGTTGGCCTCGCGGATGGCCGCGGCGAGTGCGTGCGTCGGCTCCGGGGCCGGCACGATGCCCTCGTTGCGGGCGAACGTGATGCCGGCCTCGAAGCACTCGAGCTGGCCGATGGCCACCGCCTCGACGAGCCCGAGCTCGTAGATGTGCGAGAGCAGCGGCGACATCCCGTGGTAGCGCAACCCGCCCGCGTGGATCGGGTCCGGAACGAAGTCGTGGCCGAGCGTGTGCATCTTGAACAGCGGCGTCGTCCCGGCGGTGTCGCCGAAGTCGTAGGCGTACACGCCGCGGGTCAGCGACGGGCAGGACGCCGGCTCGACGGCGCGGATCGTCGGCGACATCTTCCCGGCCAGCTTCTCGCGCAGGAACGGGAACGACAGCCCGGCGAAGTTCGAGCCGCCACCGGTGCAGCCGACCAGCAGGTCGGGTGTCTCGCCCACCGAGGCGAGCTGCAGCAGCGCCTCCTCGCCGATGATCGTCTGGTGCATCAGCACGTGGTTGAGCACCGACCCGAGTGAGTACTTCACGTCCTCGGACTGCGCGGCCACCTCGACGGCCTCGGAGATCGCGATGCCCAGCGAACCCGGATGCTCCGGGTCGATCTTGAGCTGCGCGCGGCCAGCCTCGGTCAGGGCCGACGGCGAGCGGTGGACGGTGCCGCCGAAGACCTCGATCATCATGCGGCGGTACGGCTTCTGGTCGTACGACGCCCCGACCTGCCACACCTCGCACTCGAGCCCGAAGAGCGCGCACGCGAAGGCCAGCGCAGTGCCCCACTGGCCGGCCCCGGTCTCGGTCGTCAGCTTCCGTACGCCCGCCTTGGCGTTGTAGAACGCCTGCGGCACCGCGGTGTTCGGCTTGTGCGAGCCGGCCGGCGAGACGCCCTCGTACTTGTAGTAGATGCGGGCCGGGGTGCCGAGCGCCTTCTCGAGCCGGTGCGCCCGGTACAGCGGCGACGGACGCCACATCCGGTAGACGTCCAGCACCTCGCCGGGGATGTCCACGTACCGGTCGCCGCTGACCTCCTGGAGGATGAGGTCCATCGGGAACAGCGGGGCCAGGTCGTCCGGGCCGGCCGGCTGCAGCGTGCCGGGGTGCAGCGGCGGCGGGGGAGGCGAGGGCAGGTCGGGCACGATGTTGTACCACTGCGTCGGCATCTGCGACTCGTCGAGCATGATCTTGTGCTGGTTCACCGTGGTGTCGGTCATGGCGGCACGCTAGTGGCCCGCGGCGCCTCGGTCAGCCGGGTCGGGCGGATCGGCCCCGCCGTGGTGGGATGGCTGGGTGAGCTCCCTGGGTCCGGTGCGCCTGGTCGCGACCGACCTGGACGGCACCGTCATCCGCCACGACGGCACAGTCTCCGGACGGACCGTCGCCGCGCTCGCCGCCGTCGAGGACGCCGGACTGCCGGTCGTCTTCGTGACGGGACGCCCGCCCCGGTGGATGGCCGCCGTGGTCGAGGCGACCGGTCATCGCGGGGTTGCCGTGTGCGCCAACGGGGCGCTGGTCTACGACCTGCACGCCGAGGTTGTCCTGGACCGGTTCCTGCTCGAGCCCACGCTGGCGCTCGGGGTGGTCGGGCGGCTCCGCGAGCGGCTGCCAGCGGTGGCGTTCGCGGTGGAGCGGCACGAGTCGTACGCGCACGAGGAGCGCTACCGGATGCGCTGGGAGTCCGCCGACGTGCAGACGGTGCCGACCGCCGAGGACCTGCTCACCGAACCGATCGCCAAGCTGCTCGCCCGGGACGAGACGAGCACCGGCGACTCGATGCTGGCGGTGGCGAGGGAGGTGCTCGGCGACCTGGTGTCGGTCACCCACTCCAACCCGCGGGACTGCCTGCTGGAGATCTCGGCGCCAGGGGTCACCAAGGCCAGCACCCTGGCGTTGCTGGCCGGACGGCTCGGTATCGGCCCAGCGCAGGTGCTCGCGTTCGGGGACCAGCCCAACGACCTGCCGATGCTGGCGTGGGCCGGTGCCGCGTACGCGATGGGCGGCTCGCACCCGGAGGTGCTGGCGGCCGTGGCCCGCCGTACCGGGTCGGTCGACGAGGACGGGGTGGCGGTGGTCCTCGAACAGCTCCTCGCCACCGGCACCCTGCCCTGACCCCGTCAGCGGATGGCGGCAGTCGCGGCGTCGACCGCCTCGGCGACCGCGGTCAGCTCCGAGGTGCTGTAGATCGGCTGCGGCCGGGTGATCCGCATCGGGCCGTCCTTGACCTGGTCCGCGGCCGTGAGCAGGCGGTCCGGCAGCGGGACCACGGTGGCGTTGTTCGCCTCGATCACCACCGCCGAGCCGTCCCGGTGGACGAGGACGACCATCTCGGTGCGGAAGCCGTTCGAACCCGCCGGTCCCTGGACGGACAGCTTGCTGCCGTCGGCCAGCACCCGGGTCGTGGGGCACTCGCCGTTGCCGAGGAACTCGATGCGATCGCAAGGCCGCGCCGTGCTCCCGCTCCGGGCGGCCGGTATCACGCTGACCCACAGCCAGGCCTTGCCTTGTCCGTCGTCCACGTTGCCGTCGAGCGAGAAAGCGCGCGTGTCGGCGACCTGGCGCAGACCGGAGAAGTCCAGCCCGGCGGGGCTGGACTTCTCCACCGCGGCCTTGATCGTCGCCGCCGCGCCGGTGACCGAGCCGGCTCCCGCAGCGACGGCCTGCGGCCCGCCGCTGCCCGACGCGGGCTGTCCCGCGAGCTGCGCCCCGGCGGCCAGACCCGCGACCGCGACCACCGCGACCAACGGGGCCGCCACTGCGGCCGCCCGGTGCCGTCGCCGGCTGCGCAGACCCCGGTCCATCGCCGCGTCGACATCCGGGACGAAGTACGGCTCGTCGGTGGTCAGCTCGGTGAGGAGCTCGCGGGTCCATGTCTCAGTCATCGGGCTGTCCTCGTCCGGTGAGTAGGGGGGTGGGTTCGTCGAGGCGGGGGAGCAGCTCGGGAGCCGATCGTGCGACCGCCGCTCGCAGGGTCGTCAACCCGCGGGCCGTCTGGCTCTTCACCGTGCCCGGCCGGCACTGCAGGATCGCGGCGACCTCGTCGACCGACCGGTCGTCGAAGAACCGCAGCACGAGGCAGGCGCGCTGGCCCGGTGGGACTTCGGCCAGCGCCCGCAGCAGCCCGTCCCTGTCGTCGCGCGGCACGTCTTCGGCCTGGCGGTCGGGGAGCGACTCGCAGGGCTGCTCGCGTCGCCAGCCGCGCCGGGTCTCGTCGATGTAGGCGTTCGTCAGCGTCCGGCGCAGGTACGCCTCGACGTTGTCGGCGGCCTGGACCCGTGGCCAGGCCGCGTAGACCTTCGTGAACGCGATCTGGGTCAGGTCCTCGGCGTGGTGCCAGTCGCCGCAGAGCGCGTACGCGGTCCGGCGCAGTCCGTGGGCGCGGGCGGCCATGAACGCGCGGAAGTCCTCATCCGCCTCGGCGGCCCTCTTGCTGCGGTGCCCCATGCACTGCCTCCAGTCCTCACCCTGAAGACGGAGCGCCGCTGCTGGCAGGTTGCACCGCCCACCGCCCCGCCGTCCGAGCCACGCGAGGGTCAGAGGTAGGGGCCGCTGGACCGTTGCGCGGCGTCCTCGTCCGGCTCGCCACCGCGGCCGGGCATTCCGCCGCCGGGCGGCAGCGCCTGCCGACGGATCTGCTCGAGCTGCGCGCGGGCCGCCATCTGCTGGGCGAACAGCGCGGTCTGGATGCCGTGGAACAACCCTTCGAGCCAACCGACCAGCTGGGCCTGCGCGATCCGCAGCTCCGCCTCGCTGGGCACCGTGTTCTGATCGAACGGGAGCGACAGGCGCTCAAGCTCGTCCACCAATTCGGGCGCGAGGCCGGCCTCCAGCTCCTTGATCGACCGTTCGTAGATGTCGCGCAGCCGGGCCCGCCCCGCCTCGTCCAGCGAAGAGCCGCGTACCTCCTCGAGCAGCTGCTTGATCATGCTGCCGATGCGCATCACCTTGGCCGGCTGCTCGACCATGCTCGCCAGCGAGCCCTCGTCCAGCTCGTCGTGGCCGTCGCCCGCGCCGCCGGCGCCACCAGGGCCAGCCGGGCCACCGCCGGCGGGACCGGCCATGATCCCGATCGGACGCCCGTCCGGCCCTACGACGACGATCTGCTGCTCGCTCTGGTCCTCACCCGACTGCTGCGTCATGCCGCCATCCAACCTCACCCGGCCGGCGGCCCGGCACCGGCCACCGCAAACCGGTTGTCCACCGCGCCCGGCTCCGGCCAGGCTCCACCGGTGACCGATCCGGACCTGCCTGGCCTGCCTGGCCTGACCGTGCGCCAGCCTGGCCCAGCCGATGCCGAGGCGGTCTTCGCCCTCGTCACCGCCTGCGACCTCGCCGTCCTCGGCCGGACCGACGCCACCCTCGAGCAGACCGCGGCGGACCTCGTCGTCCCCGGCTACGACCGGGACCGCGGCGGGCTGCTCGTGCAGGACGGGTCCGGTGCGAGCGTCGGCTGGTTGTGGACCGAGGACGACGCGGAGGCCGGCACGGTATTCGTCGACCCGTACTCACTGGATCCCGCCGTGCTCGGATGGCTGGTCGCGCGCGGCCTCGAGTACGCGCGCTCGCTCTCCGCCGAGCGTGGCCGTCCGCTCCAGCTGTCCGCCGGGTCCTGGGAGCACGACCGGATGCTCGGCGATGCGCTCACGGCGGCGGGGCTGTCGGTGCGCCGCCGCTTCTGGCGGATGCGGGTGGACCTCACCGGTGCCGTCTGGCCGCCGCCGGTGCCGCCGGACGGCGTCGCGGTGCGCAGTCCGGATCCTGGCGACGAGTCCGGCTACCGGATGCTGTACCACGTCACCGAAGGCGCCATGGCGGACCACTGGGACCACGCCGAGCACTCGTACGAGGGCTGGCGGGTGCGCTTCGACGCGGCGCCCGGACGGGACCCGGCCCAGTGGTGGATTGCCGAGGTCGACGGCGAGCCGGCGGCGGTGCTCATCGGCGACGACTCGCGGGCCGAGCTCGGCATGGCCTGGGTGCGGACGCTCGGCGTGCTGCCGGCGTTCCGCGGGCGGGGGCTCGGCAAGCTCCTGCTGCGTACAGCTTTCGCCGCTGCCGCGGCGCGCGGGCTGACCTCGGTCGGGCTGGCGGTGGACAGCGAGAGCCCCACCGGCGCCACCAGGCTGTACGAGTCCGTCGGCATGCACGCGGAGAGCGTGATGCTGGCGTGGAAAGGCGAGGTCGGCGGCTGACTCTCGTCCCGCTGGAGCGATCGTCAGGCGTGCGCCTGGCCGGCGGCCCAGGCGGCCGGCCCGAACGCCGCCGAACCGTTCGCGAGCACCACCTTCCCGATGTGCTCGGAGGCCTCGACGACCCGGTGCGCGGCAGCCGCCTCGGACAGCGGGAGCACCCGGTCCACGACCGGCCGGACCTCGCCCTTGGCGATCAGGGGCCACACGTGGTCGACCACCGAGCGGCAGATCGCCGCCTTCTCCGCGGGCGGCCGGATCCGCAGCGACGTGGACAGCACCGCGGCCCGCTTGGCCATCAACGCCCCCAGGTCCAGCTCCGCGCGGGTGCCGCCCTGCAGCCCGACGATGACGACCCGGCCGTTGGTCGCGAGCACCTCGATGTTGCGGCTGAGGTACGACGCGCCCATGTTGTCGAGCACGACGTCGGCGCCGTGCCCGCCGGTGAGCTCGCGGCACCGAGCGACGAAGTCCTCGCTCCGGTAGTCGATCCCGGCCTGCGCGCCCAGCTCGAGACACCGGGCGATCTTCGCGGCCGAGCCCGCGGTGACCACGACCCGGGAGCCGGCGGCGTGCGCCAGCTGTACCGCCATCGTCCCGATCCCGGAGCCGCCGCCGTGCACGAGCAACGTCTCGTCGTGCCGCAGCCCCGCGAGCATGAAGACGTTCGACCAGACCGTGCAGGTGACCTCGGGCAGGGCGGCCGCCCACACCAGGTCGACGCCCTCGGGGCACGGCATCAGCTGCCCGGCCGGCGCGACGACCTGCTCGGCGTACCCGCCGCCGCCCAGCAGGGCGACCACCTCGTCGCCGACGTGCCAGCCCTCGACCTCCGGGCCGATCGCGGCGATCGTGCCCGAGCACTCCAGCCCCGGGTACGGCGGCGTGCCGGGCGGCGGTGGGTAGTGGCCCTGGCGCTGCAGCAGGTCGGCGCGGTTCACCGCCGTCGCCACCACCTGGACGAGCACCTCGCCCGGGCCCGGGGGAGCCGGGTCTGGGACCTCGGTCCAGGTCAGGACGTCCGGACCTCCGGCCTCCCTGATCACGACCGCGTGCACACGCTCACCCTAAGCAGGCAGGTCGAGCACCTCGACCTCGGCGCCCGCCGACGCGCCGCCGGGTGGGATCGCCACGAGCGCCTCGGCGTGGGCGAGGCCGCGAAGCATCGCCGGGCCGATGTAGTGCAACGGGTGCCCGTCGCGCACCGGCACCAGCCGTACGTCGTGCGGGTGCCCCGGGACGTCGGTGTCCAGCAGCGTCGTCCGCCGGTCCGCGGGCGGCAGTCCGCGCATCGCGCGCAGGGCCGGCCCGACCAGGGTGACGACGCCGGACACTGCGGCGAGCGGGTTGCCGGGCAGCCCGACCAGCGGACGGCCGTCGGCGAGCGCGGCGAGCAGCATCGGGTGGCCCGGGCGGACGTCGACGCCGTCAGCGTCGATCCGGGCGCCGGCCTCGGTGAGGACCATGTGCAGGTGGTCCCGCGCGCCGGCCGCGGTGGACCCGGTGGTGACGACCAGGTCGGCGGTGGACGCCTCGAGGGCGTCGCGCAGCGCCGGAACGGTGTCGGCGACACGATGGTGGTGGCCGACGACCGCGCCGAGCGAGGCGAGCCAGGGCCGCAGCATCGGGCCGAGCGCGTCGCGGATCCGGCCGAACGACGCGGGCCCGCCGCCGACCAGCTCGTCGCCGATGACCAGCAGGTCGACGGTCGGGCGACGGGTGACGCGCAGCGTGTCGGTGCCGGCTGCCGCGGCCAGGCCGACCAACGCGGGGACGACCAGCTGGCCGGCGGTCGCGACGACATCGCCCGCGCGGCACTCCGATCCGGCCGTACGGACGTCGCGGCCGGCCCGTGGCAGGTGCGCGCCGTCGTGCAGGTGCACCACCCCGTCCAGCTCGGCTCCGTGCTCGCGGCGGAGCACGGCGTCGGACCCGGCCGGCAGCTGAGCGCCAGTGGAGACGCGGGTGGCCTGACCGGGGCGGAGCGCCTCCGCGGCGCGGTCGCCGGCGCTCACCTCACCGACCACCGTCCACGGGGGCGCGCCCGCGAACGCCCAACCGTCCATGGCGGAGACCGTGCCCGGCGGCAGGTCGGTCATGGCGACGACATCGCAGACGAGGACCAGCCCGACCGCGTCGTCCAGCGCGACGGTGACCGCGGCCAGCGCCGGGATCGCCGCGGCCAGCCCGCGGGCCTGGTCCCAGCCGACGCTCACTCGGCGGGGGGCGGCGACCACGACAGAGCCAGCTGCTGCGCGGCCAGCGCGGCAGCCGCGACCTTCTCGGTGCCGCCGCCGTGCAGGCCGGCGGCGTAGCCGACCAGGAAGGTGGTCAACGGCGCGGCCGGCCGGTCGACGCTGTGCGCGGCGTCCCGGGCGACGTCCAGGAGGAGCCGGAGGTCGACGGCCTCGGGGTCCACGTCGAGCTCGCCTGCGAGCGCGGCGACCCACTCGTCCAGCACCACGTCCGACCACCTCCGCGCTCGGGTCCGGGGGCCGAGCCTAGTGGCGCCCTTCGATCGAGACCCGTGCGGCGGCTGCAGCCCGCCCAGACTTGACGCTAATGTCAAGTCGTGCAGCCGCTGGGGTCCGGGGTCGACCGTGGGTCGCCCGGCTACGTCGCCAACCGCGCCGCGATGCTCGAGGCGCTGGCCGAGATCGAGGCGCTGCAGACCCAGGTCGCCGCCGGCGGTGGCGACCGTTCGGTGGCCCGGCTCCGGGAGCGCGGCAAGCTGCTCCCGCGCGAGCGGATCCGGCTGCTGCTCGACCGGGACTCCCCGTTCCTCGAGCTGTCGCCGCTGGCCGGGTGGGGCACCGAACAGCCCCTGGGCGGCGGCCTGGTCACCGGTACCGGGATCGTCAGCGGCACCCAGTGCGTGGTGATCGCGAACGACCCCACGGTGAAGGGCGGCGCGCAAGGGCCGACCGCGGTCGCCAAGGGCCTGCGCGCGATGGAGGTCGCCCGGACCAACCGGCTCCCGCTGCTGAGCCTCACCGAGTCGGCGGGCGCAGACCTGCCGCGGCAGGCCGACATCTTCGTCCCGGGCGGGGAGTCGTTCCGCAACCTCACCCGGCTGTCGGCCGAGGGCGTGCCGACCGTGACGATGGTGTTCGGGTCGTCGACGGCCGGCGGCGCGTACGTGCCGGGGATGAGCGACTACGTCGTCCTGCAGCGTGCGGCGGCGCGGGTGTACCTCGGCGGCCCGCCGCTGGTGAAGATGGCGATCGACGAGGACGCGGACGAGGAGGAGCTCGGCGGCGCGCAGATGCACGCGCGCACCTCGGGGCTGGCCGACTACCTCGGCGACGACGAGCCGGACACGATCCGCATCGGCCGCGACATCGTGGCCCACCTCGGGTGGCGCCCGGAGGGACCTGGACCGCGCACCTCGAGCCCGGACCCCCCGGTGCACGACCCCGACGACCTGCTGGGCATCGCGTCGGCCGACGTGCGGGTGCCCTTCGAGGTGCGCGAGGTGCTGGCCCGCATGCTCGACGGGAGCCGGTTCGAGGAGTTCAAGCCGCTGTACGGCAGCACCCTCGTCACCGGCTGGGGGGAGCTGTGCGGGTACCCGGTCGGGGTGCTCGCCAACAACGGCATCCTGTTCTCGGCCGAGGCGAACAAGGGAGCGCAGTTCGTCCAGCTGTGCAACCGCATGGACGTGCCGATCCTGTTCGTGCAGAACATCACCGGATTCATGGTCGGCACCCGCTACGAGCAGGGCGGGATCATCAAGGACGGCGCGAAGCTCATCAACGCCGTGTCGAACTCGGCCGTGCCGCACCTGACGCTCATGGTCGGCGCGTCGTACGGCGCCGGGAACTACGGGATGAGCGGGCGGGCGTACGACCCGAGGTTCGTCTTCACCTGGCCGAACCACCGCATCGCGGTGATGGGACCCAAGCAGCTCGGCGGCGTCCTGGAGATCGTCGCGCGGCAGAAGGCGGCGGCGGACGGGTCCGCGTTCGACGAGGCCGCGTTCGCGCCCGCCCGGCAGGCGTTCGAGGACCAGGTCGAGGCCGAGTCGACGGCGCTGTTCGCGACCGGCCGGCTGTGGGACGACGGCATCGTCGACCCGCGCGACACGCGCACCGTGCTCGGCATCGCGCTGGCGGCGTGCCACCAGGCCCCGGTGCAGGGGACGTCGGCCTTCGGCGTCTTCCGGATGTGAGCGCCGCGATGACCGCTCCCCACCACCTCGTCCCACCGCGGCGGATCAGCCGGCTGCTGGTGGCCAACCGCGGCGAGATCGCGACCAGGGTGTTCCGGACGGCGCGCGACCTCGGCATGGGCACCGTCGCGGTGTACTCCGAGCCGGACGCCGCGCTCCCGTTCGTGTCCGACGCGGACCTGGCGGTCCCGCTGCTCGGCGCGACCCCCGCGCAGACGTACCTGGACATCGACCAGCTGCTGGCGGCGGCGCGACGAACCGGCGCCGACGCCGTGCACCCCGGCTACGGCTTCCTGGCCGAGAGCGCGGGGTTCGCCCGCGCCGTGCAGGCCGCCGGGCTGGTCTGGGTCGGGCCGTCGGCCGCGACCATCGAGCGGCTCGGGTCCAAGCTCGAGGCGAAGCGCGTCGCGGCGGCGGCCGGCGTTCCGCTGGCGCCTTCCGCGGAGCTGGGCGCGGACGAGGCCGGCTGGGCGGCCGCGGGCGAGCAGGTGGGCTTCCCCTTGCTGGTCAAGGCCTCCGCGGGCGGCGGTGGGCGGGGGATGCGGCTGGTCGAGGAGCCGGGCGACCTGCTGGAGGCGGTGCGCTCGGCCCGTCGGGAGGCGGCGTCGGCGTTCGGTGACGGCACGGTGTTCCTGGAGCACTACCTGCGCGGAGCGCGGCACGTCGAGATCCAGCTGCTGGGCGACGAGCAGGGCTCGGTGGTGCACCTGTTCGAGCGGGAGTGCTCGATCCAGCGCCGGCACCAGAAGATCGTCGAAGAGTCGCCGTCCCCTGGCACCGCGATGCCGACCCTGCGGGCGATGTGCGCCGCGGCGGTGACGATGGGCCGGGCGGTCCAGTACGTCGGGGTCGGCACGGTGGAGTTCCTGGTGGTGGGCGACGACGAGCACCAGCAGTTCTTCTTCCTGGAGATGAACACGCGGCTGCAGGTCGAGCACGCGGTCACCGAGATGGTCACGTACAAGGATCTGGTCAAGGCGCAGCTGGTCGTGGCACAAGGCTTGCCGCACGGGTTGTCGGACGGCGGCTTCGACCGCTGGGAGGACGACCTGGACGTGGTCGAGCTGCCGCACGACGCGGCCGCGCAGCTGGGCCGCGGCGTCGTCGATGGTGACGACGACGACGATGAAGACGGGGAGCTCGACGACACCGACATCGCCGACCACCAGGACCGCTCGCACGCGGTCGAGGCCAGGCTCTACGCCGAGGACCCCGGCGCCGGCTATGCGCCATCGACCGGGCCGGTGCTGCTGTTCGAGTACGACGACGGGGACACACGGGTGCGCTGGGAGACCACGGTCGCCACCGGGTCAGTCGTCTCCCCGTACTACGACGCCCTGCTGGCCAAGGTGATCGCCGCGGGGAACACGCGTCAGGAGGCGGTGGCCGCCCTGACCCAGGCCTTGCGCGGCATCCGGGTGCACGGGGTCCGGACCAACCGCGACCAGCTGGTCGCGATCCTGGAGTCCGCGCCGTTCCAGGCCGGGGGCACCCCGACAGACTTCCTCGACCTGTTCCCCGAGCTGGTCGCGCCGGCTGTCCCGGTCGAGGTGCAGGACGCGCACCTGGTCGCCGCTGTGCTGTTCGGCGTCCGGCAGCGCCGTGCGGCGGCGCCGCTGCCGTTCGTCCCGGCCGGTTGGCGCAACGTGCGGGCCGGCGTCGACACGATCGCGTACGGACGCGCTGACGGGTCCACCGTGCAGGTGGGCTACCGTCTCGGCGCCGACGGCTCCGCACTCGTCGACATCGGCGGTGTCGAGCACGTCGTCCGGGTGCACGGCGTCGACGACGACGGGGTCGACGCGGTGGTGGACGGGGTGCGCCGGCGCTGTCTCGTCGCGTTCTACGCGGGCGACGGCGCAACCGGTCCCAACGGTCCCAACGGCGCTGACGGGGACGGCGGACTGGTCTGCGTCGACGGCGGTGGGTGGTCGACGCAGTGGGTCGAGCGACCCCGGTTCGGCTCGGGGGTCGCCGGCGGACCGGCGGCGTCCCCGACCGCGCCTGTCCCGGGGACTGTCACCGCGGTCCTCGTCGCGCCCGGCGACGTCGTCGCCGTCGGCCAGCCGCTGGTGGTGCTCGAGGCGATGAAGATGGAGCACCGGGTGACGGCATCGGTCGAGGGCAGCGTGGACGCCGTCCTGGTCGAGGTGGGCCAGGCCGTGGATGCGCACGACGTCCTCGTGACGCTGGCCGTGCCGGACGCGCCGCAGCTGCCGGACTCTGACGACGAGGAGCCGGCGGATGGCTGAGCCTCGCCGGCCGGTGCGGATCGCGAACTGCAGCGGCTTCTTCGGCGACCGACTGGCTGCCGCGCGCGAGCAGGTCGAGGGCGGACCGATCGACGTGCTCACCGGTGACTGGCTCGCCGAGCTGACGATGCTGCTCCTGGCCAGGCAGCGGTTGGCGCACGGCCCCGGCTCCGGGTACGCCCGCACCTTCCTCACCCAGCTGGAGGAGGTGCTCGGGCGCTGTCTGGAGCGCGGCATCAAGGTGGTCTCCAACGCCGGCGGGCTCGACCCCGCCGGTTGCGCGGCCGCGGTGTCCGAGCTGGCGGTCCGCCTCGGCCTGGCCCCGCGGATCGCGTACGTCGAGGGGGACGACCTGCTCGCCCGGCTCACCGATCCCGGCGCGGTTGAGGCGATCGCCGGCGGCGCCGACGTGCTGCGGAACACCGACACCGGCGAGCCGTACGCCGTGCTCGGCATGCCACCGCTGACCGCCAACGCCTATCTCGGCGGCTTCGGGATCGCTGCCGCCCTTCGGGCGGGCGCGGACGTCGTCGTCACGGGGCGGGTGACCGACGCCGCGCTGGTGGTGGGCCCGGCGGCGTGGTGGCACGGCTGGGCGCCGGGCGAACTGGACGCGCTGGCCGGCGCGGTGGTGGCCGGGCACGTGATCGAGTGCGGCGCGCAGGCCACCGGCGGGAACTACGCGTTCTTCGAGGAAGTGCCGGGGCTTGGGCACGTCGGGTTCCCGATCGCGGAGGTGGCCGAGGACGGCTCGTCGGTGATCACCAAGCACGCGGGCAGCGGCGGGCTGGTGTCGGTCGGCACGGTGACGGCTCAGCTGCTTTACGAGATCGGCGGGCCGGCGTACCCGAACCCGGACGTCACGGCGCGCTTCGACTCGGTGTCGCTCACGCAGGTCGGACCGGACCGGGTGGCGGTGCGCGGCGTGCGCGGCGAGCCGCCGCCCCCGACCCTGAAGGTCGCCGTGAACACCCTCGGCGGGTTCCGCAACAGCGCGACGTTCGTGCTGACCGGACTGGAGCTGGAGGCCAAGGCTGCGCTGCTCGAGAGCCAGCTGCGCGAGGTGCTGAGGTCGTTCGCGGGGCTCGACGTGCAGCTGCTGCGACGGACCCCGGTGACCGCCGACGGGGTGCCCGCGTACGTCCCGCAGTACGCCACCCAGGCCGAGCTGCGGGTGACGGTGCGCGGCAGCGACGCGAAGGCGCTCGGGAAGGCGTTCACCGCGCCCGCCGTCGAGCTGGCGCTGGCCTCGGTCCCGGGGTTGTACGCGGACGGACCGCCGTCCGACCCGACCCCCTACGGCATCTACTGGCCGGCCGCCGTGGACGCGGCGCTCGTCGAGCAGCGCGTCGTCCTGGACGGCGTCGAGGTCGCCCGGATCCCCAGCCCCCCTGCTGCCGTTGCATACGGATCGGGGGCTATCACCCCCGATCCGTATGCAACGACGCCGGCGGACGGCGCGGGGGACGGCGGGGAGACGGTCCGGGTGGCGCTCGGGACGGTGTTCGGGGCGCGCTCGGGGGACAAGGGCGGCGACGCCAACATCGGCGTCTGGGCCCGCACCGGGCCGGCGTACGCATGGCTGCGCGACTTCCTCACAGTCGAGCGCGTGCACGAGCTGCTGCCCGAGACGCGCGCGCACACCGTCGAGGTGCACCAGCTGCCCAACCTGCTGGCCGTCAACGTGGTCGTGCACGGGCTGCTCGGCCGGGGCGTCGCCGCGAACACCGCGGTCGACCCGCAGGGCAAGGGCCTCGGTGAGTACCTGCGGGCGAAGTCCGTCGACCTGCCGGCAGCCCTGCTCCCGGGCGGCAGCGCATGACCACCACGAGCAGAGTGCCGGTCACCGACCGTGGCCGGCGGACCCGCGAGAAGCTGCTGCTGGCTGCCCGTGCCGTCTTCGAGGAACGCGGCTACGACGACACCCGGATGTCCGACATCGCGCGGGCGGCCAAGGTGAGCCACGGCACCGTGTACACCTACTTCGACAGCAAGGACCAGGTGCTGCGCGAGGCGTGCGCGACCTTCGTCGACGACATCCTGACCACGATCCGGGTGCCGGACGACCTGCGCTCCGACCCGGCGGTCCGGCTGTTCGAGGGACACCGGCGCTACCTGGAGGCGTACTCCGAGAACGCCCGCATGCTCGAGGTCGTCGAGCAGGCCGCGGCCGGGGAGCCGTACTTCCGCGACCTGGTCACGCACCTGCGGTCGGTGTTCCTCGAGCGCGCGGCCGGCGGGCTGCGCGAGTTCCAGAAGCGCGGGCTCGCGGACCCCGGGCTCGACCCGGAGATGGTGGCGCCGGCGCTGGTCGGGATGGCCGAGGCGTTCGCGCGGCGCTGGCACCTGCTCGGCGAGGAGTACGACGTCGATGACGTGGCCCGTCTGCTCGCGACCCTCTGGTTGCGCGCCGCTGGTGTGGAGGTGAGCCGGGTATGAGGTTCAGCGAGGAGCACGACCAGCTGCGGGCCGTCGTGCGTCAGGTGGTGGAGCGGGAGATCAACCCGCACGCCGACGAGTGGGAGGCCGCGGGCACCTTCCCCGCGCACGAGCTGTTCCCCAAGCTGGGTGCGCTCGGGCTGCTCGGGCTGGAGTACGACCCGGTGTACGGCGGTGGCGGCGCCGACCACACGTTCACGCTCGTGCTCGGCGAGGAGCTCGGACGCGCCGATGTCGCCGGAGTCCCGATGGCGATCGCGGTGCAGGCCTCGATGGCGACACCCGCGCTGGCGAGGTTCGGCAGCGACGAGCTCAAGCAGCGCTACCTCGCGCCGGCGATCCGCGGCGAGATGGTCTGCGCGGTCGCCGTGACCGAGCCCGGGGCCGGTTCGGACGTCGCCGGGATCCGGACCCGCGCGGTCCGCGACGGCGACGAGTGGGTCGTGGACGGCCGCAAGCTCTACATCACCAACGGTACGCAGGCCGACTGGCTGTGCCTGCTGGTGCGCACATCCCCGGACGAGACCGGCTACCACGGGATGTCGCTGCTGGTGTTCCCGACCAGCACGCCGGGCTTCTCCGTGTCGCGCAAGCTGGACAAGCTCGGCAACCGTTCCTCCGACACGGCCGAGCTGTTGTTCGAGGAGTGCCGCGTTCCGGTCGACCACACGATCGGCGAGATCGGCCGTGGGTTCCAGCAGCAGATGGCGCAGTTCCAGGACGAGCGCCTGATCGGGGCGTACATGGCGGTCGCCGGCATGGACCGGGCGCTGCGCCGCACCGTCGACTACCTGCAGGTGCGCGAGACGTTCGGCAAGCCGCTGATGGCCAACCAGCATGTCCAGTTCCGGCTGGCCGAGCTGTTCGCCGACGTGGACGTGCTGCGCGAGTACTGCCGCACAGCCGCGCAGGCGTACGCGGACGGGCAGGACGTGACGAAGTTCGCGACGGTGGCCAAGCTCAAGGCGGGACGGCTGTCGCGCGAGGTGGCCGACGTGTGCCTGCAGTTCCACGGCGGGATCGGGTACATGGAGGAGAGCTGGACAGCGCGGTACCTGCGCGACGCGCGGCTGATGTCGATCGGCGGCGGCTCGGACGAGGTGATGTTGCGCGTGATCGCACTGCTGGAAGGGATGGGACGCCGATGAGCGGCACCGAGGCCGGCGCCGGCGCCGCGACGGCGCCCGTGCTGTACGAGGTCGCGGACGGGGTGGCCACCGTCACGCTGAACCGTCCCGAGCACCGCAACGTGCTGAACGCCGACTCGCTGGGGCCGCTGCTGACCGCGCTGCAGCAGGCCGCGTCGGACGACGCGGTCCGCGCCGTGGTGCTGACCGGGACCGGCAACACGTTCTGCTCCGGGGCCGACCTGCGCGGCGCCGCGTCGGACGCCGACGGGTTCGCAGCGTCCGGGCCGCGGCTGACGGCGTCGGTGCTCGAGGCGCTGCTGGACCATCCCAAGCCGACGATCGCGCGGGTGCAGGGGCACGTGGCCGGCGGCGGCAACGGGCTGGTCGCCGCCTGCGACCTGGCGGTGGCGGTCGAAGACGCGCGGTTCGCGTTCAGCGAGGTGCGGGTGGGAGTGGCGCCGGCGGTGGTCTCGGTGGTCTGCCTGCGGGTGATGCAGCCTCGGGACGCCGCCGAGCTGATGCTGACCGGTGAGCGGGTGACGGCGGCTCGGGCGCTGCAGGCCGGGCTGCTGACCGAGGTCGTGCCCGTCGCCGGGCTGGATGCGGCAGTCGGCCGCTGGTGCGCGGCGCTGCGGCTGGGCGGGCCAGGGGCGGTCGCGGCGACCAAGGAGCTGCTGCGCCGGGTACCGGCGCTGTCGCGCGACGAGGGGTTCGCGTACACGAGCGAGCTGTCGGCCCGCCTGTTCGGCAGCGCCGAGGCCGCCGAGGGGATGTCCGCGTTCGTCGAGCGCCGCCCACCCGCCTGGGCCCCGCCGCCGACCGACCCCACCTGAGCCGAACCTACGGTTGGGTACGCGAGTATTCCTGCGCTACCGAACCGTAGGTTTCGAGCCGGAGGGTCATGACGGTCGTCGAACGGCTCCGCGCGGCGGGCTGCGTGTTCGCCGAGGACGAGGCACGGCTGCTCGTCGACGCCGCGGCGACGCCCGCCGAGCTGGACGCGATGGTGGACCGGCGGGTGGCCGGCATCCCGTTGGAGCACATTCTCGGCTGGGCGGAGTTCTGCGGGTCGCGGGTCGCCGTCGACCCCGGCGTCTTCGTCCCCCGCCGCCGGACCGAGCTCCTGGTCCACGAGGCGCTCGCTGTCGCGAGCGTGGGCGCGGTCGTCGTCGACCTGTGCTGCGGCTCGGGCGCGGTAGGGGCGGTGCTGGCGGCTCGGCTCGACCGGATCGAGCTGTACGCCGTCGACATCGACCCGGTCGCGGTCCGGTGCGCCGGCCGCAACCTCGCCGACGCCGGCGGCCAGGTCTTCGCCGGCGACCTGTACACGCCGCTGCCCGGCTCGTTGCGCGGCCGGGTCGACCTGGTGGTGGCCAACTCCCCGTACGTGCCCACCGACGCCCTCGCGACGATGCCCCCGGAGGCGCGCCTGCACGAGCCGCGGGTGGCGCTGGACGGGGGCTGGGACGGGCTCGACCTGCACCGCCGGATCGCCGCCGACGCGCCGCACTGGTTGCGCGCGAGCGGGCACCTGCTCATCGAGACCAGCCGGCCGCAGGCCGCTCAGACCCTCGAGGCGTTCACCAGTGCCGGCCTGACCGCGCACGTCGTCCGCTCGGACGAGCTGGACGCCACGGCCGTCGTCGGCACCTGGGCCAGTGTCGGCGCGGACGAGCAGGCCGGCGATCAGGACGGCGGTCAGGCCGGCACGGGCGCTCGTTCGTAAGGGGTGCGGAAGAAGCCGCGCACGGGGTGGCGGATGTTGATGGTGGTGGTGAAGCTCGTCGGCCCGACCGGGTCGACCAGCTCGAAAGACAACGTCACGTCGTCCCGCTTCGGGCTGTTCGGGTCGTAGACAGTGATCGTGATGCGCCCGTCGCGACCACCCTCGCTGGCGTACGAGCAGGCGACCACCTGGTGGTTGGCGGCCAGGTCCGCGGGGTTCACCGACGCGACGGTGACCAGGCCGAGGGGGACCGGGACGCCGTTGTCGAGGTCGGCCTGGATCTGCGGCCACTCGACGGTGAGCGTCCGCCACGACAGCCCGCGCTCGGCGACGATGTCGTGCCCGAGCACCGACACCACGCGGTCGGTGTCGGGCAGGACCATCCACTGGTAGTACTGCACGACGCCGGCCGGGATGTGCCACGAGTCGATCAGCCGCTGGACGATGAAGTCGTACAGCGGGTCGTGCAGCGCGGGCCGGGCCGTGGGTGCCGCGACCCCGGCGTGCCAGTAGTCGAGCGCGGCGAACACCATGCCGCCGCACAGCCCGCCGGATGCGTCGCCGATCGGCACCCGGCCGAACGGCGTCTGCTCCTCGATCGCCGGTTGCGGCGGCCACGAGTTCGCGAAGGCGAACCCGTCCACCGAAGCCTGGAACCCGGCCACTCCGCAAACCTACGGTGCGGTACGGCAGTACGGCTGCGCTACTCGACCGTAGGTTTCGGGAGGGCGGTGCCGGGGGCGGTGAGGTCGGCCGGGGTGTCGACGTCGCGCGCGGCCCCCCAACGGTCCGGCAGCAGCTGCACCCGCACGCCGTCGAGGACGCGCTGCAGCGGGACCCCGTCGGTGCCGCCGGCAGCGCCCAGCGCGCCGACCGCAGCCTCGAGCGCGGCCCGGTGCCAGGCGGACGCCAGCACCTGCCCCCGTCCGGCGGCGTCCGACAGCAGGACCGCGTCGACCGCGTCGCCGGCCTCGTCGAGCGCCGCCACGAGCGCGGGTACGGCGGCGCCGACCGCGGGCATGTCCCCGCCGGCCAGCAGCAGGACGGGCGGACGGGCACCGGTGCCGCTGCGCAGGCCGGCGGCGACGGCGGACAGCGGCCCGCCCCCCGGCGGCTCCTCGCGCGCCCAGACGACCTCCGGTCTGGACGGCGTCGGCCGCAGCGGGCCGACGCAGACCACCGGCACACCGGGCGGCAGTCCGGCCAACGTCCTGTCCAGCAGCAGCACGAGCTTGTCCGAGCCGAACCGTCGCGACCGCCCGCCCGCCAGCACCACCACCTGGTACGCCGGCGCGGACATGCGCGCCAGCCTAGGGAGTCCGGTCGCTCAGCACGCCGGGCAGCAGGCAGCGGCGGCAGCAGGCCGGAGACGACGGGAGCGGGCGTGCTCCCGCCGCCTGGCCCGCTGCCGCCGGTCGTGCCCGGGACGGGTCCGGTCGCGCCGCCTCGTCCGTCGGCGCGGGCCGAGCCGCGAGACCACGGCGACCGACGCCATCGGCCGGGGGCGCGGTCGTCCTGGACCTGTGGGCCCCCCACGACTTCGGTGTCGGCAGCGCGGACGCCCGGTTTGCTCGCTCGTACGGGTGATCCGCTCGCTACGGTGGCGCAGGTGGCCTCGACGACCGAGCAGAGCCCGGGCGGACGTCGAGCGCGGTGGGGCTCGCTGACCGAGTTTCTCCACGACGAGGCCGTCGGCGGGGTCGTGCTCGTGGTGGCGACGGTCGTGGCGCTGGTGTGGGCGAACTCCGCCGCGGCGGGCTCGTACGTCCGCTTCTGGCACCACCCGCTGACGATCGGCAGCGGGTCGTACGCCGTCACCGAGGACCTGGTCGGCTGGGTCAACGACGGGTTGATGGCGGTCTTCTTCTTCGTCGTCGGGCTGGAGATCAAGCGCGAGCTGGTCGTGGGCGAGCTGCGCGAGCTGCGGGCCGCCGTGCTGCCGATGGCGGCCGCAGCCGGCGGCGCGGTCCTGCCGGCCCTGTTGTTCCTCCTGGTGGCGCCCGGCGGAGCGGCCAGCCGCGGGTGGGGCGTGCCGATGGCCACGGACATCGCCTTCGCGGTCGGTGTCCTCGCGCTCGTGGGCAGCCGGGCCAGCGGCGGCGCCAAGCTGTTCCTGCTGTCGATCGCCATCGTCGACGACCTCATCGCGATCGTCGTCATCGCCGTCTTCTACTCCGGGTCGCTGCACCCGGCCTGGCTGCTGCTCGCGGGAGCCGGGGTCGGGGTCGTGCTGGCGATGCGCCCGTTCGTCAGCCGCCCGCTGGCGTACGTCCCGGCCGGGCTGGTGGTGTGGTTCGGCCTGCTGGAGTCCGGTGTGCACGCGACGCTGGCCGGCGTCGTCCTGGGACTGCTGACGCCGACCGGGCTGGTCCGCGGACGGCGGGTGCTCGCCGACCTCGAGCACCGGCTGCACCCGGTGAGCGCGTACGTCGTGATCCCGGTGTTCGCGCTGGCCAACGCCGGGCTCTACCTGCGGGGCGGGGTCCTGTCGGACGCGCTCACCCAGCGGCTCACCTGGGCGGTCGTCGTCGGGCTGGTCGTGGGCAAGACGGTC
Source organism: uncultured Actinomycetota bacterium (assembly GCA_963711005.1). Lineage (GTDB taxonomy): Bacteria > Actinomycetota > Actinomycetes > Prado026 > Prado026 > CAVQCJ01. The sequence goes on along the minus strand of CAVQCJ010000002.1, from coordinate 1,277,482 downwards.
GGCATCGCCGGGGCGACGTTCGCGCTGCTGCGGACGGGCTGGGTGCGGCTGCCGGCGGGCATGACGACCCGCGAGGTCTGGCCGCTGGCGGTGCTCGGCGGGATCGGCTTCACCGTCGCGCTGTTCATCGCGGACCTGGCCTACACCGACCCGGCGCTGGTCACCGAGGCCAAGGTCGGCATCTTCGTGGCCTCCGTGCTGGCCGCGGCGACCGGAGCCGGGCTCATGTTCGTGCGGCGGGGCGACTAGCGTGGGCCAGGCGAGGGCCCGGGCGAGCGTCCCGGCCCCAGGAGGCGACGAGCCCATGCCCACGAAGGCCGACGAGACCCGCGTGCTGTCCGGCGTCCGGACCGATCTCTACCTCGGCGGCGACTGGACCCCGGCGAGGTCCGGCGGGACCGTCGCGGTCGAGGACCCGTCCACCGGCGAGACCATCGCCGAGGTGGCCGACGGGAGCCCGGCCGAAGGGCTGGAGGCGCTGCGCATCGCCAGCGAGAACCAGGCCGGCTGGGGAGCCACGGCGCCGCGCGATCGCGGCGAGATCCTGCGCCGGACGTACGAGCTGATGGTCGAGCGTGCCGACGACCTCGCGCTGCTGATGACGCTGGAGATGGGCAAGCCGCTGTCGGAGTCCATGGGCGAGGTGACCTACGCCGCGGAGTTCCTGCGCTGGTTCAGCGAGGAGGCGGTCCGGGTGGACGGCCGGTTCGGGCTGTCGCCGGCCGGCGACAGCCGGCTCATCGTGCTCAAGCAGCCGGTCGGTCCGTGCCTGTTCATCACGCCGTGGAACTTCCCGCTGGCGATGGGGACGCGCAAGATCGGACCCGCCGTGGCGGCCGGCTGCACGATGATCGTCAAGCCGGCCAAGCAGACCCCGCTGTCGATGCTGGCGCTGGCCGGGCTGCTCGAGGAGGCCGGCCTGCCCAAGGGCGTGCTGTCGGTGCTGACCGCGAAGTCCGCGGGAGCCCTCACCGGACCGCTGTTGCAGGACCCGCGGCTGCGCAAGCTGTCGTTCACGGGCTCGACCGAGGTGGGGCGCCAGCTGGTCAAGGACTCCGCCGACCAGCTCCTGCGCACGTCGATGGAGCTCGGCGGCAACGCGCCGTTCCTGGTCTTCGAGGACGCCGACCTGGACAAGGCCGTGGACGGAGCGGTGCTCGCCAAGATGCGCAACATGGGGGAGGCCTGCACAGCGGCGAACCGGTTCCACGTGCACGCGTCGGTCGCCGAGGAGTTCACCCGTCGGCTGACCGAGCGGATGTCCGCGCTGAGCGTCGGTCGCGGCACCGACGCCGGCGTGCAAGTCGGTCCGCTGATCGACGACGCCGGCCGGGCCAAGGTCGAGGAGCTCGTGTCGGACGCCGTCGACCGCGGCGCGAAGGCGGTCTGCGGCGGGACGCGGCCGGGCGGGCCCGGCTACTTCTACCCGCCGACCGTCCTCGCCGGGGTCGAGCCGGGCTCGCGGATCCTCAAGGAGGAGGTGTTCGGGCCGGTCGCCCCGGTCGCGACGTTCGAGACCGACGACGAGGCGATCGCGGCGGCGAACGACACCGAGTTCGGGCTGGTGTCGTACGCCTACACGCAGTCCTGGGACCGTGGCATGAAGGTGATCGAGGCGCTGCAGTCCGGGATGCTCGGCCTCAACCGCGGTCTGGTGTCCAACCCCGCGGCACCGTTCGGGGGCATCAAGGCGTCGGGCTTCGGACGCGAGGGCGGCCCGGAAGGCATCGCCGAGTACCTCGACGTCAAGTACGTCAGCACCCCGCACTGACCCGGCCGCGGCGTAGGAGGCAGCGTTGGACTTCCGCGACACCGCGGACGAGGCGGCGTTCCGGGCCGAGCTGCGGGCCTGGTTCGCGGCCAACCTGCCGCCGGGGTGGGCCGAGCGAGAGCCGACCGTCGGGCTGGAGGACCTCGACTTCCTGCGCGCGTGGACGCAGAAGATCTTCGCTGCCGGCTACGCGGGCATCACCTGGCCGAAGGAGTACGGCGGTCTCGCGCTGCCGCCGACGTACCTAGGGATCTACCTCGAGGAGGCGGCCCGGCACGACGCCCCCGGCCACGTCGGTGTCATCGGGATCGGCATGGCCGGGCCGACGATCATGGCCTGGGGCAGCGACGAGCAGAAGGAGCGGTACCTGCGGCCGCTGCTGTCGGGCGAGGAGATCTGGTGCCAGGGTTTCTCCGAGCCCGGGGCGGGCTCCGACCTGGCGGGCGCGCGGACCCGGGCGGTGCTGGACGGCGACGAGTGGGTCGTCAACGGGCAGAAGGTGTGGTCGTCGTACGCCCACGTGGCCGACTGGTGCATCCTCGTCGTCCGGACCGACCCCGACGCCGAACGACACCGCGGGCTGTCGTACCTGCTCGTCGACATGCACGCCCCCGGCGTCGACGTGCGGCCGCTGCGGCAGATCACCGGCGACCCGGAGTTCAACGAGATCTACTTCACCGACGTCCGGGTGCCGCACACGTCCATGCTCGGCGCTCCCGGTGAGGGGTGGAGCGTCGCGATGACGACGCTGCTGCATGAGCGGGGCACGCTGGGGTTCGCGCTGACCGCGCGGTTCGAACAGCTGCTGCACCGGCTCGTCCGCACCGCGCGCGCCGCCCGCGCGGACCGGACGCGCCCGGCCGACGACCCGCTGGTGCGCGACCGGATCGGCGCGCTCGCCATCGACCTGGAGGCGTTGCGCTTCACCAACTACCGTGCCCTGACCGCGCTGGTGAAGACCGGGGTGCCGGGTCCCGAGGGCTCCATCGCGAAGCTGCACTGGTCCGAGGCGAACCAGCGGCTGACGTCGTTGGCCCAGGACCTGGAAGGGTTCCGGGGCCGGCTCGACGACGGGTTCTGGGGGTACCAGCAGCTCCGCTCGCGCGGCAACACCATCGAGGCCGGTACGTCGGAGATCCTGCGCAACATCATCGCCGAGCGCGTCGTCGGCCTGCCCCGGTCCCGCTGACCAGCACAGGTCGACACGCACCGAAGGAGCCGGACGTGGACTTCGCGTTCTCCGACGACCAGCAGCAGCTGCGGGCCGCGGCCAGGCGGCTGTTCGCCGAACGGGTCACCGACGAGCGGCTGGCGGCCGTCGCCGACGGCCCGGTCGGCCATGACGGCGAGCTGTGGGCCGAGCTGGTCGGGCTCGGCTGGGTCGGGCTGTCCGCGCCGGACGGCGGCGGAACGTTCCTGGACGAGACCGTGCTGCTCGAGGAGGCCGGCTACGCGCTCGCGCCGGTCCCGCTGCTGTCCACGGCGGTGGCGTTGCCGGCTGTGGTCGCCGTGCGGGCGGACCCGTTGCGGCCCGCCGCGATGGCGTGGGCCGAGCCGTCCGGGGCCGAGGCCTTCGGCGACCCGGCAGCCGTGCGTTGCACGGCCACCCGTACCGCCGACTCCTGGTCGCTGACCGGAGCCAAGGTCGACGTCGCCGACCTGGGATCCGCCGAGCTCGTCGGAGTCGTCGCGCGCGACGGCACCGGCGGACCGCTGGTCGCCGTCCTCGAGCCCGCCGCGACCCATGGCGCCGTCACCGCACTGCCCGAGACCACCGACACGACCCGCCGGATCGGGCAGCTCAGCCTGCACGGGGCGGCGGTGCCGGCGGCTTCGGTGACGGCGCCGGCCGACGGGGTGCTGGTCGCGATCCGCCGCCGCGCCCTGTCCGGGCTGGCGTCGGAGTCGGTCGGGATCGCGCAGCGGGCGCTGGACCTCGCGGTGGCGCACGCGTCGACCCGCGAGCAGTTCGGCCGGGTCATCGGGACCTACCAGGCGGTCTCGCACCGCGTCGCGGACGTGTACGTCGCGACCGAGCTGGCCCGCTCTCTCGCGTACCGGGCGGCCTGGTACGTCGCGACCGCGGAGACCGAGCCGACCGCAGTCGACCCGGCCGTGGTCGACTCGGCCTGCTCGGCGGCCAAGGCGTCCGCCGGGGAGGCCGGGGTGCTGGCCTGCGAGGGGCTGATCCAGGTGCTCGGCGGGATGGGGATGACCTGGGAGCACGTCGCGCACCGTTTCTACAAGCGCGCCCTGGCGAACCGCACCTACGCGGGGGTCCCGGCCCGGCACCGGGCGGTGGTCGCGGCCGCGCTGCTGGACGGTTGACCCGTTCGGCTTCAGGCGCCGGCCGACCCCGTCGATGCCCTGGGTGCGAGGAACCAGGCTGCCGGCAGGTAGACTGGGGGCAGCAACCCGCCGAAGGGTTGCCCGAGGCCCTGTGCGGCAAACGCACGGCGCCCGGTCCCGATGCCCCCCTCGTGTGGGTTCTGGGCAGCAACAAACCCGAAGTCGGCTCCGCTGCTTCCAAGCGTCGCAGCCGGCCCGGGACGGAAGGAGACTCGTCATGTACGAGAAGGACTACGGTCCCTGGGACGACTAGGGACGAGCACGGACCCCGAGGGTCCGACGACAGCGCCCCCGACCGGGTACTCCGGCCGGGGGCGCTGTCGTTCCCACCCACTTCCCCACCCCTGACCGACGGACGCGCGCATCAGTCGCAGGAGGGGGTGCGCCGCTGCGTACAGTCGGAGCGTCCGAGCCTGCCCCGGTGGCGGGTTGCCGGGCCGGCGGGAGCCATGGTCCGGTGGCCTCCCTGTCCGCACGGCGTCCATCGCGAGGAGTCCGACATGAAGGCACTGGTCAAGGCCGAGGCTGCGCCAGGGCTGTGGCTGCAGGACGTCCCCGAGCCGGCCGCGCGGGCGGGGGAGGTGCTGATCCGGGTGCTGCGGACGGGCATCTGCGGCACCGACCTGCACATCCGCTCCTGGGACGCGTGGTCGCAGGGCGCGGTCAAGCCGCCGGTCGTGCTCGGGCACGAGATCGCCGGCCGGGTGGAGGCGCTCGGCCGCGGCGTGGACACGGTAGACGTCGGCGACCTGGTGAGCGTCGAGGGGCACATCGTCTGCGGGCGGTGCCGCTCCTGCCTGGGCGGCGCCCGCCAGCTGTGCCCGAACACCGTCAGCGTCGGCGTCGACCGGGACGGCGGGTTCGCCGAGTACGTCGTCGTGCCGGCGACCAACGTGTGGCGGCACCCGCGGCCGATCGACCCGGACGTCGCCGCGATCTTCGACCCCTTCGGCAACGCGGTGCACTCGGCGCTCAGCTTCCGGGTGCTCGGCGAGGACGTCCTGATCACCGGCGCCGGCCCGATCGGGATCATGGCGGCGTCGGTGGTCCGGCACGCCGGTGCCCGGCACGTGGTGATCACCGACATCTCGGCCGAGCGGCTCGCCCTGGCCGAGTCGATGGGGGCCGTCACGCGCGCCGTCGACGTCAGCACCACCAGCCTGGACGAGGTGATGGCCGAGCTCGGCATGGTCGAGGGCTTCGACGTCGGGCTGGAGATGTCGGGGGCGCCGGCGGCGCTGCACTCGATGATCAACTCGATGGCGCACGGCGGCGAGCTGGCGTTGCTGGGACTGCCCTCGGGCGAGATCCAGTTCGACTGGGACCGGGTCATCCACTCGATGCTCACGGTCAAGGGCATCTTCGGCCGCGAGATGTTCGAGACGTGGTACGCGATGTCGGTGCTCGTCGGCGCCGGCCTGGACATCTCCCCGGTGATCACGCACCGCTTCCCGTTCACCGACTTCGAGGAGGCGTTCGACGTGGCCGCGAGTGGCAAGTGCGGCAAGGTCATCCTCGACTGGGAGGGCTGAGCGATGGGCCGCGTTGGACGGTCTGCGCACCGAGCTCGCGGCGCGGCTCGAGCAGATGCGCGAGACCGGCGTGTTCAAGCCCGAGCGGGTGATGGCGTCGCCGCAGGGCACCCATGTGGTCGACACGGCCGGCCGCGACGTGCTCAACCTGTGCGCCAACAACTACCTCGGGCTCGCGGACGACCCGCGCGTGGTTGCGGCGGCCGAGCAGGCGGTCCGGCAGTGGGGGTACGGCATGGCGTCCGTGCGCTTCATCTGCGGGACGCAGACCATCCACCGGACGCTGGAGCAGCGGCTCGCCGAGTTCCTCGGCACCGAGGACGCCGTGCTGTTCGGGTCCTGCTTCGACGCGAACGGCGGGGTGTTCGAGGCCCTGCTCGACGAGCAGGACGCGGTCATCTCCGACGCGCTGAACCACGCCTCGATCATCGACGGCGTACGGCTGTGCAAGGCCCGGCGGCTGCGCTACGCCAACCGCGACATGGCCGAGCTGGAGCAGCGGCTGGTCGAGGCCGCCGACGCGCGCTACCGGCTCGTGGTCACCGACGGCGTGTTCTCGATGGACGGCTACCTCGCGCCGCTCGACGAGATCTGCGCGCTCGCCGACCGGCACGACGCGCTGGTCATGGTCGACGACTCGCACGCTGTCGGGTTCGTCGGACCCGGCGGGCGCGGCACGCCGGAGCTGTTCGGCGTCGCCGACCGCGTCGACATCGTCACCGGCACGCTGGGCAAGGCGCTCGGCGGAGCATCCGGCGGCTACGTCGCGGCGCGCCAGGAGATCGTCGACGTGCTCAAGCAGCGGGCCCGCCCGTACCTGTTCTCGAACTCGGTCGCACCGCCGATCGTGGCGGCGTCGCTGACCGTGCTGGACCTGCTGCAGGGCTCGGCGGACCTGCGCGAGCGGGTGCACGCGGCGGCGGCCCGATTCCGCGCGGGCATGGCCGCGGCCGGGTTCGACCTGCTGCCGGGCGAGCACCCGATCGTCCCGGTGATGTTCGGCGACGCGGTCGTGGCCGGCCGGATGGCGGAGGAGCTGTTCGCCCGCGGCGTGTACGCCGTCGCGTTCTCCTTCCCGGTCGTCCCGCAGGGTCGGGCCCGGATCCGGGTCCAGCTGTCGGCGGCGCACACCGACGAGGACGTGGACCACGCCGTGGACGCGTTCGTGGCGGCCCGGGCCGCGGCCGGCGCCCCAGACGTGGCGGACCCCGTGCACGCGCAGGGCTGACGAGGGAGACTGCCCGGGTGGATCTGGTCACCCTGCACTGGCAGCAGGCCGGGCAGCTCGCGGCGCTGGCCGCGGTGTCCGGCCTGGGGCTGCGAGCGGGACTGGCCGTGCAGGCCGCGCAGGACCGCGAGGTGGCGGCCGCGAGCGGGGCTCGGCCCAGGGTCCGGCCGCGCTGGCCGCGCGTGGTCGGAACCGCGCTGCTGGAGACGTCGGTCGTGCTGGGCCTGTTCACGTTCTGGCAGGTCGCCGGCGGGTGGGCGCTGACCCGGGTGGACGGGGCGTTCCAGCGCGCGCACTGGATCGTGGGCGCCGAGCTGCGGATGGGGCTGCCGAGCGAGCTCACCGTCCAGCAGGTCGTGCTGGGGCACGACGCGCTGATCCGTTTCCTCAACATCTTCTACCTGTACGTCCACATCAACAGCATCGTGGCGTTCCTGGTCTGGATGTTCGTGCGGCACCGCGCGCAGTACCGCTGGGCGCGCAACACGATCGTGCTGCTGACCGGCTCGTGCCTGCTGGTGCAGATGATCCCGGTGGCGCCGCCGCGGATGCTCACCGACCTCGGCTTCGTGGACCTCGCGCTGCAGTACGGCCAGTCCGTGTACGGGGCGTTCGGCAGCGGCGTGGCGGACCAGCTCTCGGCGCTGCCGTCGGTGCACGTCGCGTGGGCGCTGCTCATCGCGTTCTTCGTGATCACCGTGTCCACCAGCCGCTGGCGGTGGCTGATCCTCCTGCACCCGGTGGCGACGATCTTCGTGGTCGTCGCGACCGCCAACCACTTCTGGATGGACGGCATCGCCGCGGGCCTCCTGATGGCCGTGGCGCTGCCGGTCACCGACGCGCTCGAGCGTCGGAGGCGGCGCCGGACCGCGGCGAGCCATGTGACACCTGAGGACGCGCGTGAGATGCTGACTGTCACATAGTCGGAGGCCGCGCCATGTTCGAGGAAGCCCAGCTCTACGCCCCGGTCACCCAGGGCGCCGACGGCAACGTCGAGGTCCAGCTGTCCGCCGACCACCCCGGCGTCAACGACCCGGTCTACCGGGCCAGGCGCAACGCGATCGCCGGCGCTCGCGCTGGCCTGGAGCGCCGGGGACGCCGGTCCCGCACGCCGAGTACACCGACGAGGAGCACGAGGTCTGGCGCGAGGTCAGCCGCGAGCTCGCCGTGCTGCACCGGACGCTGGCCTGCCACGAGTACCTCGTCGGGGCCGAGCGGCTGCGGCTGCCGGCCGACCGCATCCCGCAGCTCGACGAGGTCACCGCGTCGCTGGAGCCGCTGACCGGGTTCCGGTACGTGCCGGCCGCCGGGCTGGTCCCGCTGCGCGAGTTCTACGGCTCGCTCGCGGACAGCCGCTTCTACTCGACCCAGTACATCCGGCACCACTCGGTGCCGCTGTACACCCCGGAGCCCGACGTCGTGCACGAGGTCGTCGGGCACGCCAACTGCCTGGCCAGCGACCGGTTCGCCGCGCTGTACCGCTCGGCCGGGGACGCCGCCCGCCGGGTCGAGCAGCCGGACGCGCTGGAGTTCGTCTCGAAGGTGTTCTGGTTCTCGCTGGAGTTCGGGGTGCTGCGCGAGGACGGCACGGTGCGCACGTACGGCGCCGGGCTGCTCTCGTCGTACGGCGAGATCCAGGAGATCGCCCGCGCCGACCTGCGTCCGCTCGACATCGCGCGGATGGGCGTGCAGACGTACGACATCACGCACTACCAGCCGCTGCTGTTCTGCGCCGACTCGTTCGAGCAGGTCGAGGACGTGGTCGGCGGCTTCTTCGACACCGTCGACGACGACTCCGTCGCCCGCCTGCAGGCGGTCAGCGCCGCCTCCTGACCCGCAGCTCGGCGAAGTACGGCAGGGGGTCAGTCGCGGACCTTGGGGATGGCGCGGGTGCGGTCGAGCTCGGTCTCGGCGTGCCGGGGGACGACGAGGACCGGCACCGTCGCCGCGCGCAGGATCTTCTGCGCGGTGTCGCCGAGGAAGACCCGGCGCAGCGGGCCCGCGGTCCCCGACCCGCAGACCAGCAGCTCGTCGGGCTCGCAGTCGACGGCGGCCATCGCCTCCTCGAAGTCGTCGCCCTCGGCGATCTCCGCCGTCAGCCGGGTCGAGAACGGCGCCTCGATCAGCGCCTCGTCGAGCCAGTGCCGGGCATCGGCCCGCAGGTCGTCCAGCGAACGCTCGTAGCTGCGCAGCGTCCGCGGCGGGTGCAGCACCAGCGTCACCAGGCGCAGCGGTGCACCGGTCCGGCGGCACAGCTGGGCGGCGGCGTGCAGCGCCTCCGCCGAGTCCAGGCTGCGCTGGTACGCGACCGTGACCCGGCTCGGGGTGAGCGGGCGCGGCTCCGGCACCGTCGCCCGCGGGCGCCGGGACCAGCAGCACCGGCACCGACGCGCCGTGCAGCAGCTGGTCGGCGGTCGAGCCTCCGTGCAGCCGTCCGGTTCGCCGCCCGGTCCGGCCCCGATCACGATGAGCGAGCCGCCGTGCTCCTCGGCCACCTCGGCGAGCCCGCGTCCGGTCGAGGTGTGCGGGTGCACGACCAGCTCGTGTCCCACCGCGCCGCTGAGCCGGCGCTCGGCCCGCAGCAGCGCCGAACGCGACTGCTCGACCAGGTACGCCCGCCACTCGCTGTCCACCGCCCCGGGCTCGGGCGCCCGCCACGGTGTCGGGTAGACGTGCGCGAGCACGAGGTGGGCGCGCATCGACCGGGCCAGCGCCTCGGCCCGCGCCAGCGCCTCGTCACCCTGCTCGTCCGGCTGGACGCCGACGACGATCTTCATCCGACCTCCGAACCGCTGCCACCGACGACCCTAGCCAGCAGCCGCTGCCAGCCCGCGCCTGGCCGCCTCGACGCCCAGCGCGAAGCGGGTGTGGGCGCCGAGCTTGGTCTGCAGCCGGGCGAGCCGCCGCCCCACGGTGCGGGTGGACGAGCCGAGGTGCCGGGCGATCGCCGCCTCGGTCATGTCGTCCGCCAGCATGCGCAGCAGGCCGACCTCGTCGTCGGTCACGTCGCCGTCCGCGTGGTCCGGCGTCCCCGGTCCGGCGCGCTCCCACAGCTCCTCGAAGGTCTGCACCAGGTCCTGGACGAGCGCGGGACCACGGACGACCAGCGCAGCGGTGACCCAGGGACCGTCCCGGTCCAGCGGCACCATCGCGGCGGTGCCGTCGACGACGACGAACCGCAGCGGCAGCCGCTCCAGCCGTCGAGCCTGCTCGCCGAGCGCCGCCATCTCGGCCATGTACCCGGCATAGCCGGCCACCGCGAAGGCGTCCGCCGCGTAGATCGTCCGGACCTCGACCCCGCGCCGCAGGGCAGCCGCCATCGCGGCCGGCAGCGCGTGCCGGGCGATCGACCGCACGTACGGCTGCCGGTCGAGAACGAGCAGGTCGGTGCGGGCGGACGCCAGCAGCCCGTGCATCGTGCGGGCCACAGCGACGCAGCCACCCGTCACCTCGGCGAGGCCGTCGCGGTCGCTGGCGCGGCCCTCGTCGCGTAGCGGCCGCCGAGCTCCTCGATCGCCGCTCCGGTCGCCACCAGCTCCGCGATGCGGTCGCGCAGCTCGTCGCCCAGGGCCCGCACCGGCGGGCAGGCGGCGTAGCGCACCGGCCCGGGGCCGGCGGGCGCGACCCCGGTGCCGGGTGCGTATCCGGGGACGTCGGAGGGCACCACCCGCACCAGCCCCGCCGTCGAGAGCTCGACCAGCGCGCGGTCGACCGGACCGGGCCCGGTCCGCAGCATCCTGGCGAGGTCGGCGGCGGTCCCGGTCCGGGTCGCCAGCAAGGCCGCGTACACCTGTTCGGCCAGTGCCCCGAGCCCGAGAGCCCGCAGCTTCCCGGGGCGGGACGGATGACCGGAGCCCGGCGTCGGTGCTGCCCGTCGTTCGGACACCATCTGATCGACCCTCTCTGCCCGACTCCGGCGGAGCTCCCCCGTGGGTTCGCGCGCGAACAGGGTGCAGGACCGAGCCGGGCGGACGCGAGAGCCGGTGCGGAATGTGGTGTCCAGATGTGGACATGTCGTGAGCCGGACAGCGGCGCATCGTTGACCGGCAGGGTCGTGCGCCGGAACAGTCGATCGGGTCGCGTTCGCGTTCGGGGGCGGCGGTCTCGGCCCCCTGTCCCGTCGCCTCCCGGACCTCCCGGCGGGCGGCTCCCTCGGGGACGCGACCGGCAGGTGGGCCGCCCCGCCGGGAGTGCCCTTCCGGGGTCCGGGGCGGTCCGCCTTGCTCGTCAGCGCTTGCGGCGGCGGCTCGGCGGTTGTTCGCCGAGCTCGGCGAACAGCGCGCTGATCGGCAGGTCGAGCCCGTCGGCGAGCCGCCACACCCGGTCCAGGCTCGGCGAGAACGTGCCGGTCTCGACCCGGCTGATGCTCTTGCGGTCGACGCCGCACCGCTCGGCGAGCGCCTCCTGGCTCAGCCCGAGCTCGGCCCGGCGCTCGCGCACGACGTCGCCGAACCGCAGACGGCGCTCGCGCACGCGGTTCGGGCGTTCGGTCGGCACCGTCGCAGGCTGTCCGCTGTACCACGACAAGTCCGTACCTGCCGTGGTACAATCGACAGTTTGCCAGCCGTAGGTCAGTCCGGTCGCCTGATTCCCTGCCATCGACGCTCAGCAGACATCGCGCTGCAGACACGCCTACCACCGCTGCACGGCATCATGCGGCGATGGACGCGGTCGGGCCGAGCAGCGGTGCGGCCGGTGCTCGCCGACCTGCGCCGAGCCGTCGGCGACGCCCACGTGCTGACCGACCCCGACTCACCGCGTCGTACGAGTCCGACTGGACCGGGCGGTTCCACGGCCGGGCCGCGGCCGGTGGTCCGGCCCGCCGACACCGACCAGGTCGGCGCGACCGTGCTCGGCGTCTGCGCGACGGCCGGGCGTCGCCGGTCGTGGTGCAGGGCGGCAACACCGGCCTGGTCGGCGGCGGCGTCCCGGCCGGTGGCGAGGTCGCTGCTCAGCACCGCGCCGCATGGACGCCGTCGGCGCCGTCGAGTCCACGGGCGGCACGGCGTCGGTGCTCGTCGGGGCCGGCGCCACCCTGGCGTCGGTGCAGGACCGCGTCCGCCCGCTCGGCTGGGACCTCGGCGTCGACCTGGGCTCGCGCGGGCTCCGCCACCGTCGGCGGCATGGTCGCGACGAACGCCGGCGGCGAGCGGGTCGTGCGGTACGGCCCGATGCGCGGCCCAGGTGGCCGGGCTGGAGGCGGTCCTGGCCGACGGCGTCGCGTGGTCGGCCGGCTCGACCGCCCGGCCAAGGACAACACCGGGTACGACCTCGAGCAGCTGCTCGTCGGCAGCGAGGGCACGCTCGGCGTGCTGACCCAGGCTGCGGCTGCGGCTGGTGCCGCTCGCGGCGCTTCCGCGGCCGTCGCGCTGGTCGGGGTCGCCGGCGTCGCCGCGGCGCTGGCGGTCCTGTCCGCACTGCGCGACCGGCTCCCGGCGCCAGCTGACCGCGGCCGAGCTGGTGCTCGCGGACGGGCTCGACGCTGGTCCGGGCGGTGACCGGCCTGGCGGGCCCGTTCCCGGCGCGCACCCGGCGTACCTGCTCGTCGAGGTCGACGGGCCGAAGTCGGCCCGGCGGACCGGCCGACGTCCTCTGGCGGCGCTCTCGACCAGCCCGGACGTGACGCGACGCGGTCGTCGCCGCGGACCCGGCGGCGCGCAGCGGCTGTGGCGGTACCGGGAGGCGCACACCGAGGCGCTCGCGGCCGGGCGCGCCGGTCAAGCTGGACGTGTCCGTACCGCTGCACGGCGCTGGCCGGCCTTCGTCGACGAGCTCGCGGTCTGGTCCGGGCGCCTCAGTGGTGCCGGTCCACCGGACCCGCAGGTCGTCGTGTTCGGCCACCTGGCCGAGGGCAACCTGCACGTCAACGTTCGCTCGGCCGGCGGCACGCACGAGGCGGACCGACGCGGTCGACCGACGCCGTCCTGCGCCGGGTGGCCGACCTCGGCGGCAGCATCAGCGCCGAGCACGGGGTCGGCCGGGCCAAGGTGCCGCTGGCTCGTCGCTGAGCCGCTCGGCCGCCGACCTCGCCGCGATGCGCCGCCGTCAAGCGCGCGCTCGACCCGGCGGGCCTGCTCGCCCCCGGCGTCCTGCTGCCGGCTCGGCACCGTCCACCAGCGGTCGTGACCGGGGGAGGTCGAGCCTCCACCTGGTCAGAACGCGGCCAGGGCTAGGGTTTCCGCGGCCGCGAGGAGGCGACGGCGATGGACGACGAGGCTCCGGTGCCGACCGCGGAACCGGCCAACAACCGGCACCGGGGCGCAGCCTCGTCGCGGTCGGTCGCCGCGGGCGAGGACACGGTGCGCGTCTTCGTGGCCGTCGAGCAGCGCAGCGTCTGGCGGGCCGGGACCATCGTCATCGTCCTGGCGAGCCTGCTGCTTCGGCTGGTTCGTGCTCGACGACGGCGGCTCGGTCTTCTTCACGCTGCTGATCGCGTGGTTCGCGTCGATCGCGATGGAGCCGGCGGTCGCCCGGCTGTCGCGCCGGATGCGCCGGGCGCGGCCACCGGCCTGGTGATGCTCGCCGTCGGGGTCTTCGGCATCGTGTTCGCGATCCGCCTTCGGCAAGCTCATCGCCGACCAGCTGATCGAGGCCGTCAAGGCCCTTCCCGGCGCTCGCGGCGGCCGCGCTGGACTGGGTCAACGAGCGCTTCGGCACCGACTACAGCCAGACCGACGCGCTGTACGCGGTCGGCATCACCCAGGACACGCTGACGACCTGGGCCAAGGAGCTCGCCGGCGGTGTCTGGGGTTCGTCGTGTCGCTGCTCGGCGCGTTCTTCTCCGCTGTTCACGTTCCTGCCTGTTCACGTTCTACTTCTCCGCTGACGCGCCGCGGCTGAAGCGCTAGGTCGCCCAGCTGTTCGCCCGCGATGCCAGCCGGTCGTCGTCACGGTCTGGGACCTGTCCGTCGAGAAGACCGGCGGTTACGTGGCTGCACGCGTCATCCTGGCCACCATCAACGGCGCGACGACAGCGATCTGTTCCTGTTCATCATCGGGATGCCGTACTGGCTGATCCTCGGCGATCTGGACCGGCGTGGTCGCGCAGTTCGTGCCGACCATCGGCACGTACATCTCGATCATCCTGCCGGTGATCGTCGGCCTGCTCGGACAACCCGATCCAGGGCGTGCTGGCGCTGATCTGGGCGCTGGTCTACCAGCAGGTCGAGAACCTCACGCTCGAGCCGCAGATCAGCGCGAAGGCGGTCGACATCCATCCCGCGGTGTCGTTCGCCGCCGTCATGTTCGGCGCAGCGCTGTTCGGCGCCGCCGGTGCGCTGCTGGCCGTCCCGGTCGCCGCGCTGCTGCTCGCGCTCGCTGGACATCTACGCGCGCAAGTACGAGCTGCTGCCGTCGCTGGCCCCGGCCGGCGCCGCCGCCAGCGCCCAAGCAGCGACGGGACCGAGGCGTGCGCCGGGGCAGCGGTGGGTCAAGGGTCTGGTCTCGCGCGACAAGTCCGCAGCGCAACCGGGCGCGGCCGATCCCGACGGCTGACCGAGGTGATCACCCGGCCGGCCCGCCAGGCAGGTCGGCCAGCGTGGCTCGTACGGCGGCGTCCATCGCGTCGCCGGTGACGGTGCCGGCCAGCAGGTAGCCGCGACCGTCCGCGGTCTCGATCACCGCGACCTGGAGCAGCCGGCTGCGCAGCACAGCCGCCCGACCGGTGCCGACGTCCACGGTCTGCGCGCCCACCGCCGCCTGCACCCGCGGCACCAGCCGGGGCGGCAGCTCGAGCAGCGCGAGCCGGGCGAAGCCGCCGCCGTAGGTCGCGATCCCGGTCGGGAGCCCGGCGCCGGCCGTGCCGGAGCCCGACAGCGAGTCGGGGAACAGCGTGCTGCCGGCCGACCGGATCGCCGACACGATGTCCGGGCGCGAGGTCGACCAGCCCGCCTGGCCGGACAGCACCGGGGACACCACCGCCGGGTCGGGCCGCTGGGTGGACACGTCGAGGAACCGCGTGCGGAAGACCGGTTCGGCGTTGCCGCGGGTGTACAGGTCGACCTCCAGCGGCAGGCCGGTGAGGCTGTCGACCACACGTCCAGAGCCGCCACCGAGCTGCTCCGCTCCCCGCTCACGACCTGGACGCCGGAGGCGTCGTGGCCGGCGATCTCGCCCGGCGGCAGCGGGCGCAGCCGGTCGCTCGGCGACAACCAGGCGAGCAGCGTCCTGGCGGCTGCCGGCGGCATCAGGTCGGCGGTCCTGGGCAGCCGGAGCCCGGGCAGCGTCTGCCGGATCAGCACGGTGTTGCGCCCGTGGTCCCAGGCGAGTGTGGCGCCCGTCGCGGCGCCCTCCTCGCGCTGCCCGGTGAGGGTGAGCGTGTCGGTCCGCCACACCGTCGGCGAGACCCACCAGGTACGGACCCGGGTGCTCGGTGGTCCAGCTGCGCGGTCGCGTCGTTCTGCAGCGCAAGCGTGGGCAGGCCGAGCCAGCCGTCGACCTGGACCAGCCCGGAGCGCGACCACCGCCGACCTCAGGGCGTCCGCGACGACGTCGTCGGCGGCAACCCGGTGACCCGGCCGGCGGCCGCCCCGAGCAGCAACGGGGTAGCCGCGAGCGCGCCGGTGCCGGCGAGCACGGTGACCCATCGCGCCGTTCGTCCCTGCCGGACCGAGACCACGTCTGACGGTACGTCCGCGCGGCCGGAACCGTTCAGCGCGGCTGGAACCGTTCAGCGCGGTCGCTCGCCCGCGGCTGTCCAGGCTTTACTCCCGCCGCATGCCCCCCGCACCGATGGCGACCTGCCCCCACAGGTGAGAGCAGGTCTGTCGGGGTGTGAGCGCCATCTCGTCCGCGGCTTCGGACCTGCCCCACGGGCGAGAGCAGGTCGCCATCGGTCCGGGGTGCTTACCTGCTCCTCCGGTCGGCGGCCGGCTCCAACAGGTGTGCGGCAGGCCCAGCTCACGGCCCCGTCGGGCGGGACAGCGCGGGAGCCCGCCCGGGCGGCTGCGTCGGCCGCGGCAGCAGCGGGACCCGCCCTGCCAGGCACGGGTCACCGGGCGTCGGTGGACCTCGATGTCTTCGCCGGCGTGTCGGAGGGTGAGCGAGCTTCCCTCGCCGTCCCGGACCGAGTACGTGACCTGGTCCGGCGCGACGTCCACCATCAGCCGCAGTCCCCGCCAGCCGGATCGAGAAGCACAGCCGGGTCAGCCCGTCCGGCAGCGCGGGGTCGAACGACGAGCACCTCGCCGTGGTCGCGCATCCCGCCGAAGCCGGCGACCAGCGCGATCCAGGCGCCGGCCAGCGAGGCCATGTGCAGCCCGTCGCGGGTGTGCTCGCAGGTCGCGCAGGTCCATCAGCGCCGCCTCGCGCGCAGTAGTCGTAGGCCAGGTCGAGGTGGCCGACCTCGGCGGCGACGCACCGCCTGGGTGCAGGCCGACAGCGACGAGTCGCGCACGGTGCAGCGCTCGTAGTAGTCGAAGTTGCGCCGCCTTCTGCTCGGGGGTGAACGCGTCGCCGCACAGTGCATCGCGAGCACCAGGTCGGCCTGCTTGACCACCTGCTTGCGGTACAGGTCGAAGTACGGGGAGTGCAGCAGCAGCGGGTAGTGCTCGGGCGTGCTGGCGAAGTCCCAGTCCGCGTGCTGCGGTGAAGCCCTCGGCTCTGCGGGTGCACGCCGAGCGTCGTCGTCGTAGGGCACGACCATGGCCGCGGCCGCGTCGCGCCACGACGCCGCCTCCTCGCGTGCGACCCGAGCGTCCGGGCGCGCTCCGGGTGGCGGTCGCAGCGTCCGCGGCGGCCGCCCGCAGGTTCCGTGCGGCCATCAGGTTCGTGTAGACGTTGTTGTCGGCGAGCGCGCTGTACTCGTCGGGGCCGGTGACGCCGTCGATGCGGAACCGCCGTGCGCGGTCGTGGTGGCCGAGCGACCGCCACAGCCGGGCCGTCTCGACGAGCAGCTCGACACCGACGTCCGCGTCGAAGTCCTCGTCGCCGGTCGCCGGTGACGTAGCGGACCACCGCGTCGGCGATGTCGGCGTTGATGTGGAAGGCCGCCGTGCCCGGCCGGCCAGTAGCCGGAGCACTCCTGCGCCGTGGATGGTCCGCCACGGGAAGGCGGCGCCCGCAAGGCCGAGCTCGCGCGGCCCGCTGCGCGTGGCCAGGTCGAGGGTCGAGTGCCGCCAGCGCAGCGCGTCGGCGGCCGCCTCCGGCGCGGTGTAGGTGAGCACCGGCAGCACGAACGTCTCGGTGTCCCAGAAGGTGTGGCCGTCGTAGCCCGGGCCCGGTCAGACCCTTGGCCGGGATCGCCCGCCGCTCGGCCCGGGCCCCGGCCTGCAGCACGTGGAACAGCGCGAACCGGACCGCCTGCTGCAGCTCCGGCGTCGCCGTCGACCTCGACGTCGGCGCCGTCCCAGAAGTCGTCGAGGTACGCGCGCTGCTGCCGACCAGGCCCTCCCAGCCGGTGGCCGGCGCGCCGGTCGAGCGCGCGGCGACCTGGTCGCGCAGCGCGGGCGCGGAGCGCTGGCCGACCAGCCGTAGGCGAGCAGCTTGACGAGCCGCAGCGTCTCGCCCGGCGCGCAGCGTCGCAGGCGACCGTGAGCCGGGCCCAGTCGTCGCGCGCGGCCACCGTGGCGGTCTCGACCCGGCCGTCGACCTCGACGAGGTGGTCCATCGCCGGCGCGCCACGAGCAGCCCGCTGTCGCGGGTGCGGTGCACCAGCACGACCCGAGTGCCGCGTCGCTGTCGTGGGTCGACCGCCTGCAGCGGGCTCGAGCACCGCGGCCACCCGCGGGTCGGCCGCGCTCGGGCAGCGCTCGTTGGCGACCAGCTCGGACTGGACGACGATGCGCACCGGCTCGGTCGACCGGCTCGACCTCGTAGTCGATCGCCGCGACCGAGCGCTGGGTGAACGACACCAGCCGGCGCGAGCGCACCCGACCCGGTTGCCCGCCGGCGACGCCAGTCGCACCGTGCGGTCGAGGATGCCGGCGCGCAGGTCGAGCACCGCGCGTGGTGCTCGTGCAGCTCGCCGTAGCGCACGTCGAACGGCTCGTCGTCGACCAGCAGCCGGATCAGCTTGCCGTTGGTCACGTTGATGACGGTCTGGCCCGACTCCGGGTAGCCGTAGCCGGCCTCGGCGTACGGCAGCGGCCGCAGCTCGTAGAACGCGTTGAGGTAGGTGCCCGGCAGGCCGTACGGCTCGCCCTCGTCGAGGTTGCCGCGCAGCCCGATGTGGCCGTTGGACAGCGCGAACACCGACTCGGTCTGGGCCAGCAGGTCGAGGTCGAGCGCCGGTCTCGCGTGACGCGACCACGGCTCGACCGGGTACGGCGCGCTGGAGATCACCGCGCGCCCGCCGTGCGCAAGAGCTCGGCGAGGTCCGCGACGACGACGTCGGCGCCGTGCGCGCGCAGCGCGTCGGCCTGGCCGACCCGGTCGACGCCGACCACGTAGCCGAACTCACCGGCCCGGCCGGCCGCACCCCGGCGAGCGCGTCCTCGAAGACCGCGCCGCGGCCGGGCCGACGCCGAGCCGGCCGGCGGCCGCGAGGAACGTGTCCGGCGCCGGCTTGCCGGCGAGGTGCTCGGTCGCGGATCGTCACGCCGTCGACCCGCAGCTCGAAGAGCGGCGCGAGCCCGGTCACCTCGAGCACCTCCGCGGTGTTCGCGCTGCGAGGAGACGACCGCGCGGCGCAGCCCGGCGGCGCGGACCGCCTGCAGGTAGCGGCGCGAGCCCTCGTACACCGTCGACGCCCTCGCGTCGGATGCGCTGCAGGACCAGGTCGTTCTTGCGGTTGCCGAGCCCGTTGCACGGTCGGCGCCGTCGGCGGGTCGTCCGGGTCGCCCTCGGGCAGGGTGATCCCGCGGCTGGCCAGGAAGTCGCGCACGCCGTCCGTCCGCGGCTTGCCGTCGACGTACTGCTCGTAGTCGCGCTCGGCGTCGAACGGGACGAACGGCTCGCCGCTCGCGCGCGGCGCCGGGCCCGCAGGAAGGCGTCGAACATCTCCTTCCAGGCGGCGTCGTGGACCGACGCGGTGTCGGTGAGCACGCCGTCGAGGTCGAACAGGCAGGTCGTCACGCCGTCCGGGAGCCCGAGCATCGCGGCCTCACCTCCGCTGGCCACCGTACGACTTCCGGCACCCGTGTCGGAATGCGTGAATCGCGAGTAGGTTGCGGCTGAGCACAGGTCCACGCCCGGGGGCGCCGCCATGCGCGTCAGCCGAACGTCCGCCGCCGTCCCTCGTCGGCGGGATCGCCACGGCAGTCCTGGCGGCGACCGCCGCCCCCCGAAGAGCCGCCGGTGCCGCGCCCTGGCGCCAGGGCGACTACGGCGCCGCGCGATCGTCGTTCAACAGCAACGAGACCATCGTGAACGCGACCAGCATCAAGAGCGTCGCGTTCTCCAAGAGCCGGACGGCGCCGCCCACCGACCCGCAGCTTCCCGGCTGCGGCGCCGGCGTGGCACCCAGCCGGTCGTCGTCGACCACCGCATGTTCGTCGTGCTCACCGGCCGGCTGTTCGCTGTCGACCTCACCAACAACCACACGCTGTGGTGGGTCGCCCTCGACACCTCGCTCGCGACGTACTACCCGAACCTCGCCGTGGTGGGGAACAACGTCATCGTGGCGCGCGAGGACTGCATCTCGCAGAGCGACCCGTCCGGCAGTGTCACCGCCTTCAACATCGCCACCGGCGCCCAGGTGTGGAGCCAGTTCTTCGACCCCGGCCCGGCGAACATGACCGTGTGGAACGGGCACGTGCTGTTCACCGGCTTCGAGGCCGGCGGCGCCGGCGACCTGGTCTCGCTGTCGCCGACGACCGGGGCCGTCCAGTGGCAGTACGCACCCGGTACCTGTGACGGGATGGGCCTGCCGATCGTGGTGCGCAACATCATCATCGTCGAGGGCTGCGCGCCGAACCTGAGCCCGCGGCTCGAGGGTCACTCGCTGAGCACGGGTGCACTCGTGTGGAAGAAGGCCGGGGACTGGGACGTCCAGCGCGGCGACAGCGCCGGTCCCGGCGGCACCGTCGCGTACGTCGTCAACAACGCGACCGGGGCGCTGACCGCGCTCAACCCGGCGACCGGCGCGACCCGCTGGTCGAAGGTCTCGGTCGGCAGCGCACGCGCCGTCGACGCGACGCACGTCTACACCGACTGCGACGCGAACACGCTGTGCGCGCTGCGCAACTCGAACGGCTCGCTGGCCTGGCAGAGCTCCCAGTACGGCGTCGGCGGGCATCCGGTCGCGGTGGCTGCCGGTCTGGTGTTCTCGGGTGGGGCGTTCAACACGGTCGTTCGCACATCGGACGGGACCGAGGTGCCGGACCAGTACGGCTTCGGGTTCTCGATCTGGTCCGACCCGGTGTCCACGATCGCGGTCGCCAACGGGCGGATCGTCACGTCGGCCGGGCGGATCGTCGACGTCTACGCCGTCCCCGGCGCCGTCACCTGATCCTCGACGCCGACCTCAGGCGCTGGGTCAGGCGCTGCGGTTGGCGCGGAGCCAGTCCTGGGCGCCCTGCGGCAGGTAGAGCAGGCCGTCCTCGAGCTCGCTGAACAGCCCGGTCTGGATCAGGTCCTCGGTCGGCGGGAAGCCCTGGGTCGGGTCGTCGACGAGGATCGCGTACACGTCGGCGCGTGTGGTCTGGAGCCGGTCGAGGTCGTTGCGCAGCAGGTCGTCGTCCACGAGCCGCATCCTAGGACGCCGCGGCGCGCGCGCGGGCCTCCACGGCGTCCAGGATGACCTCGACCCCGACCCGGTAGACGTCCCGGTCGCGCAGGGCCTCGAGCTGGTCCCGAACCGCCGCCACGGCCGGGAGCCGGTTGGCGCGGAGCGCGACGAGCCGCCGATCCAGCGCGGATCGTCGTCGTCCGCCGTCGGGCCGGCGACCAGCAGCGTCCGCGCCTGCGCGCTGCAGAACGCGAGCAGGTACGAGGAGAAGACCGCGTAGTAGCGGACCGAGTCGTCCGGCCCAGGCCCGCCTCGACCATCGCCCGGATGATCAGGTCGACGGCCGCGAGCTCGCCCGCCCGCCGGTGGTCTGGGTGGCCGCCTCGGCCCCGATCGTGGGGTGCGCGGTGAAGATCTCCAGCGTGACCTCGGCGAGCGCGTGAGCCGGGTCCGCCAGTCGGCCGTGGCGTCGACCCGGCGGCGCCTCGCCGATGAGCCGGTCGATCGCGGCCGCGAACCAGCGCGTCCTTGTCGCGGAAGTGCCGGTAGATCGCCGTCGGGTCGGCGCCGAGCTCGTCGCCGAGCGTCCGGACCGTGAGCGCTCGGTGCCCTCCGGCGCGGGCCAGCCGCAGGGCGGCGTCGAGGATCGTGTCCGCGTCGAGCTGCGGCCGTGGACGGGTGGACGTCCGGCTCTGGCTGCGTCACCACGGTCTGCCTCCTCGGTCCGGGCGTCAGATCCGAGACCGTCTAGTCGGACGGCGCCGAGCAACACCGTTGACTCGGACCTACGTCCGACGGCTCATGTCTGCACCCACGCCCGGGGGCCGGAGTCGGAGGAGACGATATGGGCAGCACGTCGACACGCTCTTCGTGGGCGGGTCGGTCTTCACGGCCCCGGCCACGGACCGGCCGCGCCGGCGTCGCCGTCCGCGGCGGGCGGATCGCCGCGGTCGGCCCGGACGACGAGCTGCGCGAGCTCGTCGGCCCGGCACCGAGGTCGTCGACCTGGCCGGCGGGCTGCTGCTCCCGGGCTTCCAGGACGCGCACGTGCACCCGGTGATGGGCGGCGTCGCCGATGCTGCGGTGCGACCTGCACGGCACGACGTCGGCCGAGGAGGCGCTCGACGCGGTCGCGGCGTACGCCGCCGGCAACCCCGACCTGGAGTGGATCGTCGGCGGCGGCTGGTCGATGGAGCCCTTCCCCGGCGGTACGCCGACCCGGCAGCTGCTCGACGCGGTCGTCGCCGGACCGCCCGGTCTTCCTGACCAACCGGGACGGCCACGGCGCCTGGGTGAACACCCGGGCGCTCGAGCTCGCCGGCATCGACGCGCGACACCCGGACCCGGCCGACGGTCGGATCGAGCGCGACGCCGGACGGCGCGCCGACCGGCACGCTGCACGAGGGCGCCGGCCGTGCTGGTCGCCCGGCTGCTGCCCGAGCCCACCGCGGCCGACCTGCGTCGCCGGGCTGCTGCGCGGCCCAGGAGCTCCTGTTCTCGCTCGGCATCACGGCGTGGCAGGACGCCGCGGTCGGCGAGCGTGCTTCGGGCCACGCCGACATCCTGCACGCCTACCTGCGGCCGCGGCCGCGACGGCGACGCTCAAGGCGCGCGGTGGTCGGCGCGCTGTGGTGGGACCGCGAGCGCGGCGCGCGAGCAGATCGCCGAGCTGGTCGAGCGGCGGGCGCGCGGCCAGGCCGGCCGGTTCGCCGGCCACCAGCGTCAAGATCATGCAGGACGGCGTCGCCGAGAACTTCACCGCCGCGATGCTCGAGCCGTACCTGGACGGCTGCGGCTGCCGCGACCGGCAACGCCGGGCTCAGCTTCGTCGACCCGGTCGCGCTGCGCGAGCACGTGACCGAGCTCGACGCCGCGGGCTTCCAGGTGCACTTCCACGCCCTCGGCGACCGGGCCGTGCGCGAGGCGCTGGACGCGATCGAGGCGGCCCGGGCCGCCAACGGCCCGAGCGACGGCCGGCACCACCTGGCCCACCTGCAGGTGGTGCACCCCGACGACATCCCCCGGTTCGCCGCAGCTCGGCGCGGTCGCGAACATCCAGCCGCTGTGGGCCGCGCACGAGCCGCAGATGGACGAGCTGACCATCCCGTTCCTCGGCGCGACCGCGGTCGGCGCTGGCAGTACCCGTTCGGCGACCTGCTGCGGGCCGGCGCGCCGGCTGGCCGCCGGCAGCGACTGGTCGGTCAGCAGCGCGGACCCGCTGGCAGGCATCCACGTCGCGGTCAACCGGCTCGTCGCCGGGCGAGGACGCGCGAGCCGCTCTACCCGCGCAGCCGCGATCACCCTCGCCGACGGCGCTGACCGCCTACACCGCAGGCAGCGCGTACGTGAACCACCTGGACGACGACGGCGGCGGCTGACGCCGGGCGCGCTCGCCGACCTCGTCGTGCTCGACCGCGACCCGTTCGCCGGCCGTCCGACCAGATCGCCGACACCCGCGTCGACCCGCACCTACGTCGAGGGCGAGCTCGTCTTCGCCGCGCCAACGAGGCCCGCAATGACCGCACGGAAGGATACATCGTCCACGCCCCGCGCCGCTCGCGCGGCGGCGGTCGTGGCTGGCGCTCGCGCTGGCCGCGTGCAGCGGCACCGCGAAGCCGAGCGCCGTCGGAGTCCGGCTCGAGCGGCGCCGCGTACCAGCTGACCGCGGACACCCCCAAGCCCAGTCGGCGACATCGACTCGTTCACCTGGTCGCTGTACGCCGAGCCGCAGTCGCTCGACTATGCCTACGCCTTCGACTACCCGCCCAACCAGATCCTGTCGAACGTGTGCGAGAGCCTGCTGCGCTGGAACGCGGACCTGTCCTACTCGCCCGGGCTGGCCACGGCGTACGCGAACCCGACGCCGACGACGTGGGTGTACACGATCCGACAAGGCGTCACGTTCCACGACGGGACGACCCTGACTGCGGCCGACGTGGTCGCCTCGCTGAAGTACCACCTCAACCCGAACGGTCGGCTCGTACTGGGCCAGCGTCTTCCGGAACGTGAAGTCGATCGCGAAGACCGGGACCGACCAGGTGACGGTCACGCTGACGCAAGCCGACTCGACGTTCAACCAGTACATGGCCGTCACCCCGGGCACCATCGAGTCCGCGACGACCCTCGCCAACGGACGGCACCGACTACGGCAACCCGAGCACCGGCGTGAACTGCACCGGACCGTTCGCGTTCGGCTCGTGGACGCCCGGCAAGCAGATCGTGCTCAAGCGGTTCGACGGCTACTGGGACCCGGCGCTCAAGGCCAAGGCCGCCTCGGTGAAGTTCGTCTTCCTGCAGGACCCGAACACCAGGATCAACGCCTTGCAGTCCGGCGAGGTCGACGGCGGCTGGCAGGTGCCGTCGAACGCCTACGCGCAGCTGAAGAACGGCGGTCCGGGGAAGCTCTACTACGGTACCAACACCACCGTGGTCGACGAGATCGTCAGCAACCTCAAGGGACCTGCTCGCCGACAAGCGGGTCCGCCAGGCGCTGCTCATGGCGACCGACCGCGAGGGCATCATCAAGGCCGGCGAGCAGGGAGTGGGCGAGCTCGCCGAGTCCCTCGCCACCCGCAGCGACTGGGTCGGCGTGCCGGCCATCCGACGTCGACTCCTTCTACCTCGCTGCCGCAGTACCCGCACGACGTGGACAAGGCGAAGGCGCTGGCGGCCGCCGCCGGCGTCAACGGCCAGAAGGTCGTCATCGCGACCAGCCCGATCACCTCGGCCCGACGTCATCACCCAGGCCGTCGCGCAGGCGGCGACCGAATCGGGCTGAAGCCGAAGATCGAGACGATCTCGCCGGACAAGTACACGACGCTGTTCAGCGACCCGGCGGCGCGCAAGGGCATCGACCTGTTCATCACCTCCTGGTACGTGTCGATCGGCGACCCGCTCGACATGTACGGCATCCTGCGTACCGGTGAGTTCAGCAACTACGGCGGCTGGTCGAACCCGGATTCGACGCGGCAGTCGAGACGGCCATCGGGACGGCCGACCCGGCGCAGCGGGCGGCGTACACCGCGAAGGCGCAGCAGATCGCCCAGGACGAGCTGCCCTGGCTGCCGCTGTACACGGTCCCGACGACGGTGTGGCTAGGCAAGAAGATCACCGGTGTCGCACCGTCGATCAACTTCATGTACTACCCGTGGGCGGCGAAGATCGGCGCCGCGTCGTGAGCGAGCTGCACTACCTGTCGGCGACCGAGGCCCTGGCGCGCTTCCGGCGCAAGGACCTGTCGCCCGGTGGAGCTGCTCGACGCGGTCGTCGAGCGGGCCGACGGTCGAGCCGGAGATCAACGCGATGACCGAGCAGCTGCGGGACGACGCGTACGTCGCGGCGCGCGAGTCCGAGGCGCGCTACCGGGACCCGAAGCGGAGGTGGCCGACCGCTCGAGGGCGTCCCGCTCGTGCTGAAGGAGGAGCAGCCGTGGGCAGGCGCCTCGAGGAGGGTTCCCTGCTGGAGACGGGCACGCATCGCCGACGTGACCCATCCGGTGGTCGAGCGGGTGATCGGCCGCCGGCGCCGTCGTACACGCACGGACGACGACGCCGGAGTTCTCCTGCGCACCGTTCACGCACTCGTCGCTGTGGGGCGTGACCCGAAACCCGTGGAACACCGACTTCTCCCCCGGGGGCTCGTCCGGGCGGGTCCGGAGCCGCGCTGGCCGCCGGCTCCACCGTGCTGGCGACCGGCTCCGACATCGGCGGCTCGATCCGGCTCCCTTCCTCGTTGTGCGGGATCGTCGGCTTCAAGCCGCCGTTCGGCCGGGTGCCCGGGCTCTCGCCGTTCAACCAGGACACCTACTGCGCCGACGGTCCGATGGGTCGCACCGTCGCCGACGTCGCCCTGCTGCAGAACGTACTGGCCGGTCCGACCCGGGTCGACCAGGCGTCGCTGCGGCCGACGTACCGCGCTGCCCGGGCCTCGAACGCCGCGCGACGGTCGCCGCGTCGCGCTGTGCATCCACCTCGGGGACTTCCCCGTGGAGCCGACCATCGAGGCCAACACCCGGGCCGCGGCCGAGGTGCTCCGCGACGCCGGCGTCCAGGTCGACGAGGTCGAGCTGCCGTGGAGCCGCGAGACGCTCGCGGCCGCTGCCTGGGCGCACTTCGGGGCGATCTTCGGGGCCTCCTCGAGGCCCGGTCGGTGCGGACCGACCTGCTGATGCCGTACAGCCGAGCCTTCGCCGCACGCCGTCGAGCACGGTCGGCCTCACCGCCTCGCCGGCCTGGAGGCCGAGACGGAGATCTACCAACCGCTGGCGCGCTGCTCGAGTCACTACGACGCGTTGCTCTGCCCCGACGATCGGGGCCGAGGGGCTCGTCGCGGGCGACGACTACCTGTCCGCACGCATCCCGGCGACGCGACCACCCCTGGGAGGCGTCCTGATGACGATGCCGTTCAACGTGGTCGGTCGCGTCCCCGTGCTGCCGTGCCGTCCGGCTGCGTCCCGAACGGGGTGCCGACCGGCGTGCAGATCGTCGGGCGGACGTACGACGACGAGACGGTCTTCGCGCTCGGTGCCGCGCTCGAGGCCGCGCACCCGTACTGGTGCGACCCCGACTGGCGACCGGCGTTGTGAGCCCGTCCCGACGTCGCCACGGCGGTCGCCTGCGGTTCGTCGTCGGGCGTCTGATTCGGGCTCGTCCTCACGCTGTTCGTCACCTCGTTCCTGGTCTTCGCGTCGCTGTACATCGCGCCCGGGGACCCGATCGACGTTCCTGATCCAGGGCCGCAGCCCGTCCCCCGACGCGGTCGCGGCCGTCAAGGCGCAGTACGGGCTCGACCAGCCGTTCCTCATGCAGTACGTGCACTGGCTCGGCGGCGTGCTGCACGGCGACTTCGGTCGCTCGCTGGAGTTCCGGGAGGACGTCGCGTCGCTGATCGCCGCCCGCCTGCCGACGACGCTCTTGCTCGTCGCGTGTCCGCCGTGATCATCCTGGTGGTCGGACTCGGCGCCGGCATCATCGGCGCGCTGCGGGCCGGCGGCCGCCGACAAGGCCGTGCTCGTCGCTGGTCACGGTGTTCGCGGCGATCCCGTCCTTCGTCGCGGCGATCGTCCTGATCTCGGTCTTCGCCGTGCGGCTCGGCTGGTTCCCGGTCTTCGGCGCCGGCGAAGGGCTCGTCGACCGGCTCTACCACCTCACCTGCCGGCGATCGCGCTGTCGCTGACGTTCATCGCGCTGCTCGCCCGGGTCACCCGCTCCTCGATGCTCGACGAGCTGAGCCGCGAGCACGTCGAGGTCGCGGTCGAGCCGCGGCCTGCCGGAGCGGACGGTCGTGCGTCGCCACGTGCTGCGCAACGCGCTCGGCCCGATCCTCGACGATCTCCGGCCTGCTGGTCGCCGGTCT
Organism: uncultured Actinomycetota bacterium; assembly: GCA_963711005.1. Taxonomy (GTDB): domain Bacteria; phylum Actinomycetota; class Actinomycetes; order Prado026; family Prado026; genus CAVQCJ01. The sequence continues at coordinate 1,250,642 of CAVQCJ010000002.1, read as the reverse complement.
GCTCGTGCGCAGCGCGGTCGTCGAGACCGCCTTCGGGCTGGACGGGATCGGCTCGCTGCTGGTGCAGTCCGTCGACAAGCTCGACTTCCCGGTCGTGCAGGCGATCGTGCTGCTGGTCGTCGCGGCGTTCGTCGTCATCAACGTCGTCGTCGACCTGATCTACCCGCTGATCGACCCGCGGGTCGCCGCCGGGGAGTCGGCCCGATGAGCGTCCTCGACCGCGCCGCGGACCGGACGCCGAGCCTGGCGGCGTTGCGCGGCGGTCGGCGGCAGCTGGCTGTTCTACGCGTGCCGTGGTCGTCGCTGGTCGGGTTCGTCCTCGTCGCGTGCTCGCGCCGGTTCTCGCGCCGTACGACCCGAACGCCATCGACCTGTGCAACGCGCTCGCCCCACCGAGCCCCGGCGCACCTGCTCGGCACCGACGAGTTCGGCCGGGACACCCTGTCGCGGTTGATCTTCGGCGCCCGGACCAGCCTGGTGGGGCCGCTGGTCGTCGTCGTGCTCTCGACGCATCCTCGGCATCCTGCGTCGGGCTGGTCGCCGGGTGGCGGGGCGGCTGGGTCGACGTCGCTGCTCTGCCGCGCGTCCTCGACATCATGTTCGCGTTCCCGGGCCTGCTGCTCGCGATCCTGGTCGTGGCGCTGTTCGGCAAGGGGCTGGTCGCGCCGGTGGTCGCGATGTCGGTCGCGTACATGCCGTTCGTCGCTCGACTGGTGCGCAGCCTGGTGATCCAGGCCCGGTCGAGGCCGTACGTCGCGGCGTACCAGGTGCAGGGGTTCGGCCCGGTGCACATCGCCGTGCGGCGGCTGCTGCCGAACGTCTCCCCCACGGTCCTCGCGCAGTCGACGCTGAACTTCGGGTACGCGCTGCTCGACCTCGCGGCGCTGTCCTTCCTGGGGCTCGGCGTCCAGCCGCCGACCGCCGGACTGGGGCTCGATGATCAACGACGGGCGAGGCGCGGTCCTGTCCGGGCAGCCGCTGTCGGCGATCGCGCCGGCACTCGCGATGATCGTCATCGTGGTCGCGTTCAACGTCGTCGGCGAGGACCTCGGCGACCGGATCGCACGGCGGGACGGCTGATGGCGCTCCTGGAGATCGACGGGCTGTCGGTGCGGCTGCCCGCCGGTGCTGCGCGGCCGCTCGTCGACGGCGTGTCGCTGACCGTCGGCGACGGGCGAGGTCGTCGGCCTCGTCGGCGAGTCCGGGTCGGGCAAGTCCGTCACCGCGCGCGCGGTCATCGGCCTGAGACCGGGCGGCGCGCTGGTCGAGGGCCGGATCCGGGTCGGCGACGTCGACGTCCTGGACGCGCTCGGCCGAGCGGCTGCGCGCCCTGCGCACCCGCGAGGTCTCGATGATCTTCCAGGACCCGCGGGCGGGCATCAACCCGATGCGTCGCGATCGGTGACTTCATGACCGAGTCGCTGCGGCGCAACGAGGGCTGGGACGCCGACCGCGCGATGGCGCGAGCGGAGGAGCTGCTCACCGCGGTGGCCATGCCGGACCCGCGCCGGCACCTGCGCCAGCATCCGCACGAGCTCTCCGGCGGAATGCTGCAGCGGGTGATGATCGCGGCCGCGCTCGCGACCGAGCCCGCGGCTGCTGCTGTGCGACGAGCCGACCACGGCGCTCGACGTGACCACCCAGGCCGAGATCCTCGCGATCCTGTCCGGGCTGCAGGCCGACCGCGGGCATGGGGGTGCTGTTCATCACCCACGACCTCGACCTGGCCGCGGCGATCTGCGACCGCGTCTACGTGATGTACGCGGGTCGCATCGTCGAGAGCGCTGCGGCCGACGCGCTGTTCGCCGAGCCGCGGCACCCGTACACCGCCGGTCTGCTGACCTCGACGCCGGACCTCGATGGTGCGCACGAACGGCTGCGTGCCGATCCCGGGCCAGCCGCTGAGCCTGCTCGAGTCGCCGGCCGGCTGCTCGTTCGCCCCGCGCTGCTCCGACGCGCAACCGGGGCGGTGCGACGGGCGCACGCCCGAGCTGACCGCGGTCGGCGCCGGTCGCGAGGTCGCGTGCGTGCGGGCCGCCGAGGTGGCCACCATGCTGCCGGGGCGGCGGGCAGAGCCCGGGTGGACCCGATGACCGCCCTCCTCGAGGTGCACGACCTCGACAAGTCGTACGTCGTCGGCGACACGACCGTCCGCGCGGTCGACGGGCTCTCGTTCCGGCTGGATCCAGGGGGCTCGATCGGGCTCGTCGGCGAGTCCGGCTCGGGCAAGACCACGACCGCGCGGATGCTCGTGGGCCTCGAGCGACCCGACTCGGGCGAGATCCTGGTGCAGGGTGCGCCGCTGGACACCCGCAGCCGCGGGGCGGCCGCCCGGCTGGCCCGGGCCAAGGCGGTGCAGATCGTGTTCCAGGACCCGTACCTGTCGCTCGACCCGCGGGTGACGGTCGCCGACGGCATCGACGCCGTGCTGGCCTTGCACACCGGCTCGCCCGGTCGGCCCGCCGCCGCCGTACGCGCGAGCTGCTCGAGCTGGTGGGACTCGGCGAGCGGGAGGCCGGGGCCTACCCGCGGCGGCTCTCCGGCGGGCAGCGGCAGCGGGTCGCGATCGCGCGGGCGCTCGCCGTCCAGCCGCGCGTGCTCGTACTCGACGAGGCCGTGTCGGCGCTCGACGTCTCGGTGCAGGCGCAGGTCCTCAACCTGCTCGGCGACATCCGGCGTGACACCGGGGTCGGGCTGGTCTTCGTGAGTCACGACCTGGCCGTCGTCCGGTACGTGTGCGACGACGTGGTCGTGATGCATCGCGGCCGGGTCGTCGAACGCGGGACGACGCGCTCGTTGCTCGCCGCGCCCCAGCATCCGTACACACGGCTGTTGCTGTCGTCGGTACCGCGCCCGGACTGGGACCTGGCCGCGATCTCCCGGATGCGGCGCGAGGCCGCCCTGGACGACTGACCGGCTCGTGCTCAGGGAACTCGCAGGAACTTCGGTCTGAGGCTTCAGCGTCCGTACAGGGACTGTTCAGGGTCGACCGGCACCTTGATGGACATGACCTACGACCCCTACGCCCCGTACACGCCCCCCTCCGTCCCCGCCCCCGACGCGGTACCTGCCGTTGTGCCCGCCGCTCGCAGGCAGCGCCCCGTCGCACTCCTCGCCATGACCGCCGTGATGGCCGGTCTGGTCGGCGGCGGCGTCGCGACCGCCACCGTGCGGCTCGCCAACGCCCCGGCCGCCCCGGCCGCAGGTGCTGCGGCCACCGGGTCCAACTCGGCCCAGCCCGTCGCCGACGGTTCCGTCGAGGCGGTCGCCAAGGCCGTCCTGCCGAGCACCGTCCAGATCCAGATGCGCGCGAGCGACGGCTCCGGCGACACCGGCTCCGGCAGCATCATCAGCACCGACGGCTACATCCTCACGAACAACCACGTCGTCGCGGGCGCCGCCTCCGGCGGTGCGCTGACCGTGCTGTTCAACGACGGCAGCAAGGCCACCGCCAAGCTGGTCGGCCGCGACGCCGGTGACGACGTCGCCGTCATCAAGGCGGACGGCGTCTCCGGCCTGACGGCGATCAAGGTCGGCAGCGCGGCCAACCTCCAGGTCGGGCAGACCGTGGTCGCGCTGGGGTCACCGCTGGCGCTCGCCGGCACCGTCACCGAGGGGATCGTCAGCGCGGTGGACCGCCCGGTCAGCACCGCCGGCGACGGCACCACCACGTCGGTCATGAACGCCATCCAGACCGACACCGCGATCAACCCGGGCAACTCCGGCGGCCCGCTGGTGAACCTGCGCGGCGAGCTCGTCGGGATGAACTCGGCCGGTGCCTCGCTCGGCAGCAACGGCCAGGAGACCGGCTCGATCGGTCTCGGCTTCGCGATCCCGGTCGACCAGGCCATGCGCATCGCGAACCAGCTCATCAAGGACGGGCACGCCACGCGGGCCTTCCTCGGTGCCTCGGCGACGGACGCCAACGGTGGCGGCGCGACGCTGCAGAACGTGCAGTCCGGCAGCGCGGCCGCCAAGGCCGGGCTCGCCGACGGCGACACGATCACCAAGGTCGACGGCCGCACGATCGTCAACGGCGAGGCGCTCGTCGCCACGATCCGCAGCGCGCCGGCCGGGTCGACCGTCCAGCTCACGTACGTCCGCGGCGGCGCGAGCCACACCGTGAGCGTCACCCTCGGGTCGGTCGCCGTCTGACCCTCCGAGGCGCAGACGGCCCCGTACCGGGGCCGACCTCGAACGCCGCTGCCCCGACGCTGCCCCGCCCCGGCCGTCGGGGCAGTGGGCATTCCCGGCTGCTTCCCTTTGTCGGGATGCCGCTCTAGCGTCCGGACATGCTCGCGCAGGCACCGCTGGAGGCCGCGTGAGGGAGTACACCGCCGGGCCCGCCATCGGGGACGTGCACGAGCTCGCCGAGGGCCCTCGTTGGGACGACCGCGGCCAGTCGGTCTCGTGGGTCGACATCGCCCGCGGCCACGTCTTCACCGGGCAGCTGGACGGTGACGGCATCCGCGTCACGAACCGGCTCGACTTCCCGGACACGACCGGAGCCGCCGTGCCGACGGGGGACGGCGGCTTCGCGGTCGCCGCGCACGACCGCGTGGTGCTCGTGGCGCCGGACGGGACCCGGCGCGCGTCCGCCCCCATCGTCGACCGCGCCGCCCGGCTGCGGCTGAACGACGCCGCCGTGGACCCGGCCGGCCGGCTCCTGGCCGGAAGCATGGCGATCGACCACCGTCCGGCGGCCGCGGCGTTGTTCCGCCTCGAACGGGACGGGACGGCCTCGGTCCTGCGCAGCGGGCTGAACCTCGCGAACGGGATCGGCTGGTCGCCCGACGGCAGCACGATGTACTTCGCCGACAGCGTTCCCGGCACGCTCTGGTCGGCCTCCTACGACGTGGGCTCCGGCGACATCAACGTGTGGAAGCCGTTGGTCACGCAGTTCGACGGCGCGCCGGACGGTCTGTCCGTCGACGCCGAGGGGCGGATCTGGGTGGCTGTCTGGGGCGGGTCGCAGGTGCGCTGCTACGCACCGTCCGGCCAGGCTGTCGCCCGGGTGCGGCTGCCGGTCCCGCACGTCACCGCAGTGGCGTTCGTCGGTCCGCTCCGGGACCGGCTGCTGATCACCTCGGCGCGCGACGAGCTCGACGCCGACGAGCGTGCGCGCTACCCGGACTCGGGTCGGATGTTCTTCGCGGACGTCGACGCCCGGGGCCTGCCGACCCCGGAGCTGAGCCCCCTGGAGCTCCCGTGAGACTCATGGGTATCGGGCCGGTCGGCCCGGCGACAGCGGTCGGTCGGTCCCGGTGAAGGCCTTCGTCGTCACGGCGCCCGGCGCGTCGAGCGTGCTCGAGGTCGACGCTCCGGTCGCCGGGCCTGGCCAGGCGGTCGTGGACGTGCACCGCGTCGGCGTCTGCGGCACCGACGTCGAGTTCTTCACCGGTGAAATGGCCTACCTGCACCAGGGTCACGCGCACTACCCGCTGCGCCTGGGCCACGAGTGGATGGGCGTCGTGCACTCGGTCGGCGACGAGCTGGACGCCGGATGGGTCGGCCGCCGCGTCACGGGCGACACCATGCTCGGCTGCGGCACCTGTCGGCTGTGTCGCAGCGGCCGTCAGCACGTCTGCCCCGACCGGTTCGAGATCGGCATCCGGGGCGACTGGCCGGGCGCCCTGGCCGAACAGCTGCTGGTCCCGGTGCCAGCGCTGCACGAGCTGCCCGCCACCGTCGACGACGTCGCCGGCGCCCTGGTCGAGCCCGGCGGGAACGCGATGCGGGCGGTGCGGGCCATGGGTACCGGGCCGGGTTCACGCGTCCTCGTCTACGGGCCCGGCACCATCGGCCTGCTGTCCGCGCTGATCGCCGGGTCGGACGGCCTCGAGGTGCACCTGGCCGGGCGCTCGGAGGCGTCTGTCGACTTCGCCCGCAGCGTCGGGCTCGAGCACACGTGGCTCGTCGACGAGATCCCCGACCTCCCGTACGACGCGATCATCGACTGCACATACGACGTCGACGTACCGGCCCAGGCGATCGCTCGGGTGCAGCCCGGCGGACGGGTGGTGTTCATCGGGCTGTCCGGTGCGCCGAGTCTCATCGACAGCCGAGACCTGGTCCTCAACGACGTGACGGCGGTCGGGATCCTCAGCGCGTCCCCCGGGCTGACCGAGACGATCGCGTACTTCGCGGACGGCCGGGTGGACCCGCGGCCACTCGTCGCGGGGACGGTCGGGCTCGGCGAGGTCGCGGGCGCGCTCGCCGGGGCGCTGCCCGGCGTCGGTCCCGGTCCCAAGATCCACATCGACCCACGCATCTGAGCCCTGGGAGCGACGCATGAACGACTACGACGGACTCGTCGCGCTGGTCACCGGGGGAGCCAGCGGGATAGGCGCGGCCACGGTGCGTCTGCTGGCGTCGCGCGGCGCACAGGTGGCCGTCCTCGACCGCGACCCGGGCGAAGCCGACGTGGCGGCGCTCTCGGTTCCGTGCGACGTCACCGACCCGCAGGCGGTGACCGCCGCTGTCGATGCTGTCGCCGCTCGGTTCGGCCGCCTCGACGTGGTCGTCAACAACGCCGGCATCGGTGCGCAGGGGGACGTCGGCGCCAACGACGACGACGAGTGGCGTCGCGTCCTCGAGGTCAACGTCCTCGGCATCGCCCGGGTGACCCGAGCCGCCCTGCCGCACCTGCGCCGGTCGCCGCACGCGGCGGTCGTCTGCACGTCGTCGGTGCTCGCCGTCGTGGGCGTGCCGCAACGCGCCCTCTACTCGGCCAGCAAGGGCGCGGTGCTCGCCCTCACCCTCGCGATGGCGGCCGACCACGTGCAGGAGGGCGTCCGGGTCAACGCCGTGATTCCCGGCACTGCCGACACGCCGTGGGTGGGCCGGCTGCTGGACAGTGCTCCCGACCCGGAGCAGGCGCTCGCCCAGCTCCGCGACCGGCAGCCGCTCGGACGGCTGGTGTCTGCCGACGAGGTCGCGCAGGCGATCGCGTACCTCGGCTCACCGCTGTCCGGATCCACCACCGGGACCGCGCTCACCGTCGACGGCGGGATGACCGGGCTACGGCTGCCGCGATGAGCACGGGAGCGTCAAGCTCAGCTCGCCTCAGCCGAAGGACAGGCCCTGCACGTACGCTCGGTTCTCAGTGAGGTCGCCCTTCGTCTGCGGGGAAGCCCAGGACCAGATGACGGTCACGCCGGCACCCGGGACGTCGACCAGCGTGTACTCCCCGGTCAGCGTCGGCGAGTAGCCGGCGGTGGCCGGGGGGGCGCCGGCGAAGGTGGGCGCCGCGTCGTTCCCGCTCTTCGCCGCCAGCAGCGGGGCACCGTCCTTGAGGTCGCCGGTGACGAGCCACGTCGTCCTCCCGTCGACCGTTCTCGCGGTCATCGTGGTGTGGGTGAGGAAGGGACGCTGGCTCAGCCACGTCGCCATGGAGCGCGCCGTCGTGCCGGCGGTGGGGTCACGGGTCCAGCTCGCATCGTTCCTGACCGGCACCGCGTTCTCGAACACGGTCACGCCGGTGTGGTCGGCGTCGTTGCGGTAGTCCTCCAGCGTCGCCGCGCCGAGGCGGTTGAACGCACCCTCGAAGTTGTCGGGCAGGGCTACCGTCACCGGTACCGGCATGTCGGTCACCCGGTAGCGGTTGCCGCCGAGGCACTGCACCGTCGTGCCGCACCGCGACGAGCTGGAGGTCACGGACCCCCCGTTCGCACCGGGCGCCTGACTGACTGTGGGCGAGGAGACACCGTGCACCACGAGCACGATCCCGACGACGGCGGCGGCAGCGCCCGCGACGGTCATGGTGACGGTGCGGGTGCGGTGAGTGCGGTGCAGCTTCTCGAGCATCATCGTGGGATCGACCTCCCGGATCGCCTTGTGCCGTGCACCGCGGGCGGCGGCGCGGCCGAGGTTGTCGATGGTCATGAGAGCCCCTCGGTCGGTTCGCCGAGCCGCCCTGAAAGGGCGGCGCGTGCACGGAACAGGTGTGACTTGACGGTGCCCTCGGCACAGCCGAGGGTCTGCGCGATCTCGGCGACGCCGAGGTCGTAGACGTAGTGCAGGGCGATGACCTGGGCCTGTCGCCGTGGGAGCCTGCGCACCTCGGACCAGAACTCCTCGTACTCCACGCGCAGCGGTTCACCGCGGTCGCGCTGGACCAGGCGCAGCAGGCCTCGTGCCTCGACCGTGCGACGACGCAGCGTCGACACCGCCCGGTTGGCGCAGGCCCGTCGCACCCAGGCCGCCGGGACGTCCATCTGGCTGACCGCGTCCCACCGGCGGTAGGCGGCGAGCATCGCCTCCTGAGCGATGTCGTCGGCGGCGGCAGACCCCGACAGGGAGCGTGCGAAGGCGACCAGCGCCGGCATCTCGCGGCGGTAGAAGGAGTCGAACCCCTCCGCGACCCGGAGCTCGGTGACGGCGTCCGGGACGACGTCGACCGGGGCGTCGGGTCGGTCCTCGACGCCGTTCGGCCCCTCGACGGCCCTGGTCATGCCCGTTCACTCGCTGCAGGCCCGCGGATGGTTTACCTCTGCTCGTGGCCGGAGCGGGCGGGATTCGCCGAACCAGTACCCTCACGACCTGGAGGGCTCGCCTAGTGGCCGATGGCGGCGGTCTTGAAAACCGCTAGGGGCGCAAGCTCCTCGTGGGTTCGAATCCCACGCCCTCCGCCCTGACCAGCGGCGATGCGTCCTAGGCCCGATCTGGGGCGAGCCCCGACCAAGATCGATCTAACGCTCATCAAACGTGCTGTGCCCTGCTACGAGCCTCGCCAGTCGGGGCGGACGCCGAGTACCGAGTTGCTCGCACCGCTCCACCCGGTCACTCGTGTCGGCCCCATTGCCCCCGGTGGACCACCTGCGCTACTCCGCGTCTTCGCTGCGCGACGGCAGGGCTCTGGGCGGGCTGATCGACGGCCCGGTATCCGACCGTGACCCCGCCGATCGGGGCGTACTCGTCGGGCACGCCGAACTCGGCTCGGAACGGCTGCAGGTGCTCGGGCGTGATCCCGAAGAAGCACGCGCCGAGGCCCTCGTCGACGGCGGTGAGGAGCATCAGCAGCGCAGCCATCCCAGTGTCGATATACCAGTACGGCGCGGGCCAGCGAGACTCGGCGCGGTCCTCCCAACCCTTGTCCGGCTCGGCGTACCGTTCCAGGTAAGCCGCTTTGTGCGCCATCGGGACTACGACAAGAGGCGCGTCCTGCATCGTCGGAGTGTCCTCGACCCGTGTCGGCACGAACGGCCAGAACCTGGCCCGGTCCCGCGCCTCGGTCAGGGCGAGGAACGCCCACCCCTGCGAGAACCCTGCCGAAGGTGCACGCAGGGCATTCGCCAGGACCCGTTCGATGACGTGCGGTGCTAACGGCTGGTCAGAGTAGTGACGGACCATACGGCGACGGCGAAGGACCTCGGAGAACTCCACGACCGCGATTCTGGCACCGACCGAGCCAGCATGGACTTTCGACCAACCTGGACGAGCCATGCTCGAACGCGCCCGAGAACCGGTGACCACGAGCTCAGCTGCCCGACCGGCAGGACGGCGGAGCGACAGAGCCGGTGCGGAAGCCGCCGCCTGCATGGACCACGCGCTCTGGATACCGAGGTTCCCGGCCTGGCGCGTGGCGGAGGAACAGTCGGGGTTCCTCGGCACCGCCTCGATGACGAAGGCGTCCGCTGTGGGAGCAGCACCAGGTTCCCGGCCCTCCGGCAGCCCAATATCCGGCGTTAGGTGCGATCGCTAAGGCGGGCAGGATCAGCCACACGCGGATGCCTAGGGGTGATCACTAGAGCGTCTGGTGACGCGGCATGCCGGAGGGCAGGCCTGGACAGGTCGTTTGGGGTCGCCGGAGCCCGCCCGGCCGGGGCCGTCGGAGCGGTCGTCGACCACCGTCGACTTCTGCTTCCTGCCTGGGTGATGGAACCCTCATGGAGCGTCTGCGCGTGTTCATGGTGACGGCGGCGAGCACCGGGAGGCGGTGGATGTCAGAGCCAACGGGCGAGCTGAGCTTCGACGGGTTCTATGTGTCCACTCGCCGGCGCCTGCTGGGGCATCTGGCGCTGATGACTGGCGACGTGGACCAGGCACAGGACGTGGTTCAAGAGGCGTTCGTACGAGCTTGGCAACGCTGGGAGCGGGTGCGGACGCTGGACGACCCCGAGGCGTGGGTCCGCACCGTCGCATGGCGGCTCGCGGTGAACCGGTGGCGGCGAGCCCGCCTGGCGCTGCGGCTTCAGCCCCGGGTAGCGACGCCGGCGACTGCACCAAGCCCGCCCACCGACCAGGTTCTCGACGTCCGCGCTGCGCTGGCGCGGTTGCCGGAGGGGCAGCGACTGGTTCTGGTCCTGCACGAGCTGTGCGACCTGAGCGTGGAGCAGGTCGCGCGGCAGACCGGCCTGCCGGTCGGCACCGTGAAGACCAGGCTTATGCGCGGCCGAGCTGCCCTCGCCGCGCAGCTGGGAACGGACGTCGAGGAGGTGGGCGATGTCCAGCCTGCATGACCGGCTCACGACCGCCGCGGGATCCGTCGAGGAGCGCCCGTGGCCGGCGCCGGCGGATGTCGCCGCGCGTGGGCGCCGACGAACCCGCACACGGCGAGTCGCCGTCGCCGGCGCAACCGCCGGAGCCCTCGTCCTGGTCGCGAGCATCCTGGCCAGTGGTGGACTCCGCCAGGCCAGGCCTGCCCCGCCGACCCACCCCAGCCCGTCCCCCACGGTCCTCGGCACCGGTTGCCTAGTTCCCACAGGTGACCAAGGCACGGCCGACGTCCACGGGCAGGTGCTCCTGGCCGGGCAACAGCTGCTGCGCGTCGACCTGGCCAGCGGCCAAGTGGCATCACAGGGCGCCTGCGGCGACGGCTGGCGCTCCGTCATCCCCACGGCGCACGCGCAGGTCCTCGTAGCCAACAGCGGCGTCACAATCCGCGACTCTGCGGGGCGAACGTCCAACTTCATGTCCGGCGACCACATCACCGACGCATCCCCCACACCCGACGGTGGGGTCCTCGTGGTGCAGTACAACTACCCGTCGCACCGTGACACGAGTCTGCGACGCTACGACGCGTACGGCCGTCTGGTCGCGCCCGCACTGAAGGTGGCCGTCGACGGGGGCCTCTTCACGGTCGTCGGCGTCACCAAGGGCGGGATCGTCGCCTTCGGCGCCAGCCCAAGGGGCGGGCTCGCCCTCGTCGACCCGGTCAGTGGCAAGGTGCACGAGACGCTGGATGCCACCGCCCACTGGGCCGTGGCAGTCTCAGGTCACCTGGTCGCCTGGCGACCCCACAGCCTCAGCGAAGCGGTCCACTCCGTCGACAACGACGGCCGCATCTACCTGAGCTGCACGCCTCGCTGCCAACCAATCGTGGTCTACGACGAGCGGACCGGGACCACACGCGAGTACCCGGCCACCACGCCATCGGGTCGGCTGTACACGAACGCCGCCTTCTCACCTGACGGCACCCGGCTCGCGTTGGCGACCGCTGACGACCCCAAGACGCGCGACGGCGCGACCGTCGCCGTCCTCGACCTGGCCACAGGGCAGACCACCCTGATGCCCGGCATCCCCAGCGTGGGAGAACCGTGGGCGCCGTGGCTCACCTGGCTGCCCGACAACAGTGCCCTCATCGTCGCTAGCTCCACCGAGAACCAGGTCCGGTTGCTCGCCTGGCGACCCGGCGACACAACGCTGCAACCAACCGTCACCCTGTCCGGCGATCCGAGCAACGTGAGCGTGACGGCCCTCAGCCCCGGGGAGACGGCCTGGAGCCAGCACTAGCTGCTGATACGGCGTCTGGGAAGCGTCTTCTGCGGAGACTGCTGCGTATGGGTCCGCGGACCGATCGAGTACCGCTCGCCGCACCGAAGTGCCGTTCACGGGCTCATCCACGGCCGCCCCCGGGGCTCGGGCAGGATGTGCCCGTGGAGTTGCCCCCGGCCCTGCCGCGACTGCGTACGCCGCGCCTACTGCTGCGTGAATGGCGGGATCCGGACCGGGACGCGTTCGCGGCAATGAACCGGGACCCGCAGGTCATGGAGTACTTCCCCGGCCCGATGCCGCGTACTGCGTCTGATGCCCTTGTCGACCGTCTGGAGGAGCTCCACGCGTCGTTGGGATACACCTTGTGGGTGGTCGAAGTGATCAGCAGTCCCCGGGGTTCAACAACGTTCGCAGGCTTCACCGGGCTGATGCCTCCGTCGTTCGACCCTCCATTTGCCCACGCCGATCCCTGTGTCGAAGTGGGTTGGCGGCTGTGGCCCCAGTGGTGGGGGCTGGGCCTCGCCACCGAGGCAGCGAGGGCCAGCATCGATTACGGCTTGACCGAGGTCGGTCTGCCCGAGATTGTCTCGTTCACGGTCGTGGCCAACACCAGGTCGCGGGCGGTGATGGAGCGACTCGGGATGACGGCCGTGGGCGAGTTCGACCATCCGCGTGCTCAGCCGGGTGATCACTGGCGTCGCCATGTGCTGTATCGGATCCGACCATGACGCCGTCCGGAAGAGACCTGCCGCGCGCAGAAGTGCCGTTCTGTTCGCCGGCCCCAGCGCTCGATCCGGCATTCGGTGCGTATCCCTGTTCCGCTGCTCATCTGCGGTCCATCATGTTGAGCCGGAACCACCCCTGACCTTGCTGGGTGTTGAAACGATTCTGACGGTGCGGGGTGGATCTGGTGGCTGAGGCATTCCCGGGCAGTCGCGGAGTCTGGCTGGTCCGACCAGCGTGGCCGCCCCGGTGGGTTCTGGTCGGCGGTGTCCTTTGGCTGGTATCCGATCACATGCGGGTCGCCCGAGCTCGATCCGGAATTTCATGCGCACGAGTGGATCTTGGAGTGCGTCGCTGGCCGCGGACTGAGATCTGGCGTCCGGACTTCGCGCCAAGGACAGACCCAGTCCTGCACCTGCTGGACGCTTCCTCGTCGCGCCTGCGGCGGGAACTCCGTGTCCAGCACGGATGTCGCGCGTGCCGCTCGGACTCAAGATGGCTCCGGCGAGAGCGCCGCCCGGAAGGACCTGGCCCGAACGGATCGCGCCAGGGCGGGCCGGATTCTGAGAGGTGTGGAGGACGATGGCCAAGGCGGTTGTGAGTCTGACCACGGGGCTTGAGGACCCGGAGAAGGTCACAGTGGCCTTCCTGGTCGCGGTGGGCGCGGCCGAGACCGGGCGTCAGACGCTGATGTTCCTCACGAAGGAAGCGGTCCGGCTGGTCACGGAAGGCGTCGCGGTGGGAACCGCCTGCGAGGGTTGCCCGTCGATCGAGTCTCTGATGGCGCGGTACGTCGCCGCCGGCGGTCGTTATCTGGCGTGCCCGATCTGCTTCGAGGCACGTCGGCTCGACAAGGGCATGCTGGTCGAGGGAACCGACCTGGGCGGGACGGTCCCGATGTGGCAGTGGATCGGTGATGACGCCGCCGTGACCTTCAGCTACTGAGGGGGCTCCGTGCCGGCAGGAGCTGCCGGAACACGGGCTTCGTCGGGTGCGGTGGCCACATGCAGGTCTCACCTGTCCGTGGCTACTGTGTGGCTATGGTCCGGCCTGTCTGGGGCGAGCTGACCTCGCAGGAGACCGCCGTGCTCGCCGCGGTGGAGAGGCGGCTGACCAACCCGGAGATCGCCGCTGAGTTCGTGATCTCGGTGCGCACCGTCGAGAGCCACATCGCTGCGTTGCGGCGCAAGTTGGGGGTCAGCAGCCGTTCCGGCCTCATAGACGTCGCGCGGGCGCGGCGCCGAGAGGCGCTGCCGCTGCCCCTGACCTCGTTCGTCGGGCGGGAGACCGAGATGGCGGAGGTGTCCGGTCTGCTGGACCGCCATCGTTGGGTCACCGATCGTCGGGCCCCCGGGGTGCGGGAAGACCCGGCTCGCGCTCGAGGCCGCAGCGATCGGATCACGCTCGCCCGTCCTGGTCGAGCTGACCGGGACTCCGCGAGGTCAGGTCGCGGACGCTGTCGCCGGTGTGCTCGGCGTGGGTCGAAGCATGGACACATCGCTGACGCGCGCGCTGGCGGCGGCGCTCACGGCGCGCGGGGCTCTGCTGTTGCTCGACGGATGCGAGCGTGTGGCACCCGACGTCAGTGTGGTCGCGCGTGAGCTCCTCTCGAGCGCCCACGACCTTGCGGTGCTCGTGACCTCGCAGGGCCCGCTGGACGCACCTGACGAGGTTGTCTACAGGATCCAGCCGCTCACGGGTGATCCGGATGCCGAGCGGGCGGCCGTGCGGCTCCTCCTCGACCGCGCCACCGCCGCTCGAGGCGGCCGGCCTCCGGACGATCCGGAGTCCGCTCCGCGGCTGTGTGTCGTCCTGGACGGGCTCCCGCTGGCGATCGAACTGGTCGCGGCCCGTGCACACGACGTCTCGCTGCGACACCTTGCCGACACCATCGCAGTCGACCGGGCCCTGCTCGACGTCGCCGCACTCACGGGTGAGCGTTCGTTGGCCTCGGCGTTCGCGCGCTCATGGGACGTGCTGCCTGACGAGGACCGGCGCGTACTCACGCGGGTCTCCGCGCTGCCGGGTCGCTTCGACCTCGACATGGTGGCTTCAGTGGCTGGCCCGACGTCGCCGGCCGTGGTCCTGCGGCTCGTCGATCGATCGATGGTCTCTGCGGACCGGACTTCCGACGGCGAGCACGCCTCCTTCGTCGTGCTGGCATCCTTGCGCCCTCTGATCCTCGCCCAAGCCGACAGCGGCGTAGTCGACCAGGTCCGCCGTGCCCACGCCGAGCACTGCCGAGACGTTCTCGACCAGCTCGCGGTCAAGGCTCGGACCGATGACTCGCGCGGTACGGCGCTGCGCGCTCGACGGTCCCTGGCCTCCGCGCCGCCGGCCCTCGACTGGAGCGCCGATCACGATCCGGCGCTGGCCGCCCACATGGCCCGCGCGGTCGGGTTGCTGATCGAGCAGTACGGGGCGGATGCCGCGGCTGTCGCTGCGGTGGCTCGCGCTGTCCGCCGTCCCGAGGTCATGTCTGCTGCTGCTCGGCCCCGACGGCGACCTCGCCGGTGAGGCCCTTCTCTTCTCCGAGGTGCCACTCGCCGGGGAACTCGCGACCCGGCTGCTGGCTGCAGCCGGCGAAGACCTGCACACGCAGCTCGCCGGGCACCGCCTCGCAGCCTTCGTCGACAGCTACCGAGGGGCCAATGAGTCCGCTCTCGAGCACGCGGCCGTGGCCGAGGATCTGGCGGTACGACTGCATGACCCGTGGCGCCTCGCTTCGGCGCGGCAGGGCCGCGCGATGGCCGCGCAGGACGCGGAGACCGAGCTCTCCGCCTTCCGGTCCGCTCTCGAGTCGTTTGCCGAGGCGGGTGACGCTCTCCACGTCAACAACGTTCGATACATGATGGCCATGTCGCAGATCGATTCGGGGAACCATGTGCAGGATGCCGATGAATGGGTCGTCCAGTGCCTCGCGTACGCGACCGAGACCGGGAACCGGCACGAGCTCGCCCACGCGCTGCTCACGCGTGCCCGGCTCCGGCCGGACGCCACGACTGCATCCGACGACCTCGCGGCCGCCCGCGACGTGTTCGCTGAGCTCGGTGACCTCCGATGCCTCGCACGTGCTCACCTCGCCCTCGCCCAACACTCGGCCCCCGAAGACTCACTGTCGCTGCTACGGACGGCCGTCGAGCTCTCGGCCCACGCCGTGGCTCCCGGCGTTCACGAGAGCGCTGTCATTGAACTCGTCCGCCTGGCATGGGAAGACGGCCGGACCAGGGAGGCCGCACTCGCGCTCGGCGAACTGATGACCCTCATCCCGCGCGAGCAGGCACTGGCAGCCTGCCCCGAGAGCCTGCGGGACCAGATCGACATCCTGCAGCCCCAAGTGCTCGAAGGCATCGCTCGAGTCGGAACAGGCGGGTCTCCCGCGCGACCCTCTCAACCGACCACCTGACACGACGCTGACCAAGAGCTCAGGAGCCCTGCTCGATCGTCGCAGCCCGCTCCCTCGTTCGCAGCAAGCAGGCGCGAACCTAAGTGCCGTGCTGGTGCGCGTACCGCGCCAGTGTCAAGCCGAAGCCATATCGCACGGCCACGGTGCTCCGCGCTCGTGACCAGAACGGTCGGGACGGGGTCGCCCTGCAGGTCGCCGTCCTTGCCACGCTGCTCCCTGTGGCTGTGTGGTCTGTTGGGCCTCCTAGCGATCTCTTGGACGGGTGCCGACGCGGCTTAGCCGTTCGTCATTGTCGAAGCCTGCCTCGTGCTGCTTGCCTGGCGCGGGTTGACGTCGAAGGCGTCGCGCTGCTGGTCTGGGGAGCCGCGCTTGCCGTGTCGCTGTGGTCAGGCCGAGTGTGCAAGCACCCCGAGTGGTTCGTCGGAGTGCGCCGTCTAGCCCCGTAACCGGTCCAGCAGTTGGGCGGCCAGTTCATTGAGGTCGCAGTGCTCGACCTGCACCGTGATGCCGGGCTTGACCCCAGCGAGCGCAGGCAACAAATGGTTCAGGACCTGCTCGGCCGTCGCGGGCATCCGGTGCCCACGGGTGGTGAGCTTCGTCCACTGGTCGTGGTCCTTGAAGTACCGCTCAACACCGGAGTGGAAGCCCAAGGTGATCAGGTAGCAGTCATTGGTAAGTCTCACCGAACCAGTCGACCACACGGCCCCTCCAGGGACCCGCGACGGCGTCGAAGGCCGCCGGCCTCCTGTTCGCCCGTTGACCTGTTGACGCGGCTTGAGCGGACAGACATCACCGGAGTCCCACAAGCCCGGGATCTATCCTGCTGCTCGGGCTGTCGCATGGCACAGGCCGGCACGCTGCCCCCTGCAGACGCGGGTGATTCCGGCCCAACCGGGTCGACCGCTCCGTCAGCGGATGCCGCTGTCTACGGTGATCGTCACACCGGCCAGCCCTTCCTGGGGGACGCGCACCACCTGGATGGCCGAGGCCCGCAGTCCACCGGACTCGGTCGCCGTGAGCGTGTACGTGCCTGCGGGCAAGGTCAGCGAGAACGAGCCGTCCGACCCCGACCGAGCATCGGCGACCCGAGCGTCACCCTGTGACGCGACCACGTCGGCGCCCACGACGCGGAAGGCGGGGCACGGGGAGTCCAACCGCTCGACCGGGCAACCTGGGGCGGCGAGCACCGTTCCTCGCACCATGACGGCGGTACCCCCACGGACACCGTGAGCGCACCCGGTCAGGAGCACGAGCACGACGAGGGCCACAGCGAGGCGTCTCACGGCGAGTTCGACGGGCTGCGGCCGCCCTCAGTTCCGTCACCGGACGCGTGCGCGCCGACGACGTCGCAACGGCTACTGAGCGGGGCGCCACGCGGTGAACGAGTGAATCTCCCAGCCGCAGTGGTGGTGCCACGCAGTCGTGGTGTGCCTCGGGTCCCAGAAGACGAAGCCCCGGATGTCCACCAATGTCCCGCCCGGCGGGACCTTCGGCGCCCAGCCCTTGGCCCGGAAGCTCGCGTCGAGCTCTACGTGGATCGCGTTCAGATCGGCGGGCAGCTTCCCCACCATCGACGGGTCGATGAGAGCACACGTCCGGTCGCCGTCGCTGTTGATCTTGCTGCACTTGGAGGACTGCACGCGGTGGAGCTCCACCAGAGTGGGGACACCGGACACCGAGCCGCCCGACCCCGGCCACGCCGAGCTGCGCTGGAGCGACGACTACGCGCAGCGGCTCGGGTTCCTGCTGCGGACCAGGGTCGCGATCGCACTGCCCGGGGGGGGTCGGCACGCTGGCGGCGGCGGCTGGAGTCGTTCGGGCGCGAGCTGGTCGTCGACGAGCGTGATCTCTTCGTCGCGGTGCATGTCGAGGACGTGGACGGTGTAGTGCCCGCCGTGCGTGCGCTCATCGACCGGCCCGCGTCGGCCCGGGCCTCCCAACGCTCAGATCGCTCCGTTCTGGGAGATCTCGGCCACCGCGTGAGGTCCGTCGACGACCGGCTTGCGCTCCGGTGCTGTTCACCCGTACGGCCGAACGCGCTCGCCTGTCGAACGGCTGCGGCGGTTACAGGGGGTGGACGGGCGCTCACTCTGGGGGCAGGCTGGCCCGCACAGCAGCGCGGCCACGGAGGAGGACCCATGCACCTCGCCCCCACCCCCGACCTCGCCGCCGAGCCCACCACCTGCCGGGCGACCTGACCGTGAACAGCTCGGGGGAGCACGTCGACGTCCTCGTCGTCGGGTCGGGCTTCGGGGGTTCGGTCACCGCGCGGCGCTTCGCCGAGGGCGACCGCACGGTCGTCGTGATGGAGCGCGGCCGTCCGTACCCGCCCGGCTCGTTCGCCCGGTCGCCGACCGACATGGCCCGGAATTTCTGGGACCCCAGCGAGGGGCTGCACGGTCTGTTCGACATCTGGTCGTTCCGCGACTTCGAGGCGGTGATCTCCAGCGGCCTCGGCGGCGGCTCGCTGATCTATGCCAACGTGCTGCTGCGCAAGGACGAGAAGTGGTTCGTGCGCGACGCACCGGCGGGCGACGGGTACGAGACCTGGCCGATCACCCGCGCCGACCTCGACCCGTACTACGACCGGGCCGAGCGCGCGCTGGACGCGCAACGGTTCCCCAAGGGCCGGCCCGGCTACGAGGTCTCGCGCAAGACGCAGCTGCTCGAGGACGCCGGGGTACGGCTCGGCTACACCGCTCAGCAGCCGCCGCTGGCGGTGACGTTCTCGGTCGGTGGCGCGGCTCCCACACCAGGCGCGCCCATCCCGGTCCCGGACTACGGCAACCTGCACGGGCGCCCGCGTATGAGCTGCCTGCTTTGCGGAGAGTGCGACGTCGGCTGCAACTACGGCAGCAAGAACACGCTCGACCACACATACCTGTCGGCGGCGAAGCACGCCGGGGCGGACATCCGCACCCTGCACGAGGTGCGCTCGGTCACCCCGATGGCCGGTGGCGGTTACGAGGTCGGCTATGTCGTGCACCAGCCGGACGTCCAGGCCGCCGTGGCGACGCTCCAGCAGCACACGATCACGTGCGGCCGCTTGGTGCTGGGCGCGGGCACGCTGGGCTCGACGTTCCTGCTGCTTCGCAACCGCGCCGCGCTGCCGGGCCTGTCCAGACGCCTCGGGCACCGGTTCAGCGGCAACGGCGACCTGCTCGGGTTCATGCTGGGCGCGCCGCTGCCCCCGCTGGGGAGCGCGCACGCGCCGGTGATCACCACGGCGGTCCGCGTCCCCGACGCGGCGGACGGCGCGCACGGACGCGGGTTCTACGTGGAGGACGCCGGCTACCCAGGGTTCACCGAGTGGCTGGTCGAGGCCGCCGGAGTCGGCGGCCAGGCGAGACGGCTGGTGGCGGCCGGTCTGCGACTCGTGCGGGAGCACCTGACGCACCACACCGACCACGAGATCGGCGACGTGGTCTCGGACCTGCTGGGCTCGGGTGCGAAGTCCGCCGGGGCCATGCCCATGCTCGCGATGGGCCGGGACATCCCCGACGGGCTGATGTCGGTCGAGGACGACCACCTGCAGATCGACCACTACCCGCAGTCCAGCCAGGACTACTTCGCGCACGTCGGCGAGGTGATGGCCGCCCTGGTCACCGAGATGGGCGGGCACTTCGACGAGAACCCGCTGACGCGACTGTCGCGGGTGGTGACAGTGCACCCGCTCGGCGGTGCGTCGATGGGCGCCGACGCGACGACCGGGGTGGTCGACCCGTGGGGCGAGGTGTTCGAGCACCCGGGGCTGTACGTCGCGGACGGGGCAGCCATGCCGGGCCCGGTCGGCGCGAACCCGTCGCTGACGATCGCCGCGTTCGCCGAACGCCTCGCCGAGCACGTCCTGGAGGGCGCGTCATGACCGGGACGACCAGCCTGGAGTTCACCGAGGAGATGAAGGGCTTCGTCACCCTCGACGAGGGCGACGCCCAGCGCGGCTACGACCAGGGGCGCCGGGACGGCACCGGGTTGATGTTCCACCTGACGATCCGGACCGAGGACGTGGACACGTTCGTCGCGCAGCCCGAGCACGAGGCCGCGGCGACGGGTTACGTCGACTGCGACACGTTCGGCGGGCAACGTCCGGTCGAGCAGGGCGTGTTCAACCTGTTCGTCGGCGACCGGCCGGACCGCCGGAAGATGCTGTACCGCCTGTTCTTCACGGACTCGGTCGGGCACCCGCTGACGCTGAGCGGCTTCAAAGACGTCCGCGACGACCCGGGGTTCGACGTCTGGCGGGACACGTCGACGCTGTTCACCACGATCTACGGCGGCCACGTGCAGCCGGCCGACGAGGCGTCCGCGCGGGTGGTGGCGGCGGGCATCATCACGATCCACATCCCGGACTTCGCCAAGCAGCTGACGACGTTCCGGGTCTCCGGACCCGGTGCCGGCGCCATCCCCGGCGGGCTGGAGAAGTTCGGCCGGCTGTTCCTCGGACAGCTCTGGGCGGTGTACGGGCGGCACCTGGCCGCCGCGGCGGACCCCGAGCCGTGACCAGCACCCCGCCGCCGCGGCCGATGAGCGACGACGAGCAGTCGCTCGGCTTCGCGCCGCAGCGGGGGATGTCGCTGTGGCTGTCGCCGAGCCTGCTGCTGCACGCGGCCCTGCGGGTGGTGATCAGCAGCGTGCTCGGCGAGTACACGGACAAGCGCGAGCAGATGGCCGCGCTGCCCGAGCCGGCCGTGCACGACTACTCGCAGGCCGACGAGCTCTGGTTCGACTACGTGAGCGACTTCGGGGACGGGTTCGCCGCGACGTACTCGATGGCGTCGCTGCTGGCCCGTCCGGAGCTGAACCTGGGCGGGCCGACGAAGCGCGGGACGTTCCTGGTGATGGGTGGCGACCAGTGCTACCCCACCGCGAGCACCACGGGGTACGAGGACAAGGCCGTCGGCCCCTACCGCGCGGCGCTGCCGTGGGTGGACGGCGAGCAGCCCGGCCTGTACGTGCTGCCTGGCAACCACGACTGGTACGACGGCCTCACCTCGTTCATGCGGATGTTCTGCCAGGGCTCGAGCGTCGGCGGCTGGCGCACCGAGCAGACGCGCAGCTACTTCGCGGTCCGGCTTCCGCACCACTGGTGGCTGCTCGGCATCGACATCCAGTTCGACTCGTACATCGACGACGCCCAGCGCCGGTACTTCGCGAAGGTGGCCGAGCAGCTCGGGCCCGACGACGCGGTGATCCTGTGCTCGGCCAAGCCGAGCTGGATCGGCGGGACCGACGAGAGCCCCGAGACGTACGCCGTCCTGGACTACTTCGAGCGCACGATCATTCGCTCGACCGGCGCCTCGGTGCGCGTCTCGCTGTCGGGGGACCGGCACCACTACGCGCGCTACGCCGAGCAGGGCGGCACCGGCCAGAAACTCACCGCCGGCGGCGGCGGCGCCTACCTGTCGCCGACGCACCACCTCCCGCCGACCCTGGTGCTGCCGCCGGCCGCGTCCCGCGCGATCGGCAAGACGAGCCCGCCGGCGACGTACACGCTGCAGCAGACCTTCCCCGACGCGCCGACCTCCCGGCGGCTCGGCCTGGGGATCTTCCGGCTCCCGTTCCAGACCCGCGGGCTGGCGGCGCTGTTCGGCGGGCTGTACCTGGCGCTTGCGCTGGCCATCGGCGGCTCGGCGGCGCCGCGCGGTCGCGCGGTGGGCGACCACTTGCGGGACATGGCCGCGGCGCTGCGTGCCTCGAGCATCGGCGACCTGTTCGCCGGGCTCGGCCGCAGCTTCCCCGCGCTGCTGCTGTGCCTGCTGTTCCTGGGCAGCGCGGTCGCGTTCACCAAGGCGAGCCGCTCGCCGAAGGGCATCGTCGTCGGGCTGGTGCACGGTGCGGCGCAGCTGGTCGCGGCCGTCCTGGTGCTGGCCGGGCTGCTCGCGGTCGTGCACGACCTGCACGGACTGTGGCTGGCTCTGGTGTTCGCGGCGGTCCTGGTGGTCGTGGGCGGCCTGGTCGGGACGGAGCTGGTGGCCGGCTACCTGCTGCTGGCCGACCGGCTGCTCGACCTGAACGCCAACGAGCTCTTCGCCGCGCAGGCCCGCCCGGACTACAAGAACCTCCTGCGCCTGCACCTGGGTCCCGACGGCGTCCTGACCATCTACCCGGTCAAGGTGGAGCGGGTGCCCCGCCGGTGGCGGCTGGTACCCGGCGGGGCGACGACCGACCCCTGGTTCGCCCCGACCGACCGCGCCCTGACGTTCGACCTGATCGAGCCACCGCTGCAGGTCCCGCAGCGCGAGCCGGGCGCAGGCGCGGCCCGGTGACCGCCACCCCCACGTTCGACACGGTCGTCCCGGTGACCGCCGGTGACGGGCGGCCGCTCTCGCTGGTGCACGTGCAGCGCGAGACCGCGCCCACCCGTGGCCCGGTACTGCTCGTGCACGGCGCCGGTGTCCGCGGCAACATCTTCCGCGCTCCGGTCCGGACCACACTCGTCGACGCGCTCCTGGACGCCGGGTACGACGTCTGGCTGGCGAACTGGCGGGCCAGCATCGACCTGCCGCCGTGCGACTGGACGCTCGACCAGGCCGCGGTGCACGACCACCCGGCGCTGGTCCACGCAGTCCTGGAGCAGACCGGGCGGGACACCTGCCAGGCGATGATCCACTGCCAGGGGTCGACCAGCTTCATGATGTCGGCGGTCGCCGGCCTGGTGCCGGAGGTCACGACGATCGTGAGCAACGCGGTCGCACTGCACCCCAGGGTCCCGCCCTGGTCGAAGTTCAAGATCAGCCGGGTCGCACCGGTGGTCGCGCACCTGACCAGGGGCATCGACCCGGACTGGGGCGACTACGCGCCGAACCTGTTCGACCGCGCGATGGTCCTGGGCGTCCTCGCCGTGCACCGCGAGTGCGACAACCGCGTCTGCCGCATGGTCAGCTTCACCTACGGGAGCGGCTTCCCGGCCCTGTGGCGGCACGAGAACCTCAACGACGCCACGCACGCCTGGCTGTCCGACGAGTTCGGCCGCGTCCCGATGACGTTCTTCGCGCAGATGGCGCGGTGCGTCCAGCGCGGCCACCTGGTGTCCGTGGACGGCGACCCGGCGCTGCCGGCCAGCTTCGTCGCCCAGCCGCCGCAGACGGACGCCCGGTTCGTGTTCCTGCGCGGGTCGAAGAACCGCTGCTTCCTGCCGGAGTCGATGGAGAGCACGTTCGAGTTCTTCCAGGCCCACCAGCCGGGTCGGCACGCCCTGCACACGTTCCCCGCCTACGGCCATCTCGACGTCTTCATGGGTAGGGACGCGGCCGTGGACATCTTCCCGACGATCCTCGAGGAGCTGGAGCCGTGATCATCCGCGACCTGCTACGCCAACGCCGGCTGACCGGCCGGCACGCGCTCGTCGACGGCATCCCGTTCACCATGCCGGTGAACTCCGAGCGGAGCCCGGCGTTGATGGCCGTCTTCTCGGTCGACCGGGCGGCCGCCGCCGCGCTGCTCCCCGGTGGCGAGGTGCACCCGCTGCGCCTGCCGAACGGGCGCGGTGCGCTCGTCGTCACCGTCATCGACTACCGCGAGACCGACATCGGCAGCTACATCGAGTTCTCGGTCGCGATCGCCTGTACGCACGGCGTGCGGCCCGCACCCCCACTGCTGCCGATGCTGCTGCTCGGTCCGTACGGCACCGGTCAGTACGTCATCGACCTTCCGGTCAGCACCCTGGTGTCGGTCAAGGGCGGCAAGGGGATCTGGGGGATGCCCAAGCACCAGGCGAACCTCGACTTCACCGTCGGCGACAGCCAGGTCAGCTCGCAGTACGACGTCGACGGGGAGCTGGCGGTGCGGATCGAGATCACCCGGCCCACCGGCTGGCGCATCCCGCTGCGGGCGAGCGGGATCAACTACTGCGCGTTCCGCGGGATGCTGGTCCGGTCGGCGGTGCGATTCGCCTCGCCCGTGCAGGTGTCGCTGGGAAGCGCCGCCGGCGCCCGCCTGTACCTGGGGAGCAGCCCGTACGCGGACCAGCTGCGCACGCTGGACATCGGCGGCCGCCCGCTGGTGGTGGCGTTCCTCGAAGACAGCCACGGTGTGCTCGACGACCACATCGAGAGCTGGTTCGTGACCGAGGAGGAGCCCATAGAGACCGTGCCGGAGGGGCTCGCCAGCGTCGTCGGTCTGGAGCCCACGCAGGTCTGGCTCGGCCCGCCGACGGCCCCGTACGGCGCCGGGGAGCTGGTGCCGTGATGGGGGCGACCCTGGTCGAGATCTGCTGGGTGTACTTCTTGTTCGGCGCGACGGTCTACACGGGCACGCTGTGGTGCCTGCACCTCTTCCTGTACCCCAGCTGGGTCGGGCTGTCTCCGGACAACGTCGGCGTGCACTTCGTGCACCCGACCCAGGCGGCCACCCGGTTCTTCACGGTCGTGGTCCCGCTGATGCTGGTGGCCGGCGTGGTCCTGGTCGTGCACTCGTGGGGGACCGGCCCTGTGTGGCCGGCCCTGCTGGCTGTGCTGGGCATCGTGGTGTCCACGATCGTCGGCACCGGCTTCATCATCCCGGTGAACAAGCAGATCACCGCCGGCGTCGACGCCCCGGAGCTGACCGTGCTGCTCAAGCGCTGGATGCTGCTCAACGACATCCGCTGGGTGACCACCAGCGTCATGTGGGCAGCGGCGGTCTGGTACGTGCTCGCGGTCGGGAACATCCACGCGGCGCTGTCGTGAAGGCCACGGACGACCCGGTCGGCCGGCTGCTCGTCGCGGTCAGCGCGCTCACCGCGGTCAGCGGGCTGGTCCAGGCGAGCGCGCCCGGTCCGGTGCTGCGTGCCCTCGGCTGCGAGGACTCGGCCGCCACCCGGCAGGGGTTCGCCACGGTCGGGATGTTCATGACGATCGTGGGCGGGGGCACGCTGCAGGCGCTGGTGACGGCGCCGCGGGACGAGGCGTCGCGGTGGGTGTTCTGGACCGGGCTGCAGAAGCTCGGCGCCGCCGCCGCAGTGGGCGTCGGCGTCCGCCGCGGGGTGTTCGGCAAGCCGGCGGTGCTGGTCGCGGCCAACGACCTGGGGTCCGGGCTGCTCGCGCTGGGCTGGTGGGCGCGGAACCGATGACCGGTCTCCTCACCGGTGCCGACGCCCGCCCGCGGCGGTCCCTGGTGCTGGCCGGCGGCGGGATGCGGGTCGCCTGGCAGGCCGGGGTGGTGAGCGCCCTCGCGGACGCCGGGCTGCAGTTCGCCCACGTGGACAGCGCCTCCGGCGGCACCATGACGACGGGGATGCTGCTGTCGGGTCTGAGCCCGGCGCAGATGGTGCAGCGCTGGACGACGCTGGACGTGCACGACTTCTCGGCTCTGCTGCCGCTGACCGACTACCTGCGCGGCCCGGCCCAGCTGCCGGCGCTGGGCGACGCGTCGGGCGTGCGGGACAAGGTGTTCCCGCACCTGGGCATCGATCTGGACGCGGTCCGGTCGGCCACCGGCCGGACTGGCACGGTGGGCACGTTCAACGTCTGCGACTTCACGGCGAAGACCTGCGTGGCGATGCCCAACGACGAGATGACGCTCGACCTGCTGGTGGCGGCGGTGTCGCTGCCGCTGGTGATGCCGGCCGTCACGCACGCCGGCCGGACGTACACCGACGCGGTATGGATCAAGGACGCGAACGTGCTCGAGGCGGTGCGTCGTGGCGCCGAGGAGGTGTGGCTGGTCTGGTGCATCGGCAACACGCCGCGCTACGGCGCCGGCCCGCTCGAGCAGTACGTGCACATGATCGAGATGAGCGCCAGCGGTGGGCTGTTCGCGGAGCTGGCCGTCGTGGCCGACATCAACGCGCGACGACGGGCCGGCGAGGCCGTCCTGGGCTCGACCGTCCCGGTCGTCCTGCACGTGGTGAAGCCGGCGGTGCCCCTCCCGCTGGACCCGGACTTCTTCGCCGGGCGGATCTCGGCCGCGACCCTCGTCGACATGGGTCACCGGGACGCGTGCGCCTACCTCGTAGCCGCCACGCCCGACGGCGTCGCGCTGGACGAGTCCGCCACCGCGATGGTGGACCTCCCGCTCGGCGTACGGATGCGCGAACGGCTGCACGGCGCCCTCGACGGCCTCGGCGAGGTCGAGCTCGAGGTGGTCAGCGAGCTGCGCGACCTCGCCGCGTTCAGCGCGGACCCGACGGTGCCCGTACCGGTGGTCGGCCACCTGGACCTGCTCGACCACGGCGACGCCCGCCTCCTGCTCGACGCCGGCGAGCTGTCGGTCGTCGACGAGGAGGTGCGGTACCGCCTGCAGCTGCGCGTGGACGGCCGGCCGACCACGCTGCTCGGCGTGAAGTCGATGCGCGGGTCGGCGGGGCTGGACGCGTGGAACAGCTTCAGCCGGATGGACGTCCGCGACGGTGCCCACGCTGAACACAGCCTGGGCGGGCTGCGGATGCGGCTGCGCGACGCGGCCGAGTTCGTCGCGGCCGTCGAGCCGTCCGGGGCGCACGACCTCGCCGACCGCGCGAAGGCGGTCGGCGAGGCGACGAGCCTGCTCTGGCGCCGCGGCGACCCGACCGGCGGGTGACGTCAGGCGATGAGCTGCTTGAGGTCGACGCCGCTGAGCTGTTCGTAGGTGTGCAGGCGCATCCGGAAGTACCCGTTGTCGCCCCACGAGGTGTTCCAGCTGTTGGCGTAGAGGAGCACGCTGTCGAACGCGTTCGTGAAGTCGACCTCCACGCCGACGCACTCCACCTCGTGGCCGCCGGCGAGGCCGCTTCCGGACCACCGGGGGTCGGAGTCGATGAACCCGTCGTGGTCGGGGTCGAAGAACGCGTTGTACCAGGGCATGCCCTGCAGGACCACGCCCGTCTGCAGCAGCCGCAGCAGGCCGTGCGGGGTACGTGCCCATCGGTAGCGGGTGACGGTCCCGCGCGTCTTGAGCACCTTGCAGATCGCCAGGCCGGACGAGCCGGTGTCCTCCGGCGGGTACGTGCCCGGGTAGCCGTCGGCAGCGGTGGCGTCCTCGTACAGCTTGATCGCGAACTCCTCGGCGTCCGCGGCCGTGCCGCTCTTCGGGAGGACGCTCTTCCCGACCGCGCTGTACAGCGGCTCGGTGCCGAGGGCGCCGGTGCCGGCGTTCCCCGTGCAGGAGCCGAGCTTCGCCTGGTCGAGGATGGGGAGGATGCGCTGCCACTGCTTGCTCTCGATGGCCTGGCCCATCTCCCGAGCGTCGTTCTCGACCATGTGGGCGAGACTGCGGCCGTCGAGCCATCGGTTACGGCCCAGACGCACGCCGGCGCTGTGGTTCTCTTCGTACTTCTCGTACAGGAAACCGCTCTCGAGCAGAGTGCGAGTCACCCCGATCGCCTCCTTCTCCGAAGGACGCCCCGCCAGCGTGGTCACTGACTGTTGCGAGAGCGTACTCTCCGTGAACGGGCCTGCCTATCCCGCAGTTGGGGCTTTCACCCGGATCGGTGGGCCGGTTTCCTTGGTGTCCCGCAAGCCCGTCCCGCGGGCGCCGGACCGGAAGGGGTGAGCGCCGAGATGACGACCGAGCTGACCGCCGCGGACTCGGGCCGGACGGTCACCGTCCACGTCGGCGACGTCGTGTCGGTGCGCCTGCCGGAGAGCCCGACGACCGGGTACCGCTGGCAGCCCGACGTCGACGCGACCCGGCTGCGGGCGGCCGAGGACCGGTACGAGCCGGCGCAGCAGCAGGCGCGCGGTGGCGCGGGTGAGCGCGTGCTCGGCTTCGAAGTGCTGGTGGCCGGGTCGACGGCACTGCGGCTGGCCGAGCGACGCAGCTGGGAGAGCGGTCCCGCAAGCACGGAGTTCTCGGTGCAGCTCGACGTGCAGGGGTAGCAGGGGTAGCCCAGCCGGCGGCGTCAGCGCGACGGCGGCACGTCGATCGACGGGTTCTCCTCGAAGCGCCCGAACGGCTTGAGCCAGAACGAGGCGCTAGCTGCTCAAGGCGGGTACTGCGTTGGCGCGGGCGACGGAGGCGTACCAGCCGGCGCTGTGCTTCGGCGTCCGCCGGCCGGTCGGGAAGTCCACGTGCACGATGCCGAACCGCTGCTTGTAGCCCCAGGCCCACTCGAAGTTGTCCAGCAGCGACCACAGGTAGTAGCCGCGGACGTCTACCCCCTGCTCGATCGCGCTGTGCACGGCCGCCAGGTGCTGGTGCACGTACTGCGTGCGCCGGCTGTCGTCCACCGAACCGTCGGCCAGCACCCGGTCCTCGAAGCTGGCGCCGTTCTCGGTGATGTAGAGCGGGACCGGGGGGTACTCGCGGTGCAGGCGCAGGAGCAGGTCGCTCAGCCCGCTCGCGTCCACCCCCCACCCCATCGCGGTGTGCGGCGCAGGCGGTTCGGGGAACTGGACGTTGTGCGCTCCCGGCCAGGGCGAGCCGGCGCCACGGCCGTGGCCGTCGAACTCGAGCCGCGCCGTGCCGCCGTCGAAGCCGCTGACGATCGTGGGCTGGTAGTAGTTGACGCCGAGGGCGTCCAGGCTCCCCGGGAGGGCGTCGAGGTCGCCGGGCCGGACGAACGCCCAGTCGGTGACCGCCGAGGTGTCCTCGATGAGGTCCGCGGGGTACTCGCCGCGGAACAGGGGATCCAGGAAGAGCCGGTTGGCGAGCGCGTCGATGCGCCGGACCGCTTCGTGGTCGGCGGCCTCGCTGCTGCGCGCGGGCCGGACCACGGCCAGGTTGAGCGCCAGCGAGACCTGGGCCGCGGGAACGCTCTCACGAAGGACCTTCGCGGCCAGCCCGTGGCCCACCAGCAGGTGGTGGGCGGCGGCCAGGCTCTCGGCGGCGTCGTGCCGGCCCGGTGCGTGCACGCCGGCGGCGTACCCGAGGAACGCCGAGCACCACGGCTCGTTCAGGGTGCACCAGTCGACCACGCGGTCGCCGAGCAGGTCGGCCGCGGCCGCTGCGTACTCGGCGAAGCGGTCGGCCGTGTCGCGGTGCGGCCAGCCGCCCGCGTCCTCGATCTCCTGCGGCAGGTCCCAGTGGTAGAGCGTGACGCGCGGGGCGATCCCGCGCTCCAGGAGCCGGTCGACCAGCCGGGAGTAGAAGTCCGCGCCGGCACGGTTGACCGTGCTGCCGCCCCCCGGCAGCAGGCGTGACCAGGACATCGAGAACCGGTAGCCCGTCAGTCCGAAGTCGGCCATCAGCGCGACGTCTTCGGCGTACCGGTGGTAGTGGTCGGTCGCCACGTCGCCGGTGTCGCCGGCGCTGATCGCCCCCGGAGTGTGCGAGAAGGTGTCCCAGATCGAGGGGGTGCGGCCGCCCTCGGCGACGGCACCCTCGATCTGGTAGGCGGAGGTCGCGGTCCCCCAGACGAAGCCGGTCGGGAAACGCAGCAGCTCGGGCACCTGGGCGGTGCTGCTGTCGACGCTCGTGCTGCTCATGCCGTGACCACCAGAACCTCCTCGGGCTCCGTCCTCGGCGAGAACCCGGGGAGGCGACTGCTGCGACGACCCTGGCCGGGGGCGCGACCTGCAACTGTGGGAGCGCTCTCAGCCGGATAGAGGATGACCAATGGGTCGTCCCTCTGTCAAGCACCGCGCCGGGACCGTCTAGGCGCTGGCGCGGACCACCAGCTCGGTGGGCAGGACGATCGTGCGCGGGGTCACCTGTCCGTCCAACCGCTCGATCAGCATGTGGGTCGCCTGACGGCCCATCTCGGCGATGGGCTGGCGCACGGTCGTCAACGGCGGGTCCGAGGTGGCGGAGTCCGGCGCGTCGTCGAACCCGACGATGGCGACGTCCTCGGGCACCCGGCGGCCGGCGCCGTGCAGGACGCTGAGCGCCCCGAGCGCCATCATGTCGCTGGCTGCGAAGACCCCGTCCAGGTCGGGCGCGGTGTCCAGCAGCGCGCGCATGGCCCGTGAGCCGCCGGTCCGGGTGAAGTCGCCGCGGACCACCAAGTCCTTGTCGACCCCACGTCCGGATGCCTGCATGGCGGCCCGGTAGCCGGCCAGCCGCTCGCGTCCGGCCGACATGTCCTGGGGCCCGGTGATGGTGGCGACCTTGCGGCAGCCCCGGTCGATGAGCAGCTGGGTGGCCGCGGCGGCGCCGCCGCGGTTGTCGGTGTCCACGTAGTGCACCGTGTCGGCGTCCTTGACCGGTTTCCCCTGTACCACCACCGCAACCCCGAGCTTCTCGAGGTGCATCGGCAACGGGTCGGAGCCGTGCAGCGAGATCAGCACCACGCCGTCGACGTGGTGGCCGGTGGCGAACTGCTCGAGCCGCTGCCGGTCCCGCTGGTCGGACGCGAACACCAGGACCAGCTGGATGTCCCGGGCGGCCAGCTCGTCGTGGGCACCGCGCAGGATGGTCGCGAAGTACGGGTCGTTGAACAGCCGCTCGTCCGGCTCGGTCACGACGATGGCGATGGAGTCGGTCCGCCGGGTGACCAGGGAGCGGGCGGCCCGGTTGGGCCGGTAGCGCAGCTCGCCCGCGGCCCGGGTGACCGCCTCGAACGCGCTCGGGCTGACTTTGGGGGAACCGTTCAGCACGCGGCTCGCCGTTGCCCGGGAGACCCCGGCCCGGGCTGCCACGAGCTCCAGGGTCGCGACCTGCGTGGCCTCGCGTTCTGCTGGCACAGTCGGTCCCTCCCGGTCGGGCGGCCAGCCTCGGCGGGCCGAGTCGACGAGTGTGACAGCCGTGTATCGCCACGGTACCGATTCCGACCGCCGCGGGTTCACGGGACGCTCGAACCGGGCCGGAGCAGCACAATCGGGCCGAGGCTCCGTTCCGACCCCCGGACGAGCGTACTTCGTGAGAGCGTGACCACATCGTGACAATCAGATGATTGACAGCCTCAGCAGGGTGGGCCATTTTAAGCGGGCACCCATCCTTGGGAGCGCTTCCACGGACCCGGAGGGAAGACGGGCTATGAATCGGTCTCGGTCTCGCTCGATCTGCGTGGCTGCCGTCGGGGCTGTCACCAGCCTCGTGCTGCTGGCTGCTTGCAGTGGCACAACCAGCAGCTCCAGCTCATCCACCGCCGCGCCGACCGGGCCGGTCACCCTGAAGATCAACGACTGGGGTGACTTCGGGCTGAAGGCCCTGATCCCGATCTACGAGAAGGCGCACCCGAACGTCACGATCGTCGAGAACTCCGGCGACTACAACCAGCAGCACCAGAACCTGCAGAAGTTCCTGGTGGCCGGGTCGGGAGCCCCCGACATCTCGGCCATCGACGAGGGCTTCGCGGTCCAGTTCCGCAACCAGGCCGACAAGTTCGTCGACCTGAAGTCCCTGGGCGCCGGCTCGTACCAGAGCAAGTACCTGGACTGGAAGTGGGCGGAGACCCTCGGCCCGAAGGGCGAGCAGATCGGTCTGGGCACCGATGTCGGCGGCCTGGCGATGTGCTACCGCGCCGACCTGTTCAAGGCGGCCGGCCTGCCGACGGACCGGGACGCGGTCTCGGCACTGTGGCCGACCTGGGACGACTTCATCAACGTGGGCAAGCAGTACGTGGCCAAGGCGGGCGGCAAGAAGTTCGTCGACTCTGCGACCAACATCATGAACCCGGTGCTCGCGCAGCAGCCCGTCGGCTACATCGACACGAACGAGCAGCTCGCGATGGACGGTGGGCCCAAGGTCGCCTGGGGCGTCTCCACGCAGACGGTCTCGGACGGTCTCTCGGCGAACCTGAACGCCTTCACCCCGCAGTGGAACGCCGCGTTCAAGAACGGTGCGTTCGCCGTGCTGGCCTGCCCCGCATGGATGCAGGGCTACATCCAGGGCCAGGCGCCCAACACCAGCGGCAAGTGGGACATCGCCCAGATCCCGGGCGGCGGCGGCAACTGGGGCGGCTCGTTCTGGACGATCCCCAAGCAGGGCAAGAACATCGCAGCGGCCTACGCCTTCGTGCAGTGGCTGGTGCAGCCCGAGCAGCAGATCGCGATCTTCAAGGCCGTGGGCAACCTGCCCTCGCAGCCCGCACTGTGGACCGACCCGGCCATGCTCGACTTCAAGAACCCGTTCTTCAGCAACGCGCCGGTGGGCGTGATCTTCCCGAAGACCGCGCAGAACCTGAAGCCGCAGTACCTGGGACGTAAGAGCGGGGCGGTCAGGGTCGCTGTCGAGAACGACCTGACCCTCGTCCAGCAAGGGAAGATCAGCGCCGATGCGGGATGGGCCAAGGCCCAGGTCGACGCTGCCAAGGCAGCGAGCTCGTAACGGTCTGGACTAACCTCCGGCGACGCCGGTCCGTGCCCCGCAGGAAGCCAGGCGGGGCACGGACCGGGCATCTGCACAGTCCCGGCGCCACCGCGACGAACCGCAGGGAGTTCGCATGTCGCTCGATCAGGGGGCGGGCCTGCCGACCGAGCAGCTCTCGAGCGACGACCTCCCCGCCGGCCCAGCCCGCTCGCGGCCGCCCCAGCGTTCTGCCTGGCGGTCGCGGCTGAGCCGCTTCGACATCAAGTACACGCCCTACCTGCTCATCTCCCCGTTCTTCGTGCTGTTCGCGGTGTTCGGGATCTTCCCGCTCGCGTACAACCTCGTGGTCTCCCTCCGCACCTGGAAGCTGGACGACCCCACGGCAGACGGCTGGGCCGGGCTCGACAACTACCGACGCGTCATCGCCGACGGCGACTTCGTCAAGGCTCTGGTCAACACGTTCGGGATCTTCGTCCTCTCCAGCGGCCCGCAGCTGCTGGTGGCGCTGGTCCTCGCCGGGCTGCTCAACCGCAGGCTGCGAGCCCAGACCACGTTCCGGATGGGTGTGCTGCTGCCGTACGTCACGCCGATCGCCGCCTCGACGCTGGTGTTCGGTTTCGTGTTCGCCCGGGACACCGGCCTGGCCAACTACGTCCTGTCGCTGGTGCACCTGGGCCCGGTGGACTGGCACGCCGACCGCTGGTCGTCCTGGCTGGCGATCTCCGCGATGGTCAACTGGCGCTGGATCGGCTACAACACGTTGATCTACCTGGCGGCGATGCAGACCGTGCCACGCGATCTCTACGAGGCCGCCGCCCTGGACGGCGCCGGGTACTGGCGACAGTTCCGGAGCATCACGGTGCCGTTGATCCGGCCGGCCATCCTGTTCACGATCGTGCTGAGCACGATCGGGGGCCTGCAGCTGTTCACCGAGCCGTTGCTGTTCGACGAGAACCCGGCCACCGCGACCGGCGGGTCGGACGGTCAGTTCCAGACAGTCGCCATGCTGATCTACAAGGTGGCGTGGAAGGACCTCAACCTGGGCTACGCGTCCGCGATGGCCTGGATCCTGTTCCTCATCATCGTGCTGGTCGCGGCCTTCAACGGGCTCCTGTCGAGCCGGGTGGGGAACCGCGAATGACCGCGAAGCACAGCGTGGCCAAGCGCATGGGCCGGGCGCCGTCCGACACCCCCGCCGGCTGGCTCACGTACGCCGTCCTGGTGGTGACGCTGCTGCTGTTCGCGTTCCCGCTCTACTGGATGTTCATCGTCGCCACCAGCACCGACGAGGAGCTCGCCAACATCCCACCGAGCCTGCTGCCGAGCTCGCACCTGATGGACAACATCAAGAACGTCTTCTCCCAGGACAACATCTACTTCATCCAGTCGCTGGTCAACACGGTGATCGTCGCCACGGTGGTCAGCGCGTCCGTGCTGTTCTTCTGCTCGCTGGCCGGCTTCGCGTTCGCCAAGCTGCGGTTCAAGGGCCGCAACGTGCTGCTGGTCGTCCTGCTCGCGACGCTCGCCGTGCCGCCGCAGCTGGGCATCGTGCCGCTGTTCATCCTGATGACCAAGCTGGGCTGGACGGGCCAGCTGGTCTCGGTGATCGTGCCCGGTCTGGTCACGGCGTTCGGCGTGTTCTACATGCGCCAGTACATCATCGGCGCCGTGCCGGACGAGCTGATCGAGTCCGGGCGGGTCGACGGGGCGTCGACCGTGCGGATCTACGCGAGCATCGTCCTGCCGGCCATCCGTCCGGCGCTCGGCGTGCTCGGTCTGCTCACGTTCCTGGCGACCTGGAACGACTTCCAGTGGCCGCTGGTCACGTTGAGCCAGGGCAGCCAGCCCACCGTCCAGGTCGCGCTCAGCAACCTGGCCTCGGGCCAGTTCATCGTGTACTCGCACGTGCTCGCGGGCGCGCTGCTCGCGACGATCCCGCTGGTGGTCCTGTTCTTCATCGCTGGCAAGCAGCTGGTCACCGGCATCATGGAGGGCGCCGTGAAGCAGTGACCTCACGGCGACTGCTGCACGACGGCTGGACCGTGCAGGCCCGGCCCGGCCAGGGGCAGACGCCGGCGGAGGTGGACCGGCGGTGGGTCCCGGCTTCGGTGCCCGGCTGCGTGCACACCGACCTGATGGCCGCGGGGCTGCTCGCCGACCCGCTCGTCGACGAGAACGAGCCCGCGACGGCGTGGGTGGGCCGGACCGACTGGCGCTACCGCACCTCGGTCCAGGGTCCGGAGCGGGCCGACTTCCCGTCCGACGTGCGGCACGACCTGGTCTTCGCCGGCCTCGACACCGTGGCCGAGGTGGCCCTGGACGGCACCGTGCTGGGCACCTCCGCCAACATGCACCGCAGCTACCGCTACGACGTCACCGACCTGCTCACGCCCGGCCCGCACGAGCTGACGGTCGACTTCACGTCGGCCTGGTCGTACACCGCGGCCGCCGCAGCCGACCACGGCGGGCTCCCGAGCGCGTACGCGGGCAGCCCGTTCAACCTGATCCGGAAGATGGCGTGCAGCTTCGGGTGGGACTGGGGGCCGGCCACGGTCACGTGCGGGATCTGGCGGCCAGTGGCGCTGGAGAGCTGGTCGGTCGCGCGGATGGACCGGGTCCGCCCGCTCGTGGGAGTCGAGGCCGGCCGGGGCCGGGTCACGGTGCACGTCGACCTGCAGCGGGCCGGGCCGCTCGACGGGGCGCCGCTGACCCTGCACGCCCGCGTGCACGGCCACGGGCACGACTCGCGCGTCAGCGTGGACACCACCGGCGACGTGGCATCGGTCGAGCTCGACGTCCCGGACGCGGTGCTGTGGTGGCCGCACGACCTGGGCGAGCCGGCCCGCTACGACCTGGCCGTCTGCCTGCTGCGCGACAACGAGGTGCTCGACTCGTGGTCTCGCCGGATCGGCCTGCGCGACGTCCGCCTGGACACGTCCGGCGACGGCACCGGTCGCGCGTTCACGCTCGTGGTCAACGACCAGCCGGTGTTCGCCCGCGGGGTGAACTGGATCCCGGACGATCCCTTCCCGCACCGGGTCGACCGGCCCCGCTACGAGCTGCGGGTCCGGCGCGCGGTGGATGCCGGCGCGAACCTGGTCCGGGTCTGGGGCGGCGGGATCTACGAGGACGACGATTTCTACGACGTCTGCGACGAGCTCGGCGTGCTGGTCTGGCAGGACTTCCTGTTCGCCTGCGCGGCGTACCCGCAGGAGCCGCCGTACGACCGGGAGGTGGCCGCGGAGGCAGCCGAGAACGTCGCGCGGCTCATGCCCCATCCGAGCCTGGTGCTCTGGAACGGCAACAACGAGAACTGGTGGGGGTGGGACGACTGGGGCTGGCGCGAGCAGGTCGGGTCGCGGACCTGGGGCCGCGGTTTCTACCTGGACGTCCTGCCCGACGTGGTCGCGCGGGTGGACCCGACCCGGCCCTACTGGCCCGGCAGTCCCTACTCCGGGTCGCCGGACCTGCGGGCCAACGACCCCGACCACGGCCCGCTGCACATCTGGGACGTGTGGAACGACGTGGACTACCTGCACTACCGCAGCTATCGTCCCCGCTTCGTCGCGGAGTTCGGCTACCAGGCGCCGGCTGCGTGGGCGACGCTGGCCGGTTCGATCCACGACGACCCGTTGACCGCGAGCTCGACCGGGCTGGCGGCCCATCAGAAGGCCCTCGACGGCGACGCGAAGCTGCGCCGCGGCCTGCGTACGCACTTCGGGGTCATCAGCTCGTTCGACGACTGGCTGTACCTGACCCAGGTCAACCAGGCCAGGGCGCTGACCGTGGGGGTCGAGCACTTCCGGTCCCAGCGCCCGCGGTGCATGGGCACTGTGTGGTGGCAGCTGAACGACTGCTGGCCGGCGGTCTCCTGGTCGCTCGTCGACTCCGGCGGCCGCCCCAAGCCGGCGTGGTACGCGCTGCGGCGTTCCTACGCCGATCGGCTGCTGACCGTGCAGCCGCAGGACGGCCGTCTCGGCGCGGTGCTCGTCAACGACACCAGGGCTGCGTGGTCCGGCGTGCTCCGGGTGGACCGCCTCGGCATGGACGGCCGCTGCCTGGCGTCCCACAACGAACCGGTGCAGTGCCCGGCGTTCGGCGCCGTGCGGATCGAGCTGCCCGAGCGGCTCACGCAGCCCGGCGATCCCACCCGCGAGCTGCTGCGGGCGGTGTGCGACGAGCGCACGGCTTTCTGGTGGTACGTCGAAGACCTGGACCTGGCGCTGCCCGGGCCTCGGTACGACGTCGAGGTGGTGCCCCGCGAGGGTGGCTGCGACGTGCGCATCCGCGCGCGGAGCCTGCTGCGCGACCTGTGCCTGTTCGTCGACCGGCTGGACCCGGGCAGCACCGTCAGCGACGCGCTGCTGACGGTGCTGCCCGGGGAGACCGTGACGCTGCGGGTCGAGACCGGCCTCACGCTGGACGGCGAGGCGTTGACCCCCCCCGTGCTGCGCTGCACCAACGACCTGGCCACCGCTCCGGTCAGCTGAGCCAGCGCCGAGCTGACCGCCGGTCAGCTGCTGTCCGCCGACGTGAGCGGCAACGCGAAGCTGGTGCCCCGGCACCCCGCGGCTCACCGACACCGTCAGCGGCTTCGCCCACTTCACCCGGGCCTGACCCCGACGACCGAAGTCGCCTAGCCTGCCGACTGGCAGGGTGGCGAGGCGAGGGAGGGTCGACGTGCAGCAGCCGGCTCCGGCGGCCCCGGGCATGGCGCTGGACGAGGTGGACACGCCGGCGCTGGTCCTCGACCTGGACGCCTTCGAGGCCAACCTGGACCGGATGGCGGCGTTCATCGGCACGTCGGGGGTGGCGCTGCGGCCGCACGCCAAGACGCACAAGTCACCGGCCGTCGCAGCGCAGCAGGTCGCCCGTGGGGCCGTCGGCGTCTGCGTCCAGAAGGTCGCCGAGGCCGAGGCCATGGTCGCCGGCGGGGTCGGCGACGTCCTGGTCAGCAACGAGGTGGTCGGCCGGTCCAAGGTCGACCGGCTGGCGGTGCTGGCCCGGCAGGCGACCGTCGGGGTCTGCGTCGACGACCTCACGCAGGTGCATGCGCTCGACGCGGCCGCCGACCGTGCGGGAGTCGTGCTGCGTGTCCTCGTCGAGGTCGACGTCGGCGCGCATCGGTGCGGGGTCGCGCCGGGCGAGCCGGCTGTGGTCCTGGCCCTGGCTGTCGAGGCGGCCGCGCACCTGGGCTTCGGCGGCCTGCAGGGTTACCAGGCCGCGGCGCAGCACCTGCGCACGCCGGCGGAGCGCGAGGCCGCCGTGGGGCACGCCACCGACCTGCTCGCCGGCACGGTCGATCTCCTGGCCGGTGCGGGGCTGCGGTGCGCGGTCGTGACCGGCGGCGGCACCGGGACGTTCCGGCTCGACGCGCGCAGCGGTGTCTACACGGAGGTGCAGGCCGGCAGCTACGCGTTCATGGACGCCGACTACGCCCGCAACCTCGGCGACGACGGTGCGCCGGTACGCGAGTTCGACCAGTCGTTGTTCGTGCTCGCCACCGTGATGAGTGCGGCCCGCCCTGGCGCCGCCGTCGTCGACGCGGGGCACAAGGCGCTCGCCGTCGACTCCGGTCTGCCGCTGGTGCACGCGCGCCCCGGGGTCGAGTACGTCGGCGCGTCCGACGAGCACGGGACGCTCGCGGTCGGCGCGGGTCCGGGCGTCGTCGCTGCCCGGCTCGGCGAGAAGCTGCTGCTGGTGCCCGGCCACTGCGACCCCACGGTCGACCGTTACGACTGGTATGTGGGCGTGCGTGGCGGACAGGTCGAGTCGCTCTGGCCGGTCGCGGCCCGCGGGGCGATGCACTAGCACCCTGCGCCCAGCGCGCCGCCGACGTCTCCGAGCCGGACACCCCGCAGCGGTAGCCTGCGCCCGTGGACATCACCCCGTGCCCCCTCCCGGCCGCCGTCTTGGGTCCCGGTGCGCCGGTGCACGTCGGGTGAGCGGGCCGGACACGTCCGCCGCAGGACCGGCGCCGGCGGGGTGGCGCCGGCTGCGGATCTTCGTACGTCCGGCGATCCTGCTGGCCATCTCGATCGCGGTCGGCTGGATCATCATCCAGTTCGTCGGCGCGATCGACTGGGCGGCCGTGCTGGACGCCCTGCACCGCCTCAGCATCGCGCAGATCGCGCTGCTGCTGGTCGGCCTGCTGGTGCGGCAGTCGTTCAACGCCGTCCCGCTCACCCAGTTCGTGCCCGGCCTGTCGTGGTGGCGGTCCCTGCAGAACGACCTGACCGCCAACCTCGTCGGGACGATGGCGCCGCCGCCCGCCGACGTCGTGCTGCGGGTGTCGATGTTCAAGTCCTGGGGCCTGGACCCCGTCGACGGGATGGCCGGCGTCACGCTCAACATGCTCGCCTTCTACAGCGTGCGGTTCCTCGCTCCTGCCCTCGGCCTGATCGCGCTGTCGGTGCACGGGTTCGAGAGCGGTCAGCTGGTGGCCGCGCTCAGCTCCGCACTGCTCGCCGCGGCGATCCTCGTCGGGCTGGCACTGGTCGTCCGTGGCGACGGCCTGGCCCGTGTAGTCGGGCGCAGCGCCGGTCGGGTGGCGCACCGGTTCCGCTCCTCGGTCGACCCGGACGCGTGGGCGGGCTCGGTTGTGCAGTTCCGCGGCCGGATGGCCGGGAACGTCCGGGCCGGGCTGGCCCGCTCGCTGCTGGCGCTGGTCGCGATGGTGCTCGCCGACGCGGTGGTGCTCACGCTCTCGCTGCGCTTCGTCGGGCTGGGCGCCTCGGCCCTGACCGTCGACCAGATCATCGGCACGTTCCTGCTCGCGTACCCGCTGACGCTGATGCCGCTGGCCGGTCTGGGCGTGCTGGACGCCGCGCTGATCGCCGCGTTCACCGAGATCTGCGGTACCGCGCTCGAGCCGGAGATCGTCGCCGGTCTCGTGGTCTGGCGCAGCGTCACGATCCTCGGTCCGCTGGTGCTGGGGCTCGGCACGCTGCTGGTTTGGCGGCGCCGCAACCCGGCTGCCGCGGAGCTGTCAGCCTGATCCGGTCGCGGCGGCGGCGAACGCCTTCATGGACGGGAACGTCCAGTCCGGCGCGATGCCGTCGGGCGGCGCCGGGGTGGCGCCCCAGCCGGGCCGGTCGTGCCGCCGGTCGATCCACACCGTTGGCAGCCCCCGCCGCTGAGCCGGCGCGTGGTCGTGGAAGAGGCTCTGCGCGACGTGCAGCAGCCGTCCGGGCGCCACGCCGAGGTCGGCGAGCGCCTCGTCCAGGGCGTCGAAGTGCCCGGGTGCCGGCTTGTACGAGCCGACGTCCTGAGCGGTGACGATGCGGTCGAACCGCACGCCCAGCCGCTCGTTGCTGGCCGCGAACCCGGCCCGGTGCACGTTGGACACGCTGATCAGCTTGTACGTGGCGGCGAGCGCGGCCAGCGCCTCGTGCGAGTCGGGGAAGGCCGGCCAGTCCGGGACGGAGTTGCCCAGCGCGGCGGCCCACTCGTTCGTCACCGGCACCCCGATCTCGGCGCCCAGCGCGCAGAAGCTGCTCGCCAGCACGTGCGGGTAGAGCGCCCCCGGCTGGGCCGACTCGGTGGCCGCCTCGTGGCCGGCGTACGCCGCGAGCAGAGCGTCCCGGTCGAGGTC
Source organism: uncultured Actinomycetota bacterium (assembly GCA_963711005.1). GTDB lineage: Bacteria > Actinomycetota > Actinomycetes > Prado026 > Prado026 > CAVQCJ01. The sequence continues at coordinate 1,211,118 of CAVQCJ010000002.1, read as the reverse complement.
GAGCCCGTTCTCGCCGGCCCAGGGGGCGAGCACGGCGCCGATCCCGGCCTCCCAGTCGATGAGGGTGCCGTAGCAGTCGAAGCTCAGCGCCTCGAAGTCGGTCAGCTCCATGGCCCGGGACTCTAGAGCCCGCGGCCGTCCTTATTGCCTACTGGTTGCAACAGCAAGTCGGGGGCGTTAGCGTCCCAGTCATGACAACCGCCCGGTCCGCGACCCCGTCGCTGCGCCGGCGCGCGGCCGCCAGCCTGACCCGGTCCGAGTGGGTCGCGGTCGTCGGGATGGCCCTGTTCGTCCTGTTCCTCACCGTGCTCGGCTGGGGCGTGCTGCTCGCCCTGGTCGTCCCGCACCACTACCACGTGACGTCGACCCAGCTGTTCGGCGTCGGGCTGGGGCTGACCGCGTACACCCTCGGCATGCGGCACGCCTTCGACGCCGACCACATCGCCGCCATCGACAACACCACCCGCAAGCTCATGGCCGACGGCAAGCGCCCGGTCTCGGTCGGCTTCTGGTTCTCCCTCGGCCACTCCACCATCGTGTTCGTCCTGTGCGTGCTGCTCGCCGCCGGCGTGCGGGCCCTGGCCGGCCAGGTCGAGAACGACTCCTCCACCCTGCACAGCGTCACCGGTCTCATCGGCACCGCCGTCTCCGGCTTCTTCCTGCTCGTCATCGGCGTGCTGAACCTGATCGTGCTGCGCCAGATCCTCGGGGTGTTCCGGGCGATGCGGCACGGCGAGTACGACGAGGCCGAGCTGGACGAGCACCTGAGCAACCGCGGCTTCATGAACCGCTTCCTCGGCGGCGCCACCAAGGCGGTCACCAAGCCCTGGCACATGTACCCGGTCGGGGTCCTGTTCGGGCTGGGCTTCGACACCGCGACCGAGGTCGGTCTGCTCGTGCTCGCCGGCGGCGCCGCGGCCTTCTCGCTGCCCTGGTACGCGATCCTCACGCTGCCGGTGCTGTTCGCGGCCGGCATGAGCCTGCTCGACTCGATCGACGGGTGCTTCATGAACTTCGCGTACGGATGGGCCTTCTCCAAGCCGGTGCGAAAGGTCTACTACAACATCGCGATCACCGGGCTGAGCGTCGCGGTCGCGCTGATCATCGGGACCATCGAGGTGCTCTCGGTCGTCGCCGACAAGCTCGGCGTCACTACCGGCCCGGTCGCCTGGGTGGCCGGCCTGGACCTGAACTTCGTCGGCTTCGCGATCGTCGGGCTGTTCGTGCTCGCGTGGGCCGTGGCCCTGGCCGTCTGGCACTTCGGCCGGATCGAGCAGAAGTGGGAGGCAGGGCTGGCCGGCATCGACCGGGAGAGCGAGCTGGCGCTGGAGCGCGAGCTCGACCTCACCCTCGACCAGGAGCTGGCCGCCGACCCGATCTGACCCGAAGCCCGCGGCCCGGGTCGCCGCATTCAGTACCGTGCTCGTCGTGTCCCACGCAGATGCGGTCGAGGACGGCGGCGGGACGGTACGGCCGATCGTTCAGGTCGGCGACCCGGTGCTACGGGTCACGTGCACCGAGGTCACGGAGTTCGACGCCGCACTCGCCGAGCTGGTCGACGACCTGTTCGCGAGCATGTACGCGGCCGACGGCGTGGGGCTGGCCGCGAACCAGGTCGGCCGCGCCGTGCGGGTGTTCGTCTACGACTGCGCCGACGAGGACGGGGTCCGCCATCGCGGCGTCGTCGTCAACCCGAGGCTCGCCCTGCCGGACGTCCCGGAGCGGGTGCTCGACGAGGACGCCGAGGGCTGCCTGTCGATCCTTGGCGAGAGCGCGGACCTGGCTCGCCCCGACCGGGCCGTGGTCACCGGTTTCGACGCCACCGGCGCGCCGGTCGCCGTCGTCGGGACGGGCATGCTCGCGCGCTGCCTGCAGCACGAGGTCGACCACCTCGACGGCGGCTTGTACATCGACCGGCTCTCGCTGTTGCAGCGCCGGCGCATCCTTCGCGCGCACGCCCGCACCATGGACTGACCGCTTCACCCGGCGGAATGCTGCAGATGCGGCGTTGGGGCGCGCTCCCATGCAGCGGTCTGCGAGGTGAAGCCGATCAGCTGGGGGTGAGGGTGCGGGTGCTGAGCCATTCGCGCAGCGTGTCCGGGGCCATCGGGCGGCCGGTGTAGTAGCCCTGGATCACATCCGCGCCGACCGCCTGCAGCGCCACCAGCGTGATGCCGTCCTCGACGCCCTCGGCGACGACCGCGAGGCCGAGGTTGTGACCGAGGTCCACGGCGCTCTGCACCAGCGCGGTGTTGCTGTCGTTGGTCGCCATGTCGCGGATGAACGTGCGGTCCACCTTCAGCTCGTCCACCGGCAGGATCTTGAGGTACGCCATCGACGAGTAGCCGGTGCCGAAGTCGTCGACCGACAGGCGTACGCCCATGGTGTGCAGGTCCCGGAGCACTGCCAGCGCGCGGTCCGGGTCGACCATGATCGTGCTCTCGGTGATCTCCAGGCAGAGCATGTCCGCCGGCACGTCGGCTTCCGCCAGCTGCCGCGCCACCGACGACGGGAAAGCGGCGTCGAGCAGACACCGCGTGCTCACGTTCACCGCCACCGGCAGGCGCAGGCCGTGGTCGAGCCGGTCGCGCGCGAACGCCAGCGACTGGTCGATGACGACCGTGGTGATGCGGTGGATGAGCGTCGTGCCCTCGGCGAGCCGGATGAAGTCGGCGGGCAGCAGCAGGCCGCGGGTCGGGTGCTGCCAGCGCACCAGCGCCTCGACGCCGACGAGCTCACCGGTGTCGGCCGCGACCTTCGGCTGGAAGTAGGCGATGAGCTGGTCGCGGTCGAGCGCCTGGCGCAGCTCGCCGAGGACCGCAAGCCGGTTCGGGCTGGCGTCCTGGCGACCGTCGGCGTAGTGGACGAACCCGCTGCGCTCGGACTTGGCCACGTACATGGCGGTGTCGGCGCGGCGGACCATGTCGACGACCTGCGTTGGAATGTCGCGCCCGACGCCGTCGCCGTCCGGAGCCGGCGGAGCGTACGTGGCGATGCCGATGCTCGCCTCGATGCCGACGCTGACGCCATCGAGCTCGAACGGGGGCTCGAGGGCCAAGGCGATCCGCTGGGCGACGCGCCCGCCGGCGTCGCGACCGCCGGAGGTGAGCAGCACCGCGAACTCGTCTCCGCCGAACCGGGAGATGGTGTCGCCGGGGCGCATCACCGCGGAAAGGCGTTCGGCCATCTCCACGAGCAGCTGGTCGCCGAAGTGGTGACCGAGCGTGTCGTTGACCTCTTTGAACTGGTCCAGGTCCAGCACCATGACCACCGGCTGGGCGCCGGACCGGGCCGCCGACGCCAGCGTCTGCCGGGCACGGTCGAGGAACAAGGTGCGGTTGGGCAGCCCGGTCAGCGCGTCGTGCACGGCCTGGCTCTCGATGGCGAGCCGGTGTCGCCGCTTCACCAGGCCGAGCAGTCCGAGGGCGAGCAGCGCGACGGCGAGTACCGCCGGCGTGCCGACCCGCAGGATCTCGCCCTGGTGCGCGACCGTGCCGAGGTCGCGCACCGCGTCGTCGGTGTGCCGGGTCTCGAGCGCGCGCAGCGTGGTCTGCACTCGCTCCGTGAGCGGGGTCATCTCGGTCCGGTAGAGCGTCCGCGCCTCGTCGAGGTGGCCGCGCACGCTCAACGTGAACGTCCGTCTGGCAAGGGTCTCGTACTGGGTCTGAGCGATCAGCAGGTCGGTCAGGGTCTGCTGCTCGCCGGCAGTCTGCACCGACGGTTCGGCCTCGAGCGCGGTCAGCGTGTCGTCGAGGCCGCTGGAGAGCGTCTCGTAGCTGTCGCGCAGCTCCGGTCCCTGGGTGAGCAGGAAGGAGCCGAGCGCGTCCGACTCGGCGACGGAGAAGAAGCGCGCCTGCTGGGAGAGGTTGGACGCGGTCACGCTGGCCTGGGCGGTCTGGGCTGCGCGGTGCAGCCCGACGCTGGCGGTGAGGGCCACGGCGCAGATCGCGGCCAGCGTCACCCCGAGCACGACGCTCGCGATGCGACTCGCGGCGTGCACCCGCAGACCAGTACTGAACCGTCCCATGACCCTCGCACTCCCCGGTGCGTACAACCCCGTCCGGATTCGGCCGGACCGGCGGGGCGCCGGTCCGTCCTGGAGGCTTCGACGCGGACCGGCGGGAACCTGAGGGCCGATCACGCTCCGTCAGCGGGGACGGACCGTCAGCGGTAGCGGAAACCGTCCAGGAACCGCCGGAAGAGGCCGCCCTCGCGGGTCAGCGCGGGCGCGGGAGCCGGGGCGGACGGGAGCCGGGTGGCGATGGGCTGGTCGTAGTCGGTACGGCTGATCGCGTCGACCACCTGGGCCTCGTCGAAGTCCTCCGAACCGTCGATCACCGGAACGAACCCGACGAGCACGCCGTCGAGCATCACCTGCGCCTCGAGCTCGGCGGTGCCGTCGCTGTCCCAGACCGCCTGCCGGCCGTCGTGCAGGTCGACCCGCACGCCGAACTGGTAGACACCGGCCTTCTCCATGTGCGCGTCCACCCCACGCTCGCGCAGGGCGTCCACCACGCGTCGGGCCCGGTTCTCGTCCACGGCCCCAACGTACGTCAGTCCGGCGCGATCTCCGTGACCTGGCCGTCGGCCACCTCCCAGCGGCGGGTGAGCCGGACCGTGTCGAGCATCCGCCGGTCGTGCGTGACGAGCAGGAACGTCCCGCCGAAGGCGTCGAGCGCCTGCTCGAGCTGCTCGATCGCGGGCAGGTCGAGGTGGTTGGTCGGTTCGTCGAGGACCAGCAGGTTCACGCCGCGGGCCTGCAGCAGCGCCAGCGCAGCCCGCGTGCGCTCACCCGGCGAGAGCCCGGCGGCCGGCCGCAGCACGTGGTCTGCGCCGAGCCCGAACTTGGCCAGCAGCGTCCGGACGTCCGCGCCCGGCCAGTCCGGGACGAGGTCCTCGAACGCCCGGCCCAGGGGCTGCGACCCCAGGAAGAGCCCGCGGGCCTGGTCCACCTCCCCGACCACGGTCCCCGGGCCGAGGTGCCGGTCGCCGGCGGTGAGCGGGACCCGGCCGAGCATCGCGGCCAGCAGCGTCGACTTGCCGCCGCCGTTGGGGCCGGTGACCGCGACCCGGTCGGTCCGGTCCAGCTGCAGGCTCACCGGCCCGAGCCGGAACCCGCCCAGCTGCACCTGCGTGTCGCGCAGGGTCGCGACCACGTCGCCGGAGCGAGGTCCCTCGGCGATCGCGAACTGCAGGGACCACTCCTTGCGGGGTTCCTCGACGACGGCGAGCCGTTCGATCATCCGGTCGGTCTGCCGGGCCTTGGCCGCCTGCTTCTCGCTCGACTCGGCCCGGAACTTGCGGCCGATCTTGTCGTTGTCGCGGGACTTGCGCCGGGCGTTGCGTACGCCCTTCTCCATCCAGGCCCGCTGGGTGCGGGCCCGCGCCGCCAGCTCGGAGCGGCGGGTCGCGAAGTCGTCGTACGCCTGCCTGGCCTGCAGCCGCGCGACCGAGCGCTCCTCGAGGTAGGCGTCGTACCCGCCCCCGTACACGGCGGCCCGCTGCAGGCTCCGGTCCAGCTCGAGCACGGTGGTGACCGTCCTGGACAGGAACTCGCGGTCGTGGCTGACCACGACGATCCCTGCCTCGACGCCGTCGACGAACTCCTCGAGCAGGTCCAGCCCGTCGACGTCGAGGTCGTTGGTGGGCTCGTCCAGCAGGTACAGGTCGTACCGTGACAGCAGCAGCGCGGCCAGCCCGACGCGCGCCGCCTGGCCACCGGACAGCACGGCGAGCGGCAGGTCGAGGTCGACCGTCAGCCCGAGGTCCGCGGCCACGGCCGGGATGCGCTCGTCGAGGTCGGCGCCGCCCATCGCCAGCCACGCCTCGAGGGCGTGCGCGTAGCGGTCTGCGGCGTCGCCGGTCTCGGTCACGAGGTCGTGCGCGGCCGCCTCCATCTCCACCGTCGCCGCGCCGACCCCGGTACGGCGGTGCAGCCACGCCCGCACAGTCTCGCCGGGGTGGCGGCCCGGCTCCTGGGTGCGGAAGCCGACGTGGGCGGTGCGCGGGGACAGGTCCACGCTGCCGCTGTCCGCGGCCAGCTCGCCGGCCAGCACGCGCAGGAGCGTGGACTTCCCGGCGCCGTTCGCGCCGACCAGCCCGACGACGTCTCCGGGGCCGACGGTCAGGTCGAGCCCGGAGAACAGCACGCGGTCGCCGTGGCCGACCGACAGGCCACGCGCGACGAGGACAGCACTCAACGGGCGGCCGCGCCCCGGACCTCGAGGTGGTCGAGCAGGTGCGAGGTGGCCGCTGCGACCGCCTGGACCGCCTCGTCGAACGCCTCGGCGTTGTGGGCCGCCGGCTTGCGGAAGCCGCTGATCTTGCGGACGTACTGCAGCGCAGCCGCGCGGACGTCCTCGTCGGTGACGTCCTCGGTGTACGGCTCGCGCAGGGTCTTGATGCTCCGGCACATGCCTCGACCCTAGCGAGCGTCGGCAATGATGGGCCCCGTGAAGCTCAAGCTCGACCTGCACGACATCTACAACCACGGCGGCGAGATCGACCGGGCGCTGCAGGCGATCATGGACGAGGCCGTGGCCAAGAAGGCCAAGCTGGTCGAGATCATCCCCGGCAAGGGCAGCGGCGCTCTCAAGAAGCACGTGCTGCGCTTCCTCGACCGCAAAGACATCAAGGCGCTGTACCACCGGGTGGAGAAGGACTCCGACAACTGGGGCCGCATCTTCGTCCACTTCCGCTGGAAGTAGCCCCCCGTCGAAACCTACGGTTCAGTAGGGCAGCGGGACCGGCGTACTCAACCGTAGGTTTCGAAGAGGGAGTCGTTGCGGAAGCGGCCGGCGGGGTCCAAGGACTGCGCGAGTGCGACGAAGTCGGGCAGCCGCTCGTAGCGGGCTGCGACGGCGGCGGGGTCGGCGGCGTAGACCTTGCCCCAGTGCGGCCGGGCGCCGAGCGGCAGCAGCGCCGCCTCGACGGCGCGCACCGCCGGCAGCACCCGCGCGACATCGCGGACCCAGGTGAAGTGGAGGGCGAGCGAGTCCTGCCGGTACGCCGGGCTGAGCCACAGCTCGTCGGCGGCGACCGTCCGGATCTCCGACACCTGCAGCACGGACGACAGCAGCGGTCCGGCCCGCGCCATCGCCTCGACCGCCTCGACCGCTTCGACCCCGCGCGCCACCGGGAGGAGGTACTCCGTCTGCAGCTCGTCGCCGCTGCTCGGCGTGTGGTCGAGGCGGAAGTGCGGCAGCCGGTCGTACCACGGTCCGGGGACGCCGAGCTGCTCGGTGCAGCGCTCGGCGGGCGCGCCGGCGATCATGTGCACCGGCCGGTCCGCGAGCCGGCCGCCGAGCCACTGCGCCGGGAACGCCTCGGCGTCGGCGACGTCCGACCCGACCCGCGCCTTGACCCAGACCTGGTCTGCGGCCGCGGCGTCCCAGCGGGTGAACACGCTGACGCTGTACGCCCGCCCGAGCACGCCCGCCAGGTCGGCCACCACGGCTGCGCGCGGCACCTGCTCGTAGACCACCTGGCGGACGACGAAACTCGGCACGAGGTCGAGCGTCACGAACACGACGGCGCCGACGCAGCCGAGCGACACGACGGCGCCGTCGAAGCCCGGTCCACCGCGGCGGAGCTCGACCAGGTCGCCGTCCCCGGTGACCAGCTCGAGACCGGAGACCGCGGCCGCGAGGTTCTGGTTGCCGGGACCGGAGCCGTGCGTGCCGGTGGCCACCGCGCCGGCCACCGACAGGTGCGGGAGCGAGGCCAGGTTCGGCAGCGCCAACCCGGCCGCGTCGAGCGGCTCGACGATGTCGCCGTAGCGGAGCCCGGCCGCGACCCGGGCCCGCCGGCGTGCGGTGTCGATCTCGACGAGTGGTGGCAGGCCGGCCATCGAGAGCTGCAGACCGTCGGTGTCCGCGAGCGAGCTGAACGAGTGGCCGGCGCCGAGCACCCGGACGTGCCGGCGCGACGTCACGAGCTCGCGCACCTGAGCCACGGTGGCGGGCCGGCGCACCTCGGCCGCGCCGAAGGCGACGTTGCCGGCCCAGTTGGTCATCGTTGGGCGGTCACGGCGCCGGCAGCGTGAACGTCACGGCTCCGACCCGAGCCGTCGCGGTCGCGTGCGGGCCGGTGGTGGTCCACGTCAGCACGACGACGACCGGCTGGCCCGCGCCGTCGGCCACGGTCAGGGTGCCGTGCGCGGCCAGCCCGTCGGAGCGGACGCTGACGATGCCGTCGACAGTTGCGTCGCCCACCCACCGGTAGTGCCGCAGGGTGGCCCTGATCCACACGCCCTGCGGACCCGGTCGGTAGCCGGTGCTGCCGCCGCGCATCCCGCGGTCGGCGTACGCGTCGACATACGTGTAGCGGAACGCCGCGTCCCCGGCGGCCGCGACCGCGACTGCCGCCAGCCGTCGCTCCCGCGCGGTACCGCCCGCCGTCGCCGGGCCCGCCGGGAACACCTGCTGAACGGTCGAGGCGTACGAGCCGACGACGTGCACCTCGGGGATCGACGGCAGGCAGGAGACGTCCAGGGACCGCAACCGCTCCGGCCGGGCCACGAACTGCCGGTAGATCGAAGAGCCGCACCCGTACCGGTCGTCGAGCGCCACCAGGTGGACCATGTTGGGCGCCACGACAGCACGCGCGGCCGGTCCGATCTGCGCGGCGACGTGCGCCCCGCCCGTCGCCGGCGTCAACGAGTCCAGGTCGCCGTTCAGCAGCAGCACCGGTACGCCGCCCGGGTCGAGCGGTGCAGTGGCTGACGGCAGCGGCGGGTCGTCGTGCACCGGGGAGGGCCAGTCCAGACAGGCTGTGTACGCCTCGGTGTACTGGTTCACCTGCAGCCACTCCGCGGTGCTGAACGGGGCGAACGTGCCTGCCGGCAGCGCGGCGACCGCCGCGGCCAGCTGGGTGCGGCGGATGGCCGGTGTGGAGTGCATGTCGAACAGCTGCGGGTAGTCGGTGCACGCGACCGCGTAGTAGATCCCGTCGGTGTAGACGTCGACCGGGCCGTAGTAGTCGCCGTCGTCCCAGCCGAGGTCCTGGGCCCACTGGCGCAGCAGTGGCTTCGCGTCGCCGTGCTCGAGCAGGGCCCGGCCGGCTGCGTCCAGCGTGCGGTACTGCGCGTAGTCGTAGCCGGCGTCGTTGACCAGGTCGACGAGCGCGCGGATGTCGACCGTGACGTGCTCCGGTGCCGCGTCGGTCCCGGTCGTCCACCCGGAAACCGGGTGCGCGCGCAGGTACGTCGCGAGCCCGCCGATCCGGTCCCACACCGACCCCGGGGCCTGGGCGGTACAGTCCACGCTCCGCGCGCACGCGGCGTCGAACGCGGTGCGTGCGGTCTGGACCGATGTGAGGTACCACGGGTCGAGGTCGCGCACCTCGTACGACGAGTCGAGCGTCACCGAGCGCAGCAGCACCGGGTAGCGCGCGCTGAACACCTGCGCGAACCAGCTCCCGTACGAGTCGCCGTACAGGTCGACGCGTCCCAGCCCGAGGCGTCCGATCACGCCGGCGAGGTCGCGCGCGATGTTCGCGGTGCCGAACAGGTCCGCCGCGTGCACCCAGGTCCCGTCGGTGTGCCGCCATGTGTGGTCCAGCTGGTCGGCGCACGCGCGCACCAGCGAGCGGAAGTGGTCGGTCGCCGTGCTCCCCGTGTACGACTGGAGCGGCGCGCAGTCGAGCAGCGTCGACCGCCCGGTCCCGCGCGCGTCCACCACGAGCAGGTCGTGGTCGGCGTGCAGCGGCCCGAGCATCGCGAGGAAGTCCGGGGTGGTGCCGGTGGACGGGTAGCCGGGCCCGCCCTCCATCGCGGCGACGGTCCCCACCGAGCGCCCGGCGGCGGGCACCCAGCCGAACCCGACGGTGATGGTCCCGCTGGTGGTGTCGGCGTAGTCGAGCGGCACCCGGACGCTGCCGCACCAGGCCGCAGCCGGGGCGACGCCGAGGTCGCAGCTGTGCAGGGCGGCGGCCCCGACCCGAAGGCCGTCGGCGGCTGAAGCGGTCGTGGTCGGGGCGCCGAGCACGGCCAGCCCTGCCGCGACCAGCCCGGCCACGGCCGGCGCCAGCACCAGCCGGCGGACTGCGAGGTTCATGACGACCCCCTCCCGAAAGCATGCTGTCAGCAGGCGGGGCAGGATGGAGGGGTGACTTCGACACCCACCCGGGCGACTACGGCGGGTGTCGGGCTGCGCTCGGGCCGCGGTCCGGTCCTGATCGCTCTCATGCTGTCGGTGGCGCTGGTCGCCCTGGACAGCACGATCATCGCGACCGCGGTGCCGTCCATCGTCCGCCAGCTGGGTGGCTTCAACCAGTTCCCGTGGCTGTTCTCGATCTACCTGCTCACCCAGGCCGTCACCGTGCCGCTGTACGGCAAGTTCGCCGACCTGCGGGGTCGGCGGCCGGTGCTCTTCTTCGGGATCGGCGTCTTCCTGCTCGGCTCGGTGCTGTGCGGCGTCGCCTGGAGCATGCCGACGCTGATCGTGTTCCGCGGGCTGCAGGGCATCGGCGCCGGCGCGGTCCTGCCGATGACGACGACGATCGTCGGCGACCAGTACAGCGTCGCCGAGCGAGCCAAGGTGCAGGGGTACATCGCGAGCGTCTGGGGCATCTCGTCCGTGGTCGGGCCGACGCTGGGCGGGCTCTTCGCCCAGTACCTGACCTGGCGCTGGATCTTCTTCGTGAACCTGCCGATCGGCGCGCTCGCGGTCTGGATGCTGGCCCGCCACTTCTCCGAGCAGGTGACCCGCACCCGGCACGCGATCGACGTCGCCGGAGCGGTCACGCTCACCGCCGGCTGCTCGCTGGTCATCCTCGGCCTGCTGGAGGGCGGGGTGTCCTGGAGCTGGACCTCCTGGCCGAGCGCAACGGTGTTCGGCGTCGGCTCCGTGCTGCTCGTCGGGTTCGTGCTGGTGGAGAGGCGGGCGACCGAACCCGTCCTGCCCCTGTGGGTGTTCCGCCCCCGGGTGCTGGTCGGCGGCAACCTGACCGCCGCGGGCGTGGGCGCGCTGCTGATCGTGCTGAGCTCGTACGTCCCGACGTACGTCCAGGAGGTGCTCGGCACGGGTGCGCTGGTGGCCGGTCTCGCCCTGGCCGCGCTGACCATCGGATGGCCGATCGCGGCCGCCTGCGCCGGCCGCGTCTACATCAGGCTGGGCTTCCGCGACACCGCACTCATCGGCTCCGCGGTCGTGCTGGCCGGGACGGTGCTGTGCGCCCTTCTGCACCCGACCTCGTTCGTGTGGGAGGTGGCCGCGGCGTGCTTCGTCGTCGGCGTCGGGCTCGGCCTCACGAACGTCCCGTCGCTGGTCGCCGTGCAGTCGGTGGTGGGCTGGCGGCACCGCGGCGTGGTGACCGCGACGAACATGTTCAGCCGCTCGATGGGGAGCGCCGTCGGGGTCGCCGTCTTCGGAGCGATCGCGAACGCGGCGTACGCGGCCAGCTCCGGGACCGCGCCGCCGGCCGCCGGCGAGGGCGGGCACCTGTCGCCGGCCGCGGTCTTCGACGCGACGCACGATGTGTTCCTCGGGCTCATCGTGGTGGCGCTGCTCCTGGCCGCCGCGGTGCTGGTGATCCCGCGCCAGGTGCACGAGCTCGACGTCGACGCCCTGGCCGCCAGGACATCGGTCCCCGCCGGGTGACCGGGCCGGTCAGGTCGGCACGGCGGCGGTCACCGAAGCCGGGTCGTCGGTGCGCAGCACCACGACGTCGAGCGATGCGGTACCGGTCGGCGTCCGGCCCGCCGTGCGCAGGCTCGCCGCGATGTCGACGCGGTGGCCCGCCTCGGTCCAGAACACCTGCGTGGCGGTCCGGGCCGGCGCCGTCCCGGCCAGGACCAGCGACCGCACGCTCGCGGGGTAGAGGCGGGTGAACGCCCGGGCGACCAGGGCTCCGTAGCCCTGGCCGACGAGGGTGAAGGGGCCCTGTTGCCCGGCGACGGACAGCAGCGTCGCCAGCTCCCGGGCGTTGACCCCGGCGTCGACCACCTGGAGCGGGCTGGTCCGTGCGGGTGACAGGCCGAGCCCGGGCCGCTCGTAGACGCAGGTCCGGGTGCGCTGCGCGAGCGTGTCGACGGGTGCCGACCAGTCTGCAGCGGCGACCCCGAGCCCGGGGACGACGACCACAGTCGGCGCGCCGGTGCCGGCGCACCGCAGGTGCTGGCGGACCCCAGCGGCGAGGATCACCGTGTCCAGGTCTCCTGCGGCCGCCTCCGGCGAAAGGGTGCTGCCGGCCGGCAGCGGGGTGACCGGGTCGGCTGCCCCCGGGTCGCTGGGCAGTCCGGACGGCAGCGACGCGCCCGCCGTCGGCACGGCCGGCCCGCTCACCACTCCGGACGGGACGGACGGCACGACCGGGTCGCGGGCAGCGCTGCCCGGCGCCGGCCCGCGGCCGCAGGCCGCCAGTGCGACCGAGGCCACGGTGACGATGACGAGCGCGCCCGTGCGACCGAGCGGACGGGCGGCGGCCATGCCAGAGGTATCGGCCGGCCAGACCGCCGTCCGTAGAACCGGCGTCCGGAGCAGGGTCAGGCGTCGCGACGGCGCAGCAGCACCCCGCCGATGACCAGCGCGAGCAGCGCGTACCCGGCGAACACGGCGAGCCCGGTCCAGGGCGCGAGCGTCACCGGGTCCGGGTGGTCCTGGAAGATCGCCTGTCCCGCCTGTCCCGGCAGGTACTTGACGATGTGCTCCTGCCAGCTGTGCGGCAGGAAGCTCGCCAGGATTGGCAGGACGAACAGCAGGCCGAGGACCGTGCTGATCCCGGCAGCGCTGTGCCGCAGGATCGTGCCGATGCCGAGCCCGAGCAGCCCGACGATGGTCAGGTACAGCGCGCCGCCGATCACCATCCGCAGCGAGGAGCCCTCGCCGAGGGTGACCCCGAGGTCATGGGTGTTCAGGATGGCCTGCACCGAGAAGAACGCCACGAACGTGGTCACGAACGAGACGACGGCGATGATGACCGCGAACGTCAGGGTCTTCGCGACGAGCATCAGCAACCGTTGCGGGGTGGCCGACAGGGTCGCCCTGATCGTGCCCGTCGAGTACTCGGCGCTCATGACGAGCACGCCGAGCGAGCCGACGATCAGCTGACCGAGGAAGACCCCGAAGAGGCTGAAGCCGGCGGCGTCTGACCGGTTGAAGTCGCCCGCGGGCTGGTTGATGATCGCGGTCGAGATCAGCACCGGCAGGCCGATGCAGACCAGCAGCGTGAACACCAGCGTCCACACGGTGGAACGCACCGTGCGCAGCTTGGTCCACTCGGACGTGAGCACGCGGGCGAACTGGCCGGTCGGGCCGACCTTGTGCGCGCGGACGGGTGCGGCTGCCGGGGACGCGGTGGTGGCCGACATGTCAGGCTCCCTCGTAGGACGGCACGCCACCGGGCGTGGTGGGCGTGGTCGGCGCGGTCTCGGCGTGGTACTCGACGCTGTCGCGGGTCAGCTCCATGAACGCCTCCTCGAGCGAGGCGCGTTGCGGGGTCAGCTCGTGGAGCACGGTGCCGGTATCGGCGGCCGCCTGCCCGATGGCCGGCGCCTCCAGGCCGGTGACGAGCAGCCCTCCGTCGTCCGACGCGGTGACGGCGGCGCCGTGCTGCTCGAGCGCCGCGCGCAGGGCGGTGCCGTCCGGCGTGCGCACCAGCACGGACCGCTGCCCGGCCTGCTCGACGAACTCGGCGACCGTGGTGTCCGCGATCAGCCGGCCGCGGCCGATGACGACGAGGTGGTCGGCGGTCAGCGCCATCTCGGCCATGAGGTGGCTGGACACCAGCACTGCGCGGCCCTCGGCGGCGAGCGCCTTGAGCAGGTTGCGGACCCAGATGATCCCCTCCGGGTCCAGGCCGTTGACCGGCTCGTCCAGCAGCAGCACACCGGGGTCGCCGAGCAGGGCGCAGGCGATGCCGACGCGCTGGCCCATGCCGAGGGAGTACGTCTTCGTCCGCTTCTTCGCGACGCTGTCCAGCCCGACCAGCGCGAGCACCTCGCCCACGCGTTTGCGCGGGATGCCGTTCGACTGGGCCATGAAGAGCAGGTGGTTGTACGCGCTGCGGCCCGGGTGCACGGCCTTCGCCTCCAGCAGCGCGCCGACGCGCTGCAGGGGGGCGCGGTCGTCGGAGTAGCGGTGACCGTCGATGCGGACGGTCCCGGCGTTGGGGCGGTCGAGCCCGACGATGGCGCGCATCGTCGTCGACTTGCCGGCGCCGTTGGGGCCCAGGAAGCCGGTCACCCGACCGGGCTCGACCGAGAAGGACAGGTCGTCGACCGCCAGCACGTCGCCGTACCGCTTGGACAGGCCGACTACCTCGATCATGGGTGCACCGTCGTGAGATCCATGCCGTACACCATGCCAGCCCGGTGGCGCCGCCGGATCGGGGATCACCCTGAGGCGGACCCTGGCCCGTCCCCCACCCGCCGTCCCACCGACCGTATGTTTCGGGTGGGGGCTGTGGACGACGGACCGGCTTCGACCGCCGATGGTCGCCGGCCCGATGCCCGCCGTTCACCTGCGGGCTGACGCGCGCCCCTAGGTTCCGGTCACCGCTCCTGTCGCAGGAGCGCACCCGCCGCCCCCTCGAGGAGCACCGCCGTGTCCGGTCTGTCCGTGCTCGACAGCACCCGCCGGATCGAGGAGACGATCGGCGAGCTGGCCGACCAGGTGACGATCGTGATCGTCACGCACAACATGCAGCAGGCGGCGCGGGTGTCCTCGCAGTGCGCGTTCTTCCTGTCCGAGGCGGGCACGCCGGGGCGGATCGTGGAGTCGGGGGCCACGGCGCAGATCTTCGAGAACCCGCACGACCCCCGGACCGCGGACTACGTGCATGGCCGCTTCGGCTGACCTCCCGGACCGCCACCACGGGCTGTTCTTCCACCTGTACTCGTCGCCCTCGTCGGGTGGGGTCCGGTGGCGGCTGCTCGGCGCCAACAACCGCGAGCTGGGGCGCAGCTGCTTGGCGTACCCGGACGTGGACCTGTGCCGCGCCGGTCTGGCCAGGACGCTGCTCGAGCTGCCCTCGCTCGTCCCGGCCGTCATGCGCGTGGACCACAGCCACTGGGGGTGGCGGCTGCGCGCGGACAGCCGCGACGTCGTCGGGTCCGGGCACGCGTTCGACCGCCGGCCCCGCTGCGAGGAGGCGTGCGTGCGGTTCGTCGAGCAGGCTCCGCACGCGTCGGTGCGGGACGCGCTGACCGTGATGCCGTGGGGCTCGCGCACCATGCGGCCGTCGATCCTGCGCAGTGGCGTTGCCGGGCCGGTTGGCGGTTCCGATGACCAGCGTTGGTCGGACGTTCACCAGGACTCCGCCACCTCGACGCCTGGCTTGGATGTGCTGCCTGCACCACGTCGTGGCGGGGTGTCCTTGCAGGGTCTGCGGGCTGGCTGGAGGGAGCAGAGCCGATGACGGTCGTCATCGACACCTCCGCGCCGCCTCCTGCGCCGGGCCCGGAGGTGCCGCGGGAGATCGACCCCGGGCGGGCACGTCCGACCGCACGTTCGAGGGCACGGTCCCCATCGTGGGCCACTTCGTACGCTCGCGGCTCTGTACATCAGCCAGTACGTCCCGAACCGGCTCAAGTCGCTGTTCGTGTCGCTCGTCGACCTGATGGCGTCGGTGCCGAGCCTCGTGTACGGCCTCAGCCGTTGCCGAGCAACGCCTTCAGCGACTTGGCGTCGGCGAGCGCCTTGGCCAGGTCGGCGTGCGCCGAGGCGACGCTCGCGCGGTAGCCGTCGATCACCGGCTGCTTGGCCGGGATGTCAGCCGGGACCAACGCCAGCATCCCGTCCGCCACACCGGACAGTGCTGTCGTCGCGGCGTCGACGTGCGCCTTCATGTCGTCCAGCTCGGCCTGGGCGGTCGCCTTCTTCTGCGCGTCGGTGAGCGCGTCGATCGCCGCTTGTGCCTTCGCTTCGGCGGCAGCCAGCTGGCCGGCCGCGTACGTGCCCGTATCCGCGGCCGACACCAGGCGCGTCTGCGGGACCAGCAGGCGGTACACCCGGTAGCTGGTCACCACCGTGCGCCCGTCGACGACCGCCTGGGCACAGGTGGTGTCGGCATGCACGGTCGCGTCGACGGTGCGCAGGCCGCTCGCGTCCGCGGTGTAGGTCGCGGTGAGGGTCGCTCGATGGGCGTCGGTCACGTGGGTGCGGGCGGCCAGCCGGCGCGTCAGCGAGTCGATGGTGAGCTCACGCGCCTTGACGGCGGCGTCGACACGCGCCTGGACGTATGCCAGCCTGTCGGCGGAGCACGTCCTGGTGCTGGGCGCGGGACTCGGGGCCGTGTCCGCGAACGCTGGCGCGGTGGCTCCCGTGACGAGCACCAGGCCGGTGCCGGCCACGGCGAGCATGGGGACGAGGCGTCGGATGTTCACTGGGTCGGGTCTCCTTCTGTGCTGCCCGTGCTTGCGGACAGGTCGCTGCTCTGGTCGGACGCTGCTGCGCCCGCCCGGTCGATGGCGGTACCCAGCGCCGAGGCGGCCTGGGCGGCGGCGGTCTGCGCGGCGCCGGCCGGCTGGCCGGGAGTCGCGTCGGTGACCGGAACGGAGCCGGTCCCAGGACCCGCCGTGGCCGTGACGGAGGCGCCGCGCTGGGGCGCGGCCGGCGGGGCGCCGACGTGGCGCGAGCAGGCCGCCGTGGTGAGGAGCGCGGCAACGGCCAGCCCGGCGGCTGCCGCCCGTCGCAGGGTGCTCGGGTTCAGCGTTCTGGAGTTCATGGCCAGAGCATCGGAACCGCATGTCCGGCCCCGGCCCAGGCTGTGTTCGGACCCGGTAAACCCGGTGCCCCCGCCCATGAGCCGGCCGGTTCTCGGCCTGGATTGCGCTCTAACTTCGATGCTCGCCTGCGCCGATCGGGCCGGCTGTGCGATGGTCGCCGCGGGACCTGGGCGGGGGTGCAGCATGCGACGGACGGCGGGGCGCCCGGCCGTGCTCGTTCTCGGCCTCGCGCTGGCGGCGGGTTCGCTGGTCGCCGGGGCGAGCTCCCCCGCGACGGCCGCGCCGCCGGCCGGCCTGCGGGTGGTCGGCAACCAGCTGACCCGGGACGGTCAGCCGTTCCTCGTGCGCGGGTTCAACCTCGTCGGCGCGATGGCCGGGGCCGACTGCACCCAGACGGACATCGTCAAGGCTGCCGCCCAACTCGGGCAGCCGGAGATGGCGGCGCTGGCCGGCGCCTGGCACGCGAACACCGTGCGGCTGCAGGTGCTGCAGACGGCGCTGACCGACCCGGTGCCGGCGAACGTCACGGCCTACCTCACCGCCCTGTCGGGCACCGTGACCCAGGCCCACGACGCCGGGCTGGCAGTGATCCTGTCCATGCAGGACCAGTACCAGGCCGGCTGCGGTGCCCAGCACCCGATGCCCAGCCAGGCCACGGTCGCCGCCTGGACCGTCCTGGCGCCGATGTTCGCCGCCGACCCGGACGTCGCGTTCGAGCTCTACAACGAACCGATCGACGGATCCGCGGCTCCGCTCCTGATGCCGCCCGGGCCGGGGCAGTGGGACGAGTGGCTGAACGGCGGGTCCAGCCCCGAGCCCAACCTGGGCGACCCTGCGGTGGGGCACCAGCAGCTGGTCGACGCCATCCGAGCGCTCGGCGCCCGCAACGTTCTCGTCGCGGACGGGCTGAACAAGGGTGGCGAGCTGCAGGGCGTGCCCCTGCTGCAGGACACGCTGACGCCGCCGGACATCGCCTACGCCGTGCACCCGTACTTCTACACGTCCCCGAAGGGCTACCTGGACTGGGACTACCGGTTCGGGGACGCCGCCATGCAGGTGCCGGTTCTCGCCACCGAGTGGAACTACGGCACCGCCAAGTGCGGGACCTCGTCGCAGAATCTCGCCCCGGCGTTCCTCTCGTACCTCGCGACCCGCGGGATCGGTGTGCTCGGGCAGTCCGCCGACATCGGTATCGGCACCCTGCTGATGGCCGATCGGACCTGGGCGCCGACCGACTGCGGCACCCCGTCGAGCGGACCGGGTGTCGACTTCGCCGCCGCCATGGCCGCGGCGCAGGCGCCTCGGCCGGCGTCGCTCACCCTGGCCGCCGCCGGCTCCGGGTTCACGATCGGTGCCGCCACCACGCTGAGCGGCACGTTGCTGGTCCAGAGCGTCCCGGCCCCGGGCGTCCCGCTCACGCTGACCCGCCGGAACCCGGACGGCAGCAGCACCCCGTTGGCAGGCGTCACGACTGACTCCGGCGGCGGCTTCCAGGTGTCCGACACCCCCGCCGCGGTCGGCGCCAGCGCGTACACCGTGGCGTACGGCGGGAACGCGGCGACGACCGCCGCGACCGCGTCGACGACGGTCAGCACCGTGGCGGTGCAGACCTTCCTGACTGCGTCCGGACCGCCGTCGGCCCCCCGCGGCGTCCCGCTGACCATCACCGGAGCGCTGACCGGCGGCGACACCGCGACCGGCCTGCGACCGCTGACCTGGACGCGCACCGACCTCACCGGCACCGTGCAGCTCGCGTCGCTCACCACGGACTCCGCCGGCGGCTTCGTCGCGACCGACAGCCCGCCGGCCGGCGGGACGGTGACGTACACGTTCCGGTTCGCCGGCGACAGCACGCACTCCGGGTCGACGGCCACGGTCACGGTCCCGGTGGACCGCGTCACCCCAGCGCTCACCGTCGCCGTGAACGGCCGGGTGTTCGCCTACGGCGGGGCGGGGACGGTGACCGTGCACCTCGGCCCGACCTACACCAACCGCACGATCAGCCTCTACGAGTACGTGTACGGCGTACCGGCCCCGGTGTGGACTCTCGTGCACACCGGACCGGTGAACAGCGCCGGGAACTACGCGCTGTCCACGACCTTCTACCGGCACGTCGCCTTCCAGGCGAGCTTCGCCGGCGACGCGCGGTACGCGACCGCGACGTACGCCACGTCGACCACGGCCCTGGCGCGCATCACGACGTCGGTCGCCGGCGCCTACGGCACGTCCGGCTCGTACCGGCTGTTCCACTCGGCCACGGACCCGGCCTTCCGCGCAGTGCTGGCCCCGGCCCGCGGCGCGGTCGGCTGCGTGACCTTCACGGCGCAGGGCTTCAGCGGCGGAGCATGGAAGACCGTGGCGACCACGGCCTGCGTACCCGTCGACGCGGGGAGCGGCGCTGCCGGCCTTCCGCTGGCCAAGCACGCGCTCTCGGTGCAGTACCGGGTGCGGGCGTCGATCGCCACCGACGCCGTCAACGCCGCGACCACCGGTTCGTGGGTCTACCTGGAGTTCAGGGCCTGACGTCCGACCCGTCCACGCTGTCCGGCAACGTCGCGATGGCCCCGGCGATGCCCGCGACGGCCTCCGGCCCGAGACCGCAGCAGCCGCCGACCAGCGCGGCGCCGGCGTCCACCCAGCGCCGGACGACGGCGGCGGGCAGGTCCTTGGACATGACGTCGGTCCAGGTGCCGGTGGACGCGTCCCAGGTGCCGCCGGCGTTGGGGTAGACGACCAGCGGCAGCTCGGTGACCGCCCGGGCAGCAGCGAGCACCGCGTCGACGTGCTCCGCGGCCGTGCAGTTGGCCCCGACCGCGATGGTGCGGTCGGTGGAGGTGGCCACGCCGACCGCCTCCGCGAACGGCTGCCCGGCGCAGGTCTTCCCGCCCGCTGTGCACGAGAACGAGATCCATGCCGGGACGTCGGAGCCGGCCAGCAGCTCGACCAGGACCTCGGCCTCCTCGACGTCCGGGATGGTCTCGACCGCCAGCACGTCGGGGGCCGCGTCGACCAGCACGGCGAGCCGTTCCTCGTGGAACGCCCGCAGCCTGGCCCGCGGGATGCCGTAGCGGCCGCGGTACTCCGAGCCGTCGTGCCGGATCGCCCCGTACGGGCCCACGCTGGCCGCGACGAGCAGCGGCCCGCGGACGCCCTCGGCTAGGGCCTGGTCGCGCGCCTGCTGGGCGATCCGCACGCTGCGTCGCAACAGCGCGTCGGCCTCGTCGGCGTCCATGCCGCTGGCGATGAACCCGGTCCGGCTGGCCTGGTACGACGCGGAGATCGCGACCCGTGCACCGGCCAGGTAGTAGTCCCGGTGCAGCCGGCGAATCGCGTCCGGGTCGTCGGCGAGCAGCTGCGCGGACCACAGGTGGTGAGCCAGGTCGTAGCCCCGCACCTCCAGCTCGGTGGCCAGCCCGCCGTCGAGGGCGGCGGGCAACGGCAGCAGGTCGGCCAGCGCGGGTACCGGCGAGGTGGTCACGAGTGCACCGTCCCGGCCGGCGCGCTGTCGGGCTGCGCGGTCAGGTCCAGCGTCGGCGGTCCGTAGAAGTCGTCGTCTGGGTCGGCGAAGCCGAACCGGTCCCGCAGGTCGGCGAGGTAGCGCTGGTACGTCGGCGAGTCGACGTACCCGGCGTGCCGCGCCGAGTCCACGTAGTGGTGCCCGCCGGCGAGGTCCGGGTGCGCCTCGCGGCGCAACCGCCGCATCTCGTCGAGGTGCTCGCCGGTGCGGTGCGCGTGCGCGTCCATGACGACGACCTGGGCCATCTCGTCGAACCGCTGGTAGGCGGCGTCGGCGAACTCGACGAAGCCGAGGACGTACAGCCCGTCCAGCGTGCGGTGCGCGATGTTGGCGAACAGGTCCGGCCGGCCCTGCCGCCAGTCGAACAGCGCCGGGTCGACGTACGGGATGAGGTAGTCGTACCCGGTTGCGAGCAGCGCCAGGGCCCGTCGGACCGGGATCGCACCAGATCCTGACAGTTCGTTCAGATCGGCCCAGCGTTCAGTTGGCCCGGCGTTCAGCGGGATCACGACGTTCGGCCGATCCTGTGACCGGACAGCGCCTCGAGGGCCTTGGCGAGGGCGTGGTTCCCCTCCGAGCCGAGACCGCGCGCCTGCAGCGTGCGGTACAGCTGGAACACCGCGGCCGTGCCGACCAGTGGGACGCCGAGCTCGTCGGCGGCTTCGAGCACCAGCCGCAGGTCCTTCTGCTGCAGGTCGATGGTGAAGCCGGGCCGCCAGTCGCCGGCCACCACCTGCGGGCCGCGGTTGGTGAGCATCCACGAGCCACCGGCCCCGCCCTGGACCGCCGCGATCGTGGTCCCCAGGTCCAGGCCGCCCGCCTCCGCCAGCAGCAGCGCCTCGGAGACCGCGAGCATGTTGACCACGACCAGCACCTGGTTGACCAGCTTGCAGGTCTGCCCGGCGCCGACCGGGCCCACGTGGGTGATCGTCCGGCCGATCGCCTCCAGCACCGGGCGAGCGCGGTCGACGTCGGGCTCCGCGCCGCCGACCATGATCGACAACGTACCGTTCTTGGCGCCCTCGGACCCGCCGGAGACCGGTGCGTCGACGAGGGCGACGCCTTGGCCGGCCAGCCGTTCCGCGAGCGCCCGCGTCGCCGCCGGGGCGATCGTGCTGGCGTCGATGACGAGCGTGCCCGCCGCGGCCCCCTCGGCGACGCCGCCCGGTCCGAAGAGCACCGCCTCGACGTCGGGGGTGTCGCTCACGCAGACCAGGACGACGTCGCTCGCCGCGGCCAGCCCGGCAGCGGTGTCCGCGACCGCGGCGCCGACCGCCGCGAGCGGCTCGGTCCGGGCCGGGGTGCGGTTGAAGACGGTGACCGGGAAGCCGGCGGCGACCAGGTTGTGCGCCATCCCGGAGCCCATGATCCCCAGCCCGACGACGCCGACCCGCGGCCTCGGCGCGGCACCCTCGGCTCGGCCACTGTCTGTCATGGGTGTCATGGCCGGAGAACCTATGCGGTCCCCGTAGCATGCCGCGCGTGACCCCCCGCGACCGGCACTACGTGCTGGTCGTCATCGCCCTCGCGTGGCTGGTACTGGCCGCGCTCAACTTCTCCCGGGGCCACGCCAACATCGGGGCCGTCTACCTCGTCGTCGGCCTGCTCACGGGCGCCCTCGCGTACTTCCTCCGCCCCCGCGGCCGCCGCTCCCGCTGACCCCAACCCTGCCCCATCCCCGCGTTGATCTTGAGCAACACACCTGAGACACGCCGTCAGGGCCGGTGACTTGCTCAAGATCAACGCGGGTGAGGGCGGGCGGGGGCCCAGTTGAACGATCAAGGTTCCCAGCGGGTCCGAGCGTGGCTAGCGTGTGCCCATGGCGAACCTGGTCGCCGGGAGCACCGGCCGCGCGCCGGGGGTCGACCGTGCCGGCTACGCGGTCGCGGCGGAGCGGATGCGCGCCCAGGTCGCCGACGTCCCGCCCTCAGGCTCGGTCCGGCTGGCGAAGCGCACCAGCAACGTCTTCCGCGCCCGGGCCGCCGCCCCCGGGCTGGACGTCTCCGGGCTCGCCGGGGTCCTGTCGGTCGACCCGGACGCGCGGACCGCCGACGTGCTGGGGATGACCACGTACGAGGACCTGGTCGACGCCACGTTGCCGTACGGGCTGATGCCGCTGGTGGTCCCGCAGCTGAAGACGATCACGCTCGGCGGCGCCGTGACCGGGCTGGGGATCGAGTCGAGCTCGTTCCGCAACGGGCTGCCGCACGAGTCGGTGCTCGAGATGGACGTGCTCACCGGCGACGCACGCCTGCTCACCGTCACCCCGGACGGCGAGCACGCGGCGCTGTTCTACGGGTTCCCCAACTCGTACGGCTCGCTCGGGTACGCGCTGCGGCTGCGGATCGAGCTGCAGCCCGTCCGGCCGTACGTGATGCTCACGCACGAGCGGCACGACGACGCGGAGTCCTTCGTCGCCCGGCTGGACGAGGTCTGCCGGACCCGGTCGGCGGACGGCGCGCAGCTGGACTTCGTGGACGGCACGGTCTTCTCCCCGGGCGAGCACTACCTGACGCCTGGGCACGTTCGTGGACGAGGCGCCGTACACCAGCGACTACACCGGGCAGGGGATCTACTACCGCTCCCTGCAGCAGCGTCGGCGTGACTTCCTCACCGTCCGCGACTACCTGTGGCGCTGGGACACCGACTGGTTCTGGTGCTCGCGGGCCCTGGGCGTGCAGCATCCGGCGGTCCGCCGGCTGGTCCCGCGGCGGTACATGCGCTCGGACGTCTACATGAAGCTCGTCAGCTTCGAGCGCCGGCACCAGGTGGCCGGCCGGGTCGACCGGCTGGCGGGGCCGGCCGCCGCGCGAGGTGATCGTCCAGGACGTCGAGGTGCCGATCGATCGCACGACCGAGTTCCTCGACTTCTTCCACCGCGAGGTCGGGATCGAGCCGGTCTGGGTCTGCCCGCTGCTCCAGCGCGACCCGGACGTCACCTGGGAGCTCTACGCGTTCGACCCGCGGAAGACCTACGTGAACGTCGGCTTCTGGTCGAGCGTCGAGCTCGCGCCGGGACAGCACGACGGCGACCACAACCGCCGGATCGAGGAGGTCGTCGCCGAGCTGGGCGGCCGCAAGTCGCTCTACAGCACTGCGTACTACGACAAGGACACGTTCTGGGCCACCTACAACGGGGCGGCGTACCAGACGCTGAAGAAGACCTACGACCCGGATGGACGGTTCGCCGACCTGTACGACAAGACTGTCCGGCAGCGCTGAGGCAAGGGGGCGGTATGAAGCTCGCGGAGATGTTCGAGCGGTTCGTCGGCACCGGCGACCGGCTGCGGTTCGTCGCCTTCGACGGCAGCTCGTGCGGACCGAAGGATGCGCCGTCGACGATCGAGCGTCCGGTCGCCGGTCGCGCTGCGCTACCTCGCGACCGCGCCGAACGACCTCGGGCTGGCGCGTGCCTACGTGACCGGCAACCTGGACGTGACCGGCGACCTGCACGGCGCACTGGCCACGCTGCTGGCCGGACCGGCGGCCGACCTCACCTGGGCCGAGCGGGCCGACGTGCTCCGCACCCTCGGTCCCGGCGTCCTGCGCCGTCCGCCGCGGCCGGCCCAGGAGGCGCCGCCGCCGCTGCGCCGCGGCCGCCGGCACTCCAAGGCCCGCGACGCCGCGGCGATCAGCCACCACTACGACGTCTCGAACCTCTTCTACTCCTACGTCCTCGGCCCGTCGATGGCGTACACCTGTGCCGTCTTCCCCAAGCCGGACGCGTCGCTCGAGGAGGCGCAGGCGGAGAAGTTCGACCTCGTCTGCCGCAAGCTCGGGCTCGAGCGGGGCATGCGCCTGCTCGACGTCGGCTGCGGCTGGGGCGGCATGGTCCGGCACGCGGTGGAGAACTACGGCGTACGAGCCATCGGGGTCACGCTCTCGCGGCAGCAGGCCGAGTGGGGCGCCAAGCTGGTCGCCGAGCACGGCATGCAGGACGTGGCCGAGGTCCGTTTCCAGGACTACCGCGACGTCACCGAGACCGGGTTCGACGCGGTGTCGTCGATCGGCCTCACCGAGCACATCGGGCTGGCCAACCTGCCGAAGTACTTCACGTTCCTGCAGTCCCGGCTGCAACCGGGCGGGCGGCTGCTGAACCACTGCATCACCCGCCCCGACGGCATCGGCCCGGCGCGCACCGGCGGGTTCATCGACCGGTACATCTTCCCCGACGGGGAGCTGGAGGGGCCGGGGACGATCGCGTCCGCCATGAACGACAACGGCTTCGAGCTCCGGCACGGCGAGAACCTGCGCGAGCACTACGCCTTCACGCTGCGCGAGTGGGCCGCCAACCTCGAGGCGAACTGGGACGCGGCGGTCGCCGAGGTCGGCTTCGCCAAGGCCCGGGTGTGGCGGCTGTACCTGGTCGCCTGCCAGGTCGGGTTCGAGAACAACACGGTGCAGCTGCACCAGCTGCTCGGGGTGCGCCTGGGACCGGACCACCGCAGCGGGATGCCGCTGCGCCCCGACTGGTGAACCATCCGGCGGCCGACCCTGGAGAACGCCCGTGAAGAGCACCATGCAGGACGTGCAGCTGTCGGTCGCCCGGCTCCTGCGGTACGGCAGCAGCGTCCACGGCCGGTCCACGGTCAGCACCTGGACCGGGGACGGGGTCCGCACCGAGACCTTCGCCCAGGCGGGGGCGCGGGCCGCACAGCTGGCGCACGCCCTGCGCGAGCTCGGCGTCGACGGCGACCAGCGCGTCGGCACGTTCATGTTCAACAACGCCGAGCACCTCGAGGTCTACTACGCCGTGCCGTCGATGGGCGCGGTGCTGCACACGGTCAACATCCGCCTGTTCCCCGAGCAGGTCGCCTACATCGTCAACCACGCGGAGGACCACGTCGTCGTCGTGGACGCGGCCCTGGTCCCGGTCTTCGCCAAGGTGCTGCCGGAGATGACGACCGTCCGGCACGTGGTCGTCGCCGGTCCGGGCGCCGACCCGGCCGCGCTCGACGCGCCCGAGGGCGTGGCCGTGCACTCGTACGAGGAGCTGATCGCCGGCCGGCCGACCACGTACGACTGGCCGGAGGTGGACGAGCGCTCGGCGGCGGCCATCTGCTACACCAGCGGCACCACCGGCCACCCCAAGGGCGTCGTGTACTCGCACCGATCGATCTGGCTGCACTCGATGCAGGTCTGCACCAAGGAGTCGTTCGGGCTGAGCGACGCCGACCGCGTGCTGGTGGTCGTGCCGCAGTTCCACGCGATGTCCTGGGGGCTGGTCTACGCCGCGTTCATGTCGGGCGCGTCGTTGCTCATGCCCGACCGCTTCCTGCAGGCCGAGCCGCTGGCGAAGATGATCGAGCAGGAGCGCCCGACGTTCGCCGGTGCGGTCCCGACGATCTGGAACGACCTGCTGCACTACCTGGACACGAACGGCGGCGACATCTCCTCGATGAAAGAGGCGGTGGTCGGCGGTTCGGCCTGCCCGCCGTCGCTGATGCGCGCGTACGAGGAGCGGTACGGCGTGCATGATCGTGCACGCGTGGGGGATGACCGAGACCTCTCCGCTCGGCTCGGTGTCGCGGGCCCCGGCCACGGCCACGGATGCGGACGCGCGGATGCGCTACCGGGTCACCCAGGGCCGGGTGCCGGCGTCCGTCGAGGCGCGGCTGATCGGTCCGGACGGCTCCGAGCTGCCCTGGGACGGCGAGTCGGTCGGCGAGCTCGAGGTGCGCGGGCCATGGGTGACCGGCGCGTACCACCGTGACGCCGACCCGGAGAAGTTCGACGACGGCTGGCTGCGGACCGGCGACGTCGGGACGCTGACCGCCGACGGCTACCTCACGCTGACGGACCGGTCCAAGGACGTGATCAAGTCCGGCGGCGAGTGGATCTCGTCCGTCGAGCTGGAGAACTGCCTGATGTCGCACCCGGACGTCGCGGAGGCCAGCGTCGTCGGCGTGCCCGACGAGAAGTGGGGCGAGCGACCGCTGGCGACCGTGGTGCTGCGCGAGGGCTCGGACGTGTCGCTGGAGGACCTGCGCGCCTACCTCGCCGAGCGCGTCGCCCACTGGCAGCTGCCGGAGCGGTGGGCGGTGATCGACGCGGTGCCGAAGACGTCGGTCGGCAAGTTCGACAAGAAGGTGCTGCGGCAGCGGTACGCCGAGGGTGCGCTGGACGTCACGACTCTGGGCTGACCCGCTCCAGCATCCGTACGGCGGCGCCGGGTCCGGTGCCGGCCACGACGTCGCCCGCCACGACGACGACGACGCCATGTCCAGGAACAGCCCGACCTCCACCACGCCCGCGCGGGTGCGCAACGCCTCCTGCAGCGCGGCCGGGTCGGGCAGCGGGCCGAAGTCGGCGTCGAGGATGTGGTTGCCCTCGTCGGTGACGAATGGCGTGCCGTCCACGCCGGCGCGCAACGTCACCCGCGCCCCCAGCTGTTCGAGGAACTCGCGCTCGGGCCGCTGCCCCATCGGCACCACCTCGACCGGCACCGCGAAGCCGGTGCCCAGCTGCGGGGACCAGCTTCGTCTCGTCCACCACGATCACCAGCCGGCCGCTCGCCTGCGCGACGATCTTCTCGCGCAGGTGCGCGCCGCCGCCGCCCTTGACCAGGTCGAGGGTGGGGGACACCTCGTCGGCGCCGTCGATGGTCACGTCCAGGAACGGGTGGGCGTCGAGCGTCGTGAGCGGGATGCCGCACGCCCGCGCCTCGGACTCGCTCGCGCTCGACGTCGGCACCCCGGCGATGTCCCCCAGGTCGCCCGCCGCCAGCAGCGCGCCGATCCGGCGCAGCGCCCACACCGCCGTGCTCCCGGTCCCGAGCCCGACCCGCATCCCGTCGTGGACGAACCGCTCGACGGCGGCCTCGCCAGCCGCGCGCTTGGCCGCGGTGCGGGCGTCCAGATCGGTCACCGGTGGCTCCCTCCGCGGCGGTCTGCGGCGCTTTGCCGGTCCCTTCCGACGGCCGGTAGCCTAGGCCCGCGGTCGAGGACCGCACTGGAGGCGTCGCCTAGCCCGGCCTATGGCGCCGCACTGCTAATGCGGTTGGGGGCTTCAACCCCCTCGAGGGTTCAAATCCCTCCGCCTCCGCTCCTGCGGCCCGCGGGCCGTCGCCCGTCGCCCGTCGCCTACAGTCAGGGCCATGACCGAGATCAGCATGAACAAGGCCATCCACGGTGCCTTCCGGCGGGACCTCGACCGGTTCGTCGCCGCGCTCGGATCCTTCCGCGACGGTGACCGGGCGCGGGCGGCACAGCTGGCGACCGCGTGGGCGAACTTCGACGACCAGCTCACGCTCCACCACGAGGGCGAGCACGAGATCGCCTGGCCGGCCCTCGAAGCGGTCGGCGTCAGCAAGGAGCTGCTGGCACAGATGGACGCCGAGCACGAGACCATGGCCGCGGCCCTGGCGCAGACCCGCACCGCGATGGGTGCGCTCGCGCGCACGGCGGGCTCGGCCGAGGCGCAGGCCGCGCTGGCGGCCTTCCAGCAGCTGCGCACGGTCACGGTCGCGCACCTGGAGCACGAGGAGGCCGAGCTCGAGCCGGTGTACCAGGCCAAGCACGACTCGCCCGAGATCAAGGCGATGGGCAAGAAGTTCGGGAAGGTCAGCCCGTCGCGGGGCGGTCAGTTCTTCGCGTGGGTGCTCGACGGGGCCTCGGTCGACGAGCGTGCGGCGGTGACCGGACAGGTCCCGGGCCCGGTGCTCACCATCATCGGCGGACTGTTCGGGCGCAGCTACCGCCAGAACATCGCGCCGGCCTGGCGGAGCTGAGCCCGGCAACCGGGCTCGCGGCGGACGGTGGCTCAGACCGCCCGCATGGTGTTGTTCTTCGCTTCGTGGGTGACCTCGGCCAGTCCGAGCGTCTCCAGCAGCGGGGGCAGGTAGACGCCGAACCGCCCGCGCAGCCCCTTCTTCAGCCCGTACCACCCGCCGACCGGGTTGTCCGGCGAGCGTCCCCACGCCTCGACGGTCCCGTCGGGCGCCGGCTTCTGCTCGTCCGCGCCGCCCAGCGGCACCCAGCCACCGTCGGCGACGAGCATCGCGTGCAGGTCCTCGATCGCGCCCACGTGGTAGCGCAGCTGCGTCCCGCCGACCTGGCAGACGAGCGCAGGCGGGTCCGCCTCGTCGTCGCGCCACATCTGGTAGTGCGCCTTTCCCGGCGGCGTCGTCAGCAACCAGGGGTCGTCGCGGGTGCCGCTGCCGGTCACCGGTACGACCCCACGACGCTGGCCTCGGTGGGGTCCGGCTGCTCGACGCAGCGCTGCGCGAGGTCGCGCTGGAACTCGGCGAACGCCGGCAGGGCGGCGAGCGGGTTGTCCGGCCCGGCGAAGTCCGCGACGTGCACGAAGGTCGCGCCGTCGTCGAGCCGGTACGTCGTGTACTGGAAACCGGTCGGCGCGAGCTCGGCGAGCGAGCCGTACACCGCCTCGACGAGGCGCGCGTTCTCGTCGGCCGCTTCGGGCCTGGTGCGGTACCGCACGATCACCGTCCTGGTCATGGATCGGACCCTAGCCGCGTGACTTGCGAAGTACAAGTAAAATCTTGAAATGCAAGTGTCATGTACGATCGCCCTGTGTCCGAGCCTGTGTCCAGCAGCCGCAGCTACGACCAGCTCTGCGGCATCGCGACGGCGCTCGACGTGGTCGGCGACCGCTGGAGCGCCCTCGTGGTCCGGGACCTGCTGCTGGGCCCGCTGCGGTTCGGGGACCTGGCCGACGGTCTGCCCGGGATCGGCACCAACACGCTGGCCGCCCGACTGAAGCATCTCGAAGTCAGCGGCGTCGTCTCGCGCCGGCTGCTCCCGCTGCCTGAGCGCGGCACGGTCTACGAGCTCACGCCGTACGGCCGCGAGCTCGAGCCGGTGCTGATGGCGCTGGGCCGTTGGGGGACCAAGAGCATGGGCCGACTGCCGGCCGACGTCGCCACCCGGTCGCGGTGGCTGGCCGCGGCGATGCTCGCCTTCCACGACGAGTCGCGACGGGTCGCCCGGCCGACGACCTGGGAGCTGCGGCTGGACGACGGCCCGTTCACCGTCCGGGCCGAGCGTGCGGTGCTGACGGTGGCGGCGGGCGCGCCCTCGCCGGCCGGTTCGGCCGACCTCGTCGTCACCACCAGCGACACCGAGCTGCACCGGCTGCTCACCCGTCAGGTCTCGCCGGCCGACGCGGTCGCCGGCGGCGACGTGGGACTCGACGGGGACGCGGCAGCGCTGCCGGTCCTGCTCGACCTGTTCGCGTTCCCCACGCTGGACCAGGCCGCGTCCGGCTGAGGGGGATGTCCGGCTGAGGGCGATGTCAGGCTGAAGGCGGCGTCAGCGGCTCGGAGAGCCCGGGTCCGGGCCGGAAGTCGATGTCCGCGCGTGCGAGCGGCGCGGAGCAGGCCGAGCAGACGACGGTCGCGTCCGTGTCGTGCCCGCACGTACGGTGCGTGAAGATCAGCGGCGGGCCGTCCGGAGCCGTCCAGCGGTCGCCCCAGGCGACGAGAGCGAGCAGCGCCGGGACGAAGTCGATCGCCTTGTCGGTCGGTACGTACTCGAACCGGTCCGGCCGCTGCTGGTACCGGTGCCGCTCCACCATCCCCTGCTCGACCAGGGTGTCCAGCCGGGCCTTGAGGATGTTGCGGGCGATCCCCAGGTGCTCGTGGATCTCCTCGAAGCGGTTCCAGCCGAAGCAGATGTCGCGCAGCACGAGCAGCGCCCACCACTCGCCGACGATCTGCAGGGTCCGCGCCAGCGAGCACTCCAGCTCCGCGAGGTTGGCTCTGTGCATTGCATGATGCTACTCACTCGGTTACGGTCGAACGACGACGACACGCGGAGGCGACGGACACGTGACCGACCAGAAGGCTGGCAGTGAGCGGCGGGTGGCTCTGGTCACCGGGACCTCGTCCGGGATCGGCGAGGCCGTCGCGCGGGAGCTGGCTGCGGCCGGGTTCCGGGTGTTCGGCGCGACGCGCAGCACTTCCGGCCGGCCGATCGACGAGGTCGAGCCGGTGACCGTCGACGTGGACGACGACCGATCGGTGCGCGACGGCGTCGAGCGGGTCCTGCGCGAGGCCGGGCGCATCGACGTGCTGGTCAACAATGCCGGGTACCTGTGCGAGGGTGCGGTCGAGGAGGTCACCCTCGCCGAGGCGAAGGCCCAGTTCGAGACGAACTACTTCGGCGTCGTGCGGACGACCGACGCGGTGCTGCCCGGGATGCGCGCCCAGGGCGGCGGCCACATCATCACGTTGAGCTCGCTGGCGGGGCTGGTGCCGGTCCCGTTCTGGGGTCACTACAACGCGAGCAAGTTCGCCGTCGAGGGACTCATGGAGACGCTGCGGCACGAGGTGCGCCCGTTCGGCATCCGGGTCGCGATGGTCGAGCCCGGCAACATCCGTACGCAGCTGTACGCGCGCCCGCACCCGGACCGCATGGACGCCTATGCCGGCCCCCGCGGCCGGGCGTTCGCGGCCATGGACGAGTTCGGCCGCAAGGCGCCCGGCCCGGATCTGGTCGCCCGCAAGATCGTCGCGATCGCCGACGACCCGCACCCCGCCCTCCGCAACAAGTTCACCAGGGAGGCCACGCAGTTCACCCTGCTCAGGTGGCTGCTTCCCGGCGGCGCCTTCGAGGCCGGCGTGCGGCGGGGCTTCAAGCTGGTCGGCAAGGACGACCACACCGAGCCGCAGGGGAGTGCCGCGTGATCAGCAGCGTCGTGGTCAGCTACCGGGTCAAGCCCGAGGCGGTCGCCGAGCACGTCCGGCTGATCGAGGCGGTGTTCGAGCAGCTGCGGGCGGAGCACCCGGAGAACGTGGAGTACAAGGTGGTGCGGCTCGACGACGGGGTGTCGTTCGTGCACGTGTCGACCGCGGACACCGCGGACGGCTCGAACCCGCTGACGGGGCTGTCGTCGTTCAAGGAGTTCGGGCGCGACTCCGGGTCCCGGGTCGACACCCAGCCGGTCCCGACAGCCGCCGACATCATCGGTGCCTACCACCCCGCCAAGCCGGTCTCCTAGACGCCGCTGCGGTCACAGAGCCGCACGGCGGGCGGCCAGCAGGTCGCGCTCGGCGGCGTTGTCGGTGCGGGCCAATGCCTGGTCGTACGCAGACCGTGCCTCGTCCTCGCGACCCAGTCGCTGCAACAGGTCCGCGCGGGTCGCGTGCAGGAGGTAGTACCCGTCCAGGTCGAGCCCGTCGATGAGCGCCAGCGCCGGCCCGGGGCCGTCGACCTCCCCCACCGCGATCGCGCGGTTCAGCGCCACCACCGGCGTCGGGGCGAGCAGCAGGAGGTGGTCGTACAGCGCGAGGATCTGCGCCCAGTCGGTGTCCTGCGCGGTGGCCGCGTCGCCGTGCACCGCCGCGATGGCCGCCTGCACCTGGTACGGGCCCGGCGCGTTGCGGCGCAAGCAGGCGCGGACCAGCGCCTGCCCTTCGTCGACGAGGTCGCGGCGCCACTGCGTGCGGTCCTGCTCCGGCAGCGGGACCAGCGAACCGTCGAGCCCGACGCGCGCCGCGCGGCGTGACTCGGTCAGCAGCATCAGCGCGAGCAGGCCGACCACCTCGGGCTCGTCCGGCATCAGCTCGACGAGCAGCCGACCCAGCCGGATCGCCTCGTCGCTCAGGTCGGTGCGGACCAGCGAGTCACCGCTGCTCGCCACGTACCCCTCGTTGAACACGAGGTAGACGACCGCCAGCACCGGTCGCAGCCGGTCCGGCAGCTCCGCGTGCGTCGGGACCCGGAACGGGATCCGCGCCGCCCGGATCTTGTTCTTCGCCCGGACGATGCGCTGCGCCATCGTCGGCTCCGGCACCAGGAACGCCCGGGCGATCTGCGGCGTCTGCAGCCCGGCGATGAGACGAAGTGTCAGCGCCACCTGGGCCGCGGGGGCCAGCGCGGGGTGACAGCAGGTGAAGACGAGGCGGAGGCGGTCGTCGTCCACTGCACCCCGCTCCTCGGGTTCGTCCGTGCTGTGCAGCAGGGCGGCCTGCACGTGCCGATCGTGCCGCGTGGACTCGCGCCGGAGCCGGTCGATCGCGCGGTTGCGGGCCGTCGTGACGATCCAGCCGGCCGGGCTGGGAGGAACCCCGGTGTCCGGCCACGTCTGCACGGCGACCGTGAACGCCTCCTGGACCGCCTCTTCCGCGATGTCGATGTCGCCGAAGAGGCGGACCAGGGTGGCCACGGCGCGTCCGGAGTCCTGCCGGAACACACGCTCGACCTGCTGGGTCGCGAGGTGGCCGGGGTCGTCGCCCGCTGCGTGCGGGCCGGTGGGTGCGTCGGGCAACGTCCGTCAGTCTCCGGCAGGGTCGAACGGGCGCACCTCGACCGGCGCCTGGCAGGCGACCGTGCCCTCGGCAGCCAACGCGAGCGCGGCGTCCAGGTCGGGGGCCGAGATGATCCAGAACCCGCCCAGCTGCTCCTTGCTCTCCGCGAACGGCCCGTCGGTGGTCAGCACCTCGCCGTCCTGGACCCGGACCACGGTCGCCGTTGTCACCGGGTGCAGCCCGCCGGCGAACACCCAGGCACCCTGCGCCTTGAGCTTCTCGTTGAAGACGCCGACGTCCTTGAACATCTTCTGTGTCTCATCGTCGGACGGCGCCGGGGTGCCTTCGACGCCCCACACCGACAGCAGGTACTGCGTCATCTCGGATCTCCTCTGTGCGGTCCACCGGCCGATCCGGCGTCTCACCCTCTGTACGAAGACACCCTGCCCGGATCGACACCTCCGCCGAACTTTGTTGGCAGAAGTTTCCCGAGCGCGATGCCAGGATCGACCCGTGCGGGTGCGCGAGCTGACCGCGGCCGAGCGGCCGTGGCTGGCCGACCGGCTGGTCGCCGACTGGGGGCCGGTCGGCATCGCCCGACTGGGGAGCTGCGGGGACCAGCTCGAGCTGCTGCTCGGTTGACGGTTTTCGACGCGGCTCGGGCCCCGGCTACACTTGCCGCCGGCCCTTGTGGGCCGAGCGCCCGTAGCTCAACGGATAGAGCATCTGACTACGGATCAGAAGGTTAGGGGTTCGAATCCCTTCGGGCGCGCACCCTCTGACCTGCGAATCCCTTGATCATTCGTTGGTCGTTGGATGCGCCGCTACCGGCCATATCCAACGGCTGTCCAACGTCGGCTGCTCGTTGACCAGGTTCGCCAGGCGTTCGGCGGACTTGCGGGCCACTTCCGGTGCGATGTGGCTATACGTGTCAGCCGTGATCACCGCCTCGACCACCCCGCCGGGGATCGTCCAGCCGGCCTTGTATGTCGGCTTGAGGACGAGCAGCCGCCCTCTGCGGTCCCTGACCAGGGCGCCCCCAGAGGCCGGGATGGTCGAGAGCACGGACTGCGGCTCGGCTCCGGTTCGGCGTCGATGCTTTGCACGCTCCAACGGTAGGACTCCCGGCGGCACTGTCCGCCTCACGATGTCAGCGCAGGCCGGCCGGGTGGCGCGACTGGGACGGATGTCGGGGAAGTCGATCAGTGCGTCGGTGACGGCTCGGTGGCGGCCGCCGCGCGAGAACCTCCGAGCGGTTCGGGGACCGTGGCGGCGACGGCCGTGACGACCAGCGCCAGCACCGTGGCCAGCACGACCCCGCCCGCGAACGACCCCTGCGCGTCCTTCAGCACGCCGATGACGGTGACCATCGCGGCACCGCCGAGGTTGCCTGCCATCAGCATCACGCCGACCGCGGTGCTCGCGACCTGCGGCCCCAGACCGCGCGCCTCGGACGCGATCGCGATCGACACCGGCAGCGCAGCGAGCAGGAAGAACCCGAGCACGAACGCCGTGACGATCAGGGCGGGCATCGAGCTGAGGTGGCCCATGAGCCACACGCACGGAGCGGCCACCAGCCCTGCCAGGACGAGGAAGGGCTTGCGACGGCGGATCCGGTCGCTCACCGCGCCCAGGACGATCGACCCGACGATCCCGGCCATCGTGATCGTGCCGGCGACGAGCCCGGCCCCGGTCGTGTCGATCCCCTTCGGCTTGAGCAGCTCCTCGAGCCAGGTCGTGATCCCCAGGTACAGGCCGAACCCCAGGAACAGGGCCGCGGACATCTTCCACAGCGTCGACGAGTGCAGCACGCGCGCGATCGCCTGGCGGACCGTGAGCTCGATGGATGTCGCCAGCCGCGCCGGCACCTGCTTGGGCGCCACGAGCCAGAAGATCGCGAGCGCGACGAGCGCCAACCCGGCGTACACGACCTGCGAGCCGCGCACTCCGACCACCGAGACCAGCGGTGGCGTGGCCACGAGTCCGACCGTGATGCCCAGGAAGATAGACATCGTGCCGATGCCGGTGGCCGTCGCAGCCTCCTCCTCGGGGAAGTGCCGGTTGACCAGGTCGGCGACAGCGTTGATCAGGAAAGGTTGCGGGACCAACAGACCGATCGTCAGCAGGAGGAGGAGCGGAAGGCCCGGTGCGAGCGGGCGGAGGAACGCGAACACGACGGTCGCGGCGCCGGCCCAGAGCAGCGGCGTGCGGTAGCCGAACCGGTCCGGCAGCGCCCCGCCCGGGATGGACAAGGCCGCGGAGCAGAGCGGACCGACCGAGATGAGCAGACCGATGGACAGCTCGGTTGTGTGGAAGGTGCGGGCCGCGTCCGCGGTGACCGAGGCGAACGAGATCCACAGCACGTGGCTGGTGGCGACGAGGAGCACGTACGAGGCCAGGACGGCACGCGACCCCGGTCGAGCGCGAGAGTTCATCTTCGGCTCCGATGTGGGGTCCGCGCCGGCACTTTCCGTTGGGCGGGAACCTAGCGCCGCGGCAGCCATCCGGCCAGGGACGTCCGGCTCTCGCCAGGCCGGCAGACATCGGCGCATCTGGCAAAGATCCCCCCTCGGGTACTTGGTCCCTATCCACGCATCACGTCGGGTTGTCGAGTGGGTTCGACACGTACCGACGAACGTGGGGAGCCAGATCATGAGGCGGACCAGGGCGCCTTACCGCAGCGCCTATCCGGCGATCCCTACACGCACTAATAGTGCCGATCACGGGCGGGTCGATCCGGCAATCTCGAGCGCTTGAGGCTTGCACTGAAGAGACACGGTAGGACCGCTCCGGCGACCACTGAGAGGATCAACGAATGACTGACAAGCGGGTGTGGCTCGTCACCGGTGCGGGTCGTGGCATGGGGTAGACATCTCCAAGGCTGCGCTTGCCGCAGGACAGGCCGTTGTAGGGACCGCCCGCAGGGCCGACAGTGTTACGGCCACCGTTGGCCAGCATGAGGATCTTCTGGCGATCAGCCTGGACGTACCGACCCTGCCGCCGCCAAATCAGCGGTCGAGGCTGCCGTCGAGCGGTTCGGACGGATAGACGTGTTGGTCAACAACGCGGGCAACGTGCGACTGGCCCAGTAACCGGTCGCCGCGGAGTCCGTCGGCACCAGCTTCCGAGTGCAGCTGACCGGTTCCGCAGCACGTCTCCCACCATGATCGATCTAACGGCTGTCTCACGAACCGAGCCGGACAGGCTCGGACCGGCCTGGACCGGGAGGGTCGGAAGTCGTTGCGAGCACGCACGAACCCGCATGAGGCTGGATGGCTCCGGACTCTTCCCGGACATGATCAAGTGACTACGGATCAGAAGGTTAGGCGTTCGAATCCCTTCGGGCGCGCACCCTCTGACCTGCGAATCCCTTGATCATCTCAGAGGCCCGGTGCCCTCCACGGGCAAGATCACGACCTCTGGTGCGGGCTGCTCGTTGACCAGGTTCGCCGGGCGTCCGGTGGCCTTGCGGGCCGCCTGCGGGGCGATGTGGCTGTACGTGTCTGCGGTGATCACGATGCTGCTGTGTCCCAGCCGGTCCGAGACCTCCGTCAGGGTCTCGCCTGCCTCCAGACCGAGACTGGCCGAGGCGCCTGCGGGGTGCGTGAGACGGTGGTGGTCGATGACGCTGCACGTGCCGCGGACGAAGGGAGCCAAACCGAATGAGGATCGCCGTGCTAGGGGCCGGCGGTGGAGGGCTGGCGCTGGCCTACGAGTGGGCCAGTCAGGGGCATGAGGTCGCGCTGTACGCACAACATGCGCATGAGCACCATCTGGCGCCGGTCCGCGAACGCGGCGGTATCCAGGCCGAGGGCGTGCTTGAGGGGTTCGTCCCCCTGGAGACAGTCACCACCAACATCGCCGAGGCGCTGGACGGTGTGGACGCGGTCTTCGTCGTCGGCCCCGCCTATGCCACGGAGCCGTTCGGCCTTGACACTCGCGGTCACCTTCGCCCCGGGATGACCGTCGTGGTCTGCCCCAGCTCGTGCGTCGGCAGTCTGGCCTTCAAGCACGCCGCGGGGTTGGACCTCCATGACGAGAGTGTCGTCGTGGGCGAGACCAGCACGCTGCCGTACGCCGCACGCGCATCGATGCACGCCAGTGTGCGGATCTTCCACCGGTTCGACACCGGCTTCTCGGCCGCTGCCGCCCCGCGCAGCAACACACCTCGCCTGCTCGAGGTCCTGCGGCAGGTGTACCGCAACGCCGAAGAAGCCGCGGGGATCTTCCAGACCACGCTGCAGAACGGCAACCCGGTCATCCATCCGGCCGTCACCTTGCTCAACGCCGCCCTCATCGAACGCACGGGTGGTGACTTCATGTTCTATGAGGAAGGGGTGACCGAGGCGGTCGGTCGCTTCATGAAGGCGGTCGACGACGAACGGCTCTCCGTCGCCCGAGCCTTGGGCGTGACAATCCTCACCGAGCCGGATCTCGGGGTTCGGCAGGGCTACATGACCGAGTCCAACTACTCCACCGGCTACTCCACCGCACCAGGCTTTCGCGGCATCAAGGCGCAGGACGAGCTCCATCACCGCTACCTGACCGAGGACGTGGGCTACTCGATGGTGTTCCTCACCGACCTGGCTCAGCACCTGTCGGTGCCGACCCCCACGATGGACGCCGTCATCCGCATCGCCTCGATCGTCGCGGGCGAAGACTTCGCCGCTCAGCGTGCCCGCACGATGGACAAGATGGGCCTGTCCGGCCTGACGCGAGAACAGCTCGCGGTGTACTGACCGCGAGTTAGGGGCTGCTATGGAGTCGACCACCTACCGCCTCGCCCCGAGGATTGCCCTGTCTCGGCTGTTCCTTGCTGTCGTGCTGGTGGCAGCCGGAGTGGCCTTGCCTGTGATGTTCGGCAGGACTATCGGGAGCTGATCGGAGACGGGGTCTGCGACGAGGAGGCCGCGTGTTCGCGAACGCGCGTTGGCGGCGATCGACGACGGAGATGGCATGGATCGCTGGCGGGAGAATCCGAAGCTGCTTGCGAAGCGGGTTGCCGTGCTCGACGAGGTTCGCGAGCAGCTGACGGGTGTGCAGCCCGCTCGTCAGCGTCTGCGGGCGCGGAAGCGAGTCGAGCCGTCCGTCGGTGAGGTGGTGCAGATCGACCTCCTCGATGGGCGGTTCGCTTACGGGCGTGTGTTCAGGGACGCTGGCCTTTCCGTCTACTCGACCATCACCACTTCGCCCGCGTTGCCGCCGTTCGGATCGCCCAACTATCTATTCACGGTGAACGTCCTCGAGGAGTCTTCCGGGCGTGCACGGCGGTCGGGTAGACCCGGCGGTCGGTGAAGACGACGACCGGCCGCCGCAGAAGCGGATCGGTTCCGAGGCGGACGACGAGTTCAGGATCTACTACCGGGGGTCATCAAACGCACCCCAGATCAGTATTGGGCCAGGGGTCTGGAGCCGAGCATGCTGTGGGACCTGGAGGGGATCGTCCAAGGGATCTGGGCCGAGACTGCTGACTGAGCGGGCGGGCCGGTGAGGAGTCGGTGTGCCGGGAGGTGGTGTGGCTGAGCGCGAGGATCGGGCGTTAGGCGCTCTTCTTGGGGTCCACGTGGGTGATTGCTTGGGAGCGACCCTCGAGTTCAGTGACTGGGCGTCGATCAGGCACCAGTACCCGCATGGCTTGACCGACATCGTCGGGGGAGGCCCCTTTGGCTGGCCAGCTGGTCATGCAACCGACGATACCGACCTGACTCGCGCTGTGGTTCTGGCCTACACCCGGCCGATGACCGGAGACCTTGTCCGGGATGCGGCCAACTACATGCTCGACTGGTTCGAGGGCAGCTGGCCAGGTCGCGTCCTGGGAAGCAGACCGGATGACGTCGGCGGGGCCACCGCCGTAGCGCTGCGGACATACGGCAGGACCTGCGACCCGTACAGTTGCGGCGCTGGAGTTGGGCAGGCGGGCAACGGGTCCTTGATGCGGGCCATCCCCACGGCGGTGTTCACCCGCAACGCTGAGCGGCGGGTTGCCGAGTCCATCTCCATCTCTGCGATCACGCACGATGACCCTCGGTGCACGATCGCGTGCGCGGCCTACAACGAGGTCGCCGCCGCCTTGATCGAAGGCAGGACCGTTGCCGAGGCTGTCGACGCAGGCATCGACACAGCAGCCAGGGCAGGGCGCAACAGCGTCGCCAACGCGCTTCGCATGGGCGCCAGCTTGACTTTGAGCGTCGCCGCGGAGACAGGAGTGACGCATGTCCCCGGAGCGGGCTACGTCCTTGACTCTTTGAGTCTTGCGGTCTCCGCACTGCAGGACCAGAGGGGTTTCGAGGCGGCCCTGATCGACATCGTCCGCCTTGGATACGACACCGACACGAATGGGGCAATCGCTGGTGGGCTGCTCGGCGCGTTGCACGGAGCGGATGCGATCCCCCCACGCTGGTTGGCGCCGTTGCAGTTCCGAGAGGAGTTCAGCCGAGCAGTTCAGGACTCAGTGGCCTGAACCCGCCCCGATGGCTAGATCGGGGGATACCGGCCACCGGGGCGAGCGCGCCAATGGTGACTGAGTGGCCCACTGTCGCGCAGGTGAACGCCGACCTCGCAGTGCGCACCGAGGCCGCTGGTGGGCTGTGCGGTGGTCTGAAAGTGGCGCGATCCTCGCGATCAAGATCCTTAAGACCGGTGCCGCTGCCAATGCCGGCTCGAAGTGGCGACGGCAGGGGATGGCAGTCGGAGACAGCGCAGCACGACTGCGACACCCGCCGGTTTGCGGTCGCTTGAGACACAGAGGCTTCGTTCTGTTTGGCCGTCCCGAGCGCCCGATCCGGCATTAGGCGCGCACGTGGTGCAAGTTCACAGGCTCCGATGGAGCCGGTGCTGCCGCCCGCTTCTTCTCGTGCCGGTGGGCGATCCAGAACGCCACGATCATGACCACGGTGACATCGGCGAAGCCGAGGATCGACGGCCAGGGCAGCTCAATGTTCCCGTCCTTGAGCTGGGCGTAGAACGAGCCGAGCGGTGTCAGCAACGGCCACAACACGAACACGTTGCGGGCCAGTGCGAAGGCGATGGCGTAGGTGACGCCGAGACCGGTCAGGAAGGCGATCTCGGTGAGCCCCATCCCGTACCCGACGTGGTAGATGCCGTAGAGCAGCGCGGCCCCACCGACACCCACACGGGAGCCGAAGCTCGCCTCGAGCCGGTTCTGGATGAAGCCGCGGAAGAAGATCGACTCGAAAACACCGACGACGAGCGCCATCACGAGCAGGGGCACCCAGTCGACTGGGGTCGGCAGCGCGTACCCCCGCAAGGTGATCGCGAACTGGACGGCGGCGAACAGCACGGCCAGCACCGCCGTGGTCTGCCAGTTGTCTCGCCGGAGCCCGAGGTCATGCAGTGACCCGCCCCTGGTCCAGACGGTGTAGATAACCGGGCCAACGACGCCGACAAGCAGTGCGCCCGCGAAGCTGAGGAAGAGTCCTGGGATGTGGTCGGTCCCGAAGACGACGAACGCCAGTCGCATCAGCGCGACGACCGCCACGTAGAAGACAGCGATCATCGCGATGTCGCGTGATGACCCGTCGCCCTCTGGTCGCGCCGGGCGGGTCACGACGCTGAGCAGCAGGGCGCTGCCGGCCACGCAGGTCAGGAAGAGCCACTCCCACTGTCCGATGAGCGGCATCAGGAGAAGCGCGAAGACGACCCATCCAGCCCAGAGGGCCAATGATCGTCTCGGAGTATGCGTGGAGTCGGTAATCATCGGACCGCACCTCCATCCGAACGGTGTTCCCCACCAGCCCAGTGGAAGCGAGTTGGCAGCGGTAGGGCCGTTCGACCCAAGTCCACCTGCAAGCCGCTCAGATGTGCCGTGCTGTACGCCCGAGAACCAGCAGTAGGTCGGCGTGGGGGCAGATGGACAGGCCGCGAGTTCGTGGTGGTGTCGCCTGGCCTGCAGTGTTGACTCAACGTTGACTTGGGCGGCCCCGTCCTTTGATCCGGCGGTCGTATCGTGCTCTGGTGGCGCGGTTGGCGGCAGCAGATATTAGGGGCTGGTTGACCACCCGAGGCGCGCTGAGGGTCCCTGAGATCACGGCGCTGTTCTGGCTGATCAAGGGCTTGTCGACCGCGATGGGTGAGTCCACGTCGGACTTCCTGGTCCACGCCATGCCCCCAGTTGACGCAGTGCTGCTGGGTTTCGCGGGGTTCGTCGTAGCGCTGCTGCTTCAGTTCGGGATGGCGCGGTACGTCGCCTGGACCTACTGGCTGGCAGTGGTCATGGTGGGCACCTTCGGGACCATGGCGGCGGACGTTCTGCATGTGGGCTTCGGGGTGCCTTACACCGGGTCGAGCATCCTGTATGCGGTCGTGCTGGCCGCTGTCTTCATCAGCTGGCGGAGGACCGAGCACACCCTGTCGATTCACAGCATCGACCGGCCCCGTCGTGAGCTGTTCTACTGGGCCGCTGTCGTCGCCACCTTCGCGATGGGCACGGCATTGGGAGATTTCACGGCCTACACCCTGCACCTGGGGTACTTTCCGTCGGCGGTGATCTTCGCCGTGGTGATCGCGATACCTGCGGTCGGCTACCGCTGGGCGCACTGGAACGCCGTGTTCTCGTTCTGGTTCGCCTACGTCATCACCCGCCCACTGGGAGCTTCCATCGCCGACGGCTTGGCCAAGCCCTCGTCAGCCAAGGGCCTGGGCCTGGGCAGTGGATGGGTGGCGCTGGCGTTCGGGTTGGTCATCGCCGCGCTCGTCGGCTACCTGTCCATCAGCGAGGCCGACGTCCAGGCACGTGGCGCCCTGGACGTCGAACAGGCCTGAGGCCGCCCCGCGTTCGAGCCTTGTCGCGGTACAGAGTGTGTTCATCGCGGCTGCCGCGTCGAGTGCCGACCTCCCGTGAGACCCCTAGGGCTTCCAGCCGGCGCAACCTTCGACAGGAGCCGCCGCCAGCACTCCGGGAGGCGGGCCTGAAGGCGACGCTGCCGCCCACTGGCTGCGTTCGCCGTCATGCAGGCCGGCGTACACCCGGTCCCGCAGATGGTTCGCATCCGCCGACGACAACGTTCGAGCCAGGTCGCGCAGCAGCAGCCGCACCAACACATTCTTCTGCCCCGGCGCTATGCCGATGCGGGCCCGAGCGGGGTCGGGAAGGTCCTCGTACACGGTCTCGGACAGCACCAGCACCTCCTCCACGCAGCCCGCGTCCGGGCCGAGGACGTGACGGACCCGGTCGCCGATCAGCTCCGCGTCCCAGCCGGCGGGCACCGCCACCGACAGGTCACGTCGTGCGGCCGGCATCGACGAGACCGGCCGGTACGGCGCCAGGTCCAGCATCTGCGTGGCGACCCGGGGATCGGTCGAGCGCAGCAGCCTGATGTCGTCCACGTCCTTGGCAACCATGACCAGCCGGTCCAGACCCAGACCCATGGCTAGGCCGGACGAACCCGCCGGCAGGCCTGCGTCGGCGAGCACTTCGGGGTGTGCCAAGCCGCACTCGCCGACCTCGACCGGCCCTGAACCTGCCTCGACGTGGATCTCGCGGCCCGCCAGGGTGTACGGGTGCTCGGCGGGCGGGGTCTGCCAGTGCCGGCCCGGCAGAACCGCGTCGACAATCGTGGCGACCATCGCCTCCAGGTCTGGCTCTCCCAGCAACGGGCCGTCGCGGCGGACCAGCCACAGGTCGAGCTGGTGCGGCTCGCCGACATGCTGGCGATCGATCACGTCTCGGCGGTAGCAGACGCCGGGCACCGAGAGCACCAGCTCGGCCGGGCCGGTGGTCGCGATCGCGCGCAGCAGGACCGGGATCCGGGCGCTGGTGTGCGAGCGCAGCATCAGCCCATCCCCGACGTAGCGGGTGTACCGGCGGTCCCGGGTGGCTGCGTCGGCGGAGTACCGGAGCCGGTCGTAGTTGTCGGCGACCGACACGACCCGCGGACCCGGGTCGCGCCGCACCGGAACGGCCCAGGCGCGCGCCAGTGCCTGCTCGAGCCAGGACACGACGAGCTGGACCGCGTGTGGTCCCGCCGCAGGATCGGTCAGGTCACGCAGCTCCAGCGCCTGCCGCAGCGACGGGGGCGTGCCGGTGGGTTCGAGGGTGGACATGCTGGTACCTCGCAGTCGGTCTGAAGGTGGGTCCGGAAACGACATCGCCCCCGGGGACACCGGGGGCGAGAACCGCGCTGCGAGGCGCTGGAAGTTGAGTCAGTGCATGCTCAGGTCAGCCCACCGGTGATCCGGGGGCTGCGAAATCGGGGCGCTGGGCACCTCATGGCACCGATGGTGCCGGGATCCGCACGTGACTTCAATCAGTTTTCGCTCCCAAACCGCGCGGCCGGCAGGCAACCGCTGGGCGGCTGCCCCACTCGGATCGGGATACCAGCCCGGAGGTGGTGGTGTAGACGGCGCGACCGGGAGGTGTGGGCACGGCGTGGTTCGCCGGAAGACCGCCGAATCGGTTTGAGACCAGGGCCGGCTGCGCAACCGGACGACGCTCGGCGTCCCGCGCAGCGATGAGGCGTAGCCGATGCGTGCCTCCGGATGGGAGTACTTCACTCCATGTCTTCGAGACTGGTGCCTACGACAGTGCTTACCTGCTCAGTCGTCGGCGACGCCGCCGGCGGGCTGCGGTTCGCCGCGAGTCACGCTGCGCCGCCGTCGGACCAGAACGAGCGCTCCACCAACGACCAGAGCCACGAGCAGAGTCAGACCGAGAACGGTCGACCAGAACCCGACCCAACCGTCGGTCGGCATCTGCGTGCAATCCGCTCCCGGTGCACAACCGGTGAGGACGGCATCCCTGAGTCCACCCACGCGATCACGCTAACAGGGACGGCAAACTGCGGTCCCGTCCCTCGGGGAAGCTCGCCTACTACGCCAGTTTCGGGGCCAGCATCATCCTGACGCCGTAGCCGTAGTCCTGGACGACGGACAACCGTACGTGCGGTCCGTCGGCAGGCCTTCGTCTCAGCGGGCGCCGGCGGACTCCCACACGGCGTTGGTCTGCGAGATGTAGTACGGCAGCCAGAGACCGAGGACGAACGTCAGCACGACCCCGAGGCCGGGCGAGACCGACGCCGGGATCCCCGCGGTCTGCTGCGCCTGCTGGATCCGCTTGCCGGTGTTGAACACCGAGAACCAGTTCACGACCGGGACGAGCAGGGCGACGACCGCCACTCCGGG
Source organism: uncultured Actinomycetota bacterium (assembly GCA_963711005.1). Classification (GTDB taxonomy): domain Bacteria; phylum Actinomycetota; class Actinomycetes; order Prado026; family Prado026; genus CAVQCJ01. Next base: position 1,167,588 of record CAVQCJ010000002.1, on the reverse strand, counting down.
TGACACCACGATCGTCGGGTCGTACTCCTTCAGCTCCTTGTTGGTGTGGTGGTACCAGACCAACGCATAGATGCCGAGCGTGATGATCGCCAGCAACCAGCAGCCGATCGGGCTGCGGACCTTCCCGACGAGTCGCCCGGAGCTCTGCTGCCGCAGCGGTGGCGCCGACGGGGGCGGCGCGGCGGCGACCTCGTCCGCGGTGGCGTCCTCAGCGGCTGCGGCGACCTCGCCTGTCGATGCCGGCTCCGGCGACCCTTCGACGGCAACCGGCTCGTCGGCGGTGGTGCTGTCGTCGCTCATGCTCTTCTTCCCGTCGCCGTGGACGATGCGAGGCCCCGGGGGAGTCTGGCACTGCCGTCGCGATGGCACCAGGGCCGACCATTCCGACCCCCATGGCGACGGCGTGGTTCGGCTCTCGACGTCGAGATGCTGGGCTGGTCGATCCCAGCAGCGGGTTCCTCTGCTGGGACCGCTCGTTCGACGCCGAGTTACGCGACGATCGGCGAGCGGTACCTGGCGCTGCGCGGCGGCTGACCGATCTGATCCCCGCGGCGCGCGCGGTCGTTGCGCCACAGCAGGGCGAGGGCCATGAACGCGATGGCCAGCGGTGAGACCAACGACGTGTACAGCGTCGTGTAGAACAGGCTGAGGATCAGCACCAGGGTTCCGGCGATGCCGACCACCGAGTTGTCCCGCCAGTAGCGGACGACGCCTTGGAAGAGGAAGAGCAAGTACAGCAGTGCACCGACGTACCCCTGCGCGACGAGAACCAGCCACAGCTGCCCGGTGCTGCCGATCACTCGGTTACCGCACTTGGTGCACCCGGGGCTCTTACCTATGGTCGCGGACTTGTTGCTGCCGATGGTCGAGCGCGTGCTGCCGTAGCCGATCACTGGCGAATCCGTCCCGAGCGTCAGCGCGTCCAGGGACAGCGACCCGCGCAGGTCGTTGCTGTTCGTCTGGCCGGCGAGCCTGGCCGAGACCACCTGCTGGAGCGGCGTGGCCACGACGAGCACGACCGCGAGCATGGCCCCGAGCGCGAGGGCGAGAAGGACCCCGAAGCGGCGACGCAGCGCCAGCCGCAAGGCGACGTACGCCAGACCGAGCGCCAGTCCGAGCCAGACTCCCCGGTTCTGGGAGTAGACGACCGGGATGACCGATGCCCCGAGCACGCCGAGAGCCAACAGCCGGCGCCGGTTCGAGGCGAGAAGCAGCCATCCGATGACGAACCAGGGCAGCAGCATGGAGTAGTTGTTCCCCCATGCGTTGGCGAACTCGAAGGGTGCGCTTGGCCGGGGTGCGCCGAGTGTGAACTGGGTCTGTGCCGTCGCGATGCGGGTGAACTGCTGGACGAAGTCGATGCTCTGAAGGCTGGCCGGGACGAACCTCTTGATGGGTGAGTCGTAGCCGAAGTGCGGGAAGAGGGCCCCCGCCAGACCGCCGACCACCGTGACCACGAACACCAGGCTGAGCCATCGGATCAGGCGAAGCCGCGGGAGCTCGCGCTCGGTGAGGTTGCCGATGTAGACCATGACCACGGTCACCGACAGGTAGTTGAGCAACCGGATGGCGTAGGCGACGTAGTTGCCGCCCGCGGAGCTGACCGGGATGGTGTTCGGCGCCGTGACGTCGATCATGAGGACGCTGATCATCACCAGCGTGAGGAACAGGCCCCAGACCCAGAACATCGGGGGCAGCAGCACCGGCCTGCGCCGGTACAGCTGCACGCACATGGGGATGGCGAACAGCGTCCAGACCAGCGGCGCGATGCCCATCGCCCACCACAGCGGGTACCCCAGGAGCAGCGCGGCCAACGGCCAGGCCACCGGCAGCCTGCGCTGGCGGGCCCGTCGGTGCGACACGCGGCCCCTGCTGAACGCGAAGCCGGTACTGAGCCCCGGACTCGACGCTGCAGTCGTCGTCGTCACCACGTCGCCCATCTGCAGTCTGGGCCGCGGGCACGACCACAGACGGGTCGCTGCGACGGCTCCAGGGCCAGGAGATGTTCCTGGAAGCAGTCACTGTGCGTCGCTCGCGCCGGCTGCGACGGCAGTTGGCCCGACGCGGGCCGTCCGCATACCGAAGATTTACCGCGCGGGTCGCGCAGGACTGGACGTGCCGCTCGAGTTCCGACCGAGCCGACCCGGTGTCTAGGCGAACCGGTCGCGCAGGATGAGCATGGTCGCGACGGTGCGGAACCCGAGGCGCTCCAGGATCGGGCGCGACAGGTCGCCGGCCTGCACGGTGAGCGCCGGCCGGCCCCGCTCGACAGCGTCGGCCCAACGCGCCGCCACCAGGGCCCGGTAGACCCCGCGACCGCGTGCCGACGGCAGGACCGAGCTGCCGGACAGGTTGGCGCCGCAGGCCGTGGCCTCGGCCTGTGCCTCCCCGACCACCTGCCCGTCGACGAGCGCCACGTAGGTGCTCACCGGTGTCGGTCCCTTCCGGTTGAGCTCGTACCGGACCCGCATGGCCTTCACGAAGCCGTCCCGGTCCTCGCCGCTGACGCCGAAGACCGCCGCAGCCAGCTCACCCGCGGCCAGGAAGTCGGCCAGCTCGGTCGCCTCTCGCACCACCACCCCAGGACTGGGTGCGCCGGCCGGAGCCTGGACCAGGACCATGCACGAGCACCGCGGCTCGAGCGGCGGATCGGTGTACGGCGTCATGCCCAGGCCGGTCAGCCGTTCGTGCATCGTCGTCTCGGACGAGCGGACCCACCACGCTGCCTGCGACCGTCCGCGCGCGCGCAGCAGGTCACGGACTTCGCCGACAGCGTCGGGCACCTCGGTCGGGGACATGTCCAGCAGCTCGACGAGGCTCACCGTCGGCATCGCCGTCATGAGCAGGCAGTACCGAGGAGTGATCACCCGCTCCGCACCCGACTCCGCCGGCGGCTCGGGCCCGGCCGCTTCGGGGTGAAGGGCCTGGAACAGCACCTCGGACGGGAGACCGTCCAGCCCGACCGGGCCGCCGGTCACGCGGTCGCGCGCACGAGGCCAGGCCGCTCACTGCGCCCCGAGCCGCCTTGACGGCGCAGCTCGGCGCGGTGCTGGTCCTCGCTGAAGACGCTCATGTTGAACCACGTGGGGAAGGCGCGCGCGAGCCGGCTGGGCCCGAGCAGCCGAGCGTGGCCCTCGGTGACCAGCTCGCGGAACGGGGCCCGACCGACGAGCCACCGGTGCATCTGCGCGGTGTCCGCCTCGACCGCCAGATCGACGTCGTACCCCTGGTCGTCTTTGCACACGCTGACGCCGGAGGACTCGATCTCCAGCCAACCCTCGGCTCCGCCGGCGCCGGTCAGGATCAGGTGGACGACGGTCCGAGCCCGGGGCAGCTTGGCCGGGATGGCCTGCTGGTGCAGCCGCCAGATGATCGACAGGCCGTCGCAGTCCTCCACCGTGGGCTCGCCGAACACCCACTCGGCGGCCCAGTGACCCATCGCCCACACGATCGGCGTCAGCGCCTGACCGGCCTCGGTCAGCGAGTAGCGGCCGGGCCGGCCCCGCTCGCCGACCTCGCGGTCGACGAGTCCCAGCCGCTCCAGCTGCCGCAGCCGCTGGGCCAGCAGGGTCCGGCTGACCCGCGGGATGCCGCGGTGGATCTCGTTGAACCCGCCGGCGCCCACCGTCAGCTCGCGGATGACCAGCGGGGTCCACCGGTCACCCAGGACGTCGACACCCGTGGCGATCGGGCAGTAGTCCGCGTGGCTCGTCATGGGCCCTATCGTGCCGCTCGGGCGGGTCGTGGGGTAGTACGAATCCTGTACCGGTGAGGCAGCGTCAGTGCACCGGATCGCGCTGGGCGCCACCGCCGGCCACGCTCACGAAGTCGGCCGGACACGTCGCGCACGGGAGTACGAGATCGCCACTCGTCGCACGCACGGACGCCGCCGGATCCTGCTTGAACAGGGCGGCCGCCGGGGCCGTCGACGACGAAGGAGACAACGATGACCGTCCTCTCCAGCCAGGTGGACCTGGCGGCGGTGAAGGCGAAGCAGCAGAAGACGTGGGCGAGCGGGGACTTCTCGGTCGTGGCCTCGCGGATCGTGCTCGCGAGCGAGCAGCTCGCGGAGTCCGCGGACCTGCGGGCGGGGTGGCGGGTGCTCGACGTGGCCTGCGGGAACGGGAACGCGACACTGGCCGCGGCGCGGTCGGGGACGCAGGTCGTCGGCGTCGACTACGTTCCCGAGCTGCTCGAGGACGGCAGGGTCAGGGCCGCCGCGGAGGGACTGGACGTCGAGTTCCGGGTCGGCGACGCGGAGGCCCTGCCGGTCGCGAGCGGTTCCGTGGACGCCGTCCTGTCCGTCTTCGGCACGATGTTCGCCCCCGACCATCGCAAGACCGCTGACGAGGTGGTCCGGGTCACGCGGCCCGGCGGCACCGTCGCACTGGCGTCCTGGACGCCCGACGGGTTCATCGGGCAGATGTTCCGCGTGATCACCTCGCACGTGCCGGCACCGGCGGGCGTAGCGTCGCCGCTGCTGTGGGGGACCGAGCAGCACCTCGTCGAGCTGTTCGGTCCGGCCGTGGGCAGCATCAGGTCGGTCGAGCGCGACTGCGTGTGGCGCTACACCTCGCCGGCGGAGTTCGTCGCGTTCTTCCGGCGCTGGTACGGCCCCACGCTCAAGGCGTTCGAGGCCCTCGACGACGACGGTCGTTCGGCCCTGGCCGAGGACCTCGCGGACCTGGCCCGGCAGTTCGACCGCAACGGCGACGGCGGCAGCATCGCTGTCCCGGCGACGTACCTGGAGACCGTCCTCACGCTCAGCTAGCCATTGCGATCCACCGCTAGCCGTGGCTCGCCGGGCTCAGGGGGCCGGGTCCTGACTCGATCAGGGTCGGGCCCTTCACCAGCGGATGAGAACCTCGTCACCGCGGCGGGCGGGCGCGGCTGGCCGGTGATGCGGTGCTGGACCTCTGGCGTCGCGACGACGGCAGGTCCGGCGGGGACCGGCCCGCGGCCCGTCGCGAGCTTATCGAGACGACGGGTCGCGTTGTCGGCTGGTACGACGACGTCGCGGCCAGGATGGTCTGGACCGGCGACTACCTGGACGCCGTGCGGCGACTGCAGGAACCCTGGTCCGGTCCGGCCAGGCCGTCGCGCGCTGAGCTCCGCACCGAAGATCTCGAGCCGGACCTAAGAGCGGCGGACAACCGGGAAGATGGACCGGTGCCGTCCTCAACCGCCGTGAGCTTCGGCCTCGCGGTCGTGCTGCTCTCGGCTGTCGCAGTCACGGTGGCTGCCGTCGGCCGGCTCGGAACCGGCCGCGAGGTCGTGGTCGTCGTCGTCCGCGCGGTCGTCCAGCTCCTGGCTGTGGCGGCCGTGATCAAGGTCGTGTTCACGACCGCGTGGCTGGCGCCGTTCTACCTCACCGCGATGGTGGCGATCGCGGCGAGCACGTCGTCGCGCCGGCTGCGCCGCCGTGGCGTTCACGGCACCTTTCCGTTCGCCGCTGCGGCGATCCTGGCCGGCGCGACGGTGACCGTGCTGCTCGTAGTCGTGACGGGCGCGCTGCCGTGGCAGACCAACCAGCTCGTCCCGTTCTCCGCGCAGATCATCGGCGGGTCGATGACAGCGACGACGCTGGCGTCGACCCGGATGCTCGACGACGTCCTCGCGCAGTGGGAGCAGGTCGAGGCCTGGCTGGCGCTCGGCGCGACCGGTCGGACCGCTGTCACCGACATCGGACGGCACTCGGCGGGAGCCGCTCTCGTCCCTGCGCTCGACCAGACCCGCAACGTCGGCCTGGTCGTGCTTCCCGGCGCGTTCGTCGGGCTGCTGCTCGCGGGCGCTACACCGCTGCAGGCCGGCCGGCTGCAGCTGCTCGTGCTGGTCGGACTGCTGTGCGCGGAGACCGTGGCGGTCGCGGCGGCGACGACCCTGCTGGCAGGCCGGCTCGGCGACCGGCGGCCGGGCCGAGAAACAGGCGTTGCCTGACTGCGGTGAGTCCCTTACCTCCCGCTTACCTGGCAGCAGCGACAGTGGATGGATGTCCGCACCGCACGCCTCGTCCGGAACGACCCGGGCGCTGCTCGCGGTCGCGCTGGTCTGCGCGGCAGCGGTCGCGATCGTCACATCGCTGGTGGTGAGCACGGGGCATCTGTTCGGGCTGGACGCACGCGCGCTCGCGTTCTTCTCGCGCGCGCCGCAGTCCGGGATCCGGCACAGCCTCGTTGCGGCCCTGTCGTTCACGGCGTCGGCGCCGGTCGGGATCGCCCTGCTCGCGCTGCTCGGGCTGGGGCTGTCGTACCGGCGTCGTTCGTACCGGCCCGTGGTGTTCACGACGCTGATGACGGTCGCCCTCGTCGGCTGCGTGTACGCGACCAAGGACGTGGTCGGACGCGCCCGGCCCGGGGTCGCGGCCATCGTCGACCCCGAGCCCGGCTTCCCGTCCGGGCACGCCACCACCGCGACGGTGGTGGCCGGGACGGCGCTGCTGCTGCTCTGCGCGTCCGCCGCGACCACCGCGCGGCGGTGGGCCGTCGCGGGAGTCGTCGTCTACTGCGCCGCGATCGGCCTGTCCCGGTTGTACCTGCAGCTGCACTGGTTCTCGGACGTGCTCGCCGGCTGGCTGATCGGCACGTCGATCGTGTGCGTCGGCGGCGCCGTGCTCCTCGCCCGCACCGCGGAGGGTCTTGCTGAGCGCGATCGTCGGCCGGGCCCGAGTACGTCCGTCGAGACGGTGGGCGGTGTGCGCGCCGATGTCTGACCGGAGCCTGCGCCGCCGCGACCTGCTGCTCGGCGGGGCTCTGCTGGCGGCCGGGTGCAGCCGGCCCGCGACGACCACGCCGGCGTCCACGCCGTCGCCGGCCGCTTCGGGCACCCGCCGCGCGTCGGCCTCCGCAGCGCCGACCAGCACCGGGAACGCCGCAGCGGGGACGCCGCGTCGGCGGCTCAATCCTGCCGGGGACGTGGTCGGCGCCGACACGGCCGCGCCGGTCCTCGCGCTCACGTTCCACGGAGCCGGTGCGGCGTCGGTCACCCATCAGGTCCTCGACGCGCTCGCCCGAGCCAAGGTCCACGTGACGGTCTTCGCGGTCGGATCGTGGCTGGACGCACAGCCCGACCTGGGTCATGCCGTGCTTGCGGCCGGGCACGAGCTCGGCAACCACACTTACCGGCACCTTCCGATGCGCCGGCTGACCGCGGACCAGGCCCGCGCCGAGATCGCCCGCGGCGCCGCCGCCCTCACCCGGCTGGCGGGCAGCCCCGGTCGCTGGTTCCGGCCGTCCGGGACGCCGAGCAGCACCCCGGTGATCCGAGCAGCCGCGGCGCGCGTCGGGTACCCGGTGTGCGTCAGCTACGACGTCGACTCGCTGGACTGGACCGACCCGGGACCGCGGGCGATCACCGCGAACGTGCTGGCGCACGCGCGCCGGGGTTCGATCGTGAGCATGCACCTGGGCCACCCGGGGACTGCGGTTGCGCTGCCCACCCTGCTGGATGCGCTGGCGGCCCGCTCGTTGCGCGTGTGCACGGTGTCGGAGTTGCTGTCGTGAGCCGGCGACGGCGGATGCGGCTGGCCCGCACGGCGGTCCTGCTCGTAGCCACGGTGACCACCGTGACCCTGGTCGCCCTGCTGGTCACGGGGCGTCCGTCGGCGGGCGAGTCCGCGGCGAGCACCGGGACCGGCATGGCGTCGATGAGCATGGGCGCCGGCGGCAACGAGCTGGCGGGCGCCGGCGCGGCCGGTGCGGACGGCACCGGGGCCGGCTCGCTCGCGGCGTCCGGCTCGCGACCGCTCGGTGCGCTGCCGGGGATGCCACCGCTGCTGGACCCGGCGGATGCGTACGCCGCCGACCGGCCGGGGATGTTCTCGGCGACCGTCCGCGGCATGCCCGCGCGCGTGTACGTCCCCAACAGCGTCAGCAACACCGTGACCGTGATCGACCCGGCCACCTACCGCGTGCTCGGGACCTACCGCGTCGGCCGCGAGCCGCAGCACGTGGTCCCGTCGTGGGACCTGCGCACGCTGTGGGTCAACAACGACCTCGGGAACAGCGTCACCCCCATCGACCCGCGGACCGGCCGGTTCGGCCGCGCCGTCCCGCTGCACGACCCGTACAACCTGTACTTCACGCCGAACGGCAGGTACGCGATCGTCATGGCCAGCAACGACCGGCAGCTGGTCTTCGCCGACCCGCACACCATGAAGGTGCGCAAGCGGGTCCACGTCCCGTGCCTCGGCGTGAACCACGCCGACTTCTCCCTGGACGGCCGCTACTTCCTGGTCAGCTGCGAGTTCTCCGGCCAGATCCTCAAGGTGGACACCGAGCGGATGGCGATCGTCGCCACGTTGCGGCTGCCCGGTCCGAGCATGCCGCAGGACGTGAAGGTCGCCCCGGACGGGCACGTGTTCTACGTCGCCGACATGATGCACAACGGCGTCTGGCTCATCGACGGCGCTCGGCTGCGGATCCGTGCGTTCCTGCACACCGGCGCAGGCGCGCACGGCGAGTACGTGAGCCGCGACTCACGGGTTCTCTACGTGTCCAACCGCGGCGCCGGCTCGATCTCCCGGATCGACCTGCGCACCGACCGGGTGATCGGCACGTGGCACCTGCCCGGTGGCGGCAGCCCGGACATGGGCGGTCTGTCGGCGGACGGGAACGTGCTCTGGCTGACCGGCCGGTACAACGGCGTGGTCTACGCGATCTCCACCCGCACCGGCGCGCTGCTGGCGCGGATCCGGGTCGGGGCCGGCCCGCACGGGCTGTGCGTGTACCCGCAGCCGGGCCGCTACTCCCTCGGGCACACCGGCGTCTTCAGGTAGCAACGGCGGCGGAAGCCGACCCGCGCCGGCAGCTTCGGAGAGAGGATGCAGGACATGGGTCGGACCCGCGCCCTGGCGGTGGCGGCAGCCTGCGGACTGCTGGCTGCCTGCGCCCCCGCTGCGGTCGCGCCGTCGCAGGGCGTCGTCACGTCGTCCGAGGGCCGGCCGCCGGTGCCGACCGTCCAGCCGGTGGCCGCAGCGCCGGACCCCGCGCCGACAGCAGCCCGCCTGCTGGTGAGCATCCCCTCGATCGGTGTGCGCGATCTTCCGGTGCTGGCCTATGTCGGCCAGGCCGACGACCTGGCCGGGACGCGCATCGAGGACCATGGCTGGGGCGCCAGCCCGCGCGGGCTCCGGGGCGGGGTCGGCCCTGGCGAGGTCGGCAACCTGATCGTCACCGGGCACCGCACGTCCGCGGGTGGGCCGCTGCGCCGGCTCCCGTCGGTGCCGGACGGCGCGCACATCCTGGTCAGCACCGGGACGGTTGTCTACGACTACGTGGTCACCGGCACGTTGACGATCTCGTTCCGGTCCCGGGCCTCGCTGGCCCTGCAGTCCGCTGCGGTGCCGGGCCATCCCGGCCGGGCGCCGACCCGGGCCATGATCACGGTGTCCACCTGCTCGACGCCCGAGGACCATGCGGCCGGCGACTACTGGAAGGACGCCCTCGGCAACCCCGAGCACCGCATCGACAAAGTCGGCGTGCTGTGGGCGGTCCGGTCGCTCTGAACGTTCTCCGCGGACGGGGGACCGCCATGCCCGGTCAGGCCGGCGCAGCCGTGCTCCCGCGCACCGCGAGCTCGACGCCGAGCAGGGTCTGCGTCACGCTCGCCGTCCCGTCTGCGCCGTCGAGCTCGTGCAGCAGGATGCGGGCGGCCGCCTGGCCGATCTCGTGCAGCGGCAGCCGGACGGTCGTCAGCGGTGGCGTCAGCTTGTCCACCATCGGCATGTCGTTGAACCCGACCACCGACACGTCGGCGGGGCAGCGGATCCCCTGCTCCGCGAGGACGGACAGGACGCCGAGCGCGATCAGGTCGTTGCCGGCCATGATGGCGGTGAACTCCCTCGTGGCACCGAGCAGCCGCCCGGTCGCCTCAGCCCCGGCGGCCTCGCTGTAGGCCGCCGCCGACGTCACGGCCCCGCGGGCCGACGGCAGTCCGTGCGCACGCACCGCAGCCCGGAACGCGCTCGCGCGCTCACGGCCGGTGGAGGTGTCCTGCGGTCCGGCCACGTACGCGATACGCCGGTGCCCAAGCCCGACCAGGTGCTCGACGGCCAGACCGACGCCGGTGCGCTCGTCGCCGCCGACGTACGGCAGCGCGTGGCTGGAGGTGTTGCGGTTGACCAGGACCGCCGGCAGCCCGGACTCGGCCAGCTCGTCCAGGAGCGGGTCCTGCCAGCGCGCGGTGGCGATGATGAACCCGTCCGCGCCGCGAGCCCGAAGCTGCTCGACCTGGCGCCGCTCCGTGCCCACGTCGTTGTCGGTGTCCGTCAGCACCAGCGTGTAGCCGGCCTCGCTCAGCAGCTGCTCGGCGCCACGGACGATCGGCGGGAACAGCGGGTTCGTGATGTCCGGCACGACCATGCCGACGACGTACGAGCGCGCGGTCCGCAGCCCGCGGGCTAGAGCGTTCGGGACGTAGCCGAGGCGCTGCGCGGCGAGCACCACGCGACGGGAGGTCTCGCGGCTGACCTGGTCGCGGGTGGCGGGGTTCAGCGCGCGGCTGGCGGTGCCGGGATGGACCCCGGCCGCGCTCGCCACGTCGATGAGCTTCACCCGCTGCACGGAGGTCAGCCTAGGGCCTTCAAGGGGCCCTTGCGGCGCAATCGGTTGCGATACAGAATCGTCATCAGTCGGTGTCATGACGGCAACGTTTCGGCCAGGTGTCTTGACTTCCGGCAACCGCTGCGCCACATTGACCGCAATCGTTTGTGCCCGGAGCACGGACGAGCGGCAACGGACGCCTGGGTCCGCAGTTCTCCAAGCCTCGTCATGGAGGATCGGTCATGGCACGGAGCAATCGTTTGCGGGGTCGTAGCTCGGCAGTGTTCGGTGTCTCGGCGGTCGTCTCGATGGTGGTGCTGGCTGCCTGCAGCTCCAGCTCGACGCCCAGCACGACCACGTCGGCCTCGGCCAACAAGTCGCCGCTCGTCATCGGCGCCTCGATATCGCTCACCGGCGACTTCGCCGACCCCGGCAAGGCGGTGAAGAACGGGTACGACCTGTGGGCGGCCCAGGTGAACGCCAAGGGCGGAATCCTCGGGCGGCAGGTGCAGTTCAAGATCGTGGACGACGCGTCCAGCCCGACCCAGGTCGTGACGAACTACCAGAACCTGATCAACTCCGACAAGGTCGACCTCGTGTTCGGGCCGTTCTCGAGCTTGCTCACCGTCCCGGCTTCCCAGGTCGCGCATCGGTACGGCTACGCATTCCTGGAGCCGGCCGGCGGTGGCCCCGCGGTCTTCGCGCAGAACCTCGACAACCTGTTCTTCGTGCAGCCTGCACCGGTCGTGCAGTCCGGCGTGGTGTTCTCGGACTGGGTGCTCTCGCTGCCCGCGGCGGACCAGCCGAAGACGGCCGCGTACGCAGAGCTCGACGACCCGTTCGCCGCGCCCATCGCGGAGAGCATCCGCCTGCGCTTCGAGAAGGCCGGGATCAAGACGGTCTACAAGCAGGTGTACCCGGCGGAGACGCAGGACTTCTCGGCCATCATGACCAAGGTGGCGGCCGCCAACCCCGACGTCCTCGTGAGCGGTACGCAGAGCGACGACGCCTACGGGCAGGTCAAGAGCCTCGTCCAGCTCAAGTTCAGCCCGAAGTTCATGTTCATGTCGAACGGCGCCAACTCGCCGGCCGAGTTCCCGGACAAGGTGGGGGCCCAGAACACGGCCGGGATCATGTCGGCGGGCGACTGGTTCCCCGGCTCGACGGCCAAGGGGAGCGACGAGTTCACCGCCGCGTACATCAAGGCGTACGGCGGCACGGCCGACACGATCGACAACAGCAGCGCCGAGGCGTACGCAGCCGGGCAGGTGCTCGAGGAGGAAGCGGCCAAGACCGGCAAGATCGACAACGCGACGATCATCAAGACGCTGCACCAGGGCGTCTGGCCGACCATCGTGGGCGACCTCAGCTGGGGCGCCAACGGAGCGCCGATCGGCAGCTTCAACCTGATCCAGTGGCAGGGCGGCAAGCTCGTCCCGGTCTTCCCCGCCTCCATCGCCCAAGCGCAGCCGGTGTACCCGAAGCCGGGATGGGGAGGGTGACCGACGGATGCACGCCCTGATCCAGGGAGTGATCCTCGGGGTGCTGACCGGAGGCGTGTACGCGCTGATGGCCTCCGGTCAGACCCTGATCTTCGGGATCATGAAAGTGGTCAACCTGGCTCAGGGCGCCTTCGTCATCCTCTCGGCCTATCTGGCCTACCAGCTGTTCACCTCGTTCGGCGTGGACCCGTTCGTGGCGATCCCCCTCACCACCGTGGTGATGTTCGGGGTCGGGGTCGCGATCGAGCTGGCGTTCCTGCGGCCGCTGCGCCGCGAGGACCGGTCCGAGCTGAGCCTGCTGGTCACGTTCGCGGTGGCGCTGCTGATCGAAGGCCTGCTCAGCATCACGTTCAAGACGACGTACCGCAGCATCAACACCGGCTACGCGAACTCCAGCTGGACGTGGTTCGGGTACCAGATCACCGTCGTCCGGTTCTGGGCGTTCGGGCTGTCGCTGGTCTCCCTTGGGCTGCTGTTCGTGCTGCTCAACCGCACCCGGTTCGGCCGTGCGGTGCGGGCGACCGTGCAGAACCCGGAGTCCGCGCGGCTGCTCGGCGTGGACGCGCGACGGGTCTCCGCGCTCGGCTTCGGCCTGGGCGCGGCGACCGCCGCCGCGGCCGGCTCGGTGTACGGGCTGCTGTACCCGTTCTACTCGGGCAGCCACTACGACCTGATCTCCCGGCTGCTCTCGATCGTCGTCCTCGGCGGCCTGGGCAGTGTCGGGGGAGCCGTGGTCGGCGCGGTGATCGTCTCCACCTCGTCGGCGGTCGTCGCCGCGACGATCTCGCCGGAGTGGTCGGAGATGACGTTCTTCGTGATCCTCATCCTCGTGCTGCTCGTCCGGCCGCAGGGCCTGTTCGGCACGGTCGAGCGGGGATCCATATGACCGTGCTCGGTCTCGCCCGGGGCGGGGTGTTCTTCGCGGTGCTGGTGGCGGCCCCGCTGCTCGGTCTCGAGCACTGGGTGATCAACATGCTCATCTTCACCCTGATGTTCGCCACCATGTCGAGCGCCTGGAACCTGGTCGGAGGGTTCGCCGGCTACCCCTCGCTCGGGCACGCGGCCTTCTTCGGGATCGGCGCGTACACGCTGGCGATCCTGTTCAAGGGCCACCAGGTAACCACCGGCTACGAGCCGTTCCTGCTGCTGCCGCTGGTGTTCGTCATCGGTGCGCTGATCGGATGGCCCATCGCCCTGGTCTCCATGCGCACCAGGGCGGACGTGTTCGCGATCGTGACGATCACTTTGCTGTTCGTCGTCCAGACCCTCGCGTTCAACCTGCGCGACCTGACCGGTGGCGCGCAGGGCCTCGCGCTGCCGATCCCGCCGTTCCCCGCGGCGACGTTCGAGCGGCCGTACTACTTCGTGATGGTCGCGCTGCTCGCGCTGACGATGGGTCTGACCTGGCTGGTCATGCGCAGCAAGCTCGGGCTGTCTCTGGTGTCGGTGCGCGCGGACGAGGACAAGGCCCGTGGCGTCGGCGTGCACGTCACCGGGGTCAAAGTGCTGTCCTTCAGCGTGAGCGTCGGGATCGTGGCGATGGTCGGCGGCGTCTGGGCGTACTACGAGAGCTTCATCTACCCCCAGTTCGCGGTGGACCCCCTGGTCACGATCGCCATCGTGCTGATGACCTTCCTCGGCGGTCGCGCGACGTTGTGGGGACCGGTGCTCGGCGCGTTCGTCCTGGAGACCGGGCAGCAGTACCTGGCGTACAAGCTGGGCGCGAGCCAGTTCTACCTGATCGCGTACGCGCTGGTGTTCCTGCTCATCATGCTGCTGCTCCCGCGCGGCATCCTGCCCACGTTGTCCGACCGGCTGCGCCGGCGGCGCCGCGCGGCGAGCCTGGCCGCGACCGCCGACGCGGCCGCAGCCGCGTCGACGGTCGAGTCGGTCGGCGTCCGGGGGGGCGCGCGGCCATGACCGGTCTGCTCAGCGTCGAGGGCGTGCGCAAGCGGTTCGGCGGCGTGCAGGCCGTCGACGACTGCACGCTCAGCGTGCAGGAGGGCTCTGTGTCCGGGCTGATCGGGCCGAACGGGTCCGGCAAGACCACCCTGTTCAACATCATCACCGGCTACCTGCGGGCCGACGCGGGGACGGTCCGGTTCGCCGGGCGCGACGTCACCGGGAAGGACGCGGGGAAGCTGTACCGGCACGGGCTGTCGCGGACCTTCCAGCAGGCCCGCGTGTTTCCCCAGCTGACCGTGCTGGAGAACCTCGCGGTGGCCGGCGGCTACACGTGGCGCCAGACGTTCACCCGGCGCATCGGTCGCGCCGACCGAAGCCGGGCCGAGGGGCTGCTGGAGGAGTTCACCCTCGCCCCGGTCGCCGAGCTGCTGGCGGCGGAGCTCTCGTACGGCCAGCGCAAGCTGCTCGAGTTCGCGGCAGTGCTGATGAGCTCGCCCCGCATGGTGATGCTGGACGAGCCGACGGCCGGGGTGAACCCGGTCCTCATCGAGACGATGGAGCGGCACATCAGGCAGCGGCAGGAGGCGGGCATCACGTTCCTGGTCGTCGAGCACGACATGGGGTTCGTGATGCGGCTGTGCGACCCCGTCGTGGTCCTCGATGCCGGTCGCCCGATCTTCACCGGTCCGCCCGAGCAGGTGCAGTCGAACCCTGCCGTCCTCGACGCGTACCTGGGGGCGTAGCCGTGGACAACGTGCTGGAGCTGCGCGCGGTCGTCGCCGGGTACGGCGCCGGGGACATCCTCAAGGGCGTCGACCTCGACGTCGCACCAGGGACGATCACGTGCATGATCGGGCCGAACGGTGCCGGCAAGTCCACGGTGCTCAAGACTGTCAGCGGGCTGCTCCGCCCGCGGCAGGGCACGGTGACGTTCGAGGGCCAGGAGATCAGCCGGCTCAGCCCCAAGGCGCGGCTGCGCCTGGGCATCGCGCACGTGCCGCAGGACCGGAGCCTCTTCCCCGCGATGTCGGTCTGGGACAACCTGAAGATGGGCGGGTACCTCCTCAGGGACCAGGCCGTGCTGCGGGCCAGGCTCGAAGAGGCGGCCGACGCCTTCCCGCTGTGCCGGACCCGCGCCCGTGAGCACGCCGGGTCGTTGTCCGGTGGCGAGCAGAAGCAGGTCGAGCTGGCCAGGACCCTGGTTCTGGACCCGCGGCTGATCCTGCTGGACGAGCCGTCGATCGGGCTGGACCCGAAGTCCAGGCAGCTGGTGTTCGCGAGCATCCAGACGCTGTCGGCCGCCGGTCGCACTGTGCTGCTGGTCGAGCAGAACGCCCGCTCGGGCCTGGCGGCGTCCGACGTCGGAGCCGTCCTGGAGAGCGGCACGGTCCGCCTGGTCGACAGCGGCCGCAACCTGTTGGACAACCCCGAGGTCGCCCGCCTGTACCTGGGTGCGGCCGGGCCGCGGCCGCCGCGAACGGCGAGCGCGCCGTGACGACGCCCCGCCCTCCGGGCGCGACGCCGCGCACTTCGCCGGGGCCGCAGAGACGACGGAAGAGGAACTCCTGATGAGCGCACAGGACACCAGGGTCGGATGGATCGGCACCGGCCGCATGGGTCACGCGATCGTCCGCCGGCTGCTCGCGGCCGGCACCGACCTGCACGTCTGGAACCGGACCCGGAGCAAGGCGGAGGATCTGGTTCCCGAGGGCGCCACGCTCGTGGACCAGGTCGCCGAGCTAGCCGGCCGGGACGTCGTGTTCACGATGGTCGCCGCGGACCCGGACCTGCTGGAGGTGACGCTCGGCCCGGGCGGGGTGCTCCGCCAGCCGGACGCCCCCCGGTACCTCATCGACTCGAGCACGGTCTCGGCGCAGACGTCCGACCGGGTGCGGACCGAGGCGGCGCTGCGTGGGACGGTGCTGCTGGCCGCGCCGGTGAGCGGCAACGCCAAGGTGGTCCGGTCGGGACGGCTGTCTGTGGCGGTCTCGGGCCCGCGCGACGCCTACGACGAGGTCGAGCCGCTGCTGGCCCGGTTCGGCCAGTCCGTCACGTACGTCGGCGAGGGCGACCTGGCCCGCCTGGTGAAGCTGGCGCACAACGTGTTCCTCGGTGTCGTCGTGCAGTCGCTCGCCGAGGTCACCGTGCTCGCCGAGCAGGGCGGCATCTCGCGGTCGGCGTTCCTGGAGTTCATGAACGGCTCGGTGCTCGGCTCGGTGTTCACGCGGTACAAGGCGCCCGCGTTCGTGAACCTCGACCTGACGCCGACGTTCACGTCCGACCTCCTGCAGAAGGACTTCGACCTCGGGCTCGCCGCGGCGAGCGACCTGCACGTCCCGATGCCGTTGGCCGCCATGGCGCACCAGCTGATCCAGGACGTGGTCGGGCGCGGTCACGGCCACGAGGACTTCGTGGCGCTCCTGGTCGAGCAGGCCCGGCGGTCGGGGGTCGAGCTGGTCGCCGAAGGCGTCCTGGTCGACGATGGGCTGGCGCCCCCCGTCGCCGGTCAGCCGGGGCCGGCGCTGCGCGAAGCGACCGGCTGACCGGGCCGGCGCCCAGCCGCGTCGACGCTCCACCAAGGAGGAGACAGACATGCCCGCCGGATCCGGCTCAGTCCCTGCGACCCCAGGACCCATGGGGGTCGACTTCGAGGCGCGCGTGGACTTCGACCGCCTGCGCCGGTACCGGCTGGCCCGGGCCCGCGCGGCGCTGGACGCGTCCGACCTCGGTGCGCTCCTGCTGTTCGACATCAACAACATCAGGTACGTCTCCGCCACGATGATCGGGGAGTGGGCGCGTGACAAGGTGGCCCGCTACACGCTGCTGACGCGCGGCGGCGACCCCATCGTGTGGGACTTCGGGTCGGCGGCCAGGCACCACCAGCTGTTCGCGCCGTGGATCATGCCCTCGGACAGCCGGGCCGGGATGCTCGGGCTGCGCGGAGCGGTGGCGCCCGACGCCGGGCTGATCGCCTCGGCCGTCGCCGAGATCCGCTCGGTGCTCGTCGAGCACGGCGTCGACCGGGAGCCGCTGGGTGTCGACATCGCCGAGACCCCGATGTTCCTGGAGCTGCAGCGCGCCGGGCTCGAGGTGCGCGACGCCCAGCAGGTGATGCTCGACGCGCGGCTGCTCAAGTCTCCGGACGAGCTGATGTTGCTGTCGACGGCGGCGGCCATGGTGGACGGCGTCTACCAGGACATCACCGAGGCGCTGAAGCCGGGCGTGCGCGAGAACCAGATCGTGGCCCTGGCCAACAAGCGGCTGTACGAGATGGGCTCGGACGACGTCGAGGCGATCAACGCGGTCTCCGGCGAGCGGTGCAACCCGCACCCGCACAACTTCACCGACCGGATGGTCCGCCCCGGCGACCAGGTCTACTTCGACATCATCCAGTCGTTCAACGGGTACCGCACCTGCTACTACCGGACGTTCGCGGTCGGCCGGTCGACGCCGGCCCAGCGCGACGCGTACTCCCAGGCACGGGAGTGGATCGACGCGGCGATCGAGCTGGCCCGGCCCGGGGTGACGACCGACCAGATCGCCCGGCGGTGGCCCGCGGCGACCGACTTCGGCTTCGAGAACGAGATGGCGGCGTTCGGCCTGCAGTTCGGCCATGGTCTCGGGCTGGGCCTGCACGAGCGGCCGATCATCTCCCGGCTGAACTCCCTCGAGCACCCGATCGAGCTGCAGGAGGGCATGGTCTTCGCGCTGGAGACCTACTGCCCGGCCAAGGACGGCAGGTCGGCGGCGCGGATCGAGGAAGAGGTGGTCGTCACCGCGGACGGCCCCTCGGTCCTGACCCTGTTCCCGGCCGAGGAGCTGTTCGTCACCAACCCCTTCTGAGTACCACCGATCGACAGCGAAAGTAGGCGCACGATGTCCGCAGTCTCGGACCGCCGGCACACCCGTACAGGCCCGCCCGGGATCGACCCCGAGCTGCTCGACCGCCCCGACGGCGTGGTGGACCGGGTGACGGCGCTGGCGCTGTACCGCCAGCAGGTCCGCATGCGCCGGTTCGAGAAGCGCGCCTACGACCTGTTCATGCAGAACCTGGTCAAGGGCACGAGCCACCTCTCGCTCGGCATGGAGGCCGTCGCGGCCGGGTTCGGCGAGGCGATGCGGCCGGGGGACTGCACCTTCGCGACCTACCGCGGGCACGCCCACACGCTCGCGCGCGGGAGCTCGATGACAGCGGTCATGGCCGAGCTGCTCGGTCGCGACACGGGCCTGCTGCACGGCAAGGGTGGGTCGATGCACCTGACCGACGTCGAGCGCGGTGTCATGGGCTCGTACGCGATCATCGGCGCACACCTGACGATCGCGCTCGGTGCCGCATGGTCGGCGCAGTACCAGGGGCGTCCGTCGGTCTCGGTCGCGTTCTTCGGCGACGGCACCACGAACATCGGGGCGTTCCACGAGGCGCTCAACTTCGCCAAGGTCTGGGAGCTCCCGGTCGTCTTCGTCTGCGAGAACAACCAGTACATGGAGTACACGCCGATCGCCTCGGTGACCGCCGTCGCGCACCCCGCCGCCGACCGGGCAGCCGCGTACGGGCTCGAGCGGGTGCTCATCGACGGCAACGACGCGGACGCGGTGTACCTGACCGCGGTGCGGATGCTGGAGCGGGCTCGGTCCGGCGGCGGGCCGGCGCTGATCGAGGCGTACACCTACCGCACCAGCGGGCACTCGCGCGCCGACCCGGGCAAGTACAAGCCCGAGGCCGAGGCCGCCGCGTGGGCCGACTACGACCCCATCGACCTCTACCGCGAACGGCTCCTGGACGACGGCGTGCCCGAGCCGGACCTGGCGGCCATCGAGGCTGAGGCCGACCGGGACGTCGAGGCGGCCACGATGGCCGCCAAGGCGGCGCCACCGCCGGGCGAGGAACGGCTCATGACGAACGTGTGGGCGGACGGAGGCTCGTCATGGCGGAACTGACGTACCGCGGCGCCGTGGCGCGGGCGATCGCCCAGGAGATGGCCCGCGACGAGAACGTCGTCTTCCTGGGAGAGGACGTCGCAGAGGCGGGCGGGGTGTTCAAGGCCACCGGCGGACTGCTCGAGCAGTTCGGCCCGCGGCGGGTGCGGGACACGCCGATCTCCGAGCAGGCGATCCTCGGTGCAGCCATGGGCGCCGCGATGACCGGGCTGCGTCCCATCGCCGAGATCATGTTCTCCGACTTCTTCGCCGTCTGCTGGGACCTCGTGGCCAACGAGATGGCCAAGAGCCGCTACATGACCGACGGACAGGTGTCGTTCCCGCTGGTCATCCGTTCGGGCAACGGCGGCGGCCTCCGGTTCGGCGCGCAGCACTCCCAGTCCGTCGAGAACTGGGCCATGGCCGTGCCCGGCGTCAAGGTCGTCGCCCCCTCGACGCCGGAGGACGTCATCGGTCTGTTCGCCGCCGCGGTCCGCGACCCCGACCCGGTGCTGTTCTTCGAGCACAAGGGGCTGTACGCGTCCAAGGCGGACGTGCCGGACGGCGAGATAGTGGACACCCTGGGCACCGCGAAGGTGCTGCGCTCGGGCGACGACGCGACGATCGTCGCGCTCGCGGCGATGGTGCCCAGGGCGCTCGCCGCGGCCGAGTCGCTGGCCGCCGCGGGCATCGAGACCACCGTCGTGGACGTGCGCAGCCTGGTCCCGCTCGACACGCAGACCATCCTCGCCGAGGTCGCGCGGACCGGTCGGCTGTTCACGGTCGAGGAGAACCCCCGGCTGTGCGGCTGGGGAGCGGAGATCGTGTCCATCGTCGCGGAGGAGTGCTTCTGGTCGCTGGACGGCCCGATCGTGCGCATCACCACGCCGCACATCCCGCTGCCGTCCGCCGACGCCCTGGAGGACCTGGCCATCCCGTCCGTGCAGCGCATCGCCGAGACGATCGAGAAGACGATGCAGAGCTGATCCGGGCCCCGCCGAATTAGGCCGTCGGAGCGTCGTCGTGCCCGCCGTCGAGTGGCAGTCTGTGCAGCATCGCGCGACACCACAGGTACGGGGAGGTGGCTCGGGATGGCTGTTTCCGCCTATGTCCGAGGACGTCGAGGCGTTTCCCGGTGGGTCATCGACTACGACCCCGTCGTGGTGGAGCCCCCGACCCCCGCGCCGAGCCGAGCCATGGTCGCGGCGACGGTCGGACCGGTGATGGCGAAGCGGGGCGTCGCCGGAGCGCTGGCCGGGCGCTGGCCGCCGGGCCTGGCGCCGACCCCCGCCGACGACCCGGGTGTCGACCCCGTCGCGCCGTTGCCGGCGGCGGACTACGTCGTGGTCACCTGGACGGCCGCGGAGGTGCGCGCGCTGGCGAACGTCCTGACACCCGGCGTGGACCCGCAGACGCACTGGCATCCCTACCGGCGCAGCTACGACACCTTGCTGCCGACCATCCGCAAGGGCGCGCCGGCGCGCGCCGCGGGGCGGCTGGCGAGCTGGTACCGGACCACCATCGGTACGAAGACCGTCCTGTGCATGAAGTCCGAGCTGCACCTCAACCAGGACTCGATCAAGACCGGCGACGGGACGGCCACGCTGCCGGTCGCCGAGCTGTTCCGGCAGATCATCACCGAGGCCCGACCGAAGCTGATGATCACCACCGGGACCGCGGGGGGCACGTTCGTCGACGCGGAGCTCGGCGACGTGGTCATCACCAGGGCCGCGAAGTTCCGGCTGGCCGACGAGTTCCGCAACGAGCCGTTCAACGCGAAGAAGTACAAGAGCAAGGGCGCCATCCCGACCACGCACCTGGCCTCGGCGAGCGGCCTCCTCGACGTGGTCACGGCCCGGCTGCACGAGCCGGACTTCGGTCCGCCCACGACCCACTACCCCTTCGGCGCGCTGCTCCCGGGCTTCGCCAATGCCCCGCGGCTGCTGTGCGACGGGATCGACTTCCCCGCCTACCGTCCGATCCTGACCACCGACTACTTCGAGTTCGGCACCAGCACCAACGGCCTCGGCACCGAAGGGTGCGGTGTCGAGATGGGCGACGCGGTGCTGGGACTCGTGGCCAAGGAGATCGGCAGCTCCGCACCTCGCTGGCTGGTCGTCCGCAACGCCTCGGACCCGCCGATCAACGGGGCCCTGCCCACCTCACCGCACGTGCCGGACATGCAGGCCCACTGGGCGGTCTTCTACTACCAGCAGTACGGCTACTGGACGAGCGTCAACAGCGCGCTCGCCTGTTGGGGGCTCATCGCGGGCGACTGATCCGCGTCCGTTGCATGATGCTACCGACTCGGCTACGGTCCTGACCGGGGGTGTGGCGCAACGCGCCTCCCGCCGGTGAGGAGGACCGTCCGTGACTCCGATCGTGCTCTTCGGCATCCAGTTCTCGCTGAGCCTGCTCGCCTACGCACTGGCCGCGGTCTGGTACGTCGTGCCACGGCTGTCCAGGCTTCCGCTGCTGGTCGCCCTGCAACCGCTGCTGTGGGTGCACGTCTTTCGGATCGCCGGCGGCACGATCCTGGCGCCCGGTTCGGTCGGGCCCGGGGTCCCCGAGGACTTCCGGAAGATGATCGGGTACGGCGACATGCTCACCGCCGTGGCCGCGCTCGTCGCGCTGGTCGCGCTCCGGTCGCACCTGCGCGCGGCGATCCCGCTGGTGTGGCTGGTGATCGTCGTCGGCACCGTCGACACGGTGAACGCGATCGTCCAGTCGATGCGCGATGACGTGTTCACGCACGTGCTCGGCCTGAACTGGGTGATCGTGACGGTGTACGTCCCGGCGCTGCTCGTCAGCAGCGTCCTGATCGTCCTCCAGCTCCTCCGGGATCGGGGGTTGCCTAGGCGACCCGGTGCGCCAGGGTGAGCGCGAAGTCGCCCGCGTCGTCGGTCCAGGTCTGTGTCACGGAGAAGCCCGCCGCGGTCAGCTCCGCGCGGATCCCGTCCGGCCGGAACTTCGTCGAGATCTCGACCCGGATCTCCTCGCCGGAGCACAGGTCGAGCTCGAGCCCGGCTCCGGGGATGCGCACGCGCTGCGGCATCTCCGAGCGCAGGCGCAGGTCCATCCGTTCCAGGCGCGGGTCCCAGAACGGCACGTAGGCGAACGCGTCGACGTCGAAGTCGGCGTCGAGCTCGCGGTTGAGCACCGCGAGGCAGTTGCCGACGAACTCGGCAGTGACACCACCGGGGTCGTCGTACGCGGCGATCAGGCGGTCGGCCGACTTCACCAGGTCCGTCCCGAGCAGCAGCGAGTCGCCGGGGACGAGCGTGTCGGCGAGCGCGCCCAGGAACGCGGCGCGCTCCTCGACGTACAGGTTGCCGATCGTGCCGCCGAGGAACGCGACCATGCGCCGGCCGCCGCGCGGCAGCTGACCCAGGTGCAGCGTGAAGTCGCCGACGACAGCCTCGACCTGGACGCCGGGGTACGCGAGCGAGAGCTGCTCGGCCGCATGGCGCAGGGTCAGCTCGGACACGTCGACCGGGACGAACCGGTCGAGCTGGCCGGTCGCGGTGAACGCGTCGAGCAGGCTGCGCGTCTTGTCGGAGGTGCCGCTGCCGAGCTCGATCACCGTGGTCGCCCCGGACCGTCGGGCGATCTCGGGCGCACGGGCGCGCAGGATCTCCCGCTCGCGTTCGGTCGGGTAGTACTCCGGCAGCCGGGTGATCGCGTCGAACAGCTCGGAGCCCCGGTCGTCGTACAGCCACTTGGGCGGGAGGCTGCGCGGATGCGCACCGAGCCCGCGCCGCACGTCGTCGACCAGGCTGCCCGTGGCCCAGTCGCGGTCGAGGAGGACCTGGACGACGGGCTCCTTGACCGTGCTCATCGCGCGGACCCCGCGGGGGCGCCGCCGTCGGCCAGCCGGACGCCGCTCAACGCCCAGCGGGCAGCGTGCGGGAAGAAGTTCCGGTAGGTCGCTCGTGCGTGCTCGGGCGGGGTCAGCGCGCAGCCGCCGCGCAGCACCATCTGGTTGGACATGAACTTGCCGTTGTACTCACCGATCGCGCCGGCCGGCGGGTGGTACCCGGGGTACGGGTGGTACGCGGACGCCGTCCACTCCCAGCAGTCGCCGTAGACCTGGCGCAGCGCGCCGGTGCGCGGGCCGGCCGCGCGCGGGTGGAACGTGTCGGAGTCGGCGAGGTTGCCGGCGACCGGCTGCCCGTCGGCGACCACGGCGTGCTCCCACTCGGACTCGGTCGGCAGCCGCTTGCCGGCCCAGGCCGCGTAGGCGTCGGCCTCGTAGAAGCTGACGTGGCTCACCGGGAGCCCGGGGTTGACCGGCCAGGTGCCGCTCAGCGTGTGCTCGAACCAGATGCCGTCCAGCTCGGTCCAGTACAGCGGGGCGCGCCAGCCGTGCCCGTTCACCTGTCCCCAGCCGTCGGACAGCCAGAGCTCGTGCCGCCGGTAGCCGCCGTCGGCCATGAACTCCAGCCACTCGCCGTTGGTGACGAGCCGGTCGGCGAGCCGGAACGGCTCGAGCCACACCCGGTGCTGCGGCTCCTCGTTGTCGAAGCGGAAGCCGTCCCCGGTGTGGCCGACCTCGACCAGGCCGCCCCCGACGTCGACCCAGCCCAGCTCGTCGGGCTCGGTGACGTCGGACGGCCGCCCGGAGTACGCCGGGTGCATCGGGTTGCGCGACAGCACGTGCTTGATGTCCATCAGCAGCAGCTCCTGGTGCTGCTGCTCGTGGTGGAAGCCGAGCTCGATGACCGGGGCGAGCTTGTCCAGCGTGCCGCCGTCGATCGAGGTCACCAGGTCGCGCACCCGGTCGTCGACGTTCCCGCGGTAGTCGGCGACCTCGTTCGCGCCGGGCCGGCTGATCAGCCCGCGGTCCGGCCGCGAGTACCGCGGGCCGACCGTCTCGTAGTAGCTGTTGAACAGGAACCAGTACGACGTCCTGGAACGGCTGGAACCCGGTCTCGTGGTCGGCGAGCACGAACGTCTCGAAGAACCAGGTGACGTGCGCGCGGTGCCACTTCGTGGGGGAGGTGTCCGGCATCGACTGGACGGTCTGGTCCTCCGGCGACAGCGGCGCGGCCAGCCGCTCGGTGTGCGCCCGGACCTGGTCGTACCGCTCGATCAGCGAGCTGGGTTCCCCGTGCGTCGCGGTCATGGAGCGGGCCTCCTCGGTAGGTCTCCCCCCGAACGGTCGGCCACGCCCCCGGGTGCCGTCGGATGCCCCCAGGGCGTGGCTTCCGGCGAGGCTAACCGCCGGGTCCGACAGTGGCCACGGGCCGGGACCAGACGTCAGCCTTTGTTCACGTTCCAGTGTGGATAACCGACGGGCGGCCGGCCCGGTGTCGGCCAGAATGGCCCGACCGGCCGGAGGTGGTGGACGCGGTGGAGGAGCAGGACGTCAGCACGCGCGGCATCGCGTCCGGGATCTACGGCCTGGTGGTCGCCGGGGCCACCCTGGCGACTGCGGCCGGCTTCGAGTCGCTGGCCAACGTGGCCGCGGCCCTGCTGGTCACCGTGCTCGTGTACTGGGCGGCGGAGAGCTACGCCCACGCGCTCGCGGCGCGAGTCGTCCGCAAGCGCCCCCTGCGGCAGGGTGAGCTGGTCGCGGTCGCCCGGCAGGGCTGGCCGATGGTGAGCGCCTCCTACCTGCCGCTGCTGACCTTGCTCGTGGCCTCGCTGCTCGGCGCCGGCGTGACCACCGCGGTCCTGATCGCCCTGATCGCCACCACTGTCCTGCTCGGGATCTCCGGGGCCACCGCGGGCTGGCGCAGCGGCGTGCGCGGCTACCGGCTGGTGGTCACGGTGGCGATCTCACTGGGCTTCGGCTTGGTGATGATCGTGCTGAAGCTGTCGCTGCACTGACCGGCACGGCTACTGGAGCCAGACGGCTCCGAAGCTGCCGGCGTACAGCGGGGGCAGCCGCAGGTTGTGCACACCCACCGCGAGGTACTCGCCGAACGGCTTGTCGTACGTCGTGGACTGGCCGGCCCTGAGCACCCGCGGCGGGTAGTTGGCCCATCCGACTGTGATGGTCTTGGGCGGGCTGCCGTGCAGCGCCGAGCTGTTGACCACCCGCAGGCGCTGGTCGGGCCGCACCAGGACGCAGCGCGGGGTCGGCACGTCCGGGTTCGCGTAGACCGTGACCACGGTCCCGGGCGTGGTCTGGCAGCCACCGGCCGACGGCGTCAGCGAGTCCGCCGGGACCAGGGTGGCGGCCGTCGGCGTGGTCGTCGGTCGCGACGTCGGCGTCGTGGTCAGCGTGGTCGTCGGGACGGTGGTCGACGGCGCAGAGCTGACCACCGGTGGATGCGTACCGGGGACGAGCGGGGCGGCGGTGTCGGCGGAGCGCGCGATGACCGCCGCTGCGCCACCGACCACGACCACCGCGGCGAGGCTCGCGGCCAGCGCCCGGGTGCGGCGGGTGCGGCGGGCCCTTCGGTGCACGCGGTCGAGCCGGTCCGGCCGCGGGTCGGCGTCGGCCCGCCCGGCCAGGTGGGAGAGCGCCTCGTGCAGCTCGTCGTCGGTGATCACCTGCGGTCCTCTCCGACCGGCCTGGCCGGCTCGACGATCTCCCGGAGCCGGGCCAGACCGCGACTGGTGTGGCTCTTGACGGTGCCGACCGAGATCCCCAGCAGCGCTGCGGTCTCGGCCTCGCTCAGGTCGCAGTAGTGCCGCAGGACCACAGCGGCCCGCTGCTTGGCCGGCAGCTCGAGCAGGGCCCGGCGCAGGTCCTCGGCGTCGTCGGCGCGCGCGACGCCGGGGTCTGTGCCCGCCTGCTCGGGCGGCGCGGCGGTGAGGACCTCGCGGCCGCGCACCCGTCGCCATGCGGACGTGCGGGTGTTGGCCATGACGCGCCACATGTAGGCGTCCGGCTCGTCGTAGGCCCGGATCCGGCTCCAGCGCGGGAGCGCCTTGGCGTAGGCGGTCTGCAGGAGGTCCTCGGCCGCGTCCAGGTCACCGGTCAGCAGGAAGGCCAGCCGCTTCAGACGTGGGCCGCTGGCCAGCACGTAGGCGTCGAACTCCTGGTCGGTCACTGCGGTCCTCTCGAGCAGTCACCTTCATACACGCAGGACCGGCTCGGGACGTTGCCATCCGGCGCGAGGGTCCGGACGGCTGCAGGTCGCAGGGTCAGCGCCGCCGGAACGGGTCGGCTGCCGGGGCGGTGGCCAGCTCGGCCCGGGGGCACTGCGCCAGGGTCATCCCGACCCAGGACAGGGCGTCGTCGCAGATCTTGTCCACCGTGAACCCGAGCGCCTGCCCGGCCTCGGTGAGGGTGACCCGGTAGAGAGTGATCTGCTGCCGCGCGGGCGCGTCGTACATGACCCCGATCGAGCCGATGAGCTTGGACGTCCCCCGAGCGCCGCCGGGTCCGTTCCAGGGCTGGTCGTAGCGCTGCCACAGGGATGCGCTGGCGGCCCACAGCCCGCCCAGGGAGACGTCCAGCCGCTCGAGCTCGGCCAGCAGTCGGGCGGCCGCGCGGTGATCGAGCACTGCGGCCGGCCGCAGTACCCGTGTCTCGACCCCCACGTCGCCAGGCACACACACCCAATCGACCGTTCGGCTCAAGGCCTTGATAGCGGCTGCCGAGACGGCCGCCGCCGCGGCCCGGGCCGGCCCGGGGCTACCACTCGATCCAGACGCCGGGGGCGGACTGCCAGATCGACGTCTGGGCGGCGTCCGACAGGACCGGGCCGAGGTGCTCGTACCCCAGGCCCAGGTCGTAGAAGGCGTTCATCCGGGCCACGTCGGTCCAGGTGTCCACGCCGAGGATCTCGGGGGCTCCGTCCGACCCCGGGTCCGGGACCCGCAGCCAGGTGCTGTGCGAGGCGAGCCCATGGGTCCGCGCCACGTTCACGGTCGCCGCCGAGTAGGCGCTGAAGGCGGCCGCCGCCTTGTCCGGCGCTGTCAGCGGGGACCGCAGGATGCCTACGGCCTTGACCGCGGAGCCCGACGGCACCTGCAGGTGGAACGTGCCGTACCCCTCGGTCGGCGCCCAGACGTCCGGCCGCCGCTCGGCGAACAGGTGGCCGGCCGCTTCCTGCACCTGCGGGTCGCCGAAGAACAGGCCGAGTCCGGACAGGCTGTTCCAGACGTCGATGAACAGGATCTCCCCGGCGTTGTCGCCGAGGCCGACGTACACGTTGTGGCTCAGGTCGCCGAGCGAGCGAGCCCCGGCGACGCTCTGCGGCGCACCGGCCGTCGCGTTGTGCGTCTCACGCGCGCCGTCCGCCGATGTGCTGACGGGCTTTCCGCGCACGGTCAGCAGGTACGGCGTCGCGCCGGCGTCGGCGGGGTACGTCGTGGTCTGGCTGGGTTGAGTGGACATGTCGAGCGCCTCCCGGTCGTAGTTCGGTCCTTGCCACCACGACGAACGGGCGGGCGCGGAGTCGACACGGGGCGCACCGGACGCGGTCGGACCGGCCTGTTGGGAGCGCGGCCAAATCAGTTGATCAAAGCCGCTCAAGGGGATTTCGGTGTGGGCCGATGGTCCGTTCGGATGAAAGGGGGTTCGGGGCCTGAGGTACTGAGGGAGGGGTCATGCACGAGGCTGACGCGATCGTCCGCGAGTTCGTCGCGGAGACGCACGAGAACCTCGGACAGCTGGAGCTGGACCTCGTCGCGCTCGAGCAGGACCCGACCTCCCGCGACCTCGTGTCGAGCATCTTCCGCACCGTGCACACGGTGAAAGGGACGTGCGGGTTCCTCGGCTTCTCCCGCCTCGAGACTCTGGCCCACGCCGGCGAGAACCTGCTCAGCAGGTGGCGGGACGGCGAGATCACGACCGGAAGCGACTCGATCGACCTCCTGCTGCGCGTGGTGGACGTCCTGCGGCGGCTGCTCGCCTCGATCGACGTGACTGGCAGCGACGACGTCGAGGCGGAGGCGGTCGCCGCGGTCGTCGACGACATCGACCGGTACCTGAGCACGACATCCGTCCCCGCCGGGCAGACAGCGGCAACCGGCACCGAGAGCACCGACACCGCCGACACCACCGACAGCGCCGAAACCACCGACAGCGCCATCAGCGGCTCGGGCGATGCGGACGTCGCCGGTGTACCGCGGGCGGCGGAGGAGACCGTCCGGGTGAGCGTCGACGTGCTGGACGCGCTCGTCCGTCAGGTCGGCGAGCTGGTCCTGTCGCGCAACCGCCTGGGCCGGTTGGCCGGCGAGCACCTCGACCCCGAGCTGGTCGCGGTGGCATCGACGGTCCGCGGAGTCGTCAACGAGCTCCAGGCCACGATCATGAAGACGCGCCTGCAGCCGGTGAGCCACGCGTGGCAGCAGCTGCCGAGGCTGGTCCGCGACCTGAGCGCGAGCCTCGGCAAGGAGATCGAGCTGGAGATCTCCGGTGGCGACACGGAGCTGGACCGCACGCTCATCGACGCGCTCCGGGACCCGCTGACCCACCTGGTCCGCAACGCCGCGGACCACGGCATCGAGCTCCCGGACGAGCGTCGCGCGGCCGGTAAGCCGGCGTCCGGGCGGCTGAGCCTGCGCGCCTACCGGCAGGGCGGTTCGCTCGTGATCGAGGTGAGCGACGACGGGCGCGGCATCGACACGTCGCGGGTCGTCGAGCGCGGGCTGGCGACCGGGCTGTTGACAGCCGACGAAGCGGCGAACCTCGAGGACCGCGACCTGATCCAGCTCGTGTTCCGGCCCGGGTTCTCGACGGCTTCCGAGGTCAGCCACGTGTCCGGGCGCGGCGTCGGGATGGACGTGGTCAAGAGCGTGGTCGATGCGGTCCGCGGCAGCGTCCAGCTGACCAGCGACCAGGGGGTCGGCACGACCATCCGGCTGCTGCTCCCGGTCACGGTGGCCGTGACGGCCTCGCTGACGGTCGCCGTGGCCGAGCACCGCTTCGCCCTTCCGCAGGCCGACCTGCTCGAGCTCGTCCGCGTCGACGGTGTCGACCGGGTGGTCGAGCACATCTCCGGCGCCCCGGTCTTCCGCCTCCGTGAGCAGCTGCTCCCGGTGGTGGATCTCGCAGCGGCGCTGGGCCTGACCGTGAGCGGGGGCCGGCCGGGAGGCACCATCGCGGTGCTCCAGGTCCGCGACCGCACGCTCGGCCTGCTGGTCGACGCAGTGCTGGACACCGAGGAGATCCTCGTCGAGCCGCTCGACGCGAGAGTCGGCCAGCTCGACACGTACGTCGGTGCGGCCATCCTCGCCGACGGACGCGTGTCCCTGGTGCTGGACCTGCACGCCATCGCACGGCGGGCCTCCTCGGCGAGCGCGTTCGAGTCCGCCGAGGCCCGGACTCTGGTCACGACGCGGGCCGGTGACGAGCTCGCCACCGACCAGCGGCGCTGCATCGTGGCGTCGGTCAGCGGCGGGCGACGGATCGCCCTTCCCATGGACCGGGTCTCCCGCCTGGAGGACTTCGTCCCGTCCGCGGTCGAGCAGATCGGGACCCGCGACGTCGTGCAGTACCGGGGAGCAGTGATCCCGCTGCTCCGGCTGGCGCGCTACCTGGAGCGGCGGGGGAGCGACGGGGAGTCGGCGCCCACGACGCTGGTGCGTTCGGTGCCCGCGGTGGTGTACCGGGTCGGGGAGCGCATGGTCGCGTTCGCCGTGGACGAGATCGTCGACATCGTCGCCGGAAGCGAGTCGGTCGAGCTGGACTCCGACGACGCAAGGATCAGCGGCGCGCTCCTGATCGCGGGGCGGGTCACCGAGGTGCTCGACGTCGACCGGGCGCTGCTCGCCGCCGACCCGACCGTCTTCGACGCCGCCGGTCCGGCCGGGACGCTCGTCGACGACACGCAGGTCGAGGTGGCCTGATGAGCACCGACCTGGTGACGTTCGCGCTGGAGGACGTCCTGCTAGGCGTCGATGTCGGCGCGGTGCAGGAAGTCCTGGGGGAGGTGACGGTCACGGCCGTCCCGCTCGCGCCGCCTGCTGTCGCCGGCCTGGTCAACCTCCGCGGACAGGTCCTGCTCGCGGTTGACCTGCGGGCCCGGATGGGGCGCCCGCCCCGGCCGGCCGACGCACCCATGGCGAGCGTGATCCTGCGCACCGAGCAGGGACAGGTCTGCCTGGTGGTCGACCACATCGGCGAGGTCGTCCGCACGCAGGACGACCAGTTCGAACCGCCCCCGGACACCCTCACCGGAGCGGCCCGGGCCCTCGTGCACGGCGCCTACAAGCTCCAGCACCGGCTGCTGCTCTCGCTCGACATCGAAGCCGCACTCGACATCGCACCGCGCGATTCCAAGGAACACCCATCCCCTCAAGGAGATCTGTCATGAGAATGACCATCGGGCGCAAGCTTCTGGTCCTGGCGGGGGTCGGCGTCGGGATCGTGGTCACGGTCGCCGGTGTCGGTCGCTGGTCCGACGGGCGGCTGACCCAGGCGTCCAACGACATCGCCAGCGCGAGTGCCCAGCTCAGCGCCATCCAGTCGGCCGACACCGCGCACGACAGCCTGCTGGCGCAGGTCGAGCTCATCCTGCGCACGGCCCCTGACCAGATCCAGGCCGTGGCCATCGAGCTGGACTCCAACGCCACCGAACTCGTCGACAACCTCGGCGGCAGCCACCAGACCTCGACCGACGCGAACACCGTGAAGCTGGTCGAGGCAGCGCAGCAGGACGCGCAGCTGGCCGCGTCGACTGCGCGCGCGGTCATGACCGCCGCCGAGAAGGACCAGGCAGCCGCACAGAAGCTGTTCGCTGCGCACCTGGCCACGTTCGACAGCCTGAACTCGAGAATCGACCAGCTGACCAAGCTCAGCGAGGACCACATCGCCGCGACCCAGAAGGACGCGGAGAACACCCAGCGGACGGCCTCGATCCTGCTCCTGCTGGCGGGTCTCGTCGCCGTGGTCCTGCTGGTCCTCATCGCGATCTGGGTGACCCGCTCGATCACCGGCCCGGTCCGGCAGGCGTTGGCGGCGCTGGACAAGGTCGCCGACGGCGACCTGACCGCGCGCCTCAACGTCAGCTCGACGGACGAGGTGGCCGACATGGCCCGCTCGCTGAACAAGGCCCTCGACGCGATCGGCGGGGTGGTGACCACGATCGCAGGCAGCGCCGACCAGCTGGCCGTCGCCTCGACCCAGCTGAGCGAGGTGAACCGCCAGATCGCGATCACCGCCGAGGAGACCAGCACGCAGGCCGGGATCGTCGCCAGCGCGGCCGAGCAGATCTCGCAGAGCGTCCGGAACGTGGCCACCTCGACCGACGAGATGGGCTCGTCCATCGGCGAGATCGCCCGGAACTCGCACCAGGCCGCCGTGGTTGCGGAGAACGCCGTGACCGTCGCCGACTCTGCGAACAGCACTGTCGAGAAGCTCGGAACCTCGTCGACGGCGATCGGTGAGATCGTCGACCTCATCAGCGGGATTGCCGAGCAGACGAACCTGCTGGCGCTGAACGCGACGATCGAGGCGGCTCGTGCCGGCGAGGCCGGTCGCGGGTTCGCCGTGGTGGCGGCCGAGGTCAAGGAGCTGGCCCAGGAGACCGCACGTGCGACGCGGGAGATCTCCCAGCGCATCGGCGAGATCCAGCTCGACACCAACCAGGCGGTCAGCGCCATCGGCGACATCCGCTTGGTGATCGGGCAGATCAACGACTTCCAGACCACCATCGCGGCCTCCGTCGAGCAGCAGAGCTCGGTCACCAACGGGATCACCCAGGGCGTCGGCCAGGCGGCGACGGGCAGCGACGAGATCGCGGCCAACATCGCCAGCGTCGCGCAGGCAGCGGAGACGACGGCGGTCAGCGTGACGGAGACCGAGCGATCGGTGACCGAGATCGCGCGGATGTCCGACGACCTGCGCCAGCTCGTCGGCCAGTTCCGCTACTGATCGGGCCGGGAGATCTCACCATGTCCATCGTCAGGGCCCTGGTCGTCGACGACTCGCGGGTCGTGCGACAGCTGGTCACGGCGGCCCTGACGATGGATCCGGGCATCCACGTGGTCGGTGAGGCTCAGGACGGGATCGAGGCGTTGCGGGAGGTGCTGCGTCTGGATCCCGATGTCGTGGTGCTCGACATCGAGATGCCGCGGATGTCCGGCCTCGACGTCGTGCACGCGTTGCACGTCAGCCATCCGCGGCTGCCGATCATCATGTTCAGCTCGCTCACCGAGCGCGGTGCCAAGGTGACGGTGGACGCGCTGCTCGCCGGTGCCAGCGACTACGTGCTCAAGCCGACCAGGATGGACGGCCCCGAGGTCGCCCTGCGGGCGGTGAACGCGGAGCTGGTCCCCAAGATCAGGGTGCTCTGCTCGCGTAACGCGAGCGGCGTGCCGGCGAAGGCGCCCCAGCAGGTCCCGGTCCGTCCGCCGGCCCGGGCGACGCCGCTCCGGTCGGGTCGGGCCCCCGCGCCGGACGTGATCGTCATCGGGACCTCGACCGGCGGACCGGACGTCCTGGTGACCGTGCTGTCCGCGCTCCCCGCGACCAGTCGGGTGCCGGTTCTCATCGCCCAGCACATGCCGCCGATGTTCACCGCCATGTTCGCCGCCCGCCTCGACCGCACGGTGCCCACGCACGTCTGCGAGGGCCGCGACGGGCAGCCGCTCGAGCCGGGCCACGTCTACCTGGCCCCCGGCGACCAGCACATGGAGGTGGTCAAGACCCTCCGCGGAGTGATGCTGAAGACGCACCAGTCGCCGCGGGAGGAGAACAGCCGCCCTTCCGCGAGCGTCCTGCTCAGGTCGGCGGCCCGTGTCTTCGGTGAGCGCACGCTCGCGGTGATCCTGACCGGCATGGGGACGGACGGGCTGCTCGGGTGCCAGGCGGTCCACGACGCGGGCGGCGCGGTGCTGGCGCAGGACGAGAAGTCCTCGATCGTGTGGGGGATGCCCGGTGCGGTGGTGCGGGCTGGTCTCGCCGACGCCGTGCTGACGCCGGAGGCGCTGGCGCGCCGGCTGGCCAGGGAGGCGGCATGAGCGTCTCCACCGGCGACTTCGACTACGTCCGCGAGCTGCTGCACCGCCGGACCGGGATAGCGCTGGAGCCGGACAAGGCGTACCTCGTCGACAGCCGGCTGCTCCCGGTGGCGCGGGCGCACGGGATGTCCGACGTGGCCACGCTGGTCCAGCACCTGCGCGGGGTCCCCGGCGGGCCGGTCGTCGACGACTCGCTCGATGCACTGAGCACCAACGAGACGTCGTGGTTGCGCGACGGTGAGCCGTTCCAGGTCATCGCCCGTGACGTGCTGCCGCAGCTCATGAGACTCCGCAACGACACCAGGTCCCTGACTTTCTGGTCCGCCGCGTGCTCCACCGGGCAGGAGCCGTACAGCCTGGCCATGATGGTCGAGGACCTGCTCGTCGGGTCCGGCTGGACGTACCGGGTCGCGGCCACCGACATCAGCGGCGCCGCGCTCAGGCGCGCCGAGGAGGGCCTGTACCGGCAGCTCGAGATCAACCGGGGTCTGCCGGCCTCGCTCCTCGTGCGCCACTTCACCCACGAGGGCACCGGTTGGCGGGTGTCGGACGACCTGCGCCGGCGGATCACGTTCACCCGCAGCAACCTGGTCGAGGACCCGCCGCCGGTCGCCCGGGCCGACGTCGTCCTGATGCGCAACGTGCTCATCTACTTCGATGTGCCGACCCGGCAGCGGGTGCTCGAGCGGGTGCGCAAGGTCCTCGCCCCTGGTGGGGTCCTGCTCCTGGGTGCAGCCGAGACCACGCTCGGCCTGTCCGAGGGCTGGCTCAGGACCACGTACGGCCGCACGACTGTCAACCGGATCGGAGAGCCGCCGCAGACGAGGGTTCAGAACCACTCCACGGTGCAGGTTGCACTGACCGAGATCGGGCAGAGGTGAGCACTCCCATGAACGGAACGCAGAAGCTGGCGCTGGTGATCGACGATTCCAGGACCATGCGGTCGATCGTGCGCCGCATCGTCGCCGAGCGGGGCTTCGACGTCGTCGAGGCGGCCGACGGGCAGGCCGCGCTCGACCTCATGGAAGCCGCGGACCGGCTGCCCGACGTCGCGCTCATCGACTGGAACATGCCGGTGCTTGACGGCCTGGAGTTCGTCCGGCGCGTCCGCGCGCGGGACGACTGGCGGGACGTCACGCTGGTCATGGTGACCACCGAGAGCGAGCACGCCCAGGTCGTCCGCGCTCTGGCGGCCGGAGCGCACGACTACATCATGAAGCCCTTCACGCCCGACGCGATCGCCGAGAAGCTGCAGTGGCTGGGCCTGATCTCCGCAGAGGTGACGGCATGACCAGCAGCATGGTGCTCGCGGCCGATCTGAAGCAGAGCGTCGAGGACGTGCTGTCCAGTTTCGCCGGGCAGATCGAGCCCGGCCCCGGGGTCGACTCGGTCGACGAGGTCGACACCTGGCTGGAGGCCTGGGTCCGGATCACCGGCGCCTGGGAGGGTGAGGTCGCGCTGGACGTCCTGGGCGCGTCCGCGCCGGCGTTCGCCGGAGCGATGCTCGGGACGCCGCCTGGCGAGGTCGCCATGGAGGACACCGCGGACGCCCTGTGCGAGCTGGTCAACATGATCGGCGGGCAGGTGAAGGGGAGTCTTCCCGACGGCTGCCGCATGAGCCTGCCTCTGATCCGGATGCGTCGCCGCAGCGAAGGCACGTCGACGGTGCGCGGGATGGCCGAAGCCGCCACCCGCACCTTCGACTGGGCCGGTCACCCGCTGCGTGTCACGATCCGCACGGCTCCGTAGACAGAGCAGCCAGCAGCAGTCAGCGGCAGCCGGAGTGGCCAGTGTCGTCGGTCATCGCGGTCCGACGTGGCCGGACAGGTGCTCGGTCAGCAGCGCGTTGACGATGTCCGGCTGGTCGACGTTGGCCAGGTGGGCCGCGTCCTCGACCACCACCAGCCGCGCGTCCGGGACCGCGGCCGCGATCAGCTCCAGGTGCGGGAGCGGGGTGGCGGGGTCGTCGCGGCCGGCGATGGCCAGCAGCGGTGCGGCGATCCGGGGCAGGTCGTCGCGCAGGTCCATCCGTTCGATCGCGCCGCAACAGGCGACGTACCCCTCGTCGGGGGTCGAGGCGATCATCGCGCGCGCCCACTCCAGCACCCCGGGGTCGGCGGCACGGTGCGCCGGCGTGAACCATCGTTCGGCGACGGTCGCCGCGATGGCTTCCGTCCCGCCGGCGCGCACGGCGGCTGCCCGCTCGGCCCAGGCCGACGGCGGCCCGAGCTGGGCGGACGTGCACATCACCGCGACCCGGTCGACGCGGTCGGGATGCCTGGCCGCGGCGAGCAGGGCCGTCATCCCGCCGATCGAGAGTCCGACGAGGTTCGCCCGCTCCACCCCGAGGTCGTCGAGCAAGGCGACCAGGTCGTCGACGAGGTCGTCGATCTCGTACGGACCGGGTGGCACCGGGGACTCGCCGTGCCCCCTCGCGTCGTAGCGAACCACGCGGAAGCTGGGCGCGAGCGCGTCGACCTGCGGCCCCCACATAGCCCGGGTGCTGCCGAGCGAGCCGCCCATGACGACGACGGGTGCGTCGGCGGGACCGTCGGCGGAGTACGCCAGCCGCACCGCGGTCACGACGAGCCCGCCCGGGTGGATGCCGTGCGGTTCACCTGCATGCGCACAGGCTCCCACGAGGCGGGCGACGGGTGGCATTGTGTCGGCTGCTGGGCCTGCACTTGACGCTTTCGACCGGCTGGCAAAGGGGTGCGTGCCGGTGATTGTGGACAGGCCCACCGAACGCGAAAGTTGTTGTGGATAAAGGACTTTCGCCGGTTCGTCGTCGGTGCGGCCGGGTAAGATCTTGGTCATGCCGATCAGCCCCCAGGTGCACGCCGCTGTGCGCGCACTCACCGACCAGCCACTGGTCGCCGTCTTGGACTCGGACCTGATCGCTGACACCGAGAACCTGTACAAACTGGCCACCGCGATCAGCGCGCAGGCGCTGCGCCGGCTGACCGAGATCCACGCCCGGGGGCTGGCCCCGACGCCGGCGCCCCGAGCACCGCGGCGTGGCTGACCGCCCGGCTGAACCTGAACCGCGGCCCGGCCCGCCGCCAGGCCAACCTGGCCCAGGCCCTGACCACCCACCCGCGCACCGCCCGAGCCCTGGCGGAGGCGGCGATCACCGTCGAGCACGCGCAGGTGATCACCGCCGCCGTCGACACCCTCCCCGCCGCCGTGGACGAGGCGACCCGGCACGCCGCCGAGGCGACCTTGGTGGCCGAGGCCGGCCGGTTCACCCCGACCCGGCTGACCCGCCTGCCCAGCGCCTGCACACCGCGCTGGACCCCGACGGCCCCCAACCCCACGACGGCGACCGGCCCGACCCCGGCTACTTCCTGGACCTGCGGACCGACGGGTCGGTCGACGGGGCGTTCTGGCTCGACCCGGCCCTCGGTACGCAGCTACGGGCCCTGATCGACGCCGGCTGCGCCCCCCGACCCAGCACCCACACCGGCCCCGATCAGCGCACCGCCGGGCAGCGCCGCCACGACACCCTGGCCGACTTGCTGCGGGCCGCGACCGCCCACCCCGAGCCGGTACCGGGCAGGGCCGACCCACCCTGGCCGTCACCCTCACCCTGGCCGAGCTGACCGCCGGGCTGCCCGGGCTGGGCCAAGACGGCGCCGTCATCGACGCCGGCACCGTGCGCCGGATGGCCTGTGACGCCCAGATCATCCCGATCGTGCTCGGCTCGGCCTCCCAAGTCCTGGACATCGGCCGCCGCTGCCGGACCGTGCCGGCCGGGATCCGCACCGCGCTGACCCACCGCGACCAAGGCTGCGCGTTCCCCGGCTGCGACCGGCCCCCATCGTGGACCGACGCCCACCACATCCAACCCTGGTCCCAAGGCGGCCCGACCACCCTGTCCAACCTCGTCCATCACTAATACGACCCTTGCTCTGCCCAGCCTGAGAGCACAAGAACCGGCATTAGGTGCGCCCCTCTGAGAGATCATCTATCCGTGTCGCAGACCGTTCAGCCCGGGGACGACGTGGCTCGGTACGAGCAGCAGACCGCCGCGCTGGCGGGCAGGCGAGTCCTCGGCGTCACGTACTGCGACATCCACAACTTCAGCGACGAGCCCCGGGAGTGGGACTTCGGGGATTGGCATCACGCGGTCATGGGCGTCGAGCTGGTGACCGACCAAGGTCCGGCGAGCGTCATCTGGACCGACAGGTTCTTCCCGTATGGCGTGGAGGTGTTCGAGGACCCGATCTCGCAGCACTTGCTGCTCGGACCCGAAGGCCCGGAAGGGTGGACGGTCAGCAGTCACCCGTTCTGGCGTGAACGAGCCGGGTCGACGGTGCGCAGAACCGACACGCTCTGGGAGCAGATCGAGGTCGGGCCGGGCATCCGACAGGGTGACGGGGTTCGCTTATCAGAGCCCCGGACGTATCGCGTACCCGGCGCGTTGCGGCTGGACTTCGACGCCGGGCCGGTATGGATGGTGGCGGGTATCCCGCAGTGGTCTGACGTCGACCGGGTCTTCGTCCCGGGCGATGAGGTCCTGGTGGTCTTCTCGGCGGATCGGATGCGCAGGATCGGGTTCCCGCAGACAGACTTCTTGGGTCACCCAGCCCCATAAGTGCCGTTCTGGCGCTGATCCGATCCGGCAGTATGTGCGGGTGGCCAGGCGCCGAGACAGGGTGATCCTTGGTCGCGGATCCGGGACTTATCGGGCTGCCGGTGTCGCCGCTCTGCTCGTGCCGGTGGTCATCGTTCTGGTCGGATCGTTCGATCCGCGTGGGACCAGCCTGATCCCTAACCTGGTCGGCTTTGGCCTTGTCGCGTCTGTCTTCGTCTTGGGCCTTTCTCTGCGGATCGAAGGGACACCCGGCTATCTGGTGTTGACCGGCCCCGTGGCCGTCTGGACTGTTCCCGTCGGCGCCGTGCTGCGGCTCAGTCACGACAACGGATTGCAGATCCATACAACGACGGGAACGACGATCGGGCATTGGGGATACGGGGGTCACTGATGGGGAGGCTCACCGGCAACCAGCAGGCGGGCGAGATCCAGAAGCGGATCGAGGACTGGCTTGTCGACGAGGGTGTGGAGCCAGGGTCCAGCTTCGAGCCACCCCGCCGCAGGTTCCGCACCGCAGCCCTGGCCATCGTTGCAATGACTGTGATCGTCTTCCTACTCGCTGGCCTTGGGATTGATGCCCTTAGAGGGCTCGTGAGTGCACCATAAGTGCCGTTATGGGGCTGTCGGGCCACGGGGGCCGAGCGCGCCGGAGGCGCGCTCTCTTGACTTGAACTAGCAACACAACTCGGGAGCCCCAGAACGGCACCTATGTGCGTGGGTCGAGAAGGGTCAGGTCCTCCCACACGTCTTCGTGACCAGGCGCGACAAGGAACCGCGACCCCGGAGGCAGGGCCAGCAAGTGGGCGACCTCTGGACACCTGGCGACCAGGTGCGAGGTGTGCCACGGCTGGAAGAAGTCATCGGCGTCGCTCAGGTCGCCGGTCCACACGTACCAGCCGGAGGTGCCGCCCTCGGACGGGTGTCTGAGGCCGTGGACGGGCCAGGACCAGTTGTTCTCGATCAAGCTCCTCGACGCCCCGAGCACCTCGTCATCCACGGCGGTCATCGTGCCGGATGGGCGCGCCATATCGGCACTTCGGTGCGCTGCCTACTCGCGAATCTTGACGACCACTTCGATCTCGACGGCAACCCCCAGCGGAAGCCCTGCGAGATGTAGCCTTCGCGAAGCTACTTCAGGCTGCGGAAATCGTGTCCCGACATCACATGGAGGACCCGTGGCGATCAAGGTTGTAATCGAGTTTCAAGCCAGACCCGGTGGCCGAGCCGAACTCAAGAGCCTGCTCGAAGAGATCTCCGCGACTCACGTGCCCACGACTCCCGGCTACCTAGGCAGCACCGTCTACGAGGCGCTGGACAGCCCCGACGGACTTGTCGAAATCGCGGAGTGGGAATCCGCCGAGCAGCAGGCTGACGCCGTCGAAGCGGCCAGCGCTGCAGGTGTCTACGCGCCTGTTGTGGAACTGGTCGCGGCCCCATTCAGGGCAACCCGGATCGGCCAGCTGCCCTAGGTCGCTGCCCCGGGCGCTGCAGCCCGATAGGCGCCAGCCGCAACCGCCTCTATTGGGGCAGTCCACACAAATCTCCGCGAGGCTGGATGCTCGACTCACAGCGCCGATGCGTCGACCACGAAGGTGCACCAAGTGCCGGATCAGTCCAGCCCTCTAACGGCACATCTGTGCGGAGGGACGTGGATACTTCCTGCCGTGAGGAACCTGACGCCCCGGGAGCGCCGCCTGCGCGTGGTCGCGAACGCCTGTGCTCTCGCGACCGGGCTCATCTTGCTCCCCGCGGTCTTGATCCTTGGCAGTCCACTCCTAGTCATCGCCGATCTTGTGCTGGTCATCGCGGCTGCAATCGCGTTGATCTTCTCGGCTCGGGTCGTGGTGCGATCCCGCCGCGAGGACCGGCTACTCAGCGCCCCATAAGGGCACTTCTGAGCGTTAGTCGTCCGACTCCCAGACCTGCTCAAACTGGAGTCCAGAGAACTGGTGCTCGGAGATGGCCGCGACGGCCTCCCCACCGAGGTACAGCGAACGGCTCTGGGGGATGCGGAAGGCCGCCAGGCCCGCAACACGGTCAGCGAGGAAGCTTCGGCCGAGGTGATCGCCTCGTCGAAGTCACAGGCACGCCAGATGGTTACCCGTTCCTCATAAGTCCTGTTCGGTTCCAGGTGCAGGAACACGCAACGAACGCCGAACCAGGTCTCGGCCACCCTGCCATCCTGCCGTGCGAGCCGCCCGTGATCGGCACTTCGTGGGCTGGTGGGTCGGATCAGTCGCTGTC
Organism: uncultured Actinomycetota bacterium; assembly: GCA_963711005.1. Classification (GTDB taxonomy): domain Bacteria; phylum Actinomycetota; class Actinomycetes; order Prado026; family Prado026; genus CAVQCJ01. The sequence continues at coordinate 1,128,019 of CAVQCJ010000002.1, read as the reverse complement.
GCTCACATCCGACTGGAGGAAGGAGTCGGGCTCCTCAGACACCGCCCGCGGCATCGGGCGGCCGGTGGCCTGGGACCAAGTCGCCTGCACCGCGCGCGTTGCCTCGTGGCACCACCGCTCGCCTCCGGCACGACCGACCGAGACCGCCCAAGCGTGTAGCTGGTGCGGTCCAACCTTGATCGTGAGCCAGGGATATCCCCAATGCGGGCGCAGCATCACGTCGTCGGTGTCACCCCACCGAACCTCGTGTCGGCGGAGGTTCACAACGATCAGGGCGTCGCCGGCGGGACGGCTTCTCCGAGTCCTTGGACGGCGACTTCAGTCCCCCACTCGGCCGGTGTCGTAGGCCCACATCGCGATCTCGACCCTGTTGCGGGCGCCGATCTTGGTCAGCAGGCTGGCGACGTGGGTCTTGGCGGTCGTCAGGCCGATGAAGAGGTCGGCGGCGATTTCGGCGTTCGTGCGGCCGCGGGCGACCAGCGACAGCACCTCCTCCTCGCGTTCGGTGAGCGGCTCGATCGGTTGGGTAGGTCGTTTCGACGGTTCCCTGGCGGCCAGGGTGGACAGCAGCCGCCGGGTGATGTTCGGTGCGATCAGGGCGTCGCCGACGGCGGCGGCGTGCACGGCCTGGACGAGCAGCTCCGGCCCGGCGTCCTTGAGTAGGAAGCCTCGGGCGCCGGCCCGGAGCGCGCCGTGGACGTACTCGTCGAGGTCGAAGGTCGTGATCACCACCACCGCGATCGGGTCTGGGACGCCTTGCCCTGCGAGGAGTTCGGTCACCTCGATGCCGTCGAGCCCGGGCATCCGGATGTCGACTAGGCACACGTCGGGGCGGAGCCGACGCGCCAGCTCGACCGCGGTGTGGCCGTCGGCGGCCTGGCCGACGACCTCGATGCCAGGCTGGGCGTCAAGGATCATGGAGAGGCCGGTACGCACCAGGTCCTGGTCGTCGGCCACCAGCACGCGCACAGTCATCGAGGCACCTTCGTCGGCAGCTCGGCGTCGACCGCCCAACCGCCACGAAGCGCCGGCCCGGCACGCAGGGTGCCGCCGAGCAGCTGCACGCGCTCGGTCATCCCCAGCAGCCCGAAGCCGTGGGTCGTCGGCCGCGCCGGGTCGATCTGCCCGTCGTCGGTCACGCTTAGGCGCAGCCTTCCTCCGCCCTCGACGACCCGGATCTCTACGCGCGAGGCGTTGCGGGCGTGCCGCAGGGCGTTCGTCAGCGCCTCTTGCGCCAGCCGGTAGACCGCCGCGTCGACCTGGACCGGAAGTTCGTCCAGGTCATCTGGCAACTCCACGTCGACGACCGGCACCGATTCGCGGCGGGCGAGCGACGCCAGGTCGGCAACGCCGCGCTGAGGGGTGTACTCCGCCGGCGCTCCGTCGCGCAGCACCCGGACCATCGCCCGCATCTCCGCCAGCGTCCGCGATGCCTCCCCTTCGATGACCGCCAGTGCCTCGAGTGCCGCCTCAGGTCGCTGCCCGGCGAGCGTCCGGCCCGCCTGCGCCTGCACCGCGATCGCCGAGACGTGATGAGCGACCATGTCGTGCAGCTCGCGCGCGAGGCCGACCCGCTCCTGGCTGCGGATTTGGTCCAACGCCCGGTGCCAGCTCTCGGCGCGGTAGCGGAATGCCGCTCCGCCCATCGCTGACGCCACCACGACGGCGAACCCGCCGATGACGTCGGCAGGCCCGCTGGCGTCGGCGACCGAGCCGATTACCGCAGCGACAAGCACCACCGTCAGCCCGATCACGATCTCGCGCCCTGAGCCCCAGCGGACCAGCGCGTAGACGAGCACCAGGACGTAGATCATCGTGGTGAGGCCGATATGGGTGGGCCCGCCCGCCAGGGTCGCCAGCCCCAACCCCATCGCGGTACCCCAGGCCACCACGACACAGGCCAACGGCCGGGTACGCCGCCAGAGCAGCACCGGCGCGAGCCCGACCGCCACGATCGTCGCGACCGGCCGCCAGGCGACGTCGTCCCGGAGGACTCCCTCGAGCAGCGCCGTCACCATCAACGCGCCGACCAGCACCCAGTCCCGCGACACCCGTTCGGGAACGGCGGCTGCGCGGGGCTCGGCCCACAGGGAGCGCAGGGCGCTGGTGATCACCCGCCCAGCCTAGGGACCGCCAAGGCCTCGGGGACCGACCAATAGAACGAGACCCCGCTCCTTCCAGCGGACGAGGCGGGTCCGGCCTCGACGCCGATGTGCGCACGCCGCGACCCGGCGAGGGTTGTCACATGATCACTGTTGAGTCACTGACCCGGAGGTACGCCGGCTTCACCGCCGTCGACAACGTCTCCTTCACCGCCCTGCCCGGTCGCGTGACCGGCTTCCTCGGCCCGAACGGCGCCGGCAAGTCCACCACGATGCGGATCATGGTCGGCCTGACCGCCCCGACGTCCGGCACCGCGACCATCAACGGAGTGCGGTTCGCCGACCTCCCCAACCCCGGGCGCGAGGTCGGCGTCCTGCTGGACGCCTCCGCCCAGCACACCGGCCGTACCGGACGCGAGATCCTCACGATCGCCGCCGACACCATGGGCCTTCCCCGCACTCGGGTCGACGAGATGATCGAGCTCGTCAGTCTGACCAACACCGAAGCCAAGCGCCGGGTGCGCAACTACTCCCTGGGGATGCGGCAACGCCTGGGCATCGCCACCGCATTTATCGGAGACCCCGAAGTCCTGATCCTCGACGAGCCCGCCAACGGGCTCGACCCCGCGGGGATCCGGTGGATGCGCGACCTGCTGACCGGCTTCGCCAGCCAGGGCGGCACCGTTCTGCTGTCTTCACACCTGCTCCACGAGATCGAAGTCATCGCCGACGACCTGGTCGTGATCGGCAACGGCCAGATCGTCGCCGCCGGAAGCAAGGAAGAGCTCCTCGCCGCGGCCGGCACGCTCGCCCGCACCACGTCACCACGCGACCTCGCACACGCCCTCGAGCAGGCAGGGATCCCCAGCAAGCTCGCCAGCGACGGGTCCGTCCGCACCGATGCCGACCCCGCTCGGGTAGGGGCCGTAGCCCATACGGCCGGCATCCCCCTCACCGAGCTCCGGTCCGCCGAGGGCGCCGGCCTCGAAGACATGTTCTTGGCGCTCACCGCCGACACCCAACGCGAAGGAGCTGCGGCATGACCGCCACGATCGTCCCGCCGGCCACCACCACGGACGCACCGGGCCTCCGGACCGCCCAGCCGATCCCGGCCACCCGACTCGTCAAGGTCGAGCTGCGCAAGATGTTCAACACCCGCTCCGGATTCTGGATGCTCATCAGCATCGGCGTCCTGTCGCCCATCTCGGCCGGGTCGCTCCTCGTCCTCGGCCTCAACAGCGACGTCACCTACCAGAACTTCGTGAGGGCGAGCGGGTTCCCGATGTCGGTGATCCTGCCGATCATCGCGATCCTGGCCGTCACAGGTGAGTGGAGCCAGCGAAGTGGGCTCACGACGTTCACGCTGGTGCCGAGCCGCGGCCGCGTGATCGGCGCCAAGGCGATCGCGACCCTCCTGGTGGGCCTCGGCGCCGTCTCCGTCGCCTTCGCGGTCGGCGCCCTCGGCAACGTGGCCGGCTCCGCGCTCGCAGGCGTCGCCACCGCGTGGGACATTTCGTTGTCCATGGCACTCCAGATGGTGCTCTACAACCTGGTGGGCATGGCCTTCGGCTTCGCCCTCGGTGTCGTGCTGCGCAACTCGCCGGCCGCGATCGTGGGCTATTTCGTCGCTTCACTGGTCATGCCGGGCATCCTCGCGCTCCTGGCTCAGGTGCGTCCGCGGTTCGAGGACCTGCAGCCGTGGATCGACTGGCACTACACGCAGGTGGCGCTCCTCGATGGCGGCACGAACACCGGTAAGGAGTGGGCGATGCTCGGCTCGACCACGGTGATCTGGATCGTCATTCCCATCGTTGTCGGGTTGCTCTCCCTGCGCCACTCCGAGGTCAAGTAGTCACACACGCGGGCGGCGGTATCCGGAACTCATCTCTGCGTTCCGGGTGCCGCCGTCTCGCAGTGGACAGCGCCGCGGTCATGACGTCGCTTGGCGACGAGAAAGGAGACCACAACCATGACCACCTCCACCCCACCCTCTGAACCAGGCCGCACCGCTGCACGCAGGAACCGCCCGGTCCGCCTCGTCATCGGCATCCTGCTGGCGCTGGTGGGCCTCCCGCTGCTGCTCGGAGGCCTCGGCTGGGCAATGGCCACCCAGCGCGACGACGACGGGTTCTTCAACACTCCGACCGAGCAGCTCACCGCCGAGACGGTGGCCCTTACCAGCGAAGTCGTGAACCTCGGCGAGGCCGGCCCCGACGACTGGTGGGCCGACGGTGACCTCGCCACCGTGCGGCTGAGCGCCCGGTCCGCGGACGCATCGGGAGTCTTCATCGGGATCGCACCAAGCGCCGACAGGTCATGGATTGACTTGAACCCTTCGATTTCTAGCCGCTCCAGGCCGATCAGGCTGCCGAGCGGATGAACATCTGTGACCGAGGACGCACCGCGAAGGCATAGGTCTCGGATCCCGGACAGCTCGGCGAGTGCCGACAAGTCGTCGTAGTCACCCCACTTCACGGCCAACCGTCGGAGCTGGGTCTGCCCGCGAAGCGACTCAAACAGGCGCTTGGGCGTGCGAGACGTGAACTGAAGCTCACGAATGGGAGTCGGGCCAGACCCGAAGAACTCAATCCAGCTATCGACCACCCGCCGCGCCTGCGCGGCGCTGTACCGGACGCCGAGTTGAGTGCACGAGACTGCCAGGACCTCCTGGCCCGCGTACTCAGCAACCTCGGTGATCCGAGGTACGACCGGTCGGGCAGGGCTCGACATAACGGATCACGCTACTTCGTAAGTGCGCCCGCTAATGCCGGTTGTTGTGCTTGGGGGAGCGGGCGGGGGCCGGGTGCGCGGGCGCCGCTTGCGGTGCCCGTTCGGGCGTTCGGGCGGCGTCGTAGAGGCACCCTGGCTACGCACCGCCTACCAACGCGCGGCGTGAGCTGGCCTGAGTACCTGTACCTGTACCCGGAACATGGAGCTGCCGCTGTCGGCGAGGCGTCGCACGCGCGTGCGTCAACTCAACCCCGTCGAGCTTGACGACCGGACGCCGCGGAAGTTCAGCGAATGCAGAGCGAGCCCAGGCTCAGGGGTCTATCTCGACCCGGTCCACGTTGACCCAGAAGTAGGTCGACTTCGGATGGGACTCGCCGAGCACGGTAAGCGTGAAGGTGTGCTCGCCTCGCGACAAGACGGCGCTTTGCCAGTCGAGCGTGCCCTGCTCTCGCTTGTCCGCGTATTGGTCGATCGTCACCGGATCCTGCTCGTCGACCGAGACAGTGGCCTTGCCGTGGTTGGGTGCGACGACACCGTAGAATCGGACGCGGGTGCCGGCGAAGCGCAACGTGACGGTGTCACCAGGCATGCTCGAATGGGCGTTGCTGCCAGCGGCCTCCAAGTTCCCGCTCGCATGGCCCCACGTGCCTCGGTAGTCGAACTCATGGAGGCCGGCGCCGACCACGGTGTTCTGGACGACCATGACGCCATTCACGCTGAGCGCGGCGGCGACATCGTCGCCACCAACGTCCACGACGTCCAGCTCCATGGGTTCGAACCGAAACCGTTCGACGATGACGCGAATCGTCTGCTCGATGCCGGCAATATCGGCCGCGAGCGTGCGCGCTTTGGCGCCGGCGTACGCGCTGAGACGCACCGCGTGCGTGAGCGACTTGACGCTCGACGCCACCGCGAGCGCCCGATCGGCGGCGTCGGCAGTGCTCGCGGCGATCGCCCGCGTGGTCGACGTCTGCTGATCCACCGCAGCCGCGATCGATTGCTGCCGAGAGCTCATGCCGGCAATGGTTTCGGTCACCCGATGCATGGAGGATACGGCGCCTTGCGACCCAACCTCGATCTGCCGCATGGTCGCGGTCACGTTGCTCGTGGCATCGGCGGTCTTCTCCGCGAGGTGCTTCACTTCGCTGGCGACCACGGTGAAGCCACGCCCGTGCTCGCCCGCACGCGCGGCCTCGATCGTGGCGTTGAGGGCCAGCAGGTGCGTCTGCCGCGCGACTGTGTTGATCAGTTCAAGAACCTCCTCGACTCGCTTGGACGCGCTCTGGAGCTCCTCGACCGTGTCGCTGGCGCTGGTGACCTGCTCGACCCCGGCCTGCCCGATGGCGGATGCGTCGGCGGCATGGTCCGCCACTTCGCGCATCGTGGCCGTGGTTTCCTCGGTAGCACCCGCGATGAACTGCATGTTCTCGGACACTTCAGCGGCGGCGCCCGCGGCCGCCGCGACGTCGTGGACGGTGCCCTCTGACGTTTTCACCATCGCCCAAGCGACGTCGTTCATCGTCCGCGAGCCGGCGGCGAGCAGCTCCGCGCCATGATCCGCCTCGGTCAGGAGCAGCCGCAGGTGCTGCACTATGTCACGCGCCGCCGCCTCCGCCAGCGCTGCTTGGCCCGTCGCTCGAGAATCGAACAACCCTGTCAGGTCACCATCGGCGACCCGTTGAAGGGCCGCAACGACGGCAGCAAACGCGCGATCGCGGCGGCGACGCAGCACACCCAGCGATAGTGTGCACACCACGGCCGCGACCACGACAAGTAGCGCGCCAGCCTGCCAGGAGAGCCCAGGAAGAGCGCCCGCCAAGCCGAGCCCGATGACGGCCGCGGCGATGCCCGCACCAGCCGCGGCGCAGTCGGCGAACGGAGGCCGCGCGGCAGCCACGAGGCCGTCCTTCGCGGCCAGCCTGCCCTGCTGAGGCGCGCGGGCGCTAACGGATGGCATTCAGTCGCTCCAACCTGATACGTGCCCTGTAGGGACTCCATCGGCTGGGAAACGCGCGAGTTGAGGGGTCACCGCGAACCGTCCGAACCGTCCGGCCCGCACGACGGCACCTGCACGGGCGGCTCCAGCGCCGTGATCGACCAACACGACCAACCCGGTTCACCCACCACCTTGCCTCTGACAGGCCTACCACCGCGCGGCGTGACCCAGACGCCCGGGCCAAGGCATCCTGTGCGCGTGTCCGCGGTGGAGGTGTGCGCTGCCACGGCTGACGACGTCGACGGTCTCCTGGCCATGGAGCGGGCCACCAACCTCGTCATGCTCGCCCACGTGTTCCTGCCCGAACGCTTCGAGTACCCGGCGGCTGAAGTGCGGGCGCGGTGGCAGCGAGTCCTGTCCGACACGTCCTACTCCTGCCAGGTCGCGGTCGTCGACGGGGTCGACGCCGGGTACGCGGCCTGGGCCGGTGACGTCGTCCACCATCTCGGAGTTCATCCGGCCTTCCACCGGCGCGGAGTCGGGACCCGCCTGCTCGCGAGTGCCGAGAACGCCGTCTTCGCCCGGTACGAGTCCGCGCACCTGTGGGTGCTGGTCGAGAACCATCCGAGCCGTCCGGGTGCGACGGCACCTAGCCCTTGCTCGGCAGCGACCGCGCGTACGTGGTGCCCAGCCGGACCCACTTGGCGAGCTGCCGCTGCGTACGCAGGTCCTCGTCCGCCACGCGCAGCCAGCCCGGCATCGGGCGACCCTGCATCACCGCGACCTGCGCGTTGCTGCTGTCGACGATCCGATCCGACTCGGCCGGGTCCACCCGCACCAGCGCACCGCCTTGACCACTGGCCGACACGGCCATGTTGCCGCCCACCAGGAAGGCCAGGCCGCCGAACATCTTCTTCTCGGTCACCCCGGGTTCGGAGTCGAGCAGCTCGCGCATGCGCTCGGCCAGCGCCTCGTCGTAGGCCATGCCGCCGATGGTACGGCTGCAGCCGACTAGCGTTGCCCCATGTCTACGGAGCCCACGCAGCACACGGAGGCCACGCGGCCGAGACGACCCCAGCGGTACGGCGGCGGGCGGGGGGACCTGGTCGTCGTCCTCGACTGCTCGGACCTGGAGCGGGCCGCCGACTTCTGGACCTCGGTCCTCGGGTACGTGCGCGAGGGCGAGGCCGACGGCACGTACCAGGCGCTCGTCCCGGCGGACGGTGCCGGCGTCGAGCTGCTCCTGCAGAGCGTTCCCGAGACGAAGGACGCCAAGAACCGGGTGCACCTCGACCTGCGGTCGCGGGACGTGACGACGGAGGTGGCGAGGGTGCTTGCGCTCGGGGCCACCCAGCTCACGCCCGAGCCGTTGGCCGAGGACGGGTGGACGTGGCACATCCTCGCCGACCCGGACGGGAACGAACTGTGCGTCATCCAGCCCGACCCGCAGTACTGGGAGACGCACTGACCTCCGACGAGTCGATCGTCGTCGCGACCACGGACGACGACTACGCGGCCTTCCGCGGGCTGATCCGTGCCTACTGGGACTGGCTGCAGGAGCGCTACGCCGACCTCCCCGGGTTCGTCGACGCAGTGGGCGGCCACCAGGCGCTGGACGCCGAGCTGGACTCGCTGCGCGAGATGTACGGGCCACCCGGCGGTCGCACACTTCTTGCCGTGCGGGACGGTCGCGTCGTCGGGGGTGTCGCGTACCGCGACCTGCACGACGGGTCCTGCGAGATGAAGCGACTGTTCGTCCCGGACCGCTACCAGGGGCGCGGGACCGGCCGGGCGCTGTGTCATGCGCTCATCGCCGCGGCCGCCGCCGACGGGTACGCGCTGATGCGACTGGACACCGGCAACCAGAACGCCGAGGCGCTCACGATGTACGAGTCGCTGGGTTTCCGCGAGTGCCCGCCGTACCACGACTACCCCGCCGAGATCATGCCCCACCTGCGCTTCATGCAGCGGCGGCTCGACGCGCAGGTGGGGCAGGAGGGTCGGGGCTAGGCGGCGTGACGGCCGAAGATCGCGTCGATCTCGGCGAGCTCGGCGGGAGTCGTCGCCTGTGCGCGCGCGTCCTCCCAGTCGGTCGTGATGGCGTCCGACGAGTCCTTCGGGTCGGTGCTGCCGGGACGGACCTTGGTCCAAGCGATGAGCGTGGCCAGCATGTTCGTCTCTCCGTGTGGGGCGGTGCCTGCGGACGCCGGTCAGGGTGACCGGCTGCAGGAATCATCGCCTGCCGATATGGACGGAACGTTTCCGGTCGGCGACATCTGGCCCGTACAGGCTGTGGGCTAAGACACACCAAGGGCTCAGACGAACCAGCTCGACGCCAAGGTTCACCTCGGGTACGCCGTCGCGACCGCCCTCGTTCACCGCCGTCTCGACTCGGATGCTCATCGTGGGGGCATGAACCGCTGCAGCGGTTGGGTCGAGGTCGTGGTGCCCTGCGGACGGCCGTCCGGACGGGGGCAGCGGTCCGGGCTCCGCAGGCGCACCCTCGCGCGGGTCGCTGGTCTCGTCGACGCGGCCCGCGACGCCGGGTTCCCGGCGCTGCTCACCGAGACCGACGGTCGGTGGCACGTCTGGATCGAAGACGTGCCGCCAGACCGGACGGCGGGCCTGCTCCCGCTGTTCAAGGCGCTCGGGTCGGTCGCCCCACGTTCGTGCGGGGTCCTCGACCTGGCCGGCAGCACGGGTGCGCCGTGCGGCTGGGTCATGCGGGCCGGGTCGGTGGACCTCGTCCCCGCGCCGGACCTGCGCCCGCTCGCCGGCTAGTCCGGCCGGCCCGGTGCTGCAGCCAGCACGGCGGCGCGCTGCAGCCAGGTGTAGGGGTCGGTCGCGTGGTACGGCTGCTCGTCCGGCTCGATCGAGTCCAGGAACTGCTGGTACACCACCGCGCCGCGCAGGGCGGACAGCGGTCGCAGCAGCCGGGCGGCGCGCACCGGCTCGCAGCCGGGGACCGCGGCCGCCCACAACCGCTCCCACCGACGCAGCACCCGGGCGCGGTCCGGGTCGGCGAGCCGCTCGCAGAACGCGGCCTGGTCGAGCAACGGGTGCCCGACGCCGGCGTCGCCCCAGTCCAGCACCCGCAGGTCCGGCAGGGTGCCGCGCACGTTGCCGGGGTGGAAGTCCCCGTGGAACAACCCGTCCGGGATCCCGCAGTCCGCGAGCGCCGCGTACCGCTGCGGCAACGAGCCGACCAGGGCGTCCAGCCGCCGCATCTTGTCGGCGGTGAACGGTCCGGCGGCCCCGGACCTCGCCCGCGCGAGCAACGCCTGGGCGCGTGGGACGAACGCGTCGACCCGCCAGTCCGGGACGCCGATGCCGAGCAGCTCGTCGGCGCGGCCGCTCCACGTGCGCTGCAGGCCGACCAGCAGGTCGACCATCGACTCCAGCTCGGCGCCGCCGGCTTCGTACCGGTCGGTGCCGGGGATGTCCGCGAGCAGCATGCGGCCGCCCGAGCGACCGAGCAGCTCCGGCACCACCGACGGGTCGAGCCGCTCGAGCAGCGCTCCTTCGTGCGCGAAGAACGGCGGCACGACCTTGAGCCAGGCCGGCCCGGCCGAAGTCGGCAGCCGCCAGATGCTGGACAGGTTCCAGGTCTTGACCTGCTCGGCCGGACCGGTCACGGCGACCCCGCGCCGGGCGAGCACCGCTCGTGCCCAGTCGACGTCGGCCTGCGGCCCGCCGGGCCGGGCGTACGACGCCCGCAGTGGCTCATCGGCGAGCGGGTGGCCGGGCCACGGTGCCAGCTGCAGGTCCGGCGCGCGCTCCACCTGCGCGAGGTACGTCACCGGCCCGCCGCCCGGCACCGACCCGCCGGGCAGCGACAGCACCCGCAGCACCACCACCTCGACCCCGTACGCCGCGCGGGCAGCCGCGACCACGCCCGCCGCGTCGGACCACCACGGCAGCGGGACGTCGAACGGTGGCAGCGCGCCCAGCACGCCGGACTCGAGCGTGCACACGACAAGCGTGACGCGGCGGTTGCCGGGCACGGTCCTAGCCGGGGTTCGCCACGTGCAGCGGCGGCCGCCGCCCTGACCAGGGCAGGGCCTCCTCGAGCTGCGCGGCGAGCCGGATCAGCAGCGCCTCGGCACCGCTGGCACCGACCAGCTGCATCCCGATCGGCAGGCCGTCCGTGCTCTGGTGCAGGGGCAGGCTGATCGCCGGCTGGCCGGTCGCGTTGAACATCGGCAGGAACGACTCCAGCGGTGCCCAGGTCGCGAAGATGTCGCGCAGCGGCGTGGGCGCGGTCGGGTCGTACATCCCGATCGGCGCCGGCAACCGGCCGAGCGTCGGGGTCAGCAGCACGTCGTACTCGCGGAAGAAGGTGCCCATCCGCCGGGCCAGCGCGTTGGCCTGCTCCAGCCCGTCGGCGACCCGGCTGCCGGTCACGGTCCGCCCGTACTCGACCGCCGCGAGCGTCGCACCCTCCAGGGTGTCCGGCCCGGGCTCGCGTCCGATGACCGCGGCGAAGTGGTCCACCGTGTGCGCGGCATCGGCGGCCCACACGTCGGTCATCGCCTGCAGGAACGGCTCCCACGCGAACGCGGGGTGCACCGCCGCCACCTCGTGACCGAGCTCGCCGAGCAGCTCGGCGGTGGCGGTCGTGGCCGCGACGACCTGCGGGTCCACCTCGTCCCCGGACCACGACTCCGAGCACCAGGCCACCCGCAGCCGGCCGACCGGGGCGCCGACCTCCGACCGGAAGGGCCGCTCCGGGGGCGCGATCACGAACGGGTCCCCCGGTGCCGGCCCGGCCAGGCAGTCGAGCAGGCCGGCGGTGTCGCGGACGCTCCGGGTGACCATGAAGTGCACGGCCCATCCGAACAGGGCCTCGGCGATCTGCGGCCCCCAGGTCACCCGGCCGCGGGACGGCTTGAGCCCGACCGTCCCGCACGAGGACGCCGGGATCCGGATCGAGCCGCCGCCGTCGCTGGCGGAGGCGACCGGGACGATGCCCGCGCCGACGACCGCGGCGGCGCCGCCGCTCGACCCGCCGGCCATGTGCCCGGCGCTCCACGGCGTGCAGGTCCGCCCGGCGGCCAGCGTCTCGGTCGTGCCCATGATCCCGAACTCCGACGTGGTGGTGCGGCCGAGGTTGACCAGGCCGGACGCGCGGATCCGGGCGGTCATCTCGCTGTCCGCGGGCGTGACCCACCCGGCGGCCAGCCGGCTCCCGTTCTCGCAGACCGACCCCGCCTCGCCGTGGAAGAGGTCCTTGAGCATGGTGGGGACGCCGCCGAACGGTCCGGGCGGGACGGTGTCGTCGAGGGCGTTGGCCCGCTCGGCGAACACCTCGACCACGGCGTTCAGGGTGGGGTCGACCCGCTCAACCCCCGCCAGCACGCAGGCCGCGAGCTCGCGCGGGCTGATCTCCTTGCGGGCCACCAGTTCGGCGAGTGCGGTGGCGTCGTGCCGGGCGTACTCGTCCAGGTCCACGGTCGGCATGCTAGCCGCGGCGTGACCGATGACACGTCGACGCCCCGTCAAGGCGGTGCGTCCCATTGCCGAGAACGGGGGACACCGACCTGCATACTCTTTCAACGGCTCCGCGACGCTGTCCGGGCCGTTCCCCGTGAGGTGATGACGCGTGACCCGGACGACGACGCCGCCGGAGGTGGTCGAGCTCGACGTGACCTTCCGCGCGATCGACGCCGGGCCGGCCGTGAGCCACCGGGTGCCGGAGATCTTCGCGGCGGCCTGGCCCGCGTACCGGAGCTGGTACCTGCGCGAGGGCGAGGCGGCGCGCGCGTCGTACGCGACCGGGGCCTACCGGCTGCGGCGGCACATGCCCGAGCTGGTGGGGACCTACGACCGGCTGGTCGACGCGGTCGGGGGCGGGGACCTGGAGGCCCGGTTCCTCAGCCACTGGTCCCCGCCGCCGCTGTTCACGGCTTGCTCGCTCGCCGCCTGGAACCGAGCCGAGCACGTGTTGGTGCGCAACTACGACTACCCGCCGCTGCTGTGCGACACCACAGTGCTCGCCTCGCAGTGGAACGGCACCCGCGTCGTCGCGATGAGCGACTGCGTCTGGGGCGCTGTCGACGGCATGAACGAGCACGGTCTGTCGGTGGCGATCGCGTTCGGCGGCCGCCCGGTGGTGGGCGAGGGCTTCGGCATCGGGCTGGTCGTGCGCTACCTGCTGGAGTTCGCGAGAGACGTCCCCGAGGCGCTGGACGCGCTGCGGCGGATCCCGGTCCAGCTGGCGTACAACGTCGCACTCGTCGACCGCGCCGGCGCGGCGGCGATCGCGATGGTCTCGCCGGACCGTCCGATGACGCTGGCCGACGGCCTGACAGCCGGCAACCGGCAGGGCGCGACCGAGTGGGCCGAGCACGCCGCGTTCTGCGCGACCGAGCAGCGCGAGGCGGCCCTGCACGAGGCGATGGTCGAGCCGGGCCTGTCGGCCGGTTCGCTGGTCGCGCGCTTCCTGCAGCCGCCGCTGTACCGCGACCCGTCGACCACGCTGTGGGGCACGGTCTACACGGCGGCGTACGACTGCGACGCCCGGAGCCTCGACCTGCTCTGGCCGGACGACTCGTGGCGGCTGGCCCTGGACGGGTTCGTCGAGGGGGAGCGGACCAGGCGCACCCAGGTGGCGGTCCCGCCGCCGGCGTACGCGCCGCCGCCGGAGCCCGCCGAGCTGATGGCCGCCCGCCCGGGCGTCCTGATCGCCTGAACCTCTGAGCGCCTGAACCTCTGAGCGCCTGAACCTCTGATCGCCTGAACCTCTGATCGCCTGATCCCTCCCCGGGGCGGTTGGCGCGGCGGTACAGTCCGGCCACCATGGCTGAGCGCGACCGGGCCCGGAAGGGCGAGCGGGGCCGCCGCAAGGGCGCCCGGGGGCGACGGGAAGAGGCGGCCCGGCAACCCGTGCTGCGCAGTCTCTCCGACGTCTACCGGTACTTCCGGCAGAACACCAAGCCGATCTACTTCGTCTCGCCGACGCCGTACAACCTGCTGGGTATCGACGAGTGGGTGAGCGGCTTCGAGTACGTGACGTACTTCGACAGCTTCGACGGGGCGCACGCGCGCTCGTTCTCGCCGACCCACGCCGGGCCACGGGACTTCGAGACCTTCGAGTCGGTGAACTCCTACCTGCTGGGCAACAAGGAGGTCATCGACCACATCAAGGCGAGCGGGCCCGGCCAGGTCCTGTTCGTCATGTTCGACGAGGAGACCGAGCAGCTGGCCCACGAGCTGGGGCTGGAGATCGCCCTGCCGCCGCGCGAGCTCCGCCAGCGCATCGACTCCAAGATCGTCACCACCCAGCTCGGCAACGAGGCGGGCGTCGCCAGCGTCCCGAACGTGCTCGGCCGGGCGAGCACGTACAAGGAGCTGCGCAAGCTCGCCAAGCGGGCCAAGCTCGGCACCGACCTGGTCGTGCAGACACCGTACGGGGACTCCGGCCGGACCACGTTCTTCGTCGCGAGCGAGGGCGACTGGGACGACTGCGCGGACGAGCTCGTCGGCGAGGAGCTCAAGGTGATGCGCCGGATCAACCACTTCCCCGGCACGGTGGAGGCGGTGGCCACCCGGCACGGCACGCTGGTCGGACCGATCCAGACCGACATCACCGGCTTCGCCGAGCTCACCCCGTACCGCGGTGGCTGGTGCGGCAACGACGCGTACCCCGGGGTGTTCGACGCGGCGGCGCGCAAGCGGATCCGCCGGATGGCGCAACGGCTGGGCGACCGGCTCTACCGCGAGGGCTACCACGGCGTGTTCTGCCTGGACTTCCTGCTGGACACCGACGACGGCACCGTCTACCTCGGCGAGATCAACCCGCGCATCTCCGGGGCGTCGCCGCTGACGAACCTGATCACGTCGCGGTACGGCGGCGTGCCGCTGTTCCTGTTCCACCTCCTGGAGTTCTCCGGCGTCGACTGGGAGCTCGACCTGGACGACGTGCAGATGCGCTGGCAGGACTTCGACCGCTGGACGCAGCTGGTGCTCAAGCAGGTGACCGACGAGGTCGAGCTCATCACGCAGGCGCCGTCCAGCGGGCTGTGGCGGCTGGCCGACGACGGCTCGGTGCGGTTCATCCGTGAGGAGACCGACTGGCACAACGTCGGCGGCCACAACGAGGCGTTCTACCTGCGGGTGCACGGCGCCGGCGAGTACCGGTACCCGGGCGCGGACCTGGGCATCCTGGTCACGCGCGACCGTATGCAGAGCGACGAGCGCGAGCTGCTCGACCGCGGGGTCGGCTGGGCGAAGGCGATGGGCGCGCAGTTCCAGGGAGAGCCGCCGCAGGGCCGCGTGGTCACCCCGCAGGAGCTCCTGTACGGAAAGTGGTTCTGAGCGGTCGGACGGTCCGCCGGCTCCCGCCCGAACACCACGCCGCTCGCACCGCGGCGCACCTGATCGTCTAACGGCGCTGCCAGGCGCGCCCGGCGCCCGGCAGCACAGACGCGACGTCTCTGGAATCACCCGATCCGGGTGAGGTCCGCTCACCCTGCCGGGCACGACGCTCTCCTCAATCCCACTCTGGAGACAGGAGACCGATCGTGAGCACGCTGGAGCCGCCACCGTCACCGTCGCCGGGCTGGCGGACCGGGCTCCTCACCGACGTGATCCGGATCGTCGTGGAGTCGGCGCTGGAGGCCGAGCTCGTCGAGCACCTCGAACGCCCGCTGGGTCCGGTGCCGGGGGGAGCCGCTCGTGGCAACGCCCGGAACGGCTACCGGTCCAAGACCGTCCGGACCGCGTTCGGCGAAGTCGTCATCGACGCGCCGCGCGACCGGTGGGGGACGTTCCAGCCGATCGCGGTCGGCAAGTGGCAGCGTCGCGTCGTCGGGGTCGACCAGCTCGCCGTCCCGCTCGCCGCCCGCGGGGCGGACAGCTCCGAGTGTGTCGCGCTGCTGGCTCGGGTCTACCGGCCGCCCGTCGTGAGCCAGCGGCTGGCCTGGCTCGTAGCCGCAGGGATAGCACGGAACATGCTTCCGTGGCACCTGCGTCCGCTGCACCAGGACTACGAGAGCGTGACCTTCGACCGGGTGACCGTGCGCTCGCGGGACGGGGGGGTCACCTGCACCCCCGTGCGCACCGCGGTCGGGGTCGCGTCGGATGGTCGGCGCGAGCTGTTGGCCCTGCACGCCGGACCGTCGTGGGACGGCCCGGCCGCCTGGCGCGAGACCGTCGCCGACCTGCGCGATCGCGGCGTGCGCACCGTCGACACCGTCGTCTGCCCGCCGGGCGCCGACCTCGACGCCGTCGTGGCCGGTGTCTGGCCCATGGCCATGCGGCTGGACCGCGCCGCGTAGACCCCTGCCACGTCGGCGGGGACGGCCTCAGCCCGCGTTCACGGCGCCCGCGACGAGCATCTCGCAGGGGCCGACGAACCCGTCCGGGCCGTCGAAGACCGACAGCTCCTCGGTGATCCGCGTCCACGTCCGCTCGCGGGCCTGCGGGTCGAGGCCGGCCAGCATCTGGTGCAGAGCGCCGAACGACTCCCGCTCGAACAGCACGCAGTCGGCGGCCGAGGGCAGCTGCAGCGGCGAGGACACCCGGCGCACCTCGACGTCGGTGAAGCCGGCGGCTTCGAGGGCATCGGTGAGCACCTCGACCGAGCCCAGGCTGAACGGACCCGGCTGGCCGGGCGCAGGCGGGGGCAGCTGCGCCTCTGCCCGGATCACCGAGACCGGGATCGAGAAGAACCGGTTGGCCTCGGGCGTCGAGTACGTGACCGCGGCGACCCGACCGCCCGGGCGGAGCGCGCGACGCATGCCCTCCAGGGCCCGTTGCCGGTCGGGGAAGTAGATGAGACCCACCCGGGAGATGACCGCGTCGAAGCAACCGGCCTCCACCTCGAGGTCCTCACCATCCATGACACGGGTGGCGATGACGTCCGACAGCCCTGCCATGCGCGCGGCATGCTCGGCGTAGTCGAGCAGGTGCGAGCTGATGTCGGTGGCCAGCACGCGGCCGCTCGGTCCGACCCTGCGGGCCGCGGCGATGCTCTGCCCTCCGGCCCCCGCAGCGACGTCCAGCACCTTGCCGCCCCTGGTCACTGCGGCGAGGTCGAGCATCACCTCGGTGGCCTCGCCCAGCCAGGTGTCGATCACCGAGCCCCAGCCGTGCCAGGCGGCGGCGGCTGCCTGCCACTGGTCGGTGGTGGTCTTCTTGTAGCGCTGCGGGTCGAACGTGGTCGCCGAGCTCGGGGCCGCGCCGTAGGTGCTGGTCATCGGGTCCTCCCTGAAGTGTCAGTCCGCTTCGATCCAGCCGAAGATGTCCGAACGGTCGACCTGCGCGAGCAGGGCGGGGTGGTCCGTGGCCATGTGCGCCTCGATGGCCGCGACGACCTGCTGGTCGTCGTCGCCCCGCGCGACGTACCCGCACTCGCACCGGATGAGCTTGGACATGTTCAGCCTCTCGTCTGCCGGAACCATGGCTACCGGAGCAGCCTTGGTGGGACCTTGGGGCGATCATGGACTCATCCCGGATCCGCATCCAGGTGTGCGGGCGACTGGCCGTCGAGGTGTCCGGTGAGCGCCGTGAGGCGCGCCTGCCGGGGCGCCAGGGCCGGCTGCTGCTCACGTACCTCGTCCTGCGACGCAACGGCGGGCTGAGCCGGGACCGGCTGGTGGAGGCGCTGTGGCCGAACGATCCGCCGCAGGCCGCCGACACCGCGGTGTACGCGCTCGTCTCCAAGCTGCGCACGGCGCTCGGGCCGGACCTGGTCTCCTCTCGAAGTTCGGTCCAGCTGACCCTGCCGGCCGACTCGTGGGTCGACCTCGAGGCTGCCCGTGACGGCGTCCATCGCGCCGAGTCCGCACTCGCTCTCGGCGAGTGGGGCCGGGCGTGGGGCGCGGCGCAGATCAGCCTGTTCGTCGCCCGGCGCGGCTTTCTGCCCGACGAGCAGCTGGAGTGGGCAACCCCGGTACGCCGCGAGCTGGAGGAGATGTACGTGCGCGCGCTCGAGACCTACGCCACAGCGGCCCTGAACCTGGGCAGCACCGAGCTCGCCACGGCCGAGCGAGCCGCGCGCGAGCTCGTCGTGGCCGCACCGTTCCGCGAGAGCGGGCACCGCACACTCATGCGCGCGCTTGCTGCCCAGGGCAACACGGCCGAGGCCCTCGTCGCCTACGAGTCGCTGCGCGTGCTCCTGCGTGGTGAGCTCGGTGTCGCACCGGGCTTCGAGACACGCGAGCTGCACCAGGCACTGCTGCGTGACGACCAGTCCTAGGGCGCGTTCTCAGCCTCCCGGATCCGTGGGCGTCGCGGCCTGACACTGGACCCACCGGTGACCGCGATGACCACCGGTGACCGCCATGACCGTGAGGAGCCGCATGTCGTCCGGCGTCGCCCCCGAGCAACGCTCCGACCCGCCGGAGCCGTCGGAGCCGTCCGCGCCGGCCGTGCCGTCCGTCAGCGGCCGGATCGCGTCGGTCGCCTCGGGCGCCGCGCTCGTCGTGGGTGTGGTCACCCTGGTCCTCAGCGCCTACCAGATCTACGAGCGGCCGCCCTGCCCGCCCGGCTATGTGCGGCTCGTGGACCTGTCCTGGCTCGTCCTGCTGATCACCCTCGTCTTCGCGCTCCCGGCACTCGGCACCCTGCTCGCGAGCAGGAGGCCCGGTCCGCATGTGGTCGCTGCCGTGGTGGCCGTGGCCCTGCTCGGGATCCTGCTGTGGCTGGCCGGCGTCGCGCTCCTCGGCATCCACGCCGTGTGGGGCCTTCGGTACGACCCGAACTGCTGGACGTTCTGACCCTCGTCCGCACCCGGTCAGGCGGACCGACCGCTGGTGGCCCAGCCGGCCGCTTCGCCGGCGAGAGTGTCGAGGCGTTCCTGGAAGTGCGAGGTCTCGTCGGGGGTCAGCAGCGACGCCCAGTCGCGGGTGCCGCCGGAGCGGAAGAACTGCTCGGCGGACTCCCAGAGGTCCAGGTGCGCCTCGGGCGCGGTGTGAGCGGCTCGCGACCGCATCGACGCGAGCCCGGCCGCGTCCACGAGCTCCGGCCACCGGTCCTCGTCGACCGCGACTCCGAGTGCCGCCGCCACCGCCCGCATCTCACCGTCCAGGTCGGCCCACATGTCTGCGTAGTGGAACAGGTGGACGTTCGGCGCGTCCCGGGCGTCCCAGTACGTCCGGATCTGCTGGCAGTAGTCGTCCAGACCGTTCGGCCCGCTGCCCGTGGGCTGCTCGTCGTTGTCAACGAACCATCGCAGGTACGCTGCCGGCTCGTCCGGCGCCGGGTCGGCGGTGCGGACCGCAGGGCCGTCCGGGCCCGTCGCGGCGACCCGAAGCTCGACCGCGTGGTCGGTGCGCATGTTCTCCCGGTGGTCGCGGTCGGACAGCGCCACGTCCAGCGGATGACGAGCGACGGCGATGTACGTGACCGAGTCGTGCCGCGGTACCCCGTCCAGCGGCGTGTGCGTCTTGACGAACCGGCGGTGCGACTGCCGGTCGAGGAGGCCGAAGGTCTCCTCGTCCGAGCGGATCAGCATGTCGAGCCACGGCGAGATGGTGCTGATCGGTGCGCCGAGGTCGACGCGGTCGAGCAGGAGCATCCCGACGATCGTCTGCATCCAGGTGGTGCCGCACTTCGAGGGCGTGGAGATCACCACGTCATCGGGGCGGAACACGAAGCGCTCCCACCGGGCGCTGTCCGCCATGAACCCCCGGTACCGGCGCAACCCCCCTGCCGGAGTGGCGTCCGCCATGCCGTGTCCTCGCCTCCGTGCGGCCCGGTGCCTGCGACCGCAGCAGCCTAGTCACGCCGGGCGTGGCGCACGGGTGGGACGTTAGACCCTCGTCCCGGTCCGGCTCCGGGGGAGAGGGTGAAGCCGCGCTCGAGGCCCGCCACCCGCACCCGGTGCGCCGACAAGAGGAGGACGCGGTGACTGCTGCCCACCCCGTGACCGGCCCGACACCTGCCTTCGACCGGGACGTCGTGGTCGTGGGCTCGGGGTTCGGTGGCAGCGTCGCGGCGCTGCGTCTGGCCGAGAAGCAGTACGACGTGCTCGTCCTCGAGGCCGGTCGGCGCTTCGCCGACGCGGACCTGCCGACCACGTCCTGGCGGCTCAGCAAGTACCTGTGGGTGCCTCGGCTCAGATGGTTCGGCATCCAGCGCATCCACTGGCTGAACGACGTGCTGATCCTGGCGGGTGCGGGCGTCGGTGGCGGTTCGCTGGTCTACGCCAACGTCCTGTACGTGCCGCCGGCACAGTTCTTCACCGATCCGCAGTGGGGTGACATCACCGACTGGGCGGCCGAGCTCGCTCCTTACTACCGGCAGGCGGAACGGATGCTGGGCGTCGTCGACGAGAACCCCTGCGAAGGGCCGGTCGAGGAGCTGATGCGGGAGACGGCCGAGTCGTTGGGCGTGGGGCACACCTTCCGCAAGACCCCGGTCGGGGTGTTCTTCGGTCGCGAAGGCGCCGCCGAGCCAGGCAGCACGGTGCCCGACCCGTTCTTCGGCGGTGTCGGGCCGGCGCGCACCGGCTGCACCCAGTGCGGCAACTGCATGGTCGGCTGCCGCGTGGGGGCCAAGAACACTCTCGTCAAGAACTACCTCGCGCTCGCCGAGCGGCTCGGCGTGCACATCGAGCCGTTGCGCACGGTTGTCGATGTCCGCCCCGTCGACCCCGCCGACCTCGCTCGAGGTTGGCGGGTCACCAGCGAGCGGACCGGAGCCTGGGTGGACAAGGACCCGCAGACCGTCACCGCCCGGGACGTGGTGCTGTCGGCGGGGACTTGGGGGACCCAGGCGCTCCTGCACCGCATGAAGGCGACCGGTGTGCTGCCGCAGCTGTCCGACCGGCTCGGTGACCTGACCCGGACCAACTCCGAGGCGCTCGTGGGCGCGATGAGCAGGTCGGTCCCTCCAGGCGTCGACCTGACCCGCGGGGTCGCGATCACGTCCTCGTTCCACCCCGATGAGGACACCCACATCGAGAACGTGCGCTACGGCCGTGGCTCGAACGCGATGGGTTCCCTGGTCACGTTGATGGCCGACGGGCGAGCCGACGGAGCCAAGGGTGGTCGCGTCACCAGACTGCTCGGCGAGCTGATGGCACATCCGGCCCGGGTCAGGTTCCTGGTGCCGTCGCCGGCCCGGCGGTTCTCCGAACGGGCGGTCATCGGGCTGGTCATGCAGCCGCTGGACAACTCGATCACGGTGCGGCCGAAGCGCCGCAGACTCGCGGCGGGCTGGCGACTCACGTCGACCGCGGGGCACGGGGCTCCCAGCCCGAGCTGGATCCCGGCCGGCCACGCAGCGATCCGCCGGCTCGCGGAGAAGCTCCAGGAACGCACCGGGGTGCCGGCTGCGGCCGCGGGTGCGGTGACGGACCTGGTCGACCTTCCGATGACTGCGCACTTCCTCGGCGGGTGCGTGATCGGTTCGTCCCGGCGCTCAGGTGTGGTTGATCCGTACGGACGGGTGTGGAGCTACCCCGGCCTGCACGTGGCCGACGGGTCCACCGTGTCGGCCAACCTGGGAGTCAACCCCTCCCTGACGATCACGGCGCATGGCCGAGCGGGCGTTCGCGCTCTGGCCCAACCGAGGCGCCGCCGACCCGCGCCCGACGCCGGACCAGCCCTACCGGCAGGTGGCTCCGGTCCGGCCGGAATCGCCGGCCGTACCTGCGGGGGCAGCGGGCGCCTGGCAGCTCGTCACGCCGGGTGCGTCCCAGCGCTCGGACCGGGCGACCACGTAGGCCACCGCAGGCGCGCGGCACGGCCTCGGGTCCGGCCACGCCCTTGGGACGATCCCGGTTGACGGAACCCACCCCATGACCATATCGTTCCTCGATATCCATATCGTTTGTCGATGCGTTGGGTGGTCGTGATGGAGAACGGGCGGTTGGACAGGTGGCTCCCGCGGCTGCGTGGCACGGCGACGTTCGTGTACATCGCCGCGCTGTGCCTGGCGGTGGCGCTGCTGGTCATCGGCTTCGTCCCGGGGTCGCCGGTGACGCTGGATCTGCCGACCGCGCTGCTGCCGGGATCCGGCGGCCTGGGCGGGATCGTGCGCGGAGTCGTCGTCGACCCCGCTGGCTGGATCGTCCTCAAGATCACAGACCCATCCCTCGCCCAGCGGATGATCTACCTCGCGACGACGGTCCCGGGCCTGCTGCTGGTGGCCGAGGTTGCGCGGCGGCTTCGCAACGTCCTGCGGTCCGCGCAGGACAGCGACCCGTTCACGGCGCAGACCGCGAGGGAGCTGACCGTCGTCGCGAAGATCACCGCGTTCGGCGGGGTGGGCGTGTGGGCGGTGAGCAACGCGGCGAACTGGGCGCTCTCGGCCACCGTGCTCGAGTCGGGCGCGGCGGTCGGGCCTCGCTGGTCCCCCCTCGGATGGCTCGCCGTCGGGTTCATCTTCGCCGCGTTCGCCCAGCTCATCGCCCGTGGCGTCGCCATGCGGGCCGAGCTGGACACGGTCATCTGATGGGCGAGGCCCTCGAGCACCGGATCACGGTGCACCTGGACGAGCTGCTCGTGGCGCGGGGCATGACCCTGGTCGAGCTCTCCGCGAGAGTCGGCGTGACCGTGGCGAACCTGTCGATCCTGAAGAACGGCCATGCCCGCGCGCTCCGGTTCAGCACGCTGACCGCCATCTGCGACGCCGTCGGCTGCACACCCGGCGAGCTGCTCGGACTGCAGGACCAGTTCCCCTCCTAGACTGGCTGGCCCTTGCGTTCCCGGGGAGGTGATGTCGTGCCGGAGCGACCGGGAGGTGGCCCCGACATCCCGCTGCTCCCCGCCTCGGAGGCCTACGAGGGACGTTCTCCGTTCGCGTCGTCGAGCAAGCCGCCGCTGGCCAGCCGCTACGTCCCGTTCGTGCAGTCGGTGCGGGGCTACTCGGTCGGCCGGCTCCGGGTGGACGCCGTCGCCGGCCTGACCGTGGCCGCCCTCGCGCTGCCCGGCGTCGATGGCGTACGCGGAGCTGGCCGGGCTCCCCGTCACGGCGGGTCTGTACACCTTGCTGCTGCCGGTCCTGGCGTACGCGCTGCTGGGGTCGGCGCCTCGGGTCGTCGTGGGGCCGGAGGGGGCGGTGGCCCTGCTGGTCGCCAGTGCCCTGGCGCCGTTGGCGGCCGCCGGATCTGCGCAGTACACCGCCCTCGCCTCCGCGCTGGCGATCGTCGTCGGTGGGGTGTTCCTGGTCGCGCGGCTGGTGCGGCTGGGCTGGATCGCCGACTACTTCTCCCAGTCGGTGCTGGTCGGCTACATCACCGGTGTCGCGATCGTGATGATCCTCGGCCAGCTCGGGAAGCTGACCGGCATCTCCACGGGCTACGACGACGCGGTCCGGGCCACCGTGGACATCCTCCGCCATGTCGGCGACGTCAACCCCGCGACGCTGGCCGTGGGCGGAGTCACCCTGATCGTGCTGCTCGTGCTGCGGTCACTTCCTGCCGCGATGGCCGGGAGCCCTGCTCGTGGTCGTCCTCGGCATCGTGGTGTCCGCGGCTGCTCGACCTGGCTGCCCACGGGGTCTCGGTGACCGGGTCGATCCCGTCCGGCCTGCCGTCGTTCGCCCGCCCGCACCTGAGCGGATCCCAGTGGCTGTCCCTGGTCGGGCCCGCGGTGGCGATCTTCCTGGTGAGCTTCTCCGACTCGATCCTGACGGCGCGCTCGTTCGCCGCCCGCCACGGCGAGACAGTGGACGCCGACCAGGAGCTGCTGACGTTCAGTGCCGCGAGCATCGCGGCCGGCTTCACCCAGGGCATGCCCATCGGCACCAGCGGGTCGCGCACCGCGGTCAACGACTCGATGAACGCGACCAGCCAGGTCAGCGGTCTGGTCGGGTTCGGGGCCATCGGCGTCATCCTGCTGTTCCTCACCGGCCCCGATCCGCTACCTGCCGACGGCCGTGCTGGGTGCGGTGATCGTGTTCGCGTCGCTGAAGCTGATCGACCCCGAGCAGTGGCGGGAGCTGTCCCGCAGCAGCCGGGTCGAGGTCGGCATCGCCGGCGATCACCGCCCTGTTCGTCATCGTCATCGGCGTCCTGCCTGCGATCGCGGTCGCGGTCGCGCTGTCCATCATCGACGTGGTCCGTCGGACCGCGACCCCGAACGACGCGGTCCTGGGGTACTCCGCAGCCGAGAACCGGTACGCCGACGTGGGCACCCACCCGGACGCCGGGGTCACACCCGGCGTGGTCGTCTACCGGATCCAGGAACGGCTCTTCTTCGCCAACGCGCACTTCTTCAAGCGTCGGGTCTGGGCCGCCGTCGACGGGGCGCCCAGACCGGTGCACCACCTCGTCCTCGACGCTGCGGCGATCGGCGGGGTCGACGCCAGCGCGGTCGTCGCGGTCCGGGAGGTCTACGAGGGTCTGCGCAGCCGCAACATCACCTTCGAGATCGCCCGCGCGACCGACGAGCTGCGCGAGCAGCTCGACGACACCGGCCTCGCCGACCTGGTCGGGGCCGATCACTTCCACGCCACCGTCTCAGCAGCTGTGGAGGCCTGCGCCGACGGGCGAGAGTCGTGAGACCGTCCCGAGCCCAGGGACCTTGTGCCCTGTGGTTGAGTGGGCAACCGGCACGAGTGTGAGCGCAAGACGGAGCGGGCATCCATGGATAGGGGCAGTGGACCGATGGGCAAGAAGTCCAAGCGAGACAAGCAGCGCCAGCAAGTCGACGGAGTCGGACGAGGCGGTGCGCGGCGTCGGACGTGGGCGTCGGCGAGGCAGCCACCCGCTGCCAAGCCCAAGATGAAGAAGAAGGAGTACGAGAAGCAGATGCGCCGCCTGCAGGGCGAGCTGGTGGCCATGCAGGAGTGGGTCAAGGCCACCGGCGCCAAGGTCTGCATCGTGTTCGAGGGCCTGGACTCGGCGGGCAAGGGCGGCACGATCCGGCGGATCACCGAGCGGACGAGCCCGCGGGTGTTCAAGCACATCGCCCTGCCGACCCCGACCGAGCGCGAGAAGTCGCAGATGTACGTCCAGCGCTACATCGCCCACTTCCCGGCGGCCGGTGAGGTCGCCATCTTCGACCGCAGCTGGTACAACCGCGCCGGCGTCGAGCCGGTCATGGGCTACTGCACCCAGGAGCAGAGCGAGAAGTTCCTCGAGCAGGTGCCTGCGGTCGAGAAGGCGATGGTCGACAACGGGATCATCCTGATCAAGTACTGGCTCAACGTCAGCGTCGACGAGCAGACCCGGCGGCTCGAGAGCCGGATCGAGGACCCGCGCAAGATCTGGAAGCTCTCCCCCACGGACCTGAAGTCCTACAGCCGCCACTACGACTACTGCCGGGCCCGCGACGCCATGTTCGCCGCCACCGACACCGCGTGGGCGCCGTGGTACGTCGTGGACAACGACGACAAGAAGCGCGGCCGGCTCAACATCATCTCCCACCTGCTCAGCCAGATCCCGTACGAGCCGCTCCCCCCGCAGGACGTCAAGATGCCGAGGAAGCCGAGCGCCCGGGGGTACTCGGAGCCGGATCTGCCCCTGCACCGCATCCCGACTCCCTTCTAGTCGCGCGGGCAGGGAGCAGACGATGACCGAGAGAAGGACCGACGATGACGGAGAAGACGATGGTGTCAGGCAGCGGTGCGAGCCGCGGCCGGCGACGGTGGCCGAGCCGAGAGGTGGTACGCGCTCTCGCCCGACGAGGTCGCCCGGAAGGCTCGGTGTCGACCCCGCCGACGGCCTGTCCGCAGCGAAGGCCGCCGAGCTGCTGACGAAGAACGGGCCGAACGCTCTGCCCGCCGAGAAGCCGCCGCCCGGGTGGAAGCTGTTCCTGGCGCAGTACCGGTCCTACATGCAGATCATTCTCGTCGCGGCGGCGATCGCCTCGATCGTGATCGGCGAGATCGCCACCGGTGTGGCTGTGCTGCTGATCACGGCGCTCAACGCGCTGGGCGGGTTGCGCCAGCAGGGCAAGGCGGAGAGCGCCATGAACGCCCTGCAGTCGATGCTCAAGACGACTGCCCGGGTCCGTCGCGACGGCACCGAGGTCAAGGTCGACGCCGACCAGGTGGTCGTGGGCGACGTGGTCCTGCTCGCGGCCGGTGACGACGTGTGCGCCGACGGGCGGCTCGTCGAGGCCACGTCGCTGCAGATCGACGAGTCCGCGCTGACCGGTGAGAGCGTTCCGGCCTCGAAGAGCACCGAGGTGGTCACCGACGAGAACCCGGTCCTGGGGGACCAGTCGAACATGGCGTTCATGAACACCCCGGTGACGCACGGCAGCGGCGTGATGATCGTCACCGGGACGGGCGCCGACACCGCGGTGGGCAACATCTCCGGGATGCTGAAGTCGGCGCCCAACCTGAAGACCCCGCTGACCAAGCAGCTGGACACGTTGACGTTGTGGATCGCGGCGGCGGCCGGGCTGACCATCGCGATCATGTTCGCCCTCGGGATCTCCCGCGGGCGAGTCGACCCAGACGATCTTCACGACGGCCATCGCGCTGGCGCTGGCAGCGGTGCCCATGGCCATGCCGACCGTGCTGCAGGTGATCCTGTCCAGCGGGTCCAGGGAGCTCGCTGCGCACGGCGCCGTGGTGAAGAGCCTGGACTCGGTGGAGACCCTGGGCTCGACGTCGGCGATCAACTCGGACAAGACCGGCACGCTGACGATGAACCAGGTCACCGTCGTCGAGGTGATCGACCCCACCGACCGGTATGCGATCACCGGGATGGGCTACGGCCTGGACGGCGAGGTCCAGCACACCGCGGGCAACACGAACACGATCGAGGCGGCGATCCTGCCGTTCCTGATCACCAACGACGCCAAGCTCGTCGACGGCAAGGTCGTCGGAGACCCCACCGAGGGGGCGCTGCTGGTCCTCGGGCACAAGGTGAAGCTCGACATCGAGGGCACGCAGGAGGCCTACCCCCGGCTGGCGACCCTGCCGTTCGATCCCACCTACAAGCTCATGGCCGCGTTCTGCGACGCCAAGGACGAGTCGGGGAACCCCGTCGTGCGGGTCTTCGTCAAGGGTGCCGCCCCGGCCGTGATCGGGCGGGCCACGTCCGCCCTGGCCAAGGGCGAGACCGTCGCCTGGGGCGAGCAGCAGAACCAGCGGGCCGACCAGGAGATGGACCGCCTCGGCGGCAAGGGCCTGCGCATCATGGCCGCGGCCATGAAGGACATCGACCCCGGGACTTCGACCCCGAGGGCGACCTGCTGTCGATGGTCCAGGGCCTGCAGCTGACCGCGCTGGTCGGGATGATCGATCCGCCCCGGCCCGAGTCGCTGGACGCGGTCCGGTCCGCCCAGGACGCCAACATCCGGGTGCGGATGGTCACCGGGGACGACGTGGTCACCGGTGCCGCGATCGCCAAGCAGCTGGGCATCCCCGGGGAGGCCATCCTCGGCACCGAGCTGGCGGCGATGTCCGAGGCCGAGCGCCTCGACCGGATCGACAGCATCGGCGTGGTCGGACGGGTGGCCCCCGAGCACAAGGTGCTGATGGTCGAGACCCTGCGCAAGAAGGGCGAGGTCGTGGCCATGACCGGCGACGGGGTCAACGACGCCCCGGCGATCAAGGCCGCCGACATCGGCATCGCGATGGGCACCGGCACCCAGGTCGCCAAGAACGCCGGCCGCATGATCCTCACCGACGACAACTTCGCCACGATCGTGCGTGCCGTCTCCGAGGGCCGCAAGCTCTACGACAACATGCTGAAGTACATCCGCTTCATGCTGGTCGCGCTGGTCACCTACGTGGTGACCTTCCTGATGGCGAGCCTGCTCAACATCGCCGGCGGCCAACCCTTCTCCGCCGTCCAGATCCTGTGGATCAACTTCCTGATCACCGCTCCCGTCGGCATCGCGCTGGGCCTGGACAAGGAGACCCCGGGGCTGATGAAGCGCAAGCCGCGACCGCGGGCCGCCTCCATCATGACCCTGGCCGTCATCACGACCGTGGGCCTGGCCGGTCTGTTCATGTCCGTGGCGATCGACCTGCTGATCGTGTTCGGGAAGCACGAGTTCGACAGCACCGAGATCGGCAGCACCATGGGCCTGGTCGCGTTCTCGCTGATGCTCGTCGTCGCGGCCTTCGAGTGCCGCGACGAGAAGGCGTCGATCCTGCGCCAGGAGACCTTCGACAACAACACGGTCAACCTCACGGCCCTGGTGGAGATCGCCCTGGCCGTCCTGATCGCGAAGGGTGTCTTCCTGCCGTCCCTGCTCGGGACCGCCAACCTCTCCGGCGGGCAGTGGTTGATCGGAGCCGCTCCCGCCCTGGTGCTGTTCATCGTGTGGGAGCTCGGCAAGGCGGTGGCCCGGCGCAGGGCGAGCAGTGCTCAGGAGGTCAGGGTGCCCGCGAGTGCGGTACCCGCGGGCGCGGCGGCGTGACGGGGGGGTGCGGTGGTGCCGGCGAGCCGATCAGATGAACACGATGCCGAGCCCCACGCCATCGCGGCCACTCCGAACGCACCACCGACGTGAACAGCGAGGCCTGCAGGAACGACGCGGTCATCACGGTCGCCGGTTCGGGTCGTCCTGCGGGAGCTCGGCGTACGTCTTGCCGCCCCGATCTTCGTCGCGTGCTTGTCGATGACGTTCGCCTGCGCGTACGCCTGCCACGGCTGCGAGATGTGCTGCCGCCGAAGTGCGCGCGTCGTCCGAGACGGTGATCTGCTGGTCCGACAGCGTCATGCTCACGACGATCGTACGTCGACGACGCCGGCGACCGCGAGGATCGCGCCGCGATGACACGAGCAGCCAGCCGTGCGGTGCGTCGCTCCCTCCCCGGGCGGCGCTGGGTGAACACGGGATGAACGGTCCGGGTTGACAACGTTTGTTTGGCGCGGTAACAAACTCCGATGACCCCCTCGGACGAGGCGCGGAAGCTGCTCGACCTTGAAGCCGAGCTGGAGCGCGGCTTCCCCCAGCTGCCGGTGGACAAGGTCCATGCGGTGGTCGAGAACGTGTGGCTGCGCTACCTGCATGCCCCGGTACGCGACTTCATCCCGCTCCTGGTCGGGCGCGAGGCACGGGTCGAGCTGCGGGTCCTCGCGTCCTGAGGCGCTGACCGGGTGGTCAGTGGTGGGCTGACGTCCGGTGGTTCAGGAACTCCCCGATCTGGTCCGGCAACCGGTACAGCGGGGTCTGGGCCGACCAATCGACTGCAGGAACCATGGCGAGTCCGCTGAGCACGACGACCTCGCGGAGCTGCTCGCTGTCGCTGGGGATCGTCGCGTGGCGCTCGACGAGGGCCCTGTCCTCTGCGGACAGGCCGTTCCACCAGCCCTCGAGCGGGTCCTTGGTGCCTTCATTACCTGCCATGCGAACACGCTAGGGCGGTCGGACCTCGGTGCCCAAGGTACAAAGTCCCGAAGCTGCGAAGTCCCGAAGCTGCGAAGTCCCGGCCTATGGCTTCAGCGGCCAGGACTCGAGGAGTCTGCGGGCGGTTCCGTTGTTGCCCAGCTGGTAGACGGCGAGGCCGGCCGGGTGGACGGCGAAGGCGTCGAAGGGTTCGGCCTGCATCTGCTTCAGGTGCTCCACGGTGTCCAGCCCGACGGTCAGGTGTGCGGTGTAGCTGGTGCCCGTCTGGTCGGGCACGAAGTTCTCCACCCAGTCCCTCGTGGTCTGGCTGATCGCCTGTCCCGGATCCCGGACGAAGGCCTCGTCGGTCCCGCCCGACCCGGTGAACGGCCCCACGGCAGCGACCAGGGCGGCTTGCAGGTCGAGGACCTGCTGGTTGGGCTCGACGCCCAGGGCGGCCACGGCCTGCCCCGGCGGACCCCAGTCCTCGGAGTACAGGATCCCGGGCACATGGAAGCGTAGATCGCCGGGGTTGGTGGCGGCGAGGGTCTTCTCGACGGCCGCGTACGCCTCGTCGACGCATGCAGTGACCAGGTAACGCTGCAGCAAGGTGATGTGCGGCAGGTGCGCGTCGTCCAAGGTTATCCCGGCGGCGATGCTCAGCGGCATCCGCCGGTTCACCCCGCGAGCTCGCGCGATCGCCGCGTCGTCCGGCTCGATCAGGATGTCGACAGCGGTCAGGTCACTCATCAGTGCGCCGGTCTTCCGTAGAGCGTGCTCCAGTCGTCCTTCATGCTCACCACGGTCCAGCCCAGCTCCTCGGCCCTGGCCAGGGACGCTTCGGCGGAGGAGGTGTAGGCGAACTCGCGCTCCGCGTCGTCGTGGTTGATCAGCAGCGCGAACCGGGCTGACTCGAGCATCTCGATGTCCACGTCCGCGTTCCCGCCAGCGAGCACCGGCAGCCGACCGGTCCGGGCGAAGATGTGCTCAGGCTTGCCCGCACCCAGATCCAGCCGGCCCAGGATCTGCTCACCACGCACCATCGTCCCGTCGCGGTAGCTGTACTCCGCGGCCGTGCCGATCACGTTCTCTTTGTAGATCCCCCAGGTCTCCTCGGCGAACACGCGCATGAAGTCCCGGCCACCGCCCGAGCACACGTACACCCGGAACCCGTCGGCCTTGAGCAGGTCGAACAGCTCCAGCATCGGCCGGTAGACGAGATCCTTGTACAGCACCCCCAGCTTGGGCTGCTTGACCGTCTCGAGCCAGTCGCGGACCTGCGCATCGAACTCGGCCGGGGTCGTCCCTGCCCACGACCGCCCGAACGCCTTCAGCAGGACCTCGATGGTCTCC
Organism: uncultured Actinomycetota bacterium; assembly: GCA_963711005.1. Classification (GTDB taxonomy): domain Bacteria; phylum Actinomycetota; class Actinomycetes; order Prado026; family Prado026; genus CAVQCJ01. Next base: position 1,097,711 of record CAVQCJ010000002.1, on the reverse strand, counting down.
GGATCCTGGGTGGCGACGCCCTGGATGAACGCCGGGTCCTTCTCGATCAGCGCCTTGTACGGCTGCACCCCCGCCAGCGACGGGTCCTTCTTGACCTCTTCGCCCCAGGTGCGGAACACGAAGTCGAACTGCGGCGGCAACGGCTGCTCCACCCACAGCGTCCCGTCGTTGTCGAAAGCGGCGATCCGGTCCGCCGGGGCCACGAAGCCCGGTCCAGGCGTCGTGGCCCGCCGGATGAAGTCCAGGATCGCGTCCTTGGCCGTCCCGTCCCGCCAGCTCGCCAGCACCGGGTTCGTCATCGAGACTTCCTCTCGCACTGCGGCGGAGCGGGCGCCCCACCCCCCCGCCAGATCCGAGCACATCGACGTCACCGCGTAAAGGCTCGATGCCGCCGAAGGACCGGGTACTCGCAGCGTTCCTAGGAGATCGCGTCGAAGAAGGCTCGGCGCGCGTCGTCGCGCTTCCCGCCGAGCCTGGTCAGATCCGCCAGCTTGTCCGGCGTCAGCAGGTCGCCGCCGGCGGGGATCACGTGCTGGCCGGTCCACGGCATGTGCATGCACTCGTTCAGCTTCAGGCGGTAGGCCACCTCCGCCTGCTCCCAGCTGTCGTGCAGCTCCTGCGCGGCCGACATGCTCAGCACCGTAGCCCTTGGGCGCCGACAGCGAGGGGTGTGCGGCGGCCGAGCTCGTCCGGGGACCCGCCGCTCTCGCCGAGCAGCCAGTCGACGACGTCGGCTGCGTGCCACCCGGACGGGTGGAGCATCGCCAGGGTCCGGGCGGCGTCGAGGTCGGCGCCGAGCGTGACGAGCGGCGGTTCGACGAACCCGTCGCGCCTGGTCTGGCCCAGGCCGACGTTGGCGGTCAGCGCGTTGCACAGGCATTTGCGCCCCGCGGTGTCGGCAAGGTCGCCGCCCTTGCGCAGGTACATGTGGACGGGTTCGCTGGGGCAGCGGTAGCCGATGCCCCCTTCGGCCGCGAGGTAGGGCGTGCGGAGGTAGCTCAGGTCGCAGTGGCGCTCCCGCTCGTCGTACACCTGTTGGTCCGAGAGCGTCTGGGACAGCTGGGCGACCTTGAACGGGAAGCCGGTCGGGGAGGCATGCGCGTCGGTGCGGACGCCCAGGCTGTCGGCGGCCAGCAGGTCGCGCATCCTGCTGCGCAGGGTCTCGGTGAGGCCGGACTCCTGGCTGAGGGCGAACACGGTGCCGACCTGCACCCCGGCGGCACCCGCCCGTACGGCCTCGGCCACCCGGTCGGGCGCGCCGTAGGAACCCGCGAGCCAGAACGGGATCCCGAGCGCGGCGACCTTGGCGATGTCGACGTCGTCGCGGGGCCCGTAGACGGGCTCGTCGTCGTCGTCGAGCACCAGCGGTCCGCGTGGCGGCGCGTTGTGCCCGCCGGCGACCGACCCCTCGATGACGAAGCCGTCGGGGCGGGTGGCCTCGTCCCGGGCCAGGTACGACGCGAGCACGGCTGCGGAGATGATCGCGAGGAACTTCGGCCGCCGAAGTGCCGGCGGCGCCACCGCGAGCAGGTCGCGGGGATCGACCTCGACGCGGTACTGCTCGTCAGCGCCGTGCACGTCGACTCCGACACCACCGGGCCGGCCGGCGGCGAGGTCGGTGAGCAGCTGCGGGATCTGTCGCGGCACACCGGCTCCCATGAGCACGAAGTCGACGCCCGCGAGCATGGCGCCGAGTGCGGCGCACGGAGTGGCCATCTGGATCTTCTCGAGGAAGTTGATCCCCACCACGCCGGGATGGCCCTCTTTGGCGAGCCATACTTCGACGAAGTTGCCCACCACGGCGAGCTCCTGGCCGGCGCGGCTCTGTCGCAGGGTCAGCTTGGGAACGGGCCGGTAGGGCTGACCGGGAGCTCGGCCCTCGGGGTTGAAGTAGCGGTCGAGAGCCCGCTGGGCCATCGCCGGGTCCGGGAATGATCTCAGTGCGCGGCGTGCGTGGCCGCCGACATCGCCGTCCTGCAGCCGACGGGCCAGGACGACGTCCAGCGCCGTGCCGGACACGACGCCGAGCTGCCCCGCGGCCGACACGGCTGCTGCCAGCTGCCACGAGGACACCGCGACACCCATGCCGCCTTGGATGACCGTGGGTAGGCCGTCGAGAACCATGAACTGCGCTCCTTACAACCTACGGTTCCGTAGGTTACGGAAACGTAGGTTGTCATGGCGGCCCCGGCACGCCCAGGGACCAAGGTCCCGACCTGGACGGGTTCAGGCCCGCGGGTGCGGGCCGCGGCCGCAGTCGGCGCAGGTGCCGAAGATCTCGAGTGTGTGGCTGACGTCGACGAAACCGTGCTCGGCAGCGACCGACCGGGCCCACCGCTCGACCGCCGGGCCGTCCACCTCGACCGTCCGCCCGCAGACCCGGCAGACCAGATGGTGGTGGTGTCCCTGGCTGCACCGGCGGTAGGTCACCTCGCCGTCCCCGGTACGCAGGACGTCGACCTCGCCGGCATCGGCGAGCACCTGCAGGGTCCGGTAGACGGTGGTCAGCCCGACGCGTTCGCCCCGGTGCCGCAAGAGGTCGTGCACCTCCTGCGCGCTCCGGAAGCCGTCGAGCTCGTCCAGGAGCGCGGAGACCGCGGCGCGCTGGCGCGTGGAGCGGACAGCGGGGCCGGTTCCGGCGATGGGCAACGGGCTCTCCAGTCTCAGGAGCGGTCGCGGCCCAGTCTGCCGCACCGTGCAGGTCCGACCGCGTTGACTTCCGTAATGAAATCGGATTTCATCTTACTCTCACCAGGACGACCCGGAGGACGACGTGCGCAGACGGGCCGGCGGCGTCGTCGCGATTGCGGCAGCGGTGCTGGCGTGCGCGTCCTGCAGCACGGCCGGCGCCCCCGGGCTGGCCGGCTCCACGGACAGCCACCTGGTCAGCGTGGTCGCCGCGGAGAACTTCTGGGGGAGCATCGCCCGGCAGCTCGGTGGCGCGCAGGTGCAGGTCACCAGCCTCATCGACAACCCCGACGCCGACCCGCACGACTACGAGCCGACCCCGGCCGACGCGCGCGCCGTCGCGGCGTCCGACCTGGTGCTGGTCAACGGGGTCGGGTACGACGCCTGGGCGAGCAAGCTCGTCGACGCGAACCCGAACCCGGACCGACCCGTGCTCGATGTCGGCAGGCTGGTCGGCGCTGGCGACGGGTGACAACCCGCACCGCTGGTACGACCCGGCGGACGTCTAGCCGTGGCCGCCCGGCTGACCGCCCTCTACAAGCAGCTGGACCCGGCGGACGGCGCCGAGTTCGACCGGCTGGCGCAGGTCTTCGACTCGACCGGGACCGCCGCGTACAAGGCGGTCGTCGCGGACATCCGGGCGCGGTACGCGGGCACGGCGGTCGGTGCGTCGGAGTCGATCTTCGCGATGGTCTCGCCGGCACTCGGGCTGGACCTGGTCACGCCGCCGGGCTTCCTCAGGGCGGTCAGCGAGGGCACCGACCCCTCGGCGGCGGACAAGGCCACGGCGGACGAGCAGATCACCGGCCGGCAGATCGCGGTCTACGTCTACAACAGCCAGAACGCGACGCCGGACGTCCAGCAGCAGATCGCCGCAGCGGACGCCGCCGGCATCCCGGTCACGACGATCACCGAGACGATGGTGCCTGCGACGGCGACGTGGCAGCAGTGGCAGACGGCGCAGCTGCAGGCGTTTGCGCGCCGCCCTGGCGACAGGCACCGGCCGATGACCGGCGACGAGGTCGTCCGGCTGCAGCGACGCGGCGGTCCGCGTCGGCGGCCGGCTGCTGTGGTCCGGGGTGGACCTGACCGTGCGTGCGGGGGAGTTCGTGGCGGTGCTCGGCCCGAACGGCGTCGGGAAGTCCACGCTGGTGAAGGCGATGCTCGGCCTGGTCCCCCTCGAGTCGGGCTCGCTGACAGTGCTGGGCGAGGCTGCCGGTGCCGCGGCAGACGGGATCGGCTACCTCCCGCAGCGCCGCAGCTTCGACCCGCAGCTACGGGTGCGCGGGGTCGACGTGGTCCGGCTCGGGCTCGACGGGAACCGCTGGGGGGTGGCGCTGCCCGGTGCGACCCGCTGGTCGGCCCGGGCCAGGGCGGAGCGGGACCGCGTGCGCGAGGTGATCGACCGGGTCGGCGCGACCGCTTACGCGGACCGCCCGATCGGTCGGCTGTCCGGCGGCGAGCAGCAGCGACTGCTGATCGCCCAGGCGCTGGCCGGGCGGCCGCGGCTGCTGCTGCTGGACGAGCCGCTGGACAGCCTCGACCTGCCGAACCAGAGCGCGATCGCGGCTCTGGTGTCCGAGCTCTGCCACGGCGACGGGGTCACCGTGGTGATGGTGGCGCACGACGTGAACCCGATCCTGGGAGCGCTGGACCGCGTGGTGTACATCGCCGCCGGCGGGGTCGCGTCAGGGACCCCCCGCGAAGTCATCACCAGCAGCACGCTGACGCGGCTGTACGGGACGCCGGTCGAGGTGCTGCCAGACCTCGGACGGGCAGCTGGTCGTCGTCGGGCAGCCCGAGCCGCCCGCGCACCACCACGACCGGCACGAGCACTGAGCCGCCGATGCCAGCTCTGCCAGCGATGTCGACGGGGATCGCACTCTCGGTGGGACCGGAGCCCCGCCTGAGCTGGAACCTGGTCGAGGACGTCCGGCAGGTCCTCGAGTACCCGTTCATGGTGAACGCCTTCCGGGCCGGCGCGATCGTCGCGGTGCTGGCCGGCCTGATCGGCTGGTTCATGGTGCTCCGCCGGCAGAGCTTCGCCGGGCACACGCTCGCGGTCGTCGGCTTCCCAGGCGCCGCCGGCGCGGTGCTGGTCGGCGTCAGCGCGACCTACGGGCTGTTCGCGTTCGCGGTGGTCGCGGCGCTGGTCATCGGGCTGGTCCCGGGTTCCGGCGGCCGCGGGTACAGCGAGGAGTCGGCGGTCACCGGGACGGTGAACGCGTTCGCCCTCGCTTGCGGCTACCTGTTCGTCAGCCTGTACGGCGGCTTCGCCGGCGGCGCGAACGCGCTGCTCTTCGGGAGCTTCCTGGGGATCACGCAGCAGCAGGTGCTGGTGCTGCTGGTCGTGGCCGTAGCCACGCTCGCGGCGCTCGCGACCATCGGCCGGCCGCTGCTGTTCGCGTCGGTGGACCGCGACGTCGCATCGGCGCGCGGCGTACCGGTGCGCGGCCTGTCGGTAGCGTTCCTGGTGCTGCTCGCGGTCGCGGCCGCAGAGGTCAGCCAGATCACCGGGACGCTGCTGGTGTTCGCGCTGCTGGTGGTCCCGGCCGCCACGGCGCAGGCCTGGACGGCCCGCCCGGTCGTCGGCGCGACGCTCGCCGTCGCGGTGGGGCTGACCGTGACCTGGCTGTCGTTGTTCGTCGCGTACTTCTCGCCGTACCCGATCGGCTTCTTCGTGACGACGATCGCGTTCGTCGTGTACCTGGCGGCGGCGGGGTGGCGCCGCGTGCACCGCAAGTCGGGTCGGGCGCTGTCGGGAGCGCCGTCGTGACCGGGTTACTGGCCGCCGGGACCGGCTTGACGGACCTTTTCGCCTACCCGTTCATGCGGCAGGCGTTCCTGGCCGGCATCCCGATCGCGCTGCTCGCCGGCCTGGTCGGCTACTTCATGGTGCTGCGCAGCCAGGTGTTCACCGGGGACGCGCTCAGCCACGTCGCGTTCACCGGCGCCCTGGGTGCGCTGGCGTTCGGGATCGACGCGCGGCTCGGCCTGTTCGTCACGACGGTCGCGGTGGGGGTCGTGCTCGGCCTGCTCGGGAACCGGGGTCGTGCGGACGACGTGGTGATCGGCACGGTCTTCGCCTGGGTGCTGGGGCTGGGCGTGCTGGCGCTGTCGGTCTACGCGACCAGCGCGCAGGCGGCGGCGACCGGAGCGTCGGGAGCGGGCGTGCTGTTCGGCTCGGTCTTCGGGTTGAGCGCGCAGGCCGCGCGTACGGCCGCGGTGATCGCGCTCCTGCTCGTGGCCGCGCTGCTCTTCGCGGCCCGGCCGCTGCTCTTCGCGAGCCTGGACGAGGCGGTGGCGTCGGCGCGCGGCGTACCCGTCCGGCTGCTCGGCGTCGGCTTCCTCGCCCTGGTCGGGATGACTGCGGCCGAGGCTACCCAGGCCGTCGGCGCCCTGCTCCTGCTCGGGCTGCTGGCCGCCCCGGCCGGCGCGGCGCAGCGGCTGACCGACCGCCCGTACCGTGCGATGACCCTGTCCGCGACCCTCGCCGTCCTCTCGATGGGACTGGGGCTGACGATCGCGTTCCTCGCGCCGCGAGTGCCGCCGAGCTTCGCGATCCTGGCCGTCGCCACGACCTGCTACGTGCTGGCCTTCGTCGTGGGCCATCTGCGCAGGAACGCCCGCATCAGCCGCTGACCCACCATTTCGGCCACCGAGACGCGGCGTGCCGCGGTCCCCGGCTCAAGTCGCGCGGCCCAGATCCGAACTCCATCGGTGTCGGATGCCAGCTCGCAGCAGCAACCGATCTCGGAACAGCAGCCGGTCCGCGGCAAGGGGTGGGGAACGCATGATTCGCACGTTGTCAGGACCGTCGTTGCGGCGCTGGTCCCGGTTCTGCACGGTCTGGTACGTGACGGTCGTCGCGGCCGCGCTCCTGATGATGTCTGCGGTGGTCTGCCTCCGCAGCAACCCGATGTGCTTGCACCCGACCTTCTGGTTGGTCGCGGCTCTCGCCGTGAGCGGCGAGCTTCTTCCGGTACGCACGTCCAGGGCGGTCCACAACCAGGGCACGCTGATCTCGACCACGTTCGTCTTCGCGACGCTGTACGAGTGGGGGCCGTGGCAGGCATTGCTGCTCGAGGCCGCTGCCACGCTGATCGCCTCGGTGCTGCACCGCCGCCCGGCGTGGGAGAGCGTCTTCCGGTCGGGCGCCGGAGTGCTCGCGGTCGGTGTCTCCTGGTTGACGATGCTGCTCGCCGGCTTCCCCGAGGGCCTGGAGATGGCCGGCCAGGACCTGCACGGCGCGGACCTGCTCTGGGTGGTCCCGGGCTGGGTGCTCTGGTTCGTCGCCGACACGGCGGTCGAGTTCTTCGTGGCCCGCACGGAGGACCGCCGGCTGTACCCGACGTTCCCCGCCGACTTCTGGTACGACGTCGTCACCAATGCCGCGGTGCTGGCGCTGGCGCCGGTCGTCGCGGTCTCGCTGCACCAGAGCGTGTGGTTCCTGCCGGTGCTGGCGCTCCCGCTCGTCGTCGTCTACCAGGCGGCCCGGTTGTCCCTGGACGAGCAGCACAAGGCCCTGCACGACTCGCTGACCGGCCTGCCGAACCGCAAGTTCCTCATGGACCGGCTCGCCTCGGCCACCGCGTCGCTGCGCACGTCGGCCGACGACGCGGGCGTTCCGGCGCCGCTGCCGTTCGTCCTGTGCCTGCTGGACCTGGACCGCTTCAAGGATGTGAACGACACCCTCGGGCACCACGTCGGAGACGAGCTCCTCACGCTCCTCGCCCGGCGGATCCAGGGCGCGCTCCGGGCGAACGACGTGGTGGCGCGGCTGGGTGGCGACGAGTTCGCGGTCTACCTGCCCGCAGTCGGCTCGCGGCCGGAGGCGGTCGAGCTGGCGACGCGGATCCGGGAGGCGCTGGCCGAGCCGTTCAGGCTGGAGCAGGTGGTGCTCGAGGTCGAGGCCAGCATCGGGATCGCGATGTACCCGCGGCACGGCACGGCTGCCGCCGAGCTGATGCGGCACGCGGACGTCGCGATGTACCTGGCCAAGGAGCTGCAGTCCGGCGTCGAGCTGTACGACCCCGAGCGCGACTTCCACAACACGGAGCGGCTCGGGCTGCTGGCCGCGCTGCGCAGCGCGCTCGACGCCGACCAGCTGGAGCTGCACTACCAGCCGGAGGTGTCGCTGGAGACCGGCGAGGTCGTGGGGGTGGAGGCTCTGGTCCGCTGGCAGCACCCCACCCGGGGGTACATCGCGCCGGACGAGTTCATCCCACTGGCCGAGACGTCCGGGCTCATGCACCGGCTCACCGCCTTCGTCGTCGACAGCGCGCTGGCGCAGGTCGCGGCCTGGCAGGCCGAGGGGATCGTCGTCACCGTCGCCGTCAACGTGTCCTCCCGCGACCTGCACGGACCGTGGCTGGCCCGGTCGGTGGCGGAGTCGCTGACTCGACACGCGGTCTCCGCGTCGCTGCTGCGGCTGGAGCTCACGGAGCGGACGTTGATGGCCGAGCACAGCCGGGTGCTGGACACCCTCATGGCCCTGCAGGCGCTCGACGTCGAGCTCAGCCTCGACGACTTCGGCACCGGGTACTCGTCGATGTTCATGCTCAAACGGTTGCCGGTCAGCGAGATCAAGGTGGACCGCTCGTTCGTGAGCAAGCTGGCCGACCAGGGCGAGGATGCCTCGATCGTGCGCTCGATCGTCGACCTCGCGCACGCGCTCGGGCTGCAGGCGGTCGCCGAGGGTGTCGAGACGGTCGAGGTCTGGGAGCAGCTGCAGGACCTGGGCTGCGACACCGCCCAGGGCTGGTACGTGAGCAGGCCGATGGACGCCGACGCCGCGACGGCGTGGCTGCGGCAGCGTCTGGGCGAACCGGACGTCCTGCCGCTGGTCGCCGAGCGGGACCCGGTGCGATGAGGCGGGCGGCTGTCAGCCACCTGGTGAGCCGCGGGCTCACGGTCGTCGTCGAGCACCTGGTCGGGGTGGCGCCGGAGCCGTTCGGTGCGTGGCCCGGGGCGGTCGAGCAGCCGGCCCGTGCGGTCAGCCCTGGTTCGCCTGCCAGATCTCCTCGGACAGCGCGATCCACGAAGTCCCCGACGAGAGTGCGGGGTCGACCAGCGGAGCAGGTCGACCCAGCAGGTAGCCCTGGCCGTACCTGATCCCCAGCGCCTGGCAGGTGTTGAGCTCTTCGTGCCGCTCGATCCCCACGGCCATCACGGTCCAGCCGAGGCCGAGCGCGAGCTGGGTGAACGCCGTGGCGAGCGCACGCCGGACGGGCTCCTCGTCGATGGACGAGACGAGACTGCGGTCGATCTTGACGACGTCGGGGTTCAGGTCGACCAGCTGCCGGAGGGCGGCGGTGTGGCCACCGACGTCGTCGAGCGCGACGAGGACGCCGGCAGCGCGCATCTGCGCCATCCCCTCGCCGGTGAGCGCGTACTCGGCGACGGCCTGCCGCTCTGTCAGCTCGAGCAGCAGCCGGCGCCGGCCGTCGGTGTGCTGCAGCATGCCGCGCAGCCGGGGCGACGCCAACGTGGCCGGGCTCGCGTTCACGCCCAGGTAGCCGGGGACGTCCTCGGGGATCACCCGCAGTGCGGTCTCGATCGCCAGCAGCTCGAGCTCGACGCCCAGGCCGGCCCGGTCCGCCTCGGCGAACCACACGTTCGGGGGGCGGCCGTCGGCGAACCGGGCCAGGGCCTCGTGCCCGATCGTCGCGCCGGTGCCCAGGTCGACCACCGGCTGGAACACGATACCCAGCTCGTTGCCGGCCAGGATCCGGTCCACCTGCAGGCGCGTGCCGGAGTCTGCGTCCGAACCCGTCTCCTGCATCCCGGCAAGCTCCGGCACCACGTCACGCCCTCTCACAACCCATGGACACCAGGTCCGAGGAGAGGCAGATCCCCGTTGCTGCTGTCTCGGCGGCCCGGCAGGCCGACCTGAGAAGTCTCCGGCGCCACGGTCCGTCGTCCACGGTCTTGCTACCCGTTCGGCCTACCCTGGCCATGCCCATCGCGAGCGCCCTTCGACGAACCATTCGACGAACACCGCGGCGGACCGGCAGGAGGCCCGAGCGTTGTCCCAGCAGCTGCGCCTGTACTTCGACGTCCAGGGCGACCTGCTCGACGCCGCGCGCGCGTGCGAGGCCGACGTCTTCGACTCCGCGTACGGCAACACCCCCGAGCAGCTGGCGCAGGAGTACGGCCCGTACGACGACGCCTCGGTGTTCATCGCGCTGGCCGACGACTCCGGGCGGGTGCTCGGCGCCTGCCGGGTGATCACGTACAGCGCCCGCGGACTGAAGACGCTGGTCGACCTCGGTCGCGGGCCGTGGCGGCTCGACGGCCTGCGGTCCGCGCGTGCCGCCGGGATCGACCCGGTGACCACCTGGGACATCGCCACGCTCGGCATCCGCGGCGAGCTCGGCGGCTCCGGCGCGATGGCGGCCGCAGCGCTGTACCACGGGCTGGTCGCCGGCGGCCGGGCCAACGGCGTCACGACGATGATCACCATCGTCGACGAACGCGTCCGGGGACTGCTGCACAACGTCGGGCTGGACACGCACGTGCTGCCTGGTGCCTCCACCGCGGAGTACCTCGGCTCACCGCGCTCGACGCCGTCGTACGCGCACCTTGCGGCTGTGGTCGACAACCAGCGGCGGCGGACGCCGGACGCGTACCGGATGATCACGCTCGGCATCGGCCTGGACGGGGTGCGGGTGCCGCCGCCGGAGGAGTTCGTCCTCAAGCGGCGCGACCGCGTGGTGCAGCTGCCGGAGCCGGTGCGCGAGCCGACGACGACGCTGTGACCCGACCGGTCAGCCGGCCCGGTGCCCGGGCAGCGGCGACAGTCCGGCCGCGGCGCGGGTGGCCCAGCGCCGTACCCACGGGCCGATCTCGCCGGGTGGCATCGGGCGGGCGATGTGGAACCCCTGCAGGACGTCGACGCCCATGCGGACCATCTCCACCGCGGTGCGGTCGTCCTCGACGCCCTCGGCGACCATGCGCAGGCCCAGTGCCTGGGCCATCTGGTTCGTCGAAGCGACGATCATCCGGGTGCGGCGGTCGGTGCTGACCGCGCCGACGAACGAGCGGTCCATCTTGAGCTCCTGCACCGGCAGGTCCCGCAGGTACGACAGCGACGAGAACCCCGTTCCGTAGTCGTCGATCGAGATCTGCACCCGGTGCCTGCGGATCTCGGCCAGGACGGCACGGGTGCGCTCCGGGTCCGCGAGGAACGAGTCCTCGGTGACCTCGACGACGATGCTCTCCGGCGGCAGGCCGGCCTCGTCGACCGACTCGAACAGGCGTGGCAGCAGCACTCCGCCGAGCAGCTCCGGTGGTGCGAAGTTCATCGCGACGCGGAACGAGAATCCGTCGTCGGCCCACCGGCGGGCGTCGTCCATGACCATCCGCACGACCGCCTCGGACAGCCCGAGCATCAGCCCGGACCTGCGGGCGCCGGGCAGGAAAGCGGCGGGCGGAAGCAGCCCTTGCCGCGGGTGCGACCAGCGCACGAGCGCCTCCACGCCGCGCACCTGCTCGGTGTACGCGTCGATCTGCGGCTGGTACCAGACGACGAGCTGGCCGTCGCCGATCCCGCGGCGCAGGTCCTCGGTCAGCCGCAGCCGCTGCCGGGAGAACTCGTCGCGACCCGGGTCGTACAGCAGCGAGCCGACCCGGCCGAGCTTGGCCTGGTACATCGCGACGTCCGCGCGGCGCAGCAAGTCCGCGCTGGTCCCGACGTCTGTCTCGCGGACGGCGATCCCCACCGAGGCGTTCAGCGCGACCTCGAGCCCGTCGAGGCGGGCGGGCACGGAGAGCACCTGGCGGACGCGTTCGGCGGTCTCAACCAGCTCGAGCGGGTCGTCGGCGTCCAGGACCAGCGCGAACTCGTCACCGCCGAGGCGCGCGACGAGCACGTCGTCGCCGAGCGTCCGGCACATCCGGTTGGCGGCCAGCTCGAGCATGGCGTCGCCGGCCGCATGCCCAAGCGTGTCGTTGATCTCCTTGAACCCGTCCAGGTCCAGCAGCATCAGGGCCAGCGGGCCGCCGGACGCGATCCGGTCGTCCAGCCGAAGCAGCACGGCCCGTCGGTTGGGGAGCTCGGTGAGATCGTCGGTGCGGGCCAGCCGGTAGGCCTCGGCCGCTCCGCGCGCCTCCCGCAGGGCCAGCACCATCCGCCAGCCCACGGCGGTCAGCGTGGCCGCCGCCGGCAAGGTCAGGTACCAGCCGAGGTGGCCGGGCGGCCGGGCCACCAGCACGAGCAGCGCGACGACCGAGGCGCCGACCAGCACCAGCGCGCCCTGGCGTCGCGGCGCCGCGGTCGCCGTCTCCAGCGACGAGCCCGCGGCAGCGCCGGCCAGCAGCGCGAAGCCCGCCCCCCAGAGCAGGTAGAGCACGGCCCCGAGCTGGTACGTCCCGGCAGGCAGGTTGAGCACGAAGGTCGAGTCGGCGACGGCGAAGAGCCCGAACGCCGCGACCAGCGCGACAGTCCGCGGGGACGCCTCGCGCAGCCGCAGCACCACCTGGCCGACGACGAGCAGGGCCAGGACGATGTCGACGAGCGGGTACAGCAGGGCCACCAGCAGCGGCAACCCTTCCTGGCCGAACCGCAGGGCCACCGGGGTCAGCAGCAGCCCGCCGGCCAGGCAGGCGGTCCCGCCGCAGACCACCGCCGCGTCCAGCCAGTTGGTGAGCGGGCGGTCGACCCGGCGGCGGGCGTCCAGGTAGAGGAACGCCGCCATCGCCACGTACGAAGCGAGGAACAGCCACTCGCCGGGGGCGGGGAACTGGGTCGCGGCGGCGTTGCCGCCCGCGTTGAGCACGGCCGACCCGGCCGCCCAGAGCCCGATCCCGCCGGCCAGGGTGAGCAGCGGGATGCGCCGCTGCGCGCTGCGGGCCGCGGCGAGCGCGAGCCGGACCAGCAGCAGCACGAAGAAGGTCGCCAGGCACACCAGCGGGAGCAGCTGGGCCTGGTCGGCCGGCGGTGGCCCGCTGACGAGGGTGGCCACCACGCCGACGGCCATGACTGACCAGCTCGCCAGTCGCAGCGAGCCGTCTGCCGTCGTGAGGCGCCCTGCCGCGCCTCTTCGCTTCACCGCTTGGCCCTGCTCCCGTCGACCCCCGAGCCTGACCGGGATATCGGCAGACGGTGGGGGCGACTGGACGATCCTCGCCGCCCTGCGCCCGGGCGGGTCGGCGCGGCCCGGCTATCCGGCCTGGGCCGGGAGACCGATCGCGCGGCCGGCCAGGTCCACCTGGGCGCGGAACAGCGCGTCTCGAGCCTCGGCCGGGAACCAGTCCAGGTGGCCGTACGCCTCGAGGCAGACGAAACCGTGCAAGGCGGCCCAGGCGTGCATCATCGCCTGGTACGTCGCCGGGTCGAGCTCGCCGGCGGCGGCGGCGGTCTTCTCGTTCTCGCGCATGGCTGCCTCGAAGATCGGGTCGACCTCGGTGACCAGCGGCCGACCCAGGACCCCGGCGGTCGCCGCGCGGTGCACCACCTCGGCCAGGTTCGCCATGGCCCGTTGCGCCGCCTCGACGGTCGGGCCCTCCTCCGGCGCCGCGTAGCCGGGGATGGGCAGCCCGAAGAGGAGGGTGAACCGCTGCCGGTCGGCCAGCACCCACTCGCGGTAGGCCTGGGCCACCAGCAGCAGGTGGGCCGCCGGCTCAGCGGGCTCCTGCGCGCGGACGGCTACCACGAGCGCGGCCGCCAGGTCGTGGTAGCCGTCGGTGATCATGTCCGTGTACAGCTCGTTGCAGTCGGAGTAGTAGCGGTACAGCGCCGGCGGCGTCAGCCCCATGACCCGCGCGATGTCGGTGAACCGGACGGCCGTGGTGCCCTGCTCGCGCATGAGGTCGAGCGCGGTCTGCTTGATCTCGGCCACCGTCGCCGCCCTGGCGCGCTCGCGCCTGGTCGTCTCCATCATCGCCGTCCACCTCCGGATCGCCGCGCCGTGTCGCTGTGCTGGCGGTGTCCCCAGCACCGTCGGGTCCCATCGTAACGCATCTTCACTCAAGTTAAGCCTCTTGACAGACTCGGGTCTGGTGCGAGACGTTATGCCTCATCACCAACGTCACGCTTTCTTACTGAACTGAGGAGCTGTCATGTCGGACACCGCGACGGAGCCCGAGACCCGTCCGGCCAGTGGGGTCGTGCCCCAGCCCGGCCCGCTCGGCCGCCTGGCCCGGGTCGCCTACCGTCGGCGCGGCCGCACCGTGCTCGCCTGGGTCGCCGCACTCGCCCTCGCGATCGGCCTCTCGGCCGCGTTCGCCGGATCGTTCAGCGCCGACTACAGCGCGCCCGGGTCCGACTCGCGCCTGGCCCAGGACCTGCTGTCCCAGCGCTTCCCGGCCCAGTCCGGCGACACGGTCTCGGTGGTCGTGCACAGCACGGGCGCCGTGACCTCGCCCGCGACGAAGGCCCGGGTGGAGAGCCTGCTCGGCCGGCTCGGCGAGCAGGCCCACGTGGCCTCGACGACCGACCCGTACACGCTGCCCGGCTCGATCGCGCCGGACGGCCGCACCCTGCTGGCGACCCTGCACCTGGACGTGGTCAACCCGGCCGACATGCCGGTGACGGACACCCAGAAGCTGCTGTCGCTGGCCCGGTCGTCCCAGACAGGCACCCTCCAGGTGGCGCTCGGCGGCCAGACCGTCGAGCAGGCCCAGCAGGGCCAGATCGGCTCGGAGGGCATCGGCCTGATCGCGGCTGCGCTCATCCTGCTGCTGACTTTCGGCTCGGTCGTCGCGGCCGGGCTGCCGATCGCGGTCGCGCTCGCCGGCCTCGGCGTCAGCTCGGGCCTGACCGGGCTGATCGCGGCGGTGGTGCCGGTCCCGGACTGGTCCACCTCGCTCGCGACGATGATCGGCCTGGGCGTCGGCATCGACTACGCGCTGCTGATGGTCACCCGGTTCCGGGAGTGGCGGGCCGACGGCCTCGACCCGGAGTCGGCGACGGTCGCGACGCTGGACACGGCCGGGCGCGCCGTCCTGCTCGCCGGCAGCACCGTGGTCGTGAGCATGCTCGGGCTGTTCGCGATGGGCCTGTCCTTCATGCGCGGTGCCGCCCTCGTCACCATCGTCGCGGTGCTGGTCGTCATGCTCGCCGCGATCACTCTGTTCCCCGCTCTGCTGGGCTACCTGGGGTCGCGGATCGACCGGCTGCGTATCCCGTTGCCGCGGCGCCGGCGGTCGGCGGACCGCGCGACCCTCCCCACCCGGGAGAACGGCTGGTTGCGCTGGAGCAGGTTCGTGCAGCGGCACCGCATCGCTGCGGCCCTGACCGGCGTCGCCGTGCTGCTCGTGCTCGCCTCGCCGTTCCTGGGCACGAAGTTCGGGTTCCCCGACGCGGGCAACGACGCCGCGGGGACGTCCGGCCGTACCGCGTACGGGCTGACCGCGCAGGCCTTCGGGCCGGGCGCCAACGGTCCGCTGGTCGTGGTGGCCGAGCTGCCCCCGGGCGGGTCGGCGGCGACGGTGCAGCAGCTGGCCACCCGGCTCGGCACCGTCCCCGGCGTCGCCGCCGTGTCGCCGGCCCAGCTCAACCCGGCCGGGGACACCGCGGTGATCACCGTCGTCCCGACGACGGGACCGCAGGCCCAGGCGACCGAGGACCTCGTCAACCACCTGCGCGACTCGGTGCTGCCCGCGGCCACCGCCGGCAGCGGGATGACCGTGCACGTGGGCGGCGTCACCGCGACGTCGATCGACATCACGGCCAACATCACCAAGCGGATCCCGCTGCTGATCGGCGGCGTGGTCCTGCTGTCGATGCTGCTGCTGCTCGTGTCGTTCCGCAGCGTCGTCGTCGCGGTCAAGGCCGCGGTGATGAACCTGCTGTCCGTCGCCGCTGCGTACGGCGTGGTGGCGCTGGTCCTGCAGGGCGGCTGGTTCGGCCGGCTGTTCGGCATCGACAACCCGACGCCGTTGCCGGCGTTCGTCCCGGTCCTGATGTTCGCGGTCCTGTTCGGGCTGTCGATGGACTACGAGGTGTTCCTCGTCTCCCGGATGCGCGAGGCCTGGCTGCGCACTGGCGACAACGCGGCGTCGATCGTCGAGGGCCTGGCCGGCACGGCTCGGGTCATCACGGCGGCCGCCGCCATCATGATCGCGGTGTTCGCCGCCTTCATCCCGAGCCCGACCGTGGTGCTGAAGGTGATCGGCATCGGCATGGCTTCGGCGATCCTCATCGACGCCACCGTCGTCCGGCTGCTGCTGGTCCCGGCCGTGATGCACCTGGTGGGTTCGCGCAACTGGTGGATGCCGGCGTGGATGGAGCGGCGCATCCCGCAGGTCCACGTCGAGGGGCACCCGGAGCACTACCGGACCGGGCGCGGCCTCGAGCCGGCGTTCGAACCCGCCGTGTCCATGGCCTGACCGGCTGCCTCGCACCCCGTCCCCGCCCGGCTACCGGGCTCGGGCGGGGTGCGAGCATCTGGGCATGACGGCGACGGGACGCAAGCGCAACATCCACGAGGTCATGGACGCGGTCGAGCGGCTGTGGTGGCCGTACGTGATCGCCGAGGTCAACGACTACGACCTCAAGGCCGCCAACGTCGGCGGCGACTACGTCGAGCACGTCCACGAGGACACCGACGAGATCTTCGTCGTCCTCACCGGTCGGCTGACGCTCGCGCTGCCGGACGGCGACGTCGTGCTGGACCCGATGGACGTCTACACGGTGCCGCGCGGGGTCCGGCACCGGCCGAGCGCCGCCGCCGGCACCCGCATCCTCATGGTCGAGCCCCGCGGCACCAGCCAGGACGGCGCGGACGGCTCGCCCGGCGTGCGGCCGCCCGACGCCGGGCCGACCTCCTAGGCCAGCCCTGCGTCGAGGCTGATCTCGGTGCCGGTCAGTGCCTTGCTGACCGGGCAGCCGACCTTGGCCTGCTCGGCCGCGGCCACGAAGCCGGCGTTGTCGAGGCCGTCCACAGCGCCCCGGACGGTCAGCAGGATCCCGCTGATCCGGAGCCCGCCGGCCGGGTCGGCGCCGATGGTGACGGCCGCGTCCACCTGGAGCGAGCGCGGGGTCCCGCCCGCCTTGGCCACGATGTTGGACAGCTGCATCGCGAAGCAGGCGCTGTGCGCGGCGGCGATGAGCTCCTCGGGGCTGGTCACGCCCTCGGCGTCGTCGGCGGCGCGGCGTGGGAACGACACGTCGAACGTCGCGACCCCGGAGCTGTCCAGGCCGACGACTCCGGAGCCGTCCTGCAGCCCTCCGGTCCAGCTGGTGTGCGCGCGGCGAACGGGCATGTTCTCTCCTCGGCCTCGGCGCGGTCGGATCCCCGCGGATCCCCCAGTCTGCGTCACGAGCGCCGCCGGGACACCTCCCGACCCAGCTCTAGCCGGCCGGGGGACAACTTCGAGGCCCGGCAGCAGCGGGCGCTGTACGCGTTGCGCGCCATGGCCTGGAGCGTGCACGACGACGTCCACGCTCAACCGGCGGCTGCGGGCGACCCGGCCGACCCCCGTCCGGTCCACGAGCTGGTGCGCACGCTGGGGTGCAGCGCATGGATCGTGACCGGCGGCGGCCTGCGGCCCCAGCGGTTGTGCCGGATCGGCCGGGAGCGGGTGGACGCGCGCCCGGTGCCGAGCAGCATCGACTGGACGATCGGCAAGGGCATCATCGGCAAGTGCTGGGAGACCGGCCAGGAGCAGGTGGTGGACACGAGCGTCTTCGACCGCGAGCACTCCGCGGTGACGCGGTCCCAGTGGGACGCTCTGGACGTCGCCACGCGCAGGGCCTTGTCGTACGACGAATACCACCGCATCCGGTTCAAGTACGGGACAGTGATCGCCATGCCGCTCCTGCGCCAGGAGAAAGTCGTCGGCGTCGTCGCCCTCGATGCTCCGCCCGGAGTGCACCATCGGGTCGACCACCCCGTGATCATCAACACCGTCGGTGCGACCGCTGAACTGATCATGAACATCCTCACCTGACCGCACGTGCGACCCGCCCGCCACCTTGGTGGCGGCGCCCGCGCCACGTAGGCTCGGGCAAGTCCCTGTCGAGGAGACACCATGGCCAAGCACAAGACCGCCGCCGCCGGACGGAGCTCGCAGTCCGCCGCCCGCGAGGTGGCCGGCAGGACCTACTTCGAGACGGTCCGACGCATGAGCGACGACCCGAAGCTCCGCCTGGCCGTCGACAAGGCCGAGGCCGAGTGGGACCGCAAGACGAGCGAGTCCGACGAGAGCCGGTAGCCGCCCGCGGTCTCGTGCAGGTGGAACTCGAGCAGGCCGGAGGCACCGCATGGAGGTCAAAGAGCTCGGTCACCTGGTCCTGTACGTCCGCGACATCGAGCGGTCGGCGGGCTTCTACCGGGACGTGCTCGGCTGGCGACAGATCCTGCCCGAGCCAGGAGCTCCGGCCGGGGTGCCGATCGCGGCGTTCTCCTCGCCGTCCAACCGCACCCACCACGAGCTGCTGCTGATCGAGGTCGGCGAGGACGCCGCCGCGATGCCGGCCGGTCGGCGGCTGGGGCTGTACCACTTCGGCCTCAAGGTCGGGGACAGCGACGACGAGCTGCGCGAGGCGGCCCGGCGCATCCAGGAGTCCGGCACGACACTGTTGGGCGCCAGCGACCACACGGTGACGCACAGCCTGTACATCGCCGACCCGGACGGCAACGAGATCGAGCTGTACGTGGACGTGCCGGGCGTCGACTGGCGCAACGACCCGCACCTGATCGGCGCCCCGGTCAA
Organism: uncultured Actinomycetota bacterium; assembly: GCA_963711005.1. Lineage (GTDB taxonomy): Bacteria > Actinomycetota > Actinomycetes > Prado026 > Prado026 > CAVQCJ01. The sequence goes on along the minus strand of CAVQCJ010000002.1, from coordinate 1,079,363 downwards.
GCCCCTGCGTCTGTGACGTCGCGTCGTCGGGCGGGGCGCGCCCTTACGGGTGTCTCACGGTTTCGCCGTCGGCTGGTCCGGGACGGGACCGGCGTGCTCGGATGGGGGTGTGCAGAGTCCCGTCGAGCAGGACCAGCCACGGGACGGCCCGCGGATCCTGGTCGTCGACGACGACCCCACCGTGGCCGAGGTCGTGCTCGGCTACCTGCGTCGCGCCGGGATGCGCGCCAGCCACGCACCGGACGGGCCGTCCGCGCTGGCCGCCGCGGAGGCCGACCCGCCTGACCTGGTGGTGCTGGACCTCATGCTGCCGGGGCTGGACGGGCTCGAGGTCTGCCGCCGGCTGCGGATCCGGCGACCCGACCTGCCCGTGGTGATGCTGACCGCGCTCGGCCAGGAGTCCGACCGCGTCGCCGGGCTGGAGCGAGGGGCCGACGACTACGTCGCCAAGCCGTTCAGCCCTCGCGAGCTGGTGCTGCGGGTGGAGTCCGTGCTGCGCCGGGCCGCGCCGCGCGGACGCGACAACGGCGTGCTGCACGACGGCGACCTCAGCGTGGACCTCGGTGCCCGCCGGGTCGAGCAGGGCGGTGTCGAGCTGTCCCTGACCAACCGCGAGTTCGACCTCCTGGCGTTCGTGCTCGCCAGGCCGGGAACCGTGTTCACCCGGGACGAGCTGATGCGGCAGGTCTGGGGCTGGGAGGTCGGCGACCGCTCGACCGTGACCGTGCACGTGCGGAGGCTCCGGGAGAAGGTCGAGGCCGACCCCGCCGCACCCACCCGGCTCGTCACCGTGTGGGGAGTCGGCTACCGGTGGGACCCCGCGGCATGAACCACCTGCTGCAGATCCTGGCCATCGCGGCCTCGTGCGCGCTGGTCGTCGGGCTGCTCGGCTACCTGGCCGTACGGATGCTCGCTCCGCGCTCGCTCGCGGCGGCGACAGCGGTCGTCCCGGTGACGACCGTGCTCGCGTTCGTGACCGGGCTGGTGGCCACGTCGGCGGCGATGTTCCTGTCCAGCCACGACCTCGGCGTCGCGCTCGTGGTGTGCGCCGTCGCCGGGGTGATGTCGGTCGGTGTCGGGCTCGCGCTCGGCGTGCGCGTGCGCCGGATGCAGGAGGAGTCCGCGGCACAGGTGGCGGAGCTCCAGCGCGAGGCCGCTGTCGAGGCGAGCCGCCGCGACCTGGTCGCCCGGGTCTCGCACGACCTCCGCACGCCGCTGGCCGGCCTGCGCGCCATGGCCGAGTCGCTCGAGGACGGCGTCGCCGCGGACCCGGCGCGGTACTACCACCAGATGCGGGTCGAGGTGGACCGGCTCGCCACGATGGTCGATGACCTGTTCGAGCTGTCCCGGATCCAGGCTGGTGCGCTGCAGCTGACCCTGGAGCAGATCAGCGTCGACGAGCTGGTCTCGGACGCGCTCGCCGCCGCCGACCCGCACGCGCGCTCGCGGGGTGTCCGGCTCGCCGGCCGGGCCGGAACGGGTCGCCTGGTCAGCGCCGACGAGCGTGAGCTGCACCGGGCGCTGGCCAACCTGGTCCTCAACGCGATCAGGCACACGCCGGTGGACGGCGTCGTCGAGGTCAGCGCCGTCGGCGAGCCGGAGCAGGTCGTGCTCAGCGTGACCGACGGCTGCGGCGGCATCCCCGCGGACGACCTCCCGCACGTCTTCGACGTGGCCTGGCGCGGCACTGCGGCTCGCACGCCCGGGCCGGACACCGGCGCCGGGCTCGGCCTGGCCATCGTGCGCGGCATCGTGGAGGCGCACCACGGAGAGGTCAGCGTGCGCAACGTCGGCGACGGCTGCCAGTTCGAGGTACGCCTGCCGGCCACTGCGCTGGCCGCCTGAGCGCCGGGTCAGGCGGTTCGCGCCATCCGGGGCGCACGCGGACCCGCCTCAAGGCCGGGCGGTCCCCGGTCGACCTGTGAAGGGTGGAGACCGTCAACGCGCCCGCTGCCGGGTGGTACCCGGACCCGGGCGGCTCGACGTCGTTGCGCTGGTGGGACGGCGGCGGCTGGACCACGCACCTGAGCACCCCGCCCCAGGCGGTTCCGGCGCCGGCTCCGGCGCCGGCTCCGGCAGCAGCTCCCGTGCCTGCTCCGGTCGTCCCGGCCGCACCGGTTGCACCGGTCGTGGAGCCCGCCGCGTACGCCGGCGACCCGCGCTTCGGCGGCCCCAGCACGGCGCCGATGCCCACGGACGCCCGCCCGCCCACCCCGTCAGCCACCCCGTCGGCCACCGCCTACGGGCCCGTCCCAGGCGGCCGTCCGACCAGTCATCTCGTGGTCGCCGGAGTCGTCGCCCTGGTCCTGCTGGTCGTCGCCGTGCTCGTCGGCAAGTCGGTGCTCGGCGGGTCCGGGTCGTCGGACAGCGCCGACCAATCCGGCGTGACCGGCGGGCTCCTCGGTCCCGGCAACCCGCAGGTCGCGGCGATGAAGGCCGACGTGCTGCACATCGCCACCACCGAGGAGACCCTCTTCACCGATCGCCAGGTGTTCGTCGCCGGAGCCTCCGGGAAGGGTGGCCTCGTGCTCGGTGGCCAGAGCATCCGGCTCTCCTCGTCCGGCGAGACGGTCCAGGTCGTGCTCTCACCCAGCGGGGTGGGCTACTGCATCCGCGCCGCTCGGACCCCGGCCGGTGGCGGCGGACCCCAGGTGGTCCTCTACGTGTCCACGCAGGGCGGGCTGCAGCCGCCGCAGATCACGTCCTGCCCGGCCGCGTTCTGACCGCGCACGTCTGGGCGCCCCAGGATCGTCGGGCATCGCTGCGCACGAGCTAGTCCGACGTGACGGCGACCAGAACCTTCCCGACCGCGCCCTGCTCGACCGCGTCGTGCGCGTCGGCGACCGCGTCCAGAGCGAACACGTGCCGGGGCAGCTCGCGCAGCACGCCGTCCGCCAGCGCAGCGGAGACGTCGGCGACGGCGTGCGCGATCTGCGACGGCGCCAGCGTGTAGACCAGCACGAACCGCAGGGTGAGGTTCTCGGTCATCAGCCGCCGCGTCGGGATCGTCGGGTCCGCCTCCTCCGCGGCGTACGTCACCACGACGCCGCCGCGCCGCAGCACGGTCAGGTCGGCGTCGAGGTTCGCCCCGAGGGCCACGTCGACGACGCGGTGCACGCCGTCCGGTGCGGCCGCCGCGAGCGCGTCGAGGAAGCCCGGGTCGCGGTAGCCGAGGGCGCTCTGGGCACCGGCGGCCTCGGCGAGCGCTGCCTTGGCCGCCGAGCTCACCGTCGCGACCACCCGGGCGCCGCCCCACGCGGCGAGCTCGATCGCCGCATGGCCCACGGCTCCCGCTCCGCCGGTGACCAGCAGCGTCCGTCCGTCCACCGGTCCGTCGCCGAACACGCAGTGGTGCGCGGTGATGTACGGGATCCCCAGGCCGGCGCCCTGCTCGTACGTCACGGTGTCGGGCAGCGGTACCGCCTGGTCGGCCGGCACGACGGTGTACTGCGCCGCGGTCCCGTGCGGTCGCTGCCAGGCGGCGTGGAAGACCCACACCCGCTGACCCACCCGGTCCGGGTCGACGCCCGGCCCGACCGCGTCGACGTCTCCCGCGCCGTCCTGCCCCGGGACCTGGTGCGCCCACGGCAGCGGTCCGCCGGCGGCGCGGGCCTTCCAGTCCGTGGGGTTCACCCCGGAGACCCGGACGCGCACCCGCACCTCGCCGGGACCGGGCTCCGGCACGGGCAGCTCGACCACGGACAGCACGTCGTGGGCCGCACCGCGCCTGGTGTACACGGCCGCTCGCATCACCTCGCGACCGTACCCCGCCGCACCCGGGACCGGGGAGGTCAGCGCAGGCGGCCTGCGGCGGCCAGCGCGGCGACCAGCCGGTCGTGCGGTAGCGCCGGGCTGCGGTGGCCGTCCCGCCCGACCATGTCGGCGTTGACGACCAGCGCGTTGAGCACGGCCTCCTCGACCGCCTCGACCACCGCGGTGAACAACGGGTCCAGCCATCCCCAAGGGACGAACCGCAGCGTGTCGTACGCGTCGGCCGGTGCCCGCGCGGACGTCGGCATCCGGCTCACCAGCGCGCCCGGGTTGCCGGTCGAGAACGCTACGAACACGTCCCCGGAGAAGTGGCTGCCCGAGGTCCCGGTCCGGGCCAGCCCGAGCGGGACACGTCGGGCGAGCGCCTTGCACTGGCCCGGGAGCAGCGGCGCGTCGGTGGCCACGACCGCGATGCACGACCCGGCCCCAGCCGGGCCGCGGGCGGAGTCCGTGGCCAGCCACGGCTCGGTCTCCATCGGGTTGTCGTCGGCCAGTGCGGCCCCCAGCGGCACGCCGGTGACGGTCAGCTCGGACCGGCTGCCGAAGTTCGCCTGCAGGAACACCCCGACCGTGTACGTGGTCCCAGCGTGCTCGACGAGGCGCGAGGACGTCCCGGAGCCGCCCTTGAAGGCGTAGCAGCTCATCCCGGTCCCGCCGCCGACGGAGCCCTCCGCCACCGGGCCGCCACGCGCGGCGTCCAGCGCCTGCACCGCGTGCTCGGCGCGCACGTGCGGCCCGTTGATGTCGTTCAGGTAGCCGTCCCACGTCTCGGCGGCGACCGGCAGGAGCCACTGCGCCGCCAGGTCGGGACGGTGGCGGACGACCCAGTCGATGGTGCCGCGGTGGCACGGGCCGACCGCGTGCGTGTTCGTGATCGTCACCGGCAGCGCGAACGCGCCGACCTCGTCGATCCACGTGGTGCCGGTCATCTCGCCGTTCCCGTTGAGCGAGAACCAGCCGGCCGCGCACGGCACGCCGACGCCGTCGCGCCCGCGCGGCAGGATCGCGGTGACGCCGGTGCGCACCGGACCCTGCCCGGGCACGAGCGGGCCGTCGCCGGACACGAGCGTCACAGCGCCGACCTCGACGCCTGGCACATCGGTGATCGCGCCGTACGGCCCGGGCCGCCCGGGCAGGTCCAGGCCCAGCCCGCGGGCGCGCGGGCGCCCGTCCGGCGCCGACAGCCGTGCGTCGGCGCTCCCGCCCGTCCCGCCGCCGTCGTGCGGCACTAGAACGTCCGCGCCTTGAGCTCGATCAGGTTGCCGTCCCCGACCGCCGAGCGGGCCGTCCCGGACTGCGCCCGGGTGCGCACTGTCAGGCGGGTCCGGTCAGCCCGGAACAGATCGTGCGCGGTCTCGAACGGGACGCCGTCCTGGTCGACCGCGGTGCGGGTGATCGACAGCAGCGGGGCGCCGGCCGGGACGCCGAGGATCTTGCCCTCGTCCTCGGTCGCCGAGACCACCTCGATGCGCTCCTCGGCGTCCGCCGGGTGCAGGCCGTACTCCGCCTCGAACAGCTCGTACAGCGACCCGCCCAGCGAGTGCTCCATCAGCCCGGGGAACCGCTCGGCCGGGAAGCGCGCGTGCTCCAGCGAGATCGGCGACCCGTCGGCGAGCCTGATCCGGACGATGTCGCAGACGAACGCGCCGCTGTCCAGCCGCAGCGCCTTGGCCGTCGCCTCGTCGGCCACGACCACCGCCGAGCTCATCACCTTGGACCCGGCGGTGAATCCCTGGTCGCGTAGCAGGGCGGGCACGCCGACGAGGCGGGACAGGTCGCGGTCGACCTTGTCCGAGGAGACGAACGTCCCGCCGCCGCGGCCAGGCACCCGGCGCACCGAGCCGTCGGACTCCAGCGCGGCCAGCGCCTGGCGCAGGCTCGACCGGCTGACGCCGTACTCGACCGCGAGGTCCCGCTCCGCACCGAGCCGCTGGCCGGGTTGCAGGGCGCCCGTCGCGATCTGCTCCGCCAGCCGCCGACGGAGATCGTCCGCGGTCGGACCGATCGGGGTGGGCTGCACGATCCGGTTGGGCACCTGTCGGCTCGCCGCCTCAGTCCGCCGCTGCGCGCAGGGCGTCCAGCGACTCCGGCAGCACCTGGCCGCCGTCGACCGACAGTGCCTGGCCGGTGATGTACCCGGCTTCGTCGGTCGCGAAGAACAGCGCGGCGTAGCCGATCTCGTCGACCTCGCCGAGCCGGCCGGCCGGGATCGACGCCTCCATCGAGGCCCGGTAGTCCGCGCCCAGCTCGGCCAGCCCCTCGGTGGCGACGTTGCCGGGGAGCACGGCGTTCACGGTGATACCGGCCGCCGCGAGCTCGATCGCCGCGGTGCGCATGAACCCGAGCTGCGCGGCCTTGCTCGCGCCGTAGTGCGACCAGCCGGGGAAGCCCGTGATGGGGCCGGTGATCGACGACGTGAGGATGACCCGGCCACGACCCGACGCGGTGAGCGCGGGGATGCACGCCTGGACGGCCAGCATCGTCCCCTTGACGTTCGTGCCATAGACGAGGTCCATGTCGGCCTCGGACATGTCCTTCAGCTTGACGTCGGGGAATATCCCGGCGTTCGCGCACAGGACGTCGATGCCGCCGTGCCGGGCGACTGCCTCGGCCGCCATCGCCGCGCACGCGTCCGCGCTCGCCACGTCGCCGAGGACGTAGCCGACCGACCCCGCGCCGACACCGGCGAGCTCGTCGACGGCGGCCTCTGCGACGGCCTTGTCGCGGCCGGTGACCAGGACGTTCGCCCCGGCCCTGGCGAACACCCTGGCGATGCCTTTGCCGATCCCGCGCGTTCCCCCGGTCACCAGCACGGACCGCCCGGCTACGGACGTGAACATCGCTCTCCTCCAGTGGTCGGAACGTCGTCGATCAGTGCGTCTTCGATCAGAACTTCGACAGGTAGTCCTCGGCGAGGTCGCAGCTGGTCCTGGTGTACTCCTCGCCCATCTCCTGGGCCAGGTCGGTGTCCGAGTGCGACCCGATCCAGGCCACCAGCAGGAGCCGCCGGAGCAGGACGAACGTGGGCAGCTCGGCCTCCTCCGCGGCGGTCAGCGGAGCCTCCCCGCGATAGCCGGTCACCCACGAGTCGATCATCTCCGGCACGGTCGGGTAGTGCTCGATGAACGACAGCGACGAGCCGAGGTCGTACATGAACCAGCCGAAGCCGCAGTCGTCGAAGTCGATGACCGACACAGTGCCGCCGTCGACGATCAGGTTCGCCAGCCGCATGTCCGCGTGGATGAGGCCGAACCGGTCGGGGCCGCCGCCGAACATCGCGAGCCGTTCGCGCAGGCGTCCGTCCAGGCGGGCCAGCTGGCCGTGCTCCTGCGGGCCGACCCCGATCCCCTCCTGCCAGCGGCCCCAGTGCCCGCCCGACCCGATCGAGCCCTCGTAGTCCCAGGTGAGCCGGGTGAACCCGGTCGGCCGTCGCCAGCCGCGCGCGTGCCGGTGCAGCCGTGCCGTGATCGCCCCGAGCTCGACGAAGTCCTCCACGAGCCGGTCCTCCGGCGGCTCGGTGCCGGGGACCCACTCGAACATCACCGCGTGCCTGGCCTCGCCGTCCGGATGCCGGCCGAGCACGACGTCGGACCCGTCCGTCGCGCGGACGATCCCGGGCGTGGGCACCACGGCGTCCGCCCGCACCGCCCGGACCCAGGCCAGCTCGCTCTCGATCGCCTGCAGCGTGTGGTACCCGGGACGGTGCACCCGCAGGACAGTGCAGGCGCCGGTCCTCGGGTCGTCCACGCGGTAGGTGGCGTTCTCGGAGATGTTCAGCAGGGTGAGGACGGCGTCCGGCCCGATCCCGTACGCGCGCAGCGCGTCGCGGGCCACCGCCTCAAGGCGCAGCCGCTGGCCGTCCTCGGTCACCTGTTCTCCCGTCCCTGCACCGACTGCAGCAGCGTGGTCACCGCCGCCCTCGCCGCGTCGACCCCCTCCTTGCTCCCGCTGATGTACACCCGTCCGGCCGCACCGATCATGGAGACGTCCACGAGGGTGTTGCCCGGTGCGGCCCGCTCGGCCTCGTTGGCCGCGACCGCGGCGAACAGGGCCGGGGTCATCTCGAACACCAGCAGGGTGTCACCGGGAAGCAGCATCGAGGCCTCCCGGGTGCGGTTGACGATGACCGCGTGCTGGTCGGTGACGTCCTCGATCACGTCGTCGTACAGGATGCGCGGCTTCAGCTGGTCCGCCGCGCTCGCGCCGAGGCCGGCCAGGATCGCGCGCCCGGCCGCCTCGACCTCTCCGAGGTCGGCGCTGTGCACCTCGAGGACGCCGAACTGCCGCTCCACGAACAGGATCCCCGGCTCGATCAGCGGTACGGACTTCAGCGCCAGGTCGACGACACGGTGGATCGCCAGGCCCGGTGCGACTTCCACGATGAGCGCGTGCTGACCCTCGTACGGGGGGTAGCCGCGCGCCCGCGTCGGCGTCGCGAGGTAGGCCGCGAACTGCCGCTGCAGGTTCTCGATCGGCAGGTAGACACGCAGCTCCGGCCCGGCTCCAGCAGGCGCCGGGTCGGGGCTCACGCCGTCTCGCCCCCGACCTTGAAGAACTTGGTCAGCTCGGCGTGCGGACGGGGGATGACATGCACGGAGACGAGGTCTCCGACGCTGGACGCCGTCTCGGCGCCGGCCTCGGTCGCGGCCTTCACGGCGCCGACGTCACCGACGATGGTGACCGCGACCAGGCCGTCGCCGACCTCGTCCCGGCCGACGATCGTCACGTTCGCCGCCTTCACCATCGCGTCGGCCGCCGCCAGTGCGGCCACGTACCCCTTGGTCTCGATCATTCCGATCGCGTTGTTGGACATGTGCACTCCTTCTTCGGAAACTGCCTTCGAGGAACTGCCTGTCGAACTGCTCGGTCCGGATCCCTTGGCCGGTCAGTCACCGGCCGCGGGATCGATCGACCCGATGATCAGGGCGTCCAACGGCGGCGGCTTGCCGGCGAACCACGCCGCAGCCACCGAACCGGTCGCGACCAGGACGTGCTCGCCGACCCCGGAGCCGAGGACGTCGAACGCGACGAGCCTGGTCCCGGTGCCCTCCACCTCGACCTCGAGGAATGCGCCGTTGGGCAGCTCCTCGAGCCGCCGCGTCGCCCAGACGTTGCCGACTACTCGTGCCCGCAGCATCAGTACTCCTTCTCGATGTCGACGCCCGACGACCTGGCCCGGTCCCGCGCCAGCGGCGTCAGGACCGCGCCCCTGGCCGCGACGATCCTGGCGCCGGTTCGGCTCGCCTCGCGCACGTGGCGCTCGGTGACGGCCCCGCGCTCGACCCGCAGCACCGGCCCGCCCGTTTCCTCTCCCTCGTCCACCTCGCCTGCCTCGTCCGGCATGTCCGGCTGGTCGGGCTGGTCCGGCCCGGGTGCGAGCCGGTACCGGACGCTGCCGGTGGCGAGCTCCTCGCGCCGCTCCGGGTCGGCGCACTCGCGTGCCACCGTCCGCACCAGCTCGTCGAGGTCGTCGTCGCCGCCGACCACGACCCACCGCACGTCCGCCGGGTCGGCGGGGTCCGCCGGCGGCGCCGCGGGCTCCGTCCGGTGCGCGCCCGGCAGCGCTTCGAGCAGGACCTCGCGCACCAGCGCGCGCAGGTCGTCGGCGGCGAACCCGCCCGGCTGGGCGGTCACGACACGTCCGCCAGGGCCTGCTGCGCGGCGTCGGCCGCCTGCCGCACGTCCGCCTCGCGACCGGACAGGTACACCCGTCCGGTCGCGCCGATCATCCGGTAGTCGACCACCTTGATCCGCGCGGCCTTCTCGGCCTCGTTCGTCGCCAGGATCGCGTACGACGCCGGCTGCATCTCCAGCACGAACAGCGACTCCCCGGGCAGGGCCATCGACCCGATCTTGTTGCGGTTCACCAGGAACGCGTGCTGCGGGTCGAGCATGGTGACCGTCTCGGCCGCGAGCACCTGCGGCCGGGTGGCGTCGCGCTCGCTGGCGCCGAGCTCCTCGAGCACCGCGGCGCCCGCGGCCCGGACCGCCGCGGTCGGACCGTGGATCTCCAGGTATCCGAACTGCCGCTCCACGACGAGCACCCCGGCCCGGACCTCGGCGTGCTTGAGCGCGACATCGGTCAGCGGCTCGATCTCGAGTCCGGGTGCGATCTCGATGACCTGGGCTGCGACGTTGCTGCGCGGCAGCGAGCCCTTGACCCACGTGCCGAGGTAGCACATCGTCTGCGGCTGCAGCTGGTCGATGAAGATGAAGGACCTCAGCTCGGCCACGGCTCAGCCCCGCACGATCTGGCGGAGCTCTTCGACGATCAGCCGGCGGATCTCCTCGCGGAGCTCGGACGACGGGTCGGTCTGCGGCCCGCTCGGCTGCGTCGACGCGACGAGCACCGGCGCGTCGGCAGCGTTGGAGGCGAGCGGGTAGGCGGGGACCGGTCCGGTCGGGGCCTGCCACGGCTGCAGGCCGGCGAAGTCGGCCATCGCCTCCTTGACGTCCGCGTTGTAGGCGAGCCGGGTCCAGTTCACCAGGTGCCGCGGCTCCAGGTTCGCCCCGACCGACGAGCCGCCGAAGAACCCGGTCCCGATCGTCATCGACGGCGCGAGGGCGGTCTCCAGGCCGGAGGAGCCGAGGCTGCTGCCGACGTTCACCACGACCCGCAGGACCCGGACCGCCGCGCCGTACGCCATCACCGTCGCCGCGTCGGTGCTGTGGATCGCCGCGGAGTGCCCGGCGCCGCCGATCCGAAGGACGGCGCACGCCGCCTCGATCCCGCGGGCGGCCGTCGGGACCTGCAGCACGCCGAGCACCGGCAGCAGCTTCTCGTGCGCGAGCGGCTCCTCCGGGACGGGCAGGTCGAACGGCGCGAGCAGGACCCGGGTCTTCGGGCCGAGCCGGATGCCGGCCTGCGCCGCGATCCAGGCCGCGTCCTTGCCGACGAGCCGGGTGTCGAAGCGTCCGTCCGGGAACACCAGGGTCCGGACCCGGTCGCGCTCGGCCGGGTCCAGCAGGTACGCGCCGGCGTGCCGCATGTGCTGCAGCAGGCGGTCGGCGACCGCCTCCTCGACCACGAGCACGCTCTCGTTGGTGCACAGGATCGAGTTGTCGAACGCCTTGCTGTCGACGATGCGCTGCGCCGCCCGCTGCAGGTCGGCGGTGCGGTCGACCAGCACCGGCACGTTCCCGGGGCCGACCCCGATCGCCGGATTGCCGCTGCGGTAGGCGGCCCGGACCATCGCGGTCCCGCCGGTGGCGACGATGACGCTCGGTCCGCTCGTCGGTCATGAGCGCGTTGACGAGCGGGATCGAGGGTTCCTCGACCCACTGGACGCAGCCGTCCGGTGCCCCGGCGCCGACCGCGGCCGAGGCCATCGTGCGGGCGGCCTCGCTGCACACCCGGCGGGCGAACGGGTGCGGGCTGATGACGACCGCGTTGCGGGTCATCAGCGCCAGCAGGATCTTGAAGTACACGGTGGCGACCGGGTTGGTCGACGGGGTCAGCGCGAGCACGACCCCGGCCGGCCGGGGGATCCGCACGACCTTCGCGTCGTGGTCGACCTGCATCGAGACGTAGTCGTGGTCGGCGTACGCGTCGGCGATCCCGGTCGAGCACGCGAGGTTCTTCAGCGTCTTGTGCTCGGCGACACCGAAGCCGGTCTCGGCGACGGCCTGCTCGCCGAGCTCGGCGGCCCGCGTGGCACCGGCCTCTGCGGCGGCGCGCACGATCCGCCGCACCGTCGCGACGTCGTAGCCGGCGAAGGCACGCGCCGCCCACTCGGCCCGCTCGAGCATCGCCCGGCCGCGGGGGACGCCCTGCGGCTCGACCACGAGCTCCACGGTGTCGGTCATGACGCCTGCCGGCTCAGCGTCCGTCCGGCCGGCCCGCCGCGGACCTCGCGGTGGGCCTTGCCGATGGCGACCTCGGTCCGGTCGAGCAGCTCCTCGGCCAGCTCGGGCTTGAGCAGGATGCCCGGCTTGTACTGCAGCACCCGCGGGTCCAGCGTGGAGAAGATCGCCCAGACGCCGTTCTCGTACAGGTGCCGCATCACGTGCTTGGCGCCCTGCGGGTGTGCGAACTCCAGCCCCATCACGACGCCGTTCTGGCGGATGCCGACGAACCAGTCCGGGTAGTCGGCCTGGATCCGCCGCAGCCCGCGCCCGATGAAGTCCGAGATGTAGTGGACCATCGACCGGGTCTCCGGTCGGTTGCAGATCTCGAGCGACTTCAGGGCGGCGATGCAGCCGAGCTCGGCACCGCCGAAGGTCGAGATGTGGCCGAACCCGTCCTCGTCCAGCCAGCCGGCCGCCCGGTCGTTCACGAGCACGCACGCGATCGGGTACATCCCGCCGCTGATTCCCTTGCCGGTCACCAGGATGTCGGGTGCGATCCCGTGCTTGGTCACCCCCCACAGCTCGCCGGTGCGCATCAGCCCGGTCTGCACCTCGTCGGCGACGTAGAGCGCGTCGTAGCGCTCGCACATCGCCTTGACCGCCTCCAGGTAGCCGGGCTCGGGCAGCGGGAACCCGTACGTGGCCGGGATGGTCTCCATGATCACCGCGGCGACGTCCCGGCCGCTGAGCTCGCGCTCCATCGCCTCCAGGTCGTTGAACGGGACGTGCGGGAACTCCTCCGGACGGTCGGACAGGAAGAGCTTGGAGAACCGGTCGTCGCCGGTGGCGACGGCCAGCCCCGTGTGCCCGTGGTACGCCTTGACGATCGAGACGATCTTGCGCTTCTGGGTCGCGTGCCGGGCCGTCTTGAGCGCGATGTCGATGGCCTCGCCGCCGCCGGAGCCGTACACGACCTTGCTGATGCCCGGCGGCGCCGACGCCACCAAGGCCTCGGCCAGCGCCGTCCGGGCCAGGGACGGGAAGTGGTGGTTGCCGATGTCGAAGTGCTGCATGGCCAGCGTGATCGCCTGCACGACCTCGGGGTTGCGGTGCCCCAGGTTGTACGTCCCGCCGTTGAGGTGGACGTCGATCAGCCGCTTGCCAGACATGTCGTAGATGAAGTACTCCTCGCGCCGGTCGATGACCAGCGGGACCCCGGCGTCGACCCAGAACTGGGTCTTGTCCGGGTTCCAGTACTCCTTGGACTTCGCCAGGACCTCGTCCTTCGAGGCGAACGAGAAGGCGCCGTAGTCCAGGCGCTCGCCGTCACCGACCGGCTCGTCCACCCGACCCACCTCGCTCTCCGACAGCGGCAAACCCCACGGTAACGGTCTACTGGACCGTTGTGAAGACCGAAAAACAAAAAGGTCTGAAATGGTATGGAGACGGTACGCCGTTCGGCGGAGTCGGCAGAAGTCCTTGAACGGCGGGACAACCAGTGCCACGATGCGGCCAATCGTTTGACCGGGGCCATACCCCAACGGCTCACGGTCTCCCCAGCGCTTCAGACCGAAAAGAGGTTCGCAGGTGGCCAACCTCGAGATGGAGCAGTTCGAGAACGCCCCGGTCCCGAGAGCAGAGAGCACAGGCAAGCTGAAGGTCGGAGCCGTAGGGCTCCTCGGCGTCCTGTTCATGGCCACGGCCAACGCGGCGCCGATCACCGCGATGACCGGCAACGTGCCGATCGCCGTCGGCTACGGCAACGGGATCTACGCTCCCGGCGGCTTCCTGTTCGCCACGATCGTCCTCACGCTGTTCACCATCGGCTTCGTGGCGATGGCGCGGTACATCACGACGGCAGGGGCCTTCTACGGCTTCATCAGCCAGGGCCTCGGGCAGCTCTGGGGGATGGCGACCGGCCTGCTGGCGACCATGGCGTACGTCGTGTTCGAGGGCTCGCTCATCGGCATCTTCGCCTACTTCGCCAACTTCAGCCTGAACCAGTGGTTCAGCTGGAACGTCAACTGGTTGGTCCTGGCGCTCATCGGCATCGCCGTGGTCGCGATCTTCGGCTACTTCGACATCAACATCGCCGCGGCTCTGCTGGGTGTCTTCCTGGTCTGTGAGGTCGTGCTTCTCCTGACTCTCTCGCTGTCGGTGCTCTTCAAGGGCGGGGGACCGGACGGGATGATGACTTCGTCGGTCAACCCGGTGAACGCGTTCAAGTCCCTTCCCGCCGGCGGCGGCCTCGGCATCCAGGCAGGAGGCGCCGCTCTGGCTGCCGGCTCGGCGGCCATCGGCATCTTCTTCGCGTTCTGGTCCTGGGTCGGTTTCGAGACGACCGCCGTCTACGGCGAGGAGTCCCGCAACCCGAGGAAGATCGTGCCGCGGGCCACGCTCATCGCCGTCGTCGGGCTCGGCGTCTTCTACACGTTCGTGTCCTGGATGGTCATCGCCGGCAACGGCGCGCTGAAGTCGATCACGCTGTCCTCCGGGGCCAACTCGATCGACATGTTCACCCAGCTCGCCAAGAAGAACCTCGGCGGCGAGTGGGTCGTGAACATCTACCTGTTCCTGATCGTGTCAGGGTCGTTCGCCTGTGCCCTGGCCTTCCACAACGCCGCGTCGCGGTACATCTACGCGATCGGCCGGGAGCTGCCGGCGACCAAGAGCACCCTCGGTGCGACGCACTCCAAGCACCACTCGCCGCACATCGCCTCCATCGTGCAGACGGTGATCACGCTGCTGCTCACCCTGGGCTTCTACGTGCTGACGCCGGGCGGGCACGACCCCTACGTCGGCGGCTACATCTTCCTGTACGGGCTTCTCGCCCTGCTCGGGACGATGTCGATCCTGTTCGTCCAGGCCGTCTGCTCCCTGGCCGTCATCTGGTACTTCTGGGTGAAGAAGGCCCAGACAGGGAACCTGTGGTCGACGTTGATAGCCCCGGCGATGGGCATGCTCGGCATGCTCTACGTGATCTACCTGCTGTTCAGCAACCTGAGCTTCGCTGGCGGCGGAGGCAGCACCTCGCTGTTCTTCAAGATGATGCCGTACATCGCGATCGCGACGTTCCTGGTCGGGCTGGGAGCAGCCCTGTACCTGCGGTCGTCCAAGCCCGAGGTGTACGAGGAGATCGGCCAGACGGTGCTCGAGGAAGCCCACGAGCGCGTCTGACGAGTCCAGTCGAAGCAGTCGACGACGCGGGGTGCGGGGCCGGAGTCCGGTCGCGCACCCCGCGCCGTGACGAGGGGAGCCGGCATGAGCGACAGCGGAGCCGGTCCTGCAGTGCTCCGGCACGAGCTGGACCCCGGCGCCGACCCGGCGTCGCTCGTCTACACGTTCGGCGGCGTCGACGCGGTGGTGTCGATCCGGCCGGGAACGGTGGTGTCGACCTCGACGCTGGACTGCTTCGCCGGGCGGGTCCGCGGCACCTCGGACCTGGTCAGCCAGGTCTGTGACCCGCGGTACATCAACCCGCAGACCGGGCCGTTCTACGTCGAGGGCGCCGAGCCCGGCGACACCCTCGCCGTGCACTTCGTGTCGATCGAGCCGACCTACACGTGGGGTGTCAGCACGACGGTGCCGCTGTTCGGCTCGCTGACCGCCACCGCGACGACGGCCCTGTTGCACCACCCCCTCCCCGAGCGCACCTGGTTCTACGAGCTCGACCTGGCCGACCGGGTGGTCCGCTACGCGGCGCTGGACACCCCGTTCACCGCGGCGCTGCCGCTGGACCCGATGCACGGCACCGTGGGCGTGGCGCCCGGCTCTGCGCGAGGTGCGCTCGTCGCTGGCCCCGGGCGACTGGGGCGGCAACATGGACACGCCGGAGATGCGCGCGGGCGTGACCTGCTACCTCGGCGTCAACGTCCCCGGTGCCCTGTTCAGCCTCGGCGACGGGCACGCGCGCCAGGGCGAGGGCGAGACGTGCGGCGTCGCGGTCGAGTGCGCCATGGACACCGTCTTCGTCGTGGACCTGGTCAAAGGCGTGCCCACGCCGTGGCCGCGGCTGGAGAGCGACGAGCACATCCTGACGACCGGCTCGACGAAGCCGCTCGAGGACGCGTTCCGGATCTCGCAGCAGCAGATGGTGCGGTGGGTCGCCGAGCTGACCGGACAGAGCGAGCTGGACGCCTACCAGCTGGTGTCGCAGGCCGCGCTGTCGCCCGTCGCGAACGTCGTGGACACGGTCTACACGATGGTGGCCAAGGTGCCCAAGGCGGTGCTCGGCGGCGCGGTCCCCATGCAGGGGACGCACGCCCGGATGCGCGCGGTGGCGGCGACATGGTCCGGGTGACGCGGACCGAGGTCGACCTGGCGCTGGCTCGCGAGCTCGTCACGGCCGCGCTGGCGTCCGCGGCCGCGGAGGGTGCGCTGGTCTCGGCGGCTGTCGTCGACGCGGGCGGGCACCTGGTCGTGTTCGAGCGGATGGACGGCGCGGAGATCGCCGGCCCGGTACTGGCGCCGGACAAGGCGTTCACCGCCGTCGCGCACCGCGTCGGCACCCACGAGCTCGCCGAGCTGGTCGCTCCCGGCGGGCCGCTGGCCGGGATGCAGTCCGCCGGCGGCGGTCGTTACGTCTGCTTCGCCGGCGGGCTGCCGCTGTGGTCCGGCGACCGGGTCGTGGGCGGTGTCGGCGTCAGCGGCGGAACGGCCGACCAGGACCTCGCGGCCGCGACCGCGGCCCTTGCGGTGTTCGACGCCGGGGAGGCCGGCCGGTGATCGGGCGGTTCCGGTTCATGGACGCCCAGCGGGTGAACCTGGACGGCTTCGCGGTCGAGGACCCGCGGCTGGGCCTGGTCGCCTTCGACTCGCCGGGCGACCCGGAGCCTTCGCTGGTGATCGGCGCCGACGGCCGGGTCGTCGAGATGGACTCCCGGGCCGAGGCCGACTTCGACGTGCTCGACGAGTTCATCGCGCGGCACGGCCTGGACCTGGCCGTCGCCGCCGAGGCGATGGCGATGGACGCCACCGAGTACGCCAGGATGGCCGTGGACCCGGCAGTGCCGCGCGCCGAGCTGGTCCGGCTGGCCGCCGGCATGACACCGGCCAAGCTCGCCCGGTGCCTGGGGCTGCTGCGCCCGGTCGAGCTCGGACTGGCGATGACCAAGCTGCGGGCCCGCCGGACGCCGAGCAACCAGGCGCACGTCACCAACCGCTCCGACGACCCGCTGCTGCTGGCCGCCGACGCGGCTACGGCCGCGGCGTTCGGCTTCCGCGAGGTCGAGACGACCGTGCCGGTGCTCGGCGACGCGGCGTCGAACGCGATGGCGGTCTCGATCGGCGCGGCCGTCGGGTCGCCGGGAGTGCTCGTCCAGTGCTCGGTCGAGGAGGCCCTCGAGCTGGAGATGGGCATGCGCGGTCTGGTGTCCTACGCCGAGACGGTGTCCCTGTACGGGACCGAGCAGGTGTTCGTGGACGGTGACGACACCCCGTGGTCGAAGGCCTTCCTGACCTCCGCGTACGCCTCGCGCGGGGTCAAGATGCGGGTCACGTCCGGGGGCGGCGCCGAGGCGCTGATGGGGGCGGCCGAGGGCTGCTCGATGTTCTACCTCGAGTCCCGCTGCGTGGCGCTGGCCCGCGCGATCGGTTCCCAGGGCGTGCAGAACGGCGGGATCGACGCGGCGGCGGTGGCCGGCTCGGTGCCCGGCGGGGTGCGGTCGCTGATGGCCGAGAACGTGATGGTGATGGCGCGCGGGCTGGAGTCGTGCAGCGGGAACGACGCGCTGATGTCCGAGTCGGACGTGCGCCGGACCTCGCGGACCCTGCCGATCCTGCTGGCCGGCTCGGACTACGTGTGCAGCGGGTTCGGCTCGATCCAGCGCTACGACAACATGTTCGGGCCGAGCCAGTGGAACTCCGAGGACATCGACGACTTCCTGGTCATGCAGCGCGACTGGGGCGTCGACGGCGGGCTCCGAACCGCCGCCGAACCGGACGTGGCGGCGCTGCGCACCCGAGCAGTCGACGCGGTGCGAGCCGTCTACCGCACGCTCGGCCTCGGCGACTTCGGTGACGACTGGGCCGCGCAGGCCGTGGACGCGGCCGGCTCGAAGGACATTCCCGCGGCCGACCTGATGACCCCCTTGGTGGCGTCCCGGATCATCCGGGAGACCGGGGTGACGATGCTGGACGTCGTCGCCGCGCTGGACGACTCCGGCTTCGAGACCGAGGCGGCGCGGGTGCTGGACATGCTCAAGGCGCGGGTGGCCGGCGACTACCTGCAGACCGCGGCGATCTTCGACGAGTCGATGCGCGTCCTGTCGCTGGTCACCGACCCGAACGACTACGCCGGCCCCGGGACCGGGTACGTGCCGACCGGCCGGCGCCAGGACGAGATCGATGCCATCCGCCAGCAACGTTCGGTCGAGGACCTGCGGTCCGAGCAGGCGGGCTACCGCTCGGATGCGCTGGCGGAGGGCGGCGTCGCCGTCCAGGGCAGCGACCCCCGCGAGGTCGTCGTCGGCGTGTCCCCGGCGGTGGGCCGCGAGGTGTGGGTCACGTTGTCCGGGCTGACCGTGGTCGAGGCGCTGCGCGAGCTGCTTGCGGGCCTGGAGGAGGAGGGCTGCGTGGGGCGGGTCGTGCGGGTCGAGGAGACCATCGACCTCGGGATGATCGGGCTGACCGCGGCGCGGCTGTCCGGCTCCGGCATCGGCATCGGGCTGCAGGGGAAGGGAACCGCCCTGATCCACCGGCGCGACCTGCCACCGCTGGCGAACCTGGAGCTGTACAGCGTCGCCCCCACGATCGACGCGCAGCTGTACCGCCGGCTCGGCGTGAACGCGGGCCGGCACGCCAAAGGCGGGACGCCCGAGCCGGCCAGGAACCCGTACAGCGACGAGGCGATCGAGGCGCGGTACCACACGCGGGTGGTCGCGCTCGTCGGCATCGAACGCGGCTGCTGCGAGCCCGCCGCGCCACCGCGCGACCTGGTGGTGGACCGGTGAGCGCGGTCGGCGCGTCCGGACGCGACCCGGCCGAGATCACCGTGGAGGCCGTCCGGGACGGCACCGTCGGCATCGGCGACGTCCGTATCCACCCGGAGACGCTCGAGCACCAGGCCACGGTCGCCGCCGCGCACGCCAACCCGCAGCTGGCCGAGAACTTCCGCCGTGCCGCCGAGCTGGCCGTCCTCCCCGACGAAGAGGTGCTGGCCCTGTACGAGGCGCTCCGGCCGCGCCGGTCCACGGCCGACGAGCTGCTCGCGATCGCAGCCCGGCTCACCGACGCCGGGGCGGTGCGCAACGCCGCGCTGTTCGCGGAGGCAGCTGAGGTGTACGAGCGGAGGGGGTTGTTGCGCCGGTGAGGTCCTGGTGACGGTGATCGCCGGCCTGGACATCGGGAACACCACCACCGAGGTCGTCATCGTCGACACCTCCGCGGCCGGAAGCCCCGCCGGCACCGCCGGCACCGGCGCCGCGCCCGTCGGCGCACAGCCGTCCGTGCTCGGGTGGGACCGGGCGGCGACCCGCGGACGGAAAGGCTCGGACGCCTCGGTGCACGGCGCCGCGGCGCTGCTGCGCCGCACCGCGGCCCGGCTGGGCGTGGTCCCGGACCTGGTGGCGGTCGCGCCGCTGCGGCCGGTCGTGACCCGTGCGACGTCGCTGCCGCAGGGCGCGCCGCGGACCGGACGGCTCGACCCGGTGCGCGTCGGCGGGGCCACCCCCGGCGGCCTGGGCACTGCGATCGGGGTCCCGGCCGACCTGGACGGCGAGCCCGTGCTCGGGACTCCCGTCGTCCTGCTCGTACGCCGCGGGACCGGGTACGCCACCACGGTCGAGGTGACCCGTCGCTGGCTGGCCGCGGGCGCGGACGTGCGCGGTCTGCTGCTGGCCGACGACGAGGGGGTGCTGGTGGCCGCGCGGCTGCCCGCCCCGCTGCCGGTGGCCGACGAGGTGGCCGTGGACGCCGTGCGCGGCGCTCGGCTGGTGGCGATGGAGATCCGCCCCCCCGGGCACCGGTTGCAGGACCTCGCCGACCCGATCCGGCTGTCCGGGCTGCTGGGCCTGTCGGCCGGCGAGCGTGCCGATGCGGTGGCCGTGGCGGACTCCCTCGGCGACGGCTCGCGCGGTGTGGTCGCCCTGCTGGCCAGCAGGTCGGCGACCGGGGGCCACCGCGATCCCGCCGGATCGCTGCTGATGCGCGACGGGACGGAGCCGACCCGCCTCGCCACGGGCGTGTGGCAGGCCCTGGTGCAGGCCCCCGTCGGCGCGGTGCGGTCCTGGCGACCGTCGCCAGACGACCCGGCGGACGTGGTCGACGACCTGTGGGTGGTCGAGCTGCGCGAGATCGCCGCATCGGTCGCCGCACGGGTGGATGCGACCACCGCGCGTGCCCTTGTGGTGGCCGGGCTGGTCGCCGGCGACTCGCCGCGGGACCCGGCCGGCCGGCTCGCCGACGAGCTGGGACTGCCGGTGGGCGTGGTGGGCACCGAGGCGGCCGCGGCGCGGATCGGCGCGGGGACGACGCCCGGCGTCCGTCCCGGCGTGACGGTCGTCGACCTGGGCGGGGGCACGGTCGACGTGATCGGTCCGGACGGGACCGAGGTCGTCGCCGCCGGCGCCGGCGAGATGCTCACGGTGGCCGTGGCCACGTTCCTGGGGCTGCCGCGGGGCGCCGCTGACTGGGTCAAGCGGGTCCCCTGCTCGCGGCTGGAGGCCCCGCACGTGCTGCTGGCCGAGGACGGCGGTCGTACCTTCCTGGACCAGCCCGCCGAGTCGGCTGCGGTCGGGTCGCTGGTGGTCCCGGGACCGGCCGGGCTGCTGCCGTTCGGCGGCGGGCTGGCGGCGGCCGAGTGGCGCGCGCTGCGGCTGCGTACCAAGCAACGAGTGCTGGTCGACAACGTGGCGCGTGCCCTTCGCACGCTCGGCGGGCGGCCCGACGACGTCCTGCTGGTCGGCGGCGCCGCGGCCGACGAGGAGCTGGTGGGCCTGCTGCGGCCGGAGCTGCCCGGAGCCGCGGTCGGGCGCGGCGACGTGGCGGGCCGGCTCGGGCACCGGTACGCCGTGGCCTACGGGCTGGCGTTGCTCGGGATCTCCTGACCCGGCTCGCCCACGTCGCTGGGCACGTCGGTCGAGCTGCGCCGCGGGCCACGGGTCGCGAGAACCGATCCGAGCAGCACCAGCGGGAAGCCGATGAACATCCCGACGGTCGGCTGCTCGCCCAGCACCACGATCCCCAGCAGCAGCGCCACCGCCGGGTTGAGGTACGTGATCACGGTGGAGCGACTCGGCCCGATCTCGGCGATGAGGTCGTAGAACAGGACGAACGCGAGCGCCGTGCACACCAGGCCGAGCACGACGACTGACCAGACTGCGCTGGCCGGCGGCGCGGAAGCGGGCCACAGCAGGATGCCCGGGATCAGGTAGAGCGCCGCCGCGACGCTGAGCGAGACCGCGCTGACGCCGATCCCCGGCAGCCCGTTGAGCCGCCGGGACAGGATCACCGGACCGGTCGCGTAGCAGACGGCGACGAGGAGGACCTCGACCACCGGCCACGCGCCGGCGCCGTCCAGGTTCAGGTCGATGCCGAGCAGCGCGACGACGCCGGCGAGGCCGATGCCCAGCCCGAGCGCCCGCACCCCGGTGAGCCGGTCCTCGTGCGGGCCGACCAGCGAGATCGCCGCCCCGACCAGCGGTACGGCGGCGACCAGGAGGCCGGTCAAGGCGCTGGGCAGGTGCCGCTCGGCGTCCGTGAGCAGGTACCAGGGGATGGCCATCTCGATGACCGCGAACGCGACCAGCCAGCGCCATCCGGGCAGCACCGGCCGGATGGCCTTGGCCCTGGCGGCCAGCGGCAGCAGCACCAGCGCGCCGATCAGCGTGCGGCCGGAGACGATCACGGCCGGCTCGAGGCCACGGTCGGCGACCCGGATGAAGAGGTACGGCACGCCCCAGATCACCGACATCGCGGCGAACAGCAAGGCTCCTCGACGGCTCACCCGGACAGTCTGCCCGGCGCCGCCGACGGCGGGCGCGCGGGTATCGGACCTCGCGGCTACCCGCTGGCGGGTCGTTGCCGCCGGGAGAGCAGGACGGCCGCCCAGGTGAGCACGAGGGCGAGGGCGAGCACGACGGCGTAGCCACGGGCGTACGGCAGGACGCGGGTCGCCCCGTCCCCCTGCAGGACCTGGAAGGCGAACCAGAACGACTCGACCAGCCCGGTCGCCGACAGGGCGATCAGGCCGCCGCCGACCCAGGCCAGCGCCGTCAGGGTGCCGCGCAGCAGCACCGCCGCGGTGGCGAAGAGCGCCGCGGACAGCAGCCCCACCGACCACAGGTACGCCCACGGGATGGACCGTGTGTTGAACTGGAAGAAGTTCTCCGGTGAGTGCCAGCGGGCGACGAGCAGGGCCGTGGCCGCGCACGTCGCCGCCGCGACCGTGCCCGCCAGCAGCCGGACCGGGACCGGCGGGCGGGACGGCGGATCGGCCGGGACGTCGGCGCGCGGCTCGGCCTGGAAGTCCGGCGTTGGTTCCATCCCGGTCAGCCGGCCAGCTCGGGAAGGATCCTGGTCGCGAACTCCTCGACCCTTGCGGCGCCCTCGCCGGGCCAACCGCAGACGAGGTACGTGACGCCGGCCGCGCGCATCGCCTCGGCGTTAGTGCGGACCTCCTCCCACGGCTCGGACAGCGACAGCGAGGACGCCCGGGCGATCGACGCAGGGTCCCGACCGGCTGCGGCCGCCAGCTCGTCCACGGCCGCGGACAGTGCGCGCATCTCCTGCGGCGACTCGTAGCAGTGCCAGACGTCCGCGTACCGGGCCACCAGCGGCAGTGTCCGCCGTCGCCCGGACCCGCCGATCCACAGCGGCGGCCGCGGCTGCTGGACCGGGGTCGGCCGCAGCCGGGCACCGTCCAGGCTGAACACCCGCCCGGCGTAGTCGACGACCTCCCCGGTGAACAGGCGGGTGAGGATCTCCAGGCAGTCCTCCAGCCGGTCGAACCGCTCGCCGAGCGGCGGGAAGTCGATGCCGAGCTGGCGGTGCTCCGCCTCGTACCAGGCCGCGCCCATCGCCAGCTCGAGCCGGCCGTGACTGGCGTGGTCGACGGTCACCGCCTCGGCGGCCAGCACCGAGGGGTGCCGGTAGGTCACGCCGGTGACCAGCAGGCCGAGCCGGATCCTGGAGGTCGCCGACGCGAGTGCGGCCAGCGTCGTCATCCCCTCGAAGCAGTTGCCGGGGCCCTCGCCGTACATGGGGACGAAGTGGTCGAAGCCCCAGACGCCGTCGAAGCCGAGGTCCTCGCTGAGGCGGGCCCGCGCGAGCAGGTCGTCCCACTCCATCCGCTGCTGGGCGACGTCGATCCCGAACCGCATCCCGGTCATGCCCGCGACCGTAACCCGTCCGCCGCGACCCGTCTTCGCGCCCTCCGGTTTGCCGGGTGCGAACCATGGGGAGCACAGACGCGAGCGCGGGCCTGGCCGCGCGCCCGCCGGGTGCTCGCGACCCGGCCCGAGGAGGAGCCCACCATGACCGAAGACCACGCCCCGGTCGCGTCCGTGCCGCCGCCCGCTGACGACCTCGTCCCGGGCATGGTGACGGTGGAGGAGTCGGCGCCCGCACCGGCCGCCCACCCGTCCGGCGCCCTCGACGGTTTCGACGTCGTGCTGCGCGGCTACGACCGGCACCAGGTCGACGGACACCTCGCCCGGGTGGCCGTGCTCGTCGAGCAGCTGCGCGCCGAGCTGGCCGGCTCGACGGCCCGGGAGAGCGCTGCGACCGCCGAGCTGGCCAGGGTCAGCGCCGAGCTCGAGCGTGGGCGGCCGAGCTTCGACGCGCTCGGCGAGCGGGTCTCCCAGATGCTGGGGCTGGCGGAGAGCGAGGCGGCCCAGATGCGGTCGGACGCGGAGCGGGACGCGACCGCGCTGCGGCACGCGGCTGAGCGGGAGGCGGCCGACATCCGGTCGGACGCACGCCGGGAGGCCGAGGAGCTGGGGGCCGCGGCCCGTCGCGAGGTCGCCGAGCTGGCGGACCGTCGGGTCGAGCTGCTGACCGAGATCGCGCAGATGCGCGACGCGCTGGACGGCATCCTGGCCGGGGCGTCCGAGCAGTGGCCGTCGCTGTCCCCGTCGCAGGCACCCCTGCCGACGGACGAGGACGGGGAGCCGGGGCAGGTCGAGGACCTCGCCGACACGCGCACGATCGACCTCTCGGAGCCGGCCCAGGTCAAGACCTGACGGCAAGCCGGCCGTGAGCGCGGCTACGTCTGGCTGACGATGGCCTCTTCCTCGGTGCGTGCTGCGGGTGTCGAGCGGGCGTACAGCGTGACCCCCACCTCGTAGAGGACCAGCAGCACGCCGATGACGATCAGCGCGGTCCAGCTGGACAGCCACAGGAGCAGGACGGCGGCCACGACCACCCCGCCGATACGCAGCGGGTCCACCCGCTGCGCGACCCACGTCGCGTAGCCCTCGTCGGCCGCGATGGCCCGGACCCGGTCTCGGGTCCAGCCGAACCCGTCGGCCACCCACCGTCGCAGCGCGGTCGGGAACCGGCCGGGCCCGGCCAGGTACATCACGGCGGCCAGCAGCAGGCCCAGCCAGAACAGCAGTGCCGCGAACCCGCGCAGCGTGCTGAACAGCTCACGGGTGCCGGCGGTCACGGCAGGACGCAGCGTCGAGTCCTGGACCGAGGCGATGGCCTGCTGGCTGATCGTGCGCAGCGCGAAGAAGACCACCGCGGTGATGATCGCCGTCCACATCCCGACCTGCAGCAGGGTCCGCCGTCGCGAAACGGAGGCCACCAGCGCCAGCACGAAGGCGACCAGCGCGCCGAGCCCGACGAGGAGGACCGACACGTTGATGATGCGGATTCCCTGGCGGGCGGTGTCCAGAGCGGACTGGTCGACGACCGGCAGCAGGGCGAAGTTCTCCGGCAGGCTGACCCCGAGGAAGCGCTGGACGAGCGCCCGGATCTGGTCGACCGGGAGGTTGTCCGGGATGTGGGTGCCCACGGCCGTGCCGAAGACGGCCGGTAGCTGGGACTGCAGCTCGTTGAGGACCTGCCCGATCACGTCGATCAGGTCGACGGCGACTTTCCCGTTGACGACCTGCAGCGGCGCGGACGAGCCCGTGAGCGCCCCCACCACCTGGGTCTGCGCCAGCCGCAGTGCCGAGTACCAGACCTTCACGAAGGCGTCGGAGTAGACGAACTTCGTGACCTGCTTGCGGATCACCGTCTCTGCGCCGCTGGCCAGCGGGCCGGCCAGGAATGTCAGGTTCTGCGGCAACGCGGTGGTGAGGCGGCTCTGCAGGGCCAGGACGTCCACGAGCTCGTTGCCCAGCTCGGTCGCCACCGCCGCCCGGACGGTCGGGTCCTCGATGACCGGCCCGACCCGCGCGACGAACTTGTCGGTGTCGAGCGCGGTCCGCGACGTCCAGGTCGCGACCACGCCGAGCACCAGGAGCAGCCCGGTGAGGAACGCGAGCACGGCGGCGATGGTCCGCCGGACCCGGCGGCGGGAGACCTTGGTGCCCGACTCGAGCTCGAGCCGCAACCGCTCGTTCTCTTCGAGCAGGCGGGCGACCTCTGCTTCGTCTGGACCTGTCGTCATGAGGGCGACCCTAGGCCCATCCGGGGTCTCAGCGGCCGTTCGGAACCAGGTCGGCGATGAACGCCGCCACGATCCGCCGCTCCAGGGCGACCGCGCGCCGTGCGGTGTGGGCGGACCACAGCGGGTCGTGCAGGTGCAGGATTCCGGACAGGTTCCAGGCGACGACCTCGGGATCGATGTCCGGGCGGACCAGCCCGCGGTCGCGCATGCGCTTGAAGAAGTACGTCGCGGCGTCGGCGAGCGTGCGGTAGGCCGCACTGATCGAGCCGTCGAGGTCCGGGTCGTCGAACGGTCCGTGCACCCGGGCGAAGAACACCCCGTGCGTGCGGCCGCGGAACCGGCCGGGGCCGAGCCGGCCGTCGTACAGCTCGCGGATCGCCGTCTCCAGGTCGGGCGCCTGGTCGGCGACCTGCCGGTACCCCTGCGCGACCAGTGCGGCGGTGTCCGCGGTGACGGCGATGAACAGCTCGCGCTTGCCCTCGAAGTGCTTGTACATGAGCCGTTCGCTCACCCCGGCCCGCTCGGCGATCTCGGCGGTGCGGGCACCGTCGTAACCCTCCTGGGCGAACACGTACCTGGCGCAGGCCAGGATCTGGTCGCGGCGCTCGGCCCCGGTGAGGCGAGTCGGCATCGGAAGTCCTCTGGTCGACGGGTGACGAGGAGGACGGGAACCCCGCCGCCAACCTAGCCGGGGGCGGCCTCAGTCGCCCGTCGGCGCTCCGGTCGTGAGCCACCCGGCGGACTCGCCGGGCAGTCTCCGTCCGGTCGGCGGCGCGCTGGCGAGCACGATGTCGCCCCACTCCGGCGGTGCCTCGAACGGCTGGTCGCCGCACACCGCGACGCACGCGGCCCGGCCGCGGGCCAGGGCGAGCACGTCGTCGCGGGCGCCGGTGGGCAGCCACCGCAACGGCTCGTCCGGACCGGACCAGAACGCGTCACGCAGCCCGAGCGCGCGCCGGTAGAGGTTGTACGTGGAGTCGGGGTCGTCTCTCTCGGCGTCGACGGCGAGCGGGGCGAACCACTCGGGCTGGGGCAGCCACGGCGCGACCACCGGCTGCCCCGGCACCGCGTCGGAGAAGCCGAACGACACCGCGTCGCGACGCCAGGGCAGCGGCACCCGGCAGCCGTCCCGGCCGTAGTCCACGTGGCCGCTCCTGGCGAAGATCGGGTCCTGCCGAGCCTCGTCGGGCAGGTCCAGGACCTCGGGAAGGCCGAGCTCCTCGCCCTGGTAGAGGTAGACCGAGCCCGGGAGCGCGAGCGTGACCAGGGCGGCCGCCCTGGCGATGCGGGTGCCCTGCGCCACGTCCACGGGGCCACGCCATCGGGTGCCGCCGACCGGGTCGTCGGAGTCGACGACCACCCGGCTCTGGTCACGGCCGTACCGGGTGACGGCGCGGTGCACGTCGTGGTTGGCCAGCGTCCAGGTGACGGTCGCGCCGGTCGCGCCGACGTGGTCCAGCCCGCGCTGGATGGAGGCGCGCAAGGGGGCCGCCCGCCACGGCTGGATCAACAGGTCGAAGTGGAAGGCCTGCGGCAGCTCGTCGTCGCGCAGGTACAGGGCGAGCGAGGCCGGGTCGTGGACCCAGATCTCGCCGACGAAGGTGATGTCCCGGCCCTCGTACGACTCCGCGACGCCGCGCCAGCGCCGGTAGACGTCGTGCACCTCGGGCTGGTCCCACATCGGCGTCGGGTGGTCGGGGTCGACGACGGCGTGCGGGGGCAGGTCCCACTCGGGCAGCTCCGCCGCCTTCACCAGGCCGTGCGCGACGTCGATGCGGAAGCCGTCCACGCCCCGGTCGAACCAGAACCGGAGCACCTGCTCGAACATGTGCCCGACCACGGGGTTGCGCCAGTCGAAGTCCGGCTGCATCGGGTCGAACAGGTGCAGGTACCACTGTCCGGGGCTGCCGTCCGGCTCGACCACCCGGGTCCAGGCCGGGCCGCCGAACACCGACCGCCAGCGGTTGGGCGGGACCGAGCCGTCCGGACCATGGCCGTCCCGGAACAGGAACCGGGCCCGCTCCGGCGACCCGGGGCCGGCGGCCAGCGCCTCCTTGAACCACCGGTGCTCGCTCGAGCAGTGGTTGGGCACGATGTCCATCAGGACCCGCAACCCGCGCGCGTGCACCTCGGCGAGCAGCCGGTCGAAGGCGGCCAGGTCTCCGTACGCCGGCTCGATGTCGAAGTAGTCGGCCACGTCGTAGCCGTGGTCGACCTGCGGCGAGGGGTAGCACGGGTTGATCCACAGCCCGTCCGCGCCCAGCTCGACCACGTGGTCCAAATGCCTGCGCAGGCCCTCCAGGTCGCCCACGCCGTCACCGTCGGAGTCGGCGAACGAGCGCAGGTAGACCTGGTAGACGACCGCGTCCCGCCACCACGGCCGGTGCGTCGCTGCCCTGGTCCGCGGCACGGCGGACGGCTGCCGTGCACGCGATGTCACAGGGTCCAGTATCGCCGTCGGGGGGTCCTTCGGGGTGGTTCGCGCGGGTCGCTAACCTGGTCTGATCAGACCCTGGAGGGCGGGGCTAGTGCCGACGGACCACGCGAACGGGTCGATCGTCGTGTCAGCGCCGCTGCGGGACGTGCTCGCTCTTCTGCGCGACGTCGAGTCGCAACCGCAGTGGGTCCCGCAGATCACCACGGCGGAGCTGCTCGAGGAGTACGAGGACGGGACACCCGCCACGGCCGTGTTCGAGCTGTCGACGCCGGTGGGCGACGACCGCTTCACGCTCGAGTTCGAGCACGCGGACGACGCGATGTCCTGGACTCTCGTGAAGAGCTCGATGCAGAGAAGGCAGGACGGTGTCTACCGCGTGCTCGACCGCGGCGACGGCAGCACGGAGGTGTCCCTCGACCTGACCATCGAGCATTCGTTGTCCGCGCCGGGCTTCTTGCGCCGCAAGGTGTTCGGCGGCTTCGTCAACGGCGCCCTCGCCGGCCTGCGCACCCACCTGACCCCCCGTTGATCTTGAGCAACACGCCCGCGACCCGCCGTCGCGGGCGGTGATCTGCTCACGATCAACGCAGAAGTTGGAGGACGGCGGCTGCCAGCGCGATCGCGATGATCACCGCGCGCAGGAGCAGGTCCGGCAACCGCTGCCCGAAGCGGCCGCCGACCAGGCCCCCGACCGAGCTGCCGGCCGCGAGCAGCACGACCGCGGCCCAGTCGACCGGCGCGTGCAGCACGAAGACGACCGCGGCGGTGAAGCCGGAGACCGCCGACAGCAGGTTCTTCGCACCGTTGGCCGCCTGGATCCCGCCGAGCACAGCGCCGAGCACGGCCAGGTACATCACCGACACCCCGGCCCCGAAGTAGCCGCCGTACACCGCGACCAGCAGCACGGTCCCGAGCACGACGATGCCCGGCGCCGGCACGCCGGGCCCCCCGGCCGCGTCCATCGCGGCGGGGTCCCGCCCGGCCGCCACCCGCCGGGCGATCCGGGGCTGCAGCGCGACCAGGCCGGCCGCGCCGACCAGCAGGACCGGGACCACGGCGCCGAACACCCGGGCCGGCAGCAGCAGCAGGAGCAGCGCGCCGGCCAGGCCGCCGAGCGCCGCCGGGACCACCGCCCGGCGCAGGAAGGGCCGCAACGGCGTGAGCTGGTGCCGGTAGGAGTACGCCCCGGCGACCGACCCGGGCAGGACGCCCAGCGAGCTCGACACGTTGGCGACCACCGGGCTGAGCCCCACGGCGAGCAGAGCCGGGAACGACACCAACGTCCCGGCGCCGACCACGGCGTTCATCCCGCCCGCGACGAACCCCGCGCCGAGGACGAGGACGGCCTGCAGCGGGGTCATGGGCGCGCAGTCTGGCAAACGCCGACCCGACCCCGGCGACCTGCGTGCGTGTCCGCGGCCTTCCCGGCGGGTTTGGGCCCCGGGCACGCGTACAGGTCGCCGTGGCCGCTAACGTGCGCGCCGTGAGAGTCCTCGTCCCGGTCGAGACCCGCCCCGGTGAGCGGCGGGTGGCCGCGGTTCCGGAGAGCGTGTCGAGGCTGGCCAAGGCCGGCCTCGATGTCGTGGTGGAGACGGGCGCCGGGCGCCATGCGTTCGCGACCGACGAGGCGTACGAGGAGGCGGGCGCGACGATCGTCCCCGCCGGGTCCGCCTGGGGCGAGGTCGACGTCGTGCTGCACGTCTCGCCGCTGTCGGTCGAGGAGATCGGCCGGCTGCGCCGCGGCTGCCTCACGGCCGGCTTCCTGGCACCGTCGGCCAACGTCGCCGGGATCCGGGCGCTCGCCGCGGGCGGGGTCACCGCCTTTTCCATGGAGCTGCTGCCCAGGATCTCCCGGGCCCAGTCGATGGACGCCCTCACCTCCCAGGCGCTGGTGTCCGGTTATCGCGCCGCGCTCGTCGCCGCCGAGAAGCTCCCGTCGTTCCTGCCGCTGCTGATGACCGCGGCCGGCACGATCCCGCCGGCCAAGGTGCTCGTGCTCGGGGCCGGGGTGGCCGGGCTGCAGGCGATCGCGACCGCGAAACGGCTCGGCGCGGTCGTCGAGGCGTACGACGTCCGGGCCTCGTCGGCGGACGAGGTGCGCTCGATGGGTGCCAAGTTCGTCGAGCTGGACCTGGAGGCGCTCGAGGGCGGTGGCGGGTACGCGCGCGAGATGAGCACCGACCGCGCGGAGCGGCAGCGCGAGCTGCTGGCGCCGTTCGTCGCCAAGTCGGACGCCGTGATCACCACCGCGGCCGTGCCCGGCCGGGCCGCTCCGCTGCTCGTCACCCGGGCCATGGTCGAGGCCATGCGGCCGGGCAGCGTGGTCGTCGACCTCGCTGCAGAGACCGGCGGCAACGTCGAGGGCTCGGTCGCGGGCGAGGAGGTCCTCATCGGCGGGGTCACCGTGTGGGGCGGCAAGGACGTGCCCTCGCAGATGCCCGTAGACGCGAGCCGCCTCTACGCCCGGAACGTCTCCGACCTGCTGCTGCTCATGACGAGCGAGGGCGAGGTCGTGCCCGACTTCGACGACGAGGTCGTGGCCGGCTGCTGGGTGACCCGGGACGGGGACGTACGAGAGGGGATCGGCGCTTGAGCTCCGGGATGGGTCTGCTGACCGTGTTCGTCCTCGCCGTGTTCGTCGGGTTCGAGGTCGTCTCCAAGGTGTCGACCACGCTGCACACGCCGTTGATGTCCGGGGCGAACGCCATCCACGGCGTGATCCTCGTCGGCGCGATCCTGGTCACCGGCAGCGCGGACGGCGCCGTCGACATCACGCTCGGGCTGCTGGCCGTGGTGCTGGCGACCTTGAACATGGTCGGCGGCTTCGTCGTCACCGACCGCATGCTCGAGATGTTCAAGGGCCGCAAGCAGTGACCAAGCAGACGTGGGTGGATCTCTCGTACCTGGTCGCGGCGGTCTGCTTCATCCTCGCGCTGAAGGGTCTGTCGTCGCCGAAGTCCGCGCGCAACGGCAACCTGCTCGGCGCGTTCGGCGCCACGCTCGCCGTGGTGACCACGCTGGTCGCGCAGCACCTGGACCATCTGCCACTCATCATCGGCGCGATCGTGGTCGGCTCCGCGGTGGCGGTGCCCACGTCGCGCCGGGTCCCGATGACGGCGATGCCGCAGCTGGTCGCGCTGTTCAACGGCGTCGGCGGTGGCGCGGCCGCGATCGTCGCGTTCCTGGAGCTGAAGAGCACCGGCGGCGGGTTCCCGCTGGTGGCTTCGCTGTTCACGATCGTCGTCGGGTCCGTGTCGTTCTCCGGCTCGGTGGTGACGTTCCTCAAGCTCCAGGAGCTGATCACCACCCGGCCGGTGGTCCTGCCCGGCCACCCGGTGCTGTTCGGCGGGTCGATGGCCGGCGCGCTGGCGCTGTCGGTGGCGGTCTTCGTCCAGGGCGGCGCCCAGAGTCCCTCGACGGCGCTGGCGGTAGGCGTGGTGCTGGCATCGCTGGCCACCGGCGTGCTCTTCGTGCTGCCGGTCGGCGGCGCCGACGTCCCGATCGTCATCTCGCTGCTCAACGCGTTCACCGGCATGGCCGTCGCGGCGTCCGGCTACGTCCTGGGCAACGTCCTGCTCCTGGTCGCCGGCACCCTGGTCGGCGCATCCGGCACGATCCTGACCCGGCTCATGGCCAAGGCGATGGGACGTCCGCTCACCTCGACCCTGTTCGGGGCGCTGCGCGGCGGCTCCACCGCCGGGTCGACGGCCGTGGCGGGGGACCGCCCGGTGCGCTCGGCGTCGCCCGACGACGTCGCCATCCTGCTCAACTACGCCACCAAGGTGATCATCGTCCCCGGCTACGGGCTGGCCGTCGCGCAGGCCCAGCACACGGTGCGCGAGCTCGCGGACCTGCTCGCCGCCCGCGACGTCGAGGTGCTGTACGGCATCCACCCGGTCGCCGGCCGGATGCCCGGACACATGAACGTCCTGCTCGCGGAGGCCAACGTCCCCTACGAGCAGCTCAAGGAGATGGACGAGGTCAACCCGCAGTTCGCGACCACCGACGTCGTCCTCGTGATCGGTGCGAACGACGTCGTCAACCCGGCCGCCCGGCAGCCGGGCACTCCCATCTCGGGCATGCCGATCCTCGACGTCGACCAGGCGCAGAACGTGATCTTCCTCAAGCGTTCGATGCGACCCGGGTTCGCCGGGATCGACAACGACCTGCTCTACCAGCCGAACACGACGATGCTTTTCGGCGACGCCAAGGAGTCGCTCACCAAGGTGGTGGCGGCGCTCAAGGCGCTGTGACGCGTCCAGGCGATCCGGGCCGCGGGCTCAGACGACGCCGTACAGCCGGTCTCCCGCATCCCCGAGGCCGGGCACGATGTACCCCTTCTCGTTGAGCTTGTCGTCCAGACCGGCGGTGACCACAGAGACCGCGGCGTCGCGCCCGGCGAACGTCGTCCGCAGGTGGTCCAGCCCTTCCGGCGCGGCCAGCAGGCAGATCGCGGTCACGTCGTGCGCCCCGCGGCCGAGCAGCAGCTCGATCGCGGCCGCGAGGGTGCCGCCGGTGGCCAGCATCGGGTCCAGCACGTAGACCTGCCGGTCCGACAGGTCCTCGGGAAGCCGGTCGGCGTACGTGGTGGCCACGAGCGTCGACTCGTCCCGCACCATCCCGAGGAAACCGACTTCGGCGGTCGGCAGCAGCCGGACCATCCCCTCCAGCATGCCCAGCCCGGCCCTCAGGATCGGCACGACGAGCGGCCGCGGCTGGGCCAGGCGCACGCCCATCGCCGGCGCCACCGGGGTTCGCACCTCGAACGGCACGGTCCGGACCTCGCGGGTCGCCTCGTACGCCAGCAGCGTGACGAGCTCCTCGGCGAGGCGCCGGAAGGTGGGGGAGTCGGTGCGCTCGTCCCGCAGCGTGGTCAGCTTGTGGGCGACGAGCGGGTGGTCGGCGACGTGGACGCGCATGGCGGGAAGGCTAGCGCCAGGGTCTCGCCAGGGCCGTCACGCGGCCACCGGAGGGTCCGAAGGCCCTGTCGGTGGGACGCCCTCCCGTGCCACCATGCCCGCATGTCCGACGGCCGTGCCGAGGGGACAGCGACGGACTTCGCCGTCGCGGCGTACCTCGAGGAGGGGCGCTGGGTGGTCGCCACCCTGCCGCCCAGCGCTGCCGACGGTCTGGACCGGCTCGTGCACGCCATCCGGCAGCAGCCGGGCGACGGCGGCTCGATCGGCATGGTGTCGGTGGCCGACGACTTCTTCGTGGCGGTCCGGGTGTTCGGTGACGACGAGCGGATCCTGCTCTCCGACGTCACCGCCGCCGAGGACTGGCCGCTGGCGCGCGAGGTGCTGGAGCGGCTCGAGCTGCCCATGCCCGACGAGGACGACCTCGACACCATGCAGCCGGCCGGGGACCTGTCGGTGTTCGCCGACCTCGGCGTGCCGGCCATGGAGGTCGCGATGCTGTGCGAGGACAGCGACCTCTACCCGGACGAGATGCTCGACTCGATCGCGTCCCGGCTCGGTTTCGGCGAGGAGTTCCGGCAGACGCTGGACGAGGGGTCGGGCTGAGCGCCCCGGGGATCCCACCCGGCTACGAGGACGCGATGCGGCTGGCCCTGGCCGAGGCCGACCAGGCGCGCCAGGACGGCGATGTCCCGGTCGGCGCAGTCGTCCTCGGGCCGGACGGCTCCGTGCTCGGCCGGGGCCGGAACGCCCGCGAGTCCGGCGACGACCCCACCGCCCACGCCGAGGTGGTGGCGCTGCGCGCAGCCGGCGCGGCGCTCGGCCGGTGGCGGCTGGACGGGTGCACGCTCGTCGTCACGCTCGAGCCCTGCACGATGTGCGCCGGGGCGGCGGTCCTGGCCCGGGTGGACCGGCTCGTCTTCGGGGCGTACGACCCGAAGGCGGGCGCGGTCGGGTCGTTGTGGGACGTGGTCCGGGACCGTCGGCTCAACCACCGCCCCGAGGTGGTCGGCGGGGTGCTCGAGGACGAGTGCGCCGGAAGGCTGCGCGCGTGGTTCGAGGCGCGGCGCTGACCTCGGGTAACCTACCCGGCGGTGGCGTGTCCGAGCGGCCTAAGGAGCACGCCTCGAAAGCGTGTGAGGGGGCAACTCCTCCGTGGGTTCAAATCCCACCGCCACCGCCAGATGTCCTTCCCGACCCGTACCCGACGGCGTCAGCAGGGTGACGCGGTCGGCGTGGGGATCGCGTTCAGCTGCGTCTGCGCCTGCGCTGGAGTGTTGAGCGAGCTGTACTGCTCGCCGATCACGAAGTCGACGGTCGCGTCCTTGCGCTTGTCCGGGACCATGATCGGCGCCGGGACCTGCGCCGCGACCACCTTCGCCGCGGCAGCGCCCTTGGTGCCGTACCGGATCTGGGCCGTGCCCACGATGAGCTTGTTGAGCGGGTCGTTCGCGACGGTGCCGATGCCGAAGCCGCGGGCCGCGAGTTCGACGCTGGTGGCCTTGGCCAGACCGCGATGCTTGGTCGCGTTGTAGACGTTCACCTTGATCGTGCGCGGGTCGGGGAGCGCGACCGGCTTGGCGCTGGCGCTCTTGGACGTGCTCGCGTGCTTCGAGCAGCTGGGCGAGCTGGACGGCGACGGGGACGCGCTGCCCTTGTCGCGGCCGGCGAACCACCAGCCGCCGCCGATCCCCAGGGCCAGCGCGACGATCACGGCGACCACGACGGGCAGCGGGCCGCGGCGCCCGGTCCCGGTCGGGGTCAGCAGGCTCATCGGTCCTCCAGCTCGAACACGCGTGCGTGCAGGGTGCTGCGCTGGTGCAGGGCGGCCCGCACAGCGCGGTGCAGCCCGTCCTCGAGGTACAGCTCGCCATTCCAGCGCACCACATGGCAGAAGAGATCGCCGAACATCGTGGAGTCTTCCGCCAGCAGCGTGTCGAGGTCGAGGGCGCTCTTGGTGGTGACCAGGTCGGCCAGCCGCACCTGCCGGGGCGGGACCGCGGCCCAGCCCTTGCCGGTCAGGCCGTGATCGGGGTACGGACGCCCGTCACCCACCCGTTTGAAGATCACGGCCCGAGTCTAAGTGCCGCGCCCATGCCACCGGCTCTCGTCTGTGCGTCCACCGTTTCGCTCGGGGTGCTGTCGTCGAGCTGCGCCCGTGTCGAGTCTGCCAGGACCGCCCGGTGCCTGCTCCGGGTGATCGGCCCGAGACCGGCGGCAGGCTGGACTCTGGGCGGGGTACGCGGATGGACGGCGATCTGGAGATCACGCGCGCTCCTGCCGGGCCCGACCTGGGTGACCGCACCGGGAGCCGTTCCGCGGTGTCGCGGCCGTGGCGGCGCACGAGCCGTCTGCTGCCTCCACTTGCGGTGTTCCTCGCGGCGGCGACCTTGCAGCTGATCGTGCTGCAGCTGATGACCCGGCCCGGCGGTCCAGGAGTCCGCGAGCGGCTCCTCTCGTGGGACGCGGTCTGGTACATCCATGTCGCCGCCGACGGCTACCCGGCGGGCTGGTCGTTCGACGCCGCGCACCCGACCGGCAACGAGCTCGCCTTCCTGCCGCTCTTCCCGATGCTCGTGCGCGCCGTGCACCTGCTGACGTCGTTGGCGTACGACACATCGGCCCTGGTCGCGGCCCTGCTCGGCTCGGCGGCCGCCGCCGTGCTGGTGCACGAGGTGGTGCGCCGCCTGCACGGCCCCCGAGCCGCCCTGGCCGCAGTCGCCCTCGTGGCGACGCAGCCGATGGCGGTCGTGCTGCTCATGGGCTACTCCGAGGGTCTGTTCCTCGCGCTGGCGGCCGGCGCGCTCCTGGCTGCGCACCGGCAGGCGTGGCTGTGGGCCGGCGCGTGCGGCTTCCTGGCCGGGCTGACCAGGGCTGGTGGGGTCGCGGTCGGCGCTGCTGTCGCGGTCGCCGTGGCCTGCGAGCTCTGGCGGCGACGGAGCTGGCAGTGGCGGCCGGTGGCGGCCGCGGCACTGGCCTGTGCGGGCCTGCCGGCATACCTCCTCTGGGTCGCCTTGCGGGTGGGCCGACTCGACGCGTGGTTCGAGATCCAGCAGGCGGGCTGGGGCACCCGGCTGGACTGGGGAGCGGCGACACGAGCGTTCATCGGGCAGACCGTGGAGTCGGGCGACCAGTGGGTTGCCGTGAGCACAGCGGTCATGCTGCTGGCGGCGGTGGTGGCGGCGGTCGTCGCCACCGTGGAAGGCGTCTGGCCGCCGATGTGCGTGTACGGCTGGACGGTTCTCGTCCTCACCCTCGGACAGAGCAACTACTACCACAGCAAGCTGCGGCTGCTGGTGCCCTCTCTGCTCGGGCTGCTGCCGGTCGCAGTGGCCCTGGGTCGCGCTCGCCCGCGGACGGCGCTCGTGGTTCTCGGGGCGCTCGCCTTGTTCGGCACCTGGTACGGCGCCTACATGGTGACGGTCTGGCCCTACGCCGTGTGACCGCGCCGGCCGAGCGCGGCCGCGATGGACGCCATGCGTACGAGCAGCCCGGCGAGCGAGGCGCGGGAGCGCTCCGGTTCGCCCACGGTCATGAGGTGGGCCATCCCCGTGTCCCCGGCGGCAGCGGCGGCGGGGATCCCGTCCAGCATCAGCTGGATCCGCCCCGGGACCGCGTCGAGGATCTGCCGGGCGGTGGGGCCGCCGTAGGTCGCGGCGACGAGCTCGAGCCGCGCCGCCGCCGCCCCGGTCCCGATGTCCCGCCACAGCGGCACGCAGTTCCAGGCGA
Organism: uncultured Actinomycetota bacterium; assembly: GCA_963711005.1. GTDB lineage: Bacteria > Actinomycetota > Actinomycetes > Prado026 > Prado026 > CAVQCJ01. The sequence continues at coordinate 1,043,167 of CAVQCJ010000002.1, read as the reverse complement.
TGAACGCGAGCTCGAGCAGCGGCGTCGTCGGCCCGGCGAAGTCCCAGTCGAAGACGCCGACCAGGTCGTCGCCGTCGAAGCAGGCGTTGTACGGGGCGATGTCGTTGTGCCCGGTCGTCGTCGGTTCGGCGACCGGGAAGAACCGCCACGGCCCGTCGTGCGCGAAGTCCGCGACGGCTTCGTGGAAGGTGCGGGTCCAGGTCACCAGCGCGACGATCTGTCCCGGCGTGAGCAGCTCGGTGTCGATGTCGACCACGCGGCCGGGCAGGAACGACAGGACCTCGCGCCCCGCGGCGTCGAAGCCGCGCACGCGTGGCACATGCGGCACGCGGGTCCCGACATGCTCGAGCAGTGCGTGCACGGCCGGGGTCCATGGACCGGTCGGACGGTGCACGGTGTCCCCGATGCGGACGGCGCCGCCGACGTTGCCCGCGAGCGCTTCTTCTTCCGGGGACTCCACGGTTCTCCCGTCGCGAGCTCGAGGGGGGAGGCCGGGCGGCTGGCGGAGGATGCGGGATTTGAACCCGCGAGGGGTTGCCCCCTACACGCTTTCCAAGCGTGCGCACTCGGCCACTATGCGAATCCTCCGCGGCCGAGGGTACCGGCTCCCGGACGGGGCTCGGAAACCGAGGCGGGCTCCGCGTAGGATCGGCGCCGGCCCCTCGCGCGGCGCCATCCTGTGAACTCCCCCAGGGCCGAAAGGCAGCAAGGGTAAGCGGGCTCTGGTGGGTGCGCGGGGGGTCCTTCACGTCCGGTTCGCGGGGGGTCTGCGGTGTCGCCGTCAGCGGCTAAGGTCGGACCGTGTCGCTCGCCCTCTACCGCCGCTACCGCCCGGAGACCTTCGCGGAGGTGATCGGGCAGGAGCACGTGACCGGCCCGCTCCAGCAGGCGCTGCGCAACGACCGGGTCAACCACGCCTACCTGTTCAGCGGGCCGCGCGGGTGCGGGAAGACCAGCTCGGCCCGGATCCTCGCGCGGGCGCTGAACTGCGAGAAGGGCCCGACCCCGGAGCCGTGCGGCGTCTGCGACTCGTGCCTGGACCTGGCCCGCGACGGCGGCGGCAGCCTGGACGTCGTCGAGATCGACGCCGCCTCGCACGGCGGGGTGGACGACGCCCGTGACCTGCGCGAGCGGGCGTTCTACTCCCCGGCGGCATCGCGCTTCAAGATCTACATCATCGACGAGGCGCACATGGTGAGCCCGCAGGGGTTCAACGCCCTGCTCAAGGTCGTGGAGGAGCCGCCGCCGCACCTGAAGTTCATCTTCGCCACGACCGAGCCCGACCGGGTCCTCGGCACGATCAAGTCGCGGACGCACCACTACCCGTTCCGGCTGGTGCCGCCCCGGGTCCTGCAGGACTACCTCCAACAGCTCTGCGATGCGGAGGGCGTCCAGGTCAGCCCGGGCGTGCTTCCGATGGTCGTGCGGGCCGGCGCCGGGTCGGTGCGCGACGCGCTGTCCGTGCTGGACCAGCTGATCGCCGGGTCCGGCCCGGAGGGGGTCACCCCGGCGTACGCCTCGGGGTTGCTCGGCTACACCGACGCGGCGCTGCTGGACGACGTGGTGGACGCCTTCGCCGCCGGGGACGCGGCGTCGGTGTTCGAGCTCGTCGACCGGGTGGTGGACAGCGGCATCGACCCGCGGCGGTTCCTGGCCGACCTGCTCGAACGGCTGCGGGACCTGGTCGTCCTGCACGCCGTCCCCGACGCGGCGTCCAAGGGGATGGTGCACGGGGCTCCGGACCAGGTCGAGCGCATGCTCGGCCAGGCGGGGCGGTTCGGGGCGGCCGACCTGGGTCGGGCGGCCGACGTCGTGAGCACGGGACTGACCGAGATGCGTGGGGCGACGGCTCCACGGCTGCACCTGGAGCTCGTGTGTGCGCGGGTGCTGCTGCCCGGCGCCGACCCGCAGGCGGCGCGCGGGCTCGGAGCGCGGGTGGACCGGCTCGAGCGCCGGTACGCCATCGCCGCCGGCAGCCCTGCCGACGAGGTCGAGCGGTCCGCGCCGTCCCGGGCACGACCGGCGGCGCGGGCGACCTCCAAGCCTTCGGCCGAGCCCGTGGCGGCCGCGCCTGCCCCTGCGGAACAGTCCGCCGTGACGGACACTGACGACCCCGACGCGAGCCTGCAGACGTCGAAAGCGGAGGGCGGGCCCGACGGGCCCGCCCGGCCCGACGCGGTCGAGTCGGTCGGAGGCGCCGTCGCCGACGCGGTCGAGTCGGTCGGAGGCGCCGGCGCCGACGTGGGGCTGGACGTCCGCGCGGTCCGTGGTCTGTGGCCGGCCGTCCTCGACCAGGTCAAGCAGAAGCGCCGGGTCACCTGGATGCTCCTTTTCGACAAGGTCCAGGTTCTCGGCCTCGAGGGGCGGGTGCTGACGATCGGCTTCCCGGACGCCGGCTCGGTCAAGGGCTTCACCTCGGGCGGGCACGACGAGGTGCTCCGCCTCGCGATCATGGACGTGGCCGGCGCGGACTGGCGGATCGACCCCGTCCACCAGCCGGGAGCCGGCCCCACGCCGTCGGTGGCGGCCGAGGCCGACCCGCCGAAGGGACCGGCAGCCCCCGCCGACCCTGGCGGACCGGCCGGGGCCGGCACTGAGCCGACCGGCCGCACGGCCGGCCAGGCGGGCCACGCCGGACATGCCGCCGGCCAGGACCCGAAGGGTCGCGAGCCGGACGTCCCGTCCATCACCGACGACGACGCGGCCGACGACGGGTTGGCGGGAGCCGACCTGGTCGTCCGGGAGCTCGGCGGGCGGGTCATCGGCGAGCTCGGTGGGACCTGAGGCCTAGTCTCGGGGGTGCCGCGCTCGGTCCGGCGGCCCCGGCTTCCGGCCGGGCTGGCTGAGGGAGCCGCATGTACGAAGGCGTGGTCCAGGACCTCATCGACGAGCTCGGGCGGCTGCCCGGGGTCGGGCCCAAGAGCGCCCAGCGGATCGCCTTCTACCTGCTCCAGGCCGACCAGGTGGACGTCAGGCGGCTGGCCCAGGTCCTCGTCGAGGTCAAGGACAAGGTGCGGTTCTGCCGGACCTGCTTCAACGTCGCCGAGGCCGAGCAGTGCCGGATCTGCCTCGACCCCCGCCGCGACGTGGCGCTGCTGTGCGTGGTGGAGGAGCCCAAGGATGTCCTCGCCGTGGAGAAGACGCGGGAGTTCCGCGGGCGCTACCACGTGCTCGGCGGCGCGATCAGCCCGATCGAAGGTGTCGGGCCCGACGACCTGCGCGTGCGCGAGCTGATGCAGCGGCTGGCGGACGGGACGGTGACCGAGCTCATCCTCGCCACCGACCCGAACCTCGAGGGCGAGGCGACGGCCACGTACCTGGCCAGGCTGGTGAAGCCGATGGGGCTGCGCGTGACCCGGTTGGCCAGCGGCCTGCCGGTGGGTGGCGACCTGGAGTACGCGGACGAGATCACCCTCGGACGGGCTTTCGAAGGAAGGCGGCTGCTCGATGTCTGACCTGGACGAGTTCTCCCGCGACATCGCCGCGCACGTGCGTGCGTACCTGACCGGGGTGCACGAGATCGCGGCCGGCGAGTCGCCGGAGACGGCGGTGGCGGGGCTGATCGTGCAGATGGCCCAGGTGTCGATGGCCGGGGCCATGCTCGGCGCGGTCGCCGACATCGTTCCGCCGGACCGGTTCGAGGAGGATGCCGGGCCGGACCCGGACACCGAGCCGATCCGCGAGGCACTGGGACGCCTGCTCGACGGAGTCGACGAGTACGCCTCGGTGTTCGACCCGCTCGTGCCGGAGCGGCCGGTGCACGGGCGCATCTCCGACGACGTGGCCGACGTCGCGGTCGAGCTGGAGCACGGGCTCCGGCACCTGGACGCGGGCCGCGCCGAGGAGGCCCTGTGGTGGTGGCAGTTCTCCTACCTGTCGCACTGGGGCGCGCAGGCGTTGAACGCCCAGCGGGCGTTGCTGTCGATCGTCGCCCACCAGCGCCTGGACACCGACGACGAAGAGGCCGCCGCGGCCGAGGTCGACGCCCTCCTGCGGGACTGACGGCAGCCCCTCCCGGGCGCCCGGTATCCTGGACCCTCCGCCGCGTCCATCGCCCCGAGGAGGGGTTCCCGTGCCGCTCGTCGTGCAGAAGTACGGCGGATCGTCCGTGGCCGACGCGGCGTGCGTGATGCGGGTGGCGCAGCGGATCGTCGACACCAAGCACGCCGGCTACGACGTCGTCGTGGTCGTCTCGGCGATGGGGGACACCACCGACGACCTCATCGACCTCGCCCAGCAGGTCTCCCCGGACCCGCCCGGCCGAGAGCTCGACATGCTCCTCACCGCGGGTGAGCGGATTTCCATGGCAGTCCTCGCGATGGCCATCCACGACCTCGGCGTCGAGGCCCGCTCGTTCACCGGCAGCCAGGCCGGCGTGATCACCGACGCCGCGCACGGCCGGGCCCGCATCATCGACGTCACGCCGGGCCGCATCCGCAGCGCGCTGGACACCGGCGCGGTCGCGATCGTGGCCGGGTTCCAGGGTGTGAGCCAGGACAGCAAGGACATCACCACGCTCGGCCGGGGCGGTTCGGACACGACGGCGGTCGCCCTCGCGGCCGCGCTGGACGCCGAGGTGTGCGAGATCTACACCGACGTCGACGGGGTCTTCAGCGCCGACCCGCGGATCGTGCCCACCGCGCGCAAGCTCGACCGCATCACGTACGCCGAGATGCTCGAGATGGCGGCCAGCGGTGCCAAGGTGCTGAACCTGCGCTGCGTGGAGTACGCGCGCCGCTTCGACCTCCCCATCCATGTGCGGTCTTCGTTCAGCGACCGCACCGGCACCTGGGTCGTCCCCGACCGGGTCGAGACCGGGGACACGAACTCGGAACCGGAAGGCAGGGACGACGTGGAGCAGCCGATCATCTCGGGGGTCGCCCACGACCGCAGCGAGGCCAAGGTCACCGTGGTCGGTGTGCCGGACCGTCCGGGTGAGGCGGCCGCCATCTTCGAGACGGTGGCCGACGCGCACGTGAACATCGACATGATCGTGCAGAACGTCTCCGCCGCGGCGACGCACCGCACCGACATCACGTTCACGCTGCCCAAGGACGAGGGCGACCGGGTCATCGCCGCCCTGGACGCGCGGAGGTCCGAGATCGGCTTCGAGTCGCTCGCGTACGACCCGGCGATCGGCAAGGTCTCGCTGGTGGGCGCCGGGATGCGTTCGCACCCGGGCGTCTCGGCGACGTTCTTCCGCGCGCTAGCCGACGCGGGCGTCAACGTCGAGCTGATCTCCACCTCCGAGATCCGGATCTCGGTCGTGTGCCGCGAGAAAGATGTCGATGCTGCGGTGACGGCCGTGCACTCCGCCTTCGGCCTGGACGCGGAGACCCAGGAGGCCGTGGTGTACGGAGGGACCGGGCGATGAGCGGCGAGGCGAGGAGCTCGGAACGAGCGACGACCCGAGCCCGACCATCGGCATCGCGCGGCGAGGGCAAGCCGACACTGGCGGTCGTCGGCGCGACCGGGGCCGTCGGCACGGTCATGCTCGACCTGCTCTCGACCAGGACCGACGTGTGGGGCGAGATCCGGCTGGTCGCGTCCGCGCGCTCGGCCGGCCGCCGGCTGCAGGTCCGCGGCGCCGACGTCGAGGTCGTCGCGCTGGCTCCCGAGGTCTTCGATGGTGTCGACGTCGCGATGTTCGACGTCCCCGACGAGGTCTCGGCGCAGTGGGCACCGGTCGCCGTCGCCCGTGGCGCCGTCGCGGTCGACAACTCGGGCGCGTTCCGGATGGACCCCGACGTGCCACTCGTGGTGCCCGAGGTCAACGCGACCGCCGCGCGGGTGCGACCCAAGGGAATCATCAGCAACCCGAACTGCACGACGCTGTCGATGATCGTCGCCGTCGGAGTGCTGCACCGGGCGTACGGACTGCGCGAGCTCGTCGTCTCCTCCTACCAGGCTGCGTCCGGGGCCGGGCAGGCCGGCATCGACACGCTGCACGCGCAGATGACCAAGGTCGCCGGCGACCCGTCGCTCGGCAGCCGGGCCGGTGACGTGCGGGCGGTGGTGGGCGACGATCTCGGACCGTTCCCGGCGCCGCTGGCGCTCAACGTCGTGCCGTGGGCCGGGTCGCTGCGCGACGGCGGCTGGTCCAGCGAAGAGCTCAAGGTCCGCAACGAGTCCCGCAAGATCCTCGGGCTCCCCGACCTGCGGATCACCGCGACGTGCGTACGGGTCCCTGTCGTCACCACCCACAGCCTCGCGGTGCACGCTGTCTTCGACGGCTCACCCGACCCGGACGAGGCTCGCGAGCTGCTGCGGGCCGCTGAGGGCGTCGAGGTCGTCGACGACCCGGCCGCGGGTGTGTTCCCGACGCCTGCCGACGTCGTCGGGACCGACCCGACCTGGGTGGGCCGGATCCGCGCGTCCCTGGACGACCCGCACGCTCTGGAGCTGTTCGTGTGCGGCGACAACCTCCGCAAGGGGGCCGCGCTGAACACTGCCCAGATCGCCGAGCTCGTCGCCGCCGACCTCGCCTGACCCGCCCACGGGTGTGTGGGTGTCGATCGCGGCTGGTGCCGTTCGTCGTCATGATGAGAAGGCGGCCGTTCGGCTGCCCGTGCGAGGGTGAACCACGGACCGGAGGCGACGATGAAGTACATGCTCCTGATCTTCAGCAACCCGGAGAACTGGTCAGCGCTGAGCGAGGCGGAGACCAAGGAGGTCATGGACGAGTACTGGGCGTTCACGCAGCGCATCACCGAGTCCGGGGAATTCGTGTCGGGTGAGCCGCTGCAGGGCACCGACACCGCCACGGTCGTCCGCGTCAGCGAGACCGGGCGCACGGTGTCCGACGGGCCGTTCGTCGAGAGCAAGGAGATCCTCGCGGGCTACTACGTCGTCGACTGCGCCGGCCTCGACCGCGCGCTCGAGCTGGCCGCGCAGATCCCGGACGCGCGGTTCGGCGCGATCGAGGTCCGGCCCGTCGCCGACTTCGGACCCGCCTGAGCCGCCGAGCGGACCGCGGGGTTGCCGTCGTGGCGCAGCCGCTCGTTCCCGAGGACCTGTTCCGGGCCGAGTCCGGGCGGGTCCTCGGAGCGCTGATGCGCCGCTTCGGCGACCTCGACGTGGCGGAGGACGCCTACCAGGACGCCTGCCTGGCCGCGCTGGAGACCTGGCCCCGGGACGGCGTCCCCGGCAACCCCGGCGCGTGGCTGACCACCGCGGCCCGGAACAAGGCGCTGGACCGGGTCCGGCGCGAGCACCAGCGCCGGGGCCGCGAGGTGGCCGCCGCCGGCATGTACGCCGACCGGCCGGTCGAGCCGGTCTCTCCAGCCGCCGACGAGGTCGCCGACCTCGGCGACCCGAGTGCGGTCCTCGACGACGACGACCAGCTCCGGCTGCTGTTCCTGTGCTGCCACCCCGCGCTCGCGGAGCAGGCCCAGGTCGCGCTGACGCTGCGCACGGTCGGCGGTCTCACCACCCCCGAGATCGCCCGGGCCTTTCTGGTGCCGGAGGCGACGATGGCCCAGCGGCTGGTCCGGGCCAAACGCAAGATCGTGCTGGCGGGGATCCCGTTCCGGCTTCCCGAGGGCGCCGAGCAGAACGACCGGACCGCGGCCGTCCTGCACGTGGTCTACCTGGTCTTCAACGAGGGCTATGTCGCGAGCGAGACCACGGCGGACGGTCCGCTGGTGCGCACCGACCTGTGCGAGGAGGCCCTGCGGCTGTCCGCGCTGCTGCGCACGCTGCTCCCGGGCGACGCGGAGGTGACCGGGCTGGCGGCGCTCCTGCTCCTGCACGACGCGCGCCGCGCGGCCAGGTCCGACGCCGCCGGCCGGCTGGTCCCGCTGGCCGAGCAGGACCGCTCCCGGTGGGACCACGAGCGGATCCGGTCCGGGCTCGCGCTGGTCGAGGAGGCACTGCGTACCGGCCCGGTCGGGCCGTACCAGATCGAGGCGTCGATCGCGGCACTGCACGCCGAGGCACCCACCTACGAGACGACCGACTGGCCGCAGATCGTCGCGCTCTACGGGCTGCTCGAGCAGGCGGTGCCGGGCCCGATGGTGCGGCTCAACCGCGCCGTCGCCGTCGCGATGCTGGACGGGCCGCAGGCCGGTCTGGATGCGGTCGACCGGATCGAGGCGGCCGGCGAGCTCGCCGGGAACCACCGCGTGCACGCCGTCCGGGCGCACCTGCTCGAGGAGCTTGGCCGTACCGCCGAGGCCGGCACCGCCTACGAGCAAGCGCTCGGCCTCGCGACCAGCGGCCCCGAGCGCGACTACCTCCGGTCGCGCCGCGACCGCCTCCACCCCCGTAGCCCCGGCGGACCTACGGGCAGGTAAGGCCGTTTTCCGCCCTTACCTGCCCGTAGGTTCTCGAGGTGGCGGGTCCGGGTCAGGCCAGGCCGAAGGTCACGGTGACCTGGACGGCGACCTCCTGGCTGCCGGCCGCGATCGGGACGGACCGGACGGCCGACGGGAGCGGGGCCCCGAGGGCGTACATCGGCTGCGGCTGTGCCTGCTGGACCTGCTCGCTGATGGAGACAACGGCTCCGAGGCCGCGGCCCGCGTCGTGGGCGTACTGCTCGGCCTTGGCTTTCGCGTTGGCGTACGCGTCGTCGCGGGCCTTGGTCAGCAGTGGTCCGTCGTCCTTGAGGTCCAGGCTCACACCGTCCACCCTGACCAGGTTCCGCCCGGCGGCGACGGCCGCGGAGATGTCGTCGCCGGCCTTGGCGATGTTCCGCAGCGTCGCGGTGAGGCCTTCGCTGACGGAGTAGCCGTCGATCGTCCCCTTGTTGTTGTACGTCGCCTGCACCGACAGGTTCGAGGTCTGCAGGTCCTTGCTCTCGACCCCGCCCGAGCGCAGGGCCTTCTGCACCGCGGCCATGGTGCCGTTGGCGGTGCCCAGCGCCGAGCTGACGTTGGCGGCGTTCGCGGTGACGGACAACGACACCACGAGAGTGTCGGGCGTACCGGAGACGGTCCCGTTGCCGACGACGGTGATGCCGGTGGGGCCGGAGCCGGTCGCCGCGGCCAGCGTGGTGATCCCGGACGCTCGCACGGCCGACGCATCGACCGTCGAGGTGGCTCCGGCCGTACGGGCCGAGCCGAGCAGGTACGCGACGAGCACACCCAGCGCGACCGCGATGACGGCAGCGATCCGGCCGGGGGTGACCGTGATGGTCCTGGCGTTGGTGGTCATGGACCGTCGACGCAGCCGGGCGCACTGCGGTTCCGGCGTGCAGCCGGGGGCGTTCTACGGGATCGCCCGGCTGGCCGGGTCAGGACAGGATGCGGGAGCGCTTGGCGTCGTAGAGGGGGTGCAGCGACGCCGTCGCCGGGACCAGGGTCTGCGCGCAGTCGATCTCGAACCGGGTGCGGGCCAGCCACTCGTCCGTGACACCGGAGGCGTTCTCGACGACCGCGAGGCCGACCGCGCCGCCGAGCGTGTGCCCGTACCCGGCGGCTCGCACGTAGCCGACCCACGTCCCGTCGACCAGCACCGGCTCGTTGCCGAACAGCCGGGCCCCGGGGTCCTGCACGAGCAGCGAGACCATCGCGCGCCGCCCGCGCTCGGGGTCGTCGCGCAGGGCCAGCAGGGCGTCGCGGCCGACGAACCCGCCGGGCTTGTCCCACGCGACCGTGAACCCGAGCCCGACCTCGAGCGGGTTGTCGGTGCTGTCGATGTCGACGCCGAAGTCGCGGTACCCCTTCTCCAGCCGCAACCCGCCCATGGCCGCCAGCCCCACCGGCCGGACGCCGAGGTCGGTGCCGGCGGCGAGCAGCGAGTCGTAGAGCGTCGGCGCGTACTCGGTCGGCACGTGCAGCTCGTAGCCCAGCTCGCCGACGTACGTGACCCGCAGCGCCAGTACCCGGGCATAGTCCAGCTCGATCTCGCGGGCGGTCATGTAGCCGAACGCCTCGGGGGACAGGTCGGCCGGCGTCAGCCGCTGCAGCAGCTCGCGCGAGCGCGGGCCCTGCACCGACAGCAGCACCGTCCCGGACGTGACGTCGGTGACGTAGACCTTCTCGTCCGGGCGCGTCTCGCGCCGGATCATCGCTGCTACCCGGCGGTGCGTCACGTCCGACGCGACCACGAGGTAGCGGTCCGAGGCGAGCCGGGTCACGGTGAGGTCGGCCTGGATGCCGGCGCCGGAGTCCAGCCACTGGGTGTACGTGACCCGACCGACGGCTCGGTCGACGTCGCCCACCGACAGCCGGCCGAGCACTGCTACGGCGTCTGGGCCGACCACGGAGAACTTGGCCATCAGCGTCATGTCCATGAGGCCCACCGCCTCACGGACGGCGCGGTGCTCGGCGGCGACCAGATCGAAGGACGGTTGCGGCCCGAAGTCGGCGGCGGGCCGGTGCCGCTGCTCCTCCTGCGGGCTGCCCGCGAACCACTCCGGGTACTCCCAGCCCATCGAGACGCCGAAGTGCGCCCCGGCAGCGACGTGCCGGTCGTGCAGCGGTGAGCGCCGGACGCCGCGCGCCGAGGACGGCTGCCAGGTCGGCCAGGCGGCGTCACCGAACAGGACGCCGAGCTGCTCGACCGTCCGCTCGGCCCGGAACCTCCGGCTCACCTCGTGCGGCAGCGCCCGCTCGACGGCGTACGCGGCGGTGTCCACCGGTGCGATCCCGTCGACCATCCACTGCGCCACCACGGAGCCGACGCCGCCGCCGAGCAGGATGCCCAGCGAGTTCAGTCCCGCCGCCACCCAGTACCCGTCCAGGTCCGGCGCCGGGCCGAGCATCGGGTGGATGTCCGGGGTGAAGCTCTCCGGTCCGCAGAAGAACGTGCGGATCCCCACGTCGGCCAGCACCGGGATGCGGTCCATCGCCCGTTCCAGGTACGGGCCGAGCCGGTCCCAGTCAGGCGGCAGCTCGGCGAACGAGGAGTCGCCGGGGATGCCGTCGAGCCGCCAGGGCGCCGCCACCGGCTCGAACAGCCCGACCAGCAGTCCGTCGCCCTCCTCGCGGTAGTAGCCGTAGCGGTCCGGGTCCTCGATGACCGGCAGGTCGCGGTGCACCCCCGCGAACGGCTCGGTCAGCAGGTAGTAGTGCTCGGCCGCCTGCAACGGGATGTCCACGCCCGACAGGGCGCCGAGCTGTCGGGCCCACATGCCCGCGCAGTTCACGACCTGCTCGGTCTCCACCGTGCCGCGGTCGGTGACCACTCCGGTGACCCGGCCGGCGGCGGTGCGCACGCCGGTCACGGCCACGCCCTCGACGACCCGCGCGCCGCGGTTGCGCGCGCCACGGGCCAGCGACATGCACACGTCGACCGGGTTGGCCCGCCCCTCGTCCGCGACGAGGAAGCCGGCCATCACGTCGTCGGTGCGGGCGAACGGCCACAGCGCCGCCACCTCGGCCGGGGAGATCTCGTGGTCGTCCACCCCGAACCCGCGAGCGAAGGCGGCCTCGCGCCGCAGCGCCTCCAGCCTGGCCGGCGTGGTCGCCAGCGAGATGTGGCCGATGGGCCGGAACCCGGTGGCCAGGCCGGTCTCGGCCTCCAGCCGCTCGTACAGGTCGCGGGAGTAGCGGCTCATCCACAGGGACGTCTCGTCGGCCATCCCGGCCGAGGTGATGAGGCCGGCCGCATGCCAGGTCGTGCCCGAGGTGAGCCGGTCCCGCTCGAGCAGGAGCACGTCGTCCCAGCCCAGCCGGGTGAGGTGGTAGGCGACACTGGCCCCGATCACCCCGCCTCCCATCACGACGACGCGGGCGCGCTCGGGCAGGTCGGAGATGGGGGCGGCATCGGTCATGGGCTGAATCATCGTTCAAGATCTGCCGCCGCGGCGCCCATTCGGTGTGTTGTCCAAACTCTCAAGCACCTCTGTCCACAGGCCGACACAGGTCCCAGGGGACGAGACGCCTTGGGAGGGGCTGGTCCAGGTGAGCGCTGCGGTCGTGGTGCCCGCCTCCTCGCACGCCCCGGACTCCGGGCAGCGCAGGTGGCGGCCCTGGCATGTCGCGTTCTACGTCGTCCTGGCCGTCGTCTACGGGGTCTTCGTGGTGTCCACGATCCCGGGTGTGCGACCGCACCCTGGGTACAACCTGCTGCTGGACGGCTTCCTCAACAACCTCGCCTACGCGCTCAGCGCGGTCCTGTGCCTGCTCCGGGCCAGGGACGCCCGCAGCTACCGGGCCGCGTGGTACGTGCTCGGCGTCGGGCTGACGCTGTACGGGCTCGGCAACATCTACTGGACGATCTTCATCCGGCCGCTGGACCCGCAGCCCTTCCCGACCTTCGCCGACGCGCTCTGGCTGTCCTTCTACCCGATCGCCTTCGCCGCGCTGCTGCTGATCGTCCGCGAGATGGCCGCCGAGCGCGTCCCGCTGAGCCTGTGGCTGGACGGCATCGTCGGCGGCCTCGCCGTCGCGGCCGTCACCGCGGCGTTCGTGGGTCCGGTCCTGGCAGTCACCGGCGGCAGCTCGGCCGCGGTGCTGACGACGCTCGCGTACCCGCTCGCCGACGTCCTGCTGATGTTGATCGTCACCGCGCTCCTGGCGCTCTTCCACTGGCGGCCGCCGCTGGGGCTCTGGTTCCTGGTCGGCGGCCTCGCCGTGTTCGCGGTCGCCGACGTCTGGTACGTGTCGGCCGCGGCCAACGGGACCTACCAGCCCGGCGGGCTCAACGACGCGATCTGGGTGCTCGCGACGCTGCTCATGGGCTTCGCCCCCGGCTGGTCCAAGCAGGCGGTGGGCACCTCGCTTCCGGCGTGGGTGCTGCTGGGCATCCCGGTGCTGGCGACGTTGTGCGCGGTCAGCCTGCTCGTCTACTCCAACTCCAACGAGGTGCACCCGATCGCGATCTCGTTGGCCGCTGCCACGGTCATCGCCTCGCTCGGCCGCATGATCGTCAGCTTCCGCGAGGTCACCACCCTCGCGCACAGCCACCAGCTCGCTCTCACCGACGAGCTGACCGGGCTGGGCAACCGCCGGGCGTTCTACGAGCAGGTGCAGGTACGCATGGCCGCGCTGCCCGACCAGGTGCCGTCCGCGCTGCTGCTGCTCGACCTGGACCGCTTCAAAGAGGTCAACGACTCGCTCGGTCACCACGCCGGCGACGACCTGCTGTGCGACGTCGCCGAGCGCCTGCAGGGGACCCTGCAGCGGCCGGGCGACCTGCTGGCCCGGCTCGGCGGCGACGAGTTCGCCATCTTCCTGCAGGACGTGGACAGCTCGGGGGCCGAGTCGGTCGCGTCCCGGGTCAAGGACACGCTCGCACCGCCGTTCAACGTCGACGGCGTCACGGTCCGGATCGAGGCGAGCATCGGCATCTCGCTCATGCCCGACCACGGCCGCGAGGTCTCGACCCTGCTGCGCCAGGCCGACGTCGCCATGTACCAGGCCAAGGACACCCGCGCCGGGTACGCGGTGTACAGCCCGGCCGCCGACGAGAGCGGCCAGGAGCGGCTGCGCACGCTGGAGGAGCTGCGCGACGCGATCTACGGCGGGCAGCTGATCGTGCACTACCAGCCCAAGGTCGACTCGCGCACGTGCGTCGTCAACGGCGTCGAGGCACTCGTGCGCTGGCAGCACCCGACCCGTGGCCTGCTCTACCCGATCTCGTTCCTGCAGCTCGCCGAGGACACCGGGCTCATGCGCGACCTGACCACGGTGGTGCTCGAGCAGTCGCTGGACCAGGTCCGCGACTGGCGCACGCAGGGCCGGCTGCTCAGCGTGGCCGTGAACCTGTCGGCGTCCTCCCTCGTCGACCTCGAGCTGCCGGACCGGGTCCGGCTGCTGCTGCTCAACCGCGGCCTGCCCGCGTCCGCGCTCGAGCTGGAGATCACCGAGGACTTCCTCATGGGCGACCGGGAGCGGGCCCGCGAGATCCTGACCCAGCTTCGCGGTCTGGGCATCCGCGTCGCCGTCGACGACTTCGGCACCGGGTACTCGTCGCTGGCCTACCTGCGTGAGCTGCCGATCGACGAGCTGAAGCTGGACCGCTCGTTCGTCTCGCCGATGGCGGACGACCCCAAGGCCGCCGCGATCGTCACGTCGACGATCGGGCTCGCACACTCTCTCGGCATGACGCTCGTCGCCGAGGGCGTCGAGGACGAGGCCACGGCCGGCCACCTCGCCGAGTCGGGCTGCGACGAGTCGCAGGGCTTCTTCTTCTCGCGGCCGGTGTCGGCGCCGGCCCTCGAGGACTGGCTGGACGCGCGCGGTCAGGCACCGGTCATGCGGCCCGAGAACGGCGCCGGGAGCACCGGCAGTACCGACAGCACCGCCCAGACTGCGTCCATCGGCCCCGAGGGTCTGCGGTGACCCTTCTGGGTCCCCGGTTCGACGGGTCGGGGGCTGTCGCCGGCGCGCGCCGCGTCGAGACGGTTCCGGCGACGAGCGAGGTGGTCCGTGGCTTCGACCGCCTGCAGGCCCTGTCCGGCGAGCTCGACGAGCTCGCTGCGGCATGCCGGGCCCCGATGACCGCGCGGCCAGCCTGGGTCTTCGCCACGTTGAGCATGGAGCCCGAGCGCGAGCCGTGGGGCGTCCTGGTCCGCGACGCAGACGGCTGGCTCGTCGCCGGCGCGCTCCTCGTGGACAGCACCGGCCCCGGGCTGGACCTGGTCCGGCTGGCGGGCAGCGGTTCAGGGCACCGTGGCGCCCTCCTGGCCGACAGCCAGCCCGCCGCCGACCACCTCGGTCGCGCGCTCGCGGAGAGCCTGGTCACCCGCACCCGCAACTTCCGGCTGTCGCTCGGTCCGGTCGACGCCGGTACCGCGGCCGTCGAGGCCCTCACCCGGGCCCTGCCCGGCGCGGTGGCCGCCACCGTCGACCCGATCCCGGTCGTCCGTCGCGGTTCGTCCCGCGTCGCCGCCGACTACCTGACCGACGGACTGCAGCGCACTCTGCGCAAGTCTTCCAACCGGCTGGCCAAGGACGGGCACAGCCTGTCCATCTCCTTCACCCGGGACCGCACCCGGATCACCCGAGTCCTCCCCGTGCTGGAGGAGGTGCACCGCGACCGCGACCATGCCCGTGGCCGTGACTCGGACCTGGACGACGGTGGCGCCCGCCTCCTGTGGCACGCGCGCATGCGCGCGCTGGCCGACGCGGGCTGTCTCGAGCTGGCGATGGCGCAGATCGACGGACACCTGGCTGCGTACGTGCTCGCAATCCTGGACCAGCCGACCTACCGCGTGCTGGAGGGACACCTGGCGACGCGCTGGTCGCGCTACGCGCCGGGGCGGGTGCTGGAAGCCGCCGTGCTGCAGCGGATGCTCGACGACTCGGCGTACGACACGTTCGACTGGATGACGTCGGTGGCATCGGACACGTTGCTGGCGACGAACGACCGCGACGCCGTCGTCGTCGTCCGCACCGGCTGAGGAACGGCCCGGAGTCAGATGCTGGGTGCAGGCGCCGGCCGCACCACGTAGTCGCCCAGCCACAGCTGCACCAGCCACGTCACCGGGCCGGTGGCGGTCAGGATGATCTCGGTCGGGTCGTGGCGTCGCGTCACCGCAAAGGTGGCGCTGTAGATCACGCCGTACCGCTCGGGTTGGGCTACCGCGCACGCAGCCGTCAAGCGCGCCACAGCGACGAGGACGGCTGCTCGACGCATCAGCCGACACCCTCCCAGAAGTACGGGAGCTGGTAGGGCGCCTGCAACGTGCCGGACCGGTCGATCACCCAGGTGCATCCCGCGTAGTGCCCGTGCGACCAGGCCATGCGGTCGGCCTTGGCTCGGGCACCGGATGCGTTGTCTGATCATCACAGCACTACACCGGCTGTACCAGCGACGGGTCAACAGATCCGGGGGCAGTGACCGTGGTGGACGAGAAGATGGTGTGCATCGTGCGCCCGTGGCCACTCGCTGGCTTCTGGCTGGATGCCAGCACAGTGGCTACAGCGCCACCGCCCGCTGGATCGGGGACAGGCGCCCGATGGCGCGTTCCAGGTCTACGTCCACTCGCTGGTCAACGGGTGAGTCCGTCTGCGCGCGCAACGACAGCACCTCGCGGAGGTAGTCTCGCCTCGCGGTCCGGAACGCGAGCCGGATGGCGACCCTGCGGACCCACCCCTCGGGGCTCTCGTACCGAGAGACCTTCCGCCAGTGCACGTACAGCTGGACGAAGGCGTCCTGGGTGACGTCCTCGGCCGCCGAGCGGTCACGCAGAATCACACCCACGGTGCGCCGTACCCCCGGGTAGCTGCGCAGGTACAACCCGGCGTACGCGGCCTCGTCGTCGGCGTCCCAGGAACCCGCGTCTGTGGCCATGGCTTGCCCAGCGCGCAACCTACCCGGTCTCGCCGCCCGCCGCCCGATCGCCGTCGTCGAAGTCATCACTTCGTACAGGCACGAGTGCGCGTCCCGGTTACTTCGTCTCCGAAGCCCATCGGAACCAGATAGCCGATGCCTCTGACCTGCACAGATACCGGCTGGAATGAGTCGGGGTGGCGGGATTCGAACCCACGACCTCTTCGTCCCGAACGAAGCGCGCTACCAAGCTGCGCTACACCCCGAAGTGCCCCGGAAGGATAGCCGAGCCGCGCCGACCCGCCCAACCGGCTTCCCTCGGTGCGCCGAGCTCAATCCCTGGCGACCAGGGTCAGCAGGGTCGCCTCAGGCGGGCAGGCGAACCGGACCGGAGCGTACGGCGAGGTCCCCAGCCCGGCCGAGACGTGCAGCAGGGTGCTGTCAGAATGCCGGGACAGTCCGCGGGCGCGCCGGGGGTCGAGGTCGCAGTTGGTGACCAGCGCACCGTAGAACGGCACCCGAAGCTGCCCGCCGTGGGTGTGGCCGGCCAGAACGAGCGGGAAGCAGTCGGCCGCCATCCGGTCGACCACCCGGTGGTAGGGGGCGTGGACGACGCCGAGGGTGAGGTCGGCGCCGGGGGTGGCCGGTCCGGCGACGTCGTCGTAGCGGTCCTGGCGGACGTGGGGGTCGTCGACCCCGACCAGCTCGACCTCGCGGTTGCCGACCTTCACGGTGCCCCGCGCATTGGTGAGGTCGGCCCACCCGGCGTCCCGCATGGCGTCCCGCAGGTCGTGCCACGGCAGCGGCTTGCCGGTGTGGCGGCGGCCGTCGTCGCTGTACAGGTACCTGGCCGGGTTCTTCGGCACCGGTCCGTAGAAGTCGTTGGAGCCGAAGACGAACGCGCCGGGCCGCTCGAGCAGCGGCTCGAGGGCGCGCAGGACGGCGGGCACCGCCTCGACGTGCGCGAGGTTGTCGCCGGTGTCGACGACGAGGTCGGGCTCGAGGTCGGCGAGGCCGCGGACCCAGTCCTGCTTGCGGCGCTGGCCGGGGGTCATGTGCAGGTCGGTGACCTGCAGGACGCGCAGCGGGGGCTGGCCGGGGCTCAGCACCGGGACGGTGACGTGCCGGAGCCGGAACGAGCGGACCTCGTACCCGGCCGAGTAGGTGAGCCCGGCAGCCGCCACGGCGGCGCTGCCGAGCAGGCCGGCGGTGACGGGGTGCACCGAGCCATGGTCGCATGGCGCCCACCGGCGGCTGACATGCTTGGCGGCATGACCGACCGTACGGATGAGGCGCTCAAGAGCCGCCTGCACGCCGACCTGACCGAATCGATGCGGGCCAGGGACGAGGTGCGCACGGCGACGCTGCGGATGGCGCTGACCGCCGTCACCAACGAGGAGGTCGCCGGGGACACCGCACGGGAGCTCAGCGACGACGAGGTCACCGCGGTCCTGGTCCGCGAGGCCAAGAAGCGGCGCGAGTCCGCGGAGGTTTACGACGGAGCCGGCCGCAGCGAGCTCGCGGACCGCGAGCGAGCCGAGCTGGTGGTCCTGGAGGGGTACCTGCCGACAGCCATGGCCGACGACGAGCTGGCCGGCATCGTGGCGGTCGCTGTCGAGCGGGCCAGGGCGGACGGCGCGGAGGGGCCGCGGGCCATGGGTGCGGTGATGCAGATCGTGCGGCCCCAGGTGGGCGCGTCGGCCGACGGCGGCCGAGTCGCCGCCGAGGTACGCCGCCAGCTCGGTCTCTGACCCCTCCCGCCACCGCGCGGAGCGGTCAGGGGGTGATGCCGCCGGGTGGGGTCGGCGTCGTCGTCGGCGACGGGCTGGTGGTCGGTGGCGGGGGCGGTGTCGGCGGCGGCTTGCCGCTGCTGACGTACACGATGATCGTCGACCCGCTGCCGATGGACGAGCCGCCCTTGGGGTTGGTCCGGACGACGATGCCCGCCGGGAGCAGCGACGGGACCGCCTTGGTGGCCAGCTGCGGGGTGAACCCGGCGTCGGAGAGCAGCTTGAGGGCCTTGGCTGCCGGCAGGCCGGTGACGTCCGGGACCTTGGTGGTGTACCCGCGGATCACGGACTGGTCGACCGGGTTGAACTTCTCCGCGGGCAGGCCCCGGGACATGAAGTCCATGACGGCCTTCCACATCGGTCCCGGCAGGTTGTTGCCGAACGCGGGGCTGTAGTGGTGCCCCCCGATGGTGACACTCTTCATCGACCACTTGGCCGCTCCCGAACCGGTCGGGTCACCGACCCAGGCCGCCCCGGCGAGCTGCGGGGTGAAGCCGCAGAACCAGACGTTGACGTGGCCGTCGGTGGTGCCGGTCTTGCCGGCCGCCGGCCGCCCGATCGACTCCTTCGCGCCGGTGCGCCCGGAGTAGGGGCCGTCGATGACGCCGGCCAGCAGCGCCGTGACGCCGTCGGCGATCTTCGAGTCCAGGACCTGCTTGCAGCTGGGCTTGGGCACGCTGATCAGCTTTGTCCCGAGCGAGATGGACAGGATCGAGCGGGGCGTGCAGTGCATGCCGTGCGCGGCGAACGACGCGTACGCCTCGGCCATGTGCAGCGGCGAGATGGGGTTGACGCCGAGGGTGAGCGTCGGCACCTGGTTGAGCGGGGTGCCGTCCGGCTTGTGCAGCCCCATGGACTGGGCGATCAGCGCCGGCTTGCAGACCCCGGTCATCCGCTCCAGCTTCATGAAGTACGTGTTCACCGAGGCCCACGTCGCCGTGCGCATGTCGTACGTCCCCGCGCCGCCCTCGTCGTTGTAGACCTTGTCGTGGGGGGCCGAGACGTCGTGGCCCTGGCAGTCCGTGTAGCCGGTGGGCACGATGAAGTTCGGCGCCTTCATCACGGTGTTCACCGGGATCTTGGCGAGCAGGGCGGCCGCCAGCACGAACGGCTTGAACGTCGAGCCGGTCTGGAACCCCACGCCGTTGTACGAGGTCTGCAGACCCTGCTTGTCCGGTGGCGTCTTGCGCTCGACGTTGTAGTTGTAGGTCGTGTACTGGTTGCCCTTGCCGATCCCCCAGATGCGGTTCTGGGCCATCACCAGGATGTTGCCGGTGCCCGGCTGGAGCACCGAGATCGCGGCCCCGTGCTTGTCGGTGACCGGGACCTTGTGGTCGAGGACTCCCTGCGCGTACGCCTGTGCCGCGGAGTCCAGCGTGGTGCGGATGGTGTAGCCGCGGGACAGGAACGCGGCCCGGTCGGCGGCCGTCTTCCCGAAGAACGGGTCGGACTTGATCGTCTTGACGACGTAGTTGCAGAAGTACGGCGCGATCGAGGTGGAGCAGCCGTTGGGCGGGTCCTTCGGGTGCAGCGTCTTGGCCATCGGGAGCACCGAGGCCTTGGCGTAGTCGTCGTCGCTGATGGCCCCGAGCTGGTTCATCCGCTCGAGCACCACGTTGCGCCGCTTCTGCGACAGGGTCGGGTTGTTGAGCGGGTCGTACGAGACCGGCGACTGGACGATGCCGGCCAGCGTCGCGGCCTGGGGCAGCGTGAGCTGCGAGGCGTGCACGCCGAAGTACCGCTCGGCCGCTGCCTCGGCGCCGTAGGCGCCGTCGCCGAAGTACGCGATGTTCAGGTAGCCCTCGAGGATCTGCGACTTGGTCCAGACCTTCTCCAGGCCGAGGGCGAGCCGCATCTCGCGCAGCTTGCGGGCCGGCGTCCTGGCGATGGCGTTCGCGCGGTCCTCGTCGGTGCTGGCCGTGAGCACCAGCACGTTCTTGACGTACTGCTGGGTCAGCGTCGAGCCGCCCTGCACCGAGCCGCCCTGGGCGTTCGAGACCAGGGCCCTGGCCAGGCCGCGCAGGTCGACGCCGTTGTGCTCGTAGAACCGGCTGTCCTCGATGGACACGATGGCCTTCTGCAGCAGCGGGCTGATCTGCGCGATCGGGACGACCCGGCGGTTCTGCGAGTAGATGGTGGCCAGCAGCCTGCCGTCCGCGGTGACGATCTTGGTCTGCTGGGGGAGAACTGGCTGGACCAGGGCGCTGGGGAGGTTCTCGAAGTCCTGGCTGGCCGTCTTGGCCAGCACGCCGGCGCCGGCGACCAAGGGCATCACCAGTCCGGCCACGAGCACCCCCGCGACCACGCTGACGGCCACGGCGAGCACGAACCTCGCCGCTCCCGCGGACACGTCGCGGATGCCAGGGGGAGCCATGGTCAACAGGGTACGTGGCCCGACGCGCCGGGCCCGCGCAACCTGCGGCGCGCCGGGCCGGTCGGCCGCTAGGCTCCGACCACAGGCGGCTGGCGCCCGCAGGGCGCGGATTGGACGCCCCTGCGGGCCGGATTGTCCATAGTCCATCCGGGCCACTTCGGTTTGGACCATTCGGGCCTGTCGCACCAGAGGTCTGCTTCCGTACCTTCCGGCACATGGGTTGGAAGAACGAATGGGCGACGAGGGCCGCCTGCCGGGGGACAGACCCGGACACACTGTTCGTCCAGGGTGCCGCCCAGAACCGCGCCAAGGCCGTCTGCGTGGGCTGTCCGGTGCGGACCGAGTGCCTCGCCGACGCCCTGGACAACCACATCGAGTTCGGCGTCTGGGGCGGGATGACCGAGCGTGAGCGCAGGGCGCTGCTGCGCCGGCGGCCCAACGTGACCTCGTGGCGCCGCCTGCTCGAGACCGCCCGGTCCGACTACGAGCACACCATCGACCTCACCCACGACGTCTCGCACGACATCTCCGTCGCCGGCTGACCTCGAGTTCGCCTGACCGGCAGTCCGGCGGCGCGCCGGGCCTACTCGCCGGCCAGGGACCGGCCGACCGCTCGCAGCCCGTCCAGGTCGTGGACGTCCGAGGCCAGCGCCTGGGCGCGGGCGACCGGCACCGTCGGGAACGCGCTCGTGAAGCCCCGGACCAGGTGCTGCTCCCGGGAGATCCGCTGCATCCGCTCGGCGTGGACCCGCAGCAGCCCGGCCGTCAGCGGGTGCCCGCCCAGCTCGTCCAGCTGCTCGGCGGCGCCCAGGCTGCGGTCTGCCGACAACGATCCGGCGCCGCTGAGGTGCAGCCGGTTGACCACCAGCCCGGCCAGCGGCATCCCGTCCTCGGCCAGCCGCTCGACGAAGTACGACGCCTCGCGCAGCGCGTCGGGCTCGGGCGCGGCGACAACCACGAACGCGGTTCCGGGGGCCTGCAGCAGCGCGTACGTCTGCTCGGCCCGCTGCCGGAAGCCGCCGAAGGTGCTGTCCAGCGCCGCCACGAACTGCTGCAGGTCGGTGAGCAGCCCGGCGCCCAGGAGCTTGGACAGCACTCCGGTGAACGCGCCGATCCCCACCGACACCACCCGCAGGTACGCCTTCGAGCCCACCCTCGCCGGGGCCATCAGCAGCCGGATGAACCGCCCGTCCAGGAACGAGCCGAGCCGCTTCGGCGCGTCCAGGAAGTCCAGCGCGGAGCGCGACGGCGGGGTGTCCACCACGACCAGGTCCCACGGCTGGGCGACGCCGTCGGCCGTCCGCGCCTGGTGGAGCTGGCCGAGCTTCTCCATCGCCATGTACTCCTGCGTCCCGGCGAACGAGGACGACAGCGACTGGTAGAAGGGGTTGTCCAGGATGGCCTGCGCCTTCACCGGGTCGGCGTGCTGCTCGACGATCTCGTCGAACGTCCGCTTCATGTCCAGCATCATCGCGAACAGGCGCCCGCCGGACCCGGCCCCGACGCCCGGCACCAGCCGGGGGGTGTTGTCCAGGCTGGCCAGGCCCATCGCCTGCGCGAGGCGGCGGGCCGGGTCGATGGTCAGGACGCACACGGTGCGTCCCTGCTCGGCCGCCCGCAGGGCGAGCGCGGCGGCCGTGGTCGTCTTGCCGACCCCGCCGGAGCCGCAGCAGATGACGATCCGGGTCGCCGGGTCGCCGAGGACGGCGTCGACGTCGAAGGCGGCCGCCATCAGCCCACTCCCTGCGCCCGGAGCTGCGCGGCCAGCTCGTACAGGCCGCCCAGGTGGACCCCGTCCGGGAGCCAGTCCAGCTCGAAGGTCGGTCGCTCGAGGGCGACGACCGCGCGCCGCTCGCGCCGTTCGAGCGCCGCCCGCTCGGCCATCTCGGCAGCCTCGTCGAGCAGCGCGGCCACCACCTTCGGCCCGGCCGGCAGCCCGGCGGCGGAAAGGCCCGCGGCGACGTCGACCGCGTCGAGGCGGCCCTTGGCGGCGGCGGTGAGGTCGGCCCCGCGCAGCGGCGGTCGCCGCAGCATGTTCAGCACGACGACGCCGACAGGCAGGCCGGCCGCGGTCAGCTCCGCGATGCCGTCGACCGTCTCCTGGACCGGCATCTCCTCCAGCAGCGTCACCAGGTGCACGGCAGTCTCGCCGGAGTGCAGCAGCTTCATGATCGTGTCAGCCTGGTTGCGGACAGGGCCCATCCTGGCCAGCCCGGCGATCTCGCTGTTCACGTTCAGGAAGCGGGTCACCCGTCCGGTCGGCGGGGCGTCCAGCACCACCGCGTCGTACGTGCGCCGGCCGCCCCGGTTGTGCCGGACCGCCTCGTAGGCCTTCCCGGTCAGCAGCACGTCGCGCAGGCCCGGCGCGACCGTGGTGGCGAAGTCGACGGCGCCCATCTTGTCCAGCGCCCGACCCGCTCGCCCCATCTTGTAGAAGAGGTCGAGGTACTCCAGCAAGGCCTTCTCGGCGTCGACCGCGAGCGCGAAGACCTCACCACCGTCCGGGGCAGTGCCGACACGGCGCTCCTCGTACGGCAGCGGCGGCGTGTCGAACAGCTGCGCCAGCCCCTGCCGGCCTTCGACCTCCATCACCAGCACCCGTCGCCCACCGGAGGCCAGGGCCAGCGCCAGCGCGCCGGCGACGGTGGTCTTGCCGGTGCCGCCCTTGCCGGTGACCACGTGCAGGCGCACCCCGGCGAGCGGGGACTCGGGGCGGGGGGGCACATGACGACAGTAGGACCCGGGCCCTGACGTCCGCGCGCCGCCCGACCTAGTCTGCTGGGGTGAGCGTCGGGGCAGAGCCTGCGACCGGCCGCCGGGCGACGGCGGGCGCAGTGGTGCTCGTCCTCGCGCTCGCCGTCGCAGCCGTGCTGCTCGCGGGGGCCCACCTGCTCGACCAGCACCGGCACTACGGATCGTGGTCCTGGTCCACCGCCTCACCTACGTCGCTGCTGCCGTTCCAGGACCGCGAGTACACCCGCGGTCCGGCGCAGCCGCAGGTCTTCGCCGGCATGCTCCGCGTGGGGACGACCTGGGACGGGCTGGCGATCTTCGGACCGCCGCCCGGCCCGAAGATCGCGACCGAGCTGTTCGTCCAGGTGAACCCGGACGAGTACGTGCCGTACGTGCTCGTCGGCGGTCCCTGACCGCCCCGGACCGACGGCCGCGGGCCCGGATCGCCCCGCTAGGGTGCCGCCATGGCGACGACCTGGGAGTACGCGACCGTCCCGCTGCTGGTGCACGCGACCAAGCAGATCCTCGACAACTGGGGATCGGACGGCTGGGAGCTCGTGCAGGTCGTGCCCGGTCCCAACCCCGAGCAGCTCGTGGCCTACCTCAAGAGGCCCACCTCGTGAGCGCCGCCGAGGACCGGCTGGCAGCGCTGGGGCTGTCGCTGCCGCCGGTGGTCCCGCCGGTCGCCGCGTACGTCCCGGCGGTGCGGACCGGCTCGTACGTCTACACCTCCGGTCAGCTGCCGATGGTCGCGGGAGCCCTGCCCGCGACCGGCAAGGTGGGAGCCGCCGTCAGCCAGGAGCAGGCGTACGACCTCGCGGTGGTCTGCGCGCTCAACGCGCTGGCCGCGGTCAAGTCGGTGCTGGGCGACCTGGACGATGTAGTGCGCGTGGTCAAGGTCGTCGGCTTCGTCGCCGCCGATCCCTCGTTCACGGCGGTCCCGGCCGTCGTCAACGGGGCGAGCGAGCTCTTCGGCGCAGTCTTCGGCGACGCGGGCGCGCACGCGCGCAGCGCGGTCGGCGTGGCCGTCCTGCCGCTGGACGCACCCGTCGAGGTCGAGCTCGTCGTCGAGGTCCGCTGAGCCGTGACCGGCGCGCCCGGACAGTCGGCTGCCGCCCCCGTCCCGCTGCGCGAGGCGGCCACCGTGATGCTGCTCCGGCCCGGCCCGGAGGGTTTCGAGGTCTTCTTGCAGCGCCGGGTCGCCTCGATGGCGTTCGCCGCGGGCATGACGGTGTTCCCGGGCGGCGCGCGCGACCCCGACGACGACGACCTGCGCGCGACCGCGGTGCGCGAGGTGCTCGAGGAGACCGGGGTCCGGCTGGATGCGGCCCGGCTGCACCCGTGGGCCCGCTGGGTCACGCCCGAGGACGAGCCGCGCCGGTACGACACCCTCTTCTTCGTCGCCGAACTGCCCGACGCCGAGGAGGCCCGACCCACCGGCACCGAGATGGACCACGTGGCCTGGATGCGGCCCGCCGACGCGCTGGCCGCGCGGGCCCGGGGTGAGCTCGCCATGTGGCCGCCGACGTTCGTGACGTTGCGCGAGCTGGCCGGCTGCGGCGACGTGAACGCCGTGATCCGCACGGCTGCGCAGCGCCGGCTCGACCCGGTGCTGCCCAAGCGGGTCGACAGCGAAGGCGGGCCGGCCGTCGAGCTGCCCGGCGGCGAGGTCCTCCGGCTGTGACCGCCGCGCAGCCGTGGACCGGCGGGACGGCGGGGGAGCGGGCCAGGTGCCTGCTCGCGCCGAACCCGGGCCCGATGACGCTGGACGGGACCAACACCTGGCTGCTGCACGAGCCGGGCGCGGACGTCGGCGTCGTCGTCGACCCGGGGCCGGACCACGAGGGGCACCTGCGCGCGGTGCTGGCGGCCGCCGGCGCGGACGGGCTACGGATCGGTCAGGTGCTGCTCACGCACGGCCACCCCGACCACGCCGAGGGCGCCCGCCGGTTCGCCGACCTGGCGGGGGTCGGGGTCCGCGCGCTCGACCCGGCGCACCTCCTGGGCGCCGAAGGGCTGGCCGACGGGGACGTCGTCGTGGTCGGCGGTCTCGAGGTACTGGTCGTCGGCACCCCCGGGCACACGGCCGACTCGTTGTCGTTCCTGCTCCCGGCCGACGGGTCGCTGCTCACCGGCGACACCGTGCTGGGCCGCGGGACCTCGGTCGTCGCGCACCCGGACGGACGGCTCGCCGACTACCTGGCCTCGCTCGAACGGCTGTCCGGGCTGGCGGCGGACGGCACGGTGCGCCGGGTGCTGCCCGGGCACGGCCCCGTGCTCGACGACCCGGCCGGGGTCCTCGCCGGCTACCTCGCGCACCGCCACGACCGCCTCGAGCAGGTCGCGCTAGCGGTCGGGGCCGGCGACCGCACGCCGCACGCGGTGGTCGAGCGCGTGTACGCGGACGTCGACCGCACGCTCTGGCCGGCCGCCGAGCTGAGCGTCATGGCGCAGCTGGAGTACCTCGGGGTGCTCTGACTGCCGCGGCCGCGCTCAGAGCTGCGCGCGGCGGGTGAGCCGGTCCAGGTCGAGGAGGTCGACGCCGCGCTGCTCCAGCCGCAGCCAGCCACGGTTCTGGAAGTCGGCCAGGGCCTTGTTCACCGTCTCCCGGGACGCCCCCACGAGCTGGGCGAGCTCTTCCTGGGTCAGGTCGTGCACGACGTGGACGCTGCCGTCCGGCTGCTCCTCGCCGAACTTGTACGACAGCTCGAGCAGCGCCTTGGCCACCCGGCCCGGCACGTCGGAGAAGACCAGGTCCGCCATCGCCTCGTTCGTCCGCCGCAGCCGCCGCGCCAGCGCGCGCAGCAACGAGCCCGCGACCTCGGGGCGACCGGACAGCCACGGCTGCAGGTCCTCGTGACCGAGGCCGGCCAGGTGCGCGTCGGTCAGCGCGCTCGCGGTCGCGGTGCGCGGTCCGGGGTCGAAGAGGGACAGCTCGCCGAACATCTCCCCGGGCCCGAGGATCGCCAGCAGCGTCTCGCGGCCGTCGCCGGAGGTGGCACCGAGCTTGATCTTGCCGTCGAGGATCAGGTAGAGCCGGTCGCCGGGGTCGCCCTCGGCGAACAGCGACTCGCCTCGGGGCAGGTGGATGTCCAGCATCGTCGCGCGCAGGGCGGCCGCGGCTTCCTCGTCGAGGGCGGCGAACAGCGACGCCTTGGCGAGCACCTCGTCGGTCACGGGGGACAGTCTGCCGTCCGGGGGGCCTGCCGCGCAGCACCCGGCGGGCGGCCGTCAGCGGGTGGGCGGGACCAGCGGGAGCGCGGTCAGGGCGAGCGTGGGGTCCTCGCGGTAGCGCGCGATGAGCTCCTGGGTGGCCGCCGACAGCTTGCGGTGCAGGGCCGATCGGTACGCCGACAGCTGGAGCTCGGCGTGGGCGAGGTCGCGCCGCAGCCGGGACGTGTGCTTGAGGTCGTACGGGCGGAGCTCCTGCGACCACAGCGCCTCGAGGTCCGGCAGCGGCGGCACGTCGTCGACCGGGACCATCGAGACCAGGGCCTGCCGGCTGGCCGAGCGGGCCTCGGCGAACACCGACCGGAACCGCTCGTGCGAGGCAGGGTCCTGCGGCGCGTCGACGTCCGCGACCACGTCGAGACGGGCCTGGATCAGCCGCCGCCAGTACGACACCCGGCCCTCCTCGGCCGTCAGTGCCCGGCGGTAGGCGCGCAGCCCGTCCAGGGTCAGGTGCGAGAACTCCGGCCTGCGCTCGGGCACCGGCCGGGTGGACGCAGCCACCTTCGGTCGTGCTCCGGTCACCATGCAGGTCGCTCCCTCGATACGGATTCCCTTGCAGTGCGGATCGTCGCCGTCCGTGGCCGGGTTGAGCACAGGTCACCCGTCCGGTCGAAGGGTCCGGGCGCGACCGCACGGACCGGCCGGGACAGACCCGGCACGTACGCTGAGCCGGTGGCACAGCTGACCGCGACGGCCCGGGCGGGCCGGACCTCGACCGGCGAGACCTCGACCGGCGAGACCAGGCTCGCGCTGGTGCGCCGGGCCCGGCGGATCGGCAAGGAGCTCGAGGCGTTGTACCCCGACGCGCACATCGAGCTCGACTTCACCGACCCGCTCGAGCTGGTGGTCGCGACGATCCTGTCGGCGCAGTGCACCGACAAGCGGGTGAACGAGGTCACGCCGGCGCTGTTCGCCCGCTACCGGACTGCCGCCGACTACGCCGCGGCCGACCGCAGCGAGCTCGAGGACCTGATCCGGCCGACCGGCTTCTTCCGCAACAAGACGACCTCGCTTATCGGCCTGGGCGAGGCGCTGTGCGACCGGTACGGCGGCCAGGTGCCGCACCGGATGAAAGACCTGGTGACGCTGCCCGGTGTCGGGCGCAAGACCGCGAACGTCGTGCTGGGCAACGCGTTCGGGATCCCGGGCATCACGGTCGACACCCACTTCGGTCGGCTGTCCCGGCGCTTCGGCTGGACGACGTCGGGAGACCCGGTGCAGGTGGAGTCCGAGGTAGGAGCGCTGTTCCCACGCAAGGAGTGGACCTTGCTGAGCCACCGCATGATCTTCCACGGGCGGCGGCGCTGCCACGCGCGCAGGCCGGCCTGCGGCGCGTGCCCGGTCGCGCGGTGGTGCCCCTCGTACGGCGAGGGACCGACCGACCCGCTGGTCGCGGCCGCGCTGGTGAAGGACGTGCCCTGATCGGTGCCGAGGACGGCCTCCCGGCCTGGCTGACTGCGCTCGCGGAGGCGGCCGGGTCGGTGACGCCCGAGCAGCTGTCGCGGTTCCTGCCGCCGGCGGACGGCGGTCGGGAGTCGGCGGTGCTGGTGCTGTTCGGCGAGACCGCCGAGGGTCCGGACGTCCTGCTGCTGCAGCGGGCCGCGGACATGCGCTCACATCCCGGTCAGCCGGCGTTCCCCGGTGGTGCGGTCGACCCCGGCGACGAGAGCCCGCCCGCGGCTGCGCTGCGGGAGGCGAGCGAGGAGACCGGCCTCGACCCGGACGGCGTCGAGGTGTTCGCCACCCTGCCCCAGCTGTGGTTGCCGCCGAGCGGCTTCGTCGTGACGCCGGTGCTGGCCTGGTGGCGTTCGCCCTCGCCGGTTCACGCGGCGATCCCGGCCGAGGTGGCGGCGGTGCACCGGGTCCCGCTGGCCGAGCTCACCGACCCAGGCAACCGGGCCCGCGTGCAGCACTCCAGCGGGTTCGTGGGGCCCGCGTTCCTGGTCAGGGGCATGGTCGTGTGGGGTTTCACCGCAGGCCTGCTGGACCGGATCCTCACCTTCGGCGGCTGGGCCGGCCCGTGGGACCAGAGCCGGGTGCTCCCGCTCCCGGACGATGTCCTGCGGGTGGAGGGGGCAGGTCCCTGATGCTCGACCTCGTCCTCATCGCGCTGGTGCTCGGGTTCGCCTTCGCCGGGTTCCGGCAGGGGTTCGTGGTGTCTGTCGTGTCCTTCGCCGGCTTCGTTCTCGGCGGCCTGGTCGGGCTGTGGCTGATGCCGGCGCTGCTCGCGAACGAAGCGCCCAGCGGAACCCGTTCGCTGGTGGCCCTGGGCGGGGTCGTGCTGCTGGCCGTGGCGGTGCAGGCCCTCGCCGGCTTTCTCGGTTCGCTGCTCCGGAGCCGGATCACCTGGCAGCCCGCCCGCCGGGTGGACTCGGTGGGCGGCGCGGTCGTCGGCACGGTCGCGGTCCTGACGGCGGTCTGGCTGCTCGGGGGTGTGCTGGTCCGCGGCGATCTCAACCTGCCGCTGGCCGACCAGGCCCGGGACTCCAAGGTGCTCGCCGCGGTGGACCGGGTGATGCCGGGCACGCCGGAGGAGGTGTTCTCCGCCTTCGGCAACCTGCTCGACACGACCGGCTTCCCCGAGGTGTTCAGCGACCTGAACGCGGAGCGGCCGGCGCCGGTCCCGGCCCCGGACTCGGCCGTCGCCGCCGACCCGCAGGTGCGCGCGGCCGCGGCGTCCACGGTCAAGGTGGCCGGCGACGCATTCTCCTGCGAGCGCCGGATCGAGGGGTCAGGGTTCGTCTTCGCCCCCGGGCGCGTGATGACCAACGCGCACGTCGTGGCCGGCGTGGACCGGCCGTACGTGTACGTCGCCGGCACCGGGCGCGGCTACCGCGCGCATGTCGTGGTGTTCGACCCGGACCACGACATCGCGGTGCTGTGGGTGCCGGGCCTCGACCTGCCGGCCCTGGGCTTCGGCCCTGCCGTCTCGTCGGGCACCGACGGGGCGGCCATCGGGTACCCCGGTGACGGTCCGCTGCGGGTCAGCCCGGCGCGGGTCCGCGGCTCGGTGACCGCCATCGGGCAGGACATCTACGCGGACAAGCGCGTCGTGCGCCAGGTGTACTCGCTGCGGGTGCAGGTCCGGCCGGGCAACTCCGGCGGTCCGCTGGTCGGCACGGACGGGAAGGTCCTCGGCGTGGTGTTCGCGGCCTCCCGGGAGGACCCGGACACCGGCTACGCACTCACCGCCAGGCAGGTCGCCGGCGCGGCGCACTCCGGCCAGGACGCGGTCGACGACGTGCCCACCGGCCGCTGCACCTAGCGCCGGCGGCGGTCGGGCGCCGGCGCGAAGGTCAGCCCGCGGGCAGCTCACCGGCGGTGACGTCGCCGGCGGCGACGATCCGGTCGACCTCCGCCTGCGCGTGCGCCTCGGACTGCCGGGCGAGCGCCTCCTTGGTGAGCTCGGCCTGCGCGATCGCCCGCTCGGGACCGCGCACCTTGCTCAGCCGGTTCTTGCCGATCAGCGCGAGGACGACGCCGATCACCAGGTAGATCCCGGCCACGGTGAGGAACGCGGCCCACACCGGCATGACCTGTGCGAAGCCGTAGACCGCCGCGAACGAGGCCAGCAGTACCGCGAGCCCGGCCAGGACCCCGGCCACGAGGAACAGGGCGAAGCCCGCGGCCCCCTGCTTGGCCGACTCGGACAGCTCCGCCTTGGCCAGCTCGAGCTCCAGGCGCACGAGCGAGGAGACGTTCGACGTGACAGTCGACACGAGGCCGCCGATCGACTGGTCCTTGCTGCGACCGCCGACGCTCATGGGCCCTCCTTCACTGGGGATCCGATCATGCCCGACCCGACCTTCGGCGCAACCGTCAGCCCTCCTCGACGACCGAGCCGCTCGCCAGCCGGCCGGTGATGGTGGCCATGACCGCGGCGTCGGTGAGGGTGGTGGTGTCACCGAGCTCGCGGTGCTCGGCGACGTCTCGCAGCAGCCGGCGCATGATCTTGCCGGAGCGGGTCTTGGGGAGCTCGGCCACCACGAAGACCTCGCGCGGCTTCGCGATGGGTCCGATCTCCTTGGCGACGTGGTCGCGCAGCTCGGCGACCAGCTCGGCGGTCTCCTCCGGAGCACCGCCCCGGGCGATCACGAACGCGACGATCGCCTGACCCGTCGTCGCGTCGTTGGCGCCGACCACAGCGGCCTCGGCGACGGCCGGGTGGGACACCAGGGCGGACTCGACCTCGGTGGTGGAGATGCGGTGCCCCGACACGTTCATCACGTCGTCGACCCGGCCCAGCAGCCACAGGTCGCCGTCGGCGTCCTTCTTGGCGCCGTCGCCGGCGAAGTACATCGCGTCGAACCGGGACCAGTACGTGGCTCGGTAGCGCTCCGGGTCGCCCCAGATGCCCCGCAGCATCGACGGCCACGGCTCGGTGAGGACCAGGTAGCCGCCGGAACCGTTCGGCACCGGTGCGGCCTCGTTGTCGAGGACGTCGGCGCCGATGCCTGGCAGCGGCCCCATGGCCGAGCCCGGCTTGCTCGCCGTGACGCCCGGCAGCGGGCTGATCATGATCGCGCCGGTCTCGGTCTGCCACCAGGTGTCGACGACCGGGCACCGGTCGCCGCCGATGACCCGCCGGTACCACATCCACGCCTCGGGGTTGATCGGCTCGCCGACCGAGCCGAGCAGCCGCAGCGACGAAAGGTCGAAGCCGGCCGGGATCTGCTCGCCCCACTTCATGAACGTGCGGATCGCGGTCGGCGCCGTGTAGAGGATGCTGATGCGGTACTTCTCCACCAGCTCCCAGAACCGGCCCTGGTGCGGGGTGTCCGGCGTGCCTTCGTACATCACCTGCGTCGCGCGGTTGGCCAGCGGCCCGTACACGATGTACGAGTGCCCGGTCACCCAGCCGACGTCGGCGGTGCACCAGTACACGTCCGTGTCCGGCTTGAGGTCGAAGACGTTCAGGTGCGTGTACGCGACCTGGGTGAGGTAGCCGCCGGTGGTGTGCAGGATCCCCTTCGGCTTGGCCGTGGTGCCTGACGTGTAGAGGATGAACAGCGGGTGCTCGGCGTCGAACGACTCGGGGACGTGCGTGTCCGGCTGCCGCTCGACGATGTCGTGCCACCACACGTCCTTGTCGCCCCACGCGACGTCCTGACCGGTGCGCCGGACGACGAGAACGTGCTCGACGCGGGGCGACAGGGCCACGGCCTCGTCGACGGCGGGCTTGAGCGCGGTGGCGTTGCCGCGCCGGTAGCCACCGTCGGCGGTGATGACGACCTTCGCGTCCGCGTCGTCGATGCGCGAGTGCAGCGCCTCGGCCGAGAACCCGCCGAACACGACCGAGTGCGGCGCCCCGATCCGGGCGCACGCGAGCATCGCGACTGCCGCCTCCGGGATCATCGGCAGGTAGATCGCGACTCGGTCGCCGGCCCGAACGCCGAGCTCGGTGAGCGCGTGCGCAGCCTTGGACACCTCGCGCAGCAGGTCGGCGTACGTGACCGCCCGGGTGTCGCCCGGCTCACCCTCGAAGTGGATCGCGACCTGGTCGCCGTACCCGGCCGCCACGTGCCGGTCCAGGCAGTTCACCGACACGTTCAGCCGTCCGCCGACGAACCACCGGGCGAACGGGGCCCCGGACCAGTCCAGCACCTGTTCCCAAGCCTGGTCCCACTGCAGCCGGTGCGCCTGCCGTTCCCAGAACGCCAGCCGGTCGGCGGCGGCCTCCTCGTACAGCGCCGGCTGCGCGTTGGCCGCGGCCGCGAACTGCACGGTCGGCGGGAACCGGCGGTCCTCGGTCAGCAGGTTCTCCAGGGCTTCGCCGCTCACCGTGGTGCTCCTCGCTCGTGGTCGCCCGCGTCGTGGACGGATGGCCCGATCAACTTGCCAGGCACGAAGGCGGCCGACAAGTCCAGGTAGCGTCGCACCTCCGCACGCAAGGACGGAGGGCGCAGGGTGACCGGCCGTCCCGTCGAAGCAGCGGCCCCGGACCCGTTCGCGGCTGTCGCCGCGCTGCCGGGGGTGTTCGAGGCGGTCGAGGCGGCTCGAGGCGCCGTCGACGCCCTGCTGCGCGACCTGCGCGCTCCCGGTCTTCGCCGCCGGGTCCGCGAGGTCGCCGCCGAGTCGATGCGCCGCGCGGCCCGCGCGTCGACGCTGCTGGAGCCGGGCGGGGACGGAGGCTGGGACCTCGACGGTTTCGTCCCGCCGTTCGGCCGGGGCGTGGCCGGGCGCACGGCTGCCGGCGCCCTGCGTGTGTACGCGGACCTGCCCGCGATGGTGCCGACCTGGCAGCGTGCGCCGCTGCAGGTGCTGGCGCGGCTGCACACCCTCGCTGCGGCCGACCTCGCCGCGGGCGAGTCGCTGGGCCGACCGGCGGCGGACCGCCCGGGCGTGGCCGGGCGGCTGGCCGGGCTGATGGCCGCGCTGACCGAGCCGACGTCGGCGCCGGCCCTCGTCCCGGCCGCGGTCGTCCACGGCGAGCTGCTCGCGACCGCGCCGTTCGGGACCGCGGACGGCGTGGTCGCTCGCGCAGCGGCCCGGCTGGTGCTGCTCGGGCGCGGGCTCGACCCCACCGGCGCCGTGGTCCCCGAGGAGGGGCACCTCGAGCTGGGCGCGGACTCGTACGCCGCCGCCCTGGAGGGGTACCGCACCGGGACGCCCGACGGTGTCGGTGGGTGGGTGGCGCACTGCGCCCAGGCGGTGGCGCTGGGCGCCCGGGTCGGACGCGTCGTCGCCGCCGAGGTCGCCGCCCGCCCGCACCCCTAGCCGCGTGTCGTTGCCTACGGATCGGGGGTCATAGGCCCCGATCCGTAGGCAACGACGGGGCTCACCCAGGGGGCTGGTGCGTCGACCGGCAGGCCTGCTGGATCTGCGTGGTCCACGCGGTGGCGAAGCCGGCGCCGAGGTCGACGGCCGCGTGACCGACCAGTCGCGGCAGCTCGACCATGTACGCAGGAGCCTTGGCGGCCTGCACCGGTGGCGCGGCGGCTGAGCACAGCCCCCCGTCCCAGCGCAGCGGTACCGCACGCGTTGAGCCGCCGTCCACCACCAGCCGCCCGCCGCCGCCCGCGGACACCGCCGGCCCGGTGATCACCGCCGCGAAGCCGGCCGAGTCGTGGACGGACAGGACCGCGGTCACGGTGAGGTGCCCGCCATCGCCCAGCTCGGCCCGGACCGAACCCTGGACCACCCCGACCGTCAGGTCCCGATGCAGGTCGGCGGGCTGGCAGGCGGCGTGCCGTGCCTCGTCCCAAAGCGCGCCGAGCTGGTCCGTCGGGACCCGCTCCAGCCGCGGGTGGCGGCCGTCCTGCTCGGCGACGAGGAGGATCGCCTTCGCCGGCGCTCCGGCAAGTGCCTGCGGGCACCGCACGGACAGGCGGATGAAGACCTCGGTCTGGTTCCCGGGGGCGAGCATGCCGCCGCTGCTGGTCCCGGCGGCCAGACCGCCGCCGGTGAGGTCGCGGCTGGCGCCGTCCTGGGGGACCACACCGTCGAGGATCCGCACGGGGTCGGTCCCGACGTTGCGGATCTGGACGAAGAGCAGCACGTGCCCGCCCGAGGCGATGAACGAGTTCAGCGCGGGCGCGGGCGGCGCCGCGAGGTCGTGACCCTCGGCAAGGCCGGAGACGAGCGCCGTCGCGTCCGGCACCGGGGTCTGCGACCGGTGTGCCGTCGCCGACCCGGCGGTGCCGCCCGCGAGCTGCGGGCGCCCGGCGTACAGGCCGCCTCCGACCAGCAGGGCGAGGCCGATGACCACGATCCAGGTTCCGCGCAGCGACCGGCCGCCCCCGCGACGCGGTGGCACCCACGGCGGCTCCGGCTCGCGGCCGTGGCCGAGAACCTCCGGACCGGACGGCACCGGCGTCCCCATGGGGGCACGGTAACCCCGCTCAGGCGAACGGCGCCCCGGTGAAGAGGCGCCGTCGTCTCCTTCCGGCGCGGTGACCATGCGTGCATCACAACCATCGTCGTCCGGGTGCGCTACCCGTACGAGCAGCCCGTTACGTGGGCAGGTCCGCCGCGTGGGTGATCCGGCCAGAAGGTCCAGCGGGCTCCCGGTGCCATGGCTCGTCGCGAGGGTCCGGTGAGTCCTCGTGCCTGTCGTACACCCCGGCCGGGGGCGGGCGTAACCCCTGACCGGCGTGTCGGCTCAGGCGCCGCCGCGCGACAGGCGCCGGCCGGCGTACCAGACCACGCCCGCCGCCGCCGCGGCGCCGACCGTCGCCAGCGCCACCCGACCGGGCGGCAGGTCGGTGGGACGGCGTCGTAGGCCCACCGGTGTCTCGAAGTCCAGGACCGGCCACTCGCGCAGCGCCGCCTCCGCGCGCAGGGTCTTGTCCGGGTTCACGGCGTACGGGTGCCCGACCGCCTCGAGCATGGGCAGGTCGGTGGCCGAGTCGGAGTAGGCGAAGGACTGCTCCAGGTCGTAGCCGTTGCGCCCGGCCAGCTCGCGCACGGCCTCGGCCTTGTACGGACCGTACGCGTAGAAGGAGATCTCGCCGGTGTACCGGCCGTCGGCCACGACCATCCGGGTGGCGATGACGTGGTCGGCGCCGAGGATGGCGCCGATGGGCTCGACGACCTCGGTGCCCGAGGTGCTGACGATGACGACGTCGCGGCCGGCACGGTGGTGCTCGGCGATGAGCTCGACCGCCTCGGCGTAGATCGTCGGGTCGATCAGGTCGTGGACGGTCTCGGCGACGATCGAGCGGACCTGGTCGACCGGCCAGCCCTCGCAGAGCTCCTGCAGGTAGGCGCGCATGCGCTCCATCTGGTCGTGGTCCGCGCCGCCCACGAGGTAGACGAACTGGGCGTAGGCGCTGCGCATCACGGCGCTGCGGTTGATCAGGCCGCCCTTGTAGAACGGCTTCCCGAAGGCCAGCGAGCTCGACCTCGCGATGATCGTCTTGTCGAGGTCGAAGAACGCGGCGCTGGTGCGGCCGGCGCCCGTCGACCCGCTGCTCGCGCCCACGACATCCAGTCTAGGCATTCGGCCGTTCGGGTGATTGCGGACGACTTGTCCCTCCTGAGGTGTTTGCGGTGTTTGCGACACAGGTGGTCAGGGGTATCGGATGGGCACGTGCGGCGCGACGGCGCCGACGCATGCGCGGTCCCCGGCCCTCCCCCCAGTGCCGGCCCGCGTGACGGCCCCCGCTCGCCCCCCCGGCGGGGGCCGTCCTCTGTCCCCAGCCGGTCAGCCCCCACGCCTGTGTCCACAGCCCAGGCGTGTGCCCTCGGCGACGGGACTGCCGCGGGGTTGGGTTCGAGGCCCCGACCCGGCTGGAGGCCCTGGTGCCCGCTCCGCGACCGCACGACCCCTCGTCTCGCGACCGTCGTCCCGACCCGGCCGGGGGAGCGCGTCCGCTGGTCGTCTGCGCGGACGAGCGGATTCTCGATGACCTGCTCCGGCTGGCTGCGGCCGCCGGAGTCGAGGTCGAGGTGGCGCCCGATGCGGCTTCGGCGCGGCTTTCGTGGGCTCCGGCCCCGGTCGTGCTGGTGGGCGCCGACGCCGCCGACTCGGTCGAGGCCGCCGGGCTGCCGCGCCGATCGGAGGTGGCTCTTGTCTCCAGGGACATGGACGACGCCGGCGTCTGGCAGCGCGCCGTCGCGATCGGCGCCACCGAGGTGGCGTTCCTGCCGGATGCGGAGCCCTGGCTGGTCGAGCTGCTCGCCGACTCGTCCGCACCCGGGCCCGAGGCGGTAGTCGTGGGTGTCGTCGGCGGCCGGGGCGGTGCGGGAGCCAGCTCGCTGGCTGCCGCCCTCGGTTTGGCCGGGCTGAGGCACGGGCTCCGGACGGTCCTCGTCGACGGCGACCCGCTGGGCGGCGGCCTCGACCTGGTCCTCGGCGCCGAGGACGTTCCGGGGATCCGCTGGCCGGACCTGGCGGGGGCGCGCGGTCGCGTCGCGCCGTCCGACCTCGCCGGCGCGCTGCCGTCGATCGAGTCTCTGCTGGTGCTGTCGTGGGACCGCGGCGACCTGCTCGAGGTCGACCCGGAGGCGATGGACTGCGTGCTGCGGTCGGCGGCCCGCGGGGCCGAGCTGGTGGTGGTCGACCTGCCTCGCCGCCCGGACGCCCCCACCCGGGTCGCGCTGGAGCGCGCCGACCGGGTGTTCCTGGTCGTGCCGGCCGAGCTCCGCGCGGTCACGGCCGCCATCCGGGTCGCCACGCTCGTGCGACCGATGACCACGCAGATGCAGGCGGTGGTGCGCGGGCCGGCACCGGGCGGGCTGGACGCCCAGGTGGTGGCCGAGGCGGTCGGGCTGCCGCTGGCGGGCCACTGCCGCGCCGAGCCCGGGCTCTCGCAGGCCCTTGAACGCGGACTGCCGCCCGGCGGGCGGCGTGGCCCGCTGGCGGCCCTGGCCGGTCGGCTGGTCGGCGACCTGCTCCGTGACGCTGCTGGTGGGCCCCGATGATCGCCCCGGAGCCCGCGCTGGTAGACCGGGTCCGGGCCAGGCTGGCGTCCCGGCCCGGTGGCGGACCAGCGACCCCGGCCGGGGTGGCAGCCGCGGTCCGGGCCGAGGGGCACGTCCTGGGCGACCGTTCGCTGCTGGCCGTGGTGGCCGCACTCGGCTCCGAGCTGGGCGGCCTCGGGGTGCTCGAGCCGCTCCTCGGCGATCCCGACGTCACCGACATCCTGGTGAACGCACCCGACGAGGTGTGGGTCGAGCGGGCGGGTCGGCTGCAGCCCGCCGACGTACGGTTCCGCGACGACGCAGCTGTACGGGCGCTCGCGCAGCGCCTGGTCGGGTGCGTGGGGCGGCGGCTCGACGACGCGTCGCCCTATGCCGACGTACGGCTCCCGGGCGGGCTGCGGCTGCACGCCGTCCTGGCGCCGACCAGCACCCGTGGGACGTGCCTGTCGCTGCGAGTGCCGTCGCGCCGCCGGCTGTGTCTGGACGACCTGGTCCGGTCGGGTGCGCTGGACCTCGAGGGCGCGCAGGTGCTGCGCGGCCTGGTGCTGAACCGGGTGTCGACCCTCGTGACCGGCGGCGCCGGCACCGGCAAGACGACGCTGCTGGCGGCCCTGCTGTCGCTCGTCCCTGCCGATGAACGTGTCGTGGTCGTCGAGGACAGCAGCGAGCTGCGCCCCGCCCACCCGCACCAGGTGCTCCTCGAGGCCCGACCGCCGAACGTGGAGGGGGCCGGGGCCGTCACGATGGCGGACCTGGTCCGCCAGGCGATGCGGATGCGGCCGGACCGGCTCGTGGTCGGCGAGGTCAGGGGCGCGGAGGTCGTGGACCTGCTCGCCGCGCTGAACACGGGGCACCGCGGCGGGTTCGGCACCGTGCATGCGAACAGCGCGGCCGACCTCCCTGCGCGGGTCGAGGCGCTCGCCCTGTCCGCCGGCATGGGCCGGGCGGCGGCGCACGCCCAGCTCGCCGCCGGTGTCGGTGCGGTCGTGCACCTGTGCCGCGGCCCGGACGGTGTGCGCAGGGTCGCAGAGGTGGCGGTCCCCGAACGCGCTGGGGACGGGCTCGTGCGCCTGGTCACCGCGATGGCGTTCGAGCCCGGGGAAGCCCGGACCGGACCCGCCGCGGAGCAGCTCCACGGGCTGCTGTCCGTGGTCCGGTGACCGGGGCAGCCGAGGTCGTCGGCGGCTGCGTCGCCGTGGCGCTGCGGCTGGCCCCGGCCGCGGCCGGCGCCCGCCGGCTGCAACGGCTGCAGAGGGCCGCTCTTCGGCATCCACCGGGCCGCCGGGGCATCGGTGTCACAGCCGCGGTGGCGCAGGCCGCGCGGGCGCGGTGGCCGGGCCGGAGATGGGACACATCGGAGCAGGTGGTCGAGCTGCTGGCGTCGTTCGCCGCCGAGCTGCGGGCCGGTGCCGCTCCCGAGGCCGCCCTGAGACGGTGCGCGACGGACATCACCGACCCGCTGCTGGCGACCCGGCTCACCCGCGTCGTCGAGCTGGTCCGCCTCGGCGCCGACGGGCCCGCGGCCCTGCGCGAGGTCGGCGATGCGGACCGGCCCGAGCTGGAGTGGTTGGCGGCCGGCTGGGACCTTGCGCTCGCCCAGGGCGCACCGCTCGCGCCGGTGGCCGGCCG
This sequence comes from uncultured Actinomycetota bacterium, assembly GCA_963711005.1. Classification (GTDB taxonomy): domain Bacteria; phylum Actinomycetota; class Actinomycetes; order Prado026; family Prado026; genus CAVQCJ01. The sequence goes on along the minus strand of CAVQCJ010000002.1, from coordinate 1,004,884 downwards.
GATCGCCGACGCAGCGCGCGACCGGCTGCAGCACCGCTCGGCGGTCCGCGCCGAGCTGGCCGGGCCGCGCGCATCGGCGCGGCTGCTGGCGATGCTGCCCGCCTTCGGCCTGGGCCTGGGTACCGCGTTGGGGGCCGACCCGCTGCACGTCCTCGTCGCGACACCGGCCGGGCTGACCTGCCTGGTCGGCGCACTGGTCCTGGAGGGCGCCGGTCTGCGCTGGACCCTCGCCCTCGTGCAACGGGCCGAGCGGGCGGGTTGACGTGTCACGGGTGTTGGCGCTCGTGCTGGCCGCCGCATGCGCAGCGCTTGCGTGGAGGGTCGGCGGCGGTGGCCCGAGGTCCTCCGAGCACCGGCTCGCTGCCGCCAAGGGCTTGGTTTCGCAGCGCTCCGGCCGCGGCGCGCCGCCGAAGCGGCGGGAAGCACGGCAGACCGCCCGGCGGCGACGGCCAACGGCCGGCGACGCGTCCGACCTTGCGTTGTACGTCGACCTGCTCGCCGCCGGGCTCGCGGCCGGCGCGACGGTCCCCGACGCAGTGACGGCGGTGAGCCGGGCCCTTCCCGGTGCGGTCGCCGACCGGCTGCAACCGGTCGCGGCCGCCCTGTCGCTGGGAGCGCCGCCCGAGCAGGCCTGGGCAGCGCTGCGCTCGGATGCCGCGCTGCGGCCGCTGTCGATCGCGTTGGGCCGGGCAGACACGTCGGGTGCCCCGCCCGTCGAGATCCTGCGCGGGGTCGCTGCCGGGCTGCGGGTGCGGCGGCGGCTGGCCGCGGCGGAGGCGGCCCGGACCGCCGGCGTGCGTGCGGTCGCCCCGCTCGGGCTGTGCTTCCTGCCAGCCTTCGTCCTGTTGGGCGTCGTTCCGACGGTCGTCGGTCTCGCCGGCGCCGCACTGAACGGCGGCTGACCCCTCGGCGTCGTCGTCCACAGCCGTCCGACCCGGCCGGCCGGTCCACAGCGACGGCCGGGGGACTGGTCCGCGGACGCGTCCCGGACCCATCGTCGACGTCTGGCGGGGCAACCGCCACCGACGGCCGGCCGCCGGAGCACGAGGAGGGTCATGGAGCCCGAGAGCAAACAGGTGACTCAGGTTCGGCGCACGGCCGTGCGTTCGGGTGAGGACGGCATGTCGACCGCGGAGTACGCGATCGGCACCGTCGCGGCCTGCGGTTTCGCCGCGGTGCTGCTGAAGCTGTTGACGAGCAGCGAGGTCGCGGACCTGCTGAGGTCCGTCGTCCGGCACGCGTTCTCGTTCGCCTCGTGACCGGGCTGCTGCGGCGGACCCGGTCGAGGCCGGGCCGGCGCGGCTGCGGGGGGTTCGTCACTGCCGAGACGGCGGTGGTGCTCCCGGCGTTGATGCTGGTCCTGGCCACGGTCCTGACGGTGGCGCACGGAGCCGCTGTGCAGATGGCCGCGCAGGACGCCGCGGCCATGGGAGCCCGTGCCGCCGCGCGCGGTGACCTCGACGATGCGGTGCTGCGGCTGGCCCGCGCGGTGGCGCCCCCCGGCGCGACCGTGCTGGTCCGACGCAGCACCGGCCTCGTCCGGGTGCGGGTACAGGTGGCGGTCCTGCCCCGGGGCGGCCTGCTCGGCCTGCTCGGCCGGTTCGAGGTGTCGTCCGAGGCCGTCGCAGCGGACGAGGCGGCGGACGGGGCCGCGGTCGGGCGGCCGGGGTGACCCGCGCCCGACGACGGTCCGGCGAGGCCGGGTCCGGCAGCGTGTGGGTGGTTGCCGGTGCGCTCCTGGTCTCCGCGGTGGGTGTGCTGGTGACCACGACAGCTGCGGTCGGGGTGGCCAGGCACACGCTGGCGGCGGCCGCGGACGAGGCCGCGCTGGCCGCGGCGAACGACCTGGGTGCCGGGGCCGCCGCCGCCTGCGCGCGGGCCCGCCGGGTCGCCTCCGCGGCCGGCGTCCGGTTGGAGGACTGCTCGGTCGGCGACGCCGGTCGGACCGTCGCGGTGTCGGTGACCAGGCCGGGTTCGGGGCTGCTGGGGGCCGCCGGTCTGCTCCGGGCCCGCGCCCGGGCTGGGGTGGCGGGAGGCGACCAGCGTGGTTGAATCACGCTGCGGTCGCGGGGTACCGACCGAGGACGGCTACGGTACGGATCCCCCGGACGCGCTCCCATCCTCCGTACCAGCTGCAACGGAAGGACCATCGTGGACCTGTCGCTGGAGACCAGGACCGAGGGCGACAAGACCGTCGTGTCGGTGGCCGGTGAGATCGACGTCTACACCGCGCCGAAGCTGCGCGAGCAGATCGTGCAGCTCGTCGAGGACGGTCGTTACCACCTCGTCGTCGACATGGAGCAGGTCGAGTTCCTCGACTCCACCGGCCTCGGCGTCCTTGTCGGCGGCCTCAAGCGGGTCCGCGCGCACGACGGGTCGCTGCACCTGGTCTGCACGCAGGAGCGCATCCTCAAGATCTTCCGGATCACCGGTCTCACCAAGGTGTTCCCCGTCCATGCGACGGTGGCGGACGCCGTCGCCGCCCAGGACTGACCGGCAGCCGGGCGGGCGGGGCAGGTGGCGACCGTCGAGCTGCGGTTCACCGCGCTCCCCGAGCACGTCCGGACCGCTCGCCTCGTGGCCGTGTCGCTCGCGCGCCGCGCCGGGGTGGGGGACGAGACGCTTGACGAGGTCCGGCTCGCCGTCGGCGAGGCCGCCACGAGGGCGGTCGGACGGCACCGCAGCAGCTGTCCCACCGAGCCGGTACTGGTCCGGCTCACCGACGGTGAGGGGCGGTTCGTCGCCGAGGTCGTCGACGTCGCACAAGGGGACCCGCAAGGCGCCGCCGCGGTGGAGGCCGAGCCCGACCTGGCCGGCCACGCGGAGGCCGAGCCCCGTGGCGTGGACGCGCTCGACGAGCCCCTCCCGGACGGCATCGACCTCGCGGTCATCGGCAGCCTGGTCGACGACGTGAGCGTGCACACGGACTCCGCGGGCTCGGTCGTACGCATGGGCTGGCCGGTCCAGCCGAACGGCTCGACCGGCCAGGTCGCCTTTGGTACGTCGGCGCCGTCTGCGTAGACTCCGCGCGCCGGGCCCGGCGGGGTGCTGACGCGCCCACCGCCTCCCCCCGGACAGGTCGGCCGTTGCGCAGGTCGATGCTGCCCCCCAGACAGGAGGACACATGGCCGGGATCCATCTCGCCAGCGTCGGCGAGTCCATCTCCTTCAGCAGCGGCAACATCGCCACCCTCGTGGTCGTCGCGCTCATCGCACTGGGCGCCCTCGGCGTCGCGGCGCTGCTGGTTCGCGAGGTGCTCGCCGCGAGCGAGGGGACCGACCGGATGAAGGAGATCGCGGCCGCGATCCAGGAGGGCGCGTCGGCCTACCTCAACCGGCAGTTCCGGACGTTGAGCGTGTTCGCGGTCCTGGTGTTCTTCCTGCTCTTCCTGCTGCCCGCGGACAACACCTCCGAGCGCATCGGCCGGTCGCTGTTCTTCCTGGTGGGCGCGGTGTTCTCGGCCACGACCGGGTACACCGGCATGTGGCTCGCGGTGCGCGGCAACGTCCGGGTCGCCGCCGCCGCGCGGGAGACCGGCGAGCAGGACGCGATGCGCATCGCGTTCCGCACCGGCGGCGTGGCCGGCATGTTCACCGTCGGGCTCGGTCTGTTCGGCGCGGCCGTGGTGGTGCTCGCGTACCAGGGTGACGCACCCAAGGTGCTGGAGGGCTTCGGCTTCGGCGCGGCCATGCTCGCGATGTTCATGCGTGTCGGCGGCGGCATCTTCACGAAGGCGGCCGACGTCGGCGCCGACCTGGTCGGCAAGGTCGAGCAGGGCATCCCCGAGGACGACCCCCGCAACGCGGCCACGATCGCCGACAACGTCGGCGACAACGTCGGCGACTGCGCGGGCATGGCCGCGGACCTGTTCGAGTCCTATGCCGTGACTCTGGTCGCCGCGCTCATCCTCGGCAAGGCGGCGTTCGGCACGATCGGCCTCGTCTTCCCGCTCGTCGTCCCCGCGATCGGCGTGCTCACCGCCGTGATCGGCATCTTCGCGGTGGCGCCGCGAGCCGGCGACCGGTCCGGCATGTCCGCCATCAACCGCGGTTTCTTCATCTCGGCCGTGGTCTCCGCGGTGCTGGTCGCGATCGCGTCGTTCATCTTCCTGCCCGCCAGGATGACGAGCCTGCGCGGTGTGGTCCTGAACAACCTCGGGATCGTCAACATCAACACGTTCAACCCGCGGGTGCTCGCCATCTTCTCCGTCCTCATCGGGATCGTGCTGGCGGCGGCGATCCAGCAGCTGACGGGCTACTTCACCGAGACGAACCGCAAGCCGGTCGACGACGTGTCGAAGTCCTCGCTCACCGGGCCGGCGACGGTCATCCTCGCCGGCATCAGCGTCGGCCTGGAGTCGGCGGTCTACTCGGCGCTGCTGATCGGCGCCGCGGTGTACGGCGCGTTCCTGCTCGGCGCCGGCTCGATCACGTTGTCCTTGTTCGCGATCGCGCTGGCCGGCACCGGTCTGCTGACCACTGTCGGCGTCATCGTCTCGATGGACACGTTCGGGCCGGTCTCGGACAACGCGCAGGGCATCGCCGAGATGTCCGGCGACGTGCACGGCGACGGCGCGATCGTGCTCACCAAGCTGGACGCGGTGGGGAACACGACCAAGGCCATCACCAAGGGCATCGCGATCGCGACCGCGGTGCTGGCCGCTACCGCGCTGTTCGGCTCGTTCCGCGACGCTGTGCAGGCGGCGACCGTCAGCGCCGGGGGTGTCGGGCAGCAGAGCCCGCAGGACGCCCTGCAGTACGCCGCGATCCTCGACATCGGCAACCCGCGAAACCTGGTCGGTCTGCTGATCGGCGCGTCGGTGGTGTTCCTGTTCTCCGGACTGGCGATCAACGCCGTGTCGCGCGCGGCCGGTGCGGTCATCTTCGAGGTGCGCCGCCAGTTCCGCGACCACCCCGGCATCATGGCCGGCACCGAGAAGCCGGAGTACGGCAAGGTCGTGGACATCGTCACCCGTGACTCGTTGCGCGAGCTGGCCACCCCCGGTCTGCTGGCGGTGCTCACGCCGATCGCGGTCGGCTTCGGGCTAGGCATCGGTGCGCTCGGGTCCTACCTCGCCGGCACGATCGCGACCGGCACGCTGATGGCGGTGTTCCTGTCGAACTCCGGCGGCGCGTGGGACAACGCGAAGAAGTTCGTCGAGGACGGGAACTTCGGTGGCAAGGGCTCCGAGGCGCACTCGGCAACGGTCATCGGCGACACGGTCGGCGACCCGTTCAAGGACACCGCCGGCCCGGCCATCAACCCGCTCATCAAGGTGATGAACCTCGTGTCGCTGCTGATCGCCCCGGCGATCGTGTCGCAGTTCCTCGGCGACCACACGGCGATGCGGGTGCTGATCTCCCTGGTCGCCGTCGCCATCGTCGTCACCTCGGTGGTCATCTCCAAGCGCCGGCCGATCGCGGTGGGCGACGTCCCGGTCGAGGTCGTCGCCGCCTGACCCCGGTGGCAGCCTCGGGCGGGACGCCCAGCCTCGGCGGGGACGACGTACGCCGGCTGCGCGACGACCTGCGCGCGGCCGGCTACACCGTCGACGGGGTCCTCGAGCTGCTGGGTCCGGCCGCGTACGCCGCGCTGGCCCGTGGCGAGACGGTGCCGGCGCTGCGCGCGACCCGCGGCGGCTCGGCGCTGGAGACGCTCATCCGGCTCTTCGTGCTGCAGGCGCCGGTCGACGGCGAACCGGCCGCCCGGGCGCTGAGCGGGCTGACCGCCCTGGTCGACGGCGGTCTCGTCGGCCCGGCGCCGGTCTCGCCCGGAGCCCTGGCTGCTCTGGTGGACATCCGCCCGTACGCCGCCGACGAGGTCGACTTCCTCGTCGCCTCCGACCTGGGCACCGGGATCGGCGGCGTGCGTGGACCGGTCCGACCGGACCACGTCCTGGGGATCGGCGGGGCGTCCAGCCACCCTAGCCCAGGTCACCGTGCGTCCGCAGGTCGGGTCGGCCCTGGACCTCGGCACCGGCTGCGGGGTGCAGGCCCTCCACCTGGCCCGGCACGCGTCGAGGGTCGTCGGCACCGACACCAACCCGCGCGCCCTCGCCTTTGCCGCCCTGACGGCGGCCCTGAACGACGTCGACCTCGACCTGCGCTCCGGGAGCCTGTTCGAGCCGGTCGCCGGGGAGCGCTTCGACCTCGTGGTGTCGAACCCGCCGTTCGTGGTCTCGCCTTCCCCGCCGGTACTCCTACCGCGACGGCGGGCTCGACGGCGACGATCTGTGCCGGGCGGTGGTCGCCGCCGCCCCGGACCACCTGACCGAGGGCGGCTGGTGCCAGCTGCTGGCGAACTGGCTGCACGTGCGCGGCCAGGACTGGCGGGAGCGGGTGGCCGGCTGGGTGGTCCCGACCGGGTGCGACGCTCTGGTCCTCCAGCGCGAGGTCCTCGACCCCATGGAGTACGTCGAGCTGTGGCTGCGCGACTCCGGCGACGACCGGGGCGCGGACTACCCGGCGCGCTACGACGCCTGGCTGGACTGGTTCGACCGGCGCGACGTCGAGGCGGTCGGGCTCGGCTGGGTCACGATGCGGGCCGGTGGGGCGGACCACCCGTACCTGCGGATCGAGGACTTCCGGCACCCGGTCGACCAGCCGGTGGGGGGTGCGCTGGCGTCCTGGTTCGAACGGCACGACCGGGTCCAGGCGTTGGACGACGACGCCCTGCTCGCGCTCGCACCTGCGCTGGCGGCCGACGTGCACGTCGAGCAGGAGTCGGTCGCGGTACCGGGTGGCGGGCTGGAACGGCGGCCCGCCCGGGTCAGCCAGGGGAGCGGGCTGCGTCGGGGCGGCGAGATCGACCCGGTGGGCGTGGCCGTGCTGGCCGGCGCCGACGGGAGGCGTCCGCTGGGCCAGATCCTGGCCGAGGTCGCCAGGGCCCACGACATGGAGCCGGACGACCTGGAGCCGGCGGCTGTCGTCGCGGTGCGTAGTCTCGTCGAGGAGGGGTTCCTGCGGCTGCCCTGACCAGGGAGCCAGGGCACCGGGTTTGACAGCCCCCCCGTTCGTACCGTCACACTCCGGCGCGACCGGCTGTGTCCCGTCCCGGCTGCCGCGCCCGACCGTCAGCGGAAAGTGAGAGCAGTGTCCGAGGTGTCCGAGGTGCCAGCGGGGTCCGGGGTGCCCGAGCAGGGCGACGGGGCGCGCCGGCGTCTGGTGATCGTGGAGAGCCCGGCCAAGGCCAAGACCATCAAGGGGTACCTGGGGCCGGGCTACACGGTCGAGGCCAGCGTCGGGCACATCCGCGACCTGCCGACCCGCGCCGCCGACATCCCCGCCGCCCAGAAGGGGCAGCCGTGGGCCCGGCTCGGCGTCAACGTCGAGTCGGCGTTCGAGCCGCTCTACGTCGTCGACGCGGACAAGCGCTCAAAGGTCGCCGAGCTCAAGAAGGAGCTCAAGAGCGCGGACGAGCTCCTCCTGGCCACGGACGAGGACCGCGAGGGCGAGGCGATCGCCTGGCACCTGCTCGAGGTGCTCGAAGCCGACCGTGCCGGTCCGTCGCATGGTCTTCCACGAGATCACCCGCGACGCGATCCGGGCCGCCGCGCAGAACACCCGCGAGCTCGACCTGCGCCTGGTCGACGCCCAGGAGACCCGCCGTATCATCGACCGGCTGTACGGCTACGAGGTCAGCCCGGTGCTGTGGAAGAAGGTCATGCAGGGGCTCTCGGCCGGGCGGGTGCAGTCCGTCGCGACCCGCCTGGTGGTCGAGCGCGAGCGCGAGCGGATCGCGTTCGTCGCGGCGTCGTACTGGGACCTGCAGGCGCGGCTGGACCCGGGGTCCTTCGCCGCCCGCCTGGTCGAGATCGACGGGTCGCGGGTGGCCACGGGGCGGGACTTCGGCTCCGACGGACGGCTCCGGACCAAGGCCGCGGTGGCGCTGGACGAGTCCGGGGCCCGCTCACTGGTGGCCGGGCTCGCCGACGCGGACTTCGCCGTCCGCTCCGTCGACGAGAAGCCGTACCGGCGTTCGCCGGCCGCGCCGTTCATGACCTCGACCCTGCAGCAGGAGGCCAGCCGCAAGCTGCGGTTCTCCTCGCAGACGACGATGCGGGTCGCGCAGCGGCTGTACGAGAACGGCTACATCACCTACATGCGCACCGACTCGACCACGCTGTCGGAGGCGGCCATCGCAGCCGCCCGGGCGACGGCCCGAGACATCTTCGGCGCGGACAGCGTCCCGGACGCTCCGCGCCAGTACACCCGCAAGGTCAAGAACGCCCAGGAGGCGCACGAGGCCATCCGGCCCTCCGGGGACAGCTTCCGCACGCCCGGTGAGGTGGCCCCGGAGCTGTCCGGCGACGAGCTCGGCCTCTACGACCTGATCTGGAAGCGGACGGTCGCCTCGCAGATGTCCGACGCGCGCGGGTTCACCGTCACCGTGCGCCTGGGCGCGACGGCCGCCGACGGCCGGGACGCGGTCTTCTCGGTGTCCGGCACGGTGATCACGCACCGTGGGTTCCTGGCCGCGTACGAGGAGGGCCGCGACGACGACGGCGGCACGGGCAGCGACGCCGGTGCGGACGACGCCGAGCGGCGGCTGCCCCCGCTCAAGGCCGGCGACGCACTCACATTGCTCGGGCTCGAGGCGGAGGGCCACAGCACGCAGCCGCCGCCGCGGTACACCGAGGCGACGCTCGTCAAGGCGCTCGAGGAGCGCGGCATCGGCCGCCCGTCCACGTACGCCTCGATCATGGGGACGATCCTCGACCGCGGGTACGTGTGGAAGCGCGGCGGCGCCCTGGTCCCGTCGTTCCTCGCGTTCTCGGTGGTGTCGTTGCTGGAGAAGCACTTCAGCGAGCTGGTCGACTACGACTTCACCGCGCGGATGGAAGAGGTGCTCGACTCGGTCGCCGACGGGCACGCACAGCGCCTGGACACGTTGCGGCGCTTCTACTACGGCGAGGACGCGGCGGGGCTCGCGCCCAACGGGAGCGTGCAGTTCCGCGGCCTGCACCCGATGGTCGGCGGCCTCGGCGACATCGACGCGCGCGAGATCAACTCGATCCCGATCGGCGACGGCATCGTGCTGCGGGTGGGCCGGTACGGGCCCTACCTCGAGCGCGAGACGGTCGGCCCCGACGGCGAGGCCGGCACCGAGCGGGCTCCCGTCCCCGAGGACGTCGCCCCGGACGAGCTGACCGTCGAGCGCGCCCAGCAGATGCTGGCGCAGCCGTCCGGCGACCGCTCGCTGGGAACCGACCCGCAGACCGGGCTCACGGTGGTCGCGAAGGCCGGCCGGTTCGGCCCGTACGTCACCGAGGTGCTGCCGGAGGACGCGCCGAAGTCGGCGAAGCCGCGGACCGCCTCGCTGTTCAAGGCGATGTCGCTCGACACGGTGACGCTCGACGACGCGGTGCGGCTGCTGTCGCTGCCGCGCGCCGTCGGCGTCGACCCGGCCGACGGGGTCGAGATCACCGCCCTGAACGGCCGCTACGGCCCGTACCTGAAGAAGGGCACCGACTCGCGGTCGCTGACGTCCGAGGACGCCGCTGTTCACCGTGGGTCTGGACGAGGCGCTCGAGCTGTTCGCGCAGCCCAAGCCGCGCGGTCGGGGCCGTACCGTCGCGCCGCCGTTGCGCGAGCTGGGCGCCGATCCCGGCTCCGGCCAGCCGCTCGTGGTGCGCGAGGGCCGCTTCGGCGCGTACGTCACCGACGGCGAGACGAACGCGACCCTGCGCAAGGGCGACTCGGTCGAGTCCCTCACCGTCGAGCGCGCCGCCGAGCTGCTGGCCGACAAGCGGGCCAAAGGCCCCGCCCCCAAGAAGCGAGCGTCGCGGGCGCCCTCGCGGTCGGCCAAGCGACGCTGAGCCGGGGGTCCGGACCCGCGACTATGGTGCGGAGCATGTTCGTGGCGTTCGAGGGCGGCGAGGGCGCCGGCAAGTCCACCCAGGTGGCGGCGCTCGCCGCACTGCTGCGGGCCCGTGACCACGAAGTCGTCGAGACCCACGAACCGGGGGACACCAGGATCGGGCCGGACGTCCGCCGGCTCGTGCTCGGGCATGCGAGCACCGGGCTGTCGTCCAAGGCCGAGGCTCTGCTCTACGCCGCCGACCGGGCCGAGCACGTCGAATCGGTGGTACGCCCGGCGCTGGCCAGGGGCGCGATCGTGCTGACCGACCGGTACGTCGACTCGTCCCTGGCCTACCAGGGGGCCGGACGGCCGCTGGACTACGACGCGGTCGCGCAGGTGAACGCGTGGGCGACCGGTGGCCTGCTGCCCGACCTCACCGTGCTGCTCGACCTGGACCCGGAGGAAGGCCTGCGCCGGGCCGGCGAACCGGACCGGCTGGAGGTCGAGCCGCTGGAGTTCCACCGCCGGGTGCGGGCAAAGTTCCTCGAGCTCGCCACACAGGACCCGGAGCGTTACGTCGTGCTCGACGGCTCGGCGCCGCCGGAGCAGGTACAGGCGGAGGTCGCGGCGGCGGTCCTGGCCCGGCTGAGCATCCAGGTGGTGCAGTGATCCAGGTGGTGCAGTGATCCAGGTGGTGCAGTGATCGACCAGGAGGTGCAGTGAGCACGGCGACCGCGCCAGGGGTGTGGGCCGACCTTGTCGGGCAGACCCGCGTCGTCGACCAGCTGCGCGCCGCCGCCGTCTCGGCCCGCGAGGTGGTCGCCGGCACCGGTCCGGGCATCGGCATGACGCATGCCTGGGTCTTCACCGGACCGCCGGGCTCCGGACGCAGCACAGCGGCACTTTCGTTCGCCGCCGCGCTTCAGTGCACCAACGCCGACTCCGCGCCCGGTTGCGGGCACTGCCACGCGTGCCGCACGACCCTGGAGGGAACCCATCCCGATGTCGAGGTGGTCCGGCCGCCGGGACTGCACCACCTCACCGACGAGATCCGGCACCTCGTCCGCAACGCCGTGCTCTCCCCGGCGTCCGGGCGGTGGCAGGTCGTCGTGGTCGAGGACGCGGACCGGCTCGAAGGGCCCGACCTCGCGTGGCGGCCGGCGAACGCCCTGCTCAAGGCGATCGAGGAGCCGGCCCCGCGCACGGTGTGGATCCTGTGCGCGCCGTCGCTCGAGGACGTCCTGCCGACGATCCGTTCGCGCTGCCGTCCGATCGGCCTGGTCACCCCCCCGGTCGACGCGGTCGCCGACGTGCTGGTTCGTCGGGACGGGGTGGACCCGGCGACGGCGGCGTTCGCGGCGCGGGCGGCCCAGTCGCACGTCGGGCGGGCCCGCCGGCTGGCACTCGACGAGGGCAGCCGGCTGCGCCGGGCCGAGGTGCTGCGCATCCCGGCCGCGCTGGCCGACGTCGGCGCGTGCCTGGTCGCCGCCGCGAACCTGGTCGACGCCGCGGACGAGGAAGCGGAGGCCGCGACCGCCGGCCGCGACGCCGCCGAGACCGACGCCATGGCGGTGGCGCTCGGGCAGGGCTCCAGCCGAGGGCTGGACGCGCAGGGCCGGTCGCAGCTCAAGGACCTGGACAAGCAGCACAAGCGCCGCGCGACCCGTACCCAGCGCGACATCCTCGACCTCGCGCTGCTCGACCTCGTCGGCTTCTACCGCGACGTCCTCGTGCAGCAGCTCGACGCACCGGTCGGGATCGCCAACGTCGACGTGGCTCGCGAGATCGACACCGTCGCGCGCGCCAGCACGGCGGAGCGGACCCTGCAGCGGGTGGACGCGATCTTCGCCTGCCGGGCCGCGGTCGCTTCGAACGTCGCGCCGCTGCTCGCGGTCGAGGCCCTGACGCTCGCCCTGCGCTGACGCGTCAGCTCGCCTCGGATGAGCCGGCGGCGCCGAGCCCGTGCGTGTACGCCTGCATCCCCTGCACCGCCGGGTCCAGCAGCTCACCGGCGCTGCGGCCCAGGTCCGGTGCGCCCAGCAGCTCCGCGGCGGCTGCGAGCAGGCCCTCGTACGCCTCGACCCCGGCCTGCAGCCGCGCGGTCACCGACACCGCCGCCTCCCGGGCTGCCGTGCTCGCCGGACCGGGACCCATCTCGCGGGTCACCCGGTCCAGCACGGCGAGCCGTTCGACCTGCTGGTGCAGGAGCGGTGCCGCCTCGTCCACGGCTCGGGACAGCTCGGCTCCGGCCGGCGGGTAGAGCCGCTCGACCGCCGGGACCACTCGGCCCAGGTTGGCCTCGGCGACGGCCAGCCGTTCGGCCACCTCGGCGCCGATGCTGCCCCGGGCCGCGCGGGTCGTCAGCGCCGGCGACCATTGCGTGGGGTACCCCGACCGCTGCGGCGGCCGCGTGCGCCGCAACCGGACGAAGCCCGTCACCCCGTACCAGAGCGAGACCGCGGTGACGCACAGCCACCAGGGTGGTCCGCCGACCGCCGCGACGGCCGTCGCGACCGCGGCTACCGCCGCCACGAAGGCGCGCGTGCGCAGCCGTCCGACCGTGCGCTCGTACCGGGCCAGGTCCCGCCGGTACGCCAGCTCACCGGGCCCGACGCCTGACTGCGCGGCCCGCCAGGCGGCCACCGCTCCGCCGGCCGTGCCCGCCGCCCATGTCACCCGCGGGTTGCCCATGCCGTCCACAGGCCCACCGTAAGTCCGTCCGGCCTCTCAGGGGGCGCTCAGGGACCCGTGAGAACCTGGATCCCCTCCGGCCCCCGCGTGCGGGCCGCCCGAAACCCGAGGAACCCGCACCGTGCGTCCCCTGTCGTCCCGCCGCGCCGCCGTCGCAGTCGTCGCGGCTATCGCCTCCGCGCTCGCCCTCTCCGCCTGCACCGGCGGGTCCAGCGGGTCCGGCGGATCCGACGCCGCTCCGGCGTACACCCCCACCGCCCAGCCGGGTTCCAGCGTCCCCCCGACCCCTTCGCTGCAGGCGTTCTACACGCAGCACCCGAAGTGGACCCAGTGCGGGGACGGCTTCCAGTGCGCGGCACTCAGCGTTCCCATCGACTACAAGAACCCGACCGCCGGCCACCTTGCCCTCAAGCTCGTCCGGCTGCCGGCCACCGACCCGGCGCACCGGGTCGGCTCGCTGATCATCAACCCGGGCGGGCCGGGTGCGTCCGGCATCCAGTACGCCCGGGACGCCCGCAGCGCGTTCAGCGCCCGGCTGCGGGCGGTGTACGACATCGTCGGCTTCGACCCGCGCGGCGTCGCGAGCAGCACGCCGGTGCACTGCCTGGACGCCAAGGACCTCGACGCGCTACTGGCGTACGACGGCTCGCCGGACACCCCGGCCGAGGAGCAGGGCCTCATCGCGATCAGCAAGCACTTCGCCGACGGGTGCGAGCAGCGGTCGGCGGCGATCCTCGGGCACGTCGGCAGCGTCGACACCGCGCGCGACATGGACGTGATCCGGGCCGTCGTCGGCGACGCGAAGCTGAACTACTACGGCGCCTCGTACGGGACATTCCTGGGCGCCACCTACGCCGAGGAGTTCCCGACGAGGGTCGGCCGGCTGGTGCTCGACGGTGCCGTCGACCCCACCCTCGACGCTACAACGCTCTCGGAAGGGCAGCTCGGCGGGTTCGAGCGCGCGCTCACGGCCTTCCTGTCCGACTGCGTCAACCGCAGCGACTGCCCGGTCGGGCCTACGGTCGCGGACGCCCGGGCGCAGATCGCCGAGCTCGTCGCGGGCTCCGACGCGCACCCGCTGCGCAGCGACAGCGGCCGTGCGGTCACGCAGCCGCTCGTCGTGCTCGGCCTGCTCTACCCGCTGTACGACAAGGCCAACGGATGGCCGGCCCTGCGCAGCGCGCTCACCCAGGCCATCGGTGGCAACGGCAACACGTTGCTGTTCATCGCCGACGCGTACAGCGACCGCAACGCCAACGGCACGTACAGCTCGAACCAGAACGAGGCCATCTTCGCGGTCAACTGCCTGGACCGCGCGGATCACTCGACGATCCCCGAGCTACGCGCCGACGCCGCCAGGTTCGCAACCGAGTCGCCGATCTTCGGGACGTACTTCGCCTGGAGCGACGCGCCCTGCACGGTGTGGCCCGTCCCTCCGACCGACACCCCGCACGAGATCCACGCCGTGGGCGCGGCACCGATCCTGGTCGTCGGCACCACGCGCGACCCGGCGACGCCGTACCAGTGGGCCCAGCACCTCGCCTCGATGCTCGACTCCGGGCGGCTGCTGACCCGCGTCGGGGACGGGCACACGGCGTACCGCAGGGGAAGCACCTGCATCGACGACGCGGTGGACACCTACCTCGTCCGCGGGACCCTGCCGGCTGTCGGCACCGTCTGCCAGACCTGAGTCCCGCATCTCGTGGCACGCGGTCGGGGCAGCGGGTGGTGCTCCGGTAGACTTTCGGCCTCGCTCCGGCCCCGTTCGGCCGGTGCGGGCCGCCTTAGCTCAGTCGGCAGAGCGACGCACTCGTAATGCGTAGGTCCAGGGTTCGACTCCCTGAGGCGGCTCAGTTGATCATGCCTCTGACCTGCGACGATGCGGCCTGGAAGATCGTTCTGGATAAGACTGCACGGACTCTGGTCTCAGTTTCTGGTCTCAGTTGTGCCCCGGGTCGAGCCGCGGCAGTCCGTCCCGCTGAACTGCTATGAGCGTGTACGGACTGTTGCGGACTGACCAGGTTGGCCGCCTGTACATCGGAACGCGTGGGTCAACCATCACCCGAGACGAAACCGTCACCCATCAACCGAGACTCGACAGCTGCTCCGATTCAAGGGCCTCTGACCAGCGGGAACACCGGTCGGGGGTCATCAAGTGTCGGCGCTTCGATCGCGTGGTCTCGGTTCTGGTCTCATTTGTCGGCTCGGTTCACAGCGTGGCGCCCATAGCGTCGCGGTCAGCCACGGCTCATGCGTCTCGTAAGTGGTCAGCTGTTGTTTGCAGCGCGCAGTCCTCTGGGATCCGCGCGGCGGCGACCCGGTCAGCTGCCTTCTCGGTGGTAGGGCTGCAGTCCTGGGCGGATGGCCTTGTCGTCGAGGAACTGCTTGAGCCCCTCTTCGCGACCGGCACTGCGGTCGAGCAGCTGCGACTGCTCCATCTTCGCGTACAAGTAGTCGGAGGCTGGCTCCCAGGGCATGTCCCGCGCCATCCGGAAACCGATCTTCGCCGCCCGCAGGACGACTGGGTTCTTCTCCTTGAGAATGCCCGCGAGCCGACTCACCTCGGTCCGCAGCTGATCGCGAGGCACGGCCCTGTTGACCAGCCCCATCTCGGCTGCCCGCGTCCCGTCGAAAGTTTCGCCGGTCATGATGTACCAAAGTGCGTCGCGGTGGCCGATGGTCTCGGCTAGGGCACGGCTTACCACGCTGCCTGGGGGAATCCCCCAGTTGATCTCGGAGAGACCGAACACCGCGTCCTCCGCGGCGATGGCCAGGTCACAGCCCACCAGCGGGCTGAACGCCCCTCCGAAACACCAACCGTTGACCATCGCGATTGTGGGCTTGGAGTACTGGCTCAGGTGACGCCACTGCCACTCGGCGGCCGTCCGACGCACCTTGATCTGTACCGAAGGGTGTGCCTTGTCGACTTCGCGGAAGTACTCCTTGAGGTCCATGCCGGCGCTGAACGATTCCCCGACGCCGGTCAGGACGAGGACCTGAGCTCGGTCGTCGGCCTCCAGTACCTCAAGCACCTCGACCATGTCGGAGTTGAGCGCCGGGCTCATCGCGTTGCGCTTCTCCGGTCGGTTGAGCGCGACCCACGCGATGCCCTCCTCAATCTCGACGAGGACGTTCTCCCAGTCAGGTAAGCCCGAGGTCGACATGTGCTCTCCTTTGATATCAAGTCGGCTTACACTTAGTATCAGGCGGCCTGATACACTGTCAAACCATGACGAACACTGCCGAGGTCTCCGTCCAGCGTCGGGAAGCCAGAGTCGGGTACCTCCTCGCGAGGTCCGAGCGGAGCATCCGTGCCGAGCTCGACGGGGTCACCCCTCGGCACGGTTTGTCGACGCCCGCCTACACGGCACTCAGCGTGCTCAAAGACAGGCCCGGGCTGTCCTCGGCCGAGCTGGCCAGAGCCTCGTTCGTCACCCCCCAAGCTATGCAGCCCTTCGTCACCTCTCTGCAGGACGACGCACTCATCGAACGACGACCCGACCCGGCAAACCGACGCATCCTCCGGATCACGCTGACCCGCAAGGGCGAAGAGGTGCTCTCGGCCTGCGACCGCGACGTCGACCTGGTGGAGGCGCGCGCGCTGGAAGGGCTCTCGCCAAGGGACATCGCCACGCTGCGACGAGCGCTGCGATCGATGACCAAGAACCTCGGAGGACCTGACGTGCCCCCAACTCTTGGCGAGGGCGTCGCGAGCAATGGGAGGCGGCGTGCGTAACCAGGGGGTGGGTTCGTGGCCGGCGCGGCGCGCACGAAGCTGTAGGGACCTTGTCGCGGTTGTCCATCCCGACCGACAGGAGACCTTCGGCTCCCTGAGCCGAAGGGTCGATCAGCTCGCCAACGCGCTGATCGGACTTGGCGTACGCACCGGGGACAGGGTGGCCTACCTGGGAGGCAACCACCCCGCGTTCGTGGAAGTCCTCTTCGCCAGCGCGTCGATCGGGGCAGTCTTCGTGCCGCTGAACACTAGGCTTGCTGCGCCGGAGGTCGCATTCATGCTCCAGCACAGCGGAGCCCGATTGCTGTTCACCGCGATGGATACGAGCGTGCTGGGCGACGACGCCGTTGCCCTGTTCGACGACTCACCTCCGGTGGTGATCGGTACGAGCGCCGCCGCCTCGTATGACTACGAGCAGTTGGTGAGCGCCGGGGCCGGAGAACAACCCGATCTCCCGATCTCCCACGACGACGTCGCCATGATCATGTACACGTCGGGCACGACGGGACTCCCTAAGGGCGCGATGCTCACCCATGGCAACCTGATCTGGAACACATACAACCTGCTCGCGGACCTGGACGTGATGACGACCGAGGTCACGCTGGTCAGCGCGCCGCTGTTCCACACCGCCGCCCTGTCGCAGACGCTTCTCCCCACGTTCCTCAAGGGGGGCACCTCGGTTCTGGCCTCCTCGTTCACTCCCGAGGGGGTCTTCGACCTCGTGGCGGAACACCGAGTCAGCTACATGTTCGGTGTGCCGACAATGTTCTGGGCGATGGCCGCGTCGCCGCGTTGGCGCGACGCTGACCTTTCCTCCGTGCGGATCCTCCACTGTGGCGGCGCCCCGGTTCCCGAAGTGCTCGTACGGACCTTCCAGGCCCGCGGGCTCACGTTCACGCAGGGATACGGGCTGACCGAGTCATCGCCCGGGGTCCTGCTGTTGCGTGCCGACGAAGGGCTTGGCCGACCAACGTCGGCAGGGCAATCCTGCTTCTTCAACGACGTGCGTCTTAGCGACGCCGACGGAGGGACCCCTCTGCCGGGGCAGCCTGGCGAGGTGCTGGTCTCTGGGCCGACAGTCATGGCTGGCTACTGGCAGCAGCCAGACGCGACCGCGGCCGCCGTTCCTGATGGCGTCTGGCTGCACACCGGCGACGTCGCCGTCGCCGATGATGACGGCTTTGTCACGATCATCGATCGCCTCAAGGACGTGTTCATCTCCGGGGGCGAGAACGTCTACCCCGCCGAGGTGGAATCGGTGCTGTCCGCTCACCCCGCGGTCGCGGACTGCGCCGTCATTGCTGTCCCGCATCCTCAGTGGGGCGAGGTGGGCCGCGCGATCGTGGTTCGACGGCAGGGCTCCCTCGCCAGCGCCGCTGAGCTACTTCGGTCTCTCGACGGCCGGATCGCGCGCTACAAGATCCCGCATGAGGTGACGTTTGTTGCGAGCCTGCCTCGCAGCTCCACGGGCAAGCTCCTGAGACAGCAGATACGGCTACCAGACAGCGGTCCCTGAGACGCCCCTTCCCAACCGAAGGCAGCTTGGTCCGACGAAGGCGTGCATGCTCGCGGGTTCCTCTTCGACCTGCCTGCCGAGCGTGCTGTGGCCGCCTCGCCGCGCTGCCGGCCCCGCCGAGAACTACACCGGCTCGGTCCTGGCCTACCTCTGAGCTCCCGGCCACCTTCGGCGGGCGATGCTACTAGCGTGCACGCCAGCCGACCTTGTCTGGAGGACCGATGTCCGTTCGCGCCACTCCGCCGTTCCGTGCCGACCACGTCGGAAGCCTGCTCCGGCCCAAGGCGGTCCTCCACGCCCGTGAGATGCGCAGGTCGGGCGAGATCGACGCCGCGCGGCTGCGCGAGGCGGAGGACGCGGCCATCCGAGACGTCGTGCGTACGCAGGAGGCTGTGGGTCTCCAGTCGGCCACGGACGGCGAGTTCCGGCGTACGTCGTGGCACATGGACTTCATCTACTCCCTCGGTGGGGTCGACGCGACGGACGAGAAGCTGACCGTGCACTTCCGCAACGAGAAGGGTGAGCTGGACTTCGAGTTCGCGGCCCTGAAGGTACACGACCGGATCACGCTGGCCGAGCCGATCTTCGCGGACGCGTTCAGGTTCCTGCGCGACAACGTGACGACCGCCGTCCCCAAGCTGACGATCCCGTCTCCGAGCATGGTCCACTACCGCGGCGGACGTGCCGCGATCGACCCGTCGGTCTACCCGGACGAGGAGTCGTTCTGGGACGACCTGACGTCGGCGTACGCCCAGGAGGTCTCGGCGCTCTACGAGCTCGGCTGCCGGTACCTGCAGCTCGACGACACCAGCCTCGCGTACCTCAACGACCCCGACCAGCGCGCGATGGTCGCGGCAAGAGGAGGCGACGCTGAGCACCAGCACGAGAGCTACATCCGGAACATCAACCGGGCCCTTGCCGGACGGCCCGACGACCTGCGGGTCACGACGCACATGTGCCGTGGCAACTTCCGCAGCTCGTGGGCGGCCGCCGGTTCGTACGACTTCGTCGCCGAGGCGTTGTTCACCCAGCTCGACGTCGACGGCTTCTTCCTCGAGTACGACGACGAGCGGTCCGGTGGCTTCGAGCCGCTCCGGTTCGTACCTGCGGGGAAGCAGGTGGTTCTGGGTCTCGTGACCACCAAACGCGGAGGGCTCGAAGACAAGGACATGCTGAAGCGACGCATCGACGAGGCGGCCCGCTTCGTGCCCCTCGACCAGCTCTGCCTGTCGCCGCAGTGCGGCTTCTCCTCCACCGTGGAGGGAAACTCGCTCACGTACGACGAGCAGGTCGCCAAGCTGGCGCTCCTCGTGGAGACGGCTGCCGAGGTCTGGGGCTGACGTCGGGTCAGAAGGGGAACTTGCGATTGTGACTCTTGATCGTCACCCAGTGCAGCTCGGTGAACTCTTCCATCGCATAGCTGATCCCGAACCTGCCCCACCCGCTGTCCTTCACACCGCCGAACGGCATCTGCGGCTCGTCATGGATCGGCTGATCGTTGACGTGGACGATCCCTGCCTCGAGTCGTTCGGCGATCGCGAGCCCGACGTCGGGGTTTCCAGTGAGAACTCCCGCCGTCAGTCCGTACCGTGAGTCGTTCGCCCGTTCGATGGCCTCTTCCGCACTGTCGACGACGTCGACGATCACGACCGGACCGAACGTCTCGTCCTGGGCGAGCTCGCTGTCGGGCGGGACGTCGACAAGCAGCGTCGCGGGGTAGCAGGGACCGACCGGGGTGCCACCGGCCAACAGCCGGGCACCGCCCTCGACTGCCTCACGAACGCGGCGCGACACCGTCAGAAGGGCGTACTCGTTGATCAACGGTCCGATGACCGTCCGGGGGTCACTTGGGTCACCCGCCACCAGCCCGTTGGTCTTCTCCGCGAACCGAGTCAGGAAGTCTTCCGCGACGGGACGCTCCACAAAGATGCGCCGAGCGCACATGCAGATCTGTCCCTGGTGGAGGAAGGCACCGTATGCCGCGGCGTCGATGGCGTAGTCCATGTCCGCGTCGGCAAGGATGATCAACGGGTTCTGGCCGCCGAGCTCGAGGACCACTCGCTTGAGATGATGCCCTGCCGCCTCGGCAAGTCGCCGACCGGTGGCGGTGGAACCGGTGAAGTTGATGCGGCGCACCCATGGGTGGGCCACGAGCTCCGTACCGATGGCTCCGGCTTCCCCCGGGGCATGCGTGACCACGTTGAGAACGCCGGGCGGGAGGCCGGCCTCCTCGAAGATCTCGGCCCAGAGCAGGCCGCCGGTCCAGGGCGACTCCTCGGACGGCTTGAGGACGACCGTGTTGCCGAGCACCAGCGGCGCCGCGATGGCTCGGCCGGACAGCACGAGGGCGGCGTTCCATGGGACGATCGCCGCCACAACACCGACTGGCCGGCGCATGGCCATGGCGATCGACCCGTCGAGGTCCGACGGCATGACCTGCCCGACGGCGGCGTACGGCGCGCCGGCAGCCTGACGTAGCAGGGACAGCGCGAAGTCCAGCTGGATGCTGCCGAAGTCGTTGCCGCATCCCGTCTCAGCTGCCAGCCACTCCATGATCTCTTGACGCCGGCGCTCCAAGATCGTGGCGGCACTGAGGAAGATCACCTGGCGGACTGCGGGCGATGTCCGGCTCCAGTCGGCGAGTGCGCTGTGCGCACTGCGGATCGCAGCCACGGCGTCGCTCGCGTCGCCGGCGGCGAAGCGGGCAACCACTTCGCCGTTCCAAGGGTTGCGGTCGTCGAAGGTCCTACGCGCGTGCGACTCCCGCCACTCGCCCCCTATGTAGAGGCCATAGGTCTCCGGCACGACGTCGGCCTGCTGGGTGGACACAGCCGGTCTCCTCTCGGGCGGACGCTCAGACTCGCGGCGACGGCTTGGGAACCGCAGCCGCAGGGTCCGATGTCGCCCTCTTGACCAGACGATAACCGACCGGTAACAGCTGGAGCTTGGTGCGCTCCTCCACGATGCTCCACAGCCCTCGGGGGAGCAGAAGCGCGAAAGCTATGGCAGTGACCCCCAGCCCGATGAGGTACCAGGCGCCACGATCGGCGAACTCGTACTGAATGGCGAAGAAGACCAATGCACCGACGATCGGACCCTCGAAGCTCCCGAGTCCGCCGACGAGGACCATGAAGATCATGTACGCGGTCCACTGGACACCGAAGATCGACGGCGGCGTGATGAACAGCGTGTTCGCCAGGATCATCGAACCGGCCGCACCGCATCCGAACGCTGCCAGCACGAAAAGCAGGAGCTTGAGCCGAAGGACCTTGACACCCACCGATGCAGCGGCCTCCTCGTCGTCCCTGATCGCCTGAAGGGCCGCACCGCTGCGGCTGCGCAGCAGCAGAAGCGACAGCCCTAGGACGACGACGGCGAATCCCAGTGTCAGCCAGTAGGTGTAGCCCTCCCGCGTGGTCTGGTCGTAGACGTTGAGTCCGGTCAAGGATGTGCCGGTGCCGCCACCGAAGTCCTGGTCGAGCGCGACCAGCAGCCCCAGGGTGGCTGCCACGACCCAGGTGCCGATGGCGAACTGTCCGCCGCGGAGCCTGAGCACCAGGAGCGACAACGGCAGGGACAGGGCCGCCGCCACCACGGCGCCCAGGACCATGGCGGCATAGGGCGGCACACCTTGGTGGGTGAAGAAGATGGTTCCGTAGGCGCCGATACCGATGAACCCCTGCTGGCCGACGGACACCATTCCGCCGTACCCGGCCAGGGCGTTCCACATCCCGGCGAGGATGACGAAGATCAGCAGAGAGGTGAGCTGTTCGACTGCGGCGTCGTTCAGCGTCAACGGAGCCAAGGCGAGCACGCAGACGCCTACCACTACGGCGGCCATCGCGATTCGCGAGGTCGTCGTCCACCGCTTGACCACCCAGGCCGAGTCGCTCATTGCGAGACCCCTCCGGCAATGGCCCGACCGCGAGGGCTGGCCAGCACGGCGAGGAAGACCAGGTTGCCCGCGAGGATCGCGTACTGCGGGTCGACGTGCGCCCCGAGCGACTGCGCGACCCCGAGAGCGATGCCGCCCCAGAGGGTGCCCCACAGAGAGCCCAGCCCACCGATCACGACGGCCTCGAACGCGAAGATGAGCTGGGTGCTGCCGCTGGAGGGGTCGAAGGTCGACCGGATGGCCAGGAACGTTCCGGCCAGCGTCGCCGTGGCGACGGCCAGGGCGGTCGCGCCGGCGTACACGCGCCGCGGAGTCGATGCCGACCAATGCGGCAGTGTCCGCGTCCTGCGCCGTCGCGCGCATCTGTCGCCCGAAGGCCGTCCGTCGTAGGAGCAGCTGCAACCCACCGAGCACGGCCGCGGCGACGGCCAGCACGAGGACGCCGAGCAGTGGAATGGACATGTTCGCGTTGATCCTCCAGCTCGCCGCCCCGAGTCCACCGACGTACGGACCCAGCGAGTGGACGTCCGGCGAGAAGATCTGCAGCAACGAGTTCTGGATGACCACAGCCAGGCCGAACGTGGTGAGCAGGGGAACGAGCTGGCCGCTGCGCAGGCTTCGGCTGAGAAGGGTCACCTGCAGGAGGTAGCCGAACGCGAGCATGACGGGCAGCGCGGCAATCAGTGCCACGAACGGTGAGACACCGGCGTGGGTGGTGACCACCCAGACCAGGTACGCACCCATCACCGCGATGTCCCCGTGCGCGAGGTTGATGATGCGCATGACGCCGAACATCAAAGACAGCCCGCACGCGAGCAGTGCATAGACGCCGCCGAGCATGACGCCCTGAACGACCGAGTTCACCCATGTCACGGGCTCGCTCCGAGATCGTGCGAGGTCATCGCGGGTTCGCTTTGTGGACGAGACCGAAGTAGGCCTCCGTGACCTGCTCCCGGGTGAGCGCCCGGGCTCGCCCCTCCAGGACGACCTGCCCTTCGAGCAGGCAGATGACGCGGTCCGCGAACGCCATGGCGCGAGCCAGGTCCTGCTCGACGAGGACCATGGTCGTGCCGGAGGCGGTGAGCTGACGAAGCGAGTCGTAGACCGTTCCGACAGCGACAGGGGAGAGCCCCAGCGACACCTCGTCCAGTAGCAGGAGGCGGGGATTGGTCATCAGGGCTCGGGCGATCGCCGCGGTCTGCTGCTGCCCACCGGACAGGGTCGAGGCCCGCTGTCTGCGGAGCGGCCCCAGGATGGGGAAGGCGTCAAAGACCGTCTCGACGGTCCAGTGGCCGGAGCGTCGGCTCGATGCTGCTACGAGCAGGTTCTCCTCCACCGTCAGCTCCGGGAAGAGGCGTCGGCCTTCCGGTACCAGCGCGATCCCTTGCCGGACCCTACGGTGGGCGGGCAGGTGAGTGACGTCGACGCCCTCGAAGCGAAGGCTTCCACGAGTCACCGGGTGAGCGCCGGCGATCGACCTCAGGAGGGTGGTCTTGCCTGCACCGTTCGCACCGACGAGGGCGATACGTCTCACCCTCCTCCAGGGTCAGCGACATCCCCCGGACCGCCTGGAGCAGGCCGTATCCGGCCTCGAGCCGGTCGACCTCGAGCAAGGTCATGGGCTCCCCCGGCCCAGGTAGGCGTCGACCACCGTCGCGCTGGTCAGCACTGCCTGCGGCTCCCCG
The DNA here is from genome assembly GCA_963711005.1 of uncultured Actinomycetota bacterium. Taxonomy (GTDB): domain Bacteria; phylum Actinomycetota; class Actinomycetes; order Prado026; family Prado026; genus CAVQCJ01. The sequence goes on along the minus strand of CAVQCJ010000002.1, from coordinate 981,560 downwards.
TCGGCGATCACGACGCCGGCGTCCATGCAGATGAGCCGGGTGACGACCTGCAGCAGCACGTGCACGATGTGCTCGATCCACACGATGGCCACACCGCGCTCACGTAGCAGCAGGATCAGTGCGACCAGGTCGTCGGTCTCGGCATCGGTAAGACCGCCGCCGATCTCGTCCAGCAGGAGCACCTTCGGATCGGTGGCGAGCGCACGTGCTACCTCGAGCCGCTTGCGGTGCAGCAGTCCCAGGCTGCCCGCGCGCCGGTTGGCCAGCTTCGGCGAGGCCGCAGAGCTCGAGGACCTCGATGCAACGATCGTAGAGCGCGCCCCGTGGCAGCTGCGCACCCGCGGAGGCGCCGACGAGGACGTTCTCCAGAACGGTCATACCGGCGAAGGGACGGGGGATCTGGAACGCACGCCCGAGACCTCGCCGACAACGTTCGGCCGGCCGGCAGTCTGTTCACCTGCTCCCCGAGCAGGTGAACAGAGCCACGGTCCGGCGACAGCGAACCTGCGAGCACGTTCAGCAACGTTGTCTTGCCGGCTCCGTTTGGCCCGACGATGCCGACAGCCTCGCCGGGCCCCACCGAGAAGTCCACCTGGTCCAGGACCACGAGCTTCCCGAATCGCTTGACCAGCCCTTGTCCCTGTAGAACGGGCTGGCGGAGGTCCTGGGGAAGGGCCGTCATGCCCCGTAGGGCTGGAGCTTGGCGGCGATCGGGACGTTGGGGTCGGAGGAGTTCTCGCAGACGACGAAGTTTAGCGGGTACTTGTCTGTGCCCTTGATCCACTGCCCGCCGATGATGGGGGTGGCGACCACGTTGGCCACTCGGTCCCTTGCCCCAGGCCAGGTCACCGATGACGGTCTTCACCGTCGAGTGTGGCCATCGTCTTGGCGACGGCCTGCTTGTCCTTCGGGTTGCCGCGACGCCTTGAACAGCGGCGTTGCGCGACATCGAACAGGGCCAGGCTCGGGCCGAGCTGCTGGTTCCACTGCTTGCCGACCGAGGATTGGTAGCCGTCGCCGAGTTGCTGGGAGGTGATGTTGGTCAGCGTCGAGGTGTAGGGCCAGGTCGGGTCCCCAGTACTCCCCGCCGGCGATCCCGACGCCGATCGGCCCCAGCGCCTCGACCTGCGAGGGGAAGAGCCCGGTCTTGGCGATCTGGGCGATCTTCGGCTTGTATCCCTGCTGCGCAGCCTGCTGCCAGAACGTCGCGAAGTCCGGCGGGATCGGGAAGGTGTTGAAGATCTCGCAGTTCTTGGCCTTGAACTCGCGCGATCTGGGCGGAGTAGTCGTTGGTCCCGTCGCGTGTAGGCACCCGGGTCGACGATCGTGTAGCCGGCCTTCTTGAGCAGCGGTCCGAGCGCTCCGCGGATCGCGTTGCCGTCGGCGTCGTTGGGCCACATCACGCCGACCTTCTTGTTGTCGGGTACCTGCGGCCACATCGTGGTGTAGGCGTTGTCGAACTGCTGCGACGCCGAAGCAGAAGTGGTAGGTGAACTTGAACGGCGACGGTGCACCCGGCTTGGCCCCTCGACCGAAGTACCACGCCTCCCATGGCACGACCGTCGAGATGCACGGCACGCCTGCCGCCTCGCACGCGTCCGAGACCGGGTTGACCGTCTCCGGCGTCGACGTCGTGAGCATCGAGGTCGACCTGGTCGGAGCTGTGATCAGGTCGTTGGCGACCTGGGCGCCGCGAGCGGGGTCCGACTGCCCGTCCTTGTCGATGATGACGACGTCGTAGCGTCTTGCCGCCGACGGTCACCCCGTTCGCGAAGGCCTTCCGGGCCAGACCCAGCACGTAGGCGTCAGGCTCACCGAACCCGGCCGCAGGCCCGGTGCGCGGACTGACGAACCCGATCTTAAGCGTTCCGGCGCTGCTGCTGGTCGCTCCGCCCCGGAGCTGCCCTTGCAGGCCGCCAGCAGTGGGCCGCCGACAGCCAGTCCGGCGGCGCCCAGGCCCGCGCTGCGCAGGAACTGCCTGCGCGTCGCGCCGGATATCGATAGCGGGGTCTCGGGCTCGCGTTCCACGGGCACCTCCGGGTGGGCGTCGATATTGAGCGCGAAACCTAGAAGCAACCCTGGAAACCGTCAAGAGAGGCGTTCTAGTATTCGAAACGTGAGTATCAGTGATCAAGAAGACACCACGACCGACGCGTCGCCGACCACCACCAGCCACTCGCAGTCTCTCGAGCGTGGGCTGGCGATCCTGTCGTCCTTCAGCGAGTCCAAGCCGCTGCTGGGCATCGCCGATCTGTCCCGCAGCGTCGAACTGAACAAGAGCACCACCCACCGCTACGTCTCCACGCTGGCGGCGCTCGGTTTCCTGCAGCAGGAACAGGACTCGCGCAAGTACCGGCTCGGGCCCCGGGTCGTCGACCTCGGCTTCGCGGCGGTCAACTCCATGGAGATCACCCGCGTGGCCGGGCGCTCTCTGCAGGCCTTGTCGGACGAGACCGGCTACACCGTGAGCATGGCTGTCCTCGACGGCACAGAGATCGTCTACATCGACCGCCGACGCAGCGTCCGCGAGGGCCAGTTCGGGATCGACCTCAACCTGCACGTGGGCTCGCGGCTGCCCGCCTACTGCACGTCGATGGGCAAGGTGCTGCTTGCATACCAGTCGCCGCAGCGCCTCAAGCTGCTCCTGGAACGCACTGACCTCGCCCGCCGTGGCCCGCAGACCATCACCGCGCGAGAGGCCCTCCTGACCTCCCTGCGCCAGGTTCGCCAAGCCGGAGTCGCAGTCAACGACGAAGAGCTCGCGCCCGGCCTCCGCTCCGTCGCAGCGCCCGTACGCGACGGGTCCGGCGCTGTCGTCGCCGCCGTCAACGTGGCCGTCCACCTGTCGATGTGGAGCGGCGCGACCGAGGCGATCCTGCCACTCCTGGAGCCACCGCTGCGGCGTACGGTCCACGAGATCTCGGCTCGGATGGGGTACCGGCCACCGACCCCTCGTGATTGACCATTGTTCCGTTAGCGGGGAATGCATGGGCCTTGACTGGAACACTTGCGTCCTCGTACGTTCGGCGCGAGTCCGGAGGTGCTGACGCCGCCGGCGGACGAAGGAGCCTGCGATGGGTCTGATGGACGCCAGTGTGTGGGACGGGAAGATCTTCATCGGAGGAGCCTGGACGAAGGCGTCCGGCGGTGACTACGCCGTGGTCGAGCCGGCTACCGGGGACGAGCTGGCCAGGATGGGCAGCCCCACGAGCGACGACGTCGCGGCGGCCGCGGCCAGCGCCGCATGAGGCGCAGGCCGCCTGGGCCGCCACCCCGTACCCGGTGCGTGCCGCCGTGCTGCGCAAGGCCGGTGACCTGTGGTCCGAGCACGCCGAGGAGATCTCCGGTGGAACGTGCGCGAGGTCGGCGCCATCCCGCCGATGGCCGGCTTCGCGCTGCACGTCGCGGCGCAGGAGTGCTACGAGGCCGCCGCGCTGCCGAGCCGCGCGTACGGTGAGCTGATCCCCAGCGAGGAGCCGCGGCTCTCGCTCGCGCGGCGCAGGCCGGCGGGGGTCGTCGGGGTGATCTCGCCGTTCAACGTGCCGATCATCCTGGGCATCCGTTCGGTTGCACCGGCACTCGCGCTGGGCAACGCCGTGATCCTCAAGCCGGACCCACGCACCGCGGTCACCGGAGGCGTGACGATCGCGCGGATCTTCGAGGAGGCCGGGCTGCCGCCGGGTGTGCTGCAGATGCTTCCCGGTGGCGCTTCCGTCGGCGAGGCGATCATCGCGGACCCGCGGGTCCACGTCGTCTCGTTCACCGGGTCGACGGCGGCCGGCCGGCGCGTCGGTGAGCTCGCCGGCCAGCACCTGAAGCGCGCCCACCTCGAGCTCGGCGGCAACTCCGCGCTCATCGTCCTCGACGACGCCGACGTCGACCAGGCCGTCACGCTGGCGGCATTCGGCTCGTTCTTCCACCAGGGCCAGATCTGCATGACCACCGGGCGACACATCGTGCACGAGCGGCTGTACGACGACTACGTCGAGCGGCTGGCAGCCAAGGCCGCGCACCTGCCGGTCGGCAACCCGGCTACGGAGCAGGTCGCGCTGGGCCCCGTCATCGACGAGGGTCAGCGCGACAAGATCCACGGCATGGTGACCGCCGCCAGGGACGGCGGCGCGAAGGTCGCTGCTGGCGGTGAGTACGACAGGCTCTTCTACCAGGCGACCGTGCTCGCCGACGTGTCCGCCGACGTCAGCGGCGTTCGCCGAGGAGATCTTCGGCCCAGTCGCCCCGGTCGCGCGGTTCTCCACCGTCGACGAGGCGGTCGCGCTGGCGGCGCACACCGACTACGGGCTCGCCCTCGGGATCGTCACGCGCGACGTGATGCGTGGTCTGGCGGTGGCGGACCGCATCCCTAGCGGCATCGTGCACATCAACGACCAGACCGTCAGCGACGAGGCCAACATTCCCTTCGGTGGCGTCGGATGCCTCGGGTACGGGATCGCGTTTCGGTGGACCCGCCGCGAACGTCGAGGCGTTCACCGAGACTCAGTGGGTGACCGTCCGAGCCGAGCCCCCGCAATACCCGTTCTGAGGGCAGCGAATTGCGCGCGACGGCGGCTGTCGTCAGTGAGCTCGACGGCCTTTCCGGATGCTGTGCATCTACGGCCACCGCTGGGCCTGCGGCGACGCAGGTGAAGCGCATTCTCATCCGGCTGGCAGGTCGACGAGGAACACCTCAAGAGACGGGGGCCGTGGACGCCCTCGACGCGGACCAGCTCGATGTCGCTGGTCGCGCTGAGCCCGCTGATCCACGTGAGCGGGCGCGTGGGGTCCAGGCAGGCGACGCCGTTGGGGACGGTCGCGACGATCTGGTCGGACACCACCACGGTGGGGCGAGCGCCGGATGGTGGGCTCGAGCCGGAGTCCTTGGTCCTCGCCTACCCGGTGGCCCACGATCCCGTCCCGCGGGGATCGGCGGAGCACCAGGCAGCGATGGCGAAGATGCCCGGGGCCTTGCGGTTCTCTGCCGGGTCGACGGTGTTCGCGAACCGCAACTACCTGGGCGACAACGCGCCTGACGTGCCGTACGCGTTCCCTGCGCTCGGGCGGTTGGACGGTCTGCCACGGTCGCTCATCCTGATCTGCCAGTACGACGACCTGCGGGCCACCGGCGAAGGCCTCGCGGAGGCGATGGCTGCGGCCGGGGTGCCGGTCACGGTGGAGCTCGTCGAAGGCGTCACGCACGGACACCTCAACGTCCCCGGCCTCCCGGCAGCCCTCCGGTCACTGGCCGGGATGGCCGAGTTCTTTGAGGCGGGCTGAGGGCGCCGACGGCGCCATGGTCACGCCGTTGCCGTTGCGGGCATCGGGCAGCCGGGGACGGTGGAGCTGCCCTCGGGTCCCGTCCCGCTCGCAGTGGAGACGGTGATCTTGCCGGTCGATCTTGCGCGCGGTCGGGTGGGCGGCGTTTACGCGGAGCGTGATTCCGTGCGGCTCCTCGCGATCGGGTACGACGGGTCGGCCAGCTCGGCGAGCCCCGACGCGACCCTGTGCCGTGTCTGCGGCTGATCGGCCCAGTGGCTGGAGTCTCAGCCCTGGGTGGCGAGCTGCTGCTCGAGCTCGCCGAGGACGCGGTAGCAGTCCAGCACGGACAATACGCTCGAGTTGGGCTCGCGGCGTTCCCGGATCGCGGCCACGAACTCGCGGTCCTGCAGCTCGATGCCGTTCGTGGACACATCGACCTGCGTGACGTCGACGGGTTCATCCTCGCCGGTCACGAGGTCGTCGTAGCGGGCGATGTAGGTGCCGTTGTCGCAGATGTAGCGGAAGAACGTGCCCAACGGTCCGTCGTTGTTGAAGCTGAGTGAGAGCGTGCAGATCTTCCCGGCTCCGGTGCGCAGCTGGATCGACATGTCCATCGCGATCCCCAGGTCGGTGTTGGTCGGCCCCTGGACCGCGTTGGCGATGGTGACCCGTTCGCCGGTCTGGTACTGGAACAGGTCGACGGTGTGCGCGGCGTGGTGCCAGAGCAGGTGGTCGGTCCAGCTCCGCGGCTGGCCGAGGGCGTTCATGTTGGTACGGCGGAAGAAGTACGTCTGGACGTCCATCTGCTGGATCGACAGCTCGCCGGCCTGGATCCGGTGCCTGATCCACTGGTGCGAGAGGTTGAAACGCCGGGTGTGCCCGACCATGCAGACGAGACCGGTCTCCTTATGGACGCGCTCCACCGCGAGCGCGTCGGCCCAGGAGTCGGCGAGCGGGATCTCCACCTGGACGTGCTTGCCCGCTCGCATCGCCTCGATCGACTGGCTGGCGTGCAGCTGGGTCGGCGTACAGAGGATCACCGCGTCGACGTCGTCGCGCCGGAGTGCGTCACCGAGCTCGGTCGTAGCGTGCGGGGCGCCGTACTTGTCAGCCACCTCCTGAGCCTGTTCGAGCCGGCGGCTCACCACCGAGGTCACGGTGACGCCGTCGATTGCGGCGAGGGCGTCGAGGTGCTTGATGCCGAAGGCTCCGGCTCCGGCGACTGCGATGCGCATGGCCCTGCTCTCGGTGAGGTCGGATCGGGTCAGGATGTCGGCCGGAGGACGAGGTGGCCGACAGCCGTGTTGCTGGCCGGAACGTGGTAGAAGCGGTGCAGCTCCTCGACTGAGTCGCCCAGAGCACCCCGCATGATGAGCCACATCACCATCTCGACCCCTTCGGACCCGGTCTCTACGAGGTACTCGAGATGGGGGATGGCTGCGGCCGTCTCGGGGTCGTTCACGAGGGTGTCCAGGAAACGGTTGTCCCACTCGCGGTTGATGAGCCCGGCGCGCGCCCCCTGGAGCTGGTGGCTCATGCCACCGGTTCCCCAGACCTGCACTTTCAGGTCCTCCGGGTAGGCCTGCACGGCCCGGCGGATCGCCTTGCCGAGGTTGAAGCAACGTCGCCCCGTCGGCGGCGGGTACTGCACGACGTTGACGGCCAGCGGGATGACTCGGGTCGGCCACGCCTGTGGCTGCCCGTACACGAGCGACAGCGGCACTGTCAGGCCGTGGTCGACGTCGAGCTCGTTCATGAGGGTGAGGTCGAACTCGTCGAGGATGAGCGACTCGGCGAGGTGTTCCGCGAGCTCGGGGTGGCCCTCGACCACAGGCACGGGGCGGGGCCCGTACCCCTCGTCGCAGGGCTGGAACCGGGCCGCCGTGCCGAGCGCGAAGGTCGGGATCATCTGCAGCGAGAACGCGGACAGCGTGGTCGTTGTAGACCAGGATGACGACGTCCGGCGGTTCGGCGTCGGCCCACTTCTTGGTCCAGTCGTAGCCCGCGAAGACCGGACGCCAGTAGTCCTCCTCGGTCTTGCCGAGGTCGACCGCCATGCCGATCGCGGGGACGTGGCTGGTGGTGAGACCAGCCGCGATGCGCGCCATGTCAGGGTCGCTCGCTCTTCGAGCGCCAACCGTCGGGACTGCGTCCGCCGGCGAGCATCATCGCCTGGTACTCCTCGACCGTCAGGTCGGTCATCGTGCTGACGGCCTGGACGTAGCTCAGTCCGTCGCTGGCGAAGATCTTGGACAGGAAGTAGACGTTGCCGCCGAGGTCGAGCATGCGCTGGAAGTCACGGTCGACCACGGCCTGCTTCTGCTCCTCGGTCATCGGCCACTCGTCGAGGTAGGCCCGCTCGCCGGCATGGAACCGGTCCCGGTTCTCCGCCTTCATCAGGCTCATGCAGAACTGGTTCAGGTTGTAGCCCATGCGGGACCGGCCGGCCGTGAAGATCGTCGTCCCGGGGATGTCCTCGAGCTCGGAGTTGTCGACCATCTAGGCCTCCCAGTACAGCCGGGTCGGGTTGTCGACGAGGAGCTTGCGCCGGAGCTCCTCGGTGGTGGCGATGTGCGGGATCACGTCGACGAGCATGCCGTCGTCGGGCATATGGGTCTTCATGTTGGGGTGCGGCCAGTCCGTGCCCCAAAGGACCCGGTCGGGGAAGCGGTCGACGATCGTTCGGGCGAAGGGCCGGACGTCGGAGTAGTGCGGCGGCCCCTCGACGGAGAGCCGCTCCGGACAGCTCACCTTGCTCCACACGTTCGGGTTCTCCTCCATGAAGAGCAAGAGCTTCCCGAACTCCTCGCCGTCGACCGGCTTGCTGACGTCGGGCCGGCCCATGTGGTCGACGACGACCGGAACCGGGAACGAGCTGAACAGGTTCCACCGCTCGGCGAGGTCCGGCGCCTCGAAGTAGACGACGACGTGCCAGCCCAGCGGCGCGATCGTCTCCACCAGCGCCCGGTAGTAGGCGTCGGGCTTCGGGTCGACGAGCCGCTTGACGAAGTTGAAGCGCACCCCACGGACGCCCGCCTCGTGCATGTCGCGCAGCTCGTCCCTGGTGACCGTCGGGCGAATGGTCGCGACCCCACGGGCCTGGCCGTCCGCGCTGCGCAGAGCGTCGAGCAGCGCCGAGTTGTCCGCGCCGTGGCAGGTCGCCTGGACGATGACGTTGCGGTCGAACCCGAGAGCGTCGCGGAGGGCGAACAGCTGGTCCTTGCCTGCGTCGACGGGCGTGTACTTGCGTTCGGGTGCGTACGGGAAGACGTCGCCCGGGCCGAACACGTGGCAGTGGGCGTCGACCGCGCCGGGCGGTGCGACGTAGGTCGGCGTCGACGGGCTGGCGTCGTAGGCCAGCCAGTCGGCGTCGGGTGTGAATATCGGCATCCTCAGACTCCCTTGGCGGTCAGCAAGGCGTCGAGTCTGGGGTAGACGCGGCGTGCGTTGCCGCTGAACACCTGCTCGCGCTGTGCTTCGGTGAGGTCAGCGGCGTCGACGTAGCGCTTCGTGTCGTCGAAGTAGTGACCGTTCGTCGGGTCGATGCCCCGCACAGCTCCCAGCATCTCCGAGCCGAAGAGGATGTTGTCGACGTCGATGACCTCGAACAGCAGGTCGATGCCAGGCTGGTGGTAGACGCAGGTGTCGAAGAAGACGTTCTTCATCACATGCGTGTCCAGCGGCGGCTTCCCCAGCATGTCGGCCAGACCGCGGTAGCGGCCCCAGTGGTAAGGCACCGCGCCGCCACCGTGCGGGATCACCAGGCGCAGGTCGGGGAAGTCTGCGAACAAGTCCCCTTGCAAGAGCTGCATGAAGGCTGTGGTGTCCGCGTTGATGTAGTGCGCGCCCGTGGCGTGGAACACGGGCGTGCAGCTGGCGGAGACGTGCACCATCGCGGGGACGTCTAGCTCGGCCATCGCCTCGTACATCGGGTACCAGTAGCGGTCGGTGAGCGGCGGAGAGCTCCAGCGGCCACCGCTGGGGTCCGGGTTCAGGTTGAGGCCGACGAACCCCATGTCGACGCAGCGACGCAGCTCGGCGACGGCGGCGTCGAGCGCTCGGCCATCGAACTGCGGCAACTGGCAGACGCCGATGAACGCGTCGGGGAAGAGGTCGACGACGCGGGCGATCAGGTCGTTGCAGGCGTACGCCCACGCGACTCCGACCTCGAGATCACCCTCGTGGTGCGCCATCGCGGAGGCCCGCGGGGAGAAGATCGTCATGTCGGCGCCGCGCTCACGGAGCAGCCGCAGCTGGTTCGCCCCGATGCTCTCGCGGACCTCGTCGTCGGACACCGAAGGGTAAGGCGGCGCCGGCCGGCCGGCGAGGAATGCATCGAGCTGGCTCTCCCGCCACTCGTTGTGCGGCCCCGGGGCGGTGGTGTAGTGCCCGTGGCAGTCGATGATCACGCGGACTTCTCCTCGGTGGCGTCGGCCATGGCGTCCAGCACCGCGTCGAGCATGCCGATGGTGGAGCCGGCGCCGGCGGCCTGCGGGAACCGGGCCGCCCAGCGCTGCCGCTGGACCGTGGCGCGGGACATGTACGGCTCGATGCCGGCTTCCTGGACGGTGGCGGCAGCCTCCTCCATCTCCTCCGAGCGGCGCCGGCCGTGCTGGAGCGATCGCGAGATGAAGTACCCCGCGACGGCCTCCCAGTCGGCGGTCGGGAGGATGTTGGGCAGCGAGTCGAGCACGTCACGCTCCACGCCGAAGCGGCGTGCGGCCAGCAGCGACTCGGTGAGCAGCGACTCCAGGCCCTTCACCACGACCGAGCGGCACAGCTTCGTCGCCGCGGCCCGCCCCACCTCGTCGGAGACCACGATCACGTCGCTGATCGCGTACGACGACGGGGCCACGACGGAGAAGGCCTGCGCGTGCGGACCACCGAGCAGGAACGGGGAGGCCAGACGCCTCGGTCCGATCGGTGCCATCAGCGCGGCCTCGACGTAGCGCCCGCCCGCCGCGCCGACCGCGGTGGCGGCAGCCTGCTTGTGGCCCGGTGAGGAGGTGTTCAGATCGAAGAACCAGGCATCGCGCGACAACCCGGGCAGGACCGAGCCGGCAGCGGCCACGCACTGGGCCGCGGTGACCGCGCTGACCACGAGGTCGGCACCCGCGACGGCCGCTGGGGCTGACTGGGCCGGGGCGAGGGAGAGCGCCTGCGCGTTGCGGCTGGCCGCGCTCGTGCCATCGGCGAACGCCGTGTCCCAGGTCGTGATGTCGTCGATCCCGATCGAGCGCAGGTCCTCCGCGAACGTGCGGCCGACCTCGCCGAGCCCGAGCAGCGCCACGCGGGTCATCGGCCGACCCACGTCGTGGCAGGAACCATGACATGCCCGCGCATGAGCAGGCGGGCGGTTCGAAGCAGCGCAGCACGGCGCACCTCGGGCGCGCCGTCGGAGCGGTCGACGTCGAGGCTCACGGTGAAGAAGCCGGTGGGGTGCTCGACGACGACGTCGACCGGGCCGTCGCCGCCCGGCAGCGCCGCGACGCCTTCGGCCACCGACCCCGGCAGGAGGCAGGCCGTCGCCACCGACACCGCGCCGAGCACGCCGATCGCCTCGTGGACCCGGTGCGGGATGAGGGTGCGCGTGGACACGTTCCCGCCCGCGGCCGAGCGCGAGAGCAGGCTCATCTTGGGCACGGTCTTGTGCTCGACGTCACCGAGGTTCATCAGCGGGCCCGCGGCAAGCCGTAACTCCTCGATGCGCGCCCGCACGTCGGCCATCGACTCGATCTCCGCAGGTGTCTCGCGGCCGGTCAGCCCCAGGTCGGACGCAGCGAGGCACACCACCGGCATGCCGTTGTCGATGCACGTGACGCGCAGTCCGGCGATCTCGTCGACCACGTTGCCGGTCGGGAGCAGCGCTCCGCAGGAGGACCCGGCGGTGTCGGCGAACTCGAGGGGGATCGGCGCGTGCGACCCCGGGACGCCATCGATCCGGGCGTCGCCGTCGTAGCGCACCTGGCCACCCGGCGTCTGGACATACGCCGTCGCGAGGGTGCCGGTGTTCTCCATCCATATGCGCACCGGCGTGAGGCCGTCCAGCGCGGTGACCAGGCCGTGCTCGATCGCGAACGGACCCACGGCCGCGAGCATGTTGCCGCAGTTCTGGGAGTCCGACACCTCGGGACGGTCCGGCCACACCTGAAGGAAGAGGTAGTCGACGTCGGACCCGTCGCGCGAGGACGGAGAGACGACCGCGACCTTGGATGTGAGCGGGTGCGCGCCCCCCAGCCCGTCGATCTCGCGCTCGTCGGGCGAGCCCATCGCGGCGAGCAGGACGGCGTCGCGCACGGCACTGTCGTCTGGAAGGTCGGCCCGAAGGAAGACCAGACCCTTCGAGGTGCCGCCGCGCATCACGTCGCACGGCACGGGTGTCTGGATCACTCTGGCCCAGCCCAGTCGACGTACCGGAGGCCCTTCTCCGCGAGCCGCTCGCGCATGGAGTAGATGTCGAGGCCGAGCTCGCCGGCTGCCAGCCGCGCACGCTTGGCGAGCTCGTTCGCCTCACGGCTACGGGCCTTCTCCAGGACTGCGGCCGCGTCCTCCCGCGGCACGCAGACGACGCCGTCGTCGTCGGCCACGATCACGTCGCCCGGTCGCACGCGGACTCCCGCGACCACGACCGGCACCTGGCAGTCGCCCGGTGTCTCCTTCACGGTGCCCTGGGCGGAGATCGCCTTCGCCCAGACCGGGAACCGCATCTCGGTGAGCGTCTGCACGTCGCGGACGCCGGCATCGATGACGAGACCGCGCACGCCGTGCGCCCGCAGGCTCTCGGCCAGCAGGTCGCCGAGGTACCCGTCGTCGCAGGGGCTCGTCGGCGCCACCACCAGGATGTCTCCGGGCTGCGCCTGCTCCACAGCCACGTGGATCGTCCAGTTGTCGCCGGGAGCGACCGTGCACGTGAGCGCGTTCCCGGCGACCCGCGCCGGGCGGTAGATCGGGCGCAGCCGGTTGTCGAGCAGTCCAGTGCGGCCCTGGGCCTCGTGAACGGTCGCGGTGCCCGCCTCGCCGAGGGCATCGACCAGCTCGAGGTCGGTTCGCGGCGTGTTGCGGACGACGACGGGCACCCGGGCACTCCTCTGCTGTCGACCTCGGGATCACCTTCCCAGGCGGCGTGCTCGGGGGATACCGTTCGTTTCCGTCAGACGGAACTCGGGACCTGGAGACGCCGTGGCACCGACGACCCGCCCGTCGGTGACGTCGCGCGTACTCGGCCTCCTCGGCGCATTCGACGAGCACCGGCCTCGCCTCACCCTCACCGAGCTGGCCCGGGCCGCCGACCTCCCGGTGTCGACCGCGCACCGGCTGCTCGCCGAGCTGCAGGCCTGGGACGCCGTCGAACGCGACGCCGAGGGTCGCTACGTCGTCGGCCGCCGGCTGTGGAGGGTCGGCACCCTCGCCCCCGTGGCACGCGAGCTGCGCGAGGCCTCGCTTCCTGCGATGCAGGACCTGTACGAGGCTACTCACGGGAACGTGCAGCTCGCGGTCCGAGAGGAGACCAAGGCGCTGTACGTCGAGCGGATCCACGGCAAGAGCTCGGTCCCCGTCCTGAGCAGGCCCGGTGTGCCACTGCCGCTGCACGCGACCGGCGTCGGCAAGGTGCTGCTCGCGTGGGCGCCACGCGAGGTGTTGGAGGCATGCCTGGAGACCCTGCAGCCGATCACCCGCTACACCATCACCGAGCGCGGCCGGATGCTGCGCGAGATAGCCGCGGTGCGCCGGAACGGCTACGCGCGCACGATCGAGGAGATGGGCTACGGCACCTGCTCTCTCGCCGTGCCCGTGCTGGACGGCGACGGCCAGGTCGTGGCGGCGCTCGCCCTCGTGACGAGCACGGTCCGCAGGGACCTCGCCAAGTTCGTGCCGGCCCTGCGGGTGGCCGCCGCGACGATCACGCGACGCATGGCTGCCTGAGCCGCTTCCGCTGAGCGGAATCGGGGACTGGTGGTACGGGTCGCCACCCACCAGCATTCCCGGCATGCGTACCCAGGTGGCCGTCGTCGGGTCCGGCCCCTCCGGCCTCCTGCTGTCCCAGATCCTCGCCAAGCACGGCGTGGAGTCGGTCGTCGTGGAGAACCGCTCCCGTGAGTACGTCGAAGCCCGCATCCGGGCCGGCGTCATCGAGCCTGGCGCCGTCGACGTCCTCACCGAGTACGGCGTCGGTGACCGGCTGCACGAGCAGGGTCTGCGACACGACGGGGTGAACCTCCAGTGGCCAGGGGAGCGGAGGCGGCTCGACTTCCAGGACCTGTGCGGGTGCTCGGTGTGGGTGTACGGCCAGACCGAGATCACCAAGGACCTGGTCAAGGCCCGCGTCGCAGCCGACCAGCAGTTCTTCTGGGAGGTGTCGGACACGACCATCGTCGGGGCCGACAGCGAGCACCCCACGGTGAGGTTCGTCGACTCCGACGGCAACCCGCAGGTCATCGACGCCGACTACGTCGCGGGCTGCGACGGCTTCCATGGGGTGAGCAGGCAGACGATTCCCGAGGCGGCCAGCACTGTGCATCAGCGCACCTACCCGTACGCCTGGCTTGGCCTGCTGGCGCAGGTCGCCCCGTCGACGGACGAGCTCATCTACGCCTGGCACCCCGACGGCTTCGCCATGCACAGCATGCGCTCCCACTCGGTCAGCCGCCTCTACCTCCAGGTCGATCCCGACGAGGACATCGCGAACTGGTCCGACGACCGAATCTGGTCTGCGTTGAACGCACGTCTGGCCTTGGACGGCTGGTCGCTCAAGCGCGGGCCGACGTTGGAGAAGTCGATCACGCCCATGCGGAGCTTCGTCAGCTCGCCGATGCGCTGGGGCCGCCTGTTCCTGGCTGGTGACGCGGCGCACATCGTGCCTCCCACGGGTGCCAAGGGTCTCAACCTCGCCATCGCCGACGTCAAGCGGCTCGGGCTGGCTCTCGTCCGGGCTGTCGAGGGGAAGGACGACCTTCTCGACCGCTACTCCGACGACGCCCTGCGGCGGGTCTGGCAGTCGACCTACTTCTCCTGGTGGATGACGAGCATGCTGCACGCGCCACCAACCGGCGACGGGGACGCCGACTTCGTGCGTCGTATCCAGGAGGCCCAGCTGCAGTACGTGACCTCGTCCCGGGCGGCAGCCACCGGCCTTGCCGAGAACTACACCGGCTCGGTGCTGGCGTGGCCGTGACGCCGACCCCGCCTTTGCGGGATGAGGACCGACAGGCCTGACAGTGCGGCACTCCTGTCCGACTGGGTTCTCCCGCTGGAGTGCCCGCTGCCGTCGGCGCAGGTCCACACGCCCGCTCCACGCTCTTGCTCTGGTCTCAGTTCTGGTCTCAGTTCGGTTCGCGTCGCCCCGAGCCAGGCGGGGTCACGGGCCACCATCGCAGCACGAGCCGACCCTCCCGACGGTGGGCGACTCGCCTGCCCCGGCCTCGTGATGCGTAGGTCCAGGGTTCGACTCCCTGAGGCGGCTCCACTCGGACCCGCATCCATTCTTGGTTCCGCGCAGTGCCCAGCGGGACCAGGCTGCCCTCAGCTGCGCAGCGCCTTGGCCAGCGTGGTGAAGTCCTCGACCAGGAGACCCATGTCGTCGTCCGTGTGGGCCAGGGATACGAGCCACTGCTCGTCAAGGCCTGGTGGCGTGAGGATCTGACGGTTGACGCCCCACAGCCATGACAGTTCCGCGACGACGAAGTCCGTTGCCTTGTAGTCGCGGTAGTTGCGGACGGGGACGGTCGACCAGGTGACGCATCCCTTCACGCCGAGGCCGACCGTGTGAGCAGGCAGCTCGTAGTCCGCGATGACGTCGTGGATGGCGTTCAACGTGCGCAGGTTCATCGCCTCGGCGCCGTCGAGGGCCTCCCGCGTACAGATCTCGTCGACGGCGCCGGCGGCGGCCATCACCAGCGGGTTTCCGTTGTACGTGCCGAAATGGGCCATCCGGCCATCGACCACGACGTCCATCACCTCGCGGCTGCCGCCGAACGCCGCCAGGGGCAGCCCACCGCCGATGCTCTTGGCAAGCGTGATCAGGTCGGGCCGCACGCCCAGGCGCTGGGCCGCACCCGCCGGTCCGGCGGTCAGTCCGGTCTTGACCTCGTCGAAGATCAGGACGATGCCGTGCAGGTCGCACAGGGCGCGGACACCGGCGAGGTACCCCTCATCGGGCACCACGATCGCAAGGTTCTCGATCACCGGCTCGACCACCATGGCCGCGACTTCGGAGCCGTGCTGAGCCAACGTGCGCTGGAGCATCGGCAGGTCGTTGTAGGCGACAACGTGAACCGTGCCTGCCTCGACGTCGAACGGCACGTCGCCGACCGGAGCGTCGGCGGGGCCGATGTCCTTGAGGGCCGGCTTCACCGAAACCTGAAGTGCGTCGTAGCCACCGTGGTACCCGCCCTCGATCTTCACGATCGCCTTGCGGCGTGTGTACGCACGGGCGGCACGGATCGCGTACATCAGCGACTCGGTACCTGAGTTGGTGAACCGGATCATGTCCAGCCCGAAGCGACGGCAGAAGCGCTCGCCCACGTCGGTTGCCTGCGGCGACGGCGTCACGAACAGAGTGCCGGTCTCGTGCAGCGCACGTTCGACATGGTCGACGACGACCGGATTCAGGTGGCCCACCAGCATCGCGCCGAAGCCCATGGACAGGTCGAGCAGCTGCTGGCCGTCGACGTCGGTGAGCCAGGCACCCTTGGCAGCCTTGATCGAGATGGGGTAGGGGTCCCAGTGCTGGAACGACGAGGTGACGCCGAGCGGCAGCGTCCGGCGGGCCTGCATGTTGTGCTCGCCGGAGGCAGCCGTCGACGAGGTGAACCGGTCCCACTCTTCCGCGAGCAGCTGCTCGGCGCGCCCAGGGGACAGGGGGGTCGACTTGTCGGGCAGCCGGCGGTACGTGCCCGGGTCGTTGGCGGGCCAGCTGGTCGGCATCGCCAGGTCGGTCATGGTCGTCCCCTCCACCGAGACTCGGGTCCATCGACAGCCAACCCTGGCACGAGTGGACTCGACGGGCCATGTGGAGACGAAAAGGAACCTGTCCCAGTCTCCCGCGTCTGGACGGGCAGCTAGCAGACCTCCTCACCCGCCAGGGCAACGGCAAGCCGTAGACGGTTCCAGGCTGGCGCCGGATGGCCAGGCCGTGACACCTGGTGAGTTCGACTGCCACTCAGGGCGGCACGTGCCGACCGGGCGCGTGGGCGAAGCCTGACCCGCTCGCGGGTCGCACGGGCATCATGGTCGGGTGGACCACTCCAGGGGCGGCTCGGTCGGCGGCCAGGACGTGCTCCGTCCCGGGCCGGTGCTCGAGCGGCGCCCTGCGCTGCAGGGCGGCAGGGCCGCGGGCCTCGAGCCGTATGTCCCCCGTCTGGTCGTCGACTGGCTGCGGGAGACCCCTGATGCGACGGTCCGTCAGGTGGAGGGGTCGCTGGCATTCGTAGACATCTCCGGCTTCACGATGCTGACCGAGCGGCTGGCCCTCAAGGGCAAGGTCGGCGCGGAGGAGCTCAGCGACCTCCTGAACGCCACCTTCGCGCAGCTGCTCGTGGTGGCGTACCTGGACGGCGCCGGCCTGGTCAAGTGGGGCGGGGACGCCATCCTGCTGCTGTTCGACGGGCCGGACCACGCGGCGCGAGCGTGTCGCGCGGCATACCGCATGCGCACGCGGATGCGCCGAATCGGCACCTTGAACACCACCGCGGGTCGGGTCTCGCTTCGCATGTCGGTGGGGATCCATAGCGGGACGTTCCACTTCTTCCTGGTCGGGGATCCGGCGGTCCACCGTGAGCTGCTCGTCAGCGGACCGGCAGCAAGCACGTGTGCCGAGCTCGAGGCGCTGGCCGCCGCCGGCGAGATCGTGATCAGCCCAGCAACCGCGGCAATGCTGCGGCGCTCGCTCGTGGGTGCTCCCAAGGGGGACGGGCTGCTGCTCGCGAGGCAGCCACAGCTGGACGACCTCGTCGTCGTCGGACGACCATCGTCCGCCGGCCTGGACCTCGGCTCGACGCTGCCGGTCGCCATCCGCGAGCACTTGCTTCAGGCCGCTGGCGACGCCGAGCACCGGCAGATCGCTGTCGCGTTCGTGCGCTTCTCGGGGACGGACGCCCTGCTCGCAGAGCAGGGTCCCGGCGCGCTCGCGACGGCACTGGACGAGATGGTGCGCAACGTCCAGGAAGCGAGCGCCTACTACGGGGTGACCTTCTTCGAGACCGACATCGACCGCGACGGGGGGAAGATCATGCTCACCGCTGGGGCCCCGCGCAGCGCCGACCACGACGAGGAGCGGATGCTGCGCGCGGTCCGGCGAATCATGGACCGGGTCGGTGTGCTGCCGTTACGGATCGGGGTCAACCGCGGGCAGGTGTTCTCCGGCGACTTCGGCCCCCCGTTCCGCCGGACCTACAGCGTCAAGGGGGACCCGGTCAACCTCGCTGCCCGGGTGATGGGTCACGCGACGCCGGGCCAGGTGCTGGCGACGACTGAGGTGCTCGACCGGTCGCGAACCGTGTTCGACGTCGAGCCGCTGGCTCCGTTCCTGGTGAAGGGCAAGGCCGCGCCGGTGAGCGCCGCCAGCGTCGGACGGGTGCTGGGGGAGCGGAGCGACGGAGCAGCCCTGACGCGGTTGGTCGGCCGCGAGCGGGAGCTGGCCGCGCTGGCCCAGGCGCTGGACAGTGCCCGCGACGGTCGCGGACGCATGGTCGAGCTCGTCGGCGAGCCCGGCATCGGCAAGTCGAGGCTCGTCGCCGAGCTGACAGCCAGCAGGGCGGACGTCGCCGTGGTCGCCTCGGCCTGTGACGAGTACGAGTCGTCGACCCCGTACCACCCCTTCCGTCGGCTCCTGCGCGCTGTCCTGGGTGTCGCGTCGGGCGCGGACGCCCATGCCGTCGTCGAGTGTCTGTCGGAGCGGGCACGGGTCACCGATCCGGCTCTGTTGCCGTGGCTCCCGCTTGTCGCAGCGGTCCTGGACGTCGAGCTGGAGCCCACGGCCGAGACGGCGCGCCTCGACGAGCGCTTCCGCAAGGACCGTCTCGTCGACGTCACCACCCGGCTGATGTCGGTGCTGCTGTCGGGGACGACGATGATCGTGCTCGACGATGTGCACCTCATGGACGAGGCGTCCTCGGAGCTGCTCACCCGGCTGGCTCGGGAGGTGCCAGACCGGCCATGGGTGCTGCTCGTGACGCGACGCGACCAGCAGACCGGCTTCGTCCCGACCGCGTCACCGGACCTCCTCTCGCTGAGGCTTGCTCCGCTGGACGCCGCACAGTCGATCGACCTTGCCGCCGGGGCACTGGGTGACTCACTGCTGCGACCGCACGAGATGGCGGCCCTCGCCGAGCGAGCCGGCGGCAACCCCTTCTTCCTCCGCGGGCTGCTGCTGGCCGCGAACAGCGGCGCGCCGATCGAGGCCCTGCCCGATTCGGTAGAGGCCTTCATCGACAGTCAGATCGATCGGCTCCCGCCCGACGAGCGGACGGTGCTGCGTTACGCGTCCGTGCTCGGGGTGCAGTTCCACGAGGCCGATCTGCGTGCTGTCCTACGAGGTCACGCACTCCCGACCAGCCGCGCCGCGCTCGCCCGGATGGGCACCTTCCTGCATGCCACCGGTCATGGCCGGTACCGCTTCGAGCACGCTCTGGTCCGCGACGCGGCGTACGAGGGGTTGCCTTACCGGCGGCGTCAGGAGCTGCACGGACGGGTGGGCGAGCACCTGGAGACGACGACACCTGACCCGGACGACGTGTCGGAGCTGTTGTCTTTGCACTTCCTCCACGCAGACCGCCCCGACAAGGCCTGGTACTACTCCCGGGTCGCCGGGGACCGGGCGAGGGACAAGTTTGCGCTGGTCGAGGCTGCACAGTTCTACCGGCGAGCCGTGGACGTGTCCCGGCGCCTGCCGTCGCTCGACCCACGGGAGCGGGCGCAGGTGCTGGAGGCGTTGGGTGACGCGCAGACCAGCGTCGGGACGTTCGACGACGCGCTGGCCAGCCTTCGCGCAGCCCGCCGGCTAGTGCCGCAGGACCGGCTGGCGGTGGCAGACCTGCTGCGTAAGGAGGCGCTCGTCGACCATCGGATGGACCGGGTGTCCCAAGCAGTCAGGGCGATCAACCGCGGCCTGCGGCTTCTGGACGTCGACGAGCCGGGTGCAGACCTGGTCGGGCGGCGCTCCCAGCTCGAGGTCTGGTACGCGTGGTGCCGGCTCAAGCAGGGCAGGTCCCGCGATGGTGTGCTCTGGGCCACCCGCGCCGAGGAGGACGCCGTCGCCTCCGGTGACACGGCTGCTCTGGCCGAGGCGTACGAAGTGCTGTTCCTGGCCCACCTGTACATGGGCCGCAGACCACCAAGGCCCTACGGCACGATGGCGCTCGAGCTGTTTCGGTCGCTGGGCGACACCTACCGCCAGGCCCGGTCACTGAACCACCTGGGCTTCGCCGCGGCCGTCGAGGGTGACGTCGAGGAGGCTGCCGCCCTTTACGCGCAGGCGAAGGAGACCTTCACACGCGCGGGTGATGTGATCGGGGCGGCCACCGCGGACTACAACGTCGGCGACCTGCTGATCCACCAGGGGCGCCTCGCGGAGGCCGAGCAGGTGCTGGGTCGGGTGCTGCCGATCTTCCAGGCCGTGGGCAGCGGCGAGTGGGCCGGGGCTGCCCGCCGCGAGCTCGGTCAGGCCGCGGTCCGCGGCGGTCGCCAGGAGGAGGGCCTGGAGTTGCTGTTGCGAGCGCGGACGGAGCTCGCGCTTCTCGGGCTGGGGGCCGAGGTGGTCGAGACCGACGCTGCGCTGGTCGAGGTGAGCCTGGCACGCCAGGACTGGCAGCTCGCACTGGACCAGGCCGACGAGGCGATGCCCCGAGCCGTCGCGCTCGACGTCGCCGTCGCCGTCCGTGCCCTGCACCGCCACCGCGGGCGTGCTCTGCTCGGGCTCGGCCGTCTCGACGAGGCGAGGGAGGCACTCGGAAGGGCGCTCGAGCTGTGCACCGAGGAGGGGCAGTGGGATCTGGGTGCGGTACTGGTGGAGACCGCCGCGGTGGCCCGGGCGCAAGGCGACCCAGCCGCCGAGCAGCTCGAACAGCGGGGCCGCGAAGACCTGGACCGTCAGGGCTACGTGGGCGACTGAGCCGTCGGCGTCGGCGCCGTCACGGGCCGCCCTTCGGGTCGGTCAGGTAGTAGATGGTGAAGGACAGGTTGCCCGCCTCGTCGAACGAGTACGAGCTGTGGTCGGAGCAGTACTGCGTGGTCGACGGGATGACCGGGCTGCCCTCGATCGGTGTCAGGCACGGCGCCAGCTGCTCCCAGACCGGGCCCGGGCCCTCCACCGGGACCAGCGACGTCTTGGCGTGCCCGGGGTAGGCGGCGATGATCTCGGCGATCTCCTCGGCCGTGTCGGAGTCGCTGAGAGAGTCTCCGTCCGGGTCGTGGCAGACGGCTGCCAGGCACACGATCGTCATCGACGCCGGGGCGCTGCGTGTGTACAGGTTCCCCCCCTTACCGTCGGTGAAGTCGCCCAGCACCGAGGTGATCACCGGCTGGCTCGGGTTTGTCGCGCAGACAGGGATGTTGTCGGTGCTGTCACACAGCTGCTGGATGAGGTTGACCTGGCCGTCGGCGCCGTTGGGCAGGTTGGCGGTCGAGCAGACCGGGTCGGTCGGGGACAGCGCGCATGCCGGGGTGGAGAAGCCGCCCGACACAAATGGGGTCAGCAGCGCCGTCTGGCCGCTCCCGTCGATCCCCGACTGGAAGGGGCTGGACGTCGCGGTCGGGTTCGACAGGGTGAGCGTGAAGCCGATCGGTTGGGTCGGCACGCTGTAGCTCGTGGTGACCGTCCCCAGGGTCGGTGGGTTCGCGCCGGGGTTGCTGTCGACGACCGACTGGGTGCCGAGCGTGCCGGGACCGGGGGCGCCCAGGGCGACGCTGCTCGCGTGCAGCGTCGTCGGGTTGTTGTACGCGTCGGTCAAATGGAACGACGCGACCAGCGACTTGCCGGCCACCGGCCTCGGCAGCGGGGGCGTCGTGCTCCCGTCCTTGATGGAGTCCAGTACGACGGCCGTCGGGGTGCTCGCGAGCACCGAGAACCCGCTGAGATTGCCGTTGACGGCAGGCTTGACGATGTCGTTCACCGACACGCTGGTGGGCGAGGCGGCGGTGAAGAACGTGATCTTCAGGTTGTACAACCCGCTGGCGGACGCGGGCACGGGGAGCAGCACGGCGTACTTGGTCTCGCCGGAGACCGGGTTCGGCAGGGATGCGAACGGGAACGTGGAGCCGTATACCGGCGGGTTCCCGACGCCGAGCTGGAGGGTCGCCGGGTGGGGGTCGTCGGCACCCAGCTCGACTCGAACCTGTGCAGGTCCGTACGGGACGTTCGAGCCGCCCGTGTTCTGCGCCTGCAGCGTGAACACCTGCGACTGCCCAGCCACCGTGCTGTTGGACGGCGTCGCTGTGGCCAGGGCGGGGTCGTTGAGCGCGAAGGCAGCCGCGTCGCCAGAGATGACGTTGATGGTGGGCGTGTCTGTCGTCGTGAAGATGCCGTTCCCGATCCCGATCATCCTGAAGACGATCGGCCCGGTCCTTGCTGGCGTGGTGAAGGCGATCGAGGAGGTGAGGGAGTTACCTGGCCTGAGGACCGACGTGCTCAGCGGCAGTGTGGCGTACACCAGCACGACGGACGAGCAGCGAGCGACGCTTCCGCACGCCAGCACCGACTCGCGCCAGTTGCCCGGCCCAGTGACCCCTGCCCCACGGACTACGCCGACGCCTGGGGGCACGACGATGCTGAACGCGGCGACCGCCCCGGTGTTGGCCGAGGGGTTGGTCAGGGTGAAGTCGGCCCGAATCGAGGTGGACGTGAAGGCCGGGCCGCTGGTCCCGACCGTGAAGCCCACCGTCTGGACCCCGGCACTCGAGGGGGTCGCACCAGCGGCGAGGCCGGCGGCTGCCACGGACAGGGCCGCAGCGCCGACGAACGCCCGGCGGCGGAAGTTGAGCATCGACGGGACTGTCGTCATGGCTGAACCCCGCTCGTCTGGTCGCCGCCGTCGGGCCTACGAATGCGCCCCTCGCGCCGTAAGCTCCGTGCGCCGAGCCGGTCCCCGATGGTGCACATCCCAGCGCGGGCTGGGGGTCGCGTCAAGGGTTCCGGTCTTTCGGCCCGCTGACCGCCGGGTCAGTGCGCGGCCGGCCCTGGCTGGGCCGCAACCGACCCGGCATCGTCGGAACGGGCGCGGCCCGTCTGCGCCTCAACCGTCGCCGACCGCGGCTTTGGGGAACTTCGAGGGCTGGTACGCGACGCAGGTGAAGGCGAGCCGCTCACCTCCCGCCCCAGAACCCGGCGTTCTGAGCGGGTTCCATCGAGGGGATCCCCGTTGGCTTGGCGACGGATTTCCAGGGACGATGGAACGTTCTTGCCTCCTCGTGACGATTAGTGCGTGAGGGCCGGAAACGGGCGACCCGGGATGGGGCACGATCATGGTCGACGCGGCGCAGTCCGTCTGGGGTGGTCCGGCTCCTGGCGATGCCGGCTTCCGCGAGTGGATGCTCGTTCGGGCCTCGGCGCTGCGCCGCAAGGCGTTCCTGTTGTGCGGTGACTGGTCCGCGGCTGACGACCTGGTGCAGGACGTCCTGGTGGCGATGTACCCAAGGTGGTCGCGGATTGTCCGTGGCGGACAGGTGGATGCGTATGCCAACCGGGTCCTGGTCGGCAAGCACGTGGACGCCCGGCGCCGCCCGTGGCGGCGGGAGTGGCCTGTGGGGACTGTCCCTGACTTGATCGACTCCGGCAGCGAGCGCGCCATCGCCGCTGTCGATGAACGCGACGGGCCGCTCATGGCAGGGCTGGCCGCCCTCCCGGCGGGCCAGCGCGCCGTCTTGGTGCTCAGGTTCACCGATGACCTGTCGATCGAGGAGATCGCCCGGGTCATGGGCATTCCGGTTGGCACCGTGAAGAGCCGCCTCTCCCGTGGCACCGAGACCCTGCGAGCCCATCTTGGCGTTTCGGGTGACCTCGCGATGCGAACGGAACCTCTCGATCCCGCCACGACGTTCGCTCCCGGGACGGAGGACCGGTCATGACCGCGGACCTGCAGGACCTCTTCGATCGGGCCGGTCGGAACCCACCCGCCCCGGCCCTGGACCCGGACGCAGTCCTGCGCCGGGCCCGGCGCTCCCGCCACCGCCGCATCACGGCGGTGGCGGCGGTGGTGGTCGTGACCTTGGCACTGGGAGTGGGCGTGGCGAGCCATCGGCGTCCGTCTTCGGCGCCACTGCCCGCGACGCACCCACATGCGAGCTTGGGCCGCCTCGCGTACGGGCTCAACGGAGACATCTACCTGGCCGACTGGGACGGCAGGAACCCGGTCCGGATCGCGGACGGCGTTCCCGACGGTGACGCGGCGTGCGGCCAGTACCGGGTAGACGGATCCATCTGGTCACCCGACGGGCGGTACCTCGCCTACAGGGGGGCGAAGGCCGGTGGTGGCGGCTCGTGTCAGGGGACCGTCAACATCAGCGACGCGTCGGGCCGCCTCGTCGCGTCGTTCCCCGGCAGTGGCTGGCTCATCTCGTGGTCGCCCGACTCCACCCGGGTTGCCACCTGGGTCGACCTGGGTCGAGCGATCGGCATCTACGGGCTCGACGGCGCGCGGCAGGCGCGCCTCAGCCTGCCGGATGGGCTCATGGCGCCGGGCGATTTCGACCCAGTGTGGTCGCCTGACGGTTCGTCGCTGGAGGTCCCCTTCGGCGTGGAGATACCCGTCGACGGTTCCACGCCCCTGCGTCTACCGGCGGACGACCCTCGATGGCAGTGGAAGGTCACGCACTCGCCCGACGGAGCTCACGTCGCCTACATCTCCCGCGACAGCGACTCCTCGCTGGTCGTCGCGGCTGCTGATGGTTCCAACCCTCGGGTGCTGATCCCCACTGGTGCCGAGAACCCCGTGTGGTCGCCAACGGGTGATCGGATCGCCTTCGACTCTGCGACAGGCGTAGGGACGACGGATATGGGCCCCGCGACCGAACTCCGCGTGGTCGACGTGGCCCGTGGAACGGTGACGTCGCTGGCCGGTAAGGGCGGGGCCGACGCACTCAGAGTCATCACGTTCTCACCCGAGGGTGACCGGATGCTGTTCTCGAGGACAGACGCCAAGGGTGTGAGTTCGCTCTGGAGCGTCCATGCAGACGGCTCCTACCCCCAACTAGTGGTGGCTGGGACCGACTCGGGCGATTGGGAAGCGGTGAGCCCGACGCGCTGAGACAGGCAGACATCGGTTGACAGCACGCAGAGCGCCGAGGCCCAGGAGGCGCGCGACTTCGGCCTGGGCAGTCGGGCGAAACCGGTGGCGGCAGGGTTGGGAAGGGTTCACACTCTCTTCGTTCCGCCGTGGGGGGCGCGGCACCTCGGAAGAAGATGAGGTGACGCTGTGAACCGTTCAGTCGTTCGTGTGGTTGTGATGGCCGGCGTGCTGCTCGCGCCAGCCGCGGTCACGAGTACTGCGCCGGCCATGTCGGCGGGTGCTGAAGCGCGGGCCGGTGCGAGACCCGCGGTGACGGTGGCTGTCCCGACGTTCGGCAATGGGCCGATCGCCTACACGTGCACCCTGGCGGTCGGCGGACAGTCGGGCTGGGTCACGGATTCCCACCCGCCATCGTTGGCGACATTCCACACCTGGCCTTGGGGCTCCTACCTCGGTGGCGTTCAGTGGTCCCATGACGGGTCGGAGATGGTGCACCAGGCTTCCGGCTCGTCCACGTACTGGCCGCCGAGCGGCACTGCGACCACCGTGTTCCTCAGCGAGGACACCAGTGCGTACCCATGGTGGGACACCAACTTCTCGAACACGTCGGGCTTCGTTGACAGCGACGAGACCTTCAGCGCGCACAGCTACAACATCTACTTCACCCGAACGACGACCGCGACCGCCACTTCACGGGTGAACAGCATCCAGGCTGCGGGCTCGGACCCGCCCGTTGAGCTCCCGCAGCCGGCTGGCAACAACCGCCGACCAGACGCGTCAGTCACCGGCGACATAGTCTTCGAGCACGACGACGCCACCGGGTCGTCGTCCATCTACTTCCTGGCATCGGGGGCCAACACAGCTGTCAGCCTCGGTGCCGGGACCGCGCTGACCGGCGCACAGATGCCACGGCTCTCCCCCGACGGAACGAAGATCGCCTTCCTCGACCAGGGCGCGACCACCCTGTACACGATGAACACCGACGGCACCGGCATCGCCCAGGCCGGGCCTGGCGGGCTCGGGCAGGCGGCGGGCGACCTGCGCTGGTCTCCCGACGGCACGAAACTGCTGTACAGCTTGGGCCCAAACGTCTTCGAGGTCGGCGTCACGTTCGGCTCGCTGCCGACACTGGACAATGTAGTGGGCAACTGCCGCAACACCGGGAAACCGACGGAGGTGTCCTGGCAGCCCTTGCCGACCAGCCCCGACCAGGTGATCCGGACGTCCGGGCCGAACCGGGAGGGGACCGCGATCGCGGTGTCGCACGCCTCGTTCCCGGTCGATCACACAGCGGATGCGGTGGTGCTGGCCGACTCGCTGCACTTCCCGGACGCGCTGAGCGGCGGGCCGCTGGCGGTTAAGGTGCACGGGCCGCTGCTGTTGACCCCGGGTACGTTGGCCGGGCCGATCCCGGCGGTGACCGCGGAGATGGCCCGGGTTCTCAAGCCGGCCGCGAAGCAGGTGTACGTGCTGGGCGGCACCGGTTCGATCAGCCAGGGCATCGAGAACGCGCTAGTCGCCGCCGGGTACACCGTCACCCGGTTCGCCGGGCTGAACCGCGAAGAGACCTCGCTGAGGATCGCCCAGTTCCTCGGGCAGGGCGCCAACGGCCCACAGGAGCTGCTGCTGGCCACCGGCACGGACTTCCCGGACGGGTTGTCCGCCGGCGCTGCGGCCGGCTCGTACTGGATCGGTTCCAACCCGCCCGGCGGGGCCGTGCTGTTGACAGCGGGAGCGACGCTGACCCCGGCCGCCCAGGCGTACATCGCCGCCGACATCGCCGGCCACCCCGATCCGGCGAACAAGGTATACGTGACCACCGTCGGCGGGCTCGCAGACAGGGCCTACACCAACCCGGACAAGATCTCCCTGGTCGGTGCGGACCGGTACGAGACTTCCGAACTCGTTGCCGAGGTCCACTTCGGGGCCGTCCCAGCGGTCACGCTGGCCAGCGGCCAGTACTTCCCTGACGCGCTGAGCGGAGGGGCCTTCGCCGGCTCTATCAACGCACCGGTGCTGCTCACCCCCGCGTCGCTGACCACCACCACCGCGGTGCCGTACTACCTGCACGCAACCTCTGGCGCGATCGCCACCGCCTACGTGTTCGGCGGCATCGGAATGATCAACGCAACGCAGATCGCGCAGCTCCGCTCGATCATCGGCCTGGGCACGACGTACACGCCTATCACCCCAACAACGTCGTCGGCCGCCTTGAGGGCTGCAGCGATGACATCGGCCAAGGCGACCGCCAAGCGCGCGCCCAGGCTTACTGCGCGCTCGTTCACCAAGCAATGATGCCCATCAAGGCGGGTACTGATGATCGGCCCAGGGGCTCTGGTCCGGCACCAGACCCTTCCTTAGGCATCTGCACGAAGGGCCACGCTCTCAGCACGTCCCAACAGGGTGAGGGAAAGCTCATGACTCCGCGAGCTCGCAGGCGTAACTGGTCGCGATCTCGGCGGTGACCTCGTAGCCGGGTCACCGCCGCGGCGGTCACGACCG
This sequence comes from uncultured Actinomycetota bacterium, assembly GCA_963711005.1. GTDB lineage: Bacteria > Actinomycetota > Actinomycetes > Prado026 > Prado026 > CAVQCJ01. Next base: position 954,588 of record CAVQCJ010000002.1, on the reverse strand, counting down.
GTCGCCGAGCGCGTCCGCGGTCCGCTCACCGGTGAGCTACAGAACAACCGCGGCGACGGCATCGTCGGCGAGGACCCGGCGTCCGTGCTCTCTTCCGTGGACGGCTCCAGAGCGCGGCAGCCAGGATCGTGGGCGACTTGCGCTCCCGCACGGGCCACCCGAGCCGCACATGCGCGTGGGTCGGGGTGCCGGGCCGCGATCTGGACGTCCCGGAGCGGGACACCGGCGTCCAGGGCGGCGGTGATGGAGGAGTGGCGCAGGGGGTGGCAGCAGACCGCGTGGTCGATGCGGCTTTCACGGCTAGGCGGTGCACGATCCGGGACGGTGGACTGATCGGACCTGGCGGACCTCCCCGGAGGATGACCAGGACCTCAGGATCCGAAGTTGTCCACAGCACCAGAACCGGCATTAGGTTCGGCTCGGTAGACCCGGTGAACCGAAGGGACTGGTCATGATCGTGTGTATTCCGGTGGACCGTGCCGGGCTGATCGCCCCGGGTTGGGGCCGGGCACAGCGGGTGGCCGTGGCGACTGCCTCCGGTGGGGATGTGACCGACTGGCGGGAGTACGAGGTGGGCTGGGACGTCCTACACGACGAAGGGACCGAGGGTGCACATCACGCCCGTGTGGCACGGTTCCTGACCGATCACCATGTTGACGTCGTCGTTGCTGAGCACATGGGCCCGGGTATGACCCGCATGCTCACCACCATGGGAATCAACTTCTCGCTAGGAGCGGACGGGGATGCGAGGGTGGCAGTCCTCGCGGCCGCGCAGGGAGTGGCGTGACTGCCGATCAACGTTGACCGCACCGACGTGCCGTTCGTGGGCGCGTCACGGTCAGGCCGGCCTGGCACTGCCAGGCTCCCGAGCAGAGGACCTTCGGCCCTAACCCGGCCACGGAACTTGCTGGACACTGAGGTTGCGGTTACCGGGAGGCGCGGAAAGGCCTGTCGGGTCCGTGTTGGGCCGTCTGGATGCACCGCAACTTGCATCGACGCGGTGGCCATGAACGAACGCCCGACGGAATGACGGAGGCCCGCCCCATTGGGGGACGGGCCTTCCGCCGTTGCGGGGACCTCGGCGACTTGCGAGATCGATATGCGCGTCCCGCGCGCACCGATGTGCCCGGTTCTGTTCGCCCTGCCAGGCGTCCGATCCAGCATTCCGTGCGCCTCTCCAGGTGCGATCATGCTCGGATGACGGGGACCGCCGGACAGCCTGAGCGGACCCCGGATGAGGAATGGCGGGGGTTGCTGGCTGGCCTGCGCGATGGGTCGGATTGGGCCGACGTCGCCTTGTTGCAGGTTGCTCTGGCCGCCGCGTCGCACCCTCGCCTGAGCAGGCTGATCCCGTTTCAGAGCATGGCGCGGCTCTGCTTCAGCTGCTCTAGGTGGCCCCAGACGAATGACTGTCCGTGCATCGAGGTTCGGCCTGGCGGTGGCCGATGGACGATCAGCGCCCGTCCTTACGAGGCTGGTGAGCCGGTCCCGGTCCTACTCGACACCGACCGCTTAGTCGATGCCATCGCGTGTGCAGCAGACAACCTGCCCCGAGACCTAGCCCACGAGTGACCGCAACGTCCCCAACCTGTCGGGGCAGAACACCTACGTGCCGTTCGGTTCGGAACCGGACGCTATGGGCTGGCGTCCACGTCGAGCTGTAGGTCGACGATGTGGTCGTCGTCGGGCAACGGAGACGCGGCGAATCGGAGTCCGAACTCATCGATCACCGGCGATAGCTGCAAACCCATCGGGCCGCCCCGAGCGAATACCACCCGCACTCGCCGAACCTCCGGCGCGGTTCGGACAAGGATGAATCCCGGAAGACCTGTGGCCCGACCGACCCACGAGTTGACCTTCTGGCCTGGGTAGAGCGCGGGGCCGCCCATCCCGGACGTGGCTGTGGACGAGCCCCGCTGCCGCTGGACGAAAGAGAACATCTCACCGCGGTCGCCACGACCAGCCAAAACCTTCCAGCTCACGTCATCGGCTTGGCCAGCCCAGACCTCGCGCAGGTCTTCCACGCGATCCATCATGCGCCGCCAAATCCCACCCTGGGCGCACGCGCACCGATGTGCCGTTACAGGGCTGATCCGATCCGGCTCGATCGCTTCACCGCCGTTTGGCTGTGACTCCCCAGGCACAGGGAGTGAGGAAGCGCGACTATGCCGGGCGGCGTGAGGGCCCGTCCCTGGACGGGGTCCACGCGCGTCGCTAGCGTCGCCGTACGAGGGAAACGATGAAGCTGCTGAACCTGATCGCTGCCGCGAGCCTGCTTGTTGCCTGCTCTGCGCCGTCCTCCCCGGCCGGGCAGGCACACACGACCGCGACCGCCGCGAGCCCCCGCCCCACGGTCGCGGTCTTGGGGACCAAGCTCACCGCGACTCCGCGGCCGATCCCCAAGGTCATCTCCACGCCCAGGCCGACGCACACTGTCGTCAAGCCCGCGGTCCCTCACACGGCGACCAAGGCGAGTAAGGCCCCGCCCGGGACCTGCGTGGTCGGGCAACCCTGCTCGCTGACCGGACTGCACTGGACCAAGACGGTGGGCTGCACCAAGGCGTGGCTGGCGAATCAGCGGCGCACAAACCCCGCCGCGCAGTGTCCCCCAGGCTGGCCGCTGATCCCATAGAACAGGCGATCAGGCGGACCCGCACATAGGTGCCGTTCTGGTGCTGTTCCGATCCGGCAGGATCTGCCCCATGGACGAAGCTGTCGTGACGTGGGACGACGCGATCGCAAGGTTCACGGAGGCGGCCACGACCGACGCCGGTCGCGCCTACCTGATGCTCTTGGACAGCGCCAGACCTCGATGGGAGTCGTCCATTGCGATTCATCCGTGGCGGCTGGATATCCTCGACCTGACGAGCCGGGCCGACTCCGGAAGGTCCGTCCAAGCCGAGTACCGGGTTCGAGACGGACAGCCAATCGTGATCTTTCGGCTGGGCTCGGGCGGAGGACTCAATGCGACGCCCGCCGTCGCCGGAGACCTCTGTCAGCTCGACACAGCGCCGGCGGTCCTCGATGCGTTCCTACTGCAGATCGCGGAGCCCAGTTCCTGAATGCACAGAAGTGCCCGGTGGTGGACTGCGGTGGGCGTTGGGCTTGTGTGGTCGTAGCGTCCGTGGCGTCGCTGGGTTGACTCGCGAAGTGCCTGCCTTGCTGGCCTGTGAACGAACTGTCGCCCGGCGGTGTCGACCGCGGCATGACTCAACAGAGGCTTGGCCACTCCCACCGGGACTGTCTGCTGCGGGTTCCCCATTGGATCCAGCGGTAGGAGCAGTCAGTGCAGATCATCGGGATCGACCCGCACAAGGGGTCACACACGGCGGTGGCGATCAACGCGGACGGAACGGTCGTCACCTCGGTTCGGGTGACCTCCAGCCGCCGCCAAGTCGATCGGCTGCTCGCCTTCGCAGCTCGGTGGCCGGATCGGGTCTGGGCGGTGGAGGGCGCGGCCGGGGTCGGCCGGTTGTTGGCCCAGCAGCTGGTGGCCCGCGGCGAGCAGGTGCGGGACGTTCCGCCGTCGCTGTCGACCCGGGTCCGGGTCCTATCGGGCCGCTCGGGTCGTAAGACCGATGCCCATGATGCGACCGCGGTCGCCCTGGCCGCGTTGCACCACCCGACCCTGGCCCGGGTGCAGGTCGAGGACCCGTCGCGTGGAATGCGCCTGTTGTGGGACCGCCGCCACCAGCTGACCGCGGCCCGCACCCAGGCCGTGACCCGCCTGCACGGTCTGCTCGCCGAGCTCGTCGAAGGCGGTGCGGACACACGACTCTCCGCATCGACCGCGACTGCGTTGCTGCGCCGGATCCGACCCACCACCGACGTGGACGTGATCCGCAAGGACCTGGCCCGCGACCTGCTCGACGACGTCAAGGGCCTGGACGCCAAGCTGGCCGCCAACCACCAGCGCATCACCGATGCGGTGACCGCCAGTGGCACCACGTTGACTCAGATCCAGGGCATCGGGGTGATCACCGCGGCCCGGATCTTGGGCCACACCGGCCCGATCACCCGCTTCACCGACCGGGCCCACTACGCCTCCTACGCCGGCGTCGCCCCCATCGAAGCCTCCTCCGGGCAGATCCAGCGACACCGGCTGTCCCGACGCGGGAACCGACAGCTGAACTCCGCCCTGCACGGCGTGGCGATCACCCAGCAACGCCACCCCGGCCCCGGCCGCGACTACTACGCCAAGAAGATCGCCGAGGGCAAGACCAACGGCGAAGCCCGCCGCGCCCTCAAACGCCACCTCGCCGACCTGGTCTACGCAACCCTCGTCGCGGACACACAGCGGAGCCCGGGAGGACAAGTGGGGGCGTCTACAAGATCCAGCGCGGCTGACCTGATCCCCATGGCCAACACTTCGGATAAGTCACTTCCCGGGCTCCACCAGCAGGCTACAACCGACGTCGCTTGACACACAGAGGCTTCGTTCTGTCGCCCCTGACGCGGCAGTATGTGCCCGAGAGGCGAAGCGAGGAGTGGCTGGGCTGCCGTCGCCGCTGGAGATCGTCGGCTTCCTGCAGGTGGAGAGAGCGTGCGGCGAACTGAGGTGCAGTTGGTGCGTGCAGTGGATGGCACGTACCTGGCCTACCAGAGCTTCGGGACGGGGCCGATCGAGGTCTTCTGGCAGACGGAGGGCTGGGCTGCCGTTGACCAGTTCTGGGACTCACCGCCCGAACGGGCGTGGCACGAGGGCTTGGCTGGCTTCGCCCGGGTGACCATCTACGACAGACGGGGTATCGGCCTTTCCAGTCGAAACGTGGCTCCGGGGAACCTGGAGACGCAGGTCGAGGACGTGATCGCCGTGCTAGACGTTCAGGGAATCGACCGAGTGGTTCTTGGCGGGTTCCTGGAGTCCGGTGCAGTGAACGCGCTCCTGGCCGCTACGCACCCGGATCGGGTGCATTCGCTGGTGTGGATCTACCCCACCCCAAGGACGACAGCGGCGCCCGACTACCCGTGGGGAGTCGGGCCGGAATATGTCGAGCGAGATCTGGCACTTCTGGAGCATTGGGGCACGTCGGGCTGGGCCCGCGAGTTCTTCGAGCTGAACGCTGGCGTCTTGGGCGGGGTATGGGGAACCGATGAGTACCGGAGCTTCCTCACCAAGGTCAGCCTCCGCACCTGCACCCCCGACGTTGCAAGAGAGCTCAGCCGGATCTGGAACGAGACCGACGTGCGCGGCATCTTGTCCACGATCCAGGCGCCCACCCTGCTCGTGACACCTGATTCTGCGGACGACCTCGCGCTCGCTCGATCTATGGCCGCTCAGATTCCGCGCACGGAGATCTTCACGTTCCCTGGCCCATCTCTCGAACTTGATGACTTCGCGGTGATACATGCGGCCATCCGCAGATTCATTGGCGCCGCTCGCCCGCATGTCGGCATGGACTCGGTGCTCACCACCGCGTTGTTCACCGACATCGTCGGGTCCACCCAGCGGCAGGCCGCCCTGGGCGACCGAGCGTGGAAAGAGCTCGTTGAGCAACACCACGCGCTCGTCCGTGAGGTTCTGGCTCAGTGGCGGGGGGTGGAGAACGACACTGCCGGCGACGGGTTCTACGCGACCTTCGACGGGCCGGCCCGAGCCATCCGCTGCGCGCAGGAGATTTGCGAACGCGTCGGCGCCCTGGGCATCGAGGTCAGGGCCGGGATCCACACCGGCGAGTGCGAGCTGATCGACGGGAAGATCGGCGGAATCGCCGTCAGCATCGGCGCCCGCATCGCGACCCTGGCCGAGCCCTCCCAAGTTCTCATCTCACAGACGGTCAAAGACCTGGTCGCCGGCTCTGGCCTGACCTTCAGCGACGTCGGCGAGCACGACCTCAAGGGAGTCCCCGACCGCTGGCACCTCTACGCCGCCACCGGCTGACCTGCAGCCGAACCTATGTGCCGTTACCGGGCTGAACTCATCCGGCGTTACGTCCCAATCGGTGAGGGTCAAAGGGCTCCGAGGAGGAGTACCAAGACGACGAACTCAACGCTGGCGATGATCAAAGTGGCGAGCCCAAGGGCCATACCCACCTTGCCCGTTCCACCATATGCGCCCCTGCGAGTGACGGCTCGGGCATAGGGGGCTGGCCAGCCCTGGGGCACGGGGGTCATTGGGCGGGTCTGAGCATGAGGCTGATCGGTGGGCAGGCTCCGGCCTGAGCCGTGCCGGTGATCTCGAAGCCGTGTCGTTGGTAGAACGGCAGTGTGCGCGGGTTCGGGGTTTCGAGGTAGACCGGCAGGTGACTCGCGTCGACGATCTCCAGGCAGGCCGACAGCAAGAGACCGCCGCGTCCCAATCCCTGGGAATGCTCGTCGACGCCGAGCCATGGCAGGTACCAGTGGGGGTAGGTCGGGTGAGCCTCAACCATCTGGTCGAGCACCGCGAAGGTGTCCGGGTGCTGCTCGGCCGCCACGCTTTCGGTGAGGACGCCGGCGATGGCGTCCCCGTCGGGTTCGGCTCCCGGGGGGAGCCAGAGCGCAACGGCGGAGAAGTCGGTCAGGGCCCAGACGGTCCCTGACACGAAGGCTTCGCCGCCGAACGCGGCGAGGAACCTGGGGAAGTGCTGGTGGTAGGACTCCGGCGAGGGGTACAGCCAGCGCTCGACCGGGTCACGCGCGAACGCCGACACGAGGGTGGCATACACCTCGTCGTGGTCGCTGACCGGGACGTTAACGAGCTTAGGCTGTGGCACGGCGAATGCTCCTACCGGTCGAGGCTGCCGCGGGGCGAGTCCGATTCGTCAGCCGGGCAGGACATCCAGGTCGAACTCGTTGCCCTCGCGGTCGGCCATGATCCGCCAGGTGAAGCCTTCGAGCTCACGGGTCCGGCCCGGCTCCAGCCATCTGCCGCCCAATGACTCGACCTCGGCGGTTGCCGCGTCTAGGTCCTCGACGACCAGATCCAGGTGCAGCCGGTTCTTGCCCGACTTGGCCTCCGTGACGCGCTGGAAGCCAACCGTCAGGCCTTCCTGGGTCGGTGAGAGTACGAGGAAGTCGCCATCCCCGATCGTCTCGGCCACCGATACAGACAACAGGTTGCACCAGAACGCGGCGAGCTTGTCCGGCTCCGTGCTGTCGATGACTAGGTACCCGACCTTGGCCGGCATCGGTTCGTCCCCTTCCGCGCTCGGCTCCCGTGCCCAGATCATGGACCCAGGCGCGTCCACCTCGCCCTCGATGTCCCCGATGATCCGACCGGCCGCGCCCTCGCGGGCCGCCGACAGGTCTACGTCTCCGCCAGCACCCGAACTGCACCAGACGCTGACTGCGTCGATATCTTCGCGGCTGACGGCAACGTCATAGTCCAGCCGGGCCCGGGTTTCGGCTTTCAGGGCGTCCTCCTGGCCGCGCCACGTCCGAGTCCTGCCAGCAGTGCCAGGATTCGGCTAGCCGGACGAACGCGCGGCGGGGCCGCTGCTGCTGACCGGCACCAGTCGGCGGATGGGCCGCTACGCCGCACCCCGGACGTTTGACGATCGCATGGACGCAGCGGCGGTCAAGGCGGCGCTAGCCGCGGGTACAAGTGATCGGCTGGACCTGTATACATGAGCCAGTTCCAGAGTCCGTGCCCCTCTGCCGGTTGATCCGCTGGGGCTGACTCCCGAGGCCTTTGGCCGAGTCCAACCTGGCTTGGCTCGGGAGGAACGGGCTGCCAGGTCTGTCTGGGCAGCGCACCGACGTGCCGATCGCCGGAGGGTCGCGCGCCCGATCGGTGTACCTTGCGCGCATGCCCGAGATCACCAGCGGAGATCATGTGGCCTTCAGGGTCGGGGACGGCATTCAGCTCGAGCTCTGGCGTCCGTCAGGGTGACGTGGATCTCCCGACCGGCACGGTCTCGTTCCTGTTCACCGATGTGGAGGGGTCCACTCGGTTGCTCCATACCCTCGGTGCGGGCTACGACGTGCTGCTGGAGGCCCAGCGCGACATCCTGCGCTCGTCGATCGAGGAGCACTCGGGCTTCTTGTTGGGCTTCGAAGGCGATGCGGTGTTTGCGGTGTTCGCGTCGGCCGGTGACGCGGTGGCGGCTGCCGCGGGCGCGCAGCGCCGCCTGAGCGCCCACCCGTGGCCGGACGACGGTCCGGTGCGCGTGCGGATGGCCGTCCATACTGGCGATGTACGCCAGAAGGGGGACGACTATTTTGGCATGCCCCTGCATGTGACCGCGCGGGTCTGCTCGGCCGGGCACGGGGGGCAGGTGCTGCTGACTGGTGTGACACACACGCTCGTCCCTGATTACGAGGTGCGCGATCTGGGCGAGCATCGCCTGAAGGATCTGACCGAGGCAGTACGCATCGTGCAGCTGGTCGGCGACGGCCTGGCCGAGTCGTTCCCCCCGCTGCGCTCGCTTACGGGGATGCCGAACAACCTCCCCGTCGCTACGGACGAATTCATCGGCCGAGCTGTTGAGCTGGTCGAGGTGACAGACGGGCTCGCCAGTCATCGTCTCGTTACCTTGACCGGGGCAGGGGGCAGCGGGAAGACCCGGCTCGCGCTGGAGGCCGCCGTCAGCCTCCTGGGGTCGCTGCCCGACGGCGCTTGGCTCGTCGAGCTTGCCCCGCTGTCGGAGGCGTCGCGGGTTTCCTCGTTGGTCGCATCGGTGCTCGGTCTACGCGAACGTGCGGGGCGTCCGGTCCAGGAGACCGTGGCCGAATGGGTCCGTATCCACGACGTGCTCCTGGTCCTGGACAACTGCGAGCAGATCGTGGACGGCGTAGCCGAGTTCGTCGACCACCTGCTTCGTGCCTGCCCCACTGTCCGGATCTTGGCGACAAGCCGCGAGCTGCTCGGCGTACGGGGCGAGCTCGCCCTCCGCGTCCCGCCCCTGGGATTGGACGGAGAGGCCACCCAGTTGTTCCTCACCCGGGCCGCCGCCGTAGTGCCGGGCTTCGACCCCGAAGCGACCGACCTTCAGCTCGTCGAACATGTGTGCCGGCGGTTGGACGGGCTGCCGCTGGCGATCGAGCTTGCCGTGGCGCGGCTTCGCTCACTGTCGCTGGCGGAGCTCGCTGCACGGCTCGACGATCGGTTCCGGCTGCTGACCGGTGGAAGCCGCACCGACCCCTCACGCCAGCGCACGCTCGAAGCGGTGGTGGCGTGGAGCTACGACATGCTGGGCGCCCCTGAGCGCGAGCTGTTCCGGGCAGTGAGCACGTTCCCCGACAGCTTTACCCTCGACGCTGTCGGAGCGGTCACCGGCCACGGCATGCTTGATGTTATCGACGGCATCGGCCGGCTGGTCGAGAAGTCGTTGGTCGTTCCGGTAGAGACCGGTTCCGGCCCCGACCGCCATCAACTGCTGGAGACACTCCGTCAGTTCGGGCGTGAGCGTCAGTTCGAACACGGCGAGTCTGAGACCTGGCGCGATGGGTTGCTCGCCTGGGCGATGAGCCTTGTCGAGCGGCTCGAGCGGGCCATGCGTACTCCGGGCATGGACGCCGCCCTTGCAGCGGCCATGCCCGAGCGGACCAACCTGCGCGCCGCGATGGACCGGGCGACCGAGAAGGGCGACCTTACGGGCGCGCTGCGGCTGGTGACTGCCGTACCCGTGGGCCTACCCAGTGAGCGGCGCGCTCTGATCGTCGATCTGCTCGCCCGAGGCGCCGAAATGCATCCGACGATCGTCGTCGCACAGGCGCAGCTCACTGTGGCCACCCTCGCGACTGACCAGGGCGACTGGGCAGCCGTTGTCGACTTCGGGTCGGCCGCGGCTGCCGGCTTCGAGCAGGTCGGTGACCGCCTCAACGCGGCATGGGCGACAGCAGAGGTGATCAACGGTTCCTGGGGAGTGGGGGATCTGGCAACCGTCGACCGGCTCGTGACCGTATGCCTGGACGAGTTCCGATCACTCGACGACCCGTTCGGCCTGGCAAAGACCGTTTGGTACGCGTCCTTGCGTGAAGCCGACCGGGCGAGTGCGACGGTAATGGCGGTGGAAGCCGAGCGACGTTTCCGCGATCTCGGATCCCAGAGCATGCTTGCGCATGCCTTCGAGGGGCGGGCGGTCATTGAGCTCAACGCCGGCGACCTCGACGCAGCCGCGCCGTTTCTGCGAGAGGCGGTCGCCATCCTCGCCGGCTCCAGCAACTCGGGCTGCACGGCGCACGCGCTGGAGGCCGTTGCCGTTTGGACGGCTGCGCGAGGGGACTCGAGCTCGTCGGGCGAGCTTGTCGGCGCCGCTGACGTCCTTCGAGAGCTGAGCGGGGCAGGGCACAAGCCGTGGGAGGTTCGGGCCCGGCACGGCGATTTCGAGGCGAACGTGCTCGGCGACACGCACGACGCTCGTGAGGCGGTAGCGCGGGGCAGACTCCATACGCTCACCTCGGCAGCGGCGTTCGCCGATGCGTTGCTGGCTGCCTCGTGCGACGCGCCGCCCGGGGTACAGCGAGCCGACAAAGGCGCCCTCGCCACTTAGAGCTCCGGGCATTCCATGTGTTTCGTGGATACGCCCCGTCAGTCGGTGCGCTTGGTGGGGAAGCATCTTTCGTTCCAGTGCGGCTGCCGCCGGTTGGCCTGAGCTTGTGCCTCGGTGGACAACCTCCGGTCACCCGACGAGAGTGCGTTCCACGCTCGGCCAGCGCCTCTGATGAAGTCCTCCAGAATTATCACAGAGCCGTCAGCCGCGGTGACATCCAGATCGTCGAAACGGATCAGCCCCTCAATGACGTAGACAGGACCCTTCGGGTGACCGTCCTCGTGAGCGTCGGTCGCCAGGGATTCCATGAACCATCGCAGAGTGTTGGGCCCCCTCTCGTCAGGCCAGGACACAACCAGGTCGTCGTCGCTGAAGAGCGCGTATCCGTCCAATGGATGATGGGCGGAGGTCCACCACTTAGGCGGGGACCTGGTCTCCAGGTTGATGAACGGTCCGTCGTACATGGGGGTAAAGAAGGTGAGCGAGGCGAGGAACCCGTTGACCGCGTCGAGGTCGGTCAGGGCCACCGCGACGGGCGCCTCCCCGCTCGTGGCCCACTCGCTACTGATCTTGGTCAGCAGAATCCGGACCTCCGAGGCGCCGCTCAGGTCCAGGATGCGCCGAGGGTCAGCGAGCCCTTCATCCATGGGCAGGGCAAAGACCTCCACGAACAGCCGAACTTTCCGCCGAGCATGATCCACCTCCAGCCGCCACACTGAGGTGTCGTCCAGCGCACCATCGAGGGCCTCAGCTAGCCGTTCGCCGATGTACACACGATCAGACTCCCAAACCGAGTCACCCCGAAGTGCCGTTACCGGGCTGGTCTGGTCCGGCATTCTGGGCGCATGCGCGGGCACCTTGTGGGCCTGCCGCACGGGTGCGGAGGCGGGTCGGAATGTTGCTGAGGGTGGCCGGCGGCTTCAGCGTCGCGTTGGGTCTGTGGTTCGGCCTTCCAGGTGTTTGCGGAACGTGGTACTCCGCGCGCCACGGCGAGGTGTGGACGTTCCTGGGCTTCCCCACCTACGGCAAGGGCCCGTTCCACCAACGCGGGATCGACACGTCCGGTCGCGTTGTTGGTGACGTTTGTCGTGGTCTGCGTTGCCGAGGTGGCCGTCGGCTGGCTGTTGTGGCAGGAGGCGAAGGTCGGGGCGTGGATGGCGCTGGCGATCCTTCCTCTCGAGCTGCTGTTCTGGTTCGGGTTCGCGCTGCCGTTCGGCTTCGTTCTCGGACTGGCCAGGACGACCCTGGTTCTCGTAGCGCTGGTGAGATAGCCCTAGCAACGCCAAGAATGCGAGCGCCATCATCGAGGCGCTGTCGGCTTGAACAACTTCGGCCCTGCAGGTACACAGCGGTCAGGCCGTGGACTCGACCCGCTGCTTGACCAGCTGCATGTTCTGGGCCTCCTCGCGGCGCAGGCTGGCCAGCAGGAGGGGGAAGATCAGTCTGATCGGCCCGTGTGGGGTTGCGTCGAAGCGGCTCCGCAGCATGGTTGCTCACCCATCGTCCAAGGATTCCAGCGAGATCGTCAGGACGACAGAGATGGCCCCGCCGTTGCGGTACGACCATCCGCGTGGCCGGTCGAAGCTCGTGATCTCCAGCTCGACGAGCGGGCTCTTGGTCCATTTGGCCTTGAACTGGGTCCCCAAGCCGACCGGACCCTCGGTGATCTTCTCCATCACGCGGACTTTGGGGTTCCACTCCAACTCGCTGCGTAGGTCGCTGACCGAGTCGAACACGGCCTCAGGCGAACGGTCGATCCGCACTGAACTGTTGATGATCGCCACGTTCGCGGATCCTAGTGATCAAGGGGCTGGGCCGCACCGACGTGCCGTTAGAGGCTGATCCGATCCGGCAGTAGGCGCGGGTGGGCGACAACGACCCTCCTGTTGTGGATGACGAGGAGCAGAACGCGATCGCCGGGTACCAGGCCGCCCTTGCGATGGCGCCGGGGCTCGCCGCCGTGATCGCCCAGGAGGTAGAGGCACGGATCGCAGTCAGCGCCGCGGGATTGGTGGACCTACCCGACGTTACCTCGGACGCCATTCTGTACTGCTTCGAGGTGAGCCCCAGGAGGAGCGAATCTCGGCCGCACCCTGGGACGAGACCGAATCCCTGCTGCGGCACTTCTAGAGCCAGCTCCGCGACGCGCCGGAGGCTGTGAGGACGTGGTGGACGCCACAGTGAGCTGCGCAGCACAAGCGGGAAAGCGCTCCCCTGGACGCTGCCGCAGATACACCCGCACCGACGTGCCGTTAGGGGGCTGATCAGATCCGGCGCTCTCTGCGGGTGGATACCGGGCCGCGAAGTGACTGGCTGAGGACATCGCCCCGTTCAATCGCCGCTTCGTGATGACACTCGGGGGCGATTGGTGACGCGCTACAACTCGGGCCATGAGCTGGCTGAGGCTTCGCTGCTGACGCCATCCCGTACGGTTCGACCGCGGTGGTTCGTCGACCTCCACCCTGCGCGCGTCCACGGGTCTCCCCGGTCCGGTCGAAGCGTGCCGGCGCGGCTAGGCGCTGCGCCGGACGACGAGGAACCGGCTGGCCCGCAGTCCCGTGTCCCGACATTCGGTGCGGATCTTGGTCGTGAGTCAAGCGCTACTAGTTCCGGTCGCTTGGTCGACCGGTGGATCCGCGACAAGCACCAGGCGCTGCGGTCTGCGCAGCAACAGCACGAGAAGCCCGACACCGACCAGCCCGACGATCCCCACGGTGAGCGCCTGGCTCGTGAACGTCGGGTCGGGAACCGAGCCTGCGGTGGCTTCCCCGACGTACATCTGCTCACTGTCGACGCCGATCCACACCAGAACGACAGCGACCACCACCACAACGGACGCGGCGATCCGCAGCCCTCGGTGCGGTCGAGGCACCAACTTCCACTGCTGACCGTTCCTTCCCTGCGCTGCGGCACTCCTCATCGCCCGCTCCAGTACCGACCAGTTCCGGGCGCGGGTGAGTTCGACGAACCCGAACCATCCCAGCGCCAGGGCGACGAGGCCCAGGAACGTCGTACCCGAGAACTCTGGCCGGGGCTGGGTGTCCTCGAACATGAAGCCAGCCGCCGCGGCGAACAGGACCATGAGGCTAAGGCCGAGCCCGACGAAGGCTGACCCTTGAGCCCTCGCGGCCTTGCGGCTGGCCTCCGCGAGCGACACGGTCCAGTCAGGCAGGGGATCCCAGGTCAGCGTTGCCGGGGACGGTTCGGGTGTGTCGCGCGGGCCGCCCGCACGAACCCATGGCCCCCAGTGGGTTCCGTCGAACTGACGAGTCCTGCTCTCGTCCGCCGGGTCCGGGTACCAACCCGCAAGGTCGGGGGGAGCTGATTCCTGGTAGCTGCTCCCCGGCAGCCCGGTCGACTCGGTGGGGGCCGACTGCCAGGGTGAGTGGTCGTCGATTGCGGCATCGGCAGCCGCGACATCACGAAAGAACCTGCGGTGAATGCTCAGAGCAGGGCCCAGTGCCGAGGTGGCGTACAACATCAGGCCGTGCGCCGGACCGATCCGCGTGCCCCGGTCAACCTGGGAGAGGAACTCGTTCAAGGCGCCGGTCATGGTCAGGGAGAACAACATGATCCGTTGATCGCTCACCACGACCCCGACATCGTTGTAGGACTGTCGCCCGCTCAACGCCATGAACGTGGCTTGGATGCGCTCGTCGGGCCGTAGGTAGCTCGTCGCTCCGTCGGCCAACTTGTCCCGAATCGCCAACGTTCCCCCCAACGGGTACGCCGAGCCCACCGTCGGGTCTGGGCAGTGGGCAGTGTTCCACCGGCGACGAGGGTCTGCGTTGGGATTTGCCCTCCCTTGACCCCAACACGCCGAACAGCCGGGGTAGCTTCCAGAGCTGATTGGCAGTACGGGCGTTCCTGGTGACCCTGCGTTCCCCACGTCGGCGACGGCGCAGGGCCAGCCCAGCAAACCCCCGGATGATCGCATTGGCGCGCGCCGAAGTGCCGATCACGGGCGGGTCGGCGTCCGCCATGCTGGACCCGTGGAATCTGCGGATCACCCCCTCGCCGAGGAGGCACAGGCGGTGCTGCCCCGTGGCTGGAGGTTCCTCGTCAAGGCAGACGACGAGAGCTGGTCCGTCGATATCGCCCGCGACGACGGCACAGTGGTCTGGCAGGACTTCGGTGACGGCCCGGACCGCCGCGGGCGGTCCTGGAGGCCGAGCAGCGGTACCTCGTGGAGCAGGTCGGCAGTGGCAGCCTCCCTGGTCGCACGTATCTCGACAAAGCCAACGAGCGGCTTCGCCGGTTCGAGGCCGACCGCGCGTAGGTGCTGTTCTGTTCGCCCCAGACCCGGCAATATGCGCGGGTGCACCATTGTCGTCCTGGAGGCTGTGGCGGTGGGTGACGTGCTGGATGAGGGGCCGTTCTTCCACGGCACGAAAGCCGATCTGGAGGTGGGCGACCTCCTCACCGCTGGCTTTCGGTCGAACTACCGGCCCGAAGTCGTGATGAACCACATCTACTTCACTGCACTGGCTGACGGTGCCGGGCTCGCTGCGGAACTCGCGGCAGGAGAAGCTGCTCCACGCGTCTACGCCGTTGAGCCAACAGGGGCGTTCGAGGACGACCCGAACGTGACCGACAAGAAGTTCCCCGGTAACCCAACCCGGTCCTACCGCACCAGAGATCCTCTCAGGATCGTCGGCGAGGTGACCGACTGGACGCGGCTCACCCCCGCGGCGCTAGCGGAATGGCACGACCGACTTTCGGCGATCCTCACAGATGAACGTGGCGAGATCATCAACTAATCGGCGCTGTTGTGTGCGCACACGTCCGCGAAGTTCGCTCTCGCCTGCACGTTCCTCCTGCGGAGCCACCCTTCCGGTCATACCTTGGAGACATGACCGGAACCGATCGGAACGCCCTTCGTCAGTTGGTCGACCAAGGAAACGAGGAGGCTGCCGAACGCCTCGCCCACCTCGCAGCCATGGACGGAGATGTCGAGACGCTGAAGTACCTCATCGACGCCGGGAACGAGTCCGCGGGCGACTTGCTCGCGAAGCGGGCCGCTGAGCAGGGCGACCTTGAGACGTTGGAGTATCTGATCGACAACGGCGTCACGTCGGCGGTGGACCAGCGAGCCACTATCGCCTCGGAGCGAGGTGACGTCGCCACGCTGCAGCGGCTGGCAGACGAAGGCAGCGAGGTCGCTCAGACATTGCTGGCTCGCACGATCATCGACACGGATTAGCCGCGCCGAAGTGCCGTTCACGGGCGCTCGGGTGGGCGCGGATGGACGAGTGGGCGTCGGCTACTACGAGGAGATCCAAGGTCCACTTGAGGGCTTCTGATCCGTCTGGGTGACCGACTGCCTCGCGCTGACGCGGACCTGATCGCCGGCTTCATAGACCACAACGCCCAGGGGGCTGGCGCTGGAGCAGATTGTCACCGTGCTGGCGGAACTGACTGCGGCGATCAGCGCCGACGAGCGTGCCGATCTGGATGCCCTGGCCGCACGCATGGGTCTCGGTGCCGAGGTGGCCGAGGATCTTGCGCGCTGCCCGGACCGAACATAAGTGCAGTTAGCGGGCGTCGCCCGCTCTGAGTCGAAGCTCAAGCGATTTGAGGTCACGAACGGCGTACCCGTTGTGCTCCCACTCCTCGTTGAGGATCACGTGCAGGCACTCGAGAACTGAGTGTGGGCTGGTTGGGTAGCCCGGTGTGCCCGGGGGCACGCAGACGCGTTCGAGCTCTTCGGGGGTGACAGCAGTGATGACCTGGCGCACCTCGTCTAAGCGCTCTCGACGCACCGTGAGGACCTCATCGAGCGAGGGTGCGGCTAGGGGATCCAGACCCCAGGCAGCGGGATCAGTCAGCCACGAGCCGGCCAGGCCCCACGGGTGGTAGGGACTGTCCATGCCCTTGATCATGCGCCGCAGCCAGTTGTCCGTGGCCATGACGAGGTGGCGGAGGGTCTCGACGAAGCTCCATTCGTCATCGACCCGCTCGAACAGTGACGCCGGAGGCATTTCGCTGGCGCGAGCGAGCGTCGTCTGCCAGGTGTCCTCGATCACGGCCCACGCCTCGGCCAGTCCGCTCGGCTCCGTCGCCCGCAGCAGAGCGCGCTCGGGGTACAACCGCTCGAGCTCGGCCGCGACCAACGGAGCCACGTCGACGCCGTTCAGCCGCAGTCCTTCGAGGTCACCGGAGATGTCGGCGCCGTAGGACCACGCGTCAGTGATCTTCGCCCCTTCGAAGTTCGGGGCGTGCAGCCGGGCGCCAGAGAAGTCAGCGTCCGCGACGCGGGCGCCCGCCAGCGATGGACCCTTGTCATATCCCACCCGCCACCTCCGTAGGTCTCGGCCGCCAAGGGCATTCGTGGGCCGCCCCTCGGCCGGAGCCTACGCATGGGTTCGCCGCACCGAAGTGACGTTCACGCGCTGATCCGTTCTGGCCCCTTTCGGCGTAACTCTCCCTTGCCCGCCGCTCGCAGGTGGCGGACCCACTCAGACTCCCGGTACAGCGCGACCAGGTAGCGGCTACCGCCAACCTCGACCGGAATCACCGGAACCGCGTGGGACTGGCCAGTGCGCCGGCCAACACACAGAAGGTGGCGACGCCGCGCATGCCCAGCCGCATGGCTATCGGACTGGCCAGCCGCCGAGTGAGGGCTGGAGGCTTGATATAGGCCATAACCCGCTCATGTTCCTCATCCTTCCGTTTGATGCGCCGATGTGGTGGCGCGCCCGGCCCATCCCACAACGACACGTCGTAGCCGCGTTGCGCTGGCGACGACGACCGAGTTGGTCAGACCTGTCCCACCAGACTTCGAGACAGGTGCCACGGATGGGTTGTGTCCCGACGCCTAGCAACCGGCCATGTGGGACTGGATCTTTCCCAGGGCGTTCCGCAGGGCATGCTGCTCGGCCGAGCTGAGGGGGTCGAAGATCAGTTGTCGCACGTTCGCGACGTGACCGGGGGCGGCCTTCACCAGCTCCTTGAGTCCCTTGGCGGTGAGGATGGCGCAGGTGAAGCGGCCGTCGCTGGCGTCTGTTTCGCGGCGCACCAGGCCGCGCTTCTCCAGTCGGGCCGCGAGGTGGGAGAGCCGGGAGAGCTCGGAGTTGGCAAGAACGGCCAGGCTACTCAGCCGCATCGAATGATTGGGCTGGTCGGAGAGGGACACAAGCACGTAGTACTCGATGAAGCTCAGGTTCGAGTCGCCCTGCAGCTGGCTGCCCAGAGCGGTCGGGAGCGTCGCCAGGGCCAGATGCAGCGTTTGCCAGGTCTGAAGCTCGTCGGGCGTGAGCCAGCGGGGCTCCGTTGCGGTCGACCTGTTGTCCATGGCCATGGCCAGAGGATAGGCGCCCCGAGCGTCACTTGACCATTCATGTGATCAGGTCTAGCGTCGAATACGTGAACATTCATGTCACGACCCACCTGAGATGAGGAGCCACCCCAGATGTACGAGCTCAAGATCGCCGTCATCCTCGGCAGCACGCGCCCGGGACGCAACGGCACGGCCGTTGCCGACTGGGTGGTGGCACAAGCGAAGGGACGGGCGGGAGCCACGTACGAGCTCGTGGACCTGCTTGACTTCCCGCTGCCGCACCTGGACGAGCCGCTCCCCCCGTCCATGGGCCAGTACGCGGGCGAGCACACCGCGGCGTGGGCTCGAAAGATCGAAGCGTACGACGGCTTCGTCTTCGTCACGCCGGAGTACAACCACTCCACCTCCGGCGTACTGAAGAACGCCATCGACTACCTCTACACCGAGTGGAACAACAAGTCTGCGGCGTTCGTCGGGTACGGCACGGTCGGCGGCGCACGCGCCATCGAGCACCTGCGCAGCATCAGCGCCGAGCTCCAGATCGCCGGCGTGCGTCAGCAGCTGTCGTTCTCGCTGTTCACCGACTTCGAGAACCTTTCGACCTTCCGTCCAGCGCTCCTGCACCACGACCTCGCCACGACGATGTTCGATCAGCTCGAGGCGTGGAGCGGCGCGCTCAGGGACGTGCGCACCAGTCAGCGCGTGGCTGCCTAGATGACCAAACCCGACCGCAGCGGGCGGGCGATCCGCGAGTACGAGGGCGACGGCATCGTCGTCACCTGGGAGCCGTCGCGGTGCCATCACTCAACAGAATGCGTCCGTAGCCTCCCGGGGTGTTGTACCGAGCTCGTCCCCGGTGGATCACTTCACGGGCGGCGACGGTAGACGACCTGGTCGAGGTGACCGACCGGTGCCCAAGCCATGCGCTCTGATACCGGGCGGCGGCTCCGGAACCCGCTCGCCTGAACCGAACCTCCTGCCGTTCTGCGCGGGGCGGGGTGGCTGCCTGGAGAGGCTGCCGGCAAGACGGGTCTAGCCGTCTCAGGCAGCCTCATGTGGCCCTCGCTCGTGGTCGGGAAGCGCAAGACCAGCAGTCGGAGCGGATCTTGTTATGGAGGCGGGGTCTAGTCTCCTCGCTGACTGCCCGTAGGTGCTTGACTGGCGCTGTGCGGGGCTGATGAGGCTCGCACAGCGAGTCCTATCTCGGGAGAGCGACATGGCAGTACCGGTCGATGCCGTCACTGCAATCCATAACGCGTTCCGCGCCGACATGGCGACGATCGATTTCGCTGCGCTCGGGGCTGCCCAGGGCAAGTCTGGGCTGGAGGCCACGGTCGAGCGATTCCGATTCTTCAACGAAGTCCTGGAGTGGCACGCGCACGGTGAGGAAGAGGCGATCTTCCCTGCCCTCGAGGAGGTTGCCCCGTTGGTTGCGTGGGCCTTCGCCCAGGACCACATCGGGCTGGATGCCGCGTTTGCCGAGCTGAACAGATCTGTATCAGTCCACGACCCGTTGGAGACCGCCCGGGCGACAGCCGCGTTCAAGTTCCACTTGGACCTGCACTTGTCCAAGGAGGACAGGCAGGTATACCGCCTCATCCAAGAGCGCGTTTCGATGCCCGACCAGGGTAAGGCCGTCGGGCTGATGGCGAACTCCGTCCCGCAGGACCGGTTCCCCGAGGTCGTGGCGTGGATGTACCCGTTGATCGGTGACGACGATCGGGAGAACATGACGCGGATCTGGCAGCAGGTGATGCCGCCTGAGGCATTCGCTGGGGCCGTGGGATTGATCCGCCAGGCTATCGGCCCCGACTTCGCCGAGCTGGAGCGACGAATCCCCGACATGCCCGCAACCTGACCGGGCAGGCCATCGGCGCGGAGGTCAGCATCGGACTGGACACGGGTCGTGGCCATCGGTCGACTCAGAACGTGTGCTGGCCGTTGCCGAGGGCGGCCTGCAGAACCGCGTTGAGATCCACGACGGCGGGGTCAAGGGGGAGAGGGTCGCCGAGCCGCGTCCGGGCCTCACGTGTCGCCGCGCGCAAGGCGCCGCTTGGGTCTGTCATTGTCGCGGCAAAGCCGGCGTCGGCTTCGGTCCCGGCCGTGACGGCGCCGAAGACCTGAAGCGCCCTTTCTGGTTCGCCAGTCTTGATGAGAATCAGGGCCAGGGCGCCGCACAGACTGTCGATGCGCACGTATTCCACCCCGCCACAGAAGCGGAGGGCCTCCTCCAAGATCGCGCGGGCGTCCACTTCGTCGCCGGCGGCGAGAGTCACGCTTGCAAGACCGCAGAGCGCGAACGCGCGCCCCCAGGCCGCCGAGCGAGCACGCGCCAGCGCGGCGGCCTCGGCGAACAGGCTCCGCGCCCCTGCGAGATCTCCGCGCACGAGCTTGATGCGGGCACTGACCGTGAGCGCGTAGGCCACGGCCTCTTCATCGTTTCGGCGCCGCCCGATGTCCGCGAAGTCGTCCGCGCAGCGCTGCGCAGCATCGATGGCCCCGCTGTGCAGGTGTCCGTAGCAGATCGTCATCAGCGCCCAGTTCTCGACGACGGTCTGGCCCGCTGCGCGCGCGAGCAGCAGCGCCCGATCGAGGATCACGAGGGCCCGCGGCAAAGAGACGGGCGCTAGAAGCGTCCCCCACGCCGTCTGGAAGCTCATGAGGAAGTCTCGCTCGCCAGCGTCCTCCAGTACGGCGCAAGCGATCTCGAGATCCGGTGCCGCCGCAGGGTCGAGCACTGTCGCGCGGGCCCAGGACCAGACTCCCAAGGCCAGCGCCGCGCGGAGCGGATCGTCGGACCGAGGCAGCGCCTTCAGACGCTCGTAGGTCGCAAGCACATCTGCCGTCCTGGCGTAGCTGATCATCAGCACCAGGCCAAATCTGATGAACAGCTGCCACGCGAGCTCATGCTCTCCATCCGTGCTCGCGGCGAAGCTAAGCGCCAGTCGAACCCCCGGCTCCTCCGTCGTGATGCGCTCGTGGGCGGCCTGCCGTGTCTGGGCGTTCAGTAAGTTCTTCTGCTCGCCGGCGAGGAATCGCACTACCCATTCGCCCTGCCGGAGTCGCGCCTCCCGCTCCTCACCGGCGGCGGCAACGCGCTCACGGGCGAACTCGCGCACCGTCTCGAGCATGTGAAAGCGGGCCTCTCCGCGCGTTTCGGAGCGGACGAGCAAGTTCTTCTCCACCAGCGATGTCAAGCCATCGAGCACGTCGAGACCAGTATCGGCAACTACCGCCGCGGCGGCGTCCTCGGAGAAGCTGCCGGCGAAGATGCCGAGGCGGCGGAAGAAGACGCGTTCCTCGGGACGCAGTAGGTCCAGGCTCCAGTCGAGAGTGGCACGCAGGGTTTGGTGTCGCTCCGGCAGATCCCGCTTGCCGGCGGTGAGCAGCGACAGGGACTGGTGAAGGCGTGGGACCATGGCCTGGGGCGACAGCATGCGCACCCGTGCGGCGGCCAGCTCGATGGCAAGTGGCAGCGCGTCGAGGAGCTGGCACAGCTCAGCCACCGCCGCCCGGTTGTCATCGTCTATGGCGAAGTCTGGACGCACCTCGCGCGCGCGTTCCTCGAAGAGTCTCATGGCCGGCGTATTGGTCAGGCCGGTGTGGAAGTCGTGCGGCAGCGGCGGAACGGGGACCTCCCGCTCGTCGCGGATGTGCAGCGGTTCGCGGCTCGTGGCGAGGATCTTCAGGTGCGAACAGGCCCCAAGCAGTTTCGTCACATCGGCGCTGGCTTCGAGCACTTGCTCGAAGTTGTCGAGGACGAGGAGCGCACGTCGGACCCGCAGGAAGCCGAGCAGCAGCTTCTCCAGATCGGCGCCCGTAGGTGGCAGGGAGATCTCTAGGGTGGAGACGATGGCGGACACCACGTCGCGCGCGTTGCGCACGCCGGCAAGGGGCACATAGAAGGTGCCGTCACCGAACCAGGCGCCAAAGATGTTCGCCAGGTGGATCGCCAGGCGCGTCTTGCCGGTACCCCCGGGCCCCGTGAGTGTGACCAGGCCAGTCTCCGGGCGTTGCAGCAGCTCACTGACGATCTCCACTAGGGATTCCCGGCCGATGAGCTCCCCGCGCTCTACCGGCGCGAGGCTACGGGCCGGAGCGTCGGACGTGGGGTCCGGGGTTGAATCGGTCGTCAGGCCTGCACGCGTGGCGGTGAAGCGCTCGGTCAGCATCAGCGCGAGGTCGTTTTCGATCAGCTCCTGGAGCTCGGCAGCGTCGGAGAAGGGGCGGTAACTGACCTTGTCCTCGTCCTGGATGCGGCGAATCAGATCCTTCAGCCGGCCTTCACGGGTGTCCGCGCGCTTGATGTAGATGAGCTTAGGAATCTGCTGGGCGAGCAGGTACTCGTCCTCGAGACCCGAGACAGTTTCGTTCGGCGCGATCCACCCGTAGCGCTGCCAGTAGATGCCGATGAAGACGTCGCTCTGCGCGAGGTACGCGCGATACAGGTCGCGCGGCGGATGTGGGCGAGCACCCATCTCGAACATTACCGGCGTAAGGCGGATCCGCTGGATTGCCTCCTTGGTGGCCATGCGCTCCTCCGCGAGCTCCTGCAATGTCGAACTCACAAAGACGCGCAGCCGCTGATCGGGTGTTCGGATCAACGAGGTCACGGCGCACCCGAGATCACATCGCGCCCGCCGGTATCGCTCGAGAGCAAGAGCGCCTCTGGGGCCGTTCGGGCGGCCAGCGTGATAGTCACGAGGAGCCTGCGGCGGTCATCGGAGTGGTGCAGCCGTTCTATGAGTCCGCGTCTTCCCCGGTGGCGCGGATATCGAGGCCGTGGCCGGCGCACAAGGACACGCGCCGTGATCATCGACAGTTCCGGCCGTCAGCCGACCCCTCGACGACGGCGCCGATCTTACGCGCGTTATTCGCCGGCGGGTACCGGTGAGCGGCTGTCGGTTGTGCGATCCCGTGAGCGGCTCACCAGGCTTGGGACGGGGACGAAACGCACTCGGTACCGAGCATGCCACGAGGCCAGCTCCGCGTCAGGAACTTGCCGTGGCGACGGGTAAGCCGCGACAGAGTCGCCCATCGTGGTCGAAGCGGGGCACTGGCCAGGCGTGGGCCTCTTGGACGGCACCGCTCGACTGTCGCCATTGTTACGATCGCAGGACGGGCACGTAGTGAGGAGGAGCGGATGGAACAGCAGCCGCTCGTGAGCCCCTTCGGCGACGACGTCGCCGTAACGCAGATCCTCGTGGTCACTGACCCGGCACACTCTCGCGATTTCTGGGTGGACGTTCTGGGCGCCGAGTTGTATCGAGAGTATGGCGGGACGAGCGTGGTGCTGCGCTTCGCCGGCACGTGGGTCCTGCTTGTGACCGGAGGAGGGCCGACCGCCGACAAGCCCGGGGTCCTCTTCGGTCCGCCTCCGGACCCGAATCAGGTCAGTCACGCGATCACACTGCGGGTGGCCGACTGCCGGGCGACCTACGAGACGCTGCTCGCACGGGGTGCCGCGTTTCTGACCCCGCCGCACGACTGGGGAGCCGAGACACGCTGTTTCCTGCGCGATCCCGATGGGCACCTCATCGAACTCAGCCAGTCGATGAACATCTGACTCCGGCAACGGACGATGGTCGGTCCTACTGCGTGACGCTGCCGATGGGCGGCTCACGGGTCAAGCCCATGGGCCGATCCTCACTGGTGTACCCGTCCGGACCAACGCGGCCTCCGGCTCTGCCGGGCTAGCGCATCTGAGTCGTCCGGCGCGGTCCGCAAGCCCTTCAGCTACGTGGTCTCTTGCCCCGTCGGGGCGCGGAGCGGACGACTGCGTCGGTGTCGAGGTTGGTGAGGCCGGCCCGGACTGTTGTGAGCAGTTTGAGCAGCTGTCGCCGTTGTGGCTCGCTGAGTTCTGCCATGGCTGCGGTTTGCAGCGCGACCACTTCTGGCAGGAATTGGTCGACGAGAGCCAGCCCGTCGTCGGTGATCGCCACCAGCAGCCTGCGCCGGTCTCCTGGGTCCGGTCGGCGTTCGACCAGCCCACGCCTTTCTAGGGTGTCGAGCAACGAGGTGACGCTGGCGGTGGTGACGATGAGCCGCTCCGCGATGGTCGTCGGGGACAGTGGCTGACCGGCGCCCTCCAGGACGGCCAGCGCCTCGCGGCCGGCCCTGGACAGGTGGTGGTGCCGCAGGGCCTTGTCGACGGAGGCGAGGAACCTCTCGCCGGTCTGGACCATGGCCACGATGCTGGCGTTGGCCGACTCACTGCCGCCGGGGAACTCCCGTTCGAACCCGCTGGCGGCGACACGCGCCGAAGGACTCCCGGCCTGGGAGCCCTTCGGCGCGGACGCTCGCCGGGTGCTCAGTACTGCTCCTGGTATGCCTCGGACCAGATGCTGACGTCGGGTGTCCCGACGACGCCGGCCTTGTCCATGGCGTCCCGAAGGCTCGGGTCGGTCTGGAAGGCCTGCGCGGACGCCGTGTCGGGGAACTCGATCAGGGCCAGCACGCTGTTGCCGTCCTGGAGCACCCGGTAGCCGGTGGCCCCGTGACTGCGGCGCCCCGCGTCGTGGCCTTCGAACCCGGCCTTCCACGTGTTGAAGTCGTTCACCGTGTGTCGCACTGCCAGCGTGGTCATGTGACCTCCTTCGTTCCCCTGGTTGGTCCCCGTTCGTGCACATTACTAGACCTAAAGAAGTTAGAAGTCAAGCATTCTTCGAGACTGCCCTCGGTCGGTCGTCTCCGTCGCGGCCATCCGCTCTAGGCCAGGACACCAGTACCGAGCTAAGTGGTAGACGTAAGCCCGCGTCTCATATAACTTGAGTTCTAACTACTCGATGTCTGTGGATGAGTCGATCTCGGCAGAGGAGGCTGCGATGACCCTCGCGCTCGGGAGCGTGCTGCTCTCCCTCCTCAACCTGGCCAGCGCGGCGCTTATCGCCGAACGACGCCGCACCGGGTGGCTCGTCGCCCTCGCCGCCCAGCTTCCATGGACCGGGTACGACGTTTGGACGCGGCAGTTCGGCTTTCTGATGTTGACGGTCTTCTATGTGCCGGTATATCTCCGAGGTTGGCGGAAGGCGCCAAGGCTTGCCCACCTGACTTCCAGCACGGATGCGTCGGCGCCCAGTGAGAGAGCGGCAGACACGACCGGCAACGATGCTGTCGAGTCAGC
Organism: uncultured Actinomycetota bacterium; assembly: GCA_963711005.1. Taxonomy (GTDB): domain Bacteria; phylum Actinomycetota; class Actinomycetes; order Prado026; family Prado026; genus CAVQCJ01. The sequence goes on along the minus strand of CAVQCJ010000002.1, from coordinate 929,771 downwards.
CGAGCCAACGAATCTCGGGCTACGCGACGCACACGTCGCCCCGCAACGGATCCGCTCCAGCAGTGGAACGACGGAACCATCCCCGCCTGGGTCTGAACCCGTTCTCCGTCGGGGCAAGTCTCGCGGCGCTTCGGGCGCTTCGTTTCCGGTGTGTCGGCTGGCGCGCTAGAACCGGCATTGGGTGCGGATCGGGACGCGCCTGGCGAAGTACGGCCATTGCGAGCGGGCTAGGCCCTGCGCAGGTATGGTCACCGCACCTGTGAGCGGGAGGAGCCTTGCGCGATGGATCAACCGTCGGGGGACGACCTGGTCTCCCCAGGTATCGCCGCTGAGCCTGAGCGCCCGGATGACCAGTCGAGGCTGCGAGCTCGCGGCCCTGTCCGGCGGCTTATCCCTTGGGAGGTCGCCTGCGTAGCGATCATCGCCGTCTCGCAACTCACGCCCGGATTGAATCAGACCGCTCGATGGGTCGTCTGGGGCGTTGCTTTGATCCCCCTAGGTGTCGGCTGGCAGGGGTACAAGTCAGACGCCAAGAAGGTCGGGATCAAGCGGTGGAACCGCAACCTGGTGTTCACGCTGCTTGGGTTCGGTGCCGTGATCTTCGCGATCAGTTTTCTGGCCGCGCTGACTGTCCAGAAGCCGGTCATCCGCCCCGTCGCGGTCGGAGACTGCTTCTTCATCGGTGCTAACCAGCACCTATACCGAGTGCCCTGCGAGGACTCCCGCGCCACCCTGACCGGCACACAGCGCGTCAGCGATCCCAACGCTTGCCCGGCCGGCACCACCTATGCGTTCCCCATCCGAGGAGATTCGCCGTACGTCCTCTGCCTGGCCGCCAATAACTGATCGTCCCCCAAGCGCCCGCGAAGTGCCGTTAGCGAGAGGACGCGATTCGGCAGTCGGGTCGGTCATGAGCGCTCAGTCGTGGTGGTCTCTAGTGCCGCCGTGAGTTCGACCTCGACCAACTGTTCGGGGTAGCCGAGTTGTGCGACGCCGAGCAACGTGCTGGCCGAGGTGAAGGCTGGACCGATGACCGATCCCGTCAACCGGTGCCAGGCCAGCCCTAGGTCGTCCACGTCGTTGCTGGCGACGTAGATGACCGAACGGACGACATCGGTGGGTCGGGCGCCCACGGCGCTGAGCGCTGCCACGACATTGGCGATGACTTGGTCGATCTGCGCCTCAAGATCGCCCGGTCCGACTAGGTCCCCGTGACGGTCGAGGGGGCACTGCCCGGCCAAGTAGGCCATCCGGTCCGCCTGAACCACCGTGACGTGGTGGTAACCGGGCGGCCGGTGCAGCTGATCCGGATTGAGCCTTGTGATCTCCATTGGCATGCTCGGAGTGTGGCGGTTGGGGTCGGCACGTGGCATTTGGATATATCGGTAACCGAACCGATGTGCCGTTAGCGGGCTGATCAGATCCGGCATTCGGTGCGGCGCCTTTTGGGGCCGCGCACGTTCTCCGGCCCCGGGCGCTCGGGGAAGTGGAACCCACGGCCTGACCACACATGGGCGAGACAACTTCGGAGGACTCCTGCAACAACGCTCCTGACCGGGGACCTTCGGCTCTACCCGTCCGGCTGCGGCGGAAGCAGGATCGAATGGAGCCTGTGTGAGGTGAGCAAGATGATCATGACATCACCATCACCAACCCGCGACCCACGCTTGAGCGAGCACCGAGGCACCGCCGGTGTCGTTGCCGTCGTCCTCCTTCTGCTCGTGGCGGCCGGAGTCGTGGCCGCGTGGCGCATCCATGTCGACGGTCGGTCCGGGCCCACGGTCGAACAGACCCGGACCGTTCCGTCGTTCAGCGGGATAGACCTGGCCGGCGCGAACGATGTCGTCGTGCGAGTGGGCGGACCGCAGCGCGTCGTGCTCCGCGGCGACGCGAGCGTTGTCGGCCTGGTGACCACGGACGTGCGGCTGGGGACGCTGGTGATCGGTCAACGGCGCGGGATCAGCACCGACGCCCGGCTGTCGGTCGACGTGACCGTGCCCTCCCTGGACTCGGCCGCGATCTCCGGGAGCGGCCGGCTCACCGTCGTCGGCGTGCAGGCGTCGGAGTTCATCGCTGCGCTCACCGGCAGCGGTGAGCTGTCTGTCACGGGCACGGCGGACCGGTACTCCGCGGCGCTTTCGGGCGTCGGCTCCCTCCAGCTGGGCGGCCTGGTCGGGAATCAGGTGACAGTCGATCTCAGCGGGTCCGGCCAGGTGACCGTCGACGCGACTCGAGCGGTCGACGTGAACCTGTCCGGTACGGGCTCGGTGCTGTACCGCGGAAACCCCGCTCACGTGACGAAAGTCGTCACCGGTACCGGCGCCGTCACCCGCGCGTGAGCAGTGAAGGCGTGCCTTGCATCGGGCGCACAGAAGTGCCGTCCGGTGCGCCCCGCCGCCGCGTTTGGCCAGCATTCGGTATGCCTCTGATTCTGCAACGGCAGGTGCGGGTGGGCTGCTCTGGCGGCTGCTGGCGGCGTGACCCGACCAGATGCGTAAGCGGCCGCGCACCCAAGCTTCTCCCGACACACCTTGGCTGTTCTGTCCCGGCGGGTCACTTGCAGTTGGCTTTGGCGTAGTCGCTGACGGCTTTGCCATCCGGCGAGGCATTGACCGGGTTGAGCGACTGCGCGAGAAGCGCGTTCGAGTTGATGACGCCGAGGCCGATGTTCTCGGCGACGCCCCACAGGCCGTGGACGAATGGGGTCACGTGAGTCCGGAGACTCGCGGGCGCGAAGCGGATCATGTCCGCACCCGAGTCAACTAAGACTTTCCTGGCGTCCTCAAAGGTCCCGCCTTTGCGGAACCCCTCGACGTACTCCTTGACGGCGCTGCAGAAGTCGGTTGCGGTACCGCGGATCTCCACACCCGTCGAGGTCGGGTCTGGGACGCCGGTGGATCCGGTCGGCGTCGCAGGTCCTGAACCCGCAGCAGACGAACTCGGGCGACCTGGAGCAGCTGAGCCCGGAACAACGCCTCCGCTGCTCGCGTGACACCCCGACGCCAGGACCGCGACGGCGGCGGCAATGGCGAGCCCTCTGCTCAGCGTGCGAGCCATCGGCGTTCCCCTCAGGGCTGCCGCTGCGTCAACGCAGCACCACCGGAGGCTAGCAGTCAGTGGGGCCATCGGGACCGGCGACGCAGATCGACATCGGCGCCCCAGATGTGCCGTTAGCGCTGAGCGGATCCGGCAGTATGTGGGGCTGTGCCAGAGCCGACCGATCACGAATGGAACCTGGCGACGGGGTGTCCGGGACGGTGAGATCCCTGGGGGAACGAACGCCGTCACGGGTGCGTCGTAGCGCTATGCGAGCCCGGTTGGTCACATCGGTCGCCGCCTTGGCTCTCTCGGCGGGGCCGCTCACCGCCTGCACCGCCGCCCCTGCACCGTTGCCGTCTCCCTCGTCCACGAGCGGAACCGTGTTCGGAGTGGTCACCCCCTGTGTCGGTATTGCTGGGCCACCCGGGTCGATGGCTCCCATGACGGTGACGGCTCTGCAGGACGGCGAGATCAAGGCCAGCACCAAGAGCGCCAACCTGGGGTCATACGCGCTGACCTTGGTACCGGGGCACTACGTCCTGCAGGTGGACGGCCAGCCCATGGGGGACGCGACGGTCGTCGCCGGCCGCCGCCTTCGGGTCGATCGTCTGGCCAGATGCGCCTAACCGCACCGACGTTCCGGTAGGGGTCGATCCGGCCGGGTGCCCGAGTCCAGGTCGACCGATCCGCGAAGAGCCGACCGGCTCGCCCTGGCCTCACTGTTGATGCTCCCCGCGAACCTGCCATGGATGCTGGTCGCGTACGCGATCGGGACTGCGGGCATGGCCCTCGTCGGCGCTCAAGAAGGTCACCTGCTAACCGAATACGGGCCGTGGGGATGGGTGGCTGGCCTGGCTGCGCGGCCACGGCCAGGTCGTGGCGGTCGGGGTCGAGGGCACTGGCTCCTCCGGCACCGCGCCGCCCGCGCCGCTACGGCCACGTGCTGGCGCAACCGGCCGCCGCCATCTCGGGGACCGAGGTCTACTCGCTCCGCAGGAGCCATTGGAGGGCGTCGCTGAGCTCCGCCCGCCAGTGCTCGAAGGTATGGCCACCTCGATAGCGATGGCAGTTCACTTCACCACCGTTTTCGTCGAGTACTGCGCGAGCCCTTTCGACACCGGCGATCTGAGAGATGCCCTGAAAGAGACCAGTTGGCGGATGGCTGACATTTGCGTCGGTCTCTTCGTCGCCAACGCTGAGCCAGAACCGTGTCTTTACCGGGGGATGCTGCTGAGCCAACTGTGCAAATGCATCTGGCTCCAACCAAAACGATCCCGACTGACAGAGCGCAGCGGGAAACCGTGTCGGATACAGCAGCGCTATGTGCGCGGCGGCGAGACCGCTGAGACTCAATCCACAGATCATGTGCCGCTCTGCCGAAAGGCTCGGGACTCGTGCCCTCGCTCGGCTCACGACATCGTCGGCGATGAACCGGGCGAACTGCGGGTCACAGACGTAGTCCGAGTGCCGAGCCGCGGCCCCCCCATGCGACACGAAGACCAAGGTCATCGGTGGAATGCTTCCGCGCTGCATCAGCGACGAGAAGATCGGAAGCGCACGAACGCTGTCTCGGTAATGCTCACCGTCAAGGAGTACACACAGCGCGTGGTCCGTCCTTGGCCCCTCGATGAGCCATACGGAACGCACGTACTCGCGCTCCGTGCTCTTGATGCTCATTTCCTCGGCGAGCACGGGTCCATCGTACCGGGATGCTCGCTGGGGTCAGACATAAGCTCGATAAGTTGTTCTCGTCCCTGCGACGTTGACCGGCCGCGAACGGAGCTCGTGCAAGTCATGTCGGGCAGCCGCCCCTCAACATCCGTGACCGACACAAACCAGGTCACGATAGAGAGCCAGAGCTACACCACTCGAGGGGGGAAGCGGCCGTCCGACCCTGGGCGACGCTTCCTTACCGTCGGCTCGAGCCCGACAACCCGCACATAGTGCCGGTTCTTGTGCCGTGGACAGATCCGGATCCTGTGACATCCGCAGGTTCGTCATGCTTCCGGGTGTCGTCGAACTGGTCGCCTGGGGTCTGGCGGCCGGCATCCACCTCGGTTGGCCAACACTGTTAGCTGCCGACGATGTCGCGGTGTCGGAACACAAGCAAGCCGACGCTTGCGGCGACCAGTCCAAGACCTGCCATGACAGTCCCGGAGGCTGCGGCCCACGGGTCGGCCGGAACCAGCGCGAGATGTGTGAACGGCGACAGGTCCAGAAGCCACTGCGGCCAAGACAGCGCCGGGCCGAGCAACGCCAGCACATAGCCCAAGACGCTCACCGCGACCGGGACTGCCACCGTGAGCCTCGGCAGCACCCCAAACGTCAGCACGGCCAGACCGCCGACGAGAACCGCGACCGGCAGGGCGTTGAGCACCGACCCGGCGGCCTGCCACCAGGTCACCTCCTCCAGGCCGGACGCCACACAGCCGACCCACACCGCTGAGCCGGACAGGAGCGCGAGCAGCAGGCCGCCGGTTGCGGCGAGGGCGACGTGCCCTCCGAGCCACCTGAGCCGGGACACCGGGTGAGCGAGCACTGCCTCGGCCCGCCCGGACTCCTCCTCGGCTCGCGCCGCACCGACCCGCCAGGCGACCTGGACGGCGATGGCGAGCCCGAACATCGACGCCAGTACCGCGAGGAAACCGAGGCTGGACAGCGCCGCGTCCAGGCCCATCTGCCTGAACATCCGCTGGTAGTCCTGGTCCTGGGCCAGCCACTCGACCATGGTCCCGACGAGCGCGCCCATGACCAGGCCGAAGGCGACAAGGCCGGCAGCCCAGGCGAGCAGAACTCCCAGGTTGCTCCGCCAGCCGAACGCCAGCGGGCTGCCCAGCATCCGCAGCCGGGGGGGCCGGTCGGCGTCGGCAGCCAGCAGCGCGCCGCCCTGGTCGCGCCGGGCCCGAAGAAGGACGGCCAGCGAGATGACGGCGACCGGCACCGCGAGAAGTGGCAGCAGCGCGCGAAGGTCCGGGCTGCCGTAGGGGTCCAGCACGTCGACCCATCCCAGGGGGGTGGTCCACCGCACCCACAGCCTCGGGTCGGTGCTGCTGCCGAACATGCGCAGGAGGTAGGCGATGCCAAGTACTCCGGCCGCGAGCCCGGCCGCCCGGCGGCGGACCTGGACCAGCTGGCTGGTCACCCCGGCCACGCCGGCGAACGTCGCTGTCACCCCGGCCAGCCCGACGCCGAACAGGACCGAGCCGCGCACGTCCTCGCCGGCAAGCACCAGGACCGTCGCCGCCACGACCCCGACCACAAGTGTTTCCGCGCAGACCGTCGCCAGGACCGTCCTTGTGAACACGGTCGGCCGCACGCGACCCGCCAGCACGAGGTCGCCGCGCTGGGAGTCCTCGTCCCCCCGCAGCAGGCGGGTCGTGGTGAGCACCACCCAGACCGCCAGGACGATCTGCATGATCCAGCCACCGTCCCAGGCCATGTAGCCGCCGGCGACGTCCAGAGCGCTCGGCACGCCCTGCATCATGCGGACCACCGGGTTGTCCTGGAACATTGCGTACTGCAGGGGGTCGACCCCGTTGGGGTAGGCGGCCCGGTAGGCGGCGACCTCGGTGAGGACGTAGGCGCCGATCGCGCCGGTCATCAGCAGCGTGCCTCGTCGGGTCAGTCGCAGGATGAGAGCCGCAACGGTGCGGTGCGGGTGGCCCGATCGGATCCGCCCAGCTCGGGCGATAACGCCGGTGGGCGGCGGAGCGGTGGCGTCGGGAGCGGCGCGAGTCATCGCGGCCATGGCCCGCTGACCAGTTCCCCGGTCTCGCCATGCGCTGCGGCCACCGCCCGGCGCTGCGACGAGCTGGTCTCGTAGTAGGTGAGGAAGACTTGCTCGAGGGTGGGGGCCCGGGCATGCAGCCGGGTGAGGCCCGCGGCGTTGAGCCGGGCGAGCACCTCGCCCGGCGCACCGTTGACAGTGACGCGCAGGCCGCCGTCCAGCGGCTCCACCGCGACGACCCCGGGCAGGTCCCCGAGATCGGGGACGGGTCCGGCCAGCGTGGCCTCGAAGATGGTCGTGTTCAGCTGCTCGAGGTCGGCGAGCGCGGCGACCTCGACCAGGGCCCCGGCGCGCAGGATTGCCACGCGCTGGCACACGTCCTCGACCTCGTCGAGCAGGTGCGAGGAGAGGAACACGGTCTGCCCCCGGTCGGCCGCCTCCCGGGCCATCGCCTGGAACTCCGCCTCCATGAGCGGGTCGAGCCCGACCGTCGGTTCATCGAGGAGCAAGATCCCGGGCCGGGTCATGAACGCCGCGACCAAGGCGACCTTCTGCCGGTTCCCCTTCGAGTAGGCGCGAACCCGACGGCTGGGGTCGAGATCGAGGCGTTCGACCAGCTCGTCCCGGTACGCCGTGTCGACGCCCCCGGCGACGTTCCCGACCAGCTCGAGGACCTCTGTACCCGTCAGCTGCGGCCACAGCGAGACATCACCCGGCACGTAGCTGACAGACCGGTGTGATCGCTCCACGTCATCGACGGGTACACCGGCCAGCCACGCCTGCCCGGCGGTCGGCCTCAGCAGTCCCAGGAGGAGCCGGATGGTCGTGGACTTCCCGGCGCCGTTCGGGCCCAGGAACCCGAAGATCTCGCCCGGCCGTACCTCCAGGTCGAGGTGATCCAGAGCCACGACCTTCCCAAAGTGCTTGGTCAGCCCAGCCGTGCGGATCGCGGCCGTTTCCGTGCTCATGTCCCGATGCTTGTCCGCCTCGTCCGCACCGGTCAGAGCCGAAGGTCCTTCCCTTCCGGGGGGCCAGCGTCCCCCCCGGGGATGTCCAGATCGGCGCCCCGGCATGCCGACCCCCGCAGCACCACCCGCTACGACCTGGCCCGCGGCAACCTGGACCGCCACGCCAACAACATCGTCGCTGCCTTCATCGCCGGAACAGCCTGACAGCACAAGAACCGGCATTCGGTGCGACCGACGTAAGGGGTGGCGTGCGTCCCTTCATGGGACCTTCGGCCATATCGAGGGCTCGGACAGGGTGGTTGAGTCACGCGGGAGGGCGCTCGCCCTTAGTTGGAGTCTGCGTCTGGAGGGTGTGATGGCGGTCGTCGAGTACCCGTCGGGTGGCCCCTTCCCCGGTGTGATCGGTCGGACGGTGGATGAGTCCTCGCCGGCATGGCCGTCGAGCATCCGCGCCAAGGCCGGTGCTCCGAATGTCCTGATGGTGGTGCTCGACGACACAGGGTTCGGCCAGCTTGGGTGCTACGGGAGCCCGATCGCAACGCCGAACTTCGACGCGCTCGCGGCGAGCGGGCTGCGGTTCACGAACATGCACACGACTGCGCTGTGCTCGCCGAGCCGCTCCTGCATCGTGACCGGGCGCAACCACCACAGCAACGGGATGGCCGCGATCACCGAGCTGTCCTCCGGCTACCCCGGGTACGACGGCGTGATGCCGTTCGAGAACGGGATGTTGTCGGAGATGCTCGTGGTGCAGGGCTACAACACGTTCATGGTGGGCAAGTGGCACCTGACCCCGAGCAACCAGGAGACGGCCGCAGGCCCCTACGACCGATGGCCGCTGGGCCGCGGGTTCCAGCGCTTCTACGGGTTCCTCGGTGGCGACACCAGCCAGTGGTATCCGGAGCTGGTCTACGACAACCACACGGTGGAGCCGCCTCGCACGCCGGAGCAGGGCTACCACCTGACCGAGGACCTGGTCGACAAGTCCATCGAGTTCATCACCGACGCGCACCAGGTCGACCCGGCCAAGCCGTTCTACCTGCACCTGTGCTTCGGTGCGACCCACGCGCCGCACCACGTGCCCAAGGAGTGGGCCGACCGGTACGCCGGCCAGTTCGACGACGGCTGGGACGCCTACCGGGAGCGGACGTTCGCGCGGCAGAAGGAGCTGGGCATCATGCCGGCCGACGCCGAGCTGTCCCGGCACGACCCGGACGTGCCGGACTGGGACAGCCAGCGGCCTGAGGCGCGCCGGCTGTACGCGCGCATGATGGAGGTGTTCGCAGGCTTCTTGAGCCATACCGACCACCACCTGGGCCGGCTGCTGGACTTCCTGCGCGACCAGGATCTGCTGGACAACACGATCGTGATGGTGGTCTCGGACAACGGCGCCAGCGCCGAGGGCGGCCCGACCGGCACGACCAACGAGGCGCAGTTCTTCAACAACGCCCAGGAACCGCTCGAGGAGAGCCTTGCCGTCATCGACGAGATCGGCGGACCCGCGCACTTCAACCACTACCCGTGGGGCTGGACCTGGGCGGGCAACACCCCGTTCCGGCGCTGGAAGCGGGAGACGTACCGCGGTGGGTCGTGCGACCCGTTCATCGTGTCGTGGCCGGCGCGCCTGCGGGCCGGCGGCGAGATCCGCACGCAGTACGGGCACATCATCGACATGGTCCCGACGGTGCTGGACCTGCTCGGGCTGCAGCCGCCGGCGTCGATCAGGGGCGTGACGCAGGCGCCGCTGCACGGTGTCAGCTTCGCGCCCGCACTTCAGGACGCGTCGGTACCGACCCGGCACCGCACGCAGTACTTCGAGATGCTGGGGCACCGGGCCATCGACCACGACGGTTGGCGGGCGGTCTGCCCGTGGCCGGGCCCGTCGTTCACCGAGGCTGGGGTTGGTTTCGGCCAGCCGATCAGCGCCGAGACGCTGACCGCGCTGGACACATCTGGGTGGGAGCTGTACCACGTCGCGGAGGACCCAGCCGAGAACCACGACCTGGCCGCCGAGCACCGGGACCGCCTGATCGCGATGATCGCCACCTGGTACGTCGAGGCGGGCAAGTACCAGGTCATGCCGGTCGACGGCAGCGGCCTGGCCCGCATGATCGCCGAGAAGCCGGCGGCCGCACCACCGCGTGACCACTACAGGTACCGCCCGAACACCCAGTCGATCCCGAACTTCGCGGCGCCACGCGTCCTCAACCGACCGCACGCCATCACGGCCAAGGTGGAGATCCCCGACGGTGGGGCCGAGGGAGTGCTGTTCTGCCAGGGCAGCGCCGCCGGTGGCTACTCCCTGTACGTGCAGGACGGACGACTGCACTACGTCCACAACTACGTGGGACGCAGCCTGCATAAGGTCTCGACCGCCGAGCCGCTCAAGCCCGGCGCGCATGAGCTGCGGTTCGAGTTCGAACCCACCGGCACCCCGGACCTGCCGCACGGAAAGGGCGCCCCTGGCCGGCTCCAGCTCTACGTCGACGGCGAGCTCGTGGCCAACGCCGAGGCATCGGTGACGACACCGTTCTTGTTCAACCCCGGCGGAGTCACCTGCGGCGCCAACCCCGGGTCGCCAGTCACCCCTGACTACACCAGCCCGTTCAAATTCACCGGAGTCTTGCACGACGTGACCGTGGACGTCAGCGGCGAGCTCATCCACGACCCCGCGGCCGAGTTGCGGGCCCACCTGGCCAGGCAATAGGACACGCGGCGGTGGCAGGTCCCCGCACACCGAAGAGCCGATCGGTGCGGTCGTTGTCGATCACTGAGGCATGCCATCCGGACGGCAGGGCAAGCAACATGGACCGGCGACCTGATGGTCACCTGCCTCACAGGCGACTCGTGTGCAGTCATGTTCGAGCTGTGGGGATCCGAGCACGTCCTGGCCAAGGAGGACGCCTTCAGGTGGAGCCAGCCCCCATCGAGGTCTCATACGTGAACGGGGGCATCTCGCTCTGGTTCGCGGCCGAGGAGAGATCGTGACGAATCGGCTCCGAGAGCGCCTGGTCGTGTGAGCACCGAAGTGCCGCTATTTGCGGGCCGGGGCCGCCCGGGTCCCGGCTTCTTGAGCGCTCCATCGGGCATCATCGCGGCCGTGACCTCGCCTGGCTTGATTGGCACCTGGTGCCCCGCCCCGGCGCGCGTTGCGATCGAACCGGCAGGAGATGCGGCGTGATCAACTTCGTCTTCTACCCTTGCAAGGGCTACGAATACTGTGACTCTGACGGCCTTCGACGCGGAGTTGCCGCCGACCTTGACGACGCAGCGCGCCTGACTCGCGAATGGCTGATGGACCTCCTGCGTCAGTCGGCGAGTAGCCGGCGCTCGGAGTCGGCCCATGCGCGAGTGTGGGACGAGTCGAACGAGTCGGACGAGGACCCAGAGGTGCAGGTCGCCGTCGTGCTGGGCTTGGCCACTCCCACCGGGATGCCTACAGGTCGTTGCCGGCGTAGGACTGGTTGAAGCTCTTGTTGGCCAGGGGGAAGTCCGGGACGATCGTGTCGGCGAGAGCGAGCGGGCAGCGCCGGCCAGTTGAAGAAGGACGGGTCGACGACCTTGACCCGCATGACCTTGCCGCTGCGGACCGAGCTCGACCCGGTGGACCAGGGTTCCCCGCCAGGCCTCGACCTCGCCGAGCCCTGCACCTGACCCGCCCGCCGCAACGCCCGGGGTGGCGTGGTCGCGGCGACCGAGCGCTTCGACGAGGTCGATCGCCACGGCGGTGGAGACGGCGAACTCGCGGGCTCGGACGCGGTAGCGTGCCAGGACGTCTCCTGCGTCCTCGCACACGACCTCGAACGCGGACCCGAGATCCGCGAACGGCCGGTCGCGGCGTGCGTCGATGTCGAGGCCGCTGGCCCGGGCGACATACCCGAGGGTGCCGATCTCCGCTGCCTGGACGGACGACAGCACCGCCGTCCCGGTGAACCGGTCCGCGACGACGGAGTGCCCGAGCGTGAGATCGACCAGCTCAGCGACCTGCGCAGCCACCCGGCGCAGCAGGTCGGGGTCGGGCAGGGACAGCACCTGCGCGCCCCCGACGCTGACCGCCCCGCGCAGCAGCCGGTGCCCGGTCGTCGCCTTGTTCAGCCTCAGCAACGTCTCGCGCAGCCGGCCCGCGTGCGCGTGGGCGATGCCGAGACCGACGTCGTTGGCCAGTGCTCCGAGGTCGGCGACGTGGTTGTGGAGGCGCTCGAGCTCGAGCAGCAGCGCCCGGAGCATCCGCTGCGGCTCCGGGACATCGATCCCGGACGCGGTCTCGACGGCCATGACGTACGCGACGGTGTGCCCGACGGCGGTGTCGCCGCTGATGCGCTCCGCGAGCTCGATCCCTTCTGTGGGCGAGCGGCCCTCGAAGAGCTTCTCGATGCCTCGGTGCACGAACCACAGCCGGGCCTTCATCCGCAGGATGGTCTCCCCGACGACGGAGAACCGGAAGTGACCGGGTTCGATCAGCCCCGCGTGCACCGGTCCGACGGGGATCTCGTAGACGCCGGTCCCCTGGACCTCGAGGAAGGGGAAGGACCCCACGTCGGCGTCGAAGCGCGGGTCGGGGTCGGCGTCGCGCAGCATCGGGTACCAGCCGCGGGGCCAGTGCCCGTGGCGCAGCAGCCGGTGCGGGAGCGGGTGCCCTTCCGGGCGCACGCCGTACAGGTCGCGTACTTCGCGCTCGAACCGGCTGGCGGGGTAGGAGATCGCGGCCAGGCTGGGGATCCATGCGTCCTGGCGCGGCACCCGGACGACCAGCTCGACGGCGGGCCCCGGGGCAGGCGCGGTGAACGCGTAGACGACCCGGAACCCGTCGTCGTCCTCGTGGCAGGCCACCAGGGCCAGCCGGTGCCCGGCGGCGAGCAGAGCGGCCGCCGCGGCCGGCAGGTCGTCCCGCCCGGTCTCGCGTCTCCCGGTCGGGTCCGGCCGGCTCACGGTGCTCCCGCCAGCACGGCAGCGGCCCGAAGCAGCAGGGAGCCGACCGGGACGGCGAGGAAGCCGACCACCGCGGTCACCGCCAGGGCGAGCAGCAGCGGCAGGCGCGGGCCGTGGGCGGACCGGTCGGGCAGCTCACCGGCCACGGTCGGCACGCTGCCGCCACCGAGGGTGAGTGATCCGGTGAGCCGGAACAGTCCGGCTGAGACGACCAGCAGCAGCGCCAGCGCCACCGAGGTGACGACCTTCATCCCAGCGGTCCAGCCGGCGAGGACGATGCCGACCTCGGAGAAGAACAGGCTGAACGGTGGGAACCCCAGCAGGGCGGCCATCCCGGCCAGCCATGGCACTGCCAGGCCGGGCCGGCGGGCGAGCAGCCCGCGCACGTCGGCGACGGCCGTGGTCCCTTCGGCGGCCAGCAGCCGCCCGGACACCACGAACAGGCTGGACTTGGCCAGGCCGTGCCCGAGGACATGCAGCAGCACCGCCGTGAGCCCCAGCACCCCGCCGGCTGCCGCACCGATGGCGAGCAGGCCCATGTGCTCGATGCTGGAGTACGCGAGCATCCGCTTGTAGTCGCGCTGGCGCAGCAGCAGCAGCGCGGCGACGGTCAGGGACAGCAGCCCGGCGACGCTGAGCAGGGCGCGCATCATCCCGGGGCCGAGCACGGCAGTCGGCGATGGCCTGGATGCGCAGGATCGCGTAGAAGGCGACCGACAGCAGCACTCCGGACATCAACCCGGACACCGCTGCCGGGGCCTGGCTGTGCGCGTCCGGCAGCCAGCTGTGCATCGGGGCGAGACCGGCCTTGGTCGCGAAGCCGAGAACGGCCAGCGCGGCCGCGACCTTCAGCAGCGCCGGGTCCATCGCCGGTCTGGTCCGGGTCAGCACCGCCCAGGACAGCGTCGGTTCGCCCGCCCCGCGGGCCGCCGCGTACAGCAGGACGATGCCGAGGAAGGCGATGGCCACCCCGACCGAGCCGAGCACGACGTACTTCCAGGCAGCTTCCAGGGACCGCCGGGTCCGGTGATGACCGACCAGGAACGCGGTGGTCACCGTGGTGGCCTCCACCGCGACCCACATGACCCCGAGGTTGTCGGCGAGCACCGCCAGCGACATGGCGGCCAGGAACAGGCACACCAGCGCCGCGAACGTCCCGGCGTGCGGGTCGTGTGGCTGGTCCTGCGTGCCTCGCGTGCGCATCCCGCCCCACGTCGCGGTGAGGCCGACGGCGCCCACGACGGTGAGCATGTACGCGGACAGCGCGTCCGCCCGCAGCAGCCCGGCACCGCTGCTCGGCACCGTGTCGTGCAGCACCGCGGTCACCAGGGACAGCCCGCTCGCCAGGACCGTCACGGCGACCACGACACCGGCCACCCGGACCAGCGTCGGTGAACGGGTCACCAGGACGGCCACCGCCAGCAGCACCGGCACCGCGAGCGGAGCCCACAAGAAGATGCCCATCAGTCTCGCAGCTCGGTCAGCTCGGTCAGGTCGGTGTCGCCGAACTTGACCCGCATGCGCCCGCGCAGCACCTGCAGGATGAGCACCACGAGCAGGACGTCCAGCGAAGCCCCGAGCTCGACCACCAGCGGCACGCCGCCCGCGGTCAGGAACGCCACCGCGGCGATGCCGTTGTCGATCAGCAGGAACCCGACCAGCTGCGAGAGGGCGCGCCGGCGGGTGACCAGCAGCAGGAACCCGATCAGCACCAGCGCGATGCCGATCGGCACGGCGCGAGTGGTCGGGTCCCCGGGCGCTGCGCTCAGCGGCGGTGACACGAGGTACGCCAGCACCGTCAGCAGCGATGCCGTGATCAGGGCCGCCGTCGGGTTGAGCAGGGGAGCGTCCTCGCGCGCTGTCCCCGCCACCTCGCTGCGGGTCAGCACCCACGGCAGCGCGACGCCCTTGAGGACCAGGACCAGGGCGCTGACCGCGAGCAGCTGCACATCGTGGGCGTGCACGCCGATCACAGCGACGATCGCCGCCAGCGCCACGCCCTGGACAGCCAGCAGCCGGATCGACGCGCGCAGGGATCGCCGCCACACCAGCAGCACCGCCGTCAGCAGCAGCACGCCGGCGCACAGCCCCACGGTCTGCGCGTACAGGCTCGTCGACACGTCCGCGGTCTCCAGTCCTGGTCAGGCGAGGAGATAGGAGGCGGTCACGGCCAGGAACGCGAGCACGAATGATCCGGCGAGCAGCTCCGGCACCCGGAACAGCCGCAGCTTGGCCATGAACACCTCACCGGCCCCGAGCAGGCCGCCCAGCAGGCCCAGCTTCACGGTGAACGCGACCACGCCGACCACCAGCGCGACCGGGGTGGCCTCGGCCGCGACCCCCCAGGGCACGAGCAGGTTGGCCACCAGGCCAGCGAGGGCCGCCAGCCGGATCCAGCAGCCCAGCTCCAGCCAGGCCAGGTCCCGGGCCGAGCTCTCCAGCACCATGGCCTCGTGGACCATCGTCAGCTCCAGGTGGGTGGCCGGGTTGTCCACCGGGAGCCGACCGGTCTCGGCGATGACCACGATGACCAGCGCGATCACCGCCAGCAGGCTGACCGGCGCGGCGATCAGCGACGGTGCGTCCATCCGGGCCCGCACGATCAGCGCGAGCGTAGAGCTGCCGACCGGGATCGACAGCGCGTACACGGCCACCAGGACGGTCGGCTCGACCAGTGCGGCGATGGTCATGTGCCGGCTCGACCCCATCCCCCCGAACGCCGTGCCCGAGTCCAACCCGAGCAGCGCGACGGCCACCGTGCCGACCAGGAGGACGGACACGACCACGAACAGGTCGTCGGGCACCAGCGGGAGCGGGATCGCGCCGACCAGCGGGAGCAGCCCGGCCACCACGAGGCTGGACGTGAGCAGGACCACCGGTGCTGCGACCAGGACCCAGCCGCTCCCGTCCGCGCGGACCGGGTCCTTGGCCAGAAGCTTGCGCAGGTCCCGCCACGGCTGCCCGATCCCGGCCCCGACCCGGCCCTCCGAACGGGCCCGCACCTGGCGGGTCACCCCGACCAGCAGCGGAGCGAGTGCGGTGACGACGACGACCTGGAGCACGGCGACCAGCGCGGCCGCCCCGTTCACAGCGACACCGCCACGAGGACCGCGAGCAGCGCCACGAACGAGTAGGCCAGGTAGCGGTGGATGCTGCCGTTCTGCAGCCGGCGGGCCTGGCGTCCCAGCCGCCCGGCCCACTGCAGCACCGGGCGGTACAGGCGCAGCTCCACGACGTCGACGAGATGCTGGCTGTACTCCACCCGTTCGACCAGGTAGCGCGACTCCGCCGTGTGCGTGACCTGCACGTCCCGAGACGGCTGCAGCGCGTCGTCGAAGACCCGCACCAGCGGCTCGGCGTAGGAGGTGGCGGTGTACTGCATGCGCGGGCTGACCCGAGCGCCGCCGCCGCCCCAGGCCAGCGCGGTCCTGCGCCTCGGGTGCCGGCGCTTGGACGCCAGCGCAGCGACGAGGACAGGCAGCGCGACGACTGCGGCCATGACGGCAAGCGCGAGCGGGTCCAGCAGCGCCCCCAAGTTCGTGAGGTCGAGCCCACCCAGACCGACGGTGCTGACACCGCGGGCTCCGACCGCGGCCGCCAGCTCGGAGCCGACCGGCCCGGGGAGCACCCCGAGCAGGACGACGCACCCTGCACCTGCGACCAGCGCGATCCGCATCGGGGCGGGTGCCTCGTGCGCGGCGGCGGCCGCGTCGGACCGCGCCCTGGCGAGGAACGCGATGCCGAACGCCTTCACGAACGTGAGCAGGGCCAGCCCCGCGGTGAGCGCGACAGCCGCGACGGCCAGGGGCATCACCACGGTGACCAGCCGGTCCTGCAGGCGCGCGCCGTGGATCAGCGACTGCAGGAGCGTCCACTCGGCGACGAAACCGGCCGTCACCGGCAGCGCAGCGGCGGCGAGCGCGGCGACGCCGAACGCACCGGCCGTCCACGGCATCCGTGGGCCGAGCCCACCGAGCCGGTCCAGGTCGCGTTCACCGGTCGCATGCAGGACTGCGCCGGCCCCGAGGAACAACGTCACCTTGAACGCGGCGTGAGCGACGACGAGGAGGAGGCAGGCTGTGACAGCCGCGTCGGCCACCGCGATCGCACCGTAGGCGCGCAACAGCACCGAGGCGCCGAGCGCCAGAACCATCAGCCCGACGTTCTCGGTCGTCGAGTAGGCCAGCAGGCGCTTGACGTCGCTGGCCACCGAGGCCTGCAGGATGCCGTACAGCGCGGAGACTGCACCCAGTGCGACCAGTGCGACACCCCACCAGGGCGGACCGTCCGGGAGCAGCCGGACACAGACCAGCACCATGCCGTACACGCCCATCGCGACCATCGCCGCACTCATCGCCGCCGAGACGTGGCTCGGCGCCTCCGCGTGCGCTCGCGGCAGCCACACGTGCATCGGGACCAGGCCCGCCTTGGTACCGAACCCCAGGACCAGCAGGACGAAGGCGAGCGCCGCGGCACCGGAGCCGGGAAGGACGGCCGACATCGCGCCGAACCCGGTGCTCCCGGACTGTGCGGCCAGGACCGACAGGCCCGCCAGCACCAGCAGGAAGCTGAGCTGGGTCATCGCCGCGTACCACAGCGCGGCCGACCGCACCGCAGGACGGCTCGCCTGGTCGGTGAGCACCAGCACCGTGGAGGCCACCGCCATCAGCTCCCACGCGAGCAGGAAGGCGACCACGCCATCCCCGGCGGGGACCATCTGCATGCCCACCTCGAAGACGGCTAGCGCCGCCCAGCACGTCCGCGACGCCGACGCGCCGCTGCGCGCGTACCCGATCGCGTAGACCGCCACCAGGACGCCGACCCCGGATGCCACCAGCATGAAGACACCGCCGAGGCGGTCGGGCGCCAGAGTCACCGGCCCCACCGGCAGCGCGGTCGGCACTGTCAGGGAACCGCGGTGGCCACCCACGGCCAGGGCACCGGTCACCACGCCGGCCACGGCCAGGAGTGCGCAGGCGGCACCGCACGCGACAGCCCTCGTCCGGGCTGCTCCGACCAGGGCCGCGACCAGGACCGCGGCACCGGCCAGCACGAGCTGCGCCAGCAGACCAGCGTGGACTGCCGTCACTGGCAGGTCACCGACCGGTGACCCGGCGCAGCGCGGCCACGATCTGGTCCGGCTCCGGCGGGCAGCCCGGCACCCGCACGTCGACGTCGACGATGTCCGACACCGCGCCGGCCACCCCGTACCCGCCGGCCAACGCACCACAGTCGAGTGCGCAGTCTCCGACCGCGAGCACCAGGCGGGGCGTGGGGGTCGCCTCCAGGGTCCGGCGCAACGGCTCCGCCATGTTGCGGGTGACCACACCGGTCACCAGCAGTGCGTCGGCATGCCGGGGCGAGGCCACCAGCCTGGCGCCGTACCGTTCCGCGTCGTACACCGGCCCGAACGCAGCCGCGACCTCGATCTCGCAGCCGTTGCACGAACCGGCGTCGACGTGCCTGATCTGGACGCTGCCGGCCAGGGCGGCCGGAGCCTGGACCGGATCCGGCTTAGGCGGCGCCGCCTCGGCCATCCTCCCGGTACGCAGGATCAGCGTCGCCAGCCTACGGACGGTCATCGCCGGCGCCGCCGGGTAGCCCTGAGCTCGGCCTTGAGCGCGTCCTGGTCCGCCAGGACCCCCAGCAGGATCTGACGAGCCGCAAGAAGAAGGTCGCGCACCTGCGGCACGCTCACCGAGTAGACGACCTCGTTGCCCGTGCGGTGCTGCGTGACCAGCCCGGCGCGGCGCAGCACGGCGAGCTGCTGGGAGAGGTTGCTCGGCTCGATCTCGATCCGCTCGAGCAGCTCGTGCACGGCGTGGTCGCGCTCGGCGAGTAGCTCAAGCACCCGGATCCGGGCCGGGTGCCCGAGCGTCCGGAAGAACTCGGCCTTCGCCTGGTACAGCGGAGTCGCCACCGCACGTCCCGTTCCTCGAGGGAGGGAGCATCTTTGCACATGAAGAGATAGTCATATGAGGCAGCCTCGGTCCTGGACTCCGTCGGGTCAGGGTGATGATCGTTTGAAGGGTGGACCCTCGGCGAGGAACATCGAACGCATGTTCGATCTCGCGACCGGAGCACGAGGGACGGGCCAGGTGTCGGCGGGTCGCTCGATATCCGGCTGCTTCGGGCGCGGGTGCGAGCCGGTGCCCGCGGCTCACGCCCTCAGGCCGGCCCGCTCCCCGTCCAGCGTGTGGATGACTCCCGCGAGCCGGTCGACCGCCCAGTCGATCTCGTCGGGTGTGGCGACGAGGGGCGGGGCCAGTCGGACGGTCGAGCCGTGCGTGTCCTTCGCGAGAACACCATCCTCGAGGAGTCGCTCGCACACCTCGCGGCCGGTGCCCAGTTCCGGGTCGATGTCGACGCCCGCCCACAGCCCGATGCCGCGCACGCTCACGATCCCGTTGCCGACCAGTGCGGCCAGCCGGGAGTGCAGCCGCTCCCCGAGGACGCGGGCCCGACCCTGGTACTCACCTGTGGCGAGCATCCGTACCACCTGCCGTCCCACGGCGCAGGCCAGCGGGTTGCCGCCGAACGTGCTGCCGTGAGTCCCGGGCGTCAGGACGCCGAGGATGTCCTGGCTGGACACCACTGCCGAGACTGGGACGATGCCACCGCCGAGTGCCTTGCCGAGCAGGTACATGTCTGGCACCACCGCGGCCAGCTCGCAGGCGAACGTCGACCCCGTGCGCCCCAACCCGCTCTGGATCTCGTCCGCGATGAGCAGCACTCGGTTCTCCGTGCAGGCGGCCCGCACCTCGGCGAGGTAGCCGGGTGGTGGCACGTGCACCCCCGCCTCGCCCTGGATCGGCTCGATGAGGACCGCCACCGTGGTGTCGTCGATGGCGGCCCGGAACGCCGCTGCGTCACCGAACGGCACGATCCGGAATCCCGGCGCGAACGGTCCGAAGTGCTCGCGCGCCACGGGGTCGGTGGAGAAACCCACGACCGTCGTCGTACGGCCGTGGAAGTTGTGCTCGGCGACGATGATCGTGGCGGTGTCGGCCGGGACACCCTTCACCAGGTAGCCCCAACGGCGAGCCACCTTGATGGCGCTCTCCACGGCCTCGACCCCGGTGTTCATCGGCAGGACGGTCTCCATCCCGCACAGCGCCGCCAGCTCGGCGCAGAACGGTTCCAGCTGGTCGTGCTCGAAGGCTCGGCTCGTGAGGGTCAGCCGTTCGAGCTGATCGCGCGCGACGGCGAGGAGCTCGGGATGGCCGTGCCCGAAGTTCAGCGCCGAGTAGCCGGCGAGGCAGTCCATGTAGCGGCGGCCGTGCACGTCCGTCACCCAGACACCGGAGGCATGCGCGATCACCACCGGCAACGGGGCGTAGTTCGGAGCAACGTGACTGTTCATCCGATCTCCGCGGGTGAGGCCGCGCTCCGCTAGCTCCGGCTGCGCCCACATTCAACCCTCTCTCCCGCCCTTCGTGGGTGCTGTCCGGCACTAAGGGCCAGATGGGACTAGAGACCCTGTTGCGGCCATGAGCCGCTGGCGAGGCTGAGACCGTCCCCGGGTCGCGTCCGGGGACCGGATTTGGCAGGGGAGCGTGATGGCCGGGATCGTGCTCGACGTCGCTGGGCTGGGCGAGCTGCTCGCGGCCCTGGTGTCGCGCGGGTACTCGCTGGTCGGCCCGACCGTTCGCGACGGCGCCGTGGTGCTGGCCAGGATCGACGGCCTGGCCGACCTCCCGCGGGGCGTGGGCGACGACCAGGGGCCCGGCAGGTACCGGCTCACCGAGACCGGCGACGACCGGTACTTCGCCTTCGCGGCGACCCCGACGTCATGGAAGGCGTTCCTGTTCCCGGCCCAGCGGACGCTGTGGCGGACGGACGCCGAGGGGGACCCGGCGCCGGAACCGTTGGACCCGACTCTGCGCGCCCTCATCGGCGTCCGGGCCTGTGACCTGCACGCCATGGCCGTCCTCGACAGCGTCCTGGTGGGGCGCGGCGCGGTCGACCCGGACTACGCCGAACGCAGACGGAACACGTTCGTGGTGGCGATCACCTGCGCGACGCCGGCCGGGACGTGCTTCTGCTCCTCCATGGGGTCCGGACCGCGGCCGGAAGCGGGCTTCGACGTCGCGCTGACCGAGCTGCTCGACGGCGACGGTCACCGGTTCCTCGCCGAGGCCGGCACCGCGCCCGGGGCCGAGGTGCTGGCGGTCCTGCCAGGACGCCCGGCCACGCCTTCCGACCTGGACTTCGGCGTTGAGGTCGTTGCGGGCGCGGTGGCGGCGATGAGCCGCCGGGTCGACACCCGGGACATCCGCGACCTGCTGTACGCGAACGCCGACAGCCCGGTCTGGAACGACGTCGCCGACCGCTGCCTGGCCTGCAGCAGCTGCACCATGGTCTGCCCCACCTGCTTCTGCGTGACGACAGTCGACCCGCTGCCCCTGCTCGAGCCCTCCGGGCGGGACCGGGTCTGGGACTCGTGCTTCACCAGCGGCCACTCCACGGTGCACGGGCAGCCGCTCCGTGGCTCGACGAAAGCCCGCTACCGCCAGTGGCTCACCCACAAGTTCGCCTCGTGGCAGGACCAGTTCGGTACCAGCGGGTGCGTGGGATGCGGCCGATGCATCACCTGGTGCCCGGTCGGCATCGACGTCACAGCGGAGCTGGCCGCCCTGCGCGGCGGAGAGGACGGCTGACATGAGGTCTGTCAACGAGCTCCTGCGGGCGCATCCGCTGTTCGAAGGGCTCGACCAGGAGACCGTGGAACAGCTCGCGGGCTGCGCCGTCAACGTGCACTTCGCCCCCGACGAGTACCTGTTCCGGACCGGTCAGCCCGCCGACCACTTCTTCATGCTGCGACACGGCAGCGTCGCCCTGGATGTCGTCGGCCCCGGGGAGCGCCAGCTCGTCGTCGACACGGTGGGCCCCGGTGGTGTCGTCGGGATCTCCTGGTTGGTGCCGCCCTACCGCTGGGCCATCGACGCATGCGCGACCGAGTCGACCAGCGCCGTTGCGCTGGACGCCACGTGTCTGCGCGCGCGCTTCGACGAGAACCCGAGGGTGGGGTACCAGATGCTCCAGCGTGTGGTCGGTGCGATGGCCGACCGGCTCTACTCTGCGCGGATCCGGTTGCTCGACCTGTACGGGACCCCCGGTGCTCGCTGACCTGGAGCCGGCAGCCGCGGCGGAGCCCATGCTCCCCCGCCGCTTCGAGGTGCGCCGGGTGCGGCGGGAGACCGCGGACACGGTGACGATCGAGCTGTCCGCGCCGGACGGTCGTCCGTTCGACTTCGCGGCCGGACAGTTCACGATGGTCGGCTGCCCCACCTTCGGCGAGGTCCCGATCTCCATCAGCGGCGACCCGGCCCGCGCCGACCGCCTCGTCCACACGGTCCGCAGGGTCGGCGACGCGACAGTTGCCCTGGCCCGGTGCCGGGCCGGTGACCCGGTCTACGTCCGGGGTCCGTACGGCAGCGGCTGGCAGGTCGGCGACGGCGCCGGGGGCGACGTCCTGGTCGTCGCGGGCGGTATCGGGCTGGCGCCGCTGCGCCCCGCCCTGCTCGAGATGCTGGCCAACCGCCAGCAGTACCGCCGGGTGACACTGCTGTACGGAAGCCGCAGCCCTGCCGACCTGCTCTTCCGGGCCGAGCTCGAGGGCTGGCGCACGCGACCTGACCTGGACGTCGCGGTCACGGTGGACGGCGCCGACGCGTCCTGGCGCGGCCACGTCGGCCTGGTCACGACGATGCTGCCGGACTCGCTGGACCCGGCGAGCACCCTCGCGCTGCTCTGCGGGCCCGAGGTCATGATGCGGCTGGTCGCGGACGTCCTCGTCGCCCGCGGGCTGGCACCGTCCGCGGTCCGGGTTTCGATGGAACGGAACATGCGGTGCGGCGTCGGGCTGTGCGGACACTGCCAGCTGCGCGAGCTCTTCGTCTGCATCGACGGTCCCGTCCTCGGCTACGACCGGGTGCGAACGCTCCTCACGACTCGGGGGCTGTGATGGCCGCCCGGGACGGCACGCGCCCTGCGCGATCAGGCCCGAACGGCGGCCCCGACCTCCCTCGGCTGGCCGTGTGGAAGTTCGCATCCTGCGACGGCTGCCAGCTGTCACTGCTCAACTGCGAGGACGAGCTGCTGGCACTGACCGGCGTCGTGGAGATATCCCACTTCACCGAGGCCTCCAGCGCCGACGCGCCAGGTCCGTACGACCTGTCCCTCGTCGAGGGCTCGATCACGACGGCGGAGGACGCCGAGCGGATCCAGCACGTCCGCAGCGTGTCCCGACGGCTGGTGACCATCGGAGCCTGCGCCACCAGCGGCGGCATCCAGGCCCTGCGGAGCTTCTCCGACATCACCGAGCTCACCTCCGCCGTCTACCCGCGGCCGGAGTACATCAGCGCGCTCGCGAACTCGACGCCGATCTCCGCGCACGTGCCGGTCGACTTCGAGCTGCACGGCTGCCCGATCGACCGGGCACAGCTGTTGGAGGTCGTGGTCTCGGAGCTGGCCGGGCGCACCCCGCGCATACCGGCGGAGACCGTCTGCGCCGAGTGCAAGCGCAGGGGCAACGTCTGCGTCGTCGTCGCGCACGGGACACCCTGCCTGGGGCCGGTGACCCAGGCCGGCTGCGGGGCCCTGTGCCCGGCCTGCGACCGGGGATGCTACGGATGCTTCGGCCCGCTGCCCGGGGCGAACCTGCGGTCGCTGACCGGTCAGCTGGCGGCGGGTGGGATGGGGCAGCGCGACCTGCTGCGGGTCCTGAGGACGTTCAACGCCGGTGCGCCGGCCTTCCGGGAGGAGGCGGCGCGACATGACGCACAAGCTTGACGGTGACCACATGCTCAGCGTGGACGCGTTGGCCCGGGTCGAGGGCGAGGGCGCGATGCGCGTGCGCATCTCCGATGGGCAGGTCACCGAGGTGGAGCTGCAGATCTACGAGCCACCGCGGTTCTTCGAGGCGCTGCTGCGCGGACGTGGCTACCAGGAGGCCCCGGACATCACCGCCCGGATCTGCGGCATCTGCCCGGTGGCGTACCAGATGACCGCCTGCCAGGCGATCGAGGCGGCGTTCGACGTGCACGTGCCCGAGGAGATCGGCGATCTGCGCCGGCTGCTGTACTGCGGCGAGTGGGTGGAGAGCCACGCCCTGCACATCTACCTGCTGCACGCGCCCGACTTCCTCGGCTACGACAGCGCCATCGAGATGGCCGACGACCACCGCGACGTGGTCGATCGGGGGCTGCGGCTGAAGAAGGCGGGCAACGCCCTGATGACGCTCGTGGGTGGGCGCGCGGTGCACCCGGTGAACGTCCGCGTCGGCGGCTTCTACCGGCTGCCGGATCGCGACGGGCTGGCCGAGCTGCGACCGGCCCTGGCTGTCGCGCTCGACGACGCCCTGGCCACGGTCCGGCTCGTCGCGGGCTTCGAGTTCCCGGTGATCGAGCAACCGCACGAGTACGTCTCGTTGCGGCCACCTGACCAGGGCTACCCGATCGAGCGCGGGAGCGTGGTGACCACGTCGGGCCTGTCGTTCGAGCCGGACGAGTTCGACCGTCATCTGGTCGAAGAGCAGGTGGAGCGGTCCACCGCGCTGCACTCCCGGCTCGCTGCCGGCGGCGGCTCGTACGTCGTGGGCCCGCTGGCCCGGTACTCGCTGTGCTCGGACCGGTTGTCGCCGCTGGCCGCCGAGGTCGCCGGCGAGGCAGGGCTCGGGCCGACCTGCCGCAACCCGTTCCGCTCGATCGTGGTCCGGGCCGTGGAGACCGTGTACGCGTGCGAGGAGGCGCTGCGCATCATCGACGGGTGGGCCGGCGCGCCCGCCGCCGCCGCCGACGTCCAGCCGCGGGCCGCCGTCGGGTACGGGGCCACCGAGGCACCGCGCGGAACCCTGTTCCACCGCTACGAGCTGGCCGCGGACGGCACCATCCTCGACGCGCGGATCGTGCCGCCGACGGCGCAGAACCAGTCGAGCATCGAGGCGGACCTGAAGGACTTCGTCCAGGCGAACATGGCCCTCGACGACGACCAGCTCAGGCACCGGTGCGAGCAGGCCATCCGCAGCTACGACCCGTGCATCTCGTGCGCGACCCACTTCCTCGAGCTGGAGGTGGATCGGTCATGAGCGTCCTGGTCGTCGCGGTGGGCAACCCGGACCGCGGGGACGACGGGGTCGGGCGGGCGGTCATCGACGAGCTGGCCCGACGCGCCCCGACGAGCATCGACCTGGTCGACGTTCAGGTGCCGACAAGGCTCTCGGACGCGTGGAAGGGTCGAGACGACGTCGTGGTCGTGGACGCCGTGCGGACCGGCCGGGCAGTGGGCTCCGTCGTCGTCGAGCGGGTCGGCGAGGGCCGGATGGTGCGTTCCGGGGTCGCCGGCACGCATGGCTTCGGCGTCGCCGAAGCGATCGAGCTGGCCCGCGCGCTCGGGTGCCTGCCGGCGCGGCTGACCCTCGTCGGGGTCGAGGCCGCCGGATTCACGCTCGGGTCTGGGCTGTCGCCGAACGTCGCGGCAGCCGTCAAGCCCGCCGCGGACACCGTGGTGGGCTGCGTGGAAGGGAGCCGGTGATGTGCCTCGCCGTGCCGAACGAGGTGATCAGCAAGGGTGACGGCGCGACCGTGACCGTACGCCGAGGCAGCCGGGTCTCGACCGCTTCGCTCCTGGCCGCGGACGAGCCGGTCGAGGTGGGTGACTGGGTGCTGGTCCACTCGGGACTGGTGCTGACCACGCTCACGGCGCAGGACGTCGCCGAGTACGACCGGCTGCTCGCCACCGGAGGTGTGTCGTGAACGCCCGTGCACGCACAGGCCTGCTGCTCAGCCTCGCGGCTGCCGCCGTCAGCGGCGTGTCCATCTTCGTCAACGGCTACGGGGTGCGAGCGGTCGGGGACCCGGCGCTCTACACGACCGCGAAGAACGCCGTCGCTGCCGTCCTGCTGGTCACGTTCGTCGCTGTCGGGTCGGCGCGACGGTCCGGCGCCGTCACCGTCACCCGGCCACGCAAGAGGTCGCAGTGGCTCGGGTTGTCCGCGGTGGCGGTCATCGGCGGCAGCGTGGCTTTCGTGCTCTTCTTCGACGGCCTGTCGCAGGCCTCGTCGACCCAGGCGGCATTCGTCCAGAAGACGCTCGTGGTCTGGGTGTCGATCCTCGCGGTGGTGGTCCTGGGCGAGCGAATCGGCGTCCTCCAGGTCGGCGCGGTCGTGCTGCTGGTGCTGGGACAGGCCATGCTGGCCGGTCCGCTGGCCAAGATGGTCACGATGCCGTGGGGCCGGGGCGAGACCGAGATCCTCGCCGCCACCATGCTGTGGGCGATCGAGGTGGTCATCGCCAAGCGGCTGCTGGACGGGATGTCGTCCTGGACGGTCGCCGTGGCGCGCATGGCCGGCGGAAGCGTCCTGCTGGTCGGCTGGCTCGCCGTCACCGGCAGCATCGGCAGCCTCGCCCGTCTGGACGCGACCCAATGGGCCTGGGTGCTGCTCACCGGGTCGATGCTCGCCGTCTACGTGGCGACCTGGTTCGCCGCCCTCGCCCGGGCGCGTGCGGTCGACGTGACTGCGGTCCTGGTGGTCGCGGCCCCCGTCACCGCCTTGCTGGCCGCGTCCGTGCAGCACGTCTCGCTGCTGCCGCAGCTGGGCGGGCTGCTGGTGCTGCTCGCCGGCGCAGGCGGCGTCCTGGCCGGGATGGCTCGGCCGCCCAGGCCCGAGAACGTGCTGACATGACCACCTCCGGCCCGCGGATGTTCGCCCGGTTCGCCTACCCGCCGAACCAGCTCGGCTACTGCGGGCCCGAGGACTCCCAGGCTCTCCTCGAGCAGCTCGACGACGATCGCGCGGATCCTTTCCTGCGGGACACGGCCCGCAGGTTCGAGGGCGCGTGGCCGTACCTGGAGCTGATCGCTGCGGCCAACCGGATCGCCGACCCGCTGGACCAGCGCGTCGTCGAGGCGTACTGGATCGGCAACCCGCTGCTCGACGAGGTCGGACCGGCCGCGCTCGGCGACTCGTTGGAGGAGCGCTTCCGGCGCCTGGCCGGACCGCGCTGGGCGCAGCTGGCTGCGGCCGTGCCGGCCCAGGTCTGGCCGCACCACAACTTCCACGTGTTCGGGGTCTACCCGTGGGTCGGGCTCGTCCGGTCCGGAGTGGTCGACCAACCGCTGCACGTGCTCGATCGCTGCCGCATCCGCTGGGGCACCGTCCAGGCCGTGCAGGAGGACCGTGCGGTGGTCTCGTCACGGCCGCTGGAGTGGGACGGCCGTGCCCTCGCCCTGGGCCTGGCGCGGCCGGAGCAGGTGGTGCTGCGGGTCGACGGTCACGGGCTCGCACCCGACGTCCACGACGACGACCGGATCGCCATGCACTGGGACTGGGCGTGCGGGCGACTGTCCGCGCCGCAGCAGGACGAGCTGGTGCGCCGCACGAGGATGGTTCTGGACGTGGTCAACGGCCTTCCTCGGTCCGCTCCCGCCGCGCTCCTCGGCTGACGCCGGAGGCGGCTCCGACGATGTCGAGGCCGCCTCCGAGCGGGCGTCCGATCAGGCGGCGGGCGTCATCTCCCGCATGCCCCACGGCGCGTCCAGAGTCGCCAACCGGTCGAGGAAGGGCTTGGGTGGGAAGGCCTCCGGGCCGAGCACGCCCGTGCCGGTCCACGCCCCGTCGGCCAGCAGCTCCAGAGCCACGACCGGGTTGATCGCGGTCTGCCAGACGACCGCCTGCGACCCGTCCTTGGCCATGCACCAGTCGTTGTCGACCACGTGGTACAGGTAGACCTCCCGCGACCGGCCGTCCTTGCCCGTTCCTTTCACCCAGGTTCCGGCGCAGGTCTTGCCGTGCATGAGGTGACCGAGCTCGGCCGGGTCGGGCAGGCAAGCCGCGACGACATCACGCGGCGAGACCTTGACGTCGCCCACTGCCACGGGGTCGGTGCGGTCCAGACCCAGCTTGTTGAGGGTCCGCAGCACAGCGATGAACTCCTCGCCCAGACCGTACTTGAAGGTCACCCGCCGGGCGTCGATCCAGCGGGGGACGAGCAGGACCTCCTCGTGCTCGACGTTGACGCACTCCACCGGGCCGATGTCGTCGGGGAACACGAACGTCTCCGGCTCGCTGAACGGCTCGGTGGTGTACCAGCCGCGGCCCCTCTCGTACACGATCGGCGGGTTCAGGCACTCCTCGATCGTGGTCCAGATCGAGAAGGACGGAGCGAAGTCGTACCCGTCGACGACCAGGTTGGCGCCGTCGCGGATGCCGACCTCGTCGATCGTGCCGAACAGCTCGTCGGCCGCGTACCGGGCGAAGACGTCGGCCAGGCCCGGCTCCACGCCCATGCCGACGAGAGCGAGCAGCCCGTGGTCCTCCCAGGCCTCGGCCTGCTGGAACTGCTCGTCACCGAGCTTCACCCCGGGCTTGGCGAACGGCTGCTCCGGGTGCCTGTGCGACAGAGACATCGCCATGTCGAGGTACCTGACCCCGGCGGTGAAGGCCGCGTCGAACAGCGGCATCACGAACGGGGGGTCGACGGCGTTCAGCAGCGTGTCGCAGCGCTCTGCCACGAGCAGAGCGACGACGGCCTCCTTGTCGGAGGCGTCCAGACGTACTGCCGTGAAGCGGGCGCCACCGGCCTGGGCAGCGCGCTGCGCGCGGCCGAGGTCGTGGTCGGCCACCACGACGTGCTCGAGGAACCCGCGCCGCGCAGCGATGCGCGCGACCGCGGTCCCGACCCCACCTGCACCGACCAGAAGAAGTCTCATGACCAGCGCCTCCACTCCACCGAGTGCCGGAGCGGTTCTCCGACACTTGCGAGTCTGCCTGGCCGGAGTCGGCGGCAGCAGTGCCGAAAGCCCCGGTCGGCAGGTACGACTCGCCCCGGATCTGCGGTCCCCCCGGCACACTTCGAGCCGTCCGGCGGGGTCCTGAAGCAGGGTCCAAATGCCCTGTTGGCGCCCGTCCGCTCGGCCTACGTTCGAGCTGCAGGACTGGAGGTGCCGACGTGTACGGCAACCTGGACGAGGTCGTCCGAGGCCTCGAGACCCGATACCCCGATGAGCCGGAGTTCCTGGCGGCCGTCCAGGAGGTGGCAGGCTCCCTGGACCCGGTGCTGCGACGCAACCCCGAGTACGTCCATGCCAAGGTCTTCGAGCGGCTGGTGGAGCCCGAGCGCGCGGTCATGTTCAGGGTGAGCTGGGTGGACGACGCCGGCGAGGTGCAGGTGAACCGCGGCTACCGCGTCCAGATGAACAGTGCGATCGGACCGTACAAGGGCGGGCTGCGGTTCCACCCGTCGGTGCGACTCGGGCTGCTCAAGGCGCTGGCCTTCGAGCAGACGTTCAAGAACGCGCTGACGACGCTTCCCATGGGCGGCGCGAAGGGAGGCGCCGACTTCGACCCGAAGGGGCGCAGCGACGCCGAGGTACGCCGATTCTGCCAGGCCTTCATGACCGAGCTCTACCGGCACATCGGCCAGTTCACCGACGTGCCCGCCGGTGACATCGGCGTGGGCGGCCGCGAGATCGGCTTCCTGTTCGGGCACTACAAGCGGATCACCAACGAATTCGCCGGCGTCCTCACCGGAAAGGGGCCGGGGTGGGGCGGGTCGGCCATCCGCCCAGAGGCCACAGGCTTCGGCACCGTCTACTTCGCGGCTGAGATGCTGGCCTCGGTAGGCGACGACCTGGCCGGCAAGACGTGCCTGGTCTCCGGCAGCGGCAACGTCGCCCAGTACACCGCGCGCAAGCTGCTGGACCTGGGCGCACGGCCGATCACCCTGTCGGACTCGGACGGCTTCGTCCACGACCCCGCGGGGCTCGACGAGGACAAGCTCGCGTACGTCATGGAGCTGAAGAACGAGCGCCGGGGGCGCATCCGCGAGTACGCAGAGCACGTCCCGGGAGCACTGTACGTCCCGGTGTCGGCCTCCGACTGGAACCCGATGTGGGCCGTTCCCGCAGACTGCGCTTTCCCGTGCGCGACCCAGGGCGAGATCAACGGCAAGGACGCGGCCAACCTCGTCGGCAACGGTGTGCGTCTGGTCGCCGAGGGCGCGAACCTGCCCACCAGCCGGGACGCCGTGGAGCTGCTGACCAGCTCGGGCGTTCTGTTCGGACCGGCCAAGGCCGTCAACGCCGGCGGTGTCGCGGTCTCCGGGCTGGAGATGACCCAGAACTCGGAGCGCCTGCGCTGGCCGGGCGAAGAGGTCGATGCGTGGCTGCTCAAGATCATGAAGTCGATCCACCGAGCGGTGGCGGACACCGCGGAGGACTACGGCCGTTCGGGCGACTACGTCTTCGGGGCGAACGCTCGCGGCTTCATCACGGTCGCCGACGCGATGCTCGACGAGAGCACCGTCTGACAGGAGAAAGCGGGTGGAGGAGATGGCCACCGCAGGCACCACCACCTCAGTGGTCGAGCCGCAGGTCGACAAGGGGCTGAAGCCCAACGCCTTGGGCCTGCTGTCGAGCATCGTCATCGGCGTCGCGTCCACGGCACCCGCCTACAGCCTCGCCGCCACTCTGGGCCTGATCGTGGTCGGCGTCGGGCTGGCAGCCCCGCTGGTCATCGTGATGGCGTTCATCCCGATGCTGCTGGTCTCCATCGGCTACAGCGAGCTCAACAAGGCCGACCCAGACTGCGGAACCACCTTCACCTGGGGCACGCGCACCTTCGGCCCGTGGGTCGGGTGGCTGGGCGGCTGGGGAATCATCGTGGCCGACATCCTCGTGATGGCCAGCCTCGCCCAGGTCACCGGCCAGTACTTCTTCCTCCTGTTCAACGCCCACGGCATCGGGGACAACGCGACCAGCGGCTGGGTCCTGCTCGTCGGCGTGCTGTTCATCGCCTCGCTCACCTACATCTGCTACCGCGGGATCGAGCTGTCGGCGCGCGTCCAGAAGGTGCTGCTGTCGGTCGAGGTCGTCATGCTCGCGGTCTTCGCGCTCGTCGCGCTGGGCCGGGTGGCCCTGGGCAACGCGCCGTCCGGCTTCCTGCACCCGGCCTGGTCATGGTTCAACCCGGGCACGGTCGGGTTCTCGCCCCTGGTCAGCGGCGTCCTGCTGATGCTGTTCATCTACTGGGGCTGGGACACCTCGCTGTCGGTCAACGAGGAGACCAAGGACAAGACCAGGACTCCCGGGCGTGCGGCGATCATCGCCACCGTCCTGCTGCTGTCCATCTACTTCCTGGTCGCCCTGGCGGCGCAGTCCTTCGCCGGGATCGGTGACACCGGGATCGGCCTGGCCAACCCCGAGCACATCACCGACGTGATCTCCGTGCTCGGCACCGCAGTGTTCGGCACCGCCTGGTACGGCTCGTTCCTCGCGCACCTGCTGATCCTCATGGTGCTGACCTCGGCCGCGGCCTCGACGCAGACCACCATTCTCCCGACGGCACGCACCGCGCTGTCCATGGGCGTCTACCGCGGGCTGCCGAAGGTCTTCGCGAAGATGCACCCGCGGTACCTGACACCGACGGTCGCCACGCTGGTGATGGGTGGCGTCTCGATCGTCATGTACGCATTGATGAACTTCCTCGCCGGCGGGTACATCATCGCCGACTCGGTCACGGCCATCGGGATCTGGATCGCCTTCTACTACGGCCTCACCGGCCTCACGTGCGCCTGGTACTACCGCAAGTCGTTGACCAAGTCGGCGCGTAACCTGTGGATGCAGGGGATCCTGCCCGCCCTCGGCGGGCTGATGCTGTACTTCGCACTGCTGTGGAGCATGAAGGCCGACTGGGACGTGAACAGCGACCAGAGCTGGACGTCGTGGCAGATGGGCTTCGCGCCGCACTGGGAGATCGGCGGGGTGTTCCTGATCTTCCTGGTGACCATGGTCCTCGGTCTCGTGCTCATGGTGCTGTGGCGGTTCGGTGCGCCGGAGTTCTTCGCCGGCGAGACGCTGAACCGTGCGACTCCGACGCTCGTCCCCGACGAGGATGACGTCATCATCCTCGAGCCGGAGAAGTCGACGACGCCGACTGCGGAGCACCTGGCCGGCCGGGGCACCAGCTGACCTCGACTGCGGTTCGACCATGTCGACCAGGACGCGTCGCAGGCACCGGCTGAGTCACGTCGGCGGGAAGGGGGGCGGTCCGAGGATCTCGATGCCTCCGTTGGCGATGGCGGATGCCTGGACGCGGTGGAAGTCGACCACCCGATCGGTGTCCGAGGTGAGCGGTTCGCTCGCACCGAGGTAGAACGCCTGGCAGGTGCCGGGGGTGTGCAGGGTGAGCACGGTTGCGGTCGCCGAGAGCACCAGGAATGCGTGCGGGACCGCGCGCGGGGCGATGACGAGGCCGCCGGCGCGCAGCGTGTGTTCACGACCGTCGAGGTGGACGAGGACCTCCCCGTCGACGATGTACAAGGACTCGTCTGACGGGTGGGTGTGCAGTGGGGTGCGCTTGCCCTTCTCCATGACGTCCGAGAAGAGCAGGAACGCACCCCCGGTCTCCTCGGCCTTGGCCAGCCAGCTGTGCACCCCGCCGCCGGAGAACCACCGCTGATCGGCTTGTGCTGCGGAACGGACGAGGGGTGTGGCGGTCGCTGTCTTCGACATGGCGCCTCCAGATTCGTGGGACAGGAGTCCCATGACGGATAGTCCAGTACCATGAGTGGCGTGTCAATCCCCTACGAGGCAGGCGGTCGCACCCGGCAGAAGCAGCGCACCCGGGACAGCCTGGTCGCCGCCGCACGGAAGCTGGTGAACGACGGAGCGACGCCGACCGTGGACGACGTGGCCGAAAGGGCCGGCATCTCACGGACGACCGCCTACCGGTACTTCCCCAACCAGCGATCGCTGCTCGTCGCGGCCCACCCGGAGACTGCCGCCACGAGCCTGCTCCCCGATGGCGTCTCGTCAGACCCCCACGAGCGTCTTGACGCCGTGGCCACCCGGTTCATCCGACTCATCCTCGAGACCGAGGCGGCTCAGCGCACCATGCTGCGCCTCTCGCTCGACCCGGACCCGCTGCGGCGTGCCGGGCTGCCGCTGCGCCAAGGCCGTGCGATCGGGTGGATCTCCGAGGCGCTCCAGCCGCTGCGCGGCCGTCTGACCGACGAGGAGATCCATCGACTCGCCCTCGCCGTCCGGAGCGCCATCGGGGTGGAGGCCCTCGCATGGCTGACCGACATCGGTGGGCTCTCGCGCGCCGATGCCGCGGAGACCATGCGGTGGTCCGCGCAGTCCCTGCTCGGGGCTGCGCTTTCCGCGAGCCCGCCCCCCACGCGGACGGTGAAACGACGCGCCCCACAGCGAACCACTCGACCTGGAACAACGGTGCGGCCTCCCTGAGGCGGCACCGTGCTTCCTGGTCAGGAGACCGGCACGTGCGCCAGCGCGGCGGCCGGCTTCCGGTTCGTCGCTCCGGGGGCAGCAGCGAAGCGAACTTCTTCGACACCGTCTCGATGCTGACCGAGCCGGCGGGATGCACTTTCGCCGTGGCGTGGAAGGAGACTGTGGCTGGCGGAACGGGCAGCACCAGCGAAAGCAGGCCACCGCGGCGGATCGGGACGGCGACTGCGATCTCGTCGCCGTCCGAGATCTGGCGCGCCTTCCAGCTGTCCGCAGCGGTGACCACGTAGACGCGGTGGTCCACTGCGGCGAACATGACACCGCTCGCGCGGGGCTTGCCCGCCGGCGTCACGTGGCTGATGACCGCGAACGAGGCCTGTAACGCTGCGCGACGTCCAGGTACTCAGCAGCGACGAGGTGTGCGAGATTCTGGGTGTCACCGCGGGGAACCAGCGCGTGCTCCTGAACCGTGGGAGGACCCGCATTCGCGAGCGGCTGGAAAAGGAGGTGCTGGGGTGACCCCACGATCACGCCCCGGCTCTCTCGGCCACGAGATCACCTGCCGCGAGGCGGTGGCGCTCGTCACCGACTACCTCGATGTACGTCAAGCAGATCCGGGTAACGGTCGCCGTGCGCGGTCTCGTCCTCGAGGAGGATCTGGACCCGCTTGCACGGCTCGACCTCATGCGGCTGTACCGGCGGGGGCGCGACGGTGACGACCGTGGCTGACCGCTCCTCGCCCACGCGGGCCTCTCGTCGGGTGCTGCTGGTGTGCGGCAGCACCCGGCCGGGCTCGTCCAACCTGGCGGCCCTCACCGCCGTGCACCGGCTGCGCCTGGACGGGATCGACACCGACCTGTACGACGGGTTGGTCGCCCTCCCCGCCTTCGTACCGGAGCTCGACCCGCCGCCCGACGAGGTCACGGAGCTGTACGACCGCCTCGCCGCCGCGGATGCCGTTCTCTTCTGCACACCCGAGTACGCCGGCGGTCTCCCGGGCAGCCTGAAGAACCTCCTGGACTGGGTGGTCGGCGGCGGTCAGCTGTACGGGAAGCCGGTCGCGTGGCTCGACGTGGCCAACCCTGGCCGCGGCGGGGGAGCGCGCGCACAGCTCTTGAGCGTGCTGGGGTACGTCGGCGCCCAAGCGGTCGATGCCGCGTGCATCCGCGTCGAGCTCGAGCGCGGGCCGGATGGGTCCCTCGTCCCTGACGGCACGCTGCCGGCGCTCCGGTCGGCGCTGCTGGTGCTGGCCGAGGCCGGCGCGCATGAGCCGGGCAGTCCGGACGACGGCATCCGGGTCGAGGAGTTCACTGGCGACCGGGCCGAGCTGCGCGGCTTGTTCGAGCTCGCTGAGGACTCGGAGGCCCAGCTCGACGCCTACATCTGCGAGGGGACTGTTCTGGTGGCGATGCGCGGGCACGAGATCATCGGCCACCTGCAGCTGGTCGAGACCGCCCGTCAGGACCAGCGGGAGCTCAAGAACATGGCTGTGCGCCCGACCCAGCAGGGGGGTGGCGTGGGGCGTCTCCTCGTCGCGGCCGCCGTCGACGCCCTTCGGGGCGGACCGACCCGTTCGCTGGTCGTCTCGACTGCGGCCGCGGACACCGGCAACCTGCGCTTCTACCAGCGGCAGGGATTCCGGCTGCGCTCCGTGGAGGCCGACGCGTTCACGCCGGAGGCCGGCTACCCGGTCACCATCCACATCGACGGCATCGCTCTCCGAGACCGGGTCTGGCTCGATCGACCGGTCTAGCCGGCGACGTCTCGGTCGAGGGCGGGGTCAGGCTCAGCCGACGTCGAGGTGCATCCGAATTCCAGGCCCGGACTTGGCACCGGCTCGGCCGTCGGCCATTGGGCGACCGGCGTCCTCGACAGCGGTTCGAACCCAGATCGACCCGGTGGAGAGTTCGGGCAGGCAGGCCTCGGCAGGGCTGGACAGTCGCCGTTGGTGGAGGATGCGCTCGTGGAAGAGGGGTTGGACACGAGGGCGGGCGGGACACTCGACCCGCTGGTAGCGAAGATCCTGTCGACGTACCCGTACTCGTTCGCGCTGGCGTCGACCGAGGCCGAACGGGCGGTCGGCTACCGGATCCGGTTCGAGGCCGCGGTCGGGCTGGGGTGGACGCCGGCGCCCGACGCCGACGGCCTCGAGCGCGACGGGTTCGACGCCCGCGCGCTGCACGTGATCGGCTGGTACGAGGACGCTCCGGTCAGCACCGGCCGGCTGGTCCTGCCCCCGGCGGCGCTGCCGACCCAGGACGAGTGCGGGCTGGTCGTCGAACCGGCCGGCCGCGTCGTCGACGTCGGGCGGATGGCCGTCGTCCGCACGCACCAGAACTACCAGCACGCGGCGTTCATCGCGCTGCTGTGCCGCCTGTACCTGGAGATGCGCACCCGGGGCTATGGCGTCGCGTGCGGGATGATGTCGCTGCGCGCGCGCCGGCTGGTCGGGCTGCTGGGCCTGAACCTCGAGGTGCTGGGGCCGGACCGGCTCTACTGGAACGAGCCGCGCGCCCCGGTGCGTTTCGCGCTGACCCGCAACGAGGCGCCGCTGGCCGACCGCTGGGCGGACCCGGTCTGAGTCGTCAGCCGGGACCGATCAGCAGCGCCGCGTTCGCACCGCCGAAGCCGAACGAGCTGCTCAGTCCGTAGCCCGTCCCGACCTGGCGGACCTCGCCCATGACCGCATCGACCGGCGTCGCCGCGTCCAGGGTCCGGAGCCCGGCCACCGGTGGGACCAGCCCGGTGCGCACCGACAGCACCGTGACGATCGCCTCGACCGCCCCCGAGCCCGCGACCAGGTGCCCCGTCGTCCCCTTCACGGCTGTCACCGCCGGACCGTCCGGCCCGAACAGGGCGACCAGCGCCTCCGCCTCCGCCCGGTCGTTGAGCACGGTGGAGGTCCCGTGCGCATTGACGTGCGCGACGTCCCCCGGACCGGCGCCGGCATCGGCGAGCGCCAGCCGCATGCAGCGCAGCGCACCCTCGCCGCCGGGGCTGGGTGCGACGAGGTGGTGGGCGTCGGCGTTCGATCCGTAGCCGGCGACGACGCCGAGGATCTTCCAGCCGGACTCCCGCGCGTGCTCGGGCGTCGTGAGCAGCACGAACCCGGCCCCCTCACCCATGACGAAGCCGTCCCGGTCCACGTCGAACGGCCGCGACGCCAGGTCGGGCGCGGCGACGTTCGTGCTCATCACGTCCAGCCGGGAGAACGAGCACAGCGCGCCGTACGTCACCAGCGAGTCCACCCCGCCGGCGAGCACGAGGTCCGCGGCACCGCGGCGCAGCAGCTCGACGCCCTCGCCGATCGCCGTGCCGCCCGACGCGCACGCCGTGGCCACGGTCAGGCACGGACCGCGGAACCCGAGCCGCAACGACAGCAGCGACGCCGTGGCGCTCGGCATGACCATCGGCGTCGTCAGCGGGTTCATCGCCCGTACGCCACGCTCCAGCAGGTTCGCATGCTGCTCGTCGTACGTCGCGCTCGCGCCGAGCCCCACGCCGCAGACGACCGCGCACCGCTGCGGTGGGGGCAACGGCCCCCGGACGGCATCCATCGCGTCCTGCGCGGCACCTACCGCCAGCTGGTGCGAGCGGTCGAACCGCCGTACCTCCGGCGGTGTCAGGTACGCGGTCGGGTCGAAGCCGTCGACCAGCGAGACCAGGATCCTGACGTCCGGGGGCAGCCGAGGATCGTCGAACTCCCGCGCGGTGGACAGGCCCTTGCCCAGTGACTGCCAGAGCTCGCCGACCGTGCATCCGCCCGGCGCCTTGACCCCCATGCCGACGACGGCGACCGGTGGCCGCCCAGCCGTCACTCGGCGGTCCAGCTCCCGGCGATCTCGAGCCGCGCGTTCAGGGTGACGGGGTCGACGAGCTGGCCGAGCCCGTTCGCCGACAACCGCAGCCGCTGCCCCTTGACGCCGAAGGTCTTGCCCGCCAGCGCACCGCCCAGATGCCTGGCCAGGGTCTGCCGCATGTCGCCGCTGAGGGTCGGCAACCCTTGGCCGGGGGCGAACACCGCCAGCACGTCCTGCATGGTCAGGGCGAAGCGCGCGACCTCGGTGCCGACGACGAACGAGCTCGGGTCGGTCCAGTCGGCACCGGGGCTGGTGCGCTGGTACACGCTCATCGTGCCGGCGATGTCCAGCGCGTGCACGGACTGGTCCAGGACTCGGGCGACGAGCTCGCCGGTGGCCGAGCAGGTCAACAGTGCGGTCGTGACGTCGTGGGTGGGGCCCGCGAACAGGTCGGTCGGGTCGGCGCCCTGGGTCGCGTAGACGAAGCCGACACTGCTGAACGACTCGCCGGTCGACCCGGTCTGCTCGATGCGCCCGCGGAACTCGGTGACCGTGCTCCCGCGCGCGCCGGTGCTGACGGTGCCGCTCGGGATGTTGGCCTCCGCCGTCCCTGCGGACCCGAGCGTCGCGATCGCGACGCCCCCGGTGACGGCCACCCCTGCGCCGGTCAGCATGCTCCGCCGGGACAGAGCGGGAGCGTGGTCGGTGGTCTCGTCCTTGGGTGCCATCCCGGCCTCCCTCATGAGCCCGCAGCTCCGCGGCCCCCGTGCGCGTTGAGCCGGAACGTACTGCGCCGCCCCGCGCGTGTAAACGGATCGCCGGCGACGTGCTCCGGTTGCGACCGGGGTGTCACCGTGCGTGGCGTCCCGTCACGTACGGGGGTGTTCTCGACGGTGCAGGACCAGGCGGTAGTTGGTGAGCGCACCGGTCCGGAACTGCGCCTCGGACGCGACCAGGTATCGGTGGAATCGGCGCGTGGTCTCGGCCCCCACGAGCGCCTCCGCCGCCTCCCGGTTCGCCCGCAGCGCGAGCATCCACGCGCGGAACGTGCGCGCGAAGTCGGCGGCGTCCGATCGCAGGACCTCGACCTCGAAGTACGGCTCGAAGCCCAGGACCAACTCGCACAGCTGGGGGCAGATCGACTCGGGGAACAGCTCCAGGACGCTGTCCCCGACGGGGCCGCGGCCGAGCATGTGGTCGGTGTCCGGGGCCTGGTCGTGGGCGATCGTCTCGAGCCCGAGCCGGCCGTCGGGCACCAACCAGTCGAAGCAGTGGGCGAAGAAGTCCCGGTAGGTGTCGACGCGGGCCGCGCTCGAGGACCCGTCCCGGGCGAAGTGCTCGAAGGCGCCGAAGGACGTGATCGCGTCGTACGGCGCCTCGGGCCGATGGTCCTCCCAGCCTTCGAGACGGACGTCGATCCCGGGCAGCGCCAGACCACAGACGTACTCGCGCTGCGCCGGGCTCAGGGTCAGGCCGGTGCCGTCGGTGACCCCGTGGCGGGACACGGCCCGGTCGAGCATGCCGCCCCAACCGCACCCGATGTCCAGGAACCGCGCGCCGCGGCGGGGGACCACGTGCTCGGCGAAGTAGTCGGACTTCGCCAGGACCGCCGAGTCGAGGTCGCCGCCGGTCTGCGGCCAAAGCCCGGACGAGTACGTCATCGTCGGGCCGAGCCACAGCGCGTAGAAGTCGTTGGACACGTCGTAGTGCGCCTGCACGGCTTCTGGCGACGCGCCACGGGGTCGGGTGGGTGCGCCCGACGGCAGCCGCGGCGGCGTCGCCCACACCTTGGGCTCAGGCCGGCGGGTCAGCGTCGCGCGGAAGAGCGCCTGCTCGCGCAGGCGGAAGCACATCTCCCCGGCGGCGAAGTAGCGCTCGAAGATGCGGGCCGTGCCCGGTCCGACGAGCCGCAGTGCCTCGTCCCTGCGGTCCCGGTAGGCCAGCGTCCACGCCCGGAACGTTCGCCGGTAGTGCTCGGTGTGGTCGACGAAGGTGTCGAGCTGGAAGTGTGTCTCCCAGCCGATCGCCAGCTCGGACAGCGACGGTGACATCGCCTCCGGGAAGATCTCGTCGAGGAGGAGGTCGGTGAGCGGGCCCCGGCCCGGACGGCTGCCGGCATGGCCGACGTTGTCGAGGCAGATGAGCTGCAGGCCGAGACGCCCGCCCGGACGCAGCCAGCCGGCGGCGCGCTCGAAGAACGTGCTGTACACCTGCACTTTCTCGGCCGCGGACATCGCGTCGGACGCGAAGTGCTCGGTCGACTCGATGCAGGTGACGACGTCGTACCGCTCGGCGGGTTCGTGGTCGGCCCAGCTCTCCAGCCGGATGTCCACGCCCTCGCAGCCGCGGGCGCGGGCCCGTTTCGCCTGGGCCGGGCTGAGGGTGAGCCCGACCCCGGCGGCGGCGCCGTGCACGCGGACCCAGCGGTCCAGCAGCGCCCCCCACCCGCAGCCCACGTCGAGCAGCCGGGCCCCGGCCACCCCCAGCGCGTCCGCGAAGAAGTCGAGCTTGCGGTCCTGCGCGGTGCCGAGCGCGTCGGCCGGGTCTGCCGTGTCCCAGAGGGCGCACGAGTACACGAGGTCGTCACCGAGCCAGAGCCGGAAGAACTCGTCGGAGACGTCGTAGTGCTTGCGGATGGCCGCCGGCGAGCTGCCCGCCGCCTCGAGCCGCCCCCCGCTGCTCATCCGGCGGCCGGACCCGGTGGACCCGCGAGCACGGCGTCCAGCTGCCGCGCCACGTCGCCCACCGTCCGCACCTGCTGGACCTGACGCAGCAGCTGGTTGGGCAGCTCGCGGCCGAGCTGGATCTCGATCTCGAAGATGACCTCGGCCGAGGTCAGCGAGTCCATCCCGAGCGCGTCCAGCTCGGTGTCCGCCTGCACGTCGCCCGGCGGAACCCCGCACACCTTGACGATGCAGTCACGGAGCAGTCCCTCGCTGTCCACGGACCCTCCCCGGCCCGGCACCACGAGGGCTCGGGCGGCTGGTCGACGCCCTGATCCCGGAAGTGTCGGCAATGCATTCTCCGCGTTCGCATCCAGGTCCGCGCTGACCTTTGCGCAAATCGTGGCCACGGGGTTCAGCCAGCCCGCGTCCGGTCAGCACGCGCCCGGTCAGCCTGGGGGCGCGGCGGACCGGAAGCTGCCGGTGGCGGTGCCCTCCGGGTCGACCCGGTCGAGGATGGCGTCGGCGATGCCGGTGAGCTGAGTCAGCTGGTCGGGGGTCAGCGCGTCCACGACGTACTGCCGGACGGTCTGCACGTGCCCCGGCGCGGCCGCGACCACGGTCCGCCAGCCGGCCTCGGTGAGGCGGGCGTTGGTCGCCCGTCCGTCCTCAGGGCACGGCGCCCGTTCGACCAGCCCGCGCGCCTCGAGCCGGCTCACCACGTGCGACAGCCGCGGCAGGGTGCCGTTGGTCCGGGCGGCGAGCGCGGTCATCCGCAGCGTCCGGCCCGGCGCCTCGGAGAGCATCGCGAGCACCCAGTACTCGAAGTGCGACAGGTCCGAGTCGCGGCGCAGCTGAGTCTCGAGGACGCCGGGGAGCAGCTCGACCACGGCGACCAGGCGGACCCAGGCGTCGCGCTCGCGGTCATCCAGCCAACGAACGGTCATGGGGAGATCCTAGCGACGGATAGTTGACGCTACAACTTTCGTGCGCTAAGGTCAGTTGTAACGACAACCAACTACCTCAGGAGCGAGTCATGGCGACCGTCAGCATCATCGGCACCGGGAACATGGGCCAGGCCATCGCCGGCCTCGCCGCCAAGGGCGGCAGCACCGTCCAGCTCATCGGCTCGGCGGACCACGACAGTCGCGTCACCGGTGACGTCGTCGTGCTCGCGGTACCGCACCCGGCGATCGCGCAGGTCCTGGCCGAGCGCGCCGACCAGCTGGCGGGCAAGGTCGTCGTGGACATCACCAACCCGGTCGACTTCGCGACGTTCGACTCCCTCGTCGTCCCGGCCGACTCCTCCAAGGCCGCCGAGCTCGCCGCCGCCCTGCCGCAGTCCAAGGTCGTCAAGGCGTTCAACACCACGTTCGCCGGCACGCTCGTGTCCGGCAGCGTCGGCACCGTGGGGGACAACCCCACCACCGTGCTGATCGCCGGCGACGACGCCGACGCCAAGGCGGCTGTCGCCGCGCTGGTCACCGGTGGCGGTCTGCAGGCCGTGGACGCCGGTTCGCTCAAGCGGGCCCGCGAGCTGGAGGCCCTCGGCTTCCTGCAGATCTCGCTGGCCGCGGCGGAGAAGGTCTCCTGGGCCGGCGGGTTCGCCGTCGCAGCCTGACCGGCTCGGACTTCCGCGTGGGCCGGGCCGGCGAAGCCCGGCCCACGCGCGACGATCAGGCCCAGAACGCGGTCACGGCCGTCGGGTCGCCGACGTACTGGTCGACGGTGCAGACCAGAGCGCCCTCGAGGACGAACAGCAGGATCTGCGAGTCGTCGAACGTACGGCCGTCCGGCCGCGTCCCGCTGACGCGCGTGCACACGGCGACGTGACCCTCGCCGTCCGCCATGAACCGCTCGGGCACCGCGCGCAAGGTGCCGGCCGTGAGCCGGCCGGACTCGCCGAGGAACGCCATGATCCCGTCGACGCCGCGGTGCACGCCGCCGAGGTGGTCGTCGTTGCGGTGGTTCCAGGTCGCGTCGGGCCGGAACATGGCGGCGAACCCGGCGACGTCACCCTGGGCGAAGGACTCGAAGCCGGCGCGGACGGCGGCGATGTCGTCGGCGGCGGTGGTGGTGCCGGACGGGGCGGACGGTGCGGACGTGGTGGTCATGTCGACTCCTTCGGTTGGCTGGTTCGCCGGAACCGTAGGGAGCCCGCACCCGGCGGGGCATCGACTGTTCAATCGATCTGAGACCTCACGATCTGGGGGTCCACGATCCAGGGGTCTCAGCCGGTGCGTGAGCCGGCGGCGGGAGCGGCGGCGAGCCCGTGCTGCATGGCGAACATGGCCAGGCCCGCCCGGGTGGACACCCCGCACTTGCCGTAGATGTGCACGGTGTGGGTGTGCACGGTGGACGGCGAGATGACCAGCTCGGCGGCGATCTCGCGCTTGGTGCGTCCGGTCACCAGCCGGCGCAGGACGTCGAGCTCGCGCTCGGTGAGGTCGGCCGGCAGCGGAGGCAGCGCCGGGGCCGGGGCTCCGGCCGCCTCGACGACAGCCCGGATCGCGTCCCGGTCCAGCGGCATGGCGGACAGGACCCGCGACGCCTCGCCCGGCTCGAGCGCGGGCCGGTGCGGGCGCGGCTCAGCCAGC
Source organism: uncultured Actinomycetota bacterium (assembly GCA_963711005.1). Taxonomy (GTDB): domain Bacteria; phylum Actinomycetota; class Actinomycetes; order Prado026; family Prado026; genus CAVQCJ01. The sequence goes on along the minus strand of CAVQCJ010000002.1, from coordinate 887,801 downwards.
GCGTGCAGCACGTCGGCCGCGGCGAGCACGCGGGCGGCCTGGTCGAGCTCGCCGCCGCCCACCCCGGCCGGATAGCCGGACCCGTCCGTCCGTTCGTGGTGACGGCTGGCGACGAGCCCGAGCGGTGCGAGCACGGGGGAGCGGGCCAGGATCCGACCGGAGTGGTACGGGTGCAGGCGGACCAGCTCGCGCTCCTCCGGCCGCAGCGTGCCCGGTCGTTCCCACACGCCGGTCGGGACGGCGACCCGACCGAGGTCGTGGACGAAGCCGGCCCGCCGGACGAGTGCGGAGTCAGCGGTCCCGAGGCGGGTCGCGGCCTGCGCGGCGAGCCCCGCGACCGCGCGGGAGTGGCCGTGGAACCACGGCGTCTTGAGATCGGCCGCGTCGCCGAACCCGGCGAGGGCCTCGTCGAGGGCGGCGTCGTCGCGGAACACGCGTCCGGGGACCGGCTCGGCATCGACGACCGCCTGCCACAGGTCCTCGGGGTCGGAGAGCTCCAAGAGCTCCTCCGGCGACTCGAGGAAGACCGTGGCGACCGCCGGGTCGAGTGCTCGCCCGGACCAGCGGGCCACTGTCTCGCGGGCGACGTCCGCGCCACCGACGGCGTCGAACATGACCGCGCAGTACCCCACCGCCGCGAACCGCGCCGCCTCGGACACGTCGTCCCCGGCACGTCCGGCCGGCGCGCCGCGACCGTCGAACCGCTCGAAGGCGTCGAGCACCGCCAGTCGCACAGTCTCCGGGAGCCGCAGCCGTCGGGTCAGATCCGCTCCCACCTCGCAGTCGGCTCGGGCGCCGGCTGCGACCAGTCGTGGCACGCCCGGGGCGCGGCCCAGGATGCGGAGCTTCTCGACGCCGTGGCCGAGGCCGGCGAGGAGCCGCATCGACTCCGCGGGGCGGGCCGCGTCCGTGAGGTCACCGCGGGCCCGGACGAGGATGTCGTCGCCGCCGAGTGCGGCTGCCATCTCGTGGGACGTCGCCGCGCAGCCGGCGAACCGCAGCAGCGTCCCGTAGTAGATGTCGCCGAGCGAGCCCGCGCTGAGCCCGGCCCGACGACCGAGCTCGGAGGCGACCAGACAGGCGCGCATCGCCTCACCGGGAGGGTGGCCGCGAGTGAGGTCGCTGGTGACCGAGAGCGCCGCCAGCACCCCGCTCATCCCGACCGGCTCGCCTACCGACACAGCCGCCGAGCCTAACGTCGAGCCGCGCGACCCCGTCGTCGCTCGCCCGCTGTCCGACGATCACAGGTACGGCGGCACCAGCTTCGAGGTACGGTCCTGGCACCCGGATTCGCCGCCCGTCGAAGAGGACGTCATGGCCCGTCGGACCCGTCCCGTGCGCACCCTTGTCGTGGCCACCGCCGCGCTGACCACGGTCTGCTGCCTGTCCAGCACGGCCAGTGGAGCAGCGTCCCCTGAACGGTCGAGCGCGCCAAGGTCGGCTGCCGTGTCAGCACCGAGCACGGCCGCACCGGCCGGGACCAACCTGCTGGCGAACGGCGACGCCGAGGTCGGCGCCTCCTCGTTCCGCGGCTACGACGAGGTGATCGTCCCCGGGTGGAAGGTCGCCCAGGGCCTGCCCACCGTGGTCCGCTACGGAGTCAAGGCGCTGCTGCTCCGGTCCGCACCGGGCCCCGCGGACCGCGGGAACAGCTACTTCGCCGGCGGGTCCGGCGGCAACGCGGAGCTCGACCAGGTCGTGCCGCTGGTGGCGCCGGACGGCGGCGCGCTCCCGGCGGGCACGTCGGTGACGGTCGACGGCTGGCTCGGTGGGCTCGCCGCGTCCAGGGACAACCCGTCGGTGCGGCTGACGTTCCACGGTCCCGGCGGCGCCGGCCTGTCCACGGCGACCCTGGGACCGGTCACGCACAACACGCGCAAGAACACCACCGAACTCGTGCACACGTCCCGCACCGTCACCGTGCCGGCCGGGACGGCGGACGTCCTGGTGTCGCTCGTGATGACCACGCCGTCCACGACCTACGACGGCTGGAACGGGAGCATCCCGGGCAACAATCAGGCGTGGGCGGACAACCTGTCGCTGACGGCGTCGGCACCGGTGCGGGCACCGGCGCCGCTGACCCCGCCGACGGCTACGGTGCCGGGCTACGACCACGTGTTCGTCGTGATGATGGAGAACCAGGACTACGCGAACATCATCGGGAACACCCGCCAGGCACCGTTCGTGAACAGCCTGCTGTCCAAGGGCACGTCGTTCGGGGCCATGTACGCCGAGGTGCATCCCAGCGACCCGAACTACCTGGCGCTGTCGGCGGGCTCGACGTTCCGCGTGATGGGTAACCCGATCGAGGTCAACCTGAACTACACGATCGACGCCCGCAACATCGGCGACCTGGTGGACGACGCGGGCAAGACGTGGCGGGCCTACTACCAGAACGCGAACGGTCCGTGCGACAACACCATCCACGGGACGTACTACAACGACGACCTCCCCTTCCTGTACTTCAAGGACATCCGGGGCGACGCCGCGCGTTGCGACAGCCACCTGCTGCCGCTGCCGCAGATGGCCACCGACCTGCAGTCCACCGCGACGACGCCGAACTTCCTCTGGTGGGGCGCCGACGACTGCAGCGACATGGAGGGCTGCGGGATCAAGGCGGGCGACACGTTCCTGAAGCAGACGGTCGGGGAGATCCTCGCCTCGCCGGCGTGGAAGACGCAGCGCTCGCTGCTGCTGCTGACGTTCGACGAGGACCGCTACGACAAGGAGCGCCCGGCCCAGCTCATCCCGACGATCGCGCTGGCGTCCACCGGCGTGAAGCAGGGCTACGTGACGCACGTGCGGTACGACCACTACAACATGCTCCGCACGATCGAGGGCGCCCTCGGGCTGGGCACCCTCACAGCCAACGACCTGTACGCGGAGCCGATGACCGACATCTTCGACTAGCCCGTCGACGGGCTGACCCGTCGCACGGTGACTTCGCCCACATTCAGCGTTCTCTAAGCCAGGGCAGCGGCTGGTCTCAGCATCAGGCCCCCACACTCGTCGGGCGCCGGAAACCCCGGCCTCGACGGAGGTACCCCCGAATGACCGACCAGCCAGGTGCACCCACGGCTGTCCCTGTCCCGAACGCGTACCCCTCCTACGCTCCCGAGGCCGACTGGGTCTCGCCGCTGTGGGGGCAGCCGGACACCGTGGCCGCCGGGTGGTCCCGCACCCAGGCCGAGCCGCCGCCCGCTCCGGCCCCGATGCCGGAGCCGCCGCGCCGCACGTCCCGCGCACTGCTGGTCACCGCTGCCGTGGCGCTGCTGGTGCTCGGCCTGGTCGGGGCGGTCCTCGTCAACGGCGCGCTGACGCGCAGGTCGGCGACCACGGCGCTTCCCCGGCCCGCCGTCACCGCACCGGCGGCCCCCGCGCCGCTGCCGAGCCTGCCATCGCTCATCCCGCCGAGCGAGGGCTCCGGCCAGCAGGGCCAGCAGGGCCAGCAGGGCTCGCAGGGTCTGACCGGGCAGCAGCAGGCCGCTGTCGCCGCCGTCAGCCCCGGCCTCGTCGACGTCGTGTCGACCATCGGGTACGACGGCGCGCAGGGCGCCGGTACCGGCGTAGTCCTGACCTCGGACGGGACCGTGCTCACCAACCACCACGTCGTCGCCGGTGCTACGTCGGTGAGCGTCACCGACGTCGGCAACGGGAAGACGTACAGCGCGAAGGTAGTCGGCTACGACCGCTCGCACGACGTCGCGGTGCTGAAGCTCGACGGGGCGTCCGGGCTGCAGACCGCACCGCTGGGCGACTCGACCGCCGTCGCGGTCGGGGACCCGGTCGTCGCGGTCGGCAACGCGCTCGGCAAGGGTGGCACCCCGAGCGCGGTGGCCGGTTCGGTCACCGCGCTGAACCAGTCCATCACCGCCCAGGACTCGGCCACCGGCACGTCCGAGCCGCTGTCCGGCCTCATCCAGGTGGACGCGCCGATCCAGCCCGGCGACTCCGGCGGTGCGCTGGTGGACGCCGACGGCAAGGTGATCGGCCTGATCACGGCCGGCTCCGTCTCCGGCGGGTCCGGCTCGGCCGACCAGGCCGCGACGCAGGGCTTCGCCGTCCCGATCTCGACCGCTCGCTCGATCGCCGACCAGATCGTCGCCGGCCGCTCGTCCAGCACCGTGCACGTCGGCGGGACGGCGTTCCTCGGCCTGCAGGTCAGCGGTCGGGGCGCCGGCGCGTCGGTGGACGGCGTCACGGTCGCCGGGACGGTCAGCGGCTCCGCTGCCGCCGGCGCCGGCATCGTCGCCGGCGACGTGGTGACGGCCCTGGACGGCCACCCGGTCTCCACCGGGGATGCGCTGAAGTCGGTCCTCGACACGCTCCATCCCGGCGACCGGGTCCGCGTCGTCTGGACCGACCTGGCCGGCGCCTCGCACTCGGCCCAGGTGACCCTCACCGACGGCCCGACCGGATGACCGCCGGACCGCCCGGCGGGCCGCCCCACGGCCGCGCCGCCGACCCGTACGTCCACGCCGACGACCCGTACGCCCGGACAGCCCCGACCCACCGACACCTCCAGGAGAACCCCGTGCCGTCGACCGACAGCTCCTACCCGCAGCCGGCCCCGGCCGCCTTCGCCGGGCACGCCGTCCCCGGCGCCGAGCACGCCGCGCTGCTCGAGGACGCGCTCTTCCAGATCAAGCGGGTGGTCGTCGGGCAGGACCGGCTGGTCGAGCGCGTGCTGCTCTGCCTGCTGGCCAACGGTCACTGCCTGATCGAGGGTGTGCCCGGGCTGGCCAAGACGCTGACGGTGTCGACGCTTTCGCAGGTCGTCGGCGGGCAGTACTCCCGCGTCCAGTTCACCCCGGACCTGGTGCCGGCCGACCTGGTCGGCACCCGGATCTGGCGGCCGTCCGCCGAGGACTTCGACATCGAGTGGGGACCGGTCTTCGCGAACATCGTCCTCGCCGACGAGATCAACCGCGCCCCGGCGAAGCTGCAGTCCGCACTGCTGGAGGCCATGGCCGAGCGGCAGGTCACCGTCGGCGGGCATACCCGACGACTGCCCGCTCCGTTCCTGGTCCTCGCGACGCAGAACCCGATCGAGTCCGAGGGTGTCTACGCCCTGCCGGAGGCCCAGCGCGACCGGTTCCTCATGCACGTGCTCGTCCCGCAGCCCACGTACGAGGAAGAGACGGCGATCGCGCTGCGGATGAGCACGAGCACGCCGCAGGCCGCGCAGGTGCTCACCGTCGACCAGCTCGTGGAGCTGCAGGACGTAGTCCGGAACGTGTTCGTGCACCACGCGGTGCAGGACTACGCCGTGCGGCTGGTCATGACCACGCGCGACCCGGCCCGCTGGGGGCTGGAGGACCTCGGCCGCCTCGTCGCGCTCGGTTCGAGCCCGCGCGGCACGCTCGGGCTGATCGCGTCGGCCCGCGCGCTCGCGGTGCTGCGCGGGCGGCGGTTCGTGGTCCCGCAGGACGTCTTCGACGTCGCGCCAGAGGTGCTGCGGCACCGGGTCACGCTGACCTACGACGCGCTGGCCGAGGGCACGCAGGCGGACGACGTCGTGCGCACCGTGCTGCGGCACGTCCCGGCGCCGCGCATCGCGCCGCAGCAGGACGAGGTGCACGCGCAGCAGACCGTCGGGTTCGCACCGCTGCCCGTCCAGGCTGCGGGATGACGCAGCCCCCGCGTGCCGGGTCGGCCTCGGTCGTCGAGGTCGCCACCCGGGCGGCTGTCCTGCGCAGCCTCGAGCTCGAGGTCCAGCGCAGGCTGGACGGAAGCGCATCGGGCGACTACCTGACCGCCGCGATCGGGCCCGGGAGCGAGCGCGCCGGTGCCCGCGAGTACATGGCCGGCGACGACGCGCGGCTCATCGACTGGAACCTCACGGCCCGGTCGGCGACGACCCACGTGCGTACCACGGAGGCCGAGCGCGAGGTCGACACGTGGATCGTGGCCGACCGGTCCGCGAGCCTCGACTTCGGCACCGACCGCGCGGAGAAGCGGGATGTCGTGCTCGGTGCTGCGGCGGCCTTCGGGATGCTCACCGTGCGCGGGCACAACCGCCTCGGCGTGATGGTCGCCGGGACCGACACCGGGCACCACCAGCCGCCGCGGACCGGCCGCACCTGGCTGATGGCGGCGCTGGCCGCGATCCACGACACCCCGCGACAGGACGGCGCCCCGACCGAGGACGGCGACCTCGCCGCCGCGATGCGCCGGCTGCTGGTGGCGCAGCCGCGCCGCAGCCAGGTGGTGCTGATCTCCGACTTCCTCGGTACCGACCGCTGGACCAAGCAGCTGCGCGCTCTCGCCTTGCGCCACCAGGTCGTCGCCGTGCACGTCACCGACCCGCGCGAGCTGCAGCTCCCGTCCGTCGGGATGCTCGCCGTCGTCGACACCGAGACCGGCCGGCAGCGCTACGTCCAGAGCAGCTCGCCCGCGCTGCGCGCCCGCTACGCGGCGGCGGCGCAGCAGCGGCACGCCGACATCGCCCGCGCGGTCGCGTCCAGCGGTGCCGAGTACCTGCATCTGTCGACATCGCGCGACTGGCTCACCGACACCGTCCTGTTCGTGACCCGTCGCAAGGGCCGGCGCCGCGCGCCGGTCGAGCGCTACCGCACGCCCATGTCCGCCGCTCCCGCTGCCTCGGCAGCACCGTCCGCGAAGTCGGGGATCACACGATGACCTTCCTGTCCGGCTGGCGCCTCGTCCTGCTCCTGGCCCCGGCGGCGCTCGTCGTCGCGTACGTGCTGGTGCAGCGCCGCCGGCACTCCCAGGTGCTGCGCTTCACCAGCGTCGACCTGCTCGACTCGGTCGCGCCCAGGCGATCCGGCTGGCAGCGGCACGTGCCCGCGGCCGCCCTCGGCGTCGCGCTGGTCGTGCTCACCCTCGCGTTCGCACAGCCGGCCATGGCCATGCGTACGGCGAAGGAGCGTGCCACGATCCTGCTCACGCTGGACACCTCCGGCTCCATGGCCGCGACCGACGTCGCCCCGTCGAGGCTGGAGGCGATGGAGGAGCAGGCCAAGACCTTCGTGAAGAACCTGCCCGCGGGTATCCAGATCGGCCTGGTCACGTTCAACGGGAACGCGCGGCTGCTCGTCCCGCCGAGCACCGACACCGCACCCGTACTCGACGCGCTGGGCTCGCTGTCCGTCGGCGGCGGCACCGCGACCGCGGACGGCATCACGACGGCGCTGGCGGCCGTCGCCTCGGTGCCGAAGGGGACCGCCGGCAAGGCCACCCCCGCCGTGATCGTGCTGATGAGCGACGGGACGCCGACCGTCGCGGCCGGCGACGCCGACCCGGTGGCCGCGGCCGACGACGCGGCCGCCGCGGCCAAGAAGCAGTCCGTGCCGATCGACACCATCGCGTTCGGAACCTCGAGCGGCGTGGTCGTGACGCAGGGCCGGCAGGTGCCGGTCCCGTACGACCCGCAGGCCATGGCGCGGATCGCGTCGGAGAGCGGCGGCCGGACGTTCACCGCGGAGACGGGCTCCCAGCTCGGCTCGATCTACGACCAGATCGGCCGCGACGTCGGCTTCGTGACGCAGACCCGCGAGCTCACCGCAGCGTTCGCCGGCGCGGCGCTGCTGCTGGCCCTGTGCGCGGCGGCAGCCGCACTCGTCTGGACCCAGCGTCTCGTCTGACCCAGCCCCTTGCCGGACCCAGCCTTGCCGGGCCCAGCCTTGCCGGGCCCAGCCTTGCCGGACCCGGGTCACTCTGCTCCCCAGCGGTACCGAAGGCCCTTGCTGTCGAGCTTGCAGACCATCGGTGTCCCCTTCGAGGTGACACCCCTCGCTCCGTGCGGCGCGCAGAACGCGCCGGGGTGGACGACCGGCAGCCCGGAGGGCTGCCGGGTCGCCGTTGGCTGCGTCGCGGCCGGAGGGCCGGTCGGGACCGGTGACCCGCCCGTCGGGAGGCGCTGACCCGGGCAGGTGGACAGGACGCGGGCCATCGCGTCCCGCTCGGCCGAGGTGACCCACAGGTGGTAACGAGCCTTGACCGCGACCTGCCGCGCGACGTACTGGCAGCGGAACGCCTTGTTCGGCGGGAGCCAGGTCGCGGCGTCGCCGTCTCCCTTGCGCTCGTTGGTCGGGCCGTCCACCGCCAGCAGCTCGAGCGGGTCGTTGGCCAGTGCCAGCCGCCTGCCGGGGGTCAGCTGCTGGGCGCCTTTCTGCCAGGCGTCGCCGAGCGCGACCACGTGATCGATCTGGACCGCGGTGCTGGTCCCCGGGCCGCGACGGAAGGCGATCATCCGACCGGTGTACGGGTCCTGCAGGGCGCCGGACAGCACGACGCACGACCCGGACAGCACTTTCGCGGTCAGGTCGCGGCGCAGGATGTCGTTGCGGGTGTCGCAGCCGTTGTGGTCCACGTCCTGCCAGGCCGGGCCGAACTGCGCGCGCGAGTAACCGGTCATCGGGGCCCGGCCCTTGACCGGCAGCCCGGCCAGCGCCGCGGCTGCGCTCCCGGGGACAGCCAGACGGGACGGGCCGGCGCTGGCGCCGGCGGACGGCTGTGCAGGCGAGGCGGTCGCGGTGGTCGAGGCGGCGTCCGGCGCTGACGGCTCGCAGGCCACCAGCGCCAGCAGGCAGGCCGCCAGGACGAGCGCCTGCCGTCTCATCCCGCTCCCCCCGGCGACGCGGTCATCCGGTCCATGGCTCCGCCGGGGCGGCCAGCCAGCTCAGCCGGCGCGACCGCATCGCCCACCCGGACCAGCGGCTCTCGACGACGACCGCGAGCAGGACTGCGAGCAGGCAGGCCAGCAGGACGAAGGAGGGCCAGGAGCAGCGCCACGAAGTCGCACGGGAGGGCGACCGTAACGATCCGGGCCGTCTCCCGGACTGCCAGGAGTGCGAGGAACAGGACCTGCCCGACCAAGACCCCTGGCACGACGGACCCCTCCCGTTCGCTGCTGGGCCGGCCGCGTGACGCCGGTCACCGCGATTGTGCTGCCGCCAGCGGGCCGCGGCGACGTGCCACGCGAGCGGGCGCCGCGTGCGGGGTCGCGGGGGCGCCGAGGGCGGCTGTCCGACGTCTCCTATAACCTGCACACAGGCTGTGAGAACCGTGAGCCGGCCCTGTCTTGCCAGACCCGGGCGACCGGGTCCGCCCCACCTGTCTGGAGTTTCCGTGACTGACGCGACCGCCTCGCCCGAGCACCCCATGGGCATGGACTCAGAAGACCCGCGGCGCTGGATGGCGCTCGCCGTCATCGCTGTGGCCCAGCTGATGATCATCCTCGACGCCACGATCGTGAACATCGCCCTGCCGAGCGCCCAGCGCGAGCTGGGCATCAGCACCGCCGACCGCCAGTGGGTGGTCACGGCCTACACCCTGGCGTTCGGCGGGCTGCTGCTGCTGGGCGGCCGGATCGCGGACTACAACGGCCGCAAGCGCACGTTCATCATCGGCCTGCTCGGGTTCGCGTTCGCGTCCGGGCTGGGCGGACTGGCACCGACCGCCGGGCTGCTGTTCGCCGCGCGCGGGCTGCAGGGCGCGTTCGCCGCGCTGCTCGCGCCGGCTGCGCTGTCGCTGATCACGGTGACTTTCGTGGCGCCCAAGGAGCGGGCCCGGGCGTTCGGCGTCTTCGGCGCGATCTCCGGCGGCGGGGCCGCGCTCGGTCTGATCCTCGGCGGTTTCCTCACCGAGTACTTCTCGTGGCGCTGGTGCCTGGGCGTCAACGTCCCGATCGCCCTGATCACCGCGGTCGCCGCGGTGCCGTTCGTGCACGAGAGCAAGGCGCCGGGCGACACCCGATACGACATCCCCGGCGCGGTCCTGTCGACGCTCGGCCTGGTCTCGTTGGTGTACGGCTTCACCGAGGCCGCCAAGCCCAAGAACCCCGCCGCCAAGGGCATCTCCCCCGTCAACGGCTGGACCGCGACGCCGACCGTGCTCTTCCTGAGCCTGGCGGTGATCCTGCTGGTGGCGTTCGTGGTCTGGGAGATGCGGACGACCAACCCGCTGCTGCCGATGCGGATCGTCATGGACCGCAACCGCGGTGGTTCTTACCTGACGTTCCTGTTCGTGGGGGCCGGGCTGTTCGCGATGTTCCTGTTCCTCACGTACTACTTCCAGATCAACCTGGGCTGGTCCCCGCTGAAGGCCGGGTTCGCGTTCCTGCCGTTCAGCGGCGGGATCATCGTGGCCGCAGGTGTCGTCTCGCAGCTGCTGCCGAAGGTCGGTCCCAGGCCGCTGATGTACCCGGGCCTGGTGATGGCGATCATCGGCATGCTGCTGCTCACCCGGATCTCGCAGGACTCGTCGTACGCCACGGTGGTGCTCCCGGCCGAGCTGCTGATGAGCGTGGGGTTGGCCGGCGTCTTCATCCCGACGTCGAGCGTGGCGCTGCTGGGTGCGGGCCATCACGACGCCGGCGTCGCGAGCGCGGTCCTCAACAGCTCGCAGCAGATCGGCGGTTCGCTCGGGACGGCGCTGCTCAACACGGTCTTCGCTTCGGCGGTCACCGCGTTCTTCGCCGAGAACCTGCGCAACCCCGCCGACCTGGCCCAGGTGACGCCGGAGGCGCTCATCCACGGCTACCACGTCGCGTTCGTGTGGGGTGCGATCCTGCTGACCGTGGCGCTGGTCTGCGCGCTGGTCTTCGTCAACGCCAAGCGGGACGACGTCTCGGCGCTCTCGGCTGCCGCGGCTGCGGAGGTCGACCCGACGCCGGCCTGACCGCCGTCGGGTCAGTCGCCGGTCAGCCGGGAGATGCCGCCGTCGACCAGCTGCACCTCGAGGGTCACCGCACCCAGTCCGGCCTCGGTCAGGCTGCGCCGAAGTGGCGCCTCGTCGATGTTGGGCGGCGCGCCTGCGGCGGTGATCCAGAGCTCGCCCTGCCGGAACTCGACCGCGGTCACCTGCCAGCCGCGCTCGTCCGCCCAGGACTGCGCGATGGGGGTCGCGGTAGCCGTGACCGACACCTGCTGCACCACCTGGACGGCGCTGGCGGTCAGCGGCACCGTGACGAGCAGCAGCAGCCCGCCCACGACGGCGATGTTGGCGGCGGACAGGTCGCCGACGGGGTAGCCGGCGTCCGCCGCCGCCGCCCGTACCCGGTAGACGAAGAACACCAGGGTCCCCATCGCGATGATGGACGCGACGTTCGTGACGAACAGCAGCAGCGCGCCGCCCGCCTGGCCCGGTGCGCCGGACTCGAGCGTGAGCCCGATCACCGCCAGCGGCGGGACCAGCGAGATCGCGATGGCCACGCCGGGCAGCGCGTCGGAGATGTCCGAGCGCAGCAGGGCGAACGCCCCGACCGCGCCGGTCGCCAGCGCCACCACCAGGTCGACCAGCCCCGGTTCGACTCGTTGGGCGATCTGGGGGTTGGTGGCGGCTACCTCGGGGACCGGTACCAGCAGGCCGAGCACGAACCCCAGCGCGACAACGAGCAGGGAACCGGCCACGACGAGGAACACCGACCGGACCAGGTTCGCCCGGTCGGCCAGCACCACCGCGAGCGCGGTGCCGAGGATCGGGGTCATCAGCGGCGCGACGATCATCGCCCCGATCACGGTGGCGGTGGAGTCCGAGACGATCCCTGCCGTGGCGATCACCGCGGCGAGCGGGAGCAGGCCCCAGAACTTGGTCAGCTTGCGCTGTCGCTTGTCGCCGTCGAAGAACAGGGCGTCGGTCATCCGGGCGGTGTCGGCGGCGGTCAGGCTGATCATCAGGGGCCTCCTCGTCGGGGCATCCAGCCCGCGCGGGGTCAGGCTCTCGCACCGCAAGTGCTCCTGCGAGCACCAGCGGCTGAGTCAGCCGGAGTCAGCCGGAGTCAGTAGCCGCTCGGTCCCACCTCGAGCACCGCCTCGTAGACCTGGATCCCGAGCGTGGTCAGGTCCTGGGTCGGGCTGTGCCCGGTGAGGAAGCGGTCCACGTCGACGCGGGCGTCGAGGACGTCCGACCGCGTCGACAGACCGGCCAGCACCCCTGTGCGCGGGTCCGGGGTCATGGTGCGGGTCACCACCAGGACGTGCGCCGCGGCGGTGACGCAGTCCACCGGGTGGACGACCCAGAACCACCCGTACGTGAGCCCGCCTCCGGCCACTTCGCGCAAGGACGTCCGCACGAATGCGAGACTCGCCGGCCGGCCGGTCGTGGTCGACGCGATCGCGCACCAGATCTCGCCGCCTTGCAGCGACTGGTGCGTCCGGATCGTCGTGCCGATCGCCAGCACCCGGCCGGCCGAGTCGGCGTGGTCGCCGCTGAGGAGCGTGGTGAAGGGCAGCGCCAGGTACGCGGCGTGCTGCAGCGCCAGTGGCGGGCGCGTGACCGGTCCCGCGCTCTGCGTCTGCCCGGTGGACGGGGACGGTTCCGGAGCCGACGGCGCGGGTGCCGGAGCCGGGGTGGTCGTGCAGGCGCCGAGGAGCAGCGCGAGCAGCGCGAGCAGGACGACCTGCCCGGCTGCCGCAGTAGCTCGCCGGGCGGGGCGCGGTGCACCGGTCATCGGGTCATCCGGTCATCGCGTCGTCTGCGAGCGCATGGCCTGCAGGCGCTGGTCGACGCGGTTCGCGAGGTCCGCCGCCTCGGTGGCGGCGCGCGCGGCGGCGACGTTCTCGCGGGTGGCGGCGTCCAGCTCGGCCTGCGCGGCCCGGACGTCCGTCTCCGCGGCAGCGAGCTCGGCGCCGATCCGCTCGACCTCGTCCCGAGCCGTACGCAGCCGGTCGTGTGCCGTCTCCTGCCGCTCGCGGGCGTCGTCGGCTGCGGATGCGGCCGCAGCCGCTTTCAGCCTGGCCTGGGCGAGGTCCCGCTCGGCCGCGTCCAGCTCGGCTGCGAGCGCGGCGGCCCGGGACGCGTCGTCGTCCGCGGCCGTCGGGCCGACCGCGCGCACCGGCTTCGGGCCGGTCGCTGTCCCGGCGCGCTGGGTGCCGGCGACCTGGGTGGCCGTCGCGCCGAAGCCGAGCCCGGCGTAGGTCAGGCCTCGGGTCAGCCGTCCGGTCAGCAGCTGCTCGGCCGCGGCGGGGTCCGCCAGCGCGGCCGTGAGGGTCGACTCGAGCTCGGCGTCGGCCGCGGGGCCGGGGACGTGGCCCAGCTCGGCGGCGCGCACACCGGCCAGCCCGACCAGGACCCGCACGACGCGGTACCGCTGCTTGCCCAGCTCGCGCATCTGGTCGGCGTCGAGGGTCCCCTGCGCCTCTCGCAGGGCCGTCCCCAGGTCCACGAGCTCCTCGAGCTGCTCGCGGTGGTCGCGGTTGAGCAGGTTGGCGAGCCACGCGCCGACGGTGGGTTTGCGCAGACCGGCGATCGCCGCCGCCGTCGCACGGTCGCCCTGCTCGCGGGCGGCGGCGGCCAGCTCGGTCCGGCGCCGGACGAAGTCGGCTGGCGGGCTGACGTACAGCTCGGCGGCCGCGTCCTCGACGGTCATGGTCGTCATCCTGCCGCGCCGGCCGCGACGGCGTTCGCCGCTGTCCACGCCGGCGGGTCGGTCGGCGCGCTGGGCAGAGTGGGCAGAGTGGGGCCACCGGCCCCGCCCAAGCTCTCAGATCGTGAAGGAGAGCGTGTCCGTGCTGCCCAAGTAGCTGCCGTCACCGCTGTAGGTCGCCTTGATCGTGTGCGGACCCGGGTCGAGCGCGGACACCGTGGTCAGGACCGCCTTGCCGCCCGTCGCGTTCAGCTGAACGACCTGGGGCGCCAGGTTGTCGATCACGAAGGTCACGGTCCCGGCATCGCCGGGGATCCCGTTGGCGAACACCACCGGCTTCACCGTCGCGGTGAACTTGCTGTTCCCGTCGACCAGGGTCTCTACCGACACAGTCGTCGTGGTGGCGGCCTGGGTGTCGGTGACGGTCAGTGCCTTGCTGGTGCTCGGCGCCAGGTCGGCCGACCCGTTGAACGTCGCGGTCAGGATGTGGTCGCCGAGCGTCAGGCCGGGAACGTTCAGCTTCGCGGTCCACACACCCGCGACAAGCGCCAGCGGGACGGGGCCGCTGCCGAGCACCGTCGCGCCTTCGCTGAACGTGACGGTCCCGCCGCTGGGCGATCCGGTGCCGGCCACCTTCGGCTTGACGACCGCCTTGAGCTTGGCCGGCAGCAGCAGCTCGACGGTCTTGGTCGACGTCGAGAACGTGGTGACGCTGTCAGCCGGTCCGACCGACACCGTCAGCGGCAGCGACGTGCTGGCGGCGAAGTTGGTTCCCCCGTTGTAGTGCGCCGTGAAGACGTAGTCACCGATCGCCAGCCCGGGCACGCTGAGCTTGGCCGTCTCCACTGAGCCGACCAGTGCGAGCGCAACGGTGCCGAGCACCGTGGTGCCCTGGCTGAACGTGACGGTGCCGGTCGGCTGCCCGGACCCGAGCACCGGCTTCACGACCGCCTTGAGCTTGGCCACCGCGCCGAACGGGATGCTGGCAGGACTCGCGGACAGCGTCGTCCGCGTGGGTGCCTGGGTCGCCGTGGGCGCTGCCTGGGCCGTCGCGCTGATGAGGAGAGCCGCGGTCGCCGTGGCGGCGAGGGCGCTGAGGGTCGCCCCGACGCGTGCACGTGACTTCATGCCCTGGTCCCTTCGTCCGAACAGACCTATTTGTCTGGTCCGGACGAGGCTAGGGCGGACTCCTGGTGCTGGAGTGATGTTCGGGCGACATAGTCCGAAAGGATGAGTCCGACATGGCCCGCTGGGGTGACGCCCTGACGCAGTGCCGTCGGCCGGACACGGGAGGCACGAGCCGATGATGGGGAGCATGAACGCAGCCTCTGACGACCCCGGCCCGTTGGCCGGGGTCCGTGTCCTGGACCTGACCCGTTTGCTGCCGGGCGGCGTGCTCGGCGCGCTGCTGGCCGACCTGGGGGCGGACGTCGTCAAGGTCGAGGAGCCGGTGCTCGGGGACTACATGCGCTCCGCCGAGCCCCGCATCGGGGCCGAGTCGGCGGCGTCCTGGATCGTCGGCCGGAACAAACGCTCTCTGGCGGTCGACCTCAAGCGCCCCGACGGCGTCGACCTGTTCCTGCGGCTGGCTGAGCAGGCCCATGTCGTGGTGGAGGGCTTCCGGCCCGGCGTGGTGGAGCGGCTCGGCGTCGACCACGCCGCGGTCAGCGCCCGCAACCCGCGCATCGTCTACGCCTCGCTCACCGGGTACGGCAGCGACGGGCCGATGCGCGACGTGCCGGGGCACGACATCGGCTACATCTCCTACGCCGGCGTGCTCGGGATGACCGGACCGCCAGGTGGGCCGCCGTGCCCGCCGGGCGTGCAGGTCGGCGACCTCGGCGGTGCGTCGCTGCTCGGGATCGGCCTGCTGGCCGCGCTGTACCGCGCCGAGCGCACCGGCCGCGGCAGCCGGGTCGAGGTCGCGATGTACGACGCCGCGCTGGCCTGGACGTCGATCCACGCGGGGGAGTACTGGGCCGGCGGGCCGGTACCGGACCCGGGGCACAACCTGCTCAACGGTCTGGTCCCGTGCTACGCGGTGTACGAGTGCGCCGACGGACGGCACGTGTCGGTCGGCGCGCTGGAACCGAAGTTCTGGGCCGCGTTCTGCGCCGCCGTCGAGCGACCGGACCTGGTGGCGCGCCAGTTCGACCCGCCTGCTCGCGCCGATGTCGCCGCGCTGCTGTCCACGCGGACCCGGGCGCGGTGGCTGGAGCTGTTGGAAGGGGCCGGCGCCTGCGTCGCGCCGGTGCTCGACCTCGCCGAGGCGTTGGCGCACCCGCTCGCGCAGGCGCGCGGGATGGTGGTCCAGGCGCCGCTGGACGCCACGGGTTCACAGACCGCGCCGACGCTGGGGACGCCGATCAGGTTCGACGGGCGGCGCTGCCCGCCGGGCCGGCCGCCGCCGAGGATCGGCGCCGACTCGGTCGCCCTGGCGGCGCAAGCCGGGCTGA
This sequence comes from uncultured Actinomycetota bacterium, assembly GCA_963711005.1. GTDB lineage: Bacteria > Actinomycetota > Actinomycetes > Prado026 > Prado026 > CAVQCJ01. The sequence continues at coordinate 872,015 of CAVQCJ010000002.1, read as the reverse complement.
CCGACACGCAGGTCTCCGGGCTGCTCGAGTCCGGGGTGCTGCGGCAGTCCTGACCGGTGCGGAACCGCGGCCCCGACCGGCGGGAGGCTGGCGGCCGCACGCCGCTGCCCGGCATGATCACGCGCGTGGGCGCGGGTCAGTGAACGACGTCGAGCGCTTCGCCGCGCTCCTGGCCGGGGTCAGCGCGGTGATGGGGCTGGCCATCCTGTCCAGCCGGCTGAGCGAGCGGCTGCGGCTGCCCTCGTCGGCCCTGTTCCTCGTCGCCGCGGCAGTGGCGTCGGACCTGTTCCCCCAGCTGGGCCGCATCCCGATCGAGCAAGTCCAGCGGATCGTCACGGTCAGCCTGGTGCTGATCCTCTTCGACGGCGGCATGGGGATCGGGATGGCCCGGTTCCGGCGCGAGGCCGGCCCGATCGCCTGGCTCGGGGTCGCCGGCACCCTCGTCACCGCGGCGGCGATGGCGACCGTGGCGCACGCCCTCTTCGGCCTGGACTGGCGGGCGGCGCTGCTGCTGGGGACCGCGCTGTCGCCGACGGACCCGGCCGTCGTCTTCAGCGTTCTCGGTCGCCGCGAGATCTCCGGACGCAGCGCGATCCTGCTCAAGGGCGAGTCCGGCGCCAACGACCCGGTCGGCATCTCGCTGATGGCCGCGCTGCTGGTCACCGGGGGGGCGACCGGCTGGTCCGCGGTGGGGACAGCCGGCCGGGAATTCGCCCTGCAGATGCTGGTCGGGATCGCCGTGGGCCTGGTCGCCGGACCCGCGCTGGTGTGGCTGATGCAGCGCGTGACGCTGCCGAGCGCCGGTCTGTACCCGCTGCGCACCCTGGCCGCCGCCGGACTGACCTACGGGGTGGCGACGCTGGCCCACGGGTCCGGGTTCCTGGCCGTCTTCGTCTGCGGGATCTGGATCGGCGACGCCAAGGTGCCGTACCGGCGTGAGATCGGGCAGTTCCACTCGGCGCTGGCCAGCCTCGGGGAGATCGTGGCGTTCACCGTGCTGGGCCTGACAGTCCCGCTGCACCGGCTGACGGTGGGCCACACGCTCGTCATGGGCCTGGTCCTGGCCGTCCTGCTCGCTGTGGTGGTCCGGCCGCTGCTGGTCGGGCTCGTGCTGCTGCCGGTGCGGCTGGCCCGGGGCGAGCGGGTGTTCGTGCTGTGGGCCGGTCTCAAGGGGGCCGTGCCGATCCTGCTCGGCACCTACCTGCTGTCCTCCGGGGTGCCCGACACGGTCGGCCTGTACGTCGTCGTCTTCGTGGTCGTGACGTTCTCGGTCGTGGTGCAGGGCGGCCTGGTCCCCCTGGTGGCCCGGCTCTGCGGCCTCGACGTCAAGGTCGGGGGCTCCGGAGCCGAGAACCAGCCCGGGTAGGGGCGGACCGCAGAGGGGACACCGCGGCATGGAGCACGAGGACAGGCGCGTCCTTCGGCGGCGCGCGGCGAGGGCGGTCGTACCCGTGGCCGGCCTGCTGGCCGCCGGGCTGCTGGTCTGGCAGGGCAGCTACGCAGCGTTCTCCGCGACCACCGCCAGCAACGCCGACGTCTGGACGGCGGGCACGCTGACGCTGCAGAACAACGGCGGCGGCGCGGTCTATGCCGTGAGCACGTCGGCCACCTTCAACGAGACCGGGCTCAAACCGGGCAGCGGCAACACCAAGTGCATCACGGTGAAGAACACCTCCAGCACTGCCGGCAACCTGAAGTTCTACCGCAGCGCGTTGGCCGACTCGGCGCCCTCGCTGGGCGCGCAGATCCAGGTCACCATCGACGCGGCGATCGTGGGCGCGGACGTGCTCGCGAACTGCGCCGGCTTCCCGGTCGCCGGGCTCACCAACGTCGCGACCGGGGTCGCGCTCACCGCGCTGCCGACCACGTACGCCGGCGCGGTGCCGTCGGTCGCGGTCGGGGCCGGGACCGTACTGGTGGCGTACCGGATCGCCTACACGTTCGCGACGACGGGGACCACGGCCGGCGACAACGCCCTCCAGGGCAAGACCGTCACGGCCGGGTTCACCTGGGAGCTGCAGTGATCTGAGCTGCCATCACCTGACCGGGCAGTCCTTACAGTCCGCGGACGCGACCGCGTCCGGCGTGGCCATCCGGTCCGCGGCGTGCTGCCATGGACGGTGAGATGAGCCAGACGAGCAGCAGGGCCGATCGCGGTACGCCGGTGGGGCGCCGGGTCGTGCTCGGCATGATCGGGCTCGGCGCCGTCGGGGTGCTCACCGGCAAGCACGTCCAGGACGCGATCAGCTCGGCGGCCAGCAAGGACCCCACCGGGCTGTCCTCGCTGCTGCCCGGTGTCGAGGGTTTCCGCTACTACTCGGTCGTCTCGTCCGACCCGGTGGTGTCCAAGGCCGACTACAGGCTGTCCGTGGGCGGGCTGGTGGACCGGCCGGCCGCGCTGACGTTCACCGACCTCGCCGCGCTGCCGCAGACCCACCTGACCAAGGACTTCCAGTGCGTGACCGGCTGGCGGGTCCCGGGCGTGCACTGGTCCGGCGTCGCGCTGCCGGACCTCCTCGAGCACGTCGGCGCCCGCTCGTCGGCGGCGGCCGTGCTTTTCACGTCGTTCGACGGCGTCTACACCGAGTCGCTGACGATGGACCAGGCCATGCGGCGCGACGTCCTGGTCGCGACCGCGATGGTCGGCCAGGACGTCACCCGGGAGCACGGCGGGCCGGTGCGGCTGTACGTCGCGCCCATGTACGGCTACAAGTCGTGCAAGTGGCTGGGCGCGATCCAGGTGGCCGACCACGTCCAGCCGGGGTACTGGGAGCAGGAGGGCTACGACGTCGACGCCTGGGTCGGCCAGTCGAACGGCAGGTCCGATGTCCCGACCTCCTGAGCCCCGGCTGAGCCGGTTCTCGCCGGCGGAGCGCTGGGTCCACCGGATGACCGGGCTGCTCTTCGGCGTGCTCTTGGTGACCGCCGCCATCTTGTACTTCGCCCCGCTGTCCCAGCTGGTGGGCCGTCGCAACCTCGTCGCGAACGTCCACGTGTACGCGGGTCTGTCGCTGCCGCTGCCGTTGCTCGCCGGCTGGGTGCGCTCGCGCGCGCTCCGCGCCGACGGCCGGCTGCTCAACCGCTTCAGTCCGGACGACTGGGCCTGGCTGCGTTCGCGCGACCGTCGTTCGGGCCGCATCCCGGTGGGCAAGTTCAACGCCGGTCAGAAGCTCAACGCGGCCTTCACCGTCGGCGTCATCGCGGTCATGCTGATGACCGGGTCGGTGATGCACTGGACGAGCTGGTTCCCGCTGCCGTGGCGGACCGGTGCCACGTTCGTGCACGACTGGACGGCGTTCGCGCTCGCGGTGGTGGTCGCCGGGCACGTGTACATGGCGAGCAGCGACCCCGTGGCGAGGCTCGGCATGCGAACCGGCCGCGTCCCGCTGTCCTGGGCCCGCCGAGAGCACGCGGCGTGGGCCGAGTCGACCCCGCCGATCGATGAGACGACCGAGCCCGCGGACCGGGCCGACCGGCCGATCAGTCGTTGACCGCGCCCCGTCCGGCCATCGCCGCGCCGCGGGTACCGAGGTAGACCAGCAGCGGCACCAGCGGCACGACGAGCAGCGCGACGAACCACAGCGCCTTGCCCCAGCCGGCGAGGTCGTTGCTGCGGAACACGTCGAGGACGACCCGGAACAGCACCATGAAGTAGCCGACGATGAATGCGGCGGCGAGCAGGGCCCAAAGGAAGTCGGCGAGGTGCACGCTGCCTCCGGTCGGGTCGATGTGTCCGGTGCCTACGGTCCCGTGCGGCCTCCGTGGAGCCTAGCCAGCGCCGTGCTCGACCACCCGCACGACGGCGGCGCAGGCCGGACCGAGCCGGACCGCGACCGGGTCACCGTCGACGATCGCGGCGTCGGCACGCCAGGCCAGCGCCACCTCCGCGCCGGTCACCTCGGACCCGAGCTCGACCGCGAGCGGCCGACCGGTGAGGTTGACGACGGTGCGCCACCCGTCCCGCACCACCGCGAACCACTCCGGCCGGCCGTCCGCGGCGTTAGCCCACGAGCAGTGCAGCCCGGCCGCGGTCGGAGCCGGCCCGCACTGCGCCGGTCCCAGACCCGGCTCGCTGCGCCGCAGCCCGAGGAGGTCCCGGTACCAGCGCACCATCTGCGGGTCGGCGGCGGTGCCGGCGACGGGGTCGAGCCGCGAGCGCTCGAAGGTCGCGAGGTCCTGCGGGTCCGGGACGCCGTCCGGCGCCCACGAGTGGCCGGCGAACTCCCGGCGCCGGCCCGCGGTGACCCGGGCGCCGAGCGCTGGGTCGCCGAACGAGGTGAAGTACTGCCAGGGCCGGGTCTCGCCCCACTCCTCGCCCATGAACAGCATCGGTGTGTACGGCAGCGTGAGCAGCAGCGCGGCGGCGCACGCGGCCCGGTCGCGACCGGCCAGGACGGCGATCCGCTCGCCGGCGGCGCGGTTGCCGACCTGGTCGTGGGTCTGCGCGGACACGACGAACCGCCACGGCTCGGTGCGGGACCAGTCGACGGCGCGTCCGTGCGTACGACGCCGGAACGAAGACCAGCGGCCGTCGTGCAGGTAGGCCCGTTCGAGCGCGTGCGCGACCGAGGCCGGCGAGGCGAAGTCGGCGTAGTACTCCTGCGTCTCGTCGGTGAGCAGCCAGTGCAGCGCATGGTGCACGTCGTCGTCCCACTGGGCGGTCAGCCCGAGCCCGCCGCCGCCGACGCGCCGGGGCAGGACCGTCGCCGGGTCGTTGCGGTCGGTCTCAGCGACGAGCGCGAGCGGCCGTCCGAGCCGCTCCGCAAGGACGTCGACCGCCCCGGCCAGCTCCTCGGGGTAGGTGATCGCGCGGTCGTCGCGCAGCGCGTGCACCGCGTCCAGCCGCAGGCCGTCCAGGTGGAAGTCGGTGAGCCAGTCCAGCGCGCTGGCGACCAGGATCGACCGGACGTCGTCCGACCAGGCGGCGTCGAGGTTCACCGCGGCGCCCCACGGCGTGCTGTGCTCGTCGGTGAGGAACGGCCCGAACGCGTCCCAGTGGTTGCCGCTGGGCCCGAGATGGTTCTGCACGACGTCCACGAGGACCGCGAGCCCGTGCCGGTGCGCCGCGTCCACGAAGCGGCACAGCGCCGCCGGCCCCCCGTACGGCTCGTGCACCGCTTCCAGCGCCACGCTGTCGTACCCCCAGCCGTGCGTGCCGTCGAACGCCGCGAGCGGCATCAGCTCGACGTGCGTGACGCCCAGGTCGACCAGGTGCGGCAGGTGCTCGGCGGCCGCGTCCAGCGTCCCCGTGCGGGTGAACGTGCCGACGTGCAGCTCGTACACCACCGCGCCGTCGGCCAGCGACCGACCGGTCCACCCGGCGTCGTCCCAGGGGTGCGTCGCCGGGTCCCAGACCCGGGCCGGGCCGTGCACGCCCGCCGGCAGCCGGCGCGCCCGCGGGTCCGGGACCGGGACGCCGCCGTCGACCGACAGGAGGTAGTCGACGTCGTGCCGCAGCCAGTCGACCGGCCCGGTGTACCAGCCCGGTCGACCCTCCTCGGGCGCGAGCAGCACCGCGACGGCGCCCGTCGCGCCCGCGCCGCCCGCGGGCCGCACCTGGACCGCGGTCCGCGCGTACGGCGCCCACACCGTGAGCCGCACGTCAGCCCTCCTCGCGGACGAGCAGCGCGACCGGCCAGGCCAGCAGGCCGTCGACGGGCAGACCCGCGGCGGGGTCCCCACCCTTGGCGCGGTGCACCCGACCGGTCAGCAGATCGGTCCAGGAGCCCGCCGGCAGTGCCACCGTCGTCCCGCGCCAGCCGCCGCGGGCGGCCAGGCCGAGCGCGAGCCGGGTGGCCACCACCGCGACCCGGCCGGCCCGGACGAAGCCGAGCAGGTGCGACGCAGCCGGCCCGGTGCCGACCAGTGGCTCGTAGCCGCCGTCCGCGCCGACCCAGTCGGGGTGGTCGCGCCGCAGCCGCAGCCCCAGCGACGTGAGCCTGGCCTTCGCGGCCGGCAGGTCCGCCGACGGGTCCGGCACCGCCCCGAGTCCGCGGCCCAGGACCGCGGCGAGGTCGGCGAGGTCCGGTGGCCTGCGGTTGTCCGGGTCGACCAGCCGCAGGCTCACCGACTCGCACCCTGAGTACACGTCGGGGACGCCCGGCAGCAACAGCTGGACGGCGCGCTGGCCCAGGCAGTTCGCCACGAACGCCGGGTGCAGCCGCTGCACCATGGCGGCCACGCTGCCGACCACGGTCTCGTCCGCCAGGACCCGCTGCACGTACCCGCCCACGGCGTCCTCGTACTCGCGGTCCGGCCGGGTCCACGACGTGCGCAGCTTGGCCTCCCGCGCGGCCTTGACCAGGTACGTGGTCAGCCGGGGCGCGTCGATCGGCCAGGCCCCGACCACCGTCTGCCACAGCAGCCACCCGAGCCGCCCGTCCCCGAGCTCGCCGGCCAGTGCCCGCCAGCCGCGCACCGCGCCCACCCACTCGCCCGGGATCTCGCTGATCGCCGTCAGCCGGGCACGGGTGTCCTCGCTGCGCTTGCTGTCGTGGGTGGACGACGCGGTCAGCGCGTCCGGCCAGGCCGCGAGCCGTCGCTGCGCGTAGCGGTGCAACGGCTCGGCTCCGGCGCCGAACCCGTCCGGACGGCTGCCGACCTCGGCGAGGGAGGTGAGCGGGAACCAGCGGTACGCGGCGGTGTCCTCGACGCCCTTGGCCATGGCCGGCCCGGTGGTCTGCTGGAACCGCACGCAGAACTCGTCCTTGCGCACGCCCCGGCCGAGGCGGCCCAGGGCCAGGTCGCGCAGCAGCGTGGTCTCCGGGGCGCGCTCGGGGCGGCTGCGAACCGCCCGCCCGCACGCCGCTTCGAGCACCGCGACGGCAGCCGGCGGCGCGGTCTCGCCGGGGACGACGTACGCGCGGTAGACCGGCATGGCCGCGAGCAGCTCGAACATCGCCTCGGTGAGCCCGCGCAGCGAGTGGTCGCGCAGCCGCAGCTCGCCCTGGCACACCTCGTGCGCGACCTGCGCCAGCCGGTCCACCTCGGCGACGAGCGGACCGCGCAGGACGTCCCGGCGGGCCGCGTCGGCCGCCTCCGGCCAGGTCTCGTCGGCGCCGGCGAGCTCGGCGAAGGCCGAGGTGAGGACCGGTGCGCCGTCGGGGTCGACGAACGCGGCGCCGACCGCGGCCAGTGCGTCGTAGCCGGTTGTGCCGGCGCAGAGCCAGTCGGCGGGCAGCTCCTCGTCCCCCTCGAGGATCTTCTCGACCACCAACCAGGCGCCGGGCGGTGCGGCGGCCGCGAGCCGGCGCAGGTAGCCGCGCGGGTCGGCGAGCCCGTCCGGGTGGTCGATGCGCAGGCCGGACGCCAGGCCCTCGCCGAGCAGCCGGAGCACCACCGCGTGCGTCGCCGCGAAGACGGCCGGGTCCTCGACGCGCAACCCCACCAGGGTGTCGATGTCGAAGAACCGCCGGTAGTTCAGCTCCTCGTCGGCCACTCGCCAGAACGCCAGCCGGTACGCCTGCACGGCCAGCAGGTCCTCCAGCGGCAGGTGCTCGGTGCCGGGCCGCACCGGCAGCACGTGCTCGAAGTAGCGCACCACCGGCTCACCGTCCGGGCCGCCGGCCGGGTCGAGCACGATCTCGCCCGCGTCCAGGCACTCGTCGATGCGACGCCCGAGGAACGGCAGCAGCACCGGACGGTCCGCGGCCCAGTCGACGTCCAGCCATCCTGCGTGCGGGGACGCCGGGCCCTCGCGCAGCACCGACCACACGACCCGGTTCAGGTACTCCGGGACGGTCATCGCCATGTGGTTCGGGACGACGTCCAGCACGATCCCGATCCCGTGCTCGCGCAGCCGGGTCGCCGCGTCCAGCAGGCCGGCCTCACCGCCGAGCTCGGGGTCGATGCGGGCGTGGTCGACGACGTCGTACCCGTGCTGGGACCCGGGGGCCGCGGCGAGCACCGGCGAGAGGTAGGCGTGGCTCACGCCGAGTGCCTGCAGGTGCCCAGCCATCGCGCCCAGCGCCGCGAAGCCGTGCTCCGGCGTCAGCTGGACCCGGTACGTGCCGGTGGGCGCGGGCGTCACGACTCGCGTCTGAGCAGGATCAGGCAACGGCCGGGCACCGTCCTGGTCTGGCCGGCCACCAGCGTCTGGGTCGACTCGGCGTCCGCGGTCTGCGCCTCGTCGGCGGCCGTGTCGAGCACGACCGCCCACGTCCTGCCGAACGCCGCCTTGGGCAGCACGAAGTCCAGCTGCTCGTCGTGGCTGTTCATGAACAGCAGGAACGAGTCGTCCGTCACCGGCTCGCCGCGCAGGTCGACGTCGGGCAGCGCGGACCCGTTGAGGAACACCCCGACCGCGCGGGTGTAGCCGTCGGTCCAGTCCTTGTTGCCCATCGGACGTCCGTCGGTGCGGAACCACGCGATCTCGTCGTCGGCGTGCGCGCCGCGCACGTCGTGCCCCTGGAAGAACCGGCGCCGGCGGAACACCGAGTGCTCGCGGCGCAGCGCGACCAGCCGGCCGGCGTACTCGAGCAGGTCCTGGTCGACGGCGTCGTCGGACCAGTCGACCCAGGCCAGCGGCGTGTCCTGGCAGTACGCGTTGTTGTTGCCGTGCTGAGTGCGGCCGAGCTCGTCGCCGTGCAGCAGCATCGGCACGCCCTGGCTCAGCAGCAGCGTCGCCAGCAGGTTCCGCTGCTGGCGGGACCGGAGCGCGAGCACTGCGGGGTCGGTGGTGTCCCCTTCGACGCCGCAGTTCCAGGACCGGTTGTGGTTCTCGCCGTCGGCGTTGTCCTCACCGTTCGCCTCGTTGTGCTTGTGGTCGTAGGAGACCAGGTCGTGCAACGTGAAGCCGTCGTGCGCGGTGACGAAGTTGACCGACGCGATCGGGCGCCGCCCGCTGCTCTCGTACAGGTCGGACGACCCGGTGATCCGCGAGGCGAACTCCGGCAGCGACGCGGCCTCGCCGCGCCAGAAGTCGCGCACGGTGTCGCGGAACCGGCCGTTCCACTCGGTCCACAGCGGCGGGAAGCCGCCGACCTGGTAGCCGCCGTCGCCCAGGTCCCACGGCTCGGCGATGAGCTTGACCTGGGAGACGACCGGGTCCTGGTGGACCAGGTCGAAGAACGCGCTCAGCCGGTCGACCTCGTGGAACTGCCGGGCCAGCGTGGCGGCCAGGTCGAAGCGGAAGCCGTCGACGTGCATCTCGGTCACCCAGTAGCGCAGCGAGTCCATGATGAGCTGCAGCACGTGTGGGCTGCGCATCAGCAGGCTGTTCCCGGTGCCGGTCGTGTCGTAGTAGTGCGCGCGGTCGTCGTCGACGAGCCGGTAGTACGCCGCGTTGTCGATGCCCCGGAACGACAACGTGGGTCCGAGGTGGTTGCCCTCCGCGGTGTGGTTGTAGACGACGTCGAGGATCACCTCGAGCCCGGCGCGGTGCAGCTCGCGCACCATCGCCTTGAACTCGGTCACCTGCTGCCCGTCGGTCCCGGTCGCGGTGTACTGCGCGTGCGGCGCGAAGAACCCGATGGTGTTGTAGCCCCAGTAGTTGCGCAGCCCGCGCGCGACCAGGTGGTGGTCGTGCACGAAGTGGTGCACCGGCATCAGCTCGACGGCGGTGATCCCGAGCCGCTCGTAGTGCTCCATCATCGCCGGGTGCGCCAGGCCCGAGTACGTGCCGCGCATCTCCTCCGGCACGCCCGGATGCGTCGCGGTCAGGCCCTTGACGTGCGCCTCGTAGATCACCGACTCGTGGTACGGCGTGCGCGGCGCCCGCTCGTCCGCCCAGTCGAAGTACGGGTTGACCACCACCGCCTTCGGGACGTGCGGTGCGGAGTCGGCGCCGTTCGGCTCGGCGTGGTCGTCCCAGCTGTACGCGAACACCGACTCGTCCCAGTCGACCTGGCCGTCGACGGCCTTCGCGTACGGGTCGAGCAGCAGCTTCGCGGGGTTGCACCGGTTGCCCTGCGCCGGGTCGTACGGTCCGTGCACCCGGTAGCCGTAGCGCTGGCCCGGCAGGATCCCGGGCAGGTAGGCGTGCCAGATGTCCGCGTCGACCTCGGTCAGCGGCACCCGCTGCTCGTTGCCGGCCTCGTCGAACAGGCACAGCTCGACCAGCTCGGCGACCGAGGTGAACAGGGCGAAGTTGGTGCCCGCGCCGTCGTACGTGGCCCCGAGCGGATACGCAGAGCCCGTCCAGACCTGCACGCGTGTACCCCTCCGTGGTGGTGCGGGCCAGTCAAGCAGGGTTCGGGACCGGCTCCCGCATCACCCCCACCTCCCGTCGATCTTGAGCAGGTAACCGGTGTGCCCGGCGGGTCGGGGGTGTGTTGCCCAAGATCGGCACCGGGCGGGGAATCACACCGTTGTAGTACTCGGCGTGTCCCGCGGACACGCCGGATGTGCGCCATGTGACGGCTGTGACGGGGGTGACGGACGGTTCTCGTTCGGGCTAACGTCACAGCCGACCGTTACCGGGGGAGACGTAGTTCAGCAATCGCAGAGAACCGCCGAAAGCCTAGGCAGGACAACGGGTTTTCGGCTCCGAGCAGTGAGCGGACGACGACGGTGGAGGAGCGGCCGGTGCGACCCCGAGCACGAGGGCTGGTCAGGACGGCGGCGGCGGCCGCCGTCCTCGCGCTGATCGCCTCGTTGCCGGCCACGCAGGCCGTCGCCGACCCGAACACCCCGTCGGCGGCGACGGTGGCCGCGGCCAAGGCGAAGGCGCAGACCGTCGCCGCGCAGGTCGGTGTCATGCAGGCCCAGCTGGCCGCTGCACAGGCCAGGCTGCAGGCACTCGGACAGGCGGTCGACGCAGCGGGCGAGGCCTACAACGGCGCGATGTACAAGCTGGCGCTGGCGCAGAAGGCGGCGGGTGCCGCCTCCGCGGCCGCCGTGCGTGCGCAGGCCGACGTGCAGGCTGCGCGCGAGGACCTCGGACGGATCGCCTCGGCCGCGTACCGCGGCGACGGGCTGGGTCTCGGTTTCGGTGCCGTGCTGACGGCTGACTCCCCTCAGAGCATGCTCGACGCGGTCGCGACGATGAGCGTCCTCGCCGACCGCCAGAACGCGGTGATCGACCGGCTCAAGGCCACCCAGGTGGTCTCGGCGGTGCTGGACAAGCAGGCGGCCGCCTCCCTCGCCGCGGTGAGCAAGGCCGCAGCGGCGGCCGCGGCCGCGAAGTCAGCCGTCCAGGCCAAGGTCGCCGACCAGGCCGCGCAGGTGACGCATATCGACGCCCAGGTGGCGACGCTGACCACGGCGCTCGCGGCCGCGCGGGCCAAGTCCACCCAGCTCAGCCAGGCGCGCCAGGCCGGGCTGGCCAGGGCCGCTCACCGCCGGGCCCTCGAGCTGGCCCGCCAGCGCGGCAACGGGTCGCCCGCCGGCGGCGGCAACCACATCGGCTCCGGCTCCGGCTCGCATGCCACCAGCGCGGGCGCTCGGGCGGCGATCGCGTACGCGATGAAGCAGCTGGGCAAGCCGTACGAGTGGGCCGCGACCGGGCCGGCGACGTTCGACTGCTCGGGTCTGACGATGCGCGCCTGGCAGGCCGGCGGCATCTTGCTCCCGCATTGGTCCGTGGCCCAGTGGCAGGACTCGACCCCCGTGTCGCAGTCGCAGGCCCGTCCCGGCGACCTGGTCTTCTACGCCTACAACCTTTCCGACTACACCTCGATCCACCATGTCGCGCTGTACATCGGCAACGGGGAGATGATCGAGGCGCCGTTCACCGGTGCGGACGTCCGGATCAGCTCCGTGGACCGGCCCGACCTGTTCGGCTTCGGCCGCCCCTAGCGGCCGACCGCTCCGGGACCGCAGGGTCTGGGTCAGTCGTCGGCCCGCAGACGTTCGACCTCGCGGGCCAGTGACGCCTCGATCTCGGCCTCCGCGTCGGCGCGGCCGCCCCAGGTGGCGCCCTCGACCGACTTCCCGGGCTCCAGGTCCTTGTAGACGCTGAAGAAGTGCTCGATCTCCAGCCGCTCGTACTCGGGCACGTGGAAGATGTCGCGCAGGTGCTCCAGCCGCGGGTCGTTCGCGGTCACGCAAAGGATCTTGTCGTCACGGCCCTTCTCGTCCGTCATCCGGTACATGCCGACGGCCCGGCACCGGATCAGGCAGCCCGGGAACGTCGGCTCCTCGAGCAGGACCAGCGCGTCCAGCGGGTCGCCGTCCAGTCCGAGCGTGTGCTCGACGAACCCGTAGTCGGCCGGGTACCTCGTCGCGGTGAACAGCATGCGGTCGAGGCGGATCCGGCCGGTCTCGTGGTCCATCTCGTACTTGTTGCGCTGACCCTTGGGGATCTCGATGGTGACGTCGAAGTCCACGCTCGTCCTTCCCTGTCCTGCCAGACCTCCGGCGCTGCTGCTGCGCCGGCGTGCCGTGCGGCTGACCTAGTCTTCCGCAGATGCGCGCGAGCCGGCCCGGTGGACGGCGGCTGCCGGTGGTCGGGCAGCTGCACGGCTGGCGCGCGGGCGCGATCGCCGCCCTGGCCACCGTCACCGTGCTGGTCCTGGTCCTCACCCTGCTCGGCCGGCTGCCGGGGCAGGGGGGCCGCGGCGGCGCGGTCGCCGGCGGCAGCGCGACCACCGCGGCGGCCTCGGGCTCGCCATCACCGGCCGAGCCGGCCCCGGCGGCCCCGGTCCTGCAGCCGGTCGGCGACACCGCCGCGCTGCCCACGTCAGCCGGCCTGGCACGGACGCTCGGGCCGTTGCTCGCGCAGCCGGCGCTGGGTTCCCAGGTGGGCGCGGCGGTCCTGGACCTGTCCAGCGGTCAGCTGCTCTACGACCACGACGCCGACGGCGACTACTCCACGGCCTCGACGACCAAGCTGCTGACGGCGGCGGCAGCACTGTCCGTGCTCGGCCCGCAGTACCGGATCCAGACCCGGGTCGTGGCGGGCGCGAGGGCCGGGCAGATCGTGCTGGTCGGCGGCGGCGACCCCACCCTGGCGACCGCGCCCCCGGCGGGCTTCGTCCCGGCGCCGGCCTCGCTGCCCGCGCTGGCCCGGTCCACGGCCGCCGCGCTGCGGGCGCAGGGGTCAGGGCCGTCACGCTCGGCTACGACACCACCCTGTTCACCGGGCCGAGGACGGCCGCCACCTGGCCCGCCGCCTACGTCACCTCGGGGGTGGTCTCCCCGGTGACCGCGCTGGCGGTGGACGAGGGCCGGGTCGGCCTCACGGCGGAGGGCTCGGCCCCGCGCGTCATCGATCCCGCCCTCGGCGCGGCCAAGGCGTTCGCGCGGCAGCTGGTCCGGCAGGGCATCACGGTGACCGGAGCGCCGGTCCCGACCAAGGCCCCGCCGGCTCCCTCGGGCTCGGCCTCCGCCGGCCCGGTCGGCTCTGCGAGCGGCGCGTCCGCCTCCCCGACCCCGGCGCCGGCCCACCCCGGGACGCTGCTGGCCTCGGTCAGCTCGCCCACCCTCGCGGACATGCTCGGCTGGATGCTGTCCACCAGCGACAACGACCTGGCCGAGGCGCTGGCGCACCTGGTCGCGCACGCGTCCGGTCAGCCGGCCGACTTCCCGGGCGGTGTCACCGCGGTCACCGCGGCGGTGCAGGCGCTCGGCCTGCCGACCGACCGGCTCCGGCTGTACGACGGCAGCGGGCTGTCGGTCCAGACCCGGGTCGAGCCGGTCGTGCTGGGCCGGGTCCTCGTGGTGGCCGCCTCGGCCGAGCACCCGCAGCTGCGGTCGATCCTCACGAGCCTGGCCGTGGCCGGGTTCACCGGCACCCTCGAGCCACCCCGCTTCGACGCCCCGGGGACTTCGCCGGCGGCCGGGCTGGTGCGCGCGAAGACCGGGACGCTGACCGGCGTCTCGGCCATGGCCGGCTCCGTCGAGGACGCGGCCGGCCGGATGCTCGTCTTCGTCTTCGTGGCCGACCACGTTCCGGCCGGCGGCGCGCTGCTGGCGCGGGCCGTGCTCGACCGGCTGGCGACGGCGGTCGCGGGCTGCGGCTGCTCGGGCTGAGCGGGAGCCGTACGGTGGCGGGATGAGCCCCGGCCCGGACCTGGTCGACTGGGACCTCGCCGCGGCGACCGGCGTGCGGCTGCTGCGGCCAGGCCCCGAGGCGACGCCCGCCCAGGCGCGCGCCGTGGTGGCCCAGCTGCGTGACTACGCGCTCGAGGCGCGCGGCCACGTCCGTGCGTACACCGGGCTGGACGTGTCCGGCGTGGCGGCCCCGGTGGCGGTCGTGGACCGACCCGACCTGGGTGCGCTCGAACGTGCAGGGGCTGCGCCACCTGCTGGAGCCGATGGCCGAGCGGATCCAGTCCCGGACGATGGCCGGGATGCCGGACTCGGTCCGGGCCGTCGCGTCCCGGCTCACCGCGCTGGAGGCCGGCGCCGGTCTGGCGTTCCTGGGCGGCAAGGTGCTCGGCCAGTACGAGATGTTCCCCCCGGACGGCCCGGACGGGGACCGGCCGGGGCGGCTGCTGCTGGTGGCGCCGAACATCGTGCAGGTCGAGCGCGAGCTCGGCGTCGTGCCCGCGGACTTCCGGCTGTGGGTCTGCCTGCACGAGGAGACGCACCGGGTGCAGTTCGGCGCCGTCCCGTGGCTGCGCGGGCACATCGTCGACCAGGTCGGGGTGCTGCTCGGTGCCGCCGAGGACGGTCTGTCGCCGCCGGTGATGCGCGAGCGGGCCGGGGAGGTGGCCGCTGCGGTCGCCGCCGCGCTGCGCGGCCGGCCCGGCCCGTCGCTCGCCGAGGCACTGCAGTCCCCGCAGCAGCAGGCGCTGCTGGCCGAGGTGACCGCGGTGATGTCCCTGCTCGAGGGCCACGCCGACGTGGTCATGGACGACGTCGGCCCGGGGGTGGTGCCGACCGTCGCCGAGATCAGGGTCCGGTTCCAGCGCCGGCGCGAGGAACCCGGCCGGGTCGAGGCCGCGGTTCGCCGGCTGCTCGGCCTGGACGCCAAGCTGCGCCAGTACCGCGACGGAGCCGCCTTCGTCCGCGCGGTCGTGGACCGGGTCGGGATGGCCGGCTTCAACCGGGTGTGGGAGTCCGCGGCCACGCTGCCGTCCGCGGCCGAGCTGGCCGCGCCGGACAGCTGGGTGGCCCGGGTGGTCGACGGCCAGGGGGCGCAGGCGTGAGCGGACCCGACCCCGCCGTCGCGCAGGTCCGGCTGGCCGTCCGCGGCGTGGTCGCCGGGTGCGAGCCGGGGGACGTCCTGCTGGTCGGGTGCAGCGGCGGCGCCGACTCGCTGGCGCTGGCGGCGGCGCTCGCGTTCGAGGCGCCGAAGGCCGCGGTCCGGGCCGGCGCCGTCATCGTCGACCACGAGCTCCAGGACGGCTCCGCCCAGCGGGCCGGGGCCACGGCCGAGACCTTGCGCGGGCTCGGGCTGGACCCGGTCGAGGTGGCCACGGTCGTGGTCGGCGGGGACGGCGGTCCGGAGGCGGCGGCCCGCGCGGCCCGCTACGCGGCGCTGGACGCCGCGGCCGAGCGCACCGGTGCGGTCGCCGTCCTGCTCGGCGCACACCCGCGACGACCAGGCCGAGACCGTCCTGCTCGGCCTGGCCAGGGGGTCCGGGACGCGCTCGCTGGCCGGGATGGCCGCGACGTCGGCCTCCGGCCGCTACCGGCGGCCGCTGCTGGACCTGGACCGCGCCGTGACCAGGCAGGCCTGCGCCGCCCTCGGCCTGCAGCCGTGGGACGACCCGCACAACCTCGACCCGCGCTACGCCCGGGTCCGGGTCCGGCACGAGGTCCTGCCGGTGCTGGAGCGGGCGCTCGGGCCCGGGGGTGGCCGCGGCCCTGGCCCGGTCGGCCGCGCTGGCTCCGCGCCGACGCCGACGCGCTCGATGCGATCGCCGCCCAGGCCGCGGAGCGGGTTTGCGGCCCCGACGGCGACCTCGACGCCCGAGCGCTCGCCGAGCTGGCGCCGGCCGTGCGTACCCGGGTGCTGCGACGGGCCGCGCTCGCGGCCGGCTGCCCCGCGACCGACCTGGCCGCCGTGCACGTCGCGGCGCTCGACGCGCTGGTCGTCCGCTGGCACGGCCAGGGGGCGGTCGAGCTGCCGGGCGGTGTCGCCGCCGGCCGGGCCTGTGACAGGCTCTCGTTCGCGCCGGGGGCCGAGCCGGCCCGGGGCACGTCGCGAGGAGGCCGACCGAGTTGACCGACAGCCTCGACGCCAGGCCGGAGGCCAAAGACCTCGAGCGGGTCCTGCTCACCGACGAGCAGATCCGGGCGCGGATCGGCGAGCTCGCCGCGCAGATCGACGCGGACTACGCCGGTCGCGAGCTGCTGCTGGTCGGCGTCCTCAAGGGCGCGGTCATGGTGATGGCCGACCTGAGCCGTGCGCTGCACGGCGAACGTGACGATGGACTGGATGGCCGTGTCGTCGTACGGCTCGGGCACCAAGTCCTCCGGCGTCGTGCGGATCCTCAAGGACCTGGACCGGGACATCACCGGCCGGCACGTGCTGGTCGTCGAGGACATCATCGACTCGGGCCTGACGCTGTCCTGGCTGCTGCGGAACCTGCGCTCGCGCGGCCCGGCGACCGTCGAGGTGTTCACCCTGCTGCGCAAGCCGGACGCCGCGCAGGTGCCGGTGCAGGTCCGGTACGTCGGCTTCGACATCCCGCCCGAGTTCGTGGTCGGGTACGGCCTGGACTACGCCGAGCGGTACCGCAACCTCCCGTTCGTGGGGACCCTCGCCCCGCACGTCTATACCGCCTGACCCTTCGGGGGGCGCCGCCCGGTCGAGGCTGACGCCGCGGCGGGGTACCCTCGAAACTCCCGAGCCGGGGAGGCCGGTCCGGCGTAGGAGCAGGAGGATGGGGTCCCCAGGGCCCCGAGGCGACGTGAGGCGTTACTTCCGCGGTCCGGTGTTCTGGGTCGTCGTGGTCGTGCTGGCCGTGCTGGTCGGCGCGCAGCTGCTGTCCGCCTCCGGTGGCTACCAGAAGGCGACCACCTCCCAGGCCATCGCCCAGATCCAGAACGACAACGTCAAGTCGGCCACGAACATCGGCACCGACCAGACCATCCAGCTCATCCTGAAGAACTCCGTCGACGGCGCGGACAAGATCCAGGCGCAGTACGTCGAGGAGAACGGCCGCACGATCGCCGACCAGCTGCTCGCCAAGAAGATCCCGTTCGACGACCAGATCCCGCAGCAGAGCATCTGGCTGACCCTGCTCGTCAGCCTGCTGCCGATCGCGATCATCGTGGTGCTGTTCTTCTTCCTGATGAACAACATGCAGGGCGGCGGCTCGCGGGTCATGAGCTTCGGCAAGTCCCGCGCCAAGCTCGCCTCCAAGGACATGCCGAAGACGACGTTCGCCGACGTCGCCGGCGTGGACGAGGCGGTCGAGGAGCTGCAGGAGATCAAGGAGTTCCTGCAGGAGCCGGCCAAGTTCCAGGCGGTCGGCGCCAAGATCCCCAAGGGCGTCCTGCTGTACGGCCCGCCCGGCACCGGCAAGACGCTGCTGGCCCGCGCGGTCGCCGGCGAGGCGGGCGTGCCGTTCTACTCGATCTCCGGATCGGACTTCGTCGAGATGTTCGTCGGCGTCGGCGCCTCCCGCGTCCGTGACCTGTTCGAGCAGGCCAAGGCCAACGCGCCGGCGATCGTGTTCGTCGACGAGATCGACGCCGTCGGCCGGCACCGTGGCGCCGGCCTGGGCGGCGGGCACGACGAGCGCGAGCAGACGCTGAACCAGCTGCTGGTCGAGATGGACGGCTTCGACGTCAAGGGCGGCGTGATCCTCATCGCCGCCACGAACCGTCCCGACATCCTCGACCCGGCCCTGCTGCGGCCGGGCCGGTTCGACCGGCAGATCGCGGTGTCCAGCCCCGACCTGCAGGGCCGCCTGGACATCCTCAAGGTGCACGCCAAGGGCAAGCCGCTCGCCGCCGACGTCGACCTGTTCGCCGTGGCCAAGCGCACGCCCGGCTTCACCGGCGCCGACCTCGCCAACGTCCTGAACGAGGCGGCGCTGCTGACCGCGCGCGGCGGCGGCAAGCTGGTGACCAACTACTCCCTGGACGAGGCGATCGACCGGGTCGTCGCGGGTCCGCAGAAGCGCACCCGGCTCATGAGCGAGAAGGAGAAGAAGATCACCGCGTACCACGAGGGCGGGCACGCCCTGGTCGCCGCGGCGCTCAACAACACCGACCCGGTGCACAAGATCACGATCCTGCCGCGCGGCCGCGCCCTCGGCTACACGATGGTGCTGCCCGAGGAGGACAAGTACTCGACCACTCGCAACGAGATGCTCGACCAGCTGGCGTACATGCTGGGCGGGCGCGTCGCGGAGGAGCTGGTCTTCCACGACCCGACGACCGGTGCCGCCAACGACATCGAGAAGGCCACCACCGTGGCCCGGGCCATGGTCATGCAGTACGGCATGAGCGCGCGGATCGGCGCGATCCGGCTCGGCCAGGAGCAGGGCGAGGTGTTCCTCGGCCGCGACATGGGGCACATCCGGGACTACTCCGACGGTCTCGCCGAGGTGATCGACGACGAGGTCCGGCGGCTGATCGAGAACGCGCACGACGAGGCCTGGCACATCCTGGTCGACAACCGCGACGTCCTGGACCGGCTCGTGCTCGAGCTGCTCGAGAAGGAGACGCTCGACAAGGCCGCGGTCGCCCGCGTGTTCACCGACGTCCGCAAGCGCCCCGAGCGCGAGGTGTGGCTGTCCTCGTCGACACGACCCGTCTCGGACCTGCCTCCGGTGACGTTCACCGGCGTGGCCAACGGTTCGACCAACGGGTCGGCGGCGCGCGGTCCGTCCGCGAACGGCTCGTCGCCCAACGGGTCCGAGCCGGCCGACGATGATGACGTCCAGCAGGTGCCACCGCTGGACGAGGGGCGCGTGGACTGACGGTGGTCGACCCGGTGACGACCGTCGACCTGGACCCGACGACGCGGGCGCGGTTCGACCAGGCCAGGGCCGAGGCGGCGGTCCGCGAGCTGCTGATCGCCGTCGGCGAGGACCCCGACCGCGAGGGGCTGCGCGAGACCCCGACCCGGGTTGCGCGCAGCTACCTGGAAATCTTCGGCGGGCTGTGGCAGAGCCCCGAGGACGTGCTGACGACCACGTTCGACCTCGGCCACGACGAGATGGTCCTGGTCAAGGACATCGAGGTCTACAGCACCTGCGAGCACCACCTCGTGCCGTTCCACGGGGTCGCGCACGTCGGGTACATCCCGGGTGCCGACGGCCGGATCACCGGGCTGTCCAAGCTGGCCCGGCTGGTCGACGTCTTCGCCAAGCGCCCCCAGGTGCAGGAGCGCCTCACCACCCAGATCGCCGACGCGCTGACGCGCCAGCTTCTTCCGCTCGGCGTGATCGTGGTCGTCGAGTGCGAGCATCTGTGCATGTCCATGCGTGGGATCCGCAAGCCCGGGGCCAAGACCGTCACCTCCGCGGTCCGTGGCCAGCTGCGTGACGCGGCGACGCGGGCCGAGGCGATGAGCCTCATCCTCGGTCGCTGAGCCGCCCGATGACCGTCGAGGCGGTTCGTGCCGTCCTGCCCGGTGAGCGCCCCTGGATCCCCAGGGTCGCCGGGGCGGTCTGCCTGACCATCGGCGTGCTCGACGTCACGGCGGCCGTCACGCCGCGACTGTGGATGCGCGTGCACCTCCTCACGGACGTGCTCCCCGGCTCCATCTCGCAGGCGACGGTCGCGGCGCTGCTCGCGGTGGGCATCGGCTTCATGCTGCTCGGCGGCGGCCTGGCCAGGCGCAAGCGGCGGGCCTGGCAGCTGGCCATCGTCCTGCTCGCGGCGTCGGTCGTCCTGCACGTGTTCGGCGACGCCCCGCACCCGGGCCTGGCCGCCGTCTCGCTGGCCATGCTGGTGCTGCTGGTGGTCTTCCAGCGCGAGTTCTACGCGGCCGGCGACCCGTACACCCGGTGGTCGGCGCTGCGCTACCTGCTGGTGCTGCTGCCGCTGAGCCTGCTGCTCGGGCTGCTCGTCGCGTACGCGTTCCGCGGCCGCTTCACCCACCGGGTCGGCTTCTGGTCGACGCTGCAGTACGTAGCGGCCGGGCTGTTCGGGATCCCCACGCCGCTGGACCAGCAGCCGGGCTTCCGCCCCGACGTCGTCTACTACTCGCTGCTGACGCTGGGTCTGGTCACGGTCGGGACGACACTGTTCCTGCTGCTGCGTGCGCCGCGGCCGCTGCCGCTGCTGACCGCGGCGGACCAGGACCAGATGCGGCACCTGTTGCTGGGGCACGGCGAGCGCGACTCGCTCGGCTACTTCGCCCTGCGACGCGACAAGAGCGTCGTGTGGTCGCCGACCGGGAAGGCCTGCATCGCCTACCGCGTGACGTCCGGGGTGATGCTGGCCAGCGGCGACCCGCTCGGTGACCCCGAGGCGTGGCCGGGCGCGATCTCGCAGTTCGTGGCGGAGGCCAAGCGGCATGCGTGGGTGCCGGCCGTCGCGGCGGCGAGCGAGACCGGGGCCGAGGTCTGGGTCCGCGAGGCGGGGCTGGACGCGCTCGAGTTCGGTGACGAGGCGATCGTCGAGGTGGACGACTTCTCCCTCGAGGGCCGCGCCATGCGCAACGTGCGGCAGATGGTGAACCGCGTCGCCAGGTCCGGCTACGCCTGCGAGCTGCGCCGGCTTCGGGACATCCCGGCGACCGAGCTCGAGCGGCTGCGCGGTTCGGTCGCGGAGTGGCGGGTGGGCGACACCGAGCGCGGCTACTCGATGGCGCTCGGCCGTTTCGGCGACCCGGCCGACGAGGGCTGCGTGGTGGCGACGGCGACGCAGGACGGGCAGGTGCGCGGGCTGATCTCGTTCGTTCCCTGGGGCGACCACGGCCTGTCGCTGGACCTCATGCGCCGCGACCACGAGTCCGACCCCGGGGTGAACGAGCTGTTGATCGCGCAGACGCTGCTGCACGCCGGCGACCTCGGCGTCGAGCGCGTGTCGCTCAACTTCGCCGTGTTCCGCGCGGCGCTGGCCAGGGGCGAGCGGATCGGCGCCGGGCCGGGCACCCGGGCCTGGCGGCGGCTGCTCCTGGTCGCGTCCCGCTGGGCGCAGATCGAGTCGCTGTACCGGTTCAACGCGAAGTTCCAGCCGGTCTGGGAGCCGCGCTTCATCCTGTACCCCGACGTCGGGGACCTGCCGCGGGTGGCCGTCGCGTACCTCGAGGCCGAGGCGTTCATCAGCTACCCGCGGCTGGCCTTCTGGCGCGGCCGCGACCGCCGCGCCGCCGGCTCCCTCCTTCCCGCCTGACCCCGTCCCGCCTGACTGCGTCCCGCCTGACCCCAAGGTCAGCGCCGTCCCGCGCCGTCAAGTCGGGGGCGCGGCGAGGTCATTAGAGTGACCGCGTGACGTACCCCCCGGTCCCGGCAGGGCTGCCGGACGCACTGCGCGACCTGGACCGGACGCTGGTCATGGGCGTCCTGAACGTCACCCCCGACTCGTTCTCCGACGGCGGGCGGTACCTCGAGGCGGACTCGGCGATCGCGCACGGCCTGGCCCTGCACGCCGACGGCGCCGACCTCGTCGACGTCGGAGGTGAGTCGACCCGGCCCGGTGCCGGGCGCATCACCGCGGACGAGGAGAGCGGCCGCGTCCTGCCGGTGGTGTCCGCGCTCGCCGCGGCCGGGGTGCCGGTGAGCATCGACACGATGCGAGCCTCGGTCGCCGTAGCGGCGCTCGAGCGCGGCGCGGTGGTGGTGAACGACGTCAGCGGCGGGCTCGGCGACCCGGCGATGCTGCCGTTGATCGCCGAACGGCGCTGCACCTACATCGCGATGCACTGGCGCGGTCCGTCGGCGGTGATGGACGAGCTGGCGGTGTACGACGAGGTGGTCCGGGAGGTGCGCACCGAGCTGGGCGCGCGGCTGCAGGCTGCGGCCGCGGCCGGCGTCGATCCAGCGTTCGTGGTGCTCGACCCCGGGCTGGGCTTCGCCAAGAACAGCCGGCACAACTGGCGCCTTCTCGCCCATCTCGAGGTGCTCGGCGGCCTGGGCCGGCCGCTGCTCGTCGGCGCCTCGCGCAAGCGCTTCCTCGGCGAGCTGCTGGCCGGCCCGGACGGCGAGCCGCCGGCGGTGCAGGAGCGCGACGACGCCACGGCCGCGGTGAGCGCCCTGGCGGCCGCGGCGGGCGTGTGGTGCGTCCGGGTGCACGACCCGGCCGCCAACCTCGACGCCGTCCGCGTCGGCGTGGCCTGGCGCGCGGCTGGCAACCGGTGACGACGGACGCGGACGTGCGCGAGGTCGAGGCGGTCAACCGCGCGTTGTACGCGGCGGTCGAGAACGCCGACCTGGACGCGATGACGGCGCTGTGGGCGCCGGACGCCGAGGGCGAGACCGCGGTGTGCGTGCACCCGGGCTGGCCGCCGGTGCTGGGCCACGCGCACGTCCTGCGCTCGTGGGCCCTGGTGATGGCCGGCACGCCGTACATCCAGTTCTTCCTCACCGACGTGCGCACGCAGGTGCTCGGCGACGTGGCGGTGGTGACCTGCGCCGAGAACATCCTGACCGGGATGGGCGGCAGCGCGGACGAAGGCTTCTCCGGTGGCCGGGTGGTCACCACCAACGTGTTCCGGCGCACGCCGGACGGCTGGCGTGCGATGGTGCACCACGCCTCCCCGGTCCTGGCCGCGGACGAGAACGAGGACGGCTCCGACGGCCCGGACGGCCCGGACGCCCCCAACGGCCCGGGCAAGGCCCCCGCATGACCGCCGACGACCGGGTCGCGCTGCTCGGGCTGCGCGGCCGCGGCCGGCACGGATGGTTCGACTGGGAACGCGAGCAGGGGCAGGAGTTCGCCGTCGACGTCGAGCTGACCCTGGACACCCGCCCGGCAGCCGCGAGCGACGACCTCGCCGACACCGTCGACTACGGCTCGCTCGGCGCCGACGTCGTGGCCCTCGTCGAAGGCGAGCCGATGCGTCTGGTCGAGACGCTCGCCGACCGGATCGCGCGGCGCTGCCTGTCGGACCCTCGGGTGCTGTCGGTGACGGTCACCGTCCACAAGCCGCAGGCGCCGATGCCGGTCGCCTTCGACGACGTCGCGGTGACCATCACCCGGCACCAGGCATGAGCGACGCCGTCCGGGTGGCGTTCGCTCTCGGCGCGAACCTCGGCGACCGGGCCGCGACGCTGACGTCGGCGGTCCGCGCGCTGGCCGCGACCCCTGGGCTGCGGATCGTCGCGGTGTCGCCGGTCTACGAGACCGAGCCGGTGGGCGGGCCGCCGGACCAGCCTGCCTACCTGAACGGCGTGGTGGTCGCCGAGAGCACCCGGTCCGCGACCGAGCTGCTCGATCGGGCGCAGGAGGTCGAGCGGGAGCACGGCCGGGTCCGCGCCGAGCGCTGGGGGCCACGGACCCTGGACGTCGACCTGCTCGCCGCGGGCGACCAGGAGGTGGCCACCGGCGAGCTCACGCTGCCGCACCCGCGAGCCCACCTGCGGGCCTTCGTCCTGGCCCCTTGGGCGGACGTCGACCCGACGTTCGAGGTCCCGGGGCAGGGCCGGGTGGCGGACCTCCTCGCCGCGCTGCCGCCGGCCGATCGGGCCGGGGTGCGTCCGGCGGACGTTCCGGTCACCGGGCCGACGGAGGTCCGGGAGTGAGGCCGACCACCTGGCGGCTGCTGCTGGCTGTCGCCGCGGTCTCGTTCGCGGTGTCCTGGGGCGCGCTGACGGTAGGGCAGAGCCGCACCGGCATGATCCCCGACGTCCCGTGGCCGAGCGCGGTCGTGCTGGCGGTCTTCGGCGGCGCCGTTTTGGTGGTCGCGCTCGCGCTCCGCCCGCGTCTCAAGCGGAAGAAGGGGCGCCATCCGGTCAACCCGATCGTCTCGGCCCGGTTCGCGGTGCTGGCGCTGGCCTGCTCCCGCGCCGGGGCCCTGTTCGCCGGCGGCTACGCCGGGTTCCTGGCGATCAGCCTCTCGGACCTCAGCATCGTGTTCCGGCGGCACCTGGCGATCGTCTCCGGCGCCTGCGTGCTGGCGGCCCTGCTGCTCATGGTCGCCGGCCTGGTGCTCGAGCGCGAGCTACGCCTGCCGCCCCCACCCGAGGGCACGCCTGGCGACGTGGACGAGAGGTAACTCGCGGGCGCCGCGACGGCATGTTGCCGGCCCACTCTCAGGCTCGCCCCCTAAGGTCACTTCCCAACCTCGACAAGGGGGTAGCCGTGGGGGCACGGGTACTGCTGCACGTAGGACTCCAGAAGTCCGGTACCACCTATCTCCAGCACGCGTTCGCCGGCCGCGCTGCCGAGCTGGCCGGAGCCGGCTTGCTCTACCCGGTGGAAGTGCCGCGCGCCGAGGTGCCCAACCACCAGACCGCCTTCTACGGGCTGGTCTCGGACGAGTTCAGCTGGGTGGACGCCCGTCAGGAGAGCCACGCCCGGTCCTGGAGCTGGCTCAGCCACGAGCTGCGCGACAGCGACGGGCCGGTGCTGCTGTCGGCGGAGGCGCTGTCGACGGTCCGTTCGAGCGGAGTGGCTCGGGTGGTCGCGGGGCTCGGTGGGCAGGTCCGGGTGCTGGTGACAGCCCGGCGGCTGGACCGGCTGCTGGCCTCGTCCTGGCAGCAGAGCGTCCGCAACGGACGCGGCGCCGGGTTCGAGGACTACCTCGAGGTGATGCGTGCGCACCGGGCCCAGCTGCTCGCCGACGCGGCCGACGACCAGCCCGACCTGTCCTGGCGGGCGTTCTCGGCTGGCGCGCTGGCCCGACGCTGGGCGGCGGCGGCGGGCGTCGAGTCGGTGACGGTCGTGGTCAACTCGGGCCGGCCCGCCGACCTGCTCTGGTCGCGGATGCTCGAGGCGCTGGACCTTCCGGCAGGGACGCAGATCCCCCCCGTGCCGGTCGCCGAGGGCCAGACGAACGAGGGCCTGCGCTGGGCCGAGACAGACATCCTGGCCGCCCTGAACCGTGCCCTGTCCGGGCCGCGCTGGGACCAGTCCCAGGCCAGGGCGGTACGTCAGGCGGTGATCCGGTCCGGATTCTCCGACCGTGCCGGCCGCGGCCCGGGGGTCACCCTGCCGGCTGCCTGGACCGACGAGGTCGCCGCCTGGGCCGAGGACGAGATCCGTGAGGTCGAGGCGCTCGGTTGCCGCGTCGTCGGGCCGCTGGAGGACCTCCGACCGGTGCCCGAGACCGGCGGCCGGGACTCCGTCGTCGACCTGACCGCCTCGGACTACTCCGACGCAGCGGCCGCGGCGCTCCTCGGCCTCGCCGCCCAGCAACCGGACGCCCGTCCCGGCACGTTGCGTCGCGCTCTGGGCTCGGTCCGTCGCGCCGCCGGCTGACGGGGGGGCCGCCCGACCCGGGCGCAGCCTGGGTCGGCTCAGACCCGGGTGACCGACTCCACCTGCACGCTGCCGGGGTCGACGGCCGCCGACCCGGCCTCCACCGAGCGCCGCAGCGCTTCGTGCAGGGTGGCCGGCGTGAGCACCCCGAGGTAGCGGTCGCCGTCGACCACGGCGACCCAGCCCGCGTCGTACTGCAGCATCGTGCTCAGAGCCGCCTTCAGCGAGCTGTCCAGCGGGACCCATGCCTCCATCCGCCGTGCGGCGTCGGCGACGCTCTGCCCGGCCTCGAGGCGGTCCCGGGACACCCACCCGTGCAGGTCGCCGGCGCTGTCCAGCACGACGCCCCAGCGGGCCCGGGCGGCAGCCAGGGTCTGGGCCGCCTCGACGGCACCCTGCTCGAGACGGACCACCGGCGGGCTGCGTCGAGGTCCTCCATCCGGATCGCTGTGACAGCCAGCCGCTTGAGCCCGCGGTCGGCGCCCACGAAGTCCGCCACGAACTCGGTCGCCGGGCTGCCCAGGATGGTGGCCGGGGTGTCGTACTGCTCGAGGTGCCCGCCCTCGCGCATGACCGCGATGCGGTCGCCCAGCCGGACCGCCTCCTCGATGTCGTGCGTGACGAACACGACCGTGAAGCCCAGCTCGGCGTGCAGCCGCAGGAACTCCTCCTGCAGCCGGTCCCGGGCGATCGGGTCGACCGCGCCGAACGGTTCGTCCATCAGCAGCACCGGGGGGTCCGCGGCCAGCGCCCTGGCCACGCCGACCCGCTGCCGCTGCCCGCCGGACAGCTCGTGCGGGTAACGCCCGCCGTACGTGGCCGGGTCGAGCCCGACGAGCTCGGAGCAGCTCGGCCACCCGCTCGTTCCGGCGGGCCTTCTTCCAGCCCAGCAGGGCCGGGACGGTCGCCACGTTCGCCTCGATCGTCTGGTGCGGGAACAGGCCGACCTGCTGGATGACGTACCCCATCCGCCGGCGCAGCTCGACGGGGTCGCGTGTGCGTGACGTCGCGGCCCTCCAGGTAGATGCGGCCGGACGTCGGCTCGATGAGCCGGTTCACCATCCGCATCGTGGTCGTCTTGCCGCAGCCGGACGGCCCGACCAGCACGCAGATCTCGCCGCGGCCGACGTCCAGCGAGAGCTCGTGCACCGCGACGGTCCCGTCGGGGTAGCGCTTGCCGACCGACTCCAGTCGGATCATCGGTTCACCGGTAGCGTCCACCTGTGGTCCCTCTCGTGCTGCTCGCGCTGCGACCGGCGGGCGCGGCCGGGCCCCACATGGACGACACGTTCACCGGGCCGCCCAACCCGTGGCTGTCCTGGACCTGGGTCACCAACCATGCCGCAGACCTGCAGGCGGCGCTCGAGCAGCACGTCGCGATCACCCTCGAGGCGATGCTCATCGCGCTGCTCGCGTCCTTCCCGCTCGCACTCGTGGCCCGCCGGTTCCGCCGGACCGAGGGACCCATCCTTGCGGTAGCCGGCGTGCTCTACACCATCCCCGCGCTCGCGCTGATCGCGGCGCTGGTCCCGTGGCTGGGACTGACGAGCTGGCCGGTGGTCCTCGCGCTGGCGGTGTACGCGCTGCTCATCCTCATCCGCAACACCGTGGTGGGGCTCGACGAGGTCCCCGAGGAGGTCGTGGACGCCGCCCGCGGCATGGGCTTCACCCGCAGCCGGATCCTGTGGCGGGTCGAGCTGCCGCTCGCGCTGCCGGCCATCATGGCCGGGGTACGGGTCGCGACCGTCTCGACGATCGGCCTGCTCACGATCGGCGGGTACCTCGGCGTCGGCGGTTTCGGGAACCTCATCAACGAAGGGCTGCAGCTGACCGTCGGGCGGGCCCAGGTGGTGACCGCCTCGTTGTGCTGCGTGCTGCTCGCCGTCGTCGCCGACGTCGGGCTGCTCGGCCTGCAGCGGTTGCTGACCCCGTGGGCCAGACGCCGGCCGGGGGTGGCGGTGTGAGCGGGGTGTGGGCCTGGCTGACGGACCCCGCGCACTGGACGGGGGAGGACGGGATCCCCACCCGCACGGCCCAGCACCTCGCGATCTCGATCGCCGCGATGCTCATCGCGACCGTGCTCGCGGTCCCGTCCGCGGTCGCGGCGGGCCACTACGGTCGCGGCGGGCCGACCCTGGTGGCGATCGGCAACATCGGCCGGGCGATCCCCACGTACGCCGTGATCGTGATCCTCGCGCTCACCGACCAGGTCGGCGTCGGCGCCCTCGCGGTGGTGCTCGCGCTCGCGCTGTTCGCGCTACCACCGCTCCTGGTCAACACCTACGTGGCCATGCGTGAGGTGGACGCCGACGTCAAGGACGCCGCGCACGGGATGGGCATGACCGGCGGCCAGCTGCTGCGCCGGGTCGAGCTGCCGTTGTCCTTCCCGCTCACGTTCGCCGGGTTCCGGACGGCGACCGTACAGGTGGTGGCGACCGCGACGTTCGGCGCGCTGGTCGGCGCCGGCACGCTCGGCCAGTACATCGTCGTGGGCTTCGCGGTGCACGACTACGACGAGATGTACGCGGGCGTGGTGCTGGTCGCGGTGCTGTGCATCGTCATCGACGCGCTGCTGGCGCTGGTCCAACGTTTCGTCTCTGCCCGGACCGGGCAGGTCACGCGGCGGGGTCCGCGCCAGGGTCGTCCCGACCTGGAGGTCACGCCGGACGAGGCGGTGGCCGCGGTGGCCGGCGCGGCCCTCCCCGAACGGGTGTAACGAACCGGCCCGGAGCGAAGACGGGGAGTTTCGTGACCGATCGGTGACCTGGGCCGGGATTGCGGGCCCGGGGCGCAGGTGTTGGGGTAGGACGACGCGGGGCGCGCATGAGCGCTCTGCCGGACACGCGTGCATCAGCTGCTGCTGCACGGGACACAGAAGGCGGGAATCGCATGCGCAGGAATCGGCTCGGCACGCTCGGATCCGTCGCGGCACTCGGTGTGGCCGCCTCGCTCGCGCTGGCCGCGTGCGCGTCCACCTCCTCCGGCGGCCCGGTCACCGCGTCTCCGGCCGGCTCCTCGGCCGCGGCGACCGGACCGATCGTGGTCGCCGCTTTCAACTTCGGCGAGTCGAAGATCCTCGCGAACATGTACGCCGACGTGCTCAAGAAGGCCGGCTTCGACGCGTCGGTGAAGGCGCTGGGCGCTCGCGAGATCGTCGAGCCCGCGCTGGAGCAGGGCTCGGCGGCCGGCGGCGTCGACGTGGTGCCGGAGTACCTGTCGACGTTCACCGAGTTCCTCAACACCAAGCAGAACGGCAAGACCGCCGCGCCGAAGGCCTCCCCTGACGTCGCGGCGACACTGGCGGCCGCGAAGGACCTGGCCGGCAAGGTCGGCATCACCGTGCTGGACCCGTCGTCGGCCACCGACGAGAACGCGTTCGCGGTCACCAAGGACTTCGCCGCCAAGAACAACCTCACCAAGCTGTCCGACCTGGCCACCTACAGCGGCTCGCTCGTCCTCGGCGGTCCGGCCGAGTGCCCGCAGCGGCCCTTCTGCGAGCCGGGGCTGCAGAACACGTACGGCATCAAGTTCGCGTCCTTCAAGACGCTGGACGCCGGCGGCCCGCTGACCAAGAAGGCGCTGCAGCAGGGCGAGATCCAGGTCGGCCTGGTGTTCAGCTCGGACGCCGGCATCGACGTGTTCGGCCTCAAGGTGCTCGACGACGACAAGCACCTTCAGAACGTGGACGCGATCGTGGCGACGGTGAACACCAAGGTGGCGTCGGACAAGCTGGATGCCGCGCTCAACGCGGTCGCGGCCGCGCTGACCACCGACGATCTGGTCGCGCTGAACAAGAAGGTCGACATCGAGGGCGGCGACCCGGCGCAGGTGGCCCAGGACTGGCTGACCAGCAAGAGCCTCGCCTAGCCCGCGTACAGCTCGCCGGCGACGACCTCCCCGGGCAACGTGTTGCCGGGGGAGGCGAGCGGACAGGCCCACGCCGGGTCGTAGGCGCACGACGGCTGGTACGCGAAGTTCAGGTCGATCACGAGCTCGCTGCCGTCCGCCGCCCCGCCCAGGTCGGCGCCCTTGACCGAGTCCAGCAGGTACCGCCCGCCGCCGTACGTCGTCGTCCGGCTGGTCGCGTCCTTGAGCGGGACGAACAGCCCGCCGCCATAGCCGACGAGCCACCACAGGTCCAGACCGCCGCGGTCGGCTGGCAGGTGCACCCGTCCGATGCGCTCGAACGGCACGATGCCGTCGGTCCCGGTGGGGACGTCGCGCCGCTGCGGCTCGACCGACGTGTCGACCGGCAGCGTCCACCGCAGCGCCGGGTCGTACGGGGCATAGCGCAGACCCTCGAAGGAGGCGCGCTGGTCCGCTGGGATCGGCGAGTCCGGGTGCGCGGTGAACAACCGGTCGCGACCCTCCCGCCACAGTCGGTGCGCGCCGGGCGGGTCGTCGTGGGCGCGGGTCCGGACGGCGGCGTAGAGCTCGGAGACGGACCGTCGCCAGGTCAGCAGCGTGAGGGACATGGGCACAGTCTGTCGGGCAGTCCGGGGTCAGAGCAGAACACGTTGCGTAGGCAGACAAACACGCTACGTATGGCTTGCGGCTCGCCATGCCGGATTTGTCGGACCCGAGCATCGCCAGGACCTACGCTCCGCGTATGAGCCATGGCAGACACACACGTCCACGCGCCCGTGGCGGCGGGCTCGCCTCGCTGCTCGCGCTCGCCCTCGTCGGTGGCGCGGTCGCGGTCGGGCTGCACGCGCCGAGCACCACGCTGCTGCGGCTGTGCGTCATCGGCGGCGCCGCGGTCGGTGCGGTCGGCCTGCTCATGCTCGCCCGGCTGCAGCGTGTCTCGTCGGGCTCGCTGGCCCGCACCGAGGATCGGCTGCGGGTTCTCGAGCTGCGCAGCCGCGACGAGAGCGAGGACCTGCACCGCCGCGTGATCGACGCCGTGACCCGCGAGGGCGAGCTCCGGTTCGCCGTGGAGGTGCTCTCGACCGAGATCGCGCGGCTGCGGGCGTCGCTGGACGGGTTGGCCGTACCGGTCGAGGCCGCTGTCGCGACCATGGCCGAGCGCGCCCTGACTCCCTACCCCGCTGCGGCCGACGCGGCCCCGACCTTCGACCTCCCGCTGGTCCAGCGTGCGTTCACCGAGTCGCCGGTGCCGGCGGCGATCGACGACGTCCAGCCGCCGGCGGGCCAGCTCTGGCAGCCGCCGGCTCGACCCGAGCCGGTCCCCGTCGCCGCGGAGGCCGCGTCCGGGGAAGTGCGGTCGTGGGTGGTTCGCGAGCTGCAGCTGGACACAGAGGCCGAGCCGGTCGCGGCGCTGACCATGCGGATCCTGGACCTGCGGACCCCGGCCGAGACTCAGCTGCCGGCCCAGCCCGCGGACGAGGAGCCCGAACCGGCCGCTGTCGGCAGCACGTGGGGGTCGTTCGCCCGCCCCGCCTAGCCCTTCATCGGATCCGTCTCCGCGTTCGCGTTCGCTCACTTGTCGACGTCTCCGACGACGTCCATGGTCGGATCCGTCTCCGCGTTCGCGTTCGCTCACTTGTCGACGTCTCCGACGACGAAGAACATCGAGCCGAGCACGGCCACCATGTCGGCGAGCAGCGCGCCTTGGAGCAGCTCGGGGAGCACCTGCACGTTGTTGAACGACGCCGACCGCAGCTTGAGCCGCCACGGCGTCTTCTCTCCGCGGGAGACCAGGTAGTAGCCGTTGATGCCGAGCGGGTTCTCGGTCCACGCGTACGTCGCACCCTCGGGCGCCTTGACCACCTTCGGCAGCCGTACGTTGATCGGTCCGGCCGGAAGCGCGGCCAGCCGGTCCAGGCAAGCGTCGGCGACGTCCAGCGACACGCCGACCTGCTCGGCCAGCACCTCGAAGCGCGCGTAGCAGTCGCCCGCGGTGCGGGTCACGGCGCGCAGCACCCCGGCCTCGGCGAGCTCGCCGTACGCGAGGTACGGCTCGTCCAGCCGCAGGTCGCCCGGCAGTCCCGCGGCGCGCGCGATCGGACCGGACACGCCGTACTGCAGGATCCGCTCCCGGCCGAGCACGCCGACGCCCTGCGTCCTGGCGGCGAAGATCTCGTTGCCCAGCACGAGGTTGCGCAGCGTGGGGAACCGCCGGCGGACGTCCGCCACCGTCGCGCGCGCCCGGATGGTCCAGCCGGCCGGAAGGTCCTCCTTCAGCCCGCCGACGCGGTTGAACATGTAGTGCATCCGCCCGCCGGACACCTCCTCCATCAGCGCCTGCAACGCCTCCCGCTCGCGGAACGCGTAGAACACCGGCGTGATCGCGCCGACCTCGAGCGGGTACGAGCCGAGGAACATCAGGTGGTTCAGCACGCGGTTGAGCTCGGCCAGCAGCGTGCGCGCCCATATCGCCCGGACCGGCACCTCCATGCCGAGCATGCGCTCGACGGCGAGGACGACGCCCAGCTCGTTGGAGAAGGCCGACAGCCAGTCGTGCCGGTTGGCGAGCACGATGATCTGCCGGTAGTCGCGCACCTCGAAGAGCTTCTCGGCGCCCCGGTGCATGTAGCCGATCACCGGCTCGACGTGCACGATGCGCTCGCCGTCGAGCCGCAGCCGCAGCCGCAGCACGCCGTGCGTGGCCGGGTGCTGCGGACCGATGTTGAGCACCATGTCCGACGTCGCCAGGTCGCCGGTCGAGACGGTGACCTCGTTCGACCCTCCGGCGCGATCGATCTCCGCGGCGTCCACGGCGCCGATCCTGGCACGGGTCCGGTCCTGTACGCGCAGCAGACGTGCGGAAGGGTGGGAACCCGAGGGCTCCCACCCTTCCGTCAGCCGTACGGCGTGCTCAGGCCGGCGGCGTGCCTCCGCCATGGCGGTGCAGGTCCTGCCCGTGCGCCTCGGCCGCCAGCTCGTCGGCGGCCGAAACGCCCTCGGGCAGGTCGATGGTCGTCTTCGGTCCCTTGAACCAGTGCCTGGCCGAGGCGAACCACCAGATCGTGATCACCAGCAAGACGGCACCGACGACGATGGGCGTGTAGTTCACCGCGCTCCAGGTGAAGTCGGGCGCCCATGGCACGCCCTGCTCCAACGTCGGCAGCAGCGCGATGAACGAGGTGATGGCGATCTCGATCACCGCGATCGGAGCGATCCACTTGTAGTGCTTACCGAGCGTCCAGTTCCCCGCTTGCCACGAGTCGCCCGCTCGCCAGCGCAGGAAGATCGGGATCGCGAACGCGACGTACAGGCCGATGACGCCGATCGTCACGACGGCGAAGAACGCGATCGGGAACCCGCCGAACGACTTCAGCGCCGGCAGAGTGATGATGACCGCGATGATCGACGACACGACGACCGCGTTGACCGGCACCCGCTGGCTGTTGACCCGGGACCAGAGCCGACCGCCGGGCACCGCGCCGTCACGGCTGAACGCGAACATCATCCGCGAGCAGGAGGTCAGGCACGACGTCGTGCAGTACAGCTGGCCGATGGTCGAGATCAGCATGACGATCTTGAACAGCCCGGCGGACAGTGCCGTCGCGAAGATGCCCGTGACGGCGAAGCCGTCGACTGCGGCCTTGTTGACCGCATCCGGGCTCTGCACCGCGAACAGGAAGGCGAGCAGCAGGATCCAGCCTCCGATCGCCGAGTACAGGATCGACCGCCAGATGCCCTTGGCCGCGCCGTCGGCCGCCCCGCGCGTCTCCTCGGACAGGTGCGCCGACGCGTCGTATCCGGTGATCGTGTACTGGGTCAGGATGAACGACAGTGGGAGGACGAACATCCAGAAGCCGAGGCCCGTCGTCTCACCGTTGAAGAACCCGGTGTAGTTGAGCCGTTGGGTGAACACGAACGACACGCT
The DNA here is from genome assembly GCA_963711005.1 of uncultured Actinomycetota bacterium. Lineage (GTDB taxonomy): Bacteria > Actinomycetota > Actinomycetes > Prado026 > Prado026 > CAVQCJ01. Next base: position 839,068 of record CAVQCJ010000002.1, on the reverse strand, counting down.
CGCGTGGTGCTTCACGCCGAAGATGAGGATGAGGACCACGGCGCTCGCGCCGATGACGTGCCACCACACCGACAGGGTGTTGATGAGGCCGAGGATCGAGGTCTTGAACAGGTTCACCACGGTGACCGCGATGACCACGATGATGAACCAGAAGAACTGCTGGTACAGGGTGTTGCCGTTCAGGAACCCGGTGGCGTAGCTCGGGCTGAACAACCCGATCGTGATGTTCAGGAACGAGGCCGAGGCGTAGGCCACCGACGCCAGGATGCCCAGCAGGCCGATCAGGTTGAGCCATCCGGTGTAGAAGCCGGCGGCCGGTCCGCCCAGCTTTGACGCCCACCAGTAGATCCCGGCCGACGTCGGGTATGCCGAGACGAGCTCGGACATCGAGACGCCGACCAGCAGGATCAGCAGAGCGATGATCGGCCAGCCCCAGGAGATCGCCATCGGGCCGCCGGCGTTCCAGGCGAGGCCGAACGAGGTGAAGCATCCAGCCAGGATCGAGATGATCGAGAACGAGATCGCGAAGTTGTGGAAGCCGCTCCAGCTGCGGTTGAGCTCCTGCTTGTAGCCGAGCTCGGCCAAGCGGCGTTCGTCCTCGTTGAGGCTACTGATGTCGACCACGTCTGTCCCTCCCTCGGGACCCCGAGCGCACGGGGGAGGACGGCGGTCCCGTCATCCCTGAACGGCTGTATAGCGGATTCAAAGGTTCGAATGTGTGACTTTGGCATCCTGCCTGGTGAAATCTGCCCAGGGCTAGCCTGCCGACGTGCTCGCCGACGACGTCCTGGACCTGAGCGACCCGGCCTTCGTGGCCGACCCCTACCCGGCCTTCGACCGGCTCCGCGCGGTCGGGTGTGCGGTCCGGCACGAGGGGCTGGGGCTGTTCCTGGCCGCCCGGCACGCCGACGCCGACGCCGTGCTGCGGGCGCGGCGCCTGGGCCGGATCTTCACCGAGCGCGAACCGGTCGACGCCTGGGAGACGTTCAACTGGCTGCACGCCGACTCGATCCTGGACAGCGAGCCGCCCAAGCACACCCGGCTGCGGTCGCTGGTCGCCAAGGCGTTCGCCCGGGGGCACGTCGAGCGGCTGCGCCCACGGGTGCGGGAGCTGGCCGGCGGGCTGCTCGACGAAGCCGTCGCCCGCAGCGGCGGCAGCGGGACCGTCGACCTGATCGCGGACTACGCCGAGCCGCTGCCGGTGATGGTGATCGCCGAGCTGCTGGGGGTCCCGGAGGCCGACCGGCCGCTGCTGCGGCCGTGGTCGCAGCACATCGTGAAGATGTACGAGTACGACCGGACCCCTGCGCAGGAGCAGCAGGCCCGGACCGCGGCGGCCGAGTTCTCCGCCTACGTCGCGGAGCTGGCGGCCGACCGGCGGGCGCGACCGGGCGAGGACCTGGTCAGCCACCTGGCGTCGGTCGAGGACGGCGGGGAGCGCCTGTCCGAGCGCGAGCTTGTCGCTACCTGCGTGCTGCTGCTGAACGCCGGGCACGAGGCCAGCGTCAACGGCTTCGGGAACGGCCTGGCCGCGCTGTTCCGCAACCCCGCGCAGCTGGAGCGCGTGGTCGCCGACCCGTGGGGCCTGGCCCCGACCGCGGTCGAGGAGATGCTCCGCTACGACGCGCCGCTCCAGCTGTTCGAGCGGACCGCCAAGGCCGACATCGAGGTGGCCGGGGTCCGGCTGCGGGCCGGGGAGAAGATCGCCGCGCTGCTGGGGTCGGCCAACCGCGACCCCGAGGTGTTCGCGGACGCCACGGTCATGGACGTGGGCCGCGACCCGAACCCGCACCTGGGTTTCGGCGCCGGGATCCACTTCTGCCTCGGGGCGCCGCTGGCCCGGGTGGAGCTGCAGGCGTCGCTGCCGCTGCTGCTGGAGCGGTACCCGGCGCTGGCCCCGGCCGGGCCGGCCCGGCTGCGGCCCACGTTCGTCCTGCGCGGCTACGAGACCCTCCCGGTCGCCCTGGGCGGCTAGGAATGGTTAGCCTGTGAGAATAGTTCACATGTGGTAACCAACCTGGTCGTCGCTCACCGCCCGAGGAATCCGCGCGCGCATGAACCGCTTCGACACCGAGCACCCCCACTACAAGTGGGTAGCGCTGTCCAACACGACCGTCGGCATGTTCCTGGCCACGGTGAACGCCTCGATCGTGCTGATCTCGCTGCCGGCGATCTTCCGCGGCATCGGGCTCGACCCGCTGGCACCCGGCAACGGCAGCTACCTGCTGTGGATGCTGATGGGCTTCCTGCTCGTCACCGCCGTCTTCGTGGTCACGTTCGGCCGGCTCGGGCGACATCTACGGACGGGTGCGGATCTACAACCTCGGCTTCGTGGTCTTCGCGGTGGCGTCGATCGCGCTGTCGGTCGACCCGCTGCACGGCTCGGCCGGGGCGCTGTGGCTGATCGCCTGGCGGGTGGTGCAGGGGATCGGCGCCGCGATGCTGTTCGCGAACTCGGCCGCGATCCTCACCGACGCGTTCCCGGCCGACCAGCGCGGCCTGGCCCTCGGCGTCAACCAGGTCGCGGCCATCGCCGGGTCGTTCATCGGCCTGGTGCTGGGCGGGGTGCTGTCGGAGTGGGACTGGCGCGCGGTGTTCTGGGTCAGCGTCCCGATCGCGCTGGTCGGCAGCGTCTGGTCGTACCGGTCGCTGCGCGAGGTCGGCGAGCGGCACGACGCGAGGCTGGACTGGTGGGGCAACATCACCTTCGCCGTCGGGCTGGGGGTGCTGCTGGCCGCGATCACGTACGGCATCGAGCCGTACGGCGGTCACGTGATGGGCTGGACCAACCCGTGGGTGCTCGCCGGGCTGGTCGGCGGCGTCGTGCTGCTGGTCGCTGTTCTGCGTGATCGAGACCAGGGTCGCCGACCCGATGTTCGAGATGGGGCTGTTCCGGATCCGCGCGTTCTCGGCCGGCAACCTCGCCGGGCTGCTCGCGGCGATGGGCCGCGGCGGCATGCAGTTCATGCTCATCATCTGGCTGCAGGGGATCTGGCTGCCGCTGCACGGGTACTCGTTCGAGAGCACGCCGCTGTGGGCCGGCATCTACATGCTGCCGCTGACGGTCGGCTTCCTGGCCGCCGGGCCCGGCCTCCGGTCACCTGTCCGACCGGTTCGGCGCGCGGCCGTTCGCGGTCGGCGGGGCGCTGCTGGTGGCTGCGACGTTCGTGGCGCTGATGCTGCTGCCGGTGGACTTCCCGTATCCGGTCTTCGCCTTGCTCGTGCTGCTCAGCGGGGTCGGGTCGGGGCTGTTCTCGGCGCCGAACTCGGCCACCATCATGAACAGCGTGCCGGCCCGCCAGCGCGGCGCTGCGTCCGGGATGCGCGGCACGTTCTTCAACGCCGGCTCGGCGCTGTCGATCGGCCTCTTCTTCTCGCTGATGATCGCCGGGCTCGCGTCGGCGCTGCCGACGTCGCTGACGCAGGGCCTGCAGGCGCAGGGCGTCGACCCGGCTACCGCTGCGCACGTCGGCTCGCTGCCGCCGGTCGGCAGTCTGTTCGCGGCGTTCCTCGGCGTGAACCCGATCGCGTCGCTGCTCGGACCGACCGGCGCCCTGGACACGCTGCCCGCGTCGAACGTCGCCACGCTCACCGGTCAGCAGTTCTTCCCGCACCTGATCTCCGAGCCGTTCCACGCCGGGCTCGTCGTCGTGTTCAGTGCCGCCGCGCTGATGATGCTGGTCGCCGCGCTGGCGTCGCTGTTCGACTCGAGCGGCGGCCGGGCCCGTTCGCACGAGGACGCCGGCGAACGCCTCGGCGAGGAGCCGGACGCCGTCGCAGCAATGGATGCAACCGAGGAGGTCGTCGCATGAGAACCCATGCGTCGTTGCAGCATCGGGCCACGGCCGTGGACGAGGAGGCGGCCACCCGGCTGGCCGGCGCGGTCGGTCGGCTGGTGCGGATGCTGCGCCGTTCGTACGTGGGCGCGCTCGGCCCGGCCTCGGCCGCTGCGCTGGCGACCCTGGACCGCCGCGGACCGATGCGTCTGGGGGAGCTCGCGGACACCGAGGGAGTGACGCCCGCCGCGCTGTCGCGCGTCGTCGCCGGCCTGGAGCGCGACGGGTTGGTCCGGCGCGACGAGGACCCGGCCGACCGGCGGTCGGCGTTCGTCGCCGCGACCCCGGCCGGCCAGGACCTGGTCCGGGCGATCATGGCGGCCCGCGCCGCGGTGCTCGTGGAGCGGATCGCCGCTCTGCCGGTTGCCGAGCGGCAGACTCTGGCCGACGCCCTCCCCGTCCTCGAGCACCTCGTCGCCGACTGACCCCTCCCTGCCCTCCTCCACCCCTCCCGACGGATCAGTCGCGGGGGGTCAGGGGCGGCGGCAGGGCGACGCCGACGGACTGGGCCAGCCACCAGAACCCGCCCAACCCGTCCGCGTCCAGCAGCTCGGCCGCCTGCGAGGCCCGGCTCAGGGCGAGCGCATAGCCGGCCGGGTCGGACCTGGCGCCGTCCACCGATGGCAGCGCGACGTCCACGCCCAGCGCGCGCAGCGCCTCGCGCTGGCGCAGCAGCACCGTCTGCGTCGCGCCGGCGGCACGCCCCGCCTGCGCGCACGCGTCCATCGCGACGTGGGCGGTGACGTCGCATGTACCGTCCGGCACGGCCGGAACGGCCCGCCCGCCGCGATAACCGGTCAGCGTCCCGGAGGCGTACCGCCCGGCGACCCGGTCCGCGAGCAGGTGCCCGTAGTCCATGGCGACGGCGACCCCGCTGTCGAGAGCACGGACCGCACCCGCCCAGGCCCGGTCGCGGTCGAGCCCGATCTCGGCCCGGTCGCCGTCGTCGGCACCGGTCAGCGGCCACCAGCGGGTCAGCCACGCGTGGTCCTGCATCCCGACCGGACCGCCGGGCGACTCCTGCCCGGTCGACGGCTCGACCAGGACCCGGTGCGGTCCGTCGGCCCCGACCTCCACCACGTCCACGGGTACGTCGTCCAGCCACTCGTTCGCCACCACCAGCCCGACGATGTCCTCGGGCAGCTCGGTCGACCACGCGATGCCGGCCCGCAGGTCGCGCGGCGCCTCGGCCAGCTCCACTGCGGACAGCCGCAGGCGCGCGCGCAGCCCGGTCCGGTCCTCGGCCGCGTCCGCGTCCAGCAGGTCGCCGACCGCGGTGAGCAGCTCGCCCCGTCCGGCCCCCACGTCGACGAGCCGCACGTCGTCCGGCCGGCCCAGCACCGCGTCCACCGAGCGCAGCAGCGCGAGCACGGCCGCGGCGAACAGCGGCGACGCGTGCACCGACGTCCGGAAGTGCCCGGCCGGACCCTCCGGCCGGTGGAAGAAACCTCCGTGCCCGTACAGCGCCTGCCTGGTCGCCTCACCCCACGGCAGGAAGCGTGCTGACCCGGGACGCGTCGGCGGCACGCTGCGACGGTACCGGCGGGGTCGTTAGGCTGATCACGAATCGTCCGGTACCCGCCGACCCGACCCCTGGGACTGGAACGCCATGAGCTCCGCAGCACCCGCCGCTCCGGCCCGGCTGTCCGTCGGCGTCCTCGGGACCGGGCGCGTCGGTGCGATCCTCGGCGCGGCGCTCGCCGCCGCCGGGCACCATGTGGTCGCGGCCTCCGGGGTGTCGGAGGCCTCCCGCGCCCGGGCCGAGGCGATGCTGCCCGGGGTCCGGCTCGTCGCTCCCCAGGACGTGCTCGCCGCCGCCGACCTGGTGCTCCTCACCGTCCCCGACGATGCGCTGCCACCGCTGGTCGCCGGCCTCGTCGCCACCGGCTCGGTCCGGCCGGGCCAGCTGCTCGTGCACACGTCCGGCCGGTACGGCACCGGCGTCCTGGACCCGGCCACCCGCGCCGGCGCGCTGCCGCTGGCCCTGCACCCGGCGATGACCTTCACCGGCACCTCGCTGGACCTGGGACGGCTGGCCGGGTGCGCGTTCGGGGTGACGGCGCCCGAACGACCGCCGAGCCTGCGCCCGGTCGCCGAGGCGCTGGTCCTGGAGATGGGCGGCGAGCCGGTCTGGGTGCCCGAGGACGCCCGACCGCTCTACCACGCCGCGCTCGCGCACGGCTCGAACCACCTCGTCACCCTGGTGGCGCAGACCCTGGACCTGCTGCGTGCGGCGGGGGTGTCCGATCCCGCCCGCCTGGTCGGTCCGTTGCTCACCGCCAGCCTCGACAACGTGCTGCGCGCCGGCGACGCCGCGCTCACCGGTCCGGTCGCCCGCGGGGACGCCGGGACGGTCGCCGAGCACGTCCGTGCGGTCGGCGCGGTCTCGCCGGAGATCCTCGCCACGTACCGCGCCCTGGCCAGGGCCACGGCCGACCGCGCGCTCGCCGACCGCCGGCTGCGCCCGGAGGCGGCGGAGGCCCTGCTGGACGCGCTGGCCGGTCCCGTCGACCCGCCGACCAGGGCCGCCCCGTGACGCTGGTCGAGACCCGTGCCGAGCTCGACGCGGCGCTGGCGCCGGCGCGCGCCGGCGGCCGGACGGTCGCGCTGGTACCCACGATGGGCGCGCTGCACGACGGCCACCGCGCGCTGATCCGGCGCGCCGCCGGCCTCGCCGACGTCGTCGTGGTCAGCGTCTTCGTCAACCCGCTGCAGTTCGCCCCCGGCGAGGACCTCGACCGCTACCCGAGGACCCTCGACGCCGACCTCGAGCTCTGCGCCGAGGCCGGCGCCGACCTGGTGTTCGCCCCGTCGGTGGCCACCATGTACCCGGCCGGCGAGCCGCAGGTCCGGGTCGACGCGGGCCCGCTCGGGGCCGTGCTCGAGGGCGCCTCGCGGCCCGGGCACTTCGACGGCGTGCTCACGGTGGTGGCCAAGCTCTTCGGTGTCGTCCGCCCGCAGCTCGCGGTGTTCGGCGCGAAGGACGCCCAGCAGCTTGCTCTGGTACGGCGGATGGTGGTCGACCTGGACCTGCCGGTGCGGATCGAGGAGCTGCCGACGGTGCGCGAGCCGGACGGGCTGGCGCTGTCCAGCCGCAACCGCTACCTGGACGCGGCCGGGCGGGAGGCTGCGGCGGCGCTGTCCAGGGCCATGCGCGCGGGCGGTACGGCGGCCGCGGCCGGACCGGCGGCCGTGGTGGACGCCGCCCGCCGCGAGCTGGCGGCGCAGCCCGGCGTCGAACCGGACTACGTCGTGCTCGTCGACCCGGAGACCTTCGGCGAGGACCTCGACGAAAGCGGGGCGGACGGCCGGGCGCTGCTGCTCGTGGCGGCGCGGGTCGGTGGCACCCGCCTCATCGACAACGCGACGATCGAGGGCGTGAGCGGCACGGCGGCGGCGGCCGAGCACGCGGCGGGTGGCCGGCCGTGACCGACCGCTACACGCTGCCCACGCGCCTGCTGGCCCCCGAGCCCGGTTGGTGGACCCGGGCCGACGTCGTCGTGGTCGGCAGCGGCATCGCCGGCCTCACCGTGGCGCTCACCGCCCGGTCCGCCGGGCTCAGCGTCCTGCTGGTCACCAAGGCGCTGCTCGAGGCCGGGTCCACCCGGTGGGCGCAGGGCGGCATCGCCGCCGCGCTCGGCGAGGGCGACACCCCTGAGCAGCACCTGGAGGACACCCTGGTCGCCGGCGTCGGGCTGTGCGACGTCGCGGCGGTCCGCGTGCTGGTGACGCGAGGGGCCGGGCGCGGTGCGGCGGCTGATCGAGCGCGGCGCCGGGTTCGACCACGACGCCGACGGGTCGCTCGCCCTGACCCGGGAGGGCGGTCACCACCGCAACCGCATCGCGCACGCCGGCGGCGACGCGACCGGCGCCGAGGTCTCGCGCGCCCTGGTCGCGGCGGTCCGCGACGACCCGTCCATCGAGGTGGTCGAGAACGCCCTCGCGCTCGACCTGCTCCGCGACGTGCAGGGCCGTGCGGCCGGGGTGACGCTGCACGTGATGGGCGCCGGCAGCGAGTCCGGTGTCGGCGCGGTGCAGGGCCGGGCCGTGGTGCTCGCGACCGGCGGGCTGGGACAGGTGTTCGCCCAGACCACCAACCCCGATGTATCGACCGGGGACGGGGTGGCCCTCGCGCTGCGGGCCGGCGCGCAGGTCGCGGACATGGAGTTCGTCCAGTTCCACCCGACGGTGCTGTGGCTCGGGCCGGGCGCGCGGGGCCAGCAGCCGCTGGTGTCCGAGGCGGTCCGCGGCGAGGGCGCCTTCCTCGTCGACGACACCGGTGACCGGTTCATGCTCGGCGTCCATCCGCTCGCCGACCTCGCGCCGCGAGACGTCGTCGCGAAGGCGATCATGCGGCGGATGCGCGAGACCGGGGCGCCGCACGTCTGGCTCGACGGCCGGCACCTCGGGCGACGCGCTCTGGCAGCACCGGTTCCCGACGATCCTCGAGTCCTGCCGCGCGCACGGGGTCGACCCGGTCACCGAGCTCGTCCCGGTCGCCCCCGCCGCGCACTACGCCAGCGGCGGCATCCGCACGGACCTGCACGGCCGCAGCAGCGTGCCGGGCCTGTACGCCTGCGGCGAGTGCGCCTGCACCGGGGTGCACGGCGCCAACCGGCTGGCCTCGAACTCGCTGCTCGAGGGGCTCGTCTTCGCGGAGCGGATCAGCGCGGACCTGGCCGACGGCCTGCCGCCCGAACGTGAGCCGGAGCCCGAGCGCCGGCCGGGCAGCCTGCTCGACGGGGGGGTGCGCGAGCATGTCGCGGCCACGATGACCGACGGCGCCGGGGTGCTGCGCAGCCGCGAGAGCCTCGGTCGCACGCTGGGGCGGCTGCGTGAGCTGGGGCTGCGGGCCGGACGGCACCACGAGCCGGGCACCACGGCCTGGGAGGCCACCAACCTGCACACGGTCGCCACCTTCGTCGCGCTGGCCGCCCGGGCCAGGGAGGAGACCAGGGGCAGCCACTGGCGGGAGGACTTCCCCGACCTCGACGACGCGACCTGGCGAGGCCGGCTGGTGGGGACGTTCGGCGGCGGCCCGGACGCGGCCGTGCCGCGGCTGGACTACCGGACCCTGCCGGCTCGAACCACGCCCGAGGCCCGACCCGTCCTGTCCTCGGCCGACGATCGATGACGGCGGAGGAACGATGAGCCTGTCCGACCCGCTCGTTCTGCGGCTGACCGCCGCCGGCCTGGACCCGGCGGCGGTCGAAGCGCTGGTGCGCACGACGCTGGACGAGGACCTCGCCGGTGGCGTCGACGTGACCTCGGCCGCCACCGTGCCGGCCGAGCAGGTGTCGACCGGCGACTTCGTCGCCAGGGCCGGCGGCGTCGTGGCCGGGCTCCCGGTGGCCCAGGCCGTGCTGGAGGTCGTGACCTCCGGCAGCGCGAGGTTCGGGTCGGTGGTCGCCGACGGCGCCGCCGTCGCCCGCGGAGACGTGCTGGCGACGGTCACCGGACCCACCCGGGCGCTGCTGACCGGTGAGCGCACCGCGCTGAACCTGCTCTGCCACCTGTCCGGTGTCGCGACGCTGACCCGGCAGTGGGTCGACGCCGTGGCCGGCACCGGGGCGGCGGTCCGCGACACCCGCAAGACCACGCCCGGACTGCGCGCGCTGGAGAAGTACGCCGTGCGTTGCGGGGGCGGGGTGAACCACCGCATGGCACTGTCCGACGCGGCGCTGGTCAAGGACAACCACGTGGTCGCCGCCGGCGGCGTCGGGCCGGCGTTCGCCGCCGTCCGCGCGATGTGGCCGGGGCTGCCGGTGGAGGTCGAGGTGGACACGCTCGACCAGCTGGACGAGGTGCTGGCTGCCGGAGCCGACCTGGTGCTGCTGGACAACATGGGCCCCGACCTCATGCGGACAGCGGTGGCCCGTGCCGCCGGTCGGGCGCGGCTGGAGGCCAGCGGCGGGCTGACCCTGGCCAACGCCGCGCAGGTCGCGGCCACCGGCGTGGACTTCGTGTCCGTCGGCGCGCTGACCCACTCGGCACCCGTGCTCGACATCGCCCTGGACCTGAGGGAGCACCGCTGATGCTGCTCGCGATCGACGTCGGCAACACCAACACCGTCCTCGGCCTGTTCGCCGGGCAGAAGCTGCACGTGTCGTGGCGGGTGAAGACCGACTCGCGCAGCACCGGCGACGAGATGCTGCTGACGTTGCGCGGACTGCTGACCGGACAGCCCGACGTGACCGCGATCGCGCTGTGCTCGACAGTGCCGTCGGTGCTGCGCGAGCTGCGCGGGATGCTCGCGCGGTACTACGAGGGCATGCCGACGGTGATCGTCGAGCCGGGCACGCGCACTGGCGTCCCGGTGCTCACCGACAACCCGAAGGAGGTCGGCGCCGACCGCATCGTCAACACGCTCGCCGCGCACCACCTCTTCGGCGGGCCCTGCATCGTTGTCGACTTCGGCACGACCACCAACTTCGACGTGGTGTCCGCGCACGGAGAGTTCCTCGGAGGCCCGCTCGCCCCCGGCGTCGAGATCTCGCTCGATGCGCTCGCCGCGCGGGCCGCGCAGCTGCGCAAGGTCGAGCTCGTGCGGCCGCGCTCGGTGATCGGCAAGAACACGGTCGAGGCCCTGCAGTCCGGGATCCTGTACGGCTTCGCCGGCCAGGTGGACGGGTTGGTGCGCCGCATCATCGCCGAGATCGGACCGGTCACGGCGGTCGTGGCGACCGGCGGTCTGGCACCGGTGGTGGTCCCGGAGGCGGAGACCATCACTCACCACGAGGCCGACCTGACCCTGATCGGCCTGCGCCTGGTCTACGAGCGCAACGTCTGAACGACCGACGGCTCCGCCGCCCTGGTGGCCCGGTAGGCGCGGGTCTCGTACCTCAGCGTGAACGTCGTGCGGCCGGCGAGGCCGGGCTCCGTCGCGACGATGTCGCGCACCCGGGCCAGGACTTCGTCCCGGTCCGGTCGCAGCGCGACGTACGACCAGGACGCCGCGAGCCCGACGAGCCGGTCCGCGTCCAGCTCCTGCTCGTAGTCGAACCGGTGCGACTGCACCGGACCGAACAGCGGCCCGAGGTCCGGGGCCCGGCCGCGGCCCTCTGCGGCCCTACGGTCCTCGCCACCGACCAGCGAGCTCAGCCGCGCCGACCAGCCGGCCCGGTCGTCGCGCACGTTCCAGAGCACCCCGAGCGCCCCGCCCGGTCGCAGCACCCGCGCGATCTCCGGCAGCGCCCGGTCGCGGTCGAACCAGTGGAACGCCTGCGCGACCACCACCGCGTCGAACGACCCGTCGGCGGCCGGTATGTCCTCTGCGGTGCCGGCCGCAGTGCGCCCCGGCAGCGCACTCTCGGCGACCGCGCGCATCCCGTCGTCGGGTTCCACCGCCAGCACGTCGTGCCCGAGGGCGGCCAGCAGCACCGCGAACCGACCCGTGCCGGCGGCGAGGTCCAGGACCCGGGCCGCAGCAGGGGGGCCGACCAGCCAGCTCGCTGCGGCTGCGGGGTAGCCGGGCCGGAACCGGTCGTAGGTCTGCGCCGTGCTGCCGAACGAGAGCCGCCGGTCATCCCACGAGGGTTCGGACGCCGGACTGTCGGGCACGACCCGGAGGCTACCGGCGCCGTCCCGTCGGTAGCCTTGCGCGCCATGAGCCAGGACCCCGCGGCCGAGGACGATCTCCCCGAGCAGATGCGGGTGCGCCGCGACAAGCGCCAGCAGATGCTCGACGAAGGGCTCGAGCCTTACGCCGTGGGGTGGCCCCGGACGCACACCCTCGGCGAGGTCGCCCGCGCGTACCCGGACCTGGCGCCGGACATCGCGACTGGTGACCAGGTGAGCGTGGTGGGCCGGGTGATGTTCCTGCGCGATACCGGCAAGCTGCGCTTCGCCCGTCTCCGGTCCGGCGACGACGAGCTCCAGGTGATGCTGTCGCTGGACCGCCTCGGCGCCGAGTCGCTGGCGCGCTGGAAGGAGCTCGTCGACCTCGGCGACCACGTCGGCGTGCGCGGCGAGGTGGTCTCATCCCGGCGCGGCGAGCTGTCCGTCCTCGTGGACGACTGGGCGATCACCGCCAAGGCGCTGCGGCCGCCGCCGTACGAGCACCGGCCGCTGTCGGAGGAGACCCGGGTCCGGCAGCGGTACGTGGACCTGATCGTCCGCCAGCAGGCCCGCCGCAACGCCCGTCTCCGGGCCGCCACTGTGCGCTCCCTGCGGGAGTCGTTCGACCGCCGCGGGTTCATGGAGGTGGAGACGCCGATGCTGCAGACGCTGCACGGCGGCGCCGCGGCCCGGCCGTTCGTCACCCACTCGAACGCGTTCGACCTGGACCTGTACCTGCGCATCGCACCCGAGCTGTTCCTCAAGCGGTGCGTGGTCGGCGGCCTCGAGAAGGTCTTCGAGATCAACCGGAACTTCCGCAACGAGGGGGCCGACTCCACCCACAGCCCCGAGTTCGCGATGCTCGAGTTCTACGAGGCGTACGGCGACTACGACACGATGGCAACGCTGACCCGCGAACTCGTGCAGGAGGTCGCGCTGGCCACCAGCGGGTCGTTGCAGATCACCCTCGACGACGGTCGGGTGAGCGACCTGTCCGGGACCTGGGACCAGGTGGGCGTGTTCGAGTCGCTGTCGGCGGCGCTGGGGCGGCCGGTGACGCCGCAGACCCCGGTTGAGGACCTGCGCGCGCTCGTCGCGGCCGCCGGCGTCGAGGTCCACCCCGGGGCGATCCACGGCAAGCTCGTCGAGGAGCTGTTCGAGCACTACGTCGTGCCCGGGTTCACCGTGCCGACGTTCGCCCGCGACTACCCGGTCGACACCTCGCCGCTGGTCCGGGCGCACCGGACCAAGCCGGGCGTGGTGGAGAAGTGGGACCTGTACGTCAACGGGTTCGAGCTGGGCACGGGGTACACCGAGCTCGTCGACCCGGTGGTCCAGCGCGAGCGCCTGGTCGAGCAAGCACGTCTCGCCGCTGGTGGCGACGAGGAGGCGATGCGGGTGGACGAGGACTTCCTGCGGGCTATGGAGTACGGCATGCCGCCGATGGGCGGGGTCGGGGTAGGGATCGACCGGCTCGTGATGGCGCTCACCGGGATGACCAGCATCCGGGACACCATCCTGTTCCCGCTGGTCAAGCCCGAGGGCGCCCAGTGAGCGGTTCCGGCCTCCCGCCGGGCCTCGTCGTCCGGGCCGCCCGGACCTCCGACGTGCGCGCCGTCCGCCGCCTGGTCGACCTGTACGCCGACGACCGCCGCCTGCTGTCCAAGGCGACGGTCACGCTGTACGAGGACGTCCCGGACTTCGTCGTGGCCACGGTCGCCGACGCGGTCGTCGGCTGCGGCGCCCTGCACGTGCTGTGGGAGGACCTCGCCGAAGTGCGCACGGTCGCGGTCGACCCGGCGCTACGCGGCCGGGGAGTCGGCCACGCGCTGCTGGAGCGGCTCGTGCAGCGCGCCCGCGACCTCGGGGTGCAGCGACTGTTCTGCCTGACGTTCGAGACGCAGTTCTTCGCCAGGCACGGGTTCGTGGAGATCGACGGCGCCCCGGTGCCGCACGAGGTGTTCGAGCAGCTGCTCCAGTCCTACGACGAGGGGGTCGCGGAGTTCCTGGACCTGGAGCGGGTCAAGCCCAACACGCTGGGCAACCACCGCATGCTCCGCAAGCTGTGAGCCCCAACCCGGTCAAGGCCGCCGCGGCGTGGACCTTCACGGTCACCGCTGATGTGGTCCTGGTGGGCGCCGCCGTGCTCGTCCTGGGCTGGGACCGCTGGTGCCCGGCCGGTACCTGGGGCTGTCCGACCCCGTCCGGACGCGTCGACCGGGACGCCTTCGTGCTCACGGTGCTCGGCGCCGCCTTGCTGGTCGTCGCCCTGGTCGCGCTGCTCCGCGGCCGGCTCCTGCTCGCGCTCGGTCAGGTGGGGCTCGTGGTGGTTCTCGCGCTGGTCGCCGCCCAGCTGCTGCCGGCGGCATACGAGCGGGCGCCCAGCTGGCGGCCGCAGCCGGCGCGGTCAGACCAGGGTCTGCCCGCCGCCGCCCTGGGTCCGGTGCAGGACCCGGTCGGCCATCGCGGAGATCCGCTCCTGCGGGCCGGCTAGCACGACGTACTCGGTGTTCCGGGTGTGCGAGACGGTGCCCACCTTCTCGCCGCTCGGGTTGAAGATCCCGATCAGCGCGCCCACATAGCGTTTGGAGTCGAATGCGAGGACTTCGACGGGTTCGCCGCGCGCGCGGCACATCTCGATCAGCTCCGCGAGTGGCACATAGCCCTCGTTCGAGAAACTCACCACCACGATTCCGGCGTCGACCGCTTTGATCGTCTGGGCGAGCGCGGCGGGCATCTCGCGTCGGGAGTTGAACACGCTCCTCGTGCTCATGTCCCGGCTGTCGGCCCGTTTGCACGCTATTCCGTACGAGTCCGGTGCGTCCCAGCGGACCAGGGTCTCCCAGACGTGATAGTTCGTGAAATACCGGTGCTGGTTGTACGGCGGGTCGAGATAGGCCAGGTCGACGCGCGGCAGCGTGTGCACGACCTCGGTCGCGTCGCCGCGGACCGCCCGGCCGGTGCCGGGGGTCAGGACCGGGGCCTTCAGCCGGAGCTCGTTCAGCGCGCGGGGGGCCCACTGCTTGAGGTAGGCCATCTGGACCCCGACCGTCGAGTCGACCGCGTCCGCCGCCTCCATGAGGCTGGTCAGGAGCAGGCTGCGCAGCGGGCTCTCGCCGTAGTAGGTGTCGATGCCGTCCCGCATCGCGTCGATCCGCTGCCCGTTGTCGGGGTGGAAGTACCGGCTCCTCTCGCAGAACGTCTCGGTGACGTACCCGCGCCGGGGGGGCAGCGAGGACAGGTGCTCGAGCGCGGACGTGACCTCGGCGGGGTCGACGGCGCGGGCGTCGACCTCGACGTAGCACTGTGCCAGCACCTCGGAGTAGCTGGCGACGTCGACCGCGGTGACATGCGCGCCGCGACGGCAGAACTCCTGCGCGACCCGGGTGGTCCCGGTGAACAGGTCCAGCGCGGTCTGCGCGCCGCTCGCGGCCAGCAGGTCGCCGAGCATCGGGACGAGGACCCGCTTGGAACCGAGGTACTTGATCACGCCTGGGCAACCTCCGCGCCCATCATGGCCGATCCGCCGACCGCCGCCGGGCGACACTCTGTGCCGCCGGCAGCGCAAACTCACGCGTGTATTTGAGTTTGCCTGCCGAATTGGGTTGTATGGCGTCGCCACGGAGGAATCCGGGCGGAATATCCATTTCGCCGGAGACCGGAATATCCGGCTCCCGGCACGAAACTCTGGAGCGGACGTGGCGCAGAAGGTCCAGGTCATCCTGGTCGACGACATCGACGGCGGCTCGGCGACCGAGACGGTCTCGTTCTCGCTCGACGGCGCGTCCTACGAGATCGACCTGTCGGCGAACAACGCCGCCAAGCTGAGGGACTCCTTCGCCGCGTACGTGGGCGCGGCCCGCAAGGTCGGTTCACGCTCGGCCCGCCGGGGCTCGCGCCGCTCGTCCGGGGCGGACAACCGCACCGCGCAGATCCGGGCCTGGGCGAAGGGCAAGAACCTGAAGGTGAACGAGCGCGGCCGCATCCCGGCCGAGATCGTCGCCAAGTACGACGAGGCGCACTGATCTGAGGCGCGCTGATCTGAGGCGCGCTGATCTGAGGCGCACTGATCTGCGGGAGAAAGTCGCCGAAGGCGTCGGGCCGCCGGAACGCCTCTCGGCGCGTGGCTCGCTCGTAGCGGCAATAGGTGGGGCCCGGGGTTGCCGGCGACCCGACGTGCTCCCAACGTAGCGACGTCGCGGCGGCATTCCCACGGCCGTCCGGGTGATCATGGACGGCCGTGGCGGGTCCGGCTGTTCGCCGCCGGCGTAGCCGGCGCGGGAACGGACGCAAGCCGGGGCCGGTTCCTGCCGAGGTACGCGGAAGAAGTCTGTCCGTGCAGGTCTCAGGCCGATCCCGGTCCGACACCCGTTCGGGCGGTGCGGGTCCGCAACGAATCGGCGGGCCTGCCCGCGGGGCTAACATCGGTACGGATGGGGTCGGGGCCCGGTCCCGGACTGCCGTACCGCTCGTGCGAGGAGCGCAGAGAGATGTTCGAGAGATTCACCGACCGCGCGCGGCGGGTTGTCGTCCTGGCCCAGGAAGAGGCCCGGATGCTCAACCACAACTACATCGGCACCGAGCACATCCTGCTCGGGCTGATCCACGAGGGCGAGGGTGTCGCCGCCAAGGCGCTGGAGTCCCTCGGCATCTCGCTGGAGGCCGTCCGCCAGCAGGTCGAGGAGATCATCGGGCAGGGCCAGCAGGCTCCGAGCGGCCACATCCCGTTCACCCCGCGCGCCAAGAAGGTCCTCGAGCTCAGCCTCCGCGAGGCGCTGCAGCTGGGCCACAACTACATCGGCACCGAGCACATCCTGCTGGGCCTGATCCGTGAGGGCGAGGGCGTCGCCGCGCAGGTCCTGGTCAAGCTGGGCGCCGACCTCAACCGGGTCCGCCAGCAGGTCATCCAGCTCCTGTCCGGCTACCAGGGCAAGGAGCCGGCGTCGGCCGGCGGCCCGGCGGCCGAGGCGCCGTCGACGTCGCTCGTGCTCGACCAGTTCGGCCGCAACCTGACCCAGGCCGCCCGCGAGGGCAAGCTCGACCCGGTCATCGGTCGTGAGAAAGAGATCGAGCGGGTCATGCAGGTGCTGTCCCGCCGCACCAAGAACAACCCGGTGCTGATCGGCGAGCCCGGCGTCGGCAAGACCGCGGTCGTCGAGGGGCTGGCCCAGGCGATCGTCAAGGGCGACGTCCCCGAGACGCTCAAGGACAAGCAGCTGTACACCCTCGACCTCGGCGCGCTCGTGGCCGGCAGCCGCTACCGCGGCGACTTCGAGGAGCGGCTGAAGAAGGTCCTCAAGGAGATCCGCACCCGCGGCGACATCATCCTGTTCATCGACGAGCTGCACACGCTCGTCGGTGCCGGCGCCGCCGAGGGTGCGATCGACGCGGCGAGCATCCTCAAGCCGATGCTGGCCCGCGGCGAGCTGCAGACGATCGGCGCGACCACGCTGGACGAGTACCGCAAGCACCTGGAGAAGGACGCTGCCCTCGAGCGCCGCTTCCAGCCGATCCAGGTCGCGGAGCCGACCATCGCGCACACGATCGAGATCCTCAAGGGCCTGCGCGACCGGTACGAGGCGCACCACCGCGTCTCGATCACCGACGCCGCACTGGTCGGCGCCGCGACCATGGCCGACCGCTACATCAGCGACCGGTTCCTGCCGGACAAGGCGATCGACCTCATCGACGAGGCCGGCTCGCGGCTGCGCATCCGCCGGATGACCGCGCCGCCGGACCTGCGCGAGTTCGACGAGCGGATCGCCACCGTGCGCCGCGAGAAGGAGAGCGCGATCGACGCGCAGGACTTCGAGAAGGCGGCCTCGCTGCGCGACTCGGAGAAGACCCTGCTGGCGGAGAAGGCGCAGCGCGAGCGCGAGTGGAAGGCCGGCGACATGGACGTCGTCGCCGAGGTCGACGAGGAGCTGATCGCCGAGGTCCTGGCCGCCCAGACCGGCATCCCGGTCTTCAAGCTCACCGAGGAGGAGAGCCAGCGGCTGCTGCGCATGGAGGACGAGCTGCACAAGCGCGTCATCGGCCAGGAGCAGGCGATCAAGGCCCTCTCGCAGGCGATCCGCCGTACCCGCGCCGGGCTCAAGGACCCCAAGCGTCCCGGTGGCTCGTTCATCTTCGCCGGCCCGTCCGGCGTCGGCAAGACCGAGCTGTCCAAGACGCTGGCCGAGTTCCTGTTCGGCGACGAGGACTCGCTGATCCAGCTCGACATGAGCGAGTTCTCCGAGAAGCACACGGTGTCGCGGCTGTTCGGCTCGCCCCCCGGCTACGTCGGGTACGAGGAGGGCGGCCAGCTCACCGAGAAGGTGCGGCGCAAGCCGTTCTCCGTGGTGCTCTTCGACGAGATCGAGAAGGCCCACCCGGACATCTTCAACTCGCTGCTGCAGATGCTCGAGGACGGCCGGCTCACCGACGCGCAGGGCCGGGTGGTCGACTTCAAGAACACCGTGATCATCATGACCACGAACCTCGGCACCCGGGACATCTCCAAGGGCCAGAACCTTGGCTTCGCCGGCGCCGGCGACACGGTCACCGGCTACGACCGGATGAAGGCCAAGGTCCAGGACGAGCTCAAGCAGCACTTCCGGCCCGAGTTCCTGAACCGCATCGACGACATCGTCGTGTTCCACCAGCTGACCGAGGACGAGATCGTCACGATCGTCGACCTCATGATCGAGAAGCTGGACGAGCGGCTGCGGGACAAGGACATGGGCATCGAGCTCACGGTCGCCGGGAAGGCGCTGCTGGCCAAGAAGGGCTACGACCCCGTGCTGGGGGCCCGGCCGCTGCGCCGGACGATCCAGCGCGAGATCGAGGACCCGCTCTCGGAGAAGATCCTGTTCGGCGAGCTGCGACCCGGCCAGCTGGTGCTGGTCGACGCCACTGGCACCGGACCGGACGACCCCGCCGCCGAGTTCACGTTCTCCGGCTCGGACAAGGCCACGCTGCCGGACGTGCCCCCGGTCGAGACGGCCGGGACCGCCGGCACCGGGACACCCGCGCCAGGAACAGCCGACACGGCCTGACCCGGCTGCCCGGCCTGCTCGGAGTCCTCAGCGGGGCAGGCGGTAGCGCTCGCCCGCGAGCGGTTCGACCAGGCCGTCGGCGACCAGCGAGTCCAGGGCACGCGCCCGTTGCCGGTCCGCCGGCCACGTCGCCCGCAGGACGTCGCCGCCCACCGGGGCGTCGGCGTCCCGCAGGGCGGCGAGCAGCCGTCCCGCGGGCCTGCCGGTCGGTGCCCTCGTACGTCTGGCCGCGCCGCGCCGGGCCGTCCCAGGCTGGATAGCCGGACAGCCGCCACGCGGCAGCCTGCGGCGAGCGGACAGCTCGTCGCAGTCGGGTCGGCGTGCGCGTGCACACGAGCGCGCCGAGCTCCATGAGCGCCGCGTTCCACCGGGCGCACGCCGCGGGCTCGGTCGGCAGCAGCGCCTCGGCCGTGGCCCGCTCGGCCGCCGCCGGCGCCCCGGCCGGTTCGTACTGCCGGCCGCCGACCGTCCGCGCGAGCACCCGCCGCACGTTGGTGTCCAGCACCGGGTACCGACCGCCGAACGCGAAGGAGGCGACCGCTGCCGCCGTGTAGGCACCGACCCCGGGGAGCCCGCGCAGCTCGTCCAGACCCGACGGCACGACGCCGCCGTGCCGATCGACGCAGACCGTCGCCGCCGCGTGCAGCCGCAGCGCGCGCCGGGGTAGCCGAGCCGGCCCCACATCCGGACCGCCTCGCCGGGCGGATCCGCGGCCAGCGCGGCCGGGTCCGGCCAGCGCGCCATCCAGGTCTCGAAGACGGGGAGCACCCGCACGACCGGCGTCTGCTGCAGCATCACCTCGCTGACCAGCACCGCCCAGGCCCTGCTGTCGAGGTCGTCGCACTCCTCGCGCCACGGCAGGTCGCGGGCGGTGCGCTCGAACCAGTCCAGCAGCGGCTCGTGCGCCATCGGCTGCTCGGTGCGGCTGGCAGGCATCGCCCGCATCGTCGCACGCCTCCCACCACAGCCCGACCGGTGTGCGTGTCTGGGGCCTTCGACGGGGGACTGAAGGCCCCAAACACGCACACCAGTCCGTCCGGAGTCGCGGGAGTTGGGCGTCCGGCCCCGGGGCGGGCGGCCACGGTCCTAGGCTGCGGCCGTGGTGCTGCACCCGGTCGGGTCGCTGCCGCCGCGTGCCTACTGGCTCCGGCGGCTGCTCGTGCTGCTCGTCGTGCTCCTGCTGCTGGTCGGCCTGTGGTGGCTGATCGGCGGCCTCGGCAGCAGCGGCAACGGGTCGGCGGCTCCCGGGGCGTCCGGGTCCGGCAGCCCGGGCCCGAGCAGCTCGAGCCCGTCCGCCACCACGTCGACGACCACGTCGGCCACGCACTCAGCGACGACCTCGCCCTCGACGTCCACGTCGAAGCCGTCGAGCAGCGGCTCGGCCACTGTCGCGCTGTGCCCGGACTCGGCGATCAAGGTCCTGGCGGTCACCGGCCAGACGACGTACCCGGCCGGCGCACCCGCCAAGCTGGGCGTGGACGTGACGAACACCGGGACCACGTCCTGCAAGCGGGACGTCGGCCAGGCGGCGCTCGAGCTCATCGTCAGCTCGGGGAGCGCTCGGACCTGGTCCTCCGACGACTGCAACCCCGGCGGCGGGCACGCGGTCGTCACGCTGCGGGCCGGGCAGACGTTCGCGACCACCGTTTCCTGGGACCGGCAGAAGTCCGCGCCCGGGTGCCCGAGCGGTGAGCCGAAGGCGGCGCCGGGGCACTACACGCTCGTCGCGCGCAACCTCACGCTCAAGAGCGCACCCACGGCGTTCGCCCTGCAGTGACGCGGCCGCACCCCGTTGCCGCGGCGGCGAGGGCAAGCGCCTCAAGCCAGTAGCCCGTTCGGACGACATTCACGGCGACGGGTCGGGCAGCCGGGAGGGCTTTGTGGCGACGGTGCACGTCGCGGGCGCGGTCCCCACGCCGCCCGTACGAGTGGTGGTGGTCGCAGCCACGCTCGCACGCGCCCGTCAGCTGGAGCGGCTCCTCGCGGCGCCGGGCTTCGCCGTCGTCGGGGTGGCCCGCGGCGCCGAGGAGTCCGAGCGCCTCGTCGCCCAGGCGACCCCGGCCGCCGTCCTCATCGACCTCGACCTGCCGTCCGGAGGCCTGGACGCGATCGAGCGCATCATGGCCACCCGCGCGACCCCGATCGTCGTCGTGGGCGACGCCGCCGGCCAGCCCGAGGCCGCGCTCGCCGCCGGGGCGGTCGACGTGGTGGGCCCGCTCGACGTGCCGCCGGGAGCCCCGGACTACGCCGAGGCGCTGCGCCGGCACCTCACGATGGCCAGCAGGGTCCCGGTCATCACCCACCCACGGGCCCGGCTGCGGGCCAGGTCGGCCCGGCGCGGCGAGCAGGCTGCCGCGGTGCCCGAGCCGGCGAGCACCGAGAGCGCAGCGGCCGCGGCCGCCTCGACGAACGGCGCGGCGCCCGCCGCCGCCCAGCCGTCGGTGTCGACCCCGCTGCACGCGGCCAACGGCTCAGAGCACCACGCGCGCGCCAGCGCCCGCCGGGCCCGGCCGGTGGTGGTGGCGATCGGCGCCTCGACCGGCGGCCCGCCCGCGCTGGCGACGATCCTGCGCGAGCTGCCCGGCGGACCTGGACGCCGCGGTCCTGGTCGTCCAGCACATGGCGGAAGGGTTCCTCGACGGGCTGGCCCGCTGGCTGGACGAGGCCTCCCCGCTGGCCGTGCACGTCGCCGTCGACGGCGACCGGTTGCAGCCCGGGCATCGTCTACCTGGCTCCGGCCGGCCGCAACATGCTGCTGCGCCCGGGCTACCGGCTCGAGCTCGCCGAGCCGTCCGTCGGCCAGTTCCACGTGCCCGGGCGTCGACTCCACGTTCCACTCGCGTCGCCCGGGTCTGCGGCCGGCGCGCAGTCGGCGTCCTGCTCACCGGGATGGGCCGCGACGGCGCGGTCGGGCTGCGCGCGATGCGCGACGCCGGCGCCGCCACCATCGGGCAGGACGAGTCGACCAGCGTCGTGTACGGGCATGCCGGCCGCGGCGCGGGCGCTGAACGCCGTCGACCAGGAGCTCCCGCTGACCGATGTCGCTCCGGCGGTCGCGTCCGCCGTGGACGCGCTGCTCGACCCGGCCGCCGCCACCGGGGGCGCCGCCATGACCCGGTCCCTGACCGCCGCCGACTTCGCGCTGCTGCGCGACTACCTGCGCGCCACCGCCGGGCTGGAGTTCGACGAGGGCCGCCGTGCCGGGCTGGCCTCGATCCTGCACGAGCGGCTGCAGGCGACCGGACTGGCCACGGTCCCGGAGTACCTCGCGGTGCTGGACCGCAGCGACTCCGCCTCGGAGCGCCAGCGCCTGCTGGACGCGGTCACCATCCAGGAGACCCACTTCCACCGCGCCCGGCCGCAGATCGAGGCGCTGCGCCGGCACATCCTGCCCGACGTGCTGCGGCGCGCGGCCCGGGAGGGACGCGAGGCCGTCGTCTGGAGCGCCGGGCTGCTCGACCGGCGAGGAACCGTTCACGCTGGCGATGCTGATGCTCGAGGTCGCGGCCGGGCTGACGAGCCGTCCGCGCATGCGCGTCGTCGGCACCGACGTGTCGTCGGCGGCGCTGCAGGTGGCGCGCGCGGCGACGTACTCCGGTCGTACGGTCGACCTGGCCGAGACCGGTGCGGTCGAGCGCTGGCTGCGGCGCGACCCGCGACGGCGCCTACGTCGTCCGCGACGAGGTCCGCGAGCTCGTCGAGTTCGCCCACCACAACCTGGTCACCGACCCGCCGCCGTTCCCGCCCGGCGGCGTCGACCTGGTGGTCTGCCGGCACGTGACGATCTACTTCTCCCGCGACACCACTCGCGCGCTCGTGAACCGGTTCCGCGCCGTCCTCGGGAGCACCGGCTGGCTGCTCATGGGCCCGGCCGAGTCGCTGTGGCAGGTCAGCGACGCGTTCGCGCTGCAGCCAGTGGGTGACGCCTTCGCCTACCGCGCCCACCGGATCGCGCCGACCGCCCGTCCGCCCCGCCCCGCCGCCCCCGGTCGGGCGTCCGGCAGGCTGCTCACGGCCGGCCCAGGCGCTGCAGCGGCCCGGGCGGACGGACGCGAGCACCGCGCGGCGAACGCCCCGGCCCCGGCTCGGGGCTCGGCGACGCCCTCCCGGCCGGGCAGCGGCGCGGTCCGTCCCAAGCCCGCGGCCAAGCCGTCCGATCCCGTCGTGGCCGCCCAGGCTGCGTTCGACACCGGCGCCTACGACGACGCGGCCCGGCTGGCGGAGCGGGCGCTGGCCGCTGACCCGGTGAGCGCGCAGGCCTACCTGCTGCTGGGCCACGCGCGCCTCAACCAGGGCACGCCGGAGGCGGCCGTGGAGCCGCTGCAGCGGGCCGTGTTCCTCGACCCGCTCGCCGGGCACGCGCACTTCCTGCTGGCCGTGGCGCTGAGCGCGGCCGGCCGCTCCGCCCAGGCCGCGCCGGCCTACCGGGCGGCCGCCAACACACTGCCGGGCGTGCCGGAGGAGACTGTGCGCCGGATGCTGGACGGACGGCGTCTGCAGGAGCTGGTGCAGTTGTGCCACCGACTGGCCGATGATGCTGAGACGGGCACGGATGCGATCCGGAGGGGTGCGTGAGCGGCTTCCTGACGTTTCGTCATGGGCGGGCGCGACCTCGCCGCGCCCCTGGACCAGGTGCGCGAGATCATCCGCGCGGTCGGCGTCGCGCCGCTGCGCGGGGTTCGCGCGCCGGTCACCGGCCTGATCGAGCTCCGCGGCGACCCGCTGCCGGTCGTGGACCTGCGGGCCGAGGCCGACGCCGGCGGGCACGGCGACGTCGTCGTGATGGCTCCCGGTGCCGAGGGTCCGGTCGGCGTGGCGGTCGACCGCGTGCTCGCGGTGGTCGAGCGCGAGGGCTTCGTGAGCGACACCGCGCCGCGGCCTGTCGGGTTGCCGGCCTACGTGCTCGAGGTGCTGCGCAGCAACGACGACGAGCACCGTCCGGTGCTGCTGGTGGACCTGCGCGTGCTCGCCGGCCTGGACGCGCCGATGCCGCCGGCCAACGCGCTCAGCTGACTCCCGGTCGGCCGGCGGGTCAGACGTAGCGCTCGAGGATCGACGACTCGGCCAGCCGCGACAGTCCCTCGCGCACGGTCCGGGCGCGGCTCTCGCCCACGCCCTCGACGGCCTGCAGGTCGTCGATCCCCGCCGCAAGCAGCTTCTGCAGCGTGCCGAAGTGCTCGACCAGCCGGTCGACCACGGCGGCCGGCAGCCGGGGCACCCGGGCCAGCAGCCGGTAGCCCGCGCGGGGTGACCGGGCTGTCCAGCAGCTCGCCGCTGCTGCTGTGGCCGAGCGCCCTGGCGACGGCGCCGACGTCGAGCAGGTCGGTGGAGCCCGAGCGCGTCGAGGTCGGCGAGCACCTGGTCGACCGTGCGCTGCCGCCGACCCGGCTGCGCGGGCAGGTAGTCGCGCGCGACCAGCTCGCGGTCGGTCTCGACCCCGGCGATCAGCTCGTCCAGCTGCAGGGACAGCAGCCGCCCGTCGGTGCCCAGCTCGACGACGTACCCCTCGATCTCGCCGGCGATGCGGCGCACCATCTCCAGCCGCTGGGCCACCGCGGCGACGTCGCGGACCGTGACCAGATCCTCGATCTCGAGGGCGGACAGCGTGCCCGAGACCTCGTCGAGGCGCATCTTGTAGCGCTCGAGCGTCGCCAGGGCCTGGTTGGCCTTCGACAGGATGGTCGCCGAGTCCTCGAGGACGTAGCGGCGGCCGGCGACGTACAGCGCGATGATCCGCATCGACTGGCTGACCGAGATCACCGGGTAGCCGGTCTGCTTGGCGACCCGTTCCGCCGTGCGGTGCCGGGTGCCGGACTCCTCGGTGGGGATGCGAGGAGTCCGGGACCAGCTGGACGTTGCAGCGCAGGATGCGGGTGGCGTCGCGGTCCAGGATCACCGCGCCGTCCATCTTCGCCAGCTCGCGGAGCCCGGTCGCGGAGAAGCCCACGTCGAGGGCGAACCCGCCGCTGCACATCTGCTCGACGGCCTTGTCGTAGCCGAGGACGACCAGCGCGCCGGTGCGTCCGCGCAGGATCCGCTCGAGCGCGTCCCGCATGGCGGTGCCGGGCGCGACGGCGGCGAGGGTGGACCGGAGCAGCGCCTCGGCCTTCTCGCCCGTGCCGGGCCGCTCGCTCGGTGACACCCGTCAGCTCCCGCCACGCCGAGGATCGAAGATCACCGCGAGTCTAGCGCCGCGCGTCGGGGGAGAGCGCGCCCAGCGCAGCGCGCAGGTCGTCGACCTCGACGGTCCGTACGCCGTCGGGCGCCCGCCCGGAGCCCGGCGGCACCAGGGCGCGGGTGAACCCGAGCCGGGCAGCCTCGGCCAGCCGCCGCTCGACCCCGGGCACGCGCCGCACCTCGCCGGCCAGCCCGACCTCGCCGACGACCACCGTGCCGAGCGGCAGCGGCCGGTCGCGGGCCGACGACGCCACCGCCAGGGCTAGCGCCAGGTCGACGCCGGGGTCGGTCAGCCGAACGCCACCGACCGTCGCGACGTACACCTCCGACTGCGCGAGCCGCAGGCCGCCGCGCTTGTCGAGCACCGCGAGGATCATCGCCACGCGGGCGTTGTCCAGTCCTGAGGTCGCCCGCCGCGGCGAGGCGATGCCCTGGCCGGTGACCAGGGCCTGCACCTCGGAGACCAGCGGCCGCCGCCCCTCCAGCGTGACGGTCACGCAGGTGCCGACGGCCGGGCCGGTGCCGTGCGAGAGGAACAGGCCGCTCGGGTCGGGCAGCCCGGTGATCCCGCTGTCGTCGAGGTCGAAGCAGCCCACCTCGTCGGACGGCCCGTAGCGGTTCTTGATGGCCCGGACCAGGCGCAGCCGCGAGTGCCGCTCGCCCTCGAACTGCAGCACGACGTCGACCAGGTGCTCGAGCACGCGCGGACCGGCGATCGACCCGTCCTTGGTCACGTGCCCGACCAGGAGCGTGGCGATGCCGCGGGTCCTTGGCGACGTGGATGAGGGCGTCGGCGACCGCGCGCACCTGGGTGACGCCGCCGGGCCCGCCGTCGCCTCGCTGCTCGAGACGGTCTGCACCGAGTCGACGACGAGCAGGTCGGGTGCGACCGCGTCGACGTGGCCGAGCACGGCGCCGAGGTCGGTCTCGGCCGCGAGGTACAGCGCGGGGTCGACCGCGCCGATCCGGCCGGCCCGCAGCCGCACCTGCGCCGCCGACTCCTCGCCGGTGACGTAGAGCGACCGGTGCCCGGTGCGCCCGGCCTGCGCCGCCACCTCGAGCAGCAGCGTCGACTTGCCCGACGCCGGGCTCGCCGGCCAGCAGGACCACGGCTCCGGGCACGAGCCCGCCACCGAGCACCCGGTCGAGCTCGGGCACCCCGGTGCTGCGCGCGGTCGCGGCGGCCACGTCGACATCACCGATCGGCAGCGCCGCGGACGTGACCGGCCCGGCGCTGACCTGCCGCAGCCTCGGCCCGCCGCCACCCACCGCCTCGACGCTGCCCCAGGCCTGGCACTCGCCGCAGCGGCCCACCCACTTGACCGCCGTCCAGCCGCACTCCGAGCAGCGGAACGCGGAACGGGCGGCGCTGGCGGACCGGGACGAGGGGTTGGCCATGCCGGGGAGCGTAGGGACTGCGCCCGACAGCATCGTCGAGGCGCGCGCCGCGGTCGGCGACGGATCGGCGCCGGATCAGCGCGGCGGGTCCGCGGGGTGCGGGGCGACCATGCCCGGCCCGCGCCGCCCGGCCGCGGCGAGCCGGACCTCGCACAGCCTGGCCAGCTCGTCGTACGCGGGCCGCCCCATCAGCTCGACCAGCTCGGCGCGGTTGGAGACGTAGACCGGCTCGCGCCCGACGTGCGCCTCGGTGTTGCCCGAGCAGTACCAGTCCAGGTCGTGGCCGCCCGGCCCCCAGCCGCGGCGGTCGTACTCGGCGATCGAGACGACCAGCACCTCGGACCCGTCGGTGCGCGTGACCCGGTCGTACGTGCGCCGGATCGGCAGCTGCCAGCACACGTCCGGCTTGGTCTCGACGATGGAGCGGCCGGTGCGCAGGGCCAGCGAGTGCAGAGCGCAGCCGGCGCCGCCGGCGAACCCGGGCCGGTTCAGGAAGACGCACGCGCCGTCGACGACGCGCGTCTTGCGCGCTCCCTCTTCGTCGGTCTCCACGAGCTTCTTGGTGCCGTGGTTCTGCCAGGTCTTCGCTGTCAGCTCACGGGCGTACTTCAGCGTGCGCTTCTCGTCCTTCTTGTCAGCGAAGTGCGCACCGAGCGTGCAGCAGCCGTCGTCCGGGCTCTCTTTGAAGATCCCCGCGCAGCCCGACCCGAAGATGCAGGTCCAGCTCGAGGTCAGCCACGTGAGGTCGCAGCGGAAGACCTGGGCGGGGTCGGCGGGGTCGGGGAACTCCGCCCACGCCCGCGGGAAGTCGAGGTCCACTTCTGGCACCGGGTCAGCGTACGGGGCGCTCCGGCGGATAGCGTCACCGCATGCGCCTCGGGGTTCTGGACGTCGGGTCGAACACCGTGCACCTGCTCGTCGTGGACGCCAGACCGGGGGCGCCCCCGGTCCCGGCGTTCTCGGACAAGACCGAGATGCGGCTCGCCGAGCTGCTGGACGCGTCGGGTCGGATCGGCCCGTCCGGCGCTGGCCAGCTCGCCGACTACGTGCGCGAAGCGGTGGCGATGGCCGAGGACAAAGGCGTCGAGGAGATGCTCTCGTTCGCCACCTCGGCGATCCGGGACGCCCCGAACGGCGAGCAGGTGCTCGACCGCATCCGCGCGGCGGCCGGCGCCGACCTGCAGGTGCTCTCCGGCGAGGACGAGGCGCGGCTGACGTTCTTCGCGGTCAGGCGCTGGTACGGCTGGTCGTCCGGCCGGCTGCTGGCCCTGGACATCGGCGGCGGCTCGCTCGAGGTCGCCACCGGCTCGGACGAGGAGCCCGACGCGGCGAACTCGCTGCCGCTGGGCGCCGGCCGGCTGACCCGCGAGATGCTGCCCGGCGACCCGCCGTCCGCGGCGGACGTCAAGGCCCTGCGCAAGCACGTCCGCGCCGTCTTCGCCCGCGACCTCGGTCGCGTCATCAGGGTCGGGGCGCCAGACCGGGTGGTGGGGACCTCGAAGACCTTCCGGTCGCTGGCCCGGCTGGCCGGGGCCGCGCCCTCCGAGCAAGGACCGTACGTCCGGCGGCTGCTGCGGCACGAGGACCTGCTGCAGTGGATGCCGCGGCTGGCCGAGCGCAGCGCCGCCGAGCGGGCCGAGCTCCCGGGTGTGTCACCGGGCCGGGCCCGCCAGCTGCTCGCCGGGGCCGTGGTCGCGGATGCGGCGATGGACCTGCTCGGGATCTCCGAGCTGGACATCTGCCCATGGGCGCTGCGCGAAGGGGTGATCCTTCGCCGCCTGGACCAGCTCGCCGCCGACGAGGCCGACGGGGTGGCCCGGCGAACGTAGGCTGGAACCTGTGGCCCGAGCCGACGGACCCCAGGGCGAGGGGCATGCTGTCGACGCCGTACGTGTCCCCGCGGCCAAGGTCGCGCTCTCGTCCGCGTCCACGTACCCGGAGAACACCACGGCGGCGTTCGAGCTCGCGGCACGGCTCGGGTACGACGGCGTCGAGCTGATGGTCGGCACCGACCCGCTCAGCCAGGAGATCGAGGCCGTGCGCCGACTGGTCGACCACTACGGCGTCCCGGTGCTGGCGATCCACTCCCCGTGCCTGCTCATCACCCAGCGGGTGTGGACGACGGATCCCTGGGTCAAGCTGCAGCGCTCGCAGGCAGCGGCCGAGGCGCTGGGGGCGTCGACGGTCGTCGTGCACCCGCCGTTCCGCTGGCAGCGCGACTACGCGAAGACGTTCGTCGGCGGACTGGAGCGTCTCGGGGACGAGACCGGCGTGGTGTTCGCGGTGGAGAACATGTACCCGTGGCGTGCGGCCGGCCGGGAAGCGGCGGCGTACGCGCCAGGCTGGGACCCGCTCGACGAGGACTACCCGCACGTGACGCTGGACCTGTCGCACACCGCGGTGTCCGGCAGCGACCCGCTCGCGATGGCCGGCGCGCTCGGCGACCGGCTCGCCCACCTGCACCTGGCCGACGGCTCGGGTTCCAACCGTGACGAGCACCTGGTGCCCGGACGGGGCGGGCAGCCGTGCACCGAGGTGCTCGAGCTGTTGGCCCGCAACGGCTTCGCCGGGACCGTCGTGCTCGAGGTGTCGACCCGCCGCGCCGCCAACCGCGCCGAGCGCGAGGCGGACCTGGCCGAGGCGCTGGCCTTCGCCCGCCTCAACCTGGTCGCCACCGCGACCTGACCCGTTTCACACCCCGCGTCGGGCAGGAGCGCGTCGTAGACCGGGCCGGTCACCCCGGTCCGGTGCGTGAAATGCGATGCCGGGGACCGCCGCCTGTGGACAGTCGCGACGTGGTGGCCCGTGTGCGGCAGCCTCGGTGAGGTGGACCCTCGACTCGCTGCTCGCGCACTCGACCGCGGGGGTGTCTTTACCCGTGCGGACGCCCTCGCGTGCGGCTACTCGCCGGACGAGATCGTGTCCCGGCTCCGTACCGGTGCGTGGACGGCACTTCGTCGCGGCGTCTACGCCGACTCTCGTCCCGAACCGGGCGACGAACGGGTTCTCGCGGCGGCCTTGGCCGTCCTTGCGTCGTCCGCTGCGCTGTCGCACCGATCGGCCGCGCTGATCCACCACCTCCCACTCCTTGGCGAGCCGCCGACTGCCGTCGAAGTGACGGTCCCCGGGGCGGCCGCCCGCCGCCGGCCCGACCTGGTGGTGCACGGACGTGCGCTGCCCGCAGACCAGGTCACCGTCATACGCCGACTCCGGGTGACCGACGGGACGCGGACGGCGCTCGACCTGGCGCGGCGGCTGCCCCTTCCGGCGGCGGTCGTCGCCGTCGATGCCGCCCTTGCGGCGGGAATTGCCCGGCGGGAGACCCTTGGTGACCTGCTCGAGCTCGAGGTCGGCCCGTTCAGCGGCCACGCCCGCCGGGCCGTGGCGTTGGCGGACGGCCGGTCGGAGTCTCCCGGGGAGACCTTGTCCCGTTTGGCGATCGCCAGTCACGGGCTGCCTGCCCCGCGGCTGCAGGCCTGGGTCCGCGACAGCGCCGGACCGATAGGGCGGGTCGACTTCCTGTGGCCCGAGCAGCGGGTCGTCGGCGAGTTCGACGGCCGGCTCAAGTACCGACGTCCGGAAGACCTCTGGGCCGAGAAGCGGCGCGAAGACCGCCTGCGCGAAGGCTACGAAGTCGTCCGGTGGGTGTGGTCCGACGTCGTCGGGGACTTCAGGCCGGTCGCGGGTCGCATCCGCGCCGCCTTCGCGCGAGGTGCCGCGCGCGTCGCCAGGCCCCTTCCACACCCGCTGTTGGGGTACAGCGCTTCGTAGACCGGGTCGGACACCCCAACAGCGGGTGTGAAACGGCACAGTGGGGGACGTGAGCACTACGGCGGCGCTACGGGTCGACGGACTGCAGGTGGTCCGTGGGGGGCGCGCTGTCGTCCGCGACGTGTCCTTCGGGGTCGACGCCGGCTCGGTCACCGGGCTGCTCGGACCGAGCGGGTGCGGCAAGACCTCGCTGATGCGCGCGATCGTGGGTGTCCAGGCCCGCGTGACCGGGACCTGCGAGGTGCTCGGCCGGCCGGCCGGCGACCCCGTGCTGCGTCACCAGGTCGGGTACGTCACCCAGGCACCGGCCGTGTACCCCGACCTGACCGTCCGGGAGAACGTCGCGTACTTCGCCGTCGTCGTCGGCGCCGCACGCTCGGACGTCGACCGGGTGCTGGACGAGGTCGCGCTGCACGACGAGGCGGACGTGCGGGCCGACACTCTCTCGGGCGGTCAGCTCAGCCGGGTCTCGCTCGCGACGGCCCTGCTCGGAACGCCCCGGCTGCTCGTCCTGGACGAGCCGACGGTCGGCCTGGACCCCGTCCTGCGCCGCGACCTGTGGGACATGTTCCGCCGGCTGGCCGACGACGGGGTCGGCCTGCTCGTGTCCTCGCACGTGATGGACGAGGCGTCGCGGTGCGACCGGCTGGTCCTCATGCGGGACGGCCTGATCGTGGCCGACGACAGCGAGGCCGGACTGATCGCGCGGACCGGCGCGGCCGACGTCGAGGGCGCGTTCCTCGCCATCGTCGAGGCGGACCCCGGCGACGCGGGTGCGGCATGAACGAGCGCATCCTGCTGGCGACCACCCGCCGCGTGCTGCAGCAGCTTCGGCACGACCCGCGCACGATCGGGCTCATCCTGGCCATCCCCACGGTGATACTCGGGCTGCTGGCCTGGATCCTCAGCGAGACGCCCGGCGCGTTCGACCACTGGGGCGCGCTGCTGCTGGGGATCTTCCCGCTGACCGTGATGTTCCTGATCACCTCGGTCGCGACGCTGCGCGAGCGGTCCAGCGGGACGCTCGAGCGGCTGCTCGCCCTGCCCATGGGCAAGGCCGACTTCCTGCTCGGCTACGGCCTGGCGTTCGGGCTCGCCGCCGCAGTGCAGGCGGTGGTCGTCAGCCTGGTGGCGTTCGGCCTGCTGGGCCTGGACGTGGCCGGTCCGGTCTGGGCGGTCACCGTGGTGGCGGTGCTCGTGGCCGTGCTGGGCAGCAGCCTGGGCCTGTTCGTCAGCGCGTTCGCGAGCACGGAGTTCCAGGCAGTGCAGTTCATGCCGGCGCTGATCATCCCGCAGCTGCTGCTGTGCGGCCTGATCGGTCCGCGCGACACCCTGCCCCCGGCGCTCGAGCTGATCTCGGACCTGCTGCCGCTGTCGTACGCGGTCGACGCGATGAAGCTGCTCACCGTCAGCCCGAGCCTGACCGCCCAGTTCTGGCGTGACCTGGCCATCGTGGGCGGCTTCGTCGTGGGGGCGCTCGTGCTCGGGTCGGCCACCTTGCGCCGACGCACGCCGTAGCCTGTGGGCGTGATCCGTGGAGTGCTGCTGTCGGCCGCGCGCAGCGACCGGCTGCGGGCCGTGGCCGCGGCCGCACCGGTCTCCCGCGGCCTGGTGCGCCGCTTCGTCGCCGGCGACGGCACCGAGGACGCCGTCAGGGCCACCCGTGAACTGATCGCGGCCGGCCTGCTCGCCACGATCGACCACCTCGGCGAGGACACCACCGAGGCGGCCCAGGCGGAGGCCACTCGGTCCGCGTACGTGACGCTTCTCGGCCGCTTGGCCGACGAGGGCCTGAGCAGCGGCGCCGAGGTGAGCGTGAAGCTGTCGGCGGTCGGGCAGGCCCTTCCCGGTGACGGCGAGAAGATCGCGCTGGAGCACGCCCGGCAGATCTGCGCCGCCGCGCGGGCGGCCGGCACCACGGTCACGCTCGACATGGAGGACCACACCACCACCGACTCGACGCTGGGCATCCTGGCCGAGCTCCGCCGGGACTTCCCCTCGACCGGCGCGGTGCTCCAGTCGTACCTGTTCCGCACCGAGACCGACTGCGCGGACCTCGCCTACGAAGGGTCCCGGGTGCGCCTGTGCAAGGGGGCGTACCGGGAGCCGCCGTCCGTGGCTTTCGCAGACAAGGCCGAAGTGGACCGCGCGTACGTCCGCTGCCTGAAGGTCCTGCTCGCCGGTCCCGGCTACCCGATGGTGGCCAGCCACGACCCGCGGCTGATCGAGATCGCGGGGGCGCTCGCGGTCCGGCACGAGCGGCCCAAGGGCTCCTACGAGTACCAGATGCTGTACGGAGTCCGCCCGGACGAGCAGGCGCGGCTGGCCGGCCAGGGCGAGAAGGTGCGGGTGTACCTGCCGTACGGGGACCAGTGGTGGGGCTACCTGGTCCGCCGGCTGGCCGAGAAGCCCGCCAACCTGGCGCTCCTGATGCGCGCAGTCACGTCCAAGAGCTGAGAAGGGGCTGGCCACCATGGGACTGGTCGCGGTGCTGGGTGCCGGGGTGATGGGCGAGACGTTGCTGTCCGGGCTGCTGCGCTCGGGTCGGCAGGCCGGCGACCTGGTCGTGTCCGAGCGCCGCCCGGAACGGGCCAAGGAGCTGACCGAGCGGTACGGCGTCGAGGTCGTGGGCAACGTCGACGCGGCCACCCGGGCCGACACCCTCGTCCTGGTGGTGAAGCCGCAGGACATGGCGGCCCTGCTGGACGAGATCAGCCCGTACGTGCGCCCGGGCGCGCTCGTGGTCTCGCTCGCCGCCGGGATCACGACGGCGTTCGTCGAGCAGCGGCTGGCCCAGGGCACCCCGGTCGTGCGGGTCATGCCCAACACCCCCGCGCTGGTCGACGAGGGCATGGCCGCGATCTCGCCGGGCTCGCACTGCGACGAGGGGCACCTGGCCGAGGCCGAGGCGCTGCTGCGCTCGGTCGGGCACGTGGTCCGGGTGCCGGAGAAGCAGCAGGACGCGGTCACTGCGGTGAGCGGCTCCGGGCCCGCGTACATCTTCTTCGTGGTCGAGGCGATGATCGAGGCGGGCGTGCACCTCGGGCTGCCCCGGGCCACCGCGAACGAGCTGGTCATCCAGACCACGGTCGGCGCCGCGAAGATGCTGCGCGAGACCGGTGAGCACCCGATGGTGCTGCGCGAGAACGTGACCTCGCCGGCCGGCACCACGGCTGCCGCCGTCCGCGAGCTGGAGGACCACAAGGTCCGGGCTGCGTTCCTCATCGCGCTGGAGGCGGCGCGGGACCGGTCCCGCGCGCTCGCGTCCGGCCAGGACTGACCCCACGGTGCCGGCCACGTTCGTCTGGGACGAGCGCCTCGCGGCGTACGACTTCGGTCCCGGGCACCCGCTGGCGCCGGTCCGCGTCGAGCTGGCGGTTCGGCTGGCCCGCGACCTCGGCCTGCTCGACCCCGACCTGGTCCGCGAGACCCCCGCCGACACCGCCACCGACGACGAGCTGTGCCTCGTGCACGACGCCGAGTACGTCGCGGTCGTGCGGCGGCTCTCCGCCGACCCGCGGCCAGGCGCCACCGACCTCGGTCACGGCCTGGGCACGCCGGACGACCCGGTCTTCGGCGGCATGCACGAGGCCTCCGCGCACGTGGTGGGGGCCTCGCTGGCGGCGGTACGGGCGGTGCTGGCCGGCGAGTCCGAGCACGCGGTGAACCTCGCCGGGGGCCTGCACCACGCCATGCGCCGCTCGGCCTCGGGGTTCTGCATCTACAACGACGCCGCGGTCGTGGTGCGGTGGGCCCTGGCCGCCGGGGTCGCGCGGATCGCCTACGTGGACGTGGACGTGCACCACGGGGACGGAGTCGAGCGGGCGTTCTGGGACGACCCACGGGTCCTCACGGTGTCGCTGCACGAGTCGCCGCACACCCTCTTCCCCGGCACCGGCTTCCCGACCGACGTCGGCGGGCACGGCGCCGAGGGCACCGCGGTCAACGTCGCCCTGCCGCCGGGGACCGGGGACGACGGGTGGCTGCGCGCGTTCGACTCGGTGGTGCCGGCGCTGCTGACCGCGTTCCGGCCACAGCTGCTGGTGACCCAGCACGGCTGCGACAGCCACTTCCTCGACCCGCTGGCGCACCTGGCGCTCACCGTCGACGGCCAGCGCGCGTCGTACGCCGCGCTGCACGCGCTCGCGCACGAGCACGCCGGCGGTCGCTGGGTGGCACTCGGTGGCGGCGGGTACGAGCACGTCGAGGTGGTCCCGCGGGCCTGGGCCCACCTGGTCGGAGAGGTCGTGCACCGCCCCGTCGACCCCGCGACGGCGGTCCCGGAGTCGTGGCGGGAGTACGTGCTGGCCCGGCTCGGCCGCGGCTCGCCGGGGCGGATGACCGACGGTCGCACACCGGTCCTACGCCGCTGGTCGAGCGGTTCGGACCCCGACGGCGACCTGCTGGACCGCGCCGTCGAAGCCACTCGACGGGCCGTGTTCCCCCTGCACGGACTGGACCCGGCTCGCGACCTGTGACGGTTCGGCTGCGCTCGGTGGCGCGCCGGCGGGAACGCCCGCAGAAACCGGGTCAACGGAAGTTCTGCCGATCGGAATGCACGACCGGCCCGTGCGTCACTACTATCGGGCGCCACAGCGCGTGATGCCGCACCGGATGGGAAGCCTGGTGCCACGGCGCGGCGAGGGTTCGGGTGTCGTGATGGTTCAAGGCCAAGAGCGTCCTCTGGCAGAGGTCCGGTTCCTGACGGTGGCCGAGGTGGCCTCGATCATGCGGGTCTCCAAGATGACGGTCTACCGCCTGGTCCACGCGGGCGACCTGCCCGCGGTCCGGGTGGGCCGCTCGTTCCGGGTCCCCGAGCAGGCCGTGCACGACTACCTCGAGGGGTCGTTCGTCGAGACCGCTTGATCTTCGGTGCGTCGGTCGGTTCGGGTCGGACCCCTTGCTGTCCGGGCTGGACCTGTCCTGGCCCCCCGACGGTGCGGCCGCCCGGCGGTAGCCGGGTAGGCTGGCCGGGCCCGGCCCCGCGCCGGCCGCCGCGCCACCTCAGGGAAGGGCACCGGAGTGGGTTCCGTCATCAAGAAGCGCCGCAAGCGCATGGCGAAGAAGAAGCACCGCAAGCTGCTCAAGAAGACACGCGTCCAGCGCCGCAACAAGAAGTAGACCGTCGTGGGCCGGGTCGTGCTCGTCACCGGCGTCGCCCGCCACCTCGGCGGGCGGCTCGCCCTGATGCTGCAGGACGACCCGGCAGTGGAGCGGGTCGTGGGAGTCGACACCGTCCCCCCGCAGACCGACCTGGGCCGCACCGAGTTCGTGCGCGCGGACATCCGCAACCCGGTCATCTCGAAGGTCATCGCCAGCGCCGCCGTCGACACGGTGGTGCACATGAGCGTCCTGGCCCAGCCCGGCAGCGCCGGTGGCCGCACGGTGATGAAGGAAGTCAACGTCATCGGGACGATGCAGCTGCTCGCCGCCTGCCAGAAGGCCCGCTCGGTGACCAAGCTGGTGCTGAAGTCGTCGACGACGGTCTACGGCGCCTCCCCGAAGGACCCGGCGCTGTTCACCGAGGAGATGGAGCCGATCTCGCTGCCGCGCTCCGGCTTCGCGAAGGACTCGGTCGAGGTCGAGGGCTACGTGCGCGGGTTCGCCCGCCGCCGGCCAGACGCCCAGGTGACGGTGCTGCGGTTCGCGAACTTCCTCGGACCGGGGATGTCCACGCCGATGTCCGCGTACTTCGAGCTGCCCGTGGTCCCGACGGTGCTCGGTTTCGACCCGCGCATGCAGTTCTGCCACGAGGACGACGGGCTGGAGGCCCTTCGGCTAGTGACCGTCGAAGACCACCCGGGCACGTACAACGTCGCCGGTGACGGCGTGATCTTGCTGTCGCAGGCGGTCCGGCGGGCGGGCAAGCCGATCCTGCGGCTGCCGGCGCCCCTGGTGTCCTCCGTCGGCGGCCTCGTGCGGCGGGCCCGCCTGGTCGACTTCTCGCCGGAGCAGCTGCGCTTCCTCACCTACGGGCGCGGGGTCGACACCACCCGGATGCGCGAACAGCTGGGCTTCTCGCCCGCGTTCAGCACGGTCGGCACCTTCGACGACTTCGCCGCGGCGCGGCTGGACGCGTTGCTGCCGCACGAGCGGGTGGAAGCCGTCGAACGCGCGCTGGCGGGCGCCCTGGGCGGCGGGGGGAAGACCGATGGCTGAGCCGCGAGTGGCGAAGGTGATCCCGATCGGAGGCGCCGACGGCGCGAAGCCGCGGGCCGGGGTCGAGCCCCACCAGGCCCGCTCGCAAGCGCGCCGCCGGGACGAGGCCTTCGCCCGGCGCGCGGGCCGCCGGGGCCGCACCGGAGGAGCCCGAGCCCGGCAGCCACCTTGGAGCCACCGACGAGCGGCTCGCCGACGACTGGGACCGCAAGGTCGCCGAGGCGCTGGCGTTCCTGCGCCGGCGGATCACCGGCGACTACCAGGTCGACGAGTTCGGCTTCGACCCCGAGCTGTCGGACAAGGTGCTGCTGGCGGCGCTGCGCCCGCTGTACCGGCGCTGGTTCCGGGTCGAGACGCGCGGCATGGACAACGTCCCGGCCACCGGCGGTGCCCTGGTGGTGGCGAACCACTCCGGCACGATCGCCGTCGACTCGTTGATGACCTCGCTCGCGCTGCTGGACGAGCACCCGGCCCGGCGGCCGCTGCGACTGCTCGGCGCGAACCTCGTCTTCTCCACGCCGGTGGTCTCCGAGTTCGCCCGCAAGACCGGGTCGACGCTCGCCTGCAACGCCGACGCCGAGCGGCTGCTGCGCGCCGGCGAGGTGGTCGGGGTGTTCCCGGAGGGGTTCAAGGGCGTCGGGAAGCCGTACACCGAGCGCTACAAGCTGCAGCGGTTCGGCCGCGGCGGGTTCGTGTCGGCGGCGCTGCGGACCGGGGTGCCGATCATCCCGGTGTCCATCGTCGGCGCCGAGGAGATCTACCCGATCATCGGCAACGCCACGCACGCTCGCCCGCCTGCTCGGGCTGCCGTACTTCCCGCTCACGCCGACCTTCCCCTGGCTCGGGCCGCTGGGCGCGATCCCGTTGCCCAGCAAGTGGATCATCGAGTTCGGCGAGCCGATCCACACCGACGACCAGGCTCCCGGCGCCGCCGACGACCCGATGCTGGTCTTCAACCTGACCGACCAGGTGCGCGAGACGATCCAGCACACGCTCTACCAGCTGCTCATGCAGCGGCGCAGCGTCTTCTTCTGACCCCGGCCTCAGCCGCGGCGGCGGCGGCGTTCGAGCGCGACGGCGACCGCGGCCAGTCCGGCGGCCGTCGCGACGCCGCCCACCACCGGGACGCCGATGATCGCGGCCTTGCGCCCGGTGCGGTAGTCCTGGACCCGCCAGCCGAGGTCGCGTGCGTGCCGGCGCAGCTTCGGGTCGGGGTTCACCGCGCACGGGTCGCCGACCAGGGAGAGCATCGGGATGTCGTTGGCCGAGTCCGAGTACGCGGCGCACCTGGCCAGGTCCAGCCCTTCCCGCTCGGCCAGGGCCCGCACCGCCTCCGCCTTCGCCGGTCCGTGCAGGGGTGTGCCGACCAGCCGGCCGGTGTACACGCCGTGCTCGATCTCCGAGACGGTGCCGAGCGCGCCGGTCAGGCCGAGCCGCTTGGCGATGATCGTGGCCAGCTCGACCGGGGCTGCGGACACCAGCCACACCCGCTGGCCCGCGTCCAGGTGCGCGCGGGCCTGCGCCAGCGTGCCCGGGTAGATCTTGGCCGCGATGCTCTCGTCGAAGATCTCGCGCCCCATCGCGACGACCTCGCTCACCTCGTGCCCGCGCACGAACGACAGGGCCGCCTCGGTCGCGTCGGCCATGTGCGCCTCGTGCTCGGACCCGGACAGCCGGAACCGCACCTGGTCGCCGACGAAGCCGACCACGTCGCGCGTGGTGAAGAACTTGCGCCGGGCCAGTCCCATGCCCAGATAGAAGATCGAGGCACCGCGGACGACCGTGTTGTCGATGTCGAAGAAGGCCGCAGCGGTCGGGTCGGGCGGAGCGGTCAACGCGGCCTCGACCTCGGCGACCGCGGCCGCTGCGCGGCCGGCCAGGCGGGCCGGCGCGACGCCCGTCCGCTCGTCCGTCACGAGCCAAGAGCGTATGGGAGACTCCGGCAGTGAGCGCCAACCTGGCCGATCTGGTTCGGGCAGCGGCCGCGGAGCGCGGTGAGCATGTCGCGCTGGTGGCCGGTGGTCGCTCCCTCACGTGGCACCAGGTCGACGCAGCCGTGGACACGGCGGCGGCCGGTCTGCGCGGGATGGGGCTCGCCCCCGGTGACCGGGTGGCGCTGCTGCTCGGCAACGTCCCGGAGTTCGTCTTCGCGTACTTCGGCGCCCTTCGCGCCGGACTGGTCGCCGTGCCCGCGAACACCGGGTCGACGGCGGTCGAGCTGACCTGGCTGGTGGCCGACAGCGGGGCCGCCGCGGTGATCTTCGACCGGACCGGGGCCGCCGCGGCCCGCGAGCTGCCCGACCCCGAGGGCGGCCGGCTGCTGCGCGTCGTCGTCGGCGCGCCGGCGCCCGGCGAGGTCGCGTTCGGTTCGTTCTCCGGCACCCCGCACGAGCACGTGACCGACCCCGAGGACCTCGCGATGCTGCTGTACACCTCGGGCACGAGCGGCCGGCCCAAGGGCGCGATGCTCACCCACCGCGCGCTGCTCGCGAGCATCGAGCAGGTGCACGCGCTGCCCACCCCCGCAGTCACTCCCGACGACATCGTCCTCGTGGTGCTGCCGCTCTTCCACGTCTACGCGCTCAACGGCACCCTCGGCGCCGTCGCCCGCTGCGCGGCCACAGCGGTCCTGCTCGACCGGTTCGACCCGGTCGGCACGCTCGAGGTGGTGCGCCGCGAGGGCGTCACCAACATCCCCGGCGCACCGCCGATGTTCGTCGCCTGGTCGGAGACGCCCGGGCTGGCGGAGGCTTTCGCCGGCGTCCGCCTGCTGATCACCGGCGCGGCGCCGATGCCGGCGGCGGTCCTCGAGCAGATCAGGACGACGACGGGCCTGCCGGTGTTCGAGGGCTACGGGCTCACCGAGGCCGCACCGGGCGTCACCTCGACCCTCGTCGGCGGCGTCGCCAAGCCCGGCTCGGTCGGCCGGGCGCTGCCCGGCGTCGAGCTGCGCCTCGTCGACGACGAGGGCGAGCTCGCGGAGGAGGGCGACCCTGGCGAGATCTGTGTGCGCGGGCCGAACCTCTTCTCCGGGTACTGGCCGGACGGTTCCAACGGTCCGGACGAGGAGGGCTGGTACGCGACCGGCGACGTCGCGTACGAGGACGACGACGGCGACCTGGTCCTCGTCGACCGCCGCAAGGAGCTCATCATCGTCAGCGGGTTCAACGTCTACCCGCGCGAGGTCGAGGACGCGATCGTCTCGCACCCGGACATCACCGAGGCGGCGGTCGTCGGCGTGCCGCACCCCTACACCGGCGAGGCGGTGAAGGCGTACGTCGTGGCGCGACCCGGCTCGCACGTCGCGCCCAGCGACGTGACGGCGCAGGTCGGGACCCGGCTGGCGCGGTTCAAGTGGCCGACGATCATCGAGCTGGTGGACGAGCTGCCGCACTCGGCGACCGGCAAGGTGGCCAAGGGCCGGCTCCGGGAACGGTCGGCCAAGGCCCGGTGACTGCAGGGGTGCCGCAGGTGGCCGCGGTGAGCGAGCCGCGGGTCCGGCTGCTGTCCCGGCCCGGCTGCCACCTGTGCGACGACGCCCGCGTCGTGGTCGAGGCGGTGTGCGCCGAGCTCGGGGTCGGCTGGGACGAGGTCGACATCACCGCGGACCCGGTCCTGCTCGAGGAGTACCTCGAACAGATCCCCGTCACCCTGGTCGATGGGCGCCAGCTCGACTTCTGGCGGGTTGACGCCGCGCGCCTGCGGGCGGCGCTGTCCTGAACCCCGGGCCCGCGCCGGCAGTTCGTGCGCGATCTTCGCCGTGCCGCCGGGGGTCCTGGCCGGGGCCTCTTGGGGGACAGCCTGCTGGGTTGACCAGGCCCGGCCGAACGGGCTGTCTCACTGGGTGGACATCCGGAGCGACGACTTTGTTCGCACGTTCACAAGCCCGTAATGTCGGCAGCACCGGGGCCGGTGAAGACCCGGTGACCCCCTGGACGTTGTGGACGCTGCCCGACGGGAGCCCGCCGTGACGCGAGCTGAGCGCACCAGCCGCGAGCCGCGTGCGGACGCGCGCACCCGCGGGGTGCCCGAGGCCACGATCGCCCGGCTGCCGCTGTACCACCGGGCCCTGGTGGCCCTCGACGAGCGCGGCGCGACCACCGTCTCCTCCGAGGAGCTGGCGACCGCCGCCGGGGTCAACTCGGCGAAGCTGCGCAAAGACCTGTCGTACCTGGGCTCGTACGGGACCCGCGGCGTCGGGTACGACGTCAGCTACCTCGTCTACCAGATCGCCCGCGAGCTCGGGCTGTCCCAGGACTGGCCGGTCGTCATCGTCGGGGTGGGCAACCTCGGTCACGCGCTCGCCAACTACGGCGGGTTCGCCAGTCGCGGGTTCAGGATCGCGGCTCTCATCGACGCGGCGCCCGAGCGCACCCGTGAGGTGCTCGGCGGCCTGAAGGTGCAGCCGCTGGCCGAGCTCGAGCGGATCGTCACCGAGATGGGTGTGTGCATCGGCGTGGTCGCAACGCCTGCCGGCGCCGCGCAGGAGGTCTGCGACCGGCTGGTCGCGGCGGGCGTCGGCAGCGTGCTGAACTTCGCCCCGGTCCCGCTGCGGGTCCCCGACCACGTCGACGTGCGCCGCGTCGACCTGGCCAGCGAGCTGCAGATCCTCGCGTTCCACCAGCAGCGCAAGCAGCTGGAGCGAGCCGCGACTCGCGAGGCGGTCGGATGAGCCTCGTCGTGGTGGGTCTGTCGCACCGGTCCGCACCGGTGTCGTTGCTGGAGCGCGCTGCCGTCGGTGCGGACGACGTCCCGGCGATGGACGTGGCCGCCGTCGCCGGCCCGCACGTGACCGAGGCGCTGGTGCTGTCCACCTGCAACCGCGTCGAGGTCTATGCCGACGTGCGCGCGTTCCACGCCGGGGTCGGCGAGCTGACCGCACTGCTCGCCGCGACCGCTGGGGTGCCGGTCGACGCGCTGGGCCCGCACGTGTACGTGCACTACGAGGATGCCGCGGTCCAGCACCTGTTCCAGGTCGTGTGCGGGCTGGACTCCATGGTGGTCGGCGAGGCGCAGATCCTCGGTCAGGTCCGCGACGCGCTGGGGACGGCCCAGCAGCGTGGGGCCGTCGGCCGGTCGCTCAACGAGCTCGTGCAGCAGGCGCTTCGCGTGGGCAAGCGGGTGCACGCGGAGACCGGGATCGACCAGGCCGGCTCGGCGCTGATGGCCGCCGGGCTCGAGCTGGCGGGCGCGGCCCTGGGCTCGCTGCCGGGACGCCGGGCGCTGGTGATCGGCGCCGGATCGCTGAGCGCGCTGGCGGTCGCGTCGCTCCAGCGCGCCGGGTTCGGCGAGATCGTCGTGCTCAACCGCGACGCGGACCGCGCGCGGGCGCTGGCCTCCTCGGTCGGCGGCCGTTCCGGCGACCTGGCCGGCCTCGAGGACGAGCTGGCCGTCGCCGACGTCGTCGTCTCGTGCACCGGTGCCACGGCGGTACTGCTCACTGCGGAGGTCGCCGGGCGCGCGCACGCGCGGCGCTCCGGGCGGCCGCTGGTCGTGCTCGACCTCGCGCTGCCGCACGACGTGGACCCCGCGTGCGGCGAGCTGGACGGTGTCACGCTGGTCACGCTCGACGCGTTGGGTCGCTCGCTGGCCGAGCAGGGCGCCACCGCAGCTGTCGACGCGGTGCGGGTCATCGCGGCCGAGGAGGTCTCGGCCTACCTCGCGCACCGGCAGGCCGCCCGCGTCGCGCCCACGGTCGTCGCGCTGCGGACCATGGCCGAGGACGTGGTCGCCGCCGAGCTGGCCCGGCTGGACGCGCGCCGGCCCGACCTGGACGCGGACGTCCGGGCCGAGCTGGAGCGGACCGTGCGCCGCGTCGTGGACAAGCTGCTGCACGCGCCGACCGTCCGGGTGAAGGAGTTCGCCGAGGAGCCGGCCGGGCTCGCGTACGCCGAGGCCCTGCACGCGCTGTTCGACCTGGACCCGCTGCGCTACCGCGAGGTCGTCGTCGCCGACGTGCACACGGTCGAGGTCGACCTGCACACCGTCGAGCCGGACGGGGCGACCCCGTGACCGCCGTCCTGCCCACGACCCTGCGGCTGGGGACCCGGCGCAGCGCGCTGGCGCAGGCGCAGGCGCGGCTGGTCGCCCGCGCGGTCACGGCGGCGACCGGCTGCGCGGTCGAGCTCGTCGAGGTGACGACCGAGGGCGACACCTCCGGCGCGCCGCTGACCGAGCTCGGCGGCACCGGGGTGTTCGTATCCGCGCTGCGCGAGGCCCTGCTCGCGGGGCAGGTCGACCTCGCGGTCCACTCGCTCAAGGACCTCCCGGTCGGGGCGGCCGACGGGATCGTGCTCGCAGCCGTGCCCGAGCGGGCGGACGCGCGGGACGTGCTCGTAGCCGCGCACGGTCGGTCGGTCGCCGAACTGCCGGCCGGGGCGACGGTCGGGACCGGCTCGCCGCGCCGCGCCGTCCAGCTCCGGGCGGTCCGCGCCGACCTCGACGTGGTCGGCGTGCGCGGGAACGTCGACACCCGCATCGGTCTGGTCGCATCCGGACGGCTCGACGCCGTCGTGCTCGCGTACGCCGGCCTGGCCCGGCTCGGCCGCATCGACGAGGCCACCGAGGTCCTGGGCTACGACGTGATGCTGCCGGCTCCCGGGCAGGGCGCGCTGGCCGTCGAGTGCCGGGCGGGCGACGCGACGGTCGCCGACCTCGTGGCCGGGCTCGACCACGCGGCCACCCGGGTCGCGGTGAGCGCCGAACGTGCGCTCCTGGCCGGGCTGGAGGCGGGCTGCTCCGCGCCGGTCGGGGCGCTGGCCGAGGTCCGGGGGGCCGAGGTCGTCCTGCGTGCCGTCGTGGGGGACGTCAACGGCGGCTTGATGCGTGTGTCGACGTCCGGGCCTGGCGACGATCCCGAGGGCCTCGGCCGTCGGCTCGCCGACCGTGTCCTCGCCGAGTCGTCCGAAGGACTGTTGGGAGTGCGAGTCCAGTGACCACCCGTGCCCGCAAGAAGCCGGCCGTCGGCTCCGTCTCGTTCGTCGGGGCGGGGCCCGGCGACCCCGGGCTGCTGACTGTCCGGGCCAGCGAGCTGCTCGCCGCGGCCGACGTCGTCGTCCACGACGCTGACGTACCGCCCGCCGTGCTGTCGATGTCGGCTCCCGCCGCGGTCCTGGTCGAGGTCGGCACCGGCGACGACGGGCAGCCGCTCGCGCACGCCGCCCGGGCCAAGCTGGCCATCGACGCGGCCAGGGACGGGTCCGCGGTCGTGCGGCTGCTGCAGGGAGACCCGGCGCTGTTCGGCGGCGTCGGCGAGGAGGCCGCGGCGTGCACGAGGGCGAAGGTGCCGTTCGAGATCGTCCCGGGGGTCTCGTCGGTAACCGCCGTGCCGGCGTACGCCGGTCTGCCGCTCACGACCAGCAAGGATCGCGAGGTGCACGTGGTCGACGCCACCGCGCCGACCGTGGACTGGAGCCGGCACGCCGCCGACGGCGTCACGCTGGTGCTGCTGCACGCCGTCGACGTGCTCGGCGCGGTGAGCGCGGCCCTGATCGCCGCCGGCCGGTCACCGGGGACGACCGTCGCCGTGACCAGGGCGGGGACCACCACCGAGCAGAGCACGCTCGTCTCGACCCTCGAGCACGTCGCGGCCGAAGTGAAGGCTCAGCGATTCAGCGGT
Organism: uncultured Actinomycetota bacterium; assembly: GCA_963711005.1. GTDB lineage: Bacteria > Actinomycetota > Actinomycetes > Prado026 > Prado026 > CAVQCJ01. Next base: position 795,515 of record CAVQCJ010000002.1, on the reverse strand, counting down.
CCGGCCGTCGTGGTCGCCGGTGACGTCGTGGCCCTGCGCGACAAGCTGTCGTGGTTCGAGACGAAGCCGCTGTTCGGCTGGCGGGTGCTCGTCCCGCGGACCAAGGAGCAGGCCGGGGTCGTCTCCGACCGCCTGCGCCGTCACGGCGCCGTCGCCGAGGAGGTCCCCACCATCTCGGTGGAGCCGCCGCGCACGCCGCAGCAGATGGACCGCGCCGTCCAGGGACTGGTGTCCGGGCGCTACCTGTGGGTCGCCTTCACGTCGGTCAACGCGGTTCGCGCGGTCAGCGAGAAGTTCCAGGAGTACGGGCTCGACGCGCGCGCCTTCGCCGGGGTGAAGGTCGCGGCGGTGGGCGACCAGACGGCCGCGGCGTTGCGTTCGTTCGGCGTCCAGCCGGACCTCGTCCCGTCCGGCGAGCAGTCCACCGCAGGGTTGCTGGAGGACTGGCCGGAGTACGACGAGTCGTTCGACCCGATCGACCGGGTGTTCCTGCCTAGGGCCGACATCGCGACCGAGACGCTCGTCGCCGGGCTGGTCGAGCTGGGCTGGGAGGTGGACGACGTCACCGCGTACCGCACCGTGCGGGCCGCCCCGCCGCCCGTGCACACCCGCGAGGCCATCAAGGGCGGGGGGTTCGACGCGGTGCTGTTCACCTCGTCCTCGACGGTGCGCAACCTGATCGGGATCGCGGGCAAGCCGCACGCGACCACGGTGATCGCGTGCATCGGGCCGCAGACGGCGAAGACCGCCGAGGAGCACGGCCTCCGCGTGGATGTGCTCGCGGAGAGCATGTCGGTCGGCTCGCTGGTCGAGTCGCTGGCCGAGTTCGGTGCGGCGCTGCGGCTCGCGGCTCTCGAGGCGGGCGAGTCGACCTGGCGTCCGTCCCAGCGGCGGGCCGGCGCCCGGCGCCGGGCCAGGTAGGGCGGTCCGGCCGCCGTGCCGTACCCGGCCGAGCGCCCGCGCCGTCTGCGCTCCAGCGCGCCGATGCGGCGACTGGTCGCGTCGACGCGGCTCGCCCCGGCGGATCTCGTCCTGCCGTTGTTCGTGAAGGAGGGTCTCGCCGACCCGGTCCCGGTCGCGGCGATGCCCGGCGTCGTCCAGCACACCCGCGACTCGTTGCGGAAGGCCGCCGCCGAGGCCGTCGAGGCCGGCGTCGGCGGGCTGATGGTGTTCGGCATCCCCGCGTCCAAGGACCCGATCGGGTCGCAGGCGGACGCCGACGACGGCGTCGTACAGGTCGCGCTGCGCGACCTGGCCGCGGACGTCGGTGACGCGACGGTGCTGATGGCCGACCTGTGCCTGTGCGAGTACACCGACCACGGGCACTGCGGTCCCCTGGACGCGTCCGGCGGGGTGGACAACGACGCGACGCTGACCCGCTACGCGGCGGTGGCCGTGGCCCAGGCGGCCGCGGGTGTGCACGTGGTGGCGCCGTCCGGCATGCAGGACGGACAGGTGGCGGCGATCCGGGCCGGGCTCGACCGGGCCGGGATGCCCGGTACCGCGATCCTGGCGTATGCGGTGAAGTACGCGTCGGCGTTCTACGGGCCGTTCCGCGAGGCCGCCGAGTCCGCGCCGTCGTTCGGCGACCGGCGGACCTACCAGATGGATCCGGCCGGCGGCGGTGCGCTGCACGAGGTGGCGCTCGACCTGGCCGAGGGCGCGGACCTGGTGATGGTGAAGCCGGCGCTGCCGTACCTCGACGTGCTGCGTCAGGTGCGCGACGCGGTGGACGTCCCGGTGGCGGCGTACCAGGTCTCCGGCGAGATGGCGATGCTCGAGGCCGCGGCCGCGAACGGCTGGCTCGACCGGGAACGGGCGATGCTCGAGCTGCTCACCGGGATCCGCCGGGCCGGCGCGGACATCGTGCTGACCTACTGGGCCACCGAGGTGGCCCGCATGCTCGGGCGGGACACGATCCGGTAGCCGCTGTGCGCCCTGCATCCTCGGCCGGCGCCTGGCCAAGGGCCTTTTGCCTCTAACGGCACGCAGGCCCTGTCCCTAGCGTCGTCTACGTGGGCACCCAGTGGCCGCGAGGTCTCGATGCTGGGCGCACTCGCGAAGGAGCGCCGCGATGAAGCATCGTGTGGTATCCGTCCTGGTGATGGCCGCTGGACTCCTCGTCCTGACCGCTGGGGTGTCCTGGGCCGGGCCGCACGGCGGGGTCGCCGCCACCGTCGCACCGGAGGGCACGCTGGTCTTCTCGACCACCCACGGGCCGGCTCCCACTGACATCGCAGTCTCCGCTGCGTCCTACATCGGCCTGTGGAAGACCCAGACCGAACCTCAGCAGCTGTTCAAGGTCGTGCACGGAACCATCGCGGCCGGGACCACTGGCCTCGTGCTGCAGGTGCAGGTGCCCTCGTGCGGGCCGTACCAGGTCGATGCGTTCCTGGGTACGCAGGTGCCCGCTACGATCACGTTCCCGGCCGGCAGCGGCCCGAACGGACTCGTGGGGCGGGAGTACCCGAACGGGAAGCTCTGCCCCACCTCGACACCCACGCCGACGCCGACTGCTTCGGTATCGCCGACCGCGACGGCCACCGCGACCCCGACGGTCACCGCGACCCCGACTCTCACCCCCACCCCCTCAACGGGCGTGCTCGGTGAGAAGCTGTCGTCCGGCCAGGGCCTTCCGGCAACGGGTTCTGCGGCCCCCGGGTTTGCGACAGCGCTGGGCGCCGGACTCCTGTTCACCGGTCTGGCACTGCTGGCAGCCGCTCGCCGAGCCAGACGCCACTAGTGCTCGCAGACGGTGCGAGGCGGCCTACGGGGCCGTGTCGATGGGGAAGAGCAGGCAGGTGGACGTCGCGTGCGCGAGCAGCTTGCCTCGTGCGTCGGTGAGGCGTGCCTCGGCGAGCGCGGTGCGGGAGCCGCGGGAGATGACGGTTCCCTCCGCGACGATCCGTCCGGTGCCGGCCGTGACGGGACGCAGGTACTTGGTCACGAGGTCGATGGACGTGTAGCCGATGCCGGCGGGCAGAACCGAGTGCACGGCGCACCCGGCGGCCGAGTCGAGGAGGAGGGCGATCACGCCGCCGTGCACGGAGCCGAGGGGGTTGTAGTGCATCTCGTCGGGCACCAGCGAGAACTCGACCCGGCCGACCTCGAACGCCCAGGCCTCGATGCCGACCGTGGACATGACCGGCGGAGGGGGCAGGGCGCCGGCGGCCATCTCGGCGAGCAGCTCGGCGCCGGAGAGCCGCCCGAGCGCCGCGACGGTGGGCGCGGGGTCGTCCCAGCTGTGGGTCCGGGAGCGGGTACGAGGGGCTGCTTCCTGAGTCTGCGACATGGACGCAGCCTGCCGAGATTTGCTGGGTCTGTCAATGAGACCTAGGCTACAGCGCCATGAGCCGCCCCGAGGCGCTGGACTGGTCGATCGACAACTGCACCGTGCAGCGCGCGCTGCAGGTCCTGGGCGACCGGTGGTCGTTCGTGGTGCTGCGCGAGGTGTTCAACGGCATCCGGCGGTTCGATGACATGCGGACCCGGACGGCGATCCCTCGCCAGGTGCTGACAGAGCGCCTCGGCCGGCTGACCGAGGAGGGGCTGCTGCGCCGCGAGCCGTACCGGGAGGCGGGTCAGCGGCAGCGGCACGAGTACCGCCTGACCCGCAAGGGCCTGGACCTGTACCCCGTCTTCGTGGCGCTCAACGAGTGGGGTTCGGCGTACTACTCCGACGCGGAGGGCTCGCCGCTGCTGTTCCGGCACCGGGGCTGCGGCGGCGAGGTCGACACGGTGCTGCGCTGCGAGCACGGGCACACCCTCGACGACGTGCGCCAGGTGGAGCCCTCTCCCGGTCCGGGGGCGCACCGCCGGGCGACCGCCTGAGCGGTCGGGTCAGCTCCGGCGGGCGCGGGTTCGGCGGCGGCTCCGGGTGCTGAGAGACTGGCGCGCGTGTCGTTCCCGTACCAAGCGCCGCGGTCGGCGGCCCTGTTCGACCGCGCCCTGGCGGTGACCCCAGGCGGCGTGAACTCGCCCGTGCGCGCGTTCCAGGCGGTCGGCGGGACACCGCGGTTCATCGTCTCCGGGCACGGGGCCACGGTGGTGGACGCGGACGGCCGCGAGTACGTCGACCTGGTCGGCTCGTGGGGCCCGATGATCCTCGGCCACGCGCACCCGGAGGTCGTGGCGGCGCTGCGGGCGCGGGCGGCGGACGGGTGGTCGTTCGGCGCGCCGTCGGTCGGCGAGGTCGAGCTCGCCGAGGAGATCGTGTCCCGGGTGGCCGCGGTCGACCAGGTTCGCTTCGTGAGCTCGGGGACCGAGGCGACGATGAGCGCGATCCGGCTCGCCCGCGGGTTCACCGGGCGATCGCGGGTGGTCAAGTTCGCCGGGTGCTACCACGGGCACGTCGACGCGCTGCTGGCCAGCGCGGGGTCCGGGGTGGTGACGTTGGGCCTGCCGGACACCCCCGGGGTGACCGGCGCGGCCGCCGCGGACACGATCGTGCTCCCGTACAACGACGTCGACGCGGTGACGGCCGCGTTCGCGGAGCAGGGCGACCGGATCGCCTGCGTGATCACCGAGGCGGCGGCGGCGAACATGGGCGTGGTCCCGCCGGATCCGGGCTTCAACGCGGCGCTGGCCCGGTTGTGCCACGAGCACGGGGCGTTGCTGGTGCTGGACGAGGTGATGACCGGGTTCCGCGTCGGTCCAGCCGGCTGGTTCGGGCTGGACCCGGTGCCGGCCGACCTGTTCACGTTCGGCAAGGTCATGGGGGGCGGGCTGCCGGCCGCGGCTTTCGGCGGGCGGGCCGAGGTGCTGGCCAGGCTGGCGCCGTCCGGCCCGGTGTACCAGGCGGGGACCTTGTCCGGGAACCCGATGGCGACGGCCGCCGGGCTAGCCACGTTGCGGCTGCTGGACGACGCGGTCTACGCACACCTGGACGCGACCGCGACCACCGTGGGCGAGATGGTCTCGGCCGCGCTCACCGAGGCGGGTGTGCCGCACCGGGTGCAGACGGCCGGGAACCTCTTCAGCGTCTTCTTCGTCGACTCCCCGGTGCGGGACTTCGACGGCGCCCGGGCGCAGGCCGCCCACCGCTACCCGGCTTTCTTCCACGCCATGCTGGCGCACGGGGTCTCGCTGCCGCCGTCGGCGTACGAGGCGTGGTTCGTCTCGGCTGCGTTCGGCGGGACCGAGCTCGAGCGGCTCGCCGCCGCCCTGCCGGTCGCCGCGAGGGCCGCGGCGCAGGCCGAACCGGGAGGAGGGCGATGACCGCGCAGCCGGTCACGGTCGTGCACCTGGTCCGGCACGGAGAGGTCTTCAACCCCGAGCACATCCTGTACGGACGGCTGCCGGGCTACCGCCTGTCCGAGCTCGGGCTGGCCATGGCCGAGCGGGTCGCCGAGTCGTTCGCCGACCACGACGTCGCCGTCGTGACCGCGTCCCCGCTGGAGCGGGCGCAGCAGACCGCGACGCCGGTCGCCGCTGCCCACGGTCTGCAGGTCGGCAGCGACGAGCGGCTCATCGAGGCTGGCAACCACTTCGAGGGGTTGGCGTTCGGCATCGGCGACGGGTCGCTGCGGCACCCGCGGCACTGGCGCTACCTGGTCAACCCGATGAGGCCGTCGTGGGGCGAGCCGTACCAGCAGGTCGTGGCGCGCGTCCTGGGCGCGGTCGCGACGGCCCGCCTCCAGGCGGAGGGCCGCGAGGCGGTGCTGGTGAGCCACCAGCTGCCGGTCTGGGCCGCCCGGCTCTACCTCGAGGGACGCCAGCTCTGGCACGACCCGCGCAAGCGCGAGTGCTCGCTGGCCAGCGTCACCACGCTGACGTACCACGGCCGCGACCTGGTGGCGATCGGGTACTCCGAGCCGGCCGCCGACCTGCTTCCCGGCGCCAGCAAGGTCGCGGGAGCATGACCGGCCGCCGCCTGTTCGGCTCGACCTTCGGCGTCGTCTGCGTCCTCTGCGTCGCGGTCGCGCTGGTCGGCTGCTCGGGTCCGACGGGCGGCGGCACGTCCACCGCGGACCAGCAGTTCGTCGCCGGCGACGGCAAGGTGACCACCTGGTCGGCCGGGGACCGTCCCGTGGCGCCCGCCGTGCATGCGGCCACGCTGGAGGGTGGCGCGGTCGACCTGGCGAGCTACCGCGGCAAGGTCGTCGTCCTGAACTTCTGGGCGTCCTGGTGCGGTCCCTGCCGGGTCGAGGGTCCGGCCCTGCAGGGCCTGGCCGCGGACCTCAAGCCCCAGGGCGTCCAGTTCGTCGGCGTCGACGGGGACGACGACCCGGACGCGGCGCGGGCGTTCCTGACCGACATCGGCTCCTCGTACCCGAACGTGGACGACTCGAGCGGCGACGTGGTGCTGGCGTTCCACCGGCTGATCCCACCGGGGTTCCCCTACACGCTGGTGATCGACCGACAGGGCAGGGTCGCCGCACGGGTGAACGGGCCGACCACGCAGCCCCGGCTCAGAGCGCTGCTGGCACCCTTGGTCGCCTCCCCGTGAGCGCCGGTCTCGGCCAGACCGTCAGCAGCGGATCGCTGCTGCTGGCGGTCCCGATCGCGGTGGCCGCCGGCCTGGTCTCGTTCGTCTCGCCCTGCGTGCTCCCGCTGGTGCCGGGCTACCTGTCGTACGTCACCGGGATGGTCGGCGCCGACCTGGCCGACGCCCGGCGCGGTCGGGTGCTGCTGGGGACCTGCCTGTTCGTGCTCGGCTTCACGGTGGTGTTCGTGTCGTTCGGGCTCGCCTTCGGCACCCTCGGCGACGTGCTGGCCGAGCATGCGAAGGTGCTCAGCCGGGTGCTCGGTGCTGTGACGGTCGTGCTCGGCCTCGGGTTCATGGGGCTGCTGCCGTGGCTGCCCTGGTTGCAGCGCGACGTGCGCGTTCACCGCATGCCCACCTCGCTCGGGCTGGTCGGCGCCCCGGTCCTCGGTGTGCTGTTCGGGCTCGGCTGGACGCCGTGCATCGGCCCGACCCTGGCGGCTGTGCTGACGCTCGCGACGACGGAGGGGACGGCGGCCCGCGGTGCGCTGCTGTCCGCGGCGTACTGCATCGGGCTGGGGCTTCCGTTCGTGCTCGTCGGGCTGGCGTTGCGGCGCACCGCCGGTGGGCTCGGCTTCGTCCGGCGCCACTACCGGGCGGTGATGACCACGGGCGGGCTCATGCTCGTCGTCGTGGGGGTCCTGCTCGTGACCGGCGTGTGGCAGTCGATGCTCATCCACGTGCAGGGCTGGGTCGCCGGCTACGGGACGGTGATCTAGTGTCCGGTGGGACCGAGGTGACCGAGCCGCTGGACACGACCACGCTGTCCACCCAGCCGGAGCTGCCGAGGCTCCCCTCGCTGACGGTCGGCGGTTGGCTGCGCTGGGCGTGGCGGCAGCTGACGTCGATGCGCACCGCGCTCGTGCTGCTCTTCCTGCTCGCGCTGGCCGCGGTCCCGGGCAGTGTCTTCCCGCAGCGCGCGACGAACACCGGCGACGTAGCCGCGTACCTGGCCCAGCACCGCGGCGTCGGCCCGTTGCTGGACCGGCTCGGGATGTTCGACGTCTTCGGCTCGGCGTGGTTCGCGGCGATCTACATCCTGCTGTTCGTCTCGCTGGTCGGCTGCGTGGTCCCGCGCTCGTTCCAGCACGCACGGGTGCTGCGGAGCCGGCCGCCGGCCGCACCGCGCCACCTGCACCGGCTGCCCGAGCACCGCTCGTACGTCACGTCGGCGGAGCCCGACGTGGTGCTCACGGCGGCCGCGGCCGCCCTGCGCCGCCGACGCTGGCGCGTGGACGTCGCCGCCGGGTCAGGGGCGGTGAGCGCCGAGAAGGGCTACCTGCGCGAGACCGGCAACCTCGTCTTCCACCTGGCGATCGTCGTGCTGCTCGCCGGGGTCGCCGTCGGGGCGCTGTTCGGGACGCACGGGACGGTGATCGTGGTCGAGGGCGAGTCGTTCGCGAACACTGTGCCTCGCTACGACTCGTTCGGGGCGGGCCGGCTCGCGGGCACGGACTCGCTGCCGCCGTTCTCGTTCACCCTCGACAGCTTCTCCGCGACGTACCAGCGCGGCGGGCCGCAGGACAGCGCGCCGCGGTCGTTCACCGCCCGGCTGACGGTGCGCGACGACCCGTCGGCGGCGCCCAGGCCGGTCACCGTCCAGGTCAACGACCCGCTCGTCGTGGACGGTACGAAGGCCTTCCTGATCGGGCACGGCTACGCCCCGCACGTGACGGTGCGCGACGGCCAGGGCCGGGTGGTGCTCTCCTCGGCCGTGCCGTTCCTACCCCGGGACAGCAGGTTCCTGTCGCAGGGCGTGGTCAAGGTGCCGGACGCCCGGCCGACCCAGCTCGGGTTCCGGGCCATCTTCCTGCCCACGGCGAAGATGGACCCGGTGCTCGGCGGCCAGTCGACCTTCCCCGCCGCCGACGACCCCGAGCTCCTGCTGACCCTGTTCACTGGCGACCTGGGGCTGGACGACGGCGCCCCGCAGTCGGTCTACCTGCTGGACACCTCGCGGATGTCCCAGGTGGCCGGCCAGGCCATGCGCCCCGGCGACACCTGGACGCTGCCGGGCGGCCTCGGGTCGGTCACGTTCGACGGGATCCGGCAGTTCGCGACGTTCTCGGTCGCGCACGACCCCGGCCAGGTGCCCGCGCTCGCCGCCGCGCTGGCGGCGCTCGCCGGGCTGATGCTGTCCCTGTTCGTCCGCCGGCGCCGGATCTGGGTCCGGGCGGTCGGCGAGGAGGGCGGGCGTACGCTCGTCGCGGTCGGCGGGCTGGCCCGCGCAGAGGCGGGCGGGCTGACGGCCGAGGTGGACGATCTGCTGGACCGGTTGCGGGCCGCCGCACCCGCCAGCCCCGAGGAGACCGAGTGAGCCAGCAGACCTGGGCCCAGCTGAGCAACGGCTTCGTCTACGGGGCGATGACGGCGCTCGCCCTGGCGATGTTCGCCTATGCCGCCGAGCTCGCGTTCGGGACCAGGAGCCGGGTCGGCCGGACCGTCGCAGCCCAGCAGCCGGACCGCGCCCAGGTGCTCGTCGGCGGTGGTGAAGCCGGCACACCCGCCGCGCCGCCGGAGTCATTCTCCGAGGCGAGCCCGGAGCGGCAGCGCCGCGCCGACCAGTACGGCGGCATCGGGCTCTCGCTCACCGTCGCGGCGACCGGGCTGCTGCTGCTCGGCATCGTCTGCCGCGGCTTCGCCGCCGGCCGCGCGCCGTGGGGCAACATGTACGAGTTCTCCTGCGCGTCCGCGTTCGTCGTGCTCTCGGTGTTCCTCGTCGTGGCCTGGCGCCGGCCGGCCCTTCGCTACCTCGGGCTGTTCGTCGTCGTGCCCGCCCTGCTCACGCTCGGCCTTGCCGTCGCCGTCCTCTACGTGCCGGCCGGACCGCTGGTGCCGGCGCTGCGCTCGTACTGGCTGGTCATCCACGTCGCCGCCGCCATCGTGTCCGGTGCGGTGTTCACCGTGGGCGGGGTCGTGACCGTGCTCTACCTGGTGCAGGACCGCTGGGAGCGCCGCGGCACAGTCAACGCGCTGTCGCGCCGCCTGCCGCCGAGCGAGCAGCTCGACCAGTCGGCCTACCGCCTGTTCGCCTTCGTCTTCCCGCTGTGGACGTTCGCGATCATGGCCGGGGCGATCTGGGCCGAGAACGCCTGGGGCAAGTACTGGAGCTGGGACCCGAAGGAGACGTGGGCCCTGGTGACCTGGCTGGTGTTCGCGGGTTACCTGCATGCACGCGCGACCGCGGGCTGGAAGGGCCGCAAGGCTGCGTACATCGCGCTGGCGGGGCTCTCGTGCTTCGTCTTCAACTACTTCGGCGTGAACATCTGGTTCAGCGGCCTGCACTCGTACGGCGGACTCCCGCACAGCTGAGGCTCTCGCACCGGGGGAGATCCCGCCGAGTGAGCGGGAGCGGCTACTCGGGCCGGTCCCGCCTGCGGCCGAGCTCGCGCAGGAAGTCGGGGTCGTCGTCAGGCCCGAGCGGACGGCCGCCGCCGCTCGCGCGCCGGCCGGACGTCGGGGACCGCTCGGTGCCGAGCAGGAACCACGCGGCCGGCCCCACGTACGGGATCACGGCGACCAGCGCCCAGGAGGGCTTGGCCAGCGTCCGCGTCTGGTCGGCAGGGGTCTGGGCCACGTCGAGCAGGGCCCAGGTCGTCAGCGCCACCGCGCCGAGGTAGAGCAGGATCAGCACAACGTCTCACCTTGTCGCGTCTCGCCCGTGTCACCGTCCCCGTCCGAGCCAATGTACGTCGGCCGGCCGCCGGGCGCGTCCCCGGTCCCGATGGGAGACAATCGGCCCCATGAGAGGTCCCGGCCCGGTGCTCGTCTACACGTCGGCGCGCATCGGCATCTTCGCGGTCACCCTGGGCGTGCTGTACGCCGTCGGCATGCGCCAGGTGCTCCTGCTGCTGGTCGCGGTGGTCGTCTCGGGCCTTCTCAGCTTCCTGCTGCTCAGCCGCCAACGGGACGCGATGTCGCATGCTGTCGTGGAGCGCGGCACCGGTCTGCGGCAGCGGATGCGCGAGCGCACCGAGGCCGAGGATGCCGCCGACGACGCGATGCGTGCCGAGGGCGGGTCAGGACAGGGCCAGCCCGACGCCGACCAGGACAGCGAACGCTAGCTCGGCCCGACCGGTGCTGCGCAGGACGGGGATCAGGTCGCGGCCGCCCGCCCCGCCCAGCACTGAGCGGACCGGCAGGAGCTGCAGCGGTAGCGCGAGCAGCCCCAGCAACGCCCATCGGTGCCCGGCCAGGCCGAGCGCGACCGGGGCCAGGGCGGGCACCGTCATCAGCGTCGCGTACAAGCGGCGGGTCCCGCGGTCGCCGAGCCGGACCGCCAGCGTCCGCTTGCCAGCCGGACCGTCGGTGGGGATGTCGCGCAGGTTGTTCGCGACCAGGATCGCGCAGGCGAGCAACCCGACCGCCACTGCGCAGACCAGCGAGGTGCGCGTGACCCGGCCGACCTGGACGTACGTCGTCCCGCACACCGCGACCAGCCCGAAGAACACGAAGACGAACAGCTCGCCGAGCCCGGCGTAGCCGTACGGGCGCGGTCCGCCGGTGTAGAGCCAGGCAGACAGCACCGCCGCGGCGCCGACCGCGAGCAACCACCAACCGGACGTCGCGGCGAGCACCAGGCCGAGGGCGCCGGCCACGCCGAACGCGAGCCAGGCCGCACGCTTGACCGTGGCCGGTGCCGCGACCCCGGAGCCGACCAGGCGGAGCGGCCCGACCCGCCGGCTGTCCGTCCCCCGCACCCCGTCGCTGTAGTCGTTCGCGTAGTTCACGCCCACCTGGAGGGCGAGGGAGACGCCGAGGGCCAGCAGCGCCTTCCACCACACCGCGCCGGACGCGGCCGCCGCGGCCCCGGTGCCCGCCACGACCGGAGCCACGGCGGCCGGGAGAGTGCGTGGGCGGGCTCCCTCGACCCACTGGGCCGCCGTCGTCATCGCGCTGTCCCCGCGGACAGCGCGGCGACGGCCAGCGCGCGGACGCCGCTGCGGTCGACCTTCCCCGTGGCCAGCATCGGCAGCGTGTCGACCCGGACCAGTGAACGTGGCAGCCACGCGGCCGGCAGCCGGTCCGCGGCCAGCTCGCGCAGCCGCTCGACCGACACCAGGTCGACGCCGGGCGCTGCGGCGGCGACCGCCACCACCCGCTCACCCCACTGCTCGTCCGGGACCCCGACGACGCACCATGCCCGCAACCCTCCCGTCGGTCCCGACCCGACCAGCTCGGACAGCACGCTCTCGACCTGGCCGGGGACGACCTTCTCGCCGCCGCTGACGACCACGTCGTCGATCCTGCCGACCACGGTCAGCCGCCCGTCCTGCCACCGGCCCAGGTCGCTGGTCCGCAACCGCCGCACCCCGTCGACGGCGCTCGCCGTCAGGTCCGGGCGGAGGCGGTACCCGGAGAACAGGGTCGGGCCGGCGACCAGGACCCGGCCCATGCCGGTCGGGTCCGCGTCCGCGAGCACGACCTCGACGCCGTCCAGCGGGCTGCCGTCGTAGACGCAACCGCCGCACGTCTCGCTCATCCCGTACGTCGTCACCACGGACACCCCGGCGGCGCCGGCCCGGTCCAGCAGGCCCGGGGCCGCGGCCGCGGCGCCCAGCAGCACTGCGTCGTACGCCCGCAGGTCCACCTCCGCGGTCAGCAGCCGGTCCAGCTGCGTCGGCACGAGCGAGGTGTACAGCGGCACCCCGGAGCTGCCGGCCGCCGTCGCCGCCGCCCGGGTGGCCGTCGCGAACGACGCCGGGTCGAATCCGTGCGTGACCCCCGCCTGACCAGTGAAACCCCTCGGTGCAGCCGGACCGGACAGGACCGGCGAGTGGCCCGCCAGCACGGCACGGACCACGACCATCAGCCCCGCCACATGGGTCAGGGGCAGCGCCAGCACCCACCGCCCCGGTCCACCCAGTCGCCGAGCCGTCGCCGCCGCCGAGGCCCGTAGGGCTGCGGCCGTCAGCAGGGCGCCCTTGGGCTCGCCCGTCGAGCCCGAGGTCGGGACCACCAGGGCGAGGCCGTCGACGTCCGGGGGCGCCGCCGAGTCGTCCGGACGGAACGCGCCCACCAACGCGTCCAGCACGCCGGCCGGTCCGCCGACCGGCAGGGGGAGCACCGGCGGCCCGGAGCCGTCCAGCACGGCCCGCACCGCCACGACCCACTCGTCCAGGGCGCCCGGGTCGGCGTCGAGCGCGCGCACGACCGGACGGCTCATGGTGTGCCAGCCTACGGAGGCGGCCGCGGCGTCGGCTCGCAGGCCGCCCAGCGGTCGTCGGGTACGGCTCCCGGTGAAGCGCGCAGCCGAGATCGCGGCCCCGAACGCTCGCCCTTCCTGACGCTCAGAGCGTCGAGGATCTCACCGCGCTGTGAGACGGTTACCGATGCCGGACTGCGTAGGTCAGGTGGGTCACCCGCTGCGTCGGCTCCGCGCGGACCGGCTCCAGGGCCACGCGGCCCGCGTCCACGCCCTCGAACAGGCGGATTCCGGAGCCGAACAGCACGGGTGAGAGCGCGATCGAGAACTCGTCGATCAGGCCGGCGTTCACGTACGCCAGGATTGTCGCGCCGCCGCCCGCGATGCGGACGTCTCGGTCGCCGGCGGACTCGCGGGCCTGGTCGAGCGCGGTCTGGGTGCCGTCGTTGACGAAGTGGAAGGTGGTCCCACCCGGCCGCTCCCAGGGGTCACGCTTCTCGTGCGTCACGACGAAGACCGGCGTGTGGAACGGCGCCTCCTCCGGCCATACCGGCTCGCCGGCGTCGAACATGCGCTTGCCCATCACGCTCGCGCCGGTGCGCTCGAACGTCTCTCGCACGATGTCGTTGTCGCGCCCTTCCTCGCCGCCCTCGCCGAGCTTCAGGTTCTCCCGGAAGAACCGCTGCGGGAATACCCACTGCTGCAGTTCCGTCCACTGCTGCCCCATCAAGTCCTCGAGGGACTCGGGCGCGATGAACCCGTCCAGCGACATCGTCACGCTGAAGAACACCTTCCCGGCCATCAGTCCTCGACTCCCTTCCGAACGATCTCGGTGACGTAGGCAGCCAGGTTGCTCAGGGTCTGCTGGCCGCCGTCGATCGCGTGGTGCTTCTCGACCGCCTCGTCGCGCAGCTCCTTGGTGGGGAACACCGTGCGCATCTCGATCCGGGTCGCCGCGCCGTCGGGCACGAACGTGAGGACCGACTCGAAGGCGTTCGGGTCGCCGCGGGACTCACCGTGCAGCAGCGCGATCCGCTCCGGCGGGGCGATCTCGGTCCAGGAGATCCACTCCTGGTAGTCCGTCCCGTCCGGTCCGTGCATCACGAAGTCCCACTCCCCGCCGACGCGGAACTCGAACGCCCGAGTGGTGGTGGTGAACCCCCTCGGCCCCCACCACCGCGACAGGTGCCGCACCTCGGTGAACGCCTCGAACACCAGCTCCCGTGGGGCGCTGATGACCCGGGAGATCAAGATCTCGCGGTCGGCCGTCGCGGACTGCGCCGGCGCTCCTCGTCCCGTGGCGCTCATTCAGCTACTCCTCCTGCCGTGCCTGCTTGAGGTCCTGCACGTACGCGTCCAGCCGGTCGAAGCTCTCGCTCCAGAACCGCTCGAACCCGCCGGTCCACTCGTGGACCGGTCGCAGCCCGCGGGCGTCAAGGTCGTACAGGCGCTGCTTGCCTGCCTTGCGGTCGCGCACCAGCCCGACCTCCCGGAGCACCCGCAGGTGTTTGGACGCCCCCGGCTGGGTCATCCCCAGCTCCTGGGCCAACTCGGTCACCGGCCGCTCGCCCGCCCGCAGCAGTGCCAGGATCTCCCGGCGCTGCGGCTCGGCGATCGCGTTGAAGACGTCCGACGTCGTCGCTGCTCGTGCCATGGGGCATCATATTCCGATATCGGCATGCGTCAAGTCGGAGGAATCAGGCGGGTCTGCCTGATGCCGCACACGCCGGGCATCCGATCAGCCGTCTATCGGCGGCGGAGGTGCGGCTGAACTGTCGGACGTGACAGATCCGCTCGATTCGATGGCCGCGGCCCATGCGATCCCGGCTCGAGGCCAGACGGCGTCGAGCGTCGGCCATGGTGGTCCCTCGCGCATGACGCTCAGGAGCTCTCGAGCTGCGCGCTGCCCGTTAGGGAACTGGTCCTCAATGTCCCAGCGCCACGCTGTGACCATCGCGAGAACGAGGCCCCGGCACTCGCCGAGCAGTTCCCGATCAAGGTCTGGGTAGCGCGCGCAGACCTCCGCGGGCACATGGGCCAGATCGAATTCGACAGGCCCTCGGCAGCATGTCTCGAGGTCGATGAACAGCGGCCCCCTGTCGGTACTGATCAGGTTGCCCGGGTGCGGCTCGCCGTGCAGCAGCTGCTCGACGCGGCCGTGCTCGCCGATCAGCCGGCTGCACTCTCGTAAGCTGCGAGCGAGGAGGTCTCGCTCCGCGTCAGGGAGCGTGGGCGTACGGTCGCGGGTCGCAACGAGTTCCTGGGCCTCCCCGACTCTGTTCGTGAAGTGGGGCACGGTGACATCCAACGTCCGCGCGCCTTCGTGGAGCCGTGCCAGTGCGGTCGCGTAGTCGGCCGGCGAAGCTTCCTGACCGGTCATCTGCTCGTAGTAGGTCCACAGCGTGACCGTGAATCCGTCATGCTCGTAGACGCGCGCCTCCACCCGGGGGTCGAGACCAGCGATGGGACTTCCGGCTCCGGCCAGCCGTTGAGCAAGCTCGACTTCCAACCGCGCGGCCTGATGCGCGACAGGTGCTACTCGCGCGACAACGTCGCACGGCAGCAGGCGCACAGCCAGCCTGTTCGCGTCGTGCAGAACGCTCGCAGAATCTGCTTCCAGTCCAGCCGCCGAAGCGATCGCCATCGCCGCGGCCACCCCGCGGCGAGCGTCGAATGCCTTCACTTTCGCCGGCGTTCCGCTCGGTCCACCCAGGGAGGCTATCCATGCCCGACACCAAGGCGCCGCAACGCCAGTGCGACCGCGCCAGAACGACACGTCGGAGCGTCGGCCGTCTGCGATGCTCGCAGCGTGATGTCAGTAGATCGACGCGAGCGAGGATGGAAGGCGCAGCTCTACTTCTCCGTTGTCAACGCCGCCGTTGCCGTCGGACTTGGGGCGGTGCTGGCCGTCCGAGGAACTTCGCGTGCACGCTGATGGCACGCACTCGGCACACCCGTGCGCGTGGGGGGCGGGGCGGAGGAGATGGCGATGTGAGGATCGGGGTGGCGCTCGGCGGTGGCGGTCTGACCGGCACCGCGTTCTATGCGGGCGTCCTGTGCGCCCTTGTGGAGGAGATCGGGTGGGATGCGCGGGACGCCGAGGTCATCGTGGGGACCTCGGCCGGGTCGACGGCCGCCGCGCTGATGCGGACCGGGTTTCCGCCGCGTGACTATGTCCGCCGAGTGACCGGGCAGCCGATGTCTGCCGAGGGCGAGGCGATCCTCGGCGCCATGCCGTCGTTGGTTGACCCGCTACCCGCGACGCGTGGGCAGCGGAGCCCGGCCGCCCCAGATCTTGCCCGTGCGGTGGCGCGGCGACCCTGGCGATACCGACCGGGAGTGGCAGCAGCCGCGTTGCTGCCAGCGGGCACTCGCCCGGTCGATTCCGGGGCCGCCCGGCTGCGGTCGCTGTTCCGTAGCTGGCCGAAGCGCTCGCTGTGGATCTGCGCAGTCGATCTCGGTGATGGTCGCCGGGTAGTGTTCGGGCGGGATGCATCGGCTTCGGTGGGCGACGCTGTGGCGGCGTCCTGCGCGGTCCCCGGGTACTTCGAACCGGTGCTGATCGATGGCCGGCGCTTCGTCGATGGGGGCGCGTACTCGCTGGTGAGCCTCGATCTGCTGGCCGGGCTGGGGCTAGACGCGGTCGTGGTCTCCGCACCGCTGTCGACGCTCGACTGGGTCGCGGCCGACCCCGGCAATGCCCTCCGGTTACCGGCTCGCGCACAGCTGGAGCGCGAGGCCGCGCGGGTCCGGCGCGGCGGAACCCGTGTCGTCGTCGTCCAGCCGGACGCGCGGATGCGCCGCATCATGGGCACAAACACGATGGTTGCCGCGAAGCGGCCGCCGGTAGCACTCGCCGCACGAGACTTCGCTGGAGCCCTGTTGCGACAACAGGCACCATGGCTTGGCCGCTGAACTGATGCCTGACCCCACCACGCCGCGCCCTGCCTGGAGAACCTGATCAGGCTCCAGTCAACATCCACACGGGGTGCGTCAGCGCCGCCCTGTATCGGCACCTCGGTGCGCCCCCGCGCAGCAGCTGCAGGTCGTAATCGTGGACGATCACGACGGCCGTGGGGGTGTCATCGGTAGGGGACACGTCGTTCACCCTCGATCGGCTCGGCCATCGCCGGTCAGGCGTCCACCTGCGGCGGGCCCGCGACCGGGCGTGCCTCGATGGGGATGCACGTCGGGGCCCCGCCTGGGCCGGGAGACGACGACGCCTTCGCGGCGATGGCGTAC
This sequence comes from uncultured Actinomycetota bacterium, assembly GCA_963711005.1. Taxonomy (GTDB): domain Bacteria; phylum Actinomycetota; class Actinomycetes; order Prado026; family Prado026; genus CAVQCJ01. The sequence continues at coordinate 778,644 of CAVQCJ010000002.1, read as the reverse complement.
GCCCGCTCCTCGCTGTCGCAGTCGACGATCCAGAAGCCGATGAGGAACTCCTTGGCCTCCGGGAACGGCCCGTCGGTGACGGCTGGCGCGCCGCCGTCATAGCGCACGATCCGGGCCTGGTCGGGCCAGCTGAGCCCGGCGTTGAACACCATCTCGCAGTTCTCCTCCAGCTCGCGGTCGAACGCGTGCTGGAACTCGATCATGCTCTTGATGTCCTGCGGGGCCCAGTTCAGCACCTCGTTGCCGTCATCGTGCCCCACGTGCATCATCAGCATGTACTTCATCGCGGCTCTCCTTCGACGGTGACGCCAACGGGCAAGCAGACGCTGTCGGACGCACCGAAACGGTGCCACACCTCGACAGGCAGGCGCACCCCGATGGGCATACCGTCACGACGTGGACGATCAGGCGGCGCTGATGGCGCTCATCCAGGCGATCGTGCGGACCGACCGCGACGACGTGCTGCGCCGGATCGCCGAACGGCCAGCGCTTGCGTCAACCCGGGCCGCCGTCGGCGCGTCGCGAGCGGAGCCGTCGCAGTACTTCCTCGACGAGATCCGCCACTACATCTACGCGGGCGATACCGCGCTGCACCTTGCGGCGGCGCGCCACGCCGTGGTCATCGTGCGCGACGTGCACGCTGCCGGTGGTCGGGTCGACGCGGTCAATCGTCTCGGGGCGCGGCCGCTGCACTATGCCGTCGACGGCGACCCTGGCTCGGTCCGCTGGAACCCCGGTGCGCAGAGCGCGACCGTTGCCTGCCTGCTGGAGCTGGGCGCGGATCCAAACGCGCCGGACAAGAACGGCACGCCACCGCTGCACCGGGCGGTGCGCAACCGCTGCTCACCGGCGGTCGAGGCCCTTCTGGCCGGTGGCGCGGACCCGCACGCGCCAAATGCCAAGGGATCGACGGTCCTGCAGCTCGCGACCTGGACAACCGGCCGGGGTGGATCGGGACGCGCAGAGGCGAAAGTGGAGCAGGAGGCGATCATCCGGCTCCTCACCGCCGCCGGAGCCAGCTGACCACCGCCCACGGCGTGTCGCGACGGCACCCCTGACGCTGCACCCGGACCAGGCCCGATGTAGCCGCGCCGCCGGTCGTGGTCACCGCGGCGTGCACGTGCGTTGGCGTGGAAGCCGCACCGAGCAGCACCTATGCGCGGTCGCTGGTTGCCCGGCGTAGTGCCTTGCGAACAGTGCGGCACCGAGTCGCGTTCTAGCCCTTGCTCAACGCCTGGTGGTAGCCATCGGACGCAGCCGCCTCACATGCCCCAACCGTCGAGTCAGGGAACAAGCTCGCCAGGGTCAGCTTGGACTTGGCCGCCAGCGCACCGAGCAGTCGGCACGTGTCTAGCTCGTTCGAGTTCGCCTCAGGGTCGACCGGCAGGGTGCTGACCGAGTTGGTCTGTGTGCGGAGCGCCGCCACGTCGTCCTGGAGGGCGTTCATCTTCACGATGAGGACTCCCACGGCGATGAGCAAGATCACCGACACCCCGACCAGCACCACTATGAGCGCCTTGGCGGGCGTCGGCCTCCGCCCAGGCAAGGGAGCTTGGGTCGTGGCCTGATCGGCGGCAGCTGTCATGGCGACATGGTGGCGGAGTCGGCGCTCCGAATCACCCGCCCAGCATCAGGGAGGTTCGCGTCTGTGTCAGTTCGTCACGGCGTAGAGGTGCCAGCGGTCGGGGACTCCCTTGAGGTCGTGCTCGCCGACGTCGCTGAAGGTCAGGCCAGAGCCGGCGACCAGGTCTTTGACCGTCTGTGAGATGAGGACCTGGGAGGGCTCGGCCAGAGTCGCGATACGGGCGCCGATGCTGACGGCGATCCCGCCGATCTTCCCGTCGATCAGCTCGCACTCGCCGGTGTGGATCCCGGCCCTGACCTCGATGCCCAGGGCGCCGACCCGTTCGCAGATCTCCAGCGCACAACGGATGGCTCGGGCCGGCCCGTCGAAGGTCGCGTAGAAGCCGTCGCCGGCAGTGTCGTTCTCCACCCCCCGCCACTGAGCCAGCACCCCACGGACCAGCGCATGGTGCCGTTCGACCAGCTCTTTCCAGTCATGGTCGCCGATGGCCGCCTGCAGCTCGGTGGACCCGACGATGTCGGTGAACATCACCGAGGCCAGTACGGAGTCCAGTCCTTGCCGAGCCGGCTCCAGCCCGACGAAGTGCCGCACCGCCTCCAAGGGAGGCCCGAGTACCGCACTCATCGTCGTCGGGGTCGGCCAGTCGTCCGGGACGAGAACCGTCGCACTGTCAGGGATCAGGGCGGCCACGTGCTCGGCCTTGGCGAGGTGTCGCGGATGACCCGCGTCCACCAACAAGAGGGTGGGGACGCGGACGGCTGGCAGCACGGCGCGCAGGTCGGTATCGAGCCACATCCGTGTCAGCGCGACGGCAACATCCGGCGTGCAGGTGTTGCGGCTCGCCCTGGCCTCGGCGCGGACCTCCTCTATAGGGGGTCGTGGCCCGTCGATGGTTTCAAACTGGTCTGCCCACGCCTCCCCCCACCCGAGCGTGCCCCAGTGCTGCAGCCCGGCCAGCTCAGCCTCGACCTCCTCCGGACTCCAACCCCACGGGTAGTCGTGTGCCCAAGTCGTGCGCGGAGTCGGGTTCCACCACACAAGCCCGCGCACCCGATCGGGATCAGTCGCCGCCAACAACACCCCAGGCGCCGCATCCTCGAACCAGCCACCGACCACCGTGCTCCGCGCTCCAGCCGCGTCCAGCACCACGCGTAGGTCCGCTGCCCGCGTCTCTAGGTTCGGCGGATCCACGTTTCGGCTGGACAAGCCCGTCGCCCGACGGTCATGGAGAATCAGCCGCCCGAACGAGGCCACCGCACCCAGCCAGGAACTGACATACGGGCTCTCCCAGCGGCTGTCGAAGCTGTGGTCGAGCTGCCAGGCGATGTCCACCGGACCGTCCCCCACCACCTGGTAGGCCAGATACGCGCCGTCCTCGGCGCGTGCGTACCGCGGGTCGGGGATCTCCACCGCCACATGCTGTGCCGTCGCGACCCCACCCACAAGGACCCACGCAGCACGTCCGGAAGCGACCGGATACACCCGCACCGAATGCCGGTTCCTGTGCTGTGCAAGGGAAGGGAGCCCGGCGGGCGGATTCCTGCCAGTCCCGAGGAGCCCGACAGAGGCGAACTCGACCTTCCTCGGCGCCCCTCCTTGGTGTTGGGTCAGACCTCGCAGTTGCCGGCCTGGAGTCGACCGATGCATTCCGTCTGTCGGTCCTCAACCTCTTGCTCGACGGCCCAGGTGCCTTGGGGTTCGGTCATAGCCGGTGCCTTTCGCGCCATACCCGCTTGGCGACACACAGCCCACGGACGCGGCGCGAGCCGCCGACGACAGCGCGCTACTCGCGGTTGCGGCCGAAAGCCCGCTTGGCCACCGCGGTCGTGCCGATCATCGCGAACAGCGCCACCCCGACCACCGTCGGGATGACCGTCGTGCCGTTGCCCGATCCGATGCCGAAGGTCATGTCCCCGCCGATCTCTGCGACGAAGATCACCGCTACCCACATCGCGACTATGGAGATGGCGCCCCACAGCTCGGGCACGAGAAGGCGTGCCGACCAGCCTCCTCCATCGGCCCGTGGCGTCGGAAGGTTGGTCGATTCCTGCATCGTGGTTGCCATGGCAACCTCCTCTATCAGCCCCTTTCATACCGGCTCCGGTGTCTCACCTGTAGGGCCCTTCGACCCGAACTCTGCGCATCGGCAACCGCCGCTGGCCGCCCCACCATCGTCACGACGCCCATGGGTCCCGGCCTCGGCAGCGCCGTGCCCTCGCGCCGGCGTCGGTTCGCAGGGCGCCCAGCGGTCACCGCTCACGACGACGTGGGTGAGGAAGTCGAGCCCGACCGCGGCTGCAGCGGCCGCCAGAGCCGCGGTCACCTGCTGGTCCTCGGCACTGGGCGTCACGTCACCGGACGGGTGGTTGTGCGCGACCGCGAACGCCGAGCCGTCGTGCAGCAGCACCGCGGTCAGCAGCTCGCGGACGGGGAGCAGGCACTCGTCGCTGCTGCCCTCGGTCAGCACGAACGTGCGCCGCACCCGCAGCGCGTTGTCGCAGACCACGAGCACCACGCGTTCACGGCGGGCGTCGGACAGCCAGGGTCGGACCGCTATCGCGACGGCCGCGCTGTCCCGGACGACCAGGCCCGGCGGGACGGTGCCCAACCGCCGCGCCAGCCCGAACGCCGCCACCACCCGCGCCGCCTTCGCCGGTCCCACGCCGGCCCGGCGGGCCAGCTCCGCCGGCACCGCACGGGCCAGCCCGTGCGGCCCGCCGTGGTCGGACAGGAGCTCGTGCGCGAGGGACAGTGCGCCGGTGCCGCGCACGCCGGTCCCGAGCAGCACCGCCAGCAGCTCGGCGTCCGCCAGCGGTTCGGGGCCATGGTCCAGCAGCCGCTCGCGTGGGCGCTGACGCACCGGGATCGCCGCCATCGCCCGCATGGAGGGCTGTCGCGAGGACCTGGCGCCGGCTCCGTCCGGCCGCTCGTCGTCGGTCAGGTCATCCATGCCGCGGACGCTAGGCCGCTGGCGGCGTGGGGCACGGCCACCGTGCACCCGGCTGTGGACATCGGTGCGACCGGCGCAGGGTGTGGACGACCGGGACCGCGGTCCTACTGCTGCGCAGCCTGTGCGTCGATGCGTCCCATGATCCGGGCGAGGTCGGCGACGTCACGGTCGTCGAGGGCGTCGCCGAAGGCGTGCTGCAGCCATCGGTGGTGGCTGTCCCGGGCCCGCCTGACCAGGGACCGGCCGCGGGGGGTGATTCGGGCGAACGTCGAGCGGGCGTCGCGCGGGTCGGGCTCGCGCCGGATCAGCCCCGAGTCCTCCATCCGGTCGAGCAGCTTGGAGAGCCCCGACGGTGACAGCACGACAGTCGACGCGAGCTCGCTCAGCCCCAGGCGTCCGCCGGCCATGTCCAGCTGCATGAGCACGTCGTAGCGGGACATCGTCAGGCCGCTGTCCTGACGCATCTGGGTCTCGACCTGGTCCCAGAGCCGGGCATGGGTCCGGACCAGCGCGATCCACGCGCCGGTCCACCCCGCGAGCCCGTCGGTCGTCATGACGCGAGTGTACGCCAACTACTTGACATGCCAAGTGTCGAGGACGATTATTTGATATGCCAAATGAATGCGCACCGCCACAGGAGGCTCCGATGAAGACAGCGACGATGGTCGTGCCCACGGTCCCGGTCACGGACCTGGACCGGGCCAAGGACTTCTACGGTGGCACCCTCGGGCTGACGTTCCTCTGGGAGAACCCGGTGGCCGTGCGCTACGGCTGCGGCGCCAGCGAGATCTCCGTCTTCAGGCGACCTCCGACCACGACCGAGCACACGCTCGCCCACTTCGAGGTCGACGACATCGAGGCCGTGGTCCGCGAGCTGTCGGACGGGGGCGTGGAGTTCATCGACTACACCGACGGACCGCTCGCGACGACCGGCCACATCGCGCAGCTCGGCCCGGCCAGGGCCGCGTGGTTCCACGACCCGGACGGCAACACTCTCGGGCTCCGCCAGGGCTAGTCGGGGGCGCGGCTCAGGCCCCGATTGACCAGGTCATCTTCGCCGCCGGGCTGCTCGGACACGTCCACGGCTTCGACCTGCACCTCGTGCGCCGCGGCGTGCTCGGGCGGCCCGCCGGTGGCATGCGCGACCAGGTCGTTGATGTGCGAGGCCATGGCGATGTCCAGCGCCGTGACGCCGCCGGCGGAGTGCGTCGTCAGGTCGATCCGGAGACTGCCCTCCGAACGCTCGATGTCCGGGTCGTGGTTCATCGCTCGGGCACTCTCGGCGAGCGACCCCAGCAGCTGCTCGGCCTGGGCGTCGGTGACCGACACCGTGCGGGAGATGGCCGTCGTGTCACCGGACCACTCGGGCAGGGCCCGCAGGGACGACTCCACGAGCTTGCTGTCCAGTCGGTCGGGCATGACGCCCTCCTTGCCTCGGGCGGCGCCGGCGGCCCGCCTCTGCATGGAGTCCTACCGGGTCGGGGCCTTCGCGACAACCCCGCCCCCAGCCGGCCGGTCGCCAGCCGACGGTCCGGTCCTAGGCTGCCCGCATGACGTTCACCGACCCGCCCCGGCTCGACGACCGAGGTGACCCGGCCCGTTCCACCGTGCGCCCCGGCGCTCACTGGCAGCCGGCGGGGCAGTGGCAGGACATCGGCTACGCCACCGCCGATGGCATAGCGAAGATCACCATCGCCCGGCCGCACAAGCGCAACGCGTTCCGTCCGCAGACGCTGTTCGAGCTCGCCCGGGCCTTCGAGACCGCGCGCGACGACGACTCCGTCGGCGTGATCGTGCTGACCGGCGCGGGCGACTACGCGTTCTGCTCCGGCGGGGACCAGATGATCCGGGGGGATGACGGGTACATCGGTGACGACGCGGTCGCCGCCAAGGGCATCGGCAGGCTGAACGTCCTGGACCTCCAGGTCCAGATCCGTCGGCTGCCGAAGCCGGTCGTGGCGATGGTGGCCGGGTACGCGATCGGCGGCGGTCACGTCCTGCACGTCGTCTGCGACCTCACGATCGCAGCCGACAACGCGCGGTTCGGCCAGACCGGCCCGATGGTCGGGTCCTTCGACGGCGGGTACGGGTCGGGGCTGCTCGCTCGACAGATCGGGCAGAAGCTGGCCCGCGAGGTCTGGTTCATGTGCCGGCAGTACGACGCCCGGCAGGCGCTGGACTGGGGCCTGGTCAACGCGGTGGTTCCGCTGGCCGACCTCGAGGTGGAGACGGTCGCGTGGTGCCGCCGCATGCTCGAGATGTCGCCGCTTGCGCTGCGCATGCTCAAGGCCAGCCTCAACGCCGCGGACGACGGCCTCGCCGGGATCCAGCAGCTCGCCGGCGACGCGACCATGCTCTTCTACATGACCGAGGAGGCCCAGGAGGGCCGCAACGCCTACCAGGACCGCCGCCGCCCGGACTTCGCGCAGTTCCCCAAGCGTCCCTGACCGCGGGTCGCGCATGCCGGTCCCCGACGTCCCGTCGCTGGCGCAGCTGCACGCCACCGCCCGAGTCGTCTGCCTCCCGCTCGTCGCGCGGTTCCGCGGTGTCACCGCGCGAGAGGCGATGCTCGTGCGCGGTCCGTCCGGCTGGGGCGAGTTCGCGCCGTTCCTGGAGTACCCGCCGCGAGAGGCGGCCAGATGGCTGGCCGCGGCGGTCGAGGCGGCCTGGGGCAGCTGGCCGGCGCCGGTCCGGGACCGGGTGCCGGTGAACGCGATCGTGCCGGCAGTCGGACCCGACGATGCGGCCCGCCTGGTCGCCGACTCCGGCGGCTGCCGCACGGTCAAGGTCAAGGTCGCCGAGCCGGGCCAGTCCCTCGACGAGGACCTCGCCCGGGTCGAGGCCGTGGCCGACGCTCTCGCCGCGGTCGGCCCAGGTGGCCGGGTCCGGGTCGACGCCAACGGCGGGTGGACCGTGGCCGAGGCCGTCGCGGCGCTGCCCCGGCTGGTCGCGGCGGCCGGCGGGGCCGAGGCGTTCGAGTTCGCCGAGCAGCCCTGCGCCACCCTGCCCGAGCTGGCTGAGGTCCGGCGCCTCCTGGACGTCCGGGTGGCCGTCGACGAGGGACTGCGCAAGGCGGACGACCCGCGCGGCGTGGCCGGGCTGCGCGAGGCCGCGGACGTCGTCGTGGTCAAGGTCGCACCGCTCGGGGGCGTGCGCGCGGCGAGGTCGGTGGCGCAGGCGTACGGGCTGCCGGTGGTCGTGTCGAGCGCCCTGGACACCTCGGTCGGGCTGGCCGGCGGCGTCGCCCTGGCCGCCGCACTGCCCGGGCTCGAGCATGCGTGCGGCCTGGGGTCCGGCCGGCTGCTCGCCAGGGACGTGGTCGGCGCGACCGAGCGGCTGCTGCCGGTCGACGGCTGGCTACCGGTCCGTCGACCGGAGCCGGACGCCGGCCTGCTCGACGACCTGGCAGCGACCCCGGACCGCGAACGCTGGTGGCGCTCGCGACTGGATGCCGCGTACGGGATCATGGCCGCGCCATGAACCCTTCGACCGCGCTGGGCCGCGTCCTGGTGGACGAGCTGGTGCGCTGCGGCGTCCGGGAGGCCGTGCTCGCCCCGGGCTCCCGGTCGGCGCCGCTGGCCGTCGCGCTGCAGGAGGCCGACGCGGCGGGACGGCTCCGGTTGCACGTGCGGGTGGACGAGCGGTCCGCGGCGTTCTGCGCGCTGGGTCTGGCCAAGGCGTCGGGGCGCCCGGTGGTGGTGGCGACCACCTCGGGGACCGCCGCGGCCAACCTGCACCCGGCCGTGCTGGAGGCCGGTGAGTCCGGGGTCCCGCTGGTCGTCCTCACGGCCGACCGCCCGCCGGAGCTGCGCGCCACCGGCGCCAACCAGACCGTCGACCAGGTCGGGCTGTACGGCCGCGCCGTGCGCCTGTTCCACGAGGTCGGCGTGCCGGAGGCCAGGCCCGGGCAGGTCGGGTACTGGCGGGCGCTGGTCGGCCGAGCCGTGGCCGCCGCAGCTGGCGCGACCAGCCGGGACCCCGGGCCGGTGCACCTGAACGTGGCCCTGCGCGAGCCGCTCGTCGACGACGGCGACCCGGGCTGGACCGAGCCGCTGGCAGGTCGGGCGGACGGAGCGCCCTGGACCGCGGTCGAGGGGCGGCCACCCGGCCTCGCCGGCCCGTCGCACCTGTCCGGCCCGGCGCAGCCGGCCGGGGAGCCGGACGACTGGCCGGAGCGCACGCTGATCCTCGTCGGCGACGCGCCCCGCGAGCTCGGTGGCGCGGTGCGACTGCTCTCGGAGGCACACGGCTGGCCGGTCGTCAGCGAGGCCTCCGGCAACGCCCGCGAAGGGCTCACCGCGCTGCGCTGCGGTCACCTGCTCCTGAACGACCAGTCGTTCGTCGACGCGCACCGTCCGGACCGGGTCCTGGTCGTCGGCCGGCCCACCCTGCACCGCGGTGCGGTCGCCTTGCTGCGGCGCGCCGACGTACCGGTCGAGGTCGTGGCCCCGACCGTCCGCTGGGCCGACCAGACCCGCTCCGCGGTCAACGTCCGGGCCGCCCTGCCGAGACCGGCCGAGCCGGCGCCGGACCGTGCCGCGAGCGGGTGGCTGCGCAGCTGGCTGGACGCCGACCGGGAGCTGTCCGCCGCGGTGGACGCGCTGCTGGACGACCCGGTCTTCGACAAGGCGCCGGCCGAGCCGGCGGTCGCCCGGGACCTGTACGCCGCGCTGCCGCCCGGCTCGCTCCTGGTCGCCGGGTCTTCGCTGCCGGTCCGGGACCTGTGCGTCGCCCGGCCGCGGGCAGGGGTCACCGTCCTCGCCAACCGTGGGGCGGCCGGGATCGACGGCACCGTGTCCACGGCGGTCGGTGCCGCCCTGGCCTGGCAACGGGACGGCGGCGGACCGGCGTTCGCGCTGGTCGGCGACCTGACGTTCGTGCACGACGCCAACGGACTCCTGCTCGGTCCCGACGAGCCGCGCCCGGACCTGACCTTCGTCGTCGTGAACAACGACGGCGGTGGGATCTTCGGCCTGCTCGAGCAGGGCGGCGCGCTCGGCGAGCCCGGGTACGAGCGCGTCTTCGGCACCCCGACGGGCGTCGACCTCGCCGCGCTGTGCGGCGCGAGCGGCACCCCGCACACGCGCGTCTCGAGCGTCGCCGAGCTGCTGTCGGCCGCCCTCGACCCGCGCGCGGGGATGCAGGTGGTGGAGGTGCGCACCGACCGGGTCGCCGCGCGCGAGCTGGCCGCCGCGGTGGCCGGCCTCGTGACCGGCCTCGTGGCCGGCAGCGCCGCGCCCCGCTCGCAGGCTAGGGGAGCGGCTGGTCCGGGCGACCCGATCTGAGCCAGGAGCGCAGCCGCTCGAGGCCGTCGTGCACCGGGTCGACCACGGCCACGCCCGACCCGCCCCGCAGCCGTCCCGAGGTGGAGCCGGCCGTCCCGACGACCAGGACCGGGCCGGGGTGCCGGGACGCGAGCAGCGCGAAGTCGCCGTCCCCGGTGACCAGGACCAACGGTTCGGGGTCCGGGACGTACGCCGACGCGAGCACCGTGTCCGCACCCTGCCAGCCGCTCGCCGGCCGGACGTCCGCGGTGTCCGGCCAGACCACCTGGGCCAGTCGGGCGGGGTGACCGGCGACGACGAGCCGCTGCACGCCGGTCAGCTCCGCCGCCACCAGGCGCAGCCGCGCGACGTCGAGGTTGTCCGCGTCGACGAGGACCTGCGGGCCCGGCGCCGCGGCGGCGCCGGGGTCGGCCATGGGGCCGCTCAGCCCTCCGACTCGAGGGCGTCGCGGACCGGCACGAACTTGGCCTGGGCCTCGGTCAGCTCGTCGTCGGGGTCCGAGCCGGCGACTATGCCGCAGCCGGCGAACAGCCGCAGCCGCGTCCCGTCCACCTCGGCGCAGCGCAGGGCGATGCCGAACTCCCCGTCGCCGCCGGTGCCCAGCCAGCCGACCGGCCCGGCGTAGCGGCCTCGGTCCATGCCCTCGAGCTCGCGGATGACCTCCAGCGCCACCTCGGTCGGCGTGCCGCAGACCGCCGCCGTAGGGTGCAGGGCGCCGGCCAGCGCCAGAACTCCGCTGCCGTCGGACAGCCGGCCCGACACGTCGGTGGCCAGGTGCTGGACGTTGCGCAGGCGGAGCACCTTCGGGTGCTCGGGGACGTCCAGGTCGGCGCAGTGCTCGGCGAGCACGGCCGCCACCGAGTGCACCGCGATCTCGTGCTCCTCGAGGTCCTTCTCCGAACCGAGCAGGGCGTCGGCGAGCTCGCCGTCCGCCGCGTCGTCGCCCAGCCGCCCCACGGTCCCGGCCAGGACCCGGGACAGCACCCGGTCCCCGGACCGGCGGACCAGCAGCTCGGGAGTCGCGCCGACCAGGCCGTCGACCGAGAAGGTCCAGCAGGAGGGGTAGCGCTGGGCCAGCCGCCGGAGCAGGTGGCGCACGTCGACCGGCTCGCTCGTGGTCGCCACCAGGTCGCGGGCGAGCACCACCTTGTCGAGCTCGCCGCGCACGATCGAGGCGACCGCCCGGCGCACCGCGCCCTGCCACTGCACCGCGCTCAGCGAGCCCTCCGACCAGCGCACCCCGGACGGCGCCCGCGGCACCGAGACCGGCGGCAGCTCGTGGTCGCGGCCCTCGCCGACGACGGTCAGCCAGGTGGTGCCGTCGCGCCGCCCGACCAGCACCCGGGGGACGATGAGCACTGACGGGCCGGCGTCCGGCTCGAAGGCGAACGAGGCGAACGCCACGGGTCCGGTGCCGGGCACGGTAACCGCGTCGTCGACGAGCACGCCGTCCAGCCAGTCGTCCCACCACTGCTCGGCAGCGGCGAACCGGTCCGAGCCGGTCAGCTCGATCCTGGCCGCCTCGCCCCAGCCGACGAGCCCGTCACCGCCACGGACCCAGGCCAGCGGGGCGTCGGCCGGCAGCCGTTCCAGCAGCGCGCCCGCGACGTCGGCGGGCAGGCCGTCGACGGGGAGAGTGCGCACGGTGGTGGGCGCGACCACTTCTGCGGTGGACACAACGCCCCAGGGTAGGCCCAGCCGGACGACGGGGCAGCCCGACCCGACCTTAGGCTCACCTGACCCTAGGCTCCCCGCATGGACGTTGCCGGCAAGGTCGTCGTGGTCACCGGGGCCGGCCGCGGGATCGGTGCAGGGCTGAGCCGGCGGTTCGCGAGCGACGGCGCCGCCGTCGTCGTCGTCGACCTGGACGGCGACGCGGCCGCCGAGCTGGCAGCGGAGATCAGCCGAGCCGACCCGTCGGTGCGCGCCCTGGCCGAGCGGGTGGACGTCGCCGTGCCTGAGCAGGTGGCCGCCCTGGTCGAGCGGGTCGAGACCACGGTCGGCCCCATCCAGGTGTTCGTGGCCAACGCCGGTGTCGGCGCGGGTGGCGGCTTCGACGCGGGCGACGACGACTGGCGACGGGCCTGGGACGTCAACCTCATGGCGCACGTGTACGCGGCCCGAGCGGTGGTCCCGCGCATGCTGGCCCGCGGGGGCGGCTCGTTCGTCACCAACGCCAGCGCGGCCGGGCTGCTGACCAACCTCGGCAACGCGCCGTACTCGGTGACCAAGCACGCGGCCGTGGCGTTCGCCGAGTGGCTGGCGGTGACCTACGGCGAGCAGGGGCTGCACGTGGCGTGCATCTGCCCGATGGGGGTGGCGACGGACATGCTGCTGGGCGGGCTGGACCGGCTCGAGGGCGCGAGCGTCGCCGCCGAGCGCGTGCTCACCGTCGACGAGGCCGTCGACACGATCATGGCCGGGCTGGCTTCCGGCCGCTTTCTCGTGCTGACCCACCCGGAGACGGCGACGTACGAGCAGCACCGGGTCGCCGACCGGGACCGCTGGATCGGCGGCATGCAGCGGGTGCAGCGCACGGTGCTGGAGCAGCTGTCCGGCAGACTGCCGAGGTGACGCTGATGGCCAGGGCGAGGCTGGACAAGGAGCCGCACGACGTCGCGGCCATGTTCGACGGCGTGGCCGCCCGCTACGACCTGACCAACGACGTGCTCTCCGGCGGCCAGGCGCGGCTGTGGCGGCGGGCCGTCGTGCACGCCGTCGACCCGCGGCCGGGGCTGCGCGTCCTGGACCTGGCCGCCGGGACCGGGACCAGCAGCAGCCCGTTCGCCGCCGCGGGCGCCGACGTCGTCCCGTGCGACTTCTCGCTCGGCATGCTGCGGGTAGGCAAGGAGCGCGAGCCCGGCCTGCCGTTCGTCGCCGGGGACGGGCTGCGACTGCCTTTCGCCGAGGGGGTCTTCGACGCGGTGACCGTCTCGTTCGGGCTGCGCAACGTCCAGGACCCGGACCAGGCCCTGCGCGAGCTGCTGCGGGTGACCCGTCCGGGCGGACGGCTGGTGCTGTGCGAGTTCAGCCACCCGACCTGGGCGCCGGTCCGGACCCTGTACACGGAGTACCTGATGCGCGCGCTGCCGGCGGTCGCCCGCCGGGTCAGCTCCAACCCGGACGCGTACGTCTACCTGGCCGAGTCGATCCGGGACTGGCCCGACCAGCCGGCGCTGGCCGCCGTGATCGGCCGGGCCGGCTGGGCCGGGGTCGGCTGGCGGAACCTCAGCGGCGGCATCGTCGCCCTGCACCGCGCCACCCGCTCGCCGTAGGATGAGCCCAACCGCTCGTGAAAGTCTTCACAAGTGACCAGGGAGCCCCTCTCCGTGAACCGTCCCGCCCCCAGCGACGCCGAAGCCGACGTCATCGTCGTGGGCGCCGGCCCGGCCGGCTCGGCCACCGCGTACCACCTGGCCCGCACCGGCCTGGACGTGCTGGTGCTGGAGAAGACCGCCTTCCCGCGCGAGAAGGTCTGCGGCGACGGCCTGACCCCGCGCGCGGTGAAGGCGCTGGTCGCGATGGGCGTCGACACCTCGCCGGAGGCGGGCTGGATCCGCAACCGCGGCCTGCGGATCATCGGCGGCGGGCACCGGCTCGAGATGCCGTGGCCCGACCTCGCGGACTACCCCTCGTACGGCCTCGTCCGGCGCCGCAGCGACTTCGACGAGATCCTCGCGCGCACCGCGCAGAAGGCCGGCGCCCGGCTGCACGAGCGGACCGCGGTCACCGGACCGGTCCTGGACGAGCGCACCGGCCGGGTGGTCGGAGTGACCGCCCGCGCCACCGATCCGGACGGCGCCAAGGGCCCCGAGGTGACCTACCGCGCGCCGCTGGTCGTGGCCGCCGACGGCAACTCGTCCCGGCTGTCGCTGGCCGTCGGGCTGCGTCCGCGCGACGACCGGCCGATGGGTGTCGCGGTCCGCACGTACTACACGAGCCCGCGCCACGAGGACGACTGGCTGGAGTCCTGGCTCGAGCTGTGGGACTACTCCGGCCCGGAGCCGAGGCTGCTGCCCGGCTACGGCTGGGTCTTCGGCCTCGGCGACGGCACGTCGAACGTGGGCCTGGGCATCCTCAACACGAGCAAGGCCTTCCAGAACGTCGACTACAAGGTGCTGCTGCGCGGGTGGCTCGACCACACCCCCGAGGAGTGGGGCTACCGGCCCGAGAACATGACCCAGCCGGTGCGCGGCGCTGCCCTGCCGATGGGCTTCAACCGGCAGCCGCACTACCGCGACGGGCTGCTTCTGGTCGGCGACTCCGGGCGGGATGGTCAACCCGTTCAACGGCGAGGGGATCGCCTACGCGATGGAGTCGGGCGAGCTGGCCGCCCAGATCGTGGCGCAGGCCATGGCACGGCCGGACGCAGCCGGCCGCGAGCGGGCGCTGGCCGCCTACCCCAAGGCTCTGAAGGACACCTACGGCGGCTACTACACCCTCGGCCGGCTCTTCGTACGGGCGATCGGTCACCCCGACGTCATGCGCCTGGCCACCCGGCGCGGGCTGCCGCACGAGACCCTCATGCGCTTCACGTTGAAGCTGCTCGCCAACCTCACCGACGCCAACGGCGGCGACCGGATGGACCGTCTCATCAACGCCCTCAGCCGCGTCGCCCCGGCCGCGTGAGGACCCGGTGACCGCGCCCGCCCGGCCCGCCTCGGCCCACCCCGCAGCCAGCCCTAGGATGGGCTGGCCCGCGAGCAGAGAGGGGGTCAGGTCGCCGTGAACAGTGCTGTCCCCGTGGTGGTTCTGGGGGCCATCGCCGCCTTCTTCGCCGTGTTCTCCGTCGTGGCCGGCTCGCTGTCCGGCCCGCGCCGCTACAACCGCGCCAAGCTCGACGCGTACGAGTGCGGGATCGAGCCGACGCCGCAGCCGATCGGAGGCGGCAGGTTCCCGGTCAAGTACTACCTGACCGCGATGCTCTTCATCATCTTCGACATCGAGATCGTCTTCCTCTACCCGTGGGCGGTGGCGTTCGACCGGCTCGGGGTGTTCGGTCTGGTCGAGATGGTCCTGTTCATCGCCACCTTGGGCATCGCCTACGCGTACGTCTGGCGTCGGGGCGGGCTCGAGTGGGACTGACGGCCGGCAAGTCCACGGAACGGAGCGCACGGATGGGCACCCCCGATGGGCCTTGAGGAGAAGCTGCCGAGCGGCGTGCTGCTGACCAGTGTCGAGCAGCTGGTCGGCTACGTGCGCAAGGGCTCGCTGTGGCCGGCGACGTTCGGGCTCGCGTGCTGCGCGATCGAGATGATGGCCACCGGTGCCGGCCGCTACGACCTGGCCCGGTTCGGCATGGAGGTCTTCCGCGCCTCGCCGCGCCAGGCCGACCTGATGATCGTCGCCGGCCGGGTCAGCCAGAAGATGGCCCCGGTGCTGCGCCAGATCTACGACCAGATGCCCGACCCCAAGTGGGTGCTCGCGATGGGCGTCTGCGCGTCGTCCGGCGGCATGTTCAACAACTACGCGGTGGTCCAGGGCGTCGACCACATCGTGCCCGTCGACATGTACCTGCCCGGGCTGCCCGCCGCGCCCGGAGATGCTGATGGACGCGATCCTCAAGATCCACCAGCAGATCCAGGACACCAAGCTCGGCGTCCACCGCAAGCGCGAGATCGCCGAGCTCGAGGAGGCCGCCCTGAGCGCCGACCCCGACGCACGAGATGAAGGGCCTGCTGCGGTGACCGGCGGGCCGCCGCGGCGAGGTCGGTGTCGGTCGCGGCAGCGCGGGATGTTCGGCGCCTCGGACGGCGGTGACACCTCCGGCTACGGCGGCTGCTGCGCCGCCCGGTCGAGCTCCCGGGCGCGTCGAGCCGGCCCTACGGCGAGCCGTTCGACGCGCTCGCCGACGCGGTCGAGGCAGCCGTCCCCGACCACGCCGACGTGGTCGAGGCGGTCGTCGTCGACCGCGGCGAGATCACGTACCACGTCCGGCGCGAGCACCTGCTCGGCGTTCATGCAGGACGCTGCGCGACGACCCGGACACCCGCTTCGAGATGTGCCTGGGCGTCAGCGGCGTGCACTTCCCCGAGCAGTCCGGCCGCGAGCTGCACGCGGTCTACCCGTTGCTGTCGATCACGCACAACCGGCGGCTGCGGGTCGAGGTCTCGGTGCCCGACGCCGACCCGCACGTGCCCTCGGTCGTGTCGGTGTACCCGACGAACGACTGGCACGAGCGCGAGACGTACGACTTCTTCGGCATCGTCTTCGACGGCCACCCGGCGCTGACCCGGATCATGATGCCCGACGACTGGCCCGGCCACCCGCAGCGCAAGGACTACCCGCTCGGCGGGATCCCGGTGGAGTACAAGGGCGCCGAGATCCCACCGCCGGACCAGCGGAGGGCCTACCACTGATGTCCACCACGTACGAGAGCGGCGGCCCCGACGCGTACGCCGGCGCGCGCGACACGACCGAGGGCACCGTCTACACGGTCACCGGCCAGGACTGGGACAGCGTGGTCCAGGGGGTGGCCGACGACCACTCCGAGCGGGTCGTCGTCAACATGGGGCCGCAGCACCCGTCGACGCACGGCGTGCTCCGGCTGATCCTCGAGCTCGAGGGCGAGACCGTCACCGAGTCGCGGGTCGGCATCGGCTACCTGCACACCGGGATCGAGAAGAACCTCGAGTTCCGCACCTGGACCCAGGGCGTCACGTTCGTGACCCGGATGGACTACCTGTCCCCGTTCTTCAACGAGACCGCGTACTGCCTGGGCGTCGAGAAGCTGCTCGGCATCACCGACGAGATCCCCGAGCGGGCCACCGTCATCCGCGTGCTGATGATGGAGCTCAACCGGATGTCCTCGCACCTGGTCGCGCTGGCGACCGGCGGCATGGAGCTCGGCGCGCTCACCGCGATGATCTTCGGGTTCCGCGAGCGCGAGACCATCCTCGACCTGTTCGAGCTGGTCACCGGGCTGCGGATGAACCACGCGTACGTCCGTCCCGGCGGGGTCGTCCCAGGACCTGCCGATGGGCGCGGTCGACAGCATCGCCGAGACCGTGACGCTGCTGCGCAAGAACTACAAGGACATGTCCGACCTGCTGGTCGACAACGGCATCTGGAAGGCGCGCACCGACGGCGTCGGCTACCTGGACCTTGCCGGCTGCATGGCGCTCGGGGTCACCGGTCCCGTGCTGCGCGCCACCGGACTGCCGCACGACCTGCGCAAGTCGCAGCCGTACTGCGGCTACGAGACCTACGACTTCGAGGTCCCGGCGCGCCGACACCGGCCGACGCGTACGGCCGGTTCCTGGTGCGGCTGGACGAGCTGCAGGAGTCGCTGAAGATCGTCGAGCAGTGCCTGGACCGGCTCAAGCCGGGCCCGATCATGGTGGCGGACAAGAAGATCGCCTGGCCGGCCCAGCTGGCGCTCGGCTCGGACGGCCTGGGCAACTCCCTCGACCACATCCGGCACATCATGGGCGAGTCGATGGAGGCCCTGATCCACCACTTCAAGCTGGTGACCGAGGGCTTCCGCGTCCCGGCCGGGCAGGTGTACCAGGCGGTCGAGTCACCGCGCGGCGAGCTCGGCGTGCACATCGTCTCCGACGGCGGCACCCGGCCGTACCGCGTGCACTTCCGCGACCCCTCGTTCACCAACCTGCAGGCCACCGCGGCGATGTGCGAGGGCGGCATGATCGCCGACGTCATCGCCGCCGTCGCCAGCATCGACCCCGTCATGGGCGGAGTGGACCGGTAGACATGCCGACTGACCGACGAGGCGCAGGACAGGCTGCGCGAGGAGATGGGTGCGATCATCGCGCGCTACCCGAAGCCGCGCTCGGCCCTGCTGCCGATGCTGCACCTGGTGCAGTCCGAGGAGGGCTACGTCACGCCGGCGGGCGTCGCCCTGTGCGCCGAGCTGCTCGGGCTGACCCGGGCCGAGGTCTCGGCGGTCGCGACCTTCTACTCGATGTACAAGCGGCACCCGGTCGGCGACTACCACGTCGGCGTCTGCACGAACACGCTGTGCGCCGTGATCGGCGGCGACGCGATCTTCGCGGCGCTGAAGGAGCACCTCGGCGTCGGCAACGACGAGACCACCGCCGGACGGCAAGGTCACCCTCGAGCACATCGAGTGCAACGCCGCCTGCGACTACGCGCCGGTGATGACGGTCAACTGGGAGTTCTTCGACAACCAGACCGTCGAGAGCGCCAAGGAGCTCGTCGACCGGCTGCGCGCGGGCGACGAGGTGCAGCTCCACCCGCGGCCCCAGGGTGTGCACCTTCCGGCGAGGTCGAGCGGGTGCTGGCCGGGTTCCCCGACGACCTGGCCGGCGAGGGCCCGGCCGCAGGGCCCGCCACGCTCGCCGGCCTCGAGCTCGCGCACGAGCGGGCCGAGTCAGCCCCGCCCATGACGAAGCCGACGACGAAGGAAGGCTGAGGTGCAGCTCACCCCCGTGCTGTCCGCGTTCTGGGACGAGCCCGACGCGTACACGCTCGCGGCGTACGAGCGGCACGACGGCTACCAGGCGCTGCGCACGCGCGCTGGCGCGGCACCCGGACGAGATCATCCAGGTGGTCAAGGACTCCGGCCTGCGCGGCCGTGGCGGCGCCGGCTTCCCGACCGGGATGAAGTGGGGCTTCATCCCGCAGGGCGACGACAAGCCGCACTACCTCGTGGTCAACGCGGACGAGTCCGAGCCGGGCACCTGCAAGGACATCCCGCTGATGATGGCCAACCCGCACGTCGCTGGTCGAGGGCGTCGTCATCGCGTCGTACGCGATCCGCTGCCAACCACGCGTTCATCTACGTGCGCGGCGAGGTCGTGCACGTGATCCGGCGGGTGCAGGCCGCCGTCGCCGAGGCGTACGCGGCCGGCTACCTCGGCAAGGACATCCTCGGCAGCGGGTTCGACCTCGACGTCACGGTGCACGCCGGCGCGGGCGCGTACATCTGCGGCGAGGAGACCGCGCTGCTCGACTCGCTCGAGGGCCTGCGCGGGCAGCCGCGGCTGCGCCCGCCGTTCCCGGCGGTCGCCGGGCTGTACGCCTGCCCGACGGTCGTGAACAACGTCGAGTCGATCGCCAGCGTGCCGTCGATCGTGCGCGGCGGCGCCGACTGGTTCAAGAGCATGGGCACCGAGAAGTCGGCCGGGTTCACGCTCTACTCGCTGTCCGGGCACGTCGACCAGGCCGGGCCAGTACGAGGCGCCGCTGGGCGTCACGCTGCGCGAGCTGCTCGACCTGTCCGGCGGCGTGCGCGAGGGCCACGAGCTGAAGTTCTGGACGCCGGGCGGCTCGTCGACGCCGATGCTCACCGCCGAGCACCTGGACGTCCCGCTGGACTACGAGGCGGTCGGCGCGGCCGGCTCGATGCTCGGGCACCAAGGCGCTGCAGGTCTTCGACGAGACGACCTGCGTGGTGCGGGCCGTGCTGCGCTGGACCGAGTTCTACAAGCACGAGTCCTGCGGCAAGTGCACGCCGTGCCGCGAGGGCACGTACTGGCTGGTGCAGATCCTGCGACCGGCTCGAGCGCGGCGAGGGCACCGAGGCGGACCTCGACACGCTTGCTCGACCTGTGCGACAACATCCTCGGCCGGGCGTTCTGCGCGCTCGGCGACGGTGCGACCAGCCCGATCACCTCCTCCATCCAGTACTTCCGGGACGAGTACGTCGCGCACGTCACCGAGGGCGGCTGCCCGTTCGACCCGGTGGCCTCCACCGTCTTCGCGGGAGCGCACGCCTGATGACCGTCACCACGAGCACGACGAGCGCCACGAGCGCCGACGACCGTCACGCTGACCGTCGACGGGATCGAGGTCTCGGTCCCCAAGGGCACCCTGGTCATCCGCGCGGCCGAGCTGCTCGGGATCGCCGTCCCGCGGTTCTGCGACCACCCGCTGCTCGAGCCGGTCGGCGCCTGCCGGCAGTGCCTGGTCGAGGTCGAGGGTCAGCGCAAGCCGCTCGCGTCCTGCACGACCACGGTCAGCGACGGCATGGTCGTGCGGACCCAGCTCACGTCCGAGGTCGCCGACAAGGCGCAGCAGGGCGTGATGGAGATGCTGCTCGTCAACCACCCGCTGGACTGCCCGATCTGCGACAAGGGCGGCGAGTGCCCGCTGCAGAACCAGGCGATGTCCAACGGCCGTGGCGAGTCCCGCTTCGACGGGCCCAAGCGCACGTTCCCCAAGCCGATCCCGTTGTCGACCCAGGTGCTCCTGGACCGCGAGCGCTGCATCTCCTGCGCCCGCTGCACGCGGTTCGCCGCCCAGGTCGCCGGCGACCCGTTCATCGAGCTGGTCGAGCGCGGCGTCACCCAGCAGGTCGGCATCGAGGCCACCCAGCCGTTCGACTCGTACTTCTCCGGCAACACCGTGCAGATCTGCCCGGTCGGCGCGCTGACCGGGACGGCGTACCGGTTCCGGTCCCGGCCGTTCGACCTGGTGTCCGCCCCCGCGGCCTGCGAGCACTGCGCGTCCGGCTGCGCCCTGCGCACGCGACCACCGGCGCGGCAGCGTGCTGCGCCGGCTGGCCGCCGACGACCCGCAGGTCAACGAGGAGTGGAACTGCGACAAGGGCCGCTGGGCGTTCCACAACGGCACCCGGCCGGACCGGCTGCGCGCGCCGATGGTCCGCGACGGCCGACGGCTCCCTGGTCGAGACGTCCTGGCCGGACGCTCTGGACGTGGCCGCCCGCGGACTGGAGGCGGCCCGCACCGGCAAGCGGCGTCGGCGTCCTGGCCGGCGGCCGCGTGACGGTCGAGGACGCGTACGCGTACGGCAAGCTCGCCCGGGTCGCGCTCGGCAGCAACGACGTCGACTTCCGGGCCCGTCCGCACTCCGCCGAGGAGGCGCGAGTTCCTCGCCGCGCACGTCGCCGGCCGGGGTCCGGGCGACCCGGGCGCCGCGACGTACGCCGACCTCGATCACGCGCCGGCCGTGGTGCTGGTCGGCTTCGAGCCCGAGGAGGAGTCGCCGATCGTCTTCCTGCGGCTGCGCAAGGCGGCGCGCAAGGGCTCGGTGCAGGTGTTCTCGGTCGCGCCGTTCGGCGGCCGGGCGTTGGACCGACTGGGCGGGCAGCTGCTCGTCGCCGCCCCCGGGACCGAGCCGCAGGTGCTCGCGGCGCTGGCCGCCGGTGCCGGGGACCGGCTCGGCGACACGCTCGGCGCCGCCGGCGCGGACGCGGCCCGCCTGCTGCGCGAGCCCGGCGCCGTCCTGCTGGTCGGCGAGCGGCTCGCCGCGATCCCGGGTGCGCTGTCCGCGGCCGGCAGGCTGGCCGCGGCCACCGGCGCCCGGCTCGGCTGGGTCCCGCGCCGGGCCGGCGAGCGCGGCGCCGTCGAGGCCGGCGCGCTGCCGGGCCTGCTGCCGGGCGGGCGTCCGGTCGACGACGCCGCCGCACGCGTCGACGCCGGGACGGTGTGGGGTGCGGTCGGACTGCCCGTGGCACCGGGACGCGACACGGCCGGGATCCTGGCCGCTGCTGCCGCCGGCGAGCTCGGTGCGCTCGTCGTCGGCGGTGTGGAGCCCGACGACCTGGCCGACCCGGACGCCGCGCTGGCGGCCCTGGAGACCGTGCCGTTCGTAGTCAGCCTGGAGGTCCGCGCCGGCGCCGTCACCGAGCGCGCGGACGTGGTGCTCCCGGTGGCCGCGGTGGAGGAGAAGCCGGGCACGTTCCTGAGCTGGGAGGGTCGCCCGCGCCGGGTCGAGGCGGTGCTGCGCGAGGCGCTCACGATGAGCGACACCCAGGTCCTGTCGATGCTCGCGGACGCGCTCGGCACGCCGATCGGGCTGCCCGACCCGGCGGCCGCGGCGCGCGAGCTCGCCGAGCTCGGGTCGTGGACCGGGGTCCGCCCGGCCGCCCCCGACCAGGCCGGTGCCGCGCCCGCCCAGCCGGGCCCCGGCGAGGCGGTCCTGTCCACCTGGCGCCTGCTGCTGGACGCGGGCCGGCTGCAGGACGGCGAGCCGTACCTGGCCGGGACCGCGCATCCGTCCGTCGCCCGGCTGTCCGCGGCGACCGCGGCCGAGGTCGGCTGCGCCGACGGCGACCCGCTGACCGTGTCGACCGACCGGGGCTCGGTCACGGTGCCGCTGGTCGTGACGCGACATGCCGGACCGGGTCGTCTGGCTGCCCGCCAACTCGGCCGGGTCGACCGTCCGCCGTACGCTCGCCGCGGACTCCGGATCCGTCGTCAGGGTGTCTGCTGGGGGTGCCGCATGAGCGCGTTCGGGACCGACCCGTGGTGGCTGATCCTGCTGAAGTCGGTGGCGATCTTCGTCATCCTCGTTCTGCTGACGCTGTTCAACATCTGGGCCGAGCGCCGCGTGGTGGCGCGCATGCAGCAGCGGATCGGCCCGAACCGGGTCGGACCGCAGGGCCTGCTGCAGAGCCTGATGGACGGGGTCAAGCTCGCGCTCAAGGAGGACCTGGTCCCCAAGGCGGTCGACAAGGCCGTGTTCGTCCTGGCGCCGGTCATCGCCACGATCCCGGCGTTCCTGACCTGGGCGGTCATCCCGTTCGGGCCGGAGGTGTCGATCTTCGGCGTACCGCACGCCGCTGCAGCTGACCGACTTCCCGGTCGCCGTGCTGTACGTGCTGGCGGTCGCCTCGGTCGGCATCTACGGGATCGTGCTGGCCGGCTGGTCCAGCGGGTCGACGTACCCGTTGCTGGGCGGGCTGCGCTCGACGGCGCAGATGATCTCGTACGAGATCGCGATGGGCCTGTCGTTCGTCGCCGTCTTCCTGGCCGCCGGCTCGATGTCCACCTCGCAGATCGTGAGCGCGCAGACGAGCCGCTGGTTCATCCTCGTCGTGCCGGTGTCCTTCCTCATCTACATCGTGGCGATGGTGGGGGAGACCAACCGCGCGCCGTTCGACCTGCCCGAGGCCGAGGGCGAGCTCGTCGGCGGCTTCCACACCGAGTACAGCTCGCTGAAGTTCGCGCTGTTCTTCCTCGCCGAGTACATCAACCTCGTCACCGTCTCCGCGCTCGCGACCACGTTGTTCCTCGGCGGGTGGCGGGCGCCGTGGCCGATCTCGCTGTGGTCGGGCGCGAACTCGGGCTGGATCCCGGTGATCTGGTTCTTCGGCAAGGTCATGGTCTTCGTGTTCGTGTTCATCTGGCTGCGCGGCACCCTGCCGCGGCTGCGCTACGACCAGTTCATGAAGATCGGCTGGAAGGTGCTGATCCCGGTCTCGCTGGTCTGGATCGTCGCGGTCGCGGCGGTGCGGGTCTACCGGGCCCAGGGCGTCGACCTGTCCCGGATGCTGGTGGGCGCGTTCGTCGTGCTGGCGGTGCTCGTGCTCGTGTACCTGTTCCTGCCCGAGCCGAAGCCGGCCGGGCCGGACGACGACGGTCTGGCCGAGCTCGACGACGACGGGTCCGACGACGACGGGGAGCCCGACGAGGGGTCCGACGACGCTGCGCGCCCGGCGCCGCGGCGTCCGGTGTTCGCCGGCGGGTACCCTGTCCCGCCGATGCCGGCCGAGCAGCCCGGCGTGCTAACCCCGGTCGGCGCCCACGTCCGGTCGGGCGCAGACGCCCTCGAACGCGAAGAGCTGTCCGACGACGAGGAGCCCCCCGGTGTCTGAGATGAAGATCCCGGGCAAGGGCTTCGCGGTGACCTTCCGGACGATGTTCAAGAAGGTCACCACCGAGCAGTACCCGGACGAGAAGAAGCCGACCGCGCCGCGCTACCACGGGCGGCACGTGCTCAACCGGCACCCGGACGGCCTGGAGAAGTGCATCGGGTGCGAGCTGTGCGCGTGGGCCTGCCCGGCCGACGCCATCTACGTCGAGGGCGCCCCGAACACCGAGGACCAGCGCTTCTCACCCGGCGAGCGGTACGGCCGCGTCTACCAGATCAACTACCTGCGCTGCATCTTCTGCGGGCTGTGCATCGAGGCCTGCCCGACCCGCGCGCTGACCATGAGCAACGAGTACGAGCTCGCCGACAACAACCGCGCCGACCTCATCTACGAGAAGCAGGACCTGCTCGCGCCGCTGCTGCCCGGAATGGTCGCGCCGCCGCACGTGATGGTGCCCGGGACGACCGAGAAGGACTACTACCTGGGCCGGGTGACACAGTCGGTGCCCGAGCAGGAGCCGCTGCCGGCGGTCGAGCCGGAGGCCGCGTCGTGACCGGCCTGCTCGCCGCCGGGACCGCGCCCTCGTTCGGCGAGGAGCTCGCGTTCTGGGTCGTGGCCGTGCTGTCGGTGTTCGGCGCGCTGATGATGCTCGCCAGCCGCAAGGCCGTGCACGGCGCGCTGTGGCTCGCCAGCACGATGATCTGCCTGGCGATCATGTACCTGATGCAGGGGGCGATCTTCCTCGGCGTCGTCCAGGTCGTCGTCTACACCGGCGCAGTCATGATGCTGTTCCTGTTCGTGCTGATGCTCGTCGGCGTCGACGCGTCGGACTCCCTCGTCGAGACGCTGCGCGGGCAGCGGCTCGCGGCGGTGCTGGCCGGGTTCGGCTTCGGGATCCTCCTGCTCGGTGCGCTGGGTCGGGCGACGATCGGCGGCGGGGTCGGCGTCGCCGACGTGAACGACGCGGACGGCGGCAACGTCCCGGCCCTCGCGCACCTGCTGTTCACGCGGTACGTCTGGGCTTTCGAGGTGACGTCGGCGCTGCTGATCACGGCGGCCGTCGGCGCGATGGTGCTCGCGCACCGCGAGCCGCTCTACCCGCGGGCGAGCCAGCGCGAGCTGTCCGAACGTCGCACCCTCAGCGGCGCACCGCAGCCGCTGGCCGCCCCGGGCGTCTACGCCCGGCACAACGCCGTGGACACCCCCGGCCTGCTCCCGGACGGTTCGCCGGCCGCGGTGTCGGTGCCCGCGTCGCTGGGCGAGGTCACCGGTCGCGGGGTCGTGCCGCTCACCGGTCAGGACGAGCTGCCGGGCGGTGACGCATGAGCCCCACCCACTACCTCGTCGTGGCGGTGCTGCTGTTCACGCTCGGCGCCTCGGGCGTGCTCATCCGGCGCAACGCCATCGTCGTGTTCATGTGCGTCGAGCTCATGCTCAACGCCTCCAACCTCGCGTTCGTGACCTTCGCGCGGATGAACGGCAACCTCGACGGCCAGATCATGGCGTTCTTCGTCATGGTCGTGGCGGCCGCCGAGGTCGTGGTGGGCCTGGCCATCATCGTGGCCATCTTCCGGACCAGGCGCTCGGCCTCGGTCGACGACGCCAACCTGCTGAAGTACTGACGGCTGACGATGATGAGGACGGCGGAAGTGGTGACGCACCAGGTGACGGCGGCGAGCGGTGCGTTCTCGCTGCTGTGGCTGATCGTCGCGCTCCCGCTGCTCAGCGCCGCCCTGCTGCTGTTCATCGGCCGGCGCGGCGACCGCTGGGGCCACCTCGTCGGCACCGCGGTGCCCGTCCTGTCGTTCCTGCTCTCGGTCATCGTGTTCTTCGCCCTGCTGGGCCGGCCCAGCGACCAGCGCTTCGTCGACCAGCACCTGTACTCGTGGATCTTCGCCGGCAACCTCAAGGTCGACGTCGGGCTCTACCTGGACCCGCTGTCGGTCTGCTTCCTGCTGCTGATCACCGGCGTCGGCTCGCTGATCCACCTGTACTCGATCGGGTACATGGAGCACGACCCCGACAAGCGCCGGTTCTTCGGCTACCTCAACCTGTTCGTGGCCGCGATGCTGCTGCTCGTCCTCGGCGACAGCTACGTGACGCTGTACGTCGGCTGGGAGGGTGTCGGCCTCGCCTCGTACCTGCTGATCGGCTTCTGGAACTACCGCCCGGAGTTCGCCACGGCGGCCAAGAAGGCGTTCATCGTCAACCGGGTCGGCGACGTCGGGCTGTCCATCGCGATCTTCGTGATGTTCGCGACCTTCGGCACCACCACGATCCAGACCATCGCCGGGCTGAGCCCGGAGGCGACCAAGACGACGCTCACCGTGATCGGGCTGCTGCTCCTGCTCGCCGCGTGCGGCAAGTCGGCCCAGGTCCCGCTGCAGTCCTGGCTCGGCGACGCCATGGCCGGCCCGACGCCGGTGTCGGCGCTGATCCACGCCGCGACGATGGTGACCGCCGGCGTCTACCTGGTCTGCCGGTCCAACGCGATCTTCGACCTCGCGCCCGGGGCGCAGGCGGCCGTGGCGGCGGTCGGCGCGGTCACGCTGATCTTCGGCGCGATCATCGGTTGCGCGAAGGACGACATCAAGAAGTCCCTGGCCGGCTCGACGATGAGCCAGATCGGCTACATGGTCCTGGCGGCCGGGCTCGGTCCGATCGGGTACGCGTTCGCCATCGCCCACCTGCTCGCGCACGGCGCGTTCAAGGCCGACCTGTTCCTCGGCGCCGGGTCGGTCATGCACGGCATGAACGACAACGTGGACATGCGCAAGTACGGCGGGCTGCGCACCGTCATGCCGATCACGTTCGTCACGTTCATGGCCGGCTACCTGGCGATCATCGGCATCCCGCCGTTCTCCGGGTACTTCACCAAGGACAAGATCATCGAGGCGGCGTTCGACAAGGGCGGCGCCGAGGGCTGGCTGCTCGGGGTCACGGCGCTGGTCGGGGCGGCGATCACGGCGTTCTACATGACCCGCATGGTCGCGATGACGTTCTTCGGCGAGCGCCGCTGGGAGGAGGACGCGCACCCGCACGAGTCGCCCCGGGTGATGACGTCGCCGATCATCGTGCTGGGCTTCCTCTCGCTGGTCACCGGTGCGTTCCTGATCCTCGGGAACCGGCTGCCGGACTTCCTCACGCCGGTGTTCGGTCCGCCGGTCGAGGGGGCGCACCCGGTGAACCCGGCCGTGGTGAGCACCGTGACCCTGGTGCTGATCGTGCTGAGCGCGGCGTACGCCTTCTCCATCTACGGGCTCCGCCCGGTGGCGCGGCTGGCCCCGGTCGACGTCAGCCCGCTCACCACCGCGGCGCGCCGCGACCTGTACGGGGACGCCTTCAACGAGGCGGTCTTCATGCGTCCGGGGCAGTACCTCACCCGGTTCCTGGTCTTCTTCGACAACCGGGTCGTGGACGGCGCCGTGAACGGCTTCGCCGCCCTGGTCGGCGGGCTGTCGGCCCGCGGCCGGCGGCTGCAGACCGGCTTCGCCCGTTCATACGCCCTGTCCATGCTCGCCGGTGCGGCCGTCCTGGTCGTCGCGGTCGTCCTGGTGAGGATCTGACGTGAACGCCTTCCCGTGGCTGACCACCCTCGGCGTGGTCCCGCTCGCCGGGGCCGCGGTGGTGGCCGCGCTGCCGCGCGGTCGCGAGCTGCTCGCCAAGCAGGTGGCCCTCGGCGCCTCCGTGGTCACGCTGGTGCTGACCGTCCTGGCGGCCCTGCAGTTCAAGGCGGACGGCCCGCAGTTCCAGCTGGTCGAGCACCACGACTGGATCCGCCAGTTCGGCGTCTCGTACGCCGTGGGCGTGGACGGCATCGCACTCGTGCTGATCGCGATGGCGACCGTGCTGGTGCCGGTCGTGATCCTCGCGTCCTGGCACGAGGCCGACGACGCCAAGAGCCCGGTCAAGGTGTACTTCGCGCTGATCCTCGTGCTCGAGACGATGATCATCGGCGTCTTCGCCGCGACCGACGTCTTCCTGTTCTACGTCTTCTTCGAGGCGATGCTGATCCCGGTCTACTTCCTGATCGGGGCGTTCGGCGGCCCGCAACGGTCGTACGCCGCAGTGAAGTTCCTGCTGTACAGCCTGTTCGGCGGGCTGCTGATGCTGGCCGCGCTGATCGTGCTGTACGTCCAGTCGGCGGACCAGCTCGGCCGGGGCACCTTCGACTACGCCCAGCTCGTCGGCCTGCACATCGACCCGACGACGCAGAAGTGGCTGTTCCTCGGGTTCTTCGCGGCGTTCGCGATCAAGGCACCGCTGTGGCCGGTGCACACGTGGCTGCCGGACGCCGCGGCCGAGTCGACCCCGGGCACCGCCGTGCTGCTGGTCGGCGTGCTCGACAAGGTCGGCACGTTCGGGATGATCCGGCTGTGCCTGCCGCTGTTCCCGGACGCCTCCCGCTACTTCACGCCGGCGGTGCTCGTGCTCGCTGTCGTGGGCATCGTCTACGGCGCCCTGGTCGCGATCGGGCAGACCGACATGATGCGGCTCATCGCGTACACGTCGCTGTCGCACTTCGGCTTCATCACGCTCGGCATCTTCGCGATGACCACGCAGGGGCAGTCCGGGTCGACGCTGTACATGGTCAACCACGGCTTCTCCACCGCCGGACTGTTCATCGTGGCCGGGTTCCTGGCCAGCAGACGCGGGTCCCGGCTGATCGCGGACTACGGCGGTGTGCAACGGGTGGCCCCGCTGCTGGCCGGGTTCTTCCTGGTCATGGGGCTGGCGACGCTGGCCCTGCCCGGGCTCAACGGCTTCGTGAGCGAGTTCATGGTGACGATCGGCACGTACACGCGCTACCCGGTGTACGCCGTGGTCGCGACCCTCGGCATGATCCTGGCCGCGATCTACGTGCTGCTGTGGTACCAGCGGGTCGCGCACGGGCCCGCGGTCGAAGGGGTCAAGGGGTTCCGCGACCTCGGCGGCCGTGAGGTGCTCGCGCTCGCGCCGTTGCTGGCGCTGGTCATCGTGCTGGGCTTCTTCCCGAAGCCGCTGCTGGACGTCGTGAACCCGGCCGTCGGCCACACCCTCCAGGAGGTCGGCCAGACCGACCCGGCCCCGGCCGTCGCGGGAGGCGCGCCGTGATGCCCGCGCTGGTGGCCGCGTCCGTCCTTGCCGATGTGACCACGCCGATCCCCGCCCCGCAGCTGGAGTACGCGGCGCTCGCGCCGATGCTCGTCGTCTTCGGGGCCGCCTGCCTGGGCGTGCTCGTGGAGGCGTTCGTCGAGCGCGAGCACCGCTTCATGGTGCAGCTGGCCATCACGGTCGCCGGACTCCTCGGCGCGCTGGTCGCCGTCATCGCGTACGCCGCGCAGGGGCTCGCCGGGCACAAGATCCTCGCGCAGGGCGCCGTGTCCGTGGACGGGCCGGCCCTGTTCATCCAGGCCACCGTGCTGGTGCTGGCGTTCGGCGGCGTGCTGATGATGGCCGAGCACCGCCTCGACCCGATCGGGGACGGCTTCGCGCCTACGGCGTCGGCGATCCCCGGCGGGGCGGACGAGCGGGACGCGACCAGCGCCGGCTGGCGGCAGACCGAGGTGTACCCGCTCACCCTGTTCGCGGTCGGCGGCATGCTGCTGTTCCCGGCGGCCAACGACCTGCTCACGATGTTCGTCGCGCTCGAGGTGCTGTCGCTCCCGCTGTACGTCATGTGCGGGCTGGCCCGGCGGCGCCGGTTGATCTCGCAGGAGGCGGCGCTCAAGTACTTCCTGCTGGGGTCGTTCTCGTCGGCGTTCTTCCTGTTCGGCGTGGCCTTCCTGTACGGCTACTCCGGCTCGCTGCGGCTGTCCGACATCGCGACCGCCACCGGGGCGACCCTCGGCCTGGAGCCGTTGCTGCTCGTCGGTATCGCGCTCGTCGCGGTCGGCCTGCTGTTCAAGGTCAGCGCGGTGCCGTTCCACGCGTGGACGCCGGACGTCTACCAGGGGGCGCCCACCCCGGTGACCGGCTTCATGGCCGCCTGCACCAAGGTCGCGGCGTTCGGCGCGCTGATGCGGGTGTTCTACGTCGCGCTCGGAGGCGTCCGCTGGGACTGGCGCCCGATGATGTGGATCGTGTGCATCGCCACGATGGTGGTCGGCTCGCTGCTCGCGGTGACGCAGACCGACGTCAAGCGGCTGCTCGCCTACTCCTCCGTCGCGCACGCCGGTTTCATCCTCGTGGGCGTGCTGGCGATCGGGCGGGCCGGTATCTCGGCCACGCTGTTCTACCTGGTCACCTACGGCTTCACCACGATCGGCGCCTTCGCGGTCGTCACGCTGGTCCGCGACGCGGGCGGCGAGGCGACGCACCTGTCCCGCTGGGCAGGTCTGGGTCGGCGCTCGCCGGTGGTGGCGTCGGTGTTCGCGCTCTTCCTGCTCGCGCTGGCGGGGATCCCGCTCACCAGCGGCTTCACCGGGAAGTTCGCCGTGTTCTCCGCGGCCGCGGGCGCGGGGGCGACCCCGCTCGTCATCGTCGGCGTGCTCGCCAGCGCGGTCGCTGCGTTCTTCTACGTCCGCATCATCGTGCTCATGTTCTTCTCCGAGCCGGCCGCGGACGGACCGACTGTCGCGATCCCCAGCGTCTTCACCACCGCGGCCGTGGCCATGGGCGCGGCCGTGACCGTCGTGCTCGGGATCGCCCCGCAGCCGCTGCTCGACCTGGCCGACCGCGCGTCGGTCTTCCTGAGGTAGCCGGGCCATGAGCACCGTCGGCGTGTTCGGACCCGGGCTGGGCGATCCGGTGCTCGAGGAACAGCTCACTGTCTCGCTCGGCGCCGTCGAGCAGCTGCTCAACGACACCGTCAAGAGCACCGACGCATTCGTGGCCGAGGTCGCGCGGCACCTGGTCGAGGCGGGCGGCAAGCGGTTCCGCCCGCTGCTGGTCCTGCTCGCCGCCCAGTTCGGCGACCCCGAGGCCCCCGGCGTCGTGCCCGCGGCGGTCGTCGTCGAGCTGACCCATCTCGCGACCCTGTACCACGACGACGTGATGGACGAGGCGCAGCTGCGCCGGGGGGCGCCGTCCGCCAACGCCCGCTGGGACAACACCGTCGCCATCCTCACCGGGGACTTCCTGTTCGCGCGCGCCTCCGACCTGCTGGCCGACCTCGGGCCGCAGGCGGTACGGATCCAGGCCCGGACCTTCGAACGGCTGGTCACCGGGCAGATCCGCGAGACGGTCGGCCCGACCGAGGGTCAGGACCCGCTCGACCACTACCTGTCGGTGGTGGCCGACAAGACCGGGTCGTTGATCGCCACCTCGGGCCGGTTCGGGGCGATGCTCTCGGGCGCCGACGAGCACGTCGTCGACATCGTCGCCCGCTTCGGCGAGCGGATCGGGGTCGCCTTCCAGCTCGCCGACGACCTCCTGGACGTCGAGAGCGAGTCGGTCGCGTCCGGCAAGACGCCCGGCACCGACCTGCGCGAGGGTGTCGCCACGCTGCCCGTCTTCCACGCGCTGCGGACCACCGGTCCGGCCGACGCCAGGCTGCGCGAGCTGCTGTCCCGGCCGCTGCCCGACGACGCGGAGCACGCCGAGGCGCTCGACCTGCTACGCGCGCACCCGGCCGTCGAGTCGGCCAGGGCCGAGGTGCACCGCTGGGCCGACGACGCCCGCGCGGTCCTGTCGCCGTTGCCGGCCATCCCGGCGCGGGCTGCCCTCGAGCGCCTCTGCGACGCGGTGGTGGACCGCTCGTCCTAGGCAGACCGCCGGGAGCGGCCGGCGCGCTCGCGCCGCAACGACTCGGTTTGGCCCGAAACCGCTCGCGGCCCGCCGGATGCCTGCCAGACTGCGCCGTCTCGTCCCGCCGGACCGTACGAGGAGCCAGCTGTGAGCAACCCGCCCATCGACGACCCCCAGCTCGTCGAGCAAACCACCACGGTCGCACTCGAGGAGAAGGCCAAGCTGCGGCGCAACTTCCGTCGCTTCGACATGCTCCTGTTCACGGTCTGCGCGCTGGTCGGCCTGGACACGCTCGGCTCGGTGGCGAACCGGGGACCGAAGGCCTTCTTCTGGCTGGTCCTGCTCGCCGTCGTGTTCCTGCTGCCGTACGCGCTCCTGATGGCAGAGATCGGGTCGACGTTCACCCTCGAGGGCGGACCGTACGAGTGGATGAAGCTCGCGTGGGGACGCATGGTGGGCGCGATGGGCGCGATGCTCTACTGGGTCACCAACCCCATCTGGGTGGGCGGGGCGCTGGTGCTCACCGCCACGGCGGCCTTCTCGGCCACGTTCACCGACCTGAACCGGGGGAACATCGACCTGTGGTCCGGGCACCCGATCTACCTCGGGGCGATGGTGTTCGGGCTGGCCTTCATCTGGGGCTCCATCATCGTGGCGATCGTGTCGCTGGACAAAGGCAAGTGGATCCCGAACCTCGGTGCCATCGGTCGCTTCGTCGTCCTCGGTGTCTTCTCGCTGACCGTTGTGCTGTACGCGATCAAGAACGGGTTGCACAACCCGCCCACGCTCAGCGACTTCAGCCCCTTCGGCGACGGCTGGAACCAGGGCATCACGCTCGCGCTCGGCGTCGTGCCGGTCATCCTGTTCAACTACGTCGGCTTCGAGCTGCAGAACGGCGCTGCAGAGGAGATGGTCAACGCCCAGCGCGACGTGCCGGTCACGGTCATCCGCTCAGGGTTCATCGCCGTCGTCGCGTACGTCATCCCGATCTTCGGGATCATCCTGGTGCTGCCTTCGGACAAGGTTTCGGGCCTGAGCGGCTTCATGGACTCGGTCACGCAGGTGTTCTCGGTGTACGGCGGCGCCGCGGGAGTCATGACCAAGCTTGCGGCGGTGCTGTTCATCCTCGCGCTGATGACGTCGGGCGCGGTGTGGATGATCGGGTCGGACCGGGTCGCCGCGATCGCGGCGGCCGACGGCGGAGCACCCCGGTTCTTCGGCAAGTTCAGCTCGACGTTCGGCACCCCGGTTCGGGTCAACGTGACGTCGGGCATCGTGTCGACGATCTTCTTCCTGGCCGCGACCGTGGTCTTCACCGGCGGGCAGGCGGCCGAGCTGTTCACCGTCGTGCTCTACCTCGCCACCTCGACGACGCTGCTGTCGTACCTGCTGATCTTCCCGGCCGTGTGGCGGCTGCGTACCACGCACGGCCACGTGCACCGGCCGTACCGGTTCCCCGGTGGCAGCGGCGCGCTGAAGGCCGCGGTCGTCCTGGTCACCGGCTTCATGGTGATCGGCTCGTGGGTGGCGTTGTTCCCGGGCCTGCTGGAGAACTGGCTCGGCGGCACGTACGTGTGGAGCGACAACTGGTCCATCAGCCGCCTGCAGTTCGAGACGTTCACCCTGGGCACGCTCGCCGTGTTCCTCATCGTGGCGCTGGTCGGCTACTCGATGGGCGCGCCGACCCGGCGGGAGTCGGTGGTCGTCTCGCTGGAGGCCGAGGCGGTGCTGGAAGAGTCGGCCGAGTCCCAGCTGCCCGAACCGACGGCCTGACCGGACCCGGCCCGCTGCGTGCGGGCGGCTCGCAGCGAGTCGACCGAGAGCAGCGCCAGCGCGGCCCACACCAGCCCGAAGCCCACCCATCGCGAGGCGGGCATCGACTCGTGAACGACGAACACGCCGATCATGAACTGCAGGATCGGGGTGATGTACTGCAGCAGGCCCATCGTCGACAACGGCGTCCTGGCCGCCGCCCCGGCGAACAGCAGCAGCGGGATCGCCGTGACCGCGCCGACCCCGACGAGCAGGGCCGTGACGCTCGCGGCCGCGTGCCCGAAGGTCGCGGTCCCCTGCACCTGCAGGACGGCGACCACGACCGTGGCCGGGACGACCATCAACGAGGTCTCCACGGCCAGGCTCTCGACCGCCGGCATCTCCACCTTCTTCTTCATCAAGCCGTACGTCCCGAACGACAGCGCGAGCACCAGCGCGATCACGGGCGGGCGGGCGTACGCGGCGGTCAGCACCAGGACCGCGACCGCCGCCAGGCCGACCGCCACCCACTGGGCCCGGCGCAGCCGCTCGCCCAGCAGCACCACGCCGAGCAGCACGGTCACCAGCGGGTTGATGAAGTAGCCCAGGGCGGCCTCGACGACCCGCCCGGAGTTCACCGCCCAGATGTAGACGCCCCAGTTCACGGACAGCACGACCGAGGCGACCGCCAGGATCAGCAGCCGCCGCCGGTCGACGACGATCGACCGCACCCACGACCACCGCCGGCGGACCAGCAGCAGCACCACGACGAACACCAGCGTCCACACGACCCGGTGCGCGACGATCTCGACGGCCGATGCGGGCTCGAGCAACGGGAAGTACAGCGGGAACAGGCCCCAGCACACGTAGGCCGCGGCACCCAGCAGGATGCCGCGGCGGTCCTCGGACATCGCGGGACGCATGTCAGGCCATGCCCTCGGGCGGTCCCATGGCGATGATGGCTTCGCGGGTCGGCCGGCGGTCCAGCTCCATCCACCGCCAGACCCCCTCCAGCGGCGCGAAGCCCGCCTGGGCGTAGACGGCGTGCGCGTCCCGGGTGGCGAGCAGGAGCCGCAGGATGCCGCGCCGTTCGAGCAGCTCGGCCACGCACTCGCGCATCAGCCACGAGCCGACACCGCGCCCGCGCCACGTCTCGTCGACGAAGACGTCGCAGATCCAGGCGAACGTGGCGTCGTCCGTGACGACCCTGGCCAGTGCGACCTGTTCGGTGCGCCCGCCGCCGACCGGCGCGTACACACCGAGGTTCAACGAGCCGGCCACCGAACGCTCGACGACGTCGCGGGCCCGGCCCGGCTGCCCAGTACGACTCCTCGGACAGCCAAATGGCGATGCGGTCCAGGTCCAGGCGTGCGGGGTCGGTGCAGATCTCCAGGCCGTCCTCGCGCCGCGCGATCACCCCACTGAAGGTGCCGTCCGCGCTGGCCTCGCCCCGCCCATCGGTCACCCGATGGTCCAGGTGTCGTTGCCGGCGAGCAGCTTCGCGAGGTCACCTGGTCCCTGCTCCTGCGTGGCGCGGGCGACCTGGGCGTTCACGAGCTGGTCGTAGCTGGGCCGCTCGATGTCGCGGAAGATGCCGATCGGGGTGTCCTGCAGCGTGGTCGGGTCGGCGATGCGCGACAGCGCGAACGCCACCGACGGGTCTTCGGCGTGCGCGTCGTGCACGAGCAGCTCATCGACGCCGTACGCACCGTCTGCGACGTCGACCGCGGCCAGCGTCGCGTCGGCACGGCGGATGAGGCCGCGGGAGCCGTCGACGCCGTACCGGATGGGTTCGCCGTGCTCGAGCCGGATCGTCACCGCGTCGCGTGTCGCGCTGTCCTTGACCGGGTCGAACGCGCCGTCGTTGAAGATGTTGCAGTTCTGGTAGATCTCCACCAGCGCGGATCCCTGGTGCGCGGCGGCCGCGCGCAGCACGTCGGTGAGGTGCCTGCGGTCGGAGTCGATGGTGCGCGCGACGAAGGTCGCCTCGGCGCCGAGTGCGAGCGAGATCGGGTTGAACGGGTAGTCCACCGAGCCGAACGGCGTCGACTTGGTGATCTTGCCGGGCTCCGAGGTGGGGGAGTACTGCCCCTTGGTCAGCCCGTAGATGCGGTTGTTGAACAGCAGGATCTTGAGGTTGACGTTGCGGCGCAGGGCGTGGATCAGGTGGTTGCCGCCGATCGACAACGCGTCGCCGTCACCAGTGACGACCCACACGGACAGGTCGGGCCGGGTGGTCGCGAGCCCGGTCGCGATGGCCGGCGCGCGGCCGTGGATCGAGTGCATGCCGTACGTGTCCAGGTAGTACGGGAACCGGCTCGAGCAGCCGATCCCCGACACGAACACGATGTTCTCCCGGCGCAGGCCCAGCTCGGGCAGGAAGCCCTGGACGGCGGCCAGGATGACGTAGTCGCCGCAGCCCGGGCACCAGCGCACCTCCTGGTCGGAGGTGAAGTCCTTCTTCGACTGAGGGGCGTCGGTCTTGGGCACCAGGCTCAGGGCCGGGTAGTGGCCGTTGGCCCTGGACCCGTTGGTGTCCGGCCCGTGGGTGTCAGGCACTGTCGATCACGTCCCGGATGGCGTCGGCGAGCTCGGCGGCCTTGAACGGCAGCCCGCGCACCCGGTTGTAGCCGATGGCGTCGACGAGGAACTTGCTGCGGACCAGCAGCGCGAGCTGCCCGCCGTAGCCGTAGCCGAGGTTCATCTCCGGGATCAGCACCTTCGTCGTACGAGTGCAGCACGTCGCCGAGGTCGGACGGGAACGGGTTCAGGTGCCGCAGGTGCACCTGCGCGACCTCGCCGCCCCCGGTGCGCACCCGCCGGCAGGCCGCGGCGATCGGGCCGTACGTCGAGCCCCAGCCCAGGACCAGCACCCGCGCGGACCCGGACGGGTCGTCCACCTCGAGCGGGGGGATCGACGCGGCGACCGCGTCGACCTTGGCCTGGCGCAGCCGCACCATCAGGTCGTGGTTGTCCGGGTCGTACGAGATCTCGCCGGTCCGGTCGGCCTTCTCGATGCCGCCGATACGGTGCTCCAGGCCGGCGGTGCCCGGGATCGCCCACGGCCGGGCGAGCGTCTCGGGGTCGCGCACGTACGGCAGGAAGACCGGGCCGCCGTCGGCGGTGCCGTCCTCGGTCGTGTTGGGCCCGGTCGCGAACGCCGGGTCGATCAGCGGCAGCCCGTCGACGTCCGGCACCTGCCACGGTTCGGAGCCGTTCGCCAGGTAACCGTCCGAGAGCAGGTACACCGGCGTGCGGTACGTGACGGCGATCCGCACCGCCTCGATGGCCGCGTCGAAGCAGTCCGAGGGGGACCGCGGCGCGACCACGGGCACCGGCGCCTCGCCGTTGCGACCGAACATCGCCATCAGCAGGTCGGCCTGCTCGGTCTTGGTCGGCAGCCCGGTCGAAGGGCCGCCGCGCTGGATGTCGCAGATCACCAGCGGCAGCTCCAGCGAGACCGCCAGGCCGACGGTCTCCGCCTTGAGCGCGATGCCCGGGCCGGAGGTCGTCGTCACCCCGAGCGACCCTCCGAACGAGGCTCCCAGCGCCGCCCCGATGCCGGCGATCTCGTCCTCGGCCTGGAAGGTGCGCACCCCGAACCGCTTCAGCTTGCTCAGCTCGTGCAGGATGTCCGAGGCCGGCGTGATCGGGTACGCGCCGAGGAAGAGCTCCAGGCCGGAGCGCTGCGCCGCGGCGACCAGTCCGTACGCCAGCGCGAGGTTGCCGGAGATGTTGCGGTAGGTCCCCGGCGGCATGGTCGCGGGCGCCACCTCGTACGACACCGAGAAGTCCTCGGTGGTCTCGCCGAAGTTCCAGCCAGCGTTGAACGCCGCGAGGTTCGCGTCGAGGATGGCCTGGTTCGTCGCGAACTTGGTCCGAAGGAACGCCAGCGTGCCCTCGGTCGGGCGGTGGTACAGCCAGCACAGCAGACCGAGTGCGAACATGTTCTTGGCCCGCTCCGCGTCCTTCTTGGACACGTCGATGTCCTTGAGCGCCTCCACCGTCATGGACGTCAGCCCGATCGGGTGCACGTTGTACGCCTCGAGCGAGCCGTCCTCGAGCGGGTTCGCGGCGTAGCCGACCTTGGCCAGCGCCCGCGGCGAGAACTCGTCGGTGTTGACGATCAGGTCGGCGCCGCGCGGCAGGTCGGCCAGGTTCGCCTTGAGCGCCGCGGGGTTCATCGCGACGAGGACGTTCGGGGCGTCGCCCGGGGTCAGGACGTCGTGGTCGGCGAAGTGCAGCTGGAAGGCCGACACCCCGGGGAGGGTGCCGGCCGGCGCGCGGATCTCGGCGGGGAAGTCCGGCAGCGTCGACAGGTCGTTCCCGAACGCTGCGGTCTCGGACGTGAAGCGGTCGCCGGTGAGCTGCATCCCGTCGCCCGAGTCGCCAGCGAACCGGATGATCACCCGATCCAGCTGGACGACCTGCTTGCCCGCCACGAACTCCACCTCTTCCCTGGCTCACGAGTCTAAGCCGGGCTCGCGGCTGGTCGCGGTCCCGCCCGCCATCCGGACGCGTGGCGGTTCCTCCGGGCCGGTGCGCCCGGCTACGGTCGGCGGGTGGCGCCCAGCAGCAGGCCCGGCATCCGCGGCATCCATGGGGCGGCCGGCGCGGCGACCCTGGCCGCCGTCCTCGTGCTCGTCGCCGGCTGCACGTCCTCCGCACCGCCCGTGCCGCCGGTGGTGACCGTCGAGCCGGGCGCCGGGCCGTCCGGCGGCAGCGGCGGGTCGGGCGGCGGGTCGGACGTGACCGGGCTCGGTGGCACACCGGTCGGGCTGGCCACCACGGCGGGCTCGGTGTGGGCGGCCGACGCGACCCGCAACCAGCTCGCCAGGCTGGAGGCGTCCAGCGGATTCCTCCTCGGCACCGTCGACGTGGGCAAGACCCCGCTGCGGATGGCCGTGACGCCGAGTGGGATCTGGGTGAGCGAGTTCGACGACGGGACCGTGGCGCTGGTCGACCCCGCGACCGTAACGGTCAAGACCCGGGTGACGGTGGGCCCCCAGCCGGAGGGCCTGGCCACGGACGGGCGGCGGCTGTGGGTGGTCCTCCAGGCGTCCAACCAGCTCGTCGAGCTGGACGCGGCGACCGGCGCGCGGACCGGCACCGTCCGGCTCCCGGCCGGGGGCGAGCCGCGGCTCGCGGTGCACGCAGCCGCGGCGGCCGGCCGGGCGGCGACGGTCTGGGTGAGCGACTTCGGCGCCGACCGGGTGGTGCCCGTCGACGCCAGGACCGGGAAGGTGGGGACCCCGGTCGCGGCGTGCCCGAGCCCGTTGGCGCTGGCCGCCGACGCCCGCACGCTGTGGGTCGCCTGCCAGTTCGGCAAGCTAGTCGCGGTCGACCTGGCCACGCACCGGATCCGCGGCAGCGCCGACCTGTCCCAGCTGGACGGCGCCCCGGACGCCGTGACCGTCTCCGGCGGGAAGGTGTGGGTGGCGCTCTCGACCGGTCCGGCCGTCCTCACCGTCGACCCGGCGACGTTCGCGGTGACCGGGTTCGCCAAGCTCGGCGACGACCCGGTGCTGACCAGAGCGGACATCGACATCGTGGTCGCGGCCGGGCAGGTCTGGGTGTCCTCCTGGAACGGGGGAGGGGTCCACCACGTCCCCGTGGGGTCGCTGGGACCGCCCCCCTAGACTGCGCGCTGAGTGCCCTGACCGCCGCCTCGAACGTCGGCCCTGGAGCCCTGGAGCAAGGACAGCGATGCGCGACTACTTCGGTGCGTGGGGCGTGGTCGGGCTGCTGTTCGCCGTCGCGGTCGGCTTCGTCGCGGTCGCGTTCGTGGCGAACCGCCTGCTCCGCCCGGACCACCCGACCCGCGAGAAGCTGCTGACGTACGAGTGCGGGGTCGACCCGGTCGGGGCCGGCTGGGCCCAGGTGCACGTCCGCTACTACGTCTACGCGTACCTGTACGTCGTGTTCGCCGTGGACGCCGTGTACCTGTTCCCGTGGGCGACCGTGTTCGCGGCGCCGGGGTTCGGCGCGGTCACCCTGGTCGAGATGGGCGTCTTCGTCGGCTTCCTGGCGGTCGGCCTGCTGTACGCGTGGCGGCGGGGGGTGCTGCGGTGGGCGTGACGAACCTGCCGTCGCCGACGCTCGGCCCGGTGCAGCGGCTCGCGCCGCGCCCGATGCGCCTGGTGCTGAACTGGGGCCGCCGGTACAGCCTGTGGGTGTTCAACTTCGGTCTCGCCTGCTGCGCGATCGAGTTCATCGCGACGTCGATGGCGCGGCACGACTTCATCCGGCTCGGCGTGATCCCGTTCGCGCCCGGCCCGCGCCAGGCCGACCTGATGATCGTCTCGGGCACGGTCACCGACAAGATGGCCCCGGCCGTTCGCCGCCTGTACGAGCAGATGCCGGAGCCGAAGTACGTCATCTCGTTCGGCGCCTGCTCGAACTCGGGCGGACCGTACTGGGACTCGTACTGCGTGACCAAGGGCGTCGACCAGGTGATCCCGGTCGACGTGTACGTCCCCGGCTGCCCGCCGCGGCCCGAGGCGCTGCTGCAGGGCATCCTCAAGCTGCAGGAGAAGATCGCGACCGAGGACCTGCGCGCTCGCTACCGCACCGCCCCCCCTGGCCCGGATGTGCTGCGCCGGCCACTGGTGCCCGCGCCCGACGGGGTGCCACGGTGAGCCCGACGGCGGCCGCCGCCGAGCGGACCGCCCAGGTCGC
The DNA here is from genome assembly GCA_963711005.1 of uncultured Actinomycetota bacterium. Taxonomy (GTDB): domain Bacteria; phylum Actinomycetota; class Actinomycetes; order Prado026; family Prado026; genus CAVQCJ01. The sequence goes on along the minus strand of CAVQCJ010000002.1, from coordinate 739,188 downwards.
CGCCGCCCTCGCCGCCCGCGCCGACGGCTCGGCCGCGGAGAGCTTCGAGCTGTGGACGGTGGACGTCCCGGCGGCCGGCTGGGCGGACGCGCTGCTGGCGGCCAGGGACGACTTCGGCCTGGCCTTCTTCGACTGGCTGTCCGCGGTCGACGAGCAGGCCGAAGGGTTCTCGGTGGTCTGCCACCTGGCCGACCCGGACACCCACGCGCACCTGCTGCTGCGCACCCGCATCCCGGCGCAGGACCCGTCGGTCGCCACCGCGACCGGGGTCTTCCGCGGCGCGTCCTGGCACGAGCGCGAGACGCACGAGATGTTCGGGATCGACTTCCCCGGGCACCCGGACCTGCGCCCGCTGCTGCTGCCCGGACGGCTTCGAGGGGCAGCCGCTGCGCAAGGACTTCGTGCTGGCGGCCCGGGTGGCCAAGCCGTGCCCGGGCGCGAAGGAGCCGGGGGAGTCCGACCGGGACGCGCCCGGCCGGCGCAAGACGCTGCCGCCCGGGGTGCCCGACCCGGCGGTGTGGGGCCCGCGGCCGCCCGGCGCCGTGGCAGCGCAGGAGCCGACGGAGGAGACCCCGTGAGCACGGCGCTGGACGTCGTGCTGCGCCTGGCCGGCGTGATGGTGGCCTTCCTGCTGCTGCCGCTGCTGGTCGGGCAGACCGAGCACAAGGTGATGGCGCACATGCAGGCGCGGGTCGGGCCGATGTACGCCGGGGCGTTCCACGGCTGGGCCCAGCTGGTCGCCGACGGGGTGAAGTTCGCGCAGAAGGAGGACGTCGTCCCGGCCGCCGCCGACCGGACCGTGTTCCGGCTCGCGCCAGCCGTCGCGCTGGTGCCGTACCTCGTCGCGCTGGTGGCGATCCCGCTCGGACCCGGGCAGGTGGCTCAGGAGCTCGACCTCGGCCTGTTCTTCGTCCTCGCCGTGCTCGGCGTCGGCGTGCTCGGCCAGCTGATGGCCGGCTGGGCCAGCGCCAGCAAGTTCGCGCTGCTCGGCGGCATCCGGACCGCGGCCCAGCTGATGGCGTACGAGCTGCCGCTGGTGCTGGCCGGCGGCGTCGGTCGCGATGGCGGCGGGGACGCTGTCGCTGACCGGCATCGTGCAGGCGTGGCGACCGTGGTGGCTGCTCTGGCAGGCGCTCGCGATGGTGGTGTTCTTCGTCGCGGCGCTGGCCGAGCTGGCCCGGCCGCCGTTCGACATGCCGTACGCCGACTCCGAGATCATCTTCGGCCCGCTGACCGAGTACACCGGGCTGCGGTTCGCCCTGTTCCTGCTCGCCGAGTACGCGGGCATCGTCGTGTTCTCGGCGCTGACCGCGGTGCTGTTCCTGGGCGGCTGGAAGGGCCCGTTCCCCGAGACGCTGGGCTGGGCCTGGACGCTGCTCAAGACGTTCGCCGTCGCGTTCGCTGGTGATCTGGGTCCGGGTCACCTACCCGCGGCTGCGCGAGGACCAGCTGCAGCGGCTCGCCTGGCAGCTCCTCGTCCCGCTGGCGCTGGCCCAGCTCGTGCTCACCGGCGTGGTCCGGGTGGTGACCGCGTGAGCGCCGAGCAGCCGCCGCCCGCCGGCACCGGGCTGGTGAAAGGGCTGGCGACCACGTTCAAGGCGCTGACCCGCCGGTCGGTGACCAGCCAGTACCCCGACGTCGAGCCCGAGCTGCCGCCGCGCAGCCGCGGGGTGATCGCGCTGCTCGAGGAGAACTGCACGGTCTGCATGCTGTGCGCCCGCGAGTGCCCGGACTGGTGCATCTACATCGACTCGCACAAGGAGGTCGTCCCGGCCAAGGAGGAGGGGGCACGGGACCGCACGAAGAACGTGCTCGACCGGTTCGCCATCGACTTCTCCCTGTGCATGTACTGCGGGATCTGCATCGAGGTGTGCCCGTTCGACGCGTTGTTCTGGTCACCGGAGTTCGCCTACTCCGAGTTCGACATCCGCGACCTCACCCACGAGCGCGAGCGGCTGGGCCAGTGGATGGCCACCGTCCCGCCGCCCCCGCCGGTCGACGCCGCGGCCGAGGAGCCCAAGGAGGTGGCCGCAGCCGGCAAGGCCGCCGCGGTGGACGGGGCGGCGGAATGACCCTCGCCCTCGCGCTGCCGCTGGCGGCGTTGCCGTTGGGTGCGCTGCCCGGGCCGCCGGGTGCGGGACCGGCCCCGTCGTACCTGTCGCCGACCGGCGCGGAGATCGTGCTCGCGCTGCTCGGGGTGGTCGCCGTCGCGTCGGCGCTGCTGGTCGTCACCACTCGCCAGCTCGTGCACGCGGCGCTGTGGCTGGTGGTCACGCTCGGGCGCGATCGCCGGCAGCTACCTGGTGCTGACCGCCGAGTTCATCGCCTGGGTGCAGGTGCTCGTGTACGTCGGTGCCGTGGTGGTGCTGCTGCTGTTCGGCCTGATGCTGACCCGGGCGCCGATCGGCGCCTCGCCCGACCTGGACACCCGCAACCGTCCGCTGGCCGCGGTCGCCGCGCTGGCCACGGCCGCGGCGCTGGTGGCGCTGGTGGTGGACGCCCTCCGTTCGGCGTATGTCGACCTGTCCGTCGCCACGACCGGCGGGTCCGCCGAGGCCACCGGCGCGGCCCTGTTCCGGACCTGGGTGCTGCCGTTCGAGGTGCTGTCCGTGCTGCTGCTGGCCGCGCTCGTCGGCGCGATCGTCCTGTCCCGGTCGCCGGCCGACCAGGCCCGGGACCTCGAGGCGCCGACCGGCCCGGCCGGTGACACCCGTCCTCCGTCCCGGTTCGGCGGGGCCGGCTGATGCACGTCGTCTACCCCGCGGTGGTCTCCGCCCTGCTGTTCGCCATCGGGGTGTACGGCGTGCTGGCTCGCCGCAACGCGATCCTGGTCCTGATGGCGGTCGAGATCATGCTCAACGCGGCGAACCTCGACCTCGTCGCGTTCGACGTCTGGCTGCGCGACGCGCTGCACGCCGGCCAGGCCATGACGCTGTTCGTCATCACGCTGGCCGCAGCCGAGATCGGGCTCGGGCTGGCGATCGTCCTGCTGGTCTACCGCACCCGAGCGTCCATCGCCGTCGACGAGCTGACCGAGATGGGCGAGACCGCCGGGTCGGCCCCGTGACCGGGTTCTGGCTGCCCGCCGGTCCGCTGGTCGTCGCCGTGCTGGGCTTCGCGGTGCTGCGACGCGGGCCGCGTACGGCGGCGGTGCTCGCCGTCGTCGGCGGCGCTGCGGCGCTGCTCGCGGCGGTCGCGGCCTGCATCGGCTCGCCGTGGCTGACGCCGACGACCACGGACCTGGCGACCGTGCAGACCGGGGGCCCGCCGATCCACCTCGCGGCCACGCTGGACGGGCTGGCCGTGGTCGTGGCGGTCATGGTCGGTGCGGTGTCGCTGCTCGTGCAGCTCTACTCGGTCGAGTACCTGCGCGGCGACCCGCGCTACCCGACCTACGCGGCGTTCGTGTCGCTGTTCACGGCGGCCATGCTGCTCGTCGTCGTCGCCGGCGACCTCGTCGTGCTGCTGGTCGGCTGGGAGGTCATGGGCCTGTGCTCGTACGTCCTGATCGGTCACCACCGTGAGCTGCCGGAGGCGCGGGCGGCCGCGCTCAAGGCGTTCCTGACCACCCGGCTCGGGGACGCCGGCTTCGTCGTCGGGGTGATCGTGCTCGGCTGGTCCGCCGGCAGCTTCCGCATCGCCGACGTGCTCGCCGCCGTGCCGCACCTGTCCGCCGGGACGGTGACCGCCGCCGCGCTGCTGCTCGGCGCCGGCGTCGTCGGCAAGTCCGCGCAGTTCCCGCTGCACGTCTGGCTGCCGGACGCGATGGCCGGCCCGACGCCGGTCTCGGCGCTGATCCACGCCGCGACGATGGTCGCCGCCGGGGTGTTCGCGGTGGCGCGGCTCTACCCGGTGTTCCTGGCGTCGCCGACGGCGCTCGCGGTGCTCGGCGTCGTCGCCGCGATCACCATGCTGGGCGCGGCGCTGGCCGCGCTGGCGCAGGACGACATCAAGCGCGTCCTCGCGTACTCGACCGTCAGCCAGCTCGCCTACATGATCGGCGCGCTGGCCTGCGGCGGGCGGGACGCGGCGCTCTACCACCTGCTGGTGCACGCGGCGTTCAAGGCGCTGCGGCTTCCTGGCCGCCGGTGCGGTCATCCACGCGGTCGGGTCGAACCTCATGACCCGGATGGGCGGCCTGGCCCGGCCGATGCGGGTGACCGCCGTGACCATGACGATCGCGCTCGCCTCCGGTGCGGGCGTGGTGCCGCTGGCCGGCTTCTTCTCCAAGGAGTCGGTGGTGTCGGCCGCGGAACGGGCCGCCCGGGGCGAGGTGCCCGCGACGGCGACGTGGGTCGGGTGGCTGGTCCTGGTGTCCGCGCTGACCACGGTCGCGGTGACGGCGGCGTACAGCGCGCGGCTGCTGCTGATGACGTTCGCCGGCGACTACCGGGGGACCGGCGTACCGCACGAGGCGCCGGCGCTGATGCGCTGGCCGCTGCTGGTGCTGGCCGTGCCGGCGGCGGGGCTGGGGGTGCTGGCGCTGTCCGCCGACTGGCTGCCGACCTGGCTCGGCCCGGTCGGGCCGATGGCGGCGCTGACCCCGAACCTCGCGACAGCGGTGCTCTCGCTGGCGCTCGTGGCGCTCGGCGCCGGCGCCGTCTGGCTCCGGTGGCGACCGGCGCCGGACGCCGACCCGGTCGCGGCCCTGGGCCGGCTGCGGCCGGCGCTCGAGTCCGGCTTCGGCGTCGACGCCCTGTACGACCGGGTGCTGATCCGGCCGTTGCGGGTGCTCGCCGGGGCCGTGGTGCGCGCCGACGACGAGCTCGTCTCCGGGGCGGTCCAGGGCAGCGGTGGCGTGACCGTGCGCGCGGCCTTCGGGCTGCGCCGGCTGCAGAGCGGCAACGCGCAGTCGTACCTGACCGGTGCGCTCGCCGGCGTCTCGGTGCTGCTGGTCGTCGCGGTCGTGGTGATGTGGGCATGAACGGGCTCTCGGCGCTGGTCGTCGCCGTCCTGGTGCTGCCGGCCGCCGGCGCGCTGGTGCTGCTGCTGGCGGGTCGGCGCGCGGATGCGTGGGCGCAACGGTTCGGCGTCGTCGTCACCGGGGCCGCGCTCGCCGTGTCGGTCGCGCTGGCCGCCGGCTTCGACCGAGCCGACCCGCGCCGCCTGCAGGGCGTGGTCGACACGGCCTGGGTGCCGCAGCTGGGGCTGCGGTTCCACCTCGGCGTCGACGGGATCTCGCTGCCGCTCGTCGTGCTCACCACGCTGCTCACGGCGCTGTGCGCGGCCTACACCGTCCGGCACCTGCCCGACCCCGGCCGCCCGCGGGCACTGGTCGGGCTCGTGCTGCTGCTCGAGGTCGGGCTGCTCGGCACCTTCCTCGCCCAGGACCTGCTGCTGTTCTTCGTGTTCTTCGAGGTCGTGCTGGCCCCGATGTACTTCGTCATCGCCGTCTGGGGCGGGCACGGACGGGTTCGCGCCGCGACCACGTTCATCCTGTACACGGTGCTCGGCTCGGTCGTGATGCTGCTGGGCTTCCTGCTGGTCTGGGCGCGCACCGGGACCACTGACTTCGTGCTGCTGTCCGAGCGCGGCGGCGCCGGCATGTCCCGGACGGTGCAGCTGGTCGCGATCCTGGCGATCGGAGTCGGCCTCGCGGTCAAGGCCCCGATGTGGCCGCTGCACAGCTGGCTCCCGGACGCGCACACGGCGGCGCCGACGGTGGGCTCGGTCCTGCTCGCCGGCGTGCTGCTGAAGATGGGCACGTACGGCATGGTGCGGATCGCGGTGCCGGTGCTGCCGCAGGGCGCGTCCGCGGTCGCGCCGTACCTGGGTGCGCTCGGCGTCGTCGGGATCGTCTACGGGTCGTTCGCCTGCCTGGCCCAGCGCGACCTCAAGCGGCTGGTCGCGTTCTCGTCGGTCGGCCACATGGGCTTCGTGCTGCTGGGGATCGCGACGCTCACGCCGATCGGGCTCAACGGCGCCCTGTACGCCAACATCGCGCACGGGGTGATCACCGGGCTGCTGTTCTTCCTGGTCGGCGGGGTGAAGGACCGGCACGGGACCACCGACCTGGGCGAGCTGCCGCGGTCGTTGTACGCCCGGGCTCCGCGGCTGGGCGGGCTGGTGGCGCTGGCCGCGGTGGCCAGCCTGGGCCTGCCCGGGCTGGCCGGGTTCTGGGGCGAGTTCCTGGCGATGGCGGGAGCGTTCCGGCCGGCGGCCGGGCTGCACCGTTCGCTGTTCCTGGTGCTGCTCGGGCTGGCCGCCGGCGGCACCGTGCTGACCGCGTACTACCTGCTGCGGGTCGTGCGCCGGGTGGACCAGGGCGACGGCACCGGGCCGCCGGTCCGCGACGTGGACGCGGCCGAGGCCACGGCATGGTTGCCGCTGGCCGCGCTCGCCGTGCTGCTCGGAGTGCTGCCCGGGGTGCTGCTCGGTCTGTCGAACCCGGTCGTGACCGGCCTGCTCGGGGTGGGCCGGTGACCATCCAGAGCCTGGACTATGCCGCGCTCGCGCCGGTGATCGTGCTCGCGGTCGGCGCGCTGCTCACGCTGCTGGTCGACCTCGCGCTGCCGCGCCGGCCGGTGCTGGTGGCGGCCGTGTCGTTCGGGACCGTGGCCGTGGCCCTGCTCGCGCTTGTGCCGTTGCGAGACGGCTCCCGCGAGACCTTCTGCGCGCCGCCGCTGCCGGGGTCGCCGGTGGCCTGCTCGTACGTCGCCGACCAGCTCGCGGTGTCGGTCCAGCTGGTGCTGATCGCCGGGGCCGGGATCGTCGTGCTCCTGTCGGCGGCCGAGCGGTCGCTGCCGCCCGGCGAGCTGCACTTCCTCCTGCTGTCGTCGGTGGCGGGCGCCGCGACGGTCGCGGCGGCCCGGGACCTGGCCACGCTGGTCGTCGCCCTCGAGCTGGTCTCGCTGCCGTCGTTCGCGCTGGTGGCGCTGCGCCGTGACCAGCAGGCGGCCCAGGCCGCGCTCACCGCCTTCCTGATGTCGGTCGTCGCGACCGCGGTGACCGTGCTCGGGGTGGCCTTCGTCTACGCCGGGACCGGCACCTTGTTCCTGCAGCGGACCGCGACCGCGCTCGCGCACGCCGGCGTGCGGCAGCCGCTCGTGCTGGCCGGGCTGGTGCTCGTGCTGGCGGCCCCCGCCTTCAAGCTCGCGGCGGTGCCGCTGCACGCCTGGGCCCCGGACACCTACCTGGGGGCGCCGCTGCCGGTCGCGGGCTACCTGTCGGTCGTGTCCAAGGGCGCCGGGCTGGTGGCGCTGCTCGCGGTCACCCTCGTCGGGTTCGCCCCGGCTTCGAGCACCTGGGCGCCGGCCGTCGCGGTGCTGACCGCGGGCACCCTGCTGGTCGGCAACCTCGGCGCGCTGCGGCAGCGCTCGGTGGTCCGCCTGCTGGCCTGGTCGTCGGTGGCGCAGGCCGGCTTCCTGCTGCTGCCGGTCGCGGCCGCGGGTTCGGCGGCGCTCGGCGGACCGGGTGGGCTGGCCGCCGCCGCGGCCGTCGCCTACCTGGCGGCCTACGCCGCCATGAACCTCGGCGCGTTCGCGGTGGTCGCCGCGGCCGCCCCGCCCGGCCGGACCACGGCCTCGCTGCGGCTGGACGACCTGCGCGGGCTGGCCAGGACCCGTCCGGCGCTCGGCCTCCCGCTGGCCTTCTTCCTCGCCTGCCTGGCGGGGCTGCCACCGGGGCTGGTGGGGCTGGTCACCAAGGTCCGCGTGCTCGAGGTCCCGGTCCGCTCGACCAGCGGGTGGCTCGCCGTGCTGGCCGCCGTCGCGAGCGTGATCGGCCTCGCGTACTACCTGCGGTTCGCCGCGATCCTGTTCGCCGCCCCGGAGGGCTCGGCGGTCGCGGTCGCCGGTCCGGTGCGGGCCCCCGGCGGGACCCGCTGGGCGGTCGGGCTGACCCTCGCGGTCTCGGTGGTGCTCTCGGCGGCCCCGGCCCTCGTCCTCGGGCTGCTCGGACCCTGAGCCGTTCAGCCGGTTCTCAGGCGGCCGGGGAACACTGGTGCCGCTCCGGCTCGTTCAGCCGGTACGACGCCGGTCAAAGGCTCGTCGTCGACCGGTCGCACCCCGCGGCCGGCACGGGAGGCAGGGACGTACGTGCACAGCTATCGCAACGGACTCAAGACCGCGGTCCTGATCGCGTCGCTCTCGGCGCTGATCATGGTGGCCGGGGCGCTGATCGGCGGGCCCAAGGGCCTGGCCATCGCGTTCGTGATCGCGCTCGGCACCAACGGGTACGCGTACTTCAACAGCGCGAAGCTCGCCCTGCGCTCGATGAAGGCGTACGAGGTCGACTCCCACCAGCAGCCGGTGATGTACCGCGTCGTGCAGCAGCTGTCGACGGCGGCCGGGCAGCCGATGCCCCGTCTGTACGTGTCCCCGACCGACGCGCCGAACGCCTTCGCCACCGGCCGCAACCCGGAGAACGCCGCCGTGTGCTGCACCGAGGGAATCCTCACGCTGCTCGACGAGCGCGAGCTCCGCGGCGTCCTCGGCCACGAGCTGGCGCACGTCTACAACCGCGACATCCTGATCTCGTCGGTCGCCGCCGCGCTGGCGACAGTGATCATGTTCCTGGCCCAGCTGGCGTACTTCCTGCCGTTCCTCGGCGGTGGCAGCCGCGACGACCGCGACGGGAACATGGTCGGCGTGCTGCTGGTGGCGATCCTCGGCCCGGTCGCGGCCGGGCTGATCCAGCTGGCGATCAGCCGCTCCCGCGAGTACCAGGCCGACCAGTCCGGCGCGATGCTCACCCACGACCCGCTGGCCCTGGCGTCTGCGCTGGCCAAGCTCGACGCCGGTACCGCCGCTCGCCCGCTCAAGCCGACGCCCGATGTGCAGACGACGTCGGCGCTGATGATCGCGAACCCGTTCAACGTCCAGGGGATGTCGCAGCTGTTCTCGACGCACCCGCCGATCCCGGAGCGGATCGCCCGGCTGCAGGACCTGGCCCGCCAGCTCCAGTCCTGACCGGCCCAGCCCTGTCGCGCAGGTTCAGCGGTAGTTGGTGAACTGCAGGGCGTACTCGAGGTCCTTGTCCTTGAGCAGGGCGATGACGGCCTGCAGGTCGTCGCGGCTCTTGGACGAGACCCGCAGCTCCTCGCCCTGGACCTGAACCTTGGCGTTCTTCGGCCCCTCGTCGCGGATGATCTTGCCGATCTTCTTGGTGGCCTCCTGCGACAGGCCCTGCTTGAGGTCGGCGCTGATCTTGTACTCCTTGCCCGAGACCTGCGGCTCGCCGGCGTCCAGCGCCTTCAGCGAGACGCCGCGCTTGACCAGCTTGTCCCTGAAGACGTCCAGGACGGCCTTGACCCGTTCCTCGGACGTCGCGCTCATCGCGACCTTGTCGCCGGACCAGGCGATCGAGGCGCCGACGTTCTTGAAGTCGTAGCGCTGGGCGATCTCCTTGGCGGCCTGGTTGAGGGCGTTGTCGACCTCCTGTCGGTCGACCTTGGAGACGATGTCGAAGCTGGAGTCGGCCATGGTTCCCTCGTCTGGGATGGTGGTACGGGTGCGCGCTCGGTGTGCGCTATTGTTCCACCCGCTCAGCGGCGGGTTGCCCGAGCGGCCAATGGGAGCGGACTGTAAATCCGTCGGCTTAGCCTACGAAGGTTCGAATCCTTCACCCGCCACGCGCCCGGTCCCGGGCCCTGGTACGAGTCCTCGACCGGGGCCCGGGCCCTCGCTCGGGTCTACGCCTTCGCCCTCCGCCGCGGGCTCCGTGTACCCTCTGGACGGTTCTCGCCGTGCTCCACCAGCGCCCCTTTAGCTCAGTCGGCAGAGCGTCTCCATGGTAAGGAGAAGGTCTACGGTTCGATTCCGTAAAGGGGCTCCCACGACCCACATCGCGATGTGGTCCGGGCCGCGCAACATCTCCACCGCGATGATGCGCTCGTTCGGCAACCGGCCGGACACGGTGGTGGTCGACGAGCCGCTGTACGCCGCGTACCTGCGCAGCACCGGCCTGGACCACCCCGGGCGCGACGACATCCTCGCGGCCCAGGACGACGACTGGCGGCGGGTCACTGCGGCGCTGGTCGGCCCGGTGCCGGGCGGGCGGGCCGTGCAGTACCAGAAGCACATGACCCACCACCTGCTGCCGGAGACCGGTCGCGACTGGCTGGACGAGGTGACCAACGCCTTCCTCATCCGCGACCCGGCCGATGTCGTCGCCTCGTACGCGCGGGTCCGCGGTGAGCCGACGCTGGAGGACCTGGGGTTCCCCCAGCAGGCGGAGATCTTCCGGCGGTGCTCGGACGCCCTCGGCACTGCGCCCCCGGTGGTCGACGCCGCCGACGTCCTCGCCGACCCGGCGGCCGTGCTGGCTGCGCTGTGCGCCCGGCTCGGTCTCGACTTCGACGAGCGGATGCTGTCCTGGTCGCCCGGCCCGCGTCCCACCGACGGCGTGTGGGCCTCGCACTGGTACGCGGCGGTGCAGGCGTCGACCGGCTTCGGGCCGCCGTCCACCGCGCCGGCGCAGGTGCCCGACCACCTGGCCGGCCTGCTGGAGCGTTGCCGGCCGTACTACGACGAGCTCCGGCCGCACCGCATCCAGGCCCGGGAGCCGTCCTAGGCTCCGGGCATGCTGCAGACCTTCGACGAGCGCAACCGGGACCTGCTGGTCAACGTCGACGGCGTGCTCCGGCACCGCGACGAGCCGCACGTGTCGGCCTTCGACTCGGTCGTGCAGGGCGGCGACGCGGTGTGGGAGGGCCTGCGGGTCTACGAGGGCCGGGTGTTCCGCCTCACCGAGCACCTGGCCAGGCTGCGCCGCTCGGCCCGCGCGCTGGCGTTCGCCGAGATCCCCGACGACGACGCGATCACGGCCGAGATCGCCAGGACGCTCACGGCGAACGGGATGCGCGACGGCGTGCACGTACGGCTGACGCTGACCCGCGGCGTCAAGATCACCAGCGGGATGGACCCCAGGCTCAACCAGGCCGGTCCGACGCTGATCGTCGTGGCCGAGCACAAGCCGCCGGTGTACGACAGCGCCGGGATCACGCTGGTGACGGCGTCGGTGCGGCGACCCGGCCCGGACGTCCTCGACCCCAAGATCCACCACAACAACCTGATCAACTCCATCCTGGCCAAGATCGAGGCGAACGCCGCCGGGGCCGACGACGCGCTGCTGCTGGACGGCCGCGGCTTCGTCGCCGAGACCAACGCCACGCACGTCTTCCTGGTCGCCGGCGGGGTCGTGCGGACCCCCACCACCCGGGCCTGCCCGGAGGGCATCACCCGGGCGGTCGTGCTGGAGCTGCTGGCCCGCGAGCCGATCCCGTACGAGGTCGACGACCTGTCGCCGGCCGAGCTGCGCCGCGCGGACGAGGTCTTCGTGACCGGGACGATGGGCGAGCTGGTCCCGGTGGTCTCGGTCGACGGCAGCCTCGTCGGGGCCGGGAGCCCGGGCCCCGTGACCGCCCGGCTGACGGCCGCGTTCCGGGTCCTCACCGCCAGCGACGGCACCCGCCTCGTCGACTGAGCGGGGCGGGGTGGGAATGTCCACCGGCGACAAGGCGTTTTCGCCCCCGTCGACGAGGCCGGTAGGGTGACCGCCTGCGGCGGAGTAGCTCAGGTGGTCAGAGCAAGCGGCTCATAATCGCTGTGTCGCCGGTTCGAGTCCGGCCTCCGCTACCCGTCCGGATTTCCCCTCGTCGTCAGGCCGCGGCTACCCTGCTGCGGTTGTCCCCGTCGTGCACGTAGCGAGCAGGAGCGTCCAGTGGCTGCCAAGACCGACGTCCGTCCCAAGATCACCTTGGCGTGCCAGGACTGCAAGCACCGCAACTACATCACCAAGAAGAACCGGCGCAACGACCCCGACCGGATCGAGCTGAGCAAGCACTGCCCGTTCTGCAACAAGCACACGGTCCACAAAGAGACCCGCTGACCCCGACCTGCTGAACCTCCCGCGGCTACGCCGCGCCCCGAGGCCGTCCCCGATGCTGGGGGCGGCCTTCGTGCGTTAGCGTCGCCGGGCGGCCGCCACATTCGGGTGGCGCTCGGTGAGCGAAGAGGGGACCGGATGGGACGGCTGGACGACAGGGTGGCCATCGTGACCGGCGCCGGCCGCGGGATCGGCCGGGCGACCGCGCTGCGGCTGGCCGCCGACGGTGCCGTGGTGGTCGTCAACGACGTGGACGCCGAGCCCGCGCACGAGACCGCCGAGCTGATCGCGGCCGCCGGCGGCGAGGCGTCCGTCGGGATCTTCGACCCCGTCGACCTGGCCGCCGCCCGTGAGCTGGTCGGCTCGACGGTGGCGCAGCACGGCAAGCTGGACATCCTGGTCAACAACGCCGGGATCACCCGGGACAAGATGTTCCACAACCTCGACGACGACCTGTTCGGGCTCGCCTTCGACGTGAACTTCAAGACCGGTTTCCACGCCACCCTCGCGGCCATGCCCTACCTGCGCGAGGTGGCCAAGGCGGAGATCGCCGCGGACGGCCGGCCGCGGTACCACCGCAAGATCACCTTCACCTCGTCGGTGGTGGCTTTCACCGGCAACCCCGGGCAGTACAACTACACGGCCGCGAAGGGCGCGATCATCTCGACCACCAAGACCCTCGCGCGCGAGCTCGGACCGTTCAACATCAACGTGAACGCGGTGGCGCCCGGCTTCGTCGAGACGCGGATGACCGCGGCCAAGCAGCCCGGGGCGGACGTCGGGATCCCGGAGGAGATGCGGCAGATGTCCCTGGCCCTCATCTCGCTCGGGCGGTTCGGGCAGCCCGAGGACATCGCGAACGTGCACGCGTTCCTGGTGTCCGGGGACGCCGACTTCGTCTCGGGCGTCACCATCCCGGTGACCGGCGGGCAGCTCGGAGGGATGGGCTGATGCCGCTCGACCAGGGCTTCGTCGGCCGCACCTACCCGCCGACTGAGCCGTACCTCGTCTCGCGGGAGAAGATCGGCGAGTTCGCGCACGCGCTGGGGGACCCCAACCCGGCGTACCGGTCGGCTGCGGCGGCGCGTGCGCTCGGCCACCCCGACGTCGTCGCCCCGCCGACGTTCGCGGTGGTGCTCACCTCGCGCGCGTCCGCGCAGGTGATGTTCGACCCCGAGCTCGGGCTGGACTACTCCAAGGTCGTCCACGGCGAGCAGTCCTTCGCGTACGAGCGGCCGATCTGCGCCGGCGACCGGCTCGTCGTGGTCGCGGCGGTGGAGAAGATCCGCTCGGCCGCCGGGAACGACCTGCTGACGCTGCGCGCCGAGGTGTCCACCGTCGACGGCGAGCTGGTCTGCACCGCCCGTTCCACGGTCGTCGCGCGCGGCACGGCCGAGACGGAGGGCTGAGGCGTGGCTGCCGTCGTGCGCTACTCGGAGGTCGAGGTGGGCACCGAGCTGCCCGCCCAGTCGTTCCCTCTGACCCGGCTGCGCCTGGTCATGTACGCCGGTGCCTCCGGTGACTACAACGTCATCCACTGGAACCAACGGGCGGCCCGCTCGGTGGGGCTCCCCGACGTGATCGCGCACGGCATGCTCACCATGGCCGAGGCGGTCCGGGTGGTCACCGACTGGGCCGGTGACCCCGGTGCGGTGGTCGAGTACGGCGTGCGGTTCACCCGTCCGGTCGTCGTGCCGGACGACGACACCGGCGCGTCCGTCGAGGTGACCGGGACCGTCGCGGCCAAGCTGGACGGCGGCCTGGTGCGCGTCGACCTAGTGGCCCGATCCGGCGAGGAGAAGGTGCTCGGTCAGGCGCGTGCGGTGGTCCGGCTGGCATGACCGGCGGCGGGCCTGGACCGGCCGCAGCAGCCCCTGCGAGCCCGCCCGAGGACGTCCTCCGGCTGGTCCGCGAGCGCGCGGCGGCCCGCGCCGCCCGTGACTTCGCGACTGCCGACGACCTGCGGGGCCGCATCGAGGCGGCCGGCTGGCGGGTGGAGGACGTCTCCGCGAGCCTCCGGCCGGAGGGGTACCTGTTGACGCCGGCCCGTGCGTCCGCGGCGTTCCCGGTCGCGGACCGGCTCGACGACCTGCGTCGCCCGCCCGGTCCGGTGCCGGCCCGGCGGGCGACGGTCGGGCTGCTGGTCGACGGCTGGCCCGACGACCTGCGTCGCTGCGTCAGCGCCCTCCTCGAGCATCTCCCGCCGGGGGTCGTCGTCTCGGCCCTCGACCTCGGCGACGTCGACGGGGCCGGGATGGTCCTGCACGAGCTGGCCGCCGCCGACCCCGGGCGGGTCGAGGCCTGGCACGTCGCCGGCGGCGGTGGTCGGCCCGGCTGGGGGTTGTCCCGGACCGCGCTGCTGCGACTGGACCCGGCACCGGCGCACGTCGTCATGGACCTGAGCGTGGTGCTGGACGGCGATGCCCTCACCCCCCTGCTGGACGTGCTGGACGCCGACCCTTCGGTAACCGCGGCCGGCTGGCAGGGCGTGCTCGTGGACACCGACGACGAGTGGCGCTCGGTGCGGCCGGCCAGACCGGGCGAGGTCGACGCGCTGCTGGGGTACCTGTTCGCCGTCCGGACCCGGGCGGCCATGACCGCCCCGCCGCACCCGAAGGCCGGCTTCTACCGCAACGCCGACCTGGAGTGGTCGCTGGCGCTGCGCGAGCAGGGCGGGCGGCTGGTCGTTCCCGCGGCCGATCTGCCGTGCCACGCGGAGCGGCACCGGGGCTTCCATGACAGCGACCCGGACGTCCGCGACCGCGAGTCGCGGCGGACGTACCAGCGGATGCTGCGCCGCTTCCGCGGGCGGACCGGGCTGCTGGCACCGCGGCCCTAGGCTCGGTCCCGTGCAGGAGACCAGCGGTGGCCGGCTCGCCGACCTCACGACCCTGCACCTGGGCGGCCCGGCCCGGGAGGTCGTGCGGCCGCAGACCGAGGCCGAGCTGGTGGACCTGGTCCGTTCCCTGGACGCTGCCGGGACGCCGGTGCTGCTGGTCGGCGGCGGCTCCAACCTCGTGGTGGCCGACGAGGGCTTCCCCGGCACCGTCGTCCGGGTCGGCACCCGGCGCATAGACAAGCGCACGTCCGGCGACGGAGCTCTCGAGCTGACCCTCGCCGCCGGTGAGCCCTGGGACGACGTGGTGGCCGGGACGGTGGACGGCGGCTACGGAGAGCTGGCGGCCCTGTCCGGCATCCCCGGCCTGGCCGGCGCCACCCCGATCCAGAACGTCGGCGCGTACGGCCAGGAGGTGTCGGCGGTCGTGCGCTCTGTGCGGGTCCTGGATCGGAGGTCCGGCGAGGTCGGTGAGCTCGCGGCCGGCGAGTGCGGGTTCGGCTACCGGGACAGCCGGTTCAAGGCGGACCCTCGGTTCGTCGTGCTCGCCGTGACCCTGCACCTGACCAAGGGCGCGCAGCCGGTCAGGTACGCCGAGCTGGCCAGGACCCTGGAGGTGCCGGTCGGTTCGGGCGCGCCGCCGGAGCAGGTCCGCGCCGCCGTGCTCGGCCTGCGCCGGGCGAAGGGGATGGTGATCGACCCCGTCGCGACCGACCCGGACATGCGCAGCGCGGGCTCGTTCTTCACCAACCCGGTGCTGCCCGCCGACGGGCCGGTCCTGGCCGCCCTGCCGGCGCAGGCGCCGCGCTACCCGGCGCCGGCGGGGCGCGTGAAGGTCTCGGCCGCATGGCTCATCGAGCAGGCCGGCTTCGGCAAGGGGTACGGCCACGGCGACGCCCGCATCTCGACCCGGCACACGCTGGCGCTGACGAACCGCGGCGGAGCGTCGACCGCCGAGCTGCTGGCCCTGGCCGGCGAGATCGTCGCCGGCGTCCGCGACCGCTTCGGGATCACGCTGACGCCCGAGCCCGTGCTGGTGGGGTGCGCGATCCCGAACGCCTAGGCCGAAGCCTGGTGCGATGGCTGACTCCTGCGTCAGGATGCGAGGGGGATGCGCAGGGGAGGATGCCGTGGACCACGACCACCCGCACAACCACTCGCACGGCCGCCCGCACGACCCGCGGACGCCGGTCGACGACTTCGCCGCATTCGCCGACGAGGCCGCCGCGACCGAGCCGTGGTCCCGGCGCGAGTTCCTCGGCGCCGGCGCCGTCGCGGCGGCCGGTCTGCTGACCCCCGGCGCGCTGTGGCTGCCGGAGGCCGGCGGCGTGGCGGCGGCCAGCCCGTTCACGGGGACCAGCGCGCTGCGGCTGGCCATGCACGTCCACGCCAGCTGGTCCGAGGGCCTTGCGAGCTGGGAGGCCCAGTTCGCCCAGGCTGCGGCCAACGCGCTGGACGTGCTCTACATGACCGACCACGACTTCCGGTCGACCGCCACCAACTACATCACCGCGCTGCCGCCCAGCGCCTGGGTCCGCAGCACGACGGGAGCCTTGGCGCAGCAGGCGTCCACGACGAGCGGCGGCGGGTTCCGCGTCCTGGCCGAGAGCTCGTCGGCCACCACCGCTGCAGCGGTGACGCTGGCGCTGCAGCCCAAGCCGCTGGCGTTCAACCGGCTGCGCACCTCGATCGCCGGCCAGACGCTCCAGCACACGGTCACCTCGGCGGCGCTCAGCGGCGGTGCCACGTACGAGGTGGTCGTCGACCTGAGCTACCACCCGGCAGCGAGCGGCCGGCCGGCCGGCAACTACCAGCTGGTGTACCGGTTCGGGGTGGCGACGCCGTCGCGGTTCACCGAGAACGGCGGGCTGCGGGGGGTCGTCGCCGCGTCGACGCCGGCCGCCGGGTCGGTCCAGCGCCTGTCCCCGGAGACCGACGTCGCGGCGCTGTGGCCGACCATGCTCCCGATGGACAACGCCATGTACGGCGTGTCGTTCGCGGCCAAGAGCCCGAAGAAGGGCTCGGTCGCCGACGTCCGGGTGGCCGGCGTGACGTTCGTCCGCACCCAGAACGCGCCGGCGTCCGTCGCCGCGAACCAGGCGGCGCTGATCGCCCAGTACCAGCCGCGGTTCCCGAACCTGACCGTTCGCGCCAGCATCGAGGTGGGCGAGCCGCTGCCGCACATGAACCCGTTCGGAATCCCGCAGTACTTCCCGGACTACGCGCACCTGCCGACCGGCTCCGACCAGCTCTTCGAGGCGATCGTCGCCGACGTGCACGCGCGGCACGGGGTGATCTCCCTCAACCACCCGTTCGGCTTCAACACCGGGCCGCTGCTCAGCGCCGCCGGCCGCACGACCTTGCGGCGCCAGGTCTTCGCCCAGCTCCAGGGCGTGCACGACTACGGCGTGGACATCCTCGAGGTGGGCTACCTCCTGCGCGGGAACGTCGACGCGGCGACCCACATCGACCTGTTCGACACGTTCGCCCGCAACGGCACCTTCCTGACCGCCAACGGCACCAACGACGACCACGGCGGCCTGCACTGGAACACGCTCAAGAACGGCTTCTTCACCGGTCTGTGGGCGGCGTCGCGCGCCGAGGCGGACATCCTGGCCGGGCTGTCCGGCGGCCGGGCCTACGCCGCACACCTGGGCAAGTGGCCCGGCGGCGAGACCGACCTGCTCGTGGACGGGACGGTCCGCATGGGCGGGGTGTCGGTCGCCACCAAGGCCACCCGGTCGCTGTCGATCTGGGCGGCCAACCTGCCCACCGGGAGCAGTGTCCAGCTGGTGTCCGGCCCGGTGGACTACGCGGGCGCCCAGGACCCGGGGACGTCGGTCGTGACGACCCTCGCGCCGTCGGCGTTCTCCGGCGGGGTAGCCACCACCAGCGTGGACACGACCACGTCGCGGTTCTACCGGGTCCAGGTCCTGGCCAAGGACGGCACCGTCATCGGCTGCGGCAACCCGGTGTGGCTGCTCCGCACCGCACCGCCGGGCGGCATCCCACCGCCGCGCGCCTGACGACGGTGACCGGGCGGGGCCGCGGCGGCGTCAGGGGGCCGCGAGCCAGGCCTCGATGCCGGCCAGCAGCCGCGCCCTGACCGGCTCGGGTGCCGTGCTCGCCCGGACCGACATTGCGGCCAGCCCCGCCAGCGCAGCGTCGTCGAGCCCGAGCGCGTCCCTGGCCAGCACGTACTGGTCGGTGAGCCGCGAGCCGAACAGCAACGGGTCGTCGGCGCCGAGGGCGACCTGGACGCCGCCGTCGAGCAGGCCGCGCAACGGCACCGCGGACGCTTCCGGGTAGATCCCGAGGGCGAGGTTGGAGGCCGGGCAGACCTCGCAGGTCACCCCGGTCCTGCCCAGCAGGTCGACGACCCGGGGGTCCTCGGTGGCGCGGATGCCGTGCCCGACCCGGTGCGCACCGAGCGCCTCGACGCAGGCGCGGACGCTCTGCGGAGCCGGCCAGCTCGCCGCCGTGCGGCACCGCGAGCAGACCGGCTCGGCCGGCGATCCGGAACGCCGCCTCGAAGTCCTCGGCCCGGCCCCGGCGCTCGTCGTTGCCCAGGCCGAAGCCGACGACCCCGCGTCCTGCGTACTGCGCGGCGAGGCGCGCCAGGGTGCGGGCCTCCAGCGGGTGCTTGGTGCGGTTCGCCCCGATCACGATGCCGATCCCCACGCCGGTGTGCGCCGACGCGTCCGCCGCGGCGTCGAGCACGAGCTCGGTGAAGGCCGTCACCCCGCCGAACAGCCCCGCGTACCCGCTCGGGTCGACCTGGATCTCCAGCCAGCCGGACCCGTCGGCCCGCTCGTCGGCGGCCACCTCGCGCAGCAGCCGGCGGACGTCGTCCTCGCGCTGAAGCACCGAGCGGGCGGTGTCGTACAGCCGCTGGAACCGGAACCAGCCCCGCTCGTCCGGGCTCAGGTGCAACGGGTGGTACGAGGCGAGCGCCTCGGGCAGCCGCACGCCGTGCTCGGCGGCCAGGTCGAGCAGGGTCGGACGCCGCATGGCGCCGGTGAAGTGCAGGTGCAGGTGGGCCTTCGGGAGCCCCCGCAGGTCGCGGCCGGTCAGGCCCGCGCCTCGGCCATGAGCCGCTGGATGCGGCTGACGCCTTCGACCAGGTCGTCGTCGCCGAGGGCGTACGACAGCCGGAAGTAGCCGGGCGCGCCGAAGGCCTCGCCCGGGACGACGGCCACCTCGACCTCGTCCAGGATGAGCGCGGCCAGCTCGGCGGACGTCTGCGGCCGCTGCCCGCGCAGCTCGACCCCGAGCGCGGCCTTGACCGAGGGGAAGCAGTAGAACGCGCCCTCCGGGGTCGGGCAGGTGAAGCCCTCGACCTCGTTGAGCATCGCGACCATCGTCCGGCGCCGGACGTCGAACGCCGCGCGCATCCCGGCCACCGCGGTCAGGTCGCCGGAGACGGCGGCCAGCGCGGCCACCTGCGAGACGTTGGCGACGTTGGACGTCGCGTGCGACTGCAGGTTCGCGGCCGCGGTGACGACGTCCTTGGGACCGATCAGCCAGCCGACCCGCCAGCCGGTCATGGCGTACGTCTTGGCGACGCCGTTGACCACGACGCACCGGTCCGCCAGCTCCGGGACCAGGGTCGGCATCGAGCTGAACCGCGCGTCGCCGTAGACCAGGTGCTCGTAGATCTCGTCGGTGACCACCCACAGCCCGCGCTCGGCCGCCCAGCGCCCGATGGTCGCGACCTGCTCGGGCGGGTACACCGCCCCGGTCGGGTTCGACGGGGAGACGAACACGAGCATCTTCGTCGCCGGGGTCACGTACCGCTCGAGCTGCTCGACCGAGGTCATGAACCCTGTCGTCTCGTCGGTCGGCACCTCGACCGGGACACCGCCGGCGAGCCGGATCGACTCCGGGTACGTCGTCCAGTACGGCGCCGGCAGCAGGACCTCGTCGCCCGGGTCGAGCAGCGTGGCGAAGGCGTTGTAGAGCGCCTGCTTGCCCCCGTTGGTCACCAGCACCTGCGCGGCGTCGACGGCGTAGCCGCTGTCCCGCAGGGTCTTGACGGCGATGGCGGCCTTGAGCTCGGGCAGGCCGCCCGCGGGGGTGTAGCGGTGCCAGCGCGGGTCGCGGCACGCGGCCGACCGCGGCCTCGACGATCGGGTCCGGGGTGGGGAAGTCCGGCTCGCCGGCCCCGAAGACGACCACCGGCCGGCCGGCGGCCTTGAGGGCCTTGGCCTTGGCGTCGACAGCCAGCGTGGCCGACTCGGCGATGCCGCCGATGCGCGCCGAGACGCGACGTCGGGTCGGCGGGGCGGGGCCCAGGCTCGGGCCGGGGTCGGCTGCGGTGGGGGCGCTCACGGACGCATCCTCCCATCGGTCCCCAGCGCGCGGCCACGGGGTTCGCGCCGCCGTGGCGACGGTTCGACCGGCCGTCGGGCAGGCCGTACACTCGACCCCCGGTGGCCTCGGCCCCCTGCGTAAGCGTGCCCGGCGCCAGCACGGGTGGGCCCGGCTCGGGGTCGTCCGGCGCCGAGTAGGGCCGTAGCTCAATTGGTAGAGTCCCGGTCTCCAAAACCGGTGGTTGGGGGTTCGAGTCCCTCCGGCCCTGCGACGCACTCGACGTGCGGGTGTGCTGCGTGATTCCGTGTGATTCCGTCGAACGACCCGACCCGGAGACGCCGGGACGGCCGACCCGGGACAGGTGAGGCGAGTGAGCGATACGCGGGGCTCGACCGCGACACCTGAGCGCGGCCGGTCCGGGCCAGACGGCAAGGCCGACCGGCCGGGGCTCTTCGCCCGGATCGGGCTGTTCTACCGCCAGGTGGTCGCCGAGCTCCGCAAGGTGATCTGGCCGACCAGGCGCGAGCTGATCACCTACACCATCGTCGTCCTGTTCTTCGTCTCCGGCCTCACCGCGATCGTGGCCGTGCTGGACGCCCTGTTCGGCCGCGCCGTCCTCATCATCTTCGGGGGCTCCGGCTGACCCACCCGGCCGGTCCGCCCCAGCCGGGCGCTCCGATCCCGACAGCACCCACCAGACCCGCACCGACCCACCAGCAGACCCGAGGAAGTGCCCTGCCGTGACCGAGTCCACCCGCTCCGACGACGTCGTGCTCTCCGCCGTCCCGGGCGACGAGCCCGTCGACGACGCGACGGCGCAGGCCGAGTCCGACGGGGCCGCCGAGCCGATCGTCGTCGAGGCGCCGGTCGAGCCGGCCGCGGTCGAGGAGCCGGCCGACGATGCTGCCGATGCTGCCGAGGCTGCCGAGGCCGAGCCCGAGCCCGAGCCCGAGCCCGAGGCCGACCCGGTCGAGGCGTTCAAGGACACGCTGCGGGCCGCGCCGGGCGAGTGGTACGTCGTGCACTCCTACGCCGGCTACGAGAACCGGGTGAAGGCCAACGTGGAGAGCCGGACGACCTCGCTCAACATGGAGGACTTCATCTACCAGGTCGAGGTCCCGCAGGAAGAGGTCGTCGAGATCAAGAACGGCCAGCGCAAGCTGGTCCGCCGCAACAAGTTCCCCGGCTACGTCCTGGTCCGGATGGACCTCACCGACGAGTCGTGGGGCGCGGTGCGCAACACCCCCGGCGTGACCGGCTTCGTGGGCCACGCCCACCAGCCCACGCCGCTCACCGTCGACGAGGTCGTCAACATCCTCGGCCCGTCGGTGGAGAAGAAGGCGCACGAGAAGACCGAGGTCAAGGTCCTGGACTTCCAGGTCGGCGACTCGGTCACGGTCATCGACGGACCGTTCACCAGCCTGCAGGCCACGATCCACGAGATCAACGCCGACACCCAGCGGATCAAGGGCCTGGTCGAGATCTTCGGCCGCGAGACCCCGGTCGAGCTGTCGTTCTCCCAGATCCAGAAGAACTAGCCCCGAAGCCCGGAACCCAGAGCACCCCGCAGCAACGACGAGGATCGGTCATGCCCCCCAAGAAGAAGCTCACCGCGATCATCAAGCTCCAGATCAACGCCGGTGCCGCGACGCCGGCGCCGCCGGTCGGTCCGGCGCTCGGCCAGCACGGCGTCAACATCATGGAGTTCTGCAAGGCCTACAACGCCGCGACCGAGGCCCAGCGCGGCCAGGTGATCCCGGTCGAGATCTCCGTGTACGAGGACCGGTCGTTCACCTTCGTCACCAAGACCCCGCCGGCCGCGCGGATGATCCTGGCCGCGGCGGTGTCGAGAAGGGCTCGGCCGAGCCGCACAAGGTCAAGGTCGCCAAGATCACCCGGGCCCAGGTCCGCGAGATCGCCCAGACCAAGATGACCGACCTCAACGCCAACGACCTCGACGCGGCCGAGCTGATCATCGCCGGCACCGCCCGCTCCATGGGGATCACCGTCACTGACTGAGCATCGACCGCACGAGCGTGGGAGGGCCGGCTTCGGTCCGCGGACCACGACTCCCGAACAACCTGAGGAGCAGATCATGAAGCGCAGCAAGGCCTACACCGCCGCGGCCGAGAAGATCGACCACGACTCCCTGTACACCCCGCTGGCGGCCGTCCGGCTCGCCAAGGAGACCAGCACCACGAAGTACGACGGCACCGTCGAGGTCGCGATGCGCCTGGGCGTCGACCCCCGCAAGGCCGACCAGATGGTCCGCGGCACCGTCAACCTCCCGCACGGCACCGGCAAGACCGCCCGGGTCCTGGTCTTCGCCACCGGCGAGCGGGCCGAGGAGGCCAAGGCCGCCGGCGCCGACATCGTCGGGTCCGACGAGCTCATCGCCGAGGTCGAGGGCGGGCGGCTGGACTTCGACGCCGTCGTCTCCACGCCGGACCTCATGGGCAAGGTCGGCCGGCTCGGCCGGGTGCTCGGCCCGCGCGGCCTGATGCCCAACCCGAAGACCGGGACGGTCACCGCCGACGTCGCGAAGGCGGTCTCGGAGATCAAGGGCGGCAAGATCGAGTTCCGGGTCGACCGGCACGCGAACCTGCACTTCGTCATCGGCAAGGCGTCGTTCGGCGACGACCAGCTGGTCGAGAACTACGCGGCGGCCCTCGACGAGGTGCTCCGCCTCAAGCCGTCCGCCTCCAAGGGCCGCTACGTCAAGAAGATCGTCGTGACCACGACGATGGGCCCGGGCATCCCGGTCGACCCGAACCGCACCCGCAACCTGCTCTCCGACGAGGCCGAGCAAGGCTGACCCGAGCGGGTCGCCCGGCGCCGATTTGGCCGTGGCCCGGGCGCACCCGTACCCTCACCCAAGCCACAGACCGTCGGTCGCCACCCTCCGGGGTGGTCGAAGGTCCCGCGCACGCGGGCGGCCCACGCAGGCGAGCGAGTCGAACCGCCCCGTCGTCCAGGGCGAGCCGCCCCGTGCGCCCTGCGCCGGGGCGTCTGTCGTTCCGGGCCCCGACCCCCATCGAGGGGGCGCCGGCGCCGATCGGAAGGACACCCATGGCGAGGCCGGACAAGGCAGCAGCCGTCGCCGAGCTGGCGGAGGGGTTCCGCAGCTCGTCCGCCGTCGTGCTGACCGAGTACCGCGGGCTCACCGTCGCCCAGCTCAAGGAGCTGCGGCGCTCGCTCGGTCGAGAACGTCACGTACGCCGTCGTGAAGAACACGCTGACCAAGATCGCCGCCCGCGAGGCGTCGGTCTCGGGCCTGGACGACCTGCTCGCCGGTCCCTCGGCGATCGCGTTCGTCAGCGGGGACCCGGTCGAGGCCGCCAAGGGCCTGCGGGACTTCGCCAAGGCGAACCCCCTGCTCGTGATCAAGGGCGGGGTCATGGACGGCCGGTCCCTGACCCCGGACGAGATCAGGAAGCTCGCGGACCTCGAGTCCCGCGAGGTCCTGCTCGCCAAGCTCGCGGGCGCGATGAAGGCGTCGCTGTCCGGTGCGGTGTCGCTGTTCGCGGCCCCGCTGTCCCAGACCGCGCGGCTCATCGAGGCGCTGCGGCAGAAGGCCGAGCAGGACCCCTCGGTCCTGCGCGGCGGCGCCGGCACGCCCGCACCGCAGCCGGTCGACGACGCGGCCCCGGCCGCCCAGGAGGAAGACGCGGCCCCAGCGGCCGCCGAGCACGAGGACGAGGCACCTGAGGTCCAGGACGAGGCGGTCGCCACGGAGGCAGCGCAGTCCCAGGAGTCGCCGTCCGAAGACATCCCGTCCGAGGACACCCAGTCCGAGCACGTCACGGCCGAGGACGTCGCGACCGAGGAGCCCGTCTCCCCGGCCGGGACGGCCGAGGAGACCACCGAGGGCTGAGCGCCCACGGCTGACCGCACCCACCCAAGCCAGCCCGGCGCACCTGCCCGGGCGTTCCGTACGGAAGGACCGCCGACATGGCGAAGCTCAGCACCGACGACCTCCTTGACGCGTTCAAGGAGATGACCCTGATCGAGCTCTCGGAGTTCGTGAAGCAGTTCGAGGACGACCTTCGGCGTCACCGCCGCGGCCCCGGTCGCCGTGGCCGCCGCCCCGCGGCTGGCGGCGGCGCCGCGGCCCCGGCCGAGGTCGAGGAGCAGGACGAGTTCGACGTCATCCTCGAGGCGGCCGGCGAGAAGAAGATCCAGGTCATCAAGGAGGTCCGGGCGCTCACCAGCCTGGGCCTGAAGGAGGCCAAGGACCTCGTCGACGGCGACCCCGGCCACCGTCCTGGAGAAGGTCAACAAGGAAGCCGCCGACAAGGCGAAGGCAGCCCTCGAGGGCGCCGGCGCCAAGGTCACCGTCAAGTAGTCCCGCTCGCCCAGAACCCGGTCGTCCGGGGTCCGCGAGGGCCCTGGCCGACCGGCCGCCGGAGGCGGTCACCTGTCGCGGGTGGCCGCCTCCGGCGTGTAACGAAGCGGGCAAGCCCCCGTTCGCTCTGTCCACAAGACGCGGCCGATCGGGTCGAGTTCCTTGACTCGGGGGCTGTCGAGCGGTCATCCTCACCGTCAGCGCGAGTGCCAGGTGTCCCGAAGGCCCCAACGGCATTGCGTGGGCTCGAACGACAGACCGGGAGCGTGTCCGTGCGCGGGACCCGCCACTCGACAGCAGCGTGCCGAGAAGGTATGCTGCCCGTTTGCGCTGCCTATTGACGACCCGCGGCTCCCGTTCAGGTTGCCCCGGGGCGTCTCGCATGCGCGCACCGTGCCCGCGAGCCTTCGGAAGGAAGCCGCTAACTTGGCCGCCTCGCGCAACGCCTCGTCCGCCCCGTCCAGCCCCCGCACCATCCCCGGCACGCGCCGCATCTCGTTCGCCAAGATCCGTGAGCCCCTCGAGGTTCCGAACCTCCTGGCCCTGCAGACCGACAGCTTCGACTGGCTGCTCGGCAACGACGAAGTGGAGGTCCCGGGTCGACAGGTCCCTCGCCGAGGGCTCTGAGCGTCCCCGACCAAGTCGGGCCTCGAGGAGATCTTCGAGGAGATCAGCCCGATCGAGGACTTCTCCGGGACGATGTCGCTGTCGTTCCGCGACCACCGCTTCGAGCCGCCGAAGAACTCGATCGACGAGTGCAAGGAGCGCGACTTCACCTACTCCGCGCCGCTGTTCGTCACGGCCGAGTTCATGAACAACGAGACCGGCGAGATCAAGAGCCAGACGGTCTTCATGGGCGACTTCCCGCTGATGACCGACAAGGGCACGTTCGTCATCAACGGCACCGAGCGCGTCGTGGTCTCCCAGCTCGTCCGCTCGCCCGGCGTCTACTTCGACAAGACCGTCGACAAGACCTCCGACAAGGACGTCTTCGGGTCCAAGATCATCCCGTCCCGCGGGGCGTGGCTGGAGTTCGAGGTCGACAAGAAGGACATGGTCGGCGTCCGGATCGACCGCAAGCGCAAGCAGTCCGTCACGGTGCTGCTCAAGGCGCTCGGCTGGGACGACGCGAAGATCCTCGAGGAGTTCGGCGAGTACGAGTCGATGCGGCTGACCCTGGAGAAGGACCACACCACCGGCCAGGACGACGCCCTGCTCGACATCTACCGCAAGCTGCGCCCGGGCGAGCCGCCCACGCGCGAGGCCGCGCAGACCCTGCTGGACAACCTCTACTTCAACCCGAAGCGCTACGACCTGGCCAAGGTCGGCCGCTACAAGGTCAACAAGAAGCTGGGCCTGGGCCTCGAGCTGGCGCAGGGCACGCTGACCCTCGACGACATCGTCGTCGACGATCCGCTACATCGTCTCGCTGCACGCCGGCGAGACCGAGTTCAGCCGCGGGACCGACTCGGTCCTGGTCGAGGTCGACGACATCGACCACTTCGGCAACCGGCGGCTGCGCACGGTCGGCGAGCTGATCCAGAACCAGGTGCGCACCGGCCTGGCCCGGATGGAGCGCGTCGTCCGCGAGCGGATGACCACCCAGGACGTCGAGGCGATCACGCCGCAGACCCTGATCAACATCCGCCCGGTGGTGGCGTCGATCAAGGAGTTCTTCGGCACCAGCCAGCTGTCGCAGTTCATGGACCAGACCAACCCGCTGGCCGGCCTGACCCACAAGCGGCGGCTGTCCGCGCTCGGCCCGGGCGGCCTGTCCCGCGAGCGGGCCGGCTTCGAGGTCCGCGACGTGCACCCGTCCCACTACGGCCGGATGTGCCCGATCGAGACGCCGGAAGGTCCGAACATCGGCCTGATCGGCTCGCTGTCGTCCTACGGGCGGGTCAACGCCTTCGGGTTCGTCGAGACCCCGTACCGCCGGGTCACCGACGGCCAGGTCACCGACAAGATCGACTACCTGACCGCGGACGAGGAGGACCTGCACGTCATCGCGCAGGCCAACGCGCCGCTGAACCCGGACGACACGTTCAGCGAGTCCCGGGTGCTCGTCCGCCGCAAGGGCGGCGAGGTCGACTACATCCCGGCCACCGACGTGGACTACATGGACGTCTCGCCGCGGCAGATGGTGTCCGTCGCGACCGCGATGATCCCGTTCCTCGAGCACGACGACGCCAACCGCGCGCTGATGGGCTCGAACATGCAGCGGCAGTCCGTGCCGCTGCTGCGCTCGGAGGCGCCGCTGGTCGGCACCGGCATGGAGTACCGCGCGGCGGTCGACGCCGGTGACGTCATCACGGCCGAGGCCGCGGGCGTCGTCACCGAGGTCTCCGCCGACTCCATCACGGTCGCCCAGGACGACGGCGCCCACCGCACCTACCGGGTGGCCAAGTTCGAGCGGTCCAACCAGGGCACCTGCTACAACCAGAAGCCGCTGGTCGACGAGGGCGACCGGGTCGAGGCGGGGCAGGTCATCGCCGACGGTCCGTGCACCGAGGACGGCGAGATGGCGCTCGGCCGCAACCTGCTCGTGGCGTTCATGCCGTGGGAGGGCCACAACTACGAGGACGCGATCATCCTCAGCCAGCGCCTGGTGCAGGACGACGTCCTGTCCTCGATCCACATCGAGGAGCACGAGGTCGACGCCCGCGACACCAAGCTCGGCCCGGAGGAGATCACCCGGGACATCCCGAACGTCTCCGAGGAGGTCCTCGCGGACCTCGACGAGCGCGGGATCATCCGGGTCGGCGCCGACGTCGTCGCCGGTGACGTCCTGGTCGGCAAGGTCACGCCCAAGGGCGAGACCGAGCTGACCCCCGAGGAGCGCCTGCTGCGCGCGATCTTCGGCGAGAAGGCGCGCGAGGTGCGCGACACCTCGCTCAAGGTCCCGCACGGCGAGTCCGGCAAGGTCATCGGCGTCCGCCTGTTCGAGCGCGACGAGGGCGACGAGCTCCCGCCCGGCGTCAACCAGCTGGTCCGGGTCTACGTCGCCCAGAAGCGCAAGATCACCGACGGCGACAAGCTGGCCGGCCGGCACGGCAACAAGGGCGTCATCTCCAAGATCCTCCCGGTCGAGGACATGCCGTTCCTCGAGGACGGCACCCCGGTCGACATCGTGCTCAACCCGCTGGGCGTGCCCGGCCGGATGAACGTCGGCCAGGTCCTGGAGACCCACCTCGGCTGGGCGGCCAAGTCCGGCTGGGCGGTCGACGGCAAGCCGGCCTGGGCGGCCAACCTGCCCGAGCGGGCGCGCAGCGCCGCGCCCGGGACGGTCGTCGCGTCGCCGGTCTTCGACGGCGCCCGCGAGGAGGAGATCACCGGCCTGCTCGGCTCGACCCTGCCGAACAAGGACGGCCACCAGATGGTCGACTCCGACGGCAAGGCCCACCTGTTCGACGGCCGGACCGGCGAGCCGTTCAAGGACCCGATCGCGGTCGGCTACATCTACATCCTGAAGCTGCTGCACCTGGTCGACGACAAGATCCACGCCCGCTCGACCGGCCCGTACTCGATGATCACGCAGCAGCCGCTGGGCGGTAAGGCCCAGTTCGGCGGCCAGCGGTTCGGCGAGATGGAGGTCTGGGCGCTCGAGGCCTACGGCGCGTCGTACGCCCTGCAGGAGCTGCTGACGATCAAGTCCGACGACGTCCTGGGCCGGGTCAAGGTCTACGAGGCGATCGTCAAGGGCGAGAACATCCCCGAGCCCGGCATCCCCGAGTCCTTCAAGGTGCTGATCAAGGAGATGCAGTCGCTGTGCCTCAACGTCGAGGTGCTGTCCAGCGACGGCATGTCCGTGGAGATGCGCGACACCGACGAGGACGTCTTCCGTGCCGCGGAAGAGCTCGGCATCGACCTGTCCCGGCGTGAGCCGAGCAGCGTCGAAGAGGTCTGAGGGGCGGCGGACCCGCCGGCTGTCCCCGGCCGGCCGGGTGCGCCCACCCCACGTCCAGCGATGACGACACGACCGAAAGACAGGTAACCAAGTGCTCGACGTCAACTTCTTCGACGAGCTGCGTATCGGCCTTGCGACCGCGGACGACATCCGCCAGTGGTCGCACGGTGAGGTCAAGAAGCCGGAGACCATCAACTACCGCACCCTGAAGCCGGAGAAGGACGGGCTCTTCTGCGAGAAGATCTTCGGCCCGACCCGCGACTGGGAGTGCTACTGCGGGAAGTACAAGCGGGTCCGGTTCAAGGGCATCATCTGCGAGCGCTGCGGCGTCGAGGTCACCCGGGCCAAGGTGCGGCGTGAGCGGATGGGCCACATCGAGCTGGCCGCCCCGGTCACGCACATCTGGTACTTCAAGGGCGTCCCGAGCCGGCTCGGCTACCTGCTCGACCTGGCCCCCAAGGACCTCGAGAAGGTCATCTACTTCGCCGCCTACATGATCACCTGGGTCGACGACGAGGCGCCGGCACCGCGACCTGCCCTCGCTCGAGGCCAAGATCTCCGTCGAGAAGCAGCAGATCGAGAACCGTCGCGACAACGACGTGGAGACCCGGCAGAAGAAGCTCGAGGCCGACCTGGCCGAGCTCGAGGCCGAGGGCGCCAAGAGCGACGTCCGCCGCAAGATCCGCGAGGGCGCCGAGCGCGAGATGGCGCAGATCCGCCGTCGCGCCGACAACGAGATCGCCCGCCTCGACGACGTCTGGGACCGCTTCAAGAACCTCAAGGTCCAGGACCTCGAGGGCGACGAGCTGCTCTACCGCGAGATGCGGGACCGCTTCGGCCAGTACTTCCGCGGCGGCATGGGCGCGCAGGCGATCAAGGAGCGGCTGGAGAGCTTCGACCTCGACGCCGAGGCCGAGAAGCTGCGCGAGATCATCCAGACCGGCAAGGGCCAGAAGAAGACCCGCGCGCTCAAGCGACTCAAGGTCGTCTCGGCGTTCCTCAACACCCGCAACAGCCCGATGGGCATGGTGCTGGACGCCATCCCGGTGATCCCGCCGGACCTGCGCCCGATGGTGCAGCTCGACGGCGGCCGCTTCGCGACCTCCGACCTGAACGACCTGTACCGCCGCGTGATCAACCGGAACAACCGGCTCAAGCGGCTGCTCGACCTGGGCGCGCCCGAGATCATCGTCAACAACGAGAAGCGGATGCTGCAGGAGGCCGTCGACGCGCTGTTCGACAACGGCCGCCGCGGCCGTCCGGTGACCGGGCCGGGCAACCGCCCGCTCAAGTCGCTCTCGGACATGCTCAAGGGCAAGCAGGGCCGGTTCCGGCAGAACCTGCTCGGCAAGCGCGTCGACTACTCCGGCCGTTCGGTCATCGTCGTCGGCCCGCAGCTCAAGCTGCACCAGTGCGGCCTGCCCAAGCAGATGGCGCTCGAGCTCTTCAAGCCGTTCGTCATGAAGCGGCTGGTCGACCTCAACCACGCGCAGAACATCAAGAGCGCCAAGCGCATGGTCGAGCGGGCCCGGCCGGTCGTGTGGGACGTGCTCGAGGAGGTCATCAACGAGCACCCGGTGCTGCTGAACCGCGCGCCGACGCTGCACCGGCTCGGCATCCAGGCGTTCGAGCCGCAGCTGGTCGAGGGCAAGGCGATCCAGATCCACCCGCTCGTCTGCACGGCGTTCAACGCCGACTTCGACGGCGACCAGATGGCCGTGCACCTGCCGCTGTCCGCGGAGGCCCAGGCCGAGGCCCGGATCCTCATGCTGTCGACCAACAACATCCTGTCGCCGGCGCACGGTCGTCCGATCACGTCGCCGACCCAGGACATGGTCATCGGGCTCTACTACCTGACCATCCACCGCGCGGGGGCCCAGGGCGAGGGGCGCGTCTTCGGCTCGGTGGCCGAGGCGATCCTGGCCTACGACGCCCGTGAGCTCGACATGCAGGCGGAGATCGTCCTGCGGCTGGACGACGCGGTCCCGCCGCTGGACTGGACCGCGCCGGAGGGCTGGGAGCCGGGCGACAAGGTCCGGCTGACCACCACGCTGGGCCGCGCCCTGTTCAACGAGGCGCTGCCCGAGGACTACCCGTTCGTCGACGACGAGGTGGCGAAGAAGCAGCTCTCGGCGATCGTCAACGACCTGGCCGAGCGCTACCCGAAGGTCCAGGTCGCAGCCACGCTGGACGCCCTGAAGGAGAAGGGCTTCCACTGGGCGACCCGGGCCGGTGTCACGATCTCGATCGGCGACGTGGTCACGCCGCCGCGCAAGAACGAGATCCTCAACGCCTACGAGGGCCGGGCCGACAAGGTGCAGGGCCAGTACGAGAAGGGCCTGATCACCGACGACGAGCGCCGGCAGGAGCTCATCGAGATCTGGACCAGGGCCACGAACGAGGTGGCCGAGGCGATGGAGGCGAACTTCCCCTCCACCAACCCGGTCTGGATGATGGTCCACTCCGGCGCCCGCGGGAACATGATGCAGGTCCGCCAGATCGCGGGCATGCGCGGCCTGGTGGCCAACCCCAAGGGCGAGATCATCCCGCGGCCGATCAAGGCCAACTTCCGCGAGGGCCTGTCCGTGCTCGAGTACTTCATCTCGACGCACGGCGCCCGCAAGGGCCTGGCCGACACCGCCCTGCGTACCGCCGACTCGGGCTACCTGACCCGGCGCCTGGTCGACGTCTCGCAGGACGTGATCATCCGTGAGGACGACTGCGGCACCGACCGCGGGCTGTCCTTCCCGGTCTCCGTCCCGCTGTCCGGCGGCGGGTTCCGGGTGCACGACGAGATCGAGGCCTCGGTCTACGCCCGGACGCTGGCCGCGGACGCTGTCGGCGCCGACGGCACCGTGGTCGCGGCGGCCGGCTCGGACGTGACCATGGTCGTCATCGACCAGATGGTCGCGGCCGGCATCACCGAGGCGAAGGTCCGCAGCGTCCTGACCTGCGAGAGCAAGGTCAGCACCTGCGCGCTGTGCTACGGCCGCTCGCTGGCGACCGGCAAGCTCGTGGACGTCGGCGAGGCGGTCGGCATCATCGCCGCCCAGTCGATCGGCGAGCCCGGCACCCAGCTGACCATGCGGACGTTCCACACCGGCGGCGTCGCCGGCGAGGACATCACGCACGGCCTGCCCCGGGTGGTCGAGCTGTTCGAGGCCCGCACGCCCAAGGGCGTGGCCCCGATCAGCGAGGCGGCCGGGCGGATCCGGATCGAGGACTCCGAGAAGCTGCGCAAGCTGGTCGTGGTCCCCGACGACGGCGCCGAGGAGATCGCGTACGCCGTCTCGAGGCGCTCGCGCCTGCTGGTCGCCGACGGCGACCCGGTCACGGTCGGGCAGCAGCTGGTCGCGGGCGCGGTCGACCCGAAGCAGGTGCTGCGGATCCTCGGCCCCCGGGCCGTCCAGCGGTACCTCACGGACCAGGTCCAGGAGGTCTACCGCTCGCAGGGCGTGTCGATCCACGACAAGCACATCGAGGTCATCGTCCGCCAGATGCTCAAGCGGGTCACGATCATCGACTCGGGCGACTCCGAGATGCTGCCCGGCGAGCTGGTCGAGCGGTCGCGGTTCGAGGACGACAACCGCCGGATCGTGTCCGAGGGCGGCATGCCCGCCTCCGGCCGGCCCGAGCTGATGGGCATCACCAAGGCGTCGCTGGCCACCGAGTCGTGGCTGTCGGCGGCCTCCTTCCAGGAGACCACCCGGGTGCTCACGGACGCGGCGATCCACGCCAAGTCCGACTCGCTCCTGGGCCTGAAGGAGAACGTGATCATCGGCAAGCTCATCCCGGCGGGTACCGGCCTGGCCCGGTACCGCAACGTCCGGGTCGAGCCCACCGAGGAGGCGAAGTCGGCGATGTACTCGATGGCCGTCTACGACGACGTCGACTACAGCGCCTTCGGCGGCGGCACCGGTGTCGCCATCCCGCTGGAGGACTACGACTTCGACTTCCGCGCGTGACCGGGGCGGCCGCGGGTCGGAAGGGCTCTGGTCCGTCCGACCCGCGGTCCGCCACCGGGCTCACGGGCACCCCTCCGCTTTGACCCACGCGGAGGGCCTGGGTACTCTCTCCCCTTGTGCCTGGGTCACGCCCGGGCGCTCGTGCACGCGCTGAGCGCGGCGCACGACAGCTCCGCTCCCCCCACTGCCCGCGTCGTAGCGGTCAGGGGTGGGTGAGGGGCCGACACGCCCGACCCCGTGGGGCGGGGCTCAACCTGAACGACCACCCCTTGGAACCACGAACAGATCACGGAGACGCGGTGCCCACGATCCAGCAGCTGGTCCGCAAGGGCCGGCAGGACAAGATCGGCAAGACCAAGACCCCGGCGCTCAAGGGCAGCCCCCAGCGCCGCGGTGTCTGCACGCGCGTCTACACCACGACCCCGAAGAAGCCGAACTCCGCGCTTCGCAAGGTCGCCCGGGTGCGGCTCACCAGCGGGATCGAGGTCACCGCCTACATCCCGGGCGTCGGCCACAACCTGCAGGAGCACTCGATCGTGCTCGTCCGCGGCGGCCGGGTGAAGGACCTCCCCGGCGTCCGCTACAAGATCATCCGCGGTGCGCTCGACACCCAGGGCGTCAAGAACCGCAAGCAGGCCCGCAGCCGTTACGGCGCGAAGAAGGAGAAGAGCTAATGCCCCGCAAGGGCCCGGCCCCCAAGCACCCGGTCGTCGTCGACCCGGTCTACAACAGCCCGCTCGTCACCGCCCTGGTCAACAAGGTGCTGCGGGACGGCAAGAAGTCGACCGCCGAGCGCATCGTCTACGGCGCGCTCGAGGGCGCCCGCGAGAAGACCGGCACCGACCCGGTCGTCACGCTCAAGCGGGCCCTGGACAACGTCAAGCCGACGCTGGAGGTCAAGAGCCGCCGCGTCGGTGGCGCGACCTACCAGGTGCCGGTCGAGGTGCGGGCCGGCCGGAGCACCACGCTGGCGCTGCGCTGGCTCACCTCGTTCTCGCGGCAGCGCCGGGAGAAGACGATGACCGAGCGGCTCATGAACGAGATCCTCGACGCCTCGAACGGCCTGGGCGCGAGCGTCAAGCGCCGCGAGGACATGCACAAGATGGCCGAGTCCAACAAGGCCTTCGCCCACTACCGCTGGTAGCCCGGCACCCACCCGAACGAGAAGACTGAGGGAAGACGCTTCCGTGTCCATCGACGCCGACACCGGCCTGGCCCTGGTCCGAAACATCGGGATCATGGCCCATATCGACGCGGGCAAGACCACCACGACCGAGCGGATCCTGTTCTACACCGGCATCAACTACAAGATCGGCGAGGTGCACGAAGGCGCCGCGACGATGGACTGGATGCCGCAGGAGCAGGAGCGCGGGATCACGATCACGTCGGCCGCCACCACCTGCATGTGGGACGGCCACACGATCAACATCATCGACACTCCGGGCCACGTCGACTTCACCGTCGAGGTGGAGCGCTCGCTGCGCGTCCTCGACGGCGCCGTGGCCGTGTTCGACGGGGTGGCCGGGGTCGAGCCGCAGAGCGAGACCGTCTGGCGGCAGGCCGACCGGTACAGCGTCCCCCGGATCTGCTTCGTCAACAAGCTCGACCGGGTCGGTGCCGAGTTCCACCGCTGCGTGGACATGATCGTCACCCGGCTCAACGCCACCCCGCTCGTCCTGCAGATCCCGATCGGCGCCGAGGCCGACTTCACCGGCGTCGTCGACCTGGTCGGCATGAAGGCGCTGGTCTGGTCCGCCGAGGCCGCCAAGGGCGAGATGTACGACGTCCTGGACGTGCCCGCCTCGCACGCCGAGGCCGCCCGCGACTGGCGCGACCGGCTGCTCGAGACGATCGCCGAGAACGACGACGAGATGATGGAGCTGTACCTCGAGGGCAAGGAGCCCGACGAGCACCAGCTGATCGCCGCGATCCGTCGCGCGACCATCGCCAACAAGCTCAACCCGGTTCTGTGCGGCTCGGCGTTCAAGAACAAGGGCGTCCAGCCGATGCTCGACGCGGTCGTGCGCTACCTGCCGTCCCCGCTCGACGTCGACGCCATCGAGGGGCACGCGGTCGGCGCGGAGGACCAGGTGCTGTCGCGCAAGCCGACTGAGTCGGAGCCGTTCTCCGCGCTGGCGTTCAAGATCATGAGCGACCCGCACCTGGGCAAGCTCACGTACATCCGGGTCTACTCCGGAGCCCTCGAGGCCGGCACCCAGGTGCTCAACGGCACCAAGGGCCGCAAGGAGCGCATCGGCAAGATCTACAAGATGCACGCGAACAAGCGCGAGGAGATCGACCGCGTGGGGGCCGGCCACATCGTGGCCGTCATGGGTCTCAAGGACACCACGACCGGCGACACTCTCAGCGACGTCAGCGCCCCGATCATCCTGGAGTCGATGAACTTCCCTGCGCCGGTCATCCACGTGGCGATCGAGCCCAAGACCAAGGGCGACCAGGAGAAGCTGGGCACCGCGATCCAGCGCCTCGCCGAGGAGGACCCGACCTTCCAGGTCCGGACCGACGAGGAGACCGGCCAGACGATCATCGCCGGCATGGGCGAGCTGCACCTGGACGTGCTCGTCGACCGGATGCGGCGCGAGTTCAAGGTGGACGCCAACGTCGGCAAGCCCCAGGTGGCCTACCGGGAGACGATCACCAAGGCCGTCCCCAAGGTCGAGTACACGCACAAGAAGCAGACCGGGGGCTCCGGCCAGTACGCCCGGGTGATCATCGCGATCGAGCCCACCGGTGGCGAGGTCGACGGCGGGTACGAGTTCGTCAACAAGGTCACCGGCGGCCGGATCCCGCGCGAGTACATCCCCTCGGTCGACTCCGGCTGCCAGGAGGCCATGGAGTTCGGCGTCCTCGCCGGCTACCCCCTGGTCGACGTCAAGGTGACCCTGCTCGACGGCGCCTACCACGAGGTGGACTCCTCCGAGCTGGCGTTCAAGATCGCCGGTTCGATGGCGTTCAAGGACGCGGCCCGCAAGGCCGGTCCGGTGATCATGGAGCCGTTGATGGCCGTGGAGGTCACGACCCCGGAAGACTTCATGGGCGACGTGATCGGCGACCTCAACAGCCGCCGCGGCCAGATCCAGGCCATGGACGAGCGGGCCGGCACGCGGGTCATCACCGCGCTCGTCCCGCTCTCGGAGATGTTCGGCTACGTGGGCGACCTGCGCAGCAAGACGCAGGGCCGCGCGAGCTACTCCATGCAGTTCGACTCCTACGCCCAGGTTCCGCAGAATGTGGCCACGGAGATCATCGCCAAGGCACGCGGCGAGTAGGACCAGGCAGACCCGGCACACCCGTACACCCGGACACACCCCGTCAGACGGCGCATCACACTCATTTGGAGGACCCCCAGTGGCGAAGGCGAAGTTCGAGCGGACTAAGCCGCACGTCAACATCGGCACCATCGGTCACATCGACCACGGGAAGACGACGCTGACGGCGGCGATCACCAAGGTCCTGCACGACCGGTACCCGGACGTGAACCCGTTCACCCCGTTCGACCAGATCGACAAGGCTCCCGAGGAGCGGCAGCGCGGCATCACGATCTCGATCGCGCACGTCGAGTACCAGACCGAGGCGCGGCACTACGCGCACGTCGACTGCCCCGGGCACGCCGACTACATCAAGAACATGATCACCGGTGCCGCCCAGATGGACGGCGCGATCCTGGTGGTCGCGGCGACCGACGGCCCGATGCCCCAGACCAAGGAGCACGTGCTGCTGGCCCGCCAGGTCGGCGTCCCGTCGATCGTGGTCGCGCTGAACAAGTGCGACATGGTCGACGACGAGGAGATCCTCGAGCTCGTCGAGCTCGAGGTGCGCGAGCTGCTCAGCGACTACGAGTACGACGGCGACAACATCCCGGTCATCCGGGTGGCCGCGTTCCCGGCGCTGAACGGCGACGAGAAGTGGGGCGAGTCGATCATCGAGCTGATGAACGCGGTCGACGAGTCCATCCCGACCCCGCTGCGGGAGACCGACAAGCCGTTCCTCATGCCGATCGAGGACGTCTTCACGATCACCGGCCGCGGCACCGTCGTGACCGGCCGGATCGAGCGCGGCATCGTCAAGGTCAACGAGACCGTCGACATCGTCGGCATCCGCCCGGACAAGCAGACCACCACGGTCACCGGCGTCGAGATGTTCCGCAAGCTCCTCGACGAGGGTCAGGCCGGTGAGAACGTCGGTCTGCTCCTGCGCGGCACCAAGCGTGAGGACGTCGAGCGCGGCCAGGTCGTGGTCAAGCCGGGCTCGATCACTCCGCACACCGAGTTCGACGCGCAGGTCTACATCCTGTCCAAGGACGAGGGCGGCCGGCACACGCCGTTCTTCGACAACTACCGTCCGCAGTTCTACTTCCGGACGACCGACGTCACCGGCGTGGTGCACCTGCCCGAGGGCACCGAGATGGTCATGCCGGGCGACAACACCGAGATGAAGGTCGACCTGATCCAGCCGATCGCCATGGAGGAGGGCCTGCGCTTCGCCATCCGCGAGGGCAGCCGCACCGTGGGGGCCGGCCGGGTCACCAAGATCGTCAAGTAACTGTTCGAAGGATCGACGCCAAGCACGGATTTCGTGTGCCGCACGCGGTGCGGCATACTTGCCCGACCTGTTCGGCCGGGCGGCCGGGCCCCGAAAGCTGCGCGAGCAGCCCAGGGGTCCGGTCCGCCCGGGCCGGGCGGACCCCCTCCGACCGTCGAAGCCCGCAAGGTCGCCATGCGTCCCCGGTCTCGACACACCCGACCCCGTGGGTCGGTCGCTCCGCGAACTGACAGGCGCCGGGAACGCACCGGCGTGCTGCCGACCAGGCACGAACGACAGCGAAGGACACCGAAGCCACCATGGCGGGACAGAAGATCCGCATCCGGCTCAAGGCCTACGACCACGAGGTCATCGACAGCTCGGCGCGCAAGATCGTCGAGACGGTGACCCGCACCGGCGCGCAGGTCGCCGGCCCGGTCCCGCTCCCGACCGAGAAGAACGTCTACTGCGTGATCCGCTCGCCGCACAAGTACAAGGACAGCCGCGAGCACTTCGAGATGCGCACCCACAAGCGCCTCATCGACATCCTCGACCCCACCCCGAAGACCGTCGACTCGCTCATGCGGCTCGACCTCCCGGCGGGCGTGGACATCGAGATCAAGCTCTGACCCCGGTCCGCCAGAAGCCAGCCATCCCGATCCCCCGCATCCAGATCACCCAAGGACGACTTCAACCATGAGCAGCACCGTGAAGCGCGACGTGCGCGGCCTCCTCGGCGAGAAGCTCGGTATGACGCAGGTCTGGGACGAGAACAACCGACTCGTGCCCGTGACCGTGGTCAAGGCGGGGCCCTGCGTGGTCACCCAGGTCCGGACCGACGCCGCCGACGGGTACACCGCCGTCCAGCTCGGGTTCGGAGCGATCGACCCGCGCAAGGTGAACAAGCCGCTCGGCGGGCACTTCGAGAAGGCCGGCGTGACTCCCCGCCGCTTCCTGGTCGAGCTGCGCACCGCCGACGCCTCCGAGTACACGCTGGGCCAGGAGGTCACCGCGGAGGTGTTCGAGGCCGGCCAGCTGGTCGACGTGGTCGGTACGACCCGCGGCAAGGGCTTCGCCGGCGTGATGAAGCGGCACGGGTTCCACGGCGTCGGCGCGTCCCACGGCGCCCACCGCAACCACCGCAAGCCGGGCTCCATCGGCGGCTGCGCGACCCCGGGCCGGGTCTTCAAGGGGATGAAGATGGCCGGCCGGATGGGCCACGTGCGCCAGACCACCCCGCTGCTGACCGTGCAAGCCGTCGACGCCGAGAACGGCCTGCTGCTGATCAAGGGTGCCGTTCCCGGCCCGAAGGGCGGGCTCGTCTTCGTCCGCACCGCCGCGAAGGGGAAGTGACCGAGATGGCGAGCGCGACCAAGGGCCCCAAGGCCACCGACGCGGACACTCCGGCCGTGACCACGGTCGACGTGGTGTCCCCGGCCGGCAAGAAGACCGGGACGATCGAGCTGCCCGCGGAGGTCTTCGACGTCCAGGTGAACGTGCCGCTGATCCACCAGGTGGTGGTCGGCCAGCTCGCCGCCGCCCGCCAGGGCACCGCCTCCACCAAGACCCGCGGCGACGTCCGGGGCGGCGGCCGCAAGCCGTACAAGCAGAAGGGCACCGGCCGGGCCCGCCAGGGCTCGACCCGCGCGCCGCAGTTCGCCGGTGGCGGCGTCGTGCACGGTCCGCACCCGCGCTCCTACGACCAGCGCACCCCCAAGAAGATGAAGGCGGCAGCCCTGCGCGGCGCGCTCAGCGACCGGGCCAGGGACGGGCGCGTGCACGTCGTCAGCGCCCTCGTGGACGGCGACACCCCGTCCACCCGCACGGCGGTGTCCGTGCTCGAGCACCTGGCCGAGGGCCGGCACGTGCTGGTGGTCCTGGAGCGGGCCGACGCCGTCTCCTGGAAGAGCCTGCGCAACGTCGACCGGGTGCACCTGCTGGTCCCGGACCAGCTCAACACGTACGACGTCCTGGTCAGCGACGACGTCGTCTTCACCTGTGGCGCGCTCGAGGCGTTCCTGGCCGGGCCCACCCGGGGCAAGGGCGCCAAGGCCGTCGCGACCGAGTCAGAGGTCCTCGAGGAGGGGAGCGAGCAGTGAAGATCGCCGACCCGCGCGACATCCTGCTCGCGCCCGTGATCTCGGAGAAGAGCTACGGCCTCCTCGACGAGAACAAGTACACGTTCCTGGTCCGCACGGACGCCAACAAGACCCAGATCAAGATCGCGGTCGAGCAGGTCTTCGGGGTCACGGTCACGGGAGTGAACACGCTCAACCGGCAGGGCAAGCGCCGCCGCACGCGCGTCGGGTTCGGCAGCCGGCCGGACACCAAGCGCGCCGTGGTGAGCGTGGCCGACGGGCAGCGCATCGACATCTTCGGCGGTCCGGTCTCCTAGCGGGAGCCGGAGCGGGACAGACAGGGACAAGGGACTCGAACCATGGGAATCCGCAAGTACAAGCCGACGACGCCGGGTCGCCGCGGCGCCAGCGTCGCCGACTTCGTCGAGGTCACCCGCTCCGAGCCGGAGAAGTCGCTGGTGCGCCCGCTGACGTCCAAGGGCGGCCGGAACAACCTCGGCCGGGTGACCACCCGGCACCAGGGCGGCGGGCACAAGCGGGCGTTCCGGGTGATCGACTTCCGTCGGCACGACAAGGACGGCGTGCCGGCCAAGGTCGCGCACATCGAGTACGACCCGAACCGCACTGCGCGGATCGCCCTGCTGCACTACGCGGACGGCGAGAAGCGCTACATCCTCGCCCCGAACCGCCTGAACCAGGGCGACCGGGTCGAGAACGGCGCCTCGGCCGACATCAAGCCGGGCAACAACCTGCCGCTGCGCAACATCCCGGTCGGCACGGTCGTGCACGCGATCGAGCTGCGGCCCGGCGGCGGCGCCAAGATCGCCCGGTCGGCCGGCGCCAGCGTGCAGCTGGTCGCCAAGGAGGGTTCGTTCGCGCAGCTGCGGCTGCCGTCCGGCGAGATCCGCAACGTCGACGTCCGCTGCCGCGCGACCGTGGGCGAGGTCGGCAACGCCGAGCAGTCCAACATCAACTGGGGCAAGGCCGGCCGCATGCGCTGGAAGGGCAAGCGGCCCACCGTCCGCGGTGTGGCCATGAACCCGATCGACCACCCGCACGGCGGTGGCGAGGGCAAGACCTCCGGTGGCCGGCACCCGGTCAGCCCGTGGGGCCAGCCCGAGGGCCGTACCCGCAAGGCCAACAAGTCGAGCGACCGGCTGATCGTCCGCCGCCGCAGAACCAACAAGAAGCGCTAGGAGCCGTCGCAGATGCCGCGCAGCCTGAAGAAGGGCCCCTTCGTCGACGACCACCTGATCAAGAAGGTGGACGGGCAGAACGACAAGGGCACCCACAACGTCATCAAGACGTGGTCCCGCCGCTCCATGATCGTGCCGGCCATGATCGGCCACACGATCGCGGTGCACGACGGCCGCAAGCACGTTCCGGTGTTCGTGACCGACTCGATGGTCGGCCACAAGCTCGGCGAGTTCGCGCCCACCCGGACGTTCCGCGGGCACGAGAAGGACGACCGCAAGGCCCGTCGCCGCTAGCGCGGCGGACACGACCTCGACACACAGACCTTCTACACACAGACGAACGAGCAAGGGGACAGCGATGGAAGCCCAGCGCACGGCCAAGGCGAGCGCGCGGTACGTCCGCGTCACGCCGATGAAGGCCCGCCGCGTCGTGGACCTCATCCGCGGGCTGCCGACGGGTGAGGCACAGGCGCTGCTGAAGTTCGCGCCGCAGGCCGCCGGCGAGACCGTCGGCAAGGTGCTGGACAGTGCCGTCGCCAACGCCGAGCACAACCACGATCTCGACCCGAACGCCCTGGTCGTCACCGAGGCGTTCGTCGACGAGGGACCGACGCTCAAGCGGTTCCGCCCGCGCGCGCAGGGTCGCGCGTACCGGATCCGCAAGCGGACCAGCCACATCACCGTCGTGGTGGGTCTGAAGGACAGCACCGAGGTCGCGGCCGCGACCCCGGCCAAGAAGGGGAGGACCCGATAGTGGGCCAGAAGGTCAACCCGCACGGGTTCCGCCTGGGCATCACCACCGACTTCAAGAGCCGGTGGTACGCCGACAAGCTCTACAAGGACTACGTCAAGGAAGACGTGGCCATCCGCAAGATGATGACCAAGGGCATGGAGCGGGCCGGCATCTCGCGGGTCGAGATCGAGCGCACCCGTGACCGCGTCCGCGTCGACATCCACACCGCCCGGCCGGGCATCGTCATCGGCCGCCGCGGCGCGGAGGCCGACCGCATCCGTGGCGACCTGGAGAAGCTGACCGGCAAGCAGGTCCAGCTGAACATCCTCGAGGTCAAGAACCCCGAGACGGACGCCCAGCTCGTCGCGCAGGGCGTGGCCGAGCAGCTCGCCAGCCGGGTCTCCTTCCGGCGGGCCATGCGCAAGTCCATGCAGTCGGCCATGAAGGCCGGCGCGAAGGGCATCCGGGTGCAGTGCTCGGGTCGCCTCGGCGGCGCCGAGATGAGCCGGTCGGAGTTCTACCGCGAGGGCCGGGTCCCGCTGCACACGCTGCGCGCCAACATCGACTACGGCTTCTTCGAGGCCAGGACGACGTTCGGCCGGATCGGCGTGAAGGTCTGGATCTACAAGGGCGACGTGATCAGCGGCAGGGCCGAGCGCGACGTGCAGATCCCGGGTCGCGGTGCGCCGCGCAGCAGCGCGCGCCCCGCCGGCCGTACCCCGCGCCGCCCGGTCGGTCGTGAGGCCGGCGCCCCCGTCGGTGCGGTGACCGAGGACGCGCCGTCCGAGGTCGT
The DNA here is from genome assembly GCA_963711005.1 of uncultured Actinomycetota bacterium. GTDB lineage: Bacteria > Actinomycetota > Actinomycetes > Prado026 > Prado026 > CAVQCJ01. Next base: position 697,654 of record CAVQCJ010000002.1, on the reverse strand, counting down.
CGAGGTGGCGGCGGCCGCGGCCCCCGCCGAGGCCGGAACGGAGGCCTGACCCCGATGCTCATCCCCAGACGGGTCAAGCACCGCAAGCAGCACCATCCCGAACCGCTCCGGAGCGGCCAAGGGCGGCACCAGGGTCACGTTCGGCGAGTACGGACTGATGGCGCTGGAGTCGGCGTACGTCACGAACCGGCAGATCGAGGCCGCCCGTATCGCCATGACCCGGCACATCAAGCGTGGCGGCAAGGTGTGGATCAACATCTACCCGGACCGCCCGATCACCAAGAAGCCGGCCGAGACCCGGATGGGTTCCGGAAAGGGTTCGCCGGAATGGTGGGTGGCCAACATCAAGCCGGGACGGGTGATGTTCGAGCTGTCGTACCCGAGCGAGAAGACCGCCCGCGAGGCGCTCCTGCGCGCGGCCCACAAGCTCCCGATGAAGTGCCGGATCGTCCGGCGCGAGGCAGGTGAGATCTGATGGCAGCGACCACGTCGGCCACCGAGCTGCGCGACGCGACGTCCGAGGACCTCCTCGAGAAGCTGACCGAGGCCAAGAAGGAGCTCTTCAACCTCCGGTTCCAGGCCGCCACCGGTCAGCTGGAGAGCCACGGCCGGCTGCGTGCGGTCCGCAAGGAGATCGCGCGTATCTACACCGTCATGCGCGAGCGCGAGCTCGGCATCACCGCCGAGCCCGAGGACGGCGCGGCATGAGCGGGACCAGTACCGAGGGAACAGTGAAGGGCGCCATGAGCCAGGACAGCACCGCCGCGACCGAGCACCGTGGGTTTCGCAAGACCCGCGAGGGCCTGGTGGTCAGCGACAAGATGGACAAGACCGTCGTCGTCGCCGTCGAGGACCGGGTCAAGCACGCCCTGTACGGCAAGGTCATCCGCCGCACCAGCAAGCTGAAGGCCCACGACGAGGCCAACGCCTGCGGGGTCGGCGACCGCGTGCTGCTCATGGAGACCCGCCCGCTCAGCGCCACCAAGCGCTGGCGCGTCGTGGAGATCCTCGAGAAGGCCAAGTAACCGACCGTTCCGTCAGGCTCGGCGGCCCGGCAACGGCCGGGAGCACCGAGAACCGACAGACAACCAGGAGACCGACGTGATCCAGCAGGAGTCGCGACTGCGAGTCGCTGACAACACCGGTGCCAAGGAGATCTTGTGCATCCGGGTGCTCGGCGGCTCGGGCCGGCGCTACGCCGGGATCGGCGACGTCATCGTGGCCACCGTCAAGGACGCCATCCCGGGCGGCAACGTCAAGAAGGGCGACGTGGTGAAGGCCGTGGTCGTGCGCACCGCCAAGGAGCGGCGGCGCCCGGACGGGTCCTACATCCGCTTCGACGAGAACGCCGCGGTGATCCTCAAGCCGGACGGCGACCCGCGCGGGACGCGCATCTTCGGCCCGGTGGGCCGCGAGCTGCGCGACAAGAAGTTCATGAAGATCATTTCACTCGCCCCGGAGGTGCTCTGAGCCATGGCGAAGATGCACGTGAAGAAGGGCGACACCGTCCTCATCATCAGCGGCAAGGACCGCGGCGTGACCGGCAAGGTCATCGCCGCCTACCCGCGCGAGCAGCGCGTGCTCGTCGAGGGGGTCAACCGCATCCGCAAGCACACCAAGATCGGCCAGACGACCCGCGGCGCCAAGACCGGCGGGATCGTCACGCAGGAGGCACCGATCCACGTCTCCAACGTGATGCCCGTGGTCGAGGCCGAGGGCAAGAAGGTCGGCACCCGGGTGGGCTTCCGAGTCGACGAGGACGGCACGAAGACGCGCGTCTCGCGACGCACCGGTGAGGACATCTGATGACGACGACCAGCACGGCCGGCGCCACCGAGCGCACCCTGCCCCGGCTCAAGCAGCGCTACCGCGACGAGATCGTGGCCGGGCTGCGCGAGCAGTTCGGCTACGGCAACGTGATGCAGGTCCCGGGCCTGACCAAGATCGTGGTCAACATGGGCGTCGGCGAGGCCGCCCGCGACTCCAAGCTGATCGACGGCGCGGTCAAGGACCTGGCCGCGATCACCGGCCAGAAGCCGTCCGTCACGAAGGCCCGCAAGTCCATCGCGCAGTTCAAGCTGCGCGAGGGCATGCCGATCGGCGCGCACGTGACGCTGCGCGGCGACCGGATGTGGGAGTTCCTGGACCGGCTGCTCACCGTCGCGCTGCCTCGCATCCGCGACTTCCGCGGCCTCAACCCCGGTCAGTTCGACGGCCGCGGCAACTACACGTTCGGTCTCACCGAGCAGGCCATGTTCCACGAGATCGACCAGGACAAGACCGACCGGGTGCGTGGCATGGACATCACCGTGGTGACCACCGCCACCACCGACGACGAGGGGCGGGCGCTGCTCACGGCACTCGGCTTCCCCTTCAAGGAGAGCTGAACCGTGGCGAAGAAGGCACTGGTCAACAAGGCGGCGCGCAAGCCGAAGTTCGCCGTCCGCGGCTACACCCGGTGCAGCCGCTGCGGCCGCCCGCACTCGGTGTACCGCAAGTTCGGGCTCTGCCGCATCTGCCTGCGGGAGATGGCCCACCGCGGCGAGCTCCCCGGCATCACCAAGAGCAGCTGGTAACCACCCCACGCCGCAGGTCCCCGGCCCTGGTGACCGGGGAAACCACGACGAGAAAGGCCACTGGCCAACCATGACGATGACCGACCCGATCGCGGACATGCTGACGCGCGTGCGCAACGCCAACCAGGCGTACCACGACACCGTCAGCATGCCGTCCAGCACGTTGAAGACGCGCATCGCCGAGATCCTCCAGCAGGAGGGCTACATCGCCGGCTGGCACGTCGACGACAACGAGGACGGTGTGGGCCGCACGCTCGTGCTCGACCTCAAGTACGGCCCGAACCGCGAGCGTTCCATCGCGGGCGTGCGCCGGGTGTCCAAGCCCGGGCTGCGCGTCTACGCGAAGTCGACCTCGCTGCCCAAGGTCCTCGGCGGCCTGGGCGTCGCGATCATCTCGACGTCGACGGGACTGCTGACCGACCGGCAGGCGGCCAAGAAGGGCGTAGGTGGGGAAGTCCTCGCCTACGTCTGGTAGCGGGAGGAGGAACAGTCATGTCGCGAATCGGACGCATGCCCATCCCCGTCCCGGCCGGTGTCGACGTCGCCATCGACGGCCGTGACGTCCGGGTCAAGGGGCCCAAGGGGGAGCTGGCCCTCACCGTCGTGCCCCCGATCACGGTGGAGAAGGCCGAGGACGGCACCCTCGCGGTGTCCCGCCCCGACGACGAGCGGGCCAGCCGCTCGCTGCACGGTCTGACCAGGACGCTGATCGCCAACATGGTGACCGGCGTGACCACCGGGTTCACCAAGAGCCTGGAGATCGTCGGGGTCGGCTACCGGGTGCAGCCCAAGGGCGAGGGCCTGGAGTTCGCCCTCGGCTACAGCCACTCGATCCAGGTGGACGCGCCGGCCGGGATCTCGTTCACGGTCGACAGCCCCACCCGGCTGACCGTCGTCGGGATCGACAAGCAGCAGGTCGGCGAGGTCGCCGCGAACATCCGCAAGCTGCGCAAGCCCGAGCCGTACAAGGGCAAGGGCATCCGGTACTCCGGCGAGGTCGTGCGGCGCAAGGTCGGAAAGGCTGGGAAGTAGACATGCCGAGCACAGCTGTCGGGACCAAGCTGAGCGGGAGCAAGACCGACCCGCGCACCGTGGGCCGCCGTCGCCGGCACCTGCGGGTGCGCAAGAAGGTCGAGGGTTCGGCCGCCAGGCCGCGCCTGGTCGTGACCCGGTCGAGCCGGCACGTGTTCGTCCAGGTCGTCGACGACGGGTCGGGCCGCACGCTGGCGTCCGCCTCGACGATGGAGGCGGACCTGCGCACGGCCGGCACGGACAAGACCGCGAAGGCTCGCAGGGTCGGCGAGCTGGTGGCCGCCCGCGCCAAGGCGGCCGGCGTCGAGCAGGTCGTCTTCGACCGTGGCGGGAACCGCTACCACGGCCGGGTCGCGGCCATCGCCGACGGCGCCCGCGAAGGTGGGCTGTCGTTGTGAGCACCCGGACCGGCACGAGCAGGGCAGGCACGATCAACAGGACTGAGAGGGACCGGTAATGGCTGCACCCCAGCGCCGCGGTGGCGGGGCCGGCTCGGGCGAGCGTCGCGACAACCGTCGAGGCGACCGTTCGCAGCCCGGCGCCGAGAAGACCGCGTACGTCGAGCGGGTGGTCGCGATCAACCGCGTCGCCAAGGTCGTCAAGGGTGGCCGGCGCTTCAGCTTCACCGCGCTGGTCGTCGTCGGCGACGGCGACGGGACGGTCGGTGTCGGCTACGGCAAGGCCAAGGAGGTGCCCGCCGCGATCGCCAAGGGCGTCGAGGAGGCCAAGAAGTCCTTCTTCAAGGTTCCGCGGATCCAGGGCACGATCCCGCACCCGGTCCAGGGCGAGAAGGCGGCCGGTGTGGTGCTGCTGCGTCCGGCGTCGCCCGGTACCGGCGTCATCGCCGGCGGCCCGGTCCGCGCCGTGCTCGAGTGCGCCGGGATCCACGACGTGCTGAGCAAGTCGCTCGGTTCGGACAACGCGATCAACGTCGTCCACGCGACGGTCGCGGCGCTGCGTGCCCTCGAGCGGCCGGAGTCGGTGGCCAGCCGCCGCGGCCTGCCGATCGAGGACGTCGCGCCGCCGGCGCTGCTGCGCGCCAGGGCCGCGGGAGGTGGCAGCTGATGGGCCGCCTGAAGGTCACCCAGACGCGCTCGCCGATCGGGGGCACCCAGGGCCAGCGCGACACCCTTCGCTCGCTGGGCCTCAAGCGGATGCACGACGTCGTCGTGAAGGAAGACCGCCCCGAGATCCGCGGCATGGTCAACGCCGTGGCGCACCTCGTCACGGTCGAGGAGGTCGAGTAGCCATGGCGCTCAAGGTCCACCACCTGCGTCCGGCCCAGGGCGCCAAGACGGCCAAGAACCGGGTCGGTCGTGGCGAGGGCTCCAAGGGCAAGACCGCCGGTCGCGGCACCAAGGGCACCAAGGCCCGCTACCAGGTGCCGGACCGGTTCGAGGGCGGGCAGATGCCGCTGCACATGCGGCTGCCCAAGCTCAGAGGCTTCACGAACCCCAACCGCGTCGAGTACCAGGTCGTGAACCTGGCCCGGCTGGCCGAGCTGTACCCGGCCGGCGGCGAGGTCACGGTCGTCGACCTGGCGGCCAAGGGCGCCGTGCGGGCCGGCGAGCTGGTCAAGGTGCTCGGGAACGGGGAGATCTCGGTCCCGCTGCAGGTCAGCGTGCACAAGTTCTCCCGGACCGCCCAGGAGAAGATCGAAGCCGCCGGCGGGTCCGTGACCCGGGTGTAGCCGGCCTGGCCGCCGTGCGGCCGGCACGGTCGGCCCGGGTCGTTCCGGGCCGCGGAGCCGGCCCCGGCGGCTGTTATCGTCCCTTCGGCTGCCGCGACCAGCGTGCCGCCCGTCCGACCACCCGGCACACCAGCCCCAGGTGCCGAGCAGGAGGTCCCAGTGCTACGCGCGTTCGCCCAGGCGTTCCGGACGCCTGACCTGCGCAAGAAGCTGCTGTTCACGCTGGGCGTCATCACCCTGTTCCGGCTCGGCTCGGTCATCCCGACCCCCGGCGTCAGCTACACCGCGATCAAGACCTGCCTCGACGAGACCGCCAACAACTCGCTGTACGGGCTGATCAACCTCTTCAGCGGCGGGGCGCTGCTGCAGCTGTCGATCTTCGCGCTCGGGATCATGCCGTACATCACCTCGAGCATCATCGTGCAGCTGCTCACCGTGGTGATCCCGCGGTTCGAGGCGCTCAAGAAGGAGGGTCAGGCCGGGACGGCCAGGCTGACCCAGTACACGCGGTACCTCACCGTCGGGCTCGCCGTGCTCCAGTCGACGGCACTGATCTCGGTCGCCCGCGACCCCGGCCGGCTGTTCCAAGGCTGTAACCAGGACCTGATCCCGAACCAGTCGATCGCGGTCATCACCACGATGGTGCTGACCATGACGGCCGGCACCGCGGTGATCATGTGGCTCGGCGAGCTCGTCACCGACCGGGGCATCGGCAACGGCATGTCGATCCTGATCTTCACCTCGATCATCGCCCGGTTCCCCGCGTCGGTGTGGGCGATCTACCAGAGCAAGGGCTCCTTCACCTTCGGCGTGGTGCTCGCCCTCGGTCTCGCGCTGGTCACGCTGGTCATCTTCATCGAGCAGGCGCAGCGGCGGATCCCGGTCCAGTATGCGAAACGGATGGTCGGCCGGCGGATGTACGGCGGATCGTCGACGTACATCCCGCTCAAGGTCAACATGGCCGGCGTCATCCCGGTGATCTTCGCTTCGTCGCTGCTGTACATACCCACGCTGATGGTCCAGCTGTTCGGCAACCCCAACAACCCGGTGGGCTGGGCAGAGTGGGTGCAGACCAACTTCGTGAAGAACGGCGGGGCGCACCCGCTGTACATCGCGGTGTACTTCGGGCTCGTCATGTTCTTCTGCTACTTCTACGTGGCGATCACCTTCAACCCGGAGGAGGTCGCCGACAACATGAAGAAGTACGGCGGTTTCATCCCCGGGATCCGGGCCGGCCGGCCGACCGCGGAGTACCTCGACTACGTGCTGTCCCGCCTGACCCTGGTCGGGTCGGTCTACCTCGGCATCATCGCCGTGCTGCCGATCTTCGCGCTGGCCCTGCTCGGCGCCAGCGGCCAGTTCCCGTTCGGCGGCACGAGCATCCTGATCATGGTCGGCGTCGGTCTGGACACGGTGAAGCAGATCGAGAGCCAGCTGCAGCAGCGCAACTACGAAGGGTTCCTGCGCTGATGCGCCTGGTCCTGCTGGGACCCCCCGGTGCGGGGAAAGGCACCCAGGCCAGGCAGGTTTCCGCGCGTCTGGGGGTGCCGGCCATCTCGACGGGGGACATCTTCCGCGCCAACGTCTCGCAGGGCACGCCGCTGGGCCTTGAGGCGCAGCGCTACATGGACGCCGGCGACTACGTCCCCGACTCCGTGACGAACGCGATGGTGCGCGACCGGGTGGCCCAGCCGGACTGCGAGCCCGGGTTCCTGCTGGACGGCTACCCGCGCACCCCGGCCCAGGTCGCCGAGCTGGACGGGATGCTGGCCGACCTCGATGAACGGCTGGAGGCGGTGATCGAGCTGGTCACCGACACCGAGGAGGTCGTGAAGCGGCTGCTCGGGCGCGGGGCCCTGGAGGGCCGGGCCGACGACACCGAGGCGATCATCCGCAAGCGGCTCGAAGTGTTCCACGAGCACACGGCGCCGCTGGCCGAGCAGTACGAACGGCGCGGCATCCTGCACCGCGTGGACGGCATGGGACCGGTCGACGAGGTGACGGAGCGAATCCTGGCCGTCCTGCCCCAGGGGTGAGGCATGTTCCGCGCCCGTGACCGCGTCGAGGTCAAGACCCCCGAGCAGATCGAGCTCATGCGCGCCGCCGGGCTGGTCGTGGCCGGGGCGCTGGACGTGGTCCGGCAGAGCCTGGCCCCCGGAGTCACCACCGCGCAGCTGGACGCGCTGGCCGAGGCGTACATCCGCGACCACGACGGGACCCCGTCGTTCCTGGGTTACCCGTACAGCGGCGAGAACGACTTCCCGGGGACCATCTGCGCGAGCGTCAACGACGAGATCGTGCACGGGATCCCGGGCCCTCGGGTGGTCGAGGAGGGCGACCTGGTCTCGATCGACTGCGGCGCCATCGTGGCCGGCTGGCACGGCGACGCGGCCTTCACCGCGGCCGTCGGGACGGTTCCCGAAGACCAGGTCCGGTTGCTCGCGACGACCGAGGACGCCCTCTGGCACGGGCTGGCAGCAGCCCGGGTCGGGGCCCGGCTCAGCGACATCTCGCACGCGGTGGAGCTGGTCCTGCGGGCCGGCGGCCGGTTCGGGATCGTCGAGGAGTACGTCGGCCACGGCATCGGCACCCAGATGCACATGGACCCCCAGGTGCCCAATTTCGGCCCACCTGGGCGCGGCCCGAGGCTGGTGGCCGGGATGGCCCTCGCGGTGGAGCCGATGGCCACCCTGGGCAAGCGGTACACCCGGATCCTGGACGACGACTGGACCGTGGTGACCGCCGACGGCACCCGAGCCGCCCATTTCGAGCACACGGTGGCGGTCACGGACGAGGGCCCCTGGGTCCTCACGGCGGCCGATGGCGGCGCCGAGCGGTTCGGGGAGCTCGGGGTCCGCGGCGCGGAGCCGGCCAGGGGGGCGGCCCGTCCGGGTTTCCCAGCACCCCCCGCGGTGCCGTAACATAGCTGCTCGGCCCGCTTGCGGTCCGTTCTCGCGCGCCCACGGCTGGGGAGGCATCCTCCCGGCGCGCCGACCGGAGGCGCAGGCACCCCAGGGCCGGAACCACCGCGATCGACAACCACACCGGTGAGATCTGCACCGGGCAACGCACCGACAGCACCGACGAGAGACAGCGGAGTTCATGGCGAAGAAGGACGGCGTCCTCGAGCTCGAGGGCACGGTGGTCGAGTCGCTTCCGAACGCCATGTTCCGGGTCGAGCTGGAGAACGGTCACAAGGTCCTGGCGCACATCAGCGGAAAGATGCGCCAGCACTACATCCGGATCCTCCCCGAGGACCGGGTGGTGGTCGAGCTCTCGCCGTACGACCTGAGCCGCGGCCGCATCGTCTACCGCTACAAGTGAGTCAGTCCCGACGACGTCCGGAGAGATCATGAAGGTCAAGCCGAGCGTCAAGCCCATGTGCGACAAGTGCAAGGTGATCCGCCGTCACGGCCGGGTCATGGTGATCTGCGAGAACCTGCGCCACAAGCAGCGCCAGGGCTGACCACCGCACCGCGCGCTCGCCGCCGGCACGACGCACCAGAGCACGACAGCAGGACCAGCAAGGCGCTCCCGACCCACCCGGTCCGTCCGGGCGGGCACCCCCGGCACGGAGGCCGGGGCCCATCCGTCGGGCGGATGGGAACGGGGTGGCGCGAGAACCTCCGCGAACGGAAGGACCAGCCCGGATGGCACGCCTCGTCGGCGTCGACCTCCCCCGCGACAAGCGGGTCGAGGTGGCGCTCACCTACATCTTCGGCATCGGCCGGACCCGCGCCCAGGAGACCCTGGCGCAGACCGGTGTGAACCCCGACCTGCGGGTCAAGGACCTCGGCGACGAGGAGCTGGTCAGGCTCCGCGACTGGATCGAGGCCACGTACAAGGTCGAGGGCGACCTTCGCCGCGAGGTCGCCGCGGACATCCGCCGCAAGGTGGAGATCGGCTGCTACCAGGGACTGCGGCACCGTCGCGGTCTGCCGGTGCGCGGACAGCGCACCCACACCAACGCACGGACCCGTAAGGGCCCGCGTCGCGCGATCGCCGGCAAGAAGAAGGTCGGCAAGAAGTAGTCCGTTCCCCACCGTCAGCAGATCCGAGCAGGTCCCGACGACCGGACGGACCGACCACCTCCCCCAGGAGCCTTCCCGCTTATGCCTCCCAAGAGCCGCACCGCGCCGGCCGCCAAGAAGGTGCGCCGCAAGGAACGCAAGAACGTGGCCCACGGCCACGCCCACATCAAGAGCACGTTCAACAACACCATCGTCTCGATCACGGACCCCACGGGCGCCGTGATCGCGTGGGCCTCGGCCGGCCAGGTCGGCTTCAAGGGCTCGCGCAAGTCGACCCCGTTCGCCGCCCAGATGGCCGCCGAGGCCGCTGCGCGCCGGGCCATGGAGCACGGCATGCGCAAGGTGGACGTGTTCGTGAAGGGTCCCGGCTCCGGCCGCGAGACCGCCATCCGCTCTCTGCAGGCCACCGGCCTGGAGGTCGGGTCGATCCAGGACGTGACCCCGGTGCCGCACAACGGCTGCCGTCCGCCCAAGCGCCGTCGCGTCTGAGCTCCGGACCAGGCTGAGCGGAAGAGGAGAGAGAACCAGACATGGCTCGATACACCGGCGCGGACTGCAAGCGCTGCCGCCGCGAGAAGATGAAGCTGTTCCTCAAGGGCTCCAAGTGCGATGGGCCCAAGTGCCCGATCGAGATCCGGCCGTACCCGCCGGGCGAGCACGGCCGCGGCCGGACCAAGGACAGCGAGTACCTCCTGCAGAAGCGTGAGAAGCAGAAGTGCGCGCGCATCTACGGGGTGCTCGAGAAGCAGTTCCGCGGGTACTACGAGGAGGCCGTGCGCAGGCCCGGCAAGACCGGCGAGAACCTTCTGGTCATCCTCGAGAGCCGGCTGGACAACGTGGTGTTCCGGGCCGGTCTGGCCAAGTCCCGGGACATGGCCCGGCAGTTCGTCCGGCACGGCCACATCACCGTGAACGGCCGCAAGGTCGACATCCCCTCGTACCGGGTCAGCGCCTCCGACATCGTCGAGGTGCGCGGCTCCTCGCGCGACCTGACCCCGTTCGTGATCGCGCGGGCTGAGGCCGGCGAGCGCACCGTGCCGGCCTGGCTCGAGGTCATCCCGAACCGCATGCGCGTGCTCGTCCACAACCTCCCGGCCCGGCAGATCATCGACACGCCGGTCCAGGAGCAGCTGATCGTCGAGCTGTACTCCAAGTAAGACCCGGCCGTTGCCGGCCCCGAGAGGGCCGGTCCCGACCGGCCCGTGTTCCGTCGGCGTCAAATAGCGGGCGCCCGACCCAGGAGGAAGCACCTTGCTCATCGCCCAGCGCCCAACCCTGGCCGAAGAGGTCGTCGACGAGTTCCGCTCGCGGTTCGTCGTCGAGCCGCTCGAGCCCGGCTTCGGCTACACCCTCGGCAACTCCCTGCGCCGCACGCTGCTCTCGTCGATCCCGGGTGCTGCGGTCACGTCCATCCGCGTCGACGGCGTCCTGCACGAGTTCACCACCGTGCCAGGTGTCAAGGAGGACGTCACCGACCTCATCCTCAACATCAAGCAGCTGGTCGTCAGCTCCGAGCACGACGAGCCGGTCGTGATGTACCTGCGCAAGCAGGGCCCCGGCGTCGTGTCGGCGGCGGACATCGCACCGCCGGCCGGTGTCGAGGTGCACAACCCCGAGCTGCACCTGGCCACGCTCAACGGCAAGGGCAAGCTCGAGATCGAGCTCACCGTCGAGCGCGGCCGCGGCTACGTGTCTGCGGCGCAGAACAAGCAGGTCGGCCAGGAGATCGGCCGCATCCCGGTCGACTCCATCTACTCGCCGGTCCTGCGCGTGACGTACAAGGTGGAGGCCACCCGCGTCGAGCAGCGCACCGACTTCGACCGGCTCATCGTCGACGTCGAGAGCAAGCCGTCGATGCGTCCGCGGGACGCCGTGGCCAGCGCCGGCAAGACCCTGGTCGAGCTGTTCGGGCTGTTCCGCGAGCTCAACGTCGACGCCGAGGGCATCGACATGGGCCCGTCGCCGACGGACGCGGCACTCGCCGCCGACCTGGCGCTGCCGATCGAGGACCTCGAGCTGACGGTCCGGTCGTACAACTGCCTCAAGCGCGAGGGCATCCACAGCGTGGGCGAGCTCGTCTCGCGCAGCGAGGCCGACCTGCTGGACATCCGCAACTTCGGCGCCAAGTCGATCGACGAGGTCAAGGCCAAGCTGGCGACCATGGGCCTGGCCCTCAAGGACAGCCCGCCCGGGTTCGACCCTCAGCTCGCCGTGGACAACTACGACGAGGACGACTACCAGGGGTACGCGGAGGACGAGCAGCTCTGAAGCCGCACCGCGCCTGCCGAACCACTGACTGAGTCATCCATCGACTGAGTCGCACCCGGACCCAGTCACAGACAGACCAGGAGAGCGAAACATGCCCACGCCCACCAAGGGCCCGCGTCTGGGTGGCGGTCCGGCGCACGAGCGGCTGATCCTGGCCAACCTGGCCACGGCGCTGTTCGAGCACGGCCGTATCACCACGACCGAGGCGAAGGCCAAGCGGCTCCGCCCGCTCGCCGAGCGGCTCATCACGAAGGCCAAGCGCGGTGACCTGCACGCCCGGCGTCAGGTTCTGGCCGTGATCCGGGACAAGAGCGTCGTGCACGAGCTGTTCACCGAGATCGGGCCGCGCTACGAGGCTCGGCACGGCGGGTACACGCGGATCACCAAGATCGGCCCCCGCAAGGGCGACAACGCGCCGATGGCCGTGATCGAGCTGGTCGAGGCGCTGACGGTGCAGCAGGCCGCGGTGGTCGAGGCGGAGGCCGCGACCAAGCGCACGGCGAAGAAGGCCCCGGCCAAGAAGGCGCCGGCCAAGCAGGCGGCCGCGGCGAAGGCCGAGGCCGAGGCCGAGGCCGAGGCCGAGGACTCCGCAACCGAGTCCGACGAGTCCGTCGAGCCCGATACGACCGAGGAGGCCGAGTCGGCTGAGACGGAGACCGAGGCCACCGATGACACGGCCGACGTCGAGGCGGAAACCGAGGTCGAGGCGACCGACGCTGACGCGACCGACATCGACGCCAAGGACAAGGCCGACGACGCCGGCTGACGCCGACCGAACTCGTGACCGACGGACGCACGGACGAGCCCGCCTCCCCACCCGGGGACGGCGGGCTCGTCGATGTCGTCAGGGTCCGGCTCGACCTGGCGTACGACGGGACCGACTTCGCCGGCTGGGCGACCCAGCCCGGGCTGCGCACCGTGCAGCAGACCGTCGAGGACGCGCTCGCGCTGGTGCTCCGGCTGCCCGCCCCGGCCCGGCTCACAGTCGCCGGGCGCACCGACGCCGGTGTGCACGCGCGCGGGCAGGTGGCCCACCTGGACGTCGCCGTGGGGGCATGGACGGCACTGACCGCGCGGACGGACCCGGTGCGCGCGCTGGCCGGGCTGCTGCCGCCCGACGTTCGGCTGCGGGCCGCGGCGGTCGCACCTGCGGGGTTCGACGCACGCTTCTCGGCCCTGTCGCGGCGCTACGCGTACCGGGTCTGCGACGACCCGGCGGGGCCGGACCCGGTGCGGCGGCACGAGGTGCTCTGGCACCGCCGCGGGCGGCTGGACGCCGCACTCATGGACGAGGCGGCGGCGGCCCTGCTGGGGCTGCACGACTTCACCGCGTTCTGCCGGTCCCGCGAGGGCGGGACGACGGTCCGGACGTTGGTCGCGTTCGGCTGGTCCCGCGAGCCGGACGATGTGCTGACCGCGACCGTGGAGGCGGACGCGTTCTGCCACTCGATGGTGCGCTCGCTCGTGGGGGCGCTGATCCCGGTTGGGGAGGGCCGGCGTCCAGCGGCGTGGCCGGCCGGGCTGCTGGCCGCCGCTGACCGGGACCCCGCAGTGCACGTGGTCGGACCGCAGGGGCTCACGCTCGAAGAGGTTCGCTACCCCGCCGACGACGAGATGGCCGCCCGCGCTGACGCGACCCGCCGCCCGCGGGCCTGACCGGCGACGGAACCGCGCCGGCATGGGGCAGGATCACGGCATGCGTGTCGTGGTCGCCCTCGGAGGCAACGCCCTGCAGCGCCGCGGCGAGCCGATGACCGTCGAGAGCCAGCGCGCCAACGTGCGGACCGCCTGCGAGGCGCTGGCACCGCTGGCGCTCGAGCACGAGCTGGTGATCAGCCACGGCAACGGCCCGCAGGTCGGCCTGCTCGCGCTGCAGGCTGCGGCGTACGGCGACGTCGAGTCCTACCCGTTCGACGTGCTCGGTGCGCAGACAGAGGGGATGATCGGCTACTTCATCGAGCAGGAGCTCGGCAACCTGCTCCCGTTCGAGAAGCCCTTGGCCACTGTGCTGACGATGACGGAGGTGGATCCGGACGACCCGGCGTTCGCCGAGCCGTCCAAGTTCGTGGGGCCCGCCTACACCGAGCAGGAAGCGCACGCGAAGGCGGCCGCGAACGGCTGGGTGGTCAAGCCTGACGGCGGGTCGTGGCGCCGCGTCGTGCCCTCACCCATGCCCAGGCGCATCTTCGAGATCCGCCCGGTGCGCTGGTTGCTGGAGCACGGGTCGGTGGTCGTGTGCACGGGCGGGGGCGGCATCCCGACGATGTACCAGCCGGGCACCCGCCGCCTGGTCGGGGTCGAGGCGGTCATCGACAAGGACCGCTCCAGCGCTGTGCTGGCCCGTGACGTCGGCGCCGACCGGCTCGTGATCGTGACCGACGCGCCCGGTGTCTGTGTCGGCTGGGGCACCCCGGGCCAGCAGCTGATCCGCTCGGCCCACCCGGACGCCCTGGCGGCCATGCCGTTCCCGGCCGGGTCGATGGGGCCGAAGGTCGAGGCGGCCTGCGCGTTCGCCCGGGAGTCCGGGCGGGTCGCGGCGATCGGGGCGCTCGGCGACCTCGGCGCGGTCCTGGCCGGTACGGCCGGTACTCACGTCTCGACGTCGTTCGACGGGGTCGTGTACGGCTGAGCCGGCGGGCTCCTCGCTCGGCAATCCGTTTGGGGGAACGGGCACCCGGCGACCAAACTGTCGGCCCGTGGGTCACGTCGACGTCAGCCGCCTGGGGCACGTCCTGCCGGACGGGCGCGTTCTGCTGGACGAGGTCTCGTTCCGGGTCGGCGACGGGGCGAAGGTCGCGCTCGTCGGGGCGAACGGGGCCGGCAAGACCACCCTGCTGCGCCTGGTCGCGGGGGACGACGTCCCGCAGACCGGCACGGTCACCCGCAGCGGCGGGCTGGGCGTGATGCGGCAGTTCGTCGGCTCGGTCCGAGACGCCTCGTCCGTCCGGGACCTGCTCGTGTCGGTGGCCCAGCCGCGGATCCGCACCGCCGCGCACGACGTCGAGGCCGCCGAGCTGGCGATGATGGAACGCGACGACGAACCGGCCCAGCTGGCGTACGCGCAGGCGCTGTCCGACTGGGGCGACGCCGGCGGCTACTCGGCCGAGGTGGTCTGGGACGTGTGCTGCACCCAGGCTCTGGGGACGCCCTGGGAGCGGGCGCAGTGGCGGGCGGTGCGGACGCTGTCCGGCGGCGAGCAGAAGCGGCTCGTGCTGGAGGCGCTGCTGCGCGGGCCGGACGAGGTGCTGCTGCTCGACGAGCCGGACAACTACCTCGACGTCCCGGGCAAGCGCTGGCTGGAGGAGGCGCTGACCGCCACCCCGAAGACGGTCCTGTACGTCAGCCACGACCGCGAGCTGCTGGCCAGGACGGCCGACCGGGTGGTGACTCTCGAGGGCGGCTCCGCCTGGACCCACGGCGGCGGCTTCGCGACCTACCACGAGGCGCGCCGGCAGCGGCACGAGCGGCTCGAGGAGATGCTGCGCCGGTGGGACGAGGAGCACGTCCGGCTCAAGGAGCTGGTCCGCACCCTGCAGCAGCAGGCCGCGATCTCCCCGGACATGGCGAACAAGTACCACGCCATGCAGACCCGGCTGCGCAAGTACGAGGAGGCGGGCCCGCCGCAGGCCCCGCCCAAGGCGCAGAACGTCCGGATGCGGCTGTCGGGCGGGCGGACCGGCGTGCGCGCGGTCACCTGCACCGGGCTCGAGCTCACCGGGCTCATGCGTCCGTTCGACCTGGAGGTGTTCTACGGCGAGCGGGTGGCGGTGCTCGGCAGCAACGGGTCCGGCAAGTCGCACTTCCTGCGGCTGCTGGCCGGCGGTCCGGTCGCGCACGACGGCGGGTGGAAGCTCGGCGCCAGGGTGGAGCCCGGGCACTTCGCCCAGACCCACGAGCACGCCGAGCTGGCCGGCAAGACACTGCTCGACGTGCTCTGGGAGCACCGCTCGCTGCAGATCGGGCCGGCCATCGGGGCACTGCGGCGGTACGAGCTGGACGAGCAGGCCGAGCAGACCTTCGACACGCTCTCGGGCGGCCAGCAGGCGCGGTTCCAGATTCTCCTGATGGAGCTGGACGGGGCCACGCTGCTGCTGCTGGACGAGCCGACCGACAACCTGGACCTGGCCAGCGCGGAGGCGCTCCAGGACGGGCTGGACGGCTTCGACGGCACGGTGCTGGCGGTCACCCACGACCGCTGGTTCGCGCGGACCTTCGACCGGTTCCTGGTCTTCGGGGCCGACGGCCGGGTCTACGAGGCGCCCGAGCCGGTCTGGGACGAGGGCCGCGTCGACCGCGCCCGCTGACCCACGACCCCGTTGATCTTGAACAGATCACCGGCTGTGACGGCGTGTCGCAGGTGTGTTGCTCAAGGTCGACGGGGGTGGGACGGCAGGGGTGGGGGCGGGTTTTGACCCTCCCGAGGGCCGACGGGTAGCCTGACCCTTCGTTGTGCGCCCGGCCAGGCCTCCCGGCCCGGCCCGCACCCGCGCTCCACCGAACCACAACTCACCGCGACCAGAGGGCCGACAACCGTGCGCACGTACACCCCGAAGCCTGGCGACGTCGAGCGCCAGTGGTACGTCATCGACGCCTCCGACGTCGTGCTCGGCCGGCTCGCCACCCACGTGGCCACCCTTCTGCGCGGCAAGCACAAGCCGTCCTTCGCGCCGCACATCGACACCGGCGACTTCGTGGTGGTGGTGAACGCGGGCAAGGTCGCGCTCACCGGCTCCAAGGCCGAGCAGAAGCAGGAGTACCGCCACTCGGGTCACCCGGGCGGCCTGCGCGCCACCTCGTACACCGAGCTGCTGGCCAAGAACCCTCGCCGCGCCGTCGAGAAGGCCGTCAAGGGGATGCTCCCGCACAACCGCCTGAGCCGGCAGCAGATCACCAAGCTCAAGGTGTACGCCGGGCCGGAGCACCCGCACGCCGCCCAGAAACCCATCCCGTTCCAGATCAGCCAGGTCGCCCAGTAGGCCACGGCAACCCCGAAGAGCACGACGAGAGGAACCGTGGCCGTGAGCGAGACCACGATCGACACCGACATCGAGCAGGCCGAGCCGGACCTGCCCGACGCCCTTCCGGCCGACGCCGAGCCGGCTGACGACGCCGAGGGCGTCGAGGCGCCGTCGGACTACACGACCAGCACGGTCCAGGTCGCGCCGCGTCGCGAGGTCGTGACCCGCCCGGCCGCCGCGCTCGGCCGCCGCAAGGAGGCCATCGCCCGCGTCCGGCTGGTGCCGGGCACCGGCCAGTGGACCATCAACGGCCGCGCGCTGGACGTGTACTTCCCCAACAAGGTCCACCAG
Organism: uncultured Actinomycetota bacterium; assembly: GCA_963711005.1. Lineage (GTDB taxonomy): Bacteria > Actinomycetota > Actinomycetes > Prado026 > Prado026 > CAVQCJ01. Next base: position 680,748 of record CAVQCJ010000002.1, on the reverse strand, counting down.
CAGCTGGTCAACGACCCGTTCAAGGTTCTCGACCTCGAGGGCCGCTACGACGTGATCGCGCGCATCGGCGGCGGCGGCGTCAGCGGTCAGGCCGGCGCCCTGCGCCTGGGCATCGCCCGCGCCCTGAACGAGATCGACGTGGAGGCCAACCGGCCCACGCTGAAGAAGGCGGGCTTCCTGACCCGTGACGCGCGCGTCACCGAGCGCAAGAAGTACGGCCTGAAGAAGGCTCGCAAGGCACCCCAGTACAGCAAGCGGTAGGCAGCCGCGCTGTGCCAGATCCTGGTCGCCTCTTCGGCACCGACGGGGTCCGCGGGCTCGCGAACCGCGACCTGACCGCAGAGCTCGCCCTCGACCTGTCGGTCGCCGCTGCGCACGTCCTGGCGGATGCCGGCGAGTTCGCCGGGCATCGGCCGATCGCCGTCGTGGGACGGGACGGCCGGGCGTCGGGGGAGTTCCTCGGCGCGGCCGTGGTCGCCGGGCTCACCAGTGCCGGTGTCGACGTGCTCGACGCGGGCGTGCTCCCGACGCCGGCGATCGCGTTCCTCGTCGGCGACCTGGGCGCCGACCTCGGCGTGATGCTCTCCGCGTCGCACAACCCCATGCCGGACAACGGGATCAAGTTCTTCGCCCGCGGCGGGGTCAAGCTCGACGACCCGGTCGAGGACGCCGTCGAGGCGCGCATGGAGGAGCCCTGGCAGCGGCCGACCGGAGCCGACGTCGGTCGCATCCACCGGCTCGACGACGGCCGCGAGCGGTACCTGACGCACCTGCTCGAGAGCCTCCCGCACCGGCTCGACGGGTTGCGCGTGGTCGTCGACTGCGCGAACGGCGCCGCCTCGTCGACAGCGCCGGAGGCGTTGCGGCGGGCCGGCGCCGACGTCGTGGCGATCCACGCCGAGCCGGACGGGACGAACATCAACGACGGCTGCGGCTCCACCCACCTGGACTCGCTGCGGGCCGCCGTGGTCGCGAACCGGGCCGACGCCGGGATCGCCCACGACGGCGACGCCGACCGCTGTCTCGCCGTCGACGCCACCGGCGAGCTGGTCGACGGCGACCAGATCCTCGCGGTGCTGGCGCTGGCGATGCTCGACCACGGCCGGCTCACCGACTCGACCGTGGTGTCGACCGTGATGTCCAACCTCGGGTTCGCATTGGCGATGGAACGCGAAGGGGTGCACGTCGTGCAGACCGCGGTCGGCGACCGGTACGTGCTCGAGGCGATGAAAGAGCGCGGGCTGCCGCTGGGCGGGGAGCAGTCCGGTCACGTCGTGATGCTCGAGCACGCCACCACCGGGGACGGCGCGCTGACCGCGCTGCACCTGCTGGCGCGGGTGGCCGAGACCGGCAAGCCGTTGGGCGAGCTCGCCGCGGTCATGCAGCGCCTGCCGCAGGTCCTCGTCAACGTGCCGGGCGTGGACAAGGCCAGGGTCGCGGCGAGCAGCATGGTCGCGGCTGCGGTCGCAGCCGCCGAGGCCGAGCTCGGCGGGGCGGGGCGGGTCCTGCTGCGCCCCAGCGGCACCGAGCCGCTGGTGCGGGTGATGGTGGAGGCACCCACGGCCGAGCAGGCCCGCACCGTCGCCGAGCGGCTCGCCGAGGCCGTCCGTTCCGAAGGCTGAGCACAGTGGGCGGCCCCGTACCCTAGGGGCATGTGCGGAATCGTCGGCTACGTCGGTGACCAGCAGGCTCTGGACGTCGTGATCGAGGGCCTGCGGCGGCTGGAGTACCGCGGCTACGACTCGGCCGGTGTGGCCGTCGTCGCCGAAGGCGACATCGTCAGCCGCAAGCGGGCCGGCAAGCTCGGCAACCTGGAGAAGCTCCTCGGCGAGAACCCGTTGCCCCCCTCCGGGGTCGGCATGGGCCACACCCGCTGGGCCACGCACGGCGCCCCCAACGACCGCAACGCCCACCCGCACCTCGACTCGTCGTCGCGAGTCGCCGTGATCCACAACGGGATCATCGAGAACTTCGCCGAGCTGCGGGCCGGGCTCGAGGCGCGCGGGTTCGAGATGCGATCGGACACCGACACCGAGGTGGTCGCCTACCTGCTCGCCGAGGAGTACGAGCCGTCCGGTCGCGACCTGGCCGAGGCCATGCGAAGGGTGTGCCGGCTGCTGCGCGGCGCGTTCACGCTGCTCGCCGTGCACGCGGACGACGCCGGACTCGTGGTCGGCGCCCGCCGCAACTCCCCGCTGGTGGTCGGTCTCGGCGACGGCGAGAACTTCCTCGGCAGCGACGTCGCGGCGTTCATCGCGCACACCCGCGAGGCGGTCGAGCTCGGGCAGGACCAGGTCGTCGAGCTGCGGCGGGACTCGGTCACCGTGACGACGTTCGACGGTGAGCCGGCGTCGGTGCGGCCGTACCACGTCGACTGGGACGCGGCCGCCGCCGAGAAGGGCGGCTACGACCACTTCATGCTCAAGGAGATCGCCGAGCAGCCGCGGGCGGTGGCCGACACGCTGCTCGGCCGCCGTCGACGCGGACGGCCGGCTGGTCCTGGACGAGATGCGCCTGTCCGACGACGAGCTGCGCGAGGTCGACAAGATCGTGATCGTCGCCTGCGGGACCGCCTACCACGCGGGCCTGCTCGCCAAGTACTCGATCGAGCACTGGACCCGGGTGCCGTGCGAGGTCGAGGTGGCCAGCGAGTTCCGCTACCGCGACCCGATCCTGACCCGGCACACCCTCGTCGTGGCGATCTCGCAGTCCGGCGAGACGATGGACACGCTGATGGCGGTGCGGCACGCGAAGGACCAGCGCGCGCGGGTGCTGGCGATCTGCAACGTCAACGGCTCGACCCTGCCGCGCGAGTCCGACGGCGGTGGTCTACACGTACGCCGGGCCGGAGGTCGCGGTCGCGTCGACGAAGGCGTTCCTCACCCAGCTCGTCGCCGTGCAGCTGGTCGCGCTGTACCTCGCCCAGGTACGCGGGACCAAGTGGCCGGAGGAGATCGCGGCTCACCTGCGCGAGCTCGCGGGGATGCCGGAGAAGATCGACCAGGTGCTGGACACCGTCGAGCCGGTGCGCGAGCTGGCCCGGTCGCTCGCCGACGCCAAGGCGGTGCTGTTCCTGGGCCGGCACGTCGGCTTCCCGGTCGCCCTCGAGGGCGCGCTCAAGCTCAAGGAGCTGGCGTACATGCACGCCGAGGGCTTCGCGGCGGGCGAGCTCAAGCACGGCCCGATCGCGCTGATCGAGGAGGGGCTGCCCGTCGTCGTCGTGGTCCCGTCGCCGCGCGGTCGCAGCGTTCTGCACGACAAGATGTGTCAGCAACATCCAGGAGATCCGGGCCCGCGGGGCGCGCACGATCGTCATCGCCGAGGAGGGCGACGAGTCGGTGGTCCCGTACGCCGACACGCTCGTCCGCATCCCGGCCGTGCCGACGCTGCTTCAGCCGCTGGTCGCGACGGTTCCCGCTGCAGGTGTTCGCGTGCGAGATGGCGACGGTCAAGGGATTCGACGTCGACCAGCCGCGCAACCTGGCCAAGTCGGTGACAGTCGAGTGACCCGGACGTCAGTGCGCGACCGGCGGCTTCGCCGCCTCGGGTGACGTCCGCACCAGCTTGGCGCCGCTGATCTGCGCGAACCCGGTGGTGGCCGACGGCGCCGCCGGGTCGACGTACGACAGGGTCATCGCATCGATGGTGTTGCCCTGCTGCTGAAGGATCACCAGGACGTAGTACGGGTGACCGCCCTTCACGTCGACGCGGAAGGTCGTCCGGGTGCTGTTCGGGGCCGGCAGCCCGGCCACCGGGCCGGTCACCAGCCCGGAGTACCGGACGGCGGTCCGGCCCGCCTCGGCGTAGACCCTGAAAGCGTGCTGGTTGCAGCCTGACGCGGCTTTGCGCCACTCGGTCATCGCCCGGACGGCCCAGGCCTGGCCCGCGTAGACGGTCGTCTCCTCCTGGGCGCCGGTCACGTTCCCCTGGAAGTCCTCGAAGAAGACGCTCCGGCGGGCGAGGCGGTGCGCCTCGCTGGTGAACTTCGCGCCGCACAGCGACAGGCTGATGGAGCCGGGACCGGTCAGGGCCGTTCCGTGCGGGACCGGCATCGCGCTGAGCGTCGGCGGCAGGTCGGCACTGGTGAGGGCGATGGCCGCCGCCTTCTGCGGCGCCGTCAGAGCTGTGAACCGGACGGGGCTCGTGGGTTGCACCGCCACGTCCCCGCGGCCGAACAGCACGTAGCCGCCGAGGAGGGCGACGACCATGGCGACGCAGCCCCGGGCCAGCCACGTGCGGCGGTCGATCCGGATGCGCGGCCTCCATCGCTCGATCACGCTGGTGACCGGTTCGAGGGCGCTGGCGACCGGACCGGGGGCGTCGGCGAACGCCCCCTCCGGGGCCAGGACGGTCGCGGCCCGTGGCGACGCGGGCCCGTCCGCGAGGCCTCGCGGGGCGACTTTCTCTGTCCACTGGCGGCCGTTCCACCAGCGGGTCGCCCCGCGCGGATCGCTGTACCAGCCGGGGGCGGGCCGTTGGCCCGCCGGGGAAATCGTGCCGTTGCCGCTCACCGGACTCCCGTCCGTCGCAGGTCTCCCGGGCCTACATCGGCGGCCCGCGACCGTGACCTTGAGCCATCACGGGAGGGTCCCGGCCGTCCGGCAGCGGCAGGGCCTCAGCCGGTGGGGAACTTGCGTACCCCGATGTCGGCGAGGGCTCCGAGCACGTGCAGGTCGCTCGCGGTCAGCTTGGTTCCTCGTCCCATCCACAGGATGTCGACCAGCGCGCCCCTGCGAACGATGATGGCCGCCTCGTACCCGGTCTGCTTGTAGCCCTGGACCCGGAACGAGTATGTGAGGACCAGTCCCTCGTCGAAGAGCTCGGTGGGGTCGGCGTTCGCCGCGCCGGACGTGGTCCTGGTCTTGACCGCGCCGTACAGCGTCGCGGGCTTGCCGCGGGCGGGATCGACCACGTACCGGTTCGGGCAGTGGGCCGCGGCCGCGCGCACCTCGGCGAGCGCCTTGGCCGCGCTGGCCGCGCTGTCGTAGACCACCACCTCGTTCGAGACACCGGTCTGGTCACCCGCGGCGGACACGATGTTCACCTGCCGGCGAGCGACCCGATGACTCTCGGAGGTGAAGCGGTAGCCGCAGTTGGCGAACGTGATCTGGCCCTTGACCTGGCCGCCGCCCTTGATGACCACGGTCTTCAGCCCGCCCTTGAGGTCGGCTGTCGTGAGGGCGACGTGGGCGACCGCCGCGCTCGGCGTGAGGACGGGAGCCGCGGCCGGTACGTCCGGGTCGGAGCCGCGCCCGAACAGCAGGTACCCGGCCGCGAGGGCGACGACCACCACCACCGCGCCGACGACGAGCCAGGTCCGCCGGCTGAACGAGCCCAGCGATCCCACCCTGCCCAGCGAGCCCGAGGCGAGCGCCGAGAGGGAGGCGAGCGGGTTCCTGCGCGCGCCGGGCGGCCGGTCCTGGACGGGTGCGGCCGGGTCGGCCTCCGCCAGGACGGTCGCGCTCCGCTGCGGGGGTGTGTCAGCCGCCGGGCCGGCGGGTGCCACCTGGCTGGTCCAGCCGCTGCCGTCCCACCAGCGGGTCGCGCCCTGCGGGTCGCGGTACCAGCCGGCGGCCGGGCTGCTCGCCGGGCTGCCAGCCGGGGGGGTCGTGCCGCCGTCGCTCACCGGGTCCCCGTTCGTCGCGAGTCGTCGGGGCCTACATCGGCCGGACCCGCCGGTGACCTTGAGCGGGCCACCCCTCAGAACAGGCCGGTCACGTTCCCGTCCGCGTCGATGTCGATGCGCTCCGCCGCCGGGTGCCGTCCGAGGCCGGGCATCGTCCGCATGTCGCCGCAGATCGCGTACACGTACCCGGCGCCGGCGGCGGCTCGCACCTCGCGTACCGGCATCCGCCAGCCGGTCGGGGCGCCCAGCAGCTTCGGGTCCGACGACAGCGACAGGTGGGTCTTCGCGATGACGACCGGCAGGCGGCCGTAGCCGAGCTCTTCGTACCGGCGCAGCTGGCCGGCGGCCTCCGGCGCGACGTCGACGCCGTCGGCGCCGTAGATCCGCGTCGCGACCGTCTCGATCTTCTCGACCAGCGTCGACTCCAGCGGGTACAGGAACCGGAAGTCCCCGGGCTCCGCCGCCGCCTCGGCGACCATCGCGGCCAGCTCCTCCGCCCCGGCGCCGCCGTCGACGACGTACGTGCCGACCGCCGCGCGCGCGCCGGCCTCGGCCGCGATCGTGCGGATCGCCTCGTGCTCGGAGGCGTGGTCGGTCGGGAACGCGTTGATGGCCACCACCGGCGAGACGCCGAACGCGCGCACGTTCTCGATCTGCTTGCGCAGGTTGGCGCCGCCGACCATCACCTCGTCGGGGTTCTCGGCGAGCAGCTCGGCCGGCAGCGGCTTGCCGGGCCGGATGTCGTGCCGGCCGCTGTGCGCCTTCAGCGAGCGGACCGTAGCCACCAGGACCGCGGCATCCGGCACCAGCCCGGACACCCGGCACTTGACGTTGAAGAACCGCTCCGCGCCCATGTCGGCGCCGAAGCCCGCCTCGGTCACCAGGAAGTCGCCCATCCGGATCCCGACCTGGTCGGCGACCACCGAGGAGTTGCCGGTGGCGATGTTGCCGAACGGGCCGGCGTGGACGAGGACCGGTCCGTGCTCGAGCGTCTGCAGCAGGTTCGGCTTCACGGCGTCGCGCATGAGCGCCGTCATCGCACCGCCGGCCTTGAGCTGCTCGGCGGTCACCGGCTCCCCGTCGTAGGTGTACCCGACGACGATGCGTCCCATCCGCTCGCGCATGTCGGCCAGCGACGTCGTCAGCGCGAGGATCACCATCACCTCGCTGGCCGCGGTGATGTCGAACCCGGTCTGCCGCGGGACGCCGTCGGCGCGCGCGCCGAGCCCGATCACGGTGTTGCGCAGCGCCCGGTCGTTGACGTCGAGCACGCGTCGCCAGGTGATCGCCCGCGGGTCGAGTCCCAGCTCGTTGCCGTGGTGCAGGTGGTTGTCGATCATCGCGGCGAGCATGTTGTGCGCGGCGGTGACCGCGTGGAAGTCGCCGGTCAGGTGCAGGTTGAACGCGTCCATCGGGACGACCTGGCTGTACCCGCCGCCGGCCGCGCCGCCCTTGATCCCGAACGTCGGTCCGAGCGAGGGCTGGCGCAGGGCCAGCGTCGTCGAGTGCCCGATGCGGTTCAGGCCCTGGGCCAGGCCCACGGCCGTCGTCGTCTTGCCCTCGCCGAGCGGGGTCGGCGTGACGGCGGTGACCACGACGTACCGCGCCTTGGGCCGGTCGGCCAGCAGCCGCTCCGCCGCCGGCGTCACCTTCGCGAGGTGGCGGCCGTACGGCTCGAGGCAATCCTCGGTGAGGCCGGCGCGGGCCGCCACCTCCGTGATCGGCAGCAGCTGGGCCGCGCGCGCGATCTCGAGGTCGGAGGGGAAGGGGTTGGTCGACACGAGGATCCTCTCGTCCGCTGGCGTACGAGCGCCGGAGCGGTCGGCCCCGGCACTGTCTCGTGAGACAGCATCGGCCACACCGGGCCGCAGCGCACGGACCTTGGCCCAACCCACGCCCGTACGCTGGGGGCCGTGATCGTTGGCGTGGGCATCGACGTGGTGGACGTCGAGCGGTTCGCCCGCATCCTGGCCCGCCGGCCGGGGCTGGCCGCGAGGTTGTTCACGCCGTCCGAGCGCGGTCGGCCGGTGGCCTCGCTGGCGGCCCGGTTCGCGGCCAAGGAGGCGGTGGCCAAAGCGCTCGGCGCGCCGGCCGGCCTGGCCTGGCACGACTGCGAGGTGGTCTCCGCCGCGTCCGGGCGACCCTCGCTGGAGCTCCGCGCGACGGTGCTGGCCGCTGCGCAGGAAGCGGGGATCACGCGCTGGCACGTGTCGCTGTCCCACGACGCCGGGATCGCCTCCGCGGTCGTGGTGGCCGAGGGCGAGGGCTGAGGTGCGGACCGCCCACCCGGCGGGGACCGTCCGCGCGGCGGAGTCGGCCCTGATGGCCACGCTGGCCACGGGCACCCTGATGGACCGGGCCGCGGCCGGGCTCGCCGCCACCTGCCTGCACCTGCTCGGCGGCGGGTACGGGGCGCGGGTCGTGCTGCTGGTCGGGACGGGGGACAACGGCGGTGACGCGCTGTACGCGGGGGCCCGGCTGGCCGGCCGCGGCGCGCGGGTCGACGCGCTCCTGGTCGGGGACCGCGCCCACCCGGGCGGCTCGGCCGCGCTGGTCCGGGCCGGCGGTCGCCTGCACCGGACGGACGCGGCAGCAACCGTGGCCGTGCCGCCCGGGTGGGCGGCGCTGGTCCGGTCCGCCGACCTGGTCGTCGACGGGGTGCTCGGCATCGGCGGTCGGGGTGGGCTGCGGGAGCCGGCCGCCTCCCTGGCCGCCGCAGCCGGGGACGGCGAGGCGTGGCGGGTGGCCGTCGACCTGCCCAGCGGCGTCGACGCCGACACGGGGGCGGTCGATGGCGCGGCGTTCGGCGCGGACGTGACGGTGACGTTCGGCTGCCTCAAGCCCGGGCTCCTGGTCGACCCCGGGCACGGGCTGGCCGGCGTGGTCGAGCTGGTCGACATCGGCCTCGACGCGACGCTGCCGCCGGACCCGCCCCTGCTGGCTCTCGAAGCCGTCGACGTCGAGGATGCGTGGCCCTACCCGGGTCCGGGCGACGACAAGTACACCCGCGGGGTGCTCGGGGTGGTGGCCGGCTCGGCCGACTACCCGGGGGCGGCGGTGCTGTGCGTGGGTGGGGCGCTGGGCGCCGGGGCCGGGATGGTGCGGTTCGCCGGCGACCCGGCGGTATCGGCGGCCGTGCACGCCAGGTGGCCGGAGGCGGTCGCGGGGCCGGGCCGCGTCCAGGCCTGGGTGGTCGGACCCGGGCTGGGGACCGACGGGACCGCCGCCGGACGGGTCCGCGAGGTGCTCGGGTCGGACCTGCCGGTGCTGGTCGACGCCGACGCCCTCACGCTGCTCGCCGCCCACCCCGAGTGGGTCCGGGACCGGCGGGCGCTGACGGTGCTGACCCCGCACGACCGCGAGTACGAGCGGTTCGGCCGGCCGGTCGGACCGGACCGGGTCGAGGCCGCCCGTGCGCTCGCCGCCGACCTGGGGGCCGGCGTGCTGCTCAAGGGGTCGACCACGGTGGTCGCGCCCGCCGGCGGTGCGGGGGCTGTGCACGTCAACCCGACCGGTACCGGGTGGCTGGCCACCGCCGGCAGCGGCGACGTGCTGTCCGGAGTCACGGGTGCGCTGCTCGCCGCCGGCCTGGGCGAGGGCGCGGCGCCGGTGGCGGCCTTCGTGCACGGGCTCGCCGGCCGGCTGGCCGCCGACGGTGCCCCGGCACCGGCGCTCGCGATCGCGACAGCGGTCCCGGCGGCGGTCCGGGCGCTGACCGGCGACCGTGGCAGGATCGCCGGGTGAACGCGAGCCGTCGGGCGGTGGCGCTGATCGACGTGGCGGCGGTGCGGGCCAATGTCGCCCAGCTGCGGGTCCGGGCCGGCTCCGCGCAGGTGCTGGCCGTGGTCAAGGCGGATGCGTACGGGCACGGGCTCGTGCCATGCGCCCGGGCGGCGGTCGAGGGCGGCGCGACGTGGCTGGGGACGGCCCTGCTCGAGGAGGCACTGGCGTTGCGCGCGGCCGGCGTCACCGGAGTGCGGCTGCTGTCCTGGCTCCTGGACCCCGAGGACCCGTTCGAGGATGCCGTCCGCGCGGACATCGACCTGTCGGCCTCGGCGCCCTGGGCCGTCGAAGGGGTGGCGGCCGCCGCGGTCGCCGCGGGCCGACCCGCGCGGCTGCACCTGAAGGTCGACAGCGGGCTGGGGCGCGGGGGCAGCCAGCCGGCTGCGTGGGACGACCTCGTCGCCGCGGCGCTGAAGGCGGCGGCGACGGGGGCGGTCGAGGTCGTCGGCGTCTGGTCGCATCTGGCGCACGCCGACGACCCGCACCACCCGACGGTGGACCGGCAGCTGGCGGTGTTCCGGGCGGCGGTGGGGGCCGCGGAGGCCGCCGGCGTCCGGCCCGAGGTCAGGCACCTGGCCAACTCCGCGGCCACGCTGACCCGTCCGGACACCCACTTCGACCTGGTCCGCCCCGGGCTGGCGGTGTTCGGGCTGTCACCGACGCCGGACCTGTCCGGCCCGGCCGCCCTCGGGCTGCGGCCGGTGATGACGCTCACCGCGCGGGTGGCCCTGGCCAAGCGGGTTCCCGCCGGGCACGGGGTGTCGTACCTGCACAAGTACGTGACCGACCGGGAGACCACGCTCGCGCTGGTCCCTGTCGGCTATGCGGACGGGATCCCGAGGGCGGCCACGAACGTGGGCCCGCTGCTGGCCGCCGGAGCCCGCCGCACGGTCGCCGGCACGGTCTGCATGGACCAGCTCGTCGTCGACGTGGGCGACGACCCTGTCCACGAGGGCGACGAGGTCGTCCTGTTCGGTCCCGGCGACGGCGGCGAGCCCACCGCGCAGGACTGGGCGCAGGCCTGCGGCACGATCTCGTACGAGATCGTCACCCGGGTCGGGCCGCGCGTCCCCCGCGTGGTGGTGGGGGCATGAGCGAGCTGCCGCGAGCCGGGCTCGTCGGCGTCGGGATCGGCGTGCTGGCGGCCGGTGCCGCCGCCGGGTCGGTGGTGGGTTCCGCGCTGGAGCGCCGGCTGCTCCGCCGCCCGCTCGCCGACGCGGCCGGGATCGGGCTCGGCTTCGGGTCGGTGCACTCGTCGCCCGTGGTCGTCGCGGCCGACGACGGCGTCCAGCTGTACGTCGAGATCGACGAACCCGACACCGAGCGGCCCGATGGCGCCGGGGGTGCGGCCGAGGACGCGCTCACGGTCGTCTTCTGCCACGGCTACGCGTTGAACCTGGACTGCTGGCACTACCAGCGGCTGGCCATGCGCGGTCTGGTCCGCGCGGTGTACTGGGACCAGCGTGGCCACGGGCGGTCCGGCCGCGGTGAGCCCGGCGCGGTCGGCATCGACCGGCTCGGCCGGGACCTGCATGCGGTGCTCGAGGCCACGGTCCCGCACGGGCAGCGCGTGCTGCTGGTCGGGCACTCGATGGGCGGCATGACGGTGATGGCGCTGGCCGACCAGCGGCCGGAGCTGTTCGGGGACCGGGTCGCGGGCGTGGCGCTGATCTCCACGAGTGCCGGACGGCTGGCCGAGGTGACGCTGGGCGTGCCGGTCGCGGCGGCGCGGCTGCTGCACCGTGCCGCGCCGGGCGTGGTCTCGGTGCTGGGCCGTGCGCCGCGCCTGGTCGAGCTGGGCCGTCGCACCGGCAACGACCTCGAGTTCGTGCTCACCCGGCTCTACTCGTTCTCCTCGGACGTCCCGCCGGCGGTCGTCGACTTCGTGCGGCAGATGAACGCCGGCACGCCGATCGACGTGGTGGCGGACTTCTTCCCGGCCTTCGACGACCACGACAAGGAGTCGGCCCTGCCGGTCCTGCGGAAGGTGCACACGCTGGTCCTGGTCGGCGCGGACGACCGGCTGACGCCCGCCGACCACAGCCGGCAGATCGTCGAGTCGGTGCCCGAGGCCGAGCTGGTGATCCGCGAGAACTGCGGTCACATGGTGATGCTCGAGTACCCGGAGGAGGTCGACGCGCATCTCGCCGCGCTGGTCGACCGGGTGCTGGGGCGGTGAGCCTGCCCTCCACGACCGCGGCTGCGTCCGGCTGGGATGCCCTCGCCGCCGAGGTCCGCGGCTGCACGGCCTGCGCCGAGCTCGCGGCCACCCGTACCCAGGTCGTGCCGGGAGTGCGCCCGGCCGGGGCGCGGCTGCTGCTCGTCGGCGAGGCACCGGGGGCCCAGGAGGACGCCGCCGGGCTGCCGTTCGTCGGGCGGGCCGGCCAGCTGCTGGACGAGCTCCTCGCCGAGGCCGGGCTGGACCGGGCCACCGTCGCTGTCGCGAACGTGCTCAAGTGCCGCCCGCCGGGCAACCGCCGACCGACCCGTACGGAGGTGGCCGCGTGCCGTCCCTGGCTGCTCCGGCAGCTCGCGATCGCCGACCCGGCCCTGATCCTCACCCTGGGCGGAACCGCGGCCGAGTGGGCGCTCGGCCCGTCGACCCGGCTGGGGGCCGCCCGTGGGCGGGTGCACGCGTTCGAGTCCTGGCCGCTGGTCGTGACGTACCACCCGTCCGCGGCGCTGCGGTTCGGCCCGCGGGGTGCGCCGCGCGCGGCGCTGCTCGCCGACCTGGTCGAGGTGGCCGCGATGCTGGACCGGCCGCAGGTGCCGCTGGACCGGTCCTGGTGACCCGCCCGGTCGAGCTCACCGTGGCCGACGGCGCCGCGATGCGGCGGCTGGGCGCCGCGGTGGCGACGGTGCTGCGGGCCGGCGACCTGGTGCTGCTGACCGGACCGCTCGGGGCCGGGAAGACCACGTTCGCGCAGGGGGTGGGCGGCGGGACTCGGGGTCCGCGGCCCGGTCACGTCGCCGACGTTCGTCATCTCCCGGGTGCACCCGGGTCTCGGCGTCCGGTCCGGCGCTGGTGCACGTCGACGCGTACCGGGTCGGCGCCGGCCTGGAGGTCGACGACCTGGACCTGGACGCGACGGTCGACGACGCGGTCACGGTGGTGGAGTGGGGGGAGGGCAAGGTCGAGCGGCTCTCGCCCGACCGGCTGGAGGTGTTGATCGACCGGCCGGCAGTGGGCTCGGACCCGGCGCCGCGGCGGGTACGCCTGCGTGCCAGCGGGCCGCGCTGGGACCGGGTCGATCTGCAGGCGGTGGCCCGCCTAGCCTGACCACGTGCTGCTCGCCCTCGACACCTCGACCCCCGCGGTCACGGCCGCGCTGCACGACGGCGTCCGGGTGGTCGCCGAGTCGACCGTCGTCGACGCCCGCCGGCACGGCGAGCTGCTGGCCCCGGCGATCGCCGCCGTGCTCTCCGCGGCCGGCGTCGGACCGGGCGCCCTGACCCGGATCGCGGTCGGGGTCGGCCCCGGGCCCTTCACCGGGTTGCGGGTCGGCGTGGTCACCGCGCTGACGATGGGCGCGGCGCTCGACGTACCGGTCCTCGGGGTGTGCTCGCTCGGACGCGCTGGCGCACGCAGCGCTCGCCGGTGGCGTCGGCGGCGATTTCGCGGTGGTCACCGACGCGCGACGGCGCGAGGTCTACTGGGCCGCGTACGACGCGACCGGTGCACGTACGGGCGGACCCGCGGTGGACCGGCCCGACCGAGTCGCGGCCGGAGCTGGCCGCGACGGGGACGAGCGGTGCTGGGACCGGCGACGGACCTGTACCCGTTCGAGGGCGTGCTCCCGTCCCGGCCGCTGTCCGCCGGCGCACTCGCGGAGCTGGTCGCGGGCGGGCGGGCCGAGCTGCTGCCGGTCCGGCCGCTGTACCTGCGCCGCCCGGACGCGACCCCGCCCGGCCAGCGCAAGCCGGTGCTGGCGTGAGCGGTACCGGTGCGGGTCCCGCGCTGCGCCCGATGCGCTGGTGGGACATCGCGGCCGCGGCCGAGCTGGAGCGGGTGCTGTTCACGGTCGACCCGTGGACCGAGGCCGGGTTCTGGTCCGAGCTGGCCGGGGTGCCGGACACCCGCTACTACGTGGTGGCCGAGGACGGCGGTGCGTCTGGTCGGTTACGCGGGGCTGCTCGTCGTCGCCGGTGAGGCCGACGTCCAGACCGTCGCCGTGGACGGGGCGCGGCAGGGTGCAGGGGCTGGGCCGCGCGCTCGTCGAGGAGCTGCTGGCCGAGGCCGGGCGGCGCGGCTGCGCGCAGGTCATGCTCGAGGTGCGCGAGGACAACGAGGCGGCACGGGCGCTGTACGCGTCGCTGCGGGTTCGCCGACGTGGGCCGCCGCCGCGGCTACTACGGACCCGGAGCCGACGCACTGCTCATGCGCCGGCGTCCTCCCGGCCCGGGGGCGCCGATGACCGACGGGCCGCTGGTCCTGGGCATCGAGACGTCCTGCGACGAGACCGGCGTCGGGATCGTGCGCGGGACCACGCTGCTCGCCGACGCGGTCGCGTCCAGCGTCGACGAGCACGAGCGGTTCGGCGGCGTGGTGCCCGAGGTGGCCAGTCGCGCGCACCTGGAGGCGATGGTGCCGATGCTCGAACGGGCCTGCGCGTCTCGCCGGGCGTGCGGCTCGCCGACGTCGACGCGGTGGCCGTCACCGCGGGGCCCGGTCTGGCCGGCGCGCTGCTCGTCGGCGACGCCGCCGGCAAGGCGCTCGGCGCTCGCGCTGGGCAAGCCCGTGTACGGCGTCAACCACCTGGCGGCGCACGTCGCGGTCGACCAGCTCGAGCACGGCCCGCTGCCGGAGCCGGCCGTGGCGCTGCTGGTCAGCGGCGGGCACTCCTCGCTGCTGCTGGTCCCGGACGTGACGGCCGACGTGCGTCCGCTCGGGCAGACGCTCGACGACGCGGCCGGGGAGGCGTTCGACAAGGTGGCTCGGGTGCTCGGCCTGCCGTTCCCCGGCGGGCCGCACATCGACCGCGCGGCCCGCGACGGCGACCCGGCCGCGATCGCGTTCCCGCGCGGGCTGAGCGGCCCGCGCGACCTGGCCGAGGGTGCGCCGCACCGGTTCGACTTCTCCTTCTCCGGCCTGAAGACGGCGGTCGCGCGATGGGTCGAGCAGCGCGAGCTCGCCGGCGAGCCGGTCCCGGTCGCGGACGTCGCGGCGGCGTTCCAGGAGGCGGTGGTGGACGTGCTCACCGGCAAGGCCGTCCGGGCAGCCCGCGAGCACGGTGTCCTGGACCTCGTGCTCGGCGGCGGGGTGGCCGCGAACTCGCGGCTGCGGGTCCTGGCCGAGGAGCGCTGCGCGGCTGCCGGGCTGCGGCTGCGGGTGCCACGGCCCGGACTGTGCACCGACAACGGCGCGATGGTCGCGGCGCTGGGGGCCGAGCTGGTGGCCCGCGGCCGTCCGCCGTCGGCCCTGGACCACCCGGCCGACTCGGCGATGCCGGTCACCCAGGTGCTCGCCTAGGTGCCCTGACCGGGCTCCGGCGGTGCGAGGACGGCGACCGGCGCCGCGCCCACCCGGGTCAGCAGGACCGTCCAGGTCGGGCCGTCGCCGTCCAGCCGCAGCCGTCGGCGCAGGTCCTCCGGGTCGAGCGCGCTGCCCCGCTTCTTGACGACGACGTCGCCTGCTCCGCGCTCGCGCAGCGCCGCCCGCAGCCGCTTCAGCTGGAACGGCAGGACCGCGTCCACGGCGAAGCGGTGGGTGAACGGCGACCGGATGTCGGTCGTCCGTGGTGACGTAGGCGATCGACGGGTCGAGCAGACGCCCGTCCGAGCGACGCGGCGACCTCCGCGACCAGCCCGGCCCGGACGACCGCGCCGTCGGGCTCGTGCAGCCAGCGGCCGGCCGGCCCGACGGGCGGCGGCCCGAGAGCCGGGTCGTCGGCGACGGTGGCGCCGGACGGGAGCAGCGTCGCCCGCCGGTCGCGCGGCCACGCAGGCCGGCGAGCGGCCCGAACCACAGCGCCGCCTCCTTCACGTCGCCGTGGTCGGACACCCACTCCGCCTCGACGCCCGGCCGGCACGAGCGCGTGCGGGATCCCCGGGGCGACCTTCGCCGCGGTCGCCGGCAACCGGGCGGCCAGCTCCAGCGACGAAGGAGTACGGGGGCGAGTAGGCGTCCGGGTCGAACGTGCGCCGGCCGGCGGACGACCGGCGCGCCGGGTCGACGAACGCGGCGTCGCAGCCGGCCAGGTCGGTGGTCCGGACGTCGCCGCACGCGCACGTCGACGCGGTCGGACAGGCCCAGGCGACCGACGTTGGCGGCTGCGACCGCGGCGGTCACGGGGTCGGCAGTCCACCGCTCGCACCCGGGCAGCCGCGGCCGCCAGGGCGAGCAGGTCGCCACCGACGCCGCAGCACAGGTCGGCCAGCTGCCGCACGCCGGCGAGCCCGAGCCGCTCGGCCCGGTGGAGGGCGACGGACCGCCGCGTCGCCTGCTCGAGGCCGGCCTCGGTCCACAGCAGGAGGTCGGCGTCCGGCCCGAACTTGGCCCGGGCCCGCCGCCGCAGCCGGGCCTGGGTCAGCGCGAGCGAGACCAGCGCGGGGTCGTTGCCGGCGCGCAGCCGCTCGGCGACGGCCAGCAGGTCCTCGCCGTCGTCGAGCCGCGCGGTAGCCGCGCCGGTCAGCGCGCGACCGGCACCGGAGTCCAGCGCGGCGACGTCGGCCAGGTCCACCGCGCCATCCTGCCGGGTGCTCCCGACTGGCACTCGGGTTGACGGAGTGCTAACCGCCTGCCTAGGGTGTGTCCCGTTGGCACTCTCACCCCGAGTCTGCCAGCGAACATGCGTGCGACACGGGTCCTGGCCCCGCGACGACAGGCCCCGCGGTCGCCTCCAAGAGCCCATCTGTCGGAGGTAAACCAACCGTGTCGGTCACCATCAAGCCGCTCGAGGACCGGATCCTCGTCAAGTCGGTCGACGCCGAGCAGACCACTGCCTCGGGCCTCGTCATCCCCGACACCGCCAAGGAGAAGCCCCAGGAGGGCGAGGTCCTGGCCGTGGGTCCCGGTCGTTTCGAGGACGGGCAGCGGCTGCCGCTGGACATCAAGGTCGGCGACAAGGTCATCTACAGCAAGTACGGCGGCACCGAGGTCAAGTACAACGGCGAGGAGTACCTCATCCTGTCCTCGCGCGACGTGCTCGCCGTGCTCGAGAGCTGATCCAGCCCTCCCGAGCATCCCGCACCACCCTCGTACGTCAGCAGCGCAGCAGGAGACGCCCCGGCGGCCCGACACCCGGGCCACGGGGCGTCTTCCGCGACAGGGAAGGACGACCCGGTTCCATGGCCAAGATCCTCGAGTTCGACGAGAGCGCCCGCCGCCTCCTGCAGCGCGGTGTCGACGCGCTCGCCGACACGGTCAAGGTGACGCTCGGCCCGCGCGGCCGCAACGTCGTCATCGACAAGAAGTACGGCGCGCCCACCATCACCAACGACGGCGTCACCATCGCCCGCGAGATCGAGCTGCAGAACCCGTACGAGAACCTCGGCGCGCAGCTGGCGAAGGAGGTCGCGACCAAGACCAACGACGTCGCCGGTGACGGCACGACGACCGCGACCGTGCTCGCCCAGGCGATGGTCCACGAGGGCCTGCGCGTCGTCACCGCCGGCGGCGAGCCGATGGAGCTCAAGCGCGGCATCGAGGCCGCCGTCGAGGCCGTCAGCGCCCGCCTGCTCGGAGAACGCCCGGCCGGTCGCGACCGAGGCCGACATGGCCGCGGTCGCGACGATCTCCGCGCAGGACCCGGAGATCGGCGACCTCATCGCCGAGGCGTTCGACAAGGTCGGCAAGGACGGCGTCATCACCGTCGACGAGTCGCAGACGACCGGCGTCGAGCTCGAGTTCACCGAGGGCATGCAGCTCGACAAGGGCTACCTCTCGCCGTACATGGTCACCGACCCCGAGCGGATGGAGGCCGTCCTGGAGGACGCCTACGTCCTGCTGCACCAGGGCAAGATCTCCTCGGTCGCCGAGCTGCTGCCGATCCTGGAGAAGATCGTCCAGTCCGGCCGGCCGCTGCTGATCGTCGCCGAGGACGTCGACGGCGAGGCGCTGTCCACCCTGGTGGTCAACAAGATCCGCGGGCTGTTCACCGGTGTCGCCGTCAAGGCGCCCGGCTTCGGCGACCGGCGCAAGGCCATGCTCGAGGACCTCGGCGTGCTCACCGGCGCGCAGGTCGTCGCGCCCGAGCTCGGGCTCAAGCTCGACCAGGTCGGCCTCGAGGTGCTCGGCACCGCCCGCCGCGTCGTGGTCAGCAAGGACGACACGACGATCATCGACGGCGGCGGCGAGGCCGGCGCGGTGGCCGACCGGGTCGCGCAGCTGCGCAACGAGATCGAGAACACCGACTCGGACTGGGACCGCGAGAAGCTGCAGGAGCGGGTGGCCAAGCTCGCCGGCGGCGTCTGCGTCATCAAGGTCGGCGCGCACACCGAGGTCGAGCTCAAGGAGCGCAAGCACCGCATCGAGGACGCGATCTCCGCGACGCGGGCCGCGATCGAGGAGGGCATCGTCGCCGGTGGCGGCTCGGCACTCGTGCACGCGTCGACGGTGCTCGACGGCGGTCTCGGGCTCACCGGTGACCAGGCGACCGGCGTGAACATCGTCCGGAAGTCCTGCGTCGAGCCGCTGCGCTGGATCGCCGAGAACGCCGGGCTCGAGGGCTACGTCGTCGTCGACAAGGTCTCGCAGCTGCCGGTCGGTCACGGCCTGAACGCCGCGACCGACACCTTCGGCGACCTCGTCGCGGACGGCGTCATCGACCCGGTCAAGGTCACCCGCTCCGCGCTGCAGAACGCCGCCTCGATCGTCGGGCTGCTGCTCACGACCGAGACGCTCGTCGTCGAGAAGCCGGCCGAGGAGCTCGGCAGCGGCGAGAACGGCCACGGCCACAGCCACGGGCCGGGCGGGCACACGCACTGACCCGCACTGACGCGCACTGACCCGTACAGCGGACGCAGACGAGGACCGGCCCCCGGAAGGCGGCCGGTCCTCGTCGTCTCCCCGCGGTCCCCGGTCGATGGCGGATCAGCCGATGGCGGTTGAGCGGTGCCGCGTCAGCCGACGAACATCCGCGAGCCGCGCTCGTAGAACGCCTCGCGCTCGTCCTCCGACAGGCCGCCCCAGACGCCGTACGGCTCGCGCACCAGCAGCGCGTGCGACCGGCAGGTCACGAGCACCGGGCAGGTCCGGCAGACCTGCTTGGCGGCCGAGTCGCGGTTGCTCCGGGCCGGGCCGCGCTCGCCCTCGGGGTGGAAGAACAGGTCCGGGTCGGACGTGCGGCAGGCCGAGCTGAGCTGCCAGTCCCACAGGTCGGCGTTCGGGCCGGGGAGTCGGGTCAGGTCGGCCATCAGGGCTCTCCTCGCTGGGCTCGCCGACGGGTCTCCGCCGGGTCCCAGGCACGGTAGTACCGCGCCATAAGTTATTCAACTCGTGGCGTGTTCGAGGTGCGACGGACCGGCCCGCAGCCGAGAATGGGCGGATGGCGTCGCAGGAGGTCCGGGCCCCGCTGTCCGTGGCCGCGGTGGCCCGACGGCTCGGGGTGGCCCCGGCCACCCTGCGGACCTGGGACCGCCGGTACGGCATCGGGCCCAGCGCGCACTCCGCCGGCACGCACCGGCGCTACCAGCCGGCGGACGTGGCCCGGCTCGAGGTCATGCGGCGGCTGACCAGGGACGGGGTGAACCCGGCGGACGCGGCCCGGGCGGCGCTCGCGGCCGATCCCGCGCCGGCCCGGCGGCCGGTCGGGCCGGCCCGTCCCGTCGGCCGCGGTGGCGGCGGCCGAGTGTTGGCGCTGCCCGACGCGGGCGAGCGGACACGGGGCCTGGCCAGGGCGGCCATGGCGCTGGACGCCGCAACGGTCTCGACGACGGTCCGCACCGCACTGGACGAGCTCGGAGTCGTCCGGGCCTGGGACGAGGTCATCGTGCCGGTGCTCACCGGGATCGGGGTGCGCTGGGAGGCCACCGGCCAGGGCGTCGACGTCGAGCACCTGATGTCCGAGTGCGTGATCGGGGCGCTGCTGACGGTCCCGGCCGCCAAGGCGCGGTCGGCCGGTGGTGCCGTCCTGCTCAGCAGCGCCGAGGAGGAGACCCACTCGTTGCCGCTGTACGCCCTCGCCGCCGCGCTGGGCGAGCGCGGGGTCCCCAGCCGGCTGCTCGGGGCGCGAGTGCCACGGGACGCGCTGGCGGCAGCCCTGCGCCGGGTCGGTCCGCCGGCGGTGTTCCTCTGGTCGCAGCGACCGGCCACCGGCGACCCGAGCCAGCTGACCGAGCTGCCCTCGCTGCGCCCCCGGCCGACGGTCGTGGTCGGCGGCCCCGGCTGGCCGGACGGGGAGCTGCCGGGCGCGGTCCGGGTCCGGTCGCTGCAGGAGGCCCTCGGGGCGCTCCTGGCGGCGGTCGCATGAGTCGACCCTGGCGCGGGCTACTTCGACGGGGGTCGGCGAGCCGATAACCTCCGACGGGGGCGATGACGCGAAGCCGACGGCTGCCTACGCATGAGCACGACCCCCGGACGAGGAGTGGTGAGTGGCCGAGGACCTGGCCGGTCTGCTGGCGGCGGGCGAACGGGCCGCCTTCCACGGCCGGCCGTCCGCCGGGGTCTCCCCGCTGCAGCAGGCGGTCGAGGCGGCCCACGCGGACGGGCGCGACGACGAGGCGACCGCGGCCGCATGGCTGCTCGGCGTCGCCCTCGGCGCAGCCGGCCGGTACGGGAGCGCGCTCGCCGTCCTCGAGCCGCTGGCCGACCGGGCCGCGGTCGCCCATCCCGCCCGCCGGCTGTTCGCGTCGCTCGCCGCCTCCACCGCGGCCAGCGTGCACCGCCAGCTCGGTCGCCACGCGGCCGCCCGCACCCTCGACGAGCGTGCCGTCGACCTGGCCGGCGACGCGTCCGAGGCGATGTTCGACGCCAGGCTCGGGCTCGCCGCCGACGCCGTGGGGCTGGGCGAGGTCGAGGCGGCCCGGACGGCGCTGGACCAGGCCACGGCGCTGCTGGAGGGCCGATCGGACTGGTGGCGGCAGAAGGTCCGGGCGTTGTGGCTGCGGGCCGAGGTCGCCCTGCTGACCGGCGACCCCGGTGCCGCTGCGAAGGCCGCCGACGGCGCGGTCACGCTGGCCGAGGGCTCCGGCGCACCGCGGCACGTGGCCAAGAGCCTGCTGTTCCTCGGCGTGGCGCAGGTCCAGGGCGGCGCCCCCGACGAGGCCGTCGAGACGCTGCGCCGGGCGGCCACGCTGGCTGAGCGGCTGGGCTGCCTGCCCCTGGTCTGGCCGTCCCGGGCGGTGCTCGGCGCCCTGCTGGAGGGTCAGGAGGAGGCAGAGAGCGCCAAGAACCTGGCCGCGGCCCGCAACGCGGTGATCACGATCGCCGACGATCTTCCCGAGGCGCTGCGGGACGAGTGGCTCGCCCGGCCGGACGTCGCAGCCCTCATGGGCGGCTGACCGGCCGTCTGCTCTGCCGTCCGGCCTGCCGGGGGCCGTTCAGCTCGGGCCGGATTTGTGCTCAGTACCGGGTCCGGACGTGCCGAAGCACTGAACGTGGCAACGGTGTGTGTGTGCGACGACTCCCCGCTCGCCCGCGAGTCGCTGCGCCGTGTGGTCGCGACGGTGCCCGGCGTCGACCGGGTGAGCGCGGCCGCGAGCGGCGAGGAGATGCTCGCGCGCTACTCGGTGGACCGGCCGGACGTGGTGCTGGCCGACGTACGCATGCCCGGGATCGGTGGCGTGGAGGCGGCCCGGCGGCTGCTGGCCGTGCACCCCGACGCCACCGTGCTCATGCTGACCATGGCCGAGGACACCGACGGCGTGGCCCGGGCGGTCGCCCACGGGGCCCGTGGCTACGTGCGCAAGGACGCTTCCCGCGAGGAGCTTTCGGCGACGCTCATGCAGGTCCTCGGCAGCCGGACCCGCAGCAGCGGGGCGTCGGGTCGCCGCGTGGACGGGCAGGCCGACCCGCCGTCGTTGTCCGAGCGCGAGCTACAGGTGCTCGGCGGCATGGCCAGGGGCCGCAGCAACGCCGAGATCGGCCGCGAGCTCTACCTGTCCGAGGACACCGTCAAGACCCATGCCCGGCGGCTCTTCCGCAAGCTGGGCGCCGCCGACCGTGCGCACGCCGTCGCGGTCGGCTTTCGCTGGGGTCTCGTCCGCTGACCCGCTGACCCGCGCTTCCCGCCGACGTGCCCGCTCTCCGCGCACATCACTGCGGGGAGGGGTTGTCTAGGATGAGTCATGGATTCCGCTGACTCCGCCGCCCCGTTCGCCCGCGTAGGGCTCACCTTCGACGACGTCCTGCTCCAGCCCGCCGAGTCCGACGTCGTGCCCAGCCAGGCCGACACCAGCACCAGGCTTTCCCGCTCGATCACCCTCCGCGTCCCGCTGGTGTCCTCGGCGATGGACACGGTCACCGAGGCCCGGATGGCGATCGCCATGGCCAGGCAGGGCGGGGTCGGGATCCTGCACCGCAACCTGTCGATCGAGGACCAGGCGACCCAGGTCGACCTGGTGAAGCGGTCCGAGGCGGGGATGGTGTCCAACCCGTTCACCTGCGGGCCCGACGACACCCTCGCCGACGTCGACCGCATGTGCGGCCGGTACCACATCTCGGGCGTCCCGGTCGTGGACGGTTCGGGCGTGCTGCTGGGCATCGTGACCAACCGCGACATGCGGTTCGAGCCGGACGCAGCCCGCCCGGTCCGCGAGGTGATGACCCCGATGCCGCTGGTGACGGCGCCGTTCGGCATCGACTCCGAGGCGGCGTTCGCGCTGCTGGCCACGCACAAGATCGAGAAGCTGCCGCTGGTCGACGAAGCCGGCCGGCTGACGGGGCTGATCACCGTCAAGGACTTCGTCAAGTCCGGCCAGTACCCGCTGGCCACCAAGGACGCCGACGGGCGCCTCGTCGTCGGCGCCGCCGTCGGTGTGGGCGAGGACGCCTACAAGCGGGCCCGCACCCTCGTCGACGCCGGCGTGGACGTCCTCGTGGTCGACACCGCGCACGGCCACTCGAGGGCCGTGCTCGAGATGGTGGCCAGGCTCAAGCGCGAGACGTCGGTGGACGTGGTCGGCGGCAACGTCGCGACGCGTGCCGGCGCCCAGGCGCTCGTCGACGCCGGTGCGGACGGGGTGAAGGTCGGCGTCGGGCCCGGCTCGATCTGCACGACGCGGGTGGTCGCCGGCGTCGGCGTCCCGCAGGTGACGGCGATCTACGACGCCGCGCAGGCGTGCCGGCCGGCCGGCGTCCCGGTGATCGGCGACGGCGGCCTGCAGTACTCCGGGGACATCGCGAAGGCGCTGGTCGCCGGTGCGGACACGGTGATGCTGGGCTCGCTGCTGGCCGGCTGCGAGGAGTCACCCGGCGAGCTCATCTTCATCAACGGCAAGCAGTACAAGGCCTACCGGGGGATGGGCTCGCTGGGCGCGATGCAGAGCCGGGGCGCCGGTCGCTCGTACAGCAAGGACCGGTACTTCCAGGATGACGTGCTCTCCGACGACAAGCTCGTGCCCGAGGGCGTCGAGGGACAGGTGCCGTACCGCGGTCCGCTGGCCGCGGTCGCCCACCAGCTGGTCGGCGGGCTGCGCGCGTCGATGGGGTACGCGGGCGCCGAGACGATCGCTGCGCTGCAGGAGCGGGGTGAGCTGATCCGGATCACCCCGGCCGGTCTCAAGGAGAGCCACCCGCACGACGTCCAGATGACCATCGAGGCCCCGAACTACACCTCGCGCTGACATGAGGGCGGCCGGGCGCCGGTCTGCGAGGATCGGCGCATGACGGAGATCGAGATCGGCCGGGGGAAGCGCGGCCGCGAGGCGTACGGCTTCGACGACATCGCCATCGTGCCGAGCCGGCGGACCAGGGACCCGCAGGAGGTCTCGATCGCCTGGCAGATCGACGCGTACCGGTTCGAGCTGCCGTTGCTCGCGGCGCCGATGGACTCCGTGGTCTCGCCGGAGACCGCGATCGCGATCGGCCGGCTCGGCGGCGTCGGCGTGCTCAACCTCGAGGGCCTGTGGACCCGGTACTCGGACCCCGAGCCGCTGCTCTCGGAGATCGCTCACCTGCCCGACGACAGGGTGACCGCGCGCATGCAGGAGCTGTACGCCGCGCCGATCGACCCCGAGCTGATCGCCGGCGTCCTCCGGCGGGTGCGGGACGCCGGCGTCACCGTCGCCGCCGCGCTCTCGCCCGGCCGGACCGCGGCGTACGCCAAGGTCGTCGTCGACTCGGGGGTGGACCTGTTCGTGATCCGCGGCACCACGGTCAGCGCCGAGCACGTCTCGGGGCAGGCCGAGCCGCTGAACCTCAAGCAGTTCATCTACGAGCTCGACGTGCCCGTGGTCGTCGGCGGGGTCGCGACCTACCAGGGCGCGCTGCACCTCATGCGTACCGGGGCGGCCGGCGTGCTCGTCGGGTTCGGCGGCGGCGCCGCGCACACCACCCGTGCGGTGCTCGGCGTCGCGGTCCCGATGGCCTCGGCCGTCGCCGACGTCGCCGCGGCGCGGCGGGACTACCTGGACGAGTCCGGCGGCCGCTACGTGCACGTCATCGCGGACGGCGGGGTAGGGCGCTCCGGCGACATCGCCAAGGCGGTCGCGTGCGGCGCCGACGCCGTGATGATGGGCTCCCCGCTCGCCCGCGCCGACGAGGCCCCGGGCCGCGGCTGGCACTGGGGCTCGGAGGTGCACCATCCGCAGCTGCCACGCGGGGAGCGGGTCCGGGTCGGGACGACCGGCACGCTGGCCGAGATCCTGCTCGGCCCGTCCCGGGTCCCGGACGGGACGATGAACATGTTCGGGGCGCTGCGCCGCGCGATGGCCACGACCGGCTACTCCGAGCTCAAGGAGTTCCAGCGCGTCGAGGTGACGGTCACGCCGACCAAGTCCCGGTGAGCAGCGGCCCTCCGGACCGCCGGACCGAACCGCTCTACG
Source organism: uncultured Actinomycetota bacterium (assembly GCA_963711005.1). Classification (GTDB taxonomy): domain Bacteria; phylum Actinomycetota; class Actinomycetes; order Prado026; family Prado026; genus CAVQCJ01. The sequence continues at coordinate 656,417 of CAVQCJ010000002.1, read as the reverse complement.
CCGAGCTGCTCATGATCCACGGCATGCTCCGCGAGGGTCTCGCCACCGTGGCCGTGCTGGCGGACCGCGCCGCGGCCGGCGCCGACGCGGCCGACCTGGCCGAGGACGTCGCCGCGCTCACCCGCGACAGCGAGCTGTGGCGGCTGCGGGCGAACTGCCTGTACCACTGCCGGTTCGTTCACGGGCACCACTCGCTGGAGGACGCGGCGGTGTTCCCGGCCGTACGCGCCGCGGACCCGTCGATCGCCGCCGACGTCGACCGGCTGGAGGCCGACCACCGCGTCATCGCCGAGCACCTGCATGCGGTCGAGGACGCCGCTGCCGGGCTGACCGACGGCCTGCCGGGGGACCGGCAGCGCCTGGTGGACTCGCTCCGGCTGCTGCAGACGGATCTGCTCGACCACCTGGCCCGCGAGGAGACGTTGCTGCGGCCGGTGCTGAGGTCGATGGGCAGCTGGATCGGCTGAGCGGGCCAACGGGTCAGACCGCGTCAGCCGGTCTGGGCCTGGCACCCCGGGAACCGGACCGAGCCCAGGTCGGGGAAGACGGGGACCGTGACCACGACCGGCCGGCCGTCGCTCGCGAGGGTGACCGCCGCCTGCACCGGGGCCGGGGCCGCGCAGTCGACCAGCGGGATCAGCCGGAACGTCACGGGCAGGCTGGCCCCGGGCTGCAGCACCCCGTCGCGCGGCACGGCGGCGCCACCCTGCCGGGTCGACGTGCTCTGGCAGGGCGTGCTGGTGACGTCCACGCCGAGCGTCAGCAGCATGGGGATCGGCAGCTCCGAGGCCACTGCTCGGATCGTCACCGGGCGGCTGCTGATGTTGGTGAGCCGGAAGCCGACCTGCAGGACCGGGTCGGACAACGCGTTGCACGCGCCCTCGGCCGCAAGGGACAGGCTCAGCGGCGGAGTGGGGCTCGGTGTGGTCGGGATGGTGCCGGCGGCGCTGCGCACCGGCGCCGTACGCACGCCGTGCCACACGAGCGCGACCACGGCGACGGCGGCGAGGACCGAGGCGACCGCGCGAAGGGTCCGTGGCAGAGCGGCCCAGCGTCGGGTGACCCACGCGCCCGGTGCCCACGGGTGCCGGTCGGCCCCGTGCTCGAGCTCGTCGAGATCGTCGCGGCCACGCCCTGCGCCCGGCCCGTCACCCATCCCGGCATCGTCGCAGCCCGGGGGCGACGGGTGCGCGGCCGAAGGGCCAGAATGCAGCGGTGACCTCGTTCCGGCTCAGCCTCGACGACCGGGCCGAGTCGTTGCGCCGCCTGGACACCGACGAGCTCGACGTCGTCGTCGTCGGGGGCGGCGTGGTCGGGGCCGGGGCGGCGCTGGACGCCGCGACCCGCGGGCTGACCGTGGCGCTGCTGGAGCGGCACGACTGGGCGTCCGGCACCAGCAGCCGTTCGTCGCGGCTCGCGCACGGCGGGCTGCGCTACCTGGAGCAGTTCGAGTTCGGTCTGGTCCGCGAGGCCCTCGGGGAACGGGGTCTGCTGCTGGAGCGGCTCGCTCCGCACCTGGTCCGTGCGGTGCCGTTCATCCTGCCGCTCACGCGTGGGTGGGAGCGCCCGTACCTGGGGGCCGGTGTCGCGCTGTACGACGCGCTGTCCCGCATCTCCCGCTCCGGCGCCCCGCTCAAGGGGCACCGGCACCTGTCCCGCAAAGGTGTCCAGCGGCTCTCGCCCGGGCTGTCGACCGACCAGATCACCGGGGCGATCGGTTTCTACGACGCCCAGATCGACGACGCCAGGCACACCCTCGCGGTGGTGCGCACGGCCGCGTCGCGAGGCGCGCTCGCCGTGTCCGGCGTGCAGGTGACCGGGCTGCTGCGGGACGAGGACCGGGTCGTCGGCGTGACCGGTACCGACCGGGAGAGCGGGGCCTCGCTCCAGGTGCGGGCCCGAGTCGTGCTGGTGGCGGCGGGCGTGTGGTCGGACCAGGTCAGCGCCTGGCTGGACCGGCCGGCCCCGGCCGCCGTGGTGCCGTCCGTCGGGGTGCACCTGGTGGTGCCCCGCGCCGCCCTCGACGTCGGGACCGCGGTCATCGCGCGCACCCCGAGCTCGGTGCTCTTCCTGCTGCCGTGGGGCGACCAGTGGCTGATCGGCACGACCGACACCGAGTGGGAGGGCGACCGGGACGACCCCCGGGCCACGCCGCAGGACGTCGCCTACCTGCTCGACCAGGCCAACCGATGGCTGGTCCGGCCGCTGACCGTCGACGACGTCGTCGGGGTCTACGCCGGCCTGCGGCCGCTGGTGGCCGCGGCGGGGGACGACCAGGGCGAGACGGCCAAGCTGTCGCGCGAGCACGTGGTCGGCCGGCCTGCGCCGGGGCTGGTCACGGTGGCCGGCGGGAAGTACACGACCTACCGGGTGATGGCCGCGGACGCCGTCGACGTCGCGGTCAAGGAGCTGCCGGAACCGGTGCCGCCGTCGCGCACGCAGTTCGTGCCGCTGGCCGGCGCCGGTGGCTTCCGCGAGGCCTGGGCCGACCGGGAGAAGATGGCGGCCAGCGCCGGTCTGGACCCGGGGGTCGTGACCCACCTGCTGCGCCGGCACGGCGCGCTGACGTACGAGGTCCTGGACCTGGTCGGCGCCGACCCATCCCTGGCCGGGAGGGTGCACCCGGACGCGCCGTACCTGGCCGCCGAGCTCGTGCACGCGGCCAGCCACGAGGACGCCCGCCACCTGGACGACCTGCTCGTCCGCCGGACGCGGCTGGCGCTGGAGACCAGGGACGGAGCCCGGTCGGTGGCCGACCGGGTCGCCCGGCTGGTCGCGCCGGTCCTCGGCTGGGACGACGATCGGATCGACGACGAAGTGGCCCAGTTCGCCGCGGCCGGCTACGGGCGCGTTCCCCTTGGAGGTCGGACACCGTGACCGTACGGAAGACGGCGAACGTTCAGGCGGTGCCCCGGCGCCGGTACCGGGCCGAGCTCAAGGTCGCTCACCTGACACCGCAGGAGCGGGTGGCCCGCGGCAAGGCGGCACGCACCGAGGTCCCCCGCTCGGCGCACGGGGTGTTCGTCCCGGGACCGGACCGGCTCGACCCGATCGACCTGCTCGAGCGGCAGGCCGAGACACGGGTGCCGGAGCTGGTGCCGATCCGGCACGGGCGGATGCTGTCCTCGGCGTTCGCGTACTACCGAGGCGCCGCCCTCTGCATGGCCGCCGACCTGGCGAGCACGCCCACCTCGGGGCTGCGGGTCCAGCTGTGCGGGGACGCGCACCTGTCCAACTTCGGGCTGTTCGGGTCGCCCGAGCGCGAGCTCGTGTTCGACCTCAACGACTTCGACGAGACACTGCCGGGGCCGTGGGAGTGGGACGTCAAGCGGCTCGCGGCCAGCCTCGAGATCGCCGGCCGGCAGAACGGCTACGCGGCGAAGGACATCCGCCCGATCGTGCTGGCCGCGGTCGCGGAGTACCGCACCGCCATGGCCGACTTCGCCAAGAAGACCAACCTCGACGTCTGGTACGCGAAGGCCGCCGTCGACACGTTGATGCAGACCCTGCGGACGACGATGGACCCGGCCCGCGTCAGGGCGACGGAGAAAGTGCTGGCCAAGGCGAAGACCCGGGACCACCTCCAGGCCTTCGGCAAGCTCATGCAGGAGGTGGACGGCGAGCCGCGGTTCCTGAGCAGCCCCCCGTTGCTGGTCCCCATCGACGAGCTGGCGACCGACCGGGACGCTGATGAGCTGCACGAGCACGTCCGCGGTCTGTTGCGCTCCTACCGGAGCACGTTGCAGGGCGACCGGCGGGTGCTGCTGGAGAACTACCGCTACATCCAGCTGGCCCGCAAGGTCGTCGGGGTCGGCAGCGTGGGGACCCGGTGCTGGGTGGGGCTGATGCTCGGCCGGGACGCCGGCGACCCGTTGCTGCTGCAGATCAAGGAGGCCGGACCGTCGGTGCTCGAGGAGTTCGTCGGCCGCAGCGCGTACGTCAACAGCGGGCAGCGCGTGGTCGAGGGCCAGCGGCTCATGCAGGCCGCCAGCGACATCTTCCTCGGGTGGCAGCGCACGCCGTCCGGCCTGGACGGCAAGCCGAGGGACTTCTTCATCCGTCAGCTGCACGACTGGAAGGGCTCGGTCGAGGTCGAGCAGATGCTCCCGGAAGGCTTGCGCATGTACGCACGGCTGTGCGGGTGGACGCTGGCGCGCGCGCACGCCAGGTCCGGGGACCGGATCGCGATCGCCTCGTACCTGGGCACCGGCAACATCTTCGACCGTGCGGTGGCCGACTTCTCGGTCGCGTACGCCGACCAGAACGAGCGCGACCACGCGGCGCTGGCGGCGGCGGTGAAGTCCGGACGGCTGCAGGCCGTCGAGGGCATCTGACCGGGCCGTCGAGCGCACCCGAGCCCGGGCCCCGATGACTCAAGGGTGGCCCGGTCGGCGGTCGACAGTCAGTCATGCGTCGGGGGAGTGCTCGGGGACCGCTCGTGCGGTTGTCAGCCGTCGTCGCCGGCACGGCCGCCGTCACCGCGGTCACGGTCTGGTTCTACCCGAGCGCCGCACCGGCCCCCGCGGCGTCCGCGGCGCGCGGCAGCCTGTCGGCGCCCGCGGCCGCCGACCGGCCCGCATCCGGGGTCAACCCGGTCGGGTACCTGGTCGTCGGCTTCAACGGAGTCGGCTGCCTCCAGGAACCGGAGCGGACCGAGCTCGGTGAGCGAATGCTCTGCGAGCACGACCTCGGGCCGAGGTGGCGGCCCGACGGCGGACTGGTCGACGGCCCGGCGGTGCTGTGCCTGGGGCGGCGGCCGATGGGATCCGACAACGCTGCCGCCGCATGGCCACGGTTCATGCACGATGCGGACCTGCACGTCGAGGAGTGGGCCCGCCGGTTCGACAGCCCGGCCGAGGCCGAGGCGGCGATGCGGCAGCTCCGGACCGAAGGCTCGCCGTGCCGGTCAGAGATCGCGACAGCGGTACAGGTCCTGGCCGCACGATCCGCGGTGCCGGGGGCTTCGGAGCTCAGCTCGTGGTCACTCTCGTCGGCCGGATCGTCGGGAGTCGTGGTTGACGTGCGGGTCGGGGATGCGGTGGTCCAGCTGGGCATCATGCCCATGACGCGCGGCGGCAGCCAGCCGGATGCGGTCGAGGTGGAACGGATCGTCGCTACGGCCGTGGCCCGCTGGCTGCTGCGCCTGCGCGGCAGCCCTTAGACGAGCGGTCCGAACGGCGCGAGCAGGATCCAGGCGGACACCGTGGTGGCTGACAGGAGCAGCAACGCGACCAGCGGGACACCCAGGAACAAGGCCAATCCGCCGCCGATGTTGGCTCCGACGACCCCCGCGGTCACAGCGCGCTCGACCGCAGCCGCCGCTGCGCCGCCGATCGCGACCAGGACGACCACCAGCCACCAACGCGGATCGAGCGCACCCTTGCGCGCTGCCCGGACCAGGACCGCCAGCGACGCCACCACCGTCAGCGCGGCCGCGATCCCGACGAGGTTCTCGACGACGGGGTCGACCGCGGGTTGCCGCCACATGTAGTCCAGCGAGTCGGGATCGCCCGGTCGGAACGACAGGTCACCGATCAGCCACCACGCAGCGATGGGCACGGCCAGCGGGAGCATCACACCGGCCCATCGGGTCGCTGCCCGTGGACGCGTCCAGTCGACCGGACGATGCAACCCCTCGACGACCACGGACCCATGGTGCTCGTCGAGGCGCCCGAAATCTCAAGGGTCGACGATCTGGGCCAGCTCGTCGGCGACGTTGCGGCGGGCGGCGGACTCCCAGCGGGCGAACCCGCTGGGAGTCCGGAACAGCTGTGGCTGCGCGGCGAGCGAGCGGAGAACCGCGGCGCGTCCCGCGCGGAAGGCGGCGTCCGGGACGTGGGCGTACTCGCGCCGGACACCGGCGACGTACTGCGCGTAGCCCGCCTCGTCGCGGGCCAGCACCGCGAGGTCGGCGTCGCACAGCACCGCGCCGTCCGTGTCGCCGGCCGCGGGGTCGTGGGTCGCGGTCAGCCGGACCAGGCGGGCGACCTCGCGCACGTCCCCCGCCGCGACGCCGAGGCCGGTGAGCCCGGTCCCGGCGAGCTGCGCGCTGGCCTCTTCGTCGGAGCCCGCCGTGGTCGAGGCGGTGTAGACGGCGTCGTGGAACCAGGCAGCCAGGCGTACGAGGTCCGGATGCGCGGCCTCGGCTGCCAGCGTGTCGACGTGGTCGAGGACCTCCGCGAGGTGGCGCAGGTCGTGGTAACCGCGATGCGGTTCGGCGTAGGCGTCGAGCAGCGTCCGGACGAGATCCTCCGCCGTCCGGCGCAGTGGTGCTCCAACCCGGACCAGCAGGTCTGCACCGCGCCCGAGGAGAGCCCGGCCCTGCTCGTCGCCCACCCGCGCACCCTAGTGCGGGGCCGGGGCTACAGCGGGGTGACGCTCGAGAAGCCGGTGCCGATGCCGATGATCGCCCGCAGCTGGTTGACCGGTCCGCCGAGCGCACCTGGCCCGCCGAAGGCGTAGCCGACGTGCACGGCGGCCGAGGTGACGTACAGCCAGTACGGCACCGCGCTGGTGCCCGTGAGCGGCTTCGGGACGAGGATGAGCGGCGCGTTGACGGCCCCGGCCAGCACCCCACCGGCCAGCGAGTCGGGGAAGTCGTCGCCGGCGGCGACGGTCACGAATGGTTGCGCGCCGAAGTGCGTGCGGGCCACGCACGCCGACGTCGCGTACCGGTCCGCCCCCGCGCAGGACAGGCGGCCTGCGACCGGGTACGCCTTGTCGGCGAGGCCGCCGACGGTGGTGACCGTGACCTTGGCGGCCGGGTCCGGGTGCGCGGCGATGTCCGCCTGGATGTACGCGCGGACGTCGGCGGTGAGCGTGGCCCCGTTGGTGAGAAGGATCGCGCCGCCCTGCGGACCACTCCCCGCCCAGTACGAGGCTGCGGCCGCTCCTGCCGAGAGTCCGTCCGGGTAGTCGGTGCCAGTGGCCAGCAGCAGCTGCCGCGGTGCGTTCGACCCCTGGCCGAGCAGCTTGGCCACGGCCAGCGACGTCTCGAACCGGTCGATGCCGGCGACCCGCTGGACGCTGTAGTGGACGCTGAGCGCGTTCTGGATGCCCTGGCTGACCGAGCCGGTGCCGCCGACGATGTACACCTTCCCGCTCGAACCGATCAGGCGCGCGATCTCGGTGGTCACCGCCGGCAGCGGGGTGGACGCGGTGCCCGGGGTGAGCAGCAGGGGACCGTGCACCTTGGCCGCGAGCGGTGCAGCCGAGAGACCGTCCGGGAAATGCAGGGAGTCTGTGAGCACGACCGCCTGGGCCTGCGACGGGTCCGGGAACGAGACTTGCGAGATCGCGATCGCGGTCTGCTCGCGGCTCTGGCCGTAGACCCGGACCACCTTGTCCTTGAGCGTCGCCGGCACCGGCTGCCACCCGACCTCGGACACGCCCTGGGTGCACTCGCTGCCGCCGAGGGTCGTCGTCGTGCTCCCTGCGGGGACGGCCGCCACCAGCGCCAACCCGCCCGAGGCGATCACGTACTGCGTCCCGTCCGGCGACCAGCGGAAGTCGTCGACAGGGCCGGCCAGGACCGGTCCGGTCAGCACGTTGTGCGTCCCGTCCAGACCCATCGTCCTGATCCGGTTGCCGGTCGCGGCCAGGAAGGCGATCTGGGAACCGTCGGGGGAGAACCGGGGCAGCGTCCCGGGGCCGAGCAGCACCGGATCAGTCGTGCCGGCCGGGAGGACCCAGATGTACGGCTGCCCTGCCTGCGGCCCGCTCGTCGCCACGTTCACGTAGGCGATGTCGCCGGTCACCGACGCGGTGGGCTGGCTGTTCGCGCCGCCCGGCTGGGCGACGGGGACCGGCGGGTCGGAGCCCGCCGACGCGACGGCCTCCACGAGCGACGAACCGCCGACGGTCCGTGTGAACAGGATCTGCGTGCCGTCGCCGCTGAACGTCGCGTCGCTGTCCGTCCAGCCACCGGTGTTCGCGACGTTGGTGTCCTGCCAGGAATAGCTGCCGTCGGCCTCGCTGACGGCGACAGCCATGCTCCCCGTCGCGGACAGCGCGGCGATGTGCACCATCTCGGAGCCGTCGACGGACCACTGGACCCCTGAGCCGAAGGGCCCGGGGCGCCACGGCACGAACGAGGGGGCGGTGCCGTCGGCCTGGACGGTCACCCAGCCGTCGCTGCCCGCCGTGCCGCCGTGACCGGCGCACGCGTACGCGACCAGACCGTCGGTGAACGTCGGCACGGTCACGGTCGGGGCGGTGATGGCGGCGTTCGCGGCTGCCGGGACGGCGACCAGCGCGGACACCAGAACGGCAGCGCCTGACAGCACGCAGACGCGCCGGAGGTGTTGTCGCAGCATCCGGACTCCCGCCCTCGGACGCCCGGGCGCGAGCGTCCGTCTGCGACGCTACGCGCGCCCGGACGGTTGTGCCGGAAGACTGGCGGGGATTACGCCGCGCGGGTCCGAGGACCGCACGGGCCCTACGCGCGGTCTACGGCTGGTACACGCTGCGTGATCGCCGGGTGCGCGTGCCTGCGGACCCGGCTCCCGTGCCGTCACGCTCGCGGTCAGGAGTCGGGAATCTCCCCGGCCAGCACGTCGTCCGCGTCGATGATCGTGTACGCGTACCCCTGCTCGGCCAGGAACCGCTGCCGGTGCGCGGCGAAGTCCTGGTCGACGGTGTCCCTGGCCACCACGGCGTAGAAGCGTGCGGCGTGCCCGTCCGCCTTCGGCCGCAGGATCCGGCCGAGCCGCTGCGCCTCCTCCTGCCGCGAGCCGAACGACCCGGACACCTGGATCGCCACCGAGGCCTCGGGCAGGTCGATCGAGAAGTTCGCCACCTTGCTCACGACCAGCGTGGACACCTCGCCGGTGCGGAACGCCTCGAACAGCCGCTCCCGCTCGCGCACCGTGGTCTCGCCCTTCACGACGGGTACGCCCAGCCGTTCGGCGAGGTCGTCGAGCTGGTCGATGTACTGGCCGATGACCAGCGTCGGCGAGCCCGCGTGCAGCTCGACCAGGCGCTCCACCACGCGAGCCTTGGACGCGGTGGTCGAGCAGAGGCGGTAGCGCTCCTCCGGCTCCGCGGTCGCGTACGCCAGCCGTTCGTGGTCGGTGAGCGTCACCCGGACCTCGACGCAGTCGGCGGGCGCGATGTAGCCCTGCGCCTCGATGTCCTTCCACGGCGCGTCGTAACGCTTGGGGCCGATGAGTGAGAAGACGTCGCCCTCGTGCCCGTCCTCGCGCACCAGCGTGGCGGTCAGGCCGAGCCGGCGCCGGGACTGGATGTCCGCGGTGAAACGGAAGATCGGGGCCGGCAGCAGGTGCACCTCGTCGTAGAGGATCAGGCCCCAGTCGCGCTCGTCGAACAGCTCGAGGTGGGCGTACACGCCCTTCCGGCGGGTGGTCATCACCTGGTACGTGGCGATGGTCACCGGCCGGATCTGCTTGCGCGCACCGGAGTACTCGCCGATCTCGTCCTCGGTGAGCGTGGTGCGCTTGAGCAGCTCGTGCTTCCACTGCCGCGCGGCCACAGTGTTGGTGACCAGGATCAGCGTGGTGGCCTGCGCCCGGGCCATGGCCGCGGCGCCCACGATGGTCTTGCCGGCCCCGCACGGCAGGACGACGACGCCGGACCCGCCGGCCCAGAACCCGTCGGCCGCGTCCCGCTGGTAGGGCCGCAGCGACCAGCCGTCCTCGACGAGCTCGATCGGGTGGTGCTCGCCGTCGACGTACCCGGCCATGTCCTCGGCCGGCCACCCCAGCTTGAGCAGCACCTGCTTGAGGTGCCCGCGCTCGGACGGGTGCACGGCCACGCTGTCCGCGTCCAGGCGGGCGCCGACGAGCGGGGCGACCTTCTTGGACCGCAGCACCTCCTCGAGCACCGGTCGGTCGGTCGACTCCAGGACCAGGCCGTGGGCGGGGTGGGAGAGCAGCCGCAGCCGCCCGTACCGGCCCATGGTGTCGGCGACGTCGACGAGCAGCGCGTGCGGCACGGCGTACCGGCTGTAGCGCAGCAGGACGTCGACGACCTGCTCGGCGTCGTGACCGGCGGCGCGTGCGTTCCACAGGCCCAGCGGGGTGAGCCGGTACGTGTGGACGTGCTCGGGAGCCCGCTCGAGCTCCGCGAACGGGGCGATCGCCAACCGGCACTCGTGCGCGAGCTCGTGGTCGACCTCGAGCAGCAGGGTCTTGTCGGACTGGACGATCAACGGGCCGTCGGTCACGCGTGGGCCTTCCGGGGATGGTCGCGGAGCTGGGGCGGACGCTGGGAGGTGAACGCCCCAGTCTCGCGCATCAATCCCACAGCCGCGCCCGCCGGGCGCCGGTGGAGCCCGTCGCCGGCCTACGTCCCGCTCGCCTCGCCGGTCTCGTCGGCGGCGGTGGGGAAGTGCTCGGCCTGGTCCTCGCCCTCCTGGGCGGCCAGGCCGGCCGCGAGCCCCACCGACCACACGACGATCACCACCACCGCCGCCCACCAGAGCCAGTGCCATTCCAGACCCAGCCCGGCCAGGACCAGGATCGGGACGAGCAGCGCGAGCATGACCTTCATCGGGACCTCCCGGTCCCCCGCTTCCCACCAGTGAAGCACCGCCCTGGCACGCTTTCGCCCATGGCTGACGAGGATCTGGACTTCTGGCTCGGCACCTGGGACTGCAGCTGGGACGGCGGCCAGGGGACCAACACGGTCACCAGGGAGCTCGACGGGCGCGTCGTGGTCGAGCGGTTCGAGGCTCTGGGGGACGAGCCGTTCACCGGTCTGAGCGTCAGCGTCCCCGATCCGCTGACCGGCGGGTGGCGGCAGACCTGGGTGGACTCGACCGGCAGCTACTGGGCCTTCGCCGGCGGCCTGCGCTCGGACGGCACGTTCGTGTTCGCCACCCCCGACCGGGTCGACGCCGAGCGGCTGTACAAGCGGATGATCTTCTCCGACATCGGCCCGGACGGGTTCGGCTGGCGCTGGGAGGCCTCGCCCGACCGCCGGACCTGGACGCAGAAGTGGGCCATCAACTACCGCCGCCGCCCCGGCTCCGCCTGACCCGGCGAAACCTACGGTGCAGTAGCGAAGGAAGACTGCCGTACTCGACCGTAGGTTTGCGGTGTGAGCGGGACTGGCATGCGGGTGGCGATCCGGTGGCCGCACGAGGTGGCCGACGGCGACGGACCCGTGCAGGTCCGGGGCGTCCGGCTGCGCTGCACCCTGTCCGAGCCGGCCGCGCTCGAGTCCCTTCCGCCGGCCCTGGAGCTGACCCGGTGAGCGACCGCGACGACGACCCGGCTCCCGACGCGGCCGTGGCGGTCCCGGTCGACGCCGGGCTCCCCAAGGACCGCCCGCACGGCGTCGCCCGCCGGATCCTGTCGGGCGTGCTCTCGTACGGCATCGTGGTGCTCGCGCTGTGGTACCTGTTCGGCGAGCTGCACAGCACGTCGGAGTCGGCGGACGCGATCTCGCTGATCACCTGGGTCCAGCTGGTCGTGGTCGTCGTGCTCGGCGTGGTGAACCTGGCCACCAACTGGCCGCCGATCGTCATCGCCCTGCCCGGTCTGCGGGTCCGCGAGGCCGCGGTCACCAACACGGCCTCGGCCGCGTTGTCCAACACCGTCCCCGAGGGCGGCGCGGTGGCGACCGGCCTGAACTTCGCGATGCTCCGCTCGTGGGGGTTCTCATTGTCCGACATCACGTCCGAGGTGGTCGTCACCGGGACGTGGTCGCAGATGACCAAGTACATCCTGCTCGCGCTCTCGCTCGGCATCGTCGTGCTGCAGGGCACGGCGCCGGCCGGCACCGGATGGGTCGCGCTCATCCTCATCGTGCTCGTCGTGGTGGCAGTCGTGGTCCTCGCGCTGATCCTGCGCAGCCAGGGGTTCGCGGAGAAGGTCGGTGCATGGTCGGACCGGGTGCTGAGCCGGCTGGCCCGGATGGTCCGGCGCACCAAGGTGCCCGACCTGACCACCGAGGTGCCCAGGTTCCGCACGCTGATGGTGGGGCTGCTGAGGTGGTGCTGGAGGCGGCTCACCGCGGCCATGCTGCTGTCGCAGCTGACGGCCGCGTTCGTGCTCGGCGTCTCGTGCCGGATGCAGGGCCTGGACGAGTCGACGATCTCCTGGGCGATGATCCTCACAGCGTTCGGCGCCGCCACGTTCGCGTCGCTGCTCGTCCCCACGCCGGGCGGCCTCGGGGTCGCCGAGATCGTGCTGGTCGCGGTGCTCGGGTACGGGCTGCCCGAGTCCGACCAGCCCGCGGTGATCGCGGCGGTGATCCTCTACCGCATCGCGACGTTCCTGGTCCCCATCCCGATCGGTCTGGTGACCTACCTGTACTGGCGGCGCTCGCAGACGTGGCGCCGCCCCAAGGACTCCAAGCACATCGTCGACGGCCGGGCGGTGCCGTCGGCGCCGGTGACGCGGGCGGAGCTCGATGGCGTCGGATGAGGCCCGGCCGCGCGGCGGCTCGACCGGCTTCTCCGCGGCGCTGGGCGGGCTGGCCGGGCTCGCGCTGACCAGTCACCGCGGTCCGTGGGCGCGGGTGGCCGGCGCCACCGCGGGAGCGATCGGGCTCGCCGTCGTCGATGCCGCGGCCAGGGCCCGGCAGCAGCCGGGGGAGATCCCGGCGCTGTGGTCCCGCATCGCGGCCAGCGGGGCGATAGCGGCACCGCTCGGTTGGGCCGCCGGGCTGATTCCGGGCGCCGGGCCGGTCGCCGTCGGTGCCGGCGCCGGCGCCGTGGCCGGGGCGCTCGGGCTGCGTCCGCAGAAGGTGGTGCTGGGGCCGCTGCTCGGCGCCGCCGTCGGCGCGGGTCTCGCGGTTCGCCGTCGGCCGGTCCCGCCCGCCGTGGTCGCGTCCACCGTGGTCGTGACGTACCGGGTGGTGTCGGCGCTGGTGTTCCGTACCGAGCAGGTGAGCCTGCTGGCCGAGGCCGTTCCGGCGGCCGACCTCCCGTTCGTCGTCCCGCTCGAGGCCCGGACCCGGTACGTGGGGACCGGCTACGTCCGAGCGCTCGCCGAGGTCATCGGCGGCGAGTACGTGACCGATGCCGCAGACGTCGGGATCATCGGCTCGCTCGACGAGCTGGCCGGCCCGGACTTCGACCCCGGCGGCGTCGACCCCGCGGTGCGTGAGTTCTACGAGCACACGACGCGGTTCAGCCTGGACATCGAGCCGCGGTGGCGACTGTGGGTGCGGCCGGGCTACCTGCTGTACCGCTCGCTGGTCGCGCGGCCGCTGGGCCAGGCCAACGTGCCGATGAACCAGCGCGAGACGCAGCGGGGGATCCGGTCCCGGATCGACACGGTCACGCGGGACGACCTCGTCGTGCGCGGCTGGATCCGGTCGTTCGCGGACGACGACGAGCCGATCTACATCGGCATCTACACGACGTACCGGCACCACGGAACGGGGTACGTCAGCGTCGGGTTCCCGCTGCCGCAGGCGAGCTTCACCGCAACCCTCGCGCCGCGCAACATCGCCGGCGGCGGGCTGCTGCTGACCAGCGTCGGCGACCCGGCCGGGCATGCCGGCCACTACCTGACGTACATCGAGCCGGACACCCGCGCGCTGACGTCGCTGGCTGTGCACGGGTTCGCCGAGCAGCTCACGGTGTTCGTCGACGACGGGGGTCTGGGCGCGGAGCACGCGTTCCGCGTCTTCGACCTGCCCTTCCTCGTGCTGCGGTACCGCATCACGCGCAGACCGGAACCCTCCGGGTGAGCCCCGACGGCGAGCCCGGTAGCCGGCAGTCCGTGCGCGCGCGGGGTTCGTGTCCGGTCGATGGATCCGACAGTGGGAGGGCCTGTGTCGAGCGGCGATGAGATCCGGGACGGTCAGCGGGTGACGTGGGCCGGGCTCTCTGCGGGCTGGGAGAAGTGGGACTCGATCATCATGGATCAGCTGGGCCCGGTGGGCAACGCCATGATCGAGCGCCTCGGCATCGCCGGCGACCAGCAGCATCTCGACATCGCCGCGGGCACTGGTGAGCCGGGGCTGACCGTCGCCAGGCTCGCGCCGAGCGGACACGTCGTGCTGACCGACCTCTCGGCTGAGATGCTCGACATCGCGACACGACGGGCGAACGCGCAAGGGATCGCCAACTTCGAGACCAGAGAGTGCAGCGCCGACGACCTGCCGTTCGGTGACGCGACATTCGACAGCATCTCGGTGCGGTTCGGATACATGTTCTTCCCCGACGTCGCCCGAGCGACCGCGGAGTTCGCGCGCGTTCTCAGGCCGGGCGGGCGCCTCTGCTCGTCGGTATGGGTCAAGCCCGAGGAGAACCCGTGGACGGCGATCGCCATGCAGACCATCGCCACCGAGGCTGCGCTGGCGCCACCCGACCCGGACGGGCCGACGATGTTCCGGTGCGCCGCGCCGGGATATGTCAGTGCCCTGTACGAGGCCGCCGGGCTGCGCGACGTTGCCGAGTGGGACGTCGACGTCGTACTCGTGACGCGATCCCCCGCGGAGTACTGGCAGATGATCAGCGAGCACGTCTCTCTCGCCGTCGCGGCGCTCGAGCAGGTCGACGAACCGGCGCGGGAGCGGATCGCGAACGCAGTCATCGCCAAGGTCAGCGCCTACGAAGACGATGGCCACGTACGGGTCCCGGGCGTCGCTCGCTGCATCGTGGGCACGAAGCAGGGACGCCCGAACCGCCGCCGGACTCCGACGTGGCAGTACGGGGGCGAGCAGCGCTAGGCGGCACTGACCGGCATGTCGGAGGAGTGCGGCCTAGCCGAACGTGAAGCAGAAGATCTGTGCCCCAGGGTCGAGAAAGGTGATCTCGGCGGTCCGGTCGACGATGTCGTCGTGCTGACGCACGAGCTGGTGCAGGCGCTGCTCGGCCAGCATCCCGTTGCCGGCCTCGTCGACGTCGTCGCCGTGCGCCGCGCCCGGTGGCTGACCGTCGACGAGTACCCGGTACCGCAGCGACGTCCCGCGCACCGCCGGTCCCATCACCAAGTTGACGTCGCGGGCATGGAACCGGCACATCACCTGCCCGCCCGCGGTGTTGGCCGTTGCGGGCTGCCCGTCGATCGTCCACTCGCCGGACAGCGCCCACTCGTTGCGGCGCAGCTGCACAGGGGCCGTGTACGGCTGCGGCTTGTCGGGGCGTAGCCCCTCGGGTGACGCGAACCCCTCGGCGCGGTCGTAGCCGGTGTACGTCTCTGGCGTCCGGAGGGTGGCCCGGTCGGCCGCGACCTCGAGCCCGTGCGGCTGGACAGACGCCAGCTCGCGACCCGGGCTGGACCCCGCCTCGAGCAGCAGCTGCTGGATGACCATCTCCGACTGCTCGTACTCGCCCTCGCCGAAGTGGTGGTGCCGGATCCGGCCCTGGGCGTCGGCGAAGTACAGCGCCGGCCAGTAGTGGTTGTCGAACGCCTGCCACACGTCGTACCTGCTGTCGATGGCGACGGGATAGCCGATGCCCCGCAGCCCCACCGCGGCACGGATGTTGTCCACGTCCCGTTCGAAGCCGAACTCGGGCGTGTGCACACCGACGACCACGAGTCCGTGGTCGGCGTACCGGTCGGCCCAGGCGCGCACGTACGGGAGCTGGCGCAGCCAGTTGACGCACGTGTACGTCCAGAAATCGACCAGCACCACCTTCCCGAGAAGGGCGGTCGGCGTCAGCGGATCGGAGTTGAGCCACTCCGTGGCGCCGTCGAAGGACGCCAGCCGGCCCTCCACGGGCAGCTCGGCGCCATGCGTGTGCAACCCGGCCGGCGTCGTCCAGTCCCAGCTCATGATGCCGACACCTCGTGGCGGCTCCCCGGCCGGCCGCCGGCGTTCTCGATCACGCTCATCACGACCTTCTCACGGTCTCGGGCCCCCGACTTCTGCAGCCGTTCGCGCCCGTGACAAACCCTGGTCCGGCTGCACCCGGCCTGTCCAGGATTCGAACCGAAGTCCCGATGGGTGAGGTTCGAGGGCGAGCCGACCTCTCGGTAGGCCGAGCAGGATCGGCCGGCCGGCCGGCCTCGCGATCCCTTGCGTGGCTGGCCATCAGCCGGTCTTCGGGACCACGCGCATGCCCTCGGACAAGTGCCCCCGGGTGCTGACCCGGGCCATCGCCTGACAGTGCCCCGGAAGTGCCGTTCGGAGTGCATGGTTCGTCCATCCACCGGCCCAAGGGGTGCGTCATACCCTCAGTCGCCACTTCGGAGGGAGACGGATGCTGAGCCTGGCTGGAACGCGACCACCTCAGGGCGAGGCGCTGGGGGACTACGGGCCGGGGGCCGTCGGGGGCTGTCGGGGGACGTAGGCCGGACCACTGTCACCGACCGGCCGCTCGCGCGGCCATTGGTCTACGCCTGGTCGACGCCGTCCTCGTCCAGCGCCGCGACCCCGGTGATCCGGTGCACCGCGAACGTGTGCACCTCCTCGTACCGGTGGTCGTACGCCGTCAGGTAGCCACCCTCCAGGCGGACCGGGTCGACCACCCGCTCGGTCACGCCGCCGTGCGTGTCGACGTAGCCGATCCACACCGGCCTGGCCCGCTCGATCGCGGTCCGCAGCAGCTCCAGCGTGCTGGTCGCCGCGGTGCGGGGAACCGCCCCGGTGGACGCCATCCCGCTCACGACCTGGCCGCGTGGCGCCCGGGACGCCCGGTCCCCGGCGCGCAGCGCCCGCACGGCGGCGGCCACCAGCGTGGCGCCGGGCCGCGCCGGCTGTGTCACCACCTGCCAGGACTGCTGCGGCGGGCGGTTGCGGGCGGAGGTCCGCCTGGCGTCCGAGCGGCGCAGGATGACCGCCCCGTCCGCCGACTCGGCGGCGGGGGCGTAGCCCAGCTCGCGCAGCCGGTCCAGCAGCACGTCCGGCGCCGACTGGGACGACAGCACCGTCGGAGCCAGCCGGCGCAGCCGCAGCTCGGCCGCGCGCGCCCCGGTGAGCGCGGTGAGCTCGTCCAGCAAGGCCGTGTCGTCGCAGCGGACGTACGAAGCGGCTGCGCCGACCCGGATGCGCCCGTGCCGCCTCGCGACGTCGTCGACCAGGTACGTCAGCGGCTGCGGGACCGGTGTGCGCGAGCGGGTGGCGAGCAGGGTGTGCAGGTCGTCGGCACTGCGGCCGGCGTCCAGTGCGCGGCGGACCGACGATGGTGTGAACCGGTAGACGGTGGCGCCGCCCTTGGACTCCACGTCGGCCGCGAGGGCGAGCGCCTGCGCCAGCTCGGGCTCGAGCGGACCGGGCGCCACCGCGGTCAGGTCCGCCTGCAGCAGGACGTGGTCGACGGGCGCCGGGAGCAGGGGCTCGAGCGCGTCCGCAACCCGGTCGAGACCGGCGTCGGCGCCGGCCTGGTCCCGGGTCGTCTCGACCAGCGCCCGGCCGGGGGTGGACAGCGTGCCGGCCCCGGTGACGCCGAGCCGTTCGGCCTCGCGCACGGTCCAGCGCACGATCAGTGACCGCGCCAGGCCGGAGCGGCGGGGCAGCGACCAGTACAGGGCCGCGTCGATGTCGTCCTCGGGGACCACCGTCCCGGGCGGGACGGAGGCGAGCAGGTGCAGGGTGCCGGCCCGCGTCTGCGGTGCGATGCCGCGGTCCACGTCCGGGCCGAGCGCGGCCACCACCTTGTCCCGGTCGTCCCGGGTCCCCACCAGCCCGGACGCCCGGGTGGTGCGCAGCCAGGCCGACGCGAGCTCGGCCCATCGGTCGGCCACCGGCTCGGCCCGCCACCGGTCGTACGCCGGTGTCGGCAGCCACTCGGTGTCCATCGCGCCGCCGGCTCCGAGCAGGCCCGCGGCGTGCGCGGTCTCGACGACCAGGGCGACCTCCCACTCGTCCAGGCCGAGCGTCGTCGCGGTCTTGCGCAGCTCGCGCACGCCCAGGCCGCCGGCCTTGAGCACTCCGGGCGGGTCTACCCCCCAGGTCTCCAGCAGCTCGTCGACGAGCCGGACGAAGCCGTCGGCCTGGGCGGCCGCCGTACGGTCCGCATGCTTCGGGTCCACCGGCGGCTGCGCGCGGGTGGACAGCTGCGGGGGCTCCCAGTACAGCTCGCGGAAGGCCCGACCGCCGCGCAGGTGCAGCGCAACCTCGCTGGGGAGGACGACGGTGTTCGCGTCGGCGGCGACCAGGAGCCCGTGCGCCAGCAGCCAGTCGACCGGGGAGGCGGCGGTGGCGGCCCGGACGTCGCGGTCGGCCCGCTCGACGGTCCCGACCGGCGGGCCCCAGGCGAGCCGGTCGAGCAGCTCGCGGGCGGCCGCCGGGGCCTGGCCCACAAGCCGGTCGAGGCGCGCGGGGTCGCTGAGCGCCTCGATGAGGAGGTCGATGGCCGCGTCCGGGTCGTCGGGGGCGGGCAGCTCGAGGTCTTCGACGAGGTCGAGCAGGCGGCTGCGGGGGAGCACGCCGAGCGTCGTCTCCAGCGGGGGGCCGAGCTCGGCCGGGGCCGGTCCCGCGACTTCCCGCACCCCGGCCACCGCGTTGAGGTGCTCGCCGTCGTCCCACAGCAGCGACTGCGCGAGGAGCACGTCGGTTGCAGCCTCGACCGCCTCCGACGGGGCAGGCTCGAGCAGGTGCTGCAGTCCTGCACGGGTCACCTGGGTGGGGATGCACGCCGCCTCGAGCACCTGCAGCGTCCAGCGGTCGAGCCGGTCCAGGGCCCGGGCCACGGCCGGACCCGACGCGGCCCGGTAGGCCAGCTGGGACAGGTCGACCGGGACGGGGACGAGCAGCTCGGGCCGGGTCGTCAGCAGCTCTTCGAGGGCTCCGTCGGGGGCGGCGCGCAGGGCGTCGGCCAGGCTCCGGACGGTCATCCGACCCACGCTAGCCCTTCCTTCTCCCCGGCTTGTGCGCACAAGTCGGGGAGCGTCGGCGGTCAGGCGAGCGCGGCGTCGACGAGAGCGCGGCAGTGCAGCGCGGTGGTGTCGATGACGGGGACGGGCAGGTCGCCGGGGTGCAGCACCAGCGCCAGCTCGGTGCAGCCCAGGACGATCGCGTCGGCGCCGTCGTCGACGAGACGGACCGCGGCCTCGTACGCCGTCGCACGGGACCTGGCGCTGACGATGCCGCGGGTGAGCTCGTCGTAGATGGACGCGTGCACGGCGGCCCGGTCCTCCTCGCCGGGCACGAGCACGTCGATGCCGCGCGGGCCGCAGACGTCCGGGTAGAGGCTCGACGTCATCGTGTACTCCGTCGCCAGCAGGCCCAGGTGTTTGAGCCCGGCCTCCTCGGCGCTGTCCGCCACCACCTCGATGAGGTGCACCAACGGGATGTCGACCGCCGCGCGGACCTGCGCGGCGACCAGGTGCATGGTGTTCGCGCAGATCGCCAGCAGCTCCGCGCCGGCCGCCTCCAGGGCCCGGGCGCCGCCGGCGAGCAGCTCGCCGGCCTCGTCCCAGCTCCCGGCCCGCTGCAGGGCGGCCACGTGCTCGAAGTCCTCGGACCAGATCGCAAGCCGGGCCGAGTGGTTGCCGCCGAGCCGGCGGTTGACGTCCTCGTTGAGGACCCGGTGGTAGATCTCCGTCGACGGCCAGGCGAGCCCGCCGATCAGCCCGATGCGTCGCATGGCAACGAGCGTAGCCACCGCACGTAGGCTGCCGGACGTGGCTGCCCTCGTCGTCGGTTTCGACCTGGACATGACGCTGATCGACAGCCGGCCGGGGATCAGGGCGGTGTACGACGCCCTGGCCGCCGAGAGCGGGGTCGTCATCGACAGCGACGCCGCGGTAGGCCGGCTCGGCCCGCCGCTGGACGACGAGCTCGCGCTGTGGTTCCCGGCCGACCAGGTGGCCGCCGCCGGCGACCGGTTCCGGGCCCTCTACCCGGCGCTCGCCATCGACCGGACACCGGCACTGCCCGGGGCCTGCGAGGCAGTCGAGCACGTCCGGGCCTGCGGCGGGCGCACTGCTGGTGGTCACCGCGAAGTACGAGCCCAACGCGCGGCTGCACCTGGACCACCTCGGCGTAGTCACCGACGAGGTGCTGGGCTGGCGGTGGGGCCCGGGCAAGACCGACGCGCTGCGCGAGCACGGCGCCGCCGTGTACGTCGGGGACCACGTCGCGGACGTGCGCGCGGCGGTGGCGGCCGGGGCCGTCGCGGTCGCCGTGGCCACCGGACCGTCCAGCCGCGACGAGCTGCTCGCGGCCGGCGCCGACGTGGTCCTGGACGATCTCACCGCGTTCCCGGCCTGGTACGACGGATGGCTGCTCGACCGGCGCGCGGCCGCGTTGCGCGCGCGGCTGGTCGGGCTCGGGTCGGTGCTCGTCGCCTTCTCGGGCGGGGCCGACTCGGCCTTGCTGCTCGCGGTCGCCGCCGACGTGCTCGGCCCCGCGAACGTGGTGGCCGCGACCGCCGTCTCGCCGTCGTTGCCGGCGACCGAGCTCGACGCGGCCCGGGCGTTCGCGGCCGGCCTGGGCGTGCGGCACCTGACGCCGGAGACCGACGAGCTCGCCCGGGACGGCTACGTCGCCAACGCCGGCGACCGCTGCTTCTTCTGCAAGTCCGAGCTCATCGACGTGCTGGTGCCGCTGGTGGCCGAGCACGGGCTGGCGACGGTCGCGACCGGGACCAACGCCGACGACGCCCGAGCGGGCTTCCGGCCCGGGATCCGTGCCGCCGCGGAACGCGGGGCGGTGACCCCGCTGCTGGACGCCGGGCTGACCAAGGCGCAGGTGCGGGCGCTGTCCCGGGCCCTGGGCCTGTCCACCTGGGACAAACCGGCCGCCGCCTGCCTGTCGAGCCGGGTGGCCTACGGCATCCCGGTCACCCGCGAGCGGCTGGCCAGGGTGGAATGGGCCGAGACCGCGCTGCGCGGCGCCCTGTCCGCCGCCGGGCTGACGGTGCGTGACCTTCGGGTGCGGGATCTCGGCGACGCGGCCAGGATCGAGGTCGATCCGGAGGCGGTGGCCCGGGTCGGCGCAACGCCCGCCCTGCTCGAGGCGGTGCGAGCGGCCGGCTTCGACCGGGTCGAGGTCGACCCGCGGGGTTTCCGCTCGGGCTCGATGAACGAGCTCCTCGCCGATGCGTTGGGTCAGGGGTGGGGCGCCGACTAGGCTGAACGCCTGCTCCGCGCCCGGCTCCGCCAGCCTTCCCTCACCTCCCCCAGCCCACACGAGGTCAGACGTGCCCACCGGCAAGGTCAAGTTCTTCGACGAGGACAAGGGCTTCGGCTTCCTCGCCCGCGACGACGGCGGCGAGGTCTTCGTCCACCAGTCCGCGCTGCCAGCCGGTGTCACGAGCCTCAAGCCCGGCAGCCGGGTCGAGTTCGGCGTCGCCGAGGGCAAGCGCGGTGAGCAGGCGCTGTCGGTCCGGATCCTCGACCCCATCCCGAGCGTCGCCAAGGCGCAGCGCAAGCCGGCCGACGACATGGCCGTGATCGTCGAGGACCTGATCAAGTTCCTCGACGGCGTCGGCAACGGGCTCCGCCGCGGCCGGTACCCCTCGCCCACCGAGGGCAAGAAGGTGGCCGCCGTTCTCCGCGCCGTCGCCGACGACCTCGAGGGCTGACCGGATGAGCTCCGGCACCGACACCGTCGCCCCCGCTGCCCGTACCAGGGCCGTCGCGCTCGACGCCGCCTGCGCAGAGGCCGTCGACATCGCCCGGGCCGCGGCGGTCGAGGAGGCCGGTGCGGAAGGGGTCGGCGACCACCTGGGAGTGGACGCCGACGACGAGCGGGTCGCCACCCATCGGTTCGCCGCGCTGTCCCGCGCGTACGTCGGGTGGCAGTGGTCGGTGACCGTCGCGCGCGCGTCCCGGGCCAAGAACGTCACCGTCGACGAGGTGTGCCTGCTGCCCGGGCCGAGCGCGCTGCTGGGCCCCGCGTGGATCCCGTACGCCGACCGGCTGCAGCCCGGCGACCTGGGGCCGGGCGACCTGCTTCCCGTCCCGGCCGACGACGACCGGCTCGAGCCCGGCTGGACCGGTGGCGTCGACGCGCTCGCGGACGACGGCGAGCCCGAGCTCCAGCTCGGCGAGCTGGCCTGGGAGCTGGGGCTGGCCCGCAACCGGGTGCTGTCGTTGATCGGCGTCGACGATGCGACCGATCGCTGGATCAACGGCGCAGGCGGTCCGCACAGCGCGCTCGCCGAGGCGGCACCCGGGGAGTGCGTGTCCTGCGGCTTCCTGGTCCGGCTCGGCGGCTTGCTTGGGCACGGTTTCGGCGTGTGCGCCAACGAGAGTTCGCCGAGCGACGGGCACGTCGTCACGCTGGACCACGGCTGCGGCGCGCACAGCGAGGGCGGCGACATCCTGTCGCTGGCCGCGGCGCCGCCGGTCGTGCTCGACTCCGTCGGCTACGACTCGCTCGGCGACGTCGTCGCGGACGTCGTCCTGGACGTCGCGGAGGTCGTGGAGCCCACGGCGGACGCGGCCGAAGACGACTCGCTCGGACACGGCTGAGCCCACGTCGGTGGACGCCGGCGACCCCTTCGACACCGCTGCCCTGCGCAGCCGGGTCCTGCATGCGTGGACGGCCTCACCGGCCCGCTTCCGCGAGGACGCAAACGCCGAGGAGGACTACGCGGTCGGCGCCTACCGCGGCCGGCTCGTGGTGGAGCTGGCCCAGAACGCGGCCGACGCCGCCGTGCGGACGGGGCGACCGGGTCGGCTGTCCCTGACCCTGCGGCCGTCGCCGAACGCCCCTGCGGGCTGGGAGCTGGTGGCGGCGAACACCGGCGACCCCCTGGACGGCGACGGCGTGCAAGCCCTCTCGACCCTGCGGGCGTCGGCCAAGCGGGACGAAGGGGCCGCGGCGGTCGGCCGGTACGGCGTCGGCTTCGCGGCCGTGCTGGACGTCACCGACGACCCGGCGGTGCGCTCGGCGTCGGGCGGGGTGCGTTGGAGTCGGGCGCAGACCCGCGCCGAGGTCGCGGCGGTCCCGGCGCTGGCGACCGAGCTGGCCGGCCGCGACGAGCACGTAGCGGTGCTGCGGTTGCCGTGGCCGGACCCCGCAGCCGTGCCGGCCGGGTTCGACACCGCCGTGGTCCTGCCGCTGCGCGACGACGACGCGGTGGACCGGGTGCGCTCGGCGCTCGCCGAGGTCGACGCCGCGCTCCTGCTCATGCTGCCCGCGCTGGGCGAAGTCGTGGTCGACGACGGCACCGACTCACCACCACGCTCCCTTCTCCGCGGTGACCTCGACGTGCAAGAGGTGGTGGCGACGGGGGCGTTGGACGCGGCCCTGCTGGCGGACCGTCCGACCGAGGAACGGCGCACCCGTACCTGGTCGGTGCGCTGGGTGTTCCCGCGCCCCGAGGCGACGCCGGCCGTGGTGCACGCCCCCACCCCGACCGACGAGCCGCTCGACCTGCCCGCCCTGCTGATCGCGACGTTCCCGCTCGAGCCGGGGCGTCGCCACGTCGCCCGCGGGCGGCTGCGCGACCTGCTGGTCGAGCGCTCCGCGCAGGCGTACGTGGACCACGTCCGTGCCGTCGCCCGCGCCGGCCCTCGCGCGCCGGACGCGGTCCTGGCGCTGGTCCCCGGCCCGGTGGCGGCCGGCCCGCTGGACGCCGAGCTGCGCGAGGCGATCGTCGATCGGCTCGGGTCGGCCGCGATCCTGCCCGGCGACCTCGTCCCGGCCGACGCGCTGGCCGTGGACGGGCTCCCGGACGAGGCGGTACCGATCCTGGCCGGCGCGGTGCCGGGCCTGCTCCCCGCTGCCTGGGCGGGCCGGCGCGAGCTGGACCGGCTCGGCGTTCGCCGGATCCGCCTCGCCGACCTCGTCGACGACCTCGCCACGCTCGACCGGCCTGCTGGGTGGTGGCAGCACCTCTACGACGCGCTGGAGTCGGTCCGCGCCGGTGACCTCGAGGCGCTGAGCGGTCTGCCGGTCCCGCTGGCGGACGGCCGGCTGGTGCGCGGCCCGCGCGGGGTGGTCGTCGGCGCCGGTGCCGACCAGGCGACCGGCTTGCACGGGCTGGGGCTGCGGGTCGCCGCCCCGGGGGTCTCCGCCGGCCTGCTCGCTCGCCTGGGCGCCGTGCCGCCCGACGCCCGCGCGCTGCTGGCGGAGCCGGCCGTGCGGGCCGCCGTCGAGGCGTCGCTGGACGCGGACGACCCGGCCGAGGTGGCCGACGCCGTGCTCGGCCTGGTCCGCGACTGCGGGCTCGGCCGGGGCGAGCTCGACTGGCTGGCGGCGCTGTCGCTCCCGGACGACGACCACGCCTGGACCCCGGCCGGGGAGCTGCTGCTCCCGGACGGCCCGCTGGCCGGGCTGACTGTGCGTGGCGAGCTGGGGACGGTCGCCGCGTCGACCGTCGAGCAGTGGGGCGCCGAGGTGCTCGCAGCGGTCGGGGTGCTGGACACGTTCGCACTCGTCCGGGACCAGGACGTGTCGCTGGACGTGGACGTTTGCGACCACGACCTCGACGCCGAGGACGCCTGGGTCGATGACCTGCGTGACGACCTCTCCGACGGCGGCTTCGACCAGACCCACCTGCCGCCGGTGCTCCCCGAGTACCTCGCGGTGCGCGACCTCGACCTGGTCGCGGCCGACCGCTGGCCGCAGGCGCTGGCCGTCCTCGCCGCCGACCCCGACCTGCGCGCCGCGGTGGTGCAACCGGCGAGGGCGGTCCGGGCCGACGGGACGGTCGTCTCGGTCGAGCCGTACACCGCCTGGTGGCTGCGGACGCATCCGGTCGTCGACGGCCGTCGCCCGGACGAGCTGCGCGCTCCGGGGGCCGAGGGCCTGGCCGGCCTGCTCGACCCAGCCCCCGACCTGGGCCTGGACGAGGTGTTCCTGCGGGCGATCGGCGTCGTCACGTCCGTCGCCGACGTCGCCGGCTCGCCGATGGTGCTGCCGCTGCTGCTCGCCGGCGTCGACCCGACCGGCGCGCGCCCGGACGGACGCGGCACGTCCCGGCCGGTGCCGCCCGAGGCCGCGCAGGTGCTCGGTGCGGAGGCAGACATCGCCGAGACGTACGTCGAGCACGACGACCTCACCGTCGCCACGGTCCCGGTCGACTGGTGGCTGGACGACGACGCGACCGTGCACGCCGCCACCATGGACGGGCTGGCGCGGGGCCTCGCCTGGGCCGCGCGGCGGTGGGACCGCCGCTGGTTGCTCGCCGCGGTGCTCGCCGACCCGGAGCGCGCGGCCTCGCTCGTCGCCGAGGACGCCTGGCCCTGATCCGTCCGCTAGGAGGACAGCATGGACAGCCTGGACGACGGTGCGACCGGTTCGCAGCCTGCCTACTCCCTGGGGCACTCGGAGCGGGGGCTGGCCCGGTTGAGTGTCCAAGCCCGGTTGATCAACCCGATCACCCGTAGGTTCTTCACCGACGCGGGCATCCGGACCGGCATGCGGGTCCTCGACGTCGGCAGCGGAGCCGGTGACGTGGCGTTCCTCGCTGTCGAACATGTCTTTCCTGGTCGGCGATCCAGGCGACATGGCCTTCGAGGATCCCTTCGACGCCGTCGTGGGCCGGTACGTGCTGATGTTCCAGCCCGATCCCGTGGCGACGCTGCGGCGAGGGATCAAGCTGCACCGGACCTTCGTGGATGCAGGGCTTCCGGCGCCGTCGATGCGTCTGGAGTCCGTCATCGCCGGTGGGGCGACGGCCGCTGACCAGGTGCATTTCGAGATGGACCTCGTCGGCACCCTTGTCCCGGAGATGGTCCGGCTCGGCCTCGTGGCAGCCGACCAGACCGACTTCACCGCGCTGGCCGACCAGGTCCTGGAGGATGCGACCGGCAGCGACAGCGTCATCGTCGGACGAGCCGAGATCGGCGCCTGGTCACGTACCGCGGGCTGACCGCGGGACGAGCTCGCCCAGGTGTGCGTGCGAGGCCCCGCGCCGGCGGTCCGTGCGCTCGTATCCTGGTCGGATGCACCTGGAGTTCAGCGGCGAGGTGTGGTTCTGGAAGGGCCCGGCGCCCTGGTACTTCGTCACCGTTGCGGAGGACGAGTGCAGTGAGCTGGAAGCGGCGTCCGCGTTCGTGAGCTACGGGTGGGGCATGATCCCGGTCACGGCGGAGATCGGCGCAACCGGGTGGAAGACGTCGCTGTTCCCCAAGGATGGGCGCTACGTCGTGCCGGTGAAGGCGTGGGTTCGGAAGGCCGAACGGCTCGAGGTGGGGGACACCGTGACGGTCCGCCTGGCGGTCGACGTCTGACCCGACCGTGGTCCTCCGGGGCGATGCCGGACACTGGTCGCATGCGTGACCTGTCCCCGGGCTGGGCCACCGACCTGGCCGTGCTGGAGCACAGCGGGTCGAGGGTCGAGGACCGCGGCGACCACCTGGTCGTGCGGACGCCGCGCAACCCGACCTTCCACTGGGGCAACTGCCTGTTCGTGACCGACGCGGCCGCCGTCGACGACGCGAGCCGCTGGGTCTCGACGCACCAGGCGTCGTTCCCGGAAGCCGGCTGGGTCGCGATCGGTCTGGCCACGATGCCCGAGGACGCGACCGCGTGGACGGAGCGGGGGGTCGAGCTCGAGCTGGACGACGTGCTCACGACCCGGACGCTTCCCAGGCGGTCACCGCTGCCGGACGGCTACCACGTGCGCCGTCTCGCCGGCGACGACTGGGAGCTGCTCGTCGCGAAGGAGCTGGCGGAGAACGAGCGGACCGGCGAGTACGACCCGGTCGGCCACGAGACGTTCGTGCGGGCGCAGGTCGCGACCCGGCGGGACCTGTCCGAGCGGGACGTCGCGGCGTTCTTCGGCGCGTTCGCCGGCGACGCACTGGCCGCCGACCTCGGCATCGTCGTGTGCGGCGCGACTGCGCGCTACCAGGCCGTCGGAACCGACGCGGCCCACCGGCGCCGCGGGCTGGCCTCGCACCTGCTCGGGGTCGCTGCTCGTTGGGCGGGCGGGCGCGGCTGCGACCGGTGGGTCATCGTCACCGAGGCCACGAACTCGGCCGGCCGGGTCTACCGCGCGGTGGGCTTCGAGCCGGACGCCGGGAACGCGCAGGCCTACCGAAGGCCGCCGCGCTGACTCACGGGCCGGGCGTCGGGTCAGCGACCCGGGTCGCGAGCCGGGCCCGGCGGCGGCGGACCCACCAGCAGCCGAACAGCCCGAGCCCGAAGCCGGTGGCGCAGGTCCACACCCACCACTGCGTCCCCGACTCGGCGAGCCGGCCCCGCAGCAGGAATGTCGCGACCAGCGCGACCGCCCACACGACGGTGCCGACGGTGACCGGGACGACCCCGTCGGTCTGGTCCGACCACCGGCGTTCGTCGGCGCTGCGCCCGGTTGCCACGCCCGCCACCCTACGCATCACCCGGCTCCCGGACTATCGTTAGCACAGGTAATGAGTTAAGGTAACGACATGGCCCGAACCACCGTCGCCGACGCGGAGCTGAGCAGCGTGCTGCGGCTGGGCGTCATGCGCCTGGCCCGCCGGCTGCGGCTCGAGCGCTCCGAGTCGGGACTCACGCTGACCCAGCTCTCCGCCCTGGGCACCCTCAACCGGCACGGCCCGTGCACGCCCGGCGAGCTGGCCGCGCACGAGAAGGTGCAGCCGCCCTCGATGACCCGGGTGCTCTCGCACCTCGAGGAGCGCGGCCTGGTGGCTCGGGCCCCGCACCCCACCGACCGGCGCCAGGTCCTGGTGGCCCTCACCGACGACGCCCGGGCCCTGGTGGCCGAGGACCGCCGCCGCCGGGAGGCGTGGCTGGTGGCGCACCTGGCCGGCCTCACCGCCGACGAGCGCGAGGCCCTGCGGGCCGCGGTACCCGTCCTCGAGCGCCTGGCGAACGCCCGGTGACCCCGACCTTCTCCTCGCTCGCCAACCGGAACTTCCGGCTGTTCGCCACCGGGCAGCTCGTCTCGAACACCGGCACCTGGATGCAGCGGGTGGCCCAGGACTGGCTGGTGCTGTCGCTGACCGGCGGCTCCGGTACGGCGCTCGGCATCACCACCGCCCTTCAGTTCCTGCCCTTGCTCCTGTTCAGCCTGTGGGGCGGGGTGATCGCCGACCGGCTGCCGAAGCGGCCGGTCCTGGTGGCGACCCAGGCGGTCAGCGGTCTGCTCGCGCTGGTCCTGGGTGTGCTGGTCGTCACCGGGGTGGCGCAGATCTGGCAGGTGTACGTCCTGGCCTTCCTGCTCGGTACCACCGCGGCGCTGGACACCCCGGTCCGGCAGTCGTTCGTCCCGGAGATGGTGGACCGTCGCCACCTCCCGAACGCGATCGCCCTGGGCAGCGCCACTTTCAACCTCGGCCGGGTGTTCGGCCCGGCCCTGGCCGGTGTGCTCATTGCGGCGGTGGGGACCGGGTGGGTGTTCCTGATCAACGCAGCCAGCTACCTCGCGGTGATCACCAGCCTGCTGCTCATGCGGCGCGACGAGCTGCGCCCCACCGTCCCGGTCCCGCGCGCTCCCGGGCAGCTGCGCGAAGGGCTGCGGTACGTCGTGCACCGGCACGACCTGCTGCTGATCATCGTCGTGACCGCCGCGGTGGGGACGTTCGGCCTGAACTTCCAGATCACGACCGCGCTGATGGCCACCGGCGTGTTCCACGTGGGCGCGACCGCGTTCGGGCTGCTCACCACGGCGTTCGCCATCGGCTCGCTGGCCGGCGCGCTGCTGTCGGCCCGGCGGGCCGGGCGGTCCGGTGCCAGACCGTCGCTGCGGTTCGTCGTCGGGCTGGCAGCCGGGTTCGCGGCGCTGGAGGTGGTCGCCGGTCTGGCGCCTTCGTACGCCTCGTTCTTCCTGCTGCTGATCCCGACCGGGTTGCTGGCGCTGTCGTTCGCGACGTCGGCGAACCCGTTCATCCAGCTGGGCACCGAGCCGCAGATGCGTGGCCGGGTGATGTCGCTGTACACGCTGATGTTCTTCGGCGGGACCCCGGTCGGGGCGCCGCTCATCGGCTGGCTGGCCGAGACGGCCGGCGCCCGCTGGTCGCTCATCGGGGGCGGCCTGATGACGCTGGTCAGCATCGGGGTGGCCGTCGTACTCCTGCGGCCGCGCGCGTCCGACGAGGCCGCCGCGGCCGTGGCCCATCGGGGTCGCGTCCCCGAGGTGCCGCTGCACGAGGACGCCTTCGGCGACGAGGCCGGATACCCCGTCGACGGGCGTGCCAGGGCCTGACAGGCTCGCCGGATGGACCCCAGCACCCGACTGACTCCCGATCGCTACCTGGAGCTGCTGGCCGCCGACGGCGAACGGCTCGCCGCGGTCGCCGAGGACCATCTCGAGCTCCCGGTGCCGACCTGCCCGGGGTGGGACGCCGCGGAGGTGGTCCGGCACACCGGCTCGGTGTACCGCCACAAGATCGCGTGCATCCAGCTCGGTCGCAACCCGGACGAGGGCGAGTGGCAGCTGTCGCCGCCGGAGGGACGCGACCTGGTCTCCTGGTACCGCGACGCGCTCGCGTCGCTGCTCGAGCTGCTCGGCGGCCGCGACCCGGCCAGTCCCGCCTACACGTGGTACCCGCCCGAGCAGGACGTGGCCTTCTGGCAGCGCCGGATGGCGCAAGAGGCTGCGGTGCACCGGGTCGACGCCGAGTCAGCCTCCGGGCAGGTGACCGCGGTCGAGGCCGACCTCGCCGTCGACGGCATCGACGAGGTCCTCGACCTCTTCCTGCGCTTCGACTTCGACTCCAACGACGTGGCCGCCGAGCCCGACCTCGACATCACCCGGCATGCCGGCCGCTCGGCGCTCGTCCGCACCGGTGGGCACGCCTGGCACGTCGTCGTGGCGTCGGGCGAGCCGGAGCAGATCGTCCTGAGCCGCGAGGCCGCGCCGGCCCAGGTGACCGTCAGCGGCGAGCCGTCCGAGCTGCTGCTGTGGCTGTGGGGACGTCGCCCGGACGCCGCGGTGACCGTCAGCGGCGACGCGGCGGCCGCCGCCGCACTCCGCGACCTGCTCTCCGTCGTCACCTAGCCGGTTCATCTGGACGTCGCCGTACGCTGGCCGGCATGGACCCCCGGACCCGACGCGTGGTGACGCTCGCGGCCCTGGTGGGGATGCTCGTGCTCGTCGTCGTCGTGTCGCTCGCGCGTCGCTGACCGCCGGGCCGCCGCCATGCCGCAACCGCTGCCAGCCGCCCTCGCCGAGGTCCGCGCCCTGCTGCTCGACCCCGAGGGCCTCGTCCGCGCGGTGGCGGCCGGACGCCGGCGCGGGAGCGAGCCGCCGCCGTGGCGGCGGGTCGAGCTGCGACCGGTCGACCTCAAGGCCGGGCGCCGGCTGCAGATCGTGGCGTACGACGAGCGGCAGGCCACGACGAGCAACGAGGACTACGGCCCGCGGGCCGAGGCGGCTGTCGATCTGCTTCTCGCCGAGCCGTTCGGCAGCTGGCACGTGCAGACCCGCGAGGAGACCGTGCAGCTGCGCGTGACCAAGAAGGGCGACGCGCAGGTCCACCGCGCGACTCACCCGACCGCCGGTCCGGGCGGGACGGCCGACGAGCGCACGCTGCATGCCCACGACCGGGTGAAGCCGCGGCTGCTGGACCCGGCCGACCCGCTGCTGCGCGAGCTCGGCATCAGCGACCGTCAGGGTCGGGTCAAGCCGAGCCGGCAGCCGAAGTACCGGCAGGTGGAGGAGATGCTGCGCGCGCTGGCGTCCGTGCGCGACGCCTTCCCGGCCCCGCCCGTGGATGCGGCCGAGCGGCCGCTGCGCGTCGTGGACCTCGGCTGCGGCAATGCGTACCTGACCTTCGCCGCCTACCGCTGGCTGACCGGGCCGGACGGCGTAGGCCGCCCGGTCGAGCTGGTCGGCGTCGACGTGAAGGGGCAGTCCCGCGAGCACGGGGAGAAGGTCGCCACCGCTCTCGGCTGGTCCGGGGCGGTGCGCTTCGTCGAGGGTGCCGTGCTGGACGCGCCGGTGGACGGTGCGGACGTCGTGCTCGCCCTGCACGCGTGCGACACGGCGACCGACGAGGCGTTGGCCCGCGCGGTCCGCTGGCGGGCGCCGGTCGTCCTGGCCTCGCCCTGCTGCCACCACGACATCCAGCGCCAGCTGGCTGCCGCGGCCGAGGTGCCGGAACCGTACGGAGTGGTGGTCCGGCACGCGATCCTGCGCGAGCGGTTCGCGGACGTGCTCACGGACGCCCTGCGCGCGGCCGTCCTGCGGCTGGCGGGCTACCGGGTGGACGTGGTCGAGTTCGTCGGCTCCGAGCACACGCCGCGCAACACGTTGATCCGCGCCGTCCGGACCGGTGCACCGCCCACCGCCGCGCAGCTGGCCGAGTACGCGGCGCTGACCGAGCAGTGGCAGGTGCAGCCGCACCTGGCGACCCTGCTGGCGGCCGAGCTCGACGCACGGTGATCCGGGCGGGCGGCGCCGGAACGTGCGAGAACCCCAGCCCGGGGAGGTACGGCTGGGGTTCTCGAGGGGGTCGGGCTAGGAGAGGTGCCGTTCGAAGATCGCGTCGATCTCCGCCCGGGCGGACGCGGTCTGGGCCTCGCTGCGGGCGCGGCGCCAGTCGCGCTCCAGCACGCGCTCGGCGCGGCGCTCGCGGGCGGAGGTGCGAAGGACGGCGAGCATGTTGCGCATGGCTGTGATGCCTCGGTTCGGTCGAGTGGCGGCCACCTCGTCGGGCCTGCCTCGTCTCCCAGTAAGACGCCCGCGCGCGGGCGGCATGTTCCGGATCAAGGTGTGGCGCTGCTCACTCCTGCAGGGCTCGGCTCAACAAGCGTGCGCGCCGGCCCGGACGGGACGTGAAGGGTCCTTCATGTTCACATCACGGTGACCTCATCCGGCAGGGGGAGTCTCGGGTTGTCAGCAAGACGTCCGAGACAAGGAGACAGAGATGAACATCACCGCCAAGCGCACCGCCGTCGTAGGTGCCGGGCTCGTCCTGGCCGCGCTGGTCGCCGGCCCCGCCCTGGCCGCCACGGCCACGCACTCCGCGGCACCGATGACCGCCAGGACCGCGGTAGCGCACGAAGCGAACTCGTCGACTGGCGCCGACAAGCAGTCACGGGACCCCGCGTCCACGGAAGCCGGCTCGATCGACCGGACCGCAGCCGGATCGAGCACGCCCGACGCCAGCTCGGTCGACCAGCACTCTACGGACGTCGGATCCAAGGACGTCGGATCCAAGGACGCGGGATCCAAGGACACCGCGTCCAAGGACACCGCGTCCAAGGACAGCCTGTCGCCTGACCGGAGTGCGGCCGACCGTCCCTCTCTGGACCGCTGAGCCGCCCGGAGACCAGGCCCAGTTCGGCGCAGCCGGCCCGCCCCCCGGCCGCGCCGGACTGGGTCTTTGGTCTCTACCCGTTGAGCACCGGACGGCCGCACGATGGTGACCAGTTCCTGGGTCGAGACGGAGTCCCCGATGACTGCACGCGCACTGGTGACGTCCGCGCGCGCACGCATCCTCGGCTGGTACGTGGCTCTCCTTGCGGTGGCACTCGTCCTCGCCGTGGTCCTCGTCCGGCAGGTGCTCGTCGACCACATCAACCACCGGATCGACGCGGAGCTTCAGGAGTCCGCAGGCGCTCTTTCGTCGTTGGCCAGGACCGGGCTGGCGCCCGGGTTCGACGAGCCGGTCACATCGGTTGCCCAGATCCTCGGCGTGGGCGTCAAGAGCGGGGTGCCCGAGCAGAACGCAACCTTGATCGGCCTGCTGGACGGCCGGCCCTACCTGCACTCACCGCAGTCGGTACCGCTCCGCCTTGACACGCTGCCGTCGCTGGTCGCCCGCTGGTCGGCCGTCCGGACCGTGGAGTACGGCAGCGTGCCCACCACAGCCGGCGAGGTGCGCTACGCCGCAGTGCCTGTCTCGCTGTCCGGCCGGACCAGCCACGGCGTCCTGGTCTCAGCGGTGTTCGCGAGCCGGGACCTGGCCGAGGCCACCGATGTGACCCGGCTGCTGGTCGAGACCATGGCGATCGCCCTGCTGGCCGCGTCCTGCCTGGCCTGGTTCGCGGCCGGTCGGATCCTCGCCCCGGTGCGCAGTGTCACCAACCTCGCGCGCTCGATCACCGAGTCCGACCTGACGTCGCGCCTTCCCGTCCGGGGCAACGACGAGCTCAGTGATCTGGCCCGGACGTTCAACCGCATGCTCGACCGGCTCGATCAGGCGTTCGCTGCACAGCGCGCCTTCATCGACGACGCCGGCCACGAGCTACGGACGCCGATCACCATCATCCGAGGTCACCTGGAGCTGCTCGGCGACGACCCGGCCGAGCGGGAGGAGGCGATGGCCATCGTCACCGACGAGCTCGACCGCATGAGCCGCCAGGTCGACGACCTGCTCACCTTGGCCAAGGCGTCCCAGCCGGCATTCCTGCAGCTGGACACCTGCGACGTCGCGGCCCTGACCGAGGAGGTCTTCGCCAAGGCCCAGACGCTGGGGGCCCGCCACTGGGCGCTCGACGGCGTCGGTCGTGGCCGCGCAGTCCTGGACCGGCAGCGCATCACCCAGGCGATGGTCCAGCTCGCAACGAACGCCGTGGCGCACACTCAGCCGGCAGACCGGATCGCGATCGGCTCGGCGACGGAGGACGGCTATGTGCGGTTGTGGGTGAGCGACAGCGGTGACGGCATCGCTCTGGCTGACCAGGTGCGCATCTTCGACCGCTTCTCGCGCGCGCCCACCGGACGACCGCAAGGCGGCGGCGCCGGGCTGGGGCTGGCCATCGTGCGGAGCATCGCGGTCGCACACCAGGGATCGGTCGACGTCGCCAGCAGACCCGGGCGCGGGGCCACGTTCACCCTCACGGTGCCCGTCGACCAGCCGATCGATGCAAGATCGGAGCCGATCCCATGAGCCGGATCCTGATCGCCGAGGATCAGGCTCGCATCGCCGGCTTCGTCGAGAAGGGCCTGCGCGCGCACGGCTTCACGACCCAGATCGCGGCCGACGGCCGGACGGCGCTCGAGCTGGCTCTGGCCGGCAATGTCGACCTGCTCGTCCTCGATGTCGGTCTTCCGGTGATGGACGGCTTCGCCGTGCTCACCGAGCTGCGCCGAAGCCGTTCGACGCTGCCGGTCATCGTCCTCACCGCACGCGGGGGCATCACCGACACCGTCGCCGGACTCGAAGGCGGCGCGGACGACTACATGACCAAGCCGTTCCGGTTCGACGAGCTTCTCGCCCGGATCAGGCTGCGGCTGCGAGCCGACCCCACGGCCCCGACCACCGAGATCACCGTCGGCGCGTTGCGTCTGGACACGCGGACACGCACCATCACGACAGGGGACCGCACCGTCGAGCTCAGCGCCCGCGAGTTCAGCCTGGCCGAGACTTTCATGCAGCACCCTGACCAGATCCTGTCCCGAGAGCAGATCCTCAGCCGAGTCTGGGGTTACGACTACGACCCCGGCACGAACATCGTCGACGTCTACGTCGCCAACCTGCGCCGCAAGCTCGGGCACGACGTGATCGAGACCCGTCGCGGCGCCGGCTACCGCCTACGGTCGATCCCGACGTCGAACCAGCGCTAGCCCGGGACGACGCGCCGCCTGACCTGTGGCCAGGCGTGCGGCCGCGTCGGCTCCCGTGGGGGCCGGGTCAGATGGTGACCTTCGCCTCTACGGACGCGGACAGCCAGGGACAAGGCTGTTGGGTGGCCGCCCAGGGCGGCGTAGCCCTGGCTCCTCGTTCGGCGGCCGGGAGGTGAGTTCCGTGACTGATCTTCGGCACGAGATCGTTCGTGTGACGGCGCCGGTCGAGCACCACAGGTCGGTGCGTGAGCACCGGGCTGCCGCCACGACAGCCGGGGTCCTGTACATCACCGGAACGGTGGCCGGACTCCTCAGCCTGGCCGTGATCGCTCCGGTTCGTGACGCGGGCGACTCGTTGGCCTATGCCGCGCAGCACTCCAGCGCTGTCGTGACCGGTGCGCTGCTGGTGCTCGTCATGGGACTTTCGCTCGCGTTCGTCCCCATCGTGCTGTTCAGCGTGCTGCGCCGGGTGAACGAGGGTCTGGCGGTCGGCTACCTGGTCGTGCGAGGCGCGGTCGAGACGGTCTGCTACGTCCTCCTCGCGATCGGCTGGCTGCTGCTCGTGCCCTTGGGCGAGGCTGTGTCGGCAGGTCCGGGCACGGCCTCACCGGCAGGCATCCGGGTCGGCAGCCTGGTCATCGACTCTGACGCCACCAACGCCGTGCTCACGCTCGTGTTCTGCCTTGGTGCCGGCATGTTCTACGTGCTCCTGTACCGGTCGCGCATCGTTCCGCGCTGGGTCTCCGTGTGGGGACTGGTGGCGATCCCCGTCTACGTGGCGGCCGACCTGCTCGCGATGTACGGCGTCTTCGCGGCCAGCGGTACCGCGCAGGTGTTGATGTTCATGCCACTGGCCGTTCAGGAGATGGTGCTGGCGGTCTGGATGATCGCACGCGGCTTCCGTCCGGCAGCTGGCTCGGCCACGTCCCAGCCAGCGACCTGAATGCTCGGCAGCACCGAGGCCGCGCCAACCGGCGCGACCTCGGTGCTCGGCACACCCGGGAACCGCGCCCCTCCTCGAGGGTGCTATGCCCGGCCGGGGAGTCGGCGCTCGTTCAGTCGACGACCACCCAGCCCACCATGTGCATGTAGTCGTGCAGCCCGCAGATGTACCGGTAGGTGCCCTTCTTGACGAAGGTGACCGTGAACGTCGCACCGGGAAGGAAGAGCCCGGAGTTCAGTGGCTGGCCGGCGAAGTGGGTCGGGTCACCATAGGGGGCGAAGATGTTCGGCTGCTCGACCCCGAACGTGACCGTGTGCGGAGCCGCCATCCCGTTGTTCACGAACGTGATGCTCTGGCCGACGTGCACGTGCACCTTCTGGCCGATCCAACGCATCACCATGGCCGTACCGTCGTCGGCGCCGGCGAAGACCTTGTGGTTGGTGGCGGCCTCGGCCTGCTCACGCCACAGCTTGAAGCCGTCACGGAAGATGGCGGCCTTCACCGAGGCGCTCTTGTGGTTGTACTGCGACTGGGTGAACGGGTAGTGGGTCCCGGCTGCACGCACGTGCACGACGCCCTTCATCATCGCGCCGTGGACCAGGCAGTAGTACGTGAAGTCGCCCGCGGTGTCGAAGGTGAGGCTGTACGCGGTCCCAGCCGGGAACCCGGAGTCGACCTCGTCGGACAGCACGCCGGAGTTGAAGTAAGAGACCCCGTCATACACGCTGCCGCCCTGCGGGAACAGCTGGGTCGGGTCGCCCGGGTTGAACGGGGTCAGCGGCTGGCCCTTGGCGAGGAACGTCACCGTGTGGAGCTCGCCCGCCTTCGCGGTCCAGGCGATCGTGTCACCTTGGTTGATCCATATCTCGCCGGGCAGGAACGCCATCCCCTGGATGGCGTCGTGCGCCGTCTCCTCTCCGACGGCGACGTGCCAGGTGCGCGGCGCAGTGCTTTGCGATGCACTGGCCGACGGACCTGCCACAAGCCCGGTCAACGCCACGACGAGCAGGGCTACCACGATCCGTGCCAGGTGCGACAAACGGGTGATGCGCATTCGGGTGCCTCCTTCGACTCCACCAGATCTGGTTGAGCGACTTCCCGACCCCCCGGGTGTACGCGTCGCGCCGGAGTGTACGAGTGTTCGGTGATGATCTGCTACGGCGCTGCGCGGATCCGATGCACCCACTTCACTGCGTGGTCGGACGGATGCAGGCTGTCCACCGACCCAGGCTGCTGTTCTCAGCCGGCGGTGAGCCGGGCCACGGACGAGGGGGCGTGGCTGACCGAGAGCAGCAGGAACGCCAGCACGATGAGCAGCGGCACGATGAGGAACGCCGTGTGCACGCCGACCCGGTCGGCCATGAACCCGAGCAGGAAGGGTGCGAGTCCGGACGCGGTACCCGCGGCGAGCGAGACGCGCGTCGCGGCCAGGTCGGTGCGGCCGGCGGCCGACCCGATCGCCCGGCCGACCGCCAGCGGGTACTGCACACCGAGCCCCAGCCCGGCCACGACGAGCCCGGCGATCGCGAGCCACGGCGTGCGGGCCACCCAGAAGACGCCGAAACCCAGCAGCAGCACGACGAGGGCTCTGGTCAGCAGCCAGTCGACCTCGCGCCGGGTGGCGAGCCGACCACCCACGAACCGGCTCACCGTGAGCCCGACCAGCACGGCGCTGAACCCAGCCGTGGCCGCCCCCGACGTCAGTCCGGTGCGGGTGCGGAGCAGCTCGGTGGACCACAGCGACAGGCAGAACTCGACGCCGACCACGCACAGCAGCACCGCCCAGGTGATCCAGAACCGGCGGGGCAGTGAGCGGGCGCCGTCCGGGTGGTCCGCCGGGTCGACCGGGTGCGGCTCCGGCACCCGCACTCCGTGGAACGCGAGCAGGGCCACGGCCGACAGCAGCACCGTGACGAGCAGCCCGGCCCGCCATCCGAGCCCGACCGAGACGGCCGCGCCCACCACCAGCGGCGCGACGATGCCGGCTGCGCCCGCGCCCCCGTTCGCCTCGGTGATCGCCGCTGGCCCCCCGAGCAGGTGGTGCTCCATCAGGGTGGCGTTGACCCCGTTGAGGAGCAGGGTCCCGGCGAGACCGCAGACCAGGGCGAAGGTGAGCGTGACAACGAGCGCGCGGACCGAGCACAGGCCGACGACGCCGACGCAGAGCAGCCCCAGCCCGGTCCAGAGCATCCGGCGTCGCCCGATCCGGCGCACGACCCGCTCGCCGACGAGCCCGCCGATGACCGCGCCGAGAGCCATCGCCGTCGCGTGCAGCGCGCCGACGGCGTGGCTGACCCCGAGCTCGTCGCGCAGCAGCGGGACGCTCGGCCCGAAGCCGTAGAGGAAGTACCCGAAGATCGCCAGGAAGGCGTACGACATCCAGGTGACCCGGTCCCGGTCCAGGGACACGGCGTCGGGTGCCCCCGCCGGGGAGGTCACGCCAAGCGCTCGACGATGTGGTCGATGCACGCGGTCAGCGCGCGCACGTCGGCCGGCTCGACCGCCGGGAACATCGCGACGCGCAGCTGGTTGCGGCCGAGCTTGCGGTACGGCTCGACGTCGACGATGCCGTTGGCCCGCAGCGTCTTCGCGACGGCGGCCGCGTCGACCGGGTCGGCCAGGTCGATCGTGCCGACGACCTGCGAGCGGTGGGCGGGGTCGGTGACGTACGGCGTCGCGTACGCGCTGGTCTCCGCCCAGCCGTACAGGATCGAGCTGGACTCAGCGGTGCGCTTGACGCACCAGTCGAGGCCGCCCTGCGCGTTGAACCAGTCGACCTGCTCGGCCATCAGGAAGATCGTGGCGAGCGCCGGTGTGTTGTACGTCTGGTCGAGGCGGCTCTGCTCGACGGCTGTCGCGAGGTCGAGGAACGCGGGCATCCAGCGGCCCGAGGCCTTGACCTCCGCGATCCGCGCGAGCGCGGCGGGGCTCATCAGCGCGACCCAGAGCCCGCCGTCCGAGCCGAAGCTCTTCTGCGGAGCGAAGTAGTAGACGTCGCTCTGGCTCGGGTCGACCGGCAGGCCGCCGGCGCCGGAGGTGGCGTCCCAGACCATCAGCGCGTCGTCGTCGGCGCCCGCGACCCGGCGCACCTCGACGGCGACGCCGGTGGACGTCTCGTTGTGCGGGCTGGCGTACACGTCCACCCCCGTCTCGGCGGCGAACTCCGGGGCCTCGCCCGGCGGCGCGGTGATGACGGTGGGGGCGCCCAGGAACGGCGCGTCCGCGACGGCCTTGGCGAACTTCGCCCCGAACTCGCCGAACGACAGGTGCTGGCTGCGCTGCCGCACCAGGCCGAACGTCGCCGCGTCCCAGAACGCGGTCGACCCGCCGTTGGACAGCACCACCTCGTAGCCGTCGGGCAGCCCGAAGAGCTCGGCCAGCCCGGCCCGCAGCCGGCCCACCTGCGCCTTGACGGTCTTCTGCCGGTGCGAGGTGCCCAGGTACGTCGTCGCGACCCGGGTCAGCGCCTCGACCTGTGCGGGGCGGACCTTGGACGGGCCCGAGCCGAACCGGCCGTCGGCCGGCAGCAGGGTCGGCGGGAGCTGGGTCGGCGCGGCTTCGGGCGTCTCGGGCATGCGCAAAGCCTAGGGTCGGCGGGGCCGGCGTCGGCGGCCGCGTCCGGTTCCCGAGACGGCGGTCCGGGACCGACTATCCGAGCGGGGTGTAGCCGGTGGGGGCGACCATCACCGGGTCCCACCCGGGGACGTCCTCCGGCTTGCGCGGAGCGGGCCCGACGTAGCGGGCGGACGGCCGGATCAGCCGGCCCGAGCGCTTCTGCTCGAGGATGTGCGCGCTCCAGCCGGCCAGCCGGGCACAGGTGAACATCGACGTGAACATGTGGGCGGGCACCTCGGCGAAGTCCAGGACGATCGCGGCCCAGAACTCGACGTTGGTCTCCAGGACCCGGTCCGGCCGCCGGGCCCGCAGCTCGGCCAGCGCCGCCTTCTCCAGCGCCTCGGCCACCTCGTACCGCGGGGCCTTCAGCTCGCGGGCGGTCCGGCGCAGCACCCGCGCCCGGGGGTCCTCGGCGCGGTACACCCGGTGCCCGAAGCCCATCAGGCGCTCGCCGCGGTCCAGCAGCGCCTTCACGTACCCGTCGGCGTCGCCGGAGCGTCTCGACGTCCTCGATCATCCCGAGCACGCGCGACGGGGCACCGCCGTGCAGCGGGCCGGAGAGCGCGCCGACGGCGCCGGACAGGGCCGCCGCCACGTCGGCCCCGGTGGAGGCGATCACCCGGGCGGTGAACGTGGAGGCGTTCATGCCGTGCTCGGCGGCCGACCCGAAGTAGGCGTCGACGGCCTGCACGTGCCGCGGGTCCGGCTCGCCGCGCCAACGGATCATGAACCGCTCGACGATCGTGTGGGCCTTGTCGATCTCCGCCTGCGGGACCATCGGGCGGCCGATCCCGCGGGCGGACTGGGCGACGAACGACATGGCCATCACCGACGCCCTGGCCAGCTCGTCGCGAGCGGTGTCGTCGTCGATGTCCAGCAGCGGCTCGAGCCCCCAGGCGGGGGCGAGCATGGCCAGCGCCGACTGCACGTCGACCCGGACGTCGCCGGAGTGCACCGGCAGCGGGAACGGCTCGGCCGGCGGCAGCCCCGGGTTGAACTCGTTGTCGACCAGCAGCCCCCACACGTTGCCGTAGGAGACGCGCCCGACCAGGTCCTCGATGTCGACGCCGCGGTAGCGCAGGGCGCTGCCCTCTTTGTCCGGCTCCGCGATCTCGGTCTCGAAGGCGATGACGCCCTCGAGGCCCGGCTTGAACGCCGAGCCGGTGGCCTCGACAGCCACCTGAGCCTGTGACATGTGACGTCTCCCATCGCGGGCCGGGCGCGCGGCGATCGTGTCAGGCGCGCTCGGGGGCCAATCTACCCGTGGGTAGGGCACCCTCCGACCCGGGTGCTCGCGGGCCCGGGTGCTGCTAGAACGGACCGGTGCAGACCCCCGAGCCGACCGCCGAGCCCGCCCTGCCCGAGCTGGCCGAGCTGCGCTCGCGGGTGGCCGACCTGCGCCGGGCGTACGGTGACCGCGGGCTGGCCGAGGACGAGCTGGCCGCGGACCCGTTCGCCCAGTTCGAGGTGTGGCTCGCCGACGCCGTGGCCGCCGGGCTGACCGAGCCGAACGCGATGGTCCTGGCCACCGCGGACGCGGCCGGGCACCCCAGCGCCCGGACGGTCCTGCTCAAGGGGTTCGACGACCACGGCTTCGTGTTCTTCACCAACCGCGCCTCGCGCAAGGGGTCCGAGCTGGCGGTCAACCCGTGGGCGAGCCTGGTCTTCCCCTGGTACGAGGTCGAGCGTCAGGTCGTGGTGGTCGGCCGGGTCGAGGAGGTCGAGCGGTCCCAGACCGAGGCGTACTTCGCATCGCGGCCGCGCGGCTCCAGGCTCGGCGCCTGGGCCAGCCGGCAGTCCGCCGTGATCGAGGGCCGGCCCGCGCTGGAGCAGGCGTACGGGGACGCGGCCGCGCGCTTCGACGGGATCGAGGACGTCCCGGCGCCGGACTTCTGGGGCGGGTTCCGGGTGCGCCCGCAGACGGTGGAGTTCTGGCAGGGCCGGCCGAGCCGCCTGCACGACCGGCTCCGCTACCGCCGGGGCGGACCGGGCTGGCTGGTCGAGCGCCTGTCCCCGTGACACCGGACCGGGGCCGGCGCCGGGGGAGGGCGCGAACGACCCGCGGGCCCGCCCGCCGACCGTGGGTCGGAGGACGGCGAGGCCGGGGGACGTAGCCCGGCGCCCGCGGGTCGGGTGACTGCGGGTACTGGCCGGCCGCTCGGCCGGTCGGAACCGGAGTCTCGCGGCTAGCTGGCAGCCACCTCACGCGTCCGATAGGTACTCAAAGCCTCGAACCACCTCCTTTCCCGTGTACCCCCGACCGTACGACACCGGGGGCCGCCGTGCGACGCTGAATCGCGTGGCGCCCGGGATGTTCGCGCGGACCGCACGCTCGGTGGTCGCCGACGTCACCCCGCTGCGCGTCTCGCCGGCGTACCGCCGCCTGTGGTTCGGGCTCGGGATCAGCAACATCGGCCAGCAGATGACCGCGGTGGCCGTCGCCTGGCAGGTGTACGTGATCACCCACTCGTCGTTGATGGTCGGGCTGGTCGGCGGGTTCGCGCTCGTGCCGCTGGTGGTCTTCGGTCTGTACGGCGGAGCGATCGCCGACGTGGTCGACCGGCGCAAGCTGATGCTGTGGACGTCGATCGGGCTGGCCACCATGTCGGCGGTCCTGCTCGCCCAGGCGCTCGCGGACCTCGGCTCGGTGTGGCTGCTGTACCTCGTCGTCGCGCTCCAGTCGGCGTTCTTCGCGGTGAACAACCCGGCCAGGGCGTCGTCGATCCCCAGGCTGGTCGGTCTCGAGCTGCTGCCGGCCGCGAACGCGCTCCAGCAGGTCACCTGGAACCTGGGCTTCACGCTCGGCCCGCTGCTGGGCGGCCTGCTCATCGCCAAGGTCGGGCTCGGTGCCGCGTACGGGCTCGACCTGGTGACCTTCACCGCCGCGCTGTACGCCGTGCTGCGGCTGCCGTCGATCCTCCCGGACGGTGCGGCCGGTCGCCGGGCCGGCTTCGCGTCGGTGCTGGAGGGGCTGCGGTTCCTGCGCGGGCGCAAGGACGTGCTGATGACCTTCCTGGTCGACATCAACGCGATGGTGTTCGGCATGCCGCGCGCGCTGTTCCCGGCGGTGGCCGGGCTGTTCTACGCCGGCGGTGCCGGGGTGGCCGGTCTGCTCGCCTCCGCGCCTGCGGTCGGGGCAGTGCTGGCCGCGCTGCTCTCCGGGTGGCTCGGACGGGTGCGCCGGCAGGGCCTGGCGGTGCTGCTCGCGGTGACGGTGTGGGGCGGGGCGATCGTGGTCTTCGGGCTGGTCCCGTTGCTCTGGTTCGGGCTGCTCATGCTGGCGCTCGCGGGGGCCGCCGACATGGTCAGCGCCGTCTTCCGCAGCACGATCCTGCAGACCGCGACCCCGGACGCCCTGCGCGGCCGCCTGCAGGGGGTCTTCATCGTGGTCGTCGCCGGCGGGCCGCGGCTCGGCGACGTCGAGTCGGGCACGGTGGCGTCGATCTTCGGCGAGCGGGTGTCGATCGTCAGCGGCGGCCTGCTGTGCATCCTCGGCGTCGTGGTCCTGGCGATGCTGTTCCCGTCGTTCGCGCGCTACCGCTCCGATGTCGCCGCGCCGTCGGCTGTCGAGCTCTCGGACGGCCCGGAGCCACCGCCCAGCACCTGAGCCCCGACCCGGAGGTCGGCGACGAGGCCGGCGTACGCCGATTCCTGGTCGTCCGCGCGCAGGATCGCGCTGGGGTGCAAGGTGGCGAGGATCCAGCCCAGCTGGACGGCGGCAGGTTCGTCCCTGCGCCCGGGCCGCGCGACCAGCCGGCCACGGTCCCGGGTGACCCGGAACGACGGGCCGAGCAGGGCCCGCCCGGCGGTCGCGCCGAGCAGGACGACCAGCTCCGGGTCGAGGAGGGCCAGCTCGGCGAGCAGCCACGGCCTGCACGCGTCGACGTGCACGGCGTCCGGTGTCACGTGGATGCGGCGGCCCCGCCCGGATGGCCCGTCGGTGCGGAACCGGAAGTGCTTGACGGCGTTGGTGACGTACACCGTCGAGCGGTCGAAGCCGGCCTCGTCGAGCGCGCGGTCCAGCAGCTGGCCGGCGGGCCCCACGAACGGTGCGCCGCGCCGGTCCTCGACATCGCCGGGCTGCTCCCCGACGAGCACGGCGCGCGCGACCGGCGAGCCCTTGGAGAACACCGTCTGCGTCGCGTCGGCGTACAGCTCGCAGCCGTGACAGCCGGCGGCGGCCGTGCGCAGACCGGCGAGACCGGCGCCGTCCGGGACGAACGCGGTCGCCCCAGGACGGTCCGGTCCGGCGTCGGCCATGCCGTCATTGTGGCCCGTCGCGCGGGCCGGCCGAGGGGGTTGCCACCGACGACGCTGCTGTCAGGACGACGCAGGCGTCGGCGGCAACCCCCGACGGCTCAGGTGCTGCCCACCTGACGGGTCAGGCCACGGACAGCGCCCGGCACTGTCCGTACGCGTGCCCGTCGACGTCGTTCTTCGCACCCATCGAGTCGCCGATCTGCGCTGCCGGCTTGTTGCCGAAGCAGAACAGGTTGTGCGCGACGGTGTTCGCGACGACCTCGTTGCCGTCCGGGTCGCCCATGTAGTTGTTCGAGAACACCACGTCGTGGCCGACCGTGTTGCGGATGAAGCCGGCCCAGCAGGTGCGCAGGCCGACGACGGTCGCGTCCGCGCCGATGACGTTGTCCTCGTAGTCGCTGTACGCGGGCGGCCCGTTGGGGCCGAGCGGGAACGTCGTGCAGTTGACGCCACCCCCGCCGCCCTGCTGGGTCACGCTGCCACCGATCCAGCTGTGGTGCGCCAGGACGAGGAGGCCGCTCTGCGAGACGAGGTTGCCGCCGACCCGGTGGTGGGTGACGAACGTCCCGACCGTCTGGTCAGGGTCGTTGAAGCAGACGAAGAACACCGGCTCGCAACCCAGCACGAGCAGGCCGTTGCGGAGCACGACCAGGTCTCGCCCGATCCGGATGTCCGACCCG
The DNA here is from genome assembly GCA_963711005.1 of uncultured Actinomycetota bacterium. GTDB lineage: Bacteria > Actinomycetota > Actinomycetes > Prado026 > Prado026 > CAVQCJ01. Next base: position 612,694 of record CAVQCJ010000002.1, on the reverse strand, counting down.
CCGAAGCCTGCGTTCAGGCCGCCGCCGGTGCGGATGGTGACGTCGCCGCGCACGGTGACGTTGCCGGCGTCGACGTTGCAGATGCCGGTGACGGTGATCGAGGCGTAGGTACCGGGCGGTACCGATCCGCCGGTGCAGGTCCAGGCGCCTTGGCTGCCGGTGGACGCCGACGCCACGGCCGGGACCAAGCCGGCGGACATCAGCACCACGGCGGACGCGAGGGCGGACCTTCTGAACAAGCCGGCCAACGAGGACATACGTACCTCCCCTTACGGACCCCCGGGTTGACGACGCCGACGAGGCGTCCCGCGCAGCGTCGGGCGCGGCACGGCTCCGCGTCAAGGGCGCTGCGTCAAGCGCGCTGCGTCGAAGGGCGTCGCGTCAACCTTCGAGCCAGACCTCGACCAGCTGCGCGACGGTGTCCTCGGGAGAGAGGCCGAGCTCGGCGGCCCGGGCCTTGAGCGCCTTGCGGACCGGTTTCGACAGGCGCACTGACAGCTCCGTCGACTTCCCGCCCTTGTCCGGGTTCTTGTCGGAAGGCTTGCCGTCGGTCTTCTGTTGGGCGGTCTTGTGGTGACCGCCGTGTCCCGCGCCGTGCCTGCGGCCGGACGGTGCCGCCGGTGGCATCAGGTCGGCCAGGCTGGGTACCGGCCGGCCGTTCTTGGCGCGGGCCTCCGCCTTCCCAGGCGACTTCTCCGGCGACCTCGGGTGCCCGGGGATCAGCAGGTCGCGCCCCTCGGTGCCGCCGGGCGCGGCGGCCGGCGACGGGTCGGACGGCGCGGCCGCGCCCGTCGCGTCGAGCGCCGACCCAGGCCCGTCCTCGGCCTCGAGCGGGCGGACCCGGGACAGTGCGCGCCGCGGCGGCGGGTTGCCCCGCGCCCCCGTACTGCCGCGAACCTCGCTCATTGCCGTCCCTTCCCGCTCGACCTACCCAACGGTCCGTCCCCGAACCGTCGTGACAGCAGTGACTCCAGAATGTCGTCCAGCGCGTCGCAGACCTCGCGCGCTCCGGGCGAGCGCCAGGCCTGGACGGGTACGCAGGCGCCCTCCGCCTGCTGGATGGCCGCACGGTCCGGCAGCGGCGGGTCCATGACCAGCGCGCCGTAGGTCTGCCGCAGCTCGTCGTACCGGAACCGGTGCTCGACCGACTGCGCTCGCAGCTTGTTGACGACGATCCCGGCTGGCTTGAGCCGCAGGTTGTCCGCATGCACCATCTCGACCGCCTCCAGCGCGGCGGCCGCGCCCTGCAGCGCGAACAGGCTCGGCTCGGCGACCACCAGCGCGGTGTGGCTGGCCGCCAGCGCGTTGCGGGTGAGGCCACCGAGCGAGGGCGGGGAGTCGACCAGGACGAGCTCGTACTCGCTCAGTCCGGTCATCGCGACCCGCAGCCGCAGTGTCGACTGGCGGCCCGCGAGCGCGTTGTGCCGTTCCAGTAGGGAGTCGGCAGCGATCACGTCGACAGACCGCCCCCAGCCGCTGCGGGCGACCGCGTGCTCGAGCAGGTGCGGGCGAGGGTCGGACAGGACGTCGCTGGCCGTGAAGCGCACCTCGGGGGGGTCCAGCACGGTCGAGGCGTTCCCCTGCGGGTCGAGGTCGACCACCAGGGTGCGGATGCCGCGTTCCCAGGCGGCCCCGGCCAGACCCAGCGTGACCGAGGTCTTCCCGACGCCTCCCTTGAGGCTGATCACGCTGACGACGAGCACGCGGCGAGTCTGCCAGGTCGGTCAGGCCTTGCCCGCCGCCGTCACGTCGGCGTACCTCTGCAGGGCGATCGTCCGCTCCTCAGCGTGGTCGACGATGCGCTCCGGGTAGGCGCGGGGTCCCCCTCCCGGCGCCCTCCACGGCTGGTGCGCCAGCGGGCCCCCCAGGTCGGCGAGCTCGGACACATACCGGCGGACGTACGCGCCGTCCGGGTCGAAGCGCCGGCCCTGGCCGACCGGGTTGAACACCCGGAAGTACGGTGCGGCATCGGTCCCTGTCCCGGCCACCCACTGCCAGCCGTGCTGGTTGGAGGCGAGGTCGCCGTCGACCAGCGAGCGCATGAACCACCGTGCGCCGCGGGTCCAGTCCAGGTGCAGGTCCTTGACCAGGAAGGAGGCGACCACCATCCGGACCCGGTTGTGCATCCAGCCCTCGGCGCGGAGCTGCCGCATCCCGGCGTCGACGAACGGATAGCCGGTGCGGCCTTCGCACCATGCCGCGAAGCGCCGGTCGGCGACGGGGCCGTGGTCGTACGCGAGCGTGGCCAGCGCCGGTCGGAGGCTGACGCGGGCCGAGCTCGGGTCGTGGTGGAGGACGTCGGCGTAGAACTCGCGCCAGGCCAGCTCCTTGCGGAAGGTCTGAGGTCCGCGACCGGTCGGCGGCAGGTCGGCCAGCAGGGTGCGCGGGTGGATCTCGCCCCAGCGCAGGGCCGCCGACAGCGCCGACGTTCCCGCCAGGTCCGGTCGGTCCCGGTGCTCGGCGTAGCCGGCGAGGGCGCCGTCGCGGAACCGCTGCCAGCGCAGCAGGGCCTCCGCCTCGCCCGCGGCGGGCGGGACGAGGCCGCTTGCGGGGTTGCCCGGGTCGTCGGCTAGCGGCCGCCGCCGGCCGCCGGCGAGGTGCAGCCAGCGCAGGCCCGCCGGCGGCCCCCCGGCGGGCCTGCGCCACCCGTGCTCGGACCAGGCTCGAAAGTACGGAGTGAAGACGCGGTACGGCGTCCCGTCGTCCTTGCGGACCAGGCCAGGTGAGACCGCGTACGGGGAGCCCGTGCGGACCAGCCGGCGTCCGTGGTCCGCCAGCGCTGTCGCGACCGCGGCGTCGCGCCCGGACCCGTACGGTCCGAAGTCCGCGCTCACGTGCACGGAGTCGGCCCGCACCGAGGCGCTGACCTCGGCGACCAAGGTCCGCGGGTCGCCGTACCTGACATGCAGATGTCCGCCGAGACCGGCGTCGAGCGCAGCCAGGCTGCGCGCCAGGTAGGTCCGGCGGGCCGTGCCGGCCGGACCCCAGAGCGCTGGGTCGACCACGAAGAGAGGGAGCACTCCGCCGGGCCCGGCGTCGGCGGCGGCGAGCAGGGCCGGGTGGTCGGTCAGCCGCAGGTCCCGACGGAACCACAGCACGCTCCTCGGCCCGCGGTCCGTCATCCCGACACGCTAGGGCCGACGTCCCATCTCGGCACCTCGAGCCCATTCCGTCGCGGCGGCCCTGTTCGGTGGGGTGGGGGGTGCGGGCCGGGAACAGTGCGGTGACCCGGCAAGGTTGCGACAATGTCGCCAGCCGGCCGGCAGGCGCGACCCGGCACCCGTACGACAGATGGGCGACCCGCGTGACCGACCTGATCGACACCACGGAGATGTACCTCCGGACGATCTTCGAGCTCGAGGAAGAGGGGGTCGTTCCGCTGCGCGCCCGGATCGCCGAACGGCTCGGGCAGTCCGGCCCGACCGTGAGCCAGACCGTCGGCCGGATGGAGCGCGACGGGCTGCTGCACGTGCACGACGACCGGCACCTGGTGCTGAGCCCGCAGGGCCGGACCATGGCGACCAGGGTCATGCGCAAGCACCGGCTGGCCGAGTGCCTGCTCGTCGAGGTGATCGGGATGCCGTGGGAGGACGTGCACGCGGAGGCCTGCCGCTGGGAGCACGTGATGTCCGAGCAGGTGGAGCGGCGCATCCTCGAGCTGTTGCACCACCCGAGCGTCTCGCCGTACGGGAACCCGATCCCGGGCCTGGACGAGCTCGGTGACGGCGACGACGGCGACGCCTCGGACGAGGTGCTCGTCGGCCTCGACAAGGTCGTGGGTGCCGAGCCGCAGCGGCTCCTGGTCCGCCGCCTGGGCGAGCCGATCCAGACCGACTCGGTGGTGATGACCGCTCTGCGGCGCTCGGGCGTGCGTCCGGGCGAGACGGTCAAGGCCCGGCTCTCCGACGGCGGCGTTCTGGTCGGCAGCGGCATGGAGTACGCCGAGGTCGACCTGGAGGCGGCCTCGCACATCTTCGTCGTGGCGCGCTGACCGTGCCGCCCGTGCCGCCCGTGCCGCCCGTGCCGCCGGAGGTCCCGGTCGAGCCTGCGTTCGCGTCGGTCCGGGACGTCGCCGACCGGCTCGCGGCGGTCGGCTACCTCCCCGACCACGAGGTGGCCACGACGGTCTTCCTGGCCGACCGGCTCGGGCGCCCGCTGCTCGTCGAGGGACCCGCCGGGGTCGGCAAGACCGAGCTGGCGAAGGCGGTCGCGGCGGCGACGGGAGCCGGCCTGGTCCGGCTGCAGTGCTACGAAGGGCTGGACGAGGCCCGGGCGCTGTACGAGTGGAACTACCGCAAGCAGCTGCTCCGGATCCAGGCGGCGGCCGCGGTCGAGCCGGGCGCGGCGGGGGAGGCCTCGTGGCAGGCCGTCCACGACGACATCTTCGCCGCCGAGTTCCTGCTCGACCGGCCGCTCCTCACCGCGATCCGCCGGACCGAGCCGACCGTCCTGCTGGTCGACGAGACGGACAAGGCCGACGTCGAGGTCGAGGCGCTCCTGCTGGAGGTGCTGAGCGACTTCCAGGTCACCGTCCCCGAGCTCGGCACGATCGTCGCCGTCCGACGTCCGTTCGTCGTGCTGACGTCCAACGCCACCCGTGAGCTGTCGGAGGCCCTGCGACGGCGCTGCCTCTACCTGCACCTGGACTACCCGGACGCCGCCCGCGAGCGGGCGATCGTGCTCAGCCGCGTGCCGGAGCTGCCCGAGCAGCTGGCCGACCAGCTCGTACGCACGGTGCAGGCGCTCCGCTCGCTGGAGCTGCGCAAGTCGCCATCGGTGGCCGAGACGATCGACTGGGCGCGCACCCTGCTCGCGCTCGGGCTGCCCACCCTCGACGACGCGGCTGTGTCCGCCACTCTCGGCGTCGTGCTCAAGCACGCGGCCGACCAGGCCCGCGCCGCCCGCGAGCTGCATCTCAACGCGCCCACCGCCTGATCGACGACCAGAGAGAAGCAGAGTGAGTACTGATCTGTGGCACCCGTTCGCGGACATGAGCGCCGTCGACCGCGACGGCGAGCTCGTGCTCACCCGGGGCGAGGGGTCCCGGGTCTGGGACGAGGACGGCCGCTCCTACCTGGACGCCACGGCCGGGCTCTGGTTCGCCAACGTCGGGCACGGCCGGGGCGAGATCGCCGACGCCATGGCCGCGCAGGCCGGCCGGATCGCCGCCTACTCGACGTTCGGCGACATGGCGAACCGTCCGGCGCTCGACCTGGCCAGCCGGGTGGCCGCTCTGGCCCCGGTGCCCGGGTCCAAGGTGTTCTTCACCTCGGGCGGCTCGGACTCCGTCGACACCGCGGTCAAGCTCGTGCGGCGGTACTGGGCCCTGGTCGGCCGCCCGGAGCGCCGCGTGGTGGTCGTCCGCGACCGGGCCTACCACGGCATGCACCTGGCCGGCACCGCGCTGTCCGGCATCGACGTCAACCGCGCCGGGTACGGCGACCTGGACCTCGACGTCGTCCGCGTCCCGTGGGACGACGCGGCCGCGCTCGCCGAGCGGGTGGACGCGATCGGCGCCGACCGCGTCGCCGCGTTCTTCTGCGAGCCGGTCATCGGGGCCGGCGGCGTGCATGCAGCCGGCCCGCACTACCTGGCGGACGTCCGCGCGGTGTGCGCCACCCGCGGCGTCCTGTACGTGTCCGACGAGGTGATCACCGGGTTCGGCCGGCTCGGCGACTGGTTCGCCTCCGGCCGGTACGGGCTCGATCCGGATCTGCTGCTGTGCGCGAAGGGGATCACCTCCGGCTACGTCCCGCTCGGCGCGGTCGTCGCCGCACCGAACGTCGCCGAGCCGTTCTGGGTCGCGGAGCCGGGGCACGGGACCCTCTGGCGGCACGGCTACACCTACTCGGGGCACGCCGTCGCGGCCGCCGCCGGGCTGGCCGCGCTGGAGATCACCGAGCGCGAGGGCCTCACCGGCCGCGCCCTCGCCCTCGAGCGGGTGCTCGCCGACGCGCTCGCGCCGCTGGCCGCCCTGCCCGCTGTCGCCGAGGTCCGGGCCGGCACCGGAGTGCTGGCCGCGGTCCAGCTCGCCGACCCGGACGCGGTCGGCGCGGCGGTGCAGGCGCTGCGGCGGCTGGGTGTGCTGACCCGGGGCCTGGTCGGCGGCGCGCTGCAGATCTCCCCACCGCTGGTGCTCACCGACGACGAGGTGGCCGAGCTCGCTGCCGCGCTCGCCACCGCGCTCGGCTAGCGTGCGCCTCATGCCCGCCCAGCCCGACAGCCCGTTCCGGTCCGGCCTGCTGGCCGGGAAGCAGGCGCTGGTCACCGGCGGCGGTACCGGCATCGGGCGGGCGACAGCGCTCGAGCTGGCGCGGCTCGGTGCGCGGGTCGCGGTGGTCGGCCGCCGCGCCGAGCTCCTGCACGAGACGGCGGCGCTCGCGCAGTCCACCGGGGACGACGTGCTCGCGTACCCCTGCGACATCCGCGAGCCCGACCAGGTCGACGCGATGCTCGACGCGGTGCTCGAGGCGCACGGGCGGCTGGACGTCCTGGTGAACAACGCCGGCGGCCAGTTCGTCGCACCTGCCGAGCGCATCTCGCTGAACGGGTTCCGCGCTGTCACCCGGCTCGACCTCGACGCGGTCTTCGCGCTCACCACCGGCGTCGCCAACCGCTCGATGATCGGCAGCGGCGGCGGTTCGGTGGTGTCGGTGACGATCAGCCCGCGCCGGGCCATGCCGGGGATGGCCCACTCGGCGGCGGCCAGGGCCGGTGTCGAAGGGATGACCCGCACCCTCGCCGTCGAGTGGGCCCGGCACGGCATCCGGCTGAACTGCGTGGCCGCCGGCATCGTGCACACGACGGCCTGGGAGGGCTACGGACTGGACGCCGACGTCGTCGCCGCCGCGATCCCGGCCGGGCGGCTGGCCACGCCGGAGGAGATCGCCCGCGCGATCGTGTTCCTGGCCTCGCCGGCGGCCTCGTACGTCACCGGGGCCACGCTGCTGGTCGACGGAGGGCTGGACAACGTGGGACCCGGCGCGTCCTGGGTCTCGACGCTCGAGTGACCGGGGGGCCGACCGACGTCAGTACGTGGTGACGACGGCCTTGCTGGTGGCCGCGGCATACACCGCCGTGCCCGGGTACGACCACAGGTAGTACGTATAGCGCTTGGGCTGCACCCGCACCACGACACCGCCGTAGGCGTCCGTCTTGTAGTGCAGCACCAGCGTCCACTTCGTCGTGCCGGCGTAGTGCATGTAGAGGCTGACCACGGTGCTGCTCATCCGGGTCGTCCCGCTGGCCATCGTCGCGCGGACCTTGTCCGGGCGGCCGACCGTGATCGACGACGCGATCGTCACCGGTCGCTTCACCGCGTTCACGGTCACGACGGTCACGGGAGCGGTCCACGTCGACCCGGCCGGCTGCGCCACGACCAGCTCGAACTTCTCCGGCACCGTCACGGTCATCGTCGCGTGGGTGACGCCCGCGCCGTCGGTCGCCACCGGGCCGGCCAGCTTCACCCACGAGCCGCCGGACACCGGAGCCGCGTACCAGGTGACGGTGGAGCGCACCGGCTGGCCGGACGAGGTCAGCGTGCCGGTCAGCGCGACCGCGGTGCCGGCCGGCACCGTCGCGGGCGCCGTGACCGCGACGTCGAGCGCGTCCGGTCCGGTGACCACGGGTTGGATCGTCGCCGTGCCGAACTCGGCCAGCCCGGCGTTGACCCGGTTCGCGGTCACCGTCACCGCGCCGGTGCTGTCCGAGGGGCACATCACCGTGATGCTCGCCGCGGTCGCGGCGCCCAGCAGGCAGGCCGACGGAGTGACCTGCCACGTGTACGTGGCCCCGGCCGGCGCCGCGTCGCTGATCGACACCGTCGAGGACAGACCCGGTCGCAGCGTGGCAGGCGCGTCCAGCGTCAGGGTCGGCACCGCGTTCAGCGCCGGCACGGTGTCCAGGAACCCGGAGTCGGCGGTGTTCCAGTGCGTCGCGAGGTAGTTCGTCGGCCCCGGGGCGGTGGAGAAGTAGTCGTCGTGGTTGCAGTCGTAGAGCTGCTCGTGCCAGGCCGGGCACGGGTAGGTCATCACGACCCCAGCGCCGTCCTGGTAGCACATGACGTCGTAGTCGTCGGTGCAGTGCCCGGCCGCGCTCGGGTGAACGCTGTCGCTCATCACCGAGCCGAGCGTGTGCATGAGCTCGTGCGAGGCCACCGAGTGATAGGTCGACGTCCAGCAGGCGCTGTCCACCCGGGCGAACATCGGCGCGTACCCGTCGTTGAAGTTGGAAACCTTCGCGCTCGACGGGTAGACCTGCGCGATCCCGCACAGGTTGTCCGCCTCGACGAACATCAGGTACTTGCGGCTGGCCGAGGTGTATCCGGCCGCCTCCATCGCGTTGATGGTCGCGTTGAAGCCGCCGTCTGCGTCGGAGGCCAGGCCGAGCGAGCCGGCCGGCAGCACGATGTGGGCGATGACCGGCACGCACTGCGAGTCCACCACCCAGCGGACCCGTCGACCCCCAGCGGTCTCCTCCGACGAAACGGCCATCACGTCGTCGACGTCCGCGACGTACGACTGCAGCGCCGCGACGACCGACGCGTAGCGGTCGGTGCCGCCCACCTGTGTCACGTACGCGACCTGTACCCGCTTGCCCGCGTTGCTGTCGGCGACCCCGCTGCAGCTGGGCAGCACGTGCTGGGTGAGCGAGCTCGTCGTGGGCGTCCCCGGCGGCGGTGTGGTACGGACGAGGACGGCGCCGCCCGTGGCCTTGACCGTGCCGGCGGCGGCGCGCGTGGCGGTCAGGCCGGCGGCGGCGAGCAGCGTCCCGGTGGACGGCGTGACGTGGATGTCGACGCCGGGCGGAGGCTCGTCCAGGTGGACCGACGGGGTGGTGTCGCGGACCGTGAACGTGGGCGCGTCCTGGTCGGGGTGCGCGGTGAGGACCGCGGCGACCGGAGCGACTCCGACGAGGACGGGGAGGGCGAAGAGCGCGCATGCGGCCGCCAGGCGCCCCGACCTCCCCTGCTCCATGCTGGTCCATCGGCGTTGCCGGTCGGCGACTTGGGGGCGTTCACCCGTTCGGCCGGGTCCGGCTCCCGGTGGGTCGGCGGCCGTGCCCGGGGGATAGCGTCACCAGACCGCGGCACCGCCGGTTGTCGGGGTCGACGAGGAGGAGCGCCGTGTCCGACCAGCACCGCGCCCCGATCGCCGACCTCTACGACCGCTTCCCGCCGCCGGGGGAGCGCCCGGTGCCGTTCATGATCCCCGGGCACAAGGGCTCGACCGAGCTCGTCGGCCGGGTGGTCGAGGGCGACCTGTCGCTGTGGGGCGCGCTGGCCACGATGCGCGCGGCCGCCGGCGTCCTGACGGACGCCGAGCAGCTCGCGGCCGAGCTCTGGGGCGCGCACCTGTGCCGGTTCTCGGTGGCCGGCTCGTCGCACGGCAACCAGGCGCTGGCGCTGTCGGTCGGCCGGCCCGGCGACGAGGTCGTCGTCACCCGGGCCGTGCACCGCTCGCTGCTGCTCGGGTTCGTGCTCGCCGGGCTGCGCCCGGTCTGGGTGGCCCCGCCCGTGGACGCGGTGACCGGGCTGCCCGGCCGGCTGCCGGTCGACGCGGTCCGCGGCGTGCTCGCAGCCCACCCCGCTGCGCGGGCCGTGTTCGCTGTGGAGCCGGGCTACGCGGGGACCCGGTCCGACGTGTCCGGCCTGGCCGGCGCGGCGCACGACGCCGGCGTACCGCTGCTGGTGGACCAGGCCTGGTCGGCGCACTTCGGCTTCCATCCGGCACTGCCGCCGCACGCGTTGGCGGCCGGCGCGGACGCGTTCGTCACGAGCGCGCACAAGGCGCTGCCCGCCTACACGCAGGGTGCGCTGGTGCTCGCGCGCACCGAGCGGCTGGACCCGGACCGGCTGCAGCGCGGTTTCGACGCGACGCACACGACGAGCCCGTCCGGGACCATCCTCGCGAGCATCGACGCGGCCCGCCGGCTGCTGGCTCTGGACGGCGAGCGCCTGCTCGGCCGGACCGTCGAGCTCGTCACCGGTGCGCGCAGCCGGTTGAGCGCTGTGGAGGGTCTGCAGGTGCTGGACGGTCCCGCGGACGCGGTCGACCCCACCCGGCTGGTGCTGGGCCTGTCCGGCACCGGCGCGGACGGGTTCGTCGTCGAGGACGACCTGGTGCGCCTCGGGTTCTCCCTCGAGATGGCCGACCGCGACACCCTGGTCGCGACCGTCACGATGGCCGACACCGAGGACTCGGTCGGCCCGCTGGTCGACGCGCTGGTCGAGGTGGTCGGCCGGCGCCGGGGGCAGCCGCGGGCCGTGCCGCCCGCCGCCTGGCTGGGCACCGACCTGCCCGAGGTCGCGCTCGCCCCGCGGGAGGCGTTCTTCGCCGCGCACGAGACCGTGCCCGCTGCCGACGCCGCCGGGAGGGTGGCTGCCGAGCTGGTGGCGCCCTACCCGCCGGGGATCCCGGCCATCGTCCCGGGCGAGGTGCTCACCGCCCAGGTCCTGGACGCCCTGCGTTCTGCCGCGGCCGACCGAGTGCGCGTCGCCTATGCGGCCGATCCGTCCGTAGCCACCGTTCAGGTGGTCGCGCGGGGCTGACCGCGCGTGTCGGTGGGAGCATGGCGCGCGTGAGCACGTCGCGGTGGTCCATCCGCTCGGACGGCTCGATCCTGTGCATCGGCTGCAAGGGATCGGTGCTGTCGATCGGGTCGGTCGGCTCGACGGCCGGCGGTCGGTGAGCCGGTGACGGACCTCGAGGTCGAACCGGAGGCCTCCCCTCGCCCGCGGACGAGGCGGGCAGTCGGCGTGCTGCTCCTGCTCGTCGTGGCGTCGCTGACCGTCCACTGGGTGCACCGAGCCCCCGCCCCCCGGGTCCCGGTGGTCCCGGCGGAGCAGCGCGCCGCCACCACCCTGGCCGACCTCGGCGCTCCGGTGGCCGCGTCCCAGGCTCATCCCGTGGTGACCTACCACTGGCCGTCGTGTGAGCAGGGCGACTGCTACAACAAGGCGCGGACGTTCACCCTGTCCCGCTTGACCCCGCTCGACCAGGTCGGCACGGCTCTCGACGCCTGGGCGTCGGCGCACGGGCTCACCGACGCCGGGGTCGCGGACTGCGACCCGCCGGCGCAGCCGAGGGTGCTGCCGGAGGAGTACGACTGCGCCCGCACCTGGTACGCCGGTGATCGCGACGGTCCGCTCGTCACCGTCTGGGCGCACTTCGCCGACCGGGGTACGGTCGTCGGTGGTTCGCAGCAGCTCGGGGTCCCGGCGTGGACTCACTACGCGCACGAGCAGGTCGTCGAGCTCGTCGTCGACGTGGTGGACTCGGACCCGCTGCCGCAGTAGCCGGCGGGTGCGCACCGGGTCGACACGCGGTCAGAGCGGGCGGCTCGGGCCGATCCGGACATCGACGCCGGGGGAGTAGTGCACGAGCGGGTCGCCGGTCGGCGCCGGCAGCCCCGCCGCCGCGACCAGCTGGTCGTCCAGGTGGAGCACGGTCGCCCGGTGCAGCGGCCACGGCGCGTGCTCGGCGTCGGCGACTGTCCGGCGTCCGCCGGCCACCGAGAACAACCGCCACCGCGCGGTGAGGAAGTGGTCGAAGCCGGTGAGCTCGTCGGGTCGGTACTCGGTGCCGATCGCGACCCGGACCCGGCTGTGCGGGTGGTCGTCGCCCGGCCGGCGCCGCACGCAGTCGTACGCGATCTCGTCGCCGGTGCGCGTCAGCCGCATCCTCGACCAGTAGTACGGCAGCCGGAACCGGCCGCGGGCCACCGACACCGCCGAGAGCCGGGCCGCGTCGAGCGAGAAGAACCAGACACCGGAACGGCCCTGCCGGTCGCGTACGTACGTGCGCACGTTGGTCTCGCAGAAGGTGGACACCCACCGGACCGACGGCCCGGCCGGCGGGCTGACCCGCATGAAGAACGGCACCAGACCGACCCAGGCCCGACCGTCGGCGCTCTCGACCTCGAGCCCGCTGGGGACGAGCCGCTGGACGGCGTCGACGGGGTAGCTCCAGTGCAGGAACGTCAGCAGCTCCCAGCGGTGCCGCATCGTGGGGTGCGCGACGACCAGCGGGCAGACCGCCGCGGCGGCTGCGGCCGACCCGTCCCTGCCCACGGGTCCCATCATGGTGGCCGGGACCGCCGGGCCACCTCGCCGGTCTCCGGCCGCCTACCGTGTGTGACCGGTCGCCGCGAATTGGTCTATACCCATCGACGGAAGCACCGGACGGGCGGCACGATGCCTCCTATGCGGCTCTCCCGCTCGGTCGTCGTGCCGGTGGCCGCCGGGGTCCTTCTCCTCGGGGTCGCCGGCGCCGGTCCGGCGCAGGCCGGCGGCGCAGCGCCCGGGGCGCCGCCCGCCGTCCACGGCTACCTGCGGGCCGACCAGGTGGGCTACCTGCCCGGCACGGCGACCCTGCTCCTGATGACGAGCGCCGTGGTGCATCGCGCGACCGTCGAGGTGGTCGACGCGGGTGGGCGGGCGGTGGCGAGCGCGCGGACCGGCACCTCGTCGGGCTGGTGGAGCACGACCTTCCCCGCGGTCTACCGGGTCGACTTCCCCACGCTGCTCACCCTGGGCGCGTACACCGTGCGAGTCACCGGCGGCGTCCGGGCCGCACCGGCCGCCCTGCGCATCGCGACCGCCGCCGACCTGTACTCCGGGGCGGTCGACGCCACCGTCTCGTTCCTCACCATGCAGCGGGACGGGTCCGACGTCGTGCCGGGCGCGCTCGACCGCAAGCCGTCCCACCTGACCGACGCGACGGCGACCGTCTACGCGCCACCGACGTACGACGCCAACGACACGCTCGTCGGCGACCTCACGCCCGTCGGCGGCCCGGTGGACGCCGCCGGCGGGTGGTTCGACGCCGGCGACTACGAGAAGTTCGTGCAGACCGCGTCGTACACCGATGCGCTGCTGTTCATCGCCGGCCGCGCCGACCCGGGCGACCGGGCGCTGGCCGGCGAGGCGCGGCACGGGCTGGACTGGCTCGGGCGGATGTGGGACGACCGGACCGGGACGCTGTACTACCAGGTCGGGATGGGCGACGCCGACTGGCCGCGGATCGTCGGGGACCACGACGTCTGGCGGCTGCCGGAGGCGGACGACGCCCTCGACGTCGCGCCCGGTGACCCGTCGTACTACCTGAAGTACCGGCCCGTGTTCCGCGCCGGACCGGCGGGCTCCCCGGTCAGCCCGAACCTGGCCGGCCGCACGGCGGCGTCGTTCGCGCTCGCCGCCCAGTCGCTGGCGCGCACCGCCCCGGCTGCGGCGGCGCGGTGGGCGGCGCGGGCTCGGCACCTCCTCTCGATGGCCGACACCAGTCCCGGTGAGCTGGTCACGACGTCGCCGCACGACTACTACCCGGAGGAGTCGTGGCGGGACGACCTCCAGCTGGGCTGGACCGAGCTGGCCAGGGCCGACCGCGCGCTCGGCGTCCCGGTCGCGGCCGACCTGGCCACGGCGGCGCGATGGGCCGACCGGCGGCTGCGCTCGGCCGAGCCGCGGGACACGCTCAACCTGTACGACGTCAGCGCGCTGGCCGACGCCGAGCTTGTGCCGCTGCTGGGCGGCCGGACCGACCTGCCCGTGACGGCGCAACGGCTGACGGCCGAGATGCGCGGGCAGCTCACCGGTGCCGCGGCCGTGGCGACGACCGAGCCGTTCGGTCTCGGGCACGCCTACCGCGACGGCGACCCGGTGCCGCATGCTTTCGGGTTGGCCGCGACGGGGGTGTTGTCGGGGGCCACCGGTGCGACCGCCTCGGTGGCGCGCGACCAGATGCACTGGGCGCTCGGCGCCAACGCCTGGGGGACGACGTTCGTGATCGGGGTGGGATCCGTGTTCCCGCACTGCCCGCAGGACCAGATCGCGAACCTGTCCGGCACGCTCGACGGCACTGCGCCCGTCCACCGGGGCGGCGTCACCGACGGCCCGGCCGGGCGAGGCAGCTTCGCGGACCTCGGGATCCCGGACGGCGCGCGGGCCTGCCACGTCGGCGGGTTCGCGAAGTTCGACGGGCACGCGGTGCGCTACGTCGACGACGTCCGGGCCTGGCCGTCGGTGGAGCCCGCCGACGACTACACCGCCACCGCCCTGCTCGCGTTCGCCCTCGCCCGCCTCGAGACCTACGGTTCAGTACGCGAGTGATCCTGTGCTACCGAACCGCAGGTTTCGGCGGGACGGGCCGCTCGGTGCGGCCGACGTACACCTGGCGGGGGCGCCCGATCTTCGTCATCGGGTCGGCGATCATCTCGCGCCACTGCGCGATCCACCCCGGCAGGCGTCCCAGCGCGAACAGCACCGTGAACATCGGCGCCGGGAAGCCCATCGCCTTGTAGATGACGCCGGTGTAGAAGTCCACGTTCGGGTAGAGCCTCCGCTCGACGAAGTACTCGTCGCGCAGGGCGATGTCCTCGAGCTCCATGGCGATGTCGAGCAGGGGGTCCGGCTTGCCGAGCTTGTCCAGGACGTCGCGCGTCGCCTGCTTGACGATCGCCGCGCGCGGGTCGTAGTTCTTGTAGACGCGGTGCCCGAACCCCATCAGCCGGACACCGTGCTCCTTCGCCTTCACCCGCCGGACGAACGCCTGCACGTCGCCGCCGGACGCGACGATCTGCTCGAGCATCTCCAGCACCGCTTGGTTCGCGCCGCCGTGCAGCGGTCCGAACAGGGCGTTGACGCCGGCGGACACGGAGGCGAACAGGTTGGCGTTCGAGGAGCCGACCATCCGCACTGTCGCCGTGGAGCAGTTCTGCTCGTGGTCCGCGTGCAGGACGAAGAGCATGTCCAGGACACGCGCGACATCGGGGTCCACGTCGTACGGTCCGGCCGGCACGCCGAAGGTCATCCGCAGGAAGTTCTCGACGTAGCCGAGCGAGTTGTCCGGGTAGAGCAGCGGCTGCCCGATCGACTTCTTGTACGCGTACGCGGCGATCGTCGGCAGCTTCGCCAGCAGCCGCACCGTCGAGATATCGACCTGCTCGGGGTCGAACGGGTCCAGGCTGTTCGGGTAGAAGGTCGAGAGCGCGCTGACCGCCGAGCTGAGCACCGCCATCGGGTGCGCGTCCCGCGGGAAGCCGTCGAAGAACCGTCGAAGGTCTTCGTGCAGCAACGTGTGGATGCGGATCTGGTCGGTGAAGTCGGCCAGCTCGGCCGGGGTCGGCAGCTCGCCGTGGATCAGCAGGAAGGCGACCTCGAGGAACGAGGCGCGCTCGGCCAGCTGGTCGATCGGGTAGCCGCGGTAGCGCAGGATCCCCGCGTCCCCGTCGATGTACGTGACCGCCGACGTGCACGCGGCCGTGTTGACGAACCCGGGGTCCAGCGTGACGTGCCCAGTCGAGCCGAGCAGGTGGGCGACGTCGAGCCCCGACGGCTCCTCGGTGGCCGGCACCTCGGTGAGCGCCAGCTCCTGACCCTGGTACCTGAGCGTGAAGTCCGACACCGCGTCTCCCTCCGGTCACGCTCGCCCGAGCGCACCCTGCCGACCGAATGGTCGCCGGCGGCTCCGATTGTCGTCCTCGGCGCGACCGCCCGCTCGGTCAGGTCCAGGACCGCCCGACCAGAGGGGACCCGCGAGCCGGCCGGTCCGACCTACCCGTGCCGGCGACGCCACGGCACGAGCCGCAGGAGCAGCCCCGCCAGCAGGAGCAGCCCGGCGCAGCCGACCGACGCGAACACGTCGAAGCCAGTGTGCGCGAGCCGCCCGGTCGGGCCGGAGACGGGCGGCGCGGACGTGTGGTTGGTGGAGCCGGTCACCACGACCGAGACAGTCTCGTCAGGCAGCCCTGCTGCGGACACGGCCCTGCCGTCCTGCGTGCTGACCGTCTCCGCGTAGGAGTAGCAACCACCCTTCGCCAGAGCTACCCACGCAAGCTGCACCACGTCGTCACCGGCGACGGTCAGCGTGCCGCTCGCGACGACGGGCGCGGCCGCCCAGTCCAGTCCGGCGCACCCGCCGCGGACGGGGGCGACCGGGCCGAGCAGCGACCACGCGAGGGCGCCGCCGCCACGCACGTTCGCCACCGTCACGGCGTCGCTCACCTCGCTGCCGCTGGGCGACGTCCGCAGCGAGGCCACCGTCCCCAGCGTCGGGGCCGGCGCCCGGAACCCGAAGTCCACGTCGACCCGGTCGGTCGCGACCGCGAGCCTGACCGGACCGGAGCGCCCGTCGGGGTTCACCGTCCCGCCGTCCAGGTCGTAGGTCGGGACGGTCCCGGTCGGCAGGTCGGACTGGTCGACCACCACCGCGTATGTGCCCGAGTGCAGGCCGGGGAACGCGTAGCGCCCATCGGCGTCGGTCGTCGTCGTGGCCAGCACGGTGCCATCGGCGGCGAGGAGCGACAGGTGCACGCCGGGGATGCCCGGCTCACCCGGGTCCTGGGTGCCGTCGGCGTCTGTGTCCCACCAGACCGTGCGCCCGATCGAGGACGCGACGGCTCGCACGGCGGCCGGGTTCGACACCGGCACCTGGCGCACCAGGTGGGTCGCCGCTCCGGGGCCGACGACGTTGACCCACGTGTCGCCCCCGGCTTCTCCGACGGTGCGCGCCGTCAGGTGCAGGCCACCGGCCCGGCCCTGCGACAGGTCGCCCACCGTGACCCGCAGCGCGGTCACGTCGGCCAGCGTCGCGGGACAGCCGACGGTGCCGACCGCCGCCATCGCGCACCAGACGGTCGCGCCGCCGGCCAGGTTCGACGGGTCACTCGGGTCGGACGAGACTGACGTCGCGGCCCGGCCGGTGACCTCGACGGTCACGTCCGAGACGACGGCGCCCAAAGGTGTGGCGGACAGCAGGCTCAGGCTGCCCCGGGCGAGCGTCCCGTTGGCGTCGCCGTCGTACGGGAGCACGTCGACCCACTGGACGCGACCGGCGTCCGTCGTCGAGGAGTTGGCCCACGAGACGGTCCAGCCGACCGTGTCGCCGACCTCGACCACCGGGTCGTCGTAGGCCTTGGAGACCGCCACCTGGGCGGGAGCCCGCACGCGCAGGGCGGTCCCGGCCGTAAGGCTGTCGCCGACGCTGGGCGAGCCCGGGGCGGCGCGGACGGCGGTCATGACCGCCATCAGCATCACCTGCGTGCCGTCGGGCGCCAGCGCGGCGATCGTGCCCGTGTACCGGATCGGCGTCAGCGACTGCCCCGGGAGGACCGGCGCCCGCGTCGTGAAGGTGATCGTGGCGGGAGCGCCGTCGTCCCGTGTGCAGGCCAGGCCGTCCGGGCCCGGGTCCGGCGTGGTCATGGTGACCGTCCAGAACGCCAGGACCCCCGGGTCGGTGACGGTCGGGGACACCAGGCAGTGGTCGACGGTCTCGGTGATCGTCACGATGTCGGCCTCGGCCGCCGTGACGTCTCCGATCGTGAGGCTCGGGACGATCACCAGCGTCGACTGCTGCCCGGCCAGGACGGTGAAGCCGCCCGCCGGGTCGGTGTTGCGGAGCAGGCCGAGCCGCTCTCCGGTCACGGTGTAGCCGTACCTGCCTTCGAACACCGACGGCGACCCGGGAACGCCCCAGCTCGCCGCGAACCAGTCGACCGGGTGGGTGCCGACGGTCCGCTCGACGTTCACCATCGGCACGGTCGCCACGATGTCGTCGTCGTACGTCTGGTCGCCCGCCAGGAACCGGACGCCAGTCACGGCGGCCGCACCACCGGCGGCGGCCACCGAGTCGAACCACGGGCCGTCCGTGGCCAGGTCGGTCGGGTCGCCGCACCCGTGCGACTTGCGCGCCGCGTCGTCGGCGAAGACCCGGTCCGTGTACTGCACCGTGTAGCTCGCCGGTGCGGCGGCGCCGAGGGCCAGGTCGCGAGTGAGCGCCGGTACGCGAGTCGTGTCGACCCGCGCCTGGGCCGGGTCCCAGGTGTCGCAGAGCACGAGCTGCACCCGGGTGCCGGAGCCGACCGCCGGTACTGCGGGCGGCGGCGCGTTCAGCACGGCCGTGAACCGGTCGCCCGGGGTGAGGTAGCCGGCTTCGCTGACCCCGTCGTCGTGCGGCAGCGGCGGGCACTGGCTGGCGAATGCGCCGGTGCAGCCCTGCGTGCTCACGATCTGCTTGCTGAACGCGGGCCCCGCCCCGTTGCCAGGGCCGGTGAGGTGCACCGTCGCGCAGTTGTCGTTGACGGCGGCGGGCGGGCACGGCTGCGCCGGGCCACCGGGCTCGAACCCGGCGCCGTAGTTGCTCGCGCCCGACACCGAGTCGGGGTCGAACGAGGTGAAGCGGCCGGTGACGTCACGGCCAAGCGGACCGCTGGGCAGGTCGGCGAACGGCACGAGCAGGTTGAAGCCGCCGGAGAACGCGGTGACCTGCCCGCCTGGGTGCTGGCCGTTGAAGAGGTGGGTTGTGTCGGCGCCTGTGAGGCTCAGCGTCACCGGCTGGCCCGGCGCGGCCTGCGCGCACGCGAGGATGCCCGGCGGCGCTGCCGTGTAGTAGCCGGCCGGGTCGTTGACGGTGCGGCAGTCGGCGGGCGACGAGGAGACGAAGGCCTTTCCGGCGCCGAAGAACGGCTGGGTGCCCGGGGTCATGCCGGCCAGGTCGTCGGTCCACGTGACCGGCTCCTGCAGGCCGGTCATGCCCTTGCCGTTGCCGGTGTCGGTCTGGAAGGCGCGGTACTGGACGTTGACGACGAGACCCCCCGGCCCCTGGTTGGTCGGGCCGAGGACCCTCATGGTCTGCACGATGTTCAGCCGCGGGTGCGAGCGGACCGTCACCGCCGGGGGCGTGCTGGTCGGGTTCGTCGTACCGGTCGCGGTCAGCGTCGGTGCCAGGGCGGTGCCGTCAGGCAATCGCCCGTCGACCCGCCCGACCACCGGGATCGTGCCAGCGAGCGAGCGGCCCGCGGGGAACGTGATCGTGCAGGTCAGCGTCCGGAAGTTGTTGCTGACCGTGCCGGTGCCCGTGAACTGCGTGCCATCACCGGCGCAGACCGTGCGGTTGGACGGGTCCCAGCGCCCGCCGTCGGGCAGGATCTGCTCGAGAGTCACGGTGGTGGACGTCGCGGAGAACGGCACGTCGTACGTCCACAGCCAGGTGACGCTGTCGTTGGTGCACACGACCCCGTCGTGCGCGTCGTTGTCGCCACCCGGTCCGGTGATCGGGCAGCCGTCCGGCGTCCCCTGCTCGGTGCCGTCGGAGCCCACCGTCACGACAACGGTCGGCAGCCGGCCCGCGGCATGGGCAGTGCCGGCGCCGGTCAGCGCGACCACCAGGCCGAGCAGCGCAACGACGGCGGCGGCGACCGCGCGGACGATCCCGCCGCGGGTCGGCCCCGAAGTCCGGGTGGGTCTGGTCGAGCTGGTCGCGTTGATGGCAGTGCTCCCTTCGCAGCCGGTCGCCGGCTGCCTGACGGGAGGATGCCTGCCCACCGGGTGAGCGATGTTCCGACACCCGGATCGGGTGAGATACCGTCCCCGGCCCGCGGCTGTGGTCACGCCGGCTGGAGCGCCGCTGCGACCGGTATGTCCCGGAACATCGCCCGGCACCGCTGCTCGAGCGTCCGGACACCCGCAGCTCCGAGCAGCCGGCTGGGCCGGCCGAACAGATAGCCCTGCAGCAGCGACGCGTCAGCGGTCATCAGCGTCCGCAGCTGGGCGGGGGTCTCGACACCCTCGACGGTGACCTGCAGGTTCATGGTCGCGGCCAGGTCCAGGATCTGGAGCACCGAACCCAGAGCCGCGCCGTCGCCGGGCAGACCGGCCACCATCGTGCGGTCGATCTTGAGCTCGTCCACGTCCAGGAGCACCAGCCTGGCGAGGTCGCTCTCGCCCGACCCGAAGTCGTCCAGCGCGACCGCGGACCCGGCCGCACGCAGCTGGCGGCACACGGTCTGGGTCGTCTCGACGTCGCGGAGCGGACCGCCCTCGGTGACCTCGAGCACCAGCCGGCCCGGGTCCAGACCGGTCTCGGTCAGTGTCCGGCCCACGTCGTGCAGCAGCAGGATGTCGCTGAGCTCGGCCGGTGCCACGTTGACCCGCACCCGTGGGGCCCAGCCGGCCCGCACCGGCCATGCGGCGGCACTCGCGCAGGCGTCCCGCAGGACCGACCCGGTGAGCGCTCGCAGGTGACCGGCGCCCTCGAGCCTGGGCACGAACGCGTCCGGCCCCAGCAGCCCGTGGACGGGGTGCTGCCAGCGCACCAGCGCCTCGAGGCTGTCGAGCCGACCACGTGCGGCGTCCACCACTGGCTGGAATGCGACGAAGAACTCACCCCGGTCCAGCCCCCGGTAGACCTCACCCAGGAACCTGCTGAGCCCGGCCGTCCGGCTGTACTCCATGACGCACCTCCCGATCAAGTACCGGGAGTCTGCGGACGGTCCGGGTGGGGCGACCTCACCCGTTCCGGGTGAAGTCGCGGCGGCTGCCCGCGTCACATTCCCCGGGCGGCCGGATCTCGCAGGTGTCGGCGCGGGGGCCTAGGGTCGATGGTCTTGGCAGGTCGTGGCTTTCGGAAGGAGCACTGATGACCTCGGTCCGTGTACTCGTCGGCACCCGCAAGGGTGCCTTCATCCTCACCTCTGACGGCAGCGCGAGACGTGGCACGTCAGCGGCCCGCACTTCCCGGGCTGGGAGACCTACCACGTCAAGGGCTCGCCGGTGGATCCGCAGCGGCTCTACGCCTCGCAGTCCAGCGGCTGGTTCGGGCAGGTCGTCCAGCGCTCGGACGACGGCGGCTCGACCTGGGAGCCGGTGGGCAACAAGTTCGGCTACGAAGGCGAGCCCGGCACCCACCTGTACTACGACGGCACGCCACGGCCGTTCGAGTTCAAGCGGGTGTGGCACTTCGAGCCGTCCCTGACCGACGCCGACACGGTCTACGCCGGCGTCGAGGACGCCGCGATGTTCCGGTCCACCGACGGCGGCCAGGAATGGGACGAGCTACCGGCACTGCGTCAGCACCGGACCGCGCCGGCCTGGCAGCCGGGCGCCGGTGGCATGTGCCTGCACACGATCCTGCTCGACCCGAGCAACCCGGAGCGGATCTACGCCGCGATCTCGGCCGCCGGCGCGTTCCGCTCCGACGACGCCGGCGCGAGCTGGAAGCCCATCAACCAAGGGCTGCGGTCCGAGGGCATCCCTGACCCGAAGGCCGAGGTCGGCCACTGCGTCCACCGCCTCGCCCTGCACCCCGCCCGCCCGGACACGTTGTTCATGCAGAAGCACTGGGACGTCATGCGCACCGACGACGCCGGCGAGTCCTGGCGGGAGATCAGCGGGAACCTGCCCACCGACTTCGGCTTCGCCATCGACGTCCACGCGCACGAGCCGGAGACCGTCTACGTCGTCCCATCACCAGCGACTCCCACCACTTCCCGGTCGACGGCCAGCTCAAGGTCTGGCGCAGCCGGACCGGCGGCGACGAGTGGGAGCCGCTGACGAGCCGGGCTCCCGCAGCAGGACTGCTACGTCGACGTCCTGCGCGACGCGATGGCCGTCGACAGCCTCGACTCGTGCGGCGATCTACTTCGGCACCACCGGTGGCCAGGTCTACGCCTCGGCCGACGCCGGCGACACGTGGACGGCGATCGTCCGTGACCTCCCGGCGGTCCTGTCCGTGGAAGTCCAGACGCTGGCATGAGCCAACGGCATCGGCCGAGCCGCTCCGGTCAGCACGCGTGCGGGTGGTCCTGCCGGCTCACCTGAAAGCCCTGGCCGAGGGTGCAGGGCGAGGTCCGGCTCGAGGTCAGCCGGCACGGTGACCCAGCGCTCGTCGCTCGACGCCCTGGAGGCGCGGTACCCGATGCTGCTGCGGCACGATCCGCGACCACGACACGCTTCGAGCGGCGCGACTTCGTGCGGTACTTCGCCTGCGAGCAGGACCTCTCGCACGACCCGCCGGACGACCCCCTGCCCGAGGCGGTCGCAGCGGGCACCGAGCCGTTCCTCGTCGTCGGCGCCATGGCCGGCGGCTAGCGTCTGGCGGCCGTCCAGGGCGCGGGACGACTGTTGTCCGGGTCGCCTTGGCAGTCCGCGCTCTGCTGATCGGGTTCATCGACCAACGGACTGTCTCGTGGGTCGGCACGAGCCGTGACCGGCCGCAACCCATTCATGGGCCGGGCCCAGCCATTGTTGATCAACGTGAGAATCGGGCGATCGCCGGTGCGGACCTGTCCAAGATCGGCTTTCGCGGGGCTCCCAGAGGCACGTCCACAGGTCCCGCCCTCGTAGGACGTGCGACCCAGGCCTACGAGGACCGCCGCATCCACCAGGGACTGTCCAAGACCGAAACATTCGGTGCCCCGAGCGATACGTCGCCCGGGAAGTCTTCAACGCCCTACCCCGCGAGCTCCTCACTTGACCGTAGGAGCATCACTTCGGAGCGGCGGCTAAGACTTCGAGGAATTCAGGACCTCAACAACGAAGACCAGAAGGATCAGCCCCGGCACCAGTAGGAGCAGCTGCGCGAAGGTGTAGTGCTTGGCCTCAGCCCGAAGGTCGACGCCTTCAACCTGGCCTTCCAACCGGCCAGCCGGGAACAACTGGACAGCGCAGATCGCGAGGCAGGCGTAGTTCAGCCCCACGCCCAGCACGATCAAGCCCCACACGAGCGAGCCGTGGGCAAGCAGAAAGGCGGCGAGCAGCCCGAGGGCAACGGTTCCCAGGATGAACTCGACGGTGATCAAACGCCGTCGCCGCGGGGAGCCGGACAGTCCGTGCATGTCGAGCGCGGCGAACCGGCGGACGCTCCACGCTCCCGAGGGCCACAACTCGTTCCGCGCCACCGGTCCATGCTCTCGTATCCACGCCCCTGATCGCACTTCAGTGCGCCCGTTCGGCAGCGCGACTGGTCGTACGCTGCCGATGGGTTGGTGGTGTCGGTATCGCGACGCGCCTGAGTTCGTGAAGATGGTTGGGTGACAAGCGCCGTCCACGATCGCCGCGTGGGCTTGCGTGGTGGCCGCTGGCCGGTGTGACGGGTGTTCTGGTCGTCGTTCTGGTCGCGTTCAGCGCGCGGTACGGCTACCTCCGAGACGAGCTGTACTTCCTGGCGGCCGGCCAGCACCTGGCGTGGGGCTACCCGGACCAGCCGCCTGGGACGCCGTTCCTGGCCTGGGTGATGAACGGGGTCGGGCACGGCTCGCTGGTGGTGTTCCGGCTGCCCGCGGTGGCGCGCCGCAGCGGCGTGACGCTGCTGTCGGGCGCTGATGGCCCGCGAGCTCGGCGGTCGACGGTTCGCACAGGTCCTGTCGGCCGTGACGGTGGCGGTGGGCACGTTCGTGCTGCTGTCCGGACACCTGCTCGTCACCTCGACGATCGACTTGGCTCGTCTGGGTCACGGTGACCTGGCTCGTCGTACGCATCCTGCGAACCGGCCGAGACTGGCTGTGGGTCGCCAGCGGTGTGGTCGCCGGCCTCGGCCTGCTCAACAAGCAGCTGCCGATCGTCTTGCTCGGCGGCGCTCCTGGTCGGGATGCTGCTCACGCCCTACGGCGCGTCCCGTTGCTGCGCAGCCGGTGGCTGGCGGTCGGCGCGTCGATCGCAGCCGTTGCCTGGGCGCCGGTGCTCGCCTGGCAGGCCCAGCACGGCTGGCCGCAGCTGACGCTGGCCGGGCAGATCCGGGCCGAGTACGGCGCCGTGGCCGAACGCACCAACTTCTTGCTTCCTCCAGCTGCGTTGTTCAGCCTGGGCGCGGCCGTACCTGTGGGTCGTCGGGCTGGGGAAGCTGTGGCGAGACCCGACGTGGGCGAGATACCGCGTGCTGGTCTGGACGTGGCTGTTCGTGTTCCTCTTCTTCGTGCTCACCGCAGGGCAGGGCTACTACCCAGCCGGGACCTATCCGGTCCTCATCGCGGCCGGCTGCGGTCGTGGTCGAAGGCTGGCGGCGCCGATGGCCGGTCGTCGCCGCGGTGCTGGCGACCTCGGCGCTGATCCTGCCGGCGGCGCTCCCGTGCTGTCCCCCGCCGCCCTCGCCGGCTCCCCTTGGAACGGGCTCGGCGAGACGCAGCGCGAGACCGTCGGCTGGCCGCACCTGGTGGACCAGGTCGCGGCCGCGTACGGCTCGATCCCGGCCGACCAGCGCGTCGCACGCCGGGATCTACGCCACGAACTACGGCGAGGCCGGCGCCATCGACCGGTTCGGGCCGTCGCTGGGCCTGCCGCACGCCTGGAGCGGGCACAACGGCTACGGCCTGTGGGGGCCGCCACCGCAAGATGTCGCTCCCGTCGTCGTGGTCTGGGAAGACGCCACCCCCGACCGCTTCTTCACCGGGTGCCGCAAGTTCGCCGACGTCACCGCCCCGGTCTCCAACGAGGAGTCCGACCGCGCCTCCGTCTACGTCTGCGACGGGCCGATCGGCGGCTGGGCGCACGCCTGGGCCCAACTCATACACCTGTCGAGCTGAATCAACCCCCACGCCCACGGTTCCACGCCCACGCGAGGATCGGAACAGCCCGCGAACGGCACATCGGTTCGCCGCCCAACACCCTTGTGATCATGGTTCGGAGCGGAGGCCGCGGACCTGGTCGACGGATCCTCACCGACGGGGGATGACCGAAACGTCGGTCACCCGTCAGGGGATGGGCCACCCCGGTGGAAAGGGGAGTCCAGTGGCCTGCCCAGGCCAGCGTGCGCCCGTAGGTCTTGGTCCATTTCAATCCGGTCAGTGAGCAAGACTCGTCGGCGATGCAGGTCCCGGACGTGGGCTTGGGATTGTGCGTGACCCCGGTGTGGTCGCTGTGGGCTTGATCGTCTTGCGGGCGCGCTTGGGGACTGCGCTCATAGCAACGAAGCCCGCCGCCCAACCCCCGTTGCCGGCGGGCTTCGTGCTGTCCTGCTCAGCGGCTTGCCCTGGCCCTGCCCCGCCCCTGTAGCGTCCCCGCTCGTCGGAGCCCGCAGTCAGGCCCGGTTCCCGTCGACAACCCCTAGGGCGATGCCTTGCCCGCTGCTGATCTTGGACGCGAAGTGGTCCAGGGTGGACGGCGGCCAGTCGATGCCGACGCTCAGCATCCGCAGCTTCAGCTCCGAGCGGATCTCGTCGGCCCGTCGGCCGCCGTGCGATGCCAGTACGTTGTCGAGGATGCCTTGCGCGATGTAGTACCGGTCCGCGTACGGGTCCGGGAAAGCGTCGGGGTCGTAGTCGATGCTCACCCGCGCGACCGTAGTCCGGCGGGTCCCGCCGTCCAGTACGTCGAGATGACCAGATGGTGAATTACAGCGATACGAAACGTTTAGGTCGGGTATCACTGACCCATGGACACCGAGGACGAGGCCCGCGCGATCGACCAGCTCCGAACCGAGCTGGCACACACGTTCCCGCTGATCCCACGACCCCGCGTCGAAGCGACGATCGACACCACCTGGCGCCAGTACGCCAACGCATCCGTGCGCGACTTCGTCCCCCTCCTCGTACAGCGTCAGGCAGCTCGAGAACTCCGCGACGCCAGCCGAGCCGGCTGAATTCGGCGGGTCAGCCCATAGCCGCCAGCGACGCGGGCAGCTCGATGCCGGGGACCGCGCGGGGCTAGCCAGGCCAGTTGTCCGGCTATGCCACGGCCCGGTCACGCAGTTGCGCCCGGACATCTCGCACGACCAACAAGGGCAGGAAGTTGTGCACCTTGGCCGGGGTCATCGCGCGGTAGGACCGCTGCACGAGGGTGTGGATCACGTCAGCTGGGACCTCCGGGTAGTCGCGACCGAGCCCGGACTCGGTCGCAGCCATCTCTCGATCACCGTCGTCGATGCGAGCCTGTGGGGCACCCATGCGGGCAGGGTCGCACACCAACATGAACGGGAGAAGCCGCCTCGGCTGCGAAGCGGGGGTTCGGACGGTCATTCTGCGCGTGAACCTGCGGTGAACTCTGCGGCCGACACCTGGCCGGCGCAGCCCCTGGCGCTTAGCGTTTCTGGCCTGGGGTCGTTGTTTCGGCCGCCACCCCTCCGCCGTGGTCGGCTTCCCGCGCGGCCCCCAACGGGGACCCTGGCCGCCAGCCTCCCCCGGTCTTGCGACCAGGGTCCCGCCACGTGGCATCGCCCCTCCTGGCACGACAACCGTCGTCCAGCGACTGCGGCGTGCTGCGCACCTACCGGCACATCGGCGGTCACCTGAAGCGCAACGGGCTTCCGCGTCGAGAGCAACGCATCCTGCACGCTACGTGTTGACTCGCGGGGAGTCGTCCGTCGCGGTGACGTAGCTGGCCCTCAGTGCCACGAGTATCTCGGCGAGGTCGCTGACGTCCACACCTTGCTTCGTAGCCATGCGTTCGAGGGCGCGCATGACGAGGTCGACCTCGCGCTCGGCCATCAGGTTCGTTCGGTAGTCGAGCTCTGAGCGGATCTCCGCAGCCGCTCCTTGTCGGTTCTGCGAGATCATCACGAACGTCGACAGGAAGATCGCTTCGAGCGACACCGCGAGCGTGAGAAGCCCGAACGGGTACGGGTCGAACGTCAACGAGGCCCCGAACGCCCCGACGTTGACCAAGATCCACAATGAGAACCACGCTATGTGCAGGCGAACGAACCGCAGACTCCCGGCGAAGTCGGTGATTCGATCCGCGAACCGGTCTCCGGCGCGTTTGAGTCGCTCGATCTCGTGGTTGGCGTTGAGGGCCATCACAGCTCCAACCCGTCGACGGGTACGGGCACGGGACAACTTGCCCGACCTTCGCCTTGGCAACAGCGTGTCACTCGGCGGCTGGCGTGGAGGGCGGCGAGCGCGGTTGCCGCGCCGGGCCACGCATCGCCGCTGCGGTATGCACGCGCTGGGCTCCTCGTCCCCACCAACCGGGGCAACAACGCAGCGCTCCGCGGCACCTCGCCGCGTGATCAACGTTCCTGCGCGTGCGTCGTCGTCCGCGGTTCCCGCGCCATTCACCGACATGGCTGTCAATGTGAGATGAGGAGGACCAGGTAGACGGCGCTGAGGCCGAGCGCGACGAAAGCTGGGATGGCGTCCTTCGGGTTGTCGCCGGCCTGCCTGTGCACGACGAGGGCGACGACGAGCAGCATGATCATGCCGACGGCGGCGGCCACGCCCAGGGCGGGCACCACTAGCCCGGCGAGGATGCCGGCCACCGCGGCGAGCTCGGCGATGCCGATGAGCCGGTACCGGGACCAGGGGATGCCGAAGTGGGCGGCCGAAGCCTGCATCTGGGGGTGGGCGAGCAGCTTGCCGGCGGCTGGCGCCAGGCAGGCGGCTGCGAGCAGCAGCGTGACGGTGATGAGCACCGTGGCCTCCTTGGCCGAAATGGGGGTTGACGTCGCCACAATAACAGGCCATCATCAGTTTTGTCATTGAACATCAAGTCTGAGGATCGGTGACAACCCACATCGGTCCACATCCACAGAAGGGACCCGTCATGGTCAAGTCAGCCAGCACCTCCCTCATGGTGCGGGGCGTGCTCGCGCTCGCCGTCGGTGCCATCGCTCTCGTCTGGCCCGGCGTCACTGTGCTCGCGCTCGTCATCACCTTCGCCGTCTACGCCTTCGCCGAGGCCTTTGCACAGCTCGTGACCGCCTTCAACAGCGACGGGGCCAAGCCCGTGGTCGGGCACCTGCTCCTCGGCCTCGTCGACATCGCGGCTGGTGTCATCGCCCTCGCCTGGCCCGGGGCCACGGCCCTGGTCCTCGTCTTGCTGGTGGCCAGCTGGGCCGTCGTGACCGGCATCGTCGAGCTGGTCACCGGCTTCCGGACGGGAGAGTCCGCCGGCACCCGGACGGTCTTCATCCTCGGCGGGCTCGTCTCGATCGCCTTCGGCGTGGTGCTCTTCGCCCGGCCCGACATGGGCGCGATCACGCTGGCGCTCCTGTTCGGCTGGTTCAACGTCATGGTCGGGACCTGGATGCTGGTGCAGGGGATCCAGCTCCGCTCGGCGGACAAGAAGATTCAGTCGATCGCCGAGCCGATGCGGACTCAGGTGACCGTCTGACGCCGGCGATGCGCCAGCATCCGCGTGGAGGACGGCGGGCGCCCATCCGGGCACCCGCCGTCGTCGCACGTACCTGCAGTGAGCCCTACGGCGCAGAGGGGTCGCCTTCAGGTCAGGTCGGCCGCCACAAGCGCCCGGCGACCGATGACGTCGCTCGCTCGATGACGGCCCTCGTCACCGCACCGTTGGCCACCCGCGACACCACCCGCATCGGCTCGTCGAGCAGTGGCGTCGACAGCCCGGCCACCGCCTCGTACGTGCGCCGGTCCCACCGACCGAGGACGTTCAGCACCCGAAGCAGCCTGTCGGGAAGCTCGAATAGGCCGGCCTGGCCGAGCCGCCGAGCCAGCCAGTCCTCGACCGACTTGGTGCCGATCCCGGCCGACGACGAGACGCTCGTCAGCACTGGCTGCTGGTCCGGTCCCTGGTCCACGTCAAGCCTCGTGTCCCGCGGCCAGCCGCGAGAGCAGCGCGAGCGGCGACGGCGGAGCGGCGCCGGCAGCCAACGGCTTCGGGCGCGGCCTCGCACGCAGCCGTGGGACGCGCACGACCAGCGCCCGCGGCCGGCTCACGAACCGCAGCGGCGCGTCGAGCGTGACCGACTCGCCGTCGATGCCCAGGGCCACAGGGTCGCCTGAGGTGACGTCGAGCTCCGTCGTCGTCCACTCGTGCCATCCCGCGAACCGCTGCGTCTCCCCGGCTGCGTCGAGCGCCGCCAGCTGGTCGGCCTCCGCGGGCCCGGGGGCTCGCACCGCCGCCACGCCGAGGACTCCACCGTCCACGTGCGGGCGGCCTGCGCCGTGACGCAGCGCCGACAGCTCGTACGGGTTGTTCGACACGAGGAGAACCAACGCCGTCGTCGCCTGCTCCCCGCTCGGCAACCGGAACCGTAGGTCGGTGGGCGCGGCCGACGGCCCCACCAGCTCGGGGAGCATCTCGACGACCGTCCGGAACTTCGCCGCGCGGTAGTGCGGCGATCGGACGATTTCCGCGTACGCGCCCATCGACACGTTGTTCACGAAGGCCCTGCCGTTGACCTCGGCGAGGTCGACGGGAACGACGACGCCGTCCACGAACGCCGACATCGCGCCGGCGACGTCGGTCCCGACGCCGAGGTCCCGCGCGAAATGGTTGCGCGTTCCCGCGGGGACCACCAAGAACGGGACGCGATGGCGCGCAGCCACGGACGCCACCAATGCCTGAGAGCCGTCGCCGCCGGCCATCCCGAGGAGGTCGCACCCTCGCTCGACGGCGGCTTCCGCGAGCTGGAGCAGGTCGTCGCCCGGGCGGAGCACCACCGGCTCGACGCCGAGGTCGCGGCAGCGGTCTGCCAGCCCGAACCGCGTCGCCTTGCCGCCGCCGGACCTCGGGTTCATCAGCAGGACGGGGTGGCTCGCACGGGGTGCGACGTCATCGGCCGGCATGCGTCAGGCTCCTCGGCCAGAGAGTTGGCGACCACGGGCGCTTCTCGAATACTGATGGTAGTATCAGGACTGATCTACCAATCGTCAAGCAGAGGAGGAGTTACGGTGGCGGTCGTGACGGCGGAGCTGGAGGGGCAACCGACGCGGCTGGACCGTCGGAAGGCGCGGACACGGCGGGCGCTCGTGGAGGCGGCGCGGCGGATCCTCGCCGAGCGGGGGACAGCGGACGTGAGCATCCAGGAGATCACCGATACGGCGGACGTCGGCTTCGGGTCGTTCTACAACCACTTCGAGTCGAAGGCCGCGCTGTTCGAGGTTGCCGTCCGGGAGGTGCTCGAGGAGTACGGCGAGAGTCTCGATCGCGCCTGCGCAGACTTGACCGACTCAGCTGAGATCTACGCGGTTGGCGTCCGGATGACGTCGCGACTCGCGCTGACGCGCCCGGCGATCGCCCAGGTGCTGCTGCAGGTCGGCGTGTCCTACGCCTCCGAAGACCGAGGGCTCGCGCCGCGTGCCTTGCGCGACATCCGCCGGGGGGTCGCCGACGGCCGGTTCTCGATCGAAGACGCGAACCTAGGACTGATTGCGACCGCCGGGTGCCTGATCGCGTTCCTGCAGACAGCGCTGGACCACACCGACGAGCTCGACGAGGCAGACGCCGACGCGCTTGCCGAGATGCTGCTTCGCATGCTCGGCATGACAGCCCGCTCCGCGCACGCGGTCGCTCACCGACCGCTTCCGACTCTTCTCGGTCGCCCGAGGTCTCCAGGAGAAGACGTTCGCAGCGCTCTCTGAAAGCCAGAGCACGGGCCACGACACGCTGCGCCGGCCGCTATGTGCAACAAGTCTTCCCACGCGCGAACTGCCTGTCCATGCTCGTAGTGGCGAAGGTCCCCGGCTGGCCGAGCACGCGACCTGGACAGCGACGCGGCCGCACGCTGACCGCTGGATCGCGTACATGTCTGAAGTGCACCTATTGCCGGTCCGGGCGAGCAGAACGGCACATCGGTGTGCGGCTCCCGGTGCTCAGCTGGCCGGGAGCGATTGTGGGTGAGCTGCCGCACAGGCTTGGGTGATGCGGGTCGGGCCGCAGCCTGGCGGCCTGGATCCCCTGGGTTGTCTGCCTGTACGGTCGCATAGGTGCTCTGGGCTCCAAGCAGGGTCATCCACTCGATGCTGTTGTGACCGTGATCCTTGGCGACGCATTGCCCAAGATCACTGAATGCGACCGGCTTCGTCCACAGCTGCGACACGTGGTCCAGGACGCACCGGCGGCAGGCAGCCGGTGCGTCCCTATCGATCCGAGGTCCCGAAGGTACCGATCCACCGGTTGGGCTGCCGGTCATCAGCAGCGCACCCCGTCCGGCCAGAAGCCGGACGGACACCCTCCTCGACAGGTTCGCCCGCACATGCTGCCGGAACGACGAGCACGCAACGGCGCGTCCGTGCTCTGCTTGCGCCACGACCCCGCGTATCGGCCGGCACCGAATCCTTTCTCAAAGTGGCTGCGCCTTGTTCACTGAGTTGGTGAACAGACTGAGGGAGGGATTACCCGTGGGTGAGGTAGTTGTCGTCATCGGGGCGGGAGCGATTGGCCAGGCGGTCGCTCGACGGATCAGCGCGGGCAAGCATGTCTTGCTGGCTGATCTGCGTCAGGGCAACGCTGACGCCGCGGGGGAGGTGCTCAGCGACGCGGGCTTCGAGAACAGCACGACGACCGTGGATGTGTCCAAGCGTGAGTCGGTGCTCGCGTTGGTCGAGAAGGCCACCAGCCGGGGCGAGGTGACAGGGCTGGTTCATGCGGCAGGAGTATCGCCCTCGCAGGCGTCTCCGGAGACGATCCTGCGCGTTGACCTGTACGGAACGGCCGTGGTGCTGGAGCTGTTCGGCGGGATCGTCGCGACCGGCGGCTCCGGGGTCGTTATCGCCTCGCAGTCAGGGCACCGTCTGCACGCCCTGACGGCCGAGGATGACAGGGCGCTGGCGACCACGCCGGCGGAGCTGCTGCTGTCCCTGCCGATGCTGCAGCCCGACCAGGTGACCGACCCCCTGAATGCATACCAGCTGTCCAAGCGGGGGAACGTTCTGCGAGTGATGGCCGAGGCTGTCCGGGGGGCAGGCGGGGCGCGGCTCAACGCGATCAGCCCTGGAATCATCATCACCCCACTGGCCCGCGACGAGCTGACCGGCCCCCGCGGGGAGGGCTACCGGGGCATGATCTCGGGGTCTCCGGTCGGGCGGGCCGGAACTCCGGACGAGGTCGCCACGCTGGGTGCGCTGCTGATGGGACCAGACGGGGCGTTCATCACCGGCAGCGACGTACTCATGGACGGTGGGGTCACCGCGTCCTACTTCTACGGGGATCTCGCCCCGACGTGAGCCGCCGGTGTTTCGGCGCTCGGTGAGGGCGACCTCGCTGACGCGCAGCCCGGTCCGATGGGATGGTCAGTTGATGGTTCCGATTCGTAGGAGCACCTTGACGGCGCGGCGCTCGTTCATCGCGGTGTAGGCCTCGACGACGCCGTCCAGGTCGGTGGTGCGGTCGAACACGCGGCCAGGGTTGACGCGGCCTTCGAGGACGTCGTCGAGCAACTCGGGGATGTAGCGGCGAACGGGAGAGACCCCGCCGCGCAGTCCGATGTTGCGGAAGATGACGGTGTTGATGGGTACCACCACGTCGTGGGGGGCACCGATCGCCCCGACGATCGAGCCGACTCGGGCGATTGCGAAGGCAGTGGTCATGGACTGGCCGGTGCCGACGCACTCCAGAGCTGCGTCTACGCCGATTCCGCCGGTCATGTCGAGGACCTTCGCGGTGGCTTCGTCGCCGCGTTCGGACACGATGTCGGTCGCGCCGAAGTCGCGGGCCAGCGCCTGGCGCACGGGGTTGCGGCTGAGGGCGATGATGCGCTCGGCGCCGAGGCGATTGGCAGCGATAACCGCGCAGAGGCCGACTGCGCCGTCACCGACGACCGCGACCGTGTCACCCTTCTTGACGCCGGCACTGACCGCGGCGTGGTGGCCTGTGCACATCACGTCGGACAGCGCGACCAGCGAGGCGAGAATGTCGTTGGAGTGTTCGGCTCCGGGGACAGCCACCAGGGTGGCATCGGCAAATGGCACGCGCACCGCTTCGCCCTGACCGCCGTCGACACCGTGGTTGCCGAAGGAGCCCCCGTTCAGGCAGTTCGACGGCCAACCCGCAACACAGTTGACACAGGTGCCGTCGCAGAACGTGAAAGGTGCGACGACCAGCTGGCCTTTCTTGATGTCACGCACGTCGGCGCCGACCTCGTGGACCACCCCAATGAATTCGTGTCCGATGGGGCCCAGGGCATGCGGCGAGTCGCCGCGGTAGTACCACAGGTCAGATCCACAGACACAACCCAGCACCACACGCACCACCGCGTCGCCGGGCGCCTGCAGGACCGGGTCGGGCCGCTCACCGACTGCGATGTCTCCTGGTCCACCGAAGATCGCTGCTCGCATCGGGGTGTCGCCTCCGTCGGATGATCGCTTCGGGTCGCCTGAGCCCAACATCCAACCGGGAACCAAGGAGCCGCGACAGTGGCTCTCGTGCCCGGTACTGGCAGAGCCCGCCAGTGGACTAGACGGCGCCCCCACCTGCCCAGATTGGCCGGCACCAGCCCTACCTGGCCGTAGCCCAGTCATGGGCCGGGCCCAAGCCATTGTTGATCAACGTTAGAATCGGGCGATCGCCGGTGCGGATCTGTCCAAGATCGGCTTTCGCGGGTTTTCCACAAGCAAGTCCGCACGTCCCGCCCTCGTAGCTCAGGGGATAGAGCACCGCTCTCCTAAAGCGGGTGTCGGCAGTTCGAATCTGCCCGAGGGCACCCATCACGGTCGGGTCTCGGCTCGGCCACGGTTGCCGGTGTTGGCGACGTCACAGCGGTTTTCGGGAACGAGAACGGGTCTGGGCCCGTCTCTACCCAGGCGCCCCAACCAGGAGGAACACACCGATCATGACCGCGCTCCGCGGCTTCACGCTCACGTCCCACAGCTACGAGACCGATCGCGGCGTCGTCCCGGTCGAGACCGTCCCGCACAGCTACCACTGCCCGGCCGGGCACGTGGTCACGCTCCGGTTCGCGCACGACGCGGACGAGGTCCCGCCCACCTGGGACTGCCCCAAGTGCGGCCGCACAGCCCACGCCGACGAGACCACCGCGCGCCGGGAGGCCGGCTCGGGCGGCCCGATCGCCCTGTTCTCGCCGCGGTCGAACGCCGCCGGGAAGACCCACTGGGACATGCTGCTGGAGCGCCGGACCGTGGCCGAGCTCGAGGAGCTCCTCGAGGAACGGCTCGCGCTGCTGCGCGCCCGCGGCCTCTGAGCGGCGGTACGGCCGGACCGGCGGCCTACGCTGGTCCGGTGAGCGAGTCCATGCCCGAGCAGACCTCGGACGACACCGATCGCGGCTGGGGCGAACGCCCCGTCGAGGACGACCCGGACGACCTGCGCCGTTTCGAAGAGGACCGTCCCCCGCACCACGGCGACGTCTGACGGCCGCCGTTCGGCACCGGACGCTCGCAGCCGAGACTCAGCCGCGCGTACGCAGGGCGTCCCGGAAGTCGGTGAGCAGCTCGACCTCGCTGGGCCCGTCGGGATCGGCCGGCTTCTCGTACCGGGCCCGCATCGCGTTGACCGGCAGCACAGCCAGGAAGTAGATCGCGGCGGCGACGAAGACGAAGTTGACCAGCGGCGTCAGCACAAGCCCGATGCTGAAGTCCGCGCCGTTGATCGTGAACGTTCCGACCTGGTTTAGGTCCGGCTTGCTGAAGATCGCGGCGATCAGCGGGTTGATGATCCTGTTGACGAACCCGCTGACCACGGCACCGAACGCCACGCCGATGACGATGCCAACGGCGAGGTCGACGACATTCCCTCGCATGACGAAATCGCGGAACCCCTTGAGCATGGCCTGCCCCTTGACCTCGCACGATCATGACCTCGGCGACGCATGCGGACGGTCAGGGCTGTGTCGTGCCGGGGCGGATCAGCACCGACAGCCGGGCGGTCGCCTCGGCCGAAGCCAGGACGCGAGCCGTCGTCGGGGTCACGGCGAGCACCACCAGCGCCCCTTGTGAGCCACCGGCGCCGGGGTCCGCGGCGGCCGGGACGGCGAGCACCCTGGCCTGCGTCGCCACCACCTCGGCCATGCCCGGGTCTGTCTTGGCGGGCCCGTCGGCGCCGGGCACCGAAAACGGGTCGGGACCGAACCCGTCGGCCGCCGGTTGCGCGGCGGCGGCCAGCACGTCCACCAGGTCTCCGGCGCGCACCAGGCCGGCCGCGCCCGCGTCGGCCAGTCGGACCGCGACCTCGACCAGACCCGACGAGCCGGCCAGCGCGGCGGAGCCCGCGATGCGGACGTCGGTCATCGGTTCGGCCTTGCGCACGGCGGCGGCGAGCGTCCGTCCCACGATGTCGTCAGGCCGGGCGTACGAACCGTCGGGGACCTGGCCCAGCGGGTAGCGGACCACCGCCAGGTCGCCGGCACCGAGCACCTGGCCGGCGGCGAGCTCCGTCGCCGCGACCACGACGGACGTCCCGGTTGGTTGGGCCGGCGCCAGCTCAGCGAGCGCGACGGCGGCGGCGACGCCGACGAGCGCGGCCTGGATCGACCGCCGGTGCAGGTACAGGGCACGTCGCACCCGCCGCCGCATCTCCAGCGGCGGCCATGAGCCCGCGGTCACGGCAGCGCGAAGGGCAGCGTCAGCCCGTCCAGAGCCGACCCGCACGAGCAGATCCGCTCGGTCGGCATCGCCGGTACCGCGCCGACCAGCAGCTGCCTGAGCCGCTCGACGTTGCGCCCGAAGACCTCGAGGACCTCGGCGTGGGTCACGCCCTCGCCCGGTTCCTGGCCGGCGTCGAGGTCGGTGACCAGGCAGATCGCGGTGTAGCACAGCGCCAGCTCCCGGGCCATGACCGCCTCGGGGTAGCCGGTCATGCCCACGACCGACCAGCCGTTCGCCGAGAACCATCTCGACTCCGCGCGAGTGGAGAACCGCGGGCCCTCGATCACCACCAGGGTGCCGCCGTCGACCGGCGACCAGCGGGTCGTGCGAGCCACCTCGAGGACCGTCGCGCGGCCGTTGGGGCAGTAGGGCTCGGCCATCGACACGTGGACGGCGCCTTCGTCGTAGTACGTGTGGACCCGACCGTCGGTGCGGTCGACCAGCTGGTCGGGGACCACGAGCGTGCCCGGCCCGAGGTGCGCCCGGAGCCCGCCGACAGCACACGGCGCCAGCACCTGGCGGACGCCGACCGAGCGCAGCGCCCACAGGTTCGCCCGGTAGTTGATCCGGTGCGGGGGAAATCGGTGGTCCCGCCCGTGCCGGGGCAGGAACGCGACCCGTCGGCCGGCCACCGTACCGATCATCAGCGGGTCGCTCGGCGGGCCGTACGGCGTCGTGACCTCGACCTCGTCGAGTTCGTCGGCGAGCGAGTAGAAGCCGGAGCCGCCGATGATGCCGATCTCGGCGGGTGAGGGGATCGCGACGTCGGACATGCCCGTCACGCTAACGGCGCCGGGACGGCGCAGGGCGGATGCGCCCCCGCCTGTGGACGTCAGGGCGCGGCGGCGGCGCTTGTGGAGGAGCTGCTCGACGAGCCCGAAGATCCCGACGAGCCGGACGAGCCGGACGAGCCGGACGAGCCGGACGAGCCGGACGAGCCGGACGAGCCGGACGAGCTCTTCTTGGCCGCGGCCGGGCCGGAGTCGTTCTTTCCGCCCGTGTCGTTCTTTCCGCCCGTGTCGGTCTTTCCGCCGGAGTCGTTCTTCGCGGCGGCCTCCCCCTTGCCCGAGCCGGAACGGCTGTCCGTGCGGTAGAAGCCCGACCCCTTGAAGACCACCCCCACCGCCGAGAACACCTTGCGCAGCGTGCCGCCGCAGGACGGGCACACGGTCAGCGACGGGTCCGAGAACGACTGGACCGCCTCCAGCGGCTCGCCGCAGTCGGTGCACGTGTACTGGTACGTGGGCACGGGGTCGCTCCGGGTTCGGTCTGTGATCGTGTGGTTAGCACTCTCTACCAACGAGTGCCAAGGATGCGATATGCCCCGGTCATCTGTCGAGTTGTCCGCGGTCAGCGGGAGCGGGACAGCGCCTGAACCACCCGCACGGCCTGCTCGGCGGACTCGGCTGGGACGAAGAGATGGTCGTGGAAGGCTGCGGCCACGACGTTGCAGCTGATGCCCGCATCGGCCAGCACACGGCTGACTGCTGCGGTCAGGCCGACCCCGCCGAGAGCGCTGTGCACCCGGAGGGTGATCCAGGCCAGGACGAGGTCGTAGCCGAGGTGCAGGCTGTCGGCTTCCTGCTGGGTGAGAACCGCCGTCGGTCCCTCGTCCTCGGTGAACGTCATCACCGGGTGCACGGAGGGCGGGAGCGGTCCGTCGGGGGTGGTGAACACGTATCGGCCCGGGCGCAGCTCCGGACTCATCTCGGCGAGCATCTGGACCAGATCCTCTACCGCTGCCACGTTGTCTCCTCCCGTCTGGCGCGATCAACGTCGCCGACGCGTTGCCTGGCTGCCCGCGGCAGCCTAACGAGGGCGGCTCGGGAATCCGCTGCCGGATCGATGGTGGCCGACGCTAAGGTGACCCGGCCGGGGGCGCGGCCGAGGTGGTGACGACGTGCGGATGTCGCGCCTGCCGTCCGGCCTGGACCCGCTGTTCTGGCGTGTCCTCGCCGGAGTCCTGGTCTCCTCGGTCGGGACCGGGCTGACGCTGCCGTTCTTGCTGGTGTACCTGCACGACGTCCGCGGGATCGGTACGCCGGCGGCGTCGCTCATCGTCGCCTGGCTGGGACTGGCGGCGCTCGCAGCTGCCCCCGCGACGGGCGCTCTCACCGACCGGGTCGGACCGATGCCCGTCCTGATCTGGGGACAGGTGATCGTCGGCGTCGGTTCGGTCGGTCTCGCCTTCACGAGCACTGTGCCCGTCGCGCTGGTTACGACCGGGCTCGCGTCGATCGGGTTCACGGCGGCCTCCACGGCCGAGTCGACTCTGATCAGCAGGCTGGCCCGCGACGCTGCCCAGGAATGGGTGTTCGGGTTCCAGTACATCGTGTTCAGCGCCGGCGTCGGCATCGGTGCGCTACTTGCCGGGCTGGTGGTGAACGTCGCCCAGCCGGCGTCGTTCCAGCTGATCTTCCTGGCCGACGCGGCCAGCTACTTCATCTACGCGGCGGTCATGCTCACGATGCGCAGCGCCGGACAGGCCCCCGAAGCCGAGTCCGGCACCGACAGCGCCGGGGCCGATGGCTCTGCCGGGTCGGCCGACCGGTTCGGCTTCCGGGCCGTGTGGCAGGACCGCCCGATGCGCCGCCTGCTGATCGTCGCCATCGTCTCGTGCACGTGCTCGGCGGGGCAGGTCGAGAGCGGGTTCCCTGCCTACGCCACGCAGGTCGCCCTGGTGAGCCCCCGCGTGCTGGCAGCTGCGTTCGTCGCGAACACCCTGACCATCGTGGTCGGTCAGCTCCTGCTCCTGCCGCACATCGTCGGCCACTCGCGGTCCCGCCTCATCGCCGTCGCGTGCGTCGCCTGGGCGGGGTGCTGGGCGCTGGTCTGGGCGGCGGCCGGCTGGGCCGGCACGTTCACTGCGGCGCTGCTGGTCGTGGCCGGGTTCGTCGTGTTCTCGTTCGGCGAGATCCTCGCCAGCCCCACGGCGCCGTCCATCGTGAACGACCTGGCGCCCGAGCAGCTGCGCGGCAGGTACAACGCAGCCTTCTCCCTGACTTTCAGTCTGGGTGTCCTCATCGGCCCGGTCCTCACCGGCTTGTTGTTCGGCGCCGGGCTGACCGCCGTGTGGGCGATCGTCGTCGTCACCGGGAACCTGCTGTCCGGCCTCCTGGTCCTGCGGCTCCGGCGCCTGCTGACGCGGGCCCAGGACGGGCTACCAGACCCGGCCCCCGCCACCGGCTGAACCTCCCCATCCGGCAGGATGTCGGCCATGCCGGAAGTCGGTGAGGAGCACTGGCAGAAGGTCTACGCGACGCGACAGACCGACGAGGTGAGCTGGTTCCAGGCCACGCCGGTGACGTCCCTGCGTCTCATCGCGGGAGTCGGCGGTCCCCAGACGTCGGTCCTGGACGTGGGTGCGGGTGCGTCTGCCTTGGTCGACGCGCTGGTGGCCGCCGCGTACTCCGACATCACCGTGCTGGACGTGTCCGAGCAGGCGTTGGCGGTCGTTCGGGACCGCCTGGATGACCGGTCGTCCGGAGTGACCCTGGTCCATGCCGACCTGCTGGGCTGGGAGCCCCGGCGCACGTTCGATGTGTGGCATGACCGGGCGCTCTTCCACTTCCTCGTCGACCCCGAAGCACGGGCCCGGTACGTCCGCGTGCTCGGGCGCGCGGTCGCGCCCGGCGGGAGTGTGGTCGTGGCGACCTTCGCGAAGGACGGTCCGACCAGCTGCTCCGGACTTCCCGTCTGTCGCTACGACGGCGCTGCTCTGGCAGACGAGCTCGGCGCCGGGTTCGCCCTCGTGCACACCGAGCGCGAGGAGCACCGCACGCCTGCCGGCGTGATGCAGCCGTTCACCTGGGACGTGCTCACTCGCCGGTGAGGTCGGTTCCCGCCCTCAAGGCCTGGAAGCCGCCCGCCAGGTCGGTGGCGCGAGTCAGTCCGAGCCGGCGAAGGGTCGCGGCGGCGAGGCTCGAGCTGTAACCCTCGTTGCACACGATGACGATGCGTTGGTCGGCAGAGGTGACCTCGGAGATCCGGAACGGGCTGGTCGGGTCCAGCCGCCACTCCAGGACATTGCGGTCCAGCACGACGGCACCGTCCAGCTCTCCGTCGCGCCGGCGCTGTTCGAGGGGTCGGGTGTCGATCACCAGGGCGCCGGCGGCGACCTCGTCCGCGAGGTCCGCCGGGTCCACGCGGTCCAGCTCGGCGCGGGCATCTGCGAGCAGCCGGTCGATCGCGCTCGGATCGCTCATGAAGCATCCGGCCTGGCGGCGACCACGAGCGCGTCGAGCGCCTGCCGGGGGCCGTCGGCGGTCTCCACCTCGCGGACGACCTGCTCCGCCCGCTGGACCTGCAGCCCGGTCCCGTCGAGATCGGCAGTGACGTCCGCGGCGGAGTAGAGCACCGCCGGGTCCGGCGGGCCGCCGTACCCGCGCTCGAGGTTGTCCGAGTCGTGGGCGACGACCAGCAGCCGGCCGCCCGGCGCCACCGCGTCGGCGGCTGCGCGCAGCACCCGGGCGCGCTGCGCGGCGGCGATCTGCAGGTAGACGACGAGCACGAGGTCGTACGCATGCCGCCGCGGTCGGTAGTCGAGGAGGTCGGCGCAGTCGGTCTCGAATCGCCCGGCCGCTGCGCCCAGCCTCTCGACGGCGAGTCCGGTCGCGCGGTCGAGCGCTACCTGGGAGAAGTCCACGGCGGTGGCCTGCCAGCCGCGTTCGGCGAGCCAGAGGGTGTTCCGGCCCTCGCCGGCGGCCAGATCCAGGACGCGGCCGGGCGTCAGGTCCCGGGTGACCTGTTCGACCCACAGGTTGGGCGTCGCGGACCACACGAGCTCGGCCTGGTCGTACCGGCGGTCCCACTCGTTCGCGTCCACAGCTCTCCTCGGGGTAGCCCCGCGATCTTGAGAGATACAGGGCTCTGTATGGCGTGTCACCTCTGAATCTCTCAAGATCGCGGGAGGCGGGGAGCCGTCATGGGTGCCGCCGGATCACGCCAGGGAGAGGAAGAGCTTCTCGAGGGCGGCCAGGTCGGGGGCTCCGGTCTTGTCGGACTCGGCGATGCACTGGCGCAGGCCGCTCGCGACGATAGCGAAGCCGGCCCGGTCGAGCGCTTTGGAGACCGCGGCCAGGAGCGTGACCACGTCCTGGCAGTCGCGGCCCTCCTCGAGCATCCGGATCACCCCGCCCAGCTGCCCCTCGGCCCGCCGCAAGCGGTTCAGGATCGAGGTCGAGTCTTCTGCGTTGAGCTCCACGTGGGCCTCCTGGTCGGGTCAGTCGGTCAGCGGAGCGATCACCGTACGAGGACGGGTCGCTGCCCAGGTTCCCGCATCACGCGGTCGTGGTCTGCTCGGCCGCCCTGTCGTCCACCTGCTCGGCCACCAATCGGCGGACGTGGGCCATGTCCAGACCGCGTACGCCGGCGATGACCTGCTCGAGGGCCGCTGCGGGGAGCGCACCCGGCTGGGAGAAGACCAGGATGCCCTCGCGGAACGCCATCAGCGTCGGGATCGAGGTGATGCCGGCGGCTGCCGCGAGACTCTGCTCGGCCTCGGTGTCCACCTTGCCGAACACGATGTCCGCGTGCACCCCGGCCGAGCTCTCGAAGACCGGTCCGAACTGCCGGCAGGGTCCGCACCAGGAGGCCCAGAAGTCCACCAGCACGATGTCGTTGTCGATGATCGCCTGCTCGAAGGTACCGGCGGTCAGCTCGACGGTTGCCATGATCACTCCTCGGTTCTCGGCTCAACTCTCAGGTGATACCCCGCTGGGTATGTCAACGACGGGCCGCGCTCGGGTCTTCCCAACCTCAGCGGCAGTGCACTCAGCGCTTGTGCTGTCAGCGGCACTGGCAGCGGCGGTCGGAGGGAACCGCGGCCAGCACCTGGTCGACGTGTCGCCCGCATCCGGAGTACGTGATCTTGCGACACCTGCGACAGATGGCCGGGCTGCACATCC
This sequence comes from uncultured Actinomycetota bacterium, assembly GCA_963711005.1. GTDB lineage: Bacteria > Actinomycetota > Actinomycetes > Prado026 > Prado026 > CAVQCJ01. Next base: position 571,796 of record CAVQCJ010000002.1, on the reverse strand, counting down.
TGACGTCCTCCTCGGCTTCGGTGCGGTGCGACCACTATACCCCAGGGGGTATCATGGAGGAACACGAGCCGGACCGAAGGAAGTGATGGACATGTCGTACGGGAAGCAGGTCCAGGAGGAGCTGCGACCGCACACCCGGGAGCTTCGGCGGATGATCCCGGACGTGTACCGGGGGTTCTCCTCGCTGCACGATGCGGCGCTCGCCCCCGGCGCGCTGGACACCAGGACCAAGGAGCTCATCGCCATGGCCATCGCGATCAGCTCGGAGTGCGACGGGTGCATCGCGGCGCACGCCCACGCGGCCGTGCGGCACGGCGCCACGCTCGAGGAGGCGGCCGAGGCCATCGGCGTGACCATCCTCATGAACGGCGGGCCGGCAACCATCTACGGTCCGCGCGCGTTCGCCGCGTTCTCGGAGTTCTTCGCCGACCGGGCCGCCCAGTCGGACGCGCGCGCGAGCTGACCCAAGGGGCCCCCCTACCGGGGACCAACGGCCCTGGCCCGCCGGATCGATCGCACCTGGACTGGACCTATGTGGACTCGTGGGCGCGCAACCGTCTCGGGGCTGTTCGCCGTGCTGGTCGTGGCCGGCTGCGCCGTCGTCGAGCAGCCGAGCGGCGGCATGGGCGGCGCGGGGATGATGGGGGGCGACAAGGGCGACACCGCCTACCACTCCTCGACCCCGACGTGCACCGCCCCCGCCGACCTGCCCGGCGCGACGGTGACGGCGCTCCTGGGTGACATGGGCATGACCGCGATGATGGGCGGCACCGCTCCGCTCGGGGCACACATGATGCTCCATGTGGCACCCCAGACCGTGCCGGCCGGGACTATCACGTTCCTGGCGACCAACATGGGCTGGCGTGCCCACGAGCTGGTGATCCTGCCGCTGGCCGACGGCGCCGTGGCCGGTCGGCGGGTCGCGGGTCCGGACGGCAGGGTCGACGAGACCGGGAGCCTCGGCGAGGCGTCCGCGAGCTGCGCCTCCGGGGCCGGGGACGGGATCCAAGCGGGGACGTCGGGTTGGACCACTGTCACCCTCGCGCCCGGACGGTACGAGCTGGTGTGCAACCTGCCCAACCACTACGCCGACGGCATGCACCAGGAGCTCGTCGTCACCGGCTGAACCTCTTGCCCGCGTCGTCGCCCGCCCGCGGCAGGCCTGCCGTCGATCGGCCGTTCGGTGGACGCCGGCGGCCGAAGGCGTGGCTAGGCTCCGAGCCGGGGAGGGCGGCCGGGTCGGCCGATGCACGGGGAGGCGTGGGGGCGATGGGCTTGAGAAGGGCGTCGGGCGTGGTCCGGCTTCGTACGTTCGCGGCGGTGGCCTCGGTGGCCGCGTTCGTCCTGGTGTCAACGGCGACGGGTCCCGTGGGTGCCGCGTCGGCGGCGGTACCGGGTCCGTGCGGGACCCTGACCTACGACGCCGGTCACCTGCCCGACTACGAGCACGTGGTCGTCGTGATGGACGAGAACCTCAGCTACGTCCAGCTGCAGGGCGCCACGACGGCGCCGTACCTGAAGTCGCTGGGCACCGCGTGCGGCTCCGAGACCAACATGCACGCGGCGACGCACCCGTCCCAGCCCAACTACATGGCCGCCACGTCCGGGTTCGCGACGGTGCTGGGCACGCACACGGCGAACGACAACATCTTCCACCAGGCCCAGGCGGCGGGGGACACGTGGCGCGGCTACGACGAGTCCATGCCGAGCAGCTGCTCCGCCAGCACCGCCGGGGCACCCGCGTACAAGGCCGGCCACAACCCGGCCTTCTGGTACACCGACCTGCGGACGCCGACGAACACGTGCAAGAAGAACGACCTGCCGATCACGGCGCTGGACGCCGACATCGCTGCGGACAGCCTGCCCACGTTCGCCTGGATCACCCCGAACCTGTGCGACGACATCCACTGGGCCGCGGCCTGCGGCTACCCGAAGGCGTCGCGCATCGCGGTCGGCGACACGTGGCTGTCCACGCTCATCCCACGGCTGACCGCGATGCCCAGCTACCAGGCCGGCAGGACCCTGGTCATCGTCACCTTCGACGAGGGCGGCGAGTCCGGGACCAACGGTGCCGACTGCACCGACCCCGCCTACTACCCGGGACACCAGGACTGCCGGATCGCGACCTTCGTGGTCTCGCCCTACGTCACGCCAGGAGCCTCGGACGCCAGCGACCAGAACCTGTACTCACTGCTGGGCACGGTCGAGGACGTCCTCGGCTACCCCAGGCTGGGCCGGGCGGTCGGGCAGCCCAGCCTGCGACCGGGCCTCGGTTTCTGACGGTCTCTGGGCAGCGGGCCGGCGCCGCCGTAGGCCGCGGCTTGCGAACGTCCGTACGTCCGTGCGAATGTACGGATATGAGCTCGATCCGGCTGGGCCATGACCACCCGGTGGACGCCGGCCGCGTCCGCGCCGCCCGGGAAGCACTGGTCTCGGAACCGGACGCACGCCGTCTGAGCGAGCTGCTCGCACTGGTCGCGGACCCCGTGCGCTCGCGGATCCTGATCGCGCTCGGCGCGGTGGAGTCGCTGTGCGTGGGGGACCTGGCCCTGGCACTCGGCGTCTCCGAGGACGCCGTGTCGTATGCCCTGAAGCTGCTGCGCACGGGCGGGTTGGTGAGCTACACCAAGGAAGGCCGCGTGGTGTTCTACCGGCTGGCCGACGGCTTCCCCCACGACCTGGTCGAGCACTGCCTGCGTCAGCTGCTGACCATCACCGCGCCGGGAGCACGGTCGTGACCGCCGCGTGGGATGCGGTCCGGCACGCGCTCGGCATCACCGTCTCGATGACCTGGGAGATGCTGTGGGCGCTGATCCTCGGCTTCGCCCTCTCCGCGGTCGTGCAGGCGGTGGTGCGGCGCGACTCGATCGTGCGTGTGCTCGGCGACGGTCGCCCGCGCACGTTGGCCGCCGCCACCGGGCTGGGGGCCGCGTCGTCGTCGTGCTCGTACGCCGCGGTCGCTCTGGCCCGTTCGTTGTTCCGCAAGGGGGCGAGCTTCACCGCGGCCATGGCGTTCGAGATCGCGTCCACCAACCTGGTGGTCGAGCTCGGGCATCATCATGGCGCTGCTCCTCGGCTGGCAGTTCACCCTCGCCGAGTTCGTCGGCGGCCCGCTGATGATCGTGATCCTCGCCGTGCTGTTCCGGCTGTTCGCGCGGGAGAAGCTGCTGCGCGACGCGCGCACGCAGGCCGACCGCGGCGTCGCCGGGTCCATGGAGGGGCACGCGGCGATGGACATGAGTGTGCAGGGCGAGGGCAGCGTGTGGCACCGGCTGCGGTCGCCGGCCGGGCTTCACGTCGGTGTCGCACGTGTTCGTCATGGAGTGGGCCGCCGTGGTCCGCGACATCGTCGATCGGCCTGCTGATCGCCGGCGCGGTCGCGGCCTGGGTGCCGTCGACGTTCTGGGAGAGCTTCTTCTTCACCGACCACCCGGTCGTGTCAGCGATCTGGGGGCCGCTGGTCGGACCGATCGTCTCGATGCTCAGCTTCGTCTGCTCGATCGGCAACGTGCCGCTCGCGGCGGTGCTGTGGAACGGGGGCATCAGCTTCGGCGGCGTCATCGCGTTCATCTTCGCCGACCTGATCATCCTGCCGATCCTGAACATCTACCGGAAGTACTACGGCATGCGGATGATGCTGTTCCTGCTCGGCACGTTCTACGCGTCGATGGTGGCGGCCGGTTACCTGGTCGAGATCATCTTCGCCGTCCTGCACCTGACCCCGACCGAGCGGAACGCGACGGTGCTCGAGGCAGGCATCAGCTGGAACTACACGACGTACCTCAACATCGTCTTCATCCTGCTCGCCGCCGTGCTCGTGTGGCGGTTCTACCGCACCGGCGGTCGCGAGATGCTCGCGATGATGGGCGGCGGCCCCGACGACATGGCCGGTCACGACCACTCGGCGCATGCGGACCACCCAGCGCACGAGGGCCACGAGGGCCACGAGGGGCACGCGCAGCACGGACCCTGACGGTCGCGCTGTCCTGCGCGCAGGCGGTCAGGACCCCGTCCGCGACGGCGGCAGGTCGATGCCCGGCACGAGCTCGAGCAGGAGCGCTCGGACCCGGCCGTCGATCTCGTCCCGGATGGCGCGCACGGCGCCGAGCGGCCGGCCGGCCGGGTCGTCGAGCTCCCAGTCCAGGTACCTCTTCCCGGGGTAGACCGGGCAGGCGTCTCCGCAGCCCATCGTGACCAGGACGTCGGCGGCGCGGCCGGCCTCGTCGGTGAGCGGCTTGGGGAACTCCTGCGAGATGTCCAGGCCGACCTCGGCGAGTGCGGTCGCGACGACCGGGTTGACGGATGCGCCGGGCGCTGACCCGGCCGAGCGGACGCGGACCCGGCCCTGCGCGTAGTCGGCCAGCAGGGCCGCGGCCATCTGCGACCGGCCCGCGTTGTGCACGCAGACGAACAGCACTTCCGGCACGTCGTTCACGGGGACTCCCGGACGCTGGACGTCGAGAGCGGCAGGGATGCGTGGCGCACCCGTCGGGCCGCAGGGAAGAGCGCGACCACCGCGCCGACCCCGAGCACCAGACCCGCGAGCTGCGCGAGGACGAAACCGGGGACGGACGAGGGGGCGATGCCGGCGAACGTGTCGCTGAAGGCGCGGCCCACGGTTGCGGCGGGGTTCGCGAACGACGTCGAGGAGGTCCACCAGTACGCCGCGCCGATGTAGGCGCCGACGGCCCACGGCAGCGCCGCGAGCGAACCCGCGCGGACGAGCGCGAAGACGACGGTCACCAGACCGGCGGTGGCGACGACCTCCGCCAGCATCAGGTTCGCCCCCGTGCGCTGGTGCTGCGAGATCGACACCAGCGGCAGGGCGTACATGGCGTTCGCCAGCACCGCCCCGCAGACGGCTCCGGCCAGCTGCGCCGGCAGGTACGCCCCCAGCTCACGAGCGCGGAGGCCGGAGCCGGCAGCGCGTCCGAGCCACCAGTCCGCCAGCGACACGACCGGGTTGAAGTGCCCGCCCGACACCGTCCCCAGCACGAGGATGAGCACCGCGAGGCCGCCCGCGGTCACCAGCGCGTTGACCAGCAGCTCGAGTGCCGCGTCGGTGGTCAGGTTCTGCGCCGCGATGCCCGAACCGATCACGACCGTGACGAGCAGAGCGGTGCCGGCGAACTCCGCCGCGGCACGCCGGGCCAGGTTGCTCCCGACGGGGTCGGCGGCCATCAGCAGGGCCGTCGGGTCAGGCCGCGGTTCGCCGCGTCGGCGAGCCCGGCGAGCGCGTCCCGCGCCGAGTCGAACGCGTGCGGGGCCAGGCGGTAGTAGGTGAACCGCCCGTGCGGCTCGCCCACCACCAGGCCGGCCTCGCGCAGCAGTCGCAGGTGGTGCGAGACGAGGGTCTGCTTGGCACCCAGTGCCTCCTGCAGGTGGCAGGTGCACAGCTGCTCGCCCGACAGCATCTGCAGGATCGCCGCCCGCATCGGGTCGCCGACCAGGCGCAGCAGCTCGCCGGTCGACCCGATCGCGACCGGTTCGGCCGCGGCGGGTCGGCTCCTGTCGATGCTCACATCAGCCGGGGTTGATGCCACCCGGCGATCGTCGCACCAACCGACGCTGATGCGTCAAGCGAACGTCGGGTGAACATCGGCGCAGCAGGCCGAGTCCGCCTGTTCGGCGCTGGTGCCGCAGCAGCCGTCGACCGCCCCGCCCGACGCGGGGGCGTCGGTGCGACCCTCGAGCTCGGCGCCGGCGTCGGCGAGGACGGTGTAGAACTCCCAGCGGTGCCCGGCCGGGCCGTCCACCCAGACCTTGTCCTGCAGGGCGTAGCAACAGACGGTGCCGTCCTCCACCTCGGTCGGCAGGCCCGCCGCAGCGAGCCGTCGGGTCTCGGCCACCACCTCGTCGGTCGAGCCGACCTCGACGCCCAGGTGGTTCAGGGACCCGCCGTGGCCGGGGTTCTCGATCAGCACCAGCTTCAGCGCGGGCTCGTCGATCGCGAAGTTGGCGTACCCCGGCCGGCGCTTGGCCGGGCCGGTGCCGAAAAGGGTGCTGTAGAAGGCGACGGCCTCGTCGACGTCGTCGACGTTCAGGGCCAGCTGGACACGGGACATGGCAGCTCCTCAGGTTCCTCACGTATTGACGTGGATCGATGCCTTGAGCGTCGCACCGGACATCGACATCTGTCAATGATTGACGGCTGTCGATCTCTGGCGCACCATGGGGGCATGCCCAGGCCGTTGCCCCTGATCGCCCCGGTGCCCACCGCGGACGCCTGCTGCTCCCCGCTCGCCGAGGCCCCGCTGACCGGCGCGGACGCCGTCGAGCTGGCCTCCCGGATGAAGGCGCTGGCCGACCCGGCCCGGCTCCAGCTGCTGTCGATCCTGCTCGCCAGCGAGGACGGCGAGGCCTGCACCTGCGACCTCACCGAGCCGCTCGGTCTGAGTCAGCCCACCGTCACCCACCACCTGCGCAGGTTGCTGGACGCCGGCCTGGTCAGTGCCGAGCGAAGGGGTGTGTGGACGTTCTACCGGGTCGTGCCCGACGCCCTGGCCTCGCTGGCGGCCGTGCTCACCTGAGCGTGCGCCAACCACCGGCACGGTTGTTCGCGATGATCTGACGGAACATCGCGCTGAGCGCGGGCGCGTTGATCGTCTCCCCGCGGCGCACCGCCACCGTCCGCGCGGTCGAGTTCTCGTGGCCGCCGGTGATGATCCCGTCGGGGTCCGGGACGATCGCGCCGTCGTAGAGGAAGACGTTCACGTGGTCTTTCGCCGCGAGCAGCGCGCAGATGTTGCCCTGCAGGACGAAGTACGGCTGCCTGGTCCGTTTGATCGTCTCGGTGACCTCCGGGTCCGCGGCGTGGACGAGGTCCCGGACCTCCCGGCACACCGCCTGCTGCCATGGTGGGAGCGCGACGATGTACGCGTCGACGCGCTCGTCGGTGAGGTACGCCACCATCTCGCCTCCCGCGCGCCGGGCGTCTCCGGTACGACAGCCCCACCCTTGTTCATCGCCGGTGCGGGCGGAAGTGTCCCGCCCGGTCCCCGGTGGCCGGGTGACGGTCCTCGCCCCCGGCTACCGTGGCCGCCGTGAGGTGGGCGATCCGGCCGGTGCCGCCGCGGCGCGTGGCTCGGTGAGCGAGCCGGTCGCAGCGTCCCGGCACGGTGTCGGGCTGCGCGAGGCGACCCGGGTCTGGGCGCATGTCGGGCTGAACACGTTCGGCGGCCCGGCCGGCCAGATCGCCGTGATGCACCGCGAGCTCGTCGAGCGCCGCCGGTGGGTCAGCGAGCGCCGGTTCCTGCACGCGCTGAACTACTGCATGATCCTGCCCGGCCCGGAGGCGCAGCAGCTGGCCACGTACATCGGATGGCTGATGCACGGCGTGCCGGGCGGGTTCATCGCCGGCTCGCTGTTCGTCGTCCCGGGCTTCGTCGCGATGCTCGTGCTCGCCGCGACGTACGCGGTGTACGGGTCGGTGGCCTGGGTGGCTGGGCTGCTGTTCGGGATCCAGGCCGCCGTCGTGGCGATCGTCGCGGAGGCGGTGATCCGGATCGGTCGCCGGACGCTGCGCAGCACCGCGCTGCGCGTCACCGCGGCGGTCTCCTTCGTCGCCATCTTCTGCTTCGCGGTCCCGTTCCCGTTCATCGTCGCCGGAGCCGGGCTGTTCGGCTGGCTGGCCGGGCGCCGCCGCCCCTCCTGGTTCCCGCTCGGTGCTCGGCACGCCGAGCAGGCCGACGACGGGCCACCGGCCCTGCTCTCGGACGACGAGCGCGTCGCACCTGCCACCGCGCGACGCGCGCTGCTCGCCGCGTCGGCCTGCGCGGTGCTGTGGCTGACCCCGGTCCTCGTGCTGCTGGTGGTGCTCGGGAGCGAGAACGTGTTCGCGCAGGAGGGGGTGCTGTTCTCCAAGAGCGCCGTGGTCACCTTCGGCGGCGCCTACGCGGTGCTCGGGTACGTGGCGCAGCAGGCCGTCACCAGGTACGCGTGGATCTCGCCGCAGGACATGATCGTCGGGCTGGGCCTGGCGGAGAGCACCCCGGGTCCGCTGGTGCTGGTGCTCGAGTTCGTCGGTTTCCTCGCGGCGTACAACGCCCCCGGATCGATGCCGCCGCTGGTGGCGGGCACCCTCGGCGCGGTCCTGACGGTGTGGGTGACGTTCGTGCCGTGCTTCCTGTTCATCTTCCTGGGGGCGCCGTACGTGGAGCGGCTGCGCGGCAACGTGGCCCTGTCGCACGCGCTCACCGCGGTCAGTGCCGCGGTGGCCGGCGTCGTCCTGAACCTCGCGGTCTGGTTCGCGATCCACACGGCGTTCGCGACGGTCGACGACCGCACGTACGGACCGCTGCACCTGCCGGTCCCGGAGTGGTCGTCGATCCGGGTGGCCTCGGTGGCGATCTCGGTGCTCGCGGGGGTGGCGGTGTTCAGGTACCGGCTCGGGACGTTGCGCGTGATCGGCCTGTCCGCGCTCGCCGGGGCCGGCCTGGCCCTGCTCGGGCTCACCTGAGCGGTGGTGCCTCGGTCAGGTGACGGGTGAGTGCTCGGCGCCGCGAGCCGAGATCGAGGCGCCCCGACGCGGGTCGCCGACAGCTGCGGTGCGGATCACCACCACGCCGAGCAGGGCGACCGCGACGGCGAGCCCGGGGGTGAAGCTGAACCCGGCGTAGCTCGTCGAGGAGTTGAAGGGGAAGCCGACCAGCCCGGTCACGGACAGCGCGAGCAGCGCGACCGCGACCATGACCACGCCGACCACCGAGCCGGTGGCGCGAACGCGGTACGGCCAGGCGCTCGTCGGGGTGTGCCGCGGCGTGCTGTCCCACCAGGGCAACGGCATGTGCTCGAACGGGCGGGTCAGCCAGACCAGCGCGAACGTGTAGACGAAGAACAGCCCCCAGAACAGCAGCCGCGGCCCCAGCCAGCCGGGCGTCGAGTAGCCGGGCAGGTCCAGCGAGAACGCCCTCAGCGTGAGCAGCGCGAAGATCATCGCGACCAGGTGCCACAGGTAGATGCTCATCGCCGCCGCGTTGACCACCGCGGTGACCCGCCAGACCCGGCTGCGCCCGGCGAGTACGGCCAGGCTCGGGTAGATGAGGCAGACCAGCGCGCCGAGCGTGACCGCGTGCACCGCCATGACGATCGACGGCGGGGCCATGTTCGAGATGCGCTCGCCGGGCATGCCGACCAGCGAGAGCGGCCACGGGCCGAAGGTCACCAGTGCCGCGTTGGTCGCGATCCCTGCGACGGCGATCATCGCGGCCCGGCCGCGGCCGGGCCGGCGCGTCGGCGAGAACAACCACAGACCGACCTGGCCGGCGAGCGCCCAGACCAGGACGAAGTTGGCGAGCCGGATCCCGTCCGGGGCGCCGGCGAGGTTGCCGACGTCGACGGCTGCGACCGCGGCCATCCAGCCGCCGCAGGCGGCCACCGGGTGCGCGGAGAAGCGCACGAGCAGCGGCGTCAGCGCGGTGACGAGCAGGTACGCCCCGAGGAACCACAGCAGCTGGGTCGACACCCGCAGCAGCGGCAGGCTGACGTCGTGGTTCCACGCCAGGAGCAGGGGTGAGATCACCACCCAGAACCCGACGTACGCCAGGACCGGGCGCAGCAGCCGTCGCGCCCGCGCCGACAGCCACACCGAGTACGACGTCGCGTGCCGGTACGACAGGGCGTTGGCCCATGCGCCCGCTGCGAAGAACAACGGCATGATCTGCAGCAGCCAGGTGACGAGCTGCAACGCCGGCGTGCTGGCGAGCGTGTTCGACAGCTCGGCGCCGGAACCGGTGAACACCACCAGGGCCATGAACGAGTGGCCGAACACGACCAGCAGCAGCGAGAGGCCGCGGACCAGGTCGACGACGCGGTCGCGGTCGGCCGGCGTCCGCGCCTCCAGCTCGGCGGCGGACGGGTAGGACCGCCACGGCGTCGTCAGCGTCCGCCGGCCGGTACGGCCGGGCCCTTCCGTGGTCACGGACTCAGGCATCGTCCCCGGCAGATGCCTGCTGAAGCGCCATCGCCCGGGCCACGACCGCGGGCGGTGCGTGGAAGTCCCAGGCGCGGAACAGGACGGCGTTCTCCACGCCGATCGCCGGCCCCTGCATCTGCGTGACCAACGTCAGCATCATCCGCGGGGCCGGGTGGCCGGGGATGCCGGCGAGGTACTCCCGGTGCGCCTCGAGCGAGGCGATGCCGCCTTCGAGCGGCGCGCCGGTGACGTCGACGCCGTGCGTCGGGCGCGGGTCGCCGGACACGAGCAGCCAGCGGGTGGACCACGGCAGCAGCCCCTCGCCCGTCAGCTCGGGGAAGACCCAGCGGTTGCCGGCGTCGCGCAGGGCGTCGAGCGCGGCCAGGCCCGCAACCCGATGGTCGGCTTGGTTGAGGCCCGCGATGAACTCGACCTCCCAGCTGCCGACCACGATGGCGTCCGGCCGGTACGCGCGGATGGTCCTGGCGATGTCGCGCCGCATCGCGAGGCTGTACTCGAGCACGCCGTCCGGGTAGTCGAGGAAGTCGACGCGGCTGACCCCGACCACTTTGGAGCCGGCGACCTGCTCGACCTGCCGGACCTGTCTGGTCCGCTCGGGCGGGCTCGCGTCCATCCCGGCCTCGCCCTTGGTCAGCAGGAGGTAGACGACCTCCACACCGCGGGCGGTCCAGGCGGCGACGGCGGCCGAGGTCCCGTACTCGATGTCGTCGGGGTGCGCCACGACGCACAGCACGCGGGCGAAGGCGTCCTCGGGGAATTCGGGCAGCAGCTCGGGTGCGGTGGCGGGGTCCATCGACGCAGCGTATTGGAGGCTGCCTGTTTCAGGTGTTGAACCTCCGCCGTCCCCGGTGTTGCCTTCTGTGTCGCTGGTGTGGTTGCGTGCGACCCACGGTGCTGGCGGGACGTCGTCCACACGGGTCGGCGGCCGGTACCTCCGCTGAGTCCAGGATGTCTCTGGAGCCGGGGACCCAGGTTCCTGGGGTGAGTCCGACCGGGTGGGTGCGACCTGGTTGGTAGGGCGAGCTTCCCCGCCCGAACCCGACAGCTAACCCGGTAGGCGGCCGAGGAAGTGAGGAGTGCCGCCTCCGTGGCGTCCACCCGAGCTGGTTCCCGTCTCGTACGGGTGTTGTTGGTGTCCGTGGTGGTGGCTGGTCTGGGTGCGGTGATGGTGCCGCAGACCGGGTCGGCGGCGCCGCGGCCGACGTTGGACCAGGTGCGGGCGCAGCTGGCTGCTCTGGGTGCGCAGGGTGAGGTGGCGCAGGAGCATCTGAACCAGACGCAGGTGCAGATGGCGGCGGCGCAGCGGTTGCTGACCCAGCTGCAGGCGCGGGTGGCCCGTTCGCAGGCGCTGGTGGATGCGGCGCAGGCGCGGGTCGGGGTGCTGGCGTCGGCGGCGTACCGCTCCGGTGGGGTGGACCAGACGCTGGAGCTGTTGCTGGCGGACAACCCGACGCAGTTCCTGGAGCAGATGGCGACGCTGGACCAGGTGTCGAGCCAGCAGACGCAGACGTTGCGGGCGGCGGCGGTGGCTCAGCAGCGGTTGGCGCAGGACAAGCTGGCGGCGGCGCAGCAGGTGAAGCTGTGGCGAGGGCTGTACGCGGCTGCGGTGGCGCACCGGGCGGCGGTGCAGGCCGCGACGGACAACATGGATGCGTTGCTGGCGTCGTTGACTGCTGCGCAGAAGGCCGCGCTGCAGGCGCAGGCCGACGCGGCCAGGACCGCGGCCAGGGCGGCTGCCGCGGCAGCGCTGGCCAGGGCCCAGGCTGCGGCCGCGGCGGCAGCCGAGGCAGCCGCTGCGCAGGCTCGCGCGAAGACGAAGAGCCCGAAGCCGAAGTCGTCCAAGCCGGCCGGGACCACCAGGACCACCAGGCGCAGCAGGCCGCCCGCATCGTCCGGGGGCTCGCACACCGGCACCGGGTCCGGCATCGGGGAGCGGGTCGTGGCGTTCGCCCTGGCCCAGGTCGGCGACCGGTACGTGTGGGGCGCGAGCGGTCCGACCTCGTACGACTGCTCCGGCCTGACGATGCGGGCGTACGCGCGGGTGGGCATCTCGTTGCCGCACTCGTCCAGTGCCCAGTTCGGGTCGGGCCGGCACATCTCCCGCGGCAGCCTGCAGCCCGGCGACCTGGTCTTCTTCTACAGCCCGATCCACCACGTCGGCATCTACATCGGCGGCGGGATGATCGTGCACGCGGCCAACCCCGGCGAGGGCGTCACCACCGCTGCGCTGGACTCCATGCCGTACTCCGGCGCGGTCCGGCCGTACTGAGAGCCGCGGTCAGGGGCCGAAGCGGACGACCCCGGAGGGGGTCGCTGCAGCCGTCACCCGCTGGTCGTGCGGCTCGGCCGGCACCGTGCCCAGCAGCTCCTCGTCGTAGAGCAGAACCACGACCGGTGTCCCCGGGTCGAGCAGCGCGAGCGAGCGGTCGTAGCAGCCGCCGCCGAAGCCCATCCGGGTCCCGTCGGCGCCGACGGCCAGTCCGGGGGCGAGCACCACGTCGGCCGTGGCGATCGCGTCCAGTCCCAGCCGGGGCCCGGCCGGTTCGAGCAGCGAGGCGTTGCCGGGCAGCGAGCACGGAACCAGCGCTGCGTCGCCGGCGTACTCGGCCCAGTCCATCCGCAGCCCCTCGACGAGCACCGGCAGCAGCACCCGGACCCCGCGCGCGCTCAGCGCGTGCACCAACGGTCCGGTGCCCGGCTCCGAGGCGCGGGAGACGTACGCAGTCACGGTCCGCGCCGCCCGCACCTCGGGGAGGTCGAGCACGGCGGCGGCGATGGCCTGCGCCGCCGCTGCTCGACCCGGCTCGTCGCGAGCCTGCCGGGCGGCGCGCAGCCGGCTCCGCAGGGCGGCCTTGTCGGTCGACGGGATCACGCGCCCATCATCGCGCCCTCGCCCTCTAGGGTGCGGGGTATGCGCGTGACCAAGGCGGTGATCCCGGCGGCCGGCCTGGGGACCAGGTTCCTGCCCGCGACCAAGGCCACGCCCAAGGAGATGCTCCCGGTCGTCGACAAGCCGGCGATCCAGTACGTCGTCGAGGAGGCGGCCTCGGCCGGGCTGTCCGACGTGCTGATGGTCACCGGTCGCAACAAGCGTCCGCTCGAGGACCACTTCGACCGCAACGCCGAGCTCGAGTCGGCGCTCGAGGCGAAGGGAGACGCCGACCGGCTGGCCGCCGTGCGCGCGTCCAACGAGCTGGCCACCGTGCACTACGTGCGGCAGGGCGACCCGCTGGGGCTCGGGCACGCCGTGCTGATGGCTGAACAGCACGTGGGGAACGAGCCGTTCGCAGTCCTGCTCGGCGACGACCTCATCGACCCGCGCGACCCGCTGCTCGCCCAGATGATCGCCGTGCGTGGAGAGCTCGGCGGCAGCGTGATCGCCCTGATGGAGGTTCCGCCCGAGCAGATCCACCTCTACGGATGCGTGGCGATCCGGGCTGGGAGCGCAGCGCCGGAGGGGCCGCAGGTCGTCGAGGTCACGGACCTCGTCGAGAAGCCGGCCCGCGCAGACGCCCCGAGCAACCTCGCGATCATCGGCCGCTACGTCCTCGACCCGTCGGTGTTCGCGGCGATCAAGCAGACCCCGCCGGGTCGCGGTGGCGAGATCCAGCTGACCGACGCCCTGCGCGCGCTCGCCGTCGCCGACCCGGCCGGCGGCGGGGGAGTGCGGGGCGTGGTCTTCCGCGGCCGTCGCTACGACACCGGCGACCGGCTCGACTACCTGAAAGCCGTGGTCCGGCTGGCGGCCGAACGACCCGACCTCGGCCCGGACTTCGTGGCGTTCCTGAAGTCGTTCGTCGCGGGGAGCACCGCCGAGTGAAGAGCGTCGACGCACACCTGGACGACTGCCTGGCGGGAGTGGCGCCGCTGGAGAGCATCGACCTGCAGCTGCTCGACGCGCACGGCTGCATCCTCGCCGAGGACGTCGTCGCCGGCTGGTCGCTGCCGCAGTTCGACAACGCCTCGATGGACGGCTACGCGGTGCGGGCGGAGGACCTGGCCGGGGCGAGCGAGGACTCGCCGGTGGAGCTCCCGGTGATGGGGGACATCCCGGCCGGACGGCCGTCCACGGTGTCGCTGGCGGCGGGGACCACGATGCGCATCATGACCGGCGCGCCGGTGCCGCACGGTGCCGACGCGGTGATCCCGGTCGAGTGGACCGACGGCGCACTCGCCCACGTCAAGATGGGACGCGAGGTGTCCGAGGGCGCGCACATCCGCCGTGTCGGCAGCGACGTCGTGCAGGGGACGCAGGTGCTGGCCGCGGGGACCCGGCTCGGGCCGGCCCAGCTCGGCCTGCTCGCCGCCGTGGGCCGGGACCGGGTCGTGTGCCGACCCAAGCCGCGCGTCGTCGTGCTGTCCACCGGGTCCGAGCTGGTCGAGCCCGGCGTCGCGTTGGAGCCGGGCAAGATCAGCGAGTCGAACAGCTTCGCGCTCACCGCCGCGGCCAAGGAGGCCGGTGCGCTGGCCGTTCGGGTCGGCATCGTCGAGGACGACCCTCGCAAGCTGCTCGACACGATCGAGGACCAGCTCATCCGCGCCGACCTGCTCGTGACCACCGGGGGCGTGAGCGTCGGAGCCTACGACGTGGTCAAAGAGGTGCTCAGCCGGCTGGGCACCGTGACCTTCGACAAGGTCGCCATGCAGCCGGGCATGCCGCAGGGCTTCGGCAGCATCGGCCCGGACGGAACGCCGATCTTCACCCTGCCGGGCAACCCGGTGAGCGCCTACGTGTCGTTCGAGGTCTTCGTCCGGCCGGTGATCCGCAAGATGCTCGGGGTCGAGCCGCTGCTGCGACCGACGGTGCGCGCGGTGTGCGCGACCGAGCTGCGCTCACCCGAGGGCAAGCGCCAGTTCGCGCGCGGCTGGCTCGGCGTGGAGGACGGACGGTACGTCGTGCGCCCGGCCGCCGCCCAGGGGTCGCACCTGGTCAACGACCTCGCCCATGCCAACGCCCTGATCGTCGTCCCGGAGGCGGTCTCGCAGGTCCCCGCGGGCGGGACGGTGACGGTGATGGTTCTGGAGCGCCGGCTGTCATGACCGCGCCGGGGGACGACATCCACACCGCTCTCACCCACGTCGACGCGTCCGGCGCGGCTCGCATGGTCGACGTCTCGGCCAAGGAGGTCTCGGTCCGCACCGCCACCGCGACCGGCCGGGTCGTCGTCTCCGCGGCGGTGGTCGGGCTGCTGCGCGGCGTCGGGGTGCCCAAGGGCGACGCGATCGCGGTGGCCCGCATCGCCGGGCATCCAGGCCGCCAAGCGCACGCCTGACCTCGTCCCGCTGTGCCACCCGATCGCCATCCACGCGGTCACGGTCGACCTCGAGGTCGACGACGACGCCGTGCTGATCACGGCGACGGTGCGCACCGCGGACCGCACCGGTGTCGAGATGGAGGCGCTGACCTGCGTGGCCGTCGCCGGGCTCGCGCTCGTCGACATGGTCAAGGCGGTCGACCCGGCCGCAGTCATCACCGACGTCCGGGTGGAGGAGAAGACGGGCGGCCAGACCGGCCGCTGGACCAGGGACGGGACGTAGATGCGCGCCCTGGTCGTCACCTGCTCGAACCGCGCGGCGGCCGGCGTCTACCCGGACCGGTCCGGGCCGTTGCTCGTCGACGGGTTGGCCGCGCTCGGTTTCGAGGTCGACGGCCCTGTCGTCGTCGCCGACGGGGAGCCGGTCGAGACCGCGCTGCGCGCCGCCGTGGCGCAGGCGTACGACCTCGTGCTGACCACCGGCGGCACCGGCCTGACGCCGACCGACCGGACGCCCGAGATGACCAGGCTCGTCCTCGACCGCGAGGTCCCCGGCCTGGCCGAGTCGATCCGCGCGTACGGCGTCGCCCACGGTGTCCCGGCGGCTGCACTGTCCCGCGGGGTGGCCGGGATCGCCGGCGTCACCCTCCTGGTCAACGTGCCGGGCTCGACCGGCGGTGCACGGGACGCGCTCGCCGCGCTGGGGCCGGTCCTCGCGCACGCGGTCGACCAGATCGGTGGAGGGGACCACTGACCGCCGGCTGGCCGGTCGAGCTGCGCGACGGCGACGTCGGCCTGCGGCCGATCCGGCTCCGGGACCGGGTCGAGTGGCGGGCCGCCCGCGCCCGCAACGCCGAGTGGCTCAAGCCATGGGACGCGACGTCTCCCGCCGGCCGGGCGGACCAGCCGCCGACGTTCGGGCACATGGTCCGGACCCTCACCGGGGAGGCGCGAGCCGGTCGGATCATGCCGTTCGTGCTGACCTGGCGAGGCGACCTGGTCGGCCAGCTGACCGTGGGCGGGATCACCTGGGGGTCGCTGCGGTCGGCCCACATCGGCTACTGGGTGGACCGGGAGGTGGCCGGACGCGGGATCACCCCGACCGGGGTCGCGCTGGCCGCAGACCACCTTTTCGGGATCGGTCTGCACCGGGTGGAGATCAACATCCGGCCGGAGAACACCGCGTCGCTGCGCGTCGTGGAGAAGCTGGGGTTCCGGGCGGAGGGTCTGCGGCCGAGGTTCCTGCACATCGACGGCGACTGGCGGGACCACCTGTCCTTCGCCCTCACCCGGGAGGAGGTGCCCGGCGGGCTGCTCGCCCGGTGGCACCGCTACCTCCGCGACACACCCCCTCGCAATGCGTGAGCAACCACCCGCTGGCGCCTAACGTCTGGCAGGTGGGAGGCGGTGTGATCTACGCAGTCATCGTGGTGCTGTGGGCAGCCGTCCTGGTGCCCATGTGGCTGCGCCGCCATGACGAGGTGACCGAGTCCCGTTCCGTCGACCGTTTCCAGGGCGCGATGCGGACCCTGTCGAGGCGGGAACCGGGCGGCGACCGCCGCGAAGTGCTGGTCCCACGGCGCAACGCCACCCGGGCCGTGCCCGACGGGGCGGCCGACCAGCTCTCCGCGACCACCCGCGCCGCGGTCCGGCGCCGGCGCACGGTGCTGGGGCTGGCGGCGGTCACCGTGCTGCTCGTGCTGCTGGGCGCGCTCAAGATCGTGCCGCTGTGGACGGCCCTGCTGCCCTTCGTGCTGCTGCTCGGGTTCCTCGCGCAGGTCTCGCACTCCACCCGCCGCGCTCGTACGCGCGAGATGGCCGCCCGGCGCGCCCGGGCTGCCGCGCAACGCCGCGAGCGGCGGGCGGCCGCGGCGCAGACCCTGGCCAGCGGCGACTTCGCCACCCGGCGCCCGCCCGTGGCCAGCGAGCCGGAACGGCCGTTCGACCAGTACGTCGTCGAGACCTGGGTGCCGGCCCGGCCGGCCGTCCCGGCGGTCCCGGTGCCCGCCGACCCGGCGTTCTACGACGCTGTGGCGGACAACGCCTGGTCGCCGGTGGCTGTGCCGCTGCCGACGTACGTGCTGGCCCCCAAGGCCCCGCGCTCGGTGCGCGTGATCGACCTGACCAAGCCGGGCTCCTGGACGTCCGGGCACCTGGGCGAGGACGAGCTGGTGGAGATCGACGACCAGACCGGTGAGCCGTTGCCGGCCGCTCCGTCCGCCGCCCGGGCTGCGGCCCAGGCCGCCGCGCAGGCCGCCGTCGAGCGGGACGGGATCGTCACCGGCGAGGTCCTCGTCGAGCGGCTCCGGGCGGTCGGCGACTGAGCGACCGGCTCGCCGCCGGTTCGGAGGGGTCCGTCCGCCTTGCTATCCTCGGCACTCGTCTGGGGCTGTGGCGCAGTCCGGTAGCGCACCTCGTTCGCATCGAGGGGGCCAGGGGTTCGAATCCCCTCAGCTCCACCACGACGGCGGTAGGAAGATCAGCCCGGCTGTATGCCGCGGCTCATAGTGCATGGGTCCCGCGGGGTGTTCCCATTCCGGTTGGTCCGTCGTACCCGTTGGTGGCGTTGCACAGGTAGTCGCCGCCGCAGACTCCGTTCGACCCGGTGGTGACGTCGAGCAGCGAGCCTGCGTGGGTGTAGATCGGTCTGGCGGTGGTCATGGTCGCGGCGTTGCCGGCCAGGCCGATCATGGCTGCGACGAGCGGGCTTGCCAGGCTGGTGCCGCCGCCGACGATCCAGCCGTTGGGGATCCCGAGGGTGGCCGGGACGTCGAACGTGTCGTACACCGCCAGGCCGGTGTCCGGGTCGGCCAGCGCCGACACGTCGGCGATCGTGCGCATCAGGCAGTGGCCGTCCTTCTGCCAGGCTGGTTTGGCCACCCACGCCGAGCAACCGCTGCTCGTTCCGCTCCATGCGGTGTGCGACCACCCGGTCGCGGTCTTGGTGACCGAGGTGCCGCCCACGGCGATCGAGCGGGTCCAGGAGGCGGGGAAGTTGGCGGGTCCGAAGGCGGTGTCGCCGGTGGCGACGACCATGGCGACACCGGCGTGGGTGTAGTACTTGCGGCCCAGGCCCAGGATTCCGGTGAACTCCGAGCCGCCGTAGGAGTTGGACACGATCTTCGCCCCGAGCTTGGTGGCCTCGTTCACGGCCTGGCCGAGGTCGTCGTAAGTGTTTGTGTCGGCTTCGACGAGCAGGATGGAGCAGTTCGGGCAGGCGGCGGACACCGCGTCCAGGTCCAGGGAGATCTCCAGACCCCACCCCCCGTTGCGGACCGGTGGCGCGGACCCGCCGCGCTGGTTGACCTTGCGGAAGCAGCCGGTTGCGGCGTTGCATGCGGGCAGGCCCCAAGCCGAGCGGTATGCGGCCAGGTCGCTTTCGGCGTGCGGGTCGTCGTACGCGTCAACGATGGCGATGGTCTGTCCGGCGCCGCGAGTGGCGTCGGTGCCATACATGCTCGCGATGTCGGCCGGGCCGTAGCCGCGCGTCGGCTTGCCCACCGCGGCCGGGCCGGCGGCGGCCCGCGCACCCGCCATGGTGCTCGCTGGTTGCGCGGCGCCTGGCGTGCTGAATCGCGCGAAGCAGGTCGCGTGTCCGGGTGCGGGTGTGCCGCAGGCCGCCCGTTCCACCGCAGCGATGGGTGCCGGGCCGCCGCTGCGGACGGTGGCTCCTGCGGGCAGAGACACCGTCAGCAGCCCAGTCACAGCTCCGGCCACGACGAGGATCATGCGGGCCTGCCGTCGGGTCATGCTCCCTCCGCTCATCATGACGCGACCACGAACGTCTGGGTCGTCGTCTGCACGATCCGGCCGCCGTTCGCGTCGGTCCCGGTGACCCTCAGGTCGACGCCGGCGCCGGCCTGGGCAGCGGTGGTGGTCAGGGGGAAGTGATAGCGACCTGGTCCGACCACGGTCGGTGGCAGCGTCTGCCAGGTTCCGTTCCCGACCCGCACCTCCATCTTCGCCGAGGTGATCGGTGGACCGGTCGCGCCCTGGATGTGTGGCGGTGTCGCGGCACCTTGTCCGGCACCGGACCTGAAGGTGAGCTCGGTGTGCGTGGTCAGTGACTGGGTGGCGCCTCCGGGTCGACGGTTCAACTCGTAGACCACCCGGTACACGCTCGACCTGGACTGATCGTCAGCCGGCGACCTCGGGGCGGGCGATCCGGAAGGCGTCCAGCTCGATGCCGTAGAAGCGCTCGGTCCGGCCGATCGGCTCCATCCCGAGCCGGCGGGTGACCGCGACCGACGCCTCGTTCCCGGGGTGCACGACCGCGTAGATCTCGTCCAGCCCGGCGGTCCAGCCCACCTCGAGGGCGCCGCGGGCCGACTCGGTCGCGTAGCCGTGGCCCCACGCGTCGGGATGGAAGTGCCAGCCCACCTCGACCTCCGGCAGCGGGTCGCAGGCCGGATCCACGAAAGGCACCAGCAGCACCGTCCCGACCGGGACGCCCTCGTCCCGCGGCACGACGGCCCAGATCCCGAACGGCGCCTGCGCGCGGGCCGACCACCGGTCGACCGTCCAGTGCATCTCCTCGACCGAGGCCGCGACCTTCGGGGTGGCCCCGAGCCAGCGGGACACCTCCCACCGCCGGTAGATGTCGTACATGGCGTCGACGTCGGCGTGGGTCCACGCGCGGATGTCGAGCCGTTCGGTGCTGAACACGGGCGAGGTCATGGTCGCCCAGCGTAGGGTGGCGGGCTGTGGCTCGCTGGCGACTGTCCTCGTTGTGGCGCGACTCCGACGACCTGGGCTACGGCGTGATCGTGACGCTCATCGCGGTCACGTACGTCGCGTCCGTCATGTTCTTCGGTCCGGTCGGGGTCGCCCTGGTGCTGCTGCTGCAGGCGTTCGTGCTCCTGGTGGTCATGCGGGTCGCGCACGCCCGGCGCTTCCTGCTGCGGGCCACCGACGTCATGCTCGTGCTGACGGTGATCGTCTGTGTGGTCGGCCTGGTCGTCCGGCCGACCACGGACGAGAACTCGTGGCTGCTGTCCTCCGTCTTCGTGCTGTCGGCGCTGCTGTACGGAGTGGCGCCGATCTCGCTGCTGCGGCACACGCTAGCCCGTCCGAAGATCGACCTACAGACGCTGATCGCCGCGATCGCGGCGTACGCGATGCTCGGCATGTTCTTCGCGTTCGCCTACCGTGCGATCGGGACGATCCAGACCAGCCCGCCGTTCTTCGGCTCGTCGGGGCGCGGCGACATGGCCGACGACCTCTTCTTCAGCTTCATCACGCTGACGACCACGGGCTACGGCAACCTGGTGCCGGCCACCAACCCGGGGCAGACGTTCGCCGTCCTGGAGGCCATCGTGGGGCAGCTGTTCCTTGTCACTGCGGTAGCGAAGATCGTCAACGAGTCGGGGCTGCTCTCCTCGGGCCGCTTCCACCTGGACGCGGAGAGCACGGCGGCGACCCAGCCGGCCGCCGGTGGGGGATCAGATCCAGCCGCGGAACCACAGGCGCCGTAGCCAGGACGCGTACGGCAGCGTGTCGCCGACCAGCAGCGGCCACAGCCACGCGGTGTTGGCGACGACCAGGAGCACGTAGCCGCCGACAACCGCCGCGCCCCAGGTCCGCCGGGTCGCCGACACGGTCTCGCGTGGCCCGAGGATCTGTCCCAGCAGCAGCACCAGGGCGATCACCATGAACGGCACGAACGCCACGGCGTAGAACGTGAAGATGGTGCGGTCCCGGTACAGGATCACCCACGGGAGCCAGCCGGCAGCCACCGCGCCGAGGACGGCTCCGGCCCGCCAGTCCCGGGCGCCGACCCAGCGCCAGACGAGCCAGACCAGGGCGGCCGTTGCGGCCCACCACAGCAACGGCGTGCCGATCGACGTCACCTCGCGCACGCAGGTCGTGGCCGTGCAGCCGTCGGTGCCTTTCTTCATGTCGTTGATCGACCAGAAGGCCGTCGGCCGCACCTGGAGCAGCCAGCCGGCGGCCTTCGCCGCGTACGGGTGCGGGTCGGTCAGGTGCGTGTGGAAGTACAGCATCTGGCTGTGGTAGTCGAGCAGCGCGCGGAAGCTCTGCGGCAGGAAGGACGGACCGCGGGGGTTCAGGCCCCAGCCGTCCAGGTGCATGTGGGGGTAGGCCTGCATCCACGGGATCCAGCTCACGATGTAGACGGCGATGCTGACCGGGACGATCGACAGGAACGCCCCCCACGAGTCCCGCGTGACCATCGACGCGAACGGCCACCGGATCCCCACTGCGCGCCGCCCGCCCATGTCCCACAGGACGGTCATCAGGCCGAACGCGACGACGAACCAGATCCCGCTCCACTTCGTCGCGCAGGCCAGGCCCAGCAGCAGGCCGGCGCCCAGCCGCCACGGGCGCCAGCCCAGCCGGGGTCCCGCGTCGCCGGACGGCATCGGGGTGAGCACGCCGCGCGCCTCGGCCCAGTCGGCTAGACGGCACCTGGCCCGGTCCCGGTCGATGAGCAGGGCGCCGAACGCAGCGAGCACGAAGAACGCGAGCGTGCCGTCCAGGAGCGCGGTACGGGACATGACGATCGCCAGGCCGTCGACGGCGAGCAGCAGCCCGGCCAGACACCCCAGCAGCGTGGAGCGCGTCATCCGGCGCACGATGCGGCACAGCATCAGGACCATCGCGGTCCCGAGCACCGCCGGCATGAACCGCCAGCCGAACGGCGTGACGCCGAACAGGTGCTCGCCGACACCGATGACCCACTTGCCCACCGGCGGGTGCACGATGAACGACGCCTTGCCGGTGAACACGTTGGTGTTGCCGGACAGGATCAGGTCGTTGGCGTTCCCGAGCGAGCTCTGCTCGTAGTGGTACCGCCACAGCGACAGGGCGTCCTTGACGTAGTAGGTCTCGTCGAAGGAGAACACCCGGGGCTGGCCGAGGTTCCAGAACCGCATGACGGCGGCGAACGCGGTGATGAGCAGCGGCCCGCCCCAGCCCCACCCTGTGTCGTCCGGCATCGCCGGGTGGAGCCGCTCGCGCAGCGGCGGGCGGTCGGCCATCCGGCCCCGGCCGTGCCGACGACGCGAGGACGCGCTCGGTTCCGGACCGGAGGCCTCCGGCAGCTGCTCCTCGGTCAGCGTCGCGCTCACTGCGCCATCGTAGGGACGTGGTCGCCCGGCGAGCCGCCGAGCGCGCCGGTGCCACCGGGCCGAATCCTGCGAGGATGCGTCCGTGGTCACGGCGTCCGGAGTCCTGGTCCTGGCCGGGACCCCGATCGGCGACCCGGCCGACGCGCCGGCCCGCCTCGCCGTCGAGCTGGCCCGGGCCGACATCGTCGCCGCCGAGGACACCCGCCGGCTGCAGCGGCTGGTCCGCGCCCTGGGCGTCACCCCCGGCGGACGAGTGGTCTCGTACTACGAGCACAACGAGGCCGCCCGCGCGGTCGAGCTGGTCGCGGCCATGACCGCGGGGGCCCGAGTCGTCCTGGTCACCGACGCCGGGATGCCGTCGGTGTCCGACCCCGGCTACCGCCTGGTGCGCGCCGCGCTCGACGCCGGCATCCGCGTCACCGCCGTCCCCGGGCCGAGCGCCGTGCTGACCGCGCTGGCGCTGTCGGGCCTGCCGGTGGACCGGTTCGCGTTCGAGGGGTTCCTGCCGCGCAAGGCGGGGGAGCGGGCGGCACGGCTGGCCGGGCTCGCCGAAGACCCGCGCACGCTGGTGTTCTTCGAGGCCCCGCACCGGGTCGCGGTGACGCTCACCGCGATGGCGTCGGCACTGGGCCCCGGCCGGCCGGCCGCCGTGTGCCGCGAGCTGACGAAGACGTACGAGGAGGTCCGCCGCGGACCGCTGGGGGATCTAGCCGAGTGGGCCGCGCAGGGGGTGCGCGGCGAGATCACCGTTGTCGTCGGGGGCGCCGGGACCGCACCCGGCGGAGGGGACGGCGACGCGACCGGACCGCCGGACCCCGCCGCGCTGGCGGCCCGGGTCGAGGCGCTCGAGCAGGGCGGACAGGTCCGCAAGGCGGCCATCGCCGAGGTGGCCCGGAAGACCGGCGTCCCCAAGCGGGAGGTGTACGACGCCGTCGTCGCCGCCCGCCGCCCGCCCCCACCGGGCTGACGTACTCTCGCCGGGCCGATGCAGGGGAAGTGGGTTGCGGTGCGCGGATAGGCTGGATGCATGCCCGAGACCGCCGGACCGAAGGCGTACTACGTCACGACGCCGATCTACTACGTCAACGACGTGCCGCACATCGGGCACGCGTACACCACCGTCGCCGGCGACGTCCTGACCCGCTGGCACCGGCAGCGCGGCGAGCGGGTCTGGTTCCTGACCGGCACCGACGAGCACGGCGAGAAGGTCCTGCGCAGCGCCCAGGCGGCCGGGCTGGCCCCACAGGTCTGGTGCGACCGGCTGGTCGAGAGCGCGTGGAAGCCGGTGCTCGGCACCCTCGACGTCGCGAATGACGACTTCATCCGCACCACCGAGGAGCGCCACACCAATCGTGTCCAGGCCTTCCTGCAGGGCCTGTACGACGCGGGCGAGATCTTCGAGGGCCTGTACGAGGGCCCGTACTGCGTCCACTGCGAGGAGTTCAAGCTCCCCGGTGAGCTGCTGGACGGCGAGGGGGACTACGCCGGCCTCAAGGTGTGCGCCATCCACGGCCGGCCGGTCGAGGAGCTCTCCGAGCGAAACTGGTTCTTCCCGCTGTCGAAGTACGCGGACCGGCTGCTCGCCCACTACGAGCAGCACCCCGAGGCGGTGGAGCCGGCCTCCGCGCGCAACGAGGTGCTCTCCTTCATCCGGCAGGGCCTGGAGGACCTGTCCATCTCTCGGTCCTCGTTCGACTGGGGGATCCCGGTCCCGTGGGACCGCGACCAGGTCTTCTACGTCTGGTTCGACGCGCTGCTCAACTACGCCACCGCGGTGGGGCTCGGCGACACCGACGGCCCGGGCGCCGACCAGTTCGCGACGACGTTCCCCGCGGACGTGCACCTGGTGGGCAAGGACATCCTGCGGTTCCACGCCGTGATCTGGCCGGCGATGCTGATGGCCGCCGGCCAGCCGTTGCCGCGCAAGGTCTTCGCGCACGGCTGGCTCCTCGTCGGCGGCGAGAAGATGAGCAAGTCGAAGCTGACCGGGATCGCGCCCTCCGAGGTCGTCGACCACTTCGGCTCGGACGCGTTCCGCTACTACTTCCTGCGGGCGATCCAGTTCGGCGCCGACGGGTCGTTCTCGTGGGAGGACATGACCGCGCGGTACACCTCCGAGCTGGCGAACGGCTTCGGCAACCTCGCCTCTCGGGTGGCCGCGATGGTCGTCCGGTACTGCGACGGCGTGCTGCCGGCCGCGTCGGATCCCGGTCCCGCCGACGCAGCCGTGGCGGCGGCCGCACTCACCGCGACGGCCGAGGCGGACGCACGGGTCGGCGAGCTCGACTTCTCCGGTTCGCTCGGCGCAGTGTGGGAGCTGGTCGACGTGCTCAATGGCTACCTCACCGAGCAGCAGCCCTGGCAGCTGGCGAAGTCGCCCGAGCACCGCGCCCGGTTGGAGACGGTGCTGTACACCGCCGCCGAGGGGCTGCGGGTGCTCGCGGTCCTGCTCAACGCGGTGATGCCGAAGGCGTGCGCGGCGCTGTGGGACTCGCTCGGCGCGCAGGCGGCCCTGGGAGCCCTCGCTGACCAGCCGCTGGCCGACTCCGGCCGGTGGGGGCAGTTGCCCGCCGGCCTCACCGTGACCAAGGGCGCCGTGCTCTTCCCGCGGCTGGACGAGGGCGCCGAGGCCGGCGGCTGACGTGCGCGAACGACCCGCCTCGGAGCGTTCCCGCGACCGCACGTACCCGCCGCCGCCCGAGCCGCTGCAGACCCCGGTCCTGGACAGCCACTGCCACCTGGACATGCGGGACGGCGACGCGTGGATGGACGTCGAGCAGGCCCTCGCCGCGGCGACGGCCGTCGGCGTGACCAGGATCGTGCAGATCGGCTGCGACCTGCCCGGCGCGCGCTGGGCCGTCGACACCGCGGCCGCGCACGAAGCCATCGTCGCCGGCGTCTCGCTGCACCCGAACGAAGCGCCGCGCATCCACGCCGAGCACGGTCGCGCCGCACTCGTAGCCGGGTGGGACGAGATCGACGCGCTCGCCTCGCACGAACGCGTGCGCGCAGTCGGTGAGACCGGTCTCGACTACTTCCGCACCGGGGCCGGCGTCGGACGTGACGTGCAGGAGGAGTCGTTCCGCCGGCACATCGTGATGGCGCGCGAGCACGACAAGGCGCTCGTAATCCACGACCGCGACGCGCACGCGGACGTCGTACACGTGCTGCTCGACGAGGGTGCGCCGCGCACCGTGGTGTTCCACTGCTTCAGCGGTGACGTCACGATGGCGCGCACCTGCGTCGAGCAGGGTTGGGTGCTGTCGTTCGCCGGCACGGTGACGTTCAAGAACGCGCAGAGTCTGCGCGACGCGCTCGTCGTCACGCCGCCGGAGCAGACGCTCGTCGAGACCGATGCGCCGTTCCTGACCCCGACGCCGTACCGCGGCCGCCCCAACGCCAGCTTCCTGGTCCCGCTGACCGTCCGCGCGATGGCCCAGGTCAAGGGGATCGACGAGAACGAGATGGCCGCGGCGATCGACGCCACCGGGACCCGTGTCTTCGGCCCGTTCTGACCGTGCAAACCCTCAACGTCAAGTAGAGGAGTGAGGTACGCCTCACGCACACCGTGCGCGTCCAGGTGGACGCTCTCAGGTGCCTTCGCTAGCGTCTTCGGCGACCGCCGGGATCGGGAAGCCCCGGCCGTGCGCACCCAAACCCCTTCTGGCCGAGCCGGCGGGGACTGGTCTGCGCGCCGCCGCCCCCGTGCCCGGACCTGCTCGGGCTGGAGTGTGTGTGCGGGTTCGTCCCCGGTCCGTGGCCCTGCACGGCGCGTTGTTCGCCGTGCTGGTGGTCGGTCCGCTCGCGTACGTCACCGCCGGCAAGTCGGTGACGGTGCAGGTGGACGGCAGCACCCGCAACGTCCGCACCTACGCATCGACGGTCGGTTCCGTGCTCGAGCAGCAGGGCATCGCCGTCGGCGCGCACGACACGGTCGCACCGTCGGCGTCCGCACCGTTGGCCGACGGCATGCGGGTCGACGTGCTGCGAGGTCGTCCGGTGCAGCTCGTCGTCGACGGCGTCGCGCACGAGCTGTGGACGACGGCGGCCAGCGTCGACCAGCTCGCGAAGGCGCTCGGGGACCGCTTCGCGCAGGCGTACCTGTCGGTGTCGCGCTCGGCGCGGATCCCGCTGTCCGGTCTCGTCCTCGACGTGCGGATGCCCAAGTCCGTCACCGTCGTGTACGGCGGGCATCCCACCGTGCTCGTGACGACCGCCGCGACCTGGGCCGACGCGTTGGCCCAGGCCGGTCTCAGACTCGGGTCGACCGCGCAGCTGTCCGTGCCCGCAACGTCGCCGCCGGTCGAGGGTGAGCACGTGTCCGTCGTGCTGACCGGGGTCCGGATGGTCGCGCGGGCGGTTCCCATCGGGTACTCGACCGTGAAGACCACCACGAGCTCGCTGTACGTCGGGACCCACCGGGTGCTGTCGGTGGGCCGCCCCGGCCGGTGGACCGAGGTCTGGCGCTACACGCTGCACGACGGCGCGGTGGTCTCCCGGCGGCTGGTGTCGCGCCGGCTGGTCGCCAACCCGCTTCCCGAGGTCGTCGCGTACGGCACCCGCCCGCACACCGCCAAGGCCTCGACCGGTTACCCGGCGACGTCTGTCGACTCGCTGAACTGGCGGGCGCTGGCGAACTGCGAGTCAGGCGGGAACCCGCGGGCGGTCGGCGGCAGCGGAACGTACTTCGGCCTGTACCAGTTCTCGCTGGGTGCCTGGCACGGCGTCGGCGGGAAGGGGAGCCCGATCGACGCGTCCTCGGCCGAGCAGACGTACCGGGCGAAGCTGCTGTACCTGCAGCGGGGCGGTGCCGGGGCGTGGCCGTACTGCGGCAAGCTCCTCTGACCGGCCGCGCTCGGCGGTGACCGGGTCGAGGGCCGGCGCCGCGCTGCTCGGCCCGGCGGAGGTGCGCACGATCGCGGCGTCCCTGGGGCTCTCGCCGACGAAGCGGCGCGGACAGAACTTCGTCGTCGACCCGAACACCGTCCGGCGCATCGTGCGCACGGCGCAGCTGCGGGCCGGCGACACGGTGCTCGAGGTGGGTCCGGGGCTCGGCTCGTTGACGCTGGCGCTGCTGCCGGAGGTCGCGGCCGTGATCGCCGTCGAGATCGACCCGCTGCTCGCCGACCAGCTGCCGCGGACGGTGGCGGACCGCGCGCCGACCGTCGCCGACCGGTTGCACGTGGTCACGGCTGACGCGTTGCGGATCGGTCCGGCCGACCTGACCGGTGGCCCACCGACCGCGCTCGTCGCGAACCTCCCGTACAACGTCGCGGTACCGGTCCTGCTGCACCTGCTGGAGTTGCTGCCGTCCCTGGACCGCGTGCTGGTGATGGTGCAGGCCGAGGTGGCCGAGCGGCTCGCGGCCGGGCCGGGCTCCCGCACGTACGGGGTCCCGTCGGTGAAGGCGCGCTGGTACGCGGACGTGCGCCGGGCGGGCTCCGTGGGGCGCACCGTGTTCTGGCCGGCGCCCAACGTCGACTCCGGGCTGGTCGCGCTGGTGCGACGGGAGCCGCCGCAGACGACGGCGACGCGCGGCGAGGTGTTCGCGGTGGTGGACTCGGCCTTCGCGCAACGGCGCAAGACCCTGCGCGCCGCCCTGGCCGGCTGGGCCGGGAGCCCGGCAGCGGCCGAGACGGCACTGCGGGCGGCAGGTGTCGATCCGTCCGCGCGCGGCGAGCAGCTGGACGTGACCGAGTTCGCCCGCATCGCCGAGCACCGCCCGCCCCCGCCCTGACCGCCGCCCCGACCGCCGCCCCGACCGCCGCCTGACCGCCGGCGTTGCATACGGATTGGGGGCTATAGCCCCCAATCCGTATGCAACGCCGGCGCAGGGTGGGCGCCTAGAGTCGTGGCCGTGCCCCGTCCGACAGCTGCGCGTCCGGTGACCGTCCGGGTCCCCGCCAAGGTCAACCTGCAGCTGTCTGTCGGCGCAACGAGGCAGGACGGCTACCACGAGCTGGTCACCGTCTTCCACGCCGTGAGCCTGTACGACGAGGTGACGGCCGGTCCCGGCCCGGCCGGGGTGAGCGTGACTGTCGAGGGCGAGGGTGCCGGCCGGCTGCCCGTGGACGCGCGGAACCTGGCGGTCCGCGCGGTGCGGGCGCTCGCCGAGCTGGCCGGGGTGTCGCCGGACGTCCGGCTGCACCTGCGCAAGGACATCCCGGTGGCCGGTGGGATGGCCGGCGGCAGTGCCGACGCCGCGGGCGCCCTGGTCGCCTGCGACAGCCTCTGGGGACTGCACCTGGACCCCTCCGAGCTCGCCGAGCTGGCGGCCGGTCTGGGTGCGGACGTCCCCTTCGCTCTGCTCGGCGGTACCGCCGTAGGGATAGGCACCGGCGCTCGGCTCACGTCCGCGCTGGCCCGTGGCCGGTTCCACTGGGTGTTCGCTTTCGCCGACTCCGGGCTCGAGACCAAGGACGTGTACGCCGCGTTCGACCGCATGGCCGTCGACACGTTCCGCCCGGAGCCGCGGATGTCCGACGAGCTGATGTCCGCGCTGCGCGCAGGCGACGCGGAACAGCTCGGGGCCGCGCTGGAGAACGACCTCGAGCCGGCAGCCCTGTCATTGCGGCCGCAGCTGCGCTTCACCCTCGACGTCGGCGAGGAGTTCGGCGCGCTCGGAGCGGTGGTGTCCGGCTCCGGCCCGACCTGCGCGTTCCTCGCCCGCGACGGTGAGCACGCCATCGACCTGGCCGTGGCGCTGTCGGCCGCCGGCGTCTGCCGGACCGTACGGCGGGCCGAGGGTCCGGTCCCCGGAGCGCGCGTCGTCGAGGCGTCGGCACCGACGGCGCGGTGACTGGGTTGGCGGCACCGGTGGTCAACCTGGTCAACCTCGAGGACGTACGGCTCGCCTATGGCACGCGCGTCCTGCTCGACACGGTCTCGCTGGGCGTGGGTGACGGCGACCGCATCGGTGTGGTCGGTCGCAACGGCAGCGGCAAGACGTCCCTGCTGGAGGTGCTGGCCCGCGCCCGTACGCCGGACGCCGGCCGGGTCACCCACACCGGCGGGCTGCGGGTCGGCTTCCTGTCCCAGGACGACCGGCTCCCGGGGTCCGGCACCATCCGCGCCGCCGTGGTCGGCTCCAGGCCCGACCACGCCTGGCGCTCGGACGCCGGGACCCGAGCCGTCGTCGACGTCCTGCTCGGTCCGCTCGACCTGGACGCCGCGGTCGGTCCGCTGTCCGGCGGCGAGCGCAGGCGGGTCGCGCTCGCCGCGCTGCTCGTGGACGATCCCGACCTGCTGCTGCTCGACGAGCCGACCAACCATCTCGACGTCGAGGGCGTCGACTGGCTGGCCCGGCACCTGGCCGCGCGCCGCGGCGCCCTGGTCGCGATCACGCACGACCGCTGGTTCCTCGACGCCGTCGCCGACGTGACGTGGGAGGTCGTCGACGGCGGGATCGAGGCGTACGACGGCGGCTACTCGGCGTTCGTGCTGGCCAAGACTGAGCGGTTGCGCGCCGCGGACGCCGCCCAGGAGCGACGGCGCAACCTGCTGCGCAAGGAGCTCGCCTGGCTGCGCCGCGGTCCACCGGCCCGCACGTCCAAGCCGAAGTTCCGCATCGAGGCGGCCAACGCGCTCATCGCCGACGAGCCGCCGCCGCGCGACACCGTCGAGCTGGTCGGCGCCGCCGGGCGGCGACTCGGCCGGAGCGTGTACGACGTCGAGGACGCCACTGTCGAGCTGGGTGGTCGACGGCTGCTGCAGGACGTGACCTGGCGGTTGGGCCCCGGTGACCGCGTGGGGGTGGTCGGGGTCAACGGCGCCGGCAAGACGACGCTGCTGCGGCTGCTCGCAGGTGAGGTCAGGGCGTCGGCCGGCCGGGTCCGGGTCGGTCGGACGGTGCGGGCCGGCTACCTGTCCCAGAGTGTGGCCGAGCTCCCGCCGGGCCTGCGCGCGCTCGAGGCGGTCGAGGACGTGCGCCCCGTCGTCGACCTGGGCAATGGCCGCGAGCTCACCGCGCGCCAGCTGGCCGAGCGCCTCGGGTTCACCGGCGAGCGCTTGTCGACGCCGGTCGCAGACCTGTCCGGCGGGGAACGACGGCGGCTGCAGCTGCTGCGGCTGCTCATGGCCGGCCCCAACGTCCTGCTGCTCGACGAGCCGACGAACGACCTCGACGTCGAGACGCTGAACGCCGTCGAAGACCTGCTCGACGGCTGGGCGGGCACCCTCGTCGTCGTGTCGCACGACCGCTACTTCCTCGAGCGGGTCTGCGACCGGACGGTCGGCCTGCTCGGGGACGGCGCCGTGCGCGACCTGCCGGGCGGCGTCGAGGAGTACCTGCGGCTGCGTGCCGCTGCGCTCGCGGACGCGCCCGTGGCAGCCGCGGGCTCTGCCGGCGCGGCCGAGTCGACGGCCGCAGCCGCACGGGCGGCGCGCAAGGACCTGGCCAGGATCGAACGCAGGCTCGGCCGGCTCGCTGACCAGACAACCGCTCTGCACGCACAGATGGCGCAGCACGCGACCGACCACGTGCGCATCGCCGAGCTCGACGCGCAGCTGCGTGCGCTGGCCGCCGAGACGACGGCTCTCGAAGGGCAGTGGCTGACTGCCGTGGACGCCGCCGACGGCGAGCCCGGCTGACCCGTCCCGCCGGTTCGCGGCGTCGCCGGTCAGCGACGCCGAACAGAAACCCCCCGCTGCCCGATCTCCCGGGGAGGAGCGGCGGCGGGGGGCCGTACGAGCCTTCCGCTGCCCGACTTGCTGGGGTCGGTGGATGGTCCGTGTCGCTCATCCTAGGCCGTCCGAGTGCCGCCGGGCATGGCCCAAAGTCCCGCCGCCTCCGGCGCGGTGGGTCCGGCGGT
This sequence comes from uncultured Actinomycetota bacterium, assembly GCA_963711005.1. Classification (GTDB taxonomy): domain Bacteria; phylum Actinomycetota; class Actinomycetes; order Prado026; family Prado026; genus CAVQCJ01. The sequence goes on along the minus strand of CAVQCJ010000002.1, from coordinate 540,709 downwards.
ACGCTCCGGCGATGATGAGCTGGCCCTGGTGATCGTCGTCCTGTTCTCAGGTGTCGACCGTCCGGACGTCGACGAGGAGGAGTACGGCCGGACCTCGGTCCGGATGCGAGAGATCGTCGCGTCGATCCCGGGCTTCATCTCCTACAACTCGTATGTGTCCGATGCCGGTGAGGATCTGCTCGTCGTGCGGTTCGACTCGCTGGAAGCCCTGCACGTGTGGCGTAACCACCCCGAGCACCTGGCGGCGCAGGAGAAGGATCGCCTGTTCTGGTCCCAGGAGTACTGGGTTCAGGCCGCCGCCACTGACCACGAGTACCGGTGGACGAACGGGGTCGGCTACCGCTCCGATCTCAGGGACATGTTCGTGACGGGTTCCGAGATCCAGCCGCTGTCCGATCCCCAGGGAGCTCCGGCGCCCGACCGTTCCCCGTAGCGCAGGCACCGTAGTCTCCCGCCCATGGATCTCTACGTGGCCGCCGCGCGCCGACCCGTCAGGCATCGGGTCACCTCGCACCTGGATCGTGGCGCCTTCGAGCCTGAGCCGCCCTTTCATGCCGCCGTCCGGGGCCAGGACCGCCTCACTCTCTGCGGGGAGTCGATCAAGGACTCGCTGCACGCGTTCCCCGATTCGCCGTACGACGCCGAGGCTCCCTACGCGCGCTGCCCGAAGTGCGAGGCCAAGTTCTCCTGACAGCACGAGTGTCCGAAGGGGGAATGTCGGGCTTCACCTAACCTGGCCGGATGGCGCTCACCGTGACCCTGCTGGCGGACTCTCTCGAGTCGGCGGCGGCTGTGGCCGAGATGAGGTGGCAGGAGTGGGGGCGTCCTCCGGAGCCGGAGGACCCGGCTTGGTGGCTCGAGACCACGGTTCGTGAGGCAGGCAGGGAAGAGCTCCCGGTGACGTTCGTCGCGCGCGACCCGGCCGACGAGGTGGTGGGCGCGGTCGGCCTGGACACGTACGACCTGGACGAGCGGCATGACACCACTCCCTGGGTGACCGGCATGATCGTCCGCCGGGATCGCCGGGGGCGAGGAGTGGGGCGGTCGTTGCTGCAGCATCTGGAGCGGTGGGCTGCCGAGCATCAGGTCGCCGAAACCTGGGTCGGCACCGACCTTGCACTCGGGTTCTACCAGCGGTGCGGATGGACCCTGCAGGAAACGTTCACCAGCAGCACGGGCCAGCACATAGCAGTCCTTCACAAGAAGCTTCTGTAGCTCGCGGACCGGCGACGTCGTGGGTGAGGGATGTGCGCCGGCGTCACTGCCTGGCCAGCGAGATCAGGTCGCGGACCCCCGCTTCGGGCAGGTACGCGCGGCTGAGCGCGATCCCGATCCGCGGCAGCGCCGCTTCGTCGGGGAACACCAGGTACAGCGGCTCGTACCTCGGCTGGAACTTGGACTTGAAAGCCTGGAGCGAGCGGAACCCGTAGTACGGCTCGAGCGTGGCACCCAAGGTGTCGAGGAACGAGTCGAGCCCGGTGCGCTCGACGGTTGAGTCATGCGCGCCGGCCTTGGCCAGGGGCACCCCCGACAGCGACACCAGGACCGCGCCCTCGTCCTTGAACGCGAGGCAGGCCGACGCGATCAGGAACTCCATGGTGTAGCGGAAGCCGTCGGGTGCACGGCGCATCACGTCCAGCGTCCAGCCCACCGGGGCGCCGCCGCCCGGCGCGTGCACGGGCATCCACGAGGTGACGCCGTGCACGGTCCCGTCGCCGTCGACAGCAAGGCCGACGCGGACGTCGGGATCCATGGCTTCGTCGACGCCACCCAGGGTGAAGCCCATCTCGGGCAGCCCTTTGTCGCCCATCCAGGCCTCGGAGATGGCCCGCACCTGCACCTGGATTCCCCGCGGCTGTTCGCAGAGCGGACCCAGCCGGTGGATGATGCCGAGCTTGTCCGCCTGGTTGAGCGCGGTCCGCACGTCCTGCCAGGCCTTGCCCTTGAACTCGAGCGCCGGAAGGTCGATCACGGCCTCTTCCGCGACCTGCAGCGCGTTCCAGCCGAGCGACGTCGCGTGGTCGGCTGCCTCCTGGGTGACGGAGAACAGGCACGGCAGCAGCCCGGCGGCCCGGACCTTGTCGGCGTACGCCGTCAACAGTGCGGTCCGCTGTCCGGGGGACGCGGCGACGGGGTCGCAGAGCCCGATGGCGACGCCGGCGTGCGGCCGGTAGGCCACGTACCCGCCGCCGTGTCCGTCCTCGGTGAACCAGCGGTTCTCCGGCCACGTCGTCATCCAGGCCAGGCGGTTGACGGTCCCCTCCGCCCGCAGCATCTCTCGCGCAGCGGCGCGCTGGTCCTCGCCCGGGGCGGACAGCAGCGAGCCCGCGGTCCTGCGGGCCCGGCGTCGGGAGGGGTTGCGGAAGGCTCGCCGCCCCGCGACCAGGATCGTGAGCTGGGTCCCGACGATGAGGAACGAGTAGACGGCCAGCGGCCAACCAGGCTCGTGGAAGGCGATCAGCTCGGCCCCGTAGGCGACGATCACGAGCATGATCAGGCCGGTGAAGGCCAGCGCCCAGCGCCAGGCGCGGCGACGCCCCTTGCGCACCCCGTTGGCGACCAGCAGCCAGACGAGAGCGCCGATGACGCCCGTGGTCGGGAAGGTCACCGTGTCCTTCGCGCCCGTGGCCAGTGGACCTCCGTGGCCCATCCCGGCCAGCAGCGACGCCGCCGCGGCGACGACGAAGCCGCCGGCGGCCAGGAACCGCAGCTCGTGCCGGCTGAGCGACGGCGCCTTCAGCGTGGGTCGCCGACCCACGAGGAACGGTCCCCAGAGCAGGCCCGCGAAGATCGCGATGACATGCTCGACATCCCAGATCGCGCCGACGTACATCAAGGACACCAGGCCGTAGGACAGCAGGACGGCTCGCAGCCGCCCCCGCCATGGGGAGGCGAGGGTGACCGAGGCGGCGGCTGCGACGCCGAGCGCACCGGCCGAGAAGCCGGCGTCGAGCTGTCGGGACAGCTCGTCGGCCCAGGGCCAGCCGTGTCCGCGCGTCAGAGCCAGGAAGCTGGAGGCCGCCAGCACGGCGCCCAGCTGGAGGACGACGGTCACCATCGCCGTGCGTCGGGTCCCGAGCCGCAGCTCCGCGAACCCGGCCAGCAGCAGGAAACCGCCGACCACCGGGACGTACTCGAGAGGGTTCAGGGCGAAGAAGGCTCCGGTGACGGGGGTCCACCACCGGCCGTCTTCCAAGGCAGGCAGCCCGTAGGCGACGACGTCGAACAGCGGGCGCCCGCCGAGCGCGGACCACAACGTGCCGGTCGCGACGCCGACCACGAGCAGCCCGAGGACCACCGTGAGCGTGAAGGGGATCCGGCGCAGCACCGTGATCGGTCGGCGCGCCGTCGAGACCGGAGTCTCGCCCACCCGGCGATGGATCGTCGCGGTGTCCATCAGTGCACGTCTCGCCGGGTGATCGTGATCGACGCGACGGCTGCGATCACCACGGTGATCCCGAGGAGGGTGCACGCAGCGGTCGTGCGCGAGATCGTCGCGCCCTGAAGTCCGAGCAACGGCGTGAGGAGGCTGTACGGCAGGTAGGCGGTGAGGTTTCCCAGCACCAGTGAGAGCAGCCGCTCGACGAAGAACGCTCCGACCAGCAGGAGAACCGTCGCCGGTTGGCTGCGGACGATGACCGCCGTGCTCACGCCGATCACCGAGAACAGCACGATGGCGAGCAGCGCGGCGGCGAGGTCGGCTGGCGTCAGCCCCAGGGTGAGGTGCTTGGCCGACGTCATCGGGACCGCGACACCGAGCCCGACCGCGACGGCGACGGCGCCGACGACGGCCGCGAACAGCCCGTACACGAGGACGAAGCCGCCGAGGATCGACGTCCGCCGCGGTGCGGCGAGCGTCCGCGGGGTGATCGTGCGGTACCTGTACTCGCCGGCCATGCGGGCCGCGGCCAGCAATGCGAGCCCGACGGCGACGAAGATGCCGATGCCCGCCATGATCGGCTCCCGGAGCTGCGCCGGCGTCGTGAGGTCCGGTTTGCCGGCCTCCGCGAACGAGCCGACGTTGATGAACACGACGAGAGCCAGCAGTGCGAGCGGGACGACGTACGACGTGCGCAGGGTGCGCAACGCGATGACCTGTGCGCGGACGATGGCAGTCATCGCTGGGCCTCCTTGGTCGCGGATGACGTGAGCTCGAGGAAGGTCTCTTCGAGGCTGACTGCCTCGGCGGTGATCTCGTACACGAGGATCCCGTGGTCGAGAGCGAGCTGGGCGATGGCCGCCTGCTCACCTCCGGAGACGGTGAGGGTGCCGGCCTGGTCGGCGGTGGAGGTCATGCCCCGGTCGGCGAGGGTGGCGGCCAGGAGCTGCGGCTGGGCGGTACGCACCCGAACCCGCTGTTCGCTGGGCCGGCCGGAGAGCTCCGACAGCGGCGCCTGGAGGACGAGCCGGCCCTGGTCGATGACAACCACGTCGTCGACCGTCTGCGCGACCTCGGCGAGCACATGGCTCGAGAGCAGGACCGTTCGGCCCTGCGCTGCCAGTGCCCGCACGAACGTGCGCAGCCAGCGGATGCCTTCCGGGTCGAGCCCGTTGGTCGGCTCGTCGAGCACCAGGACCTGGGGGTCGCCCATCAGCGCTGCGGCGAGGCCGAGCCGCTGGTGCATGCCGAGCGAGAAGCCGCCGACCCGGCGGTCGGCCGAGCTGCTCAGCTCGACCAGCTCGAGCATGTCCTCGACCCGGCTGCGCTGCACGCCGGCTTCGGCCGCGACGATGCGCAGGTGGTTGCGGGCCGTGCGCCCCGGGTGTGCCGCGGCCTCGAGCATCGAGCCGACCTCGCGGAGCGGGTCGGCGATCGCCCCGTACGAGCGACCGCAGATCGTGGCGCTCCCCGAGGTGGGCGTCACCAGGCCGAGCAGGGCGCGCAGCGTGGTGGTCTTCCCCGAGCCGTTGGGTCCGAGGAACCCGGTGACGGTACCGGGCGAGACAGTGAAGCTGAGGTGGTCGACGGCACGGACGTCGCCGTAGTCCTTGGTCAGGTCGTGGACCTGGATCGTCGGTGCGACGGTGCCGGCCGGCTTCGTTTCCTGGATGACTCGGGTCCTCATCGCTGCTCCTCGTCGGTGGGTGGGACCCGACGAAGGTCGCATCGGTCTGGCGGGGGCCGCGGTGGGGCAGCCCGCCGGATCGGGTGCGGTTTTCCGCCTCTCCCGTCAGGAGCAGGGGATGTCCGCCTGGAGTCGCGTGCCCTGGCCCGCGGGTGACCAGATCCGAAGGCGACCACCCAACGCCTCGACCCGGTCGGCGAGGCCGCGCAGCCCCGACCCCGCCTCGGTGTCCGCGCCGCCCGTCCCGTCGTCCACGACCTCGACCAGCACGCGCCCGTCCTCCTCGACGACCGTCACGCTCACCTCGTTGGCCTGGGCGTGCTTGCCCACGTTCGCCAGGCTCTCGCTCACGACGTAGTAGACGGCGACCTCCACCGGCTCGGGCGGGCGGCCGGTCAGCCGGACGGTGAGCCGGACCGGCACGCTGGAACGTCCGATCAGGGACTGCAGGGCGACCGCCAGTCCGTGCGAGGTGAGGACGGCCGGGTGGATCCCGCGCGCGAGGTCGCGAAGCTCGGCGAGGGACTGCGCGACCTCGTCCTTGGCCCGGTCCAGCCGTGCGCGGGCGTCCGGGTCGTCGCCCAACCGGTTACCGAGCAGGGCCAGCTCGAGCGACAGGGCCACGAGCCGTTGCTGGGCGCCGTCGTGCAGGTTTCGCTCGAGCCTCTTGCGCTCGGTCTGTCCCGCCTCGATCACCCGGCTGCGCGAGCCCTGCAGCTCCTGGAGGCGTGCCTTCAGCTCGACCTGCAGGCGGACGTTCTGCAGGGCGAGGGCGGCGGCTGCGCTGACGGCGTCCAGCAGCTCGGGCTCGTCCTGCAGCGACGGCTCGTGGACGAGCGCGGCCACGTGCTCGCCGTCGAGGTCGATGAGCGTGGTCGCACGTACGTCCTCCTCCGTCGGCAGGGTGACGGCGTTGCCGTCCCCGTCCGCCCAGCTGCCGTACTGCGCCAGCCAGTAGGCGACCTGCAACGACGGGTCGCGCAGCGCGAGCGAGAGCGGCTCCCGGAGATCGACGGTCGGGTTCGCGCGGAGCGCCACCATCAGGTCGGCGACCCCGGACCGAGCCAGCCGAGCGTCGAGGACGCCGAACAGGAAGGCGACCGGTGCGAGCCCGATCGCCGCGAAGGCGAACAGGCGCAGCTGGGAGAAGACGGTCCATTGGTACGCGCCGGCCAGCAGGAGGAAGCCGAGGGCGACCAGCCCCAGCGCGAACGTGTCGATGAGCAGCGCGGCCGGACGCAGCGACATCCGCCCGCCCTCGACCTGGCGCGAGGCCAGCACGAGCACACCCGCGAAGCAGGTCACGCTCAGCGTGATGAGCTCGGCGTGGTGGATCCACTCCGCCAGCGCCGGCTGGGTGGAGACGGTGAAGACGTCGAGCGGGTCGAAACCGCCGAGCAGCAGGGTGACGAGCTGCAGCCCCAGCGCGGCCACGTATCCGACGCCGACGAGGGCGCGCTCGTAGCGTCCGACGAGCCGCCCCGACGGGTAGGCGAGGTAGACGTGCAGGAAGAGCACCGCCGGCAGCAGGTCGAACAGCTGGCCCGCCGTGTGCAGGGCCGGGACGGTGGCCCACTGCAGGGTCGACAGCGCCATCCCGAACCCGGCTGCGACCAGGAGCGGGCCGAACCGGCTCCGCGGGCGGCGCCGCCAGGCGATCAGACCACTGAGAACGTACGGGAGAGTGATCCACGTCGTGAGCACCACCTGGATCGCGGGCTGCTCCTGGTCGTTTTCCAGCGACAAGCCGACGGACGTGCTGGCCGCCGCCAGACCGGCGACGCCGACGGCGGCGAGCAAGGCCGGTCGAGGCCCGAGTCGGTCGGCCGGGTCGTCCACACCTGGCGGTCGCGAACGCGTGCGCATGCTGACTCCTGTCGCCGCGGCCTCATCATGCCCGACCCGCCGATGGTGGTGCTAGCACGATGTCCGCCGGCGAGCAGACGTGGTCACCTGGACTGTGGAGGTGGGCACGTGGACGTCGTTCGGGTGCTCGTGGTCGACGACCACGAGCCGTTTCGGGACGTGCTCGCTGCGCTGCTCGGGGAGAGCCCCGGCTTCGTCGTGGTCGGAGCTGTCGGTACCGGGGAGGAGGCGCTGGCGGCCGTGCGCACCCTGAGCCCGTCGCTCGTCCTGATGGACGTCCACCTGCCCGGCCTGTCAGGTGTGCAGGCCACGCGGCTCATCCGGTCCGGTGCCGACGCCCCGGTGGTCGTGCTCATGTCCACCTACGCCGAGGACGAGGTCGACTGGAGGAACAGCGGCGCCGCCGGTTTCGCGACGAAGGGGGAGCTCGGCCCAGGCCGGCTTCGCCGAGTGTGGGCCGACGCCGGCCGCGGGTGACTCAGCCCCGGCGCGGCTCGCCGCTGGCCTCGAGGAAGGCCAGGACCGCCGCCACTCGGCGGTTGAGCCCGTCCTCCTCGGCCAGGCCCAGCTTCTGGAACACCGAGCCGATGTGCTTCTCGACAGCGCGCTCGCTCATGAACAGGGTCTTCGCGACCGAAGCATTGCTGCGGCCGGTCGCAACCTCCTGCAGCACCTCCCGTTCGCGCTCGGTGAGTCCGAGCAGCGGGGTGTTCTCCTCGTGGTCCTTGCGGGCCAGCAGGGTCTCGATGATCTTCGGATCGAGCGCCGACCCGCCGCGGGCCACGTCGTGCAGCGCGCGGACCAGCTCGTCGAGCTGGGACACGCGCTCTTTCAGCAGGTAGCCGAGCCCAGCGACGCCGTCCGCCAGGAGCTCGAACGCGTACTGCGGCTCGGCGTACTGCGACAGCACCACGACGCCGACGTCCGGATGCTCGCGACGGATGCGTCTGGCAGCGACGATGCCTTCGTCCGTGAAGGACGGCGGCATGCGGATGTCGGTGAGGACAGCGTCGGGGGCCAGCCCCGCGACGGCCCGGAGCAGCGAGGCGGCGTCGGTGACCGTCTCGACGAGCTCGATGTCCGGCGTGTCCGCGAACAGCGCCGCGACCCCCTCGCGGACCAGGAAGCTGTCGTCGCAGAGGACGACCCGCAGCGGCTGCACGCCGCGCACCCTACTCGGCTGGACAGCGTCGACCTCGGGCTCGAGCAGCGGACGCGTACCCGCTGCGCTAGAGGCGGGCGACACGGACGTCGCCGACCTCGGTGTGCGCGTAGATCGAGCGCGCCGAACCTGGGTCCTCCACGACGTCGACCCGGGTTCCGCCCAGGTCCGTGCCGGCGTCCACGCGGTAGCTCGTCGACGGCACCGACAGCGTCAGGCTGCCAGCGCTCGACTCGGCGCGGATCGAGTCGGGTGCCGAGTCGAACGAGGCCGTGACGTCACCGGCTTGCACCCTCGCGTCGAACGAAGAGACGTCCAGCTCCGTGGCGGTGACCGAGCCCGCGACCGACCGGACGACGACCGTGGCTCCCACCGGTACCGTGACCTCGGCGTCGACCGTGCAGTCGCCGAGCACGGCGTCACCGGCCTGGTCCCCACAGGTGGACCTGATGGTCAGCAGGTCCCCGCTCTGCGCGGGCTTCGCGTCCGGTGCAGTGCTCGTCCAGTGTCGGGACAGGGTGACCTGGACATCCGGCCCGGTGCTGCGCAGGAGCCGGACGTCGCCGGGACCTGCGGTCACGACCACCCGCTGCACGCCCGCGTAGGTGTGCCGGAACGTGTCGTCGTGGCCGTCCACCGTCCGGCAGCTGCTCAGCGCGGTGCACGCGAACACACCGAGCGCCAGGAACCCCGCCGTACCGACCTTGCTCGCGAGTCGTGCAGCTGGCCTGCAGACGGGCTGATGGGCCGTGGACCGGCGGTTGGCTCGCATGACGACCTCCTGGTCGAGGACTGGACGCCGTGACGCTATGGGCGGGCTGCACGTCTGGCCGATCGTGCGGACCGCACGTCGACGGTGGATGACCGCCACGGGTGGGTGTGCCACCACACCTGTCGCCTCAGCCGTAAGCACGCCTCGACTAGGGTCGGGTGGTGACTGCGGGGAGAACGAACGGCAGGTCGGTCGACGTCGTCTGGGGCGCGACCGGCGCCCGCGACCTCGCGCAGCGCACCGACGTGCTCGTCGTCGTGGACATCCTCTCGTTCTCCACCTCGCTCAGTGTCGCCGTCGAGCACGGTGCCGAGGTGTGGCCGTACGCCCTCGGCTCGGACGGGGCCGAGCAGCTCGCCCGCGAGATCGGCGCGGTGCTCGCGCGCGGACGATCCACCCGACAGGGTCCGACGCTGTCACCGGCCAGCCTCGTGGGGCTCGAGCCCGGCTCTCGCCTGGTGCTGCCCTCGCCCAACGGGTCCGCGATAGCGCACGCGGCGGTCAGCGGAGGGCTGCCGGTGGTGTCCGCCTGCCTGCGCGGTGCGAAGGCGGCGGTCGCGCTGCTGCGTACGTACGACCGGGTCGGGCTGGTCGCCTCGGGTGAACGGTGGCCGGACGGGACGCTCCGGCCGGCGTACGAGGACCTGGTGGGGGCCGGCGTCGTGACCGCGGGGCTGGTCGCCGCGGGATACGCGCCGAGCCCGGATGCCGCCGCGGCGGCAGCGGCCGCAGCCAGACCACGGCCACTGGCCGAGTGTCCGTCCGGGGCCGAGCTGGTCGAGCGCGGGTTCGCGGAGGACGTCGCGCTCGCTGAGGCGCGCGATGTGACCGACGTCGTCGCCGTGATGAAGTCGGGGCGTTTCAGCGCGGCGACCACTGGCTGACGCAATCCGATCCAATCCGATTGCGCGGCACGGCGCCGGCATGACTCACTTGCGCCGTGCAGGACTACGACCCGATGACGAGCTTCGGCGCGGACGCCGCTGAGATCTACGACGACAGTCCCCGCGGAGACGAGGACGCGGCGGTCGCGTTCCTGGAGCAGCTGGCGGGCGGCGGCGCGGCACTCGAGCTGGCGGTCGGGACGGGTCGGATCGCCGTGCCGTTGGCGGCCCGAGGCGTCCACGTCGACGGCATCGACCTGTCCCCGGACATGGTGGCCAGGCTGCGTGACAAACCGGGGGGCGACGCCCTGACGGTGACGATGGGGGACTTCGCCGACGTCCCCGTCGCCGGTTCCTACCGGCTGGTCTACGTCGTCTACAACACGCTGTTCAACCTGCTCACCCAGGAGGACCAGGTCCGCTGCTTCGAGAACGTGGCGGCCCACCTCACCGACGACGGCTCGTTCGTCGTCGAGGCGTTCGTGCCGAGCTTCCTGTACCGGCTGCGTGCGGACCAGTACGTCGACGCGGAGGCCATCGAGATCGCCGAGGTGTCGCTGGACGTCGGCCGTCACGACCCGGTGACCCAACGACTGGACGAGACGCACATCGTGCTCGCGCCGGGCAGCGTCCGGCTGTTCCCGATCGTCACCCGGTACTCCTGGCCGAGCGAGCTGGACCTCATGGCCAGGATCGCCGGGCTGCGGCTCAAGCAGCGGTGGGGCGGTTGGGGCCGCGAGCCGTTCACCGCCGGCAGCTCGCTGCACGTCTCGGTCTACGGCCGCTGAAACCGGGACCTCGCGCCGGCCGGTTGAGACAATCGCCGGAGCCGACCGCCCGACGAGGCCCGACCGACCGGGAAGGGACCCATGAGGATCGACCACGAGTTCACGGTCAGCGTCCCGGTCCAGCGTGCCTGGGAGGTGCTCACCGACCTGCCGGGCATCGCTCCCTGCCTGCCCGGCGCGCGGCTGACCGGCGTCGACGGCGACGTGTACTCCGGCGAGGTCACGGTCAAGGTGGGGCCGGTCACCAGCCACTACGCCGGGACCGCCCGCTTCGTCGCGAAGGACGACGCGGCTCGTCATGCGGTGATCGACGCGAAGGGCAAGGACTCCCGCGGCTCGGGCTACGCGGCGGCGACGATCGATGCTCAGCTGCGTCCGGACGGTGAGCGGACGGTGGTGTCGGTCAGCACCGAGCTGGCCATCTCCGGGAAGGTCGCGCAGTTCGGTCGCGGGATGATCACGGAGATCTCCGAGAAGCTCATGGGCCAGTTCGTGGACAACCTGGAGGCGACGCTGCTCGTTCCCGGTGGAGCGCCACAGCCGGCGACCACCGCAGCCCTGGACGCGACGGGCGCAGCCCCCGCCCCGCCCGCCCCGCCTGCGCCCGCCGAGCACCAGCCGCTGGACCTGATGAGCGTCGCCGGCGGCTCGGTGTACAGGCGGCTGGTGCCGGTGCTGGTGATCGTGGGTGTGCTGGTCGGGCTGGTCTGCTACCTCCTGACGAGGTGACGGCGAAAGGCCCGTCCTCCCACACAGTCCCGGTTCCCGGCAGCAGAATGCCTGGCCAGAGATCGTGTCCGACGGTGGCGGGGGCCGGAGCGGCGTTCGGGAGGCGAGGCCGTTGCATGCGCCCGAGCCGGCCCAAGCCCCCGGGCCGACGCCGCCGAGCGGGTCTGCACCCGGGCCCGAGCGGTCCCGGCGCCGCCACCGGCTGAGCCTGGCGGGCCTACGGGTCTTCTCCTCCGCCCCGGACTCGGCGCGGCTGCGCCGGCCAACCGACGTCTTCTTCCTCGCGCTGGCACTGGTCGCCACCGGGCTCGTGGCGATCGCGGCACCGGGGCCGACGAGCCTGGACGAGTCGCTGACCAGCCTGATCCAGTCGCTGCCTGGGCTGTCCGGCTGGTTGTGGGAGCTGGCCTACCTGCTGCTGTCCGCATGGTCGGTCGCGCTCCTGCTGATCGTGCTGTTCTCCCACGGCCGGCGCCGGCTCTTCTGGGATGTCGGGGTGGCGGCCGCGCTCTCGCTCGGGGCCGCCCTGGTGGCGGGCCGGATCTCCGGCACCGACTGGTCGACCAGCCTCCGCGCGATCACGCGCACCGAACCGCCGGCGGTGTACGTCGCCGTGCTGCTGGCGGTGGCCACCGCCATCGTGGTCGTGCTGTCGCCGCACCTGTCCCGGCCGCTGCGCAACGTGGGACGCGGCATCCTGCTGCTCGGCAGCGTGGCCGGGGTGGGGCTCGGCGTCGCGCTGCCCATCGGGATCCTGGCCGGCTTCGCCGTCGGTGTGGCGGCGGCCGCCGCGACCCACCTGATGTTCGGCTCGCCGGACGGGCGGCTCACCCCCGCTCAGGTCGCCGAGGCCCTCGCCGACCTCGGACTGGTGTGCAGCGAAGTCCGCGAGGCTCCGTCGCAGGCCACCGGCGTCGCGGTGCTCCAGGCGGTGGCCGAGGACGGCCGGCCGCTGACGATCAAGGTCTACGGACGCGACACCTGGGACGGTCAGTTCCTCGCCTCGGTGTGGAACTCGTTGTGGCGCAGGGGGGAGACGCCGAGCCTGACCCGAGGACGGCTCGAGCTGGTCGAGCACGAGGCGGTCGCCACGCTGCTGGCCGAGCGCGGGGGAGCCGCGGTGCTGCCGGTGGTGGTGGTAGGGATGTCGGCGGACGGTGACGGGATGCTCGCCACCGATGCCGCGGCCCGCACGCTGGCCGACCTGAGCCGGGACGAGCTGACCACGCAGGTGCTCGCCGGTGCCTGGCGCGCGCTGCAGCGGCTGCACGGGCTGGGGATCGCGCACGGGCGGGTGGACGCCGACCACGTCGTGATCCGGCACGACGGTTCGGTGGCGCTCTGCGACCTGGCCGGCGCCGAGCTGTCCGGCAGCGACGTGGCCATGCGCAGCGACTGCGCCCGGATGCTGGTCACCACCGCCCTCGCCGCCGGCCACGAGTCGGCGGTCGCCGCGGCCCACGAAGCGTTGGGCGACGACGGTCTGGCCGCCGCCGTGCCGTTCCTGCAGCCCGCGGTGCTGGACCGGGCGACCAGGTCCAGGGTCAGCGACGGCTCGTGGGACCTCGCCTCGCTGCGCGCCCAGGCCGTCGAGCTGACCGGTGTCGAGCCGCCGCCGCTGCAGCGGCTCCGTCGGGTCTCGCTGCGGCACGTCCTGTACGTCGTCGGCGGCGCGGTGCTCGCGTACTTCGTCATCAGCAAGCTGGCCGGGGTCGACTTCGCGTCGCTGTGGGCCGAGCTGAAGTCGGCGAACCCGTGGTGGCTGCTCGCTGCGCTGCTCGCGTCGCCGCTGATCCAGGTCGCGCTGTCGTTCTCGACCCTCGGGGCGTCGATCGCGCCGGTGCGCTACGGACCGGTGCTGCTGCTGCAGTACGCGATCCAGTTCATCGCCGTCGTGCTGCCGGCCACCGCGGCGCGGCTGGCCCTGGAGATCCGGTTCTTCGAGCGGTTCGGCATCGCCGCGGCCGGGGCACTGTCGATCGGCGTCATCGACAGCGTCAGCGGGTTCGTGGTCCAGGTGGTGCTGATCCTGCTGATCGTCCTCAGCCCGGCGCCGGGCCTCACCGAGCCGGTCGGCGGAAGCTCGTCGAGCAGCACGTCCTCGGACAGCTCGTCGATCAGCGTCGCCGCGCTGGCTGCGATCATCCTGGTCGTGGGGCTGCTGGTGGCCATCGCGCTGCCGCGCACCCGCCGGCGGATCCGCGAGGCGATCCCCCGGATCCGCGCCACCATCCGCGCCCAGGCGAGCGCGGCGCGCACCGCCCTCGGCGTGATCAGGCACCCGCTGAAGGTCATCGAGATGCTCTCCGGCAACCTCGGCGCCCAGCTGATCCAGGCGATGGTCCTCGGGCTGTGCCTGCGCGCCTTCGGCGCGCACGCGTACTTCTCCCAGCTGATCCTCATCAACACGCTGGTCGCTCTCTTCGCCGGTCTGATGCCCGTGCCCGGCGGCGTGGGCGTCGCGGAGGCCGGGCTCACGGCGGGGTTGCAGGCGATCGGCATCCCGAGCAGCGTCGCGATCTCGACGGCGCTCGCCTTCCGCCTGGTCACGTTCTACCTGCCGCCGCTGTGGGGCTCGGTCGCGATGCGCTGGCTGCGCAAGCACTCGTACGTCTAGCAGTCGCTCGTCGTTGCCGCCGGCCGCCGCTCGTCGTTGCATACGGATTGGGGGCTATGGCCCCCAATCCGTATGCAACGACGGCGTTCGTGGGGGGTCAGGCGTCGTCGAACGGGACGGTGACCTCGCGCAGCAGGTCGGCCAGGCGGTCCTGGTCCGCGCGCGGCAGTGCCGACAGGATCTCGCGCTCCTGCGCGAGCAGGTCGGCCAGCGCGGCGTCGACCCGTGCCCGCCCCTCGTCGGTCAGGGTGACCAGCACGCCCCGTCGGTCGTCGGGGTCCGGCCGGCGGGTGACCAGCCCGCGCCCGGCGAGCCGGTCGATCCGGTTGGTCATGGTCCCGCTGCTGACCAGCGTCAGCGTCAGCAGCTGTCCCGGCGACAGCTCGTACGGCGAGCCGGCCCGCCGCAACGCGGCCAGGACGTCGAACTCCCAAGGGTCCAGCGCGTGCTCGCTGAACGCCTCGGACCGGGCCAGGTCCAGGTGCCGGGCGAGCCGGCTGACCCTGGAGAGCACCTCGAGCGGCGAGACGTCCAGGTCGGGACGTTCCCGGGCCCATGCCGCGACCAGCCGGTCGACCTCGTCGCGCCGTCCGGTGGTCGAGGCCATGCGGGCGAGCATAGCCACGCCTGAGGTCGGTCTCTCGACTTCGAGACACCGGCCGCGGAACCGCGCCACGCCGCAGATTCGGAGCCGTCGACGGCCCGCGGTTACCGTGGGAGCCGGAGCCGGAGCGACGGTGAGGACCGATGCGCAGGAGCTGGGCGGTGCTGCCCCTCGCCGGCCTCCTGGCCGCGGGGTCCCTCGCGCTGGTCCACCTCACCGCCGGGCCGCCGACCGTGCCCCCCGAGTACCGCGCGCCGGTGCTCGCCGCGGCCGCGCAGTGCCCTGGTCTGGACCCGCGGGTGCTGGCGGCCCAGCTGGAGCAGGAGAGCGGGTGGGACACGCGGGCCTCCAGCCGCGTGGGCGCCCAGGGGATGGCCCAGTTCATGCCCGCCGTATGGCAGGCCTACGCCGTCGACGGGGACGGGGACGGCGTGAAGGACGTGTGGAACCCGCGGGACGCGATCGCGTCCGCCGCGCACTTCGACTGCGTCCTCATGAAGGACGTCGCCGGGATCCCGGGCGACCGCGTGCGCAACATGCTGGCCGCCTACAACGCCGGGCCGGACCAGGTGCGCCGCTACCACGGCGTACCGCCGTTCCGGGAGACCCGGGCCTACGTCCAGCGAGTCGTCGACCGGTCCAAGGTGCTCACGATCGGCTGACTCACGATCGGCTGAGCTGCTGCCCGCCGGCCGGCGCAGTGGGATCGGCCGGCGGGAGCCCGAGGTGGTCGCGCAGGCACTGCGTCCGGGCGTCCGGGGACAGTCGCGAGTCCAGGCACGGCGAGACCTTCGGCCAGATGAGCACGAACACGAGGGTCGCCGCCACCGCGACGAGCAGCCCCAGCCCGCCCAGGACGACCCCAGCGAGCCCGGGCCCGCGGCCGGGCCCGGTGCCGCGGGCCCGGCCGAGCCCGGCGGCGCCCAGCCCGAGTGCGAGCATCGGCAGCCCGAGCCCCACGAACGGGACCCAGCACAGCGCGAGACCGACGATGCCGACGACCAGGGCCGCGACCGCCAGCCCGTTCGGCCGCGGCGGGGGCGGCGGGGACCACCCCGGCTGCGGTGCCGGTGTCGGCCCGGCGAGGCCGTGCGTCATGCCGGGACCGTAGCCCGGCCGGTCAGCGGTTGTGCCGGCCGATGAGCGTCGGCTTCGGCTCCAGTCCGGACAGCCCGTTCCACGCGAGGTTGACCAGGTGTGCGGCCACCTCGGACTTCTTCGGACGCCGGGCGTCCAGCCACCACTGCCCGGTCAGTGCCACCATGCCGACGAGCATCTGCGAGTACAGCGGGGCGTACCGGGTGTCGAAGCCGCGCGCTTTGAACTCCGACCCGAGGATGTGCTCGACCTGGGTCGCGATGTCGCTGATCAGGCTGGTGAACGTGCCGGTGGACGTACCGACGCCGGAGTCGCGGACCAGGATGCGGAAGCCGTCTGCGTTGTCCTCGATGTAGTCCAGCAGCGCGAACGCCGCCTGCTCGAGCAGCTCGCGCGGGTGACCGCCGGTGAGGGCGCCGGTGATGGCGTCCAGCAGGCGCTGCATCTCGCGGTCGACGACCACGGCGTACAGCCCTTCCTTCCCGCCGAAGTGCTCGTAGACGACCGGCTTGGAAACCCCGGCCTTCGCGGCGATCTCCTCGACCGAGGTGCCTTCGAGGCCCTTCTCCGCGAACAGCCGCCGACCGATCTCGACGAGCTGGGCGCGCCTTTCCTTGCCGCTCATACGACCTCGGGTCGCACGGGCGGCCCGGTCGTCGGTGTCGGTCACGCGGCCATCATCCACGACCTGCCGTGCCAGACTGACGTGGCGGCCGGTTCCGGCCCGATCCGCCGTGGGGTAATTGGTAGCCTGCAGCCCTTTGAAGGCTTGCGGTCCTGGATCGAGTCCAGGCGGCGGAGCCCCCGACCGGCCCGGTATCCTCGAAGGGTCCGGTCCGCGGCCAGCGACCGGGTCCCAGCCCCGCAGTCCCCGCCGCTGTCGTCGAGGAGCCGCGTGAGCCGCAGCCGTCCGGCCGCCGTCATCGTGCTCGCCGCGGGCGAGGGCACCCGCATGCGCTCCGCCCGGCCCAAGGTCCTGCACGAGATCGCCGGCCGGAGCCTGCTCGGGCACGCGATCGCCGCCGCGCGCGGTCTGGAGCCCCTGCACCTGGTGGTCGTGGTCCGGCACGAGCGGGACGCCGTCGTCGACCATCTCGCCGCGATCGCCCCGGACGTCGTCGTCGCCGACCAGGACGAGGTCAAGGGCACCGGTCGCGCCGCGAGCTGCGGGCTGGCCGCACTGGGCGGGGTGGCCGAGCTGTCCGGCACGGTCGTCGTGACCTACGCAGATGTCCCGCTGCTGACCACCGCGACGCTGCGCGAGCTGGTCGGGGTGCACGACGCCGGCGGCGACGCCGTGACCGTGCTCACCGCCGAGCTCGCCGACCCCACCGGTTACGGGCGGGTCCTGCGCGACGCGGACGGCGCGGTGGCGGCGATCGTCGAGCAGAAGGACGCGACCGCCGAGCAGGCGGCTGTCGCCGAGGTGAACACCGGTATCTACGCGTTCGACGCGGCCTTCCTGGCCGACGCGCTGGGCCGGTTGACCACTGACAACGCGGCCGGTGAGGCGTACCTCACCGACGTCGTCGCGATGGCGCGCTCCGACGGGCATGCGGTGCACGCCGTGCTCGTCGAGGACTCCCGGGAGACCGAGGGGGTCAACGACCGCATCCAGCTCGCCGGCCTGGGCCGGGTGCTGCGCGACCGGCTGGTCGAGGGCTGGATGCGAGCCGGCGTGACCGTCGTGGACCCGCAGACCACGTGGCTGGACGCCGGGGTGGAGCTCGCCGCCGACGTCACGCTGCTCCCGGGCACCCAGCTGCTCGGCTCGACGAGCGTAGCTGCCGGCGCGACCGTGGGACCGGACACCACCTTGCTTGACTGCACGATCGGGCCGCAGGCCACCGTCGTGCGCAGCCACGCCACCGGCGCGGACATCGGCCCGCGCGCAAGCGTGGGGCCGTTCGCCTACCTGCGGGCCGGGACCGTGCTCGGGGCCGACGGCAAGATCGGCGCCTACGTCGAGACCAAGAACGCCGTGATCGGGACCGGCTCGAAGGTGCCGCACCTGACGTACGTGGGGGACGCCGAGATCGGGGCGGGGAGCAACATCGGCGCCGCGACGATCTTCGTGAACTACGACGGCGAGGCGAAGCACCGCACGACCGTCGGTGACCACGTCCGGATCGGCTCGGACACCATGCTGGTCGCTCCGGTCGACATCGGCGACGGGGCCTACACCGCCGCGGGCTCGGTCATCACCGAGGACGTCCCGCCCGGGGCGATGGCCGTCGGCCGGGCCCGGCAGCGGACGATCGCCGGCTGGGTGGCCCGGCGTCGCGCTGGGTCGGAGTCGGCCCGGGCCGCCGCGGCGGCCTCCGCTGCGGCATCATCGGGAGCAGAGCCGTCCCAGCCGTCACAGCCGTCCGTGCAGAGCGAGGAGCAGGGCCAGTGAGCTCGATCAAGACGAGCAGCGAGAAGAAGCTGATGCTCTTCTCCGGTCGCGCCTACCCGGAGCTCGCGGACGAGGTGGCCGAGTACCTCGACTCCGATGTCACGCCCACCTCGTCGTACGACTTCGCCAACGGCGAGATCTTCGTGCGGTTCGAGGAGTCGGTGCGCGGCAGCGACGCGTTCGTGCTGCAGAGCCACGGCACCGACATCAACAAGTGGGTGATGGAGCAGCTGATCATGGTGGACGCCCTCAAGCGGGCGTCGGCCAAACGCATCACCGTGGTCATGCCGTTCTACCCGTACGCCCGCCAGGACAAGAAGCACCGCGGCCGGGAGCCGATCTCCGCGCGGCTGATCGCCGACCTGTTCAAGACCGCCGGCGCCGACCGGCTCATGGTCATCGACCTGCACACCTCGCAGATCCAGGGCTTCTTCGACGGCCCGGTGGACCACCTCTTCGCGCTGCCGCTGCTGGCCCAGTACGTCCGCGGCCGGGTCGACGTCGCCAGGCTGGCCGTGGTGTCCCCGGACGCCGGGCGGGTGCGGGTGGCCGAGCGCTGGACCCAGGTGCTCGGCGGCTGCCCGCTGGCGTTCATCCACAAGAGCCGCGACCCGCTGGTCCCGAACGAGGCCGTCGCCAACCGCGTGGTCGGGGACGTCCGTGGGCGGGTCTGCGTCGTGGTCGACGACATGATCGACACCGGCGGGACGATCGTGAAGGCCGCCGACGCCCTGTACGACTACGGCGCCGCCGACGTGATCATCGCGGCGACCCACGCGGTGTTCTCGGGGCCGGCCGTCGACCGGCTCAAGAACAGCCGGGTGTCGGAGGTCGTGGTCACGAACACCCTGCCGCTGAGCGAGGACAAGCGGTTCGACAAGCTCACGGAGCTCTCGATCGCCCCGCTGATCGCGCGGGCCATCCGCGAGGTGTTCGACGACGGCTCGGTCACCAGCCTCTTCGACGGCAACGCCTGACCCGCGGTTTGGGGGAGCGCGCGGGGCGCCCGTAGACTGCCCGCTGCCCGGCGAGGGACCGGCGGTGAGACGCCGCCGAGATCCGTGATCGACGAGAACAGAGGAGCACAGCGATGCCCGAGGTCCGCATCAAGGCCGAGCAGCGCCAGGAGTTCGGCAAGGGTGCCGCCCGCCGGACCCGTCGGGCCGGCAACGTCCCCGGTGTCATCTACGGCCACGGCACGGCTCCCGCGCACGTCGCGCTCCCCGGACACGAGCTCACCCTCGCGCTCAAGACCGCCAACGTCCTGCTCCGGGTCGGCATCGCCGACGGGACGGATCTGCTCACGCTGCCGAAGTCGATCCAGCGCGACCCGGTCCGGCAGACCGTCGAGCACATCGACCTGGTGATCGTCCGCAGCGGCGAGAAGGTCACCATCGACGTGCCGGTGTCCGTCCACGGCCGGGTCGCCGGGGCGATCGTCGAGCTCGTCTCCGCCGCCGTGTCGGTCGAGGCCGAGGCCACCCACATCCCGCGCGAGATCGTGCTCGAGGTCGACACCCTGGAGGTCGGCACCGTCGTCCGCGCCGGGGACCTGGTCCTGCCCGCCGGCACCACGCTGGTCGCGGACGCGGACCAGATCGTGCTCATCGCCGCCGCCCCGACCGTCGAGGAGGAGCCGGAGCCCGAGGCCGGCGAGGCCGGCGAGGCGGGCGAGGGTGCCGCGGCCGGAGACCAGCCGGCCGACTCCGCCGACGAGGGCTGACCCAGGGCACCCGTCCGTCACACCCGGAGAGCACCGTGCCCACGTCCAGCGGCGACGGCGGTCGCTGGCTGATCGTCGGCCTCGGAAACCCCGGACCGTCCTACGCCGCCACCCGGCACAACGCGGGGTTCCTGGTCGTCGACCTGCTCGCCGGACGGCTGGGAGCGCGGTTCAAGGCGCACCGTGGCCGCGCGGACCTGGTCGAGGGCGCGTTCGGCGCGCCCGGCTCCCCGCAGCGGCAGCCGGTGGTGCTGGTCAAGCCCAAGTCGTACATGAACGAGTCCGGCGGTCCGGTCGCGTCGATGCGCGACTTCTTCAAGGTGCCGCACGAGCGGATCGTGGTCGTCCACGACGAGCTGGACCTGCCGTTCGGGACCTTGCGGCTCAAGCGCGGCGGCGGCGACGGCGGCCACAACGGGCTGCGGTCGGTCACCAAGTCGCTGGGCGGACCCGGGTACCTGCGGACCCGGTTCGGGATCGGCCGGCCGCCCGGGACCCAGGATCCGGCGGCGTTCGTGCTCAAGCCGTTCTCGTCGGCGCAGGCCATGGAGGTGCCGTTCCTGGTGGACCGAGCCGCGGACGCCGTCGAGGGGCTGGTCCTCGACGGCCTGGAGCCCACCCAGAACCGCTTCCACGTCGACCCCGAGTAGGCCCGGGCGGCTCCTCAGGAGGTTGAAGGAGCGAACTCCGGGACATCGCCTCGACACGTTGAGTGACGGGTGCACACGCTTGCGTGAGACGAACGGTCGAACAGGTCCTACGTTCGGACGATTCGCGCCGCTTGGCCTTTAACCGGCACGAACCGCCTCCCTAGACTCGCCGGATCACCCGGCCGGGGCGGCGGGCTTCGTCGGCTCCGGACGGGTGGTGCGCACAGGGGCGGGAGATCTACACATGGCTGTGCTGGACCATCGCGAGGGCCTGGGGTTGGCCCCGAGCGAGGGGCTGCGGAGGGCATCGGTCACCACGGCGCGCTCGGGGGACGTCGCCGTCGTACGTCCGGAGTCGCGCTGGCAGCGCCACTACGTACGGCTGTGCATCGGCGTCGACGCCGCCGCCGCGTTGGTGGCCGGGTCCGTGACCTATCTGACGGCGCCGACCGGCTACGTCCCGCGCGTCTACAACACGTTGACGGTGGTCATCCCGTTCGTGTGGGTGCTGGCTGTCTCGCTCAACCGTGCGTACGAGCCACGGTTCCTCGGTGTCGGCTCGGAGGAGTTCCGCCGGGTGGCCCGCGCCGGGGTGACGCTCACCGCCGTGGTCGCCTTCACCGCCTACCTGGCCAACCGCAGTGAGGGTCGGCACTACGTCCTGATCAGCCTGCCGCTGGTCACCATGCTCACGGTCGGTGCCCGGTACGTGCTGCGGCAGTGGCTGCACAGCCGCCGGGCCAAGGGCGAGTACCTGCACCGGGTCGTCGTCGTGGGGCACGAGGTGCCCGTCCTGGAGATGCTGCGCCGGCTCGGCGACGAGCGCTTCCACGGCCTGCAGGTGGTGGCCGCGTGCCTGCCGCTGCCGGGCCAGCGTCCCGCGCTGATGGAGCGCGGTGTCCCGGTGGTCGGTGGCTTCGGCTCCGTCGAGCAGGCCGTCCGACTCACCGACGCCGACACGGTGGCGGTGCTGGCCAGCCCCGACTTCGGTCCCGAGCAGCTTCGCCGGCTGGCCTGGGACCTCGAGCCGACCGGGGCCGACCTGCTCGTCGCCCCGTCCCTGGTCGAGGTCGCCGGTCCCCGGCTGAGCATCCGCCCGGTCACCGGCCTCCCGCTGCTGCAGGTCGAGCAGCCTCAGTTCACCGGCGGCCGCCGGATCGTGAAGTCGACCTTCGACCGGACGTTCGCGCTGGCGATGATCGTGCTGTTCTCTCCGCTCCTGCTCGCGATCACCCTGGCGGTCCGGCTGACCAGCCGCGGCCCCGCGTTCTTCCGCCAGCAGCGGATCGGCAAGGACGGCAGGCCGTTCACGATGTGGAAGTTCCGCTCGATGGTCGTCGACGCCGAGGCGTTGCGCGAGCAGCTGCTCGAGCACTCCGACCGCGACGGACTGATGTTCAAGATGCGTGCCGACCCGCGGGTGACCAGGGTGGGCACGTGGCTGCGCCGGTACTCCCTGGACGAGCTGCCCCAGCTGTTCAACGTGCTGACCGGCTCGATGTCGCTGGTCGGGCCGCGCCCGCCGCTGCCGGAGGAGGTCGCCGAGTACGCCGACGACACCCGGCGCCGGCTGCTGGTGCGCCCCGGCGTGACCGGGCTCTGGCAGGTCAGCGGTCGTGCGGACCTGTCCTGGGAGGAGTCCGTCCGCCTGGACCTGCGCTACGTGGACAACTGGACCCTCGCGACGGACCTGCTCATCCTGTGGAAGACCGCCCGCGCCGTGCTCCGCGGTAGCGGCGCGTACTGAGCCGGCGGTCGCAGATGCCCGGAACAACGAATCCGATGGTCGTCGCCCCGGTGCGATCACGCAGCGTCACCGAGGTTCTTAGGATGGTGTCCGTGCCGACGACCTCGAGCGACGCCGAACGCGCTGCCGCACTGGCGTACGAGGCCGGTCAGCTGCTCGTCTCCGTCCGCGCCGGACACCCCGCGGCTGACCCGGCCGAGCTCAAAGTGCTCGGCGACCGGTCCTCCCAGGACCTGCTCGCGCAACGGCTCGCCCAGTGGTGCCCGGACGACGCGGTGCTCTCCGAGGAGGCTGCGGACGACCTGCGCCGCCTCGACGCCGCCCGCGTCTGGATCATCGACCCACTGGACGGGACCCGCGAGTACTCCGAGGGCCGGCACGACTGGGCCGTCCACGTGGCGCTCTGGGCCGACGGGGACCTGGCCGCCGGTGCGGTGGCCCTGCCTGGCCTGGACCTGGTCCTGGGCACCGACCCGGCACCGGTCGTCCCGCCGCCGGCCGGCGGCCCGGACGCCCGGCTCCGGATGGCCGTCAGCCGCACCCGGCCGCCGGCGGTCGCCCAGCGCCTGGTCGAGCGGCTGGGCCTGGAGGCGGTGCCGATGGGTTCGGCGGGCTACAAGGTGGCGGCCGTCGTGCGTGGCGAGGTGGACCTGTACGTGCACGCGGGCGGACAGTACGAGTGGGACTCGGCGGCCCCGGTCGCCGTGGCCCTGGCAGCCGGGCTGCACGCCTCCCGGCTGGACGGGTCGCCGTTGCTGTACAACCGCCGCGACGTCCTCCTGCCCGACCTGGTGGTGTGCCGGCCCGAGCTCGCGGACCGTGTGCTGACGACGATCTCGGAGGTTGCCCTGTGACGCCGGCCGACACCAACCCGGGGGCGCCCGGCCGCGACTACAACCTGAGCCAGCTCAGGGCGCTCGAGGCGGAGTCCATCCACATCATCCGCGAGGTGGTCGCGGAGATGCAGCGCCCGGCGCTGATGTTCTCCGGCGGCAAGGACTCCATCGTCATGCTGCGGCTGGCCGAGAAGGCGTTCTGGCCGGCCGCGATCCCGTTCCCGGTGCTGCACGTGGACACCGGGCACAACTTCCCCGAGGTGCTCGCGTTCCGCGACCGCCGCGTCGGCGAGCTCGGCCTGCAGCTGATCGTCGCCTCGGTCCAGGACGCGATCGACCGCGGCATCGTCCGCGAGGAGCCCAACGGCTCGCGCAACCGGATCCAGACCCAGGTCCTGCTCGAGGCCGCCGAGAAGTACCGCTTCGACTCGCTGTTCGGCGGCGCCCGCCGGGACGAGGAGAAGGCCCGGGCCAAGGAGCGGGTGTTCTCGTTCCGCGACGAGTTCGGGCAGTGGGACCCCAAGAACCAGCGCCCCGAGCTGTGGAGCCTCTACAACGGCCGGGTGCACGCGGGGGAGAGCATCCGGGTCTTTCCGCTGTCCAACTGGACCGAGCTGGACGTGTGGCAGTACATCGCCACTGAGCAGATCGCGCTCCCGTCCATCTACTTCGCCCACCAACGCGAGGTGTTCGTGCGCGAGGGGATGGTGATGGCGGTCACCGAGTTCTCCCGGCCGCGCCCCGGCGACGAGGTCTTCACGGCGACGGTCCGGTACCGCACCGTCGGCGACGCGACGCTGACCGCGGCGGTCTACTCCGAGGCCGACACGCTGCACAAGATCATCGACGAGGTCGCGGTCACCAGGCTGACCGAGCGCGGTGCGACCCGCGGTGACGACAAGGTCAGCGAGGCCGCGATGGAAGACCGCAAGAAGGAAGGCTACTTCTGATGGACCTGCTCAGGTTCGCCACCGCCGGCTCGGTCGACGACGGCAAGAGCACGCTGATCGGACGGCTCCTGTACGACAGCAAGGCCATCTTCGAGGACCAGCTCGAGTCGGTCGAGCGCACCAGCCGGGAGCGCGGCGACGAGTACACCAACCTCGCGCTGCTCACCGACGGGCTCCGAGCCGAGCGCGAGCAGGGCATCACGATCGACGTGGCCTACCGGTACTTCGCGACCCCGAAGCGCAAGTTCATCATCGCGGACACCCCCGGCCACATCCAGTACACCCGCAACATGGTCACCGGGGCCTCGACCGCCGACCTCGCCATCATCCTCGTCGACGCGCGCAACGGCCTGGTCGAGCAGAGCCGCCGGCACGCGTTCCTCACGACGCTGCTGCGGGTGCCGCACCTCGTGCTGTGCATCAACAAGATGGACCTGGTCGACTTCTCCGAGCAGGTGTTCGAGGACATCCGCGCCGAGTTCACGGCGTTCGCGACCAAGCTGAACATCCCGGACCTCACGTTCATCCCGGTGTCGGCGCTCAACGGCGACAACGTCGTCACCCGCAGCGACAAGATGCCCTGGTACGACGGCCCGTCGCTGCTGCACCACCTGGAGAACGTGCATGTGGCCTCCGACCGCAACCTGGTCGACGTGCGGTTCCCGGTCCAGTACGTGATCCGGCCGCAGTCGTCGGCGTACCCGGACTACCGCGGCTACGCGGGCCAGGTGGCCGGCGGCGTGCTCAAGCCCGGCGACGAGGTCGTCGTGCTGCCGTCGGGGTTCACGTCGCGGATCGCGTCCATCGAGACCGGTGACGGCCCGGTCGACGAGGCGTACCCGCCCATGTCGGTCACCGTGCGACTGGAGGACAACCTCGACGTCTCGCGCGGCGACATGGTCTGCCGCCCGCACAACCAGCCGCTCGTCACCCAGGACATCGACGCGATGATCTGCTGGATGGACGGCACCTCGTCGTTGCGGGCCGGCCAGAAGCTGGCGGTCAAGCACACCACCCGCGGGGTGCGGGCGATGGTCAAGGACCTGCAGTACCGCCTCGACGTCAACACCCTGCACCGCGACGAGGCGGCCGAGGAGCTGCGGCTCAACGAGATCGGCCGGGTGCGCCTGCGGACCACCCAGCCGTTGCTCTGCGACCCGTACTCGCGCAACCGCACCACCGGGGGCTTCGTGCTCGTCGACGAGGCGACCAACCGCACCGTCGCGGCCGGGATGATCACGGCCGGCGACTGAACGCCGTACCCGCGGAACCGATGGAACAGGCGGCGATGGACGACACGACCGAGTCGGAAGCCGGGCCCCCGGATGAGGGTCTGACCTCCGACCAGGTCGTCGCGCAGGTGGTCGCCGAGGCGGTGGCGCTCAGCGTCGGGGTGCTTCCCGAGGAGCTGGCCGCGCTGCCGTCCGTGCATGTCGAGGGCGCGGCGCTGGACCTCGTCGAGCTCGAGCTGGCCGGGATCGTCACCGGCGGTTTCACGCTCCCCGGCGAGCCGGGCGCCCTGCTCCAGGTCCCGTTGACCGTGCCGGCCGAGCTCGCCCGCGCCGTCGCCGCGGGCGGCCGGGCGGTGCTCGAGGACGCCGAGGGCGTTCCGGTCGCCCTGCTCGAGGTCACGGCGACCTCCCCGGTCGACGACGCGGGTGCTGCCGACGACGGCGAGCCGGGACCGGTTCTGGTCGCGGGTGCGGTCACCGGGCTGCGCCCGCTCAGCCACGGCCCGTTCCGCCGGATGCGGCTGACTCCGGCCGAGGTGGCGGCCCGCCCGGTGCCGCCCGCCCTGGCCGTCACCACCGCACGCCCGCTCATCGCCGACGACCTGGCGGTCGTGGCCGCGCGGGCGGCCGGGCAACCGGTCCTGGTGCTGGCCCTGGTCGGGCACGGACGCGCCCCGTACCCGGGCGCCTTCGGACTGGTGCGCGCGCTCCGGGCCACGTTGCCCGCGCTCCCGGACGGATCCGTCGTGGTCCCCGTGGCGCTGCCGCTGACCGGGACGGGTACGACCGTCGACCTGGCCCTTCGCGAGACGGTGGCGAAGGCCTACGGCGTGCCGCAGGCGCTGCACCTGCCGCCGGCCACCCGGGCCGAGCTGGACTGGCTGGTCGAGCAGGGGTCCGGTTTCCCCGAGGCCGCGCTGGACGTGCTGCGCGCCCACCGCCCGCCGCCGGAGCGTCGCGGGGTGGTCCTCTTCTTCACCGGCCTGTCCGGGTCGGGCAAGTCGACCGTCGCGCAGGGGGTCGCCGAGGCGTTGCTGGAGTCCACCGACCGCACGGTGACCCTGCTGGACGGCGACGTCGTGCGGCGGCACCTGTCCAAGGGCCTGGGCTTCTCTCGAGCGGACCGGGACACGAACGTCCGCCGCATCGGCTTCGTCGCCGCCGAGGTGGCGCGGCACGGCGGGGTGGCATTGTGCGCGCCGATCGCGCCGTACGACAGCACCAGGGCCGCGGTGCGTGCGATGGCGGCCGACGCCGGTGGGGAGTTCCTGCTCGTGCACGTCAGCACCCCGCTCGAGGTCTGCGAGGCCCGGGACCGGAAGGGGCTGTACGCCCAGGCTCGAGCCGGGCTGCTGCCGGAGTTCACCGGGGTGAGCGACCCCTACGAAGAACCCGCCGACGCGGACCTCCGGGTGGACACCTCGGCTGTCGATGTGGCTACTGCGGTGGAGCTGGTCCTGGCGGAGCTGCGCCTGCGCGGCTTCGCGCCCACGGCACGAGGAGAGGACGGCTGATGGACTACGGACTGGCCCTGGCCGGGCTGATCGTCGGCGTCGTGGTGGGTCTGACCGGTATGGGTGGCGGCGCGCTGATGACCCCGATCCTGGTCCTCGTCTTCAACATCCAGCCACTCGCCGCCGTCTCCAGCGACCTGGTCGCGTCGGTGTTCATGAAGCCGGTCGGTGCCGCGGTGCACATCCGCCGCGGCACGGTCAACTGGAAGCTCGTCCAGTGGTTGGCCATCGGGTCGGTGCCGTGCGCCTTCGCCGGGGTGTTCGTGCTGCGCGCGCTCGGCGCGGCAGACCTGCAGGGCGTGGTCAAGCAGGCGCTGGGATACGCGTTGCTCCTGGCCGTCCTCGGCCTCATCGTCAAGACGTACCTCGCCCTGCGCGAGCGGGTGCAGCGGCGCTCGCAGGGGCTCGCCGTGGACACCAGCCCCGTTCCGCCCCCGCTGAAGGTGAAGGTCCTGCCGACGATCGCGATCGGCGCGGTCGGTGGCCTGGTCGTGGGCATGACCAGCGTTGGCTCCGGGTCGCTCATCATCATCGCGCTGCTGATGCTCTACCCCGTCCTCAAGGCCAACCAGCTGGTCGGGACCGACCTGGTCCAGGCGGTGCCGCTCGTCGCCGCGGCCGCGCTCGGGCACGTGCTGTACGGCGACTTCCAGCTCGGGATCACGGCGTCGCTGCTGGTGGGCTGCATCCCCGGCGTGTACATCGGGGCACGGTTCTCCTCGCAGGCCCGGGGCGGCATCATCCGCCGGGCCCTCACGCTGGTGCTGCTGGCGTCCGGTCTCAAGCTCGTCGGCGTCGGCACCACGGCACTGGCCTGGATCCTCCTGGTCACGATCGTCGTCGGCTCCCTGGCCTGGATGCAGGTGCGCCGCTCCTACGGGCTGCCGGCGCTGTCTCGGTACGAGCCGCGGCCGGGAGCCGGGCAGCGAGCAGACGGCGACTCCGTCGAGCAGACGGCCACGCCGTCCGACGGGGCCGAGACCTCGGTCTGACCGAGCGATCTCCACAGGGTTATCCACAGTTCTCGACAGCAGGGAGCGACCTCCGGGCACGCTCGGTTACAGTCCTGGCCCCGGTAAGTCCGTCGGTGCTGACCCGATCGAGTGAACCCCCCGAACTGGTGTCCCAGACCCCCAACGGGTGCGGTGCCCGATTTGTGCTGATTCATGACCTTTAGGCCTGTTCTGGCAAGGTCACGGCCCGGTCAAGGAGGTCTGCCACCGGGCCGATCCCAGGGGGGAAGCGTTCGCAGACCGGCCCCCTCACCGGCTCGCAAACCCCTCGGGAGACAACATCATGCGGCATCGCTCACCGGGACGGTCCCCTCGCCGTCTCACCCCCGCTGGACGAGTGACCTCAGCAGCGACAGTCCTGTCGTTGCTCGCAGCCTCCGGCATCGCTGCAGTGATCGGCACGTCGATGGCCGGTGGATCACCGAACCTCATCGCGAACCCCGGGTTCGAGCAGGACCTGACCGGATGGACCACGCTGACCGGTTCGCAGCACGTGGACCGGGCCAACGACGGCCACACGGGCGGCTTCTCCGCCAAGCTGTGGGGCGCGAGCGCCGGGACCGTGGCACTCAAGGACAGCCCCAACTCGGTGACCAAGACCGACAAGGGCGCGGTCTACCACGCGGCCGCATGGGTCAAGACGACCACCCCTTACGTCGACGCCGTGCTCCGCATCCGGGAGGTCTCCGGCACCGGCAGCCTGGTCGGCCAGCACGGACAGCAGGTGCGGCTGAAGGCGTCCGACTGGACGAAGATCGAGTTCGACTACACGGCGGTCAAGGCCGGCGACCAGCTCGACTTCAACGTGCTCGCCCGTAGCCTCGTGCCCGGGCACGCGCTGCTGGTCGACGACGTGTGGCTGTCCGAGAACACGGTCGTCACCGACCCGCCCCCGCCGCCGCCGACCTCGACGCCCACCCCGACGCCCACGGTGACCGCGACGCCGACCCCGACGGCCATCCCGACGGTGACGCCGACCCCGACGCCGACGCCCACCCCGACGCCCCCGGTCAGCAACCCGTCCGGGACGCTGTTCGGCACCAGCGTCTACCAGGAGCCCGGCGAGACCTTCGAGACGGCCTACCAGCGTCGGGTCAAGGAGTTCGGCGACCTCCCGGTGGACCGCGTCTACTACCCGGGCCTGCCCAAGCCGTGGCCGGGCAACGCAGGCTACAGCGGGACGACCGTGTCGGTCTCCTTCAAGGCGACCCCGCAGCAGGTGCTGTCCGGCACCTACGATGCGACGCTGACCAGCTGGTTCGAGACCGCCCCGCGCGATCGCGACATCTACTGGACCTACTACCACGAGCCCGAGGACAACATCGAGGCCGGCGACTTCACGGCGGCCGACTACCGGGCAGCGTGGCAGCGGATCTCGACGCTGGCGGACAAGGCGCAGAACCCGCGTCTGCACGCCACGATGATCCTGATGTGCTACACGCTGACCAGCTACTCGGGCCGCTCCTTCGCGGACTACTACCCGGGGTCGGCGTACATCGACGTCCTCGGCTGGGACTGCTACAACCAGAACTGGGGCAAGGGTTCGTACATCGACCCTGCCGCGCAGTTCGCCGCGGTGCTGGCCATGTCGAAGTCCACCGGCAAGCCGTTCGCCGTCACGGAGTTCGGCAGCCAGATCATCGCCGGTGACACCACCGGGGCCGGGCGCGCCGCCTGGCTGCGGGCATCGGCGGCGTACCTGTCCGCACAGAGTGCGTTGTTCGTGACGTACTTCGACTCGCCCGTCACGAAGGACTACCGCCTGCTCGACACCAACTCGGTGCTGGCGTGGAAGGCCGCGATCGCGTCGTCCACCTGACCCGTTCGCTCTGATCAGATACCCGGTGCTGCGACCGAGGACCGGACCGGAAGGTCCGGTCCTCGGCGCCGTCCGGGGTGCGGCCAGGGGTGCCCGGCGGCCGCCCGCCGACCCCTACGAGGTCGGCGGCAACAGGTGGATGAACCAGAGCTTGGAGTCCTGGCCGACGCGGTAGACGGCGACCGGACCTTCCTGAAGGGGCAGCTCGAGCTCCTCGGTGATGGGCAGGCGACTCTCGAGGGCGTAGGTCGCTCCTTCCAAAGGTCCGTCTCCGACGACGTAGACCACTCGCATGGGAGCACCTCCGACGGCTCGACATCTGGCACGAGTGTCGACCTCCGGACAGCCCGTTCTTGAGGCCCGACCTCGACCGTTGTGCGCCTGCCCGAGGTGCCGCGCGGCGTGGTCGGCGAGGCGCCTACGCGGCCGCCTCGCCGATGGTCGCGGTCGCGAGGACGCCGTCGACGGTGGCGCTGACGCCGGCGTCCGCGGACGTCTGCAGCAGGGCCGGTCCGAGCGTCGGGAATGTCCACTGGCGCACCTTCGGATCGGTGCTGGTGCAGCTCAGCTCGGCGTAGGAGCCGGCCGTCCCGCCGACGACCACGGCCCGGGAAGCCGTCACCTGGGTCGGGCTGCCGCCGCACGCGCCAGCCGGAAGCACCCCGGCTCCGATGGGGCACAGGGCTGGTGACCAGATCGCGCTGGCTTTGAAAGCTGCCAGAACGGAAGCCGGCCGACGCACGCGACGCCAAGGGTGGCTGACACCTCGGGCCGTGCTGTGGTCGGTTCCTGCAGGGCTCAGCCGGTGGGGGCACGAGCGACACGCCCCGGAAGACCACCGGTGCGGCCGAGGGGGTGGGCGTCCTCACCGCCGGAACGCCGAGAACGAGTGCGAGCCGAGGGACAACCGCGCGGACAGGCTTGGGCGTGACGCTCGGCTCCTTCGGACACGTCGGTCCCATCATGATCAACTCCGTGCCGGGGCCGCAGTAGAGCGCCAGGTCCCCGTGGACCGGTGCCGAGTCCGAGGCGTCCACCGGTGCCGAGTCCGAGGCGTCCACCGGTGCCACGACTCGCGACACCGAACGCACCCCGCGGCACGTCGGCGCGCCACCTGGGTTCTCGGGCCGCTAGGTTCTGGCCATGGCTCTTGCCGTCTACCTCTTGATCGTCTCGCTGTGGCTGCTCGCTGGTCCGGATGTGGTCAGGTTGGCCGGGGGATCGCACGGAACGGGCAGATCCCAGGCCTGCTGACGGCACAGGGGACCCCTCCTGGGCGCATTCGAAGGGAACATCGCTATGAAGCACCGAGCACCACTGGTCCTGGCCATGACTGCCGGACTGCTCGTCCTGACCGCCGGGGTGTCGTGGGCCGGACCGCACGGGGGGGTCGCCGCCACCATCGCCAAGGACGGCACGTTCGTCTTCACGACGACGAACGGGCCGGCCAGCAGTGACATCGCCGTGTCCGCCGCGTCCTACACCGGCCTGTGGAAGACCCAGACCGAACCTGAGCGGCTGTTCAAGGTCGTGCGCGGAACCATCGCAGCCGGGACCAGTCGCCTGGTGCTGCACGTACAGGTGCCCTCATGCGGGCCGTACCAGCTCGATGCGTTCCTGGGGACGCAGGTCCCCCCGACGATCACGTTCCCGGCGGGCAGCGGCCCGAACGGGCTCAAGGGCCAGGAGTACCCGAACGGGAAGCCCTGCGTGACCTCGACGCCCACGCCCACGCCGACGACGACCGCCTCCGTCTCACCGACCTCGACGGCCACCACCAAGCCCTCCGCCACGACCAGTGTGCTCGCGGTGAAGCTGGCGGCCGGCTCGAGTCTCGCGCGGACGGGTTCTTCCGGTGTCGGCCCGGTTGCTGCGCTGGGCGCTGGGCTGCTGCTCCTGGGTCTGGCCGTCGTGGCAGCCGCTCGCCGAACCAGGCGCCACTAGTCCTGAGCGCCACGGGCGCCCCGGCGCGGCCGCGGCGGGGCGCCCGTGGCGAGGCCTTCGGGTCTGTGTTCCGGATGGCGCGCGGCGTACCGTCGAGTCATGGGTAGCGACTCGCCCGCTCGCGTACTGACGACCCTGCGTCGCTTCGGTCACTGGCTCGGACACCTGCTGGACGACAGGCAGCCTTCACGCAGATCGGACTTGGTCATCCGTGGGCAGGACGGCGAGCCGACCGTGATCGTCCCCGGCCATGGCGGCTGGCGCTGAGGACGGGTCCGAACGTTGTCTCGGCCTCGGTCGGGCACCGTGCAGCCGTCTACGTCCTCTGCCCCCACGAGCCGGGATACTCGTCTGCGATCCCGCCGGTCGACGCAGATCCCGGCCGGGTCTCACCGCACCTCTGACACGCCGTGAACTCGTCACCGTCCACATCGGTCTGGGCAGTCCACACGTGGAAACCAAGCAGACAGCGAAGGTGGTACATGCGGCACCCCTTCCGGGTGTGCGAGCCAGGCCGTCGGGGCGCAGCCCGGCTGGACGCGACCAGTACTCGTCCATAGCGTGGCACGTCGTCCAGGACTCTCCTCTTGGGCACCGTCGTCGTCTGCCTTCGCCGGGGTGGGGCGTGAGTATCGTCCTTCACCATGGAGCGAGCCGTTGGGATCGGGGGCTACTTCTTCCGGGCCGACGATCCCGAGGCCCTTGCCGCCTGGTACGAGGTCAACCTGGGCATCTCGAGCATGGCCTCGGGTGGGTCATGGGAGCAGGAAGCCGGCCCGACCGTGTTCGCTCCCTTCCCCGCCGACACGGAGTACTTCGGGCGCAGAGATCAACAGACCATGCTCAACTTCCGAGTCACCAACCTGGACTCCATGCTTGCCCAGCTCCGTGCGGCTGGAGCCTCCGTCGAGGACGAGACCGCCGAGGCGAGCTTCGGGCGGTTCGGTCATGCCGTTGATCCCGAAGGCAACCGATTCGAGCTCTGGGAACCCTGGGAGATCGACGAAACCTAGACGTGGGACGGAATCGGCGTCTCGGCTGACGGCACGCGATCGGCTCGTCCTCGGACAACGACAGTCGGGCGGCTTCCGTGCCTCCAGTGCGTACCGGGGTTAGCAGTGCCCCAGCGAGCTCAGCGCATAGATCAGCCGGACTGTGCTCCCCGTCGTCAGAGCCACGCATCGGTCGCCACCGATACCGACAGGGCTCCCGAGCGCAACGCCGAACGGCACGGAACTTCTGCTCGCTCCACTCCCGGGTGTCGAACTGGACGGTCCGCGACGCTGTCAGGACTCGTCACCCGAGCCAGTGAGTCGGTTCAGATCGAGGACGCAGCGACCATGGCGCGCTCGATCTGGTGGACGCTGTCACGAATCGGCCAGAGCAGGACCTCGCGTGCCCCCGCGGAGGCGTACCTGGCCAGTACGTCCGAGCAGTGCTGGGCGCTCCCGACCGGGAGGTCCGCGAGCAGCGCGGGGTCGCGGTTCAGCGCTGGAGCCAGCACGTCGGTGAGCACCTGCTCCGCCTCCCGGCGGCTTTCGGTGACGTAGAGCCACATAGTCGCGACGGCGTCCGGGAAGGTCGCCGGCTCGCGGCCGGCAGCCCGCAGGTGATCGTCGAGCCGGGCGCGCGCGTCTGCGAACTGGTTCGGAGTCGCGTTGTACGCGGAGGCAAACCAGCCATCCGCCTCACCCGCCATGGCGGCGAGCCGCCGGTCGGACCCCCAGCTGCCGAACCAGACCTGCGGGGGAGGGTCGGGCAGCGGCGCGAGCCGGGCATCCGCTGCATAGAACGTGCCGGGGTCCTCCGACTCGCCCCGCACCAGGCCTCGGACCAGTCGCAGCGCCTCGTCGAACCGCGCCCATCGTTCCTCGAAAGGGATGCCGACGGCGTCGTAGTCGACCTGGCTCGATCCGGGGCCGAGACCGCCGACCACCGGGCCGTCCGCCAGCGCTGCGAGGGTCGTCAGCATCTTGGCGACCACGACCGGGTGACGCACCACGGGCAGCGTGATGCTGGTTGCCAGGACCATGTCGCCGGCGGCGGAGATGACACTGGCGAGTGCAGTCGGGCCGTCGAGCCACGGGTAGCGCCAGATCAGGTGGTCGTTGGCAGCCAGCGTTGCGTACCCGAGGTCCCTGGCCGTACTGGCATAGGTACGCAGGTCGGCCCCGGTCGGATGGCCGTCACCCAGATCAGTCAAGGGCAGATGCACACCCAGCCTCACGACGCCTCCTCTGGGACACCTCGGCCGCGACGGTCGAGCCAGGCGAGAAGTACCGGTCAGGCGGGCGCTACCAGGACGCGCGCAGTGACTTGGTCGACATCGACCAGGTCAGGCTAGTACCAGCCGCCAGGACTGTTGGACTTCGATGGCGACGGGGTCGAGTTCGAACTGCCCGCCGCAGCCTTGATCTCGGCACCGCTCGTCGAGGCGACCCACCAAAGGCCACCGAAGTCGTTCGAGCCCTGCCCAGCGGTCACGCCTGGCGAGTTGTCACCCGCGTACGTGTAAACCGGCCATCCGTTGACCGTCAGCTGCTTGGTCCCGTCCGAGCGAGTGATCACCCCGAGGCCGGCGGTGATGCTGCTCGCTGCCGTCGGCATGTCATCGCTGGACGTGACGGCCGGCCAGTACTGAAGACAGCTGCCCGTGCAGTTCGAGTGGCCCTTCGTGTCAGCGGCAAAGCGGTAGACCGTCCTGCCCTGGCCGTTCACAAGGATGGTTCCGAGCGCTGTGCTCGCCGTGGTCAGCTCGGCACCGGCCGGCGCCGGGGCGATCGACGCAGACCCTGACGCGGCCCCCCCGTAGCCCGCCGACGTGCCTGACCCGCTACCGCAGGCTGCAAGCGTGAGTGCGGCGCCCGCGACGACGGCCGCCAGCGCGAATGTCTTTGCCCGCACCGGGCCACGGAGAGCGCGGGCGGACTCAAGGATGGTTGCTTTGGACGACATGCGTTCCTCCGAATTGGACCTGTATCAGGAGGAACGGGGTCGATGACCGGCAGGTTCGACGAACCGCTGTGCGGTACGTCACCTCGCCAGCCGGGCGACCGCCGTCAGAGGGCACGGCTGTCGTGGTGCATCCGCCCAGCAGAAATGCAACAACGATGACTGGGGGAACCCGCTCATGAGACGCACGCTGCCCCACTCGGTCAGGAACGTATTCGCAGAGTTGATCGGCAAGCCGGTGGATCCCACCTTCTCGGAGTGGGGCGGGCCTGGTCGGGCTGCATTGGCCCAGCCAGCGCATCCCAGTCCGCCGCAGGGCGGCTGCGGGGCGGCGTCGCGGCCACTCAGTCGAGACAGAACTCGTTGCCCTCGATGTCTTGCATCACAAGGCACGACTCGTCGTCGCCATCGGCAAGCAGTAGTCGCACGCGTACCGCGCCGAGCGCGACCAGTCGGGCGCATTCGGCCTCAAGTGCGGCCAGGCGCCCTTCACCCACGAGCCCGGTGCCGACCCGCACGTCAAGATGCAGCCGATTCTTGACGACCTTGCCTTCGGGAACGCGCTGGAAGAACAGTCGCGGGCCCACACCTGAGGGATCAACGCATGCGAACCGTGAACCCTGACGCTCAGGCGGCAGCGTGCGATCGAAATCGTCCCAACTAGCAAACCCCTGCGGTGGCGTCGGTATGACGTATCCCAACACGTCGCACCAGAAACGAGCGACGCGCTCGGGTTCTGCGCAGTCGAAGGTGACTTGGAACTGCTTGACCGACGCCATCGGTCCACCTTAGGGGAACCGCGCGAAGCTCACCCGGTAGCACCCCGGTGCGGTCGTGGCCGCGACCGAGTTCAGCATCGGCGGCCGTCTCCTCTGTCACCCCCTGAGGTTGCCGGGCGCTCGGCCGGGACTGGGCAACGCGCCCGCTGCCCGGAGAGCCTCATGCGCTGCCCGGAACGCCTGACGCCCGGCTGGCGTGCCGCAGTACACGGTGGCGTGAATCAGTACCTCCTTGATCTCGTCGACCGATACGCCGGTAGCAAGCGCGCCCTTCACGTAGATGCCCAGCTCGTCGGGTCGCCCCAGCGCCGTCAGGATCGCAAGATTCAGCATGCTTCGTGTCTTGCGATCCAGACCTGGCCTGCTCCAGGCGTATCCCCACGCCCACTCGGTCACGACGCGCTGAAATGCCATCATGAACTCGTCGGTGTCAGCCAGGTTCGCATCGACATACTCAGCACCCAGAACATCTCGGCGCGCCTGAAGGCCGGTCTCGAACAGCTCGCTCTCTGCCATGGCGGACGAGTCCTTCCTCAGTGGAGGCCAAGACCGCAAGTGAGGTGTGTACGGCGTGGCCCGGTAATTGCTGTTTCCGGACTATCGGACATCGCTCCTTGCGCTGTCCATATCCCCGAGCTGGTGCGGCGGCTCGACAGATGATCGCTCCGCGTGCTCGGACCAGCGCACGAACGACTCACAGGCAGCAATGCCCGCGCACGTTCCTCACGCTTCGGGGCGATACTGGGACCGTGCAACGGATGCGATCGGGCTCGATCATCGCGCTCGCCGTAGCGATCGCGGTGCTGACTGCCTGTACCAGCGGCGCCTCACCACACGCAGACAGCGGGACCTCCTCGCCTTCGGCGTACGCCCAGATCCCGACGCGCTCGAACAACCCCACGACGTCGAGTCCGTCCGCTGCTGAGTCCTCGCTGAAGTGCGGCAATTACATCGACCGTCACGCCCCGACTGCTTCCCTGCAGATTGTCCTCGGGGTAGTCGCGCTGCCGACCAGCCCGGGTTATCCAGCGCTGCAGACTGCCCTCACCGGCGACGCCGGATCAGGGCGGCTGTTCGCCAAGACCGGCCTCCTCGTGAAGCCGGGCACGACCTTCGAACTCGTAGTTCCTGCCGACTACACCGACCAACTCGGCATCGGATGGGGTGGCGCACCGTCCGCCCCCACCTCCAAGCTCACCGTCGCCGAGTGCCCGAATCCGGGAGGCGCCGACTGGCTCGCGTATGCCGGCGGTTACTGGATCGATCATCCCGCCTGTGTTCCGCTGATCGTCAAGGCAGGGGGCAAAGAGCAACAGGTTCACATTGGGCTCGGGACAGCCTGTCCAGGACAGTTGCCACCGCAAGGACCGAATGAGACCTGACCCCGCAAAACCCCATGGCTAGCAGAACGACCCCCACTCTGAGTCCCCCGACCGCCATGGCCCGAGTGCTCCAGATCGGCTTGCACGCACCGAATGATGCCGGATCTGGGGCGGGTGGCCTGGATGCTGCGTATTCGCGGTCGGCGCAATGGGTCGTCGAAGATGGTGTGCACAGAGGCGTAGTCCTGGGTTCGGTCTGTGGGAGCCAGGTGGCAGACTTGGTACATGCGTTCGAACTCCTCCACCCCCGATGCCGGCGAGCCCACCACGGCCGCTAGCGGTGTGGACTTGTCGGGTCTGGTGTTCTTGCCGGGCTTGGACTCGTTGCCGCGGTGCGCGGACGGCACCGTCCCGGCGGTCGCTCTGGCAACCGTCCTGCAGAGTCTTGACGTTGCCGACCTGGACCACGACGCGCAGGTGCTGGACGTCGCGGTGGCCTGGAGCCGCTTGACTGCCTGGACCCAGGCCCGGCACTACGCGGCGGTCGCGGAGTTCGTGCGCCGCCCGGTGATCTACCCACCACCGGACCCGGCCGTCGCCCGGACCATGCGTCGTCCCCTGGGACAGGTGGCACGGGACTTCGGTGGTGGCGACGAGATCGGCCCTGCCCTGGGGTTGACGGTGCGTGGTGGGGAGGACCGGGTCGCCACCGCGGTCGCACTGGTCGGCCGGTTCCCGGCCACGCTGGCGGCACTCGCCGGGGGGCGGATCGACTACCCGCGGATGAACGCTGTGCTCGAAGACGCCGGCGACTGCGGACCAGAACAGGCCGCAGCGATAGAAGAGGCCGTCCTCGAGCGTGGTGGGCGCGCCACCACGGGGCGGTTTCGGCAGGCAGTGCGCCGCGCCGTCCTGCGGATCGATGCCCAGGGCGCTGCCGAGCGGGCCGCAAGGGCCCGTTCGGACCAGTGGGTGCGGATCAGCCCGGCCCTGACCGACACCGCCTGGCTGGACGCGCACATGACCGCTGAAGACGCCGTGGCGGTCCGGTTGGCGCTGGACGCCGCCGCCGTGTCGATGGCCGGCCGGGACGGGGAGACCCGCTCCAAGGGCCAGTTGCGGGCCGCGGCGTTGGCGGCCCCGTTCTGGGCCGCCCTGGCCACCGGCCAGCTCAGCACGCCCGACGGCCCCCTGGCGTTGGCGGTCGCGCACGGCCAGGCCCCGGCCTTGGACCTGACCGTCGATGCTCACGACCCGGCGGCGGTCCCCGACCTGGCCGGGTACGGACCCGTCACTACAGCTTTGGGACGCCAGGTCAGTGCTCGGGCCCTCGCGAGCAGCCGGTACCCAGTCGTGCGCGTCCACCAGCCGGTCACCGCCCACCAGGCTGCAGCCGTGGCCGCCGACTGGCCCGCCGAACCGCGCTACCGGCCCTCAGCCGCGTTGACACGGCACATCATCGCCAGGGACCGAACCTGTCCGCACCCGTCCTGCGGCCAGGGCGCGCGCCGCAACGACGTCGACCACACCATCGCCTGGCCGACCGGACCCACCCACCCGGCCAACCTCAGCCCGCCATGCCGACGCCACCACAGGTTCAAGCAGAACAAGGCCGTTGACCTGCGCCAACCCACACCCGGACGGTTCGTCTGGACCATGCCCACCGGCCACCGCTACACCGTCGGACTACCCGCCGACGACTGAGTGCTGCTCCGCGGCCTCGTGGGGTCCCGAGGGGGTACGCGGAGTCAGATCCCGCGGCCGCGGTCGTGCAGGCGTCGGATGATCGCGTCGGGCTTGACCGCGCCCGAGGCGACCGCGAGCGCGAGGTAAGCCCGCGGCTCCAACGGGTTGCGGCGGACCGTTCGGCCCACCCAGTGCAGGGCTTCGCGGCGCTCACCCTGGGCGGCGCGCGCGAAGGCGACCTGCCCGGCCACCCGGGCCTCACCGGCCGGCACCGAGGAGAACTCGGGGTACCGCTCGAGCAGCCACGTCAGGCCTTGCGCCATCGTGTCCCAGCGGCTGGTGAAGTACGACTGCTTGTGCCACCGGACCACGACGCCGACCTCGGGGACGGTGCGGACCGGACCGGTCCGCGCCCCGCGCAGCAGGAACTCGTAGTCCTCGCCGAACGACCCAGGCACTGCCTCGTCGACGAGCCCGAAACCGTCGACCACAGCGGCCCTGCGCATCAGGAAGGTCGAGGGGTGCAGCTCGGTGAGCCGGTCGCGGAGCAGGTCCCGAAGCTGGACCGTCGTCTGCGGCAGCACCCGGTCAACCAGCGTGCCGTCGTAGTCGATCCGGATGCCGCACGAGACCACGGACGCGGCGGGGTCGGACTTGAGCAGTGTGACCTGGGCCGAGAGCTTGCCCGGCAGCCAGACGTCGTCGTCGTCGCAGAAGGCCACGAGCTCGCCGCGCGACGCGAGGATCCCGCTGTTGCGGCCGCCGGCCAGCCCGGGCTTGCGGTTGTTCGTGACCACGAGCACCGGGCGCATCGGGTCGGGGCGCACCAGCGTGAGGTCGGGGTCGGACTGGTCGAAGACGACGACCACCCGCACCACGCCGGGGTAGTCCTGCGCGAGGATCGAGTCGATGGTCAGCCGCAGCAGCTCGGGCCGGTCCCGCGTCGGGACGACGACGTCCACCTCGGGGTAGCCGTCCGCGAGGACGA
This sequence comes from uncultured Actinomycetota bacterium, assembly GCA_963711005.1. GTDB lineage: Bacteria > Actinomycetota > Actinomycetes > Prado026 > Prado026 > CAVQCJ01. The sequence continues at coordinate 501,570 of CAVQCJ010000002.1, read as the reverse complement.
CGGTCCGGTCGGCCGACTCGTCTCGCTTCGTGGCCTGCTCGGTCAACGGGGCTCCCCGGTGTAGCCGTAGCGTCCGCGCAGCGGCCGGGTCAGGGTGGAGACCATGCGGCGCCTGCTGCTCGGGAACGCCTCGTGCCAGGCGTCGTCCTCGACCACCTCGAGGCTGCCGTTGGTGAAGCGCATCGGGTTGCCGGCCACCGTGTGCGACGGGGTCAGTGTGAGGTGCCGCCCGTCCAGGAATCCCAGCGAGTCGGAACCGGAGTCCTGGCCGATGAAGTCGAGGATGCCGGCGAGGGTGGCGCGCGGGTCGCGGACGAAGTCCTCGTAGCGGACGAGCCGGGTCGGGGTGCCCGCTCGGGCGGACCGGTCGAGCAGCACGTTGGCCGTGGTCCAGTGCATGGTCGTCTGCAGCGGTGACCAGCTGGCCATGTACTCGCCGGGTCCGGCCTCCGGTCGGGCGATCTGCTTGGTCCAGGCGTATGCGACCGCGGGGCTGTCCCGGACGACGTGCAGCACCTTGAGGTCGATGCCGGGCGCCGCGCGGAGCACCAGCGCGGTCGACGCGTGCTTGCTCGCGTCGACGACCACCTCCGCGCCGGAGACGTCGAGCACGGCTGCGTACAGCCGGGTCAGCAGGTCGGCGTACCGGCGCAGCTGCCGGCCGAACCTGCCGTCCACCGGTGCCCGCAGCAGCCGGGGTGCGTACCTGGTGCGGTCCACGGATGCCTTCAGTGCCAGCACCTCGCCGACGTCGACCTTGTCCCACCCGCCGTACGCGCTCTTGCCCACGCGCTGCCAGAACGTGCACACGGAGAACCGGTCGCGGCAGCCGCACAGCTCGTCGTCGCGCAGGCCGCGCTCCCACAGGTGCACCACCTCGCCGACGCAGGCCACCTGCTCGACCTGGCCGATGCACCGCTCGAGCAGGGTGGAGCCGCTGCGGCCGAGACCGCCGATGTACAGCACCGGCACCCGCACGTCCGGGGTCACCGGCGGCAGCAGCTCACCGACCAGATCGGCGAACCGATCCAGGCCGGGCGCGGCCACAGAGCCGGACTCGACGCCGAGCGCGAACCGGTCGGGGAAGTCCAACGCCTCGTCGAGCGCAGCGCGGAACTGCTCCTCGGTCTCGGCCAGCCGGACGACGTCCTCGGCCCCCATCCGTCGGGCGAAGTCCTGCTGGTGCTGGTCGACGTGCTCGCCCCGCTTCGGGTCCCGCGGCACGCAGATCGGCAGCCGGCCGTTGCGCCGGGCCTCCATGATGGTCGCGGGGCCGCCGTGGCAGACCACCGCGGCAGCCCGGCCCATCGCGTCCTGCAGATCGTCGTGGTCCAGCAACGGGCGTCCCTGCGCCACGGCCGGCGCGGACGAGCGGCCGTGCTGCACGAGCACCTCTGCGCGCCGCGGCCCGGAGTCGGCCAGCCAGCTGTCGACCCAGCCGACCAGCCGGTCGAACGGGTGGTAGTCGGTGCCGACCGCGACCAGCACCAGGGGTGGCTCGTCGGTCTGCGCCGGTGCGTGGTCCGCCGGTGTCACATGAGGCTCCCGACGAGCTCGGACCGCTTGTAGAACGCGGTCTGCTCGGGCCACTGGACGCAGAAGAGGCTGGTGAGCGGGCGGCACAGCCGGCCCGTCAGCGTCGGGCTGTCGATCCGGTCGTAGACCTCGACGTACACGGTCGGGATGCGCATGGCCCTCGCGGCGAGGAAGAACGGGAACGCGACGGCGGCGCCGGTGGAGACCACGACGTCGGGCCGGTTCCGGCGCAGCTCGCGGACCGCGAGCACGCTGTTGCGCACGAGGTTGCGGACGTTGCGGGTGGTCGGGTGGTGCGCCCAGGTCACGCGCTCGCCCACGAGCAACGACAAGGCGTCCTCGGTGTCGAAGGTGACGTACGAGCGGTGGTCGGCGTCCCACAGCGGGGCGACGGTCTGCAGCTGTGCCAGGTGGCCGCCGCTGGACCCGACCAGCATCGCGGTTCCGGGCAGCCGCCGCGGCGCGCTCGGCTCGGTGACGACCTCGAGGCGGTCGACCGACAGCTCGCGGGCAGCGCGGACACCGGCTCCGGCGCGGGCGCGGCCCGCTTCGGTCAGGTCGATCACCAGCTCCGGCTCGACCCCCGGCTCGCGCAGCCCGGTGACCGACGCCGCCGACGCGACGGACTCAGTGTCAGACATGCAACCGTCCCTAACCCCTCGGCTGCGAGGTCCTCCCCGACCTGCGCTCGCCGCGACACCGAACGCTACGCACGGTGACAACCGGAGGGAAGCGGTGCCCGGTCGATCCGGACGTTCTGGCGGTCGTTGTGACCGTGTGGACCACGGGACCCTGACCGTTCGGAGGACATGCACCGACCGTTGAGAGGACGTCACTGTGCGCGACCATTCCGTACGCTCTCGCGACAGATATCCTCACTACCGGGGACCGGGGGCGGGCCCAGGGGGTTTCGTCCACTTTCAGCTCTTACACCTGTGAGGCGCGCGCGCATGGACGCACTGGCTAGGGACATCGGGGGCGGCGACTCGGTCCGCTCGATCGGTCGGATCCGCCGCTTCTGGTGGCTTGTGCTGCTCGGAGGCCTGTTGGGGCTGGTGGCCGGCTCGGCTGCCGTGACCCTGATCCAGAAGCAGTACACCTCGACCACGACGGTGAAGGTCCTCGCACCGCCGGACCAGACCTCGGTGACCGGCGCTCGGACGAACTCCAGCGTCAACATGGACAACGAGCTGCAGATCATCACCAGCGACAAGGTCGGCGACGCGGCGAAGGCCCTGCTGCGGGTCGACACCGAGACGGACGTCCTCGAGCGTCAGCTCACGGCCACCGTACCGGCGAACACCTCGGTCATCGACGTCTCGTTCTCGGCCAGCACGCCGGAGAAGGCAGTAGCCGGCTCGCACGCTTTCGCGCTGGCGTACCTCAACTACCGCACCGACCAGGCCAAGGCCCAGATCGCGGTGCTGTCCGAGGTGCTGAACACGCAGCGGAATGGGCTCTACGCCTCAGTGGCCAAGTACGCCGGCCAGGTCGCGGCGACCGCGCCGTCGTCGACCGCGCACCAGTTCGCGCTCACCGAGCTCGACATCCTGAAGACCAGCGTGGCCGACGTCACCAGTCGGCTCACCCCGCTGTCCACGATCGACCCGACGGCCGGCGAGATCATCCAGGACGCGTCAATCCCGACGAGCCCGTCCAAGCCGATCCCCGGGCTGTACGTGGGCACCGGCATGTTCGCCGGACTGCTGCTGGGTCTCGCGCTCGCGGTGCTCGCGGCCCGGATGGACAAGCGCGTCCGCCGTCCCGAGGACGTCGAGCAGCGGGCCGGGCGTCCGGTCATCGCCTCGATCCCGAAGCCGGCCCGCGGCAAGGTGGTCGGCGGCGTGCTCACCGCGCGCACCGGAAGTGGCGAGTTCGACCGGCTCCGGCTGCGTCTCGACTCGGCCACGCCGGACCGGGCCAGCTCGGTCGTGGTGACCGGGGCGCAGGACGGCCACGGCACGGCGTTCGTCGCGGGCAACCTGGGGCTGTCGATGGCCCGCTCCGGCGCCGAGGTCGTCCTGCTCAGTGCCAATCCCGACTCCGCCGTCGCGACCATGTTCGGCCTCGCCGAAGGCCCGGGCCTCAGCTCGGCACTGCTCGAGGAACGTCCGCTCGAGGAGCTCGCGCAGGCGGTCCCCGGCCGTCCACGGCTGCGGGTGGTGGTGCCGGGCCGTGACCTCGCCGACGTGTTCGACCGGGTCCCGCTGCAGAAGGTGGCGGCCCTCGTCGACCAGCTGGTCAAGGACGGTCACCGCGTCATCATCGAGGCGCCCGAGGTCCAGCAGGGCACCGACGCCCAGGAGCTGGCCCGCTGGGCGGGTTCGGCCCTCGTCGTGGTCGAGCTCGGCACGAGCAAACTGCCGCTCGTGCGGCACGCGTTCGAAGAGCTCGAGCAGTCCGGCGCGCTGGTCCTGGGGGCCGTGGTGGTCCCTACCGTGCCCGCGCCAGCGAAGCTGACCGCGGGTGACGTGACCGAGCGCGCTGCGGCCGAGACGGTCATGCCGTCGCGGCCCTGACGTGACCGGCTGGGGGCGGCGCGACGTCATGGGACGCAAGAGCACCAGGGTGGTGGCGGGTGCCGCCGGCGCCGCCGCGCTGCTCGGCCTGGCCGGATGCGGCGGCTCGGACGCCCTGCCGTCCACGCTCCCCACGGTCGCGTCGTCCGTGTCCACCTCGCCGTCGGCCACCGCGTCGACGAGCCCGTCCAGCACGGTGGCCCCGGCCGGCTACGCCCCGTTCACTGGCGTGCCCGTCGCGACCGCCGCGGCACTGAGCCGGAGCGCCGTCGCGGTCGTGGTCCAGATGGTGCCCGGGCGCTCGGTCAGCGGGCTCGGGGCAGCGGACGTCGTGTACGCGGAGTTCGACCGTCCAGGTCACGTGCGGCTGCTGGCGGTCTACCAGTCGGCGGACACCGGGTCGGTCGGGCCGGTCACGGCCACCGCGCCGGACGACCCGCGGCTGCTGACCCTGTTCACCTCGCCCGCCTACGCCTTCGACGGCGGCCCGTCCGGGTTCGTCTCGCAGGCCAAGGCGCCTGCAGTGACCGCGCGTGACGCGGCGGGCTCGTACCGGTCGTTGTTCCGTACCGGCAGTGGTGGCCTGGTCGTGTCGACCACCGCGTTGCGGGCCAGCGTGCGTGGCGCGGCCCCGCCGATGGGTGGAGCACTGACCTTCGCCTCGGCGTCGGCACCCGCGCCGACGGGTGCGAAGTCGCTGTCGCACATCGTCGTCTCGGTGCCCGGGCAGGCGTCGATGTCCTGGACCTGGACCGGCAAGGCCTGGGCCGGACCGGCCGGCAGCCTCGTGACCAACATCGTCGTGCAGTTCGTGCCGTACAAGACGTTCACCCCGCACAAGTCGCCGGCCGTCGGCAGCGCCGACACGGTCGGCACCGGCCCGGCCGACGTCTACGCCGGGCGGCACGGCGCGAGCGTCGTGTGGACCCGGCGGTTCCCGGGTGTGGTGACCGTGTACACCGCCGGCCCGCAGCCGATCGGGCTGCAGCCGGGGCGGACCTGGGTGCTGCTCGTGCCCAGGGGCACCAAGGTGACGGCGTCGTGACCGCGGTCGGGCTGGACCGGCACCGGCCGCGGACCACCGGGACCCGCGCGGGGGCGCACGCAGCGCCGGCGCGCCGGCTGCCGACCGCGTGGCCGCTGGCTGCGCTGCTGCTCGGCTACCCGCTGTGGTGGGCGCTGGGGATCGCCCCGCTGGTGTGGACGCTCTTCGCGATCCCGATGGTCTTCCAGCTGTCCAGGCGGCGCCCGATCAAGCTGCCGCCGATGTTCTGGGTGTGGGCGCTGTTCCTGTCGCTGGTGGTCATCAGCGGCCTGATGGTCGACGTCCAGGCGCCGGACACGCTGCCGGTGAACGGCGGACCCGGCCACTACATCGCGTACGCGATCCGGCTGCTCAACTACCTGTCCGTCACGCTGGTGATGATCTACACCGGCAACCTGACCGAGCGCGAGCTGCCCCGGCTGCGGCTGATCCGCTGGCTGGGCGTGGTGTTCGTCGTCACCGTCGTCGGCGGGCTGCTCGGCACGTTCGCGCCGCACTTCGGGTACGACTCGCCGATCAAGGCCATCCTGCCCGCCAGCCTGCAGAGCATCGACTTCGTCCAGCAGTTCACGCACATCGAGAGCGCGCAGGTCCAGACGGTCCTGGGCTACCCGCGGCCCAGCGCGCCGTTCGAGTACGCGAACGCCTGGGGCAACAACTACTCGATGCTGCTTGTCTGGTTCGTCATCGGCTGGCTGCTGTACGCCTCCGACCGGCGCCGGGTGGTCGCGCTCGTCGTGCTCGCGGTGTCGGTCGTACCGGTCGTGTACTCGCAGAACCGCGGCATGTGGCTGGGCCTGGTGCTGGGCGCAATGTACGTCGCCCTGCGACTGGCCCTGCAGCACCGCTACGCGATCCTGCTCGGGCTCGGGGTTGCGGCCGGGCTCGTCGGCGCCGCCGTCGTGCTCTCCCCGCTCCAGGACGTGGTGACGGCGCGGATCGCGACGCCGCACAGCAACGAGGTCCGCGGGTCACTGTCGCTGGAGTCGCTGAAGGTCGCCGCGACGTCGCCGATCGGCTACGGCAGCACCCGGTCGACGATCGGCAGCGACAAGTCGGCCACGATCGGGCAGAGCCCCGGCTGCCCGCGCTGCGGCAACCGCGTGATCGGCAGTACCGGGCAGCTGTGGCTGCTCCTGGTGGCCCAGGGCTACCCGGGCGCGATCCTCTACCTGCTGTTCCTCTTCCAGGGCGTCATCCGCTACTGGCGCGACCATTCCGTGGTGGGGATCGGCGGCACGCTGGTCCTGCTGCTGGGCATCTTCTACTCGCTCTTCTACACCTCGGTCGTGTCGCCGCTGGCCATCACGTTGATGGGCATGGCGCTGCTGTGGCGCAACGACCAGGCCAGGCGCGAGCAGCGCGCGGCCGACCTCGCCGTCTTGCGGGAGGGCGGGCCACGGCTGTTCGCCGGTGGCGACCGGTGAGCGGCGGGTCCCTCGCCGACGCGGCGGCCCTGCTGTGGCCGGCTCCGGCGCGGGTGCGCGTCGGCACCGTCCGCGACCTCGCCGAAGCTCGGCGGGAGCCCGGTTCGACCGCCTACGCGCTGCTGCCCTCGGTCGACGACGCCCGGCTCGCCGTCCCGTTGCGGCCGTGGGCCGCGGCGTCCGCTGTCGCGCGCGGCCAGGCGGCGGCCGGCTCGACCCGCGCGGCGGTCCGGAACCGTTCCATGGCCTTGGCCTTCCGCGTCGGGCTGGCCGGCCGGCTGCTGCCCGGCCGGCTGGTGGTGACCCAGGTCGAAGGAGCCAGGGACGGTCTCGACTCGGCACTGGCCGACCTGCTCGGTCAGGACGTCCGCCTCGGGATCCGCATCGGCCCGCCCCGGGCGAACCGCAAACCGGTGCTGCAGGTGGTGTCGCCGCGAGGCAAGCTGCTCGCCTACGCCAAGCTCGGCACTAACCCGCTGACCGACCGGCTGGTACGGGCGGAGACCGCGGCCCTGCTCCAGCTCGCCGACGACACCGGGCTCGGCCAGGTCCGGGTGCCCGAGGTGCTGCACTCGGGCGGGTGGCAGGGGCACCCGTTGCTGGTGCAGGCGCCGCTGCCGGTCCGCCGGGCCGCCGACCCCGGCGGCGGGGCTCGGCTGGTCGACGCCATGGTCGCGGTCGCCCGCACCGGAACCGGGACGCCGTCCGCGCTCGTTGACCTGCCCTGGTGGGGGCGGACGGTTGCTGCGCTCGAGGCGCTGCCACCCGGCGACGTCGCGAGCCGGCTCGCGGCGGCCCGGGACCGGCTGGTGGCCGACGCGGCCGGCTGCGTGCTCGTGCCGAGCGCCTGGCACGGCGACTGGAACGCCGGCAACTGCTCGGTCGTCCCCGGGGCCGTGCTGGTCTGGGACTGGGAACGGTACGAGACCGGTGTGCCGGCCGGTTTCGACGCCCTGCACCTGAGCCTGCAGGCGGCGATCTCCGCCGGCGTCGACCCGGGCGGGGCCGCGCGCCGCGTGCTCGCCGACGCCGCCCGGCTGACCGCGCCGTTCGGCGTCCCGGCGCAGGACGCGCCGCTGGCGGCCGCTGCGTACCTTTGGGGGATCGGCGTGCGCTACGCGGCGGACGACCAGGACGGGGCCGGCGCGGCCGTCGGCCGCCTCGGGGACTGGTTGCTGCCGGTCCTGGAGAGCGTGCCCGGGGCGGTGCGGGGACCCGCGTCCGCCGCGGCCGAGACGAAGGAGCACTGACCGTGGGTGGCGCAGGGTTGACCGGGGTCCGCGGGCAGCTGTTGAAGGGGGCGCGGGTCGCCAGCCGGGCCGCCGGGCGGGCCACCGCGTCGTCGCGCATGCGACCGGCGTTCCTCATCGTCGGCGCGCAGCGCTGCGGCACGACATCGATGTTCAAGACGCTGCGCCAGCACCCGGCCGTGCTCGCCCCGGCGCTGCAGAAGGGCATCCACTACTTCGACAAGAACTACGACCGCGGGCCGGCCTGGTACCGCAGCCACTTCCCGCTGCGGGTGTCCGCCGGCCGGGTCGAGGGCCGCGTCGGCGTGGTTCCGATCACCGGCGAGTCGAGCCCGTACTACATGTTCCACCCGCTGGCGGCCGACCGGATCGCCGCCGACCTGCCGGGCGTCCGGCTGGTCGTCCTGGTCCGAGACCCGGTCGAGCGCGCGATCTCCGCGTACACGCACGAGAAGGCGCGGGGCTTCGAGACCGAGACGTTCGAGCGTGCGCTGGAGCTCGAGCCGGAGCGGATCGCCGGCGAAGCGGCGCGGATGCGGGCCGACCCCGCGTACGACAGCTTCCACCTGCAGCACAACGCGTACCTGACCCGCGGGCAGTACGTGGACCAGCTCGAGCGGCTCGCCGAGCTGTTCGGCCGCGACCGGGTGCACGTCGTGGACAGCCAGGAGTTCTTCGAGCGCCCGGCGGACGCGTACGGCGCGGTGCTGGACTTCCTCGGGCTCCCGGAGTTCGACGGCGCCGTGTTCGAGCAGCACAACGCCCGCCCGCGGTCGCCGATGGACCCCGGGCTCGCAGCGCGGCTGGACGAGCACTTCCGCCCCTACGACGAGCGGTTGGAGGCGTGGCTGGGCCGCCGGCCGGGGTGGCGCGCGTGAGTGTCGACACCACGGCGGCCTCCGGCGAGCGGATCGACCGGCTCGCCCGCGACGGGCTGCTGGCGCTGGTGGGCGCCGGCGTCTCGGCGGTGCTCAACCTCGTGCTCGTGCTCGTCGTCATCCACGCGGCCGGGCGGGTCACCGCCGGAGTGGTCTTCGCCGCCACCTCGCTGTTCCTGATCGCGGAGACCGCGGCGCGGCTGGGCTGCCCGACCGGGCTGATGTACTTCCTGGTCCGGGCCAGGACGCTCGACAAGGTCGGTACCCTGCGGGCGATCCTGCGCGCGGGTCTGGTGCCGGTGGTCATCGGCTCGATCCTGCTGAGCCTGCTGCTGCTCGCGTTCGGCAGCCCGCTCGCGCACTGGATGGCCGGCTCGCACCAGGAGCCGGCGCTGGTCTCGATCCGGCTGCTCGCCCTGCTGATCCCGATCGCGGCCATCTCGGACTCGCTGCTGTACGCCACCCGCGCGTTCGGCAGCATGAAGCCGCTGGTCGTGGTGGAGCGGATGGGCCGCCCGGTCCTGCAGGTCGTGTTCACCCTGGTGGCGATCGCGCTCGGCGCGGCCGTCGGCGCGTTCGCGGCCGGCTGGCTCAGCCTGGCCTGGGCGCTGCCGTACGCCGCCAGCGGGACGGTCGCGCTGGTCTGGACGTACCGGCTGGTGGCCCGCGCCGAGCGCCGGGCCGGGATCGGCCGCGGCCAGTCCCCGACGCCGTGGGTGGAGTTCTGGCGGTTCACCACCCCGAGGGCGATGCAGAGCATCGTGCAGATCGCGCTGCAGCGGCTCGGGATCGTGCTGGTGTCGGCGGTGCTCGGGCCCGCGCATGCCGCCGTGTACGCGGCGGTCACCCGCTTCCTGGTCTTCGGCCAGCTCGGCTCGCAGGCGATCACCGCCGCGGTGCAGCCGCAGATCGGCGCGCTCATGGTCAAGGAGGACCACGACGGCGCGTTGCACATCTACCAGGTGTCGACCTGCTGGCTGGTGCTGCTGTGCTGGCCGGTCTACCTGCTGCTCGCGGTGTTCTCCCGGCAGATCCCGCTGATCTTCGGGCACGGGTACAACTCCGGCACGGCCGTGCTCGTGGTGCTCGCCGGCGCGATGCTGTTCGCGACGGCGTCGGGCATGGTCGACGCCGTGCTGGCGATGGCCGGCAAGACCACGTGGACGCTCATGAACGCCACGATCGCTCTGGTCGTGAACATCAGCCTCAGCTACTACCTGCTGACGAGCACCCACCTGGGCATCCTCGGCGCGGCCATCGGCTGGGCCGCCGGCATCGTCGTCAACAACGTCCTCCCGCTCACCCAGCTCGCGGTGTCGATGCGGCTGCACCCGTTCGGCCGCGGCACGCTTCTGGCCATGCTCGTCGCCGGCTCCTGGCTCGGTGTGCTGCCGTTCGTGACCGGGCTGGCGTTCGGGACCAGCGGCCCGGTGCTGGCCGGCGCCGTCGTCGTGGGCTTCGCCGGGTACGCTGCCACGTCCTGGCGGCTGAAGGATGTCTTCGAGCTGGACGCGCTCGTCCGGGCGACGAAGCGGCGCCGCCGCGGTGCGCACGCCGGGGCCGCGCGATGAGGAGGCCGACGTGCTGAGCCGACGGGGGCGCTGGCTGGTCTTCGCCACCGCGCTCGCGATGATCGGCCTCGCGTACGCGCTGCTCGTCGGTACCTACGGCGGGGCCAGCCCGGACGCAGGGGCTCCGGTGCCGACCGTGAGCGTGCCGACGGCGAGCGGGCCGTCCGCGCCGCCGGCCCGTGGGCCGCAGCCTCCGTCCAGCGGTGCGTGGGTCGGCGCGTGGGTCAAGCCCGAGGTGCCGACGCAGAGCGGCCAGGTCGCCGCGGTCGCGAAGTTCGAGAGGAGCCTGGGTCGTTCGCTGGACGTCGTGCAGGTCTACCACCAGTGGGAGGACGACTTCCCCAGCGACGCGGACAAGAACTTCGTCGCCCAGGGCCGCACGCTGCTGCTGTCGTGGTCCGGGGCCGACACCCGGGTGATCGTGACCGGGCGCTACGACGAGCAGATCAAGGCCCGGGCCGAGGAGGTCAAGGCGCTGGGCGCGCCGATCCTGCTGCGCTGGCGCTGGGAGATGAACCGCCCGAACCTGGCCGGCAGTGTGTGGAGCGCGGCCGACTACGTCGCCGCGTGGAAGCACATCCGGAAGATCTTCACCGAGGTCGGCGCCACCAACGCGGCCTGGGTGTGGTGCCCCATCGCCACCGACTTCCAGGCGACCGGCGGTCCCGCCTACTACCCCGGGGACGACCAGGTCGAGTGGCTGTGCACCGACGTCTACCCGGGGCCGGACTACCTCAGCTTCGCGCAGGTGTCCGCGGAGTTCCTGGCCTGGGCCGCCAGCCATGACAAGCCGGTGCTGATCGGCGAGTACGGGGCGGAGGACGCGGAGCCCGGGCAGCGGCTGGCCTGGATGAACGGGACTGCTGCGTTCGTCAGGGCGCACCCGCAGGTGAAGGGCGTCGTGTACTACGACGCCCGGCACCAGGACGGCGGCCGCGACCGCGACTTCAGCCTGGTCCCGGGGACCGACCCCTGGCACGCGTTCACGGCCATGGCCAAGCAGGCGTACTTCAACACGGGTCAGGGCGGCGGCGGGTGAGCGCACCGCTCGCCGACCACCGCCTGGTCTTCGTCGGGGGGACCCACCGCAGCGGGACCACCCCGCTGACCAGGGTGCTGGCCGGCCACCCGCAGGTCGCCGGGTTCAGCGGCACGTCCGCCACCGAGGACGAGGGCCAGCACCTGCAGGACGTCTACCCGCCGGCCCGGGCGTACGGCGGCGCGGGCCGCTTCGCGCTGGACCCGCGCTCGCACCTGACCGAGGACTCCCCGCTGGCCACTCAGGACAGCGCCCGCCGGCTCGCGGCTGCCTGGTCGCCGCACTGGGACCTGGACCGCCCGGTGCTGGTGGAGAAGTCGCCGCCGAACCTGGTGATGAGCCGGTTCCTGCAGGGGCTGTTCCCGCAGGCGCGGTTCGTGATGATCGTCCGGCACCCGGTGGTCGTCTCGCTCGGCACGGACAAGTGGCTGCGCGGCCGGAGCCTGCGCACGCCGATGGCCAACTGGTTCGCCGCCCACGACACGTTCCTCGCGGACCTGCCGTCGCTGCGCGCGGTCCACGTCGTGCGGTACGAGGAGCTGGTGCGCGACCCGGTGGGTGAGCTCGACGCGATCGGCCGGTTCCTCGAGCTCGACGGCCCGGTGGACGCCTCCGCCTGGCAGGCCGGCCGCAGCGACGCGTACGCCGCCCGGTGGGCCGCGCTGGCCGAGGACCGCAGGCCGTGGCGGCGCTCGTTGCGTCGTTCGCTGGTCCGGGACTACGGCCCGCGTGCGGCTGCGTACGGTTACGACCTCGAGGACCTGGACGTACTCCGTCCCTGGGAACCGGCGCACCTGTCGTAGCGATCGGGTCACGCACCGTCAGAGTCGAGCCTGACCCGTATCGGCCGTTCGGACAGTCCGGCACACCGCTCGGTCGCAATGCGTCACGACTGGTGGCCACCGTTTTCCACACCGGGTGATGATGACCACTGGCGCGTGCGAGGGCGGGCGCTTCGGGACAGCACACGGACGACCCGGACAGGCGAGGCCGCGGTGACCCTGGGGAGGGGGACCGGGCCGGTGCCACGGGCCACGGGCGTGTGCTCGGCGTGGAGGACACATTGAGCATCCGGCGCTTCGCGGCTGTGGCCGCGGCGATGGCGACGTTCGTGACCACTGCGGTGGGGATGGGTGCGGGGGCCGCCTGGGCGGTGCAGACCCCGCAGTCGACGATCGTGACGGCAGACCCCGCGAACTGGACTCCCAACGTCCTCGACGGCGAGGTCGACGCGATCGCGCAGGTCGGCAGCACGATGGTGCTCGGCGGCACGTTCACGCAGGAGCAGCAGAACACCGTGGGCGCCCCGGTGATCAGCCAGCCGTACATCGTGGCGTTCGACGCGACGACCGGCATCATCAGCTCGACGTTCCACCCGACGCTGGACAACTCGGTGCAGGCGATCATCCCGTCCGGCGACGGGACGTCGGTGTACGTGGGCGGCTACTTCAACACAGTCAACGGTGTGACCACGCGCAAGCTGACGCGGCTCGACGTCACGACCGGCGCCGTGGTGCCCGGGTTCAAGGCCGCGATCCCGAACTCGAACGTGCAGGACATCCGGCTGGTGCGCGGGCAGCTGATCATCGCCGGCCAGTTCACCACCGTCGGCGGGGTCGCGCGCGGCCAGCTGGCGTCGCTGGACCCGACCACCGGCAAGCTGACCTCGTTCATGCAGCACACCTTCGCCGGCCCGCACAACGGCGGTGTCCTCGCGGTCACGAAGATCGACGCGACGCCCGACGGCAACCGGGTCATGGCCATCGGCAACTTCTCCACGGTCGACGGCCTCGACCGTGACCTGCTGGTCCTGCTCAACACCTCGGGGGCGGCCTCCGTCGTCTCGACCTGGTCGACGACGTTCTTCGCGCCGGGCTGCTCGCACTCGTTCGACACGTACATGCGCGACCTGGACATCTCCCCCGACGGCACCTACGCGGTCGTCTCGACCACGGGTGCCTACGGCGGCCAGACCAGCCCGTGCGACACCCAGACCCGCTGGGACCTGACGAACGAGAACCCCGCCCAGGTGCCGGTGTGGCGCAACGTCACCGGCGGCGACACGACGTACGCCGTCGCGATCAGCGGCACCGCGGTGTACGTGGGTGGTCACTTTCGCTGGGCGAACAACCCGCTCGCGGGCGACGCGGCCGGCCCGGGCGCGGTCCCGCGCGAGGGCATCGCCGCGCTCGACCCCGCCACCGGCCTGCCGCTGTCCTGGAACCCCGGCCGCGAGCGCGGTGTCGGTGTGTTCGACATGCTGGCCACCTCGCAGGGCCTGTGGGTCGGCAGCGACACCACCCTGATCGGCGGGGAGAACCGCTACCGGATCGCGTTGTTCCCACTGGTCGGCGGCTCCCCGATGCCGCCGCACGTCGTGGGCACGCTTCCCAACGACGTCTACCTGCTGGGCAGCCCGACGGCCGGCACCGACCCGAGCGTCCTGTACCGCGTGAACGCGGCCGGCCCGGCGATCGCCTCGGTCGACGACGGCCCGGACTGGGCGGCCGACCAGACCGACCCGAGCGCGCTGCGCAACACCGGGTCGTCCGTCGCGACCTACAGCCCGTCCGCAACCCCCGACTCGACGATCCCGAGCAGCGCCACGGACCGCGCTCCGCTCGCGCTGTTCGACAGCGAGCGCTGGGACGGCAGCGCCAGCCCGGAGATGCAGTGGCACTTCCCGGTGCCGGCCGGCACGCACGTCACCGTTCGGCTGTACATGGCGAACCGGTGCACCTGCACCCAGAACCCGAACCAGCGCATCTTCAGCGTGCAGATCGACGGCAGCACCGTGGCCTCGAACATCGACCTGGCGAAGACCTACGGGCAGAACGTCGCGCACATGATGTCCTTCACCAGGACCAGCGACGGCTCGGTGGACCTCACGTTCGTGCACCAGGTCGAGAACCCGCTGGTCAACGGCATCGAGATCATCAACAACGACGTGACGCCCGGCCCGGGGGTCGGGGCTGACGTGGTGCGCCGCCAGTTCGTGAACGGGACCTCGGCGACGCCGACCAACCCCTCGACGATCCCGTCGACCGAGACCTGGGGTCAGTCGCGCGGCTCGTTCTTCGTCGACGGCACCCTGTACTCGGGCTGGGCCGACAGCACCTTGCGCGCGCGCAGCTTCGACGGGACGACGTTCGGCCCGTCCGCGAACGTCACCCTGTTCGCGAGCAACTTCACCGCAGACCTCCCGAACATCACCGGCATCGCGTACCTCAACGGCCGGATCTACTACACGCTCGCGAACGACAACAACCTGTACTGGCGCTGGTTCACCACGGAGAGCCAGATCGTCGGCTCGATCCGGAACACCGTGGTCAACGGCTCGGCGATGTCGCCGAACCGCGTGGCCGGCATGTTCGCCTCCGGCACGACCCTGTACTTCGCCGACAAGTCCGACGGGCACCTGTACTCGGCCCAGCTGAACGGGGTCGGCGGCGGCACGCTGTCCGAGGGGACCGTCGCCGGCGCGGCCACGCTGGTGAACTCCGCCATGGACTGGCGCGCCCGCGGCGACTTCGTCTGGAACGGCACCCCGGCACTGTCGCCGAACGTGCCGCCGACCGCGACGGCGACGGCGTCCTGCTCGGTGAACGTGTGCACGTTCGACGGCTCCACCTCGGTCGACCCGGACGGCAACATCGCGACCTACGACTGGACGTTCGGCGACGGCAGCCAGCACGGTGCCGCGGCGACCATGAGCCACCCGTACACCACCGGTGGGACGTACACGGCCACGCTCACCGTGACCGACAACCGCGGCGCGACCGCGACCTCGACGGTCCAGGTCAGTCCGGCCTCGCCGCCGAACCTGCCGCCGGTGGCCGCTTTCAGCCCGGTGTGCACGGCGCTGTCCTGCTCGTTCGACGCGAGCACGTCGTTCGACCCGGACGGGACCGTCACGGGCTACGCCTGGAACTTCGGTGACGGGCAGACGGCGACCGGCAGCACCACAACGCACACGTTCGCGGCGGGCGGGACGTTCCCGGTCCAGCTGACGGTCACCGACAGCGCGTCGGCGACCGGCTCGACGACGCTGCAGGTCCAGGTCGTGGACAGCGCGCCGGCGGCGATCGGCTTCCGCGGCGGCGCCAAGGCCTCGGTGAGCGCGGCCGCGGCCAAGGTCACCGTGCCCGCGGCGGTCCAGACCGGCGACGTGATGGTGCTGTTCGCGACGTCGAACTCGAACAACGCGGTCAGTGCCGACCCGGCCGGGTGGACCTTCCTCGGCGAGCGGACCTCCGGCTCGCCGGACCTGCGCACCCGCCTGTACGACAAGGTCGCGACCGGCACCGACGCCGGCTCGACGGTCACCGTGACGTACGCGGCGTCGAACAAGGTCGACCTGCAGCTGGGTGCCTACACCGGCGTCGACCCGGCGAACCCGGTCGCGGTGTTCGCGTCGGCCGGCGAGACGACCTCGCGCACCGGTCACGCGACGCCGGGCGCGAGCGCGCCCGTCAACGGGTCCTGGGTGCTGTCGTACTGGACCGACAAGTCCACGGCGACCACGACGTGGACCGTGCCCGGCACGCTGACCGTGCGCGGCCAGTCGGCCGGCACCGGCAGCGGCCACCTGACCTCGGCGCTGGCCGACACCAACGCGGGCGTCGCCCCGGGTGCTTCGGCCGGGGTGACCGCGACCGCGGACTCCGCGAGCGCCAAGGCGACGATGTGGACGCTCGTGCTCGCCCCGAACGGCGCGCCGCCGCCGCCGAACCAGCCGCCGGTGGCCGCGTTCACCAGCAGCTGCACCGGCCTGTCGTGCACGTTCGACGGCAGCACCTCTTCGGACCCGGACGGCACGGTCGTGTCCTACGCCTGGAGCTTCGGCGACACCGGCACGGCGTCGACCGCCTCGACCAGCCACACCTTCGCCACCCAGGGCACGTACACGGTGGCGTTGACGGTGACCGACGACGACGGCGCCCCGACCACGAAGACCGTCAACCTCACGGTCGCGCCGCTGGCGTCCTCGCACATCGCGTTCCGTGCGACGGCGTCGGCGCAGGCCAACTCGGCCGTCCAGAAGATCACCGTGCCGGCCGCGGTCCAGTCCGGCGACGTGATGCTGCTGTTCGCCTCGTCGAACAACGGCACCGCGCCGACCGTCGACCCGGCCGGCTGGACCCTGGTCGGCGAGCGGACCTCGGGGGCCCCGGACATCCGGACCCGCCTCTACGAGAAGGTCGCCACCGGCGCGGACGCCGGGACCCAGCTGTCGCTGACGTACGCGGCCGTCAACAAGGTCGACCTGGTGATCGCCGCGTACTCGGGCGTCGACCCGACCACGCCGATCGCGTCGTTCGCCTCCGCGGGGGAGACCACCGCGCGGGCCGGGCACACGACGCCGGGCGCGACCGTCGGGTCGGCCGGCTCGTGGGTGCTGTCGTACTGGGCGGACAAGTCGTCGGCGACGACGACCTGGACGGTCCCGGCCGGGCAGACCCAGCGCTCACTGTCCGTCGGTACGTCGAGCGGCCGGGTGACGTCCCTGCTCACCGACACCAACGCCGTGGTGCCGACCGGCCCGGTCGCCGGGCTCACCGCGACCGCCGACTCCTCGAGCGCCAAGGCCACCATGTGGACGGTCGTCCTGCACGTCGCCCCCTGACCGCTCCCCCTCTCGTGGGGGGCGTCGCGGGGTAGATTGGCTCATCCCATGAGCCTCGCCGGTCTGCTCGCCCCGCTCGCCGCCGACAAGGCGGTGGCCGAGGCCGTCCGGGCCGCCCGGGCGGGCGACCGTCCGGTGCTCGACCTCTCCGCGCCGGCCCCGTTGCGCCCGTTCCTGGTCGCCGCGCTGGCCTCGACCGGGCCGGACGGCGCCGGCCGCCCGGTCCTCGCGGTGACCGCCACCGGGCGCGAGGCGGACGATCTCGTCGAGGCGCTCGGCTGCCTGCTGCCGCCTGACGCGATCGCGGCGTTCCCCGCCTGGGAGACGCTGCCGCACGAGCGGCTCTCGCCGCGCTCGGACACGGTCGGCCGCCGGCTGTCCGTCCTCCGCCGGCTCGCCCACCCCGGCGACCCTGGCGGCGACGGGCCGCTGTCGGTGGTCGTCGCCCCCGTCCGCAGCCTGCTGCAGCCGCTGGTGGCCGGCCTCGGCGACCTCGAGCCGGTCGCGCTTTCCGCCGGCGACGACATCGCGCTGGAGGACGCCGTACGCCGGCTGGCGGCCGCCGCCTACACCCGGGTCGAGATGGTCGAGCGGCGCGGGGAGTTCGCCGTGCGCGGCGGGATCCTCGACGTGTTCGCGCCGACCGAGGAGCACCCGGTGCGGGTGGAGTTCTGGGGCGACACGGTCGAGGAGGTGCGCTGGTTCGCGGTCGCCGACCAGCGCAGCCTGGAGATCGCCGAGCGCGGACTGTGGGCGCCGCCGTGCCGGGAGCTGCTGCTCGACGACACGGTGCGGGCGCGGGCGGCCGGGCTGGCCGTCGAGCACCCCGGGCTGGCGGACGTGTTCGACAAGCTCGCCGAGGGCATCGCGGTGGACGGCATGGAGTCGCTCGCCCCGGTCCTGGTCGAGCGGATGGAGCTCCTCCCGGACCTGCTGCCCGCCGGCACCCATGTGGTGCTCTGCGACCCCGAGCGGGTGCGCACCCGCGCGCACGACCTCTTCGCGACCGGCGAGGAGTTCCTCGCCGCGTCGTGGGCGGCCGCTGCGGCCGGCGGGGCCACGCCGCTGGACCTCGGGTCGGCCGCGTACCAGAGCCTGGCGGACGTCCGCGACCACGCTCGCCGCGGTGGCGTCGCCTGGTGGAGCGTGACCCCGTTCGCCCCGGACGTCGAGCTCGACGCCGGCGCCGACACCCTCGTCGTGCAGGCGACTGCCGCCGAGGCGTACCGCGGCGACACCGGCCGGGCGATGGACGACGTGCGCGAGTGGCTGCGAGCGGGCTGGCGCGTCGTCGTGGTGACCGAGGGTCACGGGCCGGCCGAGCGGCTGCACGAGCGGCTGCGCGAGGCCGGCCTGGCAGCCCGCCTGGACGCGGCCCTGGACGTCGAGCCCGACCCCGCCGTCGTGCACGTCACCCGGGCCTCGATCGAGCACGGGTTCGTGCACGCCGAGCTCGGGCTGGTGCTGCTCACCGAGTCCGACCTGGTCGGTCAGCGCGCGTCCACCAAGGACATGCGCCGCATGCCCAGCAAGCGGCGGCACGTCGTCGACCCCCTGCAGCTGCGCGCCGGCGACTACGTCGTGCACGAGCAGCACGGGGTCGGGCGGTACGTCGAGATGATGCAGCGCACCGTCGCCGGAGCCACCCGCGAGTACCTCGTCATCGAGTACGCCGCCTCCAAGCGCGGCCAGCCCGCCGACCGCCTGTACGTGCCCAGCGACCAGCTCGACCAGGTCACCCGCTACGTCGGCGGCGAGGCGCCCTCGCTGCACCGCCTCGGCGGCTCGGACTGGGCCAAGGCCAAGGGCCGGGCTCGCAAGGCGGTGCGCGAGATCGCGGCCGAGCTGATCAGGCTCTACAGCGCCCGGCTGGCCTCGCCCGGGTACGCGTTCGGCCCGGACACTCCGTGGCAGCACGAGCTCGAGGACGCCTTCCCCTACGTGGAGACGCCGGACCAGCTCGCGGCGATCGTGGACGTCAAGGCGGACATGGAGCTGCCGGTCCCGATGGACCGGCTGGTCTGCGGCGACGTGGGGTACGGCAAGACCGAGATCGCGGTGCGCGCGGCCTTCAAGGCGGTCCAGGACGGCAAGCAGGTGGCCGTGATGGTGCCCACGACGCTGCTGGTCCAGCAGCACCAGTCGACGTTCTCCGAGCGCTACGCGAACTTCCCCGTCGTCGTGCAGCCGCTGTCGCGGTTCCAGACCGACAGCGAGGCCGACGCCGTGCTGGCCGGGCTCGCCGCCGGCAGCGTGGACATCGTCATCGGGACGCACCGGCTGCTGACCGCCGACGTGCGGTTCAAGGACCTCGGGCTGGTCGTCGTCGACGAGGAGCAGCGGTTCGGCGTCGAGCACAAGGAGCACCTGAAGCGGCTGCGCACGGCGGTGGACGTGCTGGCGATGTCGGCCACGCCGATCCCACGGACGCTGGAGATGGCAGTCACCGGCATCCGGGAGATGTCGGTGATGCAGACCCCGCCGGAGGAGCGGCACCCGGTGCTGACGTTCGTCGGGGCGTACGACGAGAAGCAGATCGCCGCGGCCGTGCGCCGCGAGCTGCTGCGCGAGGGCCAGGTGTTCTACGTCCACAACCGGGTCGAGTCGATCGACCGCGCCGCAGCCAGGCTCCGCGAGCTGGTCCCGGACGCGCGCATCGCCACCGCGCACGGCCAGATGAACGAGACGGCTCTGGAGCAGGTCATCGTCGACTTCTGGGAGAAGTCCTTCGACGTGCTGGTGTGCACGACGATCGTCGAGTCCGGCCTCGACATCGCCAACGCCAACACCCTGATCGTCGAGCGGGCCGACGCGCTCGGGCTCTCCCAGCTGCACCAGCTGCGCGGGCGGGTGGGTCGCGGCCGCGAGCGGGCGTACGCGTACTTCCTGTACCCGCCGGAGAAGCCGCTGACCGAGACCGCGCACGACCGGTTGGCCACGATCGCCGCCAACACCGACCTCGGCGCCGGCATGCAGGTGGCATTGAAGGACCTGGAGATCCGCGGCGCCGGGAACCTGCTCGGCGGCGAGCAGTCCGGGCACATCGCCGCCGTCGGCTTCGACCTGTACGTCCGCCTGGTCGGCGAGGCGGTGGAGGAGTTCAAGACCGGCGCGCCGGTCGAGACGACCCCGGACATCCGCGTCGAGCTCCCCGTCGACGCGCACCTGCCGCACGCGTACGTGCCGGCCGAGCGGCTGCGGCTGGAGGCGTACCGGCGGATCGCGGAGGCCACCGACGACGCGGCCGTCCAGGCGGTTCGCGAGGAGCTCGCCGACCGCTACGGCCCGCTGCCGACCCCGGTCGAGAACCTGCTGGCGGTCGCCACCTTCCGGGCGCACGCCCGCAAGGCGGGGATCACCGAGGTCACCCTGCAAGGGAACTCGGTGCGGTTCGCGCCCGTCCAACTCCCCGAGTCGGCGACGCTCCGGCTGCAGCGGCTGTACCCGAGAACCGTGGTCAAGCCCGCTGTCCGTACCATGCTGGTGCCCCGCCCGACCACCGCCCGAGTGGGGGGCCAGCCGCTGCGCGACCTGGAGCTGTTGGCCTGGTGCCGGGGCGTCGTCGACGCGATGCTGTGATCAACCGGGCTCTACCGAACGGGCTGTGACCGAACCGGAAGGACTGGACGACGTGAACCGCTCCCGCGCCCGCAGGCGCCTGCTGGCCCTCGTGCCGGTCGCCGCCGTCGGCGTGCTCGCCCTCACCGGCTGCGACCCGCTGCAGGCCGGCTCGGCCGCCGTCGTGGCCAAGACCCGGGTGACCGAGAGCCAGGTCGACGCGGACGCCAAGGCCGTGATCGCCCAGCTGAACAAGGACGGCGCCCAGGTCCCGTCCACGGACGCACTGCTCAAGGCCCAGGTGGAGTTCCAGGTCGACGCGCGGCTGGTGGCCATCGCCGGCCAGCGGCAGGGCATCCAGGTCACCCAGGGCCAGGTCGACGCCCTGATCGCCACTTCGGGCGGTCGCGCCACGCTGCACAAGCAGCTCGCCGCGCAGCAGAACCTGTGGCTGCCGCCCGGTGAGCTGGACGCGCTGGCCCGCGAGTTCCTGACCCAGCAGCAGCTCGGCCCGCGGCTGGCCCCGGGCAAGACCGCCGACGAGCAGACCCAGGCCGTCAACGACTACATCACCAAGCTGGCCGGCGACGTGGGTGTCGCGGTGAGCCCGCGGTACGGCGTCTTCGACCCGAAGACCCTGCAGATCGGTGCGCTGGCCGACGACCTGTCGGTCCCAGCCGGCGGGAGCACCCCGGCACCGTCGCCGAGCGCGTCGCCCGCCGGCTGACCTCCGCGGTGCCGCTCGTCCTGCTGTCCACCACGCACCGGGTCGCCCCGGGGCTGCTGTCCTTCGCGGGCTGGTCGGCGTTGACCGGCGCGGACGAGGTGTACGCGGCCTCGGCCGAGCACCCGCTGGCCGCGGCCCTGGACGTGGCCGGGCTCGTGCTTCGGGTGCCCGAGGACGCGCCGGACGGGCCGGCCCGGGCCGGGTTCCTGCTGCGCCGGGCGGAGGCGGCGGCCGTCGTCTGGCTGCTGGGCCCGGACGGGGACGCGGGTCTGACGGACGCGCTGGCGGTCCGGCTGGTCGAGGCCGGCGACGCCGCGGGACGGCCCGAGCCGCCCGAGGTCGAGCTGGTCGCCGGCTCCTGGGACCTGCCGGGCGCCCGCCTGCTCGACCTGGTGGCGGTGATGGACCGGCTGCGTTCGCCCGGCGGCTGCCCGTGGGACGCGGCCCAGACGCACCGGTCGTTGCTCCAGTACCTGCTCGAGGAGGCCTACGAGACCGTCGAGGCGGTGGAGACCGACGACCTCGACGGGCTGCGCGAGGAGCTCGGCGACCTGCTGCTCCAGGTGGTGTTCCACGCCCGGCTCGGCGAGGAGCACCCGCAGACCCCCTGGTCCGTCGACGACGTCGCCGCCGGCATCGTGGACAAGCTGATCGCCCGGCACCCGCACGTCTTCGCGCCGGCCGACGGCCCGGCCGCCGCGACGGCCGAGCAGGTCGACACGCGCTGGGACGAGCTCAAACGCGTCGAGAAGGGTCGTACGTCAGCGGTCGACGGCGTGCCGCTGGACCAGCCTGCGCTGGCGCTGGCCGCCAAGCTGCTGGGTCGGGCCGAGCGGGCCGGCGTGGCGGTGCCCGTACCGACCGTCGGGCCTGCGGTCGCCCTGCCGGACACGCCGACCCAGGACGAGGTCGGCGTGCTCCTGCTGGCCATCGTCGCGCGCGCGTCGGCCGCCGGGGTCGACGCGGAGGCGGCGCTGCGCGCAGCCGCGCGCGCGTACGCCCGCCGGGTCCGTGTCGCCGAGCAGGAGGCAGCAGCCCGGCAGCGGTAGCGTCGTGCGGGTGAGCACAGGACCGTCCGAACCCATCGGTGACGCCGACGCGGTGACCGCCGGGTTCGCCCGGATCGCCAGGGACGCCCTCGACGACCTGCTCGCGCTGGACCCCGTGTCGGCCACCGGCCTGGGCGAGCACCGCTACGACGACCGGCTGCCCGACCGCAGCCCCGAGGGTCAGGACGAGGCCCGGCGGGTGCTCACCGGATGGCTGGGCGCGGTGGACGCCGTCGACGACCCCCTCCTGTCGGCGGACCACCGGGTCGACCACGAGATGCTGCGGTCGGCCCTGTCGGCCCGCCTGTTCGACCTCGACGACCTGCGCCCGTCGACCTGGGACCCGCTCGCGTCCAACCCGGGCACCGCGCTGTACCTGTTGCTGGCCAGGGACTTCGCCCCCCTCGGCGACCGGTTGCGCTCGCTGGCCGGCCGGCTGGCCGCGGTCCCGGCCTCGCTCGCGGTCGCGCGGGCCGCGCTGGGCACGATGCCGCGCGTGCACGTCGAGACCGCCATCGGCCAGTTCCGCGGTACCCGCGCGCTGGTCGAGCACGAGGTGGCCGACGCACTGCAGAAGGAGCCGGCCCTGCGCGCCGAGGTGGGACCGGCCAGGGTGGCGGCGCTGGAGGCGCTCGACGACCACCTGACCTGGCTGGAGGCGGCGCTGACCGTCGGCGGGCCGGTCGACACCGACCGCGACCCCCGGCTCGGCCCCGAGCTCTACGCGGCCAAGCTGTGGCACACCCTGGACACCGAGACGCCGCCGGACTCGGTGCTGGTCAGGGCCGAGAGCGACCTGCTACGGGTCGAGACCGAGATCGCCGACCTGGTCGAGGGCCGCGACCCCCGCGAGGTCCTGGACGAGTACGCCGAGTCCGGCTTCGTTGACGACTCGACCGTGCTCGGCCGGTGCGCCGAGGCGCTCGAGGAGAGCACCGAGTTCGTCCGGGCGAACGGTCTGGTCACCGTGCCCGAGCGTTGGGACGAGCGGGTGCGGATCATCGAGATGCCGGAGATCCACCGCGGGGTGGCGGTGGCGTACTGCGATGCACCGGGCCCGCTCGAGCCGGCCGACCTGCCTACGTACTTCGCCGTCTCGCCGGCGCCGGCCGACTGGAGCGCCGACCGGGTGCGCTCGTTCTACCGGGAGTACAACGTGCACCAGCTGCGCAACCTCACGGTGCACGAGGCCATGCCGGGGCACGTCCTGCAGCTGGCGCACGCCAGCCGCTCGGCGCGGACCGCGGCAGCCGCGACCGCCGGCGGGCCGACGCCGGTGCGCGCCGCGCTGTACAGCGGGCCGTTCGTCGAGGGCTGGGCCGTCTACGCCGAGGAGCTCATGGTGCGGGCCGGGTACGGCGGCCGCGCCGTGGCGCTCCAGCAGCTCAAGATGCAGCTCCGCACGACGATCAACGCGATCCTCGACGTCCGGGTGCACGCGCACGGGATGACCGAGGGCGAGGCGTTGGCCCTGATGACCGGGCGCGGGCACCAGGAGCTGGGCGAGGCGGCCGGCAAGTGGCGCCGGGCCCTGCTCACCAGCGCCCAGCTGTCCACGTACTACGTCGGGTACAGCGAGGTCTCCGAGCTGTCCCGCCGGCTGGCGGCTGACCGGGCCGAGCGCTCGGTGCTCGCCCGTCACGACGAGCTGCTGGCGCACGGCTCCCCGCCGCCCAGGCACCTGCGCACGCTGCTGGGGCTCTAGAGCGCCGCCGGTAGGGTGGGCCCCTTCCCGCACGCCTGAGCGTCCGCTCGCGTCGACCCGTACGAAGGAGCGCTGCCGTGGCATCGATCGAGGCCGTCGGAGCCCGCGAGATCCTCGACTCGCGCGGCAACCCCACCGTCGAGGTCGAGCTCGCGCTCGACGACGGCACCGTGTCGAGGGCGGCCGTGCCGTCCGGCGCCTCGACCGGGGCGTTCGAGGCGGTCGAGCTCCGGGACGGCGACGCGGCCCGGTACGGCGGCAAGGGTGTGGAGAAGGCCGTGCTGGCGGTGATCGACGAGATCGGGCCCGAGCTGATCGGCTTCGACGCCACCGAGCAGCGCCTGGTCGACCAGGCCCTGATCGACCTGGACGGCACCGCCGGGAAGTCCCGCCTCGGCGCGAACGCGATCCTCGGCGTCTCCCTGGCCGTGGCCAAGGCGGCCGCGCAGTCGGCGTCGCTGCCGCTGTTCCGCTACCTCGGCGGTCCGAACGCGCACCTGCTCCCGGTCCCGATGATGAACATCGTCAACGGCGGCGCCCACGCCGACAGCAACGTGGACATCCAGGAGTTCATGGTGGCGCCGATCGGCGCGGCCACGTTCGCGGACGCGCTGCGCTGCGGCGCCGAGGTCTACCACTGCCTCAAGGCGGTGCTCAAGGCCCGCGGGCTGTCCACCGGGCTGGGCGACGAGGGCGGCTTCGCGCCCGACCTGGAGAGCAACCGGGCCGCGCTCGAGCTGATCACCGAGGCGATCGAGAAAGCCGGGTACCGCCCTGGCGCGGACGTCGCGCTCGCGGTGGACGTCGCGGCGACCGAGTTCCACTCGGAGGCCGGCTACCGGTTCGAGGGCTCCGACCGGTCCGCGGAGTGGATGACCGCGTACTACGAGAGCCTGGTCGCAGACTTCCCGCTGGTCTCGCTCGAGGACCCCCTGTCCGAGGAGGACTGGGCCGGCTGGGTGCACGTGACGTCCGCGCTGGGCGACCGGGTGCAGATCGTGGGCGACGACCTGTTCGTCACCAACCCGGAGCGGATCCAGCGCGGCATCGACCAGGGCGCCGCGAACGCGCTGCTGGTCAAGGTGAACCAGATCGGCACCCTGACCGAGACGCTCGACGCGGTGTCGCTCGCGCACCGCAACGGCTACCGCTGCATGATGAGCCACCGCTCGGGCGAGACCGAGGACACCACGATCGCCGACCTGGCTGTCGCCACCGACTGCGGCCAGATCAAGACCGGCGCGCCGGCCCGCAGCGAGCGGGTCGCCAAGTACAACCAGCTGCTGCGGATCGAGGAGGAGCTCGACGACGCGGCCCGGTACGCGGGTCGCTCCGCGTTCCCGCGCTTCGCGGGGTAGATGCTGGACCGGTGCTCCCGCCCCACCAGCCCCAGCCGTCCCTCAGGTCGCGATGACGGCGCCCCGACGTGCTCGGGCGGCCGCCCGTGCCGGGTCCGGTCCGCGTCCCGCCGCGGGCCGCGCGCCCGGGCGCACCCGGCCGGTCCGGGTCCCGCGCGCTCCCGCCTCCGGCGGGACGGACGCGACGCCGACGCTGGTCCCACCGGGTCGGGTCCGCGGGCGGCGGCTCACCGGACGCGCCACCGCGCTGTTCGTCGTGCTCGCGATGCTTGCGGTCGCGTACACGTGGCCGGTCAAGGAGTACCTGCGCCAGCACGGCGAGCTGGCCAGGCTGCGCGCCCAGTCGGCGGCGACCCAGGCCAGGGTCGACGTCCTCGAGGCGCAGAAGAAGCGGTGGGCCGACCCGGCGTACGTCCAGGCGCAGGCTCGCGAGCGGCTGCACTTCGTGCTCCCCGGCGAGACGGCGTACGTCGTGCTGCAGCCGGATCATCCGGCCCAGCCGCAGACCCTCCCGAAGCAGACCGCGCAGGTCCTGCCGGCCTGGTACACCGAGCTGTGGGACAGCGTGCAGGGCGCCGACCAGCCCGCCCAGCACTGAGCTCGTGACCAGCCGCGCCTCCGACGACGCGGACGTCCGGGCGGTGGGCGTCCAGCTGGGCCGGGAGCCGCGCGGAGTCGTCGACGTCGCGCACCGGTGCGCCTGCGGCCTGCCGGACGTCGTGCGGACGGCGCCGCGGCTTCCCGACGGGACGCCGTTCCCCACGCTGTACTACCTGACCTGTCCGCGGGCGACCGCCGCGGTCGGCCGGCTGGAGTCGTCCGGGCTGATGCGCGAGATGACCGAGCGGCTGGCCGCGGACAGCGGGCTCGCCGCGGCGTACCGGCACGCGCACGAGGAGTACGTCGCCGCCCGTGACCGGCTCGAGGTGGTCCCCGAGATCGGCGGTGTGTCGGCGGGTGGCATGCCGGACCGGGTCAAGTGCCTGCACGTCCTGGTCGCGCACGCGCTGGCGGCGGGACCTGGCGTCAACCCGCTCGGCGACGAGGCGCTCGCCCTGCTGCCGCCGTGGTGGGCGGCCGGCCCGTGCGTTCCCGCCGAGGAGGTGGCGCAGCCGTGAGCGGGGCCGTACGGGTCGCTGCCGTCGACTGCGGCACGAACTCGATCCGGCTGCTGGTCGCCGACATCGACCCGGCCGCCGGGACGCTGACGGAGCTGGACCGGAGCATGGAGATCGTCCGGCTCGGCGAAGGGGTCGACCGCACCGGCAGGCTTGCCGACGCTGCCCTGAAGCGGACGTTCGCCGCCTGCGACGCGTACGCGGACCGGATCGCGGAGCTGGCGGCGGGTCGCGTGCGGTTCGTCGCCACGTCGGCGTCCCGGGACGCGGAGAACGCCGCGTACTTCGTCGCCGGGGTGCGAGCGAGGTTCGGGGTCGAGGCCGAGGTCGTCAGCGGTGCCGAGGAGGCGGCGCTCTCGTTCGCGGGCGCGACCCGCGAGCTTCGAGGCAGCGAGCCGGGTCCGTTCCTGGTCGTGGACATCGGCGGCGGCTCGACGGAGTTCGTCCTGGGCGACGACCGGCCGGTCGCCGCGCGCTCGGTCGACGTGGGCTGCGTGCGGATCACCGAGCGGCGCCTGCACAGCGACCCGCCGACCCCGGACGAGGTCGGGGCGGCGCGCGCCGACATCGCCGCGGCGGTGGCGGACGCGGCGGTCGCCGTGCCTTTGACCGCGGCGAGGACCCTGGTCGGCCTCGCCGGGTCGGTGACGACGCTGGCGGCGATCGACGCCGGGCTCGCGGCCTACGACCCGGACGTCACGCACCACTACCGGCTGCCCGCCACAGCGATCCGCGACCTGACCGCCCGGCTGCTTGCGATGACCCGCGCCGAGCGGGCCCGGATCCCGGTGATGCACCCGGGCCGGGTCGACGTGATCGCGGCCGGGGCGCTGGTGCTGGAGGCGGTGGTCGCGGCCGCCGGTGCCGCCGAGGTGCTGGTCAGCGAGCACGACATCCTCGACGGGATCGCCTGGAGCCTCGCGTGAGCGGCCGCTCGCGGTTGCACCTGTCCCTGTGATCAGCGGGTGGGTGATCAGCTGAGGGCTGGTCCGGCGCGCGGGTCGGGCAGGATGCGGGGGTGACCAGCGCGCGGACCGTCGGCTGGTGGGGGGCCGTCGGCGTCGCGGTGCTCGCGCTGCTGGTGCGGCTGCCGCTGGTCGGCCTCCCGCTGGACCCGGACGAGGGCGGCTACGCGTACATCGCCCGGCGCTGGGCGGCCGGCGAGCGGCTGTACTCCCAGCAGGCCTGGGTCGACCGGCCGCAAGGGCTGCTCGTGCTGTTCCGTGCGGTCACCTCCGTGTCGTACTCGCCGGCGGCGATCCGGGTCGCGGCGGTGCTCGTCGCGGTGGTGCTCGCGCTGGCCGTCGGAGCGGTCGCGTGGGCCCTGTCCGGCCGGCTGGCCGGGTTGCTCGCGGCGGTCACCGCGGCCGTGCTCGGCGCCGGCTCGCTGATCGAGGGGTACCAGCTCAACGGTGAGCTGGCCGCCGCGGCCGTCGGCTGCGCCGGGCTCGCGCTGGGGTTCTGGTGGCGGGCCGGCGGCCTGGGGTCCGGGTGGCTGGTCGCGGCCGGCGTGCTGTGCGGGTCGGCACTGCTGATGAAGCAGTCCGCGGTGGACACGCCGGTCGTGCTGGTCGCGCTGGCCGGTACGCGGCGACGCTGGGCGCCGGTCCTGCTCGCGGGCGCCGGCATCGCCCTGGCGCTGCTCACCGCGGCAGCGCAGGCGGCGGTCACCGGCTGGACCGACTGGTGGTACGCCGTCGTCACGTTCCAGCGCACGGTCGCGGCGAGCCAGCCCTTGGCCGGCCGTTGGGACGGGATCCGGCACGTGGCCTGGCACGTCGCGCCGGACCTGGTGGGTGCCGCAGTCGTCTCGGTCGTCGGGCTCGTGCTGCTGCGTCGACGGCATCCGGCGGCGCCGTGGTGGCCGATGCTGCTGTGGTTGGTCGTCGCCCTGCTCGCCGTCGTCAGCGGCCCGTACGCGCACCCGCACTACTGGGTGCAGATGGTGGCCCCGCTGTCCGTCCTGGTCGGGGTGGCCGCCGCATCGGTGTCGCGGCGCGTCGCGGTGGGCCTCATGGTCGTGGCGCTGGCCGTACCGCTGGGCCTGCAGGTGGTGCTCGCTGCGCGGTCGCCCGAGCACCGGACCGCGACCGTCGTCACCGACCATCGCCTGCTCGGCAACGACCAGGTGGCGGACTGGCTGCGGACGCACAGCTCGCCGGGCGACCGCGTCTACGCGTTCGTCGCGTCGGCGGACGTCTACCTGCTCAGCGACCGGCTGACCGGCTACCCGTACCTGTGGCAGGCCAACGTCGAGCACATCCCCGGTGCGCGGCAGCTGCTGGCCGGCTACCTGTCCGGGCCGCAGGCGCCACGGTTCGTCGTCGTGTACCAGAAGCCGAAGGACATCGACCCGTACGGGGTCCTCGCGCCGGTGCTCGCGGCGGGTTACACGAAGGTGGCGCACGTCGGCGGCTACGACATCCTCGAACGCGCAGGCGCGACCGGTTCCTGACCGCTGTCCACAGCCGCGCCGGGCGCGCTCGACCGGGCGGGTCGCAGCCTGCAGGGTGACGGCATGACCGATGACCCAGGCCCCGTCCTCGAGGTGTTCACCATGTACAGCGGCGCCCCGGGGCGGCCGGTGTCGCTGTACCTGCCCGTGTCGCGCGCACGGCCGCTCGACGCCGTCGAGGTGCTGCCGTTCGACCCGGGTCCGACGGCGGCCGGGCCGTTGCGCGTCGTCGACCCGTCGGCGCCTGAAGCCGAGCCGCTCATGACGTTTCCCTGGGCCGCGGACATGGACGAGATGCTCGCCGGGCGTCGTCGGTGGGCCGGGCTGCCGCCGGTCCCGCTCCCCGACGTCGGCTGGCACGACCTCGACCAGGGCTGGTGGGTGTGGCTGATCGTCCGCGACGGCTGGGTCTTCGGTGCGCAGACCGACTTCGACGCCGGGGTGGCCGCTCTGCGCGTCCGGGCCGCGCTCACCTGGACCGGTGCCGGGCGGGGCCTCCTGGGCGGCGTCCCGTTGACCTGGTTCCGCGTGCCGCGACCTTCCTGGGACGCAGCCTGGGAGCGCATCGTCGGGCCGGAGCCCGTGGGTCGGGGCGTGACGAGCGCGGGCGTGACAAGGTGAGCCCGGGAGGGTCCGACGGACGAGGAGGGTCAGATGGGCGAGCGCGTCACCTTCGCCTCGAACGGCGACACCTGCGAGGGGTACCTGGCCGCCCCGGCCGCCGGTCACGGCCCTGCCGTGCTGGTGGTCCAGGAGTGGTGGGGACTCGTCCCGCACATCGAGGAGGTCACGGACCGGTTCGCCGCGGCCGGCTTCGTGGCGCTCGCGCCGGACTTCTACCACGGGGTCGCCACCGACGAACCGGACGAGGCGATGCGGTTGCTCATGGGGCTGGCCATCGACCGGGCGGCCAGGGACCTGGCCGGCGCGGCCGACTACCTCGGTGCGCGCGAGGACGTCGACGGTACCGGGATCGGCTCGGTGGGCTTCTGCATGGGCGGCTCGTTGTCGCTGTGGTCCGGCACGCTGGCGGACAACATCGTCGCGGCCGTGGGTTTCTACCCGGCGGTGCCCTGGCACCGGATGAGCCCGGACTGGACCGGCTACGCCGGCAAGGCGGCGCTCATCCACTGCTCGGAGGAGGACGGCACCTCGGCTGCGGAGGGGATCGTGGCCGCCGTCAAGGGCATCGAGTCGGCCGGCGGTTCGGTCGAGGTGTACGACTACCCGGGCACGCAGCACGCGTTCTTCAACGACCACCGGCCGGAGGTGCACGCCCCGGAGGCGTCCGCGCTGGCGTGGGACCGCACCCTCGCGTTCCTGCGCGCGCACCTGACCGGTTGACCGCCTCCGCGGCGGTCCCCGTCGCCGGGTCGCCGGAGGACGTCCGGGCGCTGGCCGCGGCGGCCACCGACCTGCCCTCGCTCGACGCCCGCGTCTGCGCCTGCCGCGCCTGCCCGCGGCTCGTCGCCTGGCGCGAGGAGGTCGCCAGGGACAAGCGGCGGGCGTTCGCCGACGAGACGTACTGGGGCCGCCCGCTGCCCGGGTGGGGAGCGACCCGGCCCCGGATCCTCGTCGCTGGGCCTGGCCCCGGCTGCGCACGGCGGGAACCGCACCGGCCGCGTGTTCACCGGCGACCGCAGCGGCGACTGGCTGTTCGCGGCCCTGCACGGCGCCGGCCTGGCGAACCGCCCCACGTCGGTGCGCGCCGGTGACGGGCTGGAGCTGGTGCAGACCCGGATCGTGGCGGCGGTCCGCTGCGCACCCCCGCAGAACAAGCCGACCCCGCTCGAGCGCGACACCTGCGCGCCGTGGCTCGACGCCGAGCTGGCGTTCGTCCGGGCCGTCGCTGCGCGTCGTGGTCGCGCTCGGGTCCTTCGCCTGGGACGGCGCCCTGGCCGCGCTCGCGCGCGCCGGCGACGAGCTGCCGCGCCCGCGCCCACGGTTCGGGCACGGAGCGACCGCGGTCGTCGGCTCGCTGACCCTTCTGGGCAGCTACCACCCGAGCCAGCAGAACACCTTCACCGGCCGGCTGACCCGACCCATGCTGGACGCGGTCCTCTCGACCGCCGTCGCGCTCGCCGGGATCGGGCCTGAACCATCCGCGGGGTCAGCGGCGTCTTAGCGGTGCTTCGGCGGGACTGGCACCCTGAGTGTCGTGCAGCCTGACCACGAGGATCTGCGGGTCGCGGTCTACCGCTCGCTGGCCGCGACCGGGCGGGTACCGGCGCTCGGCGTGCTCGCCGACTCGCTCGGCTGGCAGCCCGACGACGTACGGGCCGGGTTACGTGCCCTGGCCGACGCGCGCCACGTGGTGCTGCGACCCGCCGCCGCTGCGGCGACCGGTGCCGGTGCCGGTGACGACACCGGCATCGTCCTGGCGCACCCGTTCGCGACGATTCCGCTGGGGTTCGCGGTGATGGGCGAGCGGACGCTGTGGTGGGGCGGCTGTGCGTGGGACGCGTTCGCGTTGCCGCACCTGGTCGCGGACGAACCGGAGGTGCTCGTCTCGACCCGCTGTCCGGGCTGCGGCACGCCGCTCGCCTGGGTGGTCGGTCGGGACTCGCCACCGCCGGGCGCCGAGGTCGCGCACTTCCTGGTCCCGGTGGCCCGGATCTGGGACGACGTCGTGCACTCGTGCGGCAACCAGCGCCTGTACTGCGATGAGCCCTGCGTCCAGGCCTGGCTGGCGCGTACCGGCAACGTCCGGGGCAGCGTGCTGGACCTGCCCACGCTGTGGCGGCTCGCCCGGCACTGGTACGACGGTCGTCTCGAGCACGGTTACACGCGGCGCGACCCTGCCACGGCCGCCGAGTACTTCCGCTCGGTGGGGCTGACCGGGTCGTTCTGGGGGCTGTGAGGCGCGTTCCTGACCCGACTGACGCGCGCATCAGTGCCGGGGGACGGGCCGGGATGGACAAGCCGCGCCACCGGCCGACGCCGCCAGGGCGGGTCTGCACCATGGCACCGGTTCTAGGGTTGGACCATGACCGGCAAGCCGCTCCGACCGTCCGCGCCCCGGATCCTCGTGATCGGCGGCGGGTACGTCGGCATGTACACCGCCCTGCGCCTGCTGCGCCGCCTCCGGGACGGTGAGGCCACCGTCACGGTGGTCGACCCGCGCTCCTACATGACCTACCAGCCGTTCCTGCCCGAGGCCGCGGCCGGCTCGATCCAGCCGCGGCACGTCGTCGTCCCGCTGCGTCGCGTCCTGCGCGGGGCCGAGGTGATCAGCGGCACGGTCACCGGTCTCGACCACCCGCACAGGAGCGCCACCGTGCAGCCGCTGGAAGGCAAGCCGTACACGATCTCGTACGACCACGTGGTGCTGGCGCCCGGCTCCGTCGCCCGCACGCTGCCGATCCCGGGTCTGGCCGACTGGGGGACCGGGTTCAAGAACGTCGAGGAGGCCATCGAGCTGCGCAACCGGGTCGTGGAGTGCCTCGACATCGCCGAGTCCACGCACGACGAGCACATCCGGCGCCGCAACCTCAGCTTCGTCGTCGTCGGGGGTGGGTACGCCGGGATCGAGGCGCTCGGCGAGCTCGAGGACATGTCCCGCTACGCGACCCGTTACTACCGCACGATCGCGCCGTCCGACCTGCACTGGACGCTGGTCGAGGCCAGCGACCGCATCCTGCCCGAGGTCGGCAAGGACATGGGCGAGTACGCGCTCATGCAGCTGCGCGAGCGCGGCATCGACTGCCGGCTCGGCACCAGGCTGGACTCCGTCGTCGGCGGTCGGGTCGTGCTCTCGGACGGCACCGAGTTCGACTGCGAGACGCTCGTGTGGACGGCCGGCGTCCGGCCGAACCCGTTGGTGCGCGCGAGCGGGTTCGCGCTCGACGACCGCGGCCGCGTGGTCGGCACGGCGCAGCTGCGCGTCGAGGGCTACACCGACGCGTGGGTGTCGGGGGACTGCGCCGCGATCCCGGACCTCGCCGGCGGGCCCGGCACGTTCACGTCGCCGTCGGCGCAGCACGCGGTACGGCAGGCCAAGGTGCTGGCCGACAACATCGTCGCGTCGCTGCGGGGGAAGACCTTGCACGAGTACCGGCACAAGCACGTCGGATCGGTTGCGTCGCTCGGTCTCTACAAGGGCGTCGCGCAGGTCTACGGCATCAAGCTCAAGGGGTTCGTGGCGTGGTTCGCGCACCGGACGTACCACGTGAGCCGGGTGCCGACGACGGCGCGCAAGATCCAGGTACTCATCGACTGGACGCAGGCGTTGTTCTTCCGCCGCGAGGTCGTGTCGCTGTGGCCGATCCACGAGCCGTTCAAAGAGTTCGCGGACGCCGCGAACGAGCCGCCGGCCCCCTGACCGCCGCGCCGCGCCGTACGCTGGCGACCGGCGCCCCCGTAGCCCAACCGGTCAGAGGCAGCCGCCTTAAGAGCGGCCCAGTGTGGGTTCGACTCCCACCGGGGGTACCTCTGGACCGGACCCTTCCGGCTGGCCCGCGTGGCGGGTGGTGGCCCGGACGGGCGGGTCTGCGAGGCTGGCGGGCGAGCGCGCACCGTTGTCAGGGGCAGGCGGACGGACAGGGGAGCTGACCGTGACCAGTCGAGCCAGGATCCGGCGCGGGGAGTTCGGGACGGCTGGTGCCCTGCTGGTGCTGCTGCTGGCCGGCTGCGGCAGCGGCTCCGGCATCACGCTCCCGACTGCGCGTCCGACGCTGTCGCCGTCGGTCTCGGTGCCGACCGTCAGCCGCCCGAGCACGCCGACGCCGACTCCTACGCCGACGCCGACGCCGACGCCGACGCCGACGCCGACGCCGACGCCGACTCCGACGCCGACGCCGACGCCGACGCCGACTCCGACACCTACGCCGACACCTACGCCGACGCCCACGCCGAGTGCCAGCGTGTCGGGCCAGCCGGTCGCGTCCGACACCGGGATGGACTGGCTGTGGTGGCTGGTCGCGGCGCTCGCCCTTGCCGGGCTGGTCGTCGCGGCGCTGCTCTGGATGCGCTCGCGCCAGGCCCGGCAGAAGTGGGAGGCCGGGTACGCCGCAGCACTGCGCGAGTGCGAGTGGCTCGCCCACGACCTGCTGCCCACGCTGCGTGCCGCGGCCACGCCGGCCGAGCAGGCCGGCGGCTGGACGGTCGCGCGACCGCGGGTCACGGCGCTGGAGGGCTCGCTCGGGACCTTGCTGTCGACCTCGCCGGACGAGCTCGGCAGCGGCCGGGTGACCGCGTTGCTGGGCGCCGTCCGCGTCGTGCGGTCCACCCTGGACGGGCCGGTGGGTCCGGGTGCCGCACCCGACGCGGGCGTCCGTGACCTGACGGCGTCGTCCAGGCAGCTGGACGACGCGCTCGCGACCGTCCGGGCCGCGCCCGACCGCCCCGACCACACCGGATAGCCGCCCGATCGCGGACCCGGTCGAGGCGCGTGCCACGGGTGCGCGTGTGTCGCAGGGCGGGCCGCGCCGGTCGACCCAGCAGACTCACCGCATGAGTCCCCGCCTCCGGTTGCTGCTGTCCAGCGCGCTCATGCTCTTCCTGGAGCTGGCGCTGATCCGCTGGACCGCAGCCAACATCGTCCACCTCGGGTACTTCTCGAACTTCGTGCTGCTCGGGTCGTTCCTGGGGGTCGGGGTCGGCTTCCTGCGGACCAACCGGACCGACCGGGACCCGGTGTACTTCCCGATCCTGCTGGCCCTGCTGGTGGCGGGCATCCTCAGGTTCCCGGTGACGGTGGACCGGTCCGGCACGGACCTCATCTTCTTCACCTCGCTGCACACGACCGGTCCGCCGCCGTGGGTCGTGCTGCCGCTGGTGTTCCTCGGGGTGGCCGGGGTGATGGCCGGTCCTGGCGAGATGGTCGGGCGCTGCTTCGTCCAGCTGCCGCGGCTGGACGCGTACCGCCTCGACCTGCTGGGCAGCCTGGTCGGCATCGCGGCCTTCACCGGGCTGTCGCTGCTGCGCGCACCGTCGGTCGCGTGGGGCGTCGCGGTGTCCGTGCTCATCGTCGTCCTGCTGTGGCGGCCCGGGGCGGCGCGGATCGCGCTGCTCGCCGTTCCCGCCGTCGTCGTGGTCGGGCTGCTCACCGTCGAGTCGCTCGGTGCCGGCGTGAGCTGGTCGCCGTACTACAAGGTCGTCGCCACCGAGCACCAGGCGAACGGCTTCCGGGTCATCTCGGTGTCGGTGAACGGCGTCCCGCACCAGAACGCCACCGACGCCGAGACCAAGGCCCGGCTCGAGCCGCGCTACGCGCTCCCGTACCAGCGGACGACCAGGTCCGCCCCCGGCCGCGTGCTGATCGTGGGCGCCGGCACGGGCACCGACGTCGCACTGGCCCTGTCCCGCGGCGCGACCAGCGTCGACGCGGTCGAGATCGACCCGCGGCTGCAGCAGATCGGCGCGCAGCGGCACCCGGACCACCCGTACCAGGACCCGCGGGTGCACGTGCACATCGACGACGGGCGTGCGTTCCTGGAACGGAGCTCCGACAAGTACGACATGATCATCTTCGCGCTGCCGGACTCGTTGACGCTGGTGGCCGGGGCGAGCTCGCTGCGGCTGGAGAGCTACCTGTTCACCGTCGAGGCGATGCAGTCCGTGCGCGACCACCTGGCCCCCGGCGGCACCTTCTCGATGTACAACTCCTACCGCGAGGACTGGCTGATCGGCCGGCTCGCCCGCACAGTCGACCAGGCGTTCGGGCACCAGCCGTGCGTCGACACGCTGTCCGGAGTGCAGGCCGTCTTCACCGCCGGGCTCACCGAGGCCGACCAGAAGTGCGGCACGCAGGCCATCCCAGCCGGACCGGCACCGGCGACCGACGACCACCCGTTCGTGTACCTGTACGGGCGGTCGATCCCGGCGTACTACCTGTTCACGCTGCTGGGAGTGCTCGCCATCAGCATCGTCGCGGTGCGCGTCGTGGGCGGGCCGCTGCGCCGGATGAGCCCGTACGTGGACCTGTTCTTCCTGGGCTCGGCGTTCCTGCTGCTCGAGACCAGGAGCATCACCGGCTTCGCGCTGCTGTTCGGCACGACCTGGATCGTGAACGCTCTGGTGTTCGCCGGGGTGCTCCTGGTCGTGCTGGCCGCGGTCGAGGTCACCCGTCGATGGCGAACCCCACGGCTCATCTATCTCTATGCGGCGCTGGCCGGCACGCTGCTGCTGGCCGGGCTGCTGCCGCCCGAGCTGCTGCTCGGCCTGCCGGTCATCCCCCGTGCCGTCGCGGCCGTGGCCGTCGCGTTCGCGCCGATCTTCGTGGCCAACCTCATCTTCGCGAAGCGGTTCGCGCAGACCGAGGACGCCACGTCGGCGTTCGCCGCGAACCTGCTCGGCGCCATGCTCGGGGGCTGCCTGGAGTACCTGTCGCTGATCACCGGCTACCAGGCGCTGCTGCTGCTGGCCGCCCTCCTGTACGGGTGTGCGCTCTTCTTCGGCCGGGGACGGCTGGGCACGCCGCTCGGGGTCGCCTGACCGACCGGTTGGCGTCGGGACGCCCGGACGGCGATTACTGTGGACACCCGGACACAGGGAGGGACTCCCCATGGACAGCCGTAACCCGGTGCTCAGCCGAGAGTTCAGCAGCGCCCAGCTGGCGACGTTCCACGAGCCGCCGCCGAGCGCCGCGCAGCTGCAGGAGATGTACGACGCGGGCGGCCCGGCCGCCGGCACCACGTCTCGGCTGATGACGCTGGACGACGTCATCGTCCGCAGCGGGATCCTGTTCGTGATCCTGGTCGGCTTCGCGTTCGGCGGGTGGCAGCTCGAGGAGCGGGCCCAGCCGGCGGTGTGGCTGGCGGCCCTGGTGGCGTTCGGCCTCGCGATGGCGGTCATCTTCAAGCGCAGCTCGAGCCCCGCCCTGATCATGCTGTACGCCGCGTTCGAGGGGATCTTCCTCGGCGGCATCTCGCGCTGGTACGACGTCTACGTGTCCAGCGTCAAGGGCACGCCGACCGGGATCGTCACGCAGGCGATCATCGGCACGTTCGTGGCGTTCGCCGTGATGCTGCTGCTGTACACCAGCGGCCGGCTGCGGGCCACCCCGCGCTTCCAGAAGATGATGCTCGTCGCGTTCGTCTCGTACGGGGCGATCGCCCTGGTCAGCTTCATCTCGGCCCTGTTCGGCACCGGCGGCGGCTGGGGTTTCTACGGAGTGGGCCCGCTCGGGATCCTGCTCTGCGCGGCGGGCGTCGCGCTGGCGGCGTTCAGCCTGGTGCTGGACTTCGACGCGATCCAGCGGGGCGTGGCCGCGGGGCTGCCTGAGGCGGAGTCCTGGCGCGCGGCCTTCGGCCTGATGGTCACCCTGGTCTGGCTCTACCTCGAGCTGCTCCGCCTGCTGGCGATCCTGAACCGCAACTGACCGGGCGCCCTCAGGAGGAGCGGCGGGCCGCCCGCTGCCGGTCGTACTCGTGCACGATGGCGACGGCCAGCCCGTGCGACACCTCGTGCTCGTCCTGGAGCCAGTGCACACGTTCGTCGAACCTCGTGAACGACGGCCCGTCCTCGACGCAGTGGAACCACTCTTTGAGGTCTCGCCCGGTTGCCTGTGGCACCCGGGCCAAGAGGTTGGCGTGAGTCTCCTCGGAGTGGTGCACACCCATGGGCCCTCCCTGGATCGCGTCGACCGGTGCCCTGCACCATAGTCCGGTGAGCCGGGACACGACAGGCCGATCGGACAGGCCCGCGGCCGAGCTGGCCGACACGGTGGCCCGGCTGGCGGACCGGTTGCGGTCCCTGTCCGACGTCCGGCTGGCCCGGCCACTGCCCCCGGCACGGAGCCGTGCGGACGCGGCGCACGCCCTGGCCCAGCGGATGGCCGACCACGCCGCCGCCCTGGAGGGCGTGCCGAGCCGGCCGGTGCCCCGGCTGCACGACCTGGCTGTCGGCGACCAGGTCGCGGTCACCGGGACCGACCTGGTGCGCGCCCTCGGGTCGCCGGGCGCGCCCGGCGGGACGGCCGAGGACCGCGACGCGCGGGCGCACGACGCTCTGGCCGCCATCCGCGCGCTACGGGACGCTCTGTGACCCCTCGACCGCGATCGCGTGCAGCAGGGTCGGCAGGATCACCTCGGCGGCGCGCCGGTAGCCGACCGACGACGGGTGGAACCGGTCCTCGCTGAAGTAGGCCCCGGGCTCGGCGGCGAACTCGGGCCCCAGCAGCGCGCCGAGCTCGACCGGGAAGCCGCCCGCGGCCTCGGTGGCCATCGCCTGCGCCGCCGCCAGCGTCCGGGACAGCCGGCGCCCGACCAGCCGCAGCGGGTTCGGCACCGGCTCGACCGTGCCGAGGTCGGGGCAGCAGGCGACCACCACCGCGCAGCCGGACTCGCGCAGCGCTTCGACCACCCGGGTGAGGCTCCGGACCGACACCCGGGCCGGCACCCGGTGCGTCACGTCGTTCGCGCCGACCATCACCACAGCCACGTCCGGACCCGACCCGTCGAAGGCCTCGAGCGCCACCTCCACCTGCTCGAGCACATCGGAGGTCCGCGCCCCCACCACCGACCGGTTCCGCAACTCGACGGGCCGGCCGGAGGCGTCCGCCAGACCGCGGGCGACGACGACGGCCGGGGTGTCGTCCATGGCGGCGGCGCCGAGCCCGGCGCCGCCGGAGTCGCCCAGCATGACCATGTGCAGCGGGGGCCCGGACGGGCCGGCCCGAGCGGTCCCGGCCCTGGGCTCGTACCGCCCGTCCACGGCGAACGGCTCCTCGCGGGGGTGCCCCACCCGGTGGCGCGCGATCAGGCTCTGCGCCCAGAGGAACCCCACCGCGCTGCCCAGCAGGCCGACCGCGCCGCCGCCCCCGTACGCCGCCCCGGCGACGATCCGCCGGGCCCGGTCCGAGCGGCTCATCGCGACCTCCCGAGGAACCTCCTCGGATGGGCGAGGAACGATCGCACCGCCTCGCGCGCGTCGGTGCGGATCTCCGGTCCGTGCGTGAACGCCACCGTGTCGTACTCGAGCTCCCCCAGCACCGCGGCCGTCTCCAGGGTCAGCCCCGCGTCCGTGCACAGGGCCAGCAGCGGCCAGGACCGGTGCCCGGTCATGTTCCAGATCGCGTCGCCGGTGATCAGCAGGGCGGTGCGCTCGTGCACGAGCGACACGTGGCCGGGGGTGTGCCCCGGCGTGTGCACGACGCGCAGCCCGCCACCGACGTCGACCAGCTGCCCGTCGTACAGCTCTTCGGTGACCGGCACCGCCTTGAACCCGCCGAAGCGCCGGATCAGCCGGCCGTTGGCCGGCGAGATCCCGGTGCGCAGGTAGTTCGCGTCGTTGCCGTGCGCCGCGACGCCGGCCAGCCCGACCCGGGAGCGCAGGACCTCCGCGCCGCCCGCATGGTCGCCGTGCGCGTGGGTGAGGACGATGCGGGTCACGTCCTGCGGGGCGGAGCCGATCTGCTCCAGGCCGGCCAGGATCTGGGGCGGGGCGGACCTGATGCCGGCGTCGACGAGGGTGACCTGACCGTCGTCGTCGCGGAACACGAAGGTGTTGACCAGGTCCCACGGCGCGGTCGGGATCCGCCACACGCCGGGTCCGAGCTCGACCGCCGCCCGTGCCATCGGACCTCCCGCGGTTGGCCGTGCCGGTCCGTTGCGCCGGCTGCGCCCGTGCGGGGCACTGTAACCGGCCGGCGCCGCCGGCACAGCGGGCCGGGGCCGAGGCCGTACCGCCTCGTGCAGTGCCTCTACAGTGACCGCGTGCGCGTCTACGACTCGGTGGTCGACCTCGTCGGCGGTACCCCGCTGGTCCGGCTGCGTGCGGTCACCGGGGCCACCGCGGACCGTCCCGCGATCGCCGCCACCGTCCTGGCCAAGGTCGAGTACCTGAACCCGGGCGGCTCGGTGAAGGACCGGATCGCCCTGGCGATGGTTGATGCCGCGGAGAAGGAAGGGCTGCTCGAGCCCGGCGGCACGATCGTCGAGCCGACGTCCGGCAACACCGGTGTCGGGCTGGCACTGGTCGCCCAGCAGCGCGGCTACTCCTGCGTCTTCGTCTGCCCGGACAAGGTCTCGGCCGACAAGATCCGTGTCCTCCAGGCGTACGGCGCCCGGGTGGTCGTCTGCCCGACCGCCGTTCCGCCGGAGCATCCCGACTCCTACTACAACGTCTCGGACCGGCTGGCGCGCGAGATCCCCGGCGCGTGGAAGCCGGACCAGTACGCGAACCCGAACAACCCGCGCTCGCACTACGAGAGCACCGGCCCGGAGATCTGGGCCGACACCGACGGGACCGTCACCTGCTTCGTCGCCGGGGTGGGGACCGGCGGCACGATCAGCGGGACCGGGCGCTACCTCAAGGAGGCCTCCGGCGGGCGGGTCCGGGTGGTGGGCGCCGACCCGGAGGGGTCGGTGTACTCGGGCGGGACCGGCCGCCCGTACCTGGTCGAGGGGGTCGGCGAGGACTTCTGGCCGGAGGCGTACGACCGGTCGGTGTGCGACGAGATCGTCGCCGTCTCCGACGGCGACTCGTTCGCGATGACGCGCCGGCTGGCCCGCGAGGACGGCCTGCTCGTCGGCGGGTCCTGCGGGATGGCCGTGGTCGCGGCGCTGGAGGTGGCCGCCCGGCTCGGACCTGACGACGTGGTTGTGGTGCTGCTGCCGGACTCCGGCCGCGGGTACCTGGCCAAGGTCTTCGACGACGACTGGCTCGCCTCCTACGGCTTCCTCTCGGAGGACTCCGGGCGCACGGTCCGGGACGTGCTGCGGGCCAAGTCCGGCGAGCTGCCCCAGCTGGTGCACACGCACCCGAACGAGACCCTGGCGGAGGCCATCGCGATCCTGCGCGAGTACGGCGTCTCGCAGATGCCGGTGGTACGGGCCGAGCCGCCGGTGATGGCGGCCGAGGTCGCCGGGTCCGTGGTCGAGCGGGACCTCCTGGACGCCCTGTTCTCCGGGCATGCCCGGCTGGCCGACCGGGTCGAGGACCACATGTCGTCGGCGCTGCCGGTCCTGGGAGCCGGCGAGAAGGTCGAGCGCGCCGTGGCCACGCTGGAGCGCGCCGACGCGCTGCTCGTCCTCGACGACGGGAAGCCCGTCGGCGTGCTGACCCGGCAGGACCTGCTCGGGTACCTGGCCGCCCGCACCTGACCCGGCGCCGCTGCCGCGGCTTCACCCCTTCGGCTCAACCGCCCCACCGTTTCTGCCGATGCGGGCGTAGAGAGCATCGAAGCCGGGAGGGACGATCTCGTGAGGAGCCTGCGTGTGCCCGCGCTCGTGGCGGGCGTCGCCTGCCTGACCGCGGCCACTGCCATCGGCCTGCTCGGCGCCCGGGCGGACAGCGCCGCCGCCGACTCGGTCGACCAGCAGGTGAACTACGCCTCCCGGGTCGCGGAGAACTCGATGACGCAGACGTTCGAGCGGATCCGCACCATCGGTCTGATCCTCGCCCGCGACCCCTCGTTCGCCGAGTCGATCACCGACCCTCGGCCGACCGCTGCCAAGCTGGCCGACAAGACGTCGTCGCTGTCCGAGGTCAACAACGAGCTCCGCTACCTGCCGACCCTGCTCCCCGGCCAGATCGACAGCGCCAACTTCGCGGACATCAAGGGCAACGAGCTCACCCGCTTCGCCGGCGGACGCGTCTCGCTCCCGGGCTGGCTCACGAACGTCCGCGACCAGCTGTACTTCGGTCCTGCGCTCACGCTCGGCGAGGGCAAGGTCTTCCGCAGTGCGCCGTACATCTCGGACCAGTCCGGGGCCTGGGTCGTCAGCGACTCGACCGCGGTGTACTCCGGCGGCAAGGCGGTCGGCGTGATCTCGTTCTCGCTGACGATGGACAGCCTGCGGTCCTCGATCATCGGCTCCTCCGTCGCCGGGCTGACGGTCCGGGTCGTCGACCCCGGCAGCGGGCTGGTCGTCATGGACAGCCGGGTCGCCCAGGACGCGCTGATGAAGGGCGGCGTCACCCACCCGGTGATGGCCGACGACAACGACTTCTTCGGTCGCCAGGACATGTTCAGCTCGAACACCGGCACCAGCCAGATCGGCAGCACACACCTGTCGTTCGCGACGCTGTCCACCGACCTGGAGAGCGGCATCGACCCGTGGGTCGTCGTGGCCTCCGCGCCGGTCGTGGCGAACGGCGTGAGCATCTGGGTGTGGGTGCTGCTCGGCGCCGGGCTGATCCTTCTCGCGGTCGGCGTCTGGCTCACGGTGCGTGGGGTCCGGGACCGCCGTCGAGTGGCGGCCGAGGCTGTCGCCGACCGGGACCGCCTGGCCGAGCGCCTGTCGGAGATGTCCGCCGCGCTGGCCAAGGTCGCCGCCGGAGACCTGGGCGCCAAGCTCCCGGTGGAGGGGTTCGACGACGAGACGCTGTCGGCGATGGTGGGCTCGTTCGACCTGACGCTGTCCAAGCTGCGGGTCCTGGTAGGACAGGCGCAGGAGTCCGGCGAGTCGGTCTCCCGCAGCGCCGCCGAGCTCCGGGTGCTGGCCGGCCAGCAGGCCGACTCGGCCGGGGAGCAGTCGGCCGCCGTCACCGAGACCACCGTCACGATCCAGCAGCTGGCGGCCACGGCGAGCCAGATCGCCGAGTCGGCCGGGGCCGTCGCCATGGTCGCGGGGGAGATGCTGGCGCTGACCGAGGCCGGGCGTACGGCGGTGAACGACTCCGTCGGCGCGATGGACCGGATCGCCGACCGGGTCGGCTCGATCACGTCGAGCACCACCTCGCTGGGCGAGAAGGTCATGGAGATCGGCGGGATCCTGGCCCTGCTGGACGACCTGTCCGACCAGACCAACCTGCTCGCGCTCAACGCCGCCATCGAGGCCGCGAGAGCCGGCGAGCACGGGCGCGGCTTCGCGGTCGTGGCCGGTGAGGTGCGCAAGCTCGCCGAGCGGGCCCGCGAGTCCACCAAGCGGATCCAGTCCCTGGTCGCGGACATCCAGCACGTGATGGGCGCGACGCTGGCGGCCTCCGAGCAGGGCGTCGCCGAGGTCGAGGTCGGGTCCGGGCTCGCCGCCGACGCGGTGGGCGTGCTCGAGCAGATCGCCGGCCGCGTCGAGGAGGCGGCGACCGCGGTCAAGGAGATCTCGGTCGCGACGCAGCAGCAGCGTTCCGCCTCGGACCAGGTGGTCGTCGTGATGACCCGGCTGAGCGAGGTGTCGAACGAGTACGCGGCGGGCTCACGCCAGGCCGCGGCTTCGGCCGACGAGCTGGCCGCGCTCGCGGACACGCTGAGCTCGTCGATCGACACCTTCACCGTGGTCGAGGAGGACGTGGACCACGCCGATGCCGCTGCCGCCGATGGCTCTGGTGGCGCGCAGCCGCACGGCTCCTCGGCGGGAGCGGTGCAGGGCTGGGACGAGAGGTGGGAGCGCGACTGGGACGACTCGGTCCTCGGTGTCGCGCAGGGTTTCGCGGCGCTGGGCGACCCCGACGGCGACCTCGACGGCGACCTCGAGTCGGCCGGCCCCGAGCTTGCCGGCGTTGAGACCGACGAAACGGTCGATCGAGACGTGGACACGGTCGAAGACGTGGCGGACGAAGCCTTCGACGAACCGGTCGACGCGGTCGACGAGACGCCCGGTCCGGTCTAGGCAGACGCGGTACCCGGACCGGCCAGCACCGCATCCTCGCGGGCGCGGTCCAGACCGTTCGGTGGCCGGTCCGGACGCGGCGGCGGCCAGCCCTCCGCCTGCAGCCAGTCCCAGGTGTCGGCGACCGTCTCGGTGACCGGCCGGCAGCGCAGCCCGGCCGCGTACGCCGCGCTGACGTCGCCGTCGTGCATCCCGGCGCCCTCGCCGGTGGGGGGCAACCAGATCGGCAGCTCGGTCCAGGCCTGGATCCCAGCCGCCTCGATCACCTCGGGCGCCACCCAGACCAGCTCGGCGCGACCCCCGGTCACCTCGACCCCCGCCTCGAGAAGCGTGCCCATCGTGGCGTGGCCGGCTCGGCTGACCGTGTTGAAGGTCCCGCCGAGGGCACGCTCCGCCCCCGCCAGCATCCACGCGGCCAGGTCGCGCCCGTCGATGTACTGCAGCGGCCGGTCCCGCGGTCCCGGTGCCAGCACCCGGCCGCCCTCGGCCAGTCGTCCCAGCCACCAGGGCAGCCGCCCGGTGACCTCGTACGGGCCCAGGATCAGGCCGGCCCTGGCCACCAGGGCGGCGTCGCCGAAGCTCTCCAGCACCGCCAGCTCCCCGCCGCGCTTGGCGGCCTGGTAGTCGGCGGCGTCGTCCGAGCCGGGGTCGGCGTCGGCGACCGGGGCGCTCTCGTCCGCACCCAGCGGCATCGGCCACCGGTAGACCGAGCGGCTGGACACGTACCCGTAGTGCCGCACCCGCCCCGCGAGCAGCCGGGCGGACTCGCGCACCACCCGCGGGGCTCCGCTCCAGGTGTCGAGCACGGCATCCCAGCTGCCGTCGCCGAGCGCAGCGGCGAGCGCGCCGGCCTGCGTACGGTCCGCGACCAGCGCGGTCGCGCCGGCGGCGGGCGGACGGCTCAGCCCGCGGTTGACCGTCGTGACGTCGTCGCCGCGGGCCAGCGCCGTCTCGACGGCCGCCCGTCCGACATGGTGGGTCCCGCCGAGCACCAGCAGCCGCATCCCGCCATTCTCTCCCGAGGCCCGTGATCTTGAGAGATGCAGGGGCGACACGCCGTGCGGCACCCCGCATCTCTCAAGATCGCGCAGGAAGTACGGGGAAGGGCACTCCCGTCGCTGAGTGGCAGCGGTACCCGTGCGGGACCTTGTGCA
The DNA here is from genome assembly GCA_963711005.1 of uncultured Actinomycetota bacterium. Taxonomy (GTDB): domain Bacteria; phylum Actinomycetota; class Actinomycetes; order Prado026; family Prado026; genus CAVQCJ01. Next base: position 457,063 of record CAVQCJ010000002.1, on the reverse strand, counting down.
GGTACTGCTGGTGGTACTCCTCGGCGTAGTAGAACGTCGGGGCCGGACCCACCTCGGTCGTGATCGGGTCGTACCCTTTCTGCGCCAGAACCGCGGCGTACGCCTGCAGGGACTGCTCGAGCACGACCTTCTGCTCGGGCGTCGTCCAGTACGCGGCCGAGCGGTACTGCGTGCCGATGTCGTTGCCCTGCCGGTAGCCCTGGGTCGGGTCGTGGCTCTCCCAGAACACCTTCAGCAGCTGCTCGTAGGTGACCAGCGCCGGGTCGTACACGACCTGGACCGCCTCGGTGTGGCCGGTGCGGCCGGTGCAGGCCTCCTCGTAGGTCGGGTTCTCGGTCGACCCACCGGCGTAGCCGACGGCCGTGGAGTAGACCCCGGGCAGCTGCCAGAACAGCTCCTCGCCACCCCAGAAGCAGCCCAGGGCGAAGTGCGCGACCTCGAGGCCGGCCGGCCAGGGACCCTCCAGCGGGGTGCCGAGCACGGCGTGGGTCTTCGGGACGGAGAACGGACGGACCGGGCGGCCGGGCAGAGCCTGGTCGCCGGTCACCATCGTGGTCTTGCGGCCGAACAGCACGTGGACCTCCATCTGGGTGTGTACTTACTGAACCGCACCGAACCGGGGCCTGTTCCGGCGGGGGCGGTGCCGGCGTCGACGTCACCGGCCCGTAAGGACCGGTGCTGGACTAGCCTCGGCGGATGCCTGAGAACCCCGGTTTCGAGACGCTCGCGATCCACGCCGGCCAGGATCCCGACCCCAGCACCGGAGCGGTCGTCCCGCCGATCTACCAGGTCTCGACGTTCAAGCAGGACGGCGTCGGGGGACTGCGGCGCGGCTACGAGTACAGCCGCAGCGGCAACCCGACCCGGACGGCGCTGGAGGAGTGCCTGGCGGCGATCGAAGGCGGCGAGCGCGGGCTGGCGTTCGCCTCCGGGCTGGCCGCCGAGGACACCCTGCTCCGGACGGTCTGCGGCCCCGGCGACCACGTGCTGGTGCCCGACGACGCGTACGGCGGCACGTACCGGCTGTTCGCCAAGGTCCTGCAGCGGTGGGGGCTCGAGCACACGCCGGTGCGGGTCTCCGACCCCGACGCCGTGCGCGCCGCCCTGCGCCCGGGCCGGACCAAGGTCGTATGGGTGGAGACCCCGACGAACCCGTTGCTGGGCATCGCCGACCTCACCGCGCTGGCCCATGCGGCGCACGAGGTCGACGCGCTGCTGGTCGTGGACAACACGTTCGCGTCGCCCTACCTTCAGCAGCCGCTTGCGCACGGTGCGGATGTCGTCGTGCACTCGACGACCAAGTACCTCGGCGGGCACAGCGACGTCGTCGGCGGCGGTCTGGTGCTGACCGACCCGCACCTGGCTGCGGACCTCGCCTACCACCAGAACGCGATGGGGGCGATCGCCGGACCGTTCGACTCGTGGCTGGTGCTGCGCGGCATCCGCACGTTGGCCGTACGGATGGAGCGGCACTGCGACAACGCCGAGCGGGTCGCCCAGCTTCTCCTCGAGCACCCGCGCGTCACGGCCGTGCACTATCCCGGGCTCGCGGTGCACCCCGGGCACGACATGGCGGCCAAGCAGATGCGTCGGTTCGGCGGGATCGTGTCTTTCCAGGTGGACGGCGGTGAGGACGCCGCGGTCGAGGTCTGCGACCGCGCCCGCCTGTTCACCCTCGGCGAGTCGCTGGGCGGCGTCGAGTCGCTGATCGAGCACCCGCACCGCATGACGCACGCCAGCGTCGCGGGCTCGCCGCTGGAGGTGCCGGCCGATCTGGTCCGGCTGTCGGTCGGCCTGGAGACGGCCGACGACCTGCTCGAGGACCTGTCGCACGCGCTGGGGAGCTGACATGTCGCCGGACGCGCTCCCCGAGGAGCCCGCGATCGTCCCCGACGACAAGGACTGGACCTGGGTGCTCGACCGTCCGTGCCCGGAGTGCGGGCTCGACACCCGCACGGTGGACCCGCGCTCGGTGGGCTCGATGCTGCGCGTGAACGCCGCGTCGTGGCGCGAGGTGCTCGCCGCGCCCGACGACGTCGTCCGGGCCCGACCGCGGCCGGATGTCTGGTCGCCGCTGGAGTACGGGTGTCACGTCCGCGACGTGTTCCGGCTGTACGACGAACGGTTGCGGCTCATGCTGGCCGAGGACGGACCGCACTACCCGAACTGGGACCAGGACGTGACGGCGGTCGAGTCGCGGTACGGCGAGCAGGATCCCGCGCACGTGTCGGCCGAGCTGCTCGACGCGGGCGGGTCGTTGGCCGACGACTTCGACCGGGTCGAGGGCGACCAGTGGGAGCGCACCGGGTTCCGCAGCGACGGCGCAGCCTTCACCGTCTCGACGTTCGCCCGCTACCTGGTGCACGACCCCGTGCACCACCTGCACGACGTCCTCGGCTGACCGCTGGCGTCAGGTGCTCAGAGAGTGGTTCGGGACGGTGCCGGACCAGAGCTCGACGGCCCAGCTGGTCGTGGGGCCGATCACGACGTGGATCGACCGTCCGTCGTGCTTCGTCGCGGTCCACGCGGACGAGAAGATCACGCCCCGCTCGCACCCGCCCGTGCCGAGGATGAGCCCGCCGCTCGCGTCGGTGACCCGCGCCGGCCCCGGCCCGGAGCAGGTCAGGCGGACCGTGAGCCGCTCCCCGGGCCGGCTCGCCCGTGCCGTGACGACCCGGGAGCCGCTGCCGTTGTCCTGGGCCAGCAGCGAACCGGTCGCCCCGATCGGCTGGGGCGGCGCCGAGGAGGCCGGCGGACCGCCGGTCGTGGCGGAGCCGCTCACGGTCACGTGCGGCGAGGCGAGGTAGGCCGCCGGGTGCGGCGACGAACCGGACGCGCACCCGGCCAGCATCGACACCACGGCCGCGCACGTGGCGGCGCCGGCCGCCACGCTGCGGCGAGGGCCCGCCGTCATGTGGTCCAGCTCCAGAACGCCGGCAGGTGCCACGGCGAGTTGAGCGTGCCGGTTGAGTCGATGACCCACGCGCAGCTCGCCGTGTAGTGGCCGTGCTTCCACGTCATCGAGTCCGAGGACGCGCCGACGTCGAGATACCCCTGGTGCACGCCGGTCGGGACGGTCCACGTGTCCCCGTACGTGACGGTCGCGGTCATGGAGACGGTCAGCGACGCCGAGACCGAGGCCTGCGCGCCGGCAACGACCGCGGACAGCCCACCGGTCGCGGTACCGGTGAGGCCCGCCGTGATCGTGGTGCCGGCGGACAGCTGGATCGACAAGGTGTGCCCCGGTCCGGCCTGCGCGTAGGGGACGACGGTCACGTGGCTGGCCTTGACGTTGCTGTAGCTGTAGCTGTCGGCTGGCAGGCAGCGGGCCGGCGCGGCGGCGGCCGGTCCGGCCGCTGTCACACCGAGGGCCAGTGCGAGCGCGGTGAGTGCGGCGACGATGACCGCGAGCAGGTATGGGCGGTGTCCGGGCAAGAGGGAGCGACTCATCGAAGTCCGTTCGTGTCGAGGGCCGCCCCCCTTGAGCCCGTGCGCTCTCTCGGCTGACCCTGTGTACCAAAACTGTCCCAGAGAGGACCGGCTGTCAAACCCGGTGTGCGGAGGGCGGCTGGCGGGTGGCGGCTACGGGCGGGACGTGCCGACGTCCGCCTCGGTCAGCAACGCGAGGACGTCGCCGATCGGGCGTCGCTCAGCCATCGGCTCGCGCAGCGGAAGGTGCGACTGGACGTGGTACCGGCTGCGCCGTCCGTCGCGCTCCTTGACGACGTACCCGGCCTCCGAGAGGTCGTTGACGATGCCGAAGGCGCGCCGTTCGCTGATGTCGATCGCGGTGGCGATGTCTCGGAGCCGTGTCTGCGGGTCGCGGGCGATCGCCAGCAGGACCCTTGCGTGGTTCGTGAGGAAGCCCCACTCAGACGCCATGGTCAGACGATAGCAAGACAAGACTAGAAAGGCATTGCGATTGACGGCCCGGACTTCGCGGACGCGGCCCTGAGCGGCACGCGATCGTGCTGGGTCAGCCGGCGTAGAAGGGGTCGGCGCCCATCGCGGTGAACGCCGTGAGCGCGTCCGGCACCGGCTCGAGGCGCCAGTCGCACTGCTTCTTCAGGTCGAAGTACAGGACGCCCTGGTACTGCTCGTAGCCCGGCTGCTGGAAGAGAGCTTCGGCGTCGGTGATCCACTGGACCCGCCGGCCCGGGGTCGCCGGGTCCTCGACCGAGGCGAACTCGGCCAGCCACAGCGGCTTGTCCGGGTGCAGCAGCCCGAACTGGCGCTGCTTCTCGATCAGCGAGGCCAGCGAGTTCCACGGGTTCTTGACGGTGGCGCGGCAGGTGAACCAGTTGTACGCGTCCACCGCGATGACGTCGACCACATCGTCGCCCGGGTACCACTTCGGCACGTACCGACGGTCGCTGGTCTTCACGGTGTAGCCGAACGCCGTGGTGATGAACATGAACGACGCGTTGGTCGCACCCTCGGAGCGGAACACCGAGACCCAGTTGCGCCAGGCGGCGATGTAGTCCGCCTGCGAGCCGAGCGTGTTGTTGGCCGCCGCCTCCGGCTCGTGCTGGAAGGTCACGTAGATCGGCGACCCGAAGTCCCGGACGCGGTCCGCCCACGAGACCATGTCGGCGTAGAGAGCATCGCCGGGCTGGGCCGCGGCGATGGCCGACCACTGGATCTTGGCCTTGTTCAGCCGGTTGCTGGCGACGGAGAGCAGGACGGTCGTGCCCTGGGTCTGCAGACCGGTCTCGTACGCCGTCGGGAACGGCGAGTCCCAGGACAGGAAGTCGCGGGTGGCGGACAGGTTGCGGCCGACCTTGCCCTGGAACACCTGGACGGCCTGCAGCTGGGTCTGCTTGCTGCTGGTGTTCTTGACCGTCGCGCCCCAGACCATCGGGCTCCCCGGCGGCGTGCCCGGGCCGGCCGACAAGCCGTCGCCCGAACCGGTGCCGGCGGTCCCGGCGGCCATGGCCGGCGAGGTGATGAGCACGGCGGCAGCCGCCAACGTCGCGACAAGACCAGCGATCGTCGACCTGGACGTGCGCATCCGCCCCACCCCTGCCCCCCAGCTCCCGGGGCTGCCGCCCCGATCCGTCCGGTGACCGTACCCCTCAGAACGGTCCCGGTCATCCAACCGGGCTAACGGAACGGGCCACATCATCCGTACGGCTACCTTCACCGTGACCCGTAGGGTCGGGCCGTGACTGTGCGCGTCGACGTTGCTCCGTCCGTGGTCCGATGCGTCGATGTCGGCTCGACGTTCACCAAGGCGGCAGCGGTCTCGCTGCCCGGCGGCGAGCTGCTCGCGACGGCCGGCGGTCCGACCACGGTGGGCACCGATGTCATGGTCGGGATCCGTGCCGTGCTCGCGGACCTGGACGCGGCGGTCGGCGAGCCCGTCACCGGACCGGTGCTCGCCTGCTCCAGTGCCGGCGGCGGGCTCCGGCTCGCGGTCGTGGGCTACGAGCGCGCGGTCACGGCCGAGGCCGGCTACCGGGTCGGGCTGTCCGCGGGGGCGAAGGTCGTGCACGTGGCGACGGGTCGGCTGGACGAGGCGGGGCTCGCGGCGCTGGCGGACTCGGCCCCCGACGTCCTGCTGGTCGTGGGTGGCACGGACGGCGGGAACAGCGAGGTCCTTCTGCACAACGCGCGCGCTCTCGCGGCGAGCGGGCCACGGGTGCCGGTGGTGCTGGCCGGCAACGTGGTCGTGCAGGACGAGGCCGTCGCCGTGCTCACGGCTCCCGGGAGCAAGGTGCCGGACACCCGTCCCGCCGCCAACGTGCTGCCGCGCATCGGCGTGCTCGACCCGCTGCCGGCGCGCGCGGCCATCCGCGACGTGTTCATCCGGCACGTCATCGGCGGCAAGCACCTGTCGAGCTCGCCGGAGTTCGCCGCCATGGTGCGCGCCGCAACGCCCGATGCGGTGCTGGCCGGCGTGGAGCTGCTCGCGGACGGAGTGAGGACCGAGCCGCGAGGCGAGGGATCGAACGACCATGGAGATCGCGCAGGTGACACCGCGGGGGTCGGGGACGTCGTCGTCGTGGACATCGGCGGCGCGACGACCGACGTGTACTCCGTCGTCACCCCGGACCCGGAGGAGGTCGCGCGGCGCCGCGAGGTCGTCGAGACGATGTGGCGCAGCCGGACCGTCGAGGGCGACCTCGGCGTCCGCTGGAACGCGCCCGGAGTGGTCGCGGCGGCGCTCGCCGAGCGGCTCCTCGACGCCGCGGCGGCCGACGCGCTCGAGCCGGAGGCGCGGCTGCGCGCCGCCGACCCCGGCTGGGTGCCGACCGACGACCACGGCCGGTCGGTGGACGCGCGGCTGGCCGAGCTGGCCCTCACCGTGGCGCTGCGCCGGCACGCGCGCCCGCAGGAGTCCGGCGAGGTCCGCACGTCCGGCAAGGACCTGCGTCGGGTCCGGCTCGTCGTCGGGTCCGGTGGGGTGCTCCGGCACGGCGGCCCGCAGACCGCGCGCACGGTGCTCGGCCCGGCGGTCCAGGATCATGGCGGCGGCTGGCGCGTCCCGGAACAGGCCCGGTTGGCCGTCGACGAGCGCTACGTCCTGGCGGCCGCAGGGCTGCTCGCGGCCGAGCACCCGCAGGCCGCGGCCCGGCTCGCCGCGACAGCCGTGGTGCTGCTTCCCCTCCCGCCCGGCTCGGGAGCGTCGTAAGGTCCGGGCCATGTCGACGCGGGCGAGTGGCACGAGCAGCACCGGTGGGTCGGGTCGACCGGCCCGCGGCACGAAGGCGGCCAAGGACCCGGGGCCGGTCGTGCTGAGGTCGGACCCGATGCCGGAGACGGCGGTCGGGATCGCGGCAGCGGTGCGGGCGGGCACGTTGACCCCGCAGGAGTCGGTCGCGACCAGCCTGCGACGGATCGTCGCGCACGACGGCCGGCTCGGGGCGTTCCAGGTGGTCCGGGCGAGGGCGGCCGCCGACGAGGCGGTCGAGGCCGCCGGTCGCAAGGACCTCGAGAACCTGCCGCTGGCCGGCGTGCCGATCGCGGTGAAGGACAACATCGCGGTGGCTGGCGAGCCGATGCGCTCGGGCTCGGCCGCGACCGATGCAGCGCCGCGGACGTACGACCACGTAGTGGTGGAGCGGCTGCGCGCCGCGGGTGCGGTCGTGGTCGGACTGACCCGCGTGCCCGAGCTCTGTGTCTTCGGTGCGACCGACTCCAGCTACGGCATCACCCACAACCCGTGGGACCGCAGCCGCACGCCCGGCGGCTCGTCCGGCGGTTCGGCCGCGGCGGTCGCCGGCGGGCTGGTGCCGGTCGCGCACGGCAACGACGGGATGGGCTCGATCCGAGATCCCGGCCGCGTGCTGCGGGGTGTACGGCATCAAGCCCGGCTACGGCATCGTGCCCTCGGGTGTGGGGGCCAACGGCTGGTACGACATGAGCGAGAACGGTCCCCTCGCGACGACCGTCGCGGACGCGGCGCTCGTCCTGTCGGTGATGGCGGCCGAGCCGGGCCTCGCCGAGGTGGTCGAGCCGGACCGGCCGCTGCGCATCGCGGTCTCGCTGCGGCCGCCCGTCTCCGGCGTCCGCGCCGACCTCGAGCACCTGCGCGCCGTCGTCCGGATCGCGCGCCTGCTGGAGCGCGCCGGCCACATCATCAGCAAGGTGGACCCGCCGTACGCGCGTGAACCCGGCCCCCGAGCTGGCCCGCTGGCTCGGCGGCGCGTCGTTCGACGCCGAAGGCCTGGACCGCACCCTGCTCGACCCGGCGGTGCGCGCGCACGTGCGCATGGGCGACCAGGTCCGGCGGCGCGGGTTCGTCCGCGAGTCGGACCGGGAGTCGCGGCGCACGGACATGGCCGAGTTCTTCTCGTTCCACGACTTCCTGCTCACGCCCGTGCTGGCAGCACCGCCGATCGCGGCCGCGCGCTGGGGCACCCGGCCGTGGGCACGGGTGGTCGCCGCGAACGTGCGGTTCGCGCCCTACGCGGCGCCGTGGAACATGCTCCAGTACCCGGCGGCCTCGGTCCCGGCCGGCATCCACCCGGGCGTGGGCACCCCGCTGGCGGTGCAGGTGGTCGGCCCGGACGGGACCGAGTCACGCATCCTCGGCCTCAGCGCGCAGATCGAGCGGCTCGCGCCCTGGCGGCGCCGCGCTCCCGGCTACTGACGGCGGCTTGGTCTCCGGCATCAGCAGCCCGCCGACCAGGGCGATCGACGACACCAGCGCCGTGGCCAGGAACGAGGCCCGGAACGAGAACAGGTCGGACAGCTTGCCGGCCACCAGCGGCCCGGTGAACGCCCCGGCGTCCTGCGACATCTGGTAGCCGGCGACCGCGGTGCCGCCGCGGCCGCCGATGACGTCGCCGACGATGGCCGAGCCGGACGTCGAGAGCAGCGCGGACGCGCCGCCGAACAGCCCCATCGCGAGCAGGAACGGCACGGCGTTGCCGCTGAACGCCAGGATCGTCGCCGCCAGCACGCACAACGCCGCGCCCGCGCGCAGGTACGGGCGTCGGCCGCGGACGTCGACGAGCCGGCCGGCGGTGAGGAGCACCGCGCCCTCGACGAGCGCCCACACGAACAGCCCGCCCCCGGTCCAGCGCGGCGACAGCCGCAGGCTCTCGGCGACGAACAGCGGCACCACCGAGGACCGCAGCCCGAACACCGACCAGCCGTTGGCGAAAGCGTTCGTCAGCGCGGCCCGGTACGCCGGCTTGCGCAGCGCCGTGCGGAACGGGGTCGGCGGGTGCGCGGTCCCGGCGACGATCTCGCGCTCGCGCAGCGAGGCCCGGGCCAGGTACACCATGGCGACCGTCCCCGCGACGGCCAGCGTGGCGGCGTACAGGAAGAACGGCGCGCGCAGCGACCACGCGGTGACGGTGCCGCCGAACAGCGGGCCGGTGATCCCGCCCATGAGGAAGCCGCCCTGGAACGCGCTGGAGGACCGACCGCGCTGGTCCGGAGCGGCGACCCGCAGCAGGAGGCTGTACGCGCCGACGGTGAACATCGCCGAGCCGGCCCCGCCGACGCCGCGCAGGACGAGCAGCTCGGGGTAGCTCTGCGAGAAGCCCGCGAACAGGCTCGACACCGCGACGATGCCGATACCGGTCGCCAGCACGACCCGCTCGCCGAGCCGGTTCACCATCCGCCCGGCGACCGGCGCGGAGACCAGCCGCATCAGCGCGAACACCGAGACGACGGCGACGGCCTGGGTGTTGTCGACGTGGAAGTACTTGGCGAACAGCGGGATCGCGGGCGCCACGATCCCGAACCCGAGCGCGACCGAGAACGCCACCGCCGACAGCACGGCGACCTCGGGCGGCAGGTCCCGCCACGGGTTCCGGATCGCCACGTGCCAAACCTACGGTCGAGTACGGCAGTTCTCCTGCGCTACCCGACCGTGGGTTTCGTGCGGGGGGGGCCGGACGGGGCGGCGGCGGTCAGCGGAGGGTGCTGCGGGTGCGCAGGAAGTCGCTGACCACGTACTCGCCCAGACGGTCGGCGTCGGGGGAGAAGACGCGGCCGCCGTTTCGCCTGGCCACCTCCTCGACGAACTCACGCAGCCGAGGCTCCTCGCCGAGCATGAAGATGTTCAGGGTGGCGCGGCGCCGGGTCATCCGGTCCACCTCGGCCAGCGTCAGCTCGAGCGTCTCCGGCGACGGCGGCCAGTCGAAGGCGGCCTCGCCGTTGCGGAGCAGGTGCGCGGTCGGCTCGCCGTCGGTCACGACCAGCACCACCGGGTCGGACTGGGGATGCCGGTCGAGGAACCGGCCGGCCACCATGAGCGCGTGCTGCAGGTTGGTGCCCTGGACCATGTCCGAGTCGAGCATCGCGACCTCGTGCGGGCGCAGCTGCCGGGCGTAGTTCGAGAACCCCACGACCTGCAGCGCGTCCTGCGGGAACTGCGTCGCCACCAGCGTCTCCAGTGCCAGCGCGGTCTGCTTGGCCGGGCCCCACGTGCCGTTGAGGACCATCGAGTACGACAGGTCCACCAGCAGGCAGACGGCCGCCGATGTCCGTCGTTCTGTCTCGGTCACCTCGAAGTCGTCGACCACCAGCCGAACCGCGGCCCCGGGCCCGGGCGGCCCGGTACGGCGCAGCGCGTTACCGACTGTGCGGACGACGTCCAGCGGCTGCTCGTCGCCGAACTGCCAGGCGCGCGCGGCCCCCGTCGGTTCGCCGGCCGCACCCGCGTCGCGGATGTCGTGGTCGCCCCGGCGCGCCGCCTCCAGCGAGGAGAACACCCGGCGCAGGGCCGTCCGCCCGAGCCGGCGCACCGCCTTCGCGGTCAGCTCCAGCCGGCCCTGGTTGCGGGTGAGGTAGCCCTGCCGTTCCAGCTCGCGCTCCACCTGCCGGAGCCGTTCGAGGTCGTCGACAGCAGCCCGTCCCAGCGCACGCCGGACGGCCTCGGGGTCGACGTCGTCCAGGCCCGCGCCCGGATACGACTGCCCCAGCGTCTCCTCCAGCTGCTCGAGGTCGGCGAGCTCCTCGAGGGCGGTGGTGGCCTCCCCGACGCCGAGCCCCTCCTCACCGGTCATGCGGCGGCGGCCGTCCCAGTCCAGATCGGGGCGGCGGGCCCGCAGCTGGTCGCCGAGACGGCCCATCTCGCTGGCCAGGTCGAGGTCGGCGAGGGCCTGGTCCATCAGGGCCCCGAGCTCTTCGCGCTGCTGGCGGGTGAGGCTGTTCATCATCCGCTCGGCTGCCGCGGCCCGGCGGGCCAGCGCGTCGACGAGCTCCTCGAGGTTGCGCGGCTGGTCCGGGAACAGGTCGCCGTACTTGTCCATGAACGCGTCGAAGTCCGCCTGCGTGTGCTCACCGCGCGCGTCCGCCTCCAGCATCCCGTTCAGGTCGGCGAGCATGTCCTTGAGCCGCTGCTGCGCCTGCGGGTCGGGGTTCTCCAGTGCCTGCTTGAGGCCGCGGAACTGCCGGTCCAGCACCTCGCGGCGGAGCAGGTCCTGCAGCTGCTCGAACGTCTGCCGGGCCTGCGGGCTGCGCCAGTCGTAGTCGGCGAGCTCGCGCACCGCGCTCGCCGTCTCGTGCGGGAGACCGTCCAGCCGGGCCTCGCGCAGCCGCGCCTCGTCGTCCGGGTCGGGGAACAGGGCTGCGCGCTCCTGCCCGACGGCTTTGTCGAGCAGCGCCCTGACCTCCTCGAGGGTGCCGTCGAGGCGACCGCGCTCACGGAGCTCCCGAGCCTGCCGCCGCGCCTGGCGGCGCAGCTCGTCGAGGCCGCGCAGCCCGTCCGTCCCACGGCGCATCAGGTCGCGCAGCGCCTGCGCGGGGGACGACCCTGCCATCACGTCGTCGCCGACCTGGTCGAGCGCGTCGGCGACGTCGTACGGCGCGCCGAGCGGGTCGGGCCCGTCGTCGTACGGCCCGTACCGGTACGCCTGCGCCATCAGCAGCCGCCCCGGTCTGTCGTCGTTGCATACGGGTTGGGGGCTATAGCCCCCAACCCGTATGCAACGACCGTGGGCGTGAGGGTCATCAGCCGCCGCCGTACACCGTGCGGCCGCCGATCTCGTCCTTGGAGATCCGCCGGAGCAGGTACAGCCCTTCGAGGGCGAACTCGAGCCCGGCCGCGGCCATCCCCGGCGACTCGCCGTCCTCCTCGCCGAGCCGGGTGACCAGCCGGCCCAGCCCGTCGACCGGGCCGACCCGGCGCAGCAGCTCGTCCGCGGGGACCAGCTCGCCGGTCTCGACCGTCTCGCCCTCCTCGAAACGTGCCACCAGCGCGGACAAGTCGGCGCCGGCCAGTCGCAGCCGGAACGTCTCCGCGACCGAGCGGCGCAGCAGATGGCGGAGCACCTCGAGCTCGCGTCCCTCCTCGGCGGCCTCGAACTCGACCTTGCCCCGCAGTGTCGCGACGATCCCGTTCAGGTCGCAGACCCGGGCCACCGCTTCGGCCTCGCCGGTCAGCGCGGCCCGGCGCAGCGCGCCCGCCGCGACCGTCTCCGCGCCGGCCACCGGGAACCGGGCCGACACCCCGGAGCGCTGGTCGACGGCGGAGGACTCGCGGACCATCCGGGTGAAGCGGGCCAGCACCTCGATCAGGTGGTTGGGCACCCGGGCGACCAGCTCGGCCTCCTGCCGGACCAGCGCCACCTCGTCGTCGACGCGCAGCGGGTAGTGCGTACGGATCTCGGCCCCGAACCGGTCCTTGAGCGGGGTGATGATACGGCCGCGGTTGGTGTAGTCCTCGGGGTTGGCGCTGGCCACCAGCAACAGGTCCAGCGGCAGCCGCAGCTGGTATCCGCGCACCTGGATGTCGCGCTCCTCGAGCACGTTGAGCAGCGACACCTGGATCCGCTCAGCCAGGTCGGGGAGCTCGTTGACCGCGAAGATCCCGCGGTTCGTCCGCGGTACCAGGCCGTAGTGCACCGTCTCCGGGTCGCCGAGCGTGCGTCCCTCGGCCACCTTGATCGGGTCGACGTCGCCGACCAGGTCGCCCACCGACGTGTCCGGGGTCGCGAGCTTCTCGCCGTACCGCTCGGTCCGGTGCCGCCAACCGACCGGGGTGCTGTCGCCGTGCTCGGCCAGCAGCCGGCGTCCCCACGGCGTGATCGGGGCGAACGGGTGCTCGTTGACCTCGGAGCCGGCGAGGACCGGGCTCCACTCGTCGAGCAGCCCGACCAGCGAGCGGATCAGCCGGGTCTTGCCCTGGCCGCGCTCGCCGAGCAGCACGAGGTCGTGCCCGGCGAGCAGGGCCCGCTCGAGCTCGGGCCGGACCGTGTCGTCGAAACCGACGATGCCCGGGAACGGGTCCTCTCCGGCCGCCAGGGCGGCGATCAGGTTCGCGCGGATCTCCTGCTTGACGGTGCGGTACGCGTACCCGGCCGAGCGCAGCTGCGCGACGGTCGCCGGCAGCGTGGCCGGTGGGGTCGGGTTGGGGGCCGGGGCGGGGTTCGTGGGGTCGCTCACCGCTCGACGCTACGTCGCCCGCGCCGCCGGCGCACCTGGCGGGCCGTTCGCCGGCAGCGGATCCGCCCGCGGCTCGTGCCAGGCCCGACCGGGGCTGGGGGCCGGGCTCGGCCTGGCACGAGACGGATCGGCCTGATCGTGGTGGGATGACGGCCATGGCAGGGCCTGCAGCGCGGCGGCCGCCGGGAGCGGGCGGCACGGGTGCGCCGCGGCCTTGCTGCGGGGCCGGCCTCGGCGTGGGTCCCGACCTGCTTCGTGCGGCCCTGGACGCCGTCGCCGAGGCCTCCGACGCCCTCGGCGGCGCTACCCCTGACCTGGCTCTCGTCTTCGTCAACGGAGCCGACCACGCCGTCGTCGAGGCCGCCCTCCAGCTGGCCGCCGAACGTCTCGGCGCGGGGACCACGGTGGGCTGCACCGGCTACGGGGTGCTGGCCGCCGGCCGGGCCGCCGAGGACACGTTGGCCGTCAGCGTCTGGGCCGCGGTCCTGCCCGGGGCCAGGCTGCGCTCATTCCATCTCGAGGTGCTGCGGACGGCGGACTCGATCGCCGTCGTCGGTCTGCCCACCCTGCGTTCCGACGACGTCGTCGGCATCGCCCTGGCCGACCCCTGGACCTTCCCGGCCGACTCGTTCGTCGCCGGCTCGGCGCGGGCACTGGACGGGCTGCCGCTCGTGGGCGGGCTCGCCCACGGAGCCCGGGGGGCCGGGTCCGTCCGGCTGCTGGTGGACGGTCGCGTGGTCGAGCGCGGCGCCGTCGGCGTGCTGGTCGGCGGGCCGGTCGACGCCAGGGCCGTCGTCTCGCAGGGCTGCCGTCCGGTCGGCCCGCCGATGACGGTGACGGCGGCGGAGGGCAACATCCTGCTCGGGCTGGCCGGGGTTCCTGCGGTGGACAAGCTGCACGAGGTGGTCGAGTCGCTGCCGCCGCAGGACCAGGAGCTGGCCGCGCGCGGCCTGCAGGTGGGGATCGCGCTCGACGAGTACCTCGAGGAGCCCGGCCAGGGTGACTACCTCGTGCGCGGCGTGGTCGGGGTCGACGGGGACCGCGGCGGACTGGCGGTGGGCGACGTCGTGGACGTCGGCCGCACCGTCCGGTTCCAGGTGCGCGACGCGGCGGCGGCTTCGGCCGACCTGCGTACCGTGCTGGCCCGGTTTCGGGCCGAGGCCGACTCGGTGACCGACCCGCCGGCCGGGGCGCTGCTGTTCTCGTGCAACGGGCGTGGCCGTGCGCTGTTCGGCTCCGCCGACCACGACGTGCAGATGGTCGGGTCCCTCCTCGCTACGCCCGCGGTCGGCGGCTTCATGGCCTCCGGTGAGATCGGGCCGGTCGCCGGACGCAACCACCTGCACGGCCAGTCCGCGACGGTGCTGGCGTTCGGCGGTGGGCGGTGAGCGTCCTCGCGATCGACGTCGGCGGCTCGAAGTTCGCAGCAGCGCTCGTCGACGGCACCGGCCGGCTGGTGCGGGCGGCGCGGGCCCCCACCCCGCATGGGCCGCGAGCCGACGCGGAAGTGCTGTGGGGGGCGCTGGACAAGCTGGTCACGTCGCTGCTGGCCGGCCGGCGGGGCTCGGACGAGCTGATCGGGGTCGGCATCGGCTGCGGCGGTCCGATGGTCTGGCCGGCCGGTGCCGTGTCGCCGCTGAACATCCCCGGCTGGCGCGACTTCCCGTTGCGGGCGCGGATGTCCGAGCGCTTCGACCCGATCCCGGTACGGCTGCACAACGACGCGGTCTGCATGGCGGTCGGCGAGCACTGGCGGGGGGCGGGCCGCAACCGGCGGGACATGCTCGGGATGGTCGTCTCGACCGGCGTCGGCGGCGGCCTCGTGCTCGACGGACATCTCGTCGACGGAGCGGCCGGCAACGCGGGGCACATCGGCCATGTCGTCGTCGAGCCGGAGGGCCCGCTGTGCGCGTGCGGAGGTACCGGCTGTCTCGAGGCGATCGCAAGCGGCCCGAACCTGGTCCGCTGGGCCGGCGAGAACGGCTGGCACAGCACCGGGCGGACCCGGCCGGATGGCCCCACCGGGCACGACCTCGTCGACGACGCCCGGCGGGGGCATCCGGTCGCGATCGCCGCGCTCCGTCGCGCCGGGGCAGCGATCGGCGTCGGCATCGCGTCAGCCGCGCAGCTGCTCGACCTCGAGACGGTCGCCATCGGCGGCGGGCTCTCGCAGGCCGGGCCGCTGCTGTTCGAGCCGCTGGAGGAGTCGTTGCGCCGGCACGCGCGGCTGTCGTACGCGCGCGGGGTCCAGGTGGTGCCGGCGGCGCTCGGCCAGGATGCCGGCCTCGTCGGCGCCGCTGCCCTGGTGCTCGCCGGCGACGCGTACTGGCACGCGCCCGCCTGACCGGCGGCGCCGGTCCGGCTGCGGTCAGCGGGTTCGCAGCACTGCTGGCAGGTGGTCGCGCGGTCGCAGCGTCACGGCCGGTTGCACCGTCCCTGCATAGCCGGGGTCTATCGCGACCGACCAACGCCGAGCGATCGTCGCGAGCAGCAGCACGCCCTCCATCCAGGCGAACGGCTCGCCGACGCAGACCCGCTGCCCCAACCCGAACGGGAACCACGCGCCGCGCGGCTGGCCGGGCGCTGTCTCGTCGAACCGCCCGTCCGCGTCCAGCCAGCGGCCGGGGCGGAACAGCTCCGCGTCGGGCCAGAACCGGGGGTCGCGGTGCAGCACCCACTGCGAGCCCACCACGAGGGAGCCGGCCGGCAGCGTCCAGCCGTCGATGACGACGTCGGCGCGCAGGCGGCGGCCCAGGGACCAGGCCGGCGGGTACAGCCGCAGCGACTCGGCCAGCACGGCGCGGGTGCGGTGCAGCCGGGCGTAGTCGGCGGCGACCGGGTCGCGGGCCCCGACCACGGCGTCGATCTCGGCCGTCATGCGCTCGCGCGCCGGGTCGTCCCGGGACAGCAGGAACCATGACCAGGTCAGCGCGTTCGCGGTCGTCTCGTGCCCGGCAAGGACGAGGGTCATCACTTCGTCGCGCACCTGCCGGTCGCTCATCCCGGACGAGAGCAGCACCGCGAGCACGTCGTCCGGCGCGTCCCGCCCGGCCGCGCGGTGCTCGTCGATCAGCCGCAGGACCACCGCGTCCAGCCGGTCCATCGCGTCCAGGCCACGGCGGTTCGCCGGCAGCGGCAGCAGGTCCAGCACCTCCGACCCGGGCAGCACCCGGCGCTGGAACTGCGCGACCATGTCCTGCATCGAGGCGGCGATGTCACCGGCGTCGCCGCGCAGGTCGCTGCCGAACAGCGTGCGGCCGACGACGGCCAGCGTCAGCGCGGCCATCTCCCGGTCGAGCTCCACCGCGGCGCCGTCGTGCCAGCGGGCGGCCGCATGCTCACAGGCGCAGGCGACCATCTCGACGGCGTACCGGTCGACCGCCGCCTGGTGGAACGCCGGCTGGACCAGCCGTCGTTGCCGCCGCCACAGCTCGCCCTCGCTGGTGAGCAGGCCATCTCCGAGCAGCTGCCGGGACCGCTGCAGCGCGCGGCCCTTGACGGTGAAGCGGCCGTTCTCGACGAACAGCTCGCGCACCGTGTCCGGGTGGTTGACGAAGTACAGGTGCTCGCGGAGCAGCCGGGTGTGGGCGATGCGCGGATGCTCGGCGGCGACCGACGCGAACAGCTCGTTGGCGCCCACCCCGCCCAGCAGCAGGCGGCGCAGCGTCTGCGGGCCGCTCGGTCCGGGCGGTCGGGCGATGGTCACGGCCACGCTCCCAGTGTCCCGCCGGTGTCCAGACGGAAAATCGAAAGGGAAAGTTGACAATCGAGCAAGATATGCTTTCTACTCTGACTCATGACTGACGAACTCCGCACTCTGCTCGCAGACGTCGCCGAGGGACGCGTGGCCCCTTCCGAGGCCGCCCGGCGACTGTCCGACCTGGACGCGGCCGGTGCCTCGGCGCCCGCCGAGCCCGTCGCCGCCGCCCCCGCGCCCGCCGACCCCGTCGCGCCCGCCGAGCCCGTTGCGCCTGCCGAGCCCTTGCGCCAGCCGAGCCGGCAGGCCCGAGGGAGGGCACCGGCGCCCCCGACGCGCCCGTCGAGCGCGTCCTCGTGCAGGCCTCGGCCCGCCCGGTCCGCGTCATCGCGGACCGCTCCGTGGCGACGGTCACCGTCGACGGTCCGCACGTGGTGCGCCGAGAAGGCGGCACCATCCGCGTCGAGGTCCCGGTGCTGCCGACCGGCGACGCCCCGGGCAGCTACCGGTACGAGCGCAAGACCGGCTTCTCGCGCTGGATCTCGCAGGCGACCTACCTGGGCGTTCCGCTGACCCTGCGGGTCAACCCCGAGCTGGCCCTCGAGGTCGAGGTGATGGCCGGGTCCGTCGACGTCGACGGGATGAGCGGACCGCTGACCTTCTCGGTGACTGCGGGTTCGCTCAAGGCCGTCGACTGCACCGGTCCGTTCACCGGAACCATCCGGGCCGGCAGCGCCAAGCTCGACATCCGTCCGGTCGCCGGCGCCTCGCGCATCCGGATCGAGTCCGGCAGCGTCGAGCTGCGGCTGCAGTCCGGCAGCGACGTACGGCTGCGCACCAGCACCGAGCTGGGCGAGGTCAAGATCAAGAACGGCGAGGGGACGTTGACCCGCGTCGTGGACCGGGACGGCTCGCACGAGCTCGTCCTCGGGGAGGGCGTGGCGAGCATGGACCTCGACGTCGTCATGGGTTCGGTCAGGGTGCGTACCCCATGAGCCAGCACGCGCATGACCCGATCGCCGACGGGATGCCCGAGCACCGCCCGCCGCGCGACTGTCCGGTCTGCTCGCACCGGCTGGCGCTGACCCGGCTCGGCTGCCCGAGCTGCGGTACCGAGATCTCCGGCGGTTTCGCGCCCTGCGCGTACTGCGGGCTGTCCGACGAGGACCTCGACCTGCTGCGGGTCTTCCTGGTCTCGCGCGGCAACATGAAGGACCTGGAACGCCACCTCGGGGTGAGCTACCCGACCGCGCGGCAGCGGTTCGCCGACGTGCTCGGCCGGCTCGGCCTCGAGGAGCGACCGGTCGCTGTGGACCGCGAACGAGTGCTGGCCGACCTCGCTGCCGGTCGGATCACCGTCGACCAGGCCGAAGGCCTGCTGCGGCAGTGACTCGCTGACGACCCGTGCGGAACCCGGTGAGGCTCCGATGAGCTGGCCGCTCCTGACGAGCTGGCTGACCAGTGGTGGTCAGCCGGCGAAGGGCTGCGCGTCGTCGATGCGCACGGTCAGCGTGCTGCCGTTGGGCAGCTTGTACGACGCCGGCGAGCCGACCTGCTGGCCGAGCACCGCCGCACCCAGCGGCGACCCGGCGGAGTACACCTCGATGTCGACGTCGCCGGCCTGCTCCCGCGAGCCGAGCAGGAAGCGCAGCGTGTCGCCGTCCGCGGCGCCGCCGGCGAAGGTGACCGAGACGACCATGCCGGCCTTGACGGTCCCGTCGGCCGCGGGTGCCTCGCCGACCTGAGCGGTCTCCAGGAGCTGACGGAGCTGGCGGATCCGGGCCTCCATCTTTCCCTGCTCCTCCTTGGCGGCGTGGTAGCCGCCGTTCTCCTTCAGGTCGCCCTCCTCGCGGGCGGCCTCGATCCGTTTGGCGATGTCGGTCCGTCCCGGACCGGCGAGGTGCTCGTACTCGGCGTGCAGCCGGTCGTACGCATCCTGGGAGAGCCAGGTGTCGGTCACGGCGGGACTCCTACGGATCGAGCGTCAGGTCGAGCGGGGGAGAGCATCAAGTGGAGCTCGGGGGAAACGACAAGGCTACCGCCGGGCCTCAGCCGGGGACGACCACGCACGAGTCGACGGTCCCCACCACGGCCCGGCCACGGGTCCGCAGCTCGACGGTCCGGGACACCTGGGTCCCGGCGGCCGGCAGGGTGACGTCCTGGCTGCCGACGACGGTCCCGGACCGGTCCTGGGCGATCACCCGGCAGCTGACGAGTTTGCCGTCCGGCTTCTCGACCGAGAACGTCACCGAGGTCCGGGCGTCGGAGATCACCAGGTAAGCGCCCACGCTCACGCTCACCTGGGCGCCCGAGCGCGACCAGGCGAAGACGATCGTGGTCGCGGCGAAGAGCACAGCCACTCCGACCACCGCGAGCAGGGTGATCCGGTTCCGGGACGCCTGCGGCCGGCGCCCGTAGCGGTCGTCCATCGGGGTGGTCGGCTCGGTCGGCACGGTTTGCGACACTAGTGCCAGCCCGACACCGTCGAGAGGAGCCCACGGTGCCCACGGTGCCCACCCCAGCGCCGGACCGGCCGGACGCCCTGCGCCTGCTGGCCGTCCACGCCCACCCCGACGACGAGTCGAGCAAGGGCGCGGCGACGATGGCCAGGTACGTCCGCGAGGGCGTGCAGGTCCTGGTGGTCAGCTGCACCGGCGGGGAGCGCGGGTCGATCCTCAACCCGTCGCTGGCCGAGGACCCGACGATCGTCGCCGACCTGCCGCGGATCCGGCGCAACGAGATGGAGCTGGCCAGGGAGATCCTCGGCGTGCACCACGCGTGGCTCGGGTTCGTCGACTCGGGCCTGCCCGAGGGCGACCCGTTGCCCCCGCTGCCGGAGGGGTGCTTCGCGCTGCAGCCGCTGGAGGTGGCCAGCGAGCCGCTGGTCCGCATGGTGCGAGGGTTCCGACCGCACGTGATCCTCACGTACGACGAGCAGGGCGGCTACCCGCACCCGGACCACATCAAGACCCACGAGGTGTCGGTCGAGGCGTTCGAGGCCGCCGCCGACCCGGAGCGGTACCCCGGAACCGGCGAGCCCTGGCAGCCGCTGAAGCTCTACTACCACCTCACGTTCCACAAGGCCCGGCTCGAGGCGCTGCACGAGGCGGCGCTCGCCTCGGGGGTCGAGTCCCCGTTCGGCAAGTGGCTGGAGACGTGGGAGGACAAGCCCGGGGACGCCGCGCGGCTCACCACCCGGGTCCCGTGCGGGGACTACTTCGCGGTGCGCGACGCCGCCCTGATCGCGCACGCGACCCAGGTCGACCCGCACGGCCCGTGGTTCTCGGTGCCGCTCGACATGCAGCGCAAGGTCTGGCCCACGGAGGACTTCCAGCTCGCCCGGTCGCTGGTCGAGTCCGAGCTGCCCGAGGACGACCTGTTCGCGGGCGTGCGCGAGACGATCGGGTCGGCGCAGCCGGGGGAGCGGGCATGACCCTGCTCGCTGCGCTGCTCGCCGCCTCCTCGACGTCGAACCCGGTCCCCGGGCACGCCAAGGTCCTCAACGACGACACGGTGAGCCCGGGCTGGCTGGGCCTGGTCGTGTTCCTCGCGATGGGGCTGGCCGTGGTGATCCTGCTGCGCTCGTTCCGGCGGCAGCTCGCGAAGGTCCCGCCGACGTTCGACGACCCGCCGGCCCCGGGTCCCGGAGCCGGTGCCGGGGACGGCTGACCGAACCCTGTCTGCGGCCTCGGGTCTCGGCTAGGGCCTGGTCGCGGTCACCTCGTACTCGTACAGCTCCTTCTTGGAGCTGCGCTTGCGGATCGTGCCCACCGACACGTCCGTGAACCCCGCTTCCGCCAGCAGGACGGCGAGCCAGTCCTGCGCCGGCACCAGGTGCCCGTAGAACGTCGAGTTGCCGATGATGTACGTGGCTCGGCCACCGCTGCGGACGGCGTGGTGCGCGGCGGACGCGTGCAGCGCCATGTCCTCGAAGTACTTGTGCACGTAGCGCCCCAGCACCGGACCGCTCCGGCCGCCGTCCCGCTCGATCGCGGCGGTGGTGTCGGCGAGCCGGTCGTCGATCGGCAGGGGTCGCGAGGGCCGCCACGACATCAGCCGGCTGGTCGCCGTCCCCCACGTGCCGCCGATGGCGGTCCAGTCCAGGTCGGCCGCGCCGGCTGCGTCCTCGAGGAAGCGCAGCCAGTACATGTACGGGCGGAGCTCGCGGATGTACGACATCCGGTTGACGTACGGAGGGGATGTGAACAGCAGGTCGCACCGGGCCAGGTCGGCGTCCATGCTCCGCGAGTCCCCGAGCACGATACGGGCACGGCCCGGCAGGTCGACCGCCGCGGACTCGATGACCGTACCGGTCTGCACGGCGTACGTGCGGAGCACCGGCCCGGCCTCGTCGCCGGACGCCGTGTCCTCGTCGGGGCCGGCAGGTCGGAACGACATCGACTGGTGGTCGAACGCCGCGTGGCTCGTCGCGATCACCGTGCGGCACAGGCCCACGAGGAGCAGGTCGAGCGCCGGGCCGTCCGGCAGCTCGTCGAGCG
Source organism: uncultured Actinomycetota bacterium (assembly GCA_963711005.1). Lineage (GTDB taxonomy): Bacteria > Actinomycetota > Actinomycetes > Prado026 > Prado026 > CAVQCJ01. The sequence continues at coordinate 436,021 of CAVQCJ010000002.1, read as the reverse complement.
CGGACCTGATCGCCTTCAAAGCCTCCAGGACGCCGAGTGACCACCAGCGGTCGATGCTGTGCAACGGCGGCTGCCACAGCCCGGCTGCACCCGCACGGTCGGCTGCAAGCTTCACCACGGCGGCCGCGTCCGCCCGCGCCTGCGCGACGACATCGCGGGAGTAGGACGCCGTCTTGGCCCGGCCCAGCCAGATCAGGAACGGGTTGACGTCGAGCGCCTGTCCGCGACAGCCGTGCTCGGCGGCGGCGAGAGCCGTCGTGCCGGTGCCGGAGAACGGGTCCGTGACGACAGCGGACGGCGGCAGCCCGGCGACGTGCTGGCGCACCAGCCGTACCGAGTATGCCGGGGTCAGACGCAGCCAGCCGTGCCGACCGACGTCGCGGTTGCCCTTGTACGTGAGGTGTGCGTTCTGCCGGCCGCCCGTGGACCCGCTCGTCGGCGTCGTGCCGGGCATCATTCGCCGCCGGGTGCGCGACGACGCAGGCGCTTGATGTCCGCGCGCCGCTTCTTGTTCGCCAGCCGGCGTTCGACGGAGGCCTTCGTGGCCATGGTCGGGCGGCGCGGACGCGGCGGCGGTGCGAGCGCTTCCGAGAGGATCTCGACGAGGCGTTGCTCGGCCGTCTCGCGGTTGCGCAGCTGGCTGCGCTGCTCGGATGCGGTCACGGTAAGTACGCCGTCGACGAGCCTGGGGCCGAGCCGCTCGAGTGCCCGCGTCCGGTAGGTCGGCCCGAGCGCGCTCGAGCGCGCGACGTCGTAGCTGAGCTCGACCCGCGAGTCGGTCGTGTTGACGCCCTGACCGCCCGGCCCGGAGGACCGGGAGAACCGCCAGCGCAGCTCGGCCTCCGGGATCACGACCGAGCCGCGGACGTGCAGGTCGCCGGGCACATGCTCGATCATCCCCTGTCCGGACGCGTGGGAGGGCGACTTGTCAGCCCGGTGGCTGTTGCTCACTCCTGCGGGGTCAAGTGCCGTCGGAGGAGGGGTTCGTCAGCAAGGTTCGGGTCCAGACGTCGCGCACCACGGCTGCATACTGCTCGGGCGTTCGTCCGCGGGATCGCATCAGCAGGTAGTAGTCCGGGCCGTTCATCGACCAGACAAGATCGGCCACGTCGTCATCGTCGAGGTCGGCGCGAACCTCCCCGGTGCTGCGCAGGTCTGCAGCGAACAGTCGCATGTTGGCTGCCCGGCGCTCGGTGACGGTCCGGTAGACATCGCGGCATGCCGGGTCTGTCTGGCCGGCCTCCCGCAGCGAGTCCAGCAGCGGGACCGTCAGCGGGAGCAGCTGGGCCAGCGCCGCGGTGTAGGTCGCGATCTTGTCGGAGGCCGTCGTCGCCTCGCGGATTCTCCTGACGTAGGGCCGCTGCTCGGCGTCGACCGGCGCGTCGCCGCCGGCCAGCTGCATGTCGTGGACAGCCAGCAGCAGCTGTGGCTTGCGACCGACTGAGGCGTACAACGTGTCGACCGACACTCCGGCCGCCCGGGCGATGTCGGTCACGGACGTCCTGGCGTAGCCACGAGAGGTGAAAAGCTTCCGTGCCGCACGCAGCACGCGAATCCTGGTCTCCTCGGCCGCTGCCCGCCGACCGGAGGAGTCGTACCTGCGCTTCTTGACGTGCTCCGTCACGGTGCCTAGTCTAACATTCTAACCGAAGCCACTTCGGACTGAAATTGAGGGGTTCCCATGGACGTCGTGAGTCCGGCCGAAGCCGTCGTGATGCGCGAGCCTGGCGCCGGCCGTGGGACCTGGGCGATGGGTTCCCTGTTCGAGCACCTGCTGGAGTCCCCGCCGGGCAGCGACCGGCTCGGGGTCGCCCTGGTCACCCAGCCGCCGGGGATCGCCACACCGCTGCACCGCCACACCCGCGAGTCGGAGGCCTTCTACCTCTTGGACGGTCGGATGGACTACCGCGCCGGCGACGAGGACTTCGAGCTGTACGCCGGGTGCTTCCTCTATCTTCCCGTCGGCCTGCCACACGCCTTCCGCATCCGTGGTGACTCGCCGGCCCGGTTCCTCGCGATGGTTGAACCCGGCGGGCTGCTCTCCCTCTACGACGAGGTGGGCATCCCGGCCGCGGAGCTGCGGCTGCCCGGTCCCGACGGCCAGCCCATGGAGGTCGAGATCCCACGATGGGTCGAGGTCTCGCCTCGGTTCGGGCTGGAAGTTGTCGGGCCGCCGATCCCGGAGTGACTCGCCGGCAAACCGCTGGCGGGGTTGGTGCGAGTATCAGGCATGGCGCGCGATGGCAGGCCGCGGTTGACGGCGGCCGTGGTCGTGCTGGCTCTGGCGACCCTCGCGATCGCCGGCTGTACCGGCAGCGCGCCCACACCTTCGCCGTCGACGGCGGCTTCGCCGGCTCCCCGGGTGGCCCCGTCCGTCACGTCGTCTCCGTCGTCGTCGGGCCCGCCCTTCCACTACGACGCGAGTCCCTTCCCCACCACGCAGCATCCGGTCCGCCGAACGGTGAGCCAGGCCGTGAACACCCTGCAGGACCTCATCCAGGGCTACCCCGACTCCAGCCGCCGTTTCGCGGGCTCGTGGATCGCGGACGACGGCCAGAGCCTGGGCGTCGCGGTGGCCGCGAAGTACTGGGCCGGCACCGCGCGGCACCTGGTCGCAGTGATGCACCGCACACACCCCGACGCCCCGTTCCACGTCGTCAGGGTGCGCTACAGCGAGGCGGAGCTCGACGCGCTTCAGCACGAGGTGTTCACGTACGTGTACGGCGACAGCACGAGCGGCTCGGTCCCTGGTGACGTCACGCTGGCCGGAGTCGGCACCGTGGTCCAGCAGAACCGGCTGAACGCGCAGCTGGTCCCCGGTCACGACGACGTCGCGTACGAGATCCGAGCCCGCTTCGGGTCGTGGATCATCATCACCGACGACGGGTCGGTGCCGACGGCGGTGTGACCGGGACGGCCGGCGGGACGTCCGGCCGCGTCGCCTGATCGACTCGCCGGGCCGACGGGCCAGTATCGGGACCTGGAGGCGTGGTCCGACCTCGCCACAATGGAGGAGCCACTCGGCGACCGAGTTCTCTCCGTACTGAATCAGATCGGTTGCTACGTCGACTGTGTCCGCCGCCAGCACGTGGCGAAACAGTAGCGAAAGCCTGGCAACCGGCGGGCTACTCGTCCCGCAGCACGTCGAGGTCGAAGAACTCGGGCGGGCCGTCCAGGACGTCCCCCATCGCAGCCCGGATGCGCTCCAGCCCCTGCTGACGCCGGGGATCCTGCTCCCGGGTGCGTGCCTTCTCCTCGCTCTCGAACACGACCAGGACGTACACCAGACTCGGGTCGGCCTGGTTGCGCATGACCATGGTCCTCAACAGACCTGAGTCCGCCTGTTCGATGGCGTGCAGCTGCTCGAACACGTCAAGCAGCTCCGCCTCTCTGTCCGGCTTCGTGCTCACCTTCTGCAGCTGTGCCCACATGCCAGGACGCTTCCCTTCCCGGGGTCCCCACTCTGGCGCGGGGTCGGTCATCGGAGGCTAGGTGACGATCGGAGGGGGCAGTGCCAAGTCGGAGGAAACCCTGCGCGGCTGGTGTCCGCGCCGGCTGCGTACGAGGGCGCGACCGAACACCGCAGCGACGGCGGTCCGCTCGGCGTCCCGCCACGACTGCTGACCCTGGACGGTGTCGACCACGGTGGGCAGCGGCTCGTGGCTCCGGTGGAAGCGGGACCCGCTGACGGCAGCCCGGACCAGGAGGATCGCCGGCATCGCGAACGGCAGCCAGACCAGGACGGTGCCGGCACCGGCGAGGCGCAGCGCGGCGGCGCCGGCCACCGCGACGGCGAGCAGCACAGCCGCGTCCGCGCTCGCGCAGACAGACCGCCAGAACTCCGGATCGGAGCGGAACGGCTCGGCGACGCGTGGTCCCAGCTCGGGGGGCGTCGATGCGGTCATGCCTGGTCAGTCGACGCGCTGGCGGTCGCCTCGCAGCGCCCGAACAGGTGACTTGGGAGCTGGTGACTTTCGCCTCTACGAGCGCGGACAGGCAGGCTGTGAGGCTCTTCTGTGGCCGCCCAGGGCGGCGTAGCCCTGGCTCGGATTCGGCGGCCGGGAGGTGAGTGGTGTGACTGATCGGCAGCACGAGGTTGTTCCCCGGACGCTGCGCTCGGCGGCGGGTAGGTCAGCCATGGAGACGCCGGCACCCCGACCGCCCAGAGTTCTCCCGCCGTGGCTCGTGCACACGGCTTGGCGCGCTCACCGAGCCCTCTACCGGCTCAGTGGCGGCCGCTTCCTGTGGACGACATCGAACAAGCGCGGCTGGGGGGCGCTGCGCCTGACGACTATCGGGCACAAGTCCGGGCAAGAACGCAGCGTCATCGTCGGCTACGTCGAGGACGGCCCCAACCTGGTCGCGCTCGCGATGAACGGCTGGGACGAGGGTCATCCCTCGTGGTGGCTCAATCTCGAGGCGCACCCGGACGCCATGGTTCGACTGGCCGGCCAGCATCGCCGTCCGGTGCGCGGGCGCGAGGCCGCGGGGGACGAGCGCGACCGGCTGTGGCAGCGCTGGATCGCGGTCGACCCGAAGATCGACGCGTACGCCGGGATGCGATCGGTCCAGACGCCGGTGGTCGTCCTCGAACCACGCGACGACTAGGTCACGCTGAGAAGGGACATCACCATGCGCGCAACTCGAAGAATCGCGATCGCCACGGGATCCCTGTTCATCCTCGCGACCCTCTCGTCGCTCGCGGCAACCGCGTTCCTGCCCGCCCTCACCGGGGCGGACTACCTGACGGGGATCGCCGAGCACTCCGACCAGCTGGCCGTCGCCGCGCTCCTGTACCTGGTCGCGGCAGGTGCCAGCGTCGGAATCGCCATCGCGCTCTATCCATTGCTGAAGGAGGTCAACGCCGGCTTGGCGCTGGGCTCAGTCGTCTTCAGAACCATCGAAGCGGTCTTCTACACAGCCGAGGTCGTGTGCCTGCTCTCGATCGGGACACTCAGCCAGCAGCTCGTCGCGGCATCATCCGGCGATCGTGCCCCGATGTCCGTGCTGGCCGACTCACTCGTGAGCATGCGCGAACACTTCGCTCTCGTCGCCGTCTTCGCGTTCAGCCTGGGTGCGGCCATGTACTACCTCGTGATCTACCAGTTCCGGCTGGTCCCGCGCTGGCTGTCGGGTTGGGGCTTGGCCGCGGTGCTGCTGGCGATGGCCGCCTGCCTGCTGGCGCTGTTCAGCGACGACCCGGTGACCGGGTACGTGCTTCTCTTCCTGCCTATCGCCGTCCAGGAGATGGTCTTTGCCGGCTGGTTGTTGGTCAAAGGCTTCAACCCGTCGGCTCTGACGTCCGGAAACACGCCCGAGGTCTCAGCCGGGATCACCACGCTGAGCGGGACGACCGGACCGGCGGGTGCGCACTAGTCCTTGTTCGGGCGCGTGAGGTGGCAAGAGCCCAGGAGGCAGTATGTGCCTATGCCGGCGAAGGTTCCGTCAGCAGTGGAACGGACCCCTGTGGCCGTGCGGTACGTCCAGGTAGAGGACGAGATCAGTCAGATCCGGGTCGCCTGGCCGACGCTGGAAGCGGCTGTCGGCTCGCTGCGGGGGCGCCGCTTCGTCGCCGCTTTCGACCCGGTTCAGGGCTGGTACCGCGCTTGCGTACAGATCCAGGCGGACGCGACGCCGGCCGAACGTGACCTACCCGAGATGGTCATCCCCGGCGGACGGTTCGTCCGCATTCGCCTTCGCGGCGAACCCCCCGGTGTGTACAGCGAGATCGGTCCGGCATACCAGCTGTTGGAGTCATCAGCTCGGCGAGACGACGCCCGGCCGAGTCTGGAGCTGTACCGAAGGCTCGATGAGATCGACGTCTTGATGCCGGTGACCTGACGGCGTAGAGGTGCCAGGGCCGGCATGCGGGTGCGTGGCCGAGACGGTGCGCTGCTCAGTGAAGTAGGCGCGACGACCACAGCGTCCGATCTAGCCGCCTCGGCGATGGTGACGCCGGTCCAGCGCCGCGTCCCGACTCTCGTGGTAAGCCGCGACGTCCTGCTCACGAAGCGCCCGAGCGGTCGCGGCTCCGACCTGCCACTGCCCCACGGGAGGCACCGAGGATCGAGGCGGACCCGACGCAGCCACCCGCCACAGCAACACTCCAGGGTGCTGCGACGCGAGCTCGTTGAGCGGATCCGCGTTGCCGATGCGGTCGGTCTTGCTCGGGAGGGAGTCGGTCGCAGCTAGCCTGGCCAGGTCTCGGGCGGTACCCATGTCGTCCACCCGGCACAGGAACTCGAGCGTGGGACCAGCTTCTGCAGGAGCAGTGCTCATGACGGGAAGCATCCGCGACGATCGACCGAATCGAGCGCCTCGCGGAACCGCGCCGACGGGCTAGCGTGATCGCCATGAGCAGCGGGCCCCGCGACACTTCAGATCCGTTCGACTCCGTCACACTCGGGACGCTCGGAACGGTGCTACTGGCCGATCAGCCGTTCCTGGACGTTCGCATCCCGGCTGACATGGCAGATCGAGCTCGCTCGGCTTGGGAGCGGCAGAGGGAACGCACGTGGGAGATCATCGCCGGCGAGACCGAGCAGCGGCGCACCGAGCGCATTCGGGCCTGGGCGTTCGCGCTTGTCGGGCTGGCCGTGATGGAGGCTGGACAGCGGCAGGACGAGTCTGTTCAGGTGCGTCTACCGGCGGCGGTCTTCTCGCGCGCCGTCTGCGCCGCGGTGGACGACGACGCGGCCGAGGACCTGTGAAGACGAAGTTGGCGGCCGACGAAGTCGTCGTTCGCACGATCACCGCATCGTCGAACTGTGGGGACTCCGTCGCCGCTCAGAGGTCGAAAGCGATGGCGTGCGTGGGTTGGTACAGGCCCACCTCGGTGCCGCTGGGCAGGCGGATGGCCGTGACGATGCCCCAGTCTCTGTGGTGCGTTCCGCCGGTTGGGCCGATGCCATGGTCAGCCAGCTCAGCCAAGGTGGCGGTCAGGTCGTCGCACATCAGGTACAGCTCGGTGGACGGGGGTCCGTCGGTGGGATGGACGGCCACCTCGGCCGGCGGCAGCCGGAAGATCAACCACCTGTCCCCGGGGCCGCCGGCAGACACGAACGGCCAGCCGAGCACGTCCCGAAGGAACCTCCGGTCGGCCTCGGCGTCTTGACTGAAGAGCAGCACGTGCGCGGCGTTGATCACCGGCTTCACGATAGGCCGACGGGGCCTGACCGTCACGACGTGCGGTGCGCCTTCCAGCTGCCGTTCTGCGAACCGGCGACCGCGTAGGTGCCGGACATCGTGTCGCCGGACACCGTGCCGGTGTACGTGATGACCGTCGAGCCGACCGTGCCGAACGTGATGGCAGTTCCGTTCACGGTCCCGTTCAGGGGCAGCGTGCCCGCCGTCGACAGGTTGATCGTCCCCTTCAGGTTCCCGGACGACTCCGTCCAGGTCAGCTCGAAGGTGCCGACGTAGGCGCCGGTGTACGACCCGGACCACTTGCCGGTGAGAGCGCCGGCGGGGGCCGCTGTCGGTGCCGACGAGGTGGGCGTCGACGCCGGGGTCGCGGCCACCGCAGTGGTCGACGTTGCCACCGCGGGCGCCGACGAGCTCGTTGTCCCTGACCCGCTGCTGCACGCCGAGGCGAGCGCCGCCGGCAGCAGCAGCAACGCTGCAACGAGGAGAGGTCGACGGATGCGTGCGCGGTTGACTCCCGACATGGGACAGCCCTTCCCAACAGCCCGACGGCGTCCTCCGCCGTCACATCGATCGCTCGACGGGCGCTCAGTACACAGGCGTCCGGAAGATTTCTCCTCCGAGGCGGCCCCCGGGCGCATCGTAGAGCCGCGCCCGCGCCGGTCACCAGAGCCGTCGGCGCGCGGGTGCGCGCTGTCCGTGCAGGTCGGCAGCGGCTCGCAGCCGCGCCACCTCCGACTCGTGCGAGCCGTCGATCGGCCGGATGTCGAGGTGTCGCCGGCGGGGGGGACGCCGGCCCCGAGCCATCCCGAGGCCTGTCCGACTCTGCGGTGGGAGACTTCCAGCGCCGGTGGCAGACCGGGGCCGAGGAGGTTGCCATGAGTGTGTCGCAGGGTGTCTTCGCGTCGAGCCTGTCCACGTCGGAGTGGGAGCCGGATCCCGACGTGCCGGGGCTGATGCACATCCTTTGCTCGACGGGTGGGGTCGAGGCCGGACTGACTCGGGTGGACCACTCGGATGGACCGATCGAGTGGACGCCGCCGACGCGGGAGGTCCTCCTCGTCCTCGAAGGCCGTGCCCGGATCGAGATCCGGGACGGGGACACCCTCGACCTCGGGCCCGGGGACATGGCCTCGCTCCCGAAGGGAGCGGTGACCACCTGGTTCCTGACGACTCCGTTCCGGGAGTTCTGGGTGCTCGCGGGCGAGTAGGGAGCGGACCGGGTGGCGGTGGAGATCGACTGGCACGTCGGAACCCGGTCCGGGCTGAGTCCGCTGTCCGAGCCGGCGGACGACGCGCAGGGCCTGCTGGACGAGTCCATCGACCAGGGCCGCGCCCTCGTCGCGGCGGCCCTCGACCGGGTCTACGGTCGAGGGCTGGGAGCACCCGGACCCGATCGTGGTCGACGGGATCGCGTTGCCGGACCGGGTGTGGCTTGGCGGGGGAGGATGGACGGCATGTCCGGTCGGCTGCTGACCCGTCGCTGGGTGGCGCTCACGCTGACGGCGCTGCTCCTGGTCGGCGCCTTCGTGCTGCTCGGCCTGTGGCAGCTGTCTCGGGCCGACGCGTTCCTCGGCGGTGCCCCGGACCCCGCACCGGTCGAGCTGTCCACGCTCTCGGCGCCGACCGGCCAGCTGCCAGCCGAGGCGGTAGGCCGGCGGGTCACGGTCACCGGGACGTACGACACCGCGCACGGCTTCGTCGTGCCCGACCGCGGCCCGGGCGGCGGCCGTGGGAACGGGCGTTGGGTGGTCGGGCTGCTGCGCCTGCCGGACGGCTCCGGTGTCTGTGTGGTGCGCGGCTGGGCGGCCGATGACAACCAGGCCCCGCCCGCCCTGCCGAGCGGGACCGTCACGGTGACCGGGCGGCTGGTGGCGTCCGAGCCGTCCGACGGTGGCCGCGCGCCCGGCGCGCCGCTGCCGGCCGGGCAGCTGGCCGCGGTCAACCCGGTCGACCTGTTGGACACGGTGGCCTACCCCGTGCACGACGGGTACGTGGTCGCGTCGCCGCTGGGGCCGTCGGACGCCGCCGCGCTGACCGCGGTGCACGCCGACCCGCCGGGGACCGCCGTGCCGGGGTTCTTCCTGCAGCACCTGGGCTACGTCGGCCTGTGGTGGCTGTTCGCAGTCTTCGTCGTGGCGTTCTGGGTGCGGATCCTGCGGGACGAGCTGCGCGGGGACGCCGTCCCGCTGGTGGGCTCGGCCGGTCCGGCCGGCCGGACCGTCGACGAGGGCCCGGGTTAGGCTCGTCGGCGTGCGACGGGTCACCTCCGGCAGCGTGCTGCGCTACCGCTTCATGGCGTACTTCACCGGCGTCATGCTGCTGCTGCTGTGCGTGTCGATCTACCTTCAGCTGGGCCCGCCGAAGAACGACGGGCCCGTGCAGGTCTTCGGCGCCATCCACGGGTACGGCTACCTTCTGTACCTGATCACCGCCGCCGACCTGGCCTGGCGGGCCCGCTGGTCGCTGCTCAAGACGGTGCTGGTCCTGCTGGCGGGCACGATCCCGTTCATGTCGTTCGTCGCCGAGCACTACGTGATGCGGGACATCAACGCGGCGAAGGACGCCGCCGCGGGCGGGTCGCCTGCCGCCGACACCCCTGCGACGGGCTCATCCTCGTAGCTGGACTTCTAGTCGCTGTACACCGCGACGCCGACGTACGCCCAGCTGGCCCCCTCCCAGCCGAGCGCGAGCAACGCCTTGTGCCCGGGGACCCAGCCAGCCGACGCGAGACTCTGCGCGGAGACCGGGAGGACCTGCATGCTCCAGGCCGCGTCGGCGCAGTTCACGGTGCCGACGTGGTGACCGTTGATCAGCAGGGAGAGCCGGCCGGGCTGACCGCAGGTGAGCAAGAACAGCGGGTGGGTGTCGCCGGTGGCGCTGAAGTCGACGGTGCCGCCGGTGCCGCCGTTCAGCCACAGCTGCAGCTTCTTGCCTTGGAGGGTCGCGGCGGGTGAGCCGCCCGGCAGCCAGTGCGGGTCCCGAGCGAGCACGCCGACCACCCAAGGCCCGATTGTCCCGGCGTCCGTGCTCACCTCCAGCGTGACCGTGGAACCGGCCGTCACGTGCGGGAAGAACTCGTCGCCGACGAATGCCGGGCCCAGCCCGGCGCAGGACTGGTAGAGCGGTTCGCTCTGGCCGGTCACCACGATCTCCACCAGCCCTCCGGCGGCCGAGCACTGCAGGACCACCGCGAGCTGCTTGCTCGCCGGCCAGGTCAACGTGGTGGTCCGGGTCTGCTGGCCGAACCCGGAGACCTGTCCGCTGACCACCGACCCGGCGAAGTGGGTCGGGAAGGTCAGCGCCGGGTGGCTCGGGCCGCGGCGGACGCCCGGGCGCTGGTCGCCGGCGGTGCTCCCGTGGCCGGCGACCAGCAGCCCGGCGACGAGCACCGCGCAGACCGCTGTCGCGCCGGCGACGCGCACCCTGGTGCGATGCCGGCGGACCCGGCGCTCGACCGCGCCCAGCCGGTCGGGCGCGGCCGGGAGCTGGTCGGTCCACTCGTCGAAGACGACGGCGAGGCCGGACTCGGTGACGGCCATCAGTGCCCTCCTCGTACGCCGGGCTGCCGAAGCCCGCTGTTCTCGACGCTGTCCTGGGCGGTTTGCTCGGTGCTGTCGTCGGGGCCGGTTGCGGCCAGGGCGCCATCCAGGCGCAACGCTGCGAGGGCCCGGCTCGCGTGACTCTTGACCGTGCCGACGCTGACACCCAGCACGCGGGCGGTCTCGGCCTCGGACAGGTCCTCGAGGTACCGCAGCACGATCACGGCCCGTTGCCGCCGGGGCAGCCGGGCGAGGGCCTGCCACAGGGCGTGGCGCTCCTCGACGCCGGCCGCCGGGTCCGGGTGGGCGACGTCCGGAGGCTCCCCGGTCGCGATCTCGCCCCGCCAGCGGCGCCGCCACCACGAGGTGTACGTGTTCACCAGAACCGCGCGGACGTACGGTTCGGGGTCATCGTCGATGCGCCCCCAGGCCTGCCAGGACCTGGCGAGCGCGGTCTGCAGGAGGTCCTCGGCGGTGCCGCGGTCCTGGGTGAGCAGGAAGGCCGTGCGCAGGAGCCGCTGGGACCGGGCCGCGACGAAGCCGGCGAAGTCCGCCCGCCCGTCCGTCCCGCCGGTCACCTGTGCCGCCTCTCCGGTCGCTCGTGCGCCCTGACTATGTGTACGCCCGGGAACCCCGGAAAGGTTGTCAGGCTGGGGCAGGATGTGGGGATGAGCCGCCCACCGTTTCCGCCGTTCACCGCCGCGACCGCCTTGCAGAAGGTGCGTGCCGCCGAGGCGGCCTGGAACACCCGCGAGCCCGAGCGGGTCGCCGGGGCGTACACCGAGGACTCGCAGTGGCGGAACCGCGACGAGTTCCTCACCGGGCGCGACGCGATCGTCGCGTTCCTGACCCGCAAGTGGGAGCGCGAGCTCGACTACGTGCTCCGCAAGGATCTGTGGGCGTTCGAGGGGAACCGGATCGCCGTGCGGTTCCAGTACGAGTGGCACGACGCCGCCGGCCAGTGGTGGCGCTCCTACGGGAACGAGAACTGGGAGTTCGCCGACGACGGGCTGATGCGGCGGCGCGAGGCGAGCATCAATGACGTCCGCATCGACGCGGCCGACCGCCGCCTGCACGGCCCCCGCGCCGACGGCGACGACTCCGGCATCCCGCTCCGATAGCCCCCACTCCCGAAACCTGCGGTCGGGTAGCGCGGCAAGACTCGCGTACTCAACCGTAGGTTTGGTGTTTGCGGAGCTCGATGCGGGCGACGTCGCGCAGGTGCACCTCGTCGGGTCCGTCGGCGATGCGCAGGGTGCGGAGGGCGGCCCACATCGCCGCGAGCGGTACGTCGTCGCTGACGCCGGCCCCGCCGTACAGCTGGATCGCGCGGTCGAGGACGTCCAGCGCGACGTTCGGCGCGACCACCTTGATGGCGGCGATCTCGGCGCGGGCCGACTTCGGGCCGCCGCGGTCGACCAGCCAGGCGGCCTTCAGCGTGAGCAGCCGCGCCTGGTCGATCGCGATCCGCGACTGCGCGATCCACTCGCGGACGACGCCCTGCCCCGCCAGCGGCTGCCCGAACGCCACCCGGGACAGCGCCCGCTCGCACATCAGGTCCAGGGCGCGCTCCGCGACGCCGAGCGAGCGCATGCAGTGGTGGATGCGCCCCGGACCGAGCCGTGCCTGCGCGATGGCGAAGCCCGAGCCTTCGGTCCCGATCAGGTTCGACACCGGCACCCGTACGTCGGTGAAGCGCAGCTCGCCGTGCCCGTGCTGGTCGTGGTAGCCGAACACCGGCAGCGACCGCACGACCTCGAGCCCCGCGGTGTCCGTCGGGACCAGCACCATCGACTGCTGGTGGTGCGCGTCCGCGTCCGGGTCGGTCTTGCCCATCACGATGAGGATCCGGCAGCGCGGGTCGGCCGACCCCGTCGTCCACCACTTGCGGCCGTTGACGACGTACTCGTCGCCGTCCCGCTCGATCCGGGTGGCGATGTTCGTGGCGTCGCTGCTGGCGACGTCCGGCTCGGTCATCGCGAACCCCGAGCGGATCTCACCGGCCAGCAGCGGCGCCAGCCAGCGCTCCTTCTGCTCCGGCGTCCCGAACAGGTGCAGGACCTCCATGTTCCCGGTGTCGGGCGCCGCGCAGTTCAGGGCCTCGGGGGCGATCTCCGGGGACCGCCCGGTCAGCTCGGCGAGCGGCGCGTAGTCGAGCACCGACAGGCCGTGCGGCGGGTCGTCGGAGTCGGGCAGGAACAGGTTCCACAGGCCGCGCGAACGGGCCTCGGCCTTGAGCTCCTCGACCACCGACGGCAGGTCGTGCGGCCGGCCGGCGGCCGCCAGCGCGACCCGCTGCTCGGCGTACACCGGCTCGGCGGGGTAGACCTGGGCGTCCATGAAGTCCTGCAGCCGCTCGAGGTACTCCACGGCTCGTGCGCTCGGCTCGAAGTCCACCCCTAGAACCTACGGGCAGGGGAGGCCGGCGGGCGCGGAATGGGGTGGCCCTGCCCCGAGGTTGCGGGGGCATGGAGCTGGGTGTGTACACGTTCGCGGACGTGGCGCCGGACCCCGCCGGCGGGCCGACGATCAGCCCGGCGCAGCGGCTGCGCGACCTCGTCGAGGAGATGACGGTCGCCGACCAGGTCGGCCTGAAGGTGTTCGGGGTGGGCGAGCACCACCGCCCGGACTACGCCTCTTCGACCCCCGCGGTGGTGCTGGCGGCCGGTGCCGAGCACACGACGACCATCCGGCTCACCGGCGCGGTGAGCGTGCTGAGCTCCGACGACCCGGTCCGGGTCTTCCAGCAGTTCGCGACGCTCGACCTGCTCAGCGGCGGGCGGGCCGAGATCATGGCCGGTCGCGGCTCGTTCATCGAGTCGTTCCCGCTGTTCGGCTACGACCTGGCCGACTACGACGAGCTGTTCAGCGAGAAGCTCGGGCTGCTGCTGAAGATCCGGGCGTCCGAGCGGGTCACCTGGTCGGGCCGGCACCGAGCGCCGATCGACGACCGCGGCGTGTACCCGCGCCCGCTGCAGAACCCGCTCCCGGTGTGGGTGGCGGTGGGCGGCAACCCCGAGTCCGTCGTCCGCGCCGCGAAGCACGGGCTGCCGATGGCACTGGCCATCATCGGCGGCGCGCCGGAGCGGTTCGGCCCCCTGGTGTCGCTGTACCGCGAAGCCGCCCGCCACGCGGGCCAGGACGCGAGCCGGCTGCCGGTCAGCATCAACTCGCACGGCTACGTCGCGGAGACCTCGCAGCAGGCGGCGGACGAGTTCTACAGCCCGTACGCGGAGGTGATGACCCGGATCGGGCTCGAGCGCGGGTTCGGCCGGGTGACGCGGTCCGGGTACGACACGTCGCTGGCCAAGCGCGGGGCCGTGCTGGCCGGCAGCCCCGAGCAGGTCGCCGAGAAGATCCTGTTCCAGCACGAGATCTTCGGGCATCAGCGGTTCCTCATGCAGAGCAGCCTCGGCGCGATGCCGCACGACCGCGTGCTGCGCTCGATCGAGCTGTTCGGGACGAAGGTCGCTCCTGTGGTCAACGAGGAGCTCGCTCGGCGTAGCCTGCAGCCGTGACCGGCCAACCTCTCGTCGTCGGGGCCGGGGCGGCCGGGCTGGCCGTCGCGGCCACGCTGCAACGCGGCGGAATCCCGTGCACCGTCGTCGACCGTGCGGACGTGGTCGGGTCGGCCTGGGCCGGCCGGTACGACAGCCTGCACCTGCACACGATCCGCTGGCTGTCCGGCCTTCCGGGCGCCCCGATCCCCCGGGAGTACGGCCGGTGGGTCGCCCGCGACGACGTCGTCCGCTACCTGCACGACTACGCGGACCGGGCCGGTGTGCGCCCCGAGCTCGGGGTCGGGGTCACCCGGATCGACCGTGACCCGGAGGGCGACGGCTGGGTCGTGCACACGTCGATCGGGGACCGCCGTGCCCCGGTGGTCGTGCTCGCCACCAGCTACAGCAGCCAGCCGTACCTGCCCGACTGGGCGGGCGCCACCACACTCCCGGTCATCCACTCCTCGGCCTACGCCAACCCCGCGCCTTACACCGGTGGGCGCGTCCTCGTGGTCGGCGCCGGGAACTCCGCGGCCGAGATCGCGGTCGACCTGGTCACGGCCGGCGTGGCCGTCACGCTGTCGGTGCGCACGCCGCCGAACATCGTCCGACGCGACACCCTCGGGGTCCCGTCGCAGCTGCTCGGGATCGCGTTGCGCCGGGTGCCGGAGCGCGTGATGAACCCGATCGCCGACGTGCTCCGCCGCCTCAGCGTGCCCGACCTGTCCTCGTACGGGCTGCCGGCGCCGCCCGGCGACGGGTTCAGCCAGTTCCTGCGCACCCGGACCGTGCCGATCCTCGACCATGGTTTCGTGGCCGCGGTGCGAGCCGGCGGCATCCGCGTGGTCGCCCCGGTCGAGGCGATCGAGCCGGACGGCTCGGTCCGGCTGGCCGACGGCACGTCGCTCGAGGTCGACGCGGTGGTCGCCGCGACCGGCTTCCGGCCCGGGCTCGAAGGCGTCGTCGGCCATCTGGGCGTGCTGGACGAGGGAGGCGTTCCGCTCGTGCACGGCGCCCGGACGCTCCCGCAGGCGCCGGACCTGTACTTCGCCGGGATCGAGATCCTGCTCGCCGGTCTGCTGCGCGAGATCGGCATCGAGGCCAAGGCGATCGGCGCAGCGATCGGTGCCTCGATCGCAGACGACGGCGGTGGTGCGGCGGCCGGCGGCCGCCCGGGTCGCGGCCGGGTGGAGTCCTGGGTAGCGACATGACCTGCGCGCAGTGCGGGACGGTCAACGAGGCCGGTCGGAAGTTCTGCACAGAGTGCGGCTCCGCGCTGGTGCTGGTGTGCGCGGTCTGTGGCACCGAGAACCCGCCGACCAGCAAGTTCTGCGGCGAGTGCGGCACCCCGCTGGTGGCCGGGGCCGTCCCCGGTGCGGCGCCGGTGGTGCCCGCCGCGCCGTACACCGAGCGGCGGCTCGTCTCGGTGCTGTTCGTCGACCTCGTCGGGTTCACCGGGTTCGCCGAGGACCGCGACGCCGAGGATGTCCGCACCGTCCTGAGCCGGTACTTCGACCTCGCCGCCGACGCCGTGCAGTGCCATGGCGGCATCGTCGAGAAGTACATCGGCGACGCGGTGATGGCGGTCTGGGGCACGCCGCTCGCGCACGAGGACGACGCCGAGCGCGCCGTCCGCGCCGCGCTGGAGATCGTCCCGGACGTGGCCGCGCTGGGCCGTGAGCTCGGCCTGCCGCTGCAAGCCCGTGCCGCCGTCCTCACCGGCGAGGCCGCGGCCAGCATCGGCGCCGTCGACCAGGCCCTTGTCACCGGTGACCTGGTCAACACCGCGTCGCGGCTGCAGGGCGCCGCTGAGCCCGGCACCGTGCTCGTCGGCGAGCGCACCTACCGGGCCGCCTCGCGCGCGGTGGCGTTCGTGCCGGTCGAGCCGTTGATGCTCAAGGGCAAGCACGAGTCCGTGCCGGCCTGGCGGGCGGTCCGGGTGATGTCCGAGCGCGGTGGCTCGATGCGCGGCAAGACCCCGGAGCCGCCGTTCGTGGGCCGGGACGAGGACCTGCGGCTGGTCAAGGAGCTGCTGCTCGCCACCGGCCGCGAGCCGCGGCCCCGGCTCGTGCACGTGTCCGGGGTCGCCGGGATCGGCAAGTCGCGCCTGGTCTGGGAGCTGCAGAAGTACGTCGACGGGCTGACCGAGGACATCTACTGGCACCAGGGCCGCTGCCCCTCCTACGGCGAGGGCATCACCTTCTACGCGTTCGGGGAGATGGTCCGCCGCCGGGCCGGGATCAAGGAGAGCGAGGACGCCGAGACCGCGCGCGCCCGGCTCGCGGAGTCGCTCGCGGACCTCGTCCCGGACGAGGACGAGCGGCGCTGGATGGAGCCGCGCCTGGGCCATCTGCTGGGCCTGGCCTCGGCCCCGATGGGCGACCGCGAGGAGCTCTTCGGCGCCTGGCGGCGGTACATCGAACGCGTCGCCGACCGCGGGACGACCGTGCTCGTCTTCGAGGACCTGCACTGGGCCGACCCCGGCCTGCTCGACTTCATCGAGTCGTTGCTCGAGTGGTCGCGCAGCGCCCCGATCCTCGTGGTCGCGCTGGCCCGCCCCGAGCTGCTGGAGCGACGCCCGACCTGGGGCACCGGGCTGGGCAACGTCACCAGCCTGCACCTGGGCCCGCTGCCCGACCCAACGGTCGGACAGCTCGTCACCGGCTACGTGCACGGGCTGCCGGACGACGGGCTCGCGCGCCTCGTCGAGCGGTCCGAGGGAGTGCCGCTGTACGCGGTCGAGACGGTGCGGATGCTGGCCGACCGCGGTGTGCTCGAGCAGGTCGGCGAGGCGTACCGCGTCGTCGCCGACCTCGCCGGCGAGCTGGACATCCCCGAGACACTGCATGCGCTGGTGGCCGCGCGGATGGACGGCCTGCCCGAGGACGAACGGTCGTTGCTGCAGGACGCCGCGGTGGTCGGGCAGCACTTCACGATCCGTTCGCTCGCCGCGGTCGGCGGCCGCGACCCGGACGAGCTCGAGCCGCGACTGCGCGCACTGACCCGCAAGGAGCTGCTCGCCCAGGACGTCGACCCGCGCTCGCCGGAGCGCGGTCAGTACGGCTTCATGCAGGGCGTCATCCGCGAGGTCGCGTACTCGACGCTGTCCAAGCCGGTTCGCCGGGCCAAGCACCTGGCCGCGGCCCGGTTCTTCGAGGGTCTCGAGGACGTCGAGATGTCGGGCGTCGTCGCCAGCCACTACCTGGAGGCGTACAAGGCCGAGCCCGGCGCCCCCGGAGCCGAGGACGTCGCGGCCCAGGCGCGGACCTGGCTGACCCGCGCGGCCGAGCGCGCGCAGTCGCTGGGCTCTCCGGAGCAAGCCCTCGCGTACGCCGAGCTGTCGCTGCCGCTGGCCGTCGACGCGGCCGACCGCGCCGGCCTGCTCCGGCTCGCCGCGCAGGCCGCTTTCTTCGCCGGTGACCTGGCCAAGGGGGCCACATTGGCTGCCGACGCGGTCCCGGCGTACCGGGCCTCCGGCGACCCGGATGCGCTGGGCCGGTTCGTCGCCGAGGCCGTCCGGCCGTTCGTGGGCCGCGCCCAGGTCGCGGACTTCGACGAGGTCGTGGACGCGACGGCGGAGGTCATGCGCGGGCGACGTGGACCGGCCGCAGCACTGATGGCGGCCCTGCTGGCCGACCGCTCGTCGCATGCGGGCGAGACGCAGTCCGCGCTGACCTGGTCCGAGCAGGCGATGGAGCTGGCCGAGGAGAGCGGCGCCTACGACGCGCTGCGGGCCGCCGCGGGCGCCCGATCCTGGGCTCTGTTCAACGCGGGGCGCCACTGGGAGGCCGCGCTGCTCGCCCGCGGCGTGATCGACGTGGCCGCGCAGACGGGGAGCGCCTTCGAGGTGGCCCGGGCCCGGATGGCGCTGGGCATCCTGCTCAGCGAGGACGACCCGCGGGGTGCCATGGAGGCCTTCTTGCTGGCCGCCGACATCTCGTTCAAGGCGGGTATCCGGCCGCTGCGCTGGCTCAACCTCGCGAACGGCGCCGAGGCGGCTGCGGACGTCGGTGTATGGGACGTTGCGGACCGCGCGCTCGACGAGGCCGAGGCCATGCCGGGCAGGGAGCAGGAGGACGGCCTGGTCGTCACCAGGGCGATGCTCGCCGCGATGCGCGGCCGGGCCGCGGACGCCCGGGCGCTGATCGAGACCCTCGAGCCGGTCCAGGACCGGTGGGACTCGGTCCAGATGCACTCGTGGTACCTGCGCTCGAACGCCGTCGTCCGGCTCTCGGCGGGGGACTCGGCGGGGGCGCTGGTCGACGCCCTGGCGGGGGTGCGGATCGAGCCGTCGGGCGGCAACGCGGGCAACTCCGCCTGGATGGCCGTGCAGGCGGCGGCCGCCGAGCACGACCCTGCCTCGATCGACGCGGTGCTGCACGACACGGCGGCCCTGCGCGGTCAGTGGTACGAACTCGTCCGCAGAACCGGTAGGGCCCTCGCTGCGGTGCCCGTCGACGACCCGGGGTCCGGCGCCGATGCAGTGGCAGCCGCCCTGGACGGGTGGGTTCGCCTGGACCTCCCGCTGGACCACGCCCGCGCGACGATCGCCGCGGCGTGGGTGCTGCCGTCGGGCGGGATACCCCCCGAGCACCTGGAGCGCGCCCGGGCCACGCTGGCAGGGCTCGGCGCCGCCGGCCTGGTCGAGCAGCTGGATGCGGCTACCCGTTCGAGGTCAGGCGCACCGACTCCGTCTTGATCGGCGCCGTGATCATCGTGTGTCCCGCCGTGGACAGGGCCCGGGCGACCGCGAACTCCGCGTCGTTGCGGGCGGCCTCGGAGTCCGGTGCCGGTACCACGACGCGGAGCAGGCACAGGGAGTTGGTCACCTCGAGCAGCCGGGGCGCCAGCGCCTCCAGGCACTCCATCGCGCGCTGCTGCTTGGCGATGGTCAGCGCCGGCTGGAAGGCCACCCGCAGGCTGACCTCGTACGCGTCCACGCCCCGAGCGTAGGGCCTCGCACCGCCCCGGGGTCAGACCCGACGCGGTGACGGCGGGGCGGAGTCCGGCCGGCCCGTGCCAGGTCCGCTCCACCGCTCCTACACTGCCGCGCATGGCGGTTCGGCCGGGCCGGCCGGCCCAGACGGCGACCACCAGCGTGCCGATCGCGGAGCTGGTGGCCACCCTCTCGTACGCCGCCGACCTCGGGCTTGGCCAGCCGATGGACCACTGCATGCGGCAGACCGTCATCGCGCTGCGGCTGGCCGACCTCGCCGGCGCCGACGAGGCCGACCGCGAGGCGACCTTCTACCTCGGCCTGCTGGCCAACTCGTACTGCCACGCGGACGCCGCCGAGCAGGCCACCTGGTTTGGCGACGACATCAGCTTCAAGGGGGACGGCTGGGAGCTGCTGGACATGAGCACCGTCCAGACCCTCGCTTGGCTGCTGCGCCGGGTGGGCTCGCACGGCACCGGCATCGAGCGGGCCAAGCGCGTCGTCCAGGTGCCGGTGGTGGGACAGCGGCGCGCGGAGGAGTTCCTCACCACGCACTGCACGCTGGGGTCGCAGTTCGCCACCCGCATCGGCCTGGACGAGACCGTCAGCACCGCCATCTACCAGGCGTACGAGCAGTGGGACGGCAAGGGCTGCCCGCAGCACCTGCGCGGCGACCAGATCGGCCTGCCCGCCCGGCTCGTCCCGCTGGCTGCGATGGCGGAGGTCTACAACCGTCGTCGCGGGGTCGAGGGCGCGCGCGCGATCGTCCGCAAGCGGCGCGGCACGCAGCTCGACACCGGGCTCGCCGACCTGTTCTTCGAGCACGCGGAGCAGATCCTCGACGGCCTCGACGAGGCGGCCGGGTGGGACGCCGTCCTCGCCGCCGAGCCGGGGCTGTCCCGGCGCGTGTCCGGCGCCGAGCTCGACGAGGTGCTCGAGGCCATGGCCGACCTCGTCGACATCAAGTCGCCGCATCTCGCCGGGCACTCGAGGGGCGTGGCCAACCTGGTCGCCGCCGCCGCCCGCGGGTCCGGGCTGCCGGACGACGAGGTCGCCGTGCTGCGGCGGGCCGCGCTCGTCCACGACCTCGGACGGCTCGGGGTGTCCAACGGCATCTGGGACCGGCCGGCGCCGCTGAAGGAGGCCGACGTCGAGCGGGTCCGGCTGCACCCGTACCTCACCGACCGCATGCTCGCCCGGGTATCCGCGCTCGGCCGCAGCCGCGAGATCGCGTCCCGGCACCACGAGCGGCTCGACGGGTCCGGCTACCCGCGCGGCCTCACGGCCGCGTCGCTCAGCCCGTCCGACCGGCTGCTCGCGGCTGCGGACGCCTACCACGCGATGACCGAGCCGCGGCCGTACCGGCCGGCGTTGGCCGGCGCCGAGGCGGCGCGCCGGATCCAGGCCGAGGCCCGGGCCGGGCGCCTGGACGGGGACTCCGTCAACGCCGTGCTCACCGCCGCCGGTCAGCGGGCGCCGGCCCGGCGGGAGTGGCCGCGCGGCCTCACCGCACGCGAGGTCGAGGTGCTCACGCTGGTGGCACGCGGGCAGTCCAACAAGCAGGTCGCTCGTGAGCTCGGGATGGCGCCGAAGACCGCGTCGAACCACGTCGAGCACATCTACGCCAAGCTCGGCGTCTCCAGCCGGGCGGCCGCGACACTGTTCGCCACCCAGCACGGTCTGACCGGGTACTTCGAGTCGGCGTAGCCCGCCTCGGCCCGCACCCAGAAGATGAGGCGAACGCCTCATGACGCCCGCGCCCGCCCTCCCTACGGTCACTGACCAGGACGCACCGCCTGAGGAGGGAGCCCGCCATGACCACCGAAGTCGCCCCCGAGATGCTCGCCCAGCTGAAGAAGATGACCAGGACCACCTGGGCCCTCGGCGACTTCCCCGAGGTCGCACGGCGGTCGCTGTGGAACGTGGGCGACGAGCTCGTCCGCCGCGTCGGTGTCGGCGTCGGCGAGGAGGTGCTGGACGTCGCCTGCGGCACCGGGAACGTGGCCCTGCGCGCCGCCGAGGCCGGCGGCCACGTCACCGGCGTGGACATCACCCCGGAGCTGCTCGAGGCGGGCCGCAGGCTTGCCGACGACGCCGGCGTCACCGTCGAGTGGGTGGAGGGTGACGCCGAGGACCTCCCGTTCGAGGACGGCAGCTTCGACCTGGTGCTGTCGACGTTCGGCGTGATGTTCGCGCCCCGGCACCAGGTCGCCGCCGACGAGCTCGTCCGGGTGCTGCGTCCCGGCGGGCGCCTGGGGCTCTGCTCGTGGACGCCGGAGGGGGCGCAGGGCGAGTCCTTCCGCATCCTGGGCGCGCACCTGCCGCCCCCGCCACCGTTCGCGCAGCCGCCGCTGCTGTGGGGGACCGAGTCGCATGTCCGGCAGCTCTTCGCCGGTTCCGGGGTGGCCCTCGAGTTCGAGCGGGCGACGGCGGTCGAGCCGGAGCGGTTCGCCTCCGGCTACGAGGCCGCGGACTGGTCCGCAGATAACTTCGGCCCGCTGATCATGGCCAAGCCCATGCTGGAGGCCAAGGGCGTGTGGCCGCAGCTGCGCGAGGACTTCGCCAGGATGTACGACCAGGGCGTACCGCCGGAGTACCTGATGGTGCTCGGCCGGAAGATCTAGGAGGCGCAGGTCATGGGCTGCTACGGGACGCAGGTCCTGCCCCGGTTGCTGGACGTCGCGGGCGGGACCAAGGGGATCGCGCCGCTGCGCCGGCGCACCTGCGAGGGACTGGCCGGGGAGGTCGTCGAGATCGGGTTCGGGTCCGGTCTGAATGTGCCCTTCTACCCGTCGGCTGTGACCCGGGTGGCCGCGGTCGAGCCGTCCGACACCGGGTGGCGGCTGGCCGGCAAGCGGCTCGCCGCGGCCACGGTGCCGATCGAGCGGGCAGGGCTGGACGGCCAGTCGCTGCCGTTCGACGACGACTCGTTCGACGCGGCCCTGTCGACGTGGACGATGTGCACGATCCCGGATGCGGCGGCGGCGCTGGGGGAGCTGCGGCGGGTACTGCGGCCGGGCGGGACGTTGCACTTCGTGGAGCACGGTCTCGCGCCGGACGCGAAGGTGCAGAAGTGGCAGCACCGGATCGAGCCGCCCTGGAAGCGGGTGGTCGGCGGCTGTCACCTGACCCGTGAGATCGAGTCGATGGTCACGGAGGCGGGGTTCACGATCACCGAGCTCGACGTGTTCTACGAGAAGGGCGGCCCCAAGTGGGCCGGCGCCGCCTCCCTGGGAGTCGCCCTCTCGAAATGACGGGGCCGGAATGCCCGCCGCGCTGGCTAGGGTGCGGCGGTGCGATTCGCGACGTGGAACTGCTGCTCGGGCGGCGTCGCGAAGGTCCGCGCGCTGGAGCAGCTGGGCGTCGATCTCGCCGTCATCTGCGAAGCGCCCCTGCTCGACCCGCGCCCGTCACCCACGCTGACAGAGTCGGGGCTCGGCTGGTTGTCGTCCGGAGACATCCCGAACAAGGGAGTCGCCATCGCGTCGTTCGCTGCCGAGCTGGACCGTCTGGGCCCTCGCGAGGCCGAGGGCCAGTGGACGGTCGCCGCGAAGGCCGCCGGTGGACCGTCCGTGCTCGGGGTGTGGAGCCGACCGCCGCGGCCGAGCGCTCTCGCCTACCGGGCGCAGGTCGTCGGCTCCCTCGTGGCGTACGCGGAGCTGCTCGCCGCCGGCGACATGATCGTGGCCGGGGACTTCAACATCGGGCAGCCGGCGACGGGTCCGGTGGGCGACGGTGGGAGCGCGGGGGCCCGGGCGCGCTGGGAAGCGCTCGGGCTCGTCAGCGTCTACCACGCCTTCCACGAGGAGCCGTTCGGTTCGGCCACCAGGTCCACCTACTTCCACCAGCGCAAGGAAGCGGCCGGATGGCACATCGACTACGTCCTTCTGCACGAGAGCCGCATGGACCGAGTCCGGGACGTGCGCGTCGGCAGCTTCGCCGACTGGGTCGCGCCCGGTCACAGCGACCACGTGCCGTTGATCGTCGACATCGACTGGTAGCTCGCTCCGCACAGACCTACGGGCCGGTAGGGCCGGAATTCGGCCTTACCTGCCCGTAGGTTCCCCGGAGGCGGGTCGGTCAGGTGCGACTGTGCGTGCGGTAGTAGTCGCGCCAGATCAGGCGGTGGATGGGGATCCACCGTGGCAGCGACCGGATGCCGGGGATGAACGGCACCAGGAGCAGTCCGAGCGTCAGCAGCATCATCAGCACCCAGACGTAGGCGTCCGCGTTCGCGCCCACCGTCGTGCTCTCGTCGCTGAACGGCTTGACCTGGTACCAGAACGTGTACAGCCACAGCCAGGACTGGCCGGGGTAGCTGCCCGTCTCGTTCATCATCCCCCACTGGTCGCCGCCGAGGTTCTGGGCACGGGCCTGGTCCTCCAGGAACGTGCCGTCGGCGAGGAACAGCAGCGAGTACGTGTAGTCGGTGTTGTAGAACTGCCCCTGCGCCTGGATCACGCTGTCGAGCGCGCCACCCTGCGCGGCAGCCAGCTCGGCCGCCGCCAGATCCGGCACCGGTCCGTACTCACCGGGCGCCGCCTTGGTGTAGTCGCCGTCCGGCGCGGCCGCGATCGCGTCCGCGTAGTCGCCGGCCCACTTGGCCTGCTGGTCCGCGGTGGCTCCCTTCCACTGGGACAGCGCCGCAGTCGTCGTGCTGTCCGGCGGCATGGACGACAGCGGGCCGATCACGAAGTCGTTCGCTGTGTTGATCGGGATGCGGACCCCGGCCCACTTCTGCAGCTGCAGCGGTCCGACGTGCTGCGCGGCGTCCGGGGTGTCGTTGTACGGCTGCCCGTACCCCGCCGTCCCGCTGGTTCCGGCCAGCTCCTGCGCCGTGGTCGACACGAAGTCGGACGGTGCGGCCGTGGCCCACATCTTCATGGTGGTGCTCTTGTCGTCCGGCGAGCCGAAGGCGACGGCCAGGCCGAGGGTGAGCGCGCCCACGACCAGGATCGCGATGACGAACTCCTTGACCAAGTCGTACTCGCGGTTGGCCCCGGCCCAGGGACGCCGGGCGAGGTCAGCGTGCGCGGTCATGACGTCGCCTCCGTCGTGTGCTCAGGTTCGGACTCGAGGCCAGGTCCGGTCTTGGAGCCGGCGCTGTCCGTGAAGTCCGCGTCGGTCGCTGCGATCGGCGGGACGACGCCATGCTTGCGTACGAGCAGGACGTGCCACACCACGAGGGCCCCGAGCACCAGTGGCAGCAGCGCCACGTGGTACAGCAGCATCTGGCCGACGTTCAGGACGTTGAACCATGCCCCGATGCCGACGGAGTTCAGGCCGTCCTTGGCCTGGGTGGAGATCCACTGGGAGTCGAAGTTCGTCTGGATCAGGTAGCCGGTGAAGGCGGTCCCGATCGAGGCGAGGAAGCACACGACGCCGGTGATCCAGGTCATCGCCCGCCGCCCGCGCCACGCGGCCATCCAGAACTTCCCCCAAAGGTGCACGACCATGAACACGAAGAACAGCTCCACGCTCCACAGGTGCACGCTGTTGAAGAAGGCGCCGACGGACGAGCCGTGGTACCACTGCGGGCCCTCGAGGGTCAGCACGAGTCCGGACCCGATGATGAAGACGAGCGCCGCGATCGTGGCCACGCCGAAGACGTAGATCCAGGACGCGACGTACTCGGGCTGCTCCTCGGGGAGGAGCTTCTCGGGCGGGAACGTGCCGAAGAACCGCTCGCGCAGGCGCCCGGTCCAGGTGGTCGGCTGCTCGGTGCTCATGGCCGCTTCCGTCCCTTCGGGAACGGCAGCAGGATCGCCAGGACGAACAGGACGATGATCACCCCGATCATCACCAGGTTCCCGACCGAGATCTGCACCGGCCCCCAGTCGAGGTAGTGGGCGGGCTGGTCGAGGTTGCCGGCGAGTGGTGGGCCGGCGACCTGAGCGACACTGGTGAGCAATGCGGACATAACGCCTCCAGAGATGTCCGGATGTCCCCATCCGACGTCCCGACGCTAGGGGGCGGCCCCGAGCACCCAGCAGGGCCAAAGGTCCCGACTCCGTCGGGCCGGGAGCAACATACTGGACAGGACATCCGGAGGTGCACGATGGGTGAGACACCGACCGACCAGGTGGCTCGCACCCGCCTGTACCGTGCCGGTCGGCTGGAGAAGGAGGACTTCCCGGTCGAGGACCTGTCGACCTTCCTGGCCGAGCCGGACACCGTGCTCTGGGTGGACCTGTGCGCCCCGGACCGGACGGACCTCGCCGTCGTCGCGAGCGAGCTGGGCCTGCACGCCCTCGCCGTCGAGGATGCCATCGCTGCTCGCCAGCGTCCGAAGCTGGACCGGTACGAGACGCACGAGTTCCTGAACATGTACGCGGTCCGGCTGGACCAGGGCAGCGGCCGGATCCAGCTCAGCGAGATCTCCGCGTTCATCACGCCGCGGACGCTCGTGACCGTGCGCAAGGACCGGTCGTTCGACATGGACGCGGTGGTGGCGCGTTGGGACGGCTCCGTCGACCTGGCCGTCAACGGGGTGGGTTTCCTGCTGTGGGGGCTGATCGACCACGTCGTGGACGGCCACTTCGACGCCGTGCAGACCATGGACGAGCAGATCGAGGGCCTCGAGGACCTGCTGTTCGACGAACGGCCGCACGACCAGGCGGTGCAGCGTCGGAGCTTCGCCCTCCGCGCCAGCCTGGTCACGCTGCGCCGGGTGGTGCTCCCGATGCGGGAGGTGGTGAACTCGCTGCTGCGCCGGGACCTGGCGATCGCCACGCCGGCCATGGCTCCGTACTACCAGGACGTGTACGACCACGTGCTCCGGGCCACCGAGTGGACCGAGTCGCTGCGAGACCTGGTCACGACCATCGTCGAGACCAACCTGACCCTGCAGGGGAACCGGCTCAACGTCATCACCAAGAAGGTGACGAGCTGGGCGGCGATCATCGCGGTCCCCACGGCGATCACCGGTTTCTACGGTCAGAACCTTCCCTACCCGGGCTTCGCCCAGACCTCCGGCCTGGTCGTCTCCTGCCTGCTCATCGTGGTGATCTCGACCGCGCTGTACATCACGTTCAAGCGCAAGGACTGGCTGTAGCCACAGTCCAGGGTCCCGACGTCGCTCAGGTGATCGTGCCGACGAGCGGGGCCAGGATCACCTTGAGGATCATCGCCACCGGGTAGACCAGCGCGTAGTCGAGGTTGACCCGCGGGTCCTGTCCCGTGCGCTCGTTCGCATAGGCCAGGACCGCCGGCTGGGTGCCGACCGCGGCGACCTGACCGGCCAGCCGCGGACCGGTCACCCCGGCCAGAAACGGCCAGGCGTACAGCATCGTCAGCGCGGTGAGGCCGGTGACCGTGATGCCGGCCAGGAGCAGTCGGGGGCCCTCGTCGCTCGTCGCCGCCTGTGCCAGCGCGTGCCCGGCGGTCGACCCGGCGTAGGCCAGGAACAGCAGCACCCCGAGCTGGTTGACCGCACCCGACGCCTGGTACGGGATGGTCCACAGCACCGGCCCGGTGCGCTGGATCCGGCCGAGCACCAGCCCCACCAGCAGGGGACCGCCGGCGACGCCGAGCGCGAAGGTTCCACCGCCGGGTGTGGGTACCTCGACCAGCCCGAGCAGCAGGCCGAGCACGAGGCCGACGGCGAGCCCGACGGGGTTCAGGTCGAAGGCGCCGCGCTCGGAGTCGCCGAGGAATGCGGCGACCGATCCCATCTGGTCCCTGCGGGCCACGACACGCACCCGGTCGCCGAGCTGCAGGACCAGGTCGTCGGCTGCCAGCAGGTCGACGTCGCCTCGCCGGACCCGGGTCGCTGTCGCACCGAAGCGCCGCGCCAGCGCCAGCGAGTCCAGGCGGCGACCCGCCACCTCGCGGCTGGACACGGTGATCCGGCGGAAGTCGAGCTGCGACCGGTCGAGCACGAGCGGCACGGTCGACAGGTGTCCCAGGTCGCGCACTACGCCATCGACGACGGCGGCGTCACCGACGGCCGTCAGCACGTCGCCGACGACAGGCACGGCCTGGTCCGACGCGACCGCGACCGTGCCGGGATGCCCTGGCGAGTCGCCGTGCATGATCCGGGAGAAGACCACCTTGTTGTCGTAGCGCTCCTCGAGCGCCCGCAGGGACGGCAGCCCGTCCACGTCGATGCGGACCGTGCGTTGTTCCAGGCTGGGCACCGGCCCGGGCTCGGTCACGTCCGCGGCCGCCGTCCCGCGACGCAGACTGCGAGCTGAGGCCAGCAGCATGCCGACGACACCGAACAGGTACGTGACCGAGTAGCCGACGGTGGGCGCCGACGACTTGAGCTGCTCCAGGCTGGCAGCCAACGCGGGAGTGTTGGTGAGCGATCCCGTGTAGACCCCGGACAGCACCGGGCCGCGCAGCCCCAGGAGCAGGCAGACGCCCACCGTCACCACCGCCGCGAGGATGAGCAGGCCGGCCGCGAGCACCAGCGACCGGCCACCGGTCCGCAGGGTCGCGAAGAACGACGGGCCGGCCGACACCCCGATCGTGTAGGCGAACAGCGCGAGCCCGAGCTGTCCCACCACCAGGGGAAGCCTGAGCCGTTCGTCGTAGGCCGAGAAGGCCAGCGCCACGAACAGCACCGCGGCCGGTCCCAGGCCGAACCCACGCCAGCGGATCGCGCCGATGGCACTGCCGACGGCCAGGAGGGTGAACAGGAGCAGCAACGGGTTCTCGGCTGCGAGGTCGGCGTATCCGCGAAGGGGATCTCCAAGATTCACGCGCCGATGATCGCACCGATCGGCCCGTGAACCCCCGACGTGGCGGACCGCAGGACGGGTCCGAGGCGTGGCTGGAGCGGACAGGGCAGGATGGGAGCTCAGACTGTCCGCAGCGCCCCGAGGAGACGTCGTGCCGAACCGTCTGGCGACCTCGGCGAGCCCGTACCTCCTGCAGCACAAGGACAACCCGGTCGACTGGCAGGAGTGGGGCGACGAGGCGTTCGCCGAGGCGCGTGCACGGAGCGTCCCCGTCCTGCTCTCCGTCGGGTACGCCGCCTGCCACTGGTGCCACGTGATGGCGCACGAGTCCTTCGAGGACGACGCGACAGCCGCCCTCATGAACGAGCGCTTCGTCAACATCAAGGTGGACCGCGAGGAGCGCCCGGACGTCGACGCCGTCTACATGGAGGCGGTCCAGGCGATGACCGGGCACGGCGGCTGGCCGATGACGGCGTTCCTGACGCCGGACCGCGAGCCGTTCTACGCGGGCACGTACTTCCCGCACAACCCCTCGCACGGGATGCCTTCGTTCCGCCAGGTCCTGACGGCGATCTCGGAGAGCTGGGAGAGCGAGCGCGAGCAGGTCACCTCCGCGGCCCGGACCATCGCCGGGCGGCTGGCCGAGCGCGGCGGCCTCGGCGACCTCGTGACGCAGCAGCCGCCGACGCGCGACGACCTCGCTGCGGCGACCCGCGGCCTCAGCAGCCAGTACGACCGCGCGAGCGGCGGTTTCGGTGGTGCGCCGAAGTTCCCGCCGTCGATGGTGCTGGAGTTCCTGCTCCGCCACCACGCGAGCACCGGTTCGACGGTGGCGCTGGACATGGTGGCCGGGACGTGCGAGGCGATGGCCCGGGGCGGTATCTACGACCAGCTGGCGGGCGGGTTCGCCCGGTACAGCGTGGACAGCGACTGGGTGGTCCCGCACTTCGAGAAGATGTTGTACGACAACGCGTTGCTGCTTCGCGTGTACGCGCACTGGTGGCGGACGGCGGGCGACCCGCTGGCGGCCCGGGTGGTGCGCGAGACGGCGGAGTTCCTGCTCCGCGACCTGCGCACCGAGCAGGGCGGGTTCGCGTCTGCGCTGGACGCGGACACGGCCGGGCGCGAAGGTCTGACCTACGTCTGGACCCCGCCGCAGCTGGTGGCGGCGCTGGGTGCCGACGACGGCGCCTGGGCCGCGGCGCTGCTGGAGGTGACTGCGGACGGGACGTTCGAGGACGGCGCCTCCACGTTGCAGCTGCGGCGGGACCCGGACGACCCGGACCGCTGGGCGCAGGTCCGGGCGACGTTGCTCGAGCTGAGGGCGGAGCGCGAGCAGCCGGCCCGGGACGACAAGGTGGTCGCGGCCTGGAACGGGCTGGCGATCGCGGCCCTCGCGGACGCTGCGGTGCTGTTCGACGAGCGGTCGTGGCTGGATGCCGCCGTGGAGGCCGGAGACCTGCTCGCGCGGGTGCACGCAGGTCTTCGCGCGGGGCGGGAGGGCCGCCTGCGGCGGGTGTCGCGCGACGGGACGGTCGGCGCGCACGCCGGCGTGCTGGAGGACCAGGCGGATGTGGCAGAGGGCTTCCTCGCCCTCTACGCGGCGACCGGCGACGCGCGCTGGCTGCGGCACGCCGGCCGGTTGCTCGACGAGGTGCTGGACCACTTCCGCGCCGAGGACGGTTCGCTCTTCGACACGGCCGACGACGCGGAACAGCTGCTGCGCCGCCCGCAGGACCCGTCCGACAACGCCACCCCGTCCGGGACGTCCGCGGCGGCGGGCGCACTGCTGTCGTACGCCGCGTACACGGGCTCGAGCCGGCACCGCGAGGCCGCTGAGCAGGCACTCGGGGTGTATGCGGAGCTGGCGCGGCGCTACCCGCGCTTCGGCGGCTGGGGGATGGCCGTGGCGGAGGCCGCGCTGGACGGGCCGCGCGAGGTGGCGGTGGTCGGCCGCCCTGGCGACGCGGGGTTCGACGAGCTGCTGGCGACGGCCCGTCGCGGCACGGCACCAGGGCTGGCCATCGCCTGGGGTGACCCCGGCGGGGACACCACCGCTGACGCAGGCCAGAGCGTCCCGCTGCTGCTCGACCGGCCGATGCGGGACGGCCGGGCGACGGCGTACGTGTGCCGCGGCTTCGTGTGCGACGCCCCGACCACGGACGCGGCGGTGCTGGCGGTCGCCGTGTCCGCCCGCGGCGAACAGCCGCCCACAGGCCTGGCACTAACAACGTAATCGTGTAATCGTGCTGGTATGACGACGAGCAGCGAGCAGGTCGAGAAGATCCGCGGCTGGCTGACCGGCCGGCTGCCCCAGGACTGGTTCGAGGGCGCCCCCGAGGTGCTGCTGGACCGCGAGGAGATCACGGTCGTGGGCACGCTGGGCGCCCCCGCGACCGCCGAGGGCGCGTCCGAGGCCGAGCAGGCGGCGGCGACCGCGGGCCGCATCAAGGAGTTCCGGGAGCGCACCCGCGACCAGCGCATCGAAGTCGCCCGCGAGCTCGAGCACCGCACCGGGCGCAGGGTCGCGTGGGGCGTCCAGGTCGGCGAGCGGCGCGAGCTGTTCACGACTGTCTCGGTCCCGGTCATGACGCGGCTGCGGCAGCCCGAGCGGCTGGTGCTGGACACGCTGGTCGACGCCGGCGTGGCCCGCTCCCGGTCCGAGGCGCTGGCCTGGTGCGTGAAGCTGGTCGGCAAGAACGCCGACGGCTGGCTCGGCGACCTGCGCACGGCGATGGAGGAGGTCTCCAAAGTCCGCGCCGAAGGCCCGGCCACCTGACCCGCGGGTCCCGCTGCCCCCGCGGTCGTTGCATACGGATTGGGGGCTATGGCCCCCAATCCGTATGCAACGACCGGGGTCAGTTCGAGTAGACGACGATCGACACGGCGATGTACTGGCACACGTACGCCATCAACGTGAGTGTGTGGAACACCTCGTGGTAGCCGAACCACGTCGGGTACGGATCCGGCCGGCGCGTCCCGTAGACGATGCCGCCGACGGTGTACAGCAACCCGCCGACCGCGATCAGCACCAGCATCGCGACCCCGCCCGCACGCGTGAACTCGGGCAGGAACGCCACCGCCACCCAGCCCAGCGCGACGTACGCGGGCACGTACAACCAGCGCGGCGCCCCCACCCAGAACACGCGGAAACCGACGCCGACGAGCGCGCCGATCCAGACGATGAGCAGCAGCGCGGTCCGCTGGCCGCCGGCCAGCAGCAGCACGGCGAACGGCGTGTAGCTGCCGGCGATGATCAGGAAGATGTTGGCGTGGTCGAGCCGCTTGAGCACGCCCAGCGTGCGCGGCCCCCACGCCCCGCGGTGGTAGACCGCGCTGACCGTGAACAGCAGCACGGTCGTCACCGCATAGACGGTGGACGCGATGATCTCTGCGGTGCCGCGGGACAGCGAGACGAGCACGATGCCGGCGACGACCGAGACCGGGACGGCCCCCGCGTGCAGCCACCCGCGCAGCTTCGGCTTGACGTTGGCCGGGACGTGCTCGCCGGCCCGCTCGACCGCGGCGCCGAGGCGATGGTCGACGGCCTCCTCGATCCGGCCGGGCAGGCCGGACGACGACGGGACCGCGGCGGAGGCCGGCGGCGCCACCGGCGCGGACGGGTCGACCTCCTCGATGTGCACAAGGCACCGTAACCTACGGAAGCGTAGGTTCCGAAACGATCGTGGCCCGCGGCGGTACGCTCGGGGTCTCGATCTTTCCGAAAGGTGCCGTCGCCGCAATGGGCCTGTCCGACGTCCTCTACCGGGCCTACGGGCGCCGGATCGCGGCGTCGCTTCCCAGGCAGCGGATCCCCCGGCACGTGGGCGTGATCCTCGACGGCAACCGTCGCTGGGCGCGCCAGGAGGGCACCTCGGCGGCGCACGGGCACCAGGCGGGCGCCGACAAGATCGAAGAGGTGCTCGGCTGGTGCGAGGAGGTCGGGGTCGAGGTCGTCACGCTGTGGCTGCTGTCGACCGACAACCTGAACCGCCCCGAGTCCGAGCTCGCGCCGCTGCTGGGGATCATCGAGGAGACCGTGCGGCAGCTGGCGGCGACCGGTCGCTGGCGGGTGCACCCGATGGGCGCGCTGGACCTGCTCCCGGACGAGACCGCGTCGGTGCTCAAGGCCGCCGCCGACGAGACCGCTGACGTCGACGGGCTGATGGTGAACGTCGCGGTCGGGTACGGCGGGCGCCGCGAGATCGCCGACGCGGTTCGCGGCATGCTGCAGGAGCACGCCGGGCGCGGGACGTCGATCGAAGAGCTGGCCGAGGTGCTCGACGTCGAGCACATCGCCGAGCACCTCTACACCCGCGGGCAGCCGGACCCGGACCTGGTGATCCGCACGTCCGGTGAGCAGCGGCTCTCCGGTTTCCTGCTCTGGCAGAGTGCGCACTCGGAGTTCTACTTCTGCGAGGCGTACTGGCCGGACTTCCGCAAGGTCGACTTCCTGCGCGCACTCCGGTCGTACGCCGCGCGCAGCCGCCGCTACGGCAGCTGACCTAGCCGAGCGTCACCTGGCTAGCCCGGATCTTCGCGGCCGTCCTGGCGGCGCGCGCCGCCACCCGTCGCGCGGACGCGCCGGCCGCCCGCACGACGTCGCCGACCGGCACCGGGGGCAGGTTGTTCTGGAAGTTGGGCGCGTACAGCGTGCCCTGCACGACGACGTCGCCCAGGAACACCGCGACGCCGTCCGCGACGAGCGCGGTCGAGCCGGCGTCGTCGGCCTGGGCGAAGACCCCGACGCCGCCCCCGGTCGCGATGCCCTGGACGCCGACGGCCTGGGCGCCGTCCGAGCTCGCCAGCACCGCGGTGCCGCCGCCGAACTGCGTGGACACGACACCGTACGAGAGCTCGTTGGTGGTGCTGGCGACGACGCCGTTGGCGGCCGCGCCGATCGCGGTCACGCCGGCCTCGTTGCCGTTGACGCTGGCCAGCGGGACGTTCTGTGTCGCGACCAGTCCGGAGACGCCGACGCCCGACGACGTGACGAGCGCGCCGACGGCCTTGCCGCCGTTCGCGAGCAACGCGCCCCCACCGCCGTTTGTCGCGGAGCTGTTCGAGGCCGAGAGCCCCCACTTGTTGCCGGCGCGCGTGCTGGTCAGGCAGCCGTTCCCGGTGTAGCTGGTGAGCGTTGCCGCCGAGCCGCTGCTGGTGTTGGTCACCGCAACGGCGTTCGCGGTCGTGGTCGCGGTGATCCCGGTGGCGGCGGTCGCGGAGTTCGCGTGGCCGAGCACCACCGCCGCGCCGTTCGCGGCCGATGCCGGCTGCGCGATGACCGCACCGGCCGCTGACACCGCGACGGCGGTCGCGCCACCGAGCAGGAGCCGGCGCCTGGTGGGGCTGGACCCGCCCTCGGCGGAGTCGGGCGAAGGGGTGCGGGCGGGTGCGGACATGCAAGTCCCCATCGGTCGGGGGGCCTGAGGGAGCCCCGGGATCGTCCATCTCGTCCTTGCCTGTATCGGCACCAGGATTCCCCGACTCGACCCCGGGACGGGTGAGGCCCGTGTGGCGGCGTGGCGTCGCGGTTCCGGCCCGGCTCGGTCGTACCTTCGGCTGGACGGCTCGGCACCCGCCGCGTCGTTCGGGAGGCCCACCACCGCATGCAGACGCTGCGCGGAAGGGGGCCGGCACCCGGCCCTCGGGCCCGGTCCCGGTCCTCGGCGCACGAGTGACCTCCGGGCGTGGTGCGCGCCCGTGCAGGAGTGGAACGTGGCTGCTGCCCGTCGTGTCCCCGATGCCTCCCGCACCTCTCGTCGCGGCTCCGGCCGTCGGACGTACGTGCTCGACACCAGCGTGCTGCTCAGCGACCCGTCGGCGCTGCTGCGGTTCGCCGAGCACGAGGTGGTGCTGCCGGTCGTGATCGTGACCGAGCTGGAGGCCAAACGGGCGCATCCCGAGCTCGGGTACTTCGCGCGGCAGGCCCTGCGACTGCTCGACGACCTGCGGGTCACGCACGGGCGGCTGGACGAACCGATCCCGCTCGGCGTCGAGGGTGGCACGTTGCGGGTCGAGCTGAACCACACCGATGCCGCGCTGCTGCCGGCCGGGTTCCGGCTCGGGGACAACGACAGCCGCATCCTCGCGGTGGCCCGCAACCTCGCCGCCGAGGGGCACGACGTCGTCCTCGTCTCCAAGGACCTGCCGCTGCGGGTGAAGGCGTCAGCGGTCGGTCTGGCGGCCGAGGAGTACCGGGCCGAGCTGGCGGTGGAGTCCGGCTGGACCGGGATGGCCGAGCTCGAGGTCGGCGCGGACGATCTCGACCGCCTGTACGACCAGGACCGGGTCGAGATCCTGGCCGCGGCCGAGCTGCCCTGCCACACCGGGCTGGTCCTGCTGTCAGAGCGGGGCAGCGCCCTGGGCCGGGTCCTGCCGGACAAGAGCGTCCGGCTGGTCCGGGGCGACCGGGACGCCTTCGGCTTGCACGGGCGCAGCGCCGAGCAGCGCATCGCCCTGGACCTGCTCCTCGACCCGGACGTCGGGATCGTGTCGCTCGGCGGCCGGGCCGGCACCGGCAAGTCGGCGCTCGCTCTGTGCGCCGGGCTCGAGGCGGTGCTCGAGCGGCACCAGCACCGACGCGTCGTCGTGTTCCGTCCGTTGTACGCCGTCGGCGGTCAGGACCTCGGCTACCTGCCGGGCACCGAGGCGGAGAAGATGACGCCGTGGGGGCAGGCGGTGTTCGACACCCTCGGTGCGTTGACGACGCAGGATGTCGTCGACGAGGTCGTCGACCGCGGCATGCTCGAGGTGCTGCCGCTGACGCACATCCGCGGACGTTCGCTGCACGACGCGTTCGTCATCGTCGACGAGGCGCAGTCGCTCGAACGCAACGTTCTGCTCACGGTGCTGTCGCGCATCGGTTCGGGTTCACGCGTCGTGCTCACGCACGACGTCGCCCAACGCGACAACCTGCGCGTCGGACGGCACGACGGTGTCGTCGCGGTCGTCGAACGGCTCAAGGGACATCCGTTGTTCGCGCACGTGACGTTGACGCGTAGCGAGCGTTCGCCGATCGCCGCGTTGGTGACCGAGATGCTCGAGGAGCTGCCCGGCTGACCCACCCTCCGACCGGCGCGCGCGTCCCGGGCCTTCACTCGGTGCTGCAGGCCGGCGACGTGCGCTTCGGTCGGGGAAGGGTCGAGAGTTGGTGGCCTCAACGTCGGATCGAGGTTGACGGCGAGGGTTGAGGTCAGGGTTCAGACCCGTTGGGGGACCTCGCATCGGCGGAGTGTGATCTAGCACGCACGTTCCGTGTTTCATGTACCCGATGTGACCCATGGCACCCCCTCCCGGCTTGCCTCCGCGCACGTGTTCATGGAGGGTTGATCAACGTCAGACCCTGTGCGTGGACTTCTTTCACGCGCCGCTCCGCACCACATCCCCTCGAGGAAGTCCTCCTCGACGGCTCGGCGGAGCCAGTGTCCCCGGCCCTCAGCATCCGAGCCGGTGCGACCCGTGGCCGGGGTACCGATCGCGACCGGTGTCAGCACCGCTCGTGACGTACTGGAAGGACGAACGCTCGATGAACCGGATCCCGGTCCGGGGGGTCGGCTTCGCCGCGGCTGCGATCGCGGCGACTTCGCTCGCCTGGGGCGCACCCGCCCCGACGGGTCATTCACCCATGACGAACCCAGTGACGTCGTCGCTGTCGGCGGCCGTGCTCGTCACTGCCTACATGCCGCAGACCGACGGGACGTCCGCGGCGATGGCGCAGCTGCATGCGGCGCGGTTGCGTGTCGAGCACGCCGGCGACATCGCGCAGGCCAGTGCGCTGCACGCTGCGCACATGGCGCAGCTCGCGAAGCAGCGCGCCGCGGTCTCCTCGTCGAACGTCACACGGTCGTCGGTGCGCACCGTCGTCCCAGGTTCGGTGCGCGCACTCGGCCAGACGATGGCGGCCGCGCGCGGCTGGACCGGCCAGCAGTTCGCCTGTCTGGACGAGGTGTGGACGAGGGAGAGCCACTGGCGCGTGGGCGCGTACAACTCCAACAGCGGCGCGTACGGCATCCCGCAGGCCCAGCCGGGCTCGAAGATGGCGTCGGCCGGTCCGTCCTGGCGCACCAACGCCGCGACCCAGATCGCGTGGGGGCTGGCCTACGTCGCCCGCACCTACGGGACGCCGTGCTCGGCCTGGATCTTCTGGCAGGACCACCTCTGGTACTGAGGCGGCCCCGGACGCCCCCTGGACGCCCCCTGACGCCCCGAGGAAGCCTCCTGCAGGCTCCGGTCCGGACCGCAGGAGGCTTCCTCGTCGGGCCCGATGGGCCATGGGCCGGCCGTCAGGCCACGTCGCGCGGCAGGGTCAGGGCCGCCGAGCCGGCCGTCAGCGCGACTGCCCAGCCCACCAGGACCAGCGCGGCCAGCCCGGGGGCCAGCAGCCCGACCGTCCCGCTGCCGGCGCCGGTCAGCGACACGGCCGCCTCGGTCGGCAGCCAGCGGCCGACCGATGGGGCCACGTTCTGCAGGACCGCGACCTCGACCAGCTGGATCCACAGCAGCCCGCCGACGATCGCGCCGAAGGTGTTGCGGGTGAGCGCACCGAGCGCCACACCGAGCAGCCCGAACGCCACCGTGGCGAGCACCGAGCCCCAGTACAGCCGGAACACGTCGACCGGCAGGTGGTGCACGCCCTTGACCGCGTACATCGGCACAGCCACGGCGAGCGCCAGACCGAAGCTGACGAACCCGACGACCGCGCTGACCGCGCCCACCGCGACCAGCTTGGCGACCACGACCCGGCCCCGGCGCGGTTCGCCGAGGTAGGTGGCCGCCGCGGTCCTGGTCCGGTACTCGCCGGCCGACACGAGGATGCCGAGCACGAGCATCGCCATCGACGTGACGGCCGAGATCGACAGGGTCTTGACGACGTTGTCGACAGTGCCGAGCGCAGGTGTGCCGTTGGTTCCGGCCGCCAGGATCGAGGTCCCTGCCGCGACGACGGCCAGCACCGCGGAGGTGCCGAACGATACGTAGACGGCGGGGGTGGTGCGCATCTTGAACAGCTCGAGGCCGACCTGGCGACGCAGGCCTTCGGTGGTGGTCATGACAGTTCCTTTCCGGGGGAGTGCACCAGTGCGTGGAAGGCGGACTCGAGCGAGTCGCCGGCGGGGACGAGGTCGGCGACCGGACCGGCCGTGACCAGCCGTCCGTGGTCGATGACGACCGCGTCGTCCGCGCTGTGCGCGACCTCGGCGAGCAGGTGGCTGGACAGGAAGACCGTCCCGCCCCGGTCCGCGAAGGAGCGCAGGAACGTGCGCAGGGTGTAGATGCCGTCTGGGTCGAGACCGTTGAACGGCTCGTCCATCACCAGCACGCCGGGGTCGCCGACGAGCGCCGAGCCCAGCGCGAGCCGCTGCCGCATCCCGAGCGAGAAGCCGCCGGTGCGACGGCGTCCCGCCTCGGTGAGGCCGACCAGCTCGAGCACCTCGTCGGCGCGCGAGTCCGGCATGCCGGCGGCGCGCGCCGTCATGCGCAGGTGGTTGCGGGCGCTGCGGTTGGGGTGGAATCCCTGGTCCAGGACCGCCCCCACGGTGCGCAGCGGGTGCTCGAGGTCCCGGTAGTCGCGCCCACCGATCCGGGCCGCACCCGTGGTGGGCGCGGCCAGACCGAGCAGCACGCGCATGCTGGTCGTCTTCCCGGAGCCGTTGGCGCCGAGGAAGGCGGTGATGCGACCGGGCTGCACGCGCGCGGTGAACGAGTCGAGAGCGGTGACGGCGCCGAAGCGCTTGGTCAGGTGGTCGAAGGTCAGGTCGTACATCGGGGGCTCCTGAAGTCTGCGTGTGCTGCTGCTGACGTCCTCAAGACTCGCCGCGTCGAGCGCGTCCGTCGTCCGCGCGCAGGCGGAACCTGTGCTGCTCCCTGCGGCCGGTCTGAGCCCGGCCCGTCAGCCCGCAGGCGTACGTCCGGAGACGGACGACCCGGGAGTCGCGGCCTGGCTACGGTGGGGCCGTGCCCGCCGTCCTGGACCTGCGCCGTCTGCGCCGACCGCACCGTCCGCGCGTGCGGCCGGGAGTCCTGGACGCCGTCGTTGCCGTCCTGCTGCTCGCGGAGATGGTGCTGTCGATCGCGGGGAAGGCCCCGGAGACGGGGCAGCGCGGCGGCGACGCGCTGGCGTACCTGCTCTCGATCGGGCTGTGCCTGCCCTACGCCGTGCACCGGCGGCACCCGATGCTCGCGCTCGCCGTGGTGAGCGGTTCGCTGCTGCTGTTCGCGGCCCGGCAGTACGCGGCCTTCCCGGGGCTGAGCCTGTGGGTCCTGCTGTTCGCGATCGCGCTGCACGGCAGCCGCCGGACCGCCCTGATCGCGCTCGCGGTCAGCCTCGCCGTGTTCAGCGTCGCGCTCGCGATCCAGCCGCCCGGCGTCGCGACCGGCTCGCAGTGGACGTCGACCTTGCTGGCCACGGCGGTCGCCTGGCTGCTCGGCGAGAACCAACGCAACCGCCGGGCCCGGCTCGCTGCGCTGGAGCAACGCGCGAACCGGCTCGAGCGCGAGCGCGAGGAGCGTGCGGCACAGGCGGTGGCGGAGGAGCGGCTGCGGATCGCCCGCGAGCTGCACGACGTCGTCGCGCACTCGATGAGCGTCATCGCGGTGCAGTCCGGAGTCGGCAACCACGTCATCGACACCCAGCCCGAGCAGGCACGCGCTGCGCTGGCGGCGATCGAGACGACCAGCCGGTCCGCGCTGGCGGAGATGCGCCGGCTGCTCGGCGTGCTGCGCCCGGACGGAGACCCGGCGACCGCGCTGGCACCGGCGCCCGGCCTGGCCGATGTGCCGGACCTGGTCGAGCAGGTCCGAGCCGGCGGCGTGCAGGCGGACGTGGAGGTGCGCGGCGAGCCGCGCGAGCTGGCTCCTGGAGTGGACCTGTCGGCGTACCGGATCGTGCAGGAGGCGCTGACCAACGTCATCAAGCACGGTGGTTCGCTCGCAGACGTCGTGCTCGACTACGGCGCCGACGCGCTGGTCGTCCAGGTCAGCGACCGGCCGGCGCCGGGCGCGGCCCGGGTCGGGTCGGCCGCGCCCGCCCTGGTCGCCGACGGGTCGTCCGGGCACGGGATCATCGGCATGCGCGAGCGGGTCGCGGTGTTCGGCGGTGACTTCAAGGCCGGGCCGGTGCCCGGCGGCGGGTTCCGGGTCCGGGCCCGCCTGCCGTACGAAGGGATGGGGCGATGATCCGGGTGCTGGTGGTCGACGACCAGGCGCTGGTACGCGCCGGCTTCCGGGTGCTCGTCGACTCCGCCGCGGACCTCGAGGTCGTCGGCGAGGCGGCCGACGGTGCGGAGGCGGTGCTGCTGGCCGCTTCGCTCGCTCCCGACGTGGTGCTGATGGACATCCGGATGCCGGTCATGGACGGCCTGGAGGCGACGGCGGCGATCACCGCGGCGACCGACGACGTACGCGTGCTGGTGCTCACCACGTTCGACCTCGACGAGCACGTGTTCGGCGCGTTGAAGGCGGGTGCGAGCGGGTTCCTGCTCAAGGACACGCCGCCGGCCGACCTGCTCGCCGGGATCCGGGTGGTCGCGGCCGGCGAGGCGCTGCTCGCCCCGAGCGTGACCCGCCACCTGATCGAGGAGTTCGTCCGCGGCCGGCCCGAGACCCGGCCGGCGCCGCCGGAGCTCGGCGACCTCACCGAGCGCGAGGTCGAGGTCCTGGTGCTGGTCGCGCGCGGGCTCTCCAACACCGAGATCGCCGAGCAGATCTTCGTGACCCCGGCGACGGTGAAGACGCACGTCAGCCGGCTGCTGATGAAGCTCGGCTCGCGCGACCGCGCGCAGCTGATCGTCGTCGCCTACGAGAGCGGCCTGGTCACTCCTGCGGGCGGGCCATCCGACGGACGTCCAGCGCCTCGTCCAGCTGCTCCCGGGTGATGCGTCCGTCCCGGACGTGCCCCCGGTCGACGACGACGTCCCGGATCGTGCGCCGCTCGGCGACGGACTGCTTGACGACGGCGGCGACCTCCTCGTAGCCGAGGTAGCGGTTGAGCCCCGTCGCGATGGCGGGCGACGACTCCGCCAGCGCGAGCGCGTGGTCGGCATCCGCGCTGATACCGGCGACGCACCGGTCGGCGAGCAGCCGGGACGCCGAGGTGAGCAGCCGCAGCGAAAGCAGCAGGTTGCGGGCGATCACGGGCACCATGACGTTGAGCTCGAACGCGCCCGCGGCGCCGCCCCAGGCGACGGCTGTGTCGTTCCCGACGACCTGGGCGCACACCTGCAGGACCGCCTCCGGCACCACCGGGTTCACCTTGCCGGGCATGATCGAGGACCCGGGCTGCAGGTCCGGCAGGTGCAGCTCGCCGAGGCCGGCCCGCGGCCCCGAGCCCATCCAGCGGAGGTCGTTGCAGATCTTCGTGAGGCTGACAGCCAGCACCCGCAGCTGCCCGGACAGCTCGACCAGCGCGTCGCGCGCCGACTGCGACTCCAACCCGTCCCGGGCCGCCGTGACCGGCTGGCCGGTGAGCGCCGCCAGCTCGGCGACGACGGCCGCGCGCCAGCCCGGCGGGGTGTTCAGGCCGGTGCCGACGGCGGTGCCGCCGAGGGGGATCTCGGCCACCCGTGGCAGTGTGCCTGCGACCCGCTCGGCGCCGCGGCGGACCTGGGTGGCGTAGCCGTGCAGCTCCTGGCCGACGGTCACCGGCACCGCGTCCATCAGGTGCGTGCGGCCGGACTTGACCACGTCGCCGAGCTCGGCGGCCTTGGCCTCGAAGGTCGCGGCGAGGTGGTCCAGGGCCGGCAGCAGACCTTCGCGCGCCGACCGCAGCGCGGCCAGGTGCACGGCCGACGGGAAGTCGTCGTTGCTCGACTGCGAGGCGTTCACGTCGTCGTTCGGGTGCACGGGCCGGTCGAGCGCGCGGGACGCGAGCGTGGCGAGCACCTCGTTGACGTTCA
Source organism: uncultured Actinomycetota bacterium (assembly GCA_963711005.1). Classification (GTDB taxonomy): domain Bacteria; phylum Actinomycetota; class Actinomycetes; order Prado026; family Prado026; genus CAVQCJ01. The sequence continues at coordinate 395,326 of CAVQCJ010000002.1, read as the reverse complement.
TGTTCGTCGAGGTGCCCGACCCGGTCTGGAACACGTCCACCGGGAACTGGTCGTCGTGCTCGCCGGCCGCTACCGCGCGGGCGGCCAGCGCGACCGCGTCGGCCACGTCGCGGGGGAGCACCCCCAGCGCGGCGTTGGTGGCGGCCGCCGCCTCCTTGATCCTGGCCAGCGCGTGCACGAGCTCGACCGGCACCGGCTCGCCGGAGACCGGGAAGTTCTGCACCGCACGCTGGGTCTGCGCCCGGTAGAGCGCGCCGGCCGGGACCCGTACCTCGCCCATCGTGTCGTGCTCGACGCGGCTGCCGTCCGCGGCCGCCGGCTCGGCGGGGATCGCGCCGGCCACGAACGCGTACGCGAAGAACCGCTCCGGGACGATCCGGACGTAGACGGGGTCCGGCGCCCAGTCGCTGGCCGCCCCGCCCTCGTACACCTCGCGCCAGTGCTCCTCGAACGCGTCGAAGACAGGGTCGCCCGGCCGCACCAGCTGGGCGCGGCCGTAGGTCCAGAAGGCCACCTGGTCACCGACGACGTGCGCGGCGCTCACCGACGGCCGCGCGGTCAGGTGCCGGGCCCGGACCGACGTCGCCGCCGTGCTGAAGTGGAAGTAGCCGTGCCAGAACAGGCCGTCGACGGGGGCGACGCGTGGCTGCCCGCTCGCCGTCACGGTGGCGACGGCGAGGTGCTTGACGCCCTGCAGGTAGGCCGCGACCTGGCGGGCGGTCAGCCGCCGCTCCGGCCGGACGATCGCGCGCAGGTGGTCCCCGGCGGACGCGAAGCTTCGGTCGATGAGCTCCTGCAGGTCGGCCAGCTCGGCCGGCGTCTCGTCCATGTGCCCCATCCTGCCGCGCCCGCGGACGGCCCGGGCTCAGGCGGGGCGGTCGCCGATCGTCAGGGTGACAGGGCGGGACACCTCGGCGAAGAAGTCGTTGCCCTTGTCGTCGACGACCACGAACGCCGGGAAGTCCTCGACCTCGATCCGCCAGACCGCCTCCATGCCCAGCTCGGGGTACTCGAGCACCTCGACCTTGCGGATGCAGTCCTGGGCCAGCCGCGCGGCCGGACCGCCGATCGAGCCCAGGTAGAAGCCGCCGTGCTCGGCGCAGGCCTTCGTCACCGCTGCCGAGCGGTTGCCCTTGGCCAGCATCACCAGCGACCCGCCGGCCGCCTGGAACTGGTCGACGTAGGAGTCCATCCGGCCAGCTGTGGTCGGCCCGAACGAGCCGGAGGCGTAGCCCTGCGGGGTCTTGGCCGGGCCGGCGTAGTACACCGCCATGTCGCGCAGGTAGGACGGCATGGGCCGGCCGGCGTCGAGCAGCTCCTTGATCTTCGCGTGCGCGATGTCGCGCGCGACCACGAGCGGACCGGTCAGCGACAGCCGGGTCTTCACCGGGTACTTCGTCAGCTCGGCGCGGATCTCGTCCATCGGCCGGTTCAGGTCGATGCGGACGACGTCGTCGGACAGGTGCTCGTCGGTGGTCTCCGGCAGGAACCGGGCCGGGTCGCGGTCGAGCTGCTCCAGGAACACGCCCTCGGCCGTGATCCGGGCCAGCGCCTGCCGGTCCGCCGAGCAGGAGACCGCGATCGCGACCGGCACCGACGCCCCGTGCCGCGGCAGCCGCACCACCCGCACGTCGTGGCAGAAGTACTTGCCGCCGAACTGCGCGCCGATGCCGAACGCCTGCGTCAGCCCCAGGACCTCCGCCTCCATGTCCAGGTCGCGGAACGCGTGGCCGCTCGCGGAGCCGGTGGTCGGCAGCGTGTCCAGGTACTTCGCCGACGCGAGCTTGGCGGTCTTCAGTGCGTGCTCGGCCGAGGTCCCGCCGATGACGACCGCGAGGTGGTACGGCGGGCAGGCCGCGGTGCCGAGCGCGCGCAGCTTCTCGTCCAGGAACCTGGTCATCGCCGCCGGGTTCAGCACGGCCTTGGTCTCCTGGTAGAGGAAGGACTTGTTCGCCGAGCCGCCGCCCTTGGCCATGAACAGGAACGAGTACGAGGGCCCGCCCTGGCCGTGGTGCGACTCGCTGGCGTACAGCTCGATCTGCGCCGGAAGGTTGGTGCCGGTGTTCCGCTCGTCCCACATGGTCAGCGGCGCGAGCTGGCTGTACCGCAGGTTGAGCCGGGTGTACGCGTCGAAGATGCCGCGCGCCAGGGCCTCCTCGTCGCCGCCGCCGGTCAGCACGGTCTCGTCCTTCTTGCCGATCACGATCGCGGTGCCGGTGTCCTGGCACATCGGCAGCACCCCGCCGGCGGACACGTTGGCGTTCTTGAGCAGGTCGAGCGCGACGAAGCGGTCGTTCGGCGAGGCCTCCGGGTCGTCCAGGATCGACCGCAGCTGGCGCAGGTGGGCGGGCCGCAGGAAGTGCGCGATGTCGTGCATGGCCTCGTACGCCAGCCGGGTCAGGGTGTCCGGGACGACTTCCAGGAACGTTCGTCCGGCCGCCTCGACCGTGCCCACCCCGTCGGTGGTCAGCAGCCGGTACTCGGTGCCGTCCGGCCCGGTCGGCAGCAGCTCGCTGAACAGGAAGTCGGCCATGGGACCAGCGTAGGTTCCCGCGGCATCCGGTACAGGCGCGGGTGCGTGGCGCCGAAACACAGACGGGGCGGGCCAGGCATGATGTCCGCTCCCCGGTGCTGACCTGCGCCGGGCCAGGGAGGGGAGATCGGCGTGGACGAGCACGTGACGGGGGAGCCCACGGGCGGACCGGACCCGTTCGCCCTGAACGGCGGGACCGAGTCAGCCCCGCCGATGGGCCCGCCCGCTGGTCCGCCGATGACCCCGCCACCTCCGTGGGCGCCGGAGGTCCTCGACAGCGTCACCGCGCCGACCTGGTCGGTGCTGCCGGGCGTCGACGGCACCGACGGCGGCGCCCCGACCGGGCGGCGCCGTAGCCGGGCGCTGGTCGCCGGGATCACTGCGGCTGCCGTCCTGGTGACGGCCGGCGGCGCGTACGCGGCCTGGTCCCGGCTCAACGGCAACGGCCCTCAGCCGGCCGAGGTACTGCCGGCCGGCACGGTCGCCTTCGCCGAGGTCGACCTCGACCCGTCAGCCGGCCAGAAGCTCGCCCTGCTCAACCTGCTGCACAAGTTCCCGGACAGCTCCGGACTGAAGTCCACCGACGCCGACTTCGGCGACTGGCTGGTCCGGCGCCTGTCCGAGGCCGGGTCTTCCAACGACGCGCTCGACTTCGGCAAGGACATCCAGCCCTGGCTGGGCAAGCGGTTCGCGGTCGCAGCGGTACCGGCGCCTGCGGGCTCGGGCGCAGGCGGCAGCTCCGTCGACGGCGTGCTGGTCGTGCAGGAGACCGACGAGCAGGCCGCCACTGCCGCGATGACCAAGCTCCGCGCGCACGGCTCGGACCACCTGGGCTTCGCCTTCGCCGACGGCTACCTCGTCGTCACCCCGGACTCGGCGAAGGGTGCCGCCCGGATCGTCGCCGACGGGCAGAGGTCGTCGCTGGCGGCCGACTCCCGCTTCACCTCCGACGTCAACTCGCTCGGCTCGGACCAGGTCGTCACCGCCTGGATGGACGCCGCCAAGGCCGGCCAGCTGCTGAAGGACTCGCTCGGCAACGTCGCCGGTGTCGACAGCGGTCAGCTGGACGCGGTGCTCGGCGCGAGCTGGAAGGGGCGCTGGGTGCTGGGCATCCACGCCGCCGACGAGTCGGTCGAGATGCGCATGCGGACGTTCGGGGCGGCGTCATCGGCCCCGCAGGCCCCGCCGGTGAAGCTGGCGCACGTGGCGCCGGACGCCTTCGCCGTGCTCGCGGTGTCCGGCTACGGCCGCTCGGTGTCCGAGCAGTGGAAGCAGCTCAGCTCGCTCCCCGGCTACTCCGACATCGCCGACCAGGCCCGGCAGGCCGGGCTCACCCTGCCCGACGACCTGGTCGCGCTGGTCGGGGACCAGCTGACGCTGAGCGTCGGCGGCGACCCCACCGGGACGCCGTCGGTCCTGGCCGCGGCCACCTCGAAGGACCCGCAGGCCGGCAAGGCGGTGCTCGACAAGCTGCTCGCGCTGGCCGGGCCGGACAGTGTGCTCGGCGTCTCGACCACCGTCGACGGCGACACCTTGTACGTGGGCTCGTCCGACGACGTGGTCGCGGCGGGCAAGGGGAGCGCGTCGGCGGCCAAGGTGACCGACAGCGACCTCTTCCGGGCGGCCGTCGCCGACCCGGACCACGCCCAGGCGATCCTGTACGTGAACCTGGTCAAGCTCTGGTCGTCGCTCAAGGCGTCCGGCACCACCGTGGGCTCCCCGGAGCTGCAGAACCTCAAGGCGGTCGGGATGTCCGCGACGACGTCCGGCGGCGACTCCGACGTGACCGTGCGGGTGGTCATCGGCTGACCGGGCTCGGGTCCTCGGGACGACGTGGAGCTCGACTCCAGCCACCATGTCCCTCCGGGGGGAGCGGACGCGCGGACCCGAGCTCGTCGAGGCAAGGCCTGCGTACGCTGCGACCAGTTCGTGTCATCCGGACTGGCCCGCTGGAGCGATTCATAGACATGAGGAGCACGAGGCAGCGTCAGGCTGAGCAACCGCTCGAGCCTGCTGACGTGGTCGAGCTCCGGTCGATCGAGACCTTCGAGGCGTTCTACCGCCGCGAGCTGCCCGGCCTGGTGATGCTGGCCGGGGCCCTGTCCGGTGACGCGTACGCAGACGATGTTGCTCAAGACGCGATGCTCGCGGCGTACCGCCGCTGGGAGGACGTCAGTCGCTACGCGACACCGTCGGCATGGGTGCGTCAGGTGTGCGCGAACAAGGCGGTGTCCGTCGTACGTCGGCGGGCCGTCGAGGCGCGCGCGCTGGTGCGGTTCGGCTCGCGAAGACAAGAACCGGCCGCCATGGCCGAGGACAGCGAGACGTTCTGGGCCGAGGTTCGGCGCCTGCCCCGCAGGCAGGCCCAGTCCGTCGCGCTGTACTACATCTACGACCTGGGGGTCGCCGATGTGGCGACGACCCTGGGCGTCTCGGAGGGAAGCGTCAAGGTGCACCTCACCCGGGGCCGGGCCACGCTCGCACGACGACTCGGCGAGATGCTCGAGGAGCAGCCGTGACTCTCGATGCCCGCGGCCGGGCTGCCGCCACAGACCTGCGACGTGCCACGACGCAGAGGGTGGACCCCATGGTCATGCTCAACGAGCTGGAACGGAACAGTCGAGCCAAGAAGCGCAGGAATGTCGTCGCCGCAGTCGCGTCCGTCGCGGCAGCCGCCGCGCTGATCGCGGGCGGCGTCATCGTGGCCCGTAGCGGCAGTGGTACGACGCAAGCGCCCCCTGGAGCAGGCCAGCCGAGCACGCATGCCTCCGCAAGCTGCCCCGGTGCACCGACGGTCACCTGCCTTGGCGCGAGCCGCTACCGGGTCGCGCTGACTGTGCCGGTCACAGTCACGGTGCCGACGAACTTCCAACCCGAGCTCCAGGTCTTCGGCACCGCCACCATCGAGGACTACCAGACCGGCAACATCGGCAACACCGGCGTCACCGTGCAGGAGAACGTCATCCCGTCGCGGAACGACGCCAGTGGGACCCGGGACCCTGCCGCGGGGACCACGGCGCAGTCCATGGCCACCTGGCTGGCCCACCGCCCCTTCGCTGTGCCCACCGCGGTCGTCCGCACCACCGTGGATGGGAAGCCGGCCTACCAGGTCGACATCGTGCTCAAGAAGGGAGCGCCACTGCTGGGCCTGCACAACTCGGACCCGGCGGCGCCCACGTTCGGCACGGGCATGGCCGCCTGGGGGACATTGAAAGCGCGCTACACGCTGCTGGACGTCCCGCAAGCCGGGGTGACAGTGATCTGGTCGTGGACGTTCGACCGGTTCGCCGTCCTCGACGGCAACCAGTCGTTCATCGACAGCGTCACCTTCGGCTGACGAACTCGCCGGGTGGGCGAACGTCCGTGGTTCTGGCGAGCATCTGGCTGCGCCTCAGCACCGGTCGACCCCGCCGCGCGGCTACCCGGGCCGGCCCGCGGCCACCCGTCGAGCGGCGGCCGGGGTCGGCGGCGCCTTGCTGGTCCGGCGCGACCCGGTCGCGGCGGCCGTGGCGGATGCGGCCCGCGCGGAGGCGCTGGTCACCGTCGGCCCCTGGGCCGTGTACGTCGTACCGATCCCGATGATCGACCGCAGCTGGGTAGCCGTCGCGAGGCTGACGACGCCCGTGCCGCCGAACACGTACGCCGTCGAGATCGCCGACGATTCGATGTGCAGGAGGTACGGCGAATCGTTGTCCGTGGTCAGGTCCGGCGGGATCAGCAGCAGTGGCGCGTTGAGGGCACCCGCGAACGAGCCACCGGCCAGCGCGTCCGGGAACGACGTGCCGGTCGCCACCGCGATGTCGGGCTGCGCCCCGAAGTGGACGTAGGCGACGCACGCGGAGGTGGCGTAGCGGTCCGCGCCGACGCAAGAGATCCGGTCAAGGGCCGAGTAGGCCTTGTCGGCCAGTCCACCGACCGTCGTCACGTACACCTTGTGGGCGGGGTCGGTGTGACCGGCGATCGCCGCCGCGATGTAGGCCTGCGCCTGCGGCGTGAGCTTGGTCCCCGCCGTCAGGATGACCGCACCGCCGGTCGGCGACGGGCCGGACCAGTACGACGCGGCCGCAGCACCGGCCGACAACCCGTCCGGGAAGTCCGTACCGGTCGCCAGCAGCAGCTCTTCGGGAGCGCTCGCACCCTGCCCGAGGAACTGCGCGATCTGCAGCGAGGTGTCCTCACGGTTCAGACCGGCGAACCGCTTGATCGTGTAGCCGGCGTTGGTCAGCTGAGTCTCGATACCCTGGCTCAACGAGCCCAGGCCGCCCAGCAGGTAGAGCTGGGTCGCTCCCGGCTTGAGCACGCGGGCGATCTCGGCCAGCACCGGCGCGTACACCGTCGAGGCCTGCCCCGGGGTCAGCAGCAGCGGGCCGTTGACCTTCGTCGCCAGCGGACCTCCGGACAGCGCGTCCGGGAAGTGCAGCGAGTCCGCGAGCACCACCGCGTCCGCGGTGTGATCGGTCGGGTACGCCGTCTTGGAGATCGCGATCGCCGTGCCCTCGCGCGAGGTGCCGGACGCGCGGATGACCCGGTCCTTCACGGTGGGCAGGGGCTGCCAGGAGACCTGGTAGGCGCCTCCGGAGCATTGCGTGCCGCCGACCACCGTGGTAGCGGAGCCGGCCGGGAGGACCGCGGACTCGATGGCCTTGGCGCCCGCGCTGATCAGCAGCGTCGTCCCGTCCGGGGACCAGGCGAAGTCACCGAGGAACTGGCCGGAGACGGACGGGCCGATCATCGTGACGGACGACCCGTCGAGGTTCATCTCGTAGAACCGCCCGTCGGAGATGTTCTCGAAGGCGATCTTCGTTCCGTCCGGGGAGAACCGGGGCATCGCGCCGGGCCCCAGGTCGACCGCCGCGGCGGCGCCGACCGCGAGGTAGTACACGTTCGGCGTGGTGCCGCCCTCTTCGTGCTCGAAGGCGATGTCCCCGGTCACGGACGCCGTGGGCTGCTGGTTCTGGCCGGCCGGCTGGATGATCTCCGGCGGCGTGTCCTCGCCCGCCAACGTGTTGGAGAGAATGCGCTGGTTGCGCTGGAAGAGGACGTGCTTGCCGTCCGCGGTGAAGGTCGCCTGGTCGTCGACGAGGCCCGCGGTGCCTGAGTAGTTGCTGTTCCACCACGGGAAGCTGGCGTCGGCCTCGCTCAGGAAGACGGTCGTCTGCGTGGGGTCTGGCGGGCCGTAGGTGGCACGGTGCACCATCTCGGACCCGTCCGCCGACCAGTGCGCCCCGTTCGAGTAGGTCCCCCACGGCCAGGCGTGGAAGGCCGGGGCGCTGCCCGAGGCCGACGCCGTGATCCAGCCGTCGCGGTGGACGGTGCCGCCGTAGGTGAGGCAGCTGTACGCGATCTGCCCGTTGGTGAAGGTCGGGACGGCCGCGGCCACGTGGGGAGCGGCGGCCCCTGCCGCCAGCGCGTTCTCGCCGGCGCCCATGGCGACGAGCGTGCCGCCGACGAGCGCCGCGACCAAGAACGGGACAGTACGACCAACGTTGCGCGGGACCCTCATGAGCCCACCCCCTGTAGCTCAGACCGGTCACGCCGGCTGGACACGTCCCGTGTCCGCCGCGGACTTTACCTGCAGATCCCGTGTCCGCAAGGCCTCCACGGGATGAATTCGGCAGACCGCAACCCGTCGGCTACAGGTTGATCTCGGGCGGATGAAGCCGCGGGTACTGCTGCAACATGGTCGTACAACCGCGGGCCGGCGCGTTCGACTCCTGCGTCGACCATTCCGTGCGCAGGTGAGCCGAGGCGGTCATCGCAGCTGCGAGCAGCCACCGCAGCCGGATGGCCGGGCCCGCACCCGAGCGAGCAGGGAGGTCCGGACCTAGCCGGAGTAGTACGGGTCGGCGCCCATCGCGGCGAAGGCGGCCAGCGCGGACGGCGACGTCTCGACGCGCCAGTCGCAGGCCTTGTTGAGGTCGAAGTACATGACGCCGCGGTAGGCGGAGTACGGCGCCGTCTTGAACAGCGCCTGCGCGTCGGCGATCCACTGCGCCCGCCGGGACGGGGTCGCCGGGTCGTTCACGGAGGCGAACTCCGTGATCCACAGCTGCTCGGCCGGGTGCGCGGCCGCGAACGCCAGCTGGCCGCGGATGAGGAACTGCAACGAGTTCCAGGGCACGGTCGGGTGGTTCGGGCAGGTGAACCAGTTGTACGCGTCGACGGCGATGCCGTCGACCACGTCGTCTCCGGGGTAGAACGCCGGCACGTACTTGCGGTTCGCGGGCTTGACGGTGTAGCCGTACGCCGTCGTGATGAACATGAAGTGCACGTTGGTCGCGCCTTCCGCCCGGAACACCGAGACCCAGTTGCGCCACGCAGCGATGTAGGCGGACTGCGTCCCCAGCGCGTTGTTCCCGGCCTCTTCGGGCTCGTGCTGCATCGTCACCCACATCGGTGCGCCGAAGTCACGGACGCGGTCGGCCCACGACTGCATCTGCGTGTACAGCGCCGAGCCGGGGGCCGCCGCCGCGATCGAGGCCCACGGCTGCCCGGTGCCGCTGCGGGTCCGGGTCGCGACCGACAGCACGATCGTCGTGCCCTGCGCCCGCAGACCGGCCTCGTACGCGGTCGGGAAGGGCGAGTCCCAGAACAGGAAGTCGCGGGTGGCGCGCAGGGTCTGCCCGACCTTCGCCTGGAACGCCTGCACCGCCTGCAGCGGCGTCTGGTTCCCGGTGAACCGCACGGTCGCGCCCCACGCCACCGGAGCCGGCGTGGCCGCACCGGCGCCGGGGGCGGGCAGCGCGAGCACGGTGAGCACCGCGGCGCACACCGTCGTCGCACCAGCCGAGACCACCGCCCGAACCCGCACGGGGACAGCGTGCTCCTGCCGGCGTCGCGCGGCTAGGCCGTCGGCTGTCCGACTTGACGTGACCAGGAGCACAATGCCATCGATGAACCGGCCATCTCGTGGCGGCGTTGGCCGGGGTATCGGGAGCGGTACCGGAGTCGGTGCTGCGACAACTGGTGAGGAGACGCGCATGTCGACGTTCCCAGGGCTTGGCCATGTGGCAGTGACAGTCACCGATCTCGACCGAAGCATTCCTTGGTACGAGGCTCTGTTCGGGGCGAAGCCGGTCCTCGACGAGGACACCGGGCCGTTCCGGCACGTGGTGTGGGCGGTGGGGCCGGGGAACCTGGTCGGACTCCACCAGTTCCCGGCGCTGACCAGCAGCGACGCGTTCGACGCGCGCCGGCCTGGCCTGGACCATGTGGCGTTCGGGTGTGCGAGCCGCACCGAGCTGGAGAAGTGGGCCGGGCGGCTGGACGAGCTGGGCATCCCCCACGGCGGGATCGTGGACGCGTCCTACGGCTCGGGACTGTCCTTCCGCGACCCGGACAACATCGCGCTCGAGTTCTTCGCCCCGCCCGCCTGAGGGGTCGCGGGGGAGCCGGTGCTGCCGGTCAGGCACCGCCCGCTCGGCGTCTGCGGTAGGCGCGCGCCGCCCGCCGGTCGTTGCACCAGCCGCAGCAGTACCTCCGGGTGCCGGCCCTGGTGCGGTCGACGAACGCGCACCGGCACGGGTCCGAGCCGCAGACGCCGAGCCGGGCGAGGCCGTGCTCGGCGACGTACGCCGCCAGCGCCGCGGGCAGCCGCGCGAGCAGCGCGTCGTAGCCGGTGCGGTCCGCGGCCACGACCAGCCGCAGCCGGTCGGCGTCGGACACCAGGACCGGCACCGCCCGGCCGCGCCGGAGCATCGCGCTCAGGTGCTCCGCCACCGCACCGGGGTCGGCGGACTCGAACACCGACCGCAGGGCTTCGCGCAGCCGGCGCAGGTCGGGCAGGTCGCGGTCGGTGAGCTGGTCGGCCAGCACGCGGTGACCCGTCTGGCGCAGGGCGGTGCGGAACCAGGTCAGGTCGCCGAGGCGGTCCGGCTCGACCGCGAGCAGGTCCAGGGAGTTGACCAGCAGGACGACGAGGTCGAGGTCACTCACGGCACCGGGGGCGCCGGAAGAGCTCGGCAGCGGTCCGGCCAGCCACTCGGCCGGGAAGACCCTGCGCTCGTCCACGAACTCCCGCCTCCCAGCCCCCGGATCTTCGCCTGGCGTCAGTTGCTTGACGCCTCAGGCTACCGACTCTAGAGTCCGTCAGCATCTCAGTGTCTTTTGATACTGACGCGACGAGCACGGGAGGGATGACGGGACGTGCCAGGTGGGTCGCCCAGCCGTTCCCCGGGCAGGTCGGTGGCCGACTCGGCCGTCCAGTCGGTCGGACGGGTCGTCGTCGAGGACGTGCTCGTGCCGGTGCCCGGGCAGGCGTCGGTGCCGGCCTACCTCGTGCACGAGGCGGGCGACCCCGCGCCGCGCAGCCGCGCCGGGATCCTGTTCCTGCACTGGCTCGGGCAGATCCACTCGGACCGGACCGAGTTCCTCTCGGAGGCGATCGACCTGGCCTCGCACGGAGCGGTCTCGCTGCTGCCGCAGGGCAGCTTCCCGTGGCGGGCCGACCCCGTCGGTGACGCCTCCGACGTCGAGACGGTCATCGAGCAGCGGCAGGCGTTCGACGCCGCGCTCCGCCTGCTCGAGCGGGTCCGCGGCGTCGACCCGAGGCGGGTCGCGCTGGTCGGCCACGACTACGGGGCGATGTACGGCTCGCTGATCGCCGACCTGCACCCGGATATCGCCGCGGCGGTCTTCGCGGCCCCGGACGCGTCCTGGGGCAACTGGTTCTCGACGTACTGGCTCGGCTACACCGGCGCGAAGGCGCGGACGTACAACGCCCTGTTCCACGGCCTGCAGCCGGTGCGGCACGTGGCCCGGCTCGGCCCGCGGCTGCTGCTGCAGTGGGCCGGCCAGGACGTGTACGTGCCGGAGGCCGTCCGCGACCGCTTCACGACGGCCGACCCGCAGGCGCAGGTCGTCCTCTACCCGACCGCCGACCACCAGCTGACCACCCGCGCGCAGGTCGACCGGGACGCGTTCCTCACGCTGAAGCTGGACCTGACGCTGTGACGCCCGGACGAGGGCGGCGTGCGCCGTCAGCGGTAGTCGACGTCGGCGTACCCGCTGAGCTTGTCGAGCCGGTGCTCGCTGCTGATCTCGCGGATGGTGCCGCTGCGTGAGCGCATCACCAGCGAGTGCGTCTCCGACCCGCGCCCGTGGTAGCGCACGCCGCGCAGCAGCTCGCCGTCGGTGATGCCGGTGGCGACGAAGAACACGTCGTCGCTGGTCACCAGGTCGTCGGTCGTGAGGACGCGGTCCAGGTCGTGCCCCGCGTCCAGAGCCTTGCGCCGCTCGTCCTCGTCCCGCGGCCACAGCCGGCCCTGGATCACCCCACCCAGGCAGCGCATGGCGCAGGCCGAGATGATCCCCTCGGGGGTGCCGCCGATGCCGACGAGCATGTCGATGCCGGTCCCCTCACGGGCGGCCATGATCGCGCCCGCGACGTCTCCGTCGGTGATGAACTTGATCCGGGCGCCGGTCGCGCGGATGTCGGCGGCGAGCCGGTCGTGCCGGGGCCGGTCCAGGATGCAGACCGTGATCTCGGCGGCCGTCTCGCCCTTCGCGGCGGCGACCCGCCGGATGTTCTCCGCGACCGGAGCGGTGATGTCGACGAACCCGGCCGCCTCCGGGCCGGTGACGAGCTTCTCCATGTAGAAGACCGCCGAGGGGTCGAACATCGACCCGCGCGGGGCGACGGCCATCACGGCCAGCGCGTTGTTCATGCCCTTCGCGCACAACGTCGTGCCGTCGATGGGGTCGACGGCGACGTCCGCCTCCGGGCCCTCGCCGGTGCCGACCCGCTCGCCGTTGAACAGCATCGGCGCCTGGTCCTTCTCGCCTTCGCCGATGACGACCACACCGTTCATCGACACCGAGGAGATCAACCGGCGCATCGCGTTGACGGCGGCCCCGTCCGCACCGTTCTTGTCACCGCGCCCGACCCATCGACCCGCGGCCATGGCGGCCGCCTCGGTGACCCGGACCAGCTCGAGGGCCAGGTTGCGGTCGGGCGCCCCAGGCCCAGTCGGGCCCGCCGCTGCGGTCGAGGTCATCGCGCCAGGTCCCTCCGGGTCGGGGCGCGCGGACGGCGCGCTCACGGCTGCCCGGGATCGTACTCAGTGCCGGGACGCGCCATCCTCAGCCGATCGGGGGTCTGGGAGGCTGAGATCGTGACCCGCCTCGAGCTCGACCCGGCCGAGATCGGCCCCCGGGCCAGCTACTCCTGGCTCACCCAGGTCGTCGTGCCGCGGCCCATCGCGTGGGTGTCCAGCAGGTCGGCGACCGGAGTCGACAACCTCGCCCCGCACTCGTTCTTCACCGTCGCCAGCCAGGCTCCGCCGGTCGTGCAGTTCACCTCGGTCGGGCGCAAGGACACGCTGCGCAACGTCGAGGAGACCGGTGAGTTCGTGGTCAACGTGGCCACCGAGGCGCTCGCCCTGGTGGTCAACGAGACCGCCACCGACTACCCGCGGGCGATGGGGGAGTTCGACACCGTCGGGGTCGAGCGCGAGTCGTCGGCCCTGGTCGCACCGCCGCGGGTCCGCGACTCGCCGGTCGCCCTCGAGTGCGTCGTGGTCGGGTTCCACCCGTTCGGCACCGACGACGCGGCCTCCACCGTGGTGTTCGGGCGGGTGGTCCGGATCGCCATCGCCGAGTCGGTCGTCGTGGACGGGCGGGTGGACGTACGCCTGCTCGGACCGGTCGCGCGGCTCGGCGGGCCGTACTGGGCCACGCTCGGCGACGTGCTGCGGATCAACCGGAAGAAGTACGAGGCGCCGCCGGCGTGACAATCAGCGACGATGGGGCCATGACGGTGGAGCAGCCGGTCCCGCAGCCGGCGCCGAGGGCGCGCGGGTCGAAGACGGTCGGCGACATGGTGCGCTCGCTCGGCCTGGTCCTCGGCGCGGTCGTCGTCCTGCTGCTCATCACCTTCCGCCCGCACGGGCAGGCCGTGCACGTCGTCGACTACCGGGCCACGCTCGCCCAGGCCCGGCACGGTTCGGCGTTCCCGCTGCTGGCGCCGGTCGGGCTGCCGTCCGGCTGGCAGGCCACCTCGGCGTACTTCGACGGCCCGCAGGGTGGCTCCTCGGCAGGCGTCCCCGGCGTCACCAGCTGGCACGTCGGCTTCATCACCCCCGACGGCAGGTACGCGGGGTTCGAGCAGACCAACGGGATCGCGATCGGCACCCTGCACGACGTCCTCGGCGACCCCACCCGGACCGGCGGCACCACCGAAGTCGGCGGGGTGACCTGGGAGCGCTGGACCGACGGGGCGGGCGACCGGCGTGCCCTGGTCCGCACCGACGGCGGCGTGACGGTCGTGGTCGACGGCTCTGCCGACTGGCCGGTCCTCGAGGCGCTGGCCGGCTCGATGCGGACAGGCGCCTGAAAGGGCAGCCGCGGGGGGCAGCTCGGTCAGGACGGAGCTGTCGGATCGGCAGGCTCGGCGTCGCCCTCTCCCGGCGCAGCGCCGTCGGCGGACGGCGACGCGGCCGCCAGGCGGGCCCTGGCGCCGTCCAGCCATCGCTGGCAGATCGCCGCGAGCTGCTCGCCCCGCTCCCACAGCGCCAGCGACTCCTCCAGAGTGGTCCCGCCCGCCTCCAGCCGGCGGACGACGTCGACCAGCTCGTCGCGGGCCTGCTCGTAGCCGGGGTCGGGACTGGCTGGGTCGCTCGGCACGGCGGCAACCCTAGCCATCACCGGGCCGCGTCCGCGCCGGCCGCCACCCGCCGTGCGGCCAGCTCGCCCGCGGCCAGCCGGACCCGAACGTCCGTGCCGACGTCGACCTGCTCCGGGTCGCGCACCACCGTCCCGTCCGGGAGCTGGACCACCGCGTACCCGCGTTCGAGCGTCGCGGCCGGGGACAGCCCCCGCACCTGTGCCCGGGCGTGCGCGAGCTCGGCGGCCGCGCGGTCCAGGTGGTGGCCGAACGCGCGCCGGGACCGGTCCCGGGCCGACAGGACCTCGGCCAGCCTCGGCTGCACGAGGCCGGTCACCGGGTCGGCCAGCACCGGGCGCGAGCGCAGCGCCTCGAGCCGCCCGGCCTCCCGGTCCACCAGCGCGCCCACGGCCCGTCGCAGGGCGGCCAGCGAGCGGCTCAGCCCCGCCTGTTCCGCGCGGACGTCCGGCACCACCCGGCGGGCCGCGTCGGTCGGCGTGGACGCACGGACGTCAGCGACCAGGTCGATCAGCGGGGTGTCCGGCTCGTGGCCGATCGCGCTGACGACCGGCGTCAGGCAGGCCGCCACCGCCCGGACCATCGCCTCGTCCGAGAACGGCAGCAGGTCCTCCACCGAGCCGCCGCCACGGGCGACCACGATCACGTCCACCTCGGGGTCGCGGTCCAGCCGGCGCAGCGCGTCGGTGACCTCGGTCACGGCGTACACACCCTGGACGGCGACGTTCTCGATCGTGAACCGGACGGCCGGCCAGCGGGCCCTGGCGTTCTCGAGCACGTCCCGCTCCGCCGCGGACCCGCGCCCGCAGATGAGGCCGACCGCGCGCGGCAGGAACGGCAGCGGCCGCTTTCGGACGGCCTCGAACAGCCCTTCGGCGGCCAGTAACGCTTTCAGTCGCTCGAGCCGGGCCAGCAGCTCACCCAGACCGACCGGCCGGATCTCCGCCGCGACCAGCGACAGGGTCCCCCTGGCCAGGTAGAAGTCCGGCTTGCCATGCACGACGACCCGGGCTCCCTCGACCAGCGGCGGCTGGACGGCGTCCAGAACGGCCCGGGGCGCGGTGATGGTCAGCGACGCCTCGGCGACCGGGTCGCGCAGCGTGAGGAAGACCGTCCCGGCGCCGGGCCGGCGGGACAGCTGGGCCACCTGGCCCTCCACCCAGACCCGGCCGAGCCGCCCGACCCAGTCGCTGATCAGGCGCGCGACGGTACGGACCGGGACGGGATGCTCCGGCGAGGTCTCCAACGGCATGCCCGCAGACTAGGCGCCTACGATGGAGCAGTGCCCGACACCGACCCCAGCCCTGCGCCGCGCGGCCGGGTGCTGCTCGCCAGCCCCCGCGGCTACTGCGCCGGCGTCGACCGCGCGGTCGTCACGGTCGAGAAGGCGCTCGAGCTGTACGGTCCGCCGGTGTACGTGCGCAAACAGATCGTGCACAACAGGTTCGTCGTCGAGCGGCTGGAGGCCCGCGGCGCCGTCTTCGTCGACGAGACCGAGGAGGTGCCCGAGGGCGCGATCGTCGTGTTCTCCGCGCACGGGGTCGCCCCGGTCGTGCACGAGGAGGCCGCTCGGCGGAACCTGCGGACGATCGACGCGACCTGCCCGCTGGTCACCAAGGTGCACGTCGAGGCCCGCCGGTTCGCCGAGGAGGGCTTCCAGATCCTCCTGATCGGTCACGAGGGGCACGAGGAGGTCGTCGGCACCGCGGGGGAGGCTCCGGAGCACATCACGCTCGTGGACGGTCCGGCCGCCGCGGCCCGGATCGAGGTCGAGGACCCCGAGCGGATCGCCTGGCTGTCCCAGACGACGCTGTCCGTGGACGAGACCGAGGAGACCGTCCGGGCGCTGCGCGAGCGGTTCCCGGCGATGATCGACCCGCCCAGCGACGACATCTGCTACGCCACCCAGAACCGCCAGGAGGCGGTCAAGCAGATCGCGGCCGAGTCCGACCTCGTGATCGTCGTCGGTTCGCGGAACTCGTCGAACTCGGTGCGGCTGGTCGAGGTGGCGCTCACGGGGGGTGCGGGGTCGGCCCGGCTGGTCGACGCCGCCGCCGAGATCGACGAAGCCTGGCTGGAGGGTGTCTCGACGGTCGGGGTGACCAGCGGGGCCTCGGTGCCCGAGGTGCTGGTCGAGGGCGTGCTGGCCTGGCTGGCGGAGCGCGGCTACGGCGGTGTGGAGGAGGTCCGGTCGGCCGAGGAGCACCTGCTGTTCGCCCTCCCGCCCGAGCTGCGCCGCGACCTCAAGGCCGCCGGTCGGACCTCGGCCGCTACGACCTCCTGACCGAGCCGCCCCAGCGACGCCAAGCGGCGATCGCCCCGGCCAACCCGGTGCCGATCCACAGCATCGGCCCGTAGTCGAGCAGGCCGTTCATCATGGCGACCACCTTGGAGAGCAGGTCGCCGGGCGCGGTGTACGCCGCGTGAGCGCAGACCAGCACGGCGAACACCAGCGGCGGGACGATCACCGCCCACACGAGGTCCTGTCGCCGGACCTGCAGTGCGGCGTACCCGCTGACCAGGATGAACAGCCCGCCGAACAACCAGCCCACGCCACCGCCGGTGAACGTGTCGACCAGCATCGCCACCAGCGAGACCGCACCCACGACGACGACCACGCCGGGCGCCGTGAGGCCGGGGGAGCTCGCGACAGCGCGCGACGGAGCCGGTGCAGGCCCGGTCGCTGCGGCCGGGGCCGGACGTACGGACAGCTCGGGCGGCAGCTGGATCGCCTGGCGCGGCGGGGCTGTGGTCGGGGCCGGCGTCGGCTGGCGCGGCGGCATCGGCTGGCCGGGCGGGATCACGCCTGGGATGTCGACCGAGCGGTACGGGCGGTCTTCCGCGGGGGTCTGCACGCTCGACAACGCTACGCCCCGCTTCCGGTGGCACGGCGCCCCGCGTCGTCCGCGTCGTCGCCCGCCAGCGGCAGGAGGTCGACGCCGTACCGTGGGTCGACCTCGACCTCGTCGGCACGGCCGAGGGTCCGGGAGGGCAGGGCGCGGACATGCCGACGGTCGTCGGCGGCCGTGACGAGCTCGGCGGCCGACAGCGGCCGGACCGGCTCGTCGACCGGGGCCGGCGGCCGGATCTCGACGTCGGTGACGTCGAGGTCGTGCAGCCGTCGCGCGCTCGGGAGCACCTGGCGCTCCAGCGAGCCGACCGCCTGGTTGTAGGCCTTCACCGAGCCGGTCAGCGACCGGCCGAGCCGGTCGAGGTGGTCACCCATGGTGCCGAGCCGCTTGTACAGGCCGCGGCCCTCGTCGAAGACCCGCTGGGCGTTCTCGGCGAGCTTGGTCTCCTTCCAGGCGTACGCAGCCGTGCGCAAGGTGGCGATCAGCGTGAGCGGGCTGGCCAGCACCACGGCCTTGGCCGCGGCGTACTCCACCAGCGAGGGGTCGGTCTCCAGGGCCTGCGCGAGCATCGCCTCGCCCGGCACGAACGCGATGACGAACTCCGGGGACGGCGTGACCAGAGCCCAGTACGCCTTGCTCGCGAGCTGGTCGACGTGCGTGCGGACGTGCCGGGCGTGCGCCGCGAGCCGCTCCGCCCGGACCGCCTCGTCGGTGGCGTTCAGCGCGTCGTGGAAGGCCGAGATCGACACCTTCGAGTCGACGACGAAGTGCCGCCCCCCGGCCAGGCGGACGATCATGTCGGGCCGGCGCTTGCCGTCGTCGCTGGCCAGCGTCTCCTGGGTGCGGAAGTCGCAGTACTCGACCATGCCGGCCAGCTCGACGACCTGGCGCAGCTGGTGCTCGCCCCAGCTGCCGCGGATCTCCGGGCGGCGCAGGGCGGTCTTGAGCAGCTCGGTCTCGCGGCGCAGCAGCGAGCCGGACTCACCCATCTGACGCATCTGCTCGCCGAGCGTCGAGAACGCCTCCGCCCGCCGTCGTTCGCTGTCGTCGATCTGCGTCGCGACCCGCTGCAGGTGCTCCTCGATCGGCTTGACCAGGCCGGCCACCGCCTGGCGGCGCTGCTCCAGCTCGGCGGCCGACGTCTTGTCCGTGGCCCGCTGCCGCTCCTCGGTCAGCTCGAGCAGACGCTTGCTGTTGCGGTCGAGGGCCTCGTGGGACAGCAGCCGGAACTGCTCGGTCAGCTCGTCCTGGGCGCGGCGCAGGTCCTCGAGCCGCTGCGCGCCCTCGGCCTGGGCCGCAGCCAGGGCCGCCGACACCCTGGCCACCTCCAGCTCGGCCTCGCGGGCGCGCCCGGCCTGGGCGATCCCGTCGCCCCGCAGCCGCTCCGCCTCGGACCGGGCCGCGTCGCGCTCGGCCGTCGCCCGGGCCAGGTCGGCACCGGAGCGCGCCGGAGCGCCCGGGCCGGAGCGGCCCAGCGCCAGCCCGGCGGCGGCGCCGGCCCCCAGGCCGACGAGCAGCCCGACGATCAGCAGGAGCAAGCCCGTGGAGTCCATGCGCCGAGTGTGCAACGGCCGTGTGACAGATCCTGGGAGGCGCCGCCTAGACTCCCCGCCGATGAGTCTCTCGATCGGCATCGTCGGCCTGCCCAACGTCGGCAAGTCCACCCTGTTCAACGCCCTCACCAAGAACGACGTGCTCGCGGCCAACTACCCGTTCGCCACGATCGAGCCGAACGTCGGCGTGGTGGGGGTCCCGGACCCGCGCCTGCAGGTCCTGGCCGGACTGTTCGGCTCGGCCAGGGTGCTCCCGGCGACGGTCTCGTTCGTCGACATCGCCGGCATCGTCAAGGGCGCCTCGGAGGGTCAGGGCCTGGGCAACAAGTTCCTCTCGCACATCCGTGAGGCCGACGCCATCTGCCAGGTCATCCGGGTCTTCGCCGACCCGGACGTGGTGCACGTGGACGGCCGGGTCGACCCCGGCGAGGACATCGCGACCATCAACACCGAGCTCATCCTTGCGGACCTGCAGACTGTGGACCGGGCGTTGCCGCGGCTGCAGAAGGAGGCGCGCACCAGCAAGGACCGCGCGCCGGTGCTCGCTGCCGTGGAGAAGGCGCGCGAGCTGCTCGACGGCGGGACGACGCTGTTCTCCGCCGGCCTCGACCTCGAGCCGCTGTCCGAGCTGCAGCTGCTCACCGCGAAGCCCTTCCTGTACGTGTTCAACCTCGACGACGGTGAGCTCGCCAACGAGCCGCTGAAGGGCGAGCTGCGGGCACTGGTCGCGCCGGCCGAGGCGATCTTCCTGGATGCCAAGATCGAGGCCGAGCTCGCCGAGCTGCCCGACGACGAGGCGCTCGAGCTGCTCCGTTCGATCGGGCAGGACGAGTCCGGCCTCGCCCTGCTGGCCAGGGTCGGCTTCGACACGCTGGGCCTGCAGACGTACCTCACGGCCGGCCCGAAGGAGACCCGGGCCTGGACGATCCACAAGGGCGACACGGCTCCGGTGGCGGCCGGGGTCATCCACACCGACTTCCAGCGCGGCTTCATCAAGGCCGAGGTCGTCTCGTTCGACGCGCTGGTCGCGGCCGGTTCGATGGCGGAGGCCAAGGCCCGCGGCCAGGTGCGGATCGAGGGCAAGGACTACGTGATGCAGGACGGCGACGTCGTGGAGTTCCGCTTCAACGTCTGAGCTCGGCGGCGAGCATGTCCATGAGCAGACCGTCGTGCCAGCCGCGGCCGTCGACGTCGCGTTCGTACGCACGCATCACGCCGACCGGCCGGAACCCCACCGACGCGTAGCACCGGATCGCCGCCTCGTTGTCGGCCGCCGGGTCGATGACCAGGCGGTGGTGGCCCCGCCCATCGATGAGGTGGCGGGCCAGTGTCCGCGCGCAGTCCCGGCCCACCCCGCGGCCGTGCACGGTCGGGTCCAGGAAGAGGTCGATCCCCGCGTGCCGGTACTGCGGCGTGTTCTCCTCGCTGTACTGGATCATGCCGACGACGGCGGCGCCCAGCAGCACCGTGAAGCACACCGCCTCGTCGTCGTCGTACGGCCAGTCCGGCTCGGCGGCCACGTCTCCCCAACGGCCGGCCACCTCGGGAGTGCGCCTGATCCGCACGAGCTCGGGCACGTCCCCCGGCTCCAGCGACCGCAGGACGACCGAGGCACCCGTGAGCTCCACCCGTCGAGGGTAGGGCCGGCCGGACCGATCCCGTGGGGCCTCGGCCGGGCGTAGCCTGCGCTCGCGGCGCTGCCGGCGTCCCACCGAACACGCAACGCAGTCCCCGGCGAAGACAGTTCCTAGACGTGTTGGCAGGTGCGTTGACGACGATGGGGAGTCTCTGGTCGCGGATCGCGGCCGGCGACCCCGAAGCGTTCGAGCGCCTCTACGCCCTGCACGCGGACCGGGTGCACGGGTTCGCGTTCCGACGCAGCGGCTCGTGGGACCTGGCCGACGAGATCACCAGCGGGGTGTTCCTGGAGGCCTGGCGCCGTCGGGGCGAGGTCGACCTTGCTCCGGACGAGGCGATCCTCCCGTGGCTGCTCGGCGTCGCCGCCAACCTGATGCGCAACGCAGGCCGCAAGCAGCAGCGCTACCAGGCTTTCCTGTCCGCCCAGTCGCCCGAGCCGAACGTCCCGGACTTCGCCGAGGACCTGGCCGGACAGCTGGACAGCCAGCGCGAGCTCGAGCTCCTCCGGCTGGCGATGGAGCACCTCGGCGACGACGACCGGGACCTGCTGCTGCTGTGCGTGGCCGAAGGTCTCACGCCGACCGAAGTGGCGATCGCCCTGGACCTGCCGGCCGGCACGGTGCGCTCGCGGCTGAGCCGGGCCAGGGCCCGGCTGCGTGTGCTCCTGGAGCAGCTGAACAGGGCCACGGACGGGGGTGAGGAGCGATGACGTACGAGAACGACGACGTCGACCGGCTGCTGCGCGAGCTGCCGGCGCCGGGCGTGCCCGCGCAGGCGCGCGAACGGCACCTCGCCGCGCTCCGCGAGGTGATGGCGTCGGAGTCGACCCCGGCGGAGCCGGTCGGCCGGACCCTGCGGCGCGGGAACGGCCCGCACGGTCACCGGCCCCGGCACCGCCGCGTGCTCGTCACGGTGGTCGCGGCGGCCGTCGCGGTCGTCCTCGGGACGGCTGCGGCCAGGATCGCGCTGGAGCGGGCCACGGAGCGTAGCGAGACGCACTGCTACCCGATCTGGACCACGGACTTCGACAACCCGAAGCTCGGGGGTGACGCGCTCGCGATCGGGCAGGACTCGGCGTCGGCGGCGCTCGACATCTGCCGCAGCCTGTGGGCGGACGGCTACATCACCTCGGTCGAGCCATACACGGAACCGAGGGGCCAGTCGCCGGTGCCGGCGACGCCTCCGCCGCTGATCGCCTGCGTCCTCCCGGACGGGAGCGTGGGTGTCTTCCCGGCGTACCACCACGAGACCTGCACCCAGCTCGGGCTGCCGACCTCGGAGGGCTGACGACGGTGACCGGATCAGTCCACGTGTCCGCATTCTGGACACATCGCAACGCCCGCCCGGGTGCGGACAACCCCCTGTCGGAAACGGGGCTCCCGACGAAGGGGCTGGACTGCCATGGGCACTGGTGTGCGCCTGCGCGCTGCGTGGGTGCTGGTGGGGGCGCTGACGACGACGGTCGGGATCGGCGTGCTCGGGGCGGGCAGCGCCGCCGCGGACACGACAGCGCAGGAGTGCACGCTCAACCTGACGACCGGCGACTTCACCTGCACGACGGCCGACCCGGCGAAGGCCGGCCGGCTGGCGCGACCGGCGGCGGCCGGCGCGGGGGCGGTCCTCCTGGGTCGCTTCTACGACCTCGCGGACCGCGACGGGGCCGGCAGCTACTTCAACGTGACGGCGGCCACCGGCTGCGACACGAGCCCGGACCTGGACTTCACCGTCGGCACGATGCCCGCGGGCTGGAACGACCGGGTCAGCTCGTTCCAGGGCTACAACAGCTGCCAGGTGAAGCTGTGGAAGGACGGCAACGCCAGCGGCTCGTCGCTGGGACCGGCGAACTACGACGACTCGCTCGGCTCGATGGACAACCAGACCAGCTCGATCACGTTCTACTGACCCGGCCACCAGTCCGCAGGCATGAGAAGCAGACATGCCAGGACCCATGAGCTCACCGGTGTGCGTCCCCGCCAGCAAGGGATCGGGGGATGGCGGGTACGCGCACCGGTGAACAGGTCCGGCGCCGCGCCCGTCGACCGCGCAACGATGGACGGCGGACGCGGCACCGGCCGAGCGAGACCGCTGTGGAACGTCAGGCGTCGTCCGGGTTCGCGGCCTTGAACGCGTACGCGGCGAGCGCCGCGCCGATGAGGTCGGCGACCAGGTAGATCCAGAAGTTCTTCCAGGCCGACAGGCCGAACGTCATGATGCCCAGGGCGACTGCGGGGTTGAACGCCCCGCCGGACACACCGCCAACGGCGACCGCGCCGGTGAGCACGGTGAAGCCGATGGCCAGCCCGTAGAACGAGTTGTTCGGGTGGTCCTTGCTGGTCGCGACGTTGAGGACGACCCAGGCCAGGGCGAACGTGAACAGGAGCTCGGCGACGAACGCGCCCCACAGCACGCGGCCGGACACCGACAGGTCGAGCGCGTCGAGCCCCGCTGGGTTGATGACGAACTTCGCCACGAGCGCGCCAACGAGGCCGGCTACCAGCTGCACGACCCAGTACGGCACGGCCTCCGCCGACGTGATGCGTCCGCGCAGGAGCACCGCGAGCGTGACCGCCGGGTTGAAGTGACCGCCGGAGATGTGACCGCCGGCGTACACCATGACCATCAGCGCCGAGCCGATCGCGATCGGGGCGATGACGCCGCCCTTCACGACGGCGCAGCAGACGGTGAAGACCAGGAAGAACGTCCCGATGAACTCGACCAGGTACTTGCGCACGGCGACCCCTTCCACGTGATGCAGGTCCGTTCGGACCACCGGCAGGTTATCGGGGCCCGCGTCCTCACCGCTCGGCGGCACGCGGGCACTCCGGCGCCGCACGGGTTCAGACGTGCGTCCCGACCAGCCGCCCGATGCCGTACGTGATGGCCATCGCGAGGGCTCCGCCGACGACGACCCGGACCACCGCGCGCTTGCGGTCCGCGCCGCCCAGCCGCGCGCTCACCGACCCGGTCAGCGCCAGCGCGAGCACCATCGCGACGAACGTCACGCCCGACCGCCAGGCGGGCGGCGGGAGCAGGATCGCGATGAGCGGCAGCAGCGCGCCGAGGCTGAACGCCAGGAACGAGGAGATCGCCGCGCTCCACGGGCTGACCACGTTGTGCATGCTGATCCCGAGCTCGACCTCGGCGTGCGCCTCGAGCGTGCGCGGCCCGGCGTGCAGCTGCTCGGCCACCTGCCGGGCGAGGTCGGGCGTCAGCCCCCGGTGCACGTAGAGCTCGGCCAGCTCGGCCATCTCGCCGTCGGGGTCGGTGGCGAGCTCGTGCCGCTCCTTGGCCAGCAGCGCGGTCTCGGTGTCACGCTGGGTCGAGACGGAGACGTACTCGCCGACCGCCATCGACATCGCGCCGGCGACCAGGCCGGCCACCCCGGCGGTGAGGATCGGTGCACGCACGATGGTCGTCGCCGCGACACCGAGCACGAGCCCGGCGATGGAGACGATTCCGTCGTTGGCTCCCAGGACGCCGGCGCGCAGCTTGTTCGTGCGGTCGGCGACGTTGCCGTGGTCGTCGTGGTTGGCGGCGGTGCTCATGTCGGTCATCTCGGCACTGAGCCTAGCCACACTCTGCCAGCCACCACGCGGTCAGTCGCCGACGTCGCCCGGTCGCCGGCCGCGGATCTTCGCTCCGAGCATCTTCAGCGGGTCGAAGCGCCGGTCGGCAACCCGCTCCTTGAGCGGGATGATGGCGTTGTCGGTGATCTTGATGTGCTCGGGGCAGACCTCGGTGCAGCACTTGGTGATGTTGCAGAAGCCGAGCCCGTGCTCGTCCTGCGCCGCCTGCTTGCGGTCGAGGGTGTCCAGCGGGTGCATGTCCAGCTCGGCGAGCCGGATCAGGAACCGTGGGCCGGCGAACGACTTCTTGTTCTCCTCGTGGTCGCGCACCACGTGGCAGGTGTCCTGGCACAGGTAGCACTCGATGCACTTGCGGAACTCCTGGCTGCGCTCGACGTCCACCTGCTGCATCCGGTACTCGCCCGGCTGCAGGCCGGCCGGCGGTGCGAACGACGGCACGGTACGGGCCTTCTCGTAGTTGAACGAGACGTCGGTGACCAGGTCGCGCATGACGGGGAACGCGCGCAGCGGGGTGACGGTCACCGTCTCCTCCGGCGTGAACGTGCTCATCCGCGTCATGCACATCAGCCGCGGCCGCCCGTTGACCTCCGCGCTGCACGAGCCGCACTTGCCCGCCTTGCAGTTCCACCGGACCGCCAGGTCGGGGGTCTGGGTCGCCTGCAGCCGGTGGATGACGTCGAGCACGACCTCGCCCTCGTTCACGGCCACCGTGTAGTCGTGCAGGTCCCCGTCCGAGGCGTCTCCGCGCCAGATGCGGAACTTCGCGTCGTACCCCATCAGTGGTTCCCCTCCGCGCTCTCGGGCAGCGAGCCGAGCTCCTCGGCGGTCATGTACTTGCCCAGCTCCGCACGGTCGAACAGACCGAGGAGCTCGGTCGGCATCGTCGGCAGCGGCTGGTGCTCGACCTTGACCCCGTCGCCGTCGGTCGAGCAGATCAGGTTCACCTGCCGCCACTTCGGGCTCATCTGCGGGAAGTCGTCGCGGGTGTGCCCGCCGCGGGACTCCTCGCGCTCGAGCGCGGCGCGGGCGACGCACTCGGAGACCAGCAGCATGTTCTCCAGGTCGAGGGCGAGGTGCCAGCCGGGGTTGAACTGGCGGTGCCCTTCGACGGTGACCGTCTTGGCTCGCGCCTTGAGCACCTGCAGCCGCTCGAGAGCCTGCTCGACCTCCGCCTTCGTGCGGATGATTCCGACCAGGTCGTTCATCGTCTGCTGCAGCTCGGTGTGCAGGGTGTACGGGTTCTCCCCGCCGGTGTTCGTGAACGGCGCCAGCGTCGCGGCGGCCGCGGCGTCGACGTCCGCGTCGGCCACCTGGGGGCGCTGCTCACCCAGCGAGGCCACGTAGTCCGCGGCACCCAGGCCGGCCCGGCGGCCGAACACGAGCAGGTCCGAGAGCGAGTTGCCGCCGAGCCGGTTCGAACCGTGCATCCCGCCGGCGGACTCACCGGCCGCGAACAGGCCGGGGACCCGTGCCGCTGCCGCCGTGTCCGGCTCGACCTCGACGCCGCCCATGACGTAGTGGCACGTCGGCCCGACCTCCATCGGCTCGGCCGTGATGTCGACGTCCGCCAGCTCCTTGAACTGGTGGTACATCGACGGCAGGCGCCGGCGGATCTCCTCGGCCGGCAGCCGGCTCGACACGTCCAGGAACACTCCACCGTGCGGCGAGCCGCGGCCGGCCTTGACCTCGGTGTTGATCGAGCGCGCGACCTCGTCCCGCGGGAGCAGCTCGGGCGGACGGCGGTTGCGGTCCGCGTCCTTGTACCAGCGGTCCGCCTCGTCCTCGGTCTCCGCGTACTGCTTGCGGAAGACGTCGGGCACGTAGTCGAACATGAACCGCTTGCCCTCGGAGTTCGTCAGCACGCCACCGTCGCCGCGCACCGACTCGGTGACGAGGATGCCCTTGACGCTGGGCGGCCAGACCATGCCGGTCGGGTGGAACTGGATGAACTCCATGTTGACCAGCGTGCTGCCGGCGCGCAGCGCCAGCGCGTGCCCGTCGCCGGTGTACTCCCACGAGTTGCTGGTCACCTTGAACGACTTGCCGATCCCGCCGGTGGCGATGATGACCGCGGGTGCCTCGAACAGCACGAACCGGCCCGTCTCGCGGTAGTAGCCGAACGCCCCGCTGACCGCGCCGGCCGGATCCTGCATGAGCCGCGTGACCGTGCACTCGGCGAAGACCTTCAGCCGCGCCTCGTAGTCGCCGAGCTCGCGCTGGTCCTGCTGCTGCAGCGCCACCACCTGCTGCTGCAGGGTGCGGATCAGCTCCAGCCCGGTCCGGTCGCCGACGTGGGCCAGCCGTGGGTACTCGTGCCCGCCGAAGTTGCGCTGGCTGATCCGGCCGTCGGGCGTGCGGTCGAACAAGGCGCCCCAGGTCTCCAGCTCCCAGACCCGGTCCGGCGCCTCCCTGGCGTGCAGCTCGGCCATCCGCCAGTGGTTGAGGAACTTGCCGCCGCGCATGGTGTCCCGGAAGTGCACCTGCCAGCTGTCGCGGCTGTTGACGTTGCCCATCGATGCGGCGATGCCGCCCTCGGCCATGACCGTGTGTGCCTTGCCGAACAGCGACTTGCAGACGATCGCCGTTCGCAGCCCACGGCTGCGGGCCTCGATCGCAGCGCGAAGGCCGGCGCCGCCGGCGCCGATCACGACGACGTCGTAGGTGTGCCGCTCGAGCTCGGTCATGGTGGAGGGCTCGCTCCTGTCAGTGGATGAAGCGCAGGTCGGAGATCCACCCGGCGGCGACGGCCATCACGTAGAAGTCGGTGACCGCGAGCGATGCGAGGGTCACCCACGCCAGCAGCATGTGCCGGGTGTTCAGCCGGGACACGAACGTCCAGGCCTTGTACCGCAACGGGTGCTTGGAGAAGTGCTTGAGCCGGCCGCCGACCGCGTGCCGGCAGGAGTGGCACGAGACCGTGTACGCCCACAGCAGCACGACGTTCGCGACCAGGATCACGTTGCCCAGCCCGAACCCGAACCCCTGCGGGCTGTGGAAGGCCCGGATCGCGTCCCAGGTGTTGATCAGCGAGATGACCACCGCGGCGTAGAAGAAGTACCGGTGGATGTTCTGCCCGATCAGCGGGAACCGTGTCTCGCCGGTGTACCGCGCGTGCCCGTCCGGCACCGCGCAGGCGGGCGGGGAGAACCAGAACGCACGGTAGTACGCGCGCCGGTAGTAGTAGCAGGTGAGCCGGAACAGCAGCAGGAACGGCAGCGTGAGCGCGGCGTACGGCAACCACCAGACGTCCGGCAGGAACGTGCCGAACTCCGCCGACTCCGGTGTGCAGCCGTTGGACAGGCAGGGCGAGTAGAACGGCGTCAGGTAGTGGTAGTCGCCGACCCAGTAGTCCTTCTGCATGAAGACGCG
This sequence comes from uncultured Actinomycetota bacterium, assembly GCA_963711005.1. GTDB lineage: Bacteria > Actinomycetota > Actinomycetes > Prado026 > Prado026 > CAVQCJ01. Next base: position 368,174 of record CAVQCJ010000002.1, on the reverse strand, counting down.
GACGGTCGCGTACGTGAGCCAGGCGATCAGGCCGAGGGCGGTGAGGATCGGGGCCTTCCGCCAGCTGTCCGTACGCAGCGTGCGGGCCGCGATCCTGGCCCGCCCGGGTGCCGAGGTCCCGCCGGTCAGGGTGCTGTTCGCCATCGCAGTCCTCTCGACCCGTTCCCGCCGCGCCGCGGACCGTCCCGGGGTCCCGACCGAGGTCAGTATGGCCACCCGGCGACCCGCTGCGCTCACCGGGTGTTCACGTTCGGTTGTGAGATGTCGCACGCCTTCGGGCGCGCCGCACCGCCCGCGGGTGGGAGCCTGGCCCGGTGAGCGAGCCGCCGCGCGACCCGGTGCTCGTGGTGGGCGCCGCCATCGTCCGCGACGGGCGGCTGCTGGCCGCCCGCCGGACCGAGCCGCCGCACCTGGCCGGGGGCTGGGAGCTGCCCGGCGGCAAGGTCGAGCCGGGGGAGACCGAGGAGCAGGCGCTCGTCCGGGAGATCGACGAGGAGCTGGGGGTCGCGATCGTCCTGGGCGAGCGGGTCGGCGGCGACTGGCCGCTGGGCCGGTACGTGCTGCGGGTGTGGCTCGCCCGGCTGGTCGACGGGGCCGAGCCGGTCGCCCGCGAGCAGCACGACGAGGTCCGGTGGATCGACGCGCAGGCCCTCGACTCGGTGGCGTGGCTGCCCGGTGACCGGGAACCTGCCCAGGCCGCCGCGGCCCTGATCGCGGATGGCCGGCAGGCGGGGTTCTAGGAGAGTCTAGGGAAACCCTAGATTGACCTAGAACTCGCTAGACTCGTGCTGTGGACGTCGTCGACAACCCCTACGCGCCCGGCGCCGGCCTGCGTCCGCCGCTGCTCGCCGGTCGGCAGGGCGAGCTCGACGCCTTCGACGCGATCCTGCACCGCGGCGAGCTCGGCCGCGTCTCCCGCGGGCTGGTGCTGACCGGCCTGCGCGGGGTCGGCAAGACCGTCCTGATCAACGAGCTGGCGACGCGGGCGGAGGGGCGCGGCTGGGTGACCGTGCAGACCGAGACCCGCCGCGAGGGTGCCCCCGCGATGATGACCGCGCTGGCCGCGCAGCTGACCGCGGGGATCCGGCGGCTGCACGGTCCGCGGCTGTCCGACCTCGCCCGCAAGGCGCTGGCCAGCATCACCGCGTTCACCGTCACGCTCGACTCGTCCGGCACGGTCAGCGCGTCGGTGCAGTCGTCCGCGGGCTCCCGGTCGGGGGCGCCGCACGGCCCCGGCGACCTGGAGGTCGACTTCACCGCGTTGGCCGTGGACGTGGGCCGGGCGGCCATGGAGGCCGGGGTCGGCGCGGTGCTGCTGGTGGACGAGCTGCACGAGCTCGACCGGGCCGGCATGGCCGCGCTCGCGGCCGGCGCGCACGTGGCCGGGCAGCGCAGCGTGCCGTTCGTGCTGGTCGGGGCCGGGCTGCCCAACCTCGCCGGGCGGCTGGCGGAGGCGAAGTCGTACGCCGAGCGGCTGTTCGACTACCGGCCGCTGGGGCAGCTGGACCCCGCGGTGGCGGCGCAGGCGCTGGCCGGGCCGGCGGCAGAGATGGGCGTGCGCTGGTCGGAGGAGGCGCTGGACGCCGTGGTGGCGGCCGCGGGCGGCTACCCGTACTTCCTGCAGGAGTTCGGGTCGGCGACGTGGAACGTCGCTGCCGGGCCGGTGGTCGGCGCCGCCGACGCCCGCAACGGGATCAGCCTGGGCCGCGCGACCCTGGACAACGGCTTCTTCCGGTCCCGCTGGGACCGGGCCACCGCCACCGAGCGTTTGTTCCTGCACGCGATGTCGGGAGACAGTGGGCGGGACACCAAGACCTCCGACGTCGCCGCACGGCTGGGCCGGACCATGAGCAACCTCGGTCCGATCCGGGCCGGCCTGATCGGCAAGGGTCTGATCTACGCGCCGGAGTACGGCTTCGTCGCCTTCACAGTGCCGGGTATGGCCGGCTTCATCCAGCGAGAGGCTGACCGGTGACCACGCACCTGCGCGCGGACCTGCGCAACCTGGCGATCGTCGCCCACGTCGACCACGGCAAGACCACGCTCGTGGACGCCATGCTCTGGCAGAGCGGCGCGTTCAGCGCGCACCAGGCCGAGGAGGGCTCGGTCCACGACCGGATCATGGACTCGATGGACCTGGAGCGCGAGAAGGGCATCACGATCCTGGCCAAGAACACCGCGGTGCGGCACACCACCGACGGGGTCGCGGTCACGTTGAACATCATCGACACCCCGGGCCACGCGGACTTCGGCGGCGAGGTCGAGCGCGGCCTGGAGATGGTCGACGGCGTGCTCCTGCTGGTGGACGCGAGCGAGGGGCCGCTGCCGCAGACCCGGTTCGTGCTGCGCAAGGCGCTGCAGAAGCGGCTGCCGGTCGTGCTCGTGGTGAACAAGGTCGACCGCCCGGACGCCCGGATCGCCGAGGTCGTCGACGAGACGTACGAGCTGTTCCTGGACCTGGACGCCGACGAGCACCAGATCGAGTTCCCGATCGTGTACGCCTCCGCCAAGGCCGGCCGGGCGTCGATGCAGCGCCCCGCCGACGGGACGCTGCCGGACGCGACCGACCTGGAGCCGCTGTTCCGGACGATCCTGGGCACCATCCCCGCGCCCTCGTACACCCCGGACGCGCCGTTGCAGGCGCACGTGACGAACCTGGACGCGTCCCCGTACCTGGGCCGGCTGGCGCTGTGCCGGGTCCGCGAGGGCTGGATCCGCAAGGGCCAGCAGGTGGCGTGGTGCAAGACCGACGGCACCGTCGAGCGGATCAAGGTGACCGAGCTGCTGGTGACCGAGGCGCTCGACCGGGTGCCGGCCGAGGAGGCCGGGCCCGGCGACATCATCGCGGTGGCCGGCATCCCGGAGATCACCATCGGGGAGACGCTCGCCGACCCGGAGAACCCGGTCGCGCTGCCGCTGATCACCGTCGACGAGCCGTCGATCTCGATGACGATCGGGATCAACACCTCGCCGCTGGCCGGCCAGAGCGGCAAGAAGCTCACCGCCCGGCTGGTGAAGAACCGGCTGGAGGCCGAGCTCGTCGGCAACGTGTCGATCCGGATGCTGCCGACCGAGCGGCCGGACACCTGGGAGGTGCAGGGCCGCGGCGAGCTGCAGCTGGCCGTCCTGGTGGAGATCATGCGCCGCGAGGGCTTCGAGCTCACGGTGGGCAAACCGCAGGTGGTGACCCGGATCGTCGGCGGCCACGTGCACGAGCCGGTCGAGCGGCTCACGGTGGACATCCCCGAGGACTACCTCGGCGTGGTCACCCAGCTGATGGCCCTGCGCAAGGGCCGGATGGAGCAGATGGTCAACCACGGGACGGGCTGGGTCCGGCTGGAGTACGTCGTGCCGGCGCGCGGGCTGATCGGCTTCCGTACCGAGTTCCTCACCGAGACCCGCGGCACCGGACTCCTGCACCACGTCTTCGACCGGTACGAGCCCTGGCACGGCGACCTGCGCACCCGTCCGACCGGGTCGTTGGTGGCGGACCGGCGCGGCGCGACGACCGGGTTCGCGCTGGCCAACCTGCAAGAGCGGGGGACGATGTTCGTGGGTCCAGGCACTGAGGTGTACGAGGGCATGATCGTCGGGGAGAACTCCCGCTCGGACGACATGGACGTCAACGCCACCAAGGAGAAGAAGCTCACCAACATGCGGCAGTCCTCCTCGGACGTCCTGGTGCCGTTGATCCCGCACAAGCAGATCTCGATGGAGCAGGCGCTGGAGTTCTGCCGTGAGGACGAGTGCGTCGAGGTGACGCCGGCGACGGTACGGCTGCGCAAGGTGGTCCTCGACCAGACCGAGCGCGAGAAGACCCGAGCGCGCGCCAAGCGCGCGTAGGGCCTGACACGAGACGGCTCGCGCTCAGCCAGCGAGAGCGCGGCGGAGGAAGTCGAGCTGGAGCAGCAGGAGGTTCTCGGCGACCACTTCCTGCGGGGTCATGTGGGTCACCCCGGAAAGCGGAAGGAACGTGTGCGCGCGCCCTGCGGCCAGCAGGGCGGACGACAGGCGCAGCGAGTTCGCCGCGGCCACGTTGTCGTCCGCGAGCCCGTGGATGACCAGCAGCGGTCGGGTCAGGTCGGCGGCCAGCTCGACCAGGTCGCCACGGGCGTACGCCTCCGGATGCTCGTCCGGCAGCCCCAGGTACCGCTCGGTGTACGCCGTGTCGTACAGCCGCCACTGGGTGACCGGCGCGCCGGCGATCGCGACGTGGAAGACGTCCGGCCGGCTCAGCACCGCGAGCCCGGCCAGGTAGCCCCCGAACGACCACCCGCGGATCGCCACCCGGTCCAGGTCGAGCACGCCGGGGTGCGCGGCCGCCACCGACTGCAGCGCGTCGACCTGGTCCGCCAGCGGTGCGCCGGCCAGGTCGAACCGGACCTCGCGCTCCCACGACGGCGTCCCTGGGGTGCCGCGCCCGTCGGCCACCACGACGGCGAAGCCCTGGTCCGCCCACCACTGCGACTCCAGGTAGCCCCGCGCCGCGCTGTGCACCAGCGCGTGGTGCGGCCCGCCGTACGGGTCCATCAGCACCGGCAGCGGCGGGTCGCCCGGGTTCCAGCCGCCGGGCAGCAGCAACGCCGTCGGGATCCCGCGCGGACCGGCGGCAGCCAGCCGTGGGCGCGGATGCAGCGGCGGCACCTCGGCGTGCGAGGCGACCGGCATGACGTGGCCGCCGGCCGTGCGCAGCTCGTACGTGGTGCGCGGGCGCGTCCGCGTGCGAAGTCGCCAGCAGCACGAGTCCGTCGGGCCCGGCGACGGCGGCGTGCGACCCGGGTCCGGACGAGACCTCGGTCCAGCCTTCGGCCGCGGACCAGGAGCAGACGACGTCCTCCCCGAGCCCGCGGGTGCAGTGCGTGAGCACCCGCCGGCCGGCGACCTGCACCCGCCGGACCTGGACGCCGTCCGGTGAGACGGGCCGCGCATCCACGCAGAGGGCGTACCGGTCCTGCACCACCTCGACCGCGACCAGAGCACCCTCCGCGGTCCACGCCGGCGTGCCGGGGACCACGTCCACCCAGGCCGGGTCGGCCAGCTCGCGGACCACGGTGGTCTGTCCGGACGCCTGGTCCACGGACAGGACGAGCCCGCAGTCCTGGCGGCGGCTCAGTACCTGGAGCAGGGGCGGTCCGTCCGCCGTCCAGCTCACCGCGGAGAGGTACTCGTACGCCTCGTGGTCCCACTCGACCGGCAGCCGGCCGCCGTCCGGCCGCAGCAGCCAGAGGGTGACGTCGGCGTTGGCCGAGCCGGCGACCGGGTACCGGTGCTCGGCCGGCGGACGGTCCGGATGCTCGGGGTCGGCCACGTGCCACACCTGCACCTTGCCGACGTCGGCCCGCTCGACGAGCAGCTGGTCGGACGTCGGCGACCACCAGTGCCCGCGGTAGCGCTCGAGCTCCTCGGCCGCGGCGAACTCGGCCAGCCCGTACGTGACGTCGGCCGACTCCGGTTCGGCCAGCACCACGCCGGCGCCGCCGGCGACCGGCACCACGTGCAGGCCACCGCCCGACACGTAGGCGACCAACGAACCGTCCGGCGACAGCCGCGGGTCGACGACGGCCCCGGCCACGGTGAGCTCGCGGGCCTCGGCACCGGTCACGAGGTCGGCCACGAACAGCCGGGACGAGAGCGCGAAGGCCGCGATGGCCCCGGCGTCGTCGAGGGCGAACGCGGTGATGCCCGCGCCGGACTCGCGCATCCGCTCCCGCCGGGCTCGTTCGACGTCGGTGAGCTGCTCGCCGCCGCCGGCCAGCAGCTCGACCGGGTCGGCCACCATGCGCTCGGTCCCGGTGCCGACGTCCAGGACCCACAGCGCGTTGGCCCGGTCGGTGCCGGACCCCGAGCGCAGGAACGCGACCCGTCCGCCGTCGCCGGACACCTGGAAGCCGCGCGGGGCCCCGGCGGTGAACCGCGCCGTCCTGGCGTACCGGCGCGGGAACGACTCGGGGTCGGCCGGGCTGCCGGCGTCGACGGTCATGGCCAGATCCTGCCAGCCGGGCCGCGGTCGGGGCCGGATCGTAGGCTCGGCGCATGAGCCCCTCCGCGCGCCGCCTGCTCCTGGTTCATGCCCACCCGGACGACGAGACGATCGCGAGCGGCGTGACGATGGCCCGGTACGCCGCGGAGGGGGCCGAGGTGACGCTGCTGACGTGCACGCGCGGCGAGGAGGGCGAGGTCCTGGTCCCCGACCTGGAGCACCTGGGCGCCGCCCACGACGACGAGCTGGGCGAGCACCGCGAGAGCGAGCTGGCCGCAGCGATGGCCGTGCTCGGCGTCACCGACCACCGCTTCCTCGGCGGGACCGGCCGCTGGCGCGACTCCGGGATGATGGGCCTGCCGACCAACGACCGCACCGACGCCTTCTGGCGGGCCGACCTGCTCGAGGCGGCCGCCGAGGTCGCCGCCGTCGTCCGGGAGACGCGACCGCAGGTACTGGTCACCTACGACACGTTCGGCGGGTACGGCCACCCTGACCACATCCAGGCCCACCGGGCGGCGATGTACGGCGCCCAGCTCGCGGCGGCCCCGGCGTTCCGGCCCGAGCTCGGCCCGGTCTGGGACGTCCCGAAGATCTACTGGACCGCCATCCCGCGCTCGTACGTGCAACAGGGAATCGAGACGCTGGTGAAGGCCGGCAAGACCGCGTTCTTCGGCGTGGAGAGCGCGGACGAGCTGCCCTTCCTCACCGACGACGCCCTGGTGACTGCACACATCGACGGGCGGACGTACGAGCCGCGCAAGCTCGAGGCCCTGCGCGCGCACCGGACCCAGGTCGACCTCGAGGGCCCGTTCTTCGCGTTCGCCGAGGAGATCGGGCCCGACGCCATGGGCCGGGAGTTCTTCAGCCTGGTCAAGGGCAGGGCCGGCGCGAACCTGGACGAGGAAGGCCGCGAGACGGACCTGTTCGACGGGGTCGCCTAGCACGTTCGGCCACACTTGTTGCGCCGTCCGGGTGAACGGCGGTCTTGCCCCCTTGGGCCTGGGGAACACTCGCAGTTGGGTAGGCGCACAAGTCCAACGGCGGGAGGCTCGGTGTCGATGACGGAGCAGGGCGCGGACCGGGACGCGATGGCCGTGCTGGACGCACGGACAGCCGATGTCGGCCGCGAGCGCGAGGTCCTTCGACGCAAGCGCCTGACCACCCTGGCGGTGATCCTGGCGGTCCCGCTGCTGCTGCTGTGGCGGGGGATCCTCACCGGCGACCCGTTCGACTTCTTCGAGATGCCGAGCATCGACCCGTTCTCGGCCCTCTACTTCCTCTTCATCATCGCGCTGCTCGCCGGCGTGATGGTCCCGCTGACCATCGGCATGCGGTCACCGCACGTGCTCTACCGGCCCGAGCAGCTCGACATCCGGCTGTCCGACGTGGTCGGCATCGACACGGTCCGCGACGAGGTCGTGCACTCGCTCAACCTGTTCCTGTCCAACCGCGACCTGGCCGAGAACCTGGGCGGCCGCGCGCGCCGCGGGGTGATGTTCGAGGGCGCGCCCGGCACGGGCAAGACGCACACGGCGAAGGCGCTCGCGGCCGAGGCCAACGTCCCGTTCCTGTTCGCCTCCGGCACGTCTTTCCACTCCAGCTTCCAGGGCGCGACCGCGCGCAAGATCCGCTCGTACTTCCGCGCGCTGCGCAAGGTCGCGCTGAAGGAGGGCGGGGCGATCGGCTTCATCGACGAGTTCGACGCGATCGGCATGACCCGCTCCGGCGTCACCACAAGGGCTACCGGGACGGCAGCCGGCTTCGCACCGCTGTCGTCGGCCATGCACTGCGGCGGGCTGGAGGGGCTCCCGTCGATGGCGATGCCGTCCGGGTCGCTCGTCCAGGCGGGCTACGGCGGCGGCGGCGACCTCCAGATGGGCGTCAACGAGCTGCTGGTGCAGATGCAGTCCTTCGACGAGCCGAGCGGGATGCGCAAGCTGCTCGGCAGCCTGGTCGCCAAGGTCAACCTGTTCCTGCCGATGCACCGCCAGCTCAGCGCGCCCAAGGTCCCGTACGCGAACATCCTGCTGATCGCCTCGACCAACCGCGCGGACGCCCTCGACCCGGCGCTGATGCGGCCGGGCCGGTTCGACCAGCGGCTGACGTTCGAGCTCCCGACCAAACGGTCCCGGCGCGAGCTGATCGACTACTTCCTGGCGAAGAAGGTGCACGACCCCGAGCTGGACGACGCCGAGCGGCGCGACGCGCTGGCCGCGATCACCCAGGAGTACAGCCCGGCGCTGCTGGAGCGGATGCTCGACGACGCGCTCATCCAGGCGCTGCGCGACAACCGCCGCTCGATGCGCTGGGCCGACGTCGAGGAGGCCCGGCTCGTGCTCGAGGTGGGCCTCGGGCAGCCGGTCGCTTACACCGACCACGAGACGCGGCTGATCGCCACCCACGAGGCGGGCCACGCCGCGATGGCCTGGATGGTTGCGCCGCAGCGACGGCTGGAGGTGCTCACCATCGTGAAGCGCCGCCAGGCGCTCGGGATGCTCGCGCACGGCGACCGGGAGGACGTCTTCACCCGCTCCCGCAACGAGATGCTGGCCCTGATCCAGATCGCGATGGGCGGGCAGGTGGCCGAGGAGCTGTTCTTCGGCGACATCTCCACCGGTCCCGGCGGCGACCTGCTCTACGCCACCAACATCGCCGCGCAGATGGTCGGTGCGGTCGGCATGGCCGACAGCCTGATCTCGTTCGGCGCGGTGCAGAGCTCCGCGATGGTCGACACCAACCTGGTCGGCCGGGTGCTCGGCGACCCCGACAGCCGGGCCCGGGTCGAGGACCTGCTGCAGCAGCAGAAGACCCGCGCGCTGGCCCTGCTCGACGCGAACCGGCACCTGGTCGAAGCCCTGCGCGACGCCCTGGTGGAGCGGCACGAGCTGGTCGGGCGGGAGATCACCGACATCCTCGAGGCCGCGCGCGCCCGCGGCCGGACCATCGACCTGCGCGAGGGCCAGCCCACCTTCGACTAGGTCCGGTGGCTTCAGCGGTGCGGCGCTCGCGCCGATGAGCCGGACGTGGAGCAGGTAGCGGAAGAGGCCCGGCCGGCCGGCTACCCGACGGGCGTGGTCGTCCGCTTCGGCGGGTCGCGCTACGCCGTCGACATGGCCACCGTGGCCGAGGTGGTCGCGGTGCCGCCGATGAGCCGCGTGCCTGGCTGCCCGCGCTGGCTGGCCGGCGTCGTGAACTGGCGCGGCCGGGTGCTGGCCGTCGTCGACCCGCGTTCGCTGCTCGGCGCCGAGACCATCCCGCTGCCCAGCAGCGCCCGCCTGCTGGTCCTGTCCGTCGACGGGGTCGAGGCGGGGATGGTGGTCGAGGCCGTCGCCGGGCTGCTGGAGGCCGGCGACGCCGAGCCCGAGGCGCCGCCGGCGACCGCGAGCGTGTCCGCCACCTCCCTCGTCCACGGCGTCATCACCGACGCCTCGGGCCCGTTGTCGCTGCTGGATGCCCAGGCCCTTCTGGCGCTGCGCTCGGCGCTGCCGTCGTCGCGCTGACCGGGCCCGGAGCTGCAGCGAACCGGCGGAAGCAGCCGGCCGGAGCACACCGGTCCCCCGGACGGCCTACAGCCGAGGGCCGCGACGCCCGATGCCGATACAGGCAGCGGACACCAGGTCAGGCGGGGCGCCGGACAGTCGGGAGGGGTACACGCGTGGACGTCTCGAAGCGGCTCGCCGCGGCGGCAGGGCTCACCATGTGGGGTGGGGTCTTCTTCGCCGTGTTCGCGGCCATCCTCACCGGGCCGGTGCTGCACGTGGCCGCGATCCACTGGATCGCCGCCGGCGCCTGGACCGCGTTCGGCGTGGCCCTGGCGGCCGTCACGACGTACCTGTCCGCCGTCGCACTGCGCGGGCAGACCGACATCTCCGTGGTCCAGCGGACTTCGCGGCAGATCCTGCTGCTGGAAGTCGTGTACATCACCGGCATCGCCGTCGTCACCGGCGGGCTCAACGGCGGCGGCTGCGTGATGCTGATCCTGGTCCCGCTGTTCAGCGGCCTGGTCCTCAGCCGGCGGCAGACGCCGCTGTTCGCGCTGACGCTGGCGCTGGCCGTGTTCCTGGTCGGCTACCTGTCGCACACGTGGATCACCAGCAACTACGCCATGGGCAGCGTGGCGCTGATCACGATCCCGATCATGACCCTGGTGAGCGGCCAGCTGGCCACCACCGTCCTCGACCAGGAGCGCCGAGCCCAGGAGGAGCGCACCGAGCTCGCGGTCCAGGTCGGCGAGCTCTCCCGGGCGCTGGTGCTCGCCGCGGAGGGAGACCTCTCGGTTCTGGCACCGCAGGTCTCGCACGAGAGCGACAACTACGCGGCGCTCAGTGAGCTGTCCAGCTCCTTCAACAACACCGTGGCGAACCTGCGCCTGCTCGTGGCCCAGATCCGTGCCGGCGGCGACCAGCTCTCGGGCAGTGCCGGCGAGCTGCTGGCCACCGCCGAGGAGCACGCGGCCAGTGCGACGCAACAGTCCTCGGCCGTCGCCGAGACCACCTCGACGATCGAGGAGCTGGCGGCCACCGCCGCCCAGATCGCGGACACCGCCGAGTCGGTGGCGCGCTACGCGGCCGAGACGCTGCGCTACGCCGAGGACGGCCGGGTCGCGGTCAACGCCTCGGTCGGGGCGATGGACTCGATCGCGGCCCGGGTGGACTCGATCAGCAGCCGTGCCCTGTCCCTGGGCGAGAAGAGCCAGGAGATCGGTCGCATCCTCGAGGTCATCGACGACCTGGCCGACCAGACCAACCTGCTCGCGCTCAACGCGGCCATCGAGGCCGCCAGGGCCGGCGAGCACGGCCGCGGCTTCGCCGTCGTCGCCGCCGAGGTGCGCAAGCTGGCCGAGCGCGCGCAGGAGTCGACCGGTCAGATCCAGGCGATCGTCGCCCAGATCCAGTCCGAGACGAACGCGACGATCCTGGCCAGCGAGGAGGGCACCCGCGAGGTGCGGCACGGCTCGGAGCTGGCCCGCGACGTGGTCGACGCCCTGGAGCGGATCTCCGGCATGGTCGACGAGACCACGACGGCCGCCAAGGAGATCTCCATCGCGACCCAGCAGCAGCGGTCGGCGTCGGACCAGGTCGTGTCCGCGATGACCCAGGTGTCGGACGTGTCCCGCCAGTACGTGGTCGGGTCGAAACAGTCGGCAGCAGCGGCCGCGCAGCTCAACGAGCTGGCCGCCGAGCTGCGCGCGTCCATCGCGCAGTTCCGGGTCAGCTGAGGCGGCGCTGCCGATGAGCGGCTGGACCGACGACCCCGAGCTCGTCACGATCTTCCGCGCGGAGGTGGACGAGAAGCTGGCCTCGCTGCGGGACGGGTTGCTGCGGCTCGAGGAGCACCCTGCGCCCAAGCAGCTGATCGCGTCGCTGTTCCGCGACGCGCACACTGTCAAGGGCTCGGCGCGCGCGCTCGCTCTGGAGGGTGTGGTCAGCCTCGCGCACCGCTCGGAGGACCTGCTCGGCGCGTTGCGGGACGGACGGTTCGTGGTCCGTCGCGACCTCGTGGACCTGCTGCTGGCGGCGGCCGAGGGGATCGGCCGCGCGATGCCCGGCACCGACCGGCCCGCGAGCCCGGACGACCTGGCGGCCCTGGCGGCCGCGCTGGACCGCGCCCTGGACGGTGAGGACCCGGTCGAGGTGCCCCGGCTCGGCAGCCCCGAGGCCGAGGCCGACGACGCGGCCGAGGCGGCGGAGACGTACGGCCGTCGTGGCGACACCGTCCGCGTGCCCACCCGACGGGTGCACGACCTGCTCGACGTGGTCGGCGAGGCCGAGCTCGAGCTGCGCCGGATGGAGCGTGCCGTCGGGCGGCTCGGCGCCGCCGCGGCGGACCACGCGCAGTGGACCGGGGTCCTGCGGCAGGCGGTCCTGCACCGGGGCGAGGGCGCCGAGGGCATCGCCGAGCACGTGCACGCGCTGATCGCGCTGGGCGACCGGCTGCAGGCGGCCACCCGCGACCTGCGCGGCCGGCTCGAGGACACCCAGGCCAAGGTCGGCTCGGTCCGCGAGGGCGCCATGGGCCTGGCGATGGTCCCGGTCCGCCGGGTCGTGGCCAGCTTCCCGCAGCTCGTCCGCGAGGTCGCCACGGCGACCGGCAAGGATGTGCGCCTGGTGCTGGAGGGCGAGGACGTCGAGCTGGACACCCGGGTGCTGGACGGCGTCGCCGACGCGCTCAAGCACCTGGTGACGAACGCCGTCGACCACGGTTGCCAGTCCGCGGCCGAACGCGCCGCGGCCGGCAAGCACGGCCCGGCCGTCGTCCGGGTGTCGGCCCGGGCCGCCGGCGCCGCCGTGGTGATCCAGGTGGCCGACGACGGCGTGGGCATCGACGAGGACGGGTTGCGCGCGGCGGCCGTCGAGGCCGGCCTGCTGCCCGCGGACACCACGGCGACCGGCCAGGCGCTGCTGTCGGTGATGTTCGTGCCCGGCTTCACCACCCGCACCCAGGTCACCGAGACCTCGGGCCGCGGCGTCGGCCTGGACGTCGTACGGATGGCGGTCGAGGACCTGGGCGGCTCGGTCGAGGTGGAGAGCGAGCCCGGTGCCGGGACCCGCTTCGAGATGACCCTGCCGGTGACCCTCGGCGTGCTCCGGTGCCTGGTCGCCCGGGTGGGCGACGAGCGGTACGCGCTCCCGGTCACCAACGTCGTGGAGACGCTGAACCTGAAGGACACCCCGATGCAGACGGTCGCCGGCGCGCCCGTCCTGGTGCGCCACGGGTCGACGATCCCGCTGGCCGACCTGGGCAGCGCCCTGGACGTGCCCGGGCAGCGGTCGCAGAAGGCGGCCGTGGTCGTGCGTTACGGCGGCACGGGCGAGCAGCTCGCCTGGGCCGTCGACGTGCTGGAGGGCGAGCTGGAGCTCGTCGTGAAGGACCTGGGTGCCTTCATGGGCCGGATGCCCGCGCTCGGCGGGGCGACGATCGACGGCGACGGCGGCGTGATGCTGCTGCTCGACCTGCGCGAGCTCGCCCTGCACCAACTCGGCGCCGGGCTGCCGGTGCTCGCCGCGCACGACGGCTCCGCGGTCGACCCGGCCACGCGCCCCGCGTCCGAGCCCGGGGAGCCGGGCCAGCCGACGGACGCCGCCGGCGCCGCGGCCAAGCGCAAGCGTCCTCGGGTGCTCGTCGTCGAGGACTCGGTCGGCGTGCGCGAGCTGCAGCGGGTCATCCTCGAGGGGGCGGGCTACGACGTGGTCACCGCCGTCGACGGGTCGGACGGAGCCGCCCGGCTGGGCCAGGCCCCGGTGGACCTGGTGCTGTCCGACGTGGAGATGCCCGGCATGGACGGGTTCACGCTCACCCGCAAGATCCGGCGCACCCGCGGCTGGGAGAACGTCCCGGTCGTGATCATGACCTCGCGCGGCGACGACGCCGACAAGCGGGCCGGCCTGGATGCGGGAGCCAGTGCCTACCTGCTCAAGAGTGAGTTCGATCAGGCCGACCTCGTAGATACCGTCCGACGCCTGATCGGGCGCTGACAGACCCCAGAAGGGCCAGGACCGCACCGTGGACAGCGACAACGCACCGCAGCTCACCGTGGTGATCGCGGACGACAGCCCCACGCTGCGCAAGATCGTGGGCACCGTCCTCGAGCGCGACGGCATGCGCACGGTCCAGGCCGAGGACGGCGTCGAGGCCGTGCAGACGGTCTTCGCCACCCAGCCCGACGCAGTGATCCTGGACGTCCAGATGCCGCGCGTGTCCGGCTACGTCGCGGCGCGCGTGCTCAAGGACGACTGGCAGACCGCGGACATCCCGGTGATCCTGCTGACCTCGCTGGACGCTGCGACCGACCGCTACTGGGGCGCGCTGGTCGGCGCCGACCGGTTCCTGTCCAAGGACTTCGAGGCGCCGCAGCTCGTGGCCGCCGTCCGCGAGGTCATCGCCGCGGCCGACGAGCGCCGCGGCGGCCGGGCCCGCCTGGTGCCCGACCCGGTGCAGCTGGTCGACGACGACGTGTACGCGCGGATCGGCGACCTGCTCGACCGCAAGCTGTTCGAGGCGCAGGTGCACGCCGAGGTCACGTCCATCGCCTCCGAGGTGTTCGGGTTCGAGGACACCGTGGCCGCGGTGCTGACCGTGCTCGGCCGCGTCGTCGACTACGACCTCGCGGCCGTGCTGATGCTCGACGACCGCTCGACGTACGTGACGTTCGCGCGGGACACCTCGCACCAGCAGTACGCGGAGTTCTTCGGTGCCATCGCAGGCGCAGCCGGCCAGGTGACCGGCCAGTCGGTCGACGTGGCCGACCTGGTCCCGCGGGTGGCCGACCCCAACGGCATGCTCGGCGCCGAGGACGAGGGCGGCATGGCGACGTTCCTGTCGATGCCGCTCAAGGCCCGCGGCCGGATCATCGGGGTGCTCGGCCTGTCCAGCGCGACCAAGAACGCGTGGGGCGAGACGTCGCTGAACACGTTGCGGCTGGTCGAGTCGCCGGCGGCGCTGGTGATCGAGAACGCCCGCCTGTCCGGGCACGTCCTGGGCTGAGCGCGCCCGCTGATCTACCCCGGTGCGGCCCGGGTAGGGTCCAGTGGTGCCGTCAGCAGGACCACCGTCCGAGGCCGACTTCCGGCGTGCGGCGTCGCAGTTCGCGACCGGCATCACCGTCGTCACCACTGTGCTGGACGGCGTCGACCACGCGATGACGGTCAACTCGTTCACCGCGGTCTCGCTCGACCCGATGCTCGTGCTCGTGTGCGCCGAGCGGTCGACCCGGTTCCACGACGCGGTGCTGGCGGCGCGGCTCTGGGCGGTGTCGGTGCTGCCGGAGTCGGCGCTGGCGTCGGCCGCGTGGCTGGCCACGAAGGGCCGTCCGCTCGAGGGGCAGCTCGACCGGATCCCGCACCGGCGCGGGCCGCTCACCGGTGCTGCGGTGCTGGACGGGTCCCTGTCCGTCTTCGAGTGCCGGACCAGCGCCGAGCTCGACGGAGGCGACCACACGATCGTGGTCGGCTTGGTGCTCGGCGCCACGGTCGAGGACCCGGCCGCGGAGCCCCTCATGTACCACCGCGGCCACTACCGCCGCCTCACCGACTGACCGCCTGCGCCCGCTTGCGAGCGAACCTACGGTGCAGTACGGCAGGCTTACTGGCGTACTCCACCGTAGGTTTGCCTCAGTCGGCATCCGTCGGGCGGCCGAGGCAGGAGCGGCATGGACGCGAGCACCCCGTCTGGACCGGGCACCCCGTCCGAACCGAGCACGCTGCCGGTCGTCGTCGCGGCACCGGCACCGGACACGGCCGCCTTCGTCGCGGAGGCGGTGACGGCGGCGTTCGGTCTCGTGGCGCTCGGCCTCGAGATGCTCGTCCGGGCGGCCGGCGGCACCGCGACCTCCGTACCCGAGCGGGCGGCCGGCGCGCGGTCGCCGTCCTCGTTGCCGGCGGCGTCGGTGGTCGAGGTCGGTCTGGGACTGGGCTGGGGCGCGGCCCGGGTAGGCGGTCAGGTCATCCGGCTGGGCGGCCGGGTCGCCGCCCCGGTGGTCGGTCTCGCGCTGGCGCCTCCGTTGGTGCCGCGCGCGCTGCACCCGGCGACGGCGCTGGAGCACGCGGCCGCGACCTGGCGCCGGGAACGTCCGGTCGCGGTGGGAGAGCTCGGCCGGTGGTCCGGCTCGGTGGCGACCGACACGGTCGGGCTCGCGTTCGACCTGGTGGACGTCGACCGGCTGCTCGCCGCGGTCGTGGACCGGGTCGACATCTCGGCCGTCGTCGACCGGGTGATGACCCGCCTCGACCTGGACGAGCTGGTACGTCAGGCGCTGGCCCGCCTCGACCTGGACGACGCCGCCGCGCAGGCGCTCGCCGAGCTGGACCTGGACCGCCTGGTCGGCGACGCGGTCACCCGCATCGACGTCGGGCTGCTCGTCGAGCAGGTGCTCGCGGAGGTCGACCTCACAGCGGTCGTCCGGGAGAAGGTCGACCTCGGGGCGGTCGTCAACGACGCCCTCGACCAGCTCAACCTGACCGAGCTCGTGATGCAGCGGGTGGACCTGGCGTCCGTCGCCGAGTACGTGATCGAGGAGATCGACCTCCCCGAGATCATCCGCGAGTCCAGCGGGTCGATCGCCTACGAGACCGTGCAGGGCATCCGGCTGCAGAGCATCGACGCCGACCGCGCCGTCTCGCGATTCGTGGACCGGATGCTGCTGCGACGCGGCGGCCGCAAGACGGCGTCGCCGGCCGGCGACGCCCCGGAGCAGCCGTGACCGCCGTGCCCGACGGCCCCGGCCGCAGCGAGGTGCCGCTGGTGGCGCGGGACTTCCAGGGCCATCGCGCGGGCATCGTCACGCGCGTGCTTGCCGGCGGCGTCGACCTCGGCTCTCGTCATCGCGGTGCTGATCGGCACCTGGCTCGGCTGGGCCGCCGTGCGGTTCATCCTGGACCCGAAGTCCTTCTCGTTCCCGGCCCCCTCGATCGGACTGGTGCTGGTGGACGGGTACATCGTCTCGACCCTCTACCTGACGATCGCCTGGGCCACGACCGGCCGCAGTTACGGCGGCCAGCTGCTCGGCCTGCGGGTCGTGAACTGGCGCGGGAACCGGATGTCATGGCCGGGCGCGTTCGTCCGCGCCGCGTTCTGCGTGTTCTTCCCGATCGGGCTGGCCTGGATCCTGCTCAGCCGCGGGAACCGTTCGGTCCAGGACGTCGTGCTGCGCACCTCGGTCGTGTACGACTGGGCGCTCCGACAGAGCCGCACCGCCGCGGTCCCGGTCCAGCAGGAGAGCTAGCCGGCGAGCAGCCCGGCCAGCACTCGCGCCGCCCGCAACGCGTCGCGGTAGCCGATGTACAGCGGCGCGAACCCGAACCGCAGCAGCGCCGGCGGCCGATGGTCGACGACGACACCTTTGCCGGCCAGGGCGGTGACGAGGCCTGCCGCGTCGGCGACCTCGACACTCACCTGGTGCCCGCGGTCGTCGCTGCGCGGGGTGACCACGGTTGCGGCACCGGGCAGCACCAGGGCGTCGACGCAGTCCATGAAGAACGCCGTCAGCCGCAGCCCTTTCGCCCGGACCTGTGCCAGGTCGACGCCGTCCCAGACGTCCAGCGCGGCGTCCAGAGTCAGCAGCGAGACGATGTCCGGCGTCCCGCTGCGGACGCGCGCGATCCCGTCGGCCGGGACGTACTCCGTCTGCATCGCGAACGGGTCGGCGTGCCCACCCCATCCGGTCAGCGGCTGGTCCAACCCGGGTTGCGCCGCGTGCGGGACGTAGGCGAACGACGGTGCGCCCGGCCCGCCGTTGAGGAACTTGTAGGTGGCGCCGACCGCGAGGTCGACGCCGAGCCGGTCCAGCTCGAGCGGCAGCACGCCGACGCTGTGCGAGACGTCCCAGAACGCCAGCGCACCCGCGCCGTGGACCGCCGTCGTCAGCGCCGCCATGTCGAGCAGGCGCCCGGTGCGGTAGTCGACGTGGTTGAGCAGCACCACCGCCGTCCGCGCCGTCAGCGCGTCGCCGACGCCGTCCGGGTCGACCCGGCGCACGCTCGCACCGGTCAGCCGCGCGACCGACTCCGCCACGTACGCATCAGTGGGGAACGTGTGCCCGTCCAGGAGGATCTCCGCGCGCGGGCCCTGGGGGTTGACGGCTGCGGTCCGCAGCGCCGCGACGAGCAGCTTGAACAGGTTCACGCTGGTGCTGTCGGTGACGACGACCTGTCCCGGCGCGGCGCCGAGGAAGCGGGCCACGCGGTCGCCGACGCGCTGCGGCGCCTGCCACCAGTCGCTGCCGTCCCAGGCGCCGATCAGCTGCTGCCCCCACTGCCGGCGCACCACGTCGTCCACCCGGCCGGGCACCGAGGCCGGTAGCGCGCCGAGGGAGTTGCCGTCCAGGTAGACGATGCCGGGCGGCAGCGCGAACCGGTCGCGCACCCCGGCCAGCGGGTCGGCCGCGTCCAGCTGCCCGGCCTGGTCGGCCAGCTGGTCGGTCGTCATCGGCCCGGCTCCGCCCAGGCGCGGACCACGCCGAACCATCGCCCGAACGCGTCCGAACCGGGCTCGATGACCGTGAAGTGGCCCTCGGAGTCGAGGAGCTCCAGGTGCGTGTCGTCGCCGGCGGCCCTCGCCGCCGCAGCGAACCGGACGCTCTGCGCGGCCGGGACGAGCGGGTCCGCCGTGCCGTGGACCAGCCACGTCGTCGCTGCGGTGGGCAGCCGCGCGAGCAGGTCGGCGGCCACGTACCGCTCCGGCGCGGCCTGCGGTGTCGCGCCCATCCAGCGCACGATACCGCCGCCGTCGTACCCGCCGCGCACGCAGTCCACCAGGTCGGACGCGGCGGCGAGGGCGACGACCAGGCGCACCTGCGGGTGCGCGGCTGCCCACAGGGCGAGGTACCCCCCGGCCGAGTGCCCCACCACGGCCAGCCCGGGCCGCAGATCGACCCCGTCGAGCCCGTCGAGCACGTCGAGCGCGCCCACGGCGGCCACGACGTCGGCGGTGGACTCCTCGAACGACCCGCCCGCGTCGGCGCGCCGGTACTCGACGTTCGCGACCGCGCAGCCGGCCTCGACGAGGCGCCGCGCCATCGGCTCGTGCAGGTCCAGGCCGTACTGCGCCTGGAAGTAGCCGCCGTGCAGGCTCACCACGACCGGGTGCGGGCCGGGGCCGTCGGGCAGCCACAGGTCCGCGTACTGCTCGGGATGCGGGCCGTAGCGCAGGGTGTGGACCACCGAGCGGTCAGGGCCAGACGTGCGGCGGGCCGTACGTGAGGCACACCCCGGCTGCCGTCGCCAGCACGAACATCGCCGCGAGGACCACGGCCATGCCGCGCAGCCACGTCGACCGCGGCCCGAGGCCAGCCATCGACGGCGGCATGTAGACGGCCGGGAGCACGCCGCCGCGCAGGTCCGCCCAGTGCGGGTCGACGGGGACGTCCGGCCCGGCGTCCGGCACGTCCGAGAACTCGATCTCCGGCCCGACGTCGATCGGGTCGGGTCCGGCAGGGTCGGGTCCGGCGGACGGCAGGTCCAGGGTCGCCATGCTCGGAGTGTCTCCCCGCGGCCCGCCGCCCGGCAAGGACGGCCGCGCGATCCGACCAGCCGTACGATCCGACCGTGGGTGGCTCCGACCCGACCAGCGACTCCGGCGGCACGCCCTGGCACCGCCGGCTCGAGCACGTCGCCGGGACGTCGCTGAGCCCGGACACCGCGCAGACGCCAGGCATGCGCCGGTTCGCCGCGGTCTCCGGTGCCGCCGTCGGGTCCGAGCGGCTGTGGATGGGCCGTACCCACGTCGACCCGGCCACGAGCTCGGGCGACCACCACCACGGCGAGTCAGAGACCGCGATCTACGTCGTCGCCGGCCACCCGGTGTTCGTCTTCGCCGACGGCGGCGTCGAGGTGCGGATCGAGACCGCCCCCGGCGACTTCGTCTTCGTGCCGCCGTACACGCCGCACCGCGAGGAGAACCCGTCGCCGGACGAAGAGGCCGTGGTGGTGATCGCTCGCAGTACTCAGGAGGCGATCGTCGTCAACCTCCCTACCCTTCTCGGCGGCGACCGATGAGCGCCGCCGCGCCGTCGAGCCGTTCCACACCCGGCGTCGGGGTGGTACCCGCGGCAGACCGTGCCATCCACCCCGACACCGGGTGTGGAACGGCCGGGTCAGGGGTGGGTGCGGGTCCAGGTCTGGCCGGCCGGGGTGTCGGTGACCTGGACGCCGAGGGCGGCCAGCGCGGCCCGCAACCGGTCCGACTCGGGCCAGTCTTTCGCGGCCCGGGTCGCATCGCGGGCCGCCAGGAGCTCGGCAGCACCGGCCGGCAGGTCGCCGGCTGCGCCTGCGTCGCGGGGCCGGCCGACCGACCGGACCAGGTCCAGGCCGAGCACCCGGTCGGCGTACGCGAACGTCTCGAACTTCGCGCCGGCCGGGACCGCCTCGTCGCGCTCCAGCCGGCGCAGGGCCTGCAGGGCACGCGGGGTGTCCAGGTCGTCCAGCAGCACGCCGAGCAGCACCTCGGCCACTTCCGTCGGGACCGGCCGGGACGGTTCCTCGGCCCAGTCGGCGACGCGGTCCCGCCACCGGGTCAGCTGCCGGTCGGCGGCGGCGATCGCGTCCCAGCTCAGGTCCACCTGGGTGCGGTACCGCGTGCCCAGGAACGCCAGCCGCAGGGCGAGCGGGTCCAGCCCGCGCGCGACGACGTCACGCAGCAGGACGACGTTGCCGCTCGACTTGGCCATCTTCCGGCCCTCGAACAGGAGGTGCTCGCCGTGCAGCCAGTGCCGCACCACCTCGTGCCCGACGGCGGCGTCGGACTGCGCGCGCTCGTCCTCGTGATGCGGGAAGCGCAGGTCGATGCCGCCGGTGTGCACGTCGATCACGTCGCCGAGGAAGTGCACCGACATCGCCGAGCACTCGATGTGCCAGCCGGGGAAGCCGGGCCCCCACGGCGAGTCCCACACGAGCTGGCGGCGGTCCCCGGCACGCTTCCACAGCGCCCAGTCCGCGTGGAACCGCTTGGCCTCGTCGACCGCACCCTCGAAGCGGTGCCCGGGACGCAGCGCGTCGAGCCGGTTCCCGGACAGCGCGCCGTACGTCGGGAAGCTCGCCGCGTCGTAGAAGACCGAGCCGTCGTCTCCGACGTAGGCGTGCCCGCGCTCGACCAGCCGAGCGATGAGGTCGAGCATCAGTCCGATGGACTCGCTGGCGCGCGGGTACGCCTGCGCCGGCCGGATCCCGAGCAGCGCCAGGTCGGAGTGGAACGCGGCCTCGTAGTGCCGGGCCACGTCCATCGGCTCGCGCCCTTCGGCCGCAGCCCCGGCGAGCACCTTGTCCGACCCGGACACGGCGAGGTCGTCGTCGTCGGCCATGTGCCCGACGTCGGTGACGTTCTGCACCATCCGGACCTGCAGGCCGTCCAGCTCGGCCGTGCGCCGGACCAGGTCGCCGAGCAGGAACGTCCGCAGGTTGCCGACGTGCGCGTCCCGGTACACGGTCGGGCCGCAGCAGTACAGCGTCAGCACTCCGGCACGGGCCGGCACGATGTCGACGGTGGCCCGGGCGCGGGTGTCGTACAGGCGCAGCACGACGGGTCCGGTGCCGCGGTCAGCCGTGCCGGCCGGCGCGCAGCCGCCGCACCAGCTCGGCCGTGGAGGAGTCCAGGCCGGAGAGGTCCGGCGCGCCCGCGGAGGTGAGCAGCGGCGCGAGCTGGTTGGCCATCACCTTGCCGAGCTCCACCCCCCACTGGTCGAACGAGTCCAGTCCCCACACCACGCCCTGGGTCAGCACCCGGTGCTCGTACGTCGCCACCAGCTGCCCGAGCACGAACGGCGTCACCTGCGGGGCGAGGATCGTGTTCGACGGCCGGTTGCCCGGCATGACCTTGTGGGCGACGACGTCCGGCGCGGCGCCCTCGGCAGCCACCTCGTCGGCCGTCCTCCCGAACGCGAGCGCGCGCGGCTGGGCGAGCAGGTTGGAGCTGAAGAGGTCGTGCATGCGGTCCAGGTCGTGCACCGGCTGCGCGAAGCCGATGAAGTCGGCCGGCACCAGCCGGGTGCCCTGGTGCAGCAGCTGGTAGAACGCGTGCTGCCCGTTCGTCCCGGGCTCGCCCCAGACGATCTCGCCGGTGTCCCAGTGCACCGGGTCGCCGTCGCGGGTCACCGACTTGCCGTTGCTCTCCATGCACAGCTGCTGCAGGTAGGCAGGGAACCGCGCGAGGTACTGGCTGTACGGCAGCACGGCCTGGCTCTGCGCGCCGAAGAAGTCGCCGTACCAGACCGAGATCAGCCCGAGGAGCACGGGCAGGTTCCGCTCGAACGGCGCGTGCCGGACGTGCTCGTCGATCGTGCGGAACCCGGCGAGCATCTCGCCGAACTGCACCGGGCCGATGGCGACCATCAACGACAGCCCGACCGCCGAGTCGAACGAGTAGCGCCCACCGACCCAGTCCCAGAACCCGAACATGTTGGCGGTGTCGATCCCGAACGCCGCGACCCGGTCGGCCTGGGTCGAGACCGCGACGAAGTGCCGCGCGACGGCGCCATCGTCCTTGCCCTCCTCGAGCCCGAGGCCGCGCAGCAGCCACTCCCGCGCCGCGGTCGCGTTGGCCAGCGTCTCCTGGGTGGAGAACGTCTTCGAGCACACGATGAACAGCGTCTGCGCGGGGTCCAGCCCCTGCAGCGCCTCGGTCATGTCGGTCGGGTCGACGTTGGACACGAAGCGGAGCTCCAGCGAGCGGTCCGCGTACGCGCGCAGCGCCTGGTACGCCATCGCCGGCCCGAGGTCCGACCCGCCGATCCCGATGTTCACGACCGTACGGATGCGCAGCCCGGTGTGGCCGGTCCAGGCGCCCCCGCGGACGTCGCGGGCGAACGAGCCCATCCGGTCGAGCACGTCGTGCACGTCGGCGACGACGTCCTGACCGTCGACGACGAGGGTCTCGGTCCGCGGCATCCGCAGGGCGACGTGCAGGACCGCTCGGTCCTCGGTCGTGTTGATGTGCTCGCCGGTGAACATCGCCTCGATCCGCTCGCGCAGCCCGGCCTGCTCGGCCAGCGCCACCAGCAGCCGTACGGTCTGCGCGGTCAGGACGTTCTTCGAGTAGTCCAGGTACAGGTCACCGGCCTGGACGGTCAGCGTGGTGCCGCGGGCCGGGTCCGCCGCGAACAGCTCGCGCAGCGTCACGTCACCGAGCTCTTCGCGGTGCGCCTGCAGCGCAGCCCACTGCGGGGTCCGGTCGATGCGGTACGGCATCGGCTCAGCTCCTCCCGCCGTGCGCCTGCTCGGCGTGCCCGCCGAACTCCTTGCGCATCGCGGAGAGGATCTTGTCGGCGTACTCGGCGTTCCCGCGCGAGGAGAACCGCTCGAACAGCGCCGCCGTGATCGTGTACGCGGGCACCCCCTCGTCCACCGCGGCGAGCACGGTCCACCGTCCCTCGCCCGAGTCCGAGACCCGCCCGCCGAACCCGGACAGCTCCGGGTCCGCCTGCAGGGCCTTGGACGTGAGGTCGAGCAGCCAGGACGCGACCACGCTGCCGCGCCTCCACACCTCGGCGACGGCCGGGATGTCCAGCTGGTACTGGTAGTACTGCGGGTCGCGCAGCGGGGTCGTCTCGGCGTCGGCGGCGCGCTCCTCGCGCCCGGCGTCGGCGTGGCGCAGGATCGCCAGCCCCTCGGCGTAGGCCGCCATGAGCCCGTACTCGATCCCGTTGTGCACCATCTTCACGAAGTGGCCGGCGCCGTTCGGGCCGCAGTGCAACCAGCCCCGCTCGGCGGTGGTCGGGTCACCGTCGAATCCGGGGGTGCGCCCAGCCGCGTCGAAACCGGGGGCGAGGCTCTCGAAGACCGGGGCGAGGTGCCCGACCGCGTCGTCGGGGCCACCGACCATCAGGCAGTAGCCGCGCTCGAGCCCGAACACCCCGCCGCTGGTGCCGCAGTCCACGTACCGGATCCCGCGCGGTGCCAGCCGGGCCGCGGTGTCCACGTCGTCGCGGTAGTACGAGTTGCCGCCGTCGACGATGATGTCGCCCTCGCTCATGAGCGCCGCGAGCTCGTCGACCGTCTGCTGGGTGAACGCTGCGGGCACCATCACCCACGCCGTCTTCGGGCCGGCCAGCATGCCGACGAACTCCGCGAGCGAGGACGCGCCCCGGGCCCCGTCCGCGGTCAGCGCGGCGACGGAGCCCGGGTTCACGTCGAAGACCACGCACTCGTGGCCGGCGCGCATCAGCCGCCGCACCATGCCGGCGCCCATCCGCCCCAGCCCGACCATTCCCAGCTGCATGGCTGCTCTCCTCGCGTCTTCTTGGCCTGCGCTCCGGCTCGTTCGGCACCGTCCCCCATCCTTGCGGGCCGGGCGTCGGCGGGCTACCGGGCGACGGCCCACCACCGCAGCCGTACGTAGTCCGCGGTCCACCGGCCGTCGGCGTCGCGCAGGGCCGGGCCGGCGTGGCGGTCGACGGCGGCGAGCAGCTCGTCGTGGCGGTCCGGGGGAGTGGCCTCGAGCAGCCACTGGCCGAACATCCGGAACAGGTCCGCGGCGCTGTCGCCGTCGGCGAGCCGCGTCGGCCGGGCGAAGTGCTTCAGCAGCCGGACGTCGAAGCCGGCCGACTGGAGCCGCGCGGCCTGCTCGGCCGGGGACGGGAAGCACCAAGGGTGCGGGACGGGCTCCAGCCCGAGCTCGACCAGCGCACGGTCGGCGGCGGCCAGCAGGGCGGCGACGTTCTCCGCGCCGCCCATCTCGGCGACGAAGCGTCCGCCCGGACGCAGCGCGGCGCGGACCCGGTCCAGGACCGTGGGCTGGTCGCCGACCGGGACCCAGTGCAGGGTCGCGTTGGAGAACACCGCGTCGACCGGCCCGGGCACGGTGAAGGTGCGGGCGTCGCCAAGCCGGAACGTCAGGTCGGGGTACCGGGCGCGGGCCCGCAGGACCATCTGCTCGTCGCGGTCCAGTCCTTGCACGGATGCGCCGGACGCAGCGATCTCGGCGGCGAGCTGCCCGGTCCCCGAGCCCAGGTCGAGCACCGCCTCGCCGGAGCGCGGGCCGAGCAGCTCGACGAGGCCGCGGCCGTAGCCACTGACGAACCCGAACCGCTCGTCGTACGCCTGCGCGTCCCAGCCCATGCGGCCGACCCTACCCGCGCCATCCATCATATGGGACATATCGTCTCGTACGGCGAGACGATATGTCAGCCAGGTGCCAGCCGGTACTGGTAGGTGTGGTGCTCGGCGAACCCCGCGCCTGCGTACAGCGCGAGGGCTGCGGCGTTGTCCGCCGCGACCTGCAGGTAGCAGCAGCCGGCGCCCCGCTCCTGCGCCCAGCCGGCGAGCCCGCGCAGGATCACCCCGCCCAGGCCCTGGCGGCGCGCCGGCGGGTCCACCTCGACCGCGGTGACCCCGAGCCAGCCGACCCCGTCGGCGGCCGCGTCGACCGAGCCGCGGGCGATCGCGAGCACGCGTCCGTCGCCGTCGCGGACCGACGCGAACGCGAGCGTGTCGCCGTGCTCGATGACCTCGCGCGCACGGGGCGGCAGCACGCCGCCCCGGTAGTGGTAGGCCGCCACCCACGCGTCGTCCGGCCGGTCGTCCAGCCGCACCGCGGGGCGGCCGGCCGCCCGGTCCGCCACGCCTCCCGCCGCCAGGCCGGCGACCGGTGCGACGAGCACCCGGACCACGTCGCCGAGCAGCCAGCCGCGTGCGGCCAGCTCGTCGTCGACCGCCCGGGCGTCCGGCAGCGGGAGCAGGAACCGAGGCGACAACCCGCGGGCTGCGTACCAGTCCTCCACCCGGGTGATCGCCGGGCCGACCGGCAGCCCCGGGTCACCGAGCGGGAGGGCCGAGTTGGCCCGTCCGGTGAAACCGCCGGCCGCGCGCAGCAGCCAGCCCCCCAGCGGCTCGGTCTCCGTACCCCGCCAGCCGCGCGCGGCCACGGCCTCCAGGCTCGCCACGGTGGTCCGGCACTCCGGCGACGACACGCGGCCCTCCTAGCGGTGACCCGGGCAAGACAGGGAGCGGGGCGCTGGCGATACTAGGTGGCGTCCAGACGCACCGGGATCGCCCGGGCGCCGCAGCAAGGAGGAGCTCGGTGACCTACGTCATCGCCCTGCCATGTGTCGATGTCCTCGACCGGGCGTGCATCGAGGAGTGCCCGGTCGACTGCATCTACGAGGGCGAGCGGATGCTCTACATCCACCCGGACGAGTGCGTGGACTGTGGTGCGTGCGAACCGGTCTGCCCGGTCGAGGCGATCTTCTACGAGGACGACGTCCCCGAGCAGTGGAAGGACTACTACAAGGCGAACGTCGAGTTCTTCGACGACCTCGGGTCACCCGGCGGCGCGGCCAAGCTCGGCAAGATCGAGAAAGACCACCCGATCGTGGCAGCGCTGCCCCCGCAGGCGGTCGAGCACTGACCGGACCGGTCTCCGGGCGGCTGCCCGACTTCCCCTGGGACCTGCTGACCGCGGACGCCGAGCGCGCCCGTGCGCACCCCGACGGCATCGTCGACCTGTCCGTCGGCACCCCGGTCGACCCGACGCCGGCCGTCGTCCAGGAGGCGCTGCGTGCGGCGTCCGACGCCCCGGGCTACCCGACGGTGCAGGGCACCGCCCGGCTGCGCGAGGCGGCCGCCGGCTGGGTGGACCGGACGCTGCGCGCGCAGGTCGACCCGGGCGACGTCCTGCCGACCATCGGTTCCAAGGAGCTCGTCTCCGGGCTGGCCGGGCTGCTCGGTCTCGGACCCGGCGCTCGGGTGCTCGTCCCGGAGCTGGCCTACCCGACGTACGCCGTGGGGGCGCTGGTCGCCGGTGCACAGGTGGTGGCCGGCGACTCGCTGGTCGCGCTGGGACCTGCGCGCGTCGACCTCGTGTGGCTCAACTCCCCGTCCAACCCCACCGGACGGGTGCTGCCGACCGAGCACCTGGCCAAGGTGGTCGCGTGGGCGCGCGAGCGCGGCGCGGTGGTCGCCTCGGACGAGTGCTACGTGGAGCTGGGGTGGTCCGAGCAGCCGGTGTCCGTGCTGCACCCGGACGTCTGCGGCGGCAGCCACGAAGGACTGCTGGCCGTGCACTCGCTGTCCAAACGCTCGAACCTCGCCGGCTACCGGGCCGGGTTCGTCACCGGAGACCCCGCGCTGGTCGCCGAGCTCGTCGCGCTGCGCAAGCACCTAGGGCTGATGGTCCCGTCCCCGGTCCAGGCCGCGATGGCTGCGGCTCTCGACGACGACGAGCACGTGGTGGTGCAGCGCGAGCGGTACCTGCGCCGGCGCGAGGTGCTGGTCGAGGCGTTCGGCCGCGCCGGCTTCACGATCGGCCACTCGCAGGCGGGGCTGTACCTGTGGGCGACCAGGGACGAGCCGTGCCGGGACTCCGTGCGGTGGCTGGCCGAGCGCGGGATCCTGGTCGCCCCCGGAGACTTCTACGGCGCTGCCGGCGCTCGGCACGTGCGGGTCGCGCTCACCGCGACCGACGAACGCGTCGCCGCAGCAGCCGCCCGCCTCTCCTGAGCCGACGCCCTCCGGTCGTTGCCTACGTCGTCGTTGCCTACGGATTGGTGGCGATAGCCACCAATCCGTAGGCAACGACCGGGGCGGGGAGGCGGTTCACCGGGCGATCCGCAAGAGTCCGCGGCCGTCGGCCTTGGCGCCGTACAGCGCTTCGTCGGCGCGCCGGTACAGCGTGTCCAGGTCGTCGGGGCCCGACCCGCAGGCGGCGCCGACGCTGACCGTCACCGTCAGACCCGGCCGGATCCGGGACCAGTCCTCGGCATCGACCAGCCGTCCGACCGCGTCCGCGCGGGTCCGGACCACGTCCGCCGGCGCGCCGGTGATGACCGCGCCGAACTCGTCACCGCCCAGCCGTACCGCCAGGTCGTCGGGCCGGAGCACGGACGTGACCAGCGCCCCGATCCGCCGCAGCACCTCGTCGCCGGCCTCGTGCCCGAACACGTCGTTGACCGGTTTGAACCGGTCCACGTCCACGACGAGCATCGCCACCGGGGCGCCGACGGCGAGCGTCGCCCGCAGGTAGTCCAGCCGCTCGTCGAAGGCCCGGCGGTTGCCGAGCCCGGTGAGCGGGTCCTCGAGGGTGACGCGCAGCAGGTGCTCGTGCTCGGTGCGCAGCCGCTGGTGGTGCACCTGCTCGCGCGCGCTCGCCAGCCGTCCGAGCCGGTCCTCCCACCGCTGCCTGGCCAGGCTCGTCGCGTACGCACGCACGGCCGTCCCGTGACCTGGCTCGAGTGCGTGCTCGACGAGCTGCACGGTCCAGTCCGCGAACGACTGCTCGTACATCGTCCCCTGGGCGCGCGTCAGCGCTTGGGCGGCGCGAGCCTCGACCATGGCCGGCTCCAGCCGGCCGGCCTGAAGGTGCGCATGCGCCAGCGCCAGGTGCACCTGCGTCGAGGGCAGCCAGTCCTGCCCCTCGACCTCGACACCGAGACCGGTGAGCGTGCGCACCGTGTCGTCGTCGCTCTGCCCGAGCAGGACCAGCCGGGCCAGCAGGCTGACCTGCAGCTCGCGGCCCCACCCGTCCGGCAGCTCGGCGTGCTCGATCGCACCGGTCCGGGGCACGCGCGCCGCCGCGTCGAGGTCCCCGATCTCCAGCAGCGCGGCCGTCCACCAGAACCAGGTCAGCGCGCGGTTCAGCCCGATCACCGGTGCCAGCAGCGGGTCGTCGCACAGCGGGAGCAGCTCCTCGGCCCTGGTGTACAGCTCGTCGCCGAGCTCCCACAGGTTCAGCGCCTCGTACGCGACGGCGACGCTGATCATCCCGCTCACCCGCGCCAGCGGGTCGCCGTCCGCGTCCAGGAGCACGACGCCGCGGCTCGCGTCCCGGCCGAACCCGACGACGTCGCCGTCCCTGACCGCGAGCTCGGCGCGCATCCCGAGCGCAGCGGCGAGCAGCCCGAGGTCGCCGGCCGCCTCGGCGTCGTCGACCAGCCGGTTGCATGCGGTGAGCGCCTCGGCGGGGGAGTGGGCGACCGCGTCGACGGCCTGGGCGTAGCGCAGGGCGGTGCAGACCTCGGTCCAGCCGGCCTCGTCGGCGGCGGCGACCGCGCCGGTCACCTCGGCGCGGGCCCGGTCGGCAGCGGGGGTCTGCAGCTCTTCGACCAGGTGGTAGGCGCGCAGCAGCGCGGCACGCCGCTCCTGCGGCGTCCCCTCCGTACGGCCGCGCGTGACCAGCTGCACGCTGAACATCCCCTAGGCCCTGCCGGAACCCCTCCAGGGGTGTATCGGCTGACGTCCCAGGAGGCATGAGGGCGCGGGGTGCGGGGACCGGTGCTAGTCGTTGCTGTGCAGGGCCTCGTTCAGCCCGCCCCAGTCCCCGGTGCGGGGCAGCGCCTCCAGCGCACCCGAGACGCTGTTGCGGCGGAACAGCAGCCCCGGCCGGCCGGACAGCTCCACTGCCTTGCGTACGGAGCCGTCCGGGAGCACCACCTTGGCGCCCGCGGTGACGTAGCAGCCGGCTTCGACCACGCAGTCGTCCCCGAGCGAGATGCCGATGCCGGCGTTGGCCCCGACCAGGCAGCGTCGCCCGATCCTGACGACCTCCTTGCCGCCCCCGGACAGCGTCCCCATGACCGAGGCCCCGCCGCCGATGTCCGAGCCGTCCTCGACGACGACGCCGGCCGAGATCCGGCCCTCCACCATCGACGCGCCGAGGGTCCCGGCGTTGTAGTTGACGAAGCCCTCGTGCATCACGGTGGTGCCCTCGGCCAGGTGCGCGCCGAGCCGCACCCGGTCGGCGTCGGCGATCCGTACGCCGGTCGGCAGCACGTAGTCGACCATCCGCGGGAACTTGTCCACGCCGAGGACCGTCAGCGGCGCGCGGCCGCGCAGGCGGGTGCGGGCCGCCTCGAAGTCATCGACGGCGCACGGACCGGCGCTCGTCCAGACCACGTTGGACAGCAACCCGAACAGGCCCTCCAGCGAACAGCCGTGCGGTCGGACCAGACGGTGCGAGAGCAGGTGCAGGCGCAGGTACACGTCGGTGGCGTCGGCAGGCGCCGCGTCGAGCTCGGCGCGGACCACCACGATCTCGCTACGGGTCCGGCGCAGCTCGTCGGTGCCGGCCAGGTCGGCCAGCCCGGGCGGCACCGGGGCGTCCGGGCCGAGCATCGGCAGCGGGAAGTACACGTCGAGCACGCGGCCGTCGCGGTCGTACGTCGCCAGCCCGACCCCTGCCGCGCTGCGCCCGCCGGGTGCCTCGTCCACGCCGCTACGGTAGCCGGGTGATCACCCTGGACCTGGGTCAGGACGGCCCGACACTGGCCGCGGCGCTGGTCGACGTGTACTCGGTGAGCGGTTCGGAGGGTGCGCTGGCGGACGCCGTGCAGGTGGCGCTGACCGGGCTGGACCACCTGCAGGTGCACCGCGACGGCGACGCGGTGGTGGCGATGACGTCGACCGGACGCTCCCAGCGGGTCGTGCTGGCCGGGCACCTGGACACCGTGCCGGAGGCGGGCAACTTCCCGGGCCGGCTGGACGGGGCCGTGCTGCACGGGCTCGGTGCGTGCGACATGAAGGGCGGCGTCGCGGTCGCGCTCCGCCTGGCCGCGTCCGTGCCCGACCCCGGCCACGACGTCACGTACGTCTTCTACGACGGCGAGGAGGTCGAGGAGCCGCGCAACGGCCTGCGCCGCCTGGCCGAGCGGCACCCCGACTGGCTCACCGCCGACCTGGCCGTCCTGATGGAGCCCAGCGGAGCGACCGTGGAGGCCGGCTGCCAGGGGAGCCTGCGGGTGCAGGTGCGGACCGAGGGGCGGCGGGCGCACAGCGCGCGCTCGTGGACCGGCGTGAACGCCATCCACGCGGCAGCCCCGGTGCTGGACCGGCTGCGGGCCTACGAGCCACGGCGCGTGCTGGTCGACGGCCTGGAGTACCGCGAAGGGCTCAACGCGGTGCGGATCGCGGGCGGGGTGGCCGGAAACGTCATCCCGGACGAGTGCACGGTGACGGTCAACTACCGGTTCGCTCCCGACCGCACGCTGGACGAGGCGGAGGTCCACACGAGGGAGGTCTTCGACGGGTTCGAGGTGGAGCGCCTGGACGGCGCGGCGGGCGCGCGGCCGGGCCTCGACGCCCCGGCCGTGGTCGCCTTCCTGGCCTCGGTCGGCGGGCAGCCGCGGCCGAAGTTCGGCTGGACGGACGTGGCGCGGTTCGCGGCGCTGGGCATCCCCGCGGTCAACTACGGCCCCGGCGACCCCGAGCTCGCGCACACCCGCGAGGAGAGCGTGCCGGTGGCGCAGATCTTCGAGTGCGAGGACCGGCTCCGCACCTGGCTCACCCGGGGTTGATCACGGCCGGGTTCACGACGGACGAGGACAGGCCGCGGCCCCGGAACCCGTGAGGGCGCCGGGGCCGCAGGCCGGAGCAGGCAGGTCGGGTCAGGCGTTCGCGAGCACGTCCACGCGGACCGCCGAGACGTCCAGGGTGATCTTCACCTTGTCCGAGACGAGGAGGCCGCCGCCATCGAGCGGGACGTTCCAGGTCAGGCCGAAGTCCTTGCGGCTGATCGTGGTCTCGCCGGAGAACCCGATGCGCTGGTTGCCGAACGGGTCCTTCTCCACGCCCTCGAGCTCCACCGCGATCTGGACGGGCCGGGTGGTGCCGCGGATGGTCAGGTCGCCGACGAGCACGAACTCGTCGCCGTCGGCGCGGACTTCGGTGGAACGGAAGGCCAGCGTGGGGTGGTTCTCGACGTCCAGGAAGTCGGCGCCGCGGACGTGGCCGTCGCGCTGCTCGTTGCCGCTGCTGAAGCTCGCGGCCTGGATGGTGACCTCGGCGCGGGAGTCGGCCGGGTGGTCGCCGTCGAGGGTCAGGGAGCCCTCGAACTCACCGAACGCGCCCCGCACGGTGGTGACCATCGCGTGCTTGGCCGCGAAGCCGAGCCGCGTGTGTGCGACGTCCAGGTTCCAGGTACCGCTGACGGTGGAAAGGTCGGTCATGGGGTTGCTCCTCTGGCTCCGGCGGAGAGGCTCGACCCTCTCCAACTTTGTTGAATGCTCAATAAACTTAGTTGAACATAGAACTATTCCGGACGCAACCCCGGCGGTCGGGTGAACGGTCCCTGAACGTCCCCGGCAGGCCCGGCCGGCCGGGCTAGCGTGGAGCCGTGAGCGATCCCCAGCCCGAGGTGCCGGCGCCGGAGCAACGGGCCCAGTCGCAGGAGCGTCAGCGCGGACCGGTACGGCTGCGCGGCAACCAGGTCCCGGACAGCACGACCGACCAGCGGCTGCTGGACTCGCGCGGGCCGACCGACTGGGTGCACACCGACCCGTGGCGGGTGCTGCGGATCCAGTCCGAGTTCGTCGAGGGTTTCGGCACGCTCGCCGAGCTCGGGCCGGCCGTGTCCGTGTTCGGCAGCGCGAGGACGCCGCGGGACCACGACGAGTACCAGTTCGCGGAGCGGCTCGGGGCCGCGCTGGCCGATGCCGGCTACGCCGTCATCACCGGCGGTGGTCCTGGGGTGATGGAGGGCGCCAACAAGGGCTGCTGCGACGCCGGCGGGGTGTCAGTCGGGCTCGGGATCGAGCTGCCCTTCGAGCAGAAGATGAACGACTGGGTCGACGTCGGCATCGTGTTCCGGTACTTCTTCGCGCGGAAGACGATGTTCGTGAAGTACTCGCAGGGCTTCGTCGTGCTGCCGGGCGGATTCGGCACCCTGGACGAGCTGTTCGAGGCGCTGACCCTGGTGCAGACGCGCAAGGTCACGGCCTTCCCGGTGGTGCTCGTCGGCACTCGGTACTGGGGCGGTCTGCTCGACTGGCTGCGCGGGACCGTCCTGCCGTCCGGGAAGATCTCCGTGCCCGACCTCGGTCTGGTGCACCTCACCGACGACCTGGACGAGGCGATCGCTGCGCTGACGATGGCCGGCCGGGAGCGCGAGGTGCGGTCGTCGAACGAGCGTGCCTCGCTGGTGGCGCTGGCGGACGCCGAGATGCGGGCCGCCGGCGAGCTGCCCCGCAACGGCACGTGAGCCCGGACGCCCCGGCCCCGACAGCGGGGCGGTCGCCGGCGCTGTGCGTCTTCTGCTCGTCCAGCGAACGCATCGACCCGGCGTACGTCGAGCTCGCCGGGCAGGTCGGCACCGCGGTCGCCCAGCGCGGCTGGCGGCTGGTCTCGGGCGGCGGCTCGGTGTCGATGATGGGCGCGGTCGCGCGGGCCGCGCGGGCGGGCGGCGCGCACACGCTCGGGGTGATCCCGCGCGCGCTGGAGGCCGCCGAGGTCGCCGACCACGAGGCGGACGAGCTCGTGGTCACCGAAGGCATGCGCGACCGCAAGGGGCTGATGGACGCGCGGGCCGACGCGTTCCTCACCCTTCCCGGCGGCATCGGGACCCTCGAGGAGCTCCTCGAGATCTGGGTCGCGCGCTCGCTGGGGATGCACGGCAAGCCGGTGGTGGTGCTGGACCCGAGCGACCTGTACGGCCCGCTGCGGGCGCAGGTCGAGGCGCTGGTCGAGGCCGGCTTCGTCCGCCCGGCGGCGGCGGCCGAGGTGATCTGGGTGCGCACCGTCGGCGACGCCTTCGACGCGTTGGCCGCGGGGATCGCGGCCACGGTGCGAGAGCCGGTCCGTCGGCATCCGCGCGGTCGCGAGGAGGCGGAGGAGTACCTCGAGGGGCAGCCCTGACCGGGCCGCCCGTCACGCCAGGCCGCGACGGGCGACGGCCGGGGGACGGGTTCCGGCGATCGACGCGACCATGTCGAGCGTCTGCCTGGTCTCTGCGACGTTGTGGGCACGGAAGACGCGGGCGCCGAGCCACGCGCTGACCGACGTCGCGGCCAGCGTCCCGACCAGCCGCTCGCCGACGGGACGGTCCAGGGTCTCGCCGACGAAGTCCTTGTTGGACAACGAGACCAGCACCGGCCAGCCGGTGGCGACGAGCTCGTCGCAGCCGCCGGGTGGACTCCAGCGAGTGGCGGGTGTTCTTGCCGAAGTCGTGCCCGGGGTCGATGAGCACGGCGTCGGCGCGCACCCCGGCCGCGACGGCCCGCCGGGCCAGGTCCACGGTTGTCCGCAGCATGTCGGCGACGACGTCGTCGTACGCGACCCGGTGCGGCCGGGTCCGTGGCGCGTACCCGCCCGCATGCGTGCAGACGTACCCGGCGTCCGCGGCGGCTGCGACCTCGAGGAGCTTCGGGTCGACCCCGCCCCAGGCGTCGTTGACCAGGTCGGCGCCTTCCGCGCACACGACCTCGGCGACCTCGTGCCGCCACGTGTCGACGCTGATCACCAGCCCGGGGTAGCGGGCCCGCACCTCGGCCACGAAGGTCGCGGTCCGCCGGATCTCCTCGGCGGCGTCGACGTCGGCACCGGGACCCGCCTTCACGCCGCCGACGTCGACGATCGCGGCGCCTTCGTCGACGGCCCGGTCGACCGCGTCCAGCGCCGCACCCTCGGAGAAAGTCGCGCCGCGGTCGTAGAACGAGTCCGGCGTGCGGTTGACGATCGCCATCACCACGAGCTCGTGGTCCGCGAACGTGCAGGCGCCCAGCCGAATCGGCACGGCTCCTCCTGCCGGTCGGTGAGCCCTCAGCGTGGCACGATCGGGGCCGTGGCACTCGTCTGGGTCTTGCTGGGCATCCTCGTCCTCGGCGGCGTCGCCGTGGTCGCCGCCGGCCGCGGCGAAGGGCTCACCGGGGCCGAGCCCGACCGTCCCGACCTGGCGCTGCCCGCCGACGGTCCGCTGGCGCGCTCCGACGTCGACCAGGTCCGGTTCTCGGTCGGGCTGCGCGGTTACCGGATGGACGAGGTCGACGACGTCCTGGACCGCCTCGCGCTCGACCTGGAGGCCAGGGACGAGCGCATCGCGGTCCTCGAGCGCGAAGCGGGGGCCGTCGCGGCCGTGCCCGCCGTCCCGGGAGCTGCCACCGGGCCGGACGCCGCGCCCGAGCTCGAGCCCGAGGCCGAGGCCGAGCAGCCCGAGGCCGAGCAGCCCGAGGCCGAGCAGCCCGAGGCCGAGCAGCCCGAGGCCGAGGACGACGAGGTCCAGGTCGGCCGGACCATGATCGTCCCGTTCCAGCAGACCGACCGCAGGTTCGCCGCTCCCGACGCCGGGGAAGGACCCGCAGACGACGGCCCGCCGGAGCCCGCGGGTGGCTGAACCGTCGGTGGTGACCGTCGACGTCATCGTGGACGCACCGGTGGAAGCGGTCTGGGCGGCGGTCGTCGACTGGGAGTCCCAGGACGCCTGGATGCTCGGGACGCGGGTCCATGTGGTCGGCGACCGCTCCGAAGGCATGGGCGCGAGGCTCGAAGCGGTGACGGGGGCCGGAGCGTTGGCCGTCACCGACCCGATGGTCATCACCGAGTGGGAGCCGCCGAACCGGTGCGTCGTGCGGCACACCGGCTCGGTCGTCCGCGGCGAGGGCATCTTCGAGGTGTTCGCGCTCCCGGGCGGCCGGTCCCGGTTCGTCTGGACCGAGCGGCTCGACCTGCCGCTTGGTCGGCTGGGCCGGGCCGGGTGGCCGCTGGTGCGCCCGGTGATGGTCGCCGGGGTGCGCGCGTCGTTGCGCCGGCTGGCCCGGTACGTCGAGCAGGGCGGGTGAACGCGCCGGCCGACGGCGGTCCGGTGGTCGGGCCCGACGGGCTGGCCCGATGCCCCTGGGGCCTGTCCGCCCCGGAGTACGTGCGCTACCACGACACCGAGTGGGGACGTCCGCTGCACGGCGACGACCGGATGTTCGAGCGGCTGACCCTGGAGGCGTTCCAGTCCGGGCTGTCCTGGCTGACGATCCTGCGCAAGCGCGAGGCGTTCCGGGCCGCGTTCGCGGGGTTCTCGATCGAGGCCGTCGCGCGGTTCGGGCCGGCCGACGAGGAGCGGCTCATGGCCGACGCCGGGATCGTCCGCAACCGCGCCAAGATCAGCGCCGCGCTGACCAACGCGCGGGTCGCGGCGGTCCTGCCGGGCGGTCTGTCCGAGCTGGTCTGGTCGTTCGCGCCCGAGACCGCCGGACCGCCGCCGCGCACGCTGTCCGACCTGCGGGCGTCGTCGCCGGAGTCGGTGGCCATGGCGCGCGGGCTCAAGCGGGCCGGCTTCGTCTTCGTCGGTCCGACGACCGCGTACGCGCTGATGCAGGCGACCGGGATGGTCGACGACCACCTGGTCGGGTGCCACGCCCGCGGTGGCGCAGCGGCTGCGGCTAGTGCGGATCGGCGAGGCAGGCGTCCACGAAGCGGTCCGCGGCCGGGCGGAGCCGCTCGGCCTCGACGGTGAAGAACTCGGCCGCGCGGTCACCCGGCCACGCCTCCGGCAGCAGCGCCCGCGGCAGGCCCGGGTCGGTGAACAGGAACTTGCGCCACTCGTGCACGAGCTCGCTGCGGGTGGCGAACGCCGAGCGGTCGTCCTGCGGGCCGCCGTCGCCGACGATCGAGCGCGCGGTCGCGAGCCAGTGCGAGTACGCGTGCGCCAGCGCGTCCAGGTCCCACGCGCGGCGGACGAGGCGGGCGGCGTCGGTGCCCGGGTCGGCGGTGGCCGTGGTCGTGAACCCGTCGGCGCGCACCCCCTCGGCAGCGAGCAGCTCGTCGACCTCGCCGGAGGGCCGCGGCGCCAGCCAGGTCGCGTCGGCGAGCTGCGCGTACCCGAGGAACGCCAGGCCGGCCCGCAGCCGCTCGCGGGCCGCGCGCCCGGGCACGTGCTCGAGCACCAGCAGGTGCCAGCGGCCGTCCCAGCTCGGCGCGCCGACCCGGTAGATGCGGGCACCGGCTTGCTCGAGCCGGGTCGAGCCCCGGTCGGTCAGCCGGTAGCCGGGCCCGGCCGGCAGCGCCACCGGCGCCAGCCACTCCTGGCGGACCATCCGCGAGACCGCCGTCCGTACCGCCGGTGCGGCGACGCCGAGCGGTTCCAGCAGCCGGACGAGGGCGGCCACCGGCGCCTGCCCGCCACGCGGACCGAGGTGGTCCCCGTAGAGGTCGAAGAGCGCGGAACGGGCGTGCACCCGGTCAGTCTGCCTGCCCGAAGCGGCGAGGCGAGGAGCCGGGGTGTGGCGACGACCCGAGCGCGACCAGTCGGCCCGAAGCGGCGAGGCGAGGAGCCGGGGTGTGGCGACGACCCGAGCGCGACCAGTCGGCCCGAAGCGGCGAGGCGAGGAGCCGGGGTGTGGCGACGACCCGAGCGCGACCAGTCGGCCCGCAGCGGCGAGGCGAGGAGCCGGGGTGTGGCGACGACCCGAGCGCGACCAGTCGGCCCGAAGCGGCGAGGCGAGGAGCGGGGGTGTGGCGACGACCCGAGCGCGACCAATCGGCCCATGGTCCGTGGCACGGCACGCGGTACGGGATAATGGCTCGCAGTCCGATCTGCCGTCACCCGCCGCGGGGCTTCGCCCCGCGCGCCCGGGTGGCGGTCAGCACGAGGAAGGGGAGTGCCGATGGCGGCGATGAAGCCGCGGACGGGTGACGGTCCGCTCGAGGTCACCAAGGAGGGGCGCGGCATCGTGATGCGCGTCCCGCTCGAGGGTGGCGGGCGTCTGGTCGTCGAGCTGTCCGCCGCCGAGGCCGGTGACCTCGCGGACGCTCTCAGGTCCGCTGCGGGCTGACACCCGACGAACCGGGTCGACCCCGGTGCCCACGGCCGTTCGCGGCTCCGGGCACCGGGGTCGACCCGGTTCTGGCAGTCCTCGAGATCGGCTCAGCAGGCTCGGCTTGCTCAGCGGCGCACGCCGAGCAGCAGACCGTCGCCGGTCGCGAGCAGCAGCGGGACGAACCGCTCGTCCTCCAGCAGCGACCGGCCCACTTCGCGTAGCGCCACGGTGTCGGGGTCGCGCTGCGCCGGGTCCGCGACCTTGTCGTGCCAGAGCGCGTTGTCCATCGCCAGCACGCCACCGGGCCGCAGCAGCCGGTGCGCCTCGGTGAGGTAGTCGGGGTACTCGCGCTTGTCGCCGTCGCAGAACACCAGGTCGTAGCCGCCGTCGGTCAGCCGGGGGAGCACCTCGAGCGCACGTCCGAGGATCGTCCGGGTGCGACCGGCCCCGAACCCGGCCTCGTTGAACGTCAGCTTGGCGAGCCGCTGGTGCTCGGGCTCGGCCTCGACGGTGGTGAGGATGCCGTCGGCCGCCATCCCGCGCAGCATCCACACCCCGGACACGCCGGTGCCGGTCCCGATCTCGACGACCGCGCGGGCGTCCAGGGCCGCCGCGACGAACCGGAGCGTGGCCCCGCCGCCGGGCCCGATGGGCACGCACCCGACCTCGGCGGCCCGCTGCCGGGCGGTGGCGAGGACCTCGTCCTCGGGGACGTACGCCTCGGCGTACGCCCAGCTGTTCTGCAGGCTGGCGCTGATCGGGGGCCTCCTCGTGGCGGCTGGCAGGGCCAGGCTAGCGATCCGCGGTCCCCGCGGCACGGGACCGCCTCAGGTGCGGCCGGGAACCGGCTGCCCTCCCCGGGACGTTCAGGCGGTGGTGTGCGTGCCCGGCGCGTGAACCCGCCGGTCGATCGGTGCGTCAGAATGGGAGCTCGCCCGTGCTGTCGACGTCCGGAGGTGTGCTCGTGCCCCAGACCTCCGACGGCTCCGGAAGTCGTGCGCCGGACGACGACGAGACCTGGGTCCCGCCCTCTTGGGACGACGTGGTCACCGCTCACTCGGCCCGCGTGTACCGGCTGGCGTACCGGCTCACCGGCAACCGGCACGACGCCGAGGACCTCACCCAGGACGTCTTCGTCCGGGTGTTCCGCTCGCTGTCGTCGTACACGCCGGGGGCCTTCGAGGGCTGGCTGCACCGGATCACCACCAACCTGTTCCTCGACCACGTACGCCGGCGCCAGCGGATCCGCTTCGACGGGCTGCCCGACGACGCCGCCGACCGCATCGCCGGCCGGGAGGCCACGCCGGCCGAGGCGTACGACGCGACGCACTTCGACGACGATGTGCAGCGGGCCCTCGACGCGTTGCTGCCGGAGTTCCGGGCCGCGGTCGTGCTCGCCGACATCGAGGGACTCACCTACGAAGAGATCGCCCAGGTGCTGGACGTGAAGCTGGGTACGGTCCGCAGCCGCATCCATCGCGGCCGCAGCCAGCTACGGAAGGCGCTCGCGCACCGCGCGCCGTCGCTGCCGGCTCCGGCGAACCGGTGACGGCCGAGAGGCCGAACGCCCATGAGCGCCCGCGAGCGGCACCCCGGTGACCGGCTCGCCGCCCTGGTCGACGGCCGGCTGGGCGAGCCCGACCGCACCCGGGTCATCGAGCACCTGACCCGCTGCCGGGACTGCCTCGCCGACTACGACGCGCAGCTGTCCCTCAAAGGGCTGCTGCGCGGGCTCGAGTCGCCGACCGCACCGATCGAGCTGCAGGGCCGGCTGTCCGAGCTGATCGCCGCCCAGCGCGCCCAGCCGGCGCCGGTCCGGCGCGCCGCGGTCAGTCGCCGCACCCGCGTGTCGGCGGTCGCGGTCGCGTTCACGATCGTCGCGGCCGGGGGCGCCTACCTGCTCGGCGGAACCGAGGACGGCGCCCCGGTCGTGCCGCCGGTGGACCAGTACGTCCGCGAGCACGCGGCGGTCTCGGTCGGCGTGCCGCTCACCGGTCCGGCGCTCTACCAGCTCGTCCAAGCGCCGAGCTCGGTGCTGGTCAACCAACCGGTGCTGGTCACCCCGGTGACCCGGCGATGAGGTCCCGATGAGGTTGGGCCCACGCTGGGTGCCCGTGCTCGCGCTGGCCGTCCTGGTCGGACCGCTGGTCACCGGGTCCTCGCAGGCGGCCACCACCGACGTCGTGCCGGGCAGCGACCCTGCCGCGCTCGCGCTGCTCGGCGGGGCCGTGCGGGCCGAGACCGCGCTGACGTACGGCGGGGTCGAGGTGGTCACCGACTCCGACGACGGGTCCGGCGACACCCCGGACGGCCTGGACAGCGCGAACGCCTCGGGCTCCGCCGGGACGAACGTGGACCACGTCATCGACGTGAGCCACGTGGCCGGCGAGGGCACAGTCCTGTTCACGGACGGGGCTGGTTCGGCGACGCGGGCGGGCTTCCTCGGCGCCGACGTCCGGCGACCCGACCTGCTCATCGCTCTCCTCCAGCGCAGCTACCGGCTCATGCTCGGCGGCGCCGGCGCGGTGGCCGGGCGCCCCGCGCACGTCGTGGTCGCGCAGCGCCCGGACGGGCGGGTCGCCGCCCGGTTCTGGTTGGACGACGCCACGGGCCTGCTGCTGCGACGTGAGGTCATGGACCGGTCCGGCCGCACGTCGGCGTCGCTGGTCCTGAGCCTGGTCCAGCGCCCGGAGGGGGCAGTGGCCTACCTGCCGCCGCTGCTCCCGGCGGTCCGGCCGGCGTCGCTGGACAGCCGTGCCGTGGCCTCGTGGGCCGCTCGCGGGTACCCCTGCCCCGAGCAGGTCGGCGGTCTCACGCTGTTCGACGTGCGCACGGTCCCGGGCACCGGGTCCGGCGTGCTGCACCTGACCTACTCGGACGGGCTCTCGACGGTCTCGGTGTTCGTCCAGAGGGGCCGTCTGGACGGCGACGAAGTCCCCGGGGCCCGCCGGGCCGATGTCTCCGGACAGGCCGTCCTGGTGGTCGCCGGGCACCCGCGGCAGCTGCTGTGGGGGGCCGGCGGGTTCGTGCTGACGGTGGTCGCCGACTCCGACCGGGACGTCGTGGCGGGCGTGGTCGCAGACCTGCCGCACACCGGGGCCGCGCCCACCGGGTGGGCCCGGGTGGAGCGAGGGGTGGCCCGCGTGGTCTCCTGGGTCGACCCGTTCGACTGACCAAGCGCAGGGACACGCTCCAGGCCGGAGCGCCCGCAGCCGAGGAAACCGCCACGATGAGCGACGAAAGACCGCCGCACGACCCGTGGGCACCGCCGCGGCCGCAGCAGCCCGCCCCGCCGGCCTGGTGGATGCCACAGGCCGAGCCGGCCACCGATTCCCCGGCCGACCCCGGGCCCAGCACCGCCACCGGTCCCGCCACCGACCCGGCGGCCGCTGACGTGCTCGAGCCGTACGGCCAGGAAGCCTACGGGCCCGACCCGGACCCGGCTGCCGGCGTCGACACCCTCGGCCGGCCGGTCGGCGAACCGCGGCCTCGCCGTACCGGCGGGCTCGTCCTGGCCGGGATCGTCCTGGCGCTCGTCGCCGGCCTCGTGGGCGGCCTCGTCGGCGCGTGGTGGGCCAACCGGGACACCTCGCTCACCGAGCCTGGCGCGAGCCTCGGTTCGGTGCCGGCCGGGTCGCTGTCACGGCCCCCCGACTCGGTCGCCGGTATCGCGCAGCGCGTGCTGCCCGTGGTGGTGTCGATCGACGTCCAGGGCAGCACCGGCAACGGCGGCACCGGCTCCGGCTTCGTGGTGCGGGCCGACGGCTACATCGTCACCAACAACCACGTCGTGGCCGACGCCGCCGACGGCGGCACGATCACCGTGCACTTCAACGACGGGTCGACCACGGCCGGACGGATCGTCGGCCGCTCGCCGGCGTACGACCTCGCCGTCGTGAAGGTGAGCCGCACCGGGCTGCCGATCGCCACTCTCGGTGACTCCGACCACGTCGTCGTCGGTGACCAGTGCATCGCGGTGGGCTCGCCGCTGGGGCTGGCCGGGACCGTGACCAGCGGCATCATCAGCGCGACCCACCGGCCGGTCACCACCGGTGCGGTCGCCGGCAGCGAGCCGTCGTACCTGAGCGCGCTGCAGACCGACGCGGCCATCAACCCCGGGAACTCCGGCGGCCCGCTGGTCGACGGCCAGGGCCGCGTCATCGGCGTCAACTCCGCGATCGCGACGCTGGGCACCAGCGGCAGCCAGCAGTCCGGGTCGATCGGGCTCGGCTTCTCGATCCCGGTCAACCAGGCCCGGCGGGTGGCCGAGCAGCTGATCCAGCGCGGGTACGCGACCTACCCGGTCGTCGGGGCCGGCCTCGACCCGACCTACGACGGCGTCGGCGTGCGCATCGCCCGGATCACCGCGGGTGGCGGCGCCGAGAAGGCCGGGCTGCAGGTGGGCGACGTCGTGGTCAGCGTCGACGGGAAGCCGGTGACCGCGCCAGAACAGCTCATCGTGGCGATCCGCAGCAAGCAGCCGGGCGACACGATCGAGCTCGGGTACCAGCGCGGCGGGACCGGGTCGGGGACGAGCACGGCGACCGTCACACTGGGTGAGCAGCGCGGCTGAGCCGGGAGGTCCACGGGCCGTCTACCCTTCGGGGAGGCGCACGCACGACGACCGACGACGACGCAGGCGACGTACGAGGCGGGAGCACCGTGTTCGACATCGGGATGGGCGAGTTCGGGGTGCTGATCATCGCCGCCCTGTTCGTCTTCGGTCCCGACCGGCTGCCGCAGGTCACCGCCCAGGCGGTCCGGGCGCTCCGCCAGCTGCGCTCCATGGCCACCGGCGCGCGCGAGCAGCTCACCGAGGCGATCGGTCCGGAGATCGGCGACCTCGACGTGCTCAAGGACCTGAAGGACTTCAACCAGCTCAACCAGCTGCGCAAGCTCGACCCCCGGTCGCTGATCACCAGCGCCCTCATCGACGACGACGCTCCCAAGCCGGCCCCGGGCAATGCCGACCCCGGCAAGGCCGCGTCCGCAGAGCCGGCCCCGCCCACCGCGTACGACTCCGACGCGACCTGAGCGATCGCCGGCACGACACGCGCGCCGGTTCGACTCCGGCGCGGCCGCCACGTACCGTGCCGGGGAACCGTGGGGGGGCCCACGAAAGGGACTACTCCCATGCATGCAGGAACGAAGACCGTCCCGGTCGCCCGTCGGCGGTCGGTCCGGGCGGCGTCCCTGACGCTTCTCGGGCTCGCCGCGGTCCTCATCCTCAACCCGTACGTGAGCGGTGCCGCGTCCGCCGCACCGGCTCCTGCAGTCGTCGACCGGGTTCTCTCCGACCAGCGCATCGTCGAGTCCAGCTCGCTGGCGCGCAGCGCGTACGGCAAGGGCGTGCTCTGGACCTCCAACGACAGCGGCGGCGGGCCGGTGCTGTATGCCATCGCCGCGAACGGGTCCACGGCCGCGACGTACACCATCAACAACGCGTCCGCCAAGGACTGGGAGGGCATGGCGAGCGCGTCGTCGGGCGCCAACCACTGGGTATACCTCGGCGACATCGGCGACAACGGCAAGAAGCGACCCACCATCGCCGTGCACCGAGTGGTCGAGCCGACCACGTTGAAGAACGGCTCGCTCGACGCGACGACGTGGACGTTTCGCTACCCGGACGGTCCGCACAACGCCGAGACGCTGATGGTGAACCCCTCGACGTTGCGGATCTACATCGTCACCAAGGACACCGCGGGTGGCGTCATATACGAGGCGCCGGCGAACCTGTCGACGACGGCAACCAACGTGCTGGTCAAGGTTGGCACCGCGCCGGTGACGTTGAGCGACGGCGCTTTCATCGACGGGACCCGGTTCGTGCTGCGCGGCTACGAGCGGGCGTACCTGTACGCGAAGCTCGGCGCGACGCCGGTCGTGTTCGGGATGCCGCAGCCGGGCGAGTCGATCACGCCCGGATACACCGCGGGGACCGTGTACACCGGCGAAGAAGGCACGAGCTCGAAGGTCTGGCGCGTGACGATGCCGTGACCGCGGCGGCCTTGTTCGGTCGTCGCGATCCGCGAACGTCGGCAGCTGGTGCGTCGGCACAACACCCGAATGCCGAGAAGTTGTTGTGGGTAAACAACTTTCGGCGGTTCGGCGTCGGTTCGGTCGGGTGAGATTCTGGTCATGCCGATCAGCCCGGGTATCCGCGCAGGTCTGCGCGAGCCCGCCGACCAGCCCCTGGTCTCGCTCGGGGACTCGGACCTGATCGCCACCACCCGGGGCCTGGCCCCCGACGCCGGCGCACCCACCACCCAGGCGTGGCTCAAGGCCCGGCTGCGGTGGAACCACGGGCCGGCTCGCCGCCAGGTCCACCTGGCCCGGGCGTTGGACGAGCATCCGCGGACCGCGGCGGCGCTGGCGGAGGCGGGCCGGTTCACCGCGACCCGGCTGACCCCCTGGCCCAAGCCCTAACACCGCCCCGGACCCCGACGGGCCTAGGCCCCAGGACACCGACACCCCGGAGCCGGGGTACTTCCTGGACCTGCGGACCCGCCACGACGGCACGGTGGACGGGATGTTCTGGCTGGACCCAGCCCTGGGCGCCCAGCTGCGCGCCCTGGTCGACGCCGCCTCCGCGCCCTGGCCCCTGACTTAACGTGCTTCGGCTACTCGGGGTTGCGGCGCGAGCCGTCTCCGTCATCCCCCTGTTCGTCCAGGGGATCGCGAGACATACTCCGCGAAGGACGCCGGGGTCCGGCGCCTCTTCACGGCCCGAGGGGTACCCATGAAGAACCACCGCGTCCGCAGGATCCTCGTCGTCGCTGCCGCTGGAGGCGGCCTGCTCGTCGCAGCGAGCAGCCTGCCCGCCCTGGCGAGTCCGACC
Organism: uncultured Actinomycetota bacterium; assembly: GCA_963711005.1. GTDB lineage: Bacteria > Actinomycetota > Actinomycetes > Prado026 > Prado026 > CAVQCJ01. The sequence continues at coordinate 324,422 of CAVQCJ010000002.1, read as the reverse complement.
GCCTCGACGTCGAGCGCCGGGTCTGCCACGGGCGGCTCGCAGACCGGCCAGCCCGGGCTGGCCGCGAAGGTCCTGCGTAGCGCAACCGCGGCCGCTTCGTCCTCGGCGACCGTCTCCTCGCGTCCGCACGGCGCGAGGCTGCTGCCGCGCGCCACCTCGGCAGTGGCCGCCCGGATCGCTGCCCCGGCCGCGGCCGGCGCTTCGCCTGACACCGCGAACGGCACCGCCGCCCACCTGCTGCGCAGCTTCGACGGCACGAGCAGCAAGGACAGCCAGTTCACCAACTTCGACGCGAAGTTCGAGCCACCGGACCAGGGACTGTGCGCCGGTGCCGGCTTCGTCCTGGAGCCGGTCAACTCCGCTTACCGCATCTTCAACACCAGCGGGAAGACTCTCCGCGGGGCGTTCAACGTCAACGAGCTGTTCAACGAGGGTGGCAAGGAGTTCACGAGCGACCCACGTTGCTGGTACGACCCGACCACGCACACCTGGTTCGCCGTCATCCTGTTCCTGAACGACACGTTCACCGAGGGCCGAATCGACATCGCCGTGAACCCGAACACGTCGCCGACCGGACTCTGGAACGAGTACCAGATCGACGCGACGTTTGATGGACGCGACGGTGAGCCGAACCTGTCCGGCTGCCCCTGCTTCGGCGACCAGCCGCGGTTGGGCATCGACCAGACCAACCTCTACGTGACGACCGACGAGTTCTCCATCAACGGTCCGCAGTTCCACGGCGGCCAGATCTACGCGATCTCGAAGGCCGACCTGGTCGCGGGCGCGACGAACGCGCACTTCGTGCGGTTCGGCAACCTGCACCTGGGCGGCGCGTTGGCCGGGGCACCTCAGCCGGCGCTGTCCATCGGTACGCCTCCGGCGGAGTACTTCCTCAGCCAGCTCGACGCCGACGGCAACGGGGACAACCGCATCGGCGTCTGGGCCATGACGAACCGTGACAAGGTCGCCACCGGCGGGTCGCCGACGTTGAGCAAGGTCGTGATCTCCTCTGAGGCGTACGCGATCCCAGCCGCATCCCAGCAGCGCGGCTCGTCGAGCCTGATCGACTCCGGCGACGACCGGATGCAGCAGGCGTCGTTCGTCAACGGCACGCTGTGGGGGGAGCTCGGGACCGCGCTGCGTCCGTCGGGCGACACCGCCGACCGCGCCGGTGCCGCGTGGTTCCAGGTGCAGCCGAAGCTGACCGGGAACAGGATCACGGGCGCGACGATCGTCCGGCAGGGCTACGTCGCCGTGCGCGGGCAGAATGTCCTGTACCCGGCGATCCAGCCGGACGCCGCCGGCAACGCCGCGATGGTGTTCACTCTCACCGGCCCCAGCCGGTACCCGAGTGCCGGCTTCTCGGTGCTGGCCGCGGGCGGTGCGAACTTCTCCGCGCCGGTCGTCGCCGCGGCCGGTTCGGGTCCGTACGACAAGAACGCCACCCGATGGGGCGACTACTCGTTCGCGGTGCCCGACTGGACCTCGGACGCGGCCTGGCTCGCGACCGAGTACATGCCGCCGAAGTCGAGCCAGACGACCACGGGCGAACGAAACTGGGGCACCAGCGTCATCAAGGTGAGCCTCGGCTGACAGCCCGGCAAGCCCGCATGGGTCGTGAGCAGGGTGTTCGACCCGTGGTGAGTCAGTTCCCCTGGCGGGGCTTGACGGCCCAGAAGAGACTGTGCCCGCTGTCACCTTCTGGTACGTGGTCCAGCGTCTGGACGTGCAGACCGGCCTGCGCGAGCCAGGCGCGGTAGGTGTCCACGTCCGCGTGACTCCACCACATCGACGCCGAACCACCCAGCCAACACTCCTCGGACCCGGTCCACGCCTCCCAGCCCGCGGTGAGCACGAGCGTTCCGCCCGGCACGAGCCAAGTGCCGACTCTCGTCAGCAGCCCGAGCTGCCGCTCGACGGGTACGTGGATGATCGAGTAGAGACAGACGACCGCATCGAACGATCCTGCGGGCAGGTCCAGCGCGGTCATCTCCGCTCGGATGAAGGTGGCAGCGGGCACGAGGTGTCGGGCCCGCTCGATCTGAGCGTCGCTGAGGTCCACGCCTGTCACCTGGTGCCCGGCCTCGGAGACCATCCGCGCCACCGGGATGCCGCACCCGCAGCCGAGGTCGAGGACTCGGCTTCCGGCCGAGAGTCTCTCGAGCAGAGCCGCGACCCAGGATCGGTACTCATCGGGGAAGTCGGCGTCGGCGCGGTAGAGGTACGAAGCGGCGTCGTAGCCACTCCTGACGATGTCGACTGGTTCCGGGTCGTCCGACACGCGCTCAGCGGGGGGTCAGGGACAGGGACATGCCGGCGAGGCCGCGCGGCTTCCCGGCGAGCTGGTCGGCGACCGTGCGCAGCACCTTCGCGGCGGGGCTGTCCGGCGCCGACAGCACGAGCGGGACGCCTTCGTCGCTCCCCTCGCGCAGCGCGGTGTCCATGGGCACCTGACCGAGCAGCGGGACGGGTGCGCCGATCGCCCGGGTGAGGGCCTCGGCGACGACGGCACCACCGCCGGAGCCGAACGGCTCGATCCGCGACCCGTCGGGAAGGTCGAGCCACGACATGTTCTCGACGACCCCGGCGATGCGCTGGTGCGTCTGCAGGGCGATGGTCCCGGCCCGCTCGGCGACCTCGGCGGCGGCCAGCTGCGGCGTCGTGACGACGAGGATCTCGCCGTTGGGGACGAGCTGGGCGACGGAGATCGCGACGTCGCCGGTACCGGGCGGCAGGTCGATGAGCAAGACGTCGAGGTCGCCCCAGTACACGTCGGACAGGAACTGCTGGAGCGCGCGGTGCAGCATCGGGCCGCGCCAGACGACCGGGGTGTTGCCGGGGGTGAACATGCCGATGGAGATGACCCGGACACCGTGCGCGGACGGCGGCATGATCATCTCGTCGACCTGCGTCGGCCGGCCCTCGACACCGAGCATGCGCGGGATCGAGTGGCCGTAGATGTCGGCGTCGACCACGCCGACGGACAGGCCGCCGGCTGCCATCGCCGCCGCGAGGTTGACCGTGACGGACGACTTGCCGACCCCGCCCTTGCCGGACGCCACCGCGAAGACCTTGGTGAGCGACCCTGGCTTGGCGAACGGCACCTCTTTGTCGGTCTGACCCCCGCGCAGCCGCGAGGTCATCGTCTTGCGCTGGTCCTCGGTCATCACGCCGAGCTCGACCGCGACCGCGGTCACTCCGGGCACCTGGGACACGGCGGCGGTGACGCGCCGGGTGATCTCGTCGCGCATCGGGCAGCCGGAGACGGTCAGCAGGACCTCCACGGCGACAGCCCCGTCCGCACCGACCACGACCGACCGGACCATGTCCAGCTCGGTGATCGGGCGGCGGATCTCCGGGTCGTCGACCGTCGCCAGCGCGGCCATCACGAGGTCTTCGGTCGGTGCGGGGGCCATGCCCCGATGCTACGTGTCGCCGGCGGGCTCGACCGAAGGGCCGGTCGAGGCGCCCAGACTCTCCTCGGCCGACCCGGCCCCCTCGAGCTGCGCGGCGAGCTCTTCGAGCAGGTCGCGGAGCTCGGAGCGCACGAAGTCGCGGGTGGCGACCTCGCCGAGAGCGATCCGCAGCTCGGCCACCTCACGCACGAGGTACTCGGTGTCGGCCACGGACCGCTCGTCCCGGCCACGGTCCTGCTCGTACTGCACGCGGTCGCGGTCGGCCTGCCGGTTCTGTGCGAGCAGGATGAGCGGTGCGGCGTACGAAGCCTGCAGGGACAGCAGCAGCGTCATGAACAGGAAGGCGTACGGGTCGAACCGCAGGCTGTGCGGCCCGAGCGTGTTCCAGCCGAACCAGACGAAGATGAACGCCGTCATGTAGGCGATGAACTTCCAGCTGCCGATGAAGCGCGCGATCCGCTCGGAGTAGCGGCCGAACCGGTCCGGGTCCCAGTCGGGCCGCACCGAGACGCCGCGCCGCGGCACGTACGGCTGGTCCAGCCCGGGGTGGCGCGAGCGCCGTCGCGCCTCGCGACGGGTCTCCTCAGCGGCCATCGTCGGCGTCCCGCCAGTCGTCCGGGAGCAGGTGGTCGAGCACGTCGTCGACGGTGACCGCGCCGAGCAGGTGGTCGTTCTCGTCCACGACGGGCAGCGCGACCAGGTTGTACGTGGCCAGGTACCGGGTGACCTCGGGCAGCGTCGCCGTGGGCGCGACCGGTTCGAGGTCGGTGTCGCAGACCCCGGACACGAGCGCGGACGGCGGCTCGCGGAGCAGCCGCTGGGTGTACGCGATGCCGACGAACCGGCCGGTCGGGGTGTCCAGCGGCGGGCGGCACACGTAGACCTGCGAGGCCAGCGCCGGCGTGAGCTCGGCGTTGCGGACCCGGGCGAGCGCCTCGGCGACGGTGGCGTGCGGCGGCAGGACCACCGGCTCGGTGGTCATCATGCCGCCGGCCGTGTACTCGTCGTAGGACAGCAGCCGGCGCACGTCCTCGGCCTCGTCCGGCTCCATCAGCGCGAGCAGGTGCTCGGCCTGGTCGGGCGGCAGCTCGCCGAGCAGGTCGGCCGCGTCGTCCGGTGCCATCGCCTCCAGGACGTCGGCAGCGCGCTCCCGCTTGAGCTGCCCGAGGATCTCGATCTGGTCGTCCTCGGGGAGCTCCTCGAGGACGTCGGCCAGCTTCTCGTCGTCGAGGGCGGCGGCGACCTCGGCCCGGCGCTTCGGCGACAGGTCGTGCAGGGCACCGGCGAGGTCGGCGGGGCGCATCTTCTCGTACGTGGCGAGCAGGGCGGCCGTGCCCTGGTTGGTCTCGGGCTGGGTGAGCCCGGTGACCTCGGTCCAGTCGACGATCAGCGTCTCGCCGCGGCGCCGGAAGCCGCTGCCGCCCTTGCGGACGAAGAGCTCGGTGATCTCCCAGTCGCGGGTCCGGTCCTGCTCCATGCCGGCGTCGACGACGGTGACCTCCTCGCCGCTGGTGACCAGGGTCACCTTGCGGTCGAGGATCTCGGCGAGTACGAGGGTCTCGTTCTGACGCTGCTCGAACCGGCGCATGTTGATCACGCCGGTGGTCAGGACCTGCCGCGCGTCCAGGGCGGTCACCCGTGTGATGGGCAGGAAGATCCGGCGCCGCATCGGCACCTCGACGACGAGCCCGAGCACGCGCGGCAGGTCGCGGCCGGCACGCACGGCCACGACTACATCGCGGATCCGCCCGACCTGGTCGCCGTTGGGGTCGAAGACAGCGACCGAGGCCAGGCGCGCGATGAAGACGCGATCCGGCGTTGCGCTCACGGGGCGAGGCTACCGGCGCGCACGCTGCGAGCCCGACCGCGACGCGATGTCCGGCCAGGTACCGTTCGGGTTGCCGCGGCCGGCCTGGCCCGGTCCCGGCCCAGTGGGGGAGTCCCCGTGCGTTCCCACCGCTCCCGCGGAGCCGTCCTGGCCGCCCTGCTGCTGCTGGCCGGACCGGTGCTGGCGGCCTGCACGGGCGGGCCCGGCGGTTCGCCGTCGGCGTCCAGCACGGGCGCGAACGGCGTGCAGGACCTGACCGCGCAGCAGATCCTCGACCGGTCCAAGGCGGCGGCGAAGTCGGCGTCGTGGGTGCACGTGACCGGGACCCAGGACGGCACGACGCTGGACCTCACGGTCGGCAAGGACACCGCGACCGGCTCGGTCACCCAGGGAGGTCTCACCGCGCAGCTGCTTGCCGTGGGCGGGACGACGTACATCAAGGGCGACAAGGCGTTCTGGGACAACGCATCCGGGGTGGGGAGCGGCGACGTGCTGGCCGGCAAGTGGGTGGTCGCCGGTTCGACCAAGGGCATGGACACCTCGGGGCTGGACCAGTTCACCGACGTCGGGCGGCTGGTGGACACGGTCCTCGCCCCGACCGGGACGTTGTCCAAGTCCGGCGAGTCCACCGTCGCCGGCCAGTCGGTCGTCGGGGTCCACGACTCCGGTGGGCAGACGTTGTACGTGGCGCTGACCGGCCCGCCGTACCCGGTGCAGATCCAGCCGAAGGACCCCACGTCGGACCCGCCCACGTTCTCGGAGTGGAACGTCCCGGCGACGATCGTGGCCCCGGGACCGAGCGACGTCGTGGACCCCACCAAGCTGGGAGGCTGAACGGTGACCTTCTCGGTGCTGCCGTACCACGTGCTGGACGTGTTCGCCGCAGAGCCGTTCGCCGGCAACCCGCTCGCGGTCGTGCTCGACGCCGACGGGCTGGGCACCGCCGCGATGCAGACGCTGGCGCGCGAGTTCGGCCTGTCCGAGACGGTGTACCCGCTGGCGGCGACCGACGCGGAGCGCGCCCGCGGGGTGGACTACCGGCTGCGCATCTTCACCCCGGACGTCGAGCTGCCGTTCGCCGGGCACCCGAGCGTCGGGGCGGCCTGGCTGCTGGCCACGCTCGGCCGGGTCCGACCGGGCCGGGTCGTCCAGGCCTGTGGCGCCGGCGACCTCCCGCTCGAGGTGTCCGCGGACGGCGGACCGGTCGAGCTCACCGGCGCTGCGCCGACGTGCTCGGACCCCGTCGACCCGGCCGCGGCGCTGGCCGCGGTCGGCCTGTCGCCGGACGACCTGGTCGACCGGGGGAGCCGGCCGGCGCGGGTGTGCGGCACCGGGCTTCCGTACACGATCCTGGACGTGCGTCCCGAGGCGCTGGCGCGCTGCATGCCCGACCACGCCGGTCTGGCCGCGTTCGCCGGCCCGGACTCGCCGGCGAGCGGGATCTACGCGGTCGTCTGGGACGCCGGCGCGCGGAGCGCGCGAGCCAGGATGTTCGCCGGGGACCTGGGCAGCAGCACCGAGGACCCGGCGACCGGTTCGGCGGCACTGGCGTACGGGGTGTGGCTGGCGGCCTCCGGGCTGGTCGGGGCCGATCAGCCCGGCGGGACCGGTGCGTCCGCGTACACCGTGCACCAGGGCGTCGAGATGGGCCGGCCGTCGCTGCTGTCGTGCCGGGTCGAGGTCGCGTCCGGGCGGGCGGTCCGCGTCCAGGTCGCCGGCGAGGTCGTGCCCGTCGCGCAGGGCCGGGTCAACGTGCCGCAGTAGTCGTGACGGCGTGGGCCGTCACAGCTTGGGGCGGCGGCGGGACTTGCGGCCGAGCACCAGCGGGCGCAGGTCCAGCGTCGTCGCCGGCGTGGGGACCGGAGCGGCACGCCGGTCCTGGACGGGGTACGTGCCGGGGCCCTCGAGCACCGGACCGTCCGGGACCAGCCGGGTGACCAGCGACGTCGCCGCCCAGCGCGCCGGCTGCGCCTCGCCGTCGGGCGCGCTCTGCCGGGCGGCGTGCAGCGCCGCCACCGACGTGTCCCACTCGCCGGTGCCTGGTTCGACAGCCTCGACACGTACCGGCACGCGGACCAGCAGGCCGCCCTTGTCCTTGCTGCGCAGCAGCAGCTCGGCGCGGCCGGTGGCCCGCAGCCCCGGCAGTGTCTGCTCGTCGCCCTCGTGCACGACCACCGCCGCGCCGTCGAGCCACACGTGCCAGGCCCCGAGCGGTTGCAAGGCACCGGGGATCGCCACCCACAGCACCGCCGACTTGCGCCCGGCCTCGTCGACGAGCGCCGACTCGAACCCGCTGGTCACAGCAGGCATCCTGCCAGGATGTCCGCGTGACGCGGCCGACGGCTCCCGGCGGGCCGAGCGTGGTCGGGCGTCCGGCGCCGCGGGACATCGGCCTCATGGCGGTCGCGGTGGCGGCGATCTCGACGTCGGCGCCGCTGATCGCGGCCACGGCCGCCCCCGCGCTGGCGATCGGCTTCTGGCGCAACGCCTTCGGCACCGCCGCGATCGCGCCGTTCGCGCTGACCGGCGGTCGCCGGCGCGAGCTGGTGTCGATGGACCGCCGCGAGTGGCGGCTCTCGCTCGTGGCCGGCGCCCTGCTCGCCCTGCACTTCGCGACCTGGGTGCCGTCGCTGACGTACACGTCCGTCGCGTCGTCGACCGCGCTGGTGGCGACCCAGCCGGTCTGGGCCGCGCTCATCGCCCGCGCCGGTGGCCAGGTGGTGCCCGGCCGTGCGTGGCTGGGGATGGCCGTCGCGTTCGCCGGGGTGCTGACGCTGACCGGAATCGACCTCACGCTGTCCACCCGGGCGCTGTTCGGCGACCTGCTCGCGCTCGTGGGCGCCGTCTTCGCAGCCGCCTACGTCACCGTCGGCTCCCGCGTCCGGCAGACTGTGTCGACCACCACGTACACCTTCGTCTGCTACGGCGCGTGCTCGGTGCTGCTGCTGGTCATGTGCCTGTCCGGGCGGCAGCAGCTCGCAGGGTACGACGCGAACACCTGGGTCAAGCTCGTGCTGCTCACGCTCGGCGCGCAGCTGCTCGGCCACTCGCTCATCAACGTGGTGCTGCAGACCAGCTCGCCGACGGTCGTGTCGTTGTCGATCCTGTTCGAGATGCCCGGGGCAGCACTGATCGCCGCGGTCTGGCTGGGGCAGCACCCGCCGTGGGGCATCATCCCGGCCGCGTTGCTGCTGCTCGCCGGCGTCGCGCTGGTAGTCACCAGCTCCCCGCCCGCGGACCCCCTGGACGGTCCGCGGGAGGCGCCGCCCGGCTAGATTGCCCGCCATGACGGACCCCCGCCCCCGCGCCCTGCGCTCGCGCCGGTCCTGCCTGGCCGTGCCCGGCAGCAGCACCAAGATGATGGACAAGGCCCGCACCCTGCCCGCCGACCAGGTCTTCCTCGACCTCGAGGACGCCTGCGCCCCGCTGGCCAAGCCGGCCGCCCGCGGCTCGATCGTGGCGGCGCTCAACGAGGGCGGGTGGGGCGAGAAGACGCGGGTCGTCCGGGTGAACGACTGGACCACCGAGTGGACGTACCGCGACGTGGTCGAGGTCGTCGAGGGGGCCGGCGCGAACCTGGACTGCATCATGCTGCCCAAGGTGGCGGGTGCCCACCAGGTCGTCGCTCTCGACCTGCTGATCACCCAGGTCGAGAAGACGATGGGGTACGAGGTCGGCCGGATCGGCATCGAGGCGCAGATCGAGAACGCGCGCGGGCTGATCGAGGTCGACGCGATCGCCCGGGCGTCGGCCCGCGTCGAGACCGTCATCTTCGGGCCGGCCGACTTCATGGCCAGCATCAACATGAAGTCGCTCGTCGTCGGTGAGCAGCCGCCCGGGTACGACGTCGGCGACGCCTACCACCACATCCTCATGTCGATCCTCATGGCGGCCAGGGCCAACGACAAGCAGGCCATCGACGGGCCCTACCTGCAGATCCGGGACCTGGACGGGTTCCGCCGGGTGGCCGGCCGGTCGGCGGCCCTGGGGTTCGACGGCAAGTGGTGCCTGCACCCGGGACAGATCGACGCCTGCAACGAGGTGTACGCACCCCGGCAGGAGGACTACGACCACGCCGAGCTGATCCTGGACGCCTACGACTGGTACACCTCCGCGGCCGGCGGCGCGCGCGGCGCGGCCATGCTGGGCGAGGAGATGATCGACGAGGCGTCCCGCAAGATGGCGCTGGTCGTGTCGACCAAGGGGCGAGCGGCCGGCATGGTCCGCACCCGGTCGTTCGAACCGCCGACCGGCTGAGACCGGGATGCGTACCGCCGTCCTCACGTTCACCCTGGCCTCGGTGCTCATCGTGCTGCTGCCCGGGCCGGACACGCTCGTGGTGCTGCGCAGCCTGCTGCGGCACGGGCGGGCCAGGGCCGCGCTGACCGTGGTCGGCGTGCTCACCGGGCTCGCCGTCTGGGTGACAGCCGCGGCACTCGGTCTGTCCGCCCTGCTGCGGGCCAGCGAGAGCGGCTACACCGCGCTGCGCATCGCTGGTGCCGTGTACCTGGTCTGGCTGGGCGTCGTGTCGTTGCGAGCCCGGCGCGGCGAAGCCGCGTCCCCGCTCGGTTCCCTGGAGGCCGACGAGGTCGACGGGGTCGACGTCGACACCGATCTCGAGCCGGCGTCGTCGGACCGCCGCGTCTACCTGTCCGGGTTCGGCGCCGGGTTGGCGACCGACCTGCTCAACCCCAAGGTCGGCGTCTTCTTCGTGACCTTCCTGCCCGGCTTCGTGCCGCACGGCGAGCCGATCGGGCTGGTGTCCGTGCTGCTCGGTGCGATCTTCATCGTGCTGACGGCTGCGTACTTCTCGGTGCTGCTCGTGCTGGCCGGCCGGGTGACCGGCTGGATGAAGGACCCGCGCATCCGCCGCCGCCTGGACCGCGCGACGGGCGTCATCCTCATCGGCTTCGGCATCCGCCTGGCGGTCGAGTCGTAGCGCGCCGTCGGGTGCCGACCGCTGCGTCGGCGCTCAGTCGGTGACGCGGCTGGGCGGCGCGCCGAAGACCAGGTCGGCGTACTCCGGGTGTCGCTCGATCCACGTCTTGACGAACGGGCACAGCGCGAGGATGTGCAGGCCGCGCGTCCGGACGTCGTCGAGCGCCGCCTGCACCAGCCGCCCGCCGACGCCCTGTCCCTCGTACTCCGGCTCCACCTCGGTGTGCGTGAACACGAGCAACCGGTCGGCGGCCTTGTACATGGAGACGCCGGCGAGCGCGTCGCCGAAGCGCGCCTCGTACCGGGACAGCTCGGGGACGTCGACGACGGTGAGGTCCATCCCGGGATGCTGCCAGACCTGGGTAGCTGCGAGAGGACCGCTCGGGACGGCATTCCGCTAGTTTCGGCTGGCGCACCCTTGACGCGGGAGGTCCGGTTGGCACCGCGCGGCAGCGACGGCCCCGACCGTGCCGTGCTGGCCGTGGACCAGGGCACGTCCGGGACGAAGGCGCTCGTGGTTGCGGCGGACGGTTCGGTGCTGGCGTCGGCCCAGGTGACCGTGCGGCCGCGCTACGGCGCCGACGGGCTGGTCGAGCAGGACCCGGCCGGGCTGCTCGCCTCGGTGGTCGAGGCCGGCCGCCGCGCGGTGGAGCAGGCTGGGGTGCCGGTGGCGGCGGTGGGGCTGGCCAACCAGGGCGAGACGGTGCTCGCCTGGGACCGGTCCACGGGCGAGCCGCTGACCGACGCGATCGGGTGGCAGGACCGCCGGTCGGAGGGGGTCTGCCGGCGGATGGCCGCGGTCGACGGGACGGCGCACCGGCTCGCCGACCTGACCGGGCTGGCCCTCGACCCGTACTTCGCCGCACCGAAGATGGCCTGGCTGCGGGAGAACCTGACCAGCGACGGCGTCGTCACGACCTCGGACACGTGGCTGGTGCACTCGCTCACGGGAGCCTTCGTGACCGACGCGTCGACGGCCTCGCGCACGATGCTGCTCGACCTGGACGCATGCCGCTGGTCCGCGGAGGCGTGCGCGGCGTTCGGGCTGGACGACGAGGTGCGGCCCGACGTGGTCGACGCGAGCGGGACGTTCGGCGAGACCGATTCGTTCGGGCCGCGGATCCCGCTGACCGGGCTGCTCGTCGACCAGCAGGCGGCGCTGCTCGGCGAGGGCTGCCTGCGGCCGGGGGAGGCCAAGTGCACCTACGGCACGGGGGCCTTCCTGCTGGCCAACCTCGGTGCATCGGCTCGCCGGTCGACGAACGGGCTCACGGCGTCGGTGGCCTGGCGGTTCGACGGCGCGGCCACGTACTGCCTGGACGGGCAGGTGTTCACCGTGGCCTCGGCGGTGCGCTGGCTGGTCGACATCGGCGTGCTTGGCTCGGCGGACGACCTGGACCGGGTCGGGTCGGGCGTGGCCGATGCCGGCGGGGTGACGTTCGTCCCCGCGCTGGCCGGGCTCGGTGGTCCCTGGTGGCGGCCGGACGCCAAGGGCACCGTCACCGGGCTCGGCCTCGACTCCACCGCCGGCCACCTGGTGCGGGCGCTGGTCGAGGGCATCGCCGCCCAGGTGGCCGTGCTCGTCGACGCGGCGGCCGCGGACACCGGCGTGCCGCCGGTCACGCTGCGGGTCGACGGCGGTCTGACCCGGTCCCGGCTGCTCATGCAGACGCAGGCCGACCTGCTGCAGGTCCCGGTCGAGGTGTTCGCCTCGCCGGACGCGACCGCGCTGGGCGTCGCCGCGGCGGCGCGGGTCGGGCTGCAGCCGGGCCTCGCGCTCGCCGCCGCGGTGCCGCCGTGGCGGCCCGCCGCGGTGTACGAGCCGCAGGTGTCTGCGGCGCAGGCCGGCGACCGGCTTGCCGGTTTCCGTACCGCCGTCGCCGGGAGCCTGCGACGGGACGAGCCGTGACGAACGGGCCCGGGTCTGCCGACTGGTTCGACGTCGCCGTGGTGGGCGCCGGTGTCGTCGGGCTCGCGATCGCCCGCGAGCTCGCGGCCTACCCCCTGCGGGTGGCCGTGCTCGACGCTGCGGACGACGTGGGCGAGGGGACCACCAAGGCCAACACCGCGATCCTGCACACGGGGTTCGACGCGACCCCCGGCACGCTCGAGGCGCGGCTGGTCCGCCGCGGGTACCAGCTGCTCACCGACTACGCGGCCGCGGCCGGGATCGCGGTGGAGCGGACCGGCGCGCTGCTCGTCGCGTGGGACGCGGACCAGCTGGCCGCGCTGCCCGGCCTGGCGGCGAAGGCCGTGGCGAACGGCTACGAGAGCGCGCGCGCCGTCCCGGTGGACGAGCTGTACCGGCTCGAGCCGCAGCTGGGGCCGGGCGCGCTCGGCGCGCTCGCCGTGCCGGACGAGAGCATCGTCGACCCGTGGAGCACGCCACTCGCGTTCGCGACCGAGGCGGTGCTCGCCGGCGCGGACCTGCGGCTCGGGCACCGGGTCGGCTCGGTCGAGATCGTGGACGCAGGCGACGGTGGGCACGATCTGGGCACCTCGGCCGGACGGGTCCGCTGCGGCTGGCTGGTCAACGCGGCCGGGCTGTCCGCCGACTCGGTCGACGCGATGCTCGGTCACCACGACTTCACGGTCACCCCGCGACGCGGCGAGCTGGTCGTCTTCGACAAGCTGGCCCGGAGCCTGGTCGGCCACATCCTGCTGCCGGTTCCTACGGCTCGCGGCAAGGGCGTGCTCGTGGCACCGACGGTGTTCGGCAACGTCCTGCTCGGGCCGACCGCCGAGGACGTACCGGACCGCAGCGACACCGCGTCCACCGCCGCCGGCCTGGCGATGCTGCGCAGCCGTGGCCGGGCGATCCTGCCGCGGCTGCTCGACGAGGAAGTCACTGCGGTGTACGCAGGGCTGCGAGCAGCGACCGAGCACGCCGACTACCGGATCACCGTGCACCCTCGGCAGCGGTACCTCTGCGTCGGCGGCATCCGCTCGACCGGGCTGACGGCGTCGCTGGCGATCGGCGAGCACGTGGTCGACCTGCTCCGCGACGGGGGCCTCGCGCTGGGTCCGCGCCGCCCGGTGCGGGTCCCGCGGATGCCCGCGCTCGGCGAGGCCGAGCCGCGTCCGTACCGGCGCGAGGACCTGGTGGCTGCCGACCCCGCGTACGGCCGGATCGTCTGCCACTGCGAGCGGGTGTCGCTGGGGGAGCTCCGCGACGCGCTGGTGGCACCTGTGCCGGCCCGCTCGATGGAGGGGCTGCGCCGCAGGACCCGGGCCGGCAACGGTCGCTGCCAGGGGTTCCACTGCGGGGCCAGCGTGCGGGCGATGGTCGAGTCGTCCGCGGCGGGGGGCCGGCGCTGATGCGGCGCGACCGTGCAGTCGACGTCGTGGTGGTCGGGGCCGGTCCGGCCGGCCTCGCAACCGCGACCGAGCTGGCCCGGCTCGGGGGCGGACGGGTCGAGGTGCTCGACCGGGAGCCGCACCCCGGGGGGATCCCGCGGTTCTGCCACCACGGCGGGTTCGGCCTGCGCGACCTGCGCCGGTCGATGTCCGGGCCGCGGTACGCCGCGCGGCTGGTCGAGCGCGCCGTCGCCGCCGGCGTCGAGGTCCGCACGGGCGTGAGCGTCACCGGATGGGCCGGCCCGCTGGCGCTGGAGACCACGTCGCCCGACGGGCTGGAGCGGATCGAGGCCGGTGTCGTGGTGCTCGCCACCGGGGCGCGCGAACGGCCGCGCCCGGCCCGCTGGGTGCCCGGGGACCGCCCGGCCGGGGTGCTGACGACCGGCCTGCTGCAGCGCACGGTGTACGAGCACGGGCTGTCCGTCGGGCGGCGCGCGGTCATCGTCGGCGCCGAGCACGTGAGCTTCTCGGCCGTCCTCACTCTGCACCACGCCGGGACCAGCGTTGCGGCGATGGTCACGCACCTGCCGCGGCACCAGTCGTACGAGGCGTTCCGGCTGGCCGCGTCCGCGCGCTACCGGTTCCCGTTGCTGACCGGCGCGCGGGTCACCCGGATCCTCGGGCACGGCCGGGTCGAGGCGGTCGAGCTGGCCGGCCCGGACGGCGGCACCCGGCTGGTCGAGTGCGACACCGTGGTCTTCACCGGCGACTGGGTGGCCGAGAACGAGCTCGTGCGGATGGCCGGGGTGGCGGTCGACCCGGCGAGCACCGCGCCGGTGCTGGACACCGCGCTGCGTACCGCACGGACCGGCCTGCTGTGTGCCGGCAACCTCGCGCACCCGGTGCTGACCGCGGACGCGGCCGCGCTCGACGCGGCGGCCGCGGCGGCGTCGGCCCTGGCCGCGCTCCGGTCCGCTGCCTCGGGGTCTTCGGAGCAGCGGGCGCCGGGCTCGGTCGGGTTCGACCTGGGCGAACCGCTGCGCTGGATGGCGCCGGGGCGCGTCGGGGTGGACCTGGCCGCTCCGCCGCGGGGCCGGTTCGTGCTGTGGTCCGGCGAGCACCGGCGCCGGCCCGAGGTCGAGGTGCGACAGGGCGGTCGGCTGCTCTGGCGGGTCCGCTCGGTCCGGCCGATGGTGCCCGGGCGACCGTTCGAGCTGCCGGCCGGCTGGCTCGCAGACGTCCACGTCCCGGGCCCGGACCCGGTGGTCACGGTGCACTGAGCCGCTCCGCCCGCTCCGGCCGGTGCGCAGCGGCGTACTGCTGCTGACCGGCGCGTCAGCGCGGGCCATACTCGGCGGATGCCCGTGCTGCTCGCGGGCGCGGGCGGGCGGTCAGCTGCCGCGGCCGGCGCCGACCCCACCGCGACATCGGTGTGGCGCTCGCTGCGCGGACGCGAGATCGCCTACCCGGTGCTGCTGGCGCTGGGCGCGATCGACGCGGCCGGGTACAGCATCATCGGCCCGGTGCTGCCGTCTCTGGCGATCAGCACCGGTGCCTCCCCGCGCACGCTGGGCTGGCTCACCGCGTCGTTCCCGCTGACGATGCTGGTCGGCTACCTGCTCGCGGTCCGGCTGCTGCGGATCTCCCGGCCGGACGCGATCTTCCTGGGGGCGCTGGGGCTGCTCGCGGTCGGGTCGCTGCCGTTCATCTTCACGGACCGGCTGGGCGCCCTCTTCGCCGGGCGGATGGTCATGGGGGTCGGGTCCGGCGCGCTGTGGATCGCGGTCACCTTCCGCACCCTGGAGTACTGGCCGGGCCAGGAGTACCGGTGCATGAGCCGCGTGATCGCGGCGTACTCGGTCGGCGCTCTGGTCGGTCCGGCGCTCGGCAGCCTGCCGGGCTCGCACCTGCCGTTCGCGGCCTACCTCGGCCTGCTCCTGCTGGCGGTGCCTGCCGTGCTGATGCTGCCGTCCCCGGCGGTACGGCTGCCGACGGTGCAGGACCGGTCGGCCCTGCGGCTGCGCGGGTTCTGGTTCTCCGCGTTGGCGGTGATGTTCGCGATGATGGCGCCCGGCATGCTCGACGGGGTGCTGCCGCTGCATTTCGCGACCAAGCTGACCCAGTCGCAGATCGGGCTGGCGTACGCACTGACCGCCCTGGTCGTCGCGGTCTCGGCCACCGCCGCCGGGCGGGTGCGTCCGGTCCCGGTGCTGCTCGTGGGCGGGGTCGCCGTCATCGGCGGCATCGCGGCGGCCGCGATGACCGGCGCCGTCTGGGCATGGCTGCTCGCACTGGCGGTGATCGGCGCAGGGACCGGCGCCACCGAGACCGGCTCCACCGGGGTCCTGCTCGACGTCGTGCCCACCGACCGCATCGTCACCGCGATGGTCGTCTGGTCGCAGATCGGGATGGTCGGCTACCTGCTGGCTCCGGCGCTCGGGGCACCGCTGGCCCAGCAGTACGGCTTCGGGGCGGTCGCGCTGGTGCCGCTGCTCGCCGGCGTCGCCGTCGTGGTCGCCGGGTTGGTCAGCGGGGTGCTCACCGGGCGCGGGACGCGCGCCGGTCCCGGCACCGGCGCTGGGAGCCGGTCATGAGCGCGCTCGGCGCGGGGTTCGTCCTCGGCTTCGTCGTCGGCGCGCAGGTGGGGCCGATCTGGCTGCTGTGCGCCCGGACCTCGCTGCGCAGCGGGCTGGTCGCGGGGCTGGCCGTGGGGCTGGGCGCCGCAGTCGTCGACTTCTGCTACGCCTGCCTCGGTGTCGTCGGCGCCGCAGGTCTGCTGCGCATCACCGGCCTGCATGTGGCACTCGGCCTGGCCGGTGCGGTCGTGCTGATCGTGATGGGCGGGCGGACCATCCGGTCCGCGTTCCGGGTGCGGCTCGGCGCGGAGTCCGACGACGAGGTCGCGACGCCGGGCGCGGCCCTGCGCACCTCGCTGGCAGCGACGGCCTCGAACCCGCTGACGATCGCCTCGTGGGGCGCGGTGTTCGCGGCGGCCACGACAGCGCAGTTCACCTCCTCGTCGGGCAGCACGGTCGAGCTCCTGGTCGGGATCGGCGTCGGCAGCATGGCGTGGTTCACCGTGCTCGCGGTGAGCCTGCACCTGGTCGGGCGCCGGCTCGGTGAACGCGGCCTGCGCGTGGTCGACGGTGCCGCCGGCCTGGGTCTGGTCGGCTTCGGCGGTCTGCTCGCCGTCCGCACGCTGCAGGACGTGTGAGGAGCCGGGCAGCGACCGGACGTCATGGTCCGACGGCAGCGGCTGCGTCGACACCGTCGGATGAGGCGGCAACGCGCCGGTGCCGGGCCAGCAGGTCCGTGAGGCCGGCCAGCCCGTGCGGCCCCAGCGACGCCGCGGCCAGCTCGATGGCCAACGGCTCACCGGCCAGCAGGCGGCACAGCGCGACGATGTCCGCGGCCTGCTGGCGGTCGGGCGCGGGCCGGCTGCGGTCCGGGTTGGCGAGCTGCAGCCGCTCCAGGAACAGCCTGGTCGCCGGGTAGTCCGCCCAGCCGGCGCTGGGTCCGAGCGGTCCGGGGGCCGGCGGCAGGTCCGCGAGGTGGTTGCGGCCCGACGGCCCGGCGAGCAGGGGCGCGTGCGCCGCGCACGGGTGCGGCGGCGCGGCCAGGTGCGGCGCGCGTCCGAGGATGTCGCGTTCCAGGTCGCGCAGCCGGGGCCCGGGGTCGAGCCCGAGCTCGCGAACCAGGACGCGGCGGGCCTGGCGGTGGGCCAGCAGCGCGTCCGCGGTGCGACCGGAGCGGTACAGGGCCGTGACCAGGAGCGCCCAGAGATCCTCGCGAAGCGGGTGCTGGTCCACGAGCGCCCGGAGCGGAGCGACCGCGTGGTCGTGCAGGCCGAGCGCGATCTCGGCCTCGACCCGGACCACCGCGGCGTCCAGCCGCAGCTCGGCGAGCCGTGTGGTGGCCCGGCTCACGGTGGGGTCGTCCTGGACCTCCGCCATCGGCTCGCCGCACCACAGCCGGTCGGCGTCGGCGACCGCGCTGCGCGCGGCGACGAACGCACCGGCGGTGAGCTGCCGCCGGGCCTGGTCGACGCCGTCCTCGAACGCAGAGGCGTCCACGTCGTCGCGGCCGGCCCGCAGGACGTAGCCGCCGCTGCTGAGCTGCACCGCCGCCGTGCCGACCAGACGGCGCAGGCGAGAGACCTGGGACTGGAGCGCGTTGGCGGGCTCGCTCGGCGGGTTCCCCGGCCAGAGCGCGTCGCAGAGCCGCCCGCTGTCCACCGGGGCGCCCGGCGACAGCGCCAGGATCGCCAGCAGCAACGCCTGCCGCGGCCCGGAGCACAGGCGCAGCGAACCGTCGACGCGGACCGCGGGCGGTCCGAGCAGCCGGTACGTGGGCAGCCGGTCCGGTTGGCAAGGCTCGTCAGAGGTCACGTCGGAGGGCACGTCAGGGGGCACGGCATCGGTCTACTGGACGGTGCTCGGCGCCTGGCGGCTGTCCACATGTCCGGTCCCGGACATGTCCTCAGCCGGACATCGAGGGGGAGGCCGGGGACCGAGTCCGTCCACAGGTCGGGGGTCGGTGGCGGTTCGTCCACAGGTCCGCTCTCGCGCTGGTGGTGGCCGGTGGCTCCCGGGCAGGGTCTGCCGGGTCGGTCCCGCCGCGGGGCCGGGGAGGAGCCTGTCGTGAACGAGACCGTCGTGACCCTTGTCGGCAACGTCGCCACCGACGTGCGGACCACCACCAGCCAGGCCGGAGTGCCGATCAGCAGCTTCCGGATCGCGTCGACGACCCGCCGCTTCGAGCGGGGCCGAGGCGGCTGGGCCGATCTCGACACTCTGTACGTGACGGTGGTCTGCTGGCGCTCGCTGGCCGAGCACGTGGCGGCGTCGATGTCGAAGGGCGACCCGGTCGTCGTGCACGGCCGGATGCGGATGCGGCAGTGGACCGGTGACGACGGGCGGTCCGGGACAGCGGTCGAGCTCGAAGCCGCCGCCGCCGGGCACGACCTCTCGCGCGGTGTCTCGACCTTCACCCGGATGAAGCCGAGAGACAGCGAGCGTCCCGGCCGGTCCGAGGCCGACGAGCTGGCCGAGCAGGTGGGCCGGGAAGCGATGGCGGCGGAGTCGGCCGGGTCGGCAGGACCGGCCGGGCGCGCGGCGCCGGCGGGCGCAGCGGCGGCGGGGGCGGCCGCGTGAGCCCATTAGGCTGACCGGCCATGGCGGAGTTCATCTACACGATGCGCCGGGCGCGCAAGGCGCACGGCGACAAGGTCGTCCTGGACGACGTGACGCTGTCGTTCCTGCCCGGGGCCAAGATCGGCGTCCTCGGGCCGAACGGCGCGGGCAAGTCGAGCGTGCTGCGGATCATGGCGGGGCTCGACACGCCTTCCAACGGTGACGCCTACCTCTCGCCCGGGTACACGGTGGGGTTCCTCGAGCAGGAGCCGAAGCTCGACGAGGCGCGCTCGGTTCTGGAGAACGTCCAGGACGGCGTGGCCGAGACGAGGGCGCTGCTGGACCGCTTCAACGAGATCTCCGCCGCGCTCGCCGACCCGGAGGCCGACTACGACACCTTGCTCACCGAGATGGGCAACCTGCAGGAGCAGCTCGACCACCGGCAGGCCTGGGACCTGGACTCCCAGCTGGAGCAGGCCATGGACGCGCTGAGGTGCCCGCCCGGCGACGCCGACGTGGCCGTCCTGTCCGGCGGCGAGAAGCGCCGGGTGGCGCTGTGCAAGCTGCTGCTGCAGGCCCCGGACCTGCTCCTGCTCGACGAGCCGACCAACCATCTCGACGCCGAGTCGGTGCAGTGGCTGGAGCAGCACCTCGAGCAGTACGCGGGCACCGTGGTCGCCGTCACCCACGACCGGTACTTCCTCGACAACGTCGCGCAGTGGATCCTCGAGCTCGACCGTGGCCGCGCCTACCCGTACGAGGGCAACTACTCGACCTACCTGGAGACCAAGCAGACCCGGCTGAAGGTCGAGGGTGCCAAGGACGTGAAGCGGGCCAAGCGGCTCGCCGACGAGCTGGAGTGGGTGCGCTCGAACGCGAAGGGCCGGCAGGCCAAGAGCAAGTCGCGGCTGGCGCGCTACGAGGAGATGGCGGCCGAGGCCGAGAAGACCCGCAAGCTGGACTTCGAGGAGATCCAGATCCCGCCTGGTCCGCGGCTCGGCAGCATCGTGGTCGAGTCCGAGCACCTGGCGAAGGGGTTCGGCGACCGGCTGCTGATCGACGACCTGTCGTTCTCGCTGCCCCGCAACGGGATCGTCGGCGTGATCGGCCCCAACGGCGTCGGCAAGACGACCCTGTTCAAGATGGTGATCGGCGAGGAGAAGCCGGACGACGGCCTGCTGCGGGTCGGCGAGACGGTCCAGATCTCCTACGTCGACCAGAACCGCGCCGGCATCGACCCGAAGAAGACGCTGTGGGAGGTCGTCTCCGACGGCCTGGACTGGATCAAGGTCGGCCAGGTCGAGATGCCGTCGCGCGCGTACGTCAGCGCGTTCGGCTTCAAGGGCCCCGACCAGCAGAAGCCCGCAGGCGTGCTGTCCGGCGGCGAGCGCAACCGGCTCAACCTGGCCCTGACGCTCAAGCAGGGCGGCAACCTGCTGCTCCTCGACGAGCCGACCAACGACCTGGACGTCGAGACCCTCGGCAGCCTGGAGAACGCCCTGCTCGAGTTCCCCGGCTGCGCGGTGGTGGTCTCCCACGACCGGTGGTTCCTCGACCGGGTGGCGACGCACATCCTCGCGTACGAGGGGGACTCGTCCTGGTTCTGGTTCGAGGGCAACTTCGAGTCGTACGAGACGAACAAGGTCGAGCGGCTCGGCCCGGAGGCGGCACGCCCGCACCGCGCCACCTACCGCAAGCTCACCCGCGGCTAGGCCCCGACCGTGCCACGCTTCACCGCCCGGGTGGCCATGCGCTGGTCCGACATGGACGCGTACGGGCACGTCAACAACGTGCAGTTCCTCACGTACGTCGAAGAGGCGCGGGTCGAGATGTTCCAGGCGGTGCCGCTGTCCGGCGTGGACCAGGTGACGTCCGGGATCCTGGTGGCCTCCAGCGAGATCAAGTACATCAAGCCGCTGCTTCATCGGCACGCGCCGGTGCCGATCGACGTGTGGGTGACCAGGATCGGCGCGGCGTTCTTCGCGTTGGCCTACGAGGTGCACGACGACGACGGGTCGGTGTACGCGCGCGCCGCGTCGGTGATGGTTCCCTACGACTTTGCCAACGAGCGGCCGCGTCGGCTGAGCCCGGAGGAGAAGGGGTGGCTGGGCGCCTACCTGGAGCCATCCGAGTGACGTCGACCCCGTGACCGCGCTGCTGCTCGCCGGCGGCGACGAGTGGGCCGGGCTGCGCGCCTACCTCGTGCGCTTGGTCGGGCTCGACGATCGCGGTGCGGTCCGCGTCCAGGGCGCGGGCACGGTGCTCGGCGTCTGGGGAGGTCCGCCGCTCGACGTGCTCACGCTTCGCCCGGTCGCTCTGGCCGAACCGCTTGCGGAGCCGCTCGACGCGACGGTCTCCGTCCAGCGCCTCCTCGAGCGGCTGGACGCGGTGGTCTCCGCCGGCGCGCCGCGCGACGCACCCCCCCAGGTGTCGGACGCGATCCCGGTCGAGCTTCCGGCGGCGGTGCCCGGGCCGGCCTGGGCCGGCCTGCTCCCGCCCCGAGGCGGCTGGCGGCAGCTGGCGGCGGTGCCTGCGGCCTCGGTCCACGACGCGGTCCGGGTCGGCGTCGAGTCGTTCCGGCGCCGGGTCGACCTGCTGCCGGTGGACGCCAGGCCGCGGGCGGCCCTCGAGGCGGTCGCCGCCGAGATCTGGGCCAGGCCGGTCGTGGCCGGCGTCCCGCTCCGGGCCGCGCACGCAGCCGAGCTCACCGGGCTGCTGTCCCGCGACGGCGAGGTCAGGGCGCTGGAGTCGGGGCCGTGGGTGCGGCTGGCGTGCTCCGGCGGTTCGGTCGCCCTGCGCCTGGACGGCGGTGGCACCGGTCTGGGGCTCGACCTCGGCGTGTGGTCGCTGCTCGGCCCGGCGGGCGGTGGCGGTTAGCCGGACGCGCCCGCGGCGTCAGGCGGGTCGTCGAACGTGTTCACCATGCTGTAGGCGGCGTTCACCAGGTAGTCCCACAGCACCGCCTCCCATGCGGCCGGTAGCTGCAGCTCGTCGACCGCGTCGCGCATGTGTGCCAGCCAGCGGTCCCTCGCCACCGGAGTGACGGCGAACGGCGCGTGCCGCATCCGCAGTCGCGGATGCCCGCGCTCGGCCGAGTAGGTGCGCGGGCCACCCCAGTACTGCTCCAGGAACAGGGTGAGCCGGACCGCGGCCGGCCCGAGGTCCTCGTCGGGGTACAGCGGCCGGAGCACCGGGTCGGTCGCGACCCCGGCGTAGAACCGGGCGACCAGACGCTCGAAGGTGGGCCGCCCGCCCATCGCCTCGTACGGAGTGGGCTCGCTCATCGAACGATCTTCCCAGACCGGCACGCACCGACACCGACCGGCACCGACCGGCACCGGGCCGGCCGCGCATCACCCGGGTGGGCGCTCATGAGCGGCCCTGTCGAAGGACGACATTCCACCAGTGACCCCTCCCTCCCAGGTCGCACGCCGTGACGTCTTCCGCGTCGCCTTCGTAGGCGCCGCCGTCGCGGCCTCCGGGGCCGTCTCGTCCGCCGCCTCCCCCCCGGCGGCGGCGAGCGGTCCCGTTCTCACCACCAGCACCAACATGCACCTGCTGCGCCGGCTGACGTACGGACCCTCGCCGGCCGCCGTCGCGGAGATCGCGTCGTCCGGTCCGCAGGGCTGGCTCCGCGCCCAGCTGAACCCGTCGGTGATCGGCGACTCCGTGTGCGCGAGCTACCTGGCCCGCTACCCGCGGCTGAGCTGGTCGATCCCGCAGGCGCGGGCGAACCTGGACGGCGGGGCATGGGACCTGATGAGCGACCTCGGCCAGGCCACGCTCCTGCGGATGGTGTGGAGCCGCCGCCAGCTGTTCGAGGTCATGGTCGAGTTCTGGTCAAACCACCTGAACATCACGAACCCGAGCAGCGACGTCTGGGACAACCGGCACGACTACGACCGCACGGTGATCCGGGCCTACGCGCTCGGCAAGTTCTCCGACCTGCTGTGGGCCAGCGCGACCCATCCGGCCATGATGCGCTACCTCAACAACGCTGACTCGGTGCCGCCGGACTTCAACGAGAACTACGGGCGCGAGCTGCTCGAGCTGCACACGGTCGGCGTCGACGCGGGCTACACCGAGGTCGACATGCGCAGCTCCGCGCTGATCATGAGCGGTTTCGGCGTCCACGACGTGTGGCGGCCGGACGGTCAGCCACCGGACCCGAAGAACGGCCTGTTCGAGTACCAGCCGGACAACCACTACGTGGGTCCGGTCCAGGTGATGGGCTTCAGCAACCCGAACCCGACCCAGGCCGGGGGGTTCAACGTCGGCAAGGCGTACGTCTCGTACCTGGCGCACCACCCGGCGACGGCGCGGCGGATCGCGGACAAGCTCGTCATGCGGTTCATCTCGGACGAGCCCATGCCCAAGCTCTCCGCGGCCCTGGTGAAGACGTACCTCGCCGCCGACACCGCGATCGTGCCGGTGCTGCAGCAGCTGTTCGCCAGCCTGGAGTTCCGTACCCACCAGGGCACCAAGGTGAAGCGTCCGGTCGAGGACCTGGTCTCCTCGTGCCGCACGCTCGCCATCACGCCCGACCCCGGCAGTGGCACCGACGGGCTGCAGGCGCTGTGGTGGGAGTCCGACAGCCTGGGCCACATGCCGCTGGCCTGGCCGATGCCCAACGGCTACTCAGACGTCGCCGTCGACTGGCAGTCCACCAACCAGACCCTCGAGCGATGGAACCTGCACATGGCCCTCGCCGGCCAGTGGTGGCCGGTCGGCAACGTCGACCCGAAGAACCCGCAGAACACGCCCATGCTGCAGGCGCCCGCGCTGACCTCGTACCTGCCGAGCCCGCTGCCCACGACGTACGGCGCGTTCGTCGACGCGATGGCGCAGCGGCTCGTCTACCAGAAGATGGCGCCGGCAGCGCGGGACGCGGTGGTCGCGTTCCTCGGCCAGACCCCCACGTCGGTGCTGAAGTCCACCGACGCCGCCGTCACCTGGAAGCTGCCGTACGTTCTCGCCCTGATCCTCGACTCGGTCTACCACGCGCTGAGGTGACGGCATGACGACGAGCACGCGCAGCTGCGGCTGCCCGGACCACGGCGGATCAGCCGGCACCGGCGCGGAGACCGCCGAGGCGACCGCGCGGGGTTTCGGCCGCCGCGCGTTCCTTCGCCGGTCCGCCGTGCTCGCCGCGGCGACCGGGCTCATGGGTCGCGAGCTGGCCACCCGGGTCGCGTTCGCCTCCACACCCGCGTACACCGGGGACGTCCTCGTCGTGCTCTCCTTCCGCGGTGGCTTCGACGGCCTGTCCTGCGTGGTGCCGCGAGGGGACAGTGACCTGGTGGCCGCGCGGCCGAACATCCGGGTCCCGGACAGCACGCTGCTCACGCTGGGGAACGCCGGCAACGGCAACGACAACCGCTTCGGGCTGCACCCCGCCATGGCGCCGCTGCTGCCGATGTGGACCGCGGGGACGTTCGGGATCGTGCACGCAGTCGGCCAGGTGAACCCGACCCGGTCGCACTTCGAGGCGATGGAGGAGATGGAGAAGGCCGCGCCGGGCTCGTCGTTGCGCACCGGCTGGATCGACCGCGTGCTCGGTGACCGCGGCATCGGCTCCGCCTTCCAGGCGGCGGCCATCGGCAACGGCGGCGTCACGACGCAGTTCCAGGGGCCGGCGCCCGAGCTCGGCCTCTACCGCATCGACGACTTCGACCTCTCCGGAGCCGGCGACGACCTGACGCCGTGGGACGCGGCGCTGCGCGCGCTCAACGCCGGCGGCCCGCTCGCCGTGCAGGGGCCGGTGGCCACCACCCTCGGCGCCCTGGCGACCACCCGTGCGCTGACCGCGGCCGGGTACGCGCCGGACAACGGCGCGGTGTACGACGCGAACAGCGACCTGGCCATGTCATTGCGCGACGTCGCCCGGCTGATCAAGGCGGACGTGGGGCTGCAGGTCGCCGCGGTCGACTACGGCGACTGGGACATGCACGAGGGACTGGCCGACAAGACCCTCGACCCCACCGAGGGCTGGATGCACGACAAGCTGACCGAGCTGTCCGGGGCGCTCGCCGCGTTCTTCACCGACCTCGGGGCCACGCTGACCGGACGGGTGAGCATGCTCACGCTGTCGGAGTTCGGCCGCCGGGTCGAGGAGAACGGTTCGCACGGCCTCGACCACGGCCACGGCAACGCGGTCCTGCTGCTCGGCGGCGGGATCGTGGGCGGCAAGGTGCACGGCACGTGGCCCGGACTGGCCGACCCCGCCCTGGACGACGGCGACCTGGCCGCTACCACGGACTACCGCAACCTGATCGGCGAGCTGCTGGTCAAGCGCTGCGGCGCATCGTCGGTGACCCAGGTGTTCCCGGGCCTGAGCTACTCGGCGCTGGGCATCGCGCACTAGCGGGTTGACCCGGCCGGCAGGAGCGCGAGGATCAGCTCGGCCGTCTCGGCGACCGGACGCCCGTCGTTGTCCACCACCAGGTCTGCCTCGAGGACCGACGCGTCGGCCCACAGCTCGGTCTGCACGTCCAGCTCGGCCGCGGCGATCGCGCCGCCAGCGCCGCGCTCGCGCACCCGTCGTGCCGCCACCTCGGGCGGGACCTCGAGCCTGACCACGGTGAGCGCCGCCCCGCCGAGCGCGTCCCGCACGCTCGCGACGTCGGCGCCGTCGCGCATCGTCCGCGCCAGGACGAACCGTTCGACGCCCTCGGCCCGGCAGCGGGCGACGACTGCGCTCAGGTTGTCGTGCAGCAGCCCGCGCAGCCGCTCGCCGGAGATGCCGGGCCCTACCCAGCACAACCAGTCGAGGTCGACGACGGCGTTGGCCACGCCGCGTCGCTCCAGCCCCAGGCCCAGCTCGACGGCGACGCTGGTCTTGCCGGACCCGAGCGGCCCGGTGACGAGCACGGCGCTGCCCGTCGCCTGGTCCATCCTGGGATTCTCGACCATCAGCGGGTGGCCACTCCTCAGGAGGGTGGTCGGGTCCCGCTCTCTGCGTCGGCCGGGGTGTCGCCGGGGTCCTCGCCGGCGGGCCGCTGCCGGGGCCGGGCGTACGACAGCCCCGCAGCGTCGAGGCTCTCCTTCACCCGGACGCGCAGCTCGCGGGTGACCGCGCCCTGACGGGTCGCCTTCGTGTGCAGCCGCACCCGGACCTGGACCGCCTCGGGTGTGATCGACTCCACCGACACGACCGGTGGCTCGTCCAGGATGTCCGGGCTCCAGTGCGGCTCGTCGCCCAGCCCCGTCGCGGTCCGGCGGAGCACGGCCTGCACCCGGTCGAGGTCGTACGTCGGCGGCACCGGCACCTGCACGTCCGCGACGGCCCAGCCCTGCGACTTGTTCCCGACCCGGGCGATGGACCCGTTCGGCACGTACCAGATGACGCCGTTGTCGTCGCGCAGCTTGGTGACGCGCAGGCCGACGTCCTCGACCGTGCCGGCGGCCTGGCCGGTGTCCACGAGGTCGCCCACCCCGTACTGGTCCTCGAAGATCATGAATATGCCGGTGAGGAAGTCCCTGATGAGGCTCTGCGCGCCGAAACCGATCGCGATCCCGGCGATCCCGGCGCTGGCGAGGATGGGGCCGACGTTCACGCCGAGCAGGTTGAGGACGAGGACGATGGCGGTCCCGAAGACCACGAAGGTCGTCACGCTCTTGAGCAGCTGGCCCAGCGTCCGGGCCCGCGCGGTCGTCCGCTCGACCACGAGCTGGGTGGTCTCCGCCCGCTCGCGCCCCACCCGGCCACGCTCGGCGCGCTTCTTGGTGGCCGAGTCGGTGAAGCTGCGGACCACCCGGTTGACCAGGACGCGGATGATCCAGCGCAGCAGCAGCGCGACCAGGACGATGACCACGATGGCGAGCAGGACGCCCCAGTGGTTGCTCAGCAGGTTCGACAGCCGCGTCCCGGCGAGCACGGCGCTGGTCACGGTCACAGCCTAGGCAGGACCGGCGTCCAGTCCGGTGTACGTCGCCGTGAACGCCAGCGCGTCGGCCGACAGGTCGACGGCCCGGGTCACCGCCCGTGCGCCGTGCCCGACGTCCTTCTCGGCGCGCAGCAGGACCGGGCGGCCGGACGTGGTGGAGTGCTGCAGGGCGGCGCACATCTTCCGCGCGTGCAGCGGGTCGACCCTGGAGTCGCCGTCGAACACGGTGAACAGCACGGCCGGGTACGGGGCCGAACGTTCGGCCGCGTGGTAAGGCGAGTACGCCAGCAGCCACGCCAGCTCGGCGGGCACGTCGGCACTGCCGTACTCGACGTTCCAGGTCGCCCCGAGCCCGAACTTCTCGTAGCGGACCATGTCCAGCAGCGGGGCCGAGCAGACCACCGCGGCGTACAGCTCCGGGTGCTGGGTGAGTGCGGCCCCGACCAGCAGGCCGCCGTTCGAGCCGCCGGAGATCGACAGCCGGTCGGCCGTGGTCCACCCCTGCTCGACCAGCCATCGCGCGGCCGCGTGCAAGTCGTCGTACACGTTCTGCTTGCGGCCGAGCATCCCGGCCCGGTGCCAGTCCTCGCCTTCCTCGCCGCCGCCGCGCAGGTTGGCGATCGCGTAGACGCCGCCGGCCTCGAGCCAGGCCAGCACCGTGGCCGAGTACGCCGGGGTCAGCGAGATCCCGAACCCGCCGTACCCGTACAGGATGGTCGGGCGCGGCCGGTCCGGGGCACCGTCCGCACCGGTCGCGCCCGGGCCGGCGAGCACGAACATGCGCACGGTGGTGCCGTCTGCCGAGGTGTACTCGACCTGCTCGGCGGTGATCTCCGGGACGTCGACGGTGCCGGGCGCGGTCGCCCACAGCGTCACCTCGCCGGTGCGCGCGTCGTAGTGCTGCACCGACGACGGCGTCACGTGGTCGGTGTAGCCGAACCACGCCTCGTGCCCGCCCTCCGGCCGCTCGATGAGCCCTCCCACCGAGCCGAGGCCGGGCAACGGCACGGTGCCGGCGCGCTCCCCGGTGGCCAGGTCGTGGACGCTGACCTCCGAGACCGCATGCCGGGTCCAGGACGCCAGCAGCACGCCGCGGTCCAGCCCGGGGCCGTCCAGCACCGCGAAGCCGTCCAGGACGGCGACCGGGTCCTGGGGCACCAGGTCCTGCCAGTGCTCGGCGGTCGGGAGCTCGGGGTCGGTCACGCACACCCGTCCCCGGGGGGCCTCGTGGTCGGTGAAGACGTACAGCCGGCCGTCGCGTCCCACCTCGACCCCGGTCTGCGCGTCGACGTCGACCTGGACCGGGCGCAGCACCGGCTCGGTCGGGGACGACGCCGTCAGGTCCGCGATCCACAGGTCGTTGCGCGGCGCGGTGCCCTCGGACGCCGACACCACCAGCCATCGCCCGTCCCTGGAGACCGACACCCCGAAGTACTCGGTGGCCTTGCGCCCGGCGCCGAAGATCAGCACGTCGGTGTCGGGGTCGGTCCCGAGGGTGTGCAGCCAGACGCGGCGGTGGAACTGCTCCTCGCCGGCGGGTACCTGGTCGGGCGCCAGCCGGCGGACGTAGTAGTACGCCCGCCCGCCGGGCAGGAAGGCGATCGGGGAGTACCGCGCGCGGTCGATCGGTCCGTCGACCAGCTTGCCGGTGACCACGTCCACGACCTGCACCACCGACTCCTCGGTGCCGCCCTCGGACACCTGGTACGCGAGCAGGTCCCCCTCTTTCGACGGCTGCCACGCGTCCAGCGTGGTGAGCCCTTCGGGGTCCAGCGCCATCGGGTCGACGAGCACCCGCTCGGTCCCGTCCGGGTCGATGGTGAGCAGCACCGCGTGCTCCTGCTCCGCGGTCCGGCGCATGAGGAACTGCCGTTGGCCGCGCCAGACCGGGGCGCTGACCATCCCGGCCGCGAGCAGCTGCGCCCAGGCGGGCGTGGAACGCCTCCCGCAGCGGCCACCGGGCGCGGTCCGACTCGAACAGCCGTTCCTGGGCCGCCGCCCAGCGTCCGGTGCGCTCGTCTGCGGTGTCCTCGAGCCAGCGGTACGGGTCGGCGACGGGATGTCCGGACAGCTCCTCGACGAGGTCCAGGCGCGGGGCCAGGGCTGGGTCCACGGTCATGGCGCGTCACCTTATGGGGGTCGCTGCGCGAATGCCGCTGGCGCCCCGCCGTGTCGGCACCGACACTTGGTCCGTGGCTCACACGCTCGTGCTCAACGCCACGTACGAGCCGCTCGGCGTGGTGGGGGAGCGGCGTGCCCTCCTGCTGGTGCTGGCCGCCAAGGCGACAGCCCTCGAGGAGTCCGACCGGGTGGCCCGGTCCGTGGACCAGGTCCTCGCCCTCCCGGCGGTGATCCGGCTCAACCGCTTCGTGAAGATCCCGCACCGCGGCGCCGTGCCGCTGACCCGACGGGCGGTGTTCGCCCGCGACGGCGGCCGCTGCGCGTACTGCGGCGCCGCGGCCGCGAGCATCGACCATGTCGTGCCGCGTAGCCGCGGCGGCCGCCACACCTGGGACAACGTGGTGGCCGCCTGCCATCGCTGCAACCGGCTCAAGGCGGACCGGACCCCGGCCGACCTGGGCTGGCGGCTGCGCTTCGCCCCGGCCCAGCCGACCGGGCCGGCGTGGCGGGTCCTGGCCAGCGGCCGGCACGACCCGGTCTGGACCCGCTACCTCGTCGGGCACGGAGTGTCCGAGCTGGCGGTTCCCCTGGCGGCGGCGCCGTAGGCTCTTGCTCTGTGAGCAGGAACCGTCTGTGAGCAGGACCCGTCCGCTGCGCGGCCAGCTCCGCACGGCGATCCTGGTCGCGACCGCGGTGGCGCTGCTGGTCTTCGCCCTGCCGCTGGCCTACGCGGTCCGAAGCGCGTACGTCGAGCAGGCCGAGTCCGGTCTCGAGCGCGACGCCTCGCACGTGCTCGTGAAGATCCCCGACAACCAGATCCTCCGGAACCAGGCGATGCCCGCGACGTTGGACGCCGACGTGCGGACCGCGGTCTACGACTCTTCCGGGTCCCGCATCAGCGGCAGCGGCCCCGCGCACTCCGGGATGGCGGCCCGGGTGGCCTCGAGCCGGGCCCAGGCGACGTTCCATGAGCACGGCGAGCTGGCCACCTTCGTGCCCACCGACGACGACTACGGGACCGTCGCTGTCGTCCGCGCCTCGGTGCCCGCCTCGGTGGTGACCGCGCGGTACCTGCGCGCCTGGACCCTGATGGCCGCGCTGGCGCTGGCCATCCTCCTGCTGGCCTGGTGGGCGGCCGGGCGGTTGTCGAGACGGCTGTCGGCCCCGCTCGAGCAGCTCGCGGAGAGCGCGGTCACGCTCGGAGCCGGCGGGTTCGGCCTCCAGGTGCCCCGGACCGGCGTTCGGGAGGTGGACGTCGTGGGGGCGGTGCTGGAGGAGTCCGGGCGCCGGCTGGGCGACCGGTTCCAGCGCGAGCGGGCGTTCAGCGCGGACGCCTCCCATCAGCTGCGGACCCCGATCACCGCGCTCCGGCTGACGCTCGAGGGCGCCGCCGTCGACCCGGAGGCCGAGGTGCGCACCGTCACTGCCGAGGCGTTGACGCAGGTCGACCGGCTGGAGAGCACGGTCGAGGACCTGCTGGAGCTGGCCCGCGACCTACCGGCGCCCACCGAGCCGGTGTCGGTGGGGCCGGTCGTGGAGAGCCTGCGCGACCGCTACCGCGCTCCGCTGGCCCGCCAGGGACGCTCTCTGGTCCTGGCGGTGAGCGACGCGCTGCCGCAGGCGGCGTTCCCCGAGGCGGCCCTGCGGCAGGTGCTCGACGTCCTCGTCGACAACGCGCTCGTGCACGGCAGCGGCACCGTGACGGTCACCGCGCAGCCCAGCGGCACCGGCGTGTCGGTGGCGGTGGACGACGAAGGCTCGCTGCCCGACGGCGACCTCGAGGGGATCTTCCGCCGCCGCTCGCCGGCCGCCCGGGGCACCGGCATCGGGCTCGCGCTGGCGCGGTCGCTGGCCGAGGCCGAAGGGGCCCGGCTGCTCGCCGCCCGCCCGGGGAACGGCACCCGGTTCACCCTCCTGATGGCCGAATGGCAACCGCGGCACGCCCGCGAGCCGGCCCCTGCCTAGGCTCGTCGTCGTGACCGGTCCGGTGATCCTCCTGGTGGAGGACGATGCTGCCATCTCGGTGCCCCTGGCCAGGGCCCTGGAGGGGCAGGGGTACCAGGTCCGGGCGGCCGCCGACGGCTCGCAGGCGCTAGACCTGTCGCTGGAGCCGCCGCCGCCGGACCTGGTGCTGCTCGACCTCGGCCTGCCCGACCTGGACGGGGTGGAGGTGGCGCGCCGGCTGCGCGAGCGGCTGCCGCAGGCCGTCATCGTGATGCTGACCGCACGGTCCGCCGAGGTCGACGTCGTCGTCGGCCTGGACGCCGGCGCCGACGACTACGTCACCAAGCCGTTCGGTCTGGCCGAGCTGCTCGCCCGGGTGCGTGCCCACCTGCGCCGCGGGGTCGTTGACGAGCGGGCCGCGCCGGTGCAGCTCGGTGGGCTGACGGTGGACTTCGCCGGCCGCCGGTGCATGGTCGACGACACCGACGTGCACCTGCGCCCGCGCGAGTTCGACCTGCTCGCCGAGCTGGTCCGGCGCGCCGGCGAGGCGGTGAGCCGGGACGAGCTGATGACCAACGTGTGGGACGCGCACTGGTACGGCTCGACGAAGACGCTGGACATGCACGTCTCGGCGCTGCGCCGCAAGATCGCCGCGGCCGGCGGAGACGCGTCCCGCCTGACGACGCTGCGCGGGTTCGGGTACCGGTTCGAGACCGGCGCGACGGCCGAGCCGGACCCCACCCGCCGGTGACGACCTCGACCGACGCGGACCCGGGCGCCGCGGTGCACCCGGCGGTGCGTGAGCTGGCCACGGCGCTCGGCGTCGCGACGGAGTTCTGGGACTGGCAGGGTCGCGAGGCCTTCGTCCCGGCGGCCACGGTGGTCGCCGTGCTCGCCGCGCTCGGCGCCGACGCGTCGACGCCGCAGTCGGCCGCCGAGTCGCTGGCCGCCCGGCGGCGGCAGCGCTGGCGCCGGACGGTCCCGGCCTGCACGGTCGTGCGCGCCGGGGAGCCGGCCCGGGTGTGGGTGCACGTCCCGGACGGTGAGCCGGCCCGGGCGTACGTCCGGCTCGAGGACGGCGGTGTGCGCAACGACCTCGTCCAGGTGGACCACTGGGTGCGGCCCCACGAGGTCGACGGCGGGCTCGTCGGCGAGGCGACGTTCGCGCTGCCGGAGGACCTGCCGCTCGGCTGGCACACCCTGGTCGGCGGCGCCGCCGGTCCCGGGGCCCCCGCGCCGGACAGCGCCGTCCTGGTGGTCACCCCGGCTGGACTGGAGCCGCCGATGCTGCCCGACGAGCGGGTCTGGGGCTTCCTCACCCAGCTGTACTCGGTCCGGTCCCGGCAGTCGTGGGGGGTCGGCGACCTGCGCGACCTGGCCGACCTGGCCGCGTGGAGCGGCTACGAGCTCGGCGCCGGCTTCGTCCTGGTGAACCCGTTGCACGCCGCCGCGCCGTCCCTGCCGGTGGAGCCGTCGCCGTACCTGCCGTCGACCCGACGGTTCGTGAGCCCGCTGTACCTGCGCGTCCAGGACGTGCCCGAGGCGGCGTACCTCGACGCTGCGGGACGGGCCGAGCTCGACCGCCTGGGGGCGGGGACCGCCGTCGGCACCGGCGAGCCCACCGCCGCCGACGCGCGGCTGGACCGGGACGCCGCCTGGGTGGCCAAGCGGGCGGCCCTGGCGCTGCTGGCCCGGGTGCCGCTCTCGCCCGGCCGAGCCGCGGCGCTCGCCGACTTCCGCGGCCGCTCGGGGGCGTCTTTGGTCGACTTCGCGACGTGGTGCGCGCTCGTCGAGGACCGCGGCGTCCCGTGGCCGCAGTGGCCGGCCGCGCTGCGCGACCCGCTCGGTCCGGAGGTGGCCGCCGAGCGTCTCAGGCTGGCCGAGTCGGTGGAGCTGCACGTGCGCGCGCAGTGGTGGCTGGACGAGCAGCTGGCCGGTGCGCAACGGGCTGCGCTCGAGGCCGGGATGACCGTCGGAGTCGTGCACGACCTCGCCGTCGGGGTGCACAGCGAGGGGTTCGACGCGTGGGAGCTGCACGACGTGCTGGCCCAGGGGGTCAGCGTGGGCGCCCCGCCGGACGCGTTCAACCAGCAGGGACAGACCTGGTCCCAGCCGCCGTGGCGCCCGGACGCGCTCGCCGAGGACGGCTACGCGCCGTACCGGGACATGCTCCGCGCCGCCCTGCGGCACGGCGGCGGGCTACGGATGGACCACGTGCTCGGCCTGTTCCGGCTGTGGTGGGTGCCCGCCGGCGCCGAGCCGTCGGCGGGGACGTACGTCCGCTACGACCACGAGGCGCTGGTCGGGATCCTCGCGCTGGAGGCGCACCGGGCCGGCGCCGTGGTCATCGGCGAGGACCTCGGCACGGTGGAACCGTGGGTGCGCGACGTGCTGCGCGAGCGCGGGATCCTCGGGACCTCGGTGCTGTGGTTCGAACGTGGCCTGGCCGGGGAGCCGCTGCCCCCCGAGCACTGGCGCCGGCTGTGCCTGGCGTCGGTGACCACGCACGACCTGCCGCCGACCGCCGGGTACCTGCGCGGCGAGCACCTGCGGATCCGGTCCGAGCTGGGTCTGCTGGTGCGGCCGGAGGCCGAGGAGCGGGCCGGCGACCGGGTGGACCAGGAGGCGTGGCAGGACGCGCTGCGCGCCCGCGGGCTGCTTCGAGACGGTGCGGACGAGCGCGAGACGGTCGAGGCGCTGCACCGGTACGTGGCGGCGACGCCGGCCCGGCTGCTCGGCGTCGCGCTGACCGACGCGGTGGGCGACGTGCGCGCGCAGAACCAACCGGGGACCAGCACCCAGTACCCCAACTGGCAGCTGCCGCTGTCCGGCCCGGACGGCCACCCGGTCCTGCTCGAGGACGTGGTGGCCTCCGAGCGGGTGCGCTCGCTCGCGCGGTCGGTCGGCGCCGGCTGAGCAGCCGGTGAGCAGCCGGTGTGCTCCGGTCGGACCGCCTGCGGCGGACCCGGCGGCGGTTCGGATAGCGTGACGCGGGTGAGGAACTCCACCCGCGCCCTCGTCGTCCTCTCCGGCGTGCCGCTGACCGCGGTCCTCGCCCTCCCGGCCTTCGCCGCGGTGCCGCACACCGCGTACGACGCAGGCCCCGGCCTCACCGTCTCCGAGACCCTCGGGATCTTCATCGGGATCCCCCTTCTCGTCATCGGCGTCATCTACGCGCTCGTGTACGGGCTGACCGGGCGGCGCGGCCCGCGCTACCCGGCCGGCGAGCCGTGGACCGCCGACCCGCAGTGGTTCGGCGACCAGGACGGCGGCCCGGCCCAGGTCGAGGCGTCCACCGGCGAGAGCACCGGGACCGGCGAGGGTGAGGGCGGCGCACGTGGTCGGTGGTGACGAGGTCTTCACCGACCACGAGCGGGAGGACATCGAACGTGCGGTCAGGCTCGCCGAGGCCGACACCGACCTGCTCTTCTCCGTGTACGTCGGTGCTCTGGGCGAGGAGTCCCGCGAGACGGCGACGGCGCTGCACCACCGGCTGCCCGAGCACACGCGTGCGGTGCTGGTCGCGGTCGACCCCGGGTCGCGCCGCGTGGAGATCGTCACCGGTGCGGCGTCCAGGCGCTGGCTGGACGACCGCTCGTGCGGGCTGGCGGTCCTGTCGATGACGACGTCGTTCTCCGCGGGCGCGCTGGACGGCGGGATCGTCAACGGGGTGCGGACGCTGGCCGAGCACGCGCGGCACCCACGGGTCCTGCACCTCGACGAGCCCTGATCTTCGACCAGCCTGGGCGGCTGGGTCTCAGCCGGCGTCGCGAGCCTGGCAGCGCAGCGCGCGCTGGATCCCGTCACGACCCTCGGCGAGCAACCGGGCCAGCGGTGCAGGCGGGGTGCTCGGTGTCGAGGTAGGCGTCGGTCTTCGCCGCCACGCCAGGGTCGACGATGAGCGCCGGGTAGAGGCCGATGACGATGTTCGCCGCCATCTCGCTCGTGCGGGTGTCCCACACCGTCCCCACGGACGCGAAGTACCGGTCGACGAACGGCTCGAGCAGGTCGCGGTGGTCCGGGTCCTGGAACCCGGCGATCGTCGCGGTCTGCAAGGCGTTCGGCAGGTTGTCGGTCTCCACGACCGCGGCCCACGCCTCGTCCTTGGCCGCCGCGCTCGGCCTCGACGCTCGAGCCGTCGCGGCGTGGCGCTGCCCGGACGCGGTGTTGTCCCGGGCGAGCTCGGCGTCGATCGCGTCGTCCGCGCGCACCCCGGTCGAGACCAGCCGGCGCAGCAGCGCCCACCGCAGGTCGGTGTCGATGTCCAGCCCGGGCAGTTCGGTCGAGCCGTCCAGCAGCCCGGCGAGCAGCTCGAGGTCGGCCGGGTCCGCGGCGACGCCCGCGAACGCCCGGACCAGGGCCAGCTGATGGTCGCTGCCCGGCTCGGCGGCCAGGGCCAGGTCGCGCATGGCGCTCGCCAGCTCGGCCTTGGCCAGGGCCCGGTACCCCGGGTCGATGAACAGGTCGACCGCGGAGGAGGCCTGCCGGAGCACCGACTGGACCGTGATGATGTCGCTCTCGGCGGCGGCGCCGTTGCAGACGAGCAGGACGAAGTCCCGCCCGCGCATCTCTGCGTCGCGGGTCATGTCCCACGCGGCGCTCCAGCACAGGGCACGAGCGAGCGAGTTGTCCAGCTCGCCGAGGGAGGACGTCAGTGTGGCCAGCGAGCGCTCGTCCAGCCGGATCTTGGCGAAGGTCAGGTCGTCGTCGTTGAGGAGCAGCAGGTCCGGCTGGGTCTCGCCGACCAGCGCCGGCACCTCGGTCACCGGACCGACCACGTCGATCTCGACCCGGCGGCGGCGGACCAGGCCGCGCGGCCCGCGGTCGTACAGGCCGATCGCGATCCGGTGCGAGCGCAGCGTCGGGATGGTCGGCCGGGGCCTCCTGCTCGACCGTGAACGTGCCGTACGCGCCGTCGCCGTCCAGCTCGAACGACGGGCGCAGCGTGTTGCAGCCCGCGGTCTGCAGCCACTCCTTCGACCACTCCGCGAGGTCGCGGCCAGAGGTTGTCTCCAGCTCGGCGAGCAGGTCGGCGAGCTTGGTGTTCGACCAGGCGTACTTGTCGAAGTACGTGCGGACGCCGGCCATGAAGTGCTCCAGCCCGACCCAGGCGACCAGCTGGCGCAGCACCGCGGCGCCCTTGGCGTACGTGATTCCGTCGAAGTTGGTCTTGGCGGTCTCCAGGTCCGGGGCGTCGGCCGCGATGGGGTGCGTCGTGGGCAGCTGGTCCTGGCGGTAGCCCCACGCCTTGCGGCTGGTCGCGAAGCCGGTCCACGCGTCGGTGAAGCGGGTGGCCGACGCGGCCGAGTGGTACGCCATGAACTCGGCGAAGGACTCGTTCAGCCACAGGTCGTCCCACCAGCGCATCGTGACGAGGTCGCCGAACCACATGTGCGCCATCTCGTGCAGGATCGTGTTGGCCCGCGCGTCCCTGGCGGCCTGGGTGACCTTCGAGCGGAAGACGTAGTCCTCGAGGAACGTCACGCAGCCGGCGTTCTCCATCGCGCCGGCGTTGAACTCGGGGACGAACAGCTGGTCGTACTTGGTGAACGGGTACGGCCGGCCGAACTGCTCCTCGAAGAAGCCGAAGCCCTGCTTGGTGATCTCCAGGATCTCGCCGGCGTCGAGGTACTGCGCGAGCGAGGCACGGCAGTACAGGCCGAGCGGGATCGTGCCCCCGCTCGGGGAGTTCCAGTGGTCGCGGACAACGGCGTACGGCCCGGCGACGAACGCCGTGATGTACGTGGACATCCGCGGGGTGGTCGCGAAGCGGGTGACCGCCCGGCCGTCGCCGAGCGGCTCGGCGTCACCCGCGGGCTCGTTCGAGACGACCTCCCAGCCCTGCGGCGCGGTGACGGCGAACGAGAACGTCGCCTTGAGGTCAGGCTGGTCGAAGCAGGCGAACCCGCGCTTGGCGTCGGCCGGCTCGAACTGCGTGTAGATGTAGACGGCGTCGTCGACCGGGTCGACGAAACGGTGCATGCCCTCGCCGGTTCGGGAGAAGGGGCACCGCGCCTCGACGCGGAGCTCGTTGTCGGCGGCGAGTCCGGCCAGCGTGATCCGGTTCCCCTCGACGACGGACCCCGGGTCCAGCGGAACGCCGTTCAGCTCGATCGACCCGATCGACGCTGCGATGAGGTCGACGAAGGTGGTCGCCCCCGGCTCCGAACAGGCAAAGCGGACCACGCTGGTCGAGGCGAACTCGGTCTCGGCCACGGTCAGGTCCAGGGCGACGTCGTAGCTGCCGACGGTCAGCAGCCGGGCGCGCTCGGCTGCCTCGGCCCGGGTCAGGTTGTTACCGCTCACAGGTCGATCTCCTCGTCGGTCCTCCGGTGCCGGCCCCGTGCCGCCGGCCCGCCGACGACGTCGCGGGACACCGCCGCCCCTTCGCGTCGGACCACCGTAACCGAATCCATGCCCCGGGCGCGGCTGCCCGGGATCGCTCTGGCAGGGTTTGCCACCGTGTCCCCCGACTTCGGCGCGATGTTCGCCGTCCATGACGCCGTCCGCCGTGACCTGGCCCGCACCGTCTCGCTGACCGGCGGCACCTCGCCGGTGCGGCCGCCCCGGGCGCAGGCCCTGCGGGAGCGGTGGACGCTGCTGGCCGGCGTGGTCTCGGCACACGAGCGGGCGGAGGACGAGGTCCTGTGGCCGCGGCTGCGGGCCGTGGTCCCGGCCGAGGAGAGCGGAGCACTGGACGTCGCCGACGAGCAGCAGGAGGGCCTGTTCGCGGCGCTGGCGGTGACCAGCGAGCGGTTCGCCGTCGCAGACGCTTTCACCGACCGGAGCAGGCGCGAGGAGCTCGCCCAGGCGGCCGAGCGGGCGGCCGTGCTGGCCGACCACCACTTCGGTCTGGAGGAGCGGCGGCTGCTGCCGCTGGTCGCGCAGTGGCTGGACCCGTCCGACTGGAGTGCGTTCGTGTCCGCCTGGGCTGCCGACCCAGGTCCGGGCGGCCCTGTCGCGGTGCTGCCGTTCCTGCTCGACGGCGCGCACCCGGACCGTGCGGAGTCGGTGCTCAGCGGCCTGGACGATCACCAGCGCGCGGCTTACGCGCAGGAGTGGCGGCCGGCGTACAAGGCCAGCACCGCCGACCTCTGGTAGCAGCCGGTCGGCTCGCCTGCAGCGGGTCAGCGCGGGTCGGCCGGGTCGGGCTCACGTGCCGGCGGGGGACCGGCCGGCATCGGCGAGCACCTCGGCGATGACGTGCCGGGCGTTGTCCGCGAGCACCGCGTTGGTGCGGTGGTAGTACGGGAGCGCGACGAGCGCGATCGACAGCGCCCAGCCGCGGCCGCGCTCCCACTGGGCCTCGTCGACCTCGAGCTCGGTGCGGAACACCTCCCGTGCGGGCGCGGGCAGCAGGTTCCACGCGACGATCAGGTCGCAGGCCGGGTCGCCGACACCCACGGCACCGAAGTCGATGACCGCGTTGAGCCGGCCGCCGGTGAGCAGGAGGTTGCCGGGGGACAGGTCTCCGTGCACCCAGACCGGCGAACCCGTCCGGGCGGGGACCTCCAGAGCCGCTTCCCAGACCCGCGTGACGGCGCCGAGGTCGACGGTTCCTGGAAGGACGGTGCCCGGACGGAAGGCCGCGAGTGCGGCCAGCGCCTCGCGGGTGGACTCCTCCTGGCCGTGCAGCGGACCGCTGCGGTGCGAGCGCGGGCCGCCGGCAGGGTCGACCCGTTGCAGCGCCCGGAGAAACCGTGCCAGCTCGGACGCCAGGGCCGCCGGGTCGGCGAGCCCGCCGGCGACCGGGTTGGCGCCGTCGAGCCATCGGTACACCGACCAGCTCCACGGATAGCCGTGCGCCGGCTCGCCCCGCCGGAGCGGTTCCGGGATCGCGACCGGCAGCCCGGGGGCGAGCCGCGGCAGCCACCGCAGCTCCTTCTCCACGTCCTCGACGGCCCACCCGATCCGCGGCAGCCGGACGACGAGGTCCGCGCCGAGCCGGTACAGCGCGTTGTCGGTGCCGGCGGACGCGACGGGTTCGAGCGCGAGTCCGGTCCATCGCGGGAACTGTCCGTCGACCAGGCTTCGGACCAGGCGCACGTCGATGTCGACCTCGTCGAGGTGCATGCGCTCGCGGCTCACGCGAGCGTCTTCACCAGGATGAGGCAGGGGTTCTCGGCCCACAGGCCGATGATCTCCTCGAGCGGCACGAACCCCTCGGCCCGGTAGAACAGCAGCGTCCGGCGGTAGTCGTCGTCCGGACGCGAAGGCCCCTGTGTCTTGACCTGGAGCAGCTGCACGCCGTCCGCGCGCAGGTCGGCCTCGACGGCGGTCAGCAGGGCGTGCCCGACCCCGCGCCGGTGCACGCCCGGGTCCACGGCCATCAGGTGCACCTCGGCGGACTCGGGGAAGTGCCGGCGAACGAGCAGCGCGCCGACCACCGGCGCGCCGGTACGCACGCCGATGTCCGCGCTGCCGTCGCGGTCCTCGGCGTGCTCGGCGTACGCGAGGTACGTCGGCAGCCGGGCGGCGTCGCCGACGTACTCGACGACCGACTCCGCGATGCCGAACCAGTCGGGCAGCGCGCGCAGCAGGCGTTCGACGGCGGCGGGGTCCCTGGCGCCGCTGACGATGCGGACGGTCAGGGGCTGCACGCTGCCCACTCTGCCAGCGCAGGCAGCCGCCGCGACGACCGGTGCGGCATACCCTGAGGGCGTGTCCGAACGATTCCTCGAGCTCGCCCGGCTGGCCGACGGCTCGTTCACGGCCACATTCGCGGACGACCGGCCCGCGGTGACCGTCCAGGGGTGGGCCGACATCCGGCGGCTGCGCGACCGGCACCACCTCACCGACCACTGGATCGGCGACGACCGGGCCGCGTTCATCGCCCGGTTCGGCGATCCCTTCGACGACTGGTGGAACGGCCTTCCGGCGGACGTCAGGCAGGCCCTGATGGCTCGCCCGGACGGACCGGTGCCTCCCGAGCACGCCGAGCGGCTGAAGCGATCGCTGCGGGACGAGTCCGGCCGCGACGGGCTGCGCGTGGAAGGCTCGTACTTCACCGCGCCCGTCCGCGCGTACATCGCCCGGAAGGCGACCGAGGCGACCGAGGCGACGGAGTCGGCCGAGGCGGCCGACCGGAGCGGCCCCGCTTCCTGATCAGGCCCGGATCGTTGGCGTGCCGCGCGCATCGCCTTCGGGGCCGGCCGGGTAGGTGACCGCGCGCCCGGACCGGATCCGGGTGGCCGTCCAGGCGGCGGCCAGCGCGTCCAGCACGTCGTCCACGCCGACCCTGGCGGGTGCCGTGGAGACCGCGGCCCGCACGTCGACCCACCCGGCCAACGCGTCCACCCGTTCCTGCACGCCCGTCGCCGTGTGCTTGGACGCGAGCACGCGCCCGGCCATCGACGTGAACGACAGGTCCGGGTGCACCTCGCACACCCGAAGGTCGGCTGCGACCTCCCGGGGAGCTACGACTTCCTGGAACGTCGCGACCTCCAGCACCGCGGCGCGAAGCGCGTACGTCTGCGCGGACAGGCCCGGCTCGCCGCGGGCCCGCAGCAGGTCGTTGGCGGTGGCCAGGTCGGGAGCCTCCAGCGCGTACCGCGGCGGCGCGAAGAACAGCCGCGCGGCGGCGCTCCCGCCGAGCGCGGCGCGGCCGGCGACATCGCAGGCGCGTCGTCCGGTCGCCGGCAGCCCGACCGGGATGTCCACCGCCACGACCTCGTCCGGCTCGGCATCGCCGTCGAGCACGTCGGCGAAGCGGCCCAGCGCCCACCCGACGAGCCGCGCCGCGCTGTCGTCGCCGCGCACGCGGGCCGCGAGCCAGGCGCCGCGGCACCCGTCCACCCCGAGCACGGGAGGGTCCGGACCGGGAACGGGTCGGGCGGCCTCGGCGCCGATCGTCAGAACCCGGTCGCGCAGAACGGCGCCGGCTCGTGCCGCAGCGCCGACGCCAGCGCGGCCACCGCGCCCGGAGTGTGCTCGTCGACGAAACCGGCCTGCGCGCGCGCCACCAGCGCGCCGTCGCCGAGGTACGCGCCACCGAGCTCGCCGATGTCCAAAGACAGGTCCGGCTGGAGGTCGCTGCGCTCGACCGCCGCGTCGCCGGGGCCGAGCACCAGTCGCCACCGCCCGGCGTTCCAGGGGCACGTGGTGTCGGCCACCTCGACGACGCCGCTCCACGACCCGGCGTACCCACGCGCCAGCAGCGCCGCGGGCAGGTCGACCAGGCGCACGAACAACCCGTCCCGCAGCTCGGGCCGGGCCCGCCGCACGTCGACCAGCTGGTGCAGCAACCGGTCGTCCACCGGGATGCGCGGCACCACCACCGAACCGACCAGGTCCATCGCCAGCAGCGTGCTCCACAGCAGGCCGCTCGCCGCCGCGTCGGCGGACAGCGCCTCGCGCACCTCGACGATGTTCTCGGCCGACCCGCCGGCCCAGTTCTGCTTCGTCGTGAACAGCGCGTACCCGCGAGCCATGTCGCCGTCGCGGACGACGAGCGCACGGAGCTCGCTCGCGCCGCTGCGGTGGCTGGGCTGGTCGTCGATGATGCGTTCCCACCACAGCTTGTCGCGGGCGGGCATGCCGGCCCTGGACGCGCGCACAGCCTCGTACACCTCGGCCAGCGACGGCAGGGCTTCGGGGGCCACGAGGATGCGGGCCGTGAGCTTGGCGTCCTCGGGCGCCGTGAGCGACCCGTCACCACGACGCACCGTCATCGTGACGTGCGTGCTGGCCAACCCGTAGCCGAAGCGGCGGTAGATGCCCGGCTCCGACGCGAAGAGCGCTGCGACCGGTTCGCCCCGCCGGTGCACGTCGACCAGCTGCGCCGTCATCAGCGCGCGCAGCACACCACGGCGGCGCAGCGTCGGGACCACCCCGACCCAGGTCACTCCCGCGATCGGGACCTCACCGCCGGGCACCGACATCCGCATGGTGTACGCGGACGTGATGCCGGCGGGCTGCCCGTCCAGGTCGGCGAGGTGGGTCCGCTCGACCTCGAACACGGCCATCTCGGCGGCGAGCGTGGGATCGCCCTCGTAGGTGTAACCGAACGCGAGCTCGTCGATCCGGACCAGGGTGGCCAGGTCGTCCGTCGTGCACGCGCGGACCTCGATCGGCGAAGGCGTCACGCGGCCTTCCTACCGGACGCCCGGGTCCGGGTCGACCTTGTTTGCACCCGCACGGGTGATCTGTGCCCGGTGACGCCGGTGATCAGGACCCCGGCCAGGGCCCGCGCCGGTACTGTCGCCGCGATGGCTACCGGTAGCTCCCCCTCACTACCGGTCCGAGCGGTCCGTTCCGTCGCACGGGCCTGGGCCCGCCTGCGCCGGGGGTTCCTGCGGACCGACGGGTTCGCGCTGCTGGCCCTCGTCGCCGCCATCCTCCTGATCGGCCTGGCGACCACCAGCTCGCCGGAGTGGGTGCCACCGGCCGCGGTGGTCCTGGTGATCCTCATCGGCGGGTTCACGCTTTCGCCACGGAGCCTTGTGCTGTTGCTGGGAGTCGTCGCCGGCGAGCTGGCCTGGCTGATCGGCCACAACGGCATCCGCTCGGTGCATCAGGGCAACCTGATCGTCATCGCCGCGACGGCGATCATCGTGCTGCTGGTGGCCCGCTCGCGCGCGCGGCTGGGGGTGCAGGGCATGCGCGGGGAGTCGATGCTGGTCGACCTGCGGGACCGGTTGCGCGCGCAGGGCGAGCTGCCCGAGCTTCCGCCGGACTGGTCGACAGACGTCGTGCTCCGGCCGGCCGGGGGCGCGTCTTTCTCCGGTGACTTCCTGGTCGCCGGCCAGGGTACGGATGACCGCCTCGAGATCGTGCTCGTGGACGTGTCCGGCAAGGGTGTCGACGCGGGGACCCGCGCGCTGCTGCTGTCCGGCGCGTTCGGCGGTCTCCTGGGGGCGACCCCGTCCGAGGAGTTCCTCACGGCGGCGAACGCTTACCTCGTGCGACAGGGATGGGAGGAGGGGTTCGCGACCGCGGTGCACGTCGCGATCGACCTGCACGACGGTGACTTCCTCGTCGCGTCCGCGGGGCACCCACCGGCCGCGCACTTCACCGCCGGGTCGGGAACGTGGCAGCTGCTCGACGCGGAGGGCATCGCGCTGGGGATCGAACCGCAGGCGAAGTACGACTTCAGCCGTGGCAACCTCGGCCACGGCGACGCGCTGCTGCTCTACACCGACGGTCTGGTGGAGCGTCCAGGGCGCGACATCACCGTCGGCATCGACCGGCTCCTCGGCGAGGCCGAGCGTCTCGTCCCGCGGGGCTTCCGGCGCGGCGCCCGTCGCCTGCTCGACGCGTTGCGCGCGGGGGAGAGCGACGACCGCGCGGTCGTCATGATCTGGCGGCGCTGACCCCGCCGGAGCCGAGGCGGCGCAGCACGACCGGGGTGCCGTCCAGCACGTCGAGCGTGCGCAACGTCGCATCCGGGGGCCACGCGGGAGAGCCGTCGTCCGGGGCGAGCACCCAGCCCTGGCACGTCGTCGCTGCGTCGGACCCGCCCGACCCGGCCAGTCCGTCCAGCTGGGCCAGTGCCGCCGCCAAGGTCGCGACGGGAACGTCGGCAAGGGCCGCCACGCCGATCTCTGCTCCAGGACCGCCGCCGCATCCTGCGC
This sequence comes from uncultured Actinomycetota bacterium, assembly GCA_963711005.1. GTDB lineage: Bacteria > Actinomycetota > Actinomycetes > Prado026 > Prado026 > CAVQCJ01. Next base: position 281,288 of record CAVQCJ010000002.1, on the reverse strand, counting down.
CCGCGCGCACCGGCAGCAGCACGGCCTCGCCATCGGTCACGGGGGAACCGCGCCTGCCGGCAGCGCGCACTGGACGAGCTCGCCGCCGGCCGGCCCGCCGGACGCGAGCAGCAGCCGACCGCGACCGGGCGGCATCGCGACCGCGCCGACCCCGCCGGCCACCGGCCCCTCGGCGCGGTCGCCGGAGAGCACGAGGGTCGCGGTCGCGCACTCGCGCAGGCGGGTCAGGAACGGGTCGTACGCCGCACGCGCGAGTCCTGTCACGGGGCGGGCCAGCAGCACGTGCCAACCCAGGTCGGCGGCGTGCGGCAGGAACCCGGCCAGCGCGGCCAGACCCGGTGCTGGACCCGACGCCAGAGCGAACCCGGCCTGGTCGGCGCCTGGGAGCAGGTCCTGGTCGTCCACCACCAGGACGTGCTCGGGCCCGTCCCACCAGCTCCGCGCTGCGAGCTCCCGCATCGACAGACCGGCCGGCGGGCGCCGCCTCTGCAGGACGGCCGCCAGCCCGGTCACGAGCGACTCCAGCGACCGCTGGTCGTACGCGTGCGCCTCGACGTGCGGCAGGTCGGCCAGCACGGCCAGCGACCGGCGCGGGTCGACGACGTGCAGGCGGATCCGGTCGACCCGGTGGCCGGCGGCGAGCCGGTGTGCGGCGCGAAGGAGCTGCGTGGTGCGGCCGCTGCCCCGGTCGCCGATCAGCAGCAGGTGCGCCCCGGGACGCAGCAGCCGGATCAGGACCGGCGCCGACCGCCGTTCCCGGACGCCGAGGACGAAGGCGTCCTGGTCGTCGGTGGGGCGGATCGTGGCGCCGATGTCGTCCTCGACGATCCGGCTCGGCAACGGGACGACAGCCGGGGCGCGCAGTCCGGCCGGGTGCCGGGCGACCGGCTCGGTGCCGTCCGCGACCGCCAGCCGCAGCGGCGCCCCGTCCGGCGACAGCCCGCCGCCCGGCCCGACCGGGATCGTGGTCGCGTGCGCGCGCGGCCAGCGGGAGTCGGCGGGTTCGTCAAGGTGCAGCTCCAGCCGAGTCGCGACGGCGTCGAGCAGGGGTGGGCGCAGGTCCGACCAGCGAGCCGCGGTCAGCGCGAGCCGTAGGCCGGCGGAGCGGCCGGCCGCGGCGAGCCCGACCAGCGACTCCTCCGCGTCCGGGTGCTCGCGTCGCAGCCGGCCGACGTCGTCGACCAGCAGCAGGTGGAGCAGCGCGGGTTCATCGCCGGTCCCAGACTCGTCGGTCCGTTCGTCCGCGACCGCGGCGAGCTCGTCGAGCACCGCCAGCAGTGCCCGCCGGTCACGCCCGGCGGCCACTGCGGCCGTCTGCGGGAGTGTGCTCAGGCCGGCCAACGAGTCGCCGAGGTCGAGGGCGTACAGGCGCAGGGCGGAGGCGTCGCGGTCGGCGGCCAGCGCCGTGGCGAGCGTCCGCAGGAAGGTGGAACGTCCGGATCGAAGGGTGCCGACGACGGCGAGGTGCCCACCGTCGACCAGGTCGAGGCGCAGGACCTCCTGGCGCCGCGACGCAGGCCGGTCGACCAGGCCGACGACTGTGCCCGGGCCCGGATCTGATCGCATCAGGTGCGCCAACGGCAGGCGTTCGGGGAGGTCCGGCAGGCACACGGGACGGGCTCGCTCGGCCGTCGATGCCCGGATCCGGTGGACGAGTGCACCGAGTCCGTCGGCGGTGACAGCGGCCGGTGCGGCCGGTGTCGTGGGTGGAGCCGGGGTCCAGGGCGCCATCAGCCGGACGACTTCGCGGGTCGGACCGGTCCGGGCCGGGAGGGGGTTCGAGGCGGTGGCCGCCCGGAACGCGCGGATGCCGGCGGAGGTCCGCAGCAGTCCGAGACCGGGAGTGCGCGGGAGCTCGTACGCCGCCGGTGTTCCCAGCACCGCCGTCGACTCGGCCGCCGTGTAGGTACGCAGCGCGATCCGGTAGCCCAGGTGCGACTCGAGCCCTCGTAGCCGGCCTTCGTCGAGCCGCTGCGAGGACAGCAGCAGGTGCACTCCCAGCGAGCGGCCCAGTCGCCCGATCCGTACGAACGTGTCCAGCAGGTCTGGCTGCACCTCGAGCAGCTCGCCGAACTCGTCGACCACCACCAGCAGGTCCGGCGCAGGCGCTTGCGCGTGCCGGCGCGTGCCGCTGGCAGCGAGCGTCCGGCGGTAACTCCGGACGGACTCGCAGCCGGCGGCCCTGAGGAGCTGCTGACGCTCGTCCAGCTCGCCCTCGAGCGAGCGCTGGAAGCGGTCGATCCCGGCCAGGTCGGCGGCCAGGTTCGTGACGAGTCCGGCCACGTGCGGCAGGGTCGCGACCGGGTCGAACGTGGCCCCGCCTTTGAAGTCGACCAGGACCAGCGCCAGGTCTTCGGGGCCGCTGCTCGTGGCGAGCCCGAGCACGAGGGACCGCAACAGCTCGGACTTGCCCGACCCGGTGGCACCGACGAGGACACCGTGCGGCCCGTCGCCCCCGTCCGCCGCCTCGCGCAGGTCGAGGTCGAGCTGCGAGTCATCGGCGCCGCGACCGAGGGGGACGACCAGCGGTGGCAGGTGCGCCGACGCGGCGAGGAGCTCGCTCAGCGGCACCGGGCGCGCCGTCGGCGCAGGGCCGTTGTCGTCGTCGGCTCCGCACACCACCATGGGCGCGAGGGTGAGCGCCGCCCGGCGGGCCGCAGCTTCCGTCAGCGACTCCGGGACGATGCCGGTGACGACCTCGCCGTCGGGGCCGGCTCGTACCACCGTGCAGGTCCCGTCCGGCTCGAGGCGGACGACGGCGTCGTACCCGGCCGGGAGCTCGTCGTCCGTCGAGATCGTCACGACGTAGGTGGTCGACGGGTCGCCGGCTCGCGCAGCCCGGCCGGGCAGGGCCACGGAGCCGTCCCGACCGGACCCGTCGACCACGACGACCGCCCACGCGTGCCAGGCACGGAGCAAGGGCCCGACGGCGTCCGCTGCGACGGCGACGGTGCGCGCGGCACGGCTCAGGTCCCGCTGGTCACCGCCCAGGGCGGGCGGTGTGCGGGTCTGCGGAAGCCAGCCGGCCCAGCCCCAGTCGGGCTGCGCGTCCGCGTCGGCGCGAGCCTGCGCCGGCCGCGGGAGGATCACGAGCAGATCGGTCGGCGAATGGGTCGTTGCCAGCTGGACGAGCCAGGCGCGAACGTGTGCGCGCACCAGCGGTGCCGTGCCCATGACCGCGACGCAGCGCAGACCGCGCAGGTCGAGCAGGACCGGGCAGCCGCGGACCGTGCTCGTCGCGTCGGCGGTGACCTGGGCGGCCGCCCGCAACGGCTCCGCCCCCGGGTCGAACGGCTGCTCCGAAGGCGGGGCGGCGACGGTGACGCGGGCAGCCACCGGCCCGCTACCGAGGCGGACGGAGCCGAAGTCGGCATGCTCAGGCCGGTGCTGCCACAGCCGGATCGGGCTCTCCCGGTCGAGCTGACCGGTCAGCGCCGCGCACGACCGCGTGACCGAAGGGTGCCGGGACTCCAAGGCGTCCCGCTGGTGCTGCGCTGACACACGGGCGTGCGCGCCGGCGCGGTCCACGTGCGCGAGGTACGCGTCGGCGCGGTGTGCACGGATGCGTTCCCGGGCGCGCCGAGCCGTGCGCGTCGTCAGCCGGCCGGTGCCCAGTGACGCCAGCGCGAGCGCCAGGCACACGAACAGGTAGCGCAGGTCGCCGGACAGCACCGCGAAGCCGGCGCCCGACCCGGCCGACAGCAGTGCGACGAGCAGCGCCGGGGTCTGCCCGGGCTCAGGTCCGTCCTCGTGCGGAGGCGGCGCGGCGAGCTCGATCGTGCGCTTCGCCGGCAGCGGGCGGTAGCGCCGCCCGGCCCGCAGCACAGGGATCGAACCGGCCGGTGCCGGCGCAGGCATCGCAAGACCTCCTGGTCGTCGTGCGGCAGTCCACAGCTGCGGGGATGTCCACAGGCACGCCGTCGCCGGTTGCCGCGGCCGGGTCGGACCCCGTTTTCTACCGGACGCACCCGGACCAGCCCGGTCCGGCGTCCACAGGAGGTCATCAGTGAGCACGGGTCTGATCCGGGTCACTCCCGACCAGCTCGCCGGCGTAGCGGGCCGGTTGCGGGGCGGCGCCGACGGAATCGAGAGCACGCTGGGTCGGCTGGCCGCCGACGTGGCCCCGCTCGGTACGGACTGGGCCGGCGCCGCCCAGACTCGCTTCACGCAGCTGTGGCAGCAGTGGCAGAGCAGCTCGCACCAGCTGCAGCAGGCACTGTCCGACATCGCCGTGCTCATGCAAGGTGCCGCCGCGGACTACGCCGCCAACGAACAGTCCGTCGCGGCCCGCTTCGGTCGTTGACGCCGTTCGCGCAGCCTCGCGAGCCGGCCGGTGGACCGATCGTGGTGCGTCCACCGGCGCTCGTCGAGGCGGCCGCGGGAGTCCGGGCCGCGGTCCGTGTGGTCGACGAGTCGGTCGCGTCACTCGCCGGCAGCCTCGACGCGGTCGGACTGTTCGGAGCCGCGCAGGGCTCGTTCGCCGGGATGGGCCGGGCGTGGCTGGACGAGCTGGGTCTGCTCGCGCGTCAGGTGGCCGAGCTGTCGGTCTCGGTCGAGTCTGCCGCCGCCGACTACCTGCGCACCGACGCCGCGACGGCGGCAGGTGCGCCGTGACCGACGCGGCCGCAGCCGGTCTGCGCGTGCGGCTGCCGGCGGTCGCGGTGCCTCCCGGAGACCCCGCCGGCGTCCGTCGGCGCGGGGGCCTCCTGTCCGATGCAGGGCAGGCCCTGGGCCTGGTCGCGTGGCGGCTGCGGGCCGACGGCGAGGCGATGCGCGTGACCCAGCGGTGGTGCGGGGTCGCCTCCGCGCAGTACGAGGGTGCCGTCGCGGGGCAGACGGACAGACTGGCGACCGCTGGTCGCGTGCTGCTGCTCGCGGGGGCGGCCTGCGAGCAGTTCGCGCAGGCGCTGGACCTGGCCCAGGGGCGAGCCAGGGAGGCTGCCCGGCGGGCCGAGCACCTGGTCCGCGAGCGCGACGACCTGTCCGCCGCGTGGCGACGCTATGACGCCTCCAGGGGCCATGCGGTGGCGGTCCTTCGGTCACCGGTCCAGGCGGGCGAGCTCATCGCCGGGGCCCAGCTCGCGGCCGCCGAGCTGCAGCGGTTGCAGGCCTGGGCGACGGCGATCCGCACTGCTGCCGACCAGGTGGCCGAGCAGGCGCGAACTGCCGCTCGGGAGGCGCGGCTCGCGGTGGACCGGGCAGGTGGGGTCTTCGACCTGTTGGCCTCGGGCACGACGGCAGCGCGCGCGGCCGCGGTCCGTCGGCAGCACGACGCACTGGTGGCCGCGGGAGTGCTCCCCGCCGAGGACGGGTCGGCCGGTTCGCGGCTGGCCGGAGTGCTCGATGCGCTGCGGGGCGACGTCACCGGGCCACTCGCCCTCGTCGGCGGACTGCTCGGTGCGGATGGATCCATCGGGGACGGCTGGAGCCGCTTGGGGCACGGCGTCGGGCGAGCGGTCACGCACCCGGGCGAGCTGCTCGGGACGGTCGTCGACTGGCAGGACGTCCGGCAAGGCGACTGGGGTCACTGGGTCGGCACCGTCCTGCCCGGCACGCTGATGACCGCCGGCAGCGGCGGGGCGTACGGGATCGCCCGCGGGATCCGCAGCGCCGACTTGGTGGCTGCGAGCACCAGGGTCGCCGAGGACCTGCGTCGCGCGCAGGAGCTGCTCGACGCTCACGACTGGGCGCAGACCTACCTCTTGCTCGGCGGCCGGGTCTCGTCGCGGCTGGTCCCCGGCGGCGGGTTGATCTGGCACGAGGCGGCCGGCGGGCACCTCATCGACCGGCACGTCGGTCTCGACCCCGCGGCCCTGCGCCGGCGTCTCGCGAAGTACCGGCTCTCGGCCGCCTCCGCGTTCGCCGACCGGTCCGCCGCCGAGCAGCTGGTCGCCGAGGTGATGGACCGGCAGGCCGTCCACATCGCCGAATGGCTGGGGAGCGACAAACCCGAGCTGGAGCTCCTCACGCAGATGCACACGGCGGCAGGCACCACGGTGCGCAGGGGATCGCGATCCGTGGAGGTGGGGACGCGGGTCAAGGTGGTGCTGATCCGGGAGCCGGCCAGCCCGGTCGGGTACATCATGCTCACCGCGTTCCCGCTGCCGTGATGTCGGCAAGGCCCGGGAGTCAGGCCGGGCTCGGTCCGATCCCGTCCAGGAACGCCTGCAGCATCGGCTGGGGCCACTGCTCCTCCAGACCCGCTGCCACCTGCGCCGCGACATCCGACGGCGCGTCGTCCGACGAGGCCCAGTCGGTGCGCTGCCAGCCGTCGAGGTATGCGTCGCTGGACGTCTCGCCCAGCCGCATCGCCGCCTCGTCGATCGCGTCCTGGAACCGCTGGGGGAGGGAGACCTTGGCGACGTGGTCGCCGTTCCTGGCCACGACCAGGGACGGCAGCTCCCGCCACGACGTGATCTGGTACTCGGTCATCGGCGCAGCCTAGGGTGCGTGGACCGGGACCGGTGGAAGGGGATCGCGATGACCGCGGTGCGCCCGCCGTGACGGCCGTGTACACCGTGCGCCCGGTCGGGACCGTCGCGTCCGCCCGCACTGCACCGGTCGACGACCAGTGGGGTCCGGTCGACGCGACGATCACCTTGCTCCCGCCGTACGGGGTCGACTCGGTCGCCGGGCTGTCGGAGTTCAGCCACATCGACGTCGTGTACCTGTTCCACCTCGTCGACCCTGCCCGTCCGGTGCCGCACGCCCGGCACCCGCGCGGCAACCCCGACTGGCCCTGGTCGGGATCTTCGCGCAGCGAGCCAAGGACCGGCCCAACCGGCTCGGCGTCTCGACCTGCGAGCTGGTCGCCGTGGAGGGCGACCGGTTGCTGGTCCGCGGGCTCGACGCGGTCGACGGGACCCCGGTGCTGGACATCAAGCCGCACCTGGTCGAGTTCGGCCCGCGCGGGCCGGTGCGCCAGCCGCAGTGGTCGCACGATCTGATGCGGCACTACTACTGACGCAGGCGCGACCACTGACGCCGCCGTACCACCGACCACCGCGCGCTAGCCCCGAGCGCGCACCAGCTCGACCTCGACGATCTCCCCCGCCCGTCGGAAGCCCAGTCGCTCGTACACCCCGTTGCTGGTCGCGTTGGCGGCGTCCGCGAACAGCATGACGACCGAGCAGGCCGGCTGCAGCCTCCGCACCACCGCTGCAGTGAGCGCCGCCGCGTAGCCGCGGCGACGGAACGGCGCCGGGGTGAAGACCGGCCCGATCCGGCCGACCGTCCCGGTCGGCGCCGCAAGCGGCGGCGTGTGGCCCGCCATCGACACCGGCTCGCCGTCGACGCACCACCAGAACAGCCCGCGCTGGTCCAGCCGATGGAGGATGGACGGGCGCAGGTCCCGGTCGGCGAGCCCGGCGTCGCGGGCGAAGTCCACGTGCCACTGCATGAGGCGCTCCAGCTGGGAGTCCTCGGCGACCACGAGCTCGCCCGGCACCTGCGGCGGGTCGACGAGCTCGTCGAGGACGTGCACTACGTCGTTCATCGTCACGCGGGTCGCAGGGTGGCCGGGCAGCGCGGACACGAGCGCGCGTACGGCCGCGGCCGGCCCGACGACACCCGGCAGCTGCGGGTCGACCGCCGCGACCGCACGCCCGAGGGCGGCAGCCGCCACCTCGGACGTCGGCCCCAGCGCCAGGTTCCAGGGCGCGGTGCGCATCGCGCATGCGACCGGTTCGCCGGCCTCGTCGGACACGAGCCACCACCAGCAGTCCTCGAACGTCCGGCCGTCCACGGCCGACTGGGCCACCGTGCCGACCACGTTGGTCAGCACTGGCTCGGCCGCGCGCAGGCTCACCGAGCGGCGCAGGAACTCGGCCGGGTCGTCGATGAGCTCGACCTGCACGAGGACCTCCACAGCGTTGGTGTGGCGGTCAGCGTCGCACCCGCAGCGCGATGACCGCACCCAGATAAGCGACGCCGGCCAGTGCCCCGAGGCCCATGTACGGCGCACCGGACCGACCGTGCGCGATCTCCCAGGCGAAGCCGCCCAGGACGGCCAGGACGAGGACGAGCCCGGTGAACGCCGTGGCGTGCACGTCGATCGTGGAGATGCGTTCGTCTCGGCGGTCGAGCAGCCCGGCCACGGTCTCGCTCCTGCTGGCTAGCACGAGCACGGCGGCCGAGAAGACCACCATCACCCCGAGCATGACCAGGCCGGCCGCAGGCGAGCCTCCGGACCAGGCCGCCACGCAGAACACCACGCCCAGGGCGACCCCGAAGACCGGGGTGGCCCAGCGCACTGCGCGTCCGTGACGGTCAGCGGGCGAGGTCGGACGTGTCGTCGACATGGAAGACCTCCTCGACGGATCGGTCGAAGTAGCGGGCCATCGCGATCGCCAGTGGCAGCGACGGCGTGTAGCGGTCGGTCTCGATCGAGTTGACGGTCTGCCGGGACACGCCGAGCGTCTGGGCCAGCTGCGCCTGCGACAGGCCCCGTTCGGCCCGGAGCGCCCGCACATCGTTGCGCACGCTCATCGCCGCCCGGGAACGGAGTCAAGCGAACTTGTCATAGGTCAAGCGTGCTTGACACGGCCGGACCTGTCAAGCCTGGCCGCCACGACCGCCGTCGCCCGGTGCGGCCCAGCGGGGGCTCAGGAGTGGTCCGGATGCCGCCCGGTCAGCCCGAGCAGCCGGTCGAGCAGCGACGCGTCGGCCGGGACCGGGACGGCGGCGGGGAACAGGCCGTACGAGCGCCACTCCTCGGCGTTCGGGCTGATCTCGTCCCACAGGCCCTGGACGAGGGCCTCCGGCAGTGACGGGTCGACCCCGATCACCTTGGCGATGTCGTGCGCGCGCAAGCCACGGAACATGTTGATCTGCCAGAAGTACTGCTGGGCGGTGAAGTCGCCGAACGAGCAGTGCACCGTGCGCTCGAGGTCGGAGAACCCGGTGGCCGCCGCGCATGCGCGGTCGACGATCGCGCTGAACGCGGCCTTCGGCTGGTCTCCCAGCAGGTCGCCCTTGTACGCGTCGTCGCCCACCTCGGCCATGGTCCGGCCGGACAGCATGTCCGGGACCCAGGAGTCGTCGTAGGCGTGGTAGCCGATGATCGTCCGCAGCGTGGGCACGTCCGAGCTTCCCCGGCGGGCGAAGTCCGGCGGCATGGGCATGTCCCACTGGTCGTCGGCGATCCGGGCGACGACGCCGTCGAGCGCGCGGTCGGCGTGCACGAACACCTCGGGCTCGGTCATGGGGGTCTCCTCGGGGTCGGGGCAGGCCGGACGCTGCTGGCGCTGCAGCCGCACACGGAGACTAAGCGCGGGCGCCGACAGCCCGCCCGCCGCTATCGTCACCCGTCGTCCACCCGAACAGCATCCGGGAGCCCTCCGTGATCGACACGACCGCGCTGCTCGAGGCCTACGACTCCCAGCTGCGCGCCGCCGAGGTGGACACGCTGCCGCCCCGGGCCGTCGTCGAGCGGGACGGTCCGGTGCTGCGGGTCAGCGGCCTGCACCGGGGTTTCCTCGCGACTCCGCGCGACCTCGGCGTGCGCGGCGCCGACCTCGACGCGCTGATCGCCCGGCAGCGAGACTGGTTCGCCGCGCGCGGCGAGGCGGTGGAGTGGAAGACCCGCGCGCACGACGAGCCGCCGGATCTGTCCGACCGGCTGCTGGCCGCTGGGTTCGTCCCGGAGGAGCGCGAGACCGTGGTCGTGGCGCGCGTGGAGGACGTGCTGGCCGACGTGCCCCTGCCGGCTGGCGTGACGGTGCACGAGGTGGTCGCGGCGGCGGACATGGACCGGATCGCCGCCATGGAGGGCCAGGTGTGGGACGACGACCGGACCTGGCTCGCGCTCGAGCTCGTGGAGATGGTCGCGGCCGAGCCCAGGCTGACGTTCGTGTTCGTCGCCGAGGCCGGCGCTGGGGACGCGGGCGAGATCGTCTCGGCGGCGTGGTTGATGCTCACCCCTGGCACCGAGTTCGCCGGACTGTGGGGTGGCTCGACGCTGGCACCCTGGCGCGGGAAGGGTCTGTACCGCGCGCTGGTCGCGGCGCGGGCGCGGGTCGCCGCCGACCACGGCGTGCGCTACCTGCAGGTCGACGCCTCCGACGACAGCCGGCCGATCCTGGAGCGGCTGGGCTTCGTGGCCATCACCACGACGACGCCGTACGTCTGGTCGCCGCCGTCTGCCTGACCGGGGTTCGGCGGGAGCGGTCGCCGGTCAGCGGGTGAACGGCTCGAAGGTGTTGCTGAACTGCCACGGGGACTGTCGCACCCCGGAGCAGTCGTCGCTGCCGGCGGTTCCCGGGCAGCCGCCGTTATCGCGCTGCAGAGCCCAGAACGACAGCTCGGCGACCCCGCGCGCGGTCGCCCACCGCTCGACCCGGCGCGCGTCGGCGGTGGTGAGCGTCTCCGGGCTGCCGAAGTCGTCGATGCCGATCATCTCGGTGATCCCGAGCATCGACCACAGCGCGTGCCGGGACGCGCGCGGGTACACGGTCCGCAGCTGGGCGATGACGGCATCCGCGGCGACCCGGGTGTCCCTGGCCATCTCGTGCGGCGCGTCGTCGTAGTAGTCGAAGGTCATGATGTTCACCACCTGCACGCGCGCGCCGTCGCGCGCCGCGTCCTTCAGCAGGGCGACCCCCGTCGGGTCCAGCCCGGCCGTCCCGGTCGGGAGCGTGTAGACGAACTGCACCGTCCGGTCGTGCGCGGCGGCCCACTCCTGCACCAGGTGGATGGCCCGGTTGCGCCGGTCGACAGCCGCCGGCCTGTCCAGCGAGCGGTCCTCGACGTCCAGGTCGATCCGGGTGACACCGTAGGTGCGGACGACGTTCTCGTACGCCGCCGCGATCAGCGGGACGCTCGTGCAGCTGTCCGCGATCTCGGTGCCGTCGTGGTCGGCCGAGTAGCCGCCGAACGACGGGACCACGTCACCACCGGCCGCCCGGATCCGGCGGATGTCCGCTCCGTAGGTGGACCAGGAGACCGGCGTCGTGAGGTCACCGTTCCAGGCGACCTCGCACGATCCCCTGGCCGGGGTCTGCAGGAACGCGAGCGTCAGGTAGGTCGCCCCCGAGTCGTGCGACAGCGTCGCGAGGCTGCTCCCGGCGTAGGTCTCGAAGTACGGCGCGAAGACGTGCGCGGGAATCGTGGTGTGGGCGGCACGCCGCACCACGTCCGCCGCGCCGGCCGCCGCGGGCCCGGTGCCGGTCACCAGGCAGGCGGTCACGGCGGCCACCGCGACCGGGACCAGCACCGCACGCCGGCGGGAACGGACCATGGGCACCCCTCCGAGCTCGGTTGCGGCGAGCCTAGGAGCATCCGGACGCGAGCGGAATAGGTCTGGACCAATTGTCGGACGGCGCGGGCCCGGGCGCCGGCTAGTACGTCCCGGCCAGGCCGCTCTCGAGCCGGCGCAGGCTGCGGCGCACCCAGGCGACGTCGCCGTCGCGCATGCTGCCCAGGTCGTCCGGGAGCAGCGTCGGCAGCAGGGTCCGGTAGCTCCGCACCTGGTAGAGGGATCCGGCCACGAGGGCCAGCTCGCCCGCGCGGGCCAGCTCGTCGGGCGGGAGGTGGTCGCGCCAAAGCGCCAGGTACCCGGCCAGCAGCGTGCGCCTGGAGGCTTCGTCCGGGATCCGCGGGACGTACGTGGCCAGGTCCAGGAACGGGTGCGAGACGGCGCCGTCGGTCCAGTCGAAGACGCGGACGCCGCCGGGCCCGATCGACACGTTCCACGGATGCAGGTCCCCGTGCACGAGCGTCGGCTCCGGACCGATCTCGGCCAGCCGTCGGCAGGAGTCGGCGAACGCCGGCGTGGCTGCGTCCCACGCGTCCCGCAGGTCCGGTCCGAGGCGACCCATCAGGCCCTCGTCCTCGTGCGCGGCCAGGACCCAGTCGGCCAGCTCGCCCAGCGGCCGCGACGGGGCGCCCGCCTCGAGCAGTGTCTCGGTGCGTCCCTGCCAGGCCTGCTGCAGCGCCGCGTGCGCGGTCAGGCCCGCGGCGCACTCCGGTTCCCCCCGCTCGCCCGACTCGGCGCCGCCGAGGTCGGCCATGAGCAGCCAGCCCTCGTCCTCGTCGACCGCGAGCACTTCGGGCACGAGCTCGGGAGTGAGCTCGGCGAGCCGGGCGGTCAGCGCAGGCTCGTGCCGGAACAGCCCGCTGCTGGACTTGAAGAACGCCCGGCCGCGCGCGGAGTCCGCGCACAGGACGACGGACAGCCCCCACAGCTGGACCAGGGTCACCGGGCCGGGGTCGGCGTAGCCGCTCGCCGCCATCTGCGCGAGCATCCACGCGCCGGCCCGCTTCGCCCAGCCCGGCCGCGACCAGGGCGGACGCAACGGCGACCACCCGCCGTCCCGCTCGGTGATCCAGCGCTGGACGGCGCCCCGGGTCCGCTCCGGCTCGACCCGCTCGGCCGCGGCGCTGTCGAGGTCGGCCCAGGCCAGTCCCGGCGGGGCAGGTGCCGCCAGCGGCTCGACCTCGGCGATCAGCAGCGTCGCGTCGAACGACTCGTTCCAGTCCACGGCGTTGGCCCGGAGCACAGTCACCGGGCCGAGCAGCGACTCCAGCGTCGCCACCAGGGCGGGTCCGCCCGGCTCCGGCTCGGTCACGACCGTAGGGAGCTCCAGCGGCGCGGAGCCGGACGGCGCCGGGCCCGAGGGAGCCCGCACCAGGACCGCCCTGCCACGGGCACTCGGCGCGAGGACCACCACCGTGCAACCGTCGAGCGGTCGGCGTGGCCCGGTCATCGCCGCAGGATAGGGGGACCGGCGCGAGGGGCTGACAAGTCAGGTGCGATGCCGTAGAGATCCGTCATGACCGAGCCGCGCGACGCCCAGGTGACCGTGGTCGGCGGCGGGGGGATCGGCGCGGCGGTCGCGTACCTGCTGGCCCGCGAGGGCTGGACCGACGTGCAGCTGCTGGAGAAGGGCGGGCTGTGCGCGGCCACGAGCAGCCAGGCGGCCGGGATGGTCGGCCAGGCCCGCCCGACGGTCGACCGGACCCGGCTCACGATGGCTGCCGCGGACCTGTACCGGACGTTCGAGGCTCGCACCGGCTACTCGATGGACTTCCGCGAGTCCGGGGCCGTGCGGCTGGCGCTGTCCGAGCAGTCGGAGGCGGAGCTGACCCAGATCGCCACGACGGCGGCTCACGTCGGGCTACCGGTGGAGTTCCTCGGCCCGGCCCGGCTGCGCGAGGTGTGCCCGGTCCTCGAGGACGTCTCGTCGGTACGGGCCGCCCTGTGGTCGCCGACGTGCGGCTACCTGCAGCCGAACAGCATGGTGGACGCGTACGTGCGCGCGGCCCGCGACCTCGGGGTGACGGTCGCCACCGACTGTGCCGTCACCGGGATCGGGATCGGCGACGGGGAGGTGAGGTCGGTCCGGACCGCGCACGGCGAACGACGGACCGAGACGGTGGTGGTCGCAGCCGGGCCCTGGTCGGTCGCTGTCGCCGCGATGGCCGGCCTCGAGCTGCCGATCGTCCCGGTGCTGCACGAGTACTTCGTCACCGAACCGCTGCCGGGCTGGGACGCGGACCTGCCCTGCCTTCGGATCCCCGAAGTCCAGGTGTACGCGCGCGGCGAGAGCGGCCGGCTGCTCTGCGGCGGGTTCGAGTCCCGTGGCACGAGCCTGGACCCGACCCGGGTGCGAGCGGGCGACGCGCTGACCGCGACGCCGGACTGGGAGGTTCTCGGAACCTTCGCGGCCAGCCTGGCCCGGTTCGCCCCCGGGATCGACGACGCCGGCGTCGGGGCGACGTTCCAGGGCTGGCCGGCTTTCACGCCGGACGGCCGGTTCGTGGTGGGTCCGGTGTCGGCGGTGCGCGGGCTGGTCTTCGCGGCCGGGTGCAACGCGCACGGAGTGTCCGGTTCGGCCGGACTCGCGATGCACCTGGTCGAGAGCCTGCGCCCGGACCCCTCGCCGTACGTCCGTTCGCTCAGCCCTGACCGGTTCGTCCCCAGGACGTGGTCGTGGGAGGACGCGCGGGTGCAGGCACAGGCGGTCTACGAGAACTACTACCCGATGCCCGGCCCGGCCGCCGCTACGCGGTGAGCTCGCGGACGAGGTCGTCCAGGACCTCGAGGTAGCGGTCCACGTCGTCGTCGCTGTGCGCGACTCCCGCTGCCGGTCCGGCGCCCTCGATCGCTTCCCAGACTCCTCGGTTCGCGGCGTACACGCGCAGGAGGGACCACAGGTCCGAGTCGAAGTCGGCCCGCGCCTCGGCGGCGTTGCCGGGCTGCGTGCCGCCGAAGCAGTACCCGGACCGGTTGAACAGCCGGTGCGCGCGCCACGGCAGGCCGGCCGAGTCGGCGGCCGCGTCGATGCCGTCGGCCAACCGCCCACCCAGCCGCGCGGCCCGCTCGTACGACGCGTCGAGCAGGACCTCCTCCAGGGTCGCCCGGCAGGCCGCCATCTGCAGGGCGCTGCCGAACAGCGTCCCGCCGGTCGCCCACCAGCCATCGACCTCCATGGCAGCAGCGAGCGGCGCCGTCATCCCGTACGCACCGACCGGCACGCCGCCCCCGATCGACTTGCCGAGCACGACGAAGTCCGACTCGAGCCCCCACCTGCCGGTCAGGCCGGCAGGCCCGCACATCTGGGTGTGCGTCTCGTCCAGCGCGAGCAGGGCGCCGTGCTCTCGGGTGAGGGACCGCAGGCCCGGGTGGAACCCGTCGGCCGGCTGGATGACGCCCTGGTTGTTCGTCATTGCCGGCTCGGTGAGGACCAGGGCCACACGTCCGGTCCGCAGGACCGCATCGACCGAGTCGAGATCGTTGAAGGCGGCGAACGCTATGCCCGCGACCTGGCCGGGCAGGATGCCCGCGGCCACGGGCTCGCTGCGACCGTCCGCGGCGCGCATCACCTGCAGCTCGTCCGAGTGACCGTGGTAGTGCCCGTCGAACAGCACGACGAGGTCGCGCCCCGTCGCCATCCGGGCGATCCGCATGGTCTCGGCGACCGCGCTGGTCGCGGACAGGGTGAACTGCCACGACGGCAACCCGTAGCGGCGGCCGAGCTCACGGGCGACCGCGATCCCGTCCTCGGTCGGCAGCAGGAACTGGCCGCCGGCGGCCAGTCGAGCGGCCACTGCCCGCGTCGTGGGTTCCGGGGCGTGGCCGGCGAACGCGCTGGAGTCGGCCAGGTTGAAGTCCACGTACACGTGCCCGTCGACGTCCTCGATGCGGCTGCCCCGTCCGGAGACGACCCAGACCGGCGGGTGCGTGTAGAGCAGGCTCATCCAGCTCTGCGGGACCCCCAGGGGCATCACCTGCCGCGCGGCGGTCGAGAGCTCGGCGCTGCGCGGACGGGCCTTGACGAAGCGCTCGAGCTCGCGGGCGGTCAGCTCGCTGACGCGAGCGACCGACGGCGTCTGCGCAGGGGGCATGCCCGGATGCTCGCACAGCTCTCGGCCACCGGGCAGGGCCCAGGATCAGGGCCGGCCGGTGGGCAGCAGGCCGGACAGGCCGGCCCAGCGGGCGATCTGGCACCCGTCGGTCTTCGACAGCCTCGCGTCGACGGCCTTCCCCTGCCAGGTGCCGGTGATGCGCGCGGTCTGCGGGCCGCCGTAGATCTCGATGCAGGCCGTGTCGGCGGGTACCGCGGGCAGCCAGCGCGCACCGTGCTCGCGCAGCACAGCGCACGCCACCGCCGGGTTCGGGTGGTCGCCACCGGCGGGGTCGCAGGTGAGGTGCCAGGTGGTGCTGCCTCCCCGTCCGTCGTCGACGACGATCGTCAGGTCGGTCCCGGCTGCGCCCATGCTCGATCCTCCCGCGGATGACGTCGCCGGTCCTGCCGATCCCGGGGGTGCGGTCGGAGACGGGGACGCTGCGCCGCATCCGGCCAGGGCGAGACCGCAGGCGAGCACGAGGGCCGATCGGAGCAGCGTGCCGTGCAGTGCGGACCTGATGCCGGCCATCGGCTGTTCCCCTCGACTCGCTCGTCGGTGTCGGCGGTTTCGACGGGCCCGACCCTGGTCCGGTTCCGGCGCGGCCTGGCGGACAGGGTGGACCGCGCAATGGTGCTGCAATGGCGGTGCGGAACCATGACGCGACTGCGGACCGGGAGGTCGTCATGCGCGCACGCCAGCCGGACGTCGAGGGGTACGTCGAGCGCGACGGCGTACGTGTGGGGTACGAGGTCTTCGGCACCGGCAGCCCGACGATCCTGCTGATGCCGACGTGGGCGGTGGTCCACTCGCGGATCTGGAAGGGCCAGGTCGCGTACCTCGCGCGGCACTTCCGGGTCGTGACGTTCGACCCCCGCGGCAACGGTCGCAGCGACCGACCCGCTGACGCGAAGGCGTACGCCGCCAGGGAGATCACCGAAGACGCGGTCGCCGTGCTGGACGCGACCGGTACCGAGGCCGCGGTAGCCGTCGGGGTGTCCCTCGGCGCGGGTCCGCTCCTCGGCCTCGCCGCACGCCACCCCGACCGCGTCCTGGGCGCCGTCTTCGTCGCCGCCGCGCTGGGTCTGGACGACCCGCCCACCGACCGCCCGAGCTACAGCTTCGACGACGAGCTCGACACCGACAAGGGGTGGGCTCGGTACAACGAGCACTACTGGCGACGGGACTGGCCGGGCTTCCTCGAGTTCTTCATGGGGACCGTGCTCAGCGAGCCGCACTCGACCAAGCAGATCGAGGACTGCATCGGCTGGGGGCTCGAGACGACGCCGGAGACCATCATCCTCACCGCCAGGGCGCCCGGGCTGGAACCCGGCGACGTGGTCCGGCGGACCGACCAGGACCGTCCGCTGACGTACGACTTCACCGACCTCGTGCAGTGTCCGTGCCTCGTCGTGCACGGCACCGACGACCAGGTGTTCAGCGTCGCCGGCAGCCGTCGGTTGGCCGAGGCGCTCGGCTGCGAACTGGTCGTGCTGGAGGGGTCCGGCCACCTGCCGGACGCGCGCGAACCGGTGCGGTTCAACTTCCTGCTGCGCGACTTCGTGCACTCGCTCGCACCGCAGCCCGCGGCCGTGACGACGTGGACCAGGGCCGCGTCCCGCACTCCCAGAGCGCTGTACCTCTCGTCGCCGATCGGGCTGGGCCACGCGATGCGCGACGTGGCGATCGCGAGCGAGCTGCGCGCGCTGCACCCCGACCTGGAGATCGACTGGCTGGCACAGCACCCGGTGACGACAGTGCTCGCCGAGCGTGGCGAGACCGTCCACCCGGCGTCGGCCTGGCTCGCCAGCGAGTCCGCGCACATCGAGGGCGAGTCCGCCGAGCACGACCTGCACTGCTTCCAGGCGTGGCGACGCATGGACGAGATCCTCGTCGCGAACTTCCACGTCCTGCACGACGTCCTCGACGAAGGCCGCTACGACCTGGTCGTCGGCGACGAGGCGTGGGACGCCGACTTCTTCTGGCACGAGAACCCCGAGCTCAAACGCTCGGCGTTCGCCTGGCTCACCGACTTCGTCGGCTGGCTCCCGATGCCGGCCGGCGGCGACCACGAGGCCTCCCTGACCGCGGACTACAACGCCGAGATGATCCGTCAGGTGGAGCGCTACCCGCGCGTGCGGGACCGGGCGATCTTCGTCGGCAGCCCCGAGGACATCGTGCCGGACCGGTTCGGCCCGGGGCTGCCGTCGATCCGGGACTGGACGCAGGAGCACTACGAGTTCTCCGGCTACATCACCGGGTTCGACCCTGCGCCGCTCGCGGACCGGGCCGAGCTGCGTGAGCTGCTCGGGTACCGACCGGACGAGCGCGTCTGCCTGGTCACGGCAGGTGGGTCGGGCGTCGGTTCGGCGTTCCTGCGCCGGGCGATCGAGTCCTACCCGCTGGCCCGGCAGCTCGTTCCGGACCTGCGCATGGTGGTCGTGACGGGTCCGCGGATCGACCCAGCGTCCCTGCCGTCCGCAGCCGGGCTGGAGGTGCACGCCTACGTCGACGGTCTCTACCGGCACTTGGCCGCCTGCGACCTCGCGGTGGTTCAGGGCGGCCTCACCACGTGCATGGAGCTCGTGGTCAACCGCCGCCCGTTCCTGTACTTCCCGCTGCGTAACCACTTCGAGCAGAACTACCACGTCCGGCATCGCCTGGACCGTTACAAGGCTGGCCGCTGCATGGACTTCACCACCACCGACGCAGCCGAGCTGGCCGGGGCGATCGCGGCCGACATCGGCCGCCCCGTCGACTACCTCCCGGTCGAGACCGACGGCGCGACACGGGCGGCGGAGAGGATCGCGTCGTTGCTCTAGCGGGGTCACCGTTTCGTCGAACGTCTCCGTGGACGGCGCGGACGGGGGAGGTCGAAGCCGGACACGAGTGCGCCGAGGGCGTCGCGCCATAGGCGCTCGGCGCCGTTGGTCGCGATCTGACCGCGAAGCTCCAGGGCGGCTAGGCCTTCGCAGAGGGCATGGAACTGCGTGGCGGCGTCTCGGACGGTTCGGCCACCGAGGAGGCCGGCGTCCTCGAGTCTGGCCACAGTCATCAGCAGCCCGGCGAACGCCTCGTTCCGGGCGTCCAAGATGGCGTCGGCCCGTACGGGTGACTTCACGGCGATGGTGAACAGGGACGGGTGCCCGATCGCGAAGCTTCGGAAGACGACGACGCCGGCCTCGACGAGGTCCTCGGCGGGGTCCTTGGTCGGAGGAAGCGCTCTGACCGACGTGCCGAGCATCTCGAACGCCCGAACGCCGAGGGCCACGAGCAGGCCGTCCTTGGAGCCGAACAGGCTGTAGACCGCGCGGGTGGTGGTCCCTGCGGCCTCGGCGACGCCCCGGACCGACAGCGCGTCGCCGCCCGACGAGTCGAGGATGCGTTCGGCCGCGTCGAGCAGCGCGACCGCGGTCTGCTCGTCGTGCTCCCGAGGTCGTCCCATGGTTGACAGCGTATCGTAACAGTATTACGTTACAGCGTGCTGAAACTGGACGACGCAACGGAGAAGCCGATGAAGTTCCTGGCCGGTCTTGCCGCAGACGAGTACGGCGACTCCGATGAGCGGGCGCCGCTGGTCCTGCTCCACGGCCTGACTTTCGATCGCGGCCTCTGGCAGCCCGTCGTCAGCGAGCTGCGCCGGACTGACCCGCGGCGGCGGCTCCTGGTGATCGACCTCCCCGGTCATGGTGATTCGCCGGCCCGGGCGAGGTACGGGATGAGCGACGTCGCTGAGGCCGTGCACCGCGCCGTCCAGGAGGCCCGGCTCCCATCACCGGTGCTCGTCGGTCACTCGATCTCGGCGGTCATCGCCACCGTGTACGCGGCCACGTACCCATGCCGCGGCGTGGTCAACGTCGACCAACCCCTTCAGGTCGCTCCCTTCGCCGGCCTGGTGAAGTCGCTGGCCGACCAGCTGCGCGGGCCTGCCTTCCCGGCGGTATGGGAGATGTTCGCGGCGAGCATGCACACCGAGCTCTTGCCCGAGAGCGCGCAGCAGCTCGTGCGCGCGTCCAGCAGGCCTCATCAGGACCTCGTCCTCGGCTACTGGCGGGACGTGCTCGAGCTGCCCGTCGACGAGGTCGTCGCGACTGCCGACGCAGGACTCCGAGCCGTGCGGTCCGCGCGCGTGCCGTATCTCGCCGTCGCCGGGAGCGAGCTGGATCCCGCCTACGCCCACTGGCTGGCGGCCGCGCTACCCGAGTGCCGGGTCATCGTCTGGCCAGGCAGCAGCCACTTCCCCCATCTGGCTCACCCGGATCTCTTCGCCGCAGCCGTTCGCGCGCTCCAGGACGGGCTCGCAGTCGCCTCGTGACCACGGGTCAAGGACGGCGGCGTCCAGGGGCTCGATGGTCTCCGGTTCGCGACAAGAGGTCGAGCTCCTCGGCCACGCGGACCGCGGCCCGACGGTTGTTCACGCCGAGCTTGGCGTAGATCCGCTGGGTGTGGGTGCGCACAGTGCTCAGGGACAGGAAGAGCTCGCGGGCGATGTCCGGGCCGTCCAGGTCGGTCCCGAGCAGCCGGAGCACGTCGAGCTCGCGTTCGCTCAGTGGCTCGATCAAGCCCTGCCCGTCGGCCGGACGGTGCTCGGTCGTGGCGATGGCCGCCTGGAGGCGACGGACGTAGTCACCGGCGGTCCCCTTCTTCGCCAACCCTCCGAGCAGCGAGGCCATCGGTCGACCCTCGTCCACGATGACCCGGACGTAGCCCTCCGGCTCAGCCAGCGTCAGCGCGCGCCCGAGTGACGCGAGCGCGGAGGCGTCGTCCCCTCTGGTGTGGTGGGCGAGCGACTGGAGCACCAGGATCTCGATCACGCTTCGCGTCCTGGCGCCCGCCTCCGCAGCCGTCAGCAGGCGGTCCAGGAACCGGCTCACCTCGGGGAGGTCGGGCTCCGAACCCTGCGCCGCGCCCCTGGCCAGGAGTACTCGGGCGAGGGTGATGTGCTCGTACTCGCGCAGGTAGCTCAGGTCGTCCCCGGCGGAAAGACCATGCTCGCGCACCCAGCCGAGCGCCTCGCCCAGCTCCCCCCGCGCGACGTGGACCCGGGCCTTGACGGCCGGGATCGGTCGGACGTTGGGGAAGAAGTCGCTCACGTAGACGCGCTCGGCCTCGTCGAGCAGGTCGAGCGCGCCGGCCAGGTCACCTTCGGCCGCAAGGATCCGAGCTGCCGCGACCCGCGAGCGATAGCGGTTCTGCGGCAGCCCGGTGTGCTCGCCGAGTTCCTGGCTCCGCAGGAGCGCCTGCGTGGCGGCAGGTCGGTCGTCGCGTTCGAGGAGGACCTCGCTCATCCCCACGTACATGTCTGCCGTTCCTCGCAGAACCGGCTCGCCTGCTCCGTTCGCACGCCGCAGGGCGTTCTCGTAGGTGCGCATGGCCTCGCCGAGACGCCCCTGGGCGAGCCGGATGTCCGCCAGCGCGATCGCGCACCCGAGGGTGTCGGCCGTGTGCCCGGCCTGGAGCAGGCCGGCCACGCATTCCGTGTACGACTCGTGGGCCGCCTCGAGATCCCCGCTCGCCCAGTAGGCGAGCCCCGACAAACCCGCTGCCGAAGCACGGCAGAGGTGGTCCTCCTCAGGCGCGAGATCGTGCGCCCGCCCGGCGTACCTCACGGTACTGGCCCCGTCGCCGCGAGCCAGGGCCAGCGCGGCTCGATACAGCTCGATCACCGCCGGGAGGCGGCGGAACTCCTCGTCGTCGAGGATCTCGGCTGGTAGCGCGTGCGATCGCCCAGGGACACCGGTCGTTGCGTCGAGCCACGGCTCGGCGTCCCGCAACCGGTCCTCGACGCCCTCGGTCTCGCCGACAGCAAGCATCGCCCCGGCGAGCCCGACGCTGAGCACGGGCCGGACGCGGACCACCTCGTCCGGGAGAGCCCTCAGCCAGCCCAGGACTGCAGCCTCCTGCCTGGTCCTGCGCATCGCCGGGATCGACAGCTCGACCAGGTCCGCCGCTCGCTCGAAGTCGTGGGCCTCCAGGGCGTGGCGGATCGCGTCGGACAGCTCACCGTTCTCGATGTACCACTCGCTGGCTCTGCGGTGCAGACCGGGGACCTCGGCGGGGTGCTCGTCGAGCAGGTGCGCCTGCAGGACGTCGGCGAAGAGGTGGTGATAGCGGTACCACTCGCGGCGGTCGTCGAGCGGGACGACGAAGAGGTTTCCCCGGTCCAGTGTCGTCAGGGTGGCCTTGCCGCCCTCCTGGCCGGTGACGGCGTCGCAGAGGGGACCGGTCAGCCGGTCGAGGATGGAGGTCCGCAGCAGGAACTGCTGGACATGATCGGGCTGGCGGTGCAGGACCTCGTCCGCCAGGTAGTCGACGATGTACCGGTCGTCCCCGGCGAAGCCGGCGATGAACACGGCGATGTCGTCTCGTCCCTGCATCGACAGCGCCGCCAGCTGGAGTGCGGCGATCCAGCCTTCGGTGCGCTCCTCGAGCGCAGCGACGTCATGCGCCGTCAGCGCCAGGCCCATTCCCTCGTTCAGGTATGCCGCGGCCTCCTCCGGAGTGAAGCGCAGGTCGGCGGCGCGGATCTCGACGAGCTCGCCCCGCGCTCGCAACCGTGGCAGCGGCACTGCGGGGTCGGTGCGGCCGGCGATCACCAGATGGACCTGTGGGGGCAGGTGCTCCAGCAGGAAGGTCATCCCGTCGTGCACGTCCCCGGCGTCGATGACGTGGTAGTCGTCGAGCACCAGCACGACATCGCTCGAGACCTCCTGGAGGTCGTTGAGCAAACTGGCGAGCACCGCGTCCATGGGCGCCTGTGGGGGCTGCAGGAGAGCCAGCGCACCTGCACCAACCTCTGGCTCCGCCGTCCTCAGCGCTGCGACGAGATAGGTCCAGAACAGTGCGGGATCGTTGTCGCGCTGGTCGAGGGAGAGCCACGCCACGGACCGTCCATCCGCCGCTGCGGCTGCCAGCCACTCGGTCAGCAACGTCGTCTTCCCGAATCCGGCCGGTGCTGACACCAGCGTCAGCGTCGACTCCATCCCACGGCTCAGCCGCTCGCTCAGCCTCGGCCGCGCCACCAGCCCTCGTCGCATCCTCGGGACGTGGAGCTTGGTCGCGAGCAGCGGACCCGCCATGACCACCGCCCCTCACAAGCCCTTCACGGGTCGCATCATCCGACACCAAGTCATCGAACACCTTTGACCGGCAGGATGGCGAAGGCTCCGACGATCGCGCAGACTCCCGCGACCGCGTACAGGACTCCGTAGCTTCCGCCGCCGACCGCCAGGATGACCGGTGCGATCGCCGGCGCGAGGGCGAAGGGGAGAGCGCCGGCGATGTTGAACACGCCGAGGTCCTTGGCGACAGTGTCCTGGTCCGGCAGCACGTCGGCGACCAGCGCGAGGTCGACGGCCATGTACATGCCGAAGCCGAGACCCGCTATGGCCATGCCGACGAGGTAACCGTTGAAGCTGCTGGCGATGGCGACCACGAACATCGCCAGGCCGTACACGATCGACGCGGTGAGGACGAAGACCTTCCGCCGGCCGGTCCGGTCCGACAGCCTGCCGGCGACGAGGGAGGCGACGACGAGGATCACCGACTGCACCAGCGTGCCGAGGAAGATCTGGTGCGGCACGTCGGCGGTGGCGCTGCCGATCGCTTCCAGCAGGTAGTAGGCCTGGTAGGTCACCAGGAAGGCGTAGGCCAGGACGAACATGAAGCGGCTGGCGAAGGCCCAGGCGAAGTCCGGGCTCTTGCGCGGGTCGACGTAGAACGTGCTGAGGAACTCTCGCAGCGACCAGGGCGGCGTGGCCGCCCGGTCGAGCCGGCGATCCTTCAGCGTGACCGCGAAGAGCAGGATGAAGAACCCGCCGACCGCGCACGGGACCATGAACATCGCGAGCTGGTGGCCGGTGAACAGCTGGACCAGGAAGGTGCCCGTCACCGACGCGATGGGCAGGCAGACCCCCAGGATGCCGGAGACCTGGCCGCGTTGAACGACCGGGACCTGGTCTGGCAGGACGGCGACCATCGCGGCGAGCAGCGCGTTGAAGAACAGCTGGGCCGTGCACCAGCCGGCCAGCACGACCGGGACGTCCGGTGCCAACGCGACCGTGAGGATGCCGAGGGAACCCCCTACCAGGCCGATGACCATCCAGGGCCGCCGCATGCCCCAGGGCGACGACGTGCGGTCGCTCATCCTGCCGAAGAACGGATTGCCGACCATCGACACCAGGGCGCCGATCCCGGTGACCAGCGCCAGGCTCCTCGGCGCCTGTTCGATCCCGACCAGCGAGTTGACCTTCAACGCCAAGGTGACCAGCGCCGGCGCGAGGAACACCAGGCAGGTGCTGATGTACGCCAACGTGTACAGCGAGACGAAACCCCATCCGACCCGGTCCGCTGCGGGCGGCTCAGGCTCCACCGCGGTCTCAGCGGGACCTGAAGGTTCTGGCATCGCGCTCCTGTTGGCGACCTGTTGCCAGGCGGCGATCGGGAGGCACTCACGCGCACGACGTCGGGGGTTCTCGTCGTTGCGACGCTGCCAGGCGTGGCTACGGTGTCACGAAGCCGAGGACCTGTCGAGGCGGCCCGTGCGGTGTCGAGACCGCCGCGTCCACCGACGTGGACACGGCCGGGCCCTGAGCAGGCCCGGCCGTGTCGTGGATCGTCAGGCGACGGCGTCGCTGTAGGCGCGCGGCGCGCCCACGGGAACCATGCCGGTGGTGATGGGGGACGGCTTGAAGCCCTTGAACGTCAACCAGAGGCCGAGCGACAGCTCCCACAGGGCGACCGGGAGGGTGGCGATCGCGGACCACGCGGAGATCGGCTCGATGACGCCGAAGAACACCGCGATCGAGGAGGTGATGAGCAGGGGGGCGCCGATGAGTCCCATCAGGGGGATGGCCCGGGGCACGAGGCCTGATCGGTACATCAAGGTTCCCAGCAGAAGCGCGCTCAAGCAGGGCATCAGGGTCTGTCCGAGCAGGGCGGTCCCGTTGTAGGTCGAGACGAGCGTCGCGCCGGTGGTGACGAGCGAGGCCTTGTCCGCCCCGGCGGCTGCGCCGAGGCCCTGTCGCAGGTGCACGAGCGAGAGAAGGCTCAAGACGCCGGTGAAGATCATGGCGGCCTCGAGCGTACGCACGGCGGCGAAGCCGAGCGCCATCCCTTCGTTCTGCCGCTTGACCACCGGGAACAGCGTGACCGCGGTGCCGATGCCCGCGAGCGCCACGATCACCTCGAGGAAGGCCCCCCACAGCACGCCGGTGCTGCTGCCCGGGCTGGTGACGAAGTTCAGGTCGGTCTTCAACGACCCGTAGAGGCCGAGGGTGGGGATCGAGATGAACGTGATCAGGTAGAAGATGCCCGCGACGAGTGCGGTCTTCCTCATCGAGTCCATGGGGACCCTGCTCGTTCGTGCGGTGCGGCCGTTGTTCGCCATGTCGGTGCTCCTTCGAGGGTGGGTGGGCTATCGGGGATCGCTGGTGGGCAGATCGGCTGCAACGCGAGTGACAGCGATCTGAGTGACAGCGATCGGAGTGACAGAGACCAGCGGCAGGCCCAGGTCCCGCAGCTTCAGCAGCAGGCCGTACAGCGCGGCCTGGTCGAGCACGGGGCCGTGGATGACGGTGGTGCCGTCCGGCTCGCGGGTGAGGCTCAGTCCGTCGAACCAGGCGGCCCAACGAGGGTCGAGGTGCCCCTTGGCGCGGATCTCGTACCGTCCCGGCTCCGGCTGCCGGCGGGTCGAGGTGCCGCTCATGGGGTTCCCCTTTGCTGGTGCTCGCTCGGCTGGATCTCGGCCGTCGTCGGGCACTTTCGGTGGTCCGGTGGTTCGCCCGAAACGTAGGAGGGGTTGTGATGAGCGGGCATCGTCACGTGTGCTGATCGAGGTGATGACGCGTTGAGGTGAGGACGCGCGAGATCGGTTCAGCCGGGGGCTCGCCGTTGCTTCCTCGGCCGTGGCTTGCGCCCGTGACTATTTAGCGTTACTATCTACTGGTAGTCAGCAACACTGAGTAGGTGACCGGAGGAGGTGTTCCTTGGGCAAGCAGGTGACGGAGATGCTCAAGGGGACGCTGGAGGGCATCGTCCTGGCGATCTTGTCCGGCCGGCCCGCGTACGGCTACGAGATCACGGCATGGCTGCGGGAGAAGGGCTTCTCCGACATCGCCGAAGGGACCGTCTACGCGCTGCTGATCAGGATCGAGCAGCGCGGCCTCGTCGACGTGGAGAAGGTTCCCTCCGAGAAGGGGCCGCCGCGCAAGGTCTACTCCCTCAACGCTCAGGGACAGGCGTACCTCGAGGACTTCTGGAAGACCTGGAGCTTCCTCGCAGAACGACTTGAACAGCTCCATGAAGGAGGCAGATGACCATGTCTGACCGAGAAACGGGCGGCTTCATCTCCAAGGTGATCGGCCCCAAGAAGCGGTGGCGGGCGTACAAGGCGCGCGTTCGACAGCTTCCCCCGAACTATCGCGGCGCGGTCGACGCCATCGAGCGGTACCTCATGTACTTCGGGCCGATGGATGCCGACAGCGCCGGTTCGTTGCTCGAAGACGTCGCCGACCTGTTCGAACGGGCCGCGGCCGACGGCACGCCGATCCGCGACATCGTCGGAGACGACCCGGTCGAGTTCGTGGAGGCGTTGGTCGCGAACTACACGAAGGGCGGGTACGTCACCCGGGAGCGGGAGCGGCTGACCAGCGCCATCGAGAGCGCCGAGGCACAGGACCCCGGCGACCGAGGAGCATCCCGATGACAACGCGGCGCGCCCCGGCGATCCACGTGCAGGGGCTCGAGAAGTCGTACAAGGAGCTGCGCGTGCTGCGCGGCGTGGACTTCGACGTGGCGCCGGGCAGCATCTTCGCCCTGCTCGGTTCCAACGGCGCAGGCAAGACCACCGTCGTGAAGATCCTGTCCACGCTGCTCAAACCCGACGCGGGGACGGTCACCGTCGCCGGCTTCGACGTCGTCACGCAACCGGCGGACGTGCGGGAGTCGATCAGCCTCACCGGGCAGTTCGCGGCCGTGGACGAGATCCTCACCGGGCGAGAGAACCTGATCCTGATGGCTCGGCTGCGGCACCTCAAGGACGCGGGCCAGATCGCGGATGACCTGCTGGCCCGCTTCCAGCTCACCGACGCGGCGCAGCGGAGGGTGGCGACCTACTCCGGCGGCATGCGCCGCCGCCTGGACATCGCCATGAGCCTCATCGGCAATCGCGCCGGTGATCTTCCTGGACGAACCGACCAGCGGGCTCGACCCTCAGTCCCGCATCGAAGTGTGGAACAGCGTCAAAGACCTTGCCGGACAGGGCACGACGGTGCTGCTCACCACGCAGTACCTGGACGAGGCCGAACAGCTCGCCGACCGGATCGCGATCCTCCACGAGGGACGGATCATCGCCAACGGCACGCTCGCCGAGCTGAAGCAGCTCCTCCCACCCGCCAAGGTCGAGTACGTCGAGAAGCAGCCGACGCTCGAGGACGTCTTCCTCGCCATCGTCGGCGCCGACGGCACGGACGGCGACGCCGGGGATGACCGCGGCATGGCACCCACGAGTGAGGAACAGCGATGACCAGGCACTTCTTCGGCGACACCGCCGTCCTGACCGGACGATCGCTGCGGCACATCACGCGCAGCCCGGACACCATCATCACGACCACGATCATGCCGATCGCGTTCATGCTGCTGTTCGTCTACGTGTTCGGCGGCGCGATCAGCTCAGGGTCGGTCCGTACGTGAACTACCTGCTGCCCGGCATCCTGCTCATCACGATCGCCACGAGCATCTCCTACACCGCCTTCCGGCTCTTCATGGACATGAAGAGCGGCATCTTCGAGCGCTTCCAGTCCATGCCGATCGCACGGTCGTCCGTGCTCTGGGCGCACGTGCTGACCTCGCTGGTCGCCAGCCTGGTCTCGCTCGTGGTCGTCGTGCTCGTCGCCCTCCTCATGGGCTTTCGCTCGGGGGCGGGAGTGCTGGCATGGCTCGCGGTCACCGGCATCCTGATCCTGTTCACCCTGGCGTTGACCTGGCTCGCCGTCATCGCCGGTCTGTCCGCGAAGACCGTGGACGGCGCAAGCGCGTTCTCCTACCCGCTCATCTTCCTGCCGTTCATCAGCTCGGCGTTCGTCCTCACCGCCACCATGCCCGGCCCGGTGCGCGCCTTCGCCGAGAACCAGCCGGTGACGCCCATCGTCGACGCGATCCGCGACTTGTACACGCAGCAGCCGGTCAGCAGCGACATCTGGGTCGCCCTCGCCTGGTGCCTCGGCATCCTGGTCGTCGCGTACGCCCTCGCAATGACCACGTACCAGCGCAAGATCGCGTAGGCAGGTCGCCGCTGCGACAGGGGTCTCCACGGTGGAGCGGGTGACCGGGATCGAACCGGCATGGCCAGCTTGGAAGGCTGGGGCTCTGCCATTGAGCTACACCCGCGGAGCCTCCACAGGAGGCGCCGCAACGGTACCGGAGCCGGGCCGGCGCCCGCCGGTCGCGCGTCCGGCCGCGAGCAGCAGCACCCCCGGGCCTCAGGGGTTGGTGACGACGAGCTTGCCGAGCTTGGGCGCACCGAAGTCGGCGATCGCGGCGGTTGCGTCGGCCAGGGCGTACGTGTGGTGGATGGGAACGGACAGGGTCCCGTCCGCGACCGAGTCGAGCAGGTGCCGCAAGGTGGTGGCGCTCGAGTCGGCCATCACCGGGGTGACGGTGATGTCGTCCCGACCGATCTGCTCCGCAGTCGCGCCCAGGGACGACGCGAACCGGCCGCCGGGTCGCAGCAGGGCGCCCAGCACGCTCGCGTCGCCGGCCAGGTGCAGCACCGCGTCCACGCCGTCGGGAGCCACTGCCCGCACCGCGGCCGTCAGGTCGCCGGTGTGGTCGACGACGTCGTCGGCGCCGAGGGTGCGGACGAAGTCGGAACCGGCCCCCGGTCGGGCCGTGGCCAGGACCCGGGCGCCGGTGGCCCCGACGAGCTGGAGCGCGAGGGCGCCGACCCCGCCGGTGGCCCCACTGACCAGCACCACGTCCTCCTTGCCGGGGTCGACCGCCTGCACCAGCGCTGCGGCGGTGGCCCCCGCGAGCCCGACCGCGGCGGCCTGCGCGCTCGTGACCCGGTCCGGCACCGCGACCAGGATGTGCGCGTCGGCAGTCACCGACTCGGCGATCGCCCCGCTGCCGAGCTCGAGCGAGGTCACCACCCCGAGCACCCGGTCGCCGACCGCCCAGCCGTCGGCGTCGGCGCCGGCACCGACGGCCGAGACAGTGCCGGCGAAGTCACGGCCCAGCACCACCGGGAACGTGTGCGGCATGACGTCCCAGAGGTAGCCGGCCGCGGCGAAGGCGTCGATGCCGTTGACGGAAGCGGCCTCGACCGCCACCTGGACCTGCCCGGGACCCGGCGCCCCGTTCGGGACCTCCTGCACGGCGGGCTTGGACTCCCGGTCGGCGATGGCGAGCGCGCGCATCCTGATCACTCCAAGGTCTGGGTCTGGGTCTGGGTCTGGGTCTGTCGGGGGTCGGAGAGAAACGGGGAGCCATCCCCGATTACCTGCGCGACGCTAGCACAAGCGTGGAGTGCTCCCCACTTCGGCTACGCTAGCTCGATGTCCTGCCAGCCGGTCCTGCGCGCCGACGCGGAGCGCAACCGGCTGGCGCTGGTGGCCGCCGCCCGCGAGGTGTTCGGTGAGCGCGGGCTCGACGCCCCGCTCGACGAGATCGCGCGGCGCGCCGGCGTGGGCAACGCCACGCTCTACCGGCGCTTCCCCTCCCGGCACGACCTGGTGGCGGCGTTGTTCGCGGACACACTGCGCGACGTCCTCGCGGTCATGCACCGCTCGCTGGACGACCCCGACCCGTGGAGCGGCTTCCGCGACTACGTCTGCTTCGTCTGCGGCCTGCAGTCGGCGGACCGCGGCCTCGCCGACCTCCTGACGACCCGGCCGACCGGCGCCCCGGAGCTGGAGGAGCTGCGCGCGCAGGCGTACGTCGGCTTCGTCCGGCTGGTCGACCGGGCCAAGGCGGCCGGAGCGCTCCGGGCCGACTACGCGCCGGAGGACCTCGTGCTGCTGCTGATGGCGAACGCCGGCCTGGTGCGGCGCACCGCCGACCACGCGTCCAGCGCTTCGGCGCGGTTCGTGAGCCTGGCCCTGGACGGGCTGCGCGCCGACGCTGCCACGGCGGCGGCCCCGTCGCCGGGGGAGACCGCCGTAGTCGCTGCGATGACCGCTCTGGGCCGGTCGTTCGGCTGCGGGGCGCAGGCCCGCGCGACCGACGTCGCCCTCTGACCGACTACGCTACGGGCGTCCGACCGGCGCCACTTCGGGGCGTAGCGTAGTGGCCAGCGCGCCTGCTTTGGGGGCAGGAGATCGGGAGTTCGACTCTCCCCGCCCCGACCAGAACCCCACCTTCCCCACCCTTTCGCGAGGAGTCGCACGACCGTGAAGAGCTCCGTCGAGACCCTGAACCCCACCCGGGTCCGGCTCACCGTCGAGGTGCCGTTCTCCGAGCTCAAGCCGAGCCTCGACTCCGCCTACAAGCGGATCGCCGCGCAGATCAGCATCCCCGGCTTCCGCAAGGGCCGGGTCCCGGCGATGGTGATCGACCAGCGGGTCGGGCGCGGAGTGGTCCTCGAGGAGGCCGTCAACGAGCACCTCCCGAAGGCGTACAACGCGGCCGTCGACGAGCACAAGGTCAAGCCGCTGGGCCAGCCCGAGCTCGACGTCACCCCGGTCGAGGACGGCGCCGACCTGACGTTCACGGCCGAGGTGGACGTCCGCCCGGAGATCGAGCTGCCCGACTACACCGGGATCCCGGTGACGGTCGACGACGCCGACGGTCAGCGACGAGGACGTCGCCGAGCAGCTGCGCAGCCTGCAGGCCCGGTTCGCCTCCCTGACGGTGGTCGACCGGCCGGTCGCCGACGGCGACTTCGTGATGATCGACCTGTCCGCGGCGGACGAGGGCGAGCCGATCGAGGACGCGTCAGCCAGCGGCCTGTCGTACGAGGTGGGCAGCGGGCAGTTCCTGGACGGGCTGGACGAGGTGCTGGTCGGGATGTCCGCGACCGAGTCGGCCGACCTGCGCACCCCGCTGCGGGCCGGTGAGCACACCGACCACGACGTCGACGTGACCGTCACGGTGCAGTCGGTGCGCGAGCGCGAGCTGCCGGCGCTGGACGACGACTTCGCCCAGCTGGCCAGCGAGTTCGACACGCTCGCCGAGCTCGAGGCGGACCTGCGCCGCCGCCTCGAGGCGGTCAAGAAGCTCCAGCAGGGCGTCCAGGCCCGCGACAAGGTCCTGGAGTCGCTGCTGTCCAAGGTCGAGGTGCCGTTGCCGGACCGGCTCGTCGAGGCCCAGCTGGCCGACCACTTCGACGACGGGCACGGCGACGAGGAGCACAAGGCCGAGTTCGAGAAGCAGGCCCGTGAGGCGCTCACCGCGCAGTTCGTCCTGGACGCGATCGCGGCCAAGGAGGAGCTGTCCGTCGGCGAGGGCGAGCTGTCGGAGTACATCGTCCGCAACGCCTCCCGCTACGGCATGACCCCCGACGACTTCGCCGACCAGATCGTCGCGTCCGGCCAGATCCCCGCGGTGATCGGCGAGGTGGTGCGGGCCAAGGCGCTGGCCCAGGTCCTGCAGGCCGCCACGGTCACCGACGAGTCCGGGAACCCGGTGGACCTGGAGTCGCTGCGGAACGACCAGGTGCTGTCCCAGCCGGCCTGAGCCGGCCGTTACCCCCTCAGCGAACACCCCTCGGTCGCCGGATGGTCGGGGGGTGCCGTCGCGTTAGGGTCCGTGCAACTCGCAAACACGTGACGCTGCGAGACGAGTAGCTCCGAGAAGGGTGGACAGTCGTGACGCACCTCGAGACGCCGGGCCTGACGGTCCCGACCGCCCGTGCACCGCAGGGCTCCGGGATGGGTCTGGACGACTCCGTCTACCAGCGGCTGCTGCGCGAGCGGATCATCTTCCTCGGCTCGGTGGTCGAGGACACCAACGCGAACGCGATCTGCGCGCAGATGCTGCTGCTGGACGCCGAGGACCCGGGCCGGGACATCTGGCTCTACATCAACTCCCCGGGCGGCTCGGTCTCGGCCGGCCTGGCCATCTACGACACGATGCAGTTCGTCAAGAGCGACGTCGCGACGGTGGCGATGGGGCTGGCGGCCTCGATGGGGCAGTTCCTGCTCTCGGCCGGCGAGAAGGGCAAGCGGTACGCCACTCCGCAACGCGCGGATCATGATGCACCAGCCGTCCGGCGGTCTCGGCGGCACGGCCTCGGACATCAAGATCCAGGCCGAGCAGATGCTGTTCACGAAGAAGCGCCTGGCCCAGCTGATCGCCCA
Organism: uncultured Actinomycetota bacterium; assembly: GCA_963711005.1. Lineage (GTDB taxonomy): Bacteria > Actinomycetota > Actinomycetes > Prado026 > Prado026 > CAVQCJ01. The sequence continues at coordinate 249,648 of CAVQCJ010000002.1, read as the reverse complement.
GCACACCGGCCAGGAGCTGCGACACCATCGAGGCCGACTCCGACCGCGACCGCTGGTTCGACGCCGAGGGCGCCAAGGACTACGGATTCGTCGACCACGTCGTCACCAGCGCCCGCGAGGTCGCCGGCGGCGGCGTCGGCTCCTGAACCGACCGAGAGAAGCAGAGGACACCCCGTGGACCAGCGCTCGCAGCTGCAGACCCCCGCCCCGCAGGCGCGCTACATCCTGCCCAACTTCATCGAGCGGACGGCGCAGGGCTTTCGCGAGTACAACCCGTACGCGAAGCTCTTCGAGGAGCGGATCATCTTCCTCGGCGTCCAGATCGACGACGCGTCGGCGGACGACGTCATGGCGCAGCTGCTGTGCCTGGAGTCGATGGACCCCGACCGGGACATCCAGATCTACATCAACTCCCCGGGCGGCTCGTACACGGCCATGACCGCCATCTACGACACGATGCGGTTCGTCAAGCCGGACATCCACACCGTCTGCCTCGGCCAGGCCGCCTCGGCGGCCGCCGTGCTGCTGGCCGCCGGGTCGCCGGGCAAGCGGTTCGCGCTGCCGCACTCCCGGATCCTGATCCACCAGCCGTACACCGAGGGCGGCGGGCAGGGCTCGGACATCGAGATCCAGGCCAACGAGATCCTGCGGATGCGGGCCGAGATGGAGGGCATCCTGGCCCTGCACACCGGCCGCGACGTGGCCCAGATCCAGAAGGACATCGAGCGGGACAAGATCCTCACCGCGGACGACGCCCTGGAGTACGGCCTGGTCGACCAGGTCATCCCTTCCCGCAAGGCCTCGGCCGCCGTCTGAGGCCTGTCCGCTCTCAGCGGACAGCCACGACGCGCCACCGAATGGCGGTCCCCCCGTCCGACGGACGGGGTACCGTCGATCCGTCCGGCCCGACCGACCGGCGTCTGTCCCGGCGCCGGTCGGCGTCGCTCCGCAGCGAAGGAGATCCCCTCGGTGGCACGCATCGGCGACGGTGGCGACCTGCTCAAGTGCTCGTTCTGCGGGAAGAGCCAGAAGCAGGTCAAGAAGCTCATCGCGGGCCCCGGCGTCTACATCTGCGACGAGTGCATCGACCTGTGCAACGAGATCATCGAGGAGGAGCTGTCCGAGTCCTCCGAGCTGCAGTGGGACGAGCTGCCCAAGCCGCGTGAGATCTACGAGTTCCTCGACGGCTACGTCATCGGCCAGGACTCCGCGAAGAAGGCGCTCTCGGTCGCGGTCTACAACCACTACAAGCGGGTGCAGGCCGGCGGCGACGTGCGCGGCCGCGAGGAGCAGGTCGAGCTGGCCAAGTCCAACATCCTGCTGCTCGGTCCCACCGGCTGCGGCAAGACCCTGCTGGCGCAGACCCTCGCGCGGATGCTCAACGTCCCGTTCGCGATCGCCGACGCCACGGCGCTGACCGAGGCCGGCTACGTCGGCGAGGACGTCGAGAACATCCTGCTCAAGCTGATCCAGGCCGCCGACTACGACGTCAAGAAGGCCGAGACCGGGATCATCTACATCGACGAGGTCGACAAGATCGCCCGCAAGAGCGAGAACCCGTCGATCACCCGTGACGTCTCCGGCGAGGGCGTCCAGCAGGCGTTGCTGAAGATCCTCGAGGGCACGACCGCGTCGGTCCCCCCGCAGGGCGGCCGCAAGCACCCGCACCAGGAGTTCATCCAGATCGACACCACGAACGTCCTGTTCATCGTGGGCGGTGCGTTCTCCGGGCTCGAGAAGATCATCGAGCAGCGGGCCGGCAAGAAGGGCATCGGCTTCGGCGCCGCGATCCGCTCGAAGGCCGACATCGACGCCGCTGACGCCTTCGCCGAGGTCATGCCCGAGGACCTGCTCAAGTTCGGCATGATCCCCGAGTTCATCGGCCGGCTCCCGGTCCTGACCAGCGTGCACAACCTCGACCGCATCGCCCTGATCCGGATCCTCACCGAGCCGAAGAACGCCCTGGTACGTCAGTACAAGCGGCTGTTCGAGCTCGACGGCGTCGAGCTCGAGTTCAGCGACGACGCGCTCGAGGCGATCGCGGACCAGGCGATCCTGCGCGGCACCGGAGCACGCGGGCTGCGGGCGATCATGGAAGAGGTCCTGCTCTCGGTGATGTACGAGGTGCCGTCGCGCAAGGACGTCGCCCGGGTCCTGATCAACCGCGAGGTCGTCCTCGAGCACGTGAACCCGACGCTGGTCCCGCGCGAGGCGCCCAAGCGCGAGCGGCGCGAGAAGTCCGCCTGACGGGCCGCCGCCCACCAGCTCCCGGTTCCTGCTCCGGCTGCCGTTACTGCGCGGCCCACGCCTCGTCGGCCCAGCCGGCCACCACGGCCGGCGGAACCGGCACGGCTTTGCGGTACGCCATGACGACGACGGCCAGGTCCCCGCGGACGCGGATGCACGTGACGAGCTTGCCAGTGGACTGGCACAGGTCGGGCCCGTAGGCCTGGACCCCCGCCTGGTCGACCGGCGGCGGTGCGGCCGAGACGTCGGGGCCGCGGCTGACCAGCAGCACGGTCGGGTCGGTGAGGCTGCCGCCGTAGAACCCGCCCGCGATCTTGTTCTTGCCGGCGGCCCGGTCGGCGGCATGCGCGAGCGCCGCGTCCATGGCCTGGCCGGCCTGGGCGGTCGTGTTCAGCTGCATGCCGCCCAGCTGCTCGGGCACGACCAGCCGGTCGTGGTGCTTCCACCACCCGAAGCCGACGACGGCTCCGATCAACAGCACGATGACCACCAGCAGCGCCACCCACAGCGCACCGGACCGCTCCCGCTCCACCGGGCTGGCCTGGTACGGCGTGCCGAAGGCGCCCACCTGGACGCCGACGGGGGCCCCGACCCCGGCGGTCGGCTTGGTCAGACTGGCGGCGTAGTAGCCGAACCGGTCGTCAGCGCCGCCCGAACCGCCGAACTGGTTCCCGGCCATCGACCAGACCTTCCGCGTCCTCGACCTCGAGTCCCGGCTCTCGGGACCTAGACCGAGGCCCAGATCTGGTTGACCAGCGCGGCTACCGCATGCTCGTCGGCCGCCGGTGCGCGCGTCACGCTGACGGCCAGCACGGTCAGGTCGCCGTCGGATCGCTCGCAGACGGTGATGTGCTCCGCGGTCGCGGTCGCGCAGGTGGCCCCGTCGACCGACTGCGTGGAGCCGACGTTGTTGCCGAACGCCGCGAGGTCGGAGTCGACGTTGGTCCGGCCGCGGCCGGCAGCCGCGATCAGGATGCGGGTGTTGTCCACCCCGTACGCCTTGATCTGCATCTGGATGCCTGGGTTCTCCTGCTGGAGCTGCTGCTGGGCGTTGTCCACCGCGGTGAGCACGGCCGGTGTGGTGGAGGCCGGGAGCCCGTCGAGGCTGGCCGGAAGGACGACCGGGCGCGAGTGCTCGTAGGCGCGGTAGCCGACGCCGAGCGCCGACAGCACGGCGATGGCGAGGACGGCGATGAGGATCGGCTTGGCCCTGGAGGACGACGCGGCGGGCCCGGCCGGCGCGGGGGTGCCGTAGGCAGGCGTGCCGAACGGCGCTTCCGGACCGGGCGGGGTGCCGAACGGGTTGGGGGCCACCGGCGCGACCGGGCCACCGCCGAACTGACCGCCCGGGGCCGGTCCGGCACCCTGGGTGGGCGCACCGAAGTAGCCGAAACGGTCGTCGCCGCCGGTCGGCGTCGCAGACGAGAACCGGTTGTCGCTCATCGGGCACCCCTCGTTGGTTAGGCCACCGATTGATTCGACCGGTTCACAAGGGCACTTGATGGTCCGTGATCCGTTTCCGCCCGGGATGCCCGGGATGCCCGGGCGCAGGGCTCCCCTGGATGCCGCTCAGACCGGAGGCGGGGGCCAGGTGCTGGCGCCGAGCTCGCGGGAGATCGCGCGGGCCGCCTCCCGTACGGCGTCCCTGGTCACGTCGTCGACCGGCCAGGAGCCGCTGGGCACCACGATGCCGATCGCGCCGGCGACCGTCCGGGACGAGTCGAACAGCGGGGCGGCCAGCCCGCACTCACCGAGCACCGCCTCGTCGACCTCGACAGCGGTGCCGCCCACGCGGGTGGCCGCCAGCTGGTCGGCGAGATCGCCGGCGGACGTGATCGTCTCGCCGGTCATGCTGCGCAGCGGGCCACCGGCCAGGAGCCGAGCCTCTTCTTCGGGCATGAACGCGAGCATCGCCTTGCCCAGCGAGCTGGCGTGCGCCGGGATCACGATCCCCACCTCGGGCATCTGGCGGCTGCCGTCCGGTCGCGGTTCGTGGTGGATGATCACCACGTCGTCGAGCAGCAGCACGCCGCTGCGGACCGCCAGCCCGGTTCGCTTGGCCAGGTCCTCGGCCCAGGGGATCGCCTTCGACCGCAGCTCCAGCGTGTCCAGGTAGACGTTACCCAGGCGCAGGACCGCCGGGCCCAGCTGGTAGCGGCTCGAGCCGTGCTCCTGCACCACCATCCCGTGCCCGACGAGCGTCTTCACCAGCCCGTGCACCGTGGACGGCGGCAGCTCCAGCCGAGCCGAAAGCTCGGTCAGGGTCATCCGCCGGGCGCCCTGCAGAGCGGTCAGCACGCGGATCGCGCGGTCGACGGACTGGATCACGGGGGGCAGTCTCTCCGTTCTCGGGCCACGCTCGGGGAGCGACACATCGAGGGCAGAATCTCGCAGAACCCTTGCCAAGAGTGAATCAGTTGTGTAACTTCCGCGACACATTCGACATTATCGAATGTCATTCGAGATCTTACCCACCACAGGAAGGGTCCAGGCCAATGCTCGACGAGACCTCTCTGGCCCAACGGCTCACCGCCGAGTTCATCGGTACGGCGTTCCTGGTCTTCATCGGCGTGGGCTCGGTGCCCGCCACGCTGATCGTGAACGGGAACGCCCCGTTCACCATGGCGGACCTCGGAATGATCTCGCTCGCCTTCGGCACCATCGTCGTGGCGACCGTCTACGCCCTCGGTCATGTCGGGGGCAACCACATCAACCCGGCCGTGACGCTCGGGCTGGCCGTCTCCGGCAAGTTCCCCTGGTCGCAGGTCGGCCCGTACATCGCCGCGCAGGTGGGCGGTGCGATCCTCGGCGCGGCCGCGATCATCGGCGTGCTGGGCAAGAAGGCCAGCGACGTCGGCCTCGGCGTCGCCTCGTACGGCGACATCAGCTGGGTGCAGGCGTTCACGGCGGAGTTCGTCGGGACGTTCATCCTGGTCTTCACGATCTTCGGCGTCATCCACCGCAAGGCCGCGGCCGGTTTCGCCGGCGTCGCCATCGGGCTCGTGGTGTTCGCCGCGATCATCCCGGTCGCCCCGGCGACCGGCGCCTCGATCAACCCGGCCCGTACCGTCGGACCCATGCTCGTGCAGCAGATCGCCGGCGGCACCGTGAAGTGGAGCCAGCTCCCGGTGTACCTCGTCGCCGAGCTCCTCGCCGGCGTCGTCGCGGCGCTCGCCTTCGGCGTCATCAGCCGCACGCCGGCAGACGGCTCGGCCGGAGCGGGCATCGACCTGGGCGACCCGGAAGGCAGCTCCCTGGCCAGCTCGTCGAGCTCGAGCTGACCCGCTCCCACGACATCGACGCTCCCGACGCTCCCGACGCTGAGGAAGGCCCACCATGAAGAAGCTGATCAACGCACCCGACGACGTCGTCTCCGACGCCCTGCGCGGCGTCGAGGCCGCCCATCCCGACCTGGCCGTCGACCACCAGAACAAGATCATCTACCGGGCCGACGCACCCGAGCCGGGCAAGGTCGGGATCATCTCCGGCGGCGGGTCGGGGCACGAGCCGCTGCACGGCGGGTTCGTCGGCCTCGGCATGCTCGACGCGGCCTGTGCCGGGGAGGTGTTCACCTCCCCGGTGCCGGACCAGATGCTGGCCGCGACCAAGCTCGTGGACGGTGGCGCCGGAGTGCTGCACGTGGTGAAGAACTACACCGGCGACGTCATGAACTTCGAGATGGGGGCCGAGCTCGCGGCGGCGGAGACCGGCGCACGGGTGGTCTCGGTGGTGACCGACGACGACGTGGCGGTCCAGGACAGCACCTGGACGGCCGGCCGCCGCGGGGTCGGCGTCACGGTCCTGCTGGAGAAGATCGCCGGTGCGGCGGCCGAGGCGGGGCGTGACCTCGACGCCGTCGCGGACGTCGCCAGGACCGTGAACGCCAACGGGCGGAGCATGGGGCTGGCCCTCACCTCGTGCACCGTCCCCGCCGCCGGCAAGCCGACGTTCGACCTCGGTGAGGACGAGATGGAGCTCGGCGTCGGCATCCACGGCGAGCCCGGTCGGCAGCGGGTGCCGCTGGCGCCCGCCAGGGACATCGCGGCCATGCTGGTCGAGCCGATCCTGGCCGACCTGCCGTTCTCGGCCGGGGACCAGGTCATCGCGTTCGTCAACGGCCTGGGTGGCACGCCGCTGATCGAGCTCTACGTGATGTACAACGAGGTGGACAAGATCCTGTCCGGGCACGGTGTGCGGGTCGCGAGGTCGCTCGTCGGTTCGTACATCACCTCGCTCGACATGGCCGGCACGTCGGTGACCCTGCTCAAGGTCGACGACGACCTGCTGTCGCTGTGGGACGCCCCGGTCCGGACCCCGGCACTGAGGTGGGGGATCTGAGCAATGACCGGCAGCGCGACCACGGCGGAGCTGGAGCAGTGGGTGCGGACGTTCGCGGCCCTGATCCAGGACAACAAGGACGACCTGACCGAGCTCGACGCGGCGATCGGCGATGCCGACCACGGCGCGAACATGGACAGGGGTCTCAAGGCCGCCGTGGCCGCGCTGGACGAAGGCGGGTTCACGGACCCGTCCGCGCTGTTCACCAAGGTGGGGATGACCCTGGTCTCCACGGTGGGCGGCGCGAGCGGGCCGTTGTACGGGACGCTGTTCCTGCGGCTCGGCGGCGCGCTCCCGGACACCGGGCCGGTGGCGGGCGCCCAGCTCGCCGCCGCGCTGCGGGCCGGGCTCGAAGGCGTCGTGGCCAGGGGCAAGGCGGAGGCCGGCGACAAGACGATGTTCGACGCGCTCGCGCCGGCGGTCGACGCCGTCGACCGTGCGGTCGCGGCGGACGAGCCGTTGGGTGAGGTGTTCGCGCAGGCGCGGTCGGCGGCCGAGGCCGGCCGCGACGCGACGGTCGACATGCTCGCCCGCAAGGGTCGGGCCAGCTACCTCGGCGAGCGAAGCGTCGGTCACCAGGACCCGGGCGCGACGAGCGCGACGCTGCTGATCATCGCCGCCGACCAGGTGTTCTGACATGGCGGGCAGGACCGGCGGCACCGGCGGCAGCGGCGTAGGCACCGGTGTTGGCATCGTGGTGGTGTCGCACAGCCGGGCGCTGGCGCGCGCCGCGGTGGCGCTCGCTGCCGAGATGGTCCACGGTCGCGACTTCCGGGTGGCTGTGGCGGCCGGGCTGGACGAGTCGACGTTCGGGACCGACGCGGTCCAGATCAAGTCGGCCATCGAGGAGATGGACGGGCCGGACGGCGTCGTCGTCCTGATGGACCTCGGCAGCGCCGTGCTGAGCGCCGAGCTCGCCCTCGACCTGCTGGACGACCCGACGGCCCGTGACCGGGTCGTCCTGTGCCCGGCGCCGCTGGTCGAGGGCCTGGTCGTCGCGGCGGTCGCCGCGGCCGGCGGGGCGGCCGCCGCCGAGGTCGCGTCGGAGGCCCGGGCCGCGCTGATGGGCAAGACCGCGCACCTGAGCAGCGGTCCCGAGCCCGCGTCGGACTCCGATCCCGTCCCCCCGGCGGCGGCCGACGTCGTCGCCGTGTTCACCGTGGACAACGTGCACGGCCTGCACGCTCGCCCGGCGGCCCGGCTGGTGTCCGAGGTGCGCGGGCTGGATGCCGTGGTCCGGGTCCGGAACCTCACGACGGGCAGTGTGGCGGTGCCGGCGTCGAGCCTGAGCCGGGTCGCGACGCTCGCGGCGTTGCACGGTCACCGGGTCGAGGTGCTGGCCAGCGGTCCGCAGGCCACCGACGCCGTCGAGCACGTCCTCGCGCTGGCCGCGCGCCGGTTCGACGAACCGGTACCCCCGGACGCCGCCGGCGACGGTGCTGCCGCCGACCCCGCCGGCGGCCGGCTGTCTGCCGAGGGTGTCCTGCAGCCGGCCTCGCCCGGGATCGGGATCGGCCCGGTCTGCCGGATCGTGCTGGAGCCGGTCAGCTACCAGGACGACCCGGACGCTTCGGAGCCGCCGCCGGCGCAGTGGCGACGCGTCGTCGAGGCCGTGGCCGAGGTGCGGCGCGAGGTCGAACGCCTGCGTGCGGTGGCCGCGCGTGAGACCGGCGCGCAGGAGGCGGGCATCTTCGACGCGCACCTGATGCTGCTGGGCGACGCCGAGCTGCTCGGGGACGTCAAGCGGCGGGTGAACGCCGGCGAGGGGGCGGCGGCCGCCTGGGCCGGATGCATCAGCGACGTCGAGATGCAGTGGGCCGCGCTCCCGGACCCGTACCTGCGCGCCCGCGCCGAGGACGTCCGCGCGGTCGGGGACCAGGTGCTGCGCAGCCTGCTCGGCAGCCCGGCCGTCCGTCGCACCGCGGTCGGCGTCGTGGTCGCGCGCTCGCTGACCCCGGCCGACGTCGCCGAGCTGGACCGCGACCAGGTCGACGCCCTCGTCATGGTCGGCGGCAGCCCGACCTCGCACGTCGCTGTCCTGGCCAGGGCGCAGGGCATCCCGGCCGTCGTCGGCGCCGGGCGCGAGGTCCTCGAGCTCGTGGAGGGGACCGTCGTCGTCGTCGACGGCACCGCTGGCACGCTTGTCGTGGACCCGTCGGCCGACGTGCTGCTGAAGTACCGGGACGCCGCCGCCGAGCTGGCCCGCGCCGCACAGGCCGACCTGGCCGAGGCGGCGCGACCGGCAGCCACCCGAGACGGCGTGGAGGTCGAGGTCGCCGCGAACATCGGGTCGGTCGCGGACGCACGGTCGGCGCTGGCGGCCGGAGCGGACTCGGTGGGGCTGCTGCGCAGTGAGTTCCTCTTCCTCGGTCGCGAGCATGCGCCCGGCGTCGACGAGCAGGAGCGTGAGTACCGGGGCGTCGCCGCCGCAATGGCCGGCCGCCCGGTGACCGTGCGCACGCTGGACGTCGGTGGCGACAAACCGCTGTCGTACCTGCCGATGCCGAGGGAGGACAACCCCTTCCTCGGGCTGCGCGGGATCCGCCTCGCCCTCGAGCGGCCGCAGCTGCTGGCCGAGCAGCTCCAGGCACTGTGCCGGACGGCGGTCGACCATCCGGTGAGCGTCATGTTCCCGATGGTCTCCACGGTCGACGAGATGGTCCGGTCCCGGGCGGTCCTCGCGCAGGTCGCCGGCACCGGTGGCCCGCCGCCCGGACTGCGGGTCGGGATGATGGTCGAGGTGCCCGCGGCCGCGCTGTCGATCGGTGCGTTCCTGCCATACCTGGACTTCGTCAGCATCGGGACCAACGACCTCACCCAGTACACGCTGGCCGCCGAGCGCGGGAACGCGGCCGTCTCGGCGATCGGCGACGCGCTGGACCCCGCCGTGCTCCGGCTGGTGGCGATGGTCTGCCGGGCCGCGGCCGGGCGCATCCCGGTCGCGGTCTGCGGCGAGCTCGCCGCGGACGTGCTCGCGGTCCCGATCCTGCTCGGGCTCGGGGTTCGCGAGCTCAGCGTCTCCCCGCAGTCGGTGCCGGCCGTGAAGCGGGCCGTCCGCGGGCTGGACCTCCTGGACTGCGCCGACCTCGCCGCCCGCGCGCTCGACGCCACCGGTCCCGCCCAGGTGCGGGCGATGGCGATGTCGGTCGTCGCGACATCCACACCTGTTGCTTGACATCCGATTACTAGAGGTCTAGTAATATCCCTCGACGGGGACAAGCGACGGACATGGAGGGCCCAATGACCACTCTCGCCGTACGTCAGTCGGTGCAGGACTTCGACAGCTGGATCACCGAGTTCGACGGCCACGAGCCGGTCCGGCGGAACCACGGTGCGACTGGTCACCGGGTGCTGCGGGATGGCAACGACGTCCTGGTCCTCATCGAGTTCCCCGACGCCGCCGGCGCGCAGTCGTTCGGGGCGGACCCGTCCCTGCGCGAGGCGATGGCCCGCGGCGGCGTGGTCGGCGCCCCCGACATCTCCCTGCGCACCGAGGCATCGAAGGCGCAGTACTGAGCGCATCCGCGCGGCCGGACGGGCCGAAGGGCGTCGACGGACGTCGCCCTTCGGCCCGCGCTGCTGCGCCGAGCCCGTTCGAGCGGGAGTTCCCCGGCGGCAGCCGGTCCGCCAACGCCGGCTTCGTCGCGCTGGTCGCGGTCGCAGCCCTCCGCCGTCAGGCGGCGCTGTCCTCAGCCAGCTCGACCGTGGCCGCGAGCGGTCCGTCGGACTCCTCGACGGCCAGCTCGGTGATCCGCCCGGTGGCGCGCAGGTCGTCGGCCGCGGCCAGCACGTGCTGCAGGGCTTCGGCCGGGCCGGTCACGACCACCCGGGCGACGTCCGCGCGCATCGAGACCTTGGCCTCGGACTTCGCCCTGCGGACCAGCGACAGCACGATCGAGACGTCCCGCAGCAGCGACGGGTCGCCGGCCGCGAAGGACGGGCCCAGCTCGTCGCGCACCGGCCACGAGGACCGGTGCACCGAGCCGTCCTGCCACCAGGACCAGACCTCCTCGGTGACGAACGGCAGCACGGGCGCGAACAACCGCTGCAGCACGGACAGCGCCACCCCGAGGGTCGCCCTGGCCGACTCGGCCGCGCCGCCGTCACGTCCGCCGTACGCGCGCTCCTTGACCAGCTCCAGGTAGTCGTCGCAGAACGTCCAGAAGAACGTCTCGGCCGCCTCGAGCGCGCGGCCGTACTCGTAGGACTCGAAGGCTCGGGTGGCCCGCTCGACGACGGAGGCCAGCTCGGCCAGCAGCGCGCGGTCGAGCGGCTCGGTCACCGCGGCGTCGCGCCCGGTCGCCGAGGCGTCGATCTCCAGTCCCAGCACGAACTTGCTCGCGTTGAGGATCTTGATCGCGAGGCGCCGCCCGATCTTCATCTGCCCGACCTCGAACGCCGTGTCGGTCCCCGGCCGCCCGCTCGACGCCCAGTAGCGGACCGCATCCGACCCGTGCTCGGCGAGCATCCCGAGCGGCGTCAGCGCGTTGCCGGTCGACTTGCCCATCTTCTTGCGGTCCGGGTCGAGGATCCAGCCGGAGATCGCGGCGTTGCGCCACGGAACGGTGCCGAACTCGAAATGGCTGCGGACGACGGTCCCGAACAACCAGGTCCGGATGATGTCGTGACCCTGCGGTCGCAGGTCCATCGGGAACACCCGGGCGAACAGGTCGTCGTCGCGCCCCCAGCCGCCCGCGATCTGCGGGCTCAGCGAGGAGGTCGCCCACGTGTCCATCACGTCCGGGTCGGCGACGAAGCCGCCGGGGACCCCGCGCTGGTCGGGGCCGAACCCGTCCGGGCAGTCGGACGAAGGGTCGACGGGCAGGCTGTCCAGGGCGGCCAGCAGCGGGTGGTCGTGGTCGGGCTCCCCGGACCCGTCCAGCCGATACCACACCGGGAACGGCACACCGAAGAACCGCTGCCGGCTCACCAGCCAGTCGCCGTTGAGCCCTTCGACCCAGTTCTCGTAGCGCGAACGCATGAACGCCGGGTGCCAGTCCAGCTCCTGGCCACGCCGGACCAGGTCCGCGCGCAGGTCCTCGTCGCGCCCACCGTTGCGGATGTACCACTGCCGCGACGTGACGATCTCGAGCGGCCGCTCGCCCTTCTCGTAGAACTTGACCATGTGCGTGATCGTCCGCGGCTCGCCGACCAGGTCACCGCTCGCGCGCAGCAGCTCGACCGACTTCTCCCGGGCCGAGAACACGGTCAGGCCGGCCAGCTGTCCGTACGCCTGCCGGCCGGCCGCGTCGGTCAACCCGTCCGGAGGATCGGGCAGCACGCGGCCGTCGCGGCCGATGATGGCGCGCGTGGCCAGCTGCAGCTCGCGCCACCACGTGACGTCGGTGAGATCGCCGAACGTGCAGACCATGGCTATCCCGGTGCCCTTGTCCGGCTCGGCCAGCCGGTGCGCGACGACCGGCACCTCGACTCCGAACACCGGGGTCCGCACGGTGCTGCCGAACAGCGGTCGGTAGCGCTCGTCGTCCGGGTGCGCCACCAGCGCGACGCAGGCGGCCAGCAGCTCCGGCCTGGTCGTCTCGATCTCGACGGTGCCTGCGTCGCCGCGGTGGAAGGTGAGCCGGTGGAACGCGGCCGGCCGTTCCTCGTCCTTGAGCTCGGCCTGGGCCACCGCGGTCCGGAACGTGACGTCCCAGAGCGTCGGCGCCTCGGACTGGTAGGCCTCCCCGCGAGCCAGGTTGTCCAGGAACGCGCGCTGCGCCACCATGCGCGCGTTGTCGTCGATCGTGGCGTACGTCAGCGACCAGTCGACCGACAGTCCCAACCGGCGCCACAGCTGCTCGTACGCGACCTCGTCCTCGCCGGTCAGCCGGTGGCACAGCTCGACGAAGTTCTGCCGGGAGACGCCGACCTGCTGCTTGCCCGGCTTCTCAGGCGGCTGGAACTGCGGGTCGTAGGGCAATGACGGGTCGCAGCGCACGCCGTAGTAGTTCTGCACCCGGCGCTCGGTCGGCAGCCCGTTGTCGTCCCAGCCCATCGGGTAGAACACCTCGCGACCGGTCATCCGCTGGTAGCGCGCGATCGTGTCCGTGTGCGTGAACGAGAACACGTGGCCGACGTGCAGCGACCCGCTCACCGTCGGCGGCGGGGTGTCGATCGAGTAGATCTGCGCGCGCTCCTTGGTGCGGTCGAAGCGGTAGGTGCCCTGCTCCTCCCATACCGCCGCCCAACGGTCCTCGAGGCCGTCGACGGTGGGCTTGTCCGGTGGCTGGGCGCGGTCCATGGTCGGCGATTCTACGGAGCCCGCGCCTAGACTCGCCGACCGTGACCGAGCGCTCGCTGGCCGAGGTGGAGTCGGCGCTCGCCCGGCGCTGGCCGGAGTCCCGGCTGGACCCGACGCTGGAGCGCGTCCGGGACCTGCTCGACGTCCTGGGCAGCCCGCAGACGGCGTACCCGGTTCTGCTGGTGGCCGGCACCAACGGCAAGACATCCACGGCCCGGATGGCCGACGCCCTCCTGCGCGAGCTGGGGCTGCGGGTCGGCCGGTACACGAGCCCGCACCTGGAGCGCGTCACCGAACGGATCAGCCTGGACGGCGAGCCGCTCGCCGACGACCGCTTCGTCCAGGCGTTCACCGAGATCGAGCCCTACCTCGACCTGGTCGACGCCCGGCACGAGCACCCGCTGTCGTACTTCGAGACGCTGACCGCGCTCGCGTACGCCGTGTTCGCCGACGCGCCCGTCGACGTCGCGGTGGTCGAGGTGGGCATGGGCGGCACGTGGGACGCGACGAACGTCGTGGACGCGACCGTCGCCGTGGTCACCCCGGTCGGGCTGGACCATCAGGCCTACCTGGGCGACACGATCGAGCAGATCGCGGGGGAGAAGGCGGGGATCGTCAAGTCCGGCGGCTTCGCCGTGCTGGCCCGGCAGGAGGTGGCCGCGGCCGAGGTCCTCCTGCGCCGCGTCGCCGAGGTCGGCGCGACCCTCGCCCGCGAAGGACTCGAGTTCGGTGTGCTCACCCGGTCGCTGGCGGTCGGTGGCCAGCTGCTCGAGCTGCGCGGCCTGGCCGGGACGTACCCCGACGTGCTGGTGCCGCTGCTGGGCCCGCACCAGGCCGGCAACGCCGCCGTGGCGCTCGCCGCCGTCGAGGCGCTGCTCGGCGACGGTCGGGAGCAGCTCGACCTCGACGCGGTTCGGGCCGGGTTCGCCGCCGCGAGGTCGCCGGGCCGGCTCGAAGTGGTCCGCCGTGGGCCGACGGTGCTGCTGGACGCCGCGCACAACCCGGCCGGGGCCAGGGCTCTGGCGCAGGCGATCGTCACCGACTTCTCGTTCGCGCGGCTGGTCGCCGTCGTCGCGATGCTGGACGACAAGGACGCGCACGGACTGCTGGAAGCGCTCGAGCCGGCTCTGGACGCGGTGGTCGTGACACAGAGCGCCTCGCCGCGCGCGCTGTCGGCCGACGCGCTCGGCGCGATCGCGGTGGAAGTCTTCGGCGCCGACCGGGTCAGCGTCGCGCCGCGGCTGCCGGACGCTCTCGACGAGGCGATCGCGCTGGCCGAGGAGGACGGCTCCACCAGCGGAGCGGGCGTCCTTGTCACCGGTTCGATCGTCACCGTCGGCGAGGCGCGCACGCTGCTGCGCCGGGTGCGCGCGGCGGACGCGAGCGCCGGGATAGGGGACTGAGCCGCTATGCGCACCCTGTGTGCCTCGGTGCTGGCGTTCGAGGCGCTCGTCGTCGCGCTCGCGATCGTGCCGGCGCTGACCCTGACGGACGCGCACCACACCCTGATCCTGGTCGGCGGGCTGACGGTCGTCGTGCTGTGCGTGCTCGCCGCCGCGATGCTGCGCTCGCCGGCCGGGTACGTGCTCGGGTCCGCGGTGCAGGTGCTCGTCGTCGCCGGCGGGTTCGTGCTGCCGGTGATGTTCTTCCTCGGCGGGTTGTTCGCGCTGCTGTGGATCTCGGCGATCCTGGTCGCCCGCAGGGCCGAGGTGGTGCTGGCGGCCAAGCGGGCTGCGGCGGCGGCCCCGGGGATCCCGCCCCGGCCGCCGGCTCCGCCCGCCGCCGGCTGAGCGGGATACGCTACGCGGCGCCCGTCGCAGCCGTGACGGAGCCGATCCTTGACGAAGCTGGAGAACCGTCGTGTCCGAGCGCACCCTGGTCCTGGTCAAGCCCGACGGCGTCGCCCGTGGCCTGGTCGGGGAGGTCCTGGGCCGGATCGAGCGCAAGGGCTACCGCCTGGTGGCCGCCGAGCTGCGGACGATCACCGTCGAGGTGGCACAGACCCACTACGCCGAGCACACCGAGAAGCCGTTCTTCGGCGAGCTCGTGGCGTTCATCACGTCCGGACCGCTGCTGGCCGCCGTGGCCGAGGGGCCCGAGGTGATCGAGGCCTGGCGCTCCCTCATGGGCGCGACCAACCCGGTCAAGGCCGCCCCGGGCACGATCCGGGGCGATCTGGCCAGCCTGACCACCGAGAACATCGCCCACGGCTCGGACTCGGCGGAGTCCGCGGCCCGCGAGATCGCCCTGTTCTTCCCCGACCTGGGGTAGCCGGTGGCCCACGGGCTTGCGCGTTCGGGTTCTGGGGACCTGCGGTCCGCCGTTACGATGGGTCGGCCCAGCGACCCCCCCGGAAGGCGCGAGCTTCCCCATGGCGAACAACATGTCGTTCATCGGCCGTGACATGGCCGTCGACCTCGGCACGGCCAACACCCTGGTGTACGTCCGCGGCCGCGGCATCGTCCTGAACGAGCCCTCGGTCGTCGCGATCAACCAGAACAGCGGCGGGATCCTCGCCGTCGGCGTCGAGGCCAAGAAGATGATCGGCCGCACGCCCGGGCAACATCGTCGCGATCCGCCCGCTCAAGGACGGCGTCATCGCCGACTTCGACACCACCGAGCGGATGCTGCGCTACTTCATCCAGAAGGTGCACAAGCGGCGTCACCTGGCCAAGCCGCGCATCGTCGTCTGCGTCCCGTCCGGCATCACCGGGGTCGAGCAGCGCGCGGTCAAGGACGCCGGCTACGCCGCGGGCGCGCGCAAGGTCTACATCATCGAGGAGCCCATGGCCGCGGCGATCGGGTCCGGGCTGCCGGTGCACGAGCCGACCGGCAACATGGTCGTCGACATCGGCGGCGGCACCACCGAGGTCGCCGTGATCTCGCTCGGCGGCATCGTGACCGCGCAGAGCATCCGCGTCGGCGGCGACGAGCTCGACAACGCGATCATCCAGTACGTGAAGAAGGAGTACTCGCTGCTGCTCGGCGAGCGCACCTCCGAAGAGATCAAGATGGCGATCGGCTCGGCGTTCCCGATGCCGGACGAGCCGCACGCGGAGATCCGCGGGCGCGACCTCGTCACCGGTCTGCCGAAGACGATCGTCGTGTCGAGCGAGGAGATCCGCAAGGCGCTCGAGGAGCCCGTCAACGCCGTCGTCGACGCGGTCAAGACCACGCTCGACAAGTGCCCGCCCGAGCTGTCCGGCGACATCATGGACCGCGGCATCGTGCTGACCGGTGGTGGCGCGCTGCTCAAGGGTCTCGACGAGCGGCTGCGGCACGAGACCGGCATGCCGATCCACATCGCCGACCGCCCGCTCGACTGCGTCGCGCTCGGGTCCGGCAAGTGCGTGGAGGAGTTCGAGGCCCTGCAGCAGGTCCTGATCTCCGAGCCGCGGCACTGATCGCTCTCGAGCGCCCCGGCTTCCCCGTGGCCACCGGCCGTCGATGAGGGACACCCGCCGCCGGCGGGTCGTCCTCGTCGTGCTGCTGCTGGTCTCGCTCACCCTGATCGCCCTCGGCGGCGGGAGCTCGGGTCCGGGGAAGGCGCTGCGCTCCGCCGGTGGTGCCGTGTTCGGTCCGGTGCAACGCGCCGCGGCCGCGGCGTTCCGTCCCGTGCACGACTTCTTCGGCGGTCTCGGGCACGACGAGCAGGTCCGCCTCGACCAGCTGCAGAAGGAGAACGACCGGCTACGCCTGCAGGAACGGGCGAACGAGTTCGACCACGCGCGGGCCGCCGAGCTCGACGCGCTGCTCAAGATCGCCGGCCTCGGGCAGTACACGATCGTGCCCGCCCAGGTGATCGGCATCGCCCCGGCGCAGGGGTTCTCGAACACGGTGCTGGTGGACGCAGGAAGCCGTGACGGTCTCAAGGTCGGGATGACCGTCATCAACGGGGACGGCCTGGTCGGCCGGGTCAAGTACGGTCACGGCCTCGACCGCGACCGTCCTGCTGGCGATCGACCCGCAGTACAAGGTCGGCACCCGGCTGGCGAGCACGCTCGACCTCGGCTACGTCTCGGGCGCCGGGACCGCTCAGCCGATGAAGTACGTGCCGTTCGACCCGCAGCAGGTGATGGCGCCGGGGACCGTCGTGGTGACCTGGCAGCAGGCCGCGCTGAACGTGCCCGGCGGCATCCCGGTCGGCACGCTGGTGTCGGCGCAGGGACCGGTCGGCTCGAACAACCGCTCGGCGACCCTGCGACCGTTCGTGAGCTTCGCGTCGCTCGACCTGGTCGGGATCGTCATCGTGCTGCCGCGCACCGACCCGCGCGACTCGGTGCTCCCGTCCCCGCCGCCAAGACCGTCGCCGTCGTCCACGGCGTCGCCGGGATCGACGGCGACGTCCACCGCGTCGCCCAACCCGTCCCCGAGCCACACGTGACGACCAGGCGCATCCTGCTGTTCGGGCTGCTGCTCGTGGTGGCGGTGGTGCTGCAGACGGTGGTGCTGTCCCGGATCCCGCTGCCAGGGGCCACCCCCGACCTGGTGCTGATCGTGGTGGTCTCGCTGGCGCTGGTCCAGGGCTCCACCACCGGATGCGTGGTGGGTTTCGCCGGCGGGCTGCTCCTGGACGTGGTCCCGCCCGCGGACGGGCAGGTCGGCCGGTGGGCGTTCGTGCTGGCCCTGGTCGGCTGGTTCGCCGGGCGGGCCATGGACGCCGCGGAGTCCTCGGCCCTGGTCCCGGTGCTGGTCGTGGGGCTGGCCTCGGCGGGCGCCGTGCTCGGCTACGCCGCGATCGGGTTCGCGCTCGGCGACCCCAGGGTCGACGGGGCTGCCCTGCTTCGGGCGCTGCCCACCGCCGTCCTGTACGACGTCCTGCTGGCCCCGTTCCTGGTGCCGCTGCTCATGCGGCTGGCCCGGCGTGTCGAGCCGTCCACGACGTACGCTCGGACCTTCCGGTGACCGGCGTCACCCCAGCCTGGGGAACGCGAGCGGCGTCGCGGTCGTCGGAACTCCCGGACCCCCGAACCGGAACCGAGCCGCAAGCGCTCCAGGAGACGACCCCGTGAGCGACCGATCGCGTCTGCGCCTGATCGTCCTGCAGGTGCTGGTCGTCTCGCTCCTGCTCACCCTGGTCGGCCGGCTGTGGTTCCTGCAGATCGTCTCCGGCGACGAGTACCGCACGGCGGCCACCAAGAACTTCACCCGCGAGGTGGTGACGGAGGCGGTCCGGGGCCAGATCCTGGACGACATGGGCCGCCAGCTGGTCCGGAACAAGACCACGCTGGTCATCACCGTGAACCGCAGCGTGCTGGACCAGGTCAAGAAGGCCGAACGGGTCGCCGTCGTCGCCAGGCTGGCCCGCGTGCTCAAGACGACGCCGGAAGCCCTGACCGACAAGATCACCCTGTGCGGCACGAAGGACGACAGCGGGAAGGTCATCTCCAAGCCGTACGTGTGCTGGAGCGGCACGCCGGTCCAGCCGATCCCGGTGGCCAAGGACGTCACCCAGTCGCTGGCGCTGTCGATCCTGGAGCGCGCCGAGGACTACCCGGGGGTGGCCGCCGAGCTGGAGTCCGAGCGCGAGTACCCGCAGCCGTACGGCGCCAACGCCGCGCACGAGCTCGGCTACGTCGGCCCGGTGACCCAGGACGAGCTCGACCAGTCCGCCCACAGCAAGAACCCCCTCTACCTGAGCGACCTCGTCGGCCGTAGCGGTCTGGAGGCCCAGTACGACTCGGTGCTGCGCGGCGTCAACGGGATCAAGGAGCTCGCGGTCGACCGGGCCGGCAACGTCACCGGCACCGTGGGCGAGACTCCTGCCCAGGCCGGCGACAACCTGGTGACGAACATCGACGCGCGGGTCCAGGCGGTGCTCGAGCAGCAGCTCGCCGCCGCCGTCCAGCGCGCCCGCGGCCAGACCGACCCGCAGACCGGCAAGCCGCTCAAGGCCGACTCCGCCGCCGGCGTCGTCATCGACGTGCGCAACGGGCACGTGATCGCGATGGCGAGCCTGCCGACGTACGACCCGTCGATCTGGGTCGGCGGCATCACCACCAAGGAGTTCGGCGCGCTGACGTCCAAGACGTCCGGTCAGCCGCTCGTCTCCCGCGCGTTCCAGGGCGGCTTCGCCCCCGGCTCGACGTTCAAGGTGGTCTCGTCGACCGCGATGCTGCAGAGCGGTCGGTACACGCAGGCCGGGCCGTACCCGTGCCCGTCGAACCTCACGATCGGCGGCCGCAAGTTCACCAACTCCGAGAGCAAGAGCTACGGGCCGATCAACCTGGAGCGGGCGATCGAGGTGTCCTGCGACACCGTCTTCTACGGCGTGGCCAACGCCGAGTGGGTGCGCGACGGCGGCGCCCACCCGGTGCACCCGAAGGACATCTTCATCAACGCCGCCCTCGCCTGGGGGTTCGGCAAGAAGACCGGCATCGACCTGCCGGGGGAGTCGTCCGGCAGCATCCTCACGCGCCAGGACCGGATCAACACCTGGACGACCAACCGGGCCGAGTACTGCCGGCGAGCCAAGAGCGGCTACCCCGAGGTCGCGAAGACCGACCCGCGCACGTGCAGCACTGCTCAAGGCCTACGCGGTCGACAACTGCGCGCCGTCCGGCTCGGTGTACCTGCCAGGTGACGCGGTCAACTTCATCATCGGGCAGGGCGACACGCTCACCACGCCGCTGAAGATGGCTCAGGTCTACGCCGCGGTCGCCAACGGCGGCACGCTCTGGACGCCGCAGCTGGGCAAGGCCGTGCTGTCGCCGACGGGCCAGGTCGTCGAGCAGATCAAGCCGGTCGCCGAGGGCCGGCTACCGGTGACCAAGGGGACGCTGGCGTTCCTGCAGCACGCGCTCGGCCAGGTGACCGTCAAGGGCACTGCCGACAACCAGTTCAAGGACTGGCCGCTCAACCAGATCCCGATCGCCGCGAAGACCGGCACCGCCGAGGTCGCCGGCAAGCAGACCACGTCCTGGTTCGCCACGTACGCGCCGGCGAACAAGCCGCAGTACGCCGTCGTGATGATGGTCAGCCAGGGCGGCTTCGGCTCGACGACGTCCGCCGACTCGGTCAAGGCGGTGTACCGCCAGCTGTTCGGCGTGCACGGACTGACCGTCGACCCCAAGACCTCGGTGCTGCCCAACGGCGTCCTGCCGGTCAAGCTCCCGGTCACCACGCAGGACGGCCGGATCCTGCCGCCCGGCTCGGTGCTGCCGAAGGTCGCGGCCACCCAGCAGCCGGTCGCCCCCGCGTCCCCGGCCTCCGGGACCGGCGGCGCCGGGACGCCCGCCGCCCTGCCGGCCCCGGTCGCGGTGTACCCCTCGCCCGAGCGCGGCCGCCAGCAGGCGGGCGGGCCATGACGTCCGGGCTGCGCGCGAGCGCCGCCACGTACAACCCGCCGCGGCGGTCGTTCGGCTCGCGGGTGGTCGACCGCGACTCGGTGCTGCGCAAGCTCGACTGGGTGCTGCTGATCGCCGTCGGCGGCCTGCTCGTGATGGGCACGCTGCTGGTCTGGTCGGCGACCAAGCAACGGCAGCTCGACGACGGGCTGGACCCGAACGCGTTCCTGCGCAAGCACCTCATCAACATCACGCTCGGGCTGATCCTCGGCGCGATGACCGCGCTGTTCGACTACCGGTCGCTGCGGGCGTACGCGCCCGTCGTGTACGTGCTGTCCGTCCTCGGTCTGATGGCGGTGCTGACGCCCGGGATCGGCAAGACCATCAACGGCGTCGCACTCGTGGATCCTGCTCCCGGCCGGTTTCTCGATCCAACCGTCGGAGTTCGCCAAAGTCGCCCTCTGCGTCGCGCTGCCGATGCTGCTGGCCGAACGCCGGGACGCCGAGGTCGAGCCACGGCTCTCCGACGTCGCGCTGGCCCTGGGGGTGGCGCTGGTCCCGGTCACGCTGATCATGCTGCAGCCCGACCTGGGCACGACCATCGTCATCGGCGTCATCATCCTGGGCGTACTCGCGGTCGCGAACACGCCGACCAGGTGGATCGCCGCGCCTGATCGCCTCGGCGCGCTCGGGGCGTTCGCCGCCGTACGGCTCGGGGTGCTGGCGCAGTACCAGCTCGACCGGTTCGCGGCGTTCGCCGACCCGACCCGGGACCCGCAGGGCGCCGGGTACAACGTCAAGCAGGCGCGGATCGCGATCGGCTCGGGCGGATGGTTCGGCAAGGGGCTGTTCCACGGCACGCAGACGAACGGCAAGTTCGTGCCGGAGCAGCAGACCGACTTCGTGTTCACCGTCGCGGGTGAGGAGCTCGGCTTCATCGGGGCGGGCCTGCTCATCGTGCTGCTCGGAGTGGTGCTGTGGCGCGGCATGCGGATCGCGGTCCGGGCCGAGGACCTGTTCGGCACCCTCGTGGCCACCGGCATCGTCTGCTGGTTCACGTTCCAGGCGTTCGAGAACATCGGGATGGCCCTGGGCATCATGCCGGTCACCGGGGTGCCGTTGCCGCTCGTCTCCTACGGGGGCACCTCCATGTTCGTGACCATGATGGCCGTAGGCCTCCTCCAGAACGTCCACATGCGCCGCTACGCCTGACCCCCCACCCCCACCCCCCCCCACACCCCGCGATCTTGAGAGATTCAGAGAGCGTGGCGGCGTGTCGCCTCTGGATGTCTCAAGATCGCGGGCCCAGGTGGGCGCGAAGGACGCTGACGATGTACGAGCGCCTGAGGGTGTCGTCCCAGGTGAAGCGGACGACGTCCACCTCGTCGGTGGCGGAGAAGTCGTTCGCCCGGGCGCGGTCGCGGTAGAGCGCGGACGGAGCGTCGTGCCAACGCTTCCCGTCCGCCTCGGCGATGAGGGTCCGACGCCCTGGGCGGTGCCAGGCCATGTCGCCGTACCCGAGGAGGCGCCCGGCGTGGTCGAGAACGGGGAGCTGGAGGCGGTCGGGCGGCATCCTCGCTTCGGTGGCGATCAGACGGACCCGCGTCTCCAGCGGTGACGCAGCCCGCCCGTCGGCGAGCAGCACACGCTCACGCGCACCCCTGGCTCCACGCAGCCCTCGGACCAGGGCATCAAGTCCGCTGAGGTCGCTAGGGCACAGCCGGCCCTCGTGCAGGAGAGCGTCCAGCATCCCGACCGCATTCCAGCGACTCGTCGTCCGGACCAGGTCCGCAGTCGTGAAGAGGACCGACGTCACGCGAACCGCGTGCACGGTCTCGTACGAACGGATCTCGGTCTGCGAGGCAGGAAGCCGTCGCGTGTGCAGGCGCACACCTGGCTGCTGATGTCGTTCGCCGCCCGGTACCCGGGCCAGGTGGATCGTGCCGTCATCCGGTGGGAGCCCTGGCATGCAGTGGATGCGCGCCGCCGTCTCCATCACCGCGACACAGCCGGGGCCGTGGGCCAGGAGCGCTGCCTGCAGGCGCATGACGAACGACAGTTCGGCCCAGACTCGTCCGTACAAGGCGGCGTGCACGGTGTAGACGCCGGCCAGCAAGGCAGCCCACTGGCCCTGCCTCAGCAGCCAGTCGACGCCGGCCGGGGTCATCCCCGCGCCGAGAGCCTGTCTGCGCGAGATGAGATCGGCCTGGTCCCGAGCAAGGTCGAGCGCGCTGCTGAGTGCGCGGTCGAGTCCGGTCATGGATCGGGACCTTCACCTGGCGCGCGACCCTGGACAACGTCCCACCTCGCACCTGTGCACGCCCGACCGAACGCGCACAGCCCTCCGTCCCCCGGTGCGCGATCTTGAGAGATGCAGGGGCGACACGCCGTGTCGCACTCTGCATCTCTCAAGATCGCGGGGGAGGGGGGAAGGGGCGGCGGGGTAGGGTCGACGGATGCCAGTGGAGTCGGTCTTCGGGCGGCTGGAGGCGCTGCTGCCGCTGGTCCGCAAGCCGATCCAGTACGTCGGCGGTGAGCTCAACGCCCGCACGAAGGACTGGGACGCGTGCCAGGTCCGCTGGGCGCTCATGTACCCCGACGCGTACGAGGTGGGGCTGCCGAACCAGGGCCTGCAGATCCTGTACGAGGTCCTCAACGAGCGCGACGGCGTGCTGGCCGAGCGCACCTACAGCGTCTGGCCGGACCTCGAGGCGCTCATGCGGACGCACGGGGTGCCGCAGTTCACCGTGGACGGGCACCGACCGGTCGCGGCCTTCGACCTGCTCGGCGTCAGCTTCGCGACCGAGCTCGGCTACACGAACCTGCTCACCGCGCTCGACCTCGCCGGCATCCCGCTCAGCGCCGCCGACCGGACCGAGGAGCACCCGGTCGTCGTGGCCGGCGGGCACGCCGCGTTCAACCCCGAGCCGATCGCCGAGTTCATCGACGCGGCGGTCGTCGGTGACGGCGAGCAGGCCGTGCTGCGGATCAGCGACATCGTCCGCGCCTGGAAGGACGAGGGTGCGCCGGGCGGGCGCGAGGAGCTGCTGCTGCGGCTGGCGCGCACCGGCACGTGTACGTCCCGTCGTTCTACGACGTCGACTACCTGCCGGACGGCCGCATCCGCCGGGTCGCGCCGAACCGCGCCGGCGTGCCCTGGCGGGTCGCCAAGCACACGGTGATGGACCTGGACCAGTGGCCCTACCCGCGCACGCCCCTGGTGCCGCTCGCGGAGACCGTGCACGAGCGCGCTGAGCGTCGAGATCTTCCGCGGCTGCACCCGCGGCTGCCGGTTCTGCCAGGCCGGGATGATCACCCGTCCGGTCCGTGAGCGCTCGATCACCGGCATCGCCGAGATGGTCGACCACTCGCTGGCCGCGACCGGCTTCGAGGAGGTCGGGCTGCTGTCGCTGTCGAGCGCCGACCACTCCGAGATCGCCGAGATCGCCAAGGGCCTCGCCGACCGCTACGAGGGCACGAACATCGGGCTGTCGCTCCCGTCCACCCGGGTCGACGCGTTCAACATCGACCTGGCCAACGAGCTCTCCCGCAACGGCCGCCGCTCCGGGCTCACGTTCGCGCCCGAGGGCGGTTCGGAGCGGCTGCGCAAGGTGATCAACAAGATGGTCACCGAGGAGGACCTGATCCGCACGGTCACCGCCGCGTACGGCGCCGGCTGGCGCCAGGTGAAGCTGTACTTCATGTGCGGTCTGCCGACCGAGACCGACGAGGACGTCCTGCAGATCGCCGACCTCGCGCGCGAGGTGATCCGCACCGGGCCGCAAGGTCACCGGCAGCCGCGACATCCGCTGCACGGTGTCGATCGGCGGCTTCGTGCCCAAGCCGCACACCCCGTTCCAGTGGGCCGCCCAGCTCGACCACGAGGGCACCGACGCGCGGCTGGCCAAGCTCCGCGACGCGATCCGCGGCGACCGCGAGGTCGGCACGCGCGATCGGTTTCCGCTACCACGACGGCCAGCCCGGCACGATCGAAGGCCTGCTCTCGCGCGGTGACCGCCGCGTCGCCGCGGTGGTGCGGGCCGCGTGGGAGGACGGCGCCCGGTTCGACGGCTGGAGCGAGCACTTCTCGTTCGACCGCTGGATGGCCGCCGCCGACCGCGGCCTCGCCGGCACCGGGGTCGACGTCGCCTGGTACACCACCCGCGAGCGCGAGCAGAGCGAGGTCCTGCCCTGGGACCACATCGACAGCGGCCTGGACAAGGACTGGCTCTGGGAGGACTGGCAGGACGCGCTCGCCGCCGGAGGCTCGAGGTCGACGACTGCCGCTGGACGCCGTGCTTCGACTGCGGCGTCTGCCCGCAGCTGGACACCCGGCATCCAGGTCGGGCCCACCGGCGTGAAGCTGCTGCCGCTGACCGCCGTCGGCGGCTCCGCGTGACCACCCTGGCGGAGCTGGTCGCCGACCCCTGGTTCCCGTTCGAGGGCGACGTGCGGGTCAAGCAGCTCCTGCCCGCGCCAGCTGCCCGAGCCGGAGCGCCACCACGTCCGCGCCGAGGACTGCCGGGTCTGCGACGGGGACGACTCCGACTACGTCTGGACGGACGAGCACTGGCGGCTTCGCGGCGACGGCGAGCCGGGTCCGATCGCGGGGATCGTGCTGCTCGAGCCGCGCGACCACTACGACTCGTTCGCCGACCTGCCCGCCGAGCTGCTGGCCGAGCTCGGGCCGCTGACCGCACGGATCGAGCGCGCCATGCTCACGCTGCGGCGACGTGGCCCGTGTCCACGTCGCCCGCTACGGCGACGGCTCGGCGGCACTTCCACCTGTGGTTCTTCCCCCGCCCGCTGGGACAGCTGCAGCTGCGCGGCTCGATGCTGCCGGTCTGGCTCGACGTCCTGCCGCCGCTGCCCGCGGACGAGAAGGAGGCCGCGCTCACCTGGGTCGCGGCCGCGCTGGCGGCGTCCGACCCGGCCGGGACGCCGGGGTAGCGGGGGACCGACGTGGCCCGGACCCCCGACGGGCCGCCGCCGCCGCCCGCGGTCCAGCGGCTGCGGCTGCGGTACGCCAAGCGCGGCCGCCTCCGCTTCTCCTCGCACCGCGACTTCCAGCGTGCCTTCGAGCGGGCCCTGCGCCGGGCCGGCGTCCCGATGGCGTACAGCGCGGGCTTCTCCCCGCACCCCAAGATCTCCTACGCCAACGCGGCGCCGACCGGGGTGGCCAGCGAGGCCGAGTACGTGGAGATCGGGCTGGTCGAGGCGCGCGACCCGGGCTGGGTGCGGGCGGTCCTTGACGAGTCGCTCCCGCCGGGACTGGACGTCCTCGAGGTGGTCGAGGCCGCGTCCGGCACCTCGCTGGTCGACCGGCTGGAGGCGTCGGTGTACGAGATCCGGCTGGACGGGGTGTCGGTCGACACCGCCCGGGGCGCGGCGGACGGCTTCCTGGCGGCCGAACGGGTCGAGATCGAACGGCTCACCAAGAACGGGTTGCGCCGGTTCGACGCCCGCGAGCCGGTCGTCTCGCTGGTCGTCGAGCCTGGGCGTGTCGAGGACGGCGCGGCTCCGGACCCCGGCCCGTGTGCGATACTTCGACTGGTCGTCCGGCACCACACGCCGGCTGTCCGCCCTGACGACGTCCTCGAGGCGCTGCGTCAGGTGGCCGACCTCGCGCCGCCGGTCCCACCCCAGGTGACCCGGCTGGCGCAGGGGCCGCTCGACGCAGTTGCGGGTGACGTGTCAGACCCACTGGTGCCCGACCGGGCCTAGACCGCCGGCCGGCACCCCACGAACTTCGGCCCGCCCACGGGTGGGCCGCACGACCAGCACCTCCGTGCGGTGCCCAGGCTCGCCAGGGCGCCCGGAGGGCGGAGTAGGACTGCACCGATGCTCGACAGCGAGAACACCACCGGCGAAGGCACGCCGGCCGAAAGCGGCTCCGAGGCCGCGGCCGCGGCGACCGGGACGCCCCGCCGACGCCGGGCCGCGGCCCGACCGGCCGGCCCGCCCACCCCATCCACCACGACCACCGCCGAACCAGAGCCGGCTGGCGCCGCGGCGAAGGCTGCCCCGACCAGGGCCACCCCGACCAAGGCTGCGGCCAAGACGACCCGGCAGCGCTCCAAGAAGGCCGCTCCCGCGGCTCCGGCCGCTCCGGCGGCTCTCGAGGCAGAGCCGACCGCCGAGACCGGCGACGGCACCGGGGGAACCGGCGGCCCCGAGGGCACCGGCGGCACCGCGAAGGCTCCCGCTCGACGCCGTAAGGCCGCTGCCGCCCCGGCCGTGCTGTTCCAGGCACCCGAGCCGCCGTCTGGCGGCCGCCGGAAGAAGGCCGCAGCGCCGGCCTCGGACGCCGACGGGCAGAGCGACGACCTCGACGGTGTCGGCCGGACCGAGGACGACGACCAGGGCAGCCACGGCGCAGAAGGCGACGAGCGCGACGAGAACGCCGAGCCCGGCGAGAGCGGCGACGCGGCTCGGCGGCGACGGCGGCGCCGGGGCGGACGCGGCCGCAGGCGCCGTACCGGGACCGACCAGGACGGCGGGGCCGACACGGATGACGGTGCCCAGGACGGCGGTCGGACGCAGGACGCCAGGTCCGCGGGGTCCGACGGCGACGAGGTCGGCGACGCGACCGGCGAGAGCGGCGACGGCTCCGACGGCTCCGACTCCGACGACGAAGGCTCCGCGGGGACCCGGCGCCGGCGCCGGCGCCGCCGCAAGGGTTCCGACGCGGATGCCGGCGGCGACGACGACAACGCCGTCGTGCACGTCCGCGAGCCGCGGACCCGTGCCAAGTCCGGCTCCGGGTCCGGCGAGGTGACCGCGATGCGCGGCTCCACCCGGCTCGAGGCCAAGAAGCAGCGCCGCCGGGAGGGTCGCGACGCCGGTCGCCGACGCCCGCCGATCCTGTCCGAGGCCGAGTTCCTGGCCCGTCGCGAGTCCGTGCGCCGGGTCATGGTGGTCCGGCAGCGTGCCGACCTCACCCAGATCGCCGTGCTCGAGGACGACGTGCTCGTCGAGCACTACGTCGCCAGCGCCTCGTCGTCGACGATGGTCGGCAACGTGTACCTCGGCAAGGTCCAGAACGTCCTGCCGAGCATGGAGGCGGCGTTCGTCGACATCGGCCGCGGTCGCAACGCGGTGCTCTACGCCGGCGAGGTCAACTGGGACGCGGCCGCGCTGGACGGACAGCCCAAGCGGATCGAGCACGTGCTCAAGTCCGGCGACTCGGTGCTCGTCGCAGGTCACCAAGGACCCGATGGGTCACAAGGGTTCCCGCCTGACCGAGCAACATCTCCCTGGCCGGACGCTTCCTCGTATACGTCCCCGACGGCTCGATGAGCGGGATCAGCCGCAAGCTCCCGGACAAGGAGCGCAGCCGGCTCAAGGCGATCCTGAAGAAGGTCGTCCCGGACGACGCCGGGCGTGATCGTCCGCACCGCAGCGGAGGGCGCGACCGAGGAACAGCTGACGCACGACGTCGCCCGCCTGCAGGCGCAGTGGGAGGACATCGAGAAGAAGGCCAAGACCGCCACCGCACCCGACGCTGCTCTACTCCGAGCCCGACCTCACCGTCCGGGTGATCCGCGACCTGTTCAACGAGGACTTCGAGCGGCTCGTCGTCTCCGGCGACGTCGGCCTGGGACACCGTCCAGTCCTACGTCGGCCACGTCGCCCCCGACCTGCTCGACCGGGTGGAGAAGTACGTCGCCAAGGAGGACGTCTTCTCCGCGTACCGGGTGGACGAGCAGATCTCCAAGGGCCTGGACCGCAAGGTCTGGCTGCCGTCGGGCGGCTCGCTGGTCATCGACCGCACCGAGGCGATGACCGTCGTCGACGTCAACACCGGCAAGTTCGTCGGCAAGGGCTCGGGCAACCTCGAGGAGACGGTCACCAGGAACAACCTGGAGGCGGCCGAGGAGATCGTGCGTCAGCTCCGGCTGCGCGACATCGGCGGCATCATCGTCATCGACTTCATCGACATGGTGCTCGAGTCCAACCGCGAGCTCGTGCTGCGGCGGCTCACCGAGTGCCTCGGTCGCGACCGCACCAAGCACCAGGTCGCCGAGGTGACCTCGCTCGGCCTGGTCCAGATGACCCGCAAACGGATCGGCCAGGGCCTGCTCGAGGCGTTCTCCGAGCCGTGCGAGCACTGCAACGGCCGAGGGGTGAAGGTGCACCTGGAGCCGGTCGAGGCGCGGACCGGGCTGCGGCACTCGGGCGAGAACGTCGACCGCGTCGAGCGGGTGGCCAGGGCCGCGAAGGCGGTCGCGCACCGACCTGCCGACGGTGGTGCGGGCGACGTGTCGACCGACGGCGCCGCCGAGCCGAAGGCGACCGCTGTACGTCCGCGCCGGTCCCGGGCCAAGTCCGCCGTGGCCGCGTCCGAGGCGACCCCGGCCGACACCAAGCCGGCCGACACCAAGCCGGCCGACCCGAAGCCGGCCGCGCGTCCGCGCCGCCGGGCCACCAAGGCGCAAGGGGCGCCGACCCCGGTCGGCTAGAGTCTGGGCAAACCAAGGGGAGCTCGCAGGAACGGCGGGCTGAGAGGGTGGCCGCCGCCACCGACCCTCGAACCTGATCTGGGTAATGCCAGCGGAGGTATCGGATGGGTCCCCTTCTCCCGCGCGTGGCGCGCACTCGCCGGGCTCGCGTGGTGGCGGCAGCGGCCGTCGCCGGCTCGTTGTTGGCCGCCTGCTCCACCGCCGGGTCACCGGCTCCGAGCGCCGGCGACGTGGCCAAGGCCCCGCCCGCGTCGGTGGCACCGACCACGGTGACGCTGCTGACCCACGACTCCTTCGCGGTCGACAAGACTCTGCTCGAGTCGTTCCGGCAGCGCACCGGCATCACCGTCAAGGTCGTCACCGGCGGTGACGCGGGCGAGGTCGTCAACAAGGCCGTGCTCACGGCCGGCAACCCCGAGGGCGACGTGCTGTTCGGCGTCGACAACACCCTGCTGTCCCGCGCGGTCGGCGCCGGCACGTTCGCGCCGTACCGGCCGGCCGCGCTGGCGCAGGTCGACCCGTCGTTGCGCGCGCTGGTCCCCGGCGACGCCGTGGTCCCGGTCGACTACGGCGACGTGTGCGTGGTCGCCGACGACAGCTGGTTCGCCAGGCACGGCGTCGCCGAGCCGACCTCGATGGCCGACCTCGCCGACCCGCGCGTACCGGGGCCTGCTCGTCGTCGAGAACCCCGCGACCTCCTCGCCCGGGCTGGCCTTCCTGCTCGCCACCGTCGCGAGGTACGGCGCCGGCGGCTGGCAGGACTTCTGGACGCGGCTGCGCGCGAACGGCGTCAAGGTCGACGACGGCTGGACCGACGCGTACGACGGCGACTTCACCGGCGGCGGACAGAAGGGCACGTACCCGCTCGTGGTCAGCTACGGCACGGACCCGGTCGCGAGCATCGAGTTCGCCGACCCGAAGCCGACCCGGCCGACGGTCAGCGTGCTCGCGGACAGCTGCTTCCGCCAGGTGGAGTTCGCCGGCGTGCTGGCCGGCACCAAGCAGCCGCAGGCCGCGCGGATGGTCGTCGACTTCCTGCTGTCCCCGCAGTTCCAGGCCGGCATCCCGCTGTCGATGTACGTGTTCCCCTCGGTCGGCTCGACGGCGCTGCCACCAGTGTTCAGCCAGTGGGCGGTCCAGTCGCAGCACCCGCTGACCGTCGCGCCGGCCGAGATCACCGAGAACCGCGAACAGTGGGTCGAGCAGTGGACGCAGACGGTGCTGCACTGACGAGCGCACCGGTCGCCACGGGACCGGTGCCCGCGACCGGACCGGTGCCCGTGCGGGGACCGGTGGCGGCGACGGGACCGGCGC
Organism: uncultured Actinomycetota bacterium; assembly: GCA_963711005.1. GTDB lineage: Bacteria > Actinomycetota > Actinomycetes > Prado026 > Prado026 > CAVQCJ01. The sequence goes on along the minus strand of CAVQCJ010000002.1, from coordinate 219,757 downwards.
CGGCGTGGGTGCTCGGGATGGTGCCGGCCGCGTTCCTGGCGCTGTTCTTCGCGTGGCCGCTGCTCAGCATCCTGTCCCGTGGGCTGTCGACCGACGGGCTGGCCCGGCTCACCGACCCGTACACGTGGCAGGTCGTGCGGTTCACGCTCGTAGCAGGCGGTGCTGTCGACCGTCCTGACACTGCTCGTGGCGCTGCCGGGTGCGTACGTGACGGCCCGGCTGGCGTTCCGGGGGCGGCGGGCACTGGTAGTAGTCATGACCGTGCCGTTCGTGCTGCCGACGGTGGTGGTCGGGCTGGCGTTCCAGGCGGTGCTGCCCGCCGTCCTGGGTGGGGACCCTCGCCGCGATCCTCGTCGCCCACGTGTTCTTCAACTACGCCGTGGTGGTGCGGGTCGTCGGCGGGCTCTGGGGCCAGCTCGACCCGCGCTACGAGCAGGCTGCCCGTAGCCTCGGGGCGCGACCCTGGCGCGCCTTCCGCACCGTGACGTGGCCGCTGCTGCGGCCCGCCGTGGTGGCTGCGACCGTGCTGGTCTTCCTGTTCACGTTCACCTCGTTCGGGGTGGTGCTGCGTGCTCGGCGGTCCGGGCAGCAGCACGCTGGAGGTCGAGGTCTACCGGCGCACCGCGCAGCTGCTCGACCTGCCCGGTGCCGCCGTGCTCGCCGTCCTGCAGCTGGTGCTGCTCGGCGTCGTCCTGCTGGTGGCGGCGCGGGTGCAGGCCCGGGGCGCGGTGCGGCAGGCGCTGCGGGCGCCCGGGCAGCACGGCGGGGCGGTGCGCGGTGCCGGCCGACGGCTGCTGCTGGCTGCCGTCCTGGTGTCGGTGGCCGGGCTGCTGGTACTGCCGATGGTGGCCCTCGTGGTCGGCTCGCTGCGGGTGCACGGGGCCTGGGGGCTCGACCTGGTGGCGGGCCCTGGGCTCGGTCGACGCCGGGACGACCGCGTACGTCCCGCCGCTGGGACTCGGTCCGGGTCTCGCTCCAGTACGCCGTCGTCACCGCGGTCCTCGCGGTGCTGGTCGGTGGGCTGGCCGCATGCGCCGTCGCGTACGTCCGACGCGTGCCGGCGGGCTGCTCGGACACGGCGGCCATGCTGCCGCTGGGGACGTCGGCGGTGACGGTCGGCTTCGGGATGGTGCTCGCGTTCTCGCGGGCGCCGCTGGACCTGCGCGGGTCGTGGTGGCTGGTGCCGCTGGCGCACACCCTGGTGGCGATCCCGCTGGTGCTCGCGGTCGTGCTCCCCGTCCTGCGCTCGATCGACCCGAGGCTGCGCGAGGTCGCCGCGACGCTCGGCGCGCGTCCGGCCCGCGCGTGGCGCACGGTCGACCTGCCGCTGCTCAGCCGGGCGCTGGCGGTGGGGGCGGGGTTCGCGTTCGCCGTCTCGCTGGGAGAGTTCGGGGCGACCGCGTTCCTGGCCCGGTCGGGCTCGCCGACGCTGCCGGTGCAGATCGCGACGCTGCTGCAGCGCCCAGGTGAGGTGCGCTACGGCGCGGCCCTCGCGCTGGCTACCGTCCTCATGCTGGTGACCGTGCTGGCCCTCCTGCTGGCCGAGCTCGCGCAGCCCGCCGCACGGAGGATGGGCCGGTGACCAGCGGCGCGCTCGTCGTCCAGGACGTGACCGTGACGTTCGACGGCCGGACCGTGCTGGACCACGTCGGCCTGGAGGTCGGTCCGGACGAGATCGTCTGCCTCCTCGGGCCGAGCGGGTCGGGCAAGTCGACGCTGCTGCAGGTGGTCGCCGGGCTGCTCGACGCCGGACGGCGGCCGGGTCCGTGGGCCGGGACCGACCTGTCCGGGACGCCGACGCACCGGCGCGGGTTCGGGCTGGTCTTCCAGGACGCCCTGCTCTTCCCGCACCTCGACGTCGCCGGGAACATCGGCTACGGGCTGCGGGTGGCCGGGCGGTCCCGGAGCCGAGGTGGCCGCCCGGGTGGCGGCCCTGCTCGGCCTGGTCGACCTCGACGGGTACGGCCCGCGCTCGGTCGCGACCCTGTCCGGCGGCGAGGCGCAGCGGGTGGCGCTGGCCAGGGCGCTGGCCCCGGCCCCCCGGCTGCTCCTGCTGGACGAGCCCTTCGGCGCGCTCGACCGGGATCTGCGCGACCGGCTGGCGGTCGACGTGCGGGAGCTCCTGCACCGCCTCGGGCACGCCGGCCGTGCACGTCACCCACGACCTGGCCGAGGCCGATCTGGTCGGGGACCGGGTGCTCCGGCTGCCGGACCTGAGCCGGCCACCGGCCGCCCGACCACCGGTTTGACCCCCCTGCGACGCCCCCGTACCCTTGCCCTTCGGCGTGCCAGGCACGTCCAGACGCCCGCGCCCTCGTCGTGCCGCCTCGACCGTGGTCCTTGACCGTGGCCCTGCGAGCCGGCCGGGTGCCCGTTCACGAGCAGGACAGGAGTCCACGGTGTACGCGATCGTCCGCGCCGGTGGCCGTCAGGAGAAGGTCGCCGTCGGTGACGTCCTCGAGGTCGACCGGCTCTCGGGTGAGCCCGGCGACTCCGTGCGGCTGCCGGCCCTGCTGCTCGTCGACGGCGACTCCGTCACCTCCGACGCCGCGGCGCTGGCCGAGGTCACCGTGACCGCCGAGATCGTCGCTGCCACCAAGGGCCCCAAGATCGACATCCTCAAGTACAAGAACAAGACCGGCTACCGCAAGCGGCAGGGCCACCGTCAGAAGCTGACGCAGGTCAAGGTCACCGGCATCGAGACGAAGTAGGTCCGGATCTCATGGCACACAAGAAGGGCGCGTCCTCCTCGCGCAACGGTCGCGACTCCAACGCTCAGCGGCTCGGCGTGAAGCGCTTCGGCGGCCAGCTCGTCGACGCCGGCGAGATCATCGTCCGCCAGCGCGGCACCCACTTCCACCCCGGCGTCGGCGTCGGCCGCGGCGGCGACGACACGCTGTTCGCCCTGGTTCGCGGGCAACGTCGAGTTCGGCACCCGGCGGGGTCGCCGGGTGGTCAACGTCGTCTCGTCGGCCGAGTAGCCGACCCTTCTCGTCCGAGAGCGGCCGCCCTGCGCAGGGGCCGGCCGCTCTCACGCGTCCGCGGCCGGGTCCCGCATGCGGGACAATGCGGCATGGCCACCTTCGTCGACCGCGTCGTCCTGCACGTCGCGGCCGGCGTCGGCGGCCACGGCTGCGTCTCGGTCCACCGCGAGAAGTTCAAGCCGCTCGGCGGCCCGGACGGCGGCAACGGCGGCCGCGGCGGCGACGTGACCGCTCGTCGTCGACCCGCAACGTCACCACGCTGCTCGACTACCACCGCGCCCCGCACCGCAAGGCCACCAACGGCAAGCCCGGGCATGGGCGACCACCGCAACGGCGCGGACGGCGAGGACCTCGTCCTCCCGGTGCCGGACGGCACCGTCGTCACCGACGGCGACGGGACGGTGCTCGCCGACCTGGTCGGCGCGGGGGCGACGTGCGTCGTCGCCGCCGGCGGGCGCGGCGGCCTCGGCAACGCGGCGCTGGCGTCCACCCGGCGCAAGGCGCCCGGGCTTCGCGCTGCTCGGCGAGCCGGGCGAGGCCGGCGACGTCGTCCTCGAGCTCAAGACCGTCGCGGACGTCGGCCTGGTCGGCTTCCCGAGCGCCGGCAAGTCCAGCCTCGTGGCGGCCATGTCGGCGGCCCGGCCCAAGATCGCCGACTACCCGTTCACGACGCTGGTGCCGAACCTCGGCGTCGTCGAGGCGGGCGAGACCCGGTACACCGTCGCCGACGTCCCCGGGCTGATCCCCGGCGCGAGCGAGGGCAAGGGGCTGGGCCTGGAGTTCCTGCGCCACGTCGAGCGCTGCGCGGCCCTGGTGCACGTGCTCGACTGCGCGACCCTCGAGCCCGGCCGCGACCCGCGTCAGCGACCTCGACGTGATCGAGGCCGAGCTGGCGGCGTACGGCGGCCTCGACGACCGGCCCCGGCTCGTCGTCCTGAACAAGATCGACGTGCCCGAGGCGCGCGAGCTGGCCGACATGGTCCGCGCCGACCTCGAGGCCCGCGGGCTGCGCCGTGTACGAGGTCAGCGCCGCGACCCACGAGGGCCTGCGCGCGCTGTCGTTCGCGATGGCCGAGCTGGTCGCCAGGCGCGCGCGCGTCGGCGCCGCCCGCCGGACCCGACCCGCATCGTGCTGCGGCCCCGGGCGGTCGACGACGCCGGCTTCACCGTCACGCGTGGAGGACGGCCGGTTACGTCGTCCGCGGCGTCAAGCCCGAGCGCTGGGTGCGGCAGACCGACTTCACCAACGACGAGGCCGTCGGCTACCTGGCCGACCGGCTCGCCCGGCTCGGCGTCGAGGACGCGCTGCGTGCGGCCGGGCGCCGGCCCGGGCGACGAGGTCGTCATCGGCGGCGACGGACGGCTGGTCGTCTTCGACTGGGAGCCGACGCATCGAGCGCCGGCGCCGAGCAGCCTGGCCGGCAGCCCGCGCGGCACGCGACCTGCGGCTCGAGGGGCGGTAGCCCCGGTGCGCGAGGCGGCCCGCGCGGCACGCCGGATCGTCGTCAAGGTCGGGTCGTCGTCGCTCACCAGCCGCGCCGGCGGCCTCGACGCGCGCGGCTGTCGACGCGCTCGTCGACGTGCTGGCCTGCGCCCGCGCGGCCGGGCGCCGAGGTCGTGCTGGTCTCCTCCGGCGCGATCGCGGCCGGGCTCGCGCCGCTGGGGCTGAAGCGCGCGCCCGCGCGACCTGGCCACCCAGCAGGCGGCGGCCAGCGTCGGGCAGGGCCTGCTCGTGCACCGCTACACCGAGGCGTTCGCCCGGCACGGGCGTGACCGTCGGCCAGGTGCTGCTGACCGCCGACGACGTGATGCGCCGCACCCACTACCGCAACGCCCAGCGCACGCTCGACCGGCTGCTCGAGCTCGGGCGCCGTGCCGGTCGTCAACGAGAACGACACCGTGGCCACCGACGAGATCCGGTTCGGCGACAACGACCGGCTGGCCGCCCTCGTCGCGCACCTGGTCCAGGCCGACCTGCTGGTGCTGCTCTCCGACGTCGACGGCCTGTACGACGGCGACCCCAGGCGCGCGGGCGACCACGATGCTCGAGCGAGGTCCGCAGCCCGGCCGACCTCGAGCACGTCGACCTGGGCCGGGTCGGGCCGGGCCGGCGCGGCCGGCGTCGGGACCGGCGGCATGCAGACCAAGGTCGAGGCGGCCCGGCTCGCGACCGTCGTCCGGCATCCCGGCGCTGCTGACGTCGGCGGCGCTCGGCCGGCGCCGGCCCTGGCCGGGGAGCGCGGTCGGCACCTGCTTCCACCCGACCGGCTCGCGCCGGGGCGCCCGCCTGCTCTGGCTGGCGCACGCGGCGACGCCGCGCGGCCGGCTGCACCTGGACGCCGGGGCGGTGCGCGCCGTCGTCGACCGGCGGCTGTCGTTGCTGCCCGGCGGGGGTGACCGGCGTGGACGGCGACTTCGCGGTCGGCGATCCGGTCGACCTTCTCGACGAAACCGGTCACGCCGTGGCCCGAGGTCTGGTCAACTTCGATGCATCCGAGCTTCCCGGACTGCTCGGTCGTTCGACCCGCGACCTGGCTCGGGAGCTCGGACCGGCGTACGAGCGCGAGGTCGTCCACCGCGACGACCTGGTGCTGCTGCGCCGCTGACGCGGACCGGAGGTGGCCGATGGACGAAGCGGCCACCCCGCCCGGCCTGCGCCCCGTCCCCGACGGGCCCGATGTCGAGGTCGAGGCCGCGGCCCGGCTGTGGCACGTGACGCTCACCGTCGGCGGCGAGACCGTGCCGGTCGAGGAGATCAGGGCGGCCCTGGAACGGTTGGCCGCCGAGCACCCGTTCCTGCTGGACGGGCGCTACGCCGACGACCGGGCCGAGGTGCGCTACTGGGAAGAGGCGGAGTACCTCGAGGACGCGGCGGCGATGGCGCTGAGGCTGTGGGGCGAGCACCGGGCCACCGCGCAGCTGCCGCACTGGGAGGTGCTCGGCCTGGAGGTCCTCGAGCGCGAGACCTTCCACCAGCGCGGCCGGACCGGCGAGCTCGACGTCCGCCTGGCCGGAGTCGGCGGGCTGCGGCCCCTGCGGCGCTGACTACCCTGGTCCGATGGCCACCGTCGCACCCAGGGACTCCGGTCCGCTCGAGTCCGCGGACGAGGAGCGCGCCGCCGTGCTGGCCTGCGCCACGCGGGCCCGGGCCGCCGCGGTCGCGCTCGCGGCCCTGCCGCGGGCGGTCAAGGACGCGGCGCTGCTCGCCATGGCCGACGCGCTCGACAAGCACGCCCTCGACATCGTCGCGGCGAACGCCGAGGACGTGGCGCGCGCCGTCGCCGACGGTACCGCAGGCCGGTCTGGTCGACCGGCTCACGCTGACCGCCGACCGCATCGCGGACGTGTCGGCCGCGCTGCGGGACGTGGCCGACCTGCCCGACCCGGTCGGCGACGTGGTCCGCGGCTCCCGGCTGGCCAACGGGCTCGAGCTGCGCCAGGTCCGCGTCCCGCTGGGCGTGGTCGGCATCGTCTACGAGGCCCGCCCCAACGTCACCGTGGACGCGGCCGGGCTCTGCCTGAAGAGCGGCAACGCCGTGCTGCTGCGCGGCTCGTCGTCGGCGTACCGCACGAACGCCGCCCTGGTCGCGTTCATGCAGGACGCCCTGGCTTCCGCCGGGTTGCCGCGGGACGCGGTCCAGCTGGTCCCCGGGACTTCGCACGACTCCGTCCGGCACCTGATGACCGCCCGTGGCCTGGTCGACGTGCTGATCCCGCGCGGCGGCGCGGGGCTGATCCGCAGCGTGGTCGAGGGCTCGACGGTCCCGGTGATCGAGACCGGCATCGGCAACTGCCACGTCTACGTCGACGCGTCGGCCGACGTGTCGAAGGCGGTGGCGATCCTGGTCAACTCCAAGGCGCAGCGGACCAGCGTGTGCAACGCCGCCGAGACGTTCCTGGTGCACGCGGACCTGGCGGGGACGTTCCTGCCGGCTGCGCTGTCGGCTCTGCGCGAGGCGGGGGTCACCGTGCACGGCGACGCGCGCATCGAGCCGTACGCACGGTCCGCCGGCGCCGCCTTCGAGGCGGTCACCGAGGAGGACTGGTTCGCCGAGTACTACTCCCTGGACATCGCGGCCGGTGTCGTCGACTCCATCGACGCCGCGCTGACGCACATCCGCCGGTACGGCAGCGGGCACACCGAGGCCATCGTCGCCGACAGCGAGACGGCGGTGCGCACCTTCGTGGCCGGCGTCGACGCGGCCGCCGTGATGGTGAACGCGTCGACGCGCTTCACCGACGGCGGCGAGTTCGGCTTCGGCGCGGAGATCGGGATCTCGACGCAGAAGCTGCACGCGCGCGGACCGATGGGGCTGCCCGAGCTGACCACCACCACGTACGTGGTCGTCGGCGACGGCCACATCCGCGGCTAGGGCGAGCGCTGCCGGCCCGCAGGGCCCGGGGTCAGCTCTGGCAGGCCGACAGGCGCAGGCCGGCGGTGCCCTGGAGCTGAACCTTGATGTGCTGGGCGTCGGTCCACGACTTGAGGAACTGCACGGCGGTGGTCCTGGTCGCGGCGCTGGTGAAGGTGGCGTCGTCGACGAAGCAGGTCCCCGAGTCGCCGTCGGTCGACACGTACGAGTCGCCGGCCCACCCGTCCAGCTTGGCCGTGTCGACGCGATGGGGGTGCGCGGCGTCGACCGCGGCCCACAGCCCCAGCTGTCCCAGGACCCCGGTGTCCGCGACATCCCCGGGCGGGGCCTTCGGCGTCGGCGGGCGGGTCGGCGCAGGCAGCGACCCGTCGAGCCACTGCGCCGGGTGCAGGATCTGCGCCGACGTGGCCGGCGGGGTCTGGAACGCCTTGTCCACCGCGCCGTTGCCGCCGGCCTTCACGAGCCCGTCGACGAACGGCTCCCCGAACGCGTACGGGATCCCCTCGAAGACGTCGACGATCGGCGCCGACGAGGCCGGGGTCGAGCCCTGGTCCGCGTCGACCTGGTCCTGCCAGTCGGTGCTCTGCTTGTCGTAGTAGTCGTCCGCGACCCGCTCGGCGTCACCCTCGACAAGGGCCCGGATCGTCAGGATCGTCTCGTCGTCGGTGCGTGCCGACGCGTCGAGGCGGCCCAGGTCGAAGTTCTGGTCCTGCAGCGCGTGGGTGAGCTCGTGCACCAGCGTGTACTCCATCGACGGCGTCCACGTGGTCCCGCGCACGACCAGCCGTCCGCTGTCGTTGTTGTAGAAGCCGACGACGTCCGAGGTGGTGGCGGACTGGTCCGCGTTGTAGAAGGAGCCGGCGTCCGGGACGAGCCCCATCGCCGCGAACGTGGTGCCGATGTCGTCCGGGTCGCCGGGCAGCTGCGCCGGGTCCGAGCCGCCGCCGCTGTGGAGGGCGGCCACGAAGTCGGCGTCGGAGAGCACCTCCGGGTTCACCGACTTCTTCCAGCTCAGGCCGCGGTCGGACGCGATCCAGGCCTGCAGGCGGGGCAGCTCGGCGAGGATCTTGGCCCGGGAGACCGCGAGCGCCGCGTTGTCGGCCGCGCTGTTCGTCCGGTGCGAACGGTTCACGCCGACGATCCCGGCGAACAGGGCGAGCACGACCAGCGCGGCGACGAGCCCGACCAGCAGCCCGCGTCCGCGCTTCGGCTGCGCAGGCGGGTAGCCGGGGTATCCGGGGTAGGTCGGGTAGCCGGGGTAGGTCGGGTAGGTCCCGTACCCCGGGTTCGTCGTGGTCGGGGAGCTGCCGTAGGCCAGGTAGTCCGGCGGCGCCTGATACGCCGGCCGGTGGACCGGGGGATAGGCGTACGGGTCCGATGCCGGCTCGGGCCCGCCTGGCGCCGCCGGCGAGCCGCCCCCCTGGCCGACGCTCACGGCGGGGACGGTACCAGGACCGACCCGTCCGTCCGGCGGTGTCGTGCTGCCCGTTCATCCGTTTGTACGCTGCCGAGATGGCCGGGCCGAGCGACTCCGTCGACGGGCCTGCCGCACCGCCGCCGGATCCCGGTCGGCCGGTCCCTGGTTGGGTGGGGCCGGTGTTCTTCGTCCTGGCCGTGGTGACGCTGCCGTGGATCGTGTTCCTGTGGCTGCGGCTGCCCAGCCGCGACTTGTCCGAGCACTACCGCTTGGCGTGGGTCGGGTTCGACCTGATGCTGGCGCTGGCCCTGGCCCGCACCGGCTGGACGGCGTGGCGGGGTCTGGACCACGTGGAGCTGCCGGCCGTCGCGTCCGCGACGCTGCTCATCGTGGACGCGTGGTTCGACGTGACCACGGCGAGCACCCGGACCGGGGCGGGCGCGGCCCTGCTCACGGCCGTCGTCGTCGAGCTGCCGCTGGCCGCCCTGTGCGTGTGGATCGCGATGAACGCGGAACGGGTCCGGCGCGAACGGCTCCACTGGGCGCTGCACGTGGATCCGTCCCGGCTGCGGCGTTAGGCTCCCGGCCATGACGAGTGCGATCGCGGCGTTGCTGGCCGAGTCCACGACGGAGAACCCCACCCCCGCGCCGGCCGTGCTCGGGCTCGTGGCCCTCGGCACGTTGCTGCTCGCCCTGTTCATCGTCACCCGGTTCAACAAGGACCGCTGACGGCCACTGCGCTGCTCGACCGCCTGGTCGGCCTCACCGAGGCGCTGCGGGTGGCCGGGCTGCCCGCGTCCCCGGCGGAGACCGTCGAGGCGGCGCGCGTGCTCGGCGCGCTCGAGCTGCTGGACCGCGACGCGCTGCGGGCGGGCCTGGCCGCCACGCTGGTCAAGCGGTCGGCGCACCGGCCGACGTTCGACACGCTCTTCGACCTGTGGTTCCCGGCGGTCAGCGGGAGGCCGGACGTTCCCGGGCCGGCCGCCGACTCCGGCCCCGACCCGCGCGGTGACCTGCGCGAGCAGCTCCGTCTCGCCCTGCTCGCCGGGGACGACGGCGCTCTGCGCAGGGTCGCCGTGGCTTCGGTCGGCGCACTCGGCCGGGCCGAGACCAGCCCGGGCCGGCAGGCGTACTTCGGGTACCGGGTCCTGCGTGCGCTGTCCCCGGACACGCTCGTGGCGGGGGTGGCAGCCGCCCTCCTGGACCGCTCCGCCGGGTCGGACGCGGCCTCGCCCTTCGACGAGGAGGTCGCCCGCCGGCTCGTCCGCGGCCGGGTGGCGACGTTCTCCGGCTTCGTCGACGTGGACGTCCGCCGCCGGCTGGCGGAGGAGCGTGGCCCGCAAGCCGTGGCCAGGACCTCGGCGCCGCCGCTGCTGGACCAGGTCGAGTTCCTGCGCGCGTCCCGGGACGACCTGGCGGCGCTGCGCCGCGCCGTGCACCCGCTGGCCCGGCGGCTCGCCACCCGGCTGGCGGCGAGGCGGCGGACCGGCCGCAGCGGTCGCCTGGACGTCCGCCGGACCATCCGCGCCTCCATGGGCACCGGGGGAGTCCCGGTGGTGACCCGGCACCGGACGCGGCGACCGCACCGGCCGGAGCTGGTCCTGCTGTGCGACCTCTCCGGCTCGGTGTCCTCGTTCGCCGGGTTCACGCTCATGCTCACCTGGGCGCTGCACGAGCAGTTCGCCAAGGTGCGGGCGTTCGCATTCGTGGACGGCTGTGACGAGGTGACCCGGTTCCTGGACGTCGCGGACGACCTCCCGGACGCTTTGTCGCGGATCAACCGGGACGCCCGGCTGGTCTGGTTCGACGGTCACTCCGACTACGGGCACGCCTTCGAGGAGTTCGCGGAGCGGTACGGCTCCGCGGTCACCCCGGCGGCGTCGCTGCTGATCCTCGGCGACGGCCGCACGAACTACCGCGACCCGGGTCTGGCCACCCTGCACCGGCTGGCCGGCGCGGCCCGGCACACCTACTGGCTGAACCCGGAGCCGCGCGGACAGTGGGGTGGCGGCGACTCGGCTGCGCCGCGCTATGCCGAGGTGGTCGAGATGGTGGAGTGCCGGACGGTCGCTCAGCTGGAGCGGTTCGTCACCCGCCTGCTGCCCGCCTGAACCGGTTGCGCAGGCGGGACGGTCGAGCGGTCGCCACACCCGCCAGCAAGGTGACGGCGAGCCCGCCGCACACGATCAGCGACACGGCGGCGGGCACCCGCCCGTCGGAGGGCTGGGCCGGCGGATCGAAGCCGCCGGCCGGGAAGATGCCGGCGGCGGCGCTGCGCGCGTCGAGTGCCGCGAGCCGGGCGGTCAGGGCAGCCGCCGCCGGCGAGGTGGCCGGGACCACGGCGACCTTGGCAGCGGGGACCGCACCGCGCACCGCCGACCGGGACGCCCTGGACGCCCTGGTTGCTCGCGCCGTCGACGACGTGTGCGTGACGTGGGTCGTCGTGTGCTTGACCGGCCTGGGTGCGGTCGTCGCGGGCGCGTGGTAGCCGGACGTCTGCTCGAAGTCGATCGTGAACCAGTAGTTCCCGTTCTTGCCGACCGTGACGCCGATGCCGACCTTGTTGTAGCTGCGGTTCAGGATGTTCGCCCGGTGCCCGGCGCTGGCCATGAACAACGACTCGGCCTGGGTCGCCGACGCGGCGACCGCGGCGTTCTCGCCCAGTGAGGACCAGCCGCTCACCTGGCTCGCCAGCGACGGGTTGTGGGCGAGCTGACCCGTGGCGGCCATGTGGTTCGACCAGGCGCGGGCGATCGACACCAGCGTGCTCGAGCTCTGCAGCGGGGCGAGCCCGTGCCTGGCCCGGTCGGCGTTCGTGAGCGACAGCAGCTTGGACTCGAACGAGGGGACCGACGCCGAGGCCGGAACCGCCAGCGCACCGGCGAGCACCGGGGCGGCCAGGGTAGCCAGCAGGGTCGCGAGCACGTAGGTGCGTGCACGCCGCCACGAACTGATCACGCAATGACTCCCGGGTGACTCGACTGGACGCATAACCTACCCACGCCGTTACCGGTTCGACACCTTCTCGCCCGACCTGAACCTCTGGCCTCCCGCCCGGACGCTCCGGAGCCGGGTTAGGTTGTCGGCATGGCCGAGATCGCGGCTGGTGCCGGTGGGACGGACGGGGCTGGTGGGGCGTTCGCCGACCAGGTTCCCGTCGACGAGCCGCGCCGTCCCGGGCCGGTCACGCGCGTGCGCACGGTCCTGTTCGAGCCGGGCGGGGGCGGCGTGCCCCGCGAGGACCACCTGGCCACCGAGGAGCCGCTCGAGGTCAGGGTCGGCCGGCGGCGGGTCGCGGTCACCATGCGGACGCCTGGCGCGGACTTCGAGCTGGCCGTCGGCTGGCTGCTCAGCGAGGGGCTCCTCACCGGTCACGATGACGTCCGCGGGGTGCGCTACTGCACCGACGTCGAGCTCGACCCGGACGAGCGGTTCAACGTGGTCACGGTCGACCTGGTCGACCCGGGCGCCGATCCGGGCGGGTCGCGGCCGTTCCTGGTGTCCAGCGCGTGCGGGGTCTGCGGGCGGGAGACCCTGGACGACCTCCGCGGCCGCGGTTACCACCCGGCGCCGGCGGGACCGCCGCTGGACCCGCACCTGCTCGCGACGCTGCCCGAGCGGCTCGGCGAGCGGCAGTCGGTGTTCGAGCGCACCGGTGGGCTGCACGCGGCGGGCCTGTTCGACGCGGTGACCGGCGAGCCGCTGGTCGTGCGGGAGGACGTGGGGCGGCACAACGCAGTGGACAAGGTGGTCGGCTGGGCGTTGCTCGCCGATCGGCTCCCGCTGCACGGCCAGGTGCTCGTGGTGAGCGGGCGCGCCTCGTACGAGCTCTGCCAGAAGGCCGTGGGAGCCGGCGTCGTGGCGCTGGTCGCGGTGTCGGCGCCCTCGTCGCTGGCGGTGAAGGTGGCGCGCGAGTTCGGGCTCACCCTGGCCGCCTTCGCCCGCGCCGGTCGGGTGACGGTCTACGCGGGCCAGGAGCGGCTGGCGCCGTAGCCGGGCGCGGCTGTCCGGGATCGGGCCGCCCCCGCGGTTAGCCTGCTGGGATGGCAGCGCGTCGGCTCGGTGTGATGGGCGGCACGTTCGACCCCGTCCACCACGGGCACCTGGTCGCCGCGAGTGAGGTCGCAGCCCGGTTCGAGCTGGACGAGGTCGTGTTCGTGCCCACCGGGGAGCCCTGGCAGAAGACCGGCCGGCGGGTGGCCGCCGCCGAGCACCGGTACCTCATGACCGTGATCGCCACCGCCTCGAACCCGCGGTTCAGCGTGAGCCGGGTCGACCTGGACCGGGACGGGCCCACGTACACGATCGACACCCTGACCGACCTGCGGGCCGAGCGCGGCGACGACGTCGAGATGTACTTCATCACCGGCGCGGACGCCCTCGGCCAGATCCTGTCCTGGCGGGACGCCGACCGGATCGCGACCATGGCCCACTTCGTCGGCGTGACCCGTCCCGGGCACTTGCTGACCGACCCAGGCCTGCCGAACGGGCGGGTCAGCCTGGTCGAGATCCCGGCCCTGGCGATATCCAGCAGCGATTGTCGCGAAAGGGTGGGGCTTAATCAGCCGATCTGGTATCTCGTGCCGGACGGAGTCGTGCAGTACATCGCCAAGAGTGGCCTCTACCGCCTGGAAGGCGGTCAGGCCTGATGCCCGGTCGCCACAGCAAGGACGGTCCGCCGCTCGACGAGACGTGGGCCGCCGCAGGCGCAGCCGATGCCGCCGCGCCGGCGTTCCCGCCGCCGACCTCGGCTCCGGTCCAGGTCCCGGCCCACGTCCGGGCTCCGGTCCAGGCTCCGGTCCGGGCTCCGGTCCAGGCTCCGGTCCAGGCTCCGGTCCAGGCCCCGGTTGCAGCTGCACCGGTGGTAGACCTCATCCCGACGCCCGCCTTCTCGGCCCCTGTAGGCACCGGGTCGGCCGCTGAGGCGGCGCCAGTGCTGCCCGTCGGCTCGTCGGCCCGTCGCGCGGCGCGCGAGCAGAAGAAGAAGCGCTCGCGCCGGACCACGCTGCTCGCGGGTGGCCTGGTTGCCGTCCTCGTGGCGGTCGCGATGTTCGCCGGGTACCGGATCCTGCTCGGCAACGGCTCCGCCGGGCCAGCGGCACCCGCAGCCGCCGTCCGGTCGCAGACGACGCTCCTGCTCGAGGTCGAGAACGGCCAGCGGCAGACCGTCGCGGCGGTCCTCCTGGCGCACGACACCCGAGCCCAGGGAACCGGGTTCGGCGCCCTCGTCCCCAGCTCGCTCGCGGTGGACTCCTCCGGCTCGGGCGCAGGCACGTTCGGGGTGACCTCGGCCAGCGGGTCGGCCGACTCGTCGGCGACAACCCTGTCCGACGTCATCGGGGTCACCGTCGACGGCACCTGGGTCCTCGACGGCGCCGGGCTCGCCGCGCTGGTCGACAGCGTCGGCGGCGTGGACGTCGACGTGGACCGCGACGTCACCGTGACTGTCGCCGGCGGCGGCACCCAGACCCTGGCCGCGGCCGGTCACCAGCACCTGACCGGTGCCGCCGCGGCGGCGTTCGCCACCTACCTGGCCGCGCAGGAGCCCGAGCAGAGCCGTTTGGCCCGGTTCGCCGAGGTCCTCGGCGCACTGTTCCCCAAGCTGCCGGCCGACTCCGCGGCGCGCGCCTCGCTGCTGACCGGGCTCGGCGTGCACAGCAGCGCCACTGTCCAGCCGTCCGCGCTGGACACCTTCCTGGGCGGCCTGCGCAGCGACGCGACAGGGGACAGGCTGGCGTTCGACACGCTGCCCACCCGGTCCCTTGACCTCGGCACCGGAACCCCCACGCTGCTGATCGACCCGACGGCCACGGCCGCCCTGGTCAAGAACAGCTTCTCCGGGTCCCTGCCCACCCAGCGACCCCAGGGCGCGATCCGGGTGGTGATCCAGAACGGCGTCGGCACCCCCGGACTGGGCACCAAGGCGCGGACCAAGCTCGTCGTGGCCGGCATCACGTACGTGAGCGGGGGGAACGCCGGGCACTTCGGCTACGCGCACTCGCTCGTGCTCGTCCCCACCGGCTCCGGCGACGCGGGCGTCAAGCAGGGCCAGGCCGTGGCCAGGGCGCTGGGGCTGCCGAGCACTGACGTCGCGCTCACCGATCAGGGTCAGACGATCGCCGACGTGGTCGTCATCCTGGGGGCCGACTTCAAGGCGTGAGACCCTGGCAGGGTCGGCGGAGCGCCGGCGTACCCGACCGGAAGCGCACGCAGTGACTGCATCTCCCGAGGCCTTGGCCCTGGTGGCCGTGGCCGCCCAGGCTGCATCCGACAAGCAGGCCGACGACATCGTGGCGTTCGACGTCAGCGAGCAGCTGGTGATCACCGACGCGTTCCTGGTTTGCTCGGCGGCCAACGACCGGCAGGTCGTCGCCATCGTGGACGAGATCGAGGAGCAGGCCCGGCTCCAGCTGGGCGTCAAGCCGGTCCGCCGCGAGGGCGACCGCGACGCCCGCTGGGTCCTGCTCGACTTCGTCGACGTCGTCGTGCATGTCCAGCACGTCGAAGAGCGCGTCTACTACTCGCTCGAGCGGATCTGGCGGGACTGCCCGGTGATCGAGCTGCCCGAGACCGTGACCTCCGGGAGCGGCCGGGCCGCGAGCGCCCAGGAGTCTCGCTGAGCAAGCGGCGGATCGTGCTCTGGCGGCACGGGCGGACCGAGTGGAACAACATGCGCCGGTTCCAGGGCCAGACGGACATCGGTCTGGACGAGCACGGCCGTCGGCAGGCCCGCCGGTCCGCCCGGTTGCTGGCCGCCCTGCCCCCGACCGCGCTGGTCAGCTCCGATCTCAGCCGCGCCGCCGACACCGCAGCCGAGCTGGCCAGGCTGACCGGGCTCGCGGTCCCCACCGACCCGCGTCTGCGCGAGACGCACGCTGGCCGGTGGGAGGGGCTGCTCGCTGCGGAGATCAAGGCTTCCGACGCGTCGCTCTGGGATGCCTGGCAGGCCGGTGACCCGGGCGTGCGCCCCGGCGGCGGGGAGACCCGGGGAGAGGTCGCCGACCGCGCCGCCGCGGCCGTCGACGACGCCCTCGTCAGGCTGCCGGACGGCGGCGTTCTCGTGGTGGCCACTCACGGGGGTACCGCCCGCGCGCTGATCGGGCGGCTCCTCGGCCTTCCTGACGGCTCGTGGCACGTGCTCGGTGGCCTGGCCAACTGCTCGTGGTCGGTGCTCGAGGAGGGCGTGCACGGGTGGCGTCTGGAGGAGCACAACGCGGGCCGGCTGCCGGAGCCGGTGGTGGGAACCGACGACGCCTGACGGCCGTCTGTCGGTTTTCGGAGGGCTCGGGCCAGCGGCTATGCTGTCCCGGCCCGCGAGGGCACCCGGGGCTATAGCTCAGCTGGTAGAGCACTTGCTCGGCAGGCAAGGGGTCAGGGGTTCGAATCCCCTTAGCTCCACCGGAAGATCGCAGGTCGGACCGGCGATCACCGCCACCCGGATCGGGTCGCGCTGTCATGCGGGCAACACACAGAACTCATTGCCATCGGGATCGGCCATCACCACCCAGGTGACCGCACCCTGGCCGATGTCGATTCGAGTCGCCCCGAGGGAGACGAGCCGCTCGACCTCCACTTGCTGATCACCGTGGACAGCTGGGGCGAGGTCGAAATGCAGCCGGTTCTTCCCTGTCTTCGGCATCACCGGCGGACCGCCCCACGTGATCTTCGGACCGCCGCGAGGCGAGCGGATCGCGGTCTCCTGGTCCTGGTCCCAGACCAACGGCCAGCCGAGCGCTGCGCTCCAGAAGTACCCGACCTCCTGCGAACCGTCGCAGGCAAGCGCTCCGATGAATCCGCAGTCCGCGAGGAAGCGGTTGCCCGGCTCGATGACGCAGAACTCATCGCCTTCGGGGTCGGCGAGAACCACATGACCCTCCTCCGGACGTTGACCGACGTCGATGTGTCTGGCGCCGAGCCCGAGCGACCTCGCCACCGTCTGCTGCTGGTCCTCGAGGGATGTGCTCGTCAGATCGAAGTGCATCTGGTTCTGGCCCGCCTTGTGCTCCCTGGTCGAAAGAAGCCGCATCCGGAACCCGGTTTCATCACTGGGCAGAAGCGCGATGCCGTCGTGGGGGTCGTCGACCATGTCCCAGCCCAGGAGGCCGGCCCAGAAGCGCGCCAGACGGAGCGGGTCGTTCGCGTCCAGGCAGAGCGCGACGAGGTGAGAAGCCATCCCGCTCCAATCCCGATCTGCGTCACAACGGTAATGCCGGATCACCGGGCGGAGCAGCAGATGGAGGTCCTCCCTTGGGGTTTGGACGGCCGCTGCGGAAGCCACACCCCGCGCCGACCGTTCAGCGATCACCACCCTCTCAACCTCCGACAACCGCAACATCCCCACGTCCAGCCGACCCGCCGCTCAGGGTGCACGCGATGTAGCGTTCTGCATCGGTCTGCGGCTCAAGATCCAGCATTGGCGACACTCGACCCGGTACCGATGCGACCATCAGCTGACGTGCTGGCAGGGGGATCATGGAGGGACACGGTCGAAGGGCGAACCATGGTCCTTCGCGGTTGCTCGTTGTTGCGGCCACCGCGCTGGTCCTGACTGCTTGCACAAGTCCGGGTGCCACCGCTCCTGGCACAAGCGCAACCGCGTCGCCCGCCTCGCCGTCTGGGCCCTCGTCAACGACTGTGGTCTCCGACGCGCCAACTCCCTCGGAGACGCCAACTCCCACGTCGTCGAACAGCCCATCCGCCTCAGCCGCTGCCTTCCTGGCCTCCGGCGGGCGCCAGTGCACCCGACGTGACCTGCGCGGCCAGTTCCAGACCGGGGAAGAGGGCGCAGGCAACCTGCTCACGACCGTGGTCGTGGGGAACACCAGTGGGGCTGCTTGCGTCCTTCCGGGCCCGGTCCGGCTCGTCGGACTCGACCGGTCCG
Organism: uncultured Actinomycetota bacterium; assembly: GCA_963711005.1. Lineage (GTDB taxonomy): Bacteria > Actinomycetota > Actinomycetes > Prado026 > Prado026 > CAVQCJ01. Next base: position 202,102 of record CAVQCJ010000002.1, on the reverse strand, counting down.
GAAGGCCAGTCACCGAGCGGTCCTCCTGTGACGGCTTCCGCCTCCCAGGCCAACCATGCGTCGCCCCCGTCGTTCTCCCAGCACACGCCACCTTCACCGACCTCACAGGGATCGACATCGCGACGCCGAAGTACGCGGTCGTGGTCGTGGTCGGCTTCTACCGAGACGACCCACAGTCACCGAACGGCCTGTGCACTCCCGCGCACACGACGACCCCCTACACGCTCCGTCTGTCCTTCGGGGCGGTGACCTTGGACGTGCGGAACTGGGACCCGTCCATGACCTCAGCGCCGCGTGGGATCCACGCCGTCTTCGCCTGCCACGGGTTCGTCCACCTCTGAGCCCACCCGCGCGAGCTCAGGCCGGAAGGCACACGGGGCTGTGTCGGCTAGGTCGACCAAGTCCTGAGCGCCACCCGCGTCCCCGCGAGCGCTCCGCACTGTCGATGTGTGTGCTGAGTCGGTGCACGGGGGCCGGCCTCGGTGCGGTCGTTCACGGTCAGGGCGTGATCACGGATCAGCGGGTGGCGGGTCGATTCGGTAGATCACGAATCCTTGACCGTGTCGGTCGACCCTTCGCCAGACCCCGTCGGGTTTCTCGGACCATGCCGGCATCTCCGGATGGCCCAGCTGGCCCGCTGCCGCGGTCGTCGCCTCAGCGAGACTGGGGAAGACCATGATCGGTACTGCACGGGCCTGCGCTCGGCCGGACTCGACCCGCAGCAGCAGGAACCGTGCACCCTCACCCTTCACGAGATCCCGACTCCCCCTGCGCTGATGCTCTGCAGCGGTCGTGAGGGGGCCGGCCCGGGAGGGGCGGACGACAGCAGCTGCGACGGTCGTGGTGAGTACGTAGCCCCGAGCCCGGTGGGGGTCCCCGGCCCGGGGCTACGTGTCCGCGTGCCTTGCGGGGGCTCAGTCCGAGCCTGAGCTGGACCCGCCGCTGCCTTGCTGGCCACCGGACCCACCCTGGGACTGGCCGGACTGGTCGTCCTGGCCGTCCTGGTGGTCGCCCTGGTCATCACCGGAGTCGGCGGACTCGCTCGGGTCCGGGGCCTCGCTGTGCGTCGGCTCAGGGGTCTCGCTGGGCTCGGGGCTGTGCGTCTCGCTCGGCTCAGGAGTCGACGATTCGGTCGGCTCGGGGGCCTCGCTGTGCGTGGGCTCTGCCGACTCGGTCTCTGTGGCCGTCTGGGTCGGGGCGAGGACCGGCGTCGGGGTCGAGGCTGGCGGGTTCACGTTGCCGTTGACGACCACGGCGGCCCCGGCGGTGCCCGCGGTCGCGAGCACCAGCGCCCCGGCAGCGACCGCGGCCTTGGTGCCCATCGCGGCCTTCGCCGCGGTGAGGAACGAACTGATCATGTGGTGGTGCTCCCCTTCTTCGGCAGGTACGCCCTCAGCATCGGAGCTCGCGGCCTAACCGCTCGCCCCGCGCGCCCTAACGCCGGGCTAACGCAGGCTCGTAGCGCACCGATGTGCCGTTGGCGGGCTGCGCCGATCCGGCAGTATGCGCCGCGCGTGCGGGCTCACAGCCTCGACAGGATGAGGCGGCGGACCGGCCGGGTGCTTATCGTCAAGATGAGCGCGGCGATCAGCCCGGCGGCGAAGGCCAGATGGCTGGCGGTGCGTGCCGGGTCCGCCGGCGGCCCAGCGTGCCGGGTCTGCAGGGCACGGCTTAGCGCGGCGGCCACGTCGACCAGTGCCGGGTCCAGATGCGAGGGCAACGGCGCAATCATCGACAGCGTTCCCTTGTCGATCCGCTCGAGAGTGGTAGCTCGGCCTCGACTGACGAGCACAACATCGGTGACCTGCGCCGTCTCGAAGTGGGTCAGCGGGACCACCGAATCGTAGGTGCCACCGAGAGTATGAGAGCAAGAGGGCCTTACTGAACGCGTTGCCGTGCAGTAGCTCCCATCGGGGTAGACATTGGTCAGCTCGCGACGCGTCCCGACAGCCACCGATCCGCGGGGCGTCGGCGAGTCCGACATCACCCGAAACTCGAGATCGTCCCCGGCCCAGACCAGCTCGGGGTTGTCCAGGCCGATCGCGAGCGGCTTCTTTGGAGCTGGTCCGCCGACCGCCTCCACCCACAACTCTTGGTCCGTCACGAACGCGACCAGTGTTCCGTCGTCGGAAAGGCCGGTTGCTCGCGGTGACCCGGTCCAGCTGGTCGGCAATGCCAAGACCGTCCAGCGGGAGCCGGCGACGTCGACGACGGCGAGTCGGCTCCCGCCACCGTCCGCGGGCTGCCGCGCGAGCGCGACCAGCACCCTGGATTGGTCGTAGGACCAGCCCAGGACCGACATGACATCGACCCCGGCCGGGGACGTGATCGAGCGCGAGGTGCCGTCGACGAGGTCCACGAACCGTAAGGCTGCACCGGCGGGGTACACGACAGTCCGCCCGTCCGGCGACAGGCGGGCCAGCCATCCGCCGCCGGTGTGGGTCAGACCGGGAAGCTCCAAGTACGCCGACACGTCGCTGCTCGCCCCGACCACCGCCAACGAGCAGCACGCCATGCCGACCAACAACCGGCCGCGGGGAACTCCACCCAACAACAACGCCGCGGGCTGGCCCAGCGGCGAACCTGGACCCACCACCGGCGCATACAGCGGTACGGGGTACACCCGGTCCGGCAGCGCCGCCCACCGGCTCACAGGTTGCGGCCGGTCCGCCCGCGACAAGTCGACCGCGTAGACAACCGGCACCGCGAACACTGCAACGCAAACGGCACTCGCCCACACTCCCCGACGCCACGGCCCATCCGGCACCCGCAGCCGCCGAGGGCGGACGCGCTGGTCGCCCCCCTCCGGGTTCCCCTCGACCATCACCTCAGGTGCTGCAGGCTCGAAGGAATCCGTACCGGTCATCCCTCGGCCTCCGATCCCGAGGGCCGAGGGTGTTGGGCCCGGCCGAACGGACGGACGAGCATCACCGGATCGCCCGAGCACGGGCCCGGAGCCGGCGGTCGTACGCCCAGGGTGATGCTGCGGCCAAGCCATGTCCAGCGTCACAGAAGCGCGCCGATCAGGGGCGGGTGATCGGGCATTCTCTTGGCCGTGAGCAGCGGTGCCGATGGGAGCCGGGGACGCGATCTGTTCGTATCCCTGACGTTGCCGTTGCTGCTGCTGGCCTTGGCTCTGGCCCGCCTGGCTACCGCCGGGGCGGCGACGCAGTGGCGGGACTGGGCTGTCGCCGTTGTCGCAGTGGGCTTGACGTTGCCGGCCTTGACTTGGTCGATCGCCCGGCACCGTCGGAGGGTCATTGGCCGGGTCGGGCTGGGGCATGCCTTCGCGGCGGGCTGCATGGTGCCCGACCTAGGTCGAGACAGCCGTTGGGCGTTGACCGCCGACACGGGCATCGCCCAACTGTGGGAGCTGCGGAACAGTCCCCGGCTTGTTCGGACCTGGACCGGCACACCGGTGCCCATCCAGCGGACGAGCGTCAACCTGGTGACGCGCCGGCTTCCGGGTCTGGTGATCGGGGACGGTCCGACAGCGGCCGAGGTTGTGTTCTCGTCCCGGAGCCAGCTGCGATGGGCGGGCGAGGCTCAACGCGACCACGCCGCGACGAGACTGGCTCAGGCGACGCTCGGCCCTCCCGTCGACTAGCAGACAGATGTGCCGTGAGCGGGCTGCATCGCCCGACTCAGGTCCCCAGCTGGTTCACGATCGTCGACCACAGCCCGAACAGCATCAGCGCACCGGCGCAGGCCGCCAGCCCGGCTGCCGCGACCACGGAACGGGGTCGTCGCGGTTCCTGCCTGTGCACGAAGAACGGGTACGCGACGAACACGACCAGCTGGGACAGCCACAGGGCGACCAGTGACGGCTTCAGCAGATCGTCGTAGGCACGCTGGGGCTGGATGAGGGTGGCTGCGGTCGCGGTGACCGTCACGACGGCCAGGATCCGGGCGACCCGTCGGACACTCAGGCTGGTGAGCGAGGTCACCAGGCGCGACAGCGCCATGAACTCGACGACCATGAGCCCCAAGACAGATGCGACAACACCCACCCCGAGCATCGTGGCCAGCACGGGCAGTCCCGCGGTCCGGGCCGCCGCGGCACCGGGCAGCGCCGCGTCGAGGAGCCCGGGGGGGACGAACGCCAGCGGGACCGTGGCCAGGGCTGTCGCCGCCGCAGCCACAGCCCAGCCACGGGCTAGTCCGGTGCGCACGGTCCGGCCGCCTCCACGGACCTCGCCGCCGAGGAAGAGTGGCAGGCTCGAGCAGACGAACAGGATCGACAGGTTCCCGCCCGCGACGAGGACCTCGCGCGGTTGCGCCGCTGTCGCCGCCGCGGCGGCCGCGCTGCGCTGGCTGATCTCGACGGCCACCAGAGCGCCCACCAGCACGAGCTGGCCGACCGCCAGCACCGACAGGGCCGGCGTCGAGCGACGCAGCGGGAGCATCGCGACGCCGACGACGACCACCGCCGTCAGCATCTGAGCCACCGGCCGCACTGTGCCGCTCGCCGATCCGGACACCGCGGGCACGATGTCGTAGGCAACGTAGGTGCTCGTGTAGACCAGGTACAGCAGGTAGCTCAGCACCCACAGCCCAGCCTGCACGCGGGCGATCCCCGTCCCGACGCCGGCCATCACGAACGCGGTGAGGCCGCCGGGACCGCGCACGACGCGCGAGTAGCGCAGCCAGACCAGCAGCGGGGGGACGAAGAGAGCCGCTCCGAGCACCGCGACGACGCCGGCCGACCCGCGGGTCTCGTCCCCGAGCAAGCCCGGTACGTACAGGACGGCCAGCGCGAGCGGGCCACCCGTCGCCGTCACAGTCACAAGCAAGAACGACAGCGGCCCGATCTGACCCTCTGGTGTGCCGGCGGCGTGGACCGGCCGGGGCGCGGCCGCGACGGGCCCGGCTCGGTCTGACGCCATCGACGCTAGCCCGTCAGGCCCAGCCGCCGCCCGAGCTCGACTTGCTCGCGCTCGGTGCCGGCGAGCTTGCCGCCGCCGTCGTCGTGATCTGGGTGCCTGACGGGGACACCACCCACCACAGGCCGCCGTTGAGGTTCTTCCCCTGCCCGGACGCCGTGCCCGGCTTGCTGTCGCCGACGTAGGTGTAGACCGGTAAGCCGTCGACGGTGAGCTGGTGGGTGCCGTCCGCGCGCATGATCTCGCCAAGCTTCGCGGACACTCCGGCCGGGGCCGCCGGTAGAGTCGTGGGTGCGGTCACCGGAGGCCAGTAGGTCGAACAACTGCCGCTGCAGTTGGACTTCCCGGGGGTGTCTGCCGCGAACAGGTACACCGCCTTGCCCTGCCCGTCGACGAGGATGGCTCCCAGCGGCGTGGTCGCAGTCCCCAGGATCGCCCCGGCGGCGACCGAGGGGGTGCCGGCGACAGCGGCAGCGGCCGGCGTGGCTCCGGAGCCTGTGCTCCCACCGTTGCTGGCGCACGCGGCTAGCACGAGCGCAGCAGGAGCCAGCCATGCGAGGTGGACCCAGCGCGTACGTCCAAGCCTGCTGGTCGAATGGGAAGGCGTGGTCCCGGGCGTCATGTGGCCTCCAAGGGTGTCTCACGCTGGGAACGGCGCGCGGAGTCGTTCGGTTCACCGCTCGTGGACGGGCATTGGTGACGGCTACGACGGACCGTCAGTCGCAAGACCGGCGCTGGCACCGTGAACGACTTGGGCCAACCTTGCGTTGGTCAAGACAGGAGCAGCCGGGCGGCGACGCCACGGCGAACGGCCGGGAGGCGCAATGCGCAAGGGACTCGTGATCTTCGGCGGGCTGGTCATGCTGGCCGGCATCACGTTCGGGCTCCAGGGCATGGGCGTGCTCGGCGGTAGTGCGATGAGCGGCAAGACGCTGTGGGCCGTGCTCGGCCCAGTGATCGCCGTGCTCGGCCTGGTGGCGGTGGTGAGCGGGCTGCGGGCCAGCGATCGGCGCCGGTGATGTGCTGCACGAGGTGCCCTCCACGCCGGCGCGGATCTTGATGGGAGCCCTGCCACGGGGCCATCCACCTTTGAGCTCTCGGCCGTCCGTCAGATTCGGTGCAGCCGTGCGGGCGCAGCTGCGGCCGACGGGTCGGGCACGGACGCACCGGCGAGCGGTGCCGCGTTCGCCTTCACCAGCGCCTCGGCCCCGACGCTGCCGCCCAGCCACACCGAACCGACGGCCACGACGACGCTGATCAGCTTCCGCGTCGTCATCTCCACCTCCGGTCGCTCGGACGAACGCCTGAGCCCAAGCATCGCGAGCGTCGCTTGGGCGGACCTGAACGTTGGCGATGGATGACCTGTGCGCGCCGCTAGCCTGCGAGGCGCGGCCGGCCGGCGCATCGCCGGCCAGGTCGAGTCGGACGAACGCCCGGCCGGGCTCGTCCCCGAGCAGGAGGGACCGTCGATGTCTGGAACGGTCAGGCTCTATCCGGGTGTCCCATCGCTGCGCAGGTCCACGATCACCCGGGACGTGCTGTGCCTGCTGCTCATCGTGTTCTTCGTCTGGTGCGGCGTGAAGACGTACCAGGCCGTGGACCGGCTGACCGTGTTCGGTTCGGCCGCAGCCGAGACCGGGACGTCCATCCAGAAGGGCTTCGGGTCTGCGGCAGGTGCGGTCAGCGGCGTGCCTATCGTGGGTGGCTCGCTGGCGGACGCGCTGAACGGCGCAGGCTCGGGCAGCGGGGGCAACCTGAGCTCGCTGGGTCAGAAGGGCATCGAGTACGTGCACCGGCTCGCGCTGATCCTCGGGGTGCTGGTGACCTTGCTGCCGACCCTGGTGCTGCTGCTGGCGGTGTTGCCCCGACGGATCAGACAGATCCGTTCGCTGACCGCCGCAGGCACGGTCCTGACCAACCCGACAGACCCCGAGATACGACGGCTCATGGCCTCGCGGGCCGCCTTCGGACTGCCGTACGGAGTCCTCCTTACCTACACCCGTGATCCCTTCGGGGATCTCGCCGCCGGCCGCTACGACGGCCTGGTTGCGGCGACGCTGGAGGACGCCGGGTTGCGGGCCGCCCCGGCAGCCACGGGATAGTCGGCGAGTAGGCCGTCGATCTGTCCCATAGCCAGCTGCAGGCCCTCCTCCATGCCCATGCCGATCAGCTGCTCCATCGCGTCGAGCGAGGGGAACGTCGTCCGGATGGTCATCGTGACCCCGCCCGCTGCGCGGTCGGTGAGCTCCATCCGCATCAGCATCGTCGGCATCTCGTCCAGCTCGGCGCCAGCCTCGTCGGCGAAGCCGTCCTCCAGCACGAGCAGGCGCGGCGGCTCGGCCTCGAGGACCCGCCACCAGCCGCGGGGCCGGTCGCCGTCCGGGCCGGTCATGTAGTAGGTGACCCTCCCGCCCGGAACGAGCTCGTGGTCGACGACCGTCGCGGGGTACGTCGGCGGCCCCCACCAGCGCTCGAGCTGGCGCGGGTCGTTCCACAGCTGCCAAGCCCGCTCCGCGGGCACGTCGTACTCGGCGGTCACGGTCATGGTCAGCTTGTCGGGGTCCTTGCGCACGCTCGTCACGCTCATCGCGCTCCTCCTTCGCCTTCCTCGGCCAGAAGTTCTGTCATGCGGTCGACGCGACCGCGCCACACCTGCTCGTACGCGTCCAGCAGGTCCTGCGCTCGCTGGATCGCCTCCATCCGGCCCACCACCCGCTGCTCGCGCCCCTGTCGCCGTTTCGATACCAGCCCTGCCGCCTCGAGCACCGCGACGTGCTTCTGCACGGCCGTGACGCTCATGGGATACCGCCGGGCCAGCTCGGAGACGGAGTGCTCGGAGTCGAGCACGCGCACCACGATGTCGCGACGCGTGGTGTCGGCCAGCGCGTGGAACAGCCGGTCGACCTCGCAGTCATGAAGCTGATCTACAACCATAAGGTTGTAGATTACGCGTCTCGTGGCCAAAGTCAAGACCGACGTGCTGTACCTCCGTCGATGAGCGCCGGACTCGCTCGCACGGTGCCACGCTGGGTGGAACACGAACTCGGAGGTGCCATGTCGGACGAACGAAGTCACGAGTTCACGCGCGGGTTGTACGGGTGGATCACGCACACCGACCTGGCGAGCAGCGACCCCGCCGCGACCCGCGACTGGTGCGCCACGGTCTTCGGCTGGACTTTCCAGCCGCCGTTCCCCACTCCGGATGGCGACTACCACATCTTCGCCTACTCAGAGCAGGGCGGCGGCGGCATCCGGGGCACCGGGCCGGGCGAGTCACCCGGCTCGACGCCCACCGTGCACGTCGAGGACGCCCAGGTGGCGTACGACGCGGCGATCGCGGCCGGTGCCACGTCCGTCACCGCGCCGACCGCGGTCATGGACGGTGTGTGTCTTGCCATGGTCCGTGCGCCCGGCGGGGTGCTGATGGGGCTCTCCGGTCCCACCTCCGACATCGGGGACTGATCCTGCGCTTGTGACGGTCGCGACGTGCGCGCACGATTCGGGTTGCCCTGGGGTGCGCGGGTCGGGAGTATCCGCGGATGGAACAGGCGCAGGTGCTGCGTGCCGGGCCGATCACCCTGCGCCGCTGGAGCACCGACCGGGATGAGCAGCTCGATGCGGCGATCAACGAGTCGCTGCCCGAGCTGCAGCGGTTCATGCCCTGGGCCACCGACGACCACGGGCTGGAGCAGACCCGCGAGTACCTCGAGCGGTCAGTGGCCGAGTGGGACACGGGGCAGACCTGGAACTACGGCATGCTCGACGGGGCCGGCGTCGTGGTCGGCTCGTGCGGTCTGATGACGCGGATGGGGCCGGGCGTCCTGGAGATCGGGTACTGGGTGCACAGCGCACACACCGGTCGCGGGTACGCCACCGCGGCCGCCACTGTCCTGGCGGAGGCCGGACTGCGGGTGCCGGGGATCGACCGCGTGGTGATCAAGCACGACGCCGCCAACCCGGCCTCCGGGCGGGTGGCGTTCCGCGCCGGGTTCACCGAGGTCGGTCGTGAGGAGGTCGAGCGGCAGACGAGCGAGCAGAGCGGCGTCATGGTGATCTGGGAACGCCGCGCCTGACTGCACGTGACTGCGCGCCCGCTAGTACAGGCTGACGAGCTGTTGGACGATCGCCTCGGTCTTCGACAGTGGCTGGTCTGCCGACACGGAGACCACGACGTTCCGCGCGCTGAGCGCGTCCACTCCGCGGACGACGCCGGCCTTGGAGATCTCGAACGCCGAGCTGCCCAGACCGGAGATCGGCGTGATCGTCCGCCCGCCGCCTGCGGACGCGGCCTTGAGCACGGCGAACTGGGCCGCGCCCCCGGCACCGAGGTTGACGACGACGATGTGCGTGGCTCCGGCGTTGGCGAACTCGCAGGACAACGACGGCGGCTTGCCCAGGGAGCGGGTCACGGCAACCCCGCCGATGTCGGCGCCGATGAGCGTGAGGGGGATGCCGGTGCACGAGCTTGGGAGCACCGCGACGGTGCCGACGGCGGTCCCGGTCGCGGCCGGGCTGGTGCCGGTGGAGGCCGCGGTGGACGTCGCCGTCACCGACGCACCCCCGGAGGTCGAGGAGCCGCAGGCGGCCAGCAGCAGACAGGCGGCCGTCGCGAACGCAGTCGACACACCGACGGTGGCGGGGTGGTGGTGGCGGGACAGGGCTGGGGAGACAGCGGACATGGGATCCCTCCGGCGGGTCCGTACGGTGACGGACTTGTCGCTGGTGAGGACGAACGACGGTGCTCGTACGTTTCCGTCGAGCGTTATCGTTGCGAACCCAGGTGAATCAGTCACTTTCGCTCATGGCGAGCTGAGCGTCCCGCAGGGAGTCCCGTGGCCATCGATCCGGTCGTGCTCGTCATCGGCGACACGAACCCCGACCTGGTCCTGCGCGGCTACAGCGGGCCGACGTTCGGTCAGGCCGAGCGCCTGCTGGACGCAGCCGACCTCGTGCTGGGCGGATCGGCCGCAATCATGGCCTGCGGGCTCGCCCGGCTTGGTGTGCCGACGGCGATCGTCGGCCTGGTGGGGGACGACGTGATGGGTGGCTTCGTCCGGACGGCGCTGGAAGAGCGGGGTGTGGACACCCGGTGGCTCGGCACCGACCCGGTGCAGCCGACGGCGCTGACCGTGGTGATCTCGGCCGGCGACCGGGCGATCCTCACCCACCCTGGTGCGTTGAGCACCACGACCGTGGCGGCCGTCCCGGACCTGGACCGGCTCCCGTCGTTGCGGCACGTGCACGCGGCCTCGTACTTCCTGCTGCCGATGCTCGCGCCCGACCTCGCGGGGATCTTCCGGCACGCACGAGAGCTGGGGCTCACGACGTCGCTGGACACGAACTGGGACCCGGCCGAGCAGTGGTCCGGCGTCGAGCGGGTGCTGCCTCATGTCGGCACGCTGCTGCCGAACGCCGTCGAGCTCGCGGCGCTGACCGGCGAGCCGGACGTGGACGCGGCTGCGGCGCGTGTGACGGCGGTGGGGTGCGCGGTGGCGCTCAAGGACGGTGCCGAGGGCGGCGTGCTCTGGACCGCCGACGGGTTGCGGTTGACCGCCCCCGGGATCGCGGTGGATGTCGTCGACACGACCGGGGCCGGCGACTCTTTCGACGCCGGCTTCGTCAGCGCGCTGGTGGAAGGTCGGTCGCCCCAGAAGTGCCTGGAACGTGCCGTAGCCTGCGGTTCGCTGTCGACCCGAGCCGCCGGCGGGACGGCGGCCCAGGCCACCCCGGACGAGCTCGCCGAGGTGGGCTGCTGGCGGCAGGGTTCTAGCGGCAGGGCTTGAAGACCGCGCCGTCGAGGTTGAGGTCGAACTTCACGCCGTTGAAGTCGTGGCGGTTGTCGGCGCGGCAGAACTTGGCGGTCGGGAGGGAGTACTCGGCCTGGAAGACCGCCTTGCCCGCCCGCACGTACTGGTCGAGCCCGAAGGAGCCGTTCTGCGCGGTCGTGCACTCCTGGTACTGGTTGCACTGCTCGTTGAGCGCAGCGTCGAAGTACGGCAGGAGCGTGGGGATCTGCTCGATGTCGTTCTTCTGCAGGACGCTCAGCCCTCGATGGTGCGAGTCGTTCGCCAGGGTGGCGTCGTAGAAGACCTGGTCGGCCGGGGTGAGGGCGAACCCGGTCCTGTTGCTGTAGCCGTCGACGTTGTCCAGCTCGACCGCGTCGAACCCCTTCCGCCTGCACATGTCCAGGCGCCGATCCATGATCGCGCGCAGCTTGCTGTCGGCCTTCTGGATCTCACGGACGTCCAGCCACTTCTCGCCCGGCCAGCCGTTGCCCTTCCCGAGGAGCCTGGCCGGGAATGAGGCGGCGTCCGGCCGCCAGTTCTCCCACGTGCCGGCACTCAGGTAGCAGACCACCTTGATGCCGTGCGCGTGCAGCGAGGCGACGTCGGCGGCCGTGGTGTCGAAGCCGTCGATGTCGTACATGGAGACCGCACGGAACGGCGCCTTCGGCACCGTGGACAGCACCCAGTCCCAGCTGGTCCTGAGCGCGGGGTGCCAGCAGTGATGGCACGGCACCGGGACCGGGGCCGGGGGTGCTGCGTGCGCTGGGACTGCTGCCGGTGCGGCCGAGGCGGACGGCACGAGCGTCAAGGCGACCGCGAGGGCTGCGGCGACGCCGGCGGCAAGCCGGCGGACCGTTCGGGCAGGTGACATCGACGACCTCCACCGGTGCCGCGACGCAGTGCGTCACTCGGGGCGAGGTCTACCCCCTGCGGCCCGGCGCGTCGAGCGTCTTGCGGCACGTGGACATCGTGAGTTGCACGTCTTCGTCATCCGTCAACGACGTGGACGCCGATCCCGCTGGCGCGCAGCGCGTCCAGCGCCTCGGGGTCGGCGGAACCGTCGGTGATCAGCTCGTGCACCGCCGACGTGGGGCAGATGCGGGCCAGCAGGACGCGGCCGACCTTCGACCCGTCGGCCACCACGATGACCCGCGAGGCGCGCGCGATCATCGCGCGGTTGGTGTGCGCCTCGACCTCGTCGTGCGTCGTCAACCCCGCGTCGGCGCTGATGCCGTCGACCCCGACGACGGCGACCTCCATGTGCAGACCGGTCAGTGTCTGGTCGGCGAGGGGCCCGACGAGCTCGTACGACTGCGGCCGGCTCACCCCACCGGTCACGATGATCTTCAGTCGCGGCCGCAGCGCGAGCTCGGTGGCCACGTTGAGCGCGTTGGTGATGATCGTCAGGTCGACCCGGTCGGCGATGATCCTGGCGACCTCGCTGGTCGTGGTGCCCCCGGTCAGCCCCATCGTCAGCGGACCCTTGGGCAGCAGCGCGGCGGCGGCGGCCGCGATCCTGCGCTTCTGGTCCCGGTTGCGACCGCCTCGGTAGCGGACCGGGAGCTCGTAGGCGACGTCTTGCGCCAGCGCCCCGCCGTGCGTGCGCGAGAGCAGCTTCTGGTCCTCGAGCATCTGCAGGTCGCGGCGCAGCGTCGCCGACGAGACGCCGAACTCCTCGGCCAGGTCGGCGGCGTTGAGCGAGTGCTCGGCCGCCAGCCTCTCGAGGATCGCCGAGACCCGGTCGGCTCGGCGCAGCGAGACACGTGCCACGGGGCTGCTTCCTCCGGCGGTCCCTCGGAGGCCAGCGGATCGCTCACCTCCGGACGTTCACTTTGCACACATTCTCGTACGTTCTTGAGCGTTTGGCCAGCCAGACGCAACACTTCAGCCATGAGTCCCGGACGCGCACCGGCCACGATCACGTTCCTCGGAGCGGGCAGCGTCGTGTTCACCCGCGAGCTGCTCGGCGACATCCTCGGCTTCGCCGAGCTGGCCGACGTGCGGCTCGTGCTCCACGACATCGACCCGGAGCGGCTCCAGACCGCCGAGGCAATCGCCGCCGCCACCGCCGACCAGCTCGGCGTCAAGCCGCAGATCGTGGCTTCGGCCGACCGGCGCCGGGCTCTCGACGGTGCCTCCTACGTCGTGAACTCGATCCAGGTCGGCATGCACGCGGCCACCGTCCGGGACATCGAGGTGCCGGCGTCGTTCGGGCTGCGCCAGACGATCGGCGACACGATCGGGGTCGGCGGCATCTTCCGCGGGCTGCGCACCTTCCCGGTCCTCGACGCGATCGCCCGGGACATGCTCGAGGTCTGCCCGGACGCGTGGCTGCTCAACTACACCAACCCGATGGCGATGAACGTGGCGTACCTGCACGCGGTGGCACCGCGGCTCAAGGTGCTCGGCCTGTGCCACTCCGTCTACTGGACGGTGCGGGGCCTGTGCGAGGTCGTCGACGTCCCGTTCGACGAGGTGTCCTACTGGTCGGCCGGCGTCAACCACCAGGCCTGGGTGCTGCGCTGGGAGCGGGACGGCCGGAGCCTGTACCCGTTGCTGGACGAACGGATCGCCGCCGACCCCCAGCTGCGCCGGCGGGTGCGGGTCGACATGTACCGCCGGCTCGGGTACTACCCGACCGAGACCAGCGAGCACTCCAGCGAGTACGTGCCGTGGTACCTGCACGACGACGCGGAGGTCGAGCGGCTGCGCATCCCGGTCGGCGACTACGTCCGGATCAGCGAGGAGAACCTCGCCGAGTACGTCCGGGTCCGGGACAGCCTGCGCGCGGGGCAGCGGCTGGAGATCGACCGGGACAGCACCGAGTACGCGCCGCAGGTGATCCACTCGCTCGAGACGGGGACGCCACGGACGATCTTCGCGAACGTCCCGAACCTGGGTCTGATCACCAACCTGCCGGACGGGTACGCGGTCGAGGTGCCCACCGCGCTGGACGAGCTCGGTGCGCACCCGATGCACGTCGGCGACCTGCCGCCGCAGTGCGCCGCGTTGAACCGCTCGTTCGTGAGCGTCGGCGAGCTCGCGGTCCGGGCGGCCGTCGAGGGCGACCCACGGCTGGTGCGGCAGGCGGCGATGGTCGACCCGAACACGGCCGCGACCTTGTCGGTCGACCGGATCTGGGCATTGTGCGACGCACTGACCGAGGCCCACGGCGACCTGCTGCCCGACGCGCTGCGCGCCCCGGTGACCCTGTGACCCTGCTGCCCACTGCCGTGCTGGTGGACGGCGCCCGCGCGGCCGGCCACGGCCTCGGCGCGTTCAACGCGATCTGCCTCGAGCACGCCGAGGCGATCGCCGCCGGTGCGGAACAGGCGGGCCTGCCCGTGATCATGCAGATCAGCGAGAACGCCGTGAAGTTCCACGGCGGGCGGCTCGCCCCGCTGGCCGACGCCTGCGCCGCGGTGGCCCGTGCGTCGTCCGCCGAGGTCGCCCTGCACCTGGACCACGTCGAGTCCGACGATCTCCTGCACGCCGCTGACGGGCACGGCTTCGGGTCCGTCATGTACGACGCCTCGACCCGGCCCTACGACGAGAACGTCGCGGCGACGTCGGCGGCGGCGCGCTGGGGGCACGAGCACGGGCTGTGGGTCGAGTCCGAGCTGGGCGCGGTGGGCGGCAAGGACGGCGCGCACGCGCCCGGTGCGCGGACCGACCCCGGCGAGGCGGCGGCCTACGTCCGTGCGACCGGTGTCGACGCGCTGGCCGTCGCGGTCGGCAGCTCGCACGCGATGCTCGACCGCACGGCCCGGCTCGACCACGACCTCATCGAACGGCTGGCGGCGGCCATCGACGTCCCGCTGGTGCTGCACGGCTCGTCCGGGGTCTCCGACCAGGAGCTGCAGCGGGCCGTCCGCGCCGGGATGGTCAAGGTCAACATCGGGACGGCGCTGAACATCGCGTTCACCTCCGTCGTCCGCGCCGAGCTCGACCGGGACCCGGGCGTGGTCGACCCCCGCCGCTACCTCGCCCCCGCGCGGGACGCCATGGCCGACGTGGTCGCCCGGTCGCTGCGGGTGCTCGTGACGGCCGCGCCCGACTGACCGTCGGGGGGGCTAGCGGTTGCGGCGGAACAGCCCGCGGCGCGGCCGCGGAGCAGGCGCGACCCGCGCCTGCTCGGCCAGCGCGTTGAGCTCGAGCCGCGCAGGCTGCCGTTCGTCCGGCTCGGTCGCCGGGCCGCGCTGACCCGGATCGCTGCGCTGGCCGGGATCGGCGCGCTCGGCGCGCCCCGTGCTCGCGTCGCCGCCGGGTCCGTCGTGCTCGTCGTTCTCGTCCGCGTCACCGGCAGCGCGGTTGAGTCCACGGATCTGTCGAAGCACGTCGGCGGTGTCGACGACCTCCGGCAGCGCGTCCTGGGACTCCGCCGCCGCCTCGGGGTGCAGCATCGCCACCGCCTGCGCGGTCGCCGGTTCCGCTGCGAGAGCGTCCATCGCTGCGCCGACGAACGCGTACTCGACGACGCGGTTGGGCTCGCCGGGTTCGAGGACGAACGGAGCCTGCGTGGCGGCGGCCGGCTCCGGGTCCGGCAGCGTGCGCCAGACCGGGTCGAGCAGTGCCGGGATCGTGACAGCCGGCGACACGTCCTGCCGGGTGCGCACGCCGGGCCGGAACCGGGCGCTACTGACCGGCCAGGAGAGCAGGACGTCCAGGTCCTCGAGCAGCAGGGCGGCCACGACCCGCTCGACGGCGCTGCGGTCGGCCATCCCCAGGTGCACCACGAGCTCGCCGAGGCGCCAGGCGACCAGCAGCTCCTCGTGCTGCGCGTCCAGCGCGGCGGCGAGGTCCTCGTCGGCGAGGATGCCGGCGGCGACGAGGCGGGCGCCCAGCGGTTCGCGCTCGGTGGGCACCGTCGCGGCGTAGACCTGCCCGTCGCGCAGGAACACCAGCGCGTTGCCGGGCACGGCGTCCACGCGCAGGCAGCCCGTGGCGCGCACGTCCGCCAGCGCGACGAGCACGTCCGGCAGCGACAGGGTCGGGTCCATCACGTCCTCCCGGGCGCCGGCTGGCCCACGCCGCGGCCGGCCCCCGTCCGTAACGTCGACTGCGGATCCCGGGTTCTGAAGGGCGGAAACGGTCTCAGACCGCTCCGTGGACCATCGGTCCGTACCAGGCGGGGTGCTAGTGGGCGGGGGCGGCGGCGCCGACCAGCGCCAGCATCTCCTCGAGCGGGGGTCCGGCTGGCGGCCGGGGAACCGCCGCCATCCGGGCGAACAGACCCTCGATCCGGCCCTGCAGGCCGAGGTCCGCGTCCAGGACCTGCGTGCTGTCCAGCAGCCCGGTCCGACGCACGAAGACGCGGAACACATCGGCGTCCACCAGGGCGGCGGCGCCGGCGGCCACGAGGCTGAAGAGTGCGTACGCGCCCTCCCGGTGCGCGACATCCACCGACTCCCCGCACCACATGCGCAGGCGCTGGTCGTCGACCGCGGTCGCGAGATCGTGTCGCTCGCGCAGAGCCGGGCCCGTCGCGGCGCGATACGCGGCCAGCGCGTCGGGCTGCGCGGGATGCTCCCGCAGCTGCTCGGCCAGCATGGCGGCGTCCACGAGCGCGAACGCCAACCCGTGGGCGAGGACGGGGTCGCTGTGGCCGTGGGAGTCGCCCACCGGGACGACGCCTGCTGCGACGGCCGGCCCGATGTCGCGGAGCGTGTTGCGCAGCCCCGCCATCGCAAGCACATCCGTGATGGGTTCGACGCCATCGGGATCGACCCACGCGCGCAGGGCGGGGATCTGGGCGACGGCCGCCTCGAACACCGAGACGTCCTTGAACGCCCGCCACGCCGGGACACCCGGAGGCACGGCGAGCAGTGCTGCGAACGTCCCGTTGTCGCCGGGGAAGGTCGCGTAGCCGAGGTACCCGAGGTCTCCCCGCGGGCTGAGCAGCCAGGGTCCGTCGGGCAGCTCGAAGCCCTGCCGCTGCCGGTAGTAGCGGCTGTAGTACACGACGCCGCAGTCGCTGCTCTCGACCGGTGCCTCGGCGACCCCTGCGGCCGCCAGCCACGAAGCGGTGGGCGTTCGGCGTCCCAGCGCGTCCACCACGAGGTCGGCGGGCAGGACCGAGCCGTCGATCCGGACCCCCCGCACGCGGCCCCCCTGCAGCTGGACGCCGGTGGGCCGCTCGCCTGCTCGGACCTGGACCGCCGGCTCGCGGCCGACCGCCTGCCGGAGCGCCCACTCCACCAGCGGCCTCCGGACCGCGAGGTACTGCAGGTCCTGGTCCTGCGGACCTGGGGTGCCGGGCAGCTTGCGACGTACGTCGACGTCATGCGCACCGGCCGCCAGCAGCTCGGCGTACACATCGGGGAGGCTGCGCTGGAGCTCGAGACGTCCGCGCGGGATGAAGGCGTGCGGCTGCAGGTAGTGCGGCACCCCCTGCCGTCGCCACCCCGGGGCGTCTTCAGGACCGCCCGCTCCGACCTCGTCCCGCTCCAGCACGGTCACGCGGTGCCCGTCCCGCGCGAGCAGGAGGGCGGCGGACAGGCCGGCGACGCCGGCGCCCATGACCACGATCGAGGGAGACGGCATGCCAGGAGAGTAGGGGTCGGAGGACCACCCCGGAGCGTGGAGATTCGCTCATCTCGAATGTCCATATCCTGTCGACTACTGCACAGATCGCTCACAGATGACCATACTTGCGGCATGCCTTCGCACAGCTCCGGCGAGAACGGTCAGCGCGCGACGCCGGTCACCGAACAGGAGATCGCCAGCCAGCCGGCGATGTGGCGGCAGGCATCGGGCCTCGTCGAGCAGGCGCGCATCCTGCTCGGCGCCCCGGGCGAGCGCGTCCTGGCCATCGGCTGCGGTACGTCCGCGTTCGTCGCGATGGCGTACGCAGTGCTGCGCGAGCGCGCGGGACTGGGCGAGACCGACGCCGCGTACGCCTCGGAGGTCCCGGCCGGCCGGAGCTACGACCGTGTCGTCGCCATCACCCGGTCCGGCACGACGACCGAGATCCTCGATGCCCTCGCTCGGGTCCCGGCGGGGCAGACCAAGGTCGCGGTCACCGCGGTCACCGGGCAGGCCGTCGACGCGGTCTCGGACGAGCGGCTGCTGCTCGACTTCGCCGACGAGTCGAGCGTCGTGCAGACGCGGTTCCCGACCACGCTGCTGGCCCTCGTCCGGGCCGCCCTGGGCGAGGACCTGTCCGGCGCTCTCGCCGACAGCGAGGCCGCGGTGGCCGGCCCGCTCCCGGTCGACCCGGGGGACTTCGACCAGTTCGTGTTCCTCGGTACCGGGTGGACGGTCGGGCTGGCGCACGAGGCCGCACTCAAGGTGCGCGAGGCCGCCCAGGCCTGGTCGGAGTCGTACCCCGCGATGGACTACCGGCACGGCCCGATCGCCGTCGCCACCGGCCGAACCCTGGTCTGGATCTTCGGCGCCGCGCCGGACGGTCTGGTGGACGACGTCCGGGCCACCGGGGCGACGGTCGTCTGCGACGGCCTCGACCCGCTTGCGCAGCTGGTACGCGCCCAGCGCCTGGCCCTGGCGCTGGCCGCCCACCGCGGCCTGGACCCTGACCGACCACGTAACCTCACTCGCTCGGTCATCCTGGACCACTCCGCGTCCTGACCACGTCCTCGAGGAGCCTCACCATGGCATGGAGCCCGCGTCGAAGCGCCGCACTCGTCGGTGCCGCTGTTGCCGCGCTGACTCTTGCGGCCTGCACGAGCAGCAGCAGCGGTGGTGGCTCGAGCAGCGGCCCGGCCTCCTCCTCCGGGGGGGTCGTTCAGATCACGCTCTCGCACGGCTACACCGACGTCGAGGCCAAGGTGATCACCGCGCAGGTGGCGGCCTGGAACGCGGCCAACCCCAAGATCCAGGTCAAGCTGCTCTTCAACGGCGGCAACGACGGGGCGCTGACGAAGACGCTCGCCGGCATGGCCGCCGGCACCATGCCCGACATCGCGTACGAGTTCGGCTCGTCCATCGCCGCGCTGGCCGGCCGGCCGCAGGTCGTCGACCTCACCGGCAAGGTCAAGGCGGCGAGCTTCGACTGGAACGACTTCTACTCGTTCGAGCGCGACGCGGCCACGACCGACGGCAAGGTCTACGGCGTGCCTGCGCTCGTCGACAACCTCGCGCTGGTCTACAACAAGAAGCTGTTCGACGCCGCCGGGGTGGCCTACCCGACGGACTCCTGGACCTGGGACGACTTCCGGGCGGCAGCCAAGAAGCTGACCGACAGCGCCAAGAAGCAGTACGGGTGGGCGTACGTCGCGGACGGGTCGGAGGACACCACCTGGCGGTGGGTCGCGATGCTCTGGCAGGCCGGTGGCGAACTGCTGAGCGCGGACGGGACCAAGTCCGCGTTCGACTCCCCGGCCGGTCTGCAGGCCACCCAGCTGCTGCACGACATGGCCGTCACGGACAAGTCGGTCTACCTCGACCCGGGCAACGGCAACTACCTGAACCTGTTCAACTCGGGCAAGATCGGGATGCTCTGGACCGGGCCGTGGGACCTGTCCAGCATCAACTCCGACGTCAGCTACGGGACGCAGATCCTGCCCGCGGCCAGCGGCACCCACTCGAGCATCGCCGGGCCGGACAACTGGATGCTCTTCAACAACGGCAGCGCCCGCGAGCAGGCCGCATGGACCTTCCTCACCTGGCTGACCAGCACGAAGACCCACGCGCAGTTCATCCTCGGCACCGGCGACCTGCCCACCCGGGAGTCGGAGACCAAGGCGGACGGCTACACGGCCTACCTGGCCAAGTACCCGGGTGACGCGGTGTTCGTCCTCAACCTGACCAACGTCACCAAGGCTCGCCCCAACACCAAGACCTACCCGCAGATCAGCCAGGCCATCGGCAGCCAGATGCAGGGCGTCCTGATCGGGCAGACGTCACCGAAGGACGCCCTCGACGCGGCAGCCCAGCAGGCCGACTCCGCCATCGCCTCTGGTCAGTGACGGCGGCGCAGCGACGGTGACGACCACCACCCACACGCCGCTCCCGGCGGGAGCGGGCCCGACGCGGGCGCGCCCGCCCGTACTGCGGCGGGTGTGGTGGTCGGACACCTTCGCCGGCTGGGCGTTCATCAGCCCGTCGGTCCTGCTGATCGGTCTGTTCGGGCTCGTCCCGGTCGTGTGGGCGTTCGTCCTGTCCTTCGAGCACAACGACCTGATCGGGGCGGGCACGTGGGTCGGCCTCGCCAACTACCGCAAGCTCCTGCATGACCCGCAGTTCGCCAACTCGGTGCGCAACACGATCGTCTACACCCTCGTCTTCGTGCCGGTCTGCCTGATCGGCTCGATGCTCGTGGCCAGTGCGCTCAACCGCCGGGTCCGGGGGATCTCGTTCTACCGGTTGGCGGTCTTCATCCCGGTGGTCACGTCCACCGTCGCGACAGCGACCATGTTCAACTGGCTGCTGGACCCGGACTTCGGCCTGGCGAACGCCGCGCTGAACAAGGTCGGCATCGCCAGCCAGGGCTTCTTCCGCGACCCGCACGAGGCCCTGCTGTCGATCGTCCTGATGACCGTCTGGGGCTGGCTGGGTTTCGGGGTGATCATCTACCTCGCCGCGCTGCAGAGCGTGCCGGCTGACCTGCTCGAGGCGGCTGCCATGGACGGGTGCACCCGGTGGCGTACGTTCTGGCGGGTCGAGGTGCCGCTGCTGGCCCCCGCCTCGCTGTTCCTGGTGATCTGGCTGACGATCAACGCCCTGCAGCTGTTCGACGAGATCTTCGTGACCACCAAGGGCGGGCCGGTGGGGGCGACGACGGTCGTCGTCTACTACCTGTACGTCCAGGCGTTCCAGTTCTTCAACGGCGGCTACGCGTCGGCGATCGCGTACGTCCTGTTCCTGGCGATCCTGGTCGTCACCGCCGTCCAGCTCACGGTCGGCCGCCGGCTCTCGCACGGGGAGCGGTGAACGATGGCGCACCCGGTCCCGCTGCCTCCCGCGCTCGTCGACCCGCTGCCGGAGTACGACCTCGCGACCGCCCCGCGGAGCCGGCGACCGAGCGCCTGGCACCTGCTGCTGCTGCCGCTCGCAGTGGTGATGCTGACCCCGCTGGTCTGGATGGTGGTGACCGCGGTCTCCACCAACGCGGAGGCACGGCAGTTCCCGCCCGTCCTGCCGAGCTCGATCCAGTGGTCCAACTTCAGCGCCGTGTGGACGGGGTCGCCGTTCGGACGCTGGCTGGTGAACACCGCGATCGTGTCCGTGGTGGTGGTGATCTCCAACCTGGTCCTGTGCAGCCTTGCCGGGTACGCCTTCGCCCGCCTCAGGTTCCGCGGCTCCGGGCTGGCCTTCATGCTGCTGCTGGCCACCCTGATGGTGCCGTTCCAGGTCGTGCTGATCCCGACCCTGCTGATCGTCAAGTCGTTCGGGCTGATCGACACCCTGGGCGCGTTGATCGTGCCCAACCTCGTCACGGCCTTCGGCATCTTCATGATGCGCCAGTTCTTCCTGGCCCTGCCCCCGGACCTGGAGGAGGCCGGACGCATCGACGGGGCGAGCCGGCTGGGTGTCTTCCTGAAGATCCTGGTCCCGTTGATGGGGCCGCCGCTGGCCACGCTGGCCGTGCTGACCTTCCTGAGCATCTGGAACGACTTCCTGTGGCCGCTGGTCGCGATCCAGAACCCGGACAACATGACCATGCAGCTGGGGCTGTCCACGTTCCAGGGCGCGCACCTGACCGACTGGCCGCTGCTGATGGCCGCGACGCTGATGAGCCAGCTGCCGGTGATCATCCTGTTCCTGATCGGTCAGCGCATGTTCGTGCGGTCGATCGCCTCGTCCGGGATCAAGTAGAGGGACTCGTCGATGGCACCGATCGTTCTCCAGGGACTGCGCAAGGTCTACCCGGGCAAACCACCCGTGGTGGCCCTGGAAGGGCTGGACCTCACCATCGACGACGGCGAGCTGGTGGCTTTCGTCGGTCCGTCCGGCTGCGGGAAAAGCACGGTGCTCAGGTGTGTGGCCGGCCTGGAGAAGCTGTCCGCCGGGCGGGTGCTGATCGCCGGCCGCGAGGTGCAGGAGCTGCCGCCGGGCAGGCGCGACATCGCGATGGTCTTCCAGAGCTATGCGCTCTACCCGCACCTGACGGTGTACAAGAACCTGGCCTTCCCGCTCAAGGAGCGCCATGTCCCGCGCGCCCGGCTCGACGCGGAGGTCCGGCGGGTGGCCGAGATGCTCGAGCTGACCCCGCTGCTGCGGCGCCGGCCGGGACAGCTGTCCGGCGGGCAGCGGCAGCGCGTCGCCATGGGGCGCGCACTGGTACGCGAGCCGCTGGCGTTCCTGCTGGACGAGCCGCTGAGCAACCTCGACGCCAAGCTCCGCACCCAGATGCGCAGCGAGATCGCCGAGGTGCACCGCAGGCTCGGGATCACGAGCATCTACGTCACCCATGACCAGGTCGAGGCCATGACCCTGGGCGAGCGGATCGTCGTCATGCGGGACGGGCGGCTGCAGCAGGCCGGCCCCCCGGCCCAGGTCTACGAGAACCCGGTGAACCTGTTCGTGGCCGGCTTCCTCGGTACGCCCAGCATGAACCTGCTGGACGGCCGGGTCAGCCAGGGCACCCTGGCGGCGGGCCCGCTGCGGTTGGTCGTCCCGGGTGCACCCGACGGGGAGGTCGTCCTCGGCATCCGGCCCGAGTCGCTCACCCCGGTCGGCGCCGACGAGGGCCCGGGCTTCGAGGTCGTCGTCTCCTACGTCGAGGCCCTGGGCAACGAGAACCTCGTGCACGCGTGGGCCGAGGGAGTCGACCGCGCCACGAAGCCGCTGGTGTTCCGGGCGCCGCCTCGGGTCAACCCCCGCATCGACGATCGCCTCCGCGTCCGGGTCGACCCGACCGGGCTCCTGCTGTTCGACCGGACGAGCGAGGCACGTGTCCCGCTGTCGGGGCCGGTGCTGCTCAGCGCCGACCGGCAGGTCGCCGGCTAGCAAGATCGCGGGGTGCGCGGCAGGGCTGTGGACAACGCGTTCGGTCAGTAGACACGGCCTTCGGAGGGTGATCCCGGCGCGTCCGTTCCCCTAGGCTCGGCCCGGCTGCGAGGAGAAGCTGGTCCATGCTGTCGACCGAACGTCGACGGGGGAGGAACAAGGGCGTCGCCGTAGTGTCGGCGGCGTCTTTGGCGTGCGCGCTGACCCTCGGTCCGACCGTTCTGCTGGCCGTCCCGGCGAGCGCCGCAGGTGCGTGTGCGACGCCGGGCGGCTCCGGAGCCGGCGGCGTCCTCAGCGGGGTCGTCAACACCTACTACCCGGGCGTGGGATCGGTGGCTGCCGGGGCCACCAGCATCTCCGTCGGCGCCCCGTCCGGGGCCGCGACCCCGATCGCCGCCGGCGACCTGCTGCTGGTCATCGAGATGCAGGCCGCCGACATCAACTCGACGAACACGAACGCGTACGGCGACGGGGTTGCCGCGGCTCCGGCGTCCGGCTACACCGCGCTCAACGCGTCCGGCCTGTACGAGTACGTGCGGGCCACGTCAGCGGTGGTGGCCGGATCGGTGGGCATCTCCGGTCTCGGAGCGGGTGCCGGCCTGATCAACGGCTACGTCACCGCCGCCGCCACGGCCACGTCCGGGCAGAAGACCTTCCAGGTCGTGCGCGTCCCGCAGTACACGACAGCGACCACCAGCTCGACGCTGACCGCTTCGGCGTGGAACGGCTCCGTCGGCGGCGTCCTCGCACTGGACACGATCGGAACCCTCACCCTCAACGGCACCGTGAGTGTCGATGCTCTCGGGTTCCGCGGCGGCATCGGCATCCAGCGCGCCGGCGCCGCCGGGACCGCCAACACCGATGTCGTCCGCAGCGCGACGATCGGCACCGACGGGACCAAGGGCGAGGGCATCGCCGGCACCCCGACGCAGACCACGGCGGGCGACGGCTATCCGGGCGGCGACGTGGCCAGGGGAGCGCCGGCCAACGCAGGCGGCGGCGGCACGGACGGGAACCCGACCGCGAACGACCAGAACACCGGCGGCGGCGGCGGCGGCAACGGCGGGACCGGCGGCCAGGGCGGCAACGCGTGGAACTCGGGGGTGGCCACCGGCGGGTACGGCGGCGTGGCCATCCCGGCGACGGCGGCGCGGGTCGTCCTCGGCGGCGGCGGCGGCGCGGGCACCGGCAACAACTTCACCGCCCCGAACTCCAGCGGCGCGGCCGGCGGCGGCATGGTGCTGATCCGGGCTGCGTCGGTGGGCGGCGCCGGCACCATCACGGCCAACGGCGCAGCCGCGTACAACCTCACCGCGAACGACGGCGGCGGTGGCGGTGGAGCGGGCGGGACCATCGTCCTCACCTCGCCGAGCGGCTCGCTCGCCGGCGCGACCCTCAACGCGAACGGCGGCCGCGGCGGCGACGCCTGGGCCACGCAGGCGGGCGCGGCGAGCGCGCACGGTCCCGGTGGCGGTGGAGGCGGCGGCTGGATCTTCACCTCCAGCGCGCCGACCGCCCAGACCGTGACCGCCGGAGCCAACGGCATCACCACCACCGGGAACCTGGTGTACGGGTCGTCGGCGGGCGCCGCCGGCCAGACGGCGACCGCCGCTCCCGCCACCATCCCGGGTGTCAGCGGCGGTGCCGAGTGCGCCGACCTGTCGATCACGAAGACCGGCCCGGCCTCCGTCAACGCGCTGGGGTCCGTCACCTACACGTTGACGGTCGCGAACGCAGGCCCGTCCGCCGCGACCGGCCTGTCGGTCACGGACACGCTGCCGGCCGGGGTGACGTTCGTGTCCGCGACCGGGGCCGGTTGGGCGTGCTCGAACGTCGGGAACGTGTCGGTGACGTGCACGCGTCCGGCGCTGGCCAACGGCGCGACCGCCCCGGCGATCACCGTCGTCGTGACCGCACCGGCCCAGGCCGCGACATTGACCGACACCGCGACCGTTACGGCCACCACGCCGGACCAGACGCCCGCGAACAACACCTCGACGGCGTCGACGACGGTCACCCCGCTGGCCGATCTGTCCATCGTCAAGACCGGCCCGGCGACGGTGGCGGCCGGCGCCAGCGTCAGCTACTCGCTCGCGGTCGCGAACGCCGGGCCGTCGGACGCAGCCTCGCTGACGGTGACGGACACGCTGCCGGCCGGGGTGACGTTCGTCTCGGCGTCCGGGGCGGGCTGGACCTGCACCAACACGGGGAACGTGTCGGTCACCTGTACGAGACCCGCGCTCGCCACCGGGACGTCCGCGCCCGCGATCACGGTGACGGTGACCGCGCCGGCCCAGGGGGCGACGCTGTCGAACGTCGCGTCGGTTGCGGCGACCACGACCGACCCGAACGCTGCGAACAACAGCTCGTCGCTGAGCACCACGGTCACGCCGTCGGCCGACCTGGCGATCACCAAGACCGGTCCGGCGACGGTGGTGGCCGGTGGGTCGGTGTCGTACTCGCTGGTGGTGGTGAACAACGGTCCGTCCGACGCCGCCTCGCTGACGGTGACGGACACGCTCCCGGCCGGGATCACCTTCGTCTCGGCGACCGGCGCGGGCTGGACCTGCACCAACGTCGGGAACGTCTCGGTGTCGTGCACCCGCCCGGCGCTGGTGACCGGCGCGACCGCGCCCACGATCACGATCGTCGTGACGGCTCCGGGCCAGGCTGCCGTGCTGTCGAACACGTCCAGCGTGTCGAGCACGACCGCCGACCCGAACGCCGCCAACAACACCTCGGTGGCGAGCACCACGGTGACGGCGTCGGCTGACCTGGCGATCACCAAGACCGGTCCGGCGACGGTGGTGGCGGGCGGCAGCGTGGCGTACTCGCTGGTGGTGGTGAACAACGGTCCGTCGGATGCGGCGAACCTGTCGGTCGCGGACACGCTGCCGGCCGGGGTGACGTTCGTGTCGGCGTCCGGGGCGGGGTGGATGTGCTCGAACGTGGGCAACGTGTCCGTGACGTGCACCCGGCCGGCGCTGGCGACCGGCGCGACGGCGCCGACGATCACGGTGATCGTGACGGCACCGGCGCAGGCGGCCAGCCTGTCCAACACGGCGAGTGTTGCCAGTACGACCACTGCCGACCCGGTCCCGGCGAACAACACCTCGACGGCGGTGACGGCGGTGACGGCGTCGGCGGACCTGGCGATGACCAAGCTGGGGCCGCCGACGGTGACGGCGGGTGGGTCGGTGGCGTACTCGCTGGTGGTGGTGAACAACGGTCCCTCGGACGCGGCGAACTTGTCGGTCGCGGACACGCTGCCGGCCGGGGTGACGTTCGTGTCCGCGACCGGGACGGGCTGGACGTGCTCGAACGTGGGGAACGTGTCGGTGACCTGCACCCGGCCGGCCCTTGCCGCGGGGGCGACCGCGCCGACGATCACCGTGACCGTGACGGCCCCGGCGCAGGCCGGGTCGCTGACGAACACCGCGTCGGTGTCCTCGACGACGGCCGACCCGGTCCCGGCGAACAACACCTCGTCGGTGACCACCGGGGTGACGGCGTCGGCTGACCTGGCGATCACCAAGACCGGCCCAGCCACGGTCGTGGCCGGGAACAACGTGTCGTACTCGCTGGTCGTGGTGAACAACGGTCCGTCGGATGCGGCGAACTTGTCGGTCGCGGACACCCTGCCGGCGGGCGTCACCTTCGTGTCGGCGACCGGCACCGGCTGGACCTGCACGAACGTCGGGAACGTGTCGGTCACCTGCACCCGGCCAGCTCTGGCGACTGGGGCGACCGCACCGACGATCACGATCGTCGTCAACGGCGCCGAACCAGGCCGGGTCGCTGTCGAACACCGCGTCGGTGGCCTCGACCACGGCCGACCCGATCCCGGCGAACAACACCTCGACGGCCGTGACCGGCGTGACCGCCTCGGCGGACCTGGCGATCACCAAGACCGGCCCGGCCACGGTCGTGGCCGGGAACAACGTCTCGTACTCGCTCGTCGTGGTGAACAACGGTCCGTCGGACGCGGCGAACCTGTCGGTCGCGGACACCCTGCCGGCGGGCGTCACCTTCGTGTCGGCGACCGGCGCCGGCTGGACCTGTACGAACGTCGGGGAACGTGTCGGTGACCTGCACCCGGCCGGCCCTCGCGGCGGGGGCGACGGCGCCGACGATCACGATCGTGGTGACGGCGCCGAACCAGGCGGGCGTCGCTGTCGAACACCGCTTCGGTGGCCTCGACGACCGCGGACCCGGTGCCGGCCAACAACACCTCGACCGTGGTGACGGCGGTGACGGCGTCGGCCGACCTGGCGATCACCAAGACCGGTCCGGCGACGGTGGTGGCCGGGAGCAACGTGTCGTACTCGCTGGTGGTGGTGAACAACGGTCCGTCGGACGCGGCGAACCTGTCGGTGACCGACACCCTGCCGGTCGGCGTGACGTTCGTGTCGGCGACCGGCGCCGGCTGGACGTGCACCAACGTCGGGAACGTCTCGGTGACCTGCACCCGGCCTGCCCTGGCGGCCGGGGCCACCGCGCCGACCATCACCGTCGTGGTCACGGCTCCGGCCCAGGCCGGCACCCTGGTCAACAGCTCGAGCGTCGCCAGTACGACCAGCGACCCGAACCCGGCGAACAACGCCTCCTCGACCAGCACCGCCGTGACCGCGTCGGCCGACCTGTCGATCACCAAGTCCGGGCCTGCCACCGTGGTCGCGGCCGGCTCGGTCAGCTACTCGCTGGTGGTGGTGAACAACGGTCCGTCGGACGCGGCGAACCTGTCCGTGACCGACACCCTGCCGGCCGGAGTCACCTTCGTCTCCGCGACCGGTGCCGGCTGGACCTGCACCAACGTCGGGAACGTGTCCGCGACCTGCACCCGGCCGGCGCTGGCGGCCGGCGCGACCGCGCCGACGATCACCGTCGTCGTGACGGCCCCTGCGCAGGCGGCGACGCTCACCAACACGTCGACGGTCACGTCGGCCACCCCCGACCCGAACGCCGCGAACAACACCTCGACGACGAGCACCACCGTCACCGCGTCTGCCGACCTGGCGATCACCAAGACCGGCCCGGCCAACGTCCTCGCCTCCGGAGCGGTGTCCTACCAGCTCTCGGTCACCGACATCGGTCCCTCGGATGCCGCGAACCTGTCGGTGCTGGACACGCTCCCGGCCGGGGTGACGTTCGTCTCGGCGACCGGGACGCGGCTGGACCTGCACCAACGTCGGCAACGTCTCGGTCACCTGCACCCGGCCGGCGCTGGCGACCGGGACCACGGCCCCGGCCATCACCCTGGTGGTGACCGCGCCACCCAGGCGGCCACCCTCACCAACACCGCGACCGTGTCCGCGGCGACCGCCGACCCGAACGCCGCCAACAACACCAGCTCCGTCACGACGGCTGTCGGCCCGGTGGCCGACCTGGCGATCACCAAGACCGGTCCGGCCTCGGTCGTGGCGGCGGGCAGCGTGTCCTACCAGCTGACCGTCACGAACAACGGCCCGTCGGACGCGTCCGGCCTGTCGGTCGCGGACACCCTGCCCGCGGGGGTCACCTTCGTCTCGGCCAGCGGCGCGGGCTGGACGTGCAGCAACGTGGGCAACGTCTCGGCGACCTGTACCCGCCCGACGCTCACCACCGGGTCCAGCGCACCGGTGATCACCGTGGTGGTGACCGCGCCCGGCCAGGCGGGCACGCTGACCAACAGCGCGACGGTCTCCTCGGCCACCCCGGACCCCAACCCGGCCAACGACACCGCGACGGCGAGCACCACGGTCACCGGGTCCGCCGACCTGTCGATGACCAAGACCGGTCCGGCCACCGTGACGGCCGCGGGCACGGTGACCTACTCGCTGGTCGTGGTGGACAACGGCCCGTCGGACGCCGCGAACCTCACCGTCACGGACACGCTGCCGGCCGGTGTGACCTTCGTGTCCGCGACCGGGACGGGCTGGACCTGCTCGAACGTCGGCAACGTCTCGGCGAGCTGCACCCGGCCGGCGCTGGCGACGGGAGCGACTGCTCCGACCATCACCCTCGTGGTCACCGCGCCCCCGCAGATCGCGAGCCTGACCAACACCGCCTCGGTGTCCTCCACCACCGCCGACCCGAACCCCGCGAACAACACCTCGTCCGTCACCACAGCGGTGACCGGGTCGGCCGACCTGGCGATCACCAAGACCGGTCCGGCCACGGTGGTGGCGGCGGGCAGCGTGGCCTACCAGCTCACGGTGACGGACAACGGCCCGTCCGACGCCGCCAACGTCTCGGTCGCCGACACCCTCCCGGCGGGCGTCACCTTCGTGTCCGGCGTCGGGCGGCGGCTGGGCGTGCACGCAACGTCGGGAACGTCTCGGTGACGTGCACCCGTGCGACGCTGGCGGCGGGCGCGACGGCTCCGGTGATCACGATCACGGTGACTGCTCCCGCCCAGGCTGCCTCGCTCAGCAACACCGCATCCGTCTCGTCCACGACCGCCGACCCGAACCCCGCGAACAACACGGCGGTCGCGGTCACGACCGTGACCGCGTCGGCCGACCTGGCGATCACCAAGACCGGTCCGGCCACCGTGGTCGCCGGCTCCTTGGTGACGTACTCGCTGGTGGTGGTGAACAACGGTCCGTCGGATGCCGCCGCGCTGACGGTGACCGACACGCTTGCCGGCCGGGGTGACGTTCGTGTCGGCGACCGGGGCCGGTTGGGCGTGCTCGAACGTCGGGAACGTGTCGGTCACGTGCACGCGTCCGGCGCTGGCGACGGGCGCGACCGCCCCGACGATCACCGTGGTCGTGACCGCGCCCGCCCAGGCCGGGTCGTTGTCCAACACGGCGACGGTCTCGGCCGCCACCGCGGACCCCAATGCCGCGAACAACACCTCCGCCGTGGTCACCGCGGTGACCGCTTCGGCCGACCTGGCGATCACCAAGACCGGTCCGGCCTCGGTGGTGGCGGCGGGCAGCGTGTCCTACCAGCTGACCGTCACGGACAACGGGCCGTCCGACGCGGCGACCTGTCGGTGACGGACACGCTGCCGGCCGGGGTGACGTTCGTGTCGGCGTCCGGCGCGGGCTGGACCTGCACGAACGTGGGGAACGTGTCGGCGACCTGCACGTTGCCGACGCTGGCGACGGGTGCGACGGCTCCGACGATCACGGTCGTCGTGACGGCCCCGGCCCAGGCGGCGACTCTGACCAACACGGCGACCGTGTCGTCGGCGACCCGCCGACCCGAACGCGGCGAACAACACCGCGACGGCGACGACGACGGTCACGCCGTCGGCTGACCTGGCGATCACCAAGACCGGTCCGGCCACGGTGGTGGCGGGTGGGTCGGTGGCGTACTCGCTGGTGGTGGTGAACAACGGCCCGTCGGACGCGGCGAACCTGTCGGTGACGGACACCCTGCCGGCCGGGGTGACGTTCGTGTCGGCGTCCGGCGCCGGGTGGACGTGCACGAACGTCGGGAACGTGTCGGTGACCTGCACCCGGCCGACGCTGGCGACCGGGGCGACGGCCCCGACCATCACCGTGACCGTGACCGCTCCGGCCCAGGCGGCGGCGTTGACGAACACCGCGACCGTGACCTCGGCCACCGCGGACCCGAACGCCGCGAACAACACCTCGACCGCGATCACGACGGTGACGGCGTCGGCGGACCTGGCGATCACCAAGTCCGGGCCGGCCACCGTGGTCGCGGCCGGCTCGGTCAGCTACTCGCTGGTGGTGGTGAACAACGGTCCGTCGGACGCGGCGAACCTGTCGGTCGCGGACACGCTGCCGGCCGGGGTGACGTTCGTGTCGGCGTCGGGGGCGGGGTGGGCGTGCTCGAACGTGGGGAACGTGTCGGCGACCTGCACCCGGGCGGCCCTGGCGGCGGGTGCGACGGCGCCCACGATCACGATCGTGGTTACGGCGCCGACCCAGGCGGGGTCGTTGTCGAACACGGCTTCGGTGGCCTCGACGACCGCGGACCCGGTGCCGGCGAACAACACCTCGACTGTGGTGACGACGGTGACGGCGTCGGCTGATCTGGCGATGACGAAGCTGGGGCCGCCGACGGTGACGGCGGGTGGGTCGGTGGCGTACTCGCTGGTGGTGGTGAACAACGGTCCCGTCGGACGCGGCGAACCTGTCGGTCGCGGACACCCTGCCGGCCGGGGTGACGTTCGTGTCGGCGTCGGGGGCGGGGTGGGTGTGCTCGAACGTGGGGAACGTGTCCGCGACGTGCACCCGGCCGGCCCTTGCCGCGGGGGCGACGGCGCCGACGATCACGGTGGTGGTGACCGCCCCGGCGCAGGCGACCACCTTGACCAACACGGCGAGCGTGGCCAGCACGACGGCGGATCCGGTGCCGGCGAACAACACTTCGTCGGTGACGACCGGGGTGACGGCTTCGGCTGACCTGGCGATCACCAAGACCGGCCCGGCGACGGTGGTGGCCGGCGGTGCCGTGTCCTACCAGCTGGTGGTCACCGACAACGGTCCCTCCGACGCGGCGAACCTGTCGGTGACGGACACGCTGCCGGCCGGGGTGACGTTCGTGTCGGCGACCGGCACGGGCTGGACCTGCACCAACGTGGGGAACGTGTCGGTGACCTGCACGTTGCCGACGCTGGCGACCGGGGCGACGGCTCCGTCGATCACGATCGTCGTGACGGCCCCCGCTCAGGCGGCGAGCCTGTCCAACACGGCCTCGGTCGCGGCCACCACTGCCGACCCGAACGCGGCGAACAACACCTCGGTCGCGGTCACGACGGTGACGGCGTCGGCGGATCTGGCGATCACCAAGACCGGTCCCGCGACGGTGGTGGCGGGTGGGTCGGTGGCGTACTCGCTGGTGGTGGTGAACAACGGCCCGTCGGACGCGGCGAACCTGTCGGTGACGGACACCCTGCCGGCCGGGGTGACGTTCGTGTCGGCGACCGGGGCGGGGTGGACGTGCACGAACGTCGGGAACGTGTCGGTGACCTGCACCCGGCCGGCCCTGGCCGCCGGCGCGACGGCGCCGACGATCACGGTGATCGTGACGGCACCGGCGCAGGCCGGCAGCCTGTCCAACACAGCCTCGGTCGCAGCCACCACCGCCGACCCGAACCCGGCGAACAACACCTCGACCCGGTGACGGCGGTGACGGCGTCGGCGGACCTGGCGATCACCAAGACCGGGCCGGCCACCGTGGTCGCGGCCGGCTCGGTCAGCTACTCGCTGGTGGTGGTGAACAACGGTCCGTCGGACGCGGCGAACCTGTCGGTCGCGGACACGCTGCCGGCCGGGGTGACGTTCGTGTCGGCGTCGGGGGCGGGGTGGGCGTGCTCGAACGTGGGGAACGTGTCGGTGACCTGCACCCGGGCGGCCCTGGCGGCGGGTGCGACGGCGCCGACGATCACGATCGTGGTTACGGCGCCGGCCCAGGCGGGGTCGTTGTCGAACACGGCTTCGGTGGCCTCGACGACCGCGGACCCGGTGCCGGCGAACAACACCTCGACTGTGGTGACGGCGGTGACGGCGTCGGCTGATCTGGCGATGACGAAGCTGGGGCCGCCGACGGTGACGGCGGGTGGGTCGGTGGCGTACTCGCTGGTGGTGGTGAACAACGGTCCGTCGGACGCGGCGAACCTGTCCGTCGCGGACACCCTGCCGGCCGGGGTGACGTTCGTGTCGGCGTCGGGGGCGGGGTGGGTGTGCTCGAACGTGGGGAACGTGTCGGTGACGTGCACCCGGCCGGCCCTTGCCGCGGGGGTGACGGCGCCGACGATCACGGTGGTGGTGACCGCCCCGGCGCAGGCGACCACCTTGACCAACACGGCGAGCGTGGCCAGCACGACGGCGGACCCGGTGCCGGCGAACAACACTTCGTCGGTGACGACCGGGGTGACGGCTTCGGCTGACCTGGCGATCACCAAGACCGGCCCGGCGACGGTGGTGGCCGGCGGTGCCGTGTCCTACCAGCTGGTGGTCACCGACAACGGTCCCTCCGACGCGGCGAACCTGTCGGTGACGGACACGCTGCCGGCCGGGGTGACGTTCGTGTCGGCGACCGGCGCGGGCTGGACCTGCACGAACGTGGGGAACGTGTCGGTGACCTGCACGTTGCCGACGCTGGCGACCGGGGCGACGGCTCCGTCGATCACGATCGTCGTGACGGCCCCCGCTCAGGCGGCGAGCCTGTCCAACACGGCCTCGGTCGCGGCCACCACTGCCGACCCGAACGCGGCGAACAACACCTCGGTCGCGGTCACGACGGTGACGGCGTCGGCGGACCTGGCGGTCACCAAGACCGGTCCCGCGACGGTGGTGGCGGGTGGGTCGGTGGCGTACTCGCTGGTGGTGGTGAACAACGGCCCGTCGGACGCGGCGAACCTGTCGGTGACGGACACCCTGCCGGCCGGGGTGACGTTCGTGTCGGCGACCGGGGCGGGCTGGACGTGCTCGAACGTCGGGAACGTGTCCGTGACGTGCACCCGGCCGGCCCTCGCCGCAGGTGCGACGGCGCCCACGATCACCGCGACTGTCACTGCGCCGACCCAGGCGGGGACCCTGGCCAACACCGCGTCCGTCTCCTCGACCACGGCGGACCCGGTTCCGTCGAACAACAGCTCGTCCACGAGCACCTCGGTCACCGGCGCCGCGGATCTGGCGATCACCAAGACCGGTCCGGCGACGGTGGTGGCCGCCGGCGGTGTCTCCTACCAGCTCACGGCGACCAACAACGGCCCGTCCGACGCAACCGGTGTCTCAGTGACCGACACTCTCCCGGCCGGCGTCACCTTCGTGTCGGCGACCGGGACCGGCTGGACCTGCACCAACGTCGGGAACGTGTCCGTGACGTGCACCATGCCGCTGCTGGCGACCGGCGCGACCGCACCGACGATCACCGTCCTGGTCACCGCGCCCGCCCAGAGCGGGTCGCTGTCGAACACGGCGACGGTGTCGTCCGCAACCGCCGACCCGAACCCGGCGAACAACATCTCGGTGGCGAGCACCACGGTGACGGCGTCGGCTGACCTGGCGATCACCAAGACCGGTCCGGCGACGGTGGTGGCGGGCGGCAGCGTGGCGTACTCGCTGGTGGTGGTGAACAACGGTCCCTCGGATGCGGCGAACCTGTCGGTCGCGGACACGCTGCCGGCCGGGGTGACGTTCGTGTCGGCGTCGGGGGCGGGCTGGGTGTGCTCGAACGTGGGGAACGTGTCCGCGACGTGCACCCGGCCGGCCCTCGCCGCGGGGGTGACGGCGCCGACGATCACGGTGACCGTGACGGCCCCGGCGCAGGCGGCCAGCCTGTCCGACACGGCGAGTGTTGCCAGTACGACCGCCGACCCGGTCCCGGCGAACAACACCTCGACGGCGGTGACGGCGGTGACGGCGTCGGCGGACCTGGCGATGACCAAGCTGGGGCCGCCGACGGTGACGGCGGGTGGGTCGGTGGCGTACTCGCTGGTGGTGGTGAACAACGGTCCCTCGGATGCGGCGAACCTGTCGGTCGCGGACACGCTGCCGGCCGGGGTGACGTTCGTGTCCGCGACCGGGGCGGGCTGGGCGTGCTCGAACGTGGGGAACGTGTCGGTCACCTGCACCCGGCCGGCCCTTGCCGCGGGGGCGACCGCGCCGACGATCACCGTGACCGTGACGGCCCCGGCGCAGGCCGGGTCGCTGACGAACACCGCTTCGGTGTCCTCGACGACGGCCGACCCGGTCCCGGCGAACAACACCTCGTCGGTGACCACCGGGGTGACGGCGTCGGCTGACCTGGCGATCACCAAGACCGGCCCAGCGACCGTCGTCGCCGCCGGGACGATCGGCTACGTCCTGACGGTGACGGACAACGGTCCGTCCGACGCTCCCAACGTCCTGGTCACGGACACCCTGCCGGCCGGGCGTCACCTTCGTGTCGGCGACCGGCACCGGCTGGACCTGCACCAACGTCGGGAACGTCTCGGTCAGCTGCACGCTGGCGTCTCTCGCCGCCGGCACCTCGGCGGCACCCATCACCGTGACGATGACCGCGCCGGGGCAGGCCGCGACCCTGTCCAACACGGCGTCGGTGTCATCGACGGTCGCCGACCCGGACCTGACCGACAACACCGCGTCGGTGACCACCACGGTCACGGCGTCCGCCGACCTGTCGATCACCAAGACCGGTCCGGCGACGGTGATCGCCGGCGGCAGCCGTGGCCTACTCGCTGGTGGTCGTGAACAACGGTCCGTCCGACGCCGCGAACCTGACGGTGACCGACGCCCTGCCGGCCGGAGTCACCTTCGTGTCCGCGACGGGCACCGGCTGGGTCTGCACCAACGCCGGCAACGTCTCGGTGACCTGCACGCGGCCGGCGCTGGCGGCCGGCGCGCTCGCGCCCACGATCACGGTGACGGTGACGGCCCCTGCGCAGGCCGGCAGCCTGTCGGACACGGCGAGCGTGGCCAGCCCGACCAGTGACCCGGACCCTGCGAACAACACCTCGACCGTGGTGACGGCGGTGACCGCGTCCGCCGACCTGGCGATCACCAAGACCGGGCCGGCGACCGTCCTCGCCGGCGGAGCCGTGGCCTACTCGCTGGTGGTCGTGAACAACGGTCCGTCCGACGCCGCCGCCCTGACCGTCTCGGACCCCCTGCCGGTCGGCGTGACGTTCGTGTCGGCGACCGGCGCCGGCTGGACGTGCACGAACGTCGGGAACGTGTCGGTCGACCTGCACCCGCCCGGCACTGGCGACCGGCGTCACCGCGCCCACGATCACCGTGGTGGTGACCGCGCCCGGCCAGGCGGCGAGCCTGTCGAACACCGCGTCGGTGACGGCCACGACCGCCGACCCCGACCCGGCGAACAACACCTCGACCGCAGTCACTGCGGTGACGGCGTCCGCCGACCTGGCGATCGCCAAGACCGGCCCGGCGACCGTCGTGGCCGGGGGCACGGTCGGCGTACCAGCTGTCGGTCGACAACCTCGGGCCCTCGGACGCGACCGGCCTCTCCGTGACGGACACCCTGCCGGCCGGAGTCACCTTCGTCTCCGCGACCGGTGCCGGCTGGACCTGCACCAACGTCGGCAACGTGTCGGTGACCTGTACGACGGCCGGCCTCGCCACGGGTGCCGCCGCCCCGGTCGTCGCGGTCACCGTGACCGCGCCCGGACAGGCGGCGACCCTGACCAACACCGCCGCCGTGTCGTCGGCGACGTTCGACCCGGCCCTGGCGAACAACCAGGACGTCGTCTCGACCACCGTGACCGCCTCGGCCGATCTGTCGATCACGAAGCTGGGGCCGCCGACCGTGACGGCGGGCGGGTCGGTGACGTACTCGCTGGTGGTCGTCAACGGCGGTCCGTCGGACGCGGCGAACGTGTCCGTGACCGACACCCTGCCGGCCGGCGTCACCTTCGTCTCCGCGACCGGGACCGGCTGGACGTGCACGAACGTCGGGAACGTGTCGGCGACGTGCACGCGCCCGCTGCTCGCGACCGGCGCCACCGCCCCGACGATCACGGTGGTGGTGACCGCGCCGGCGCAGGCGGGCTCGCTGACGAACACGGCGTCGGTGTCCAGCACGACGGCCGACCCGGACCCGACCGACAACACCTCGTCGGTGACGACGGGCGTCGGAGCGTCGGCCGACCTGGCGATCACCAAGACCGGCCCGGCGACGGTCGCCGCGGCGGGCACCGTGACCTACCAGCTCACGGTCACGAACAACGGTCCGTCGGACGCCGCGAACCTGTCGGTGACGGACACCCTGCCGGCCGGGGTGACGTTCGTCTCCGCGACCGGCACCGGCTGGACCTGCACCAACGTCGGGAACATCTCGGTCACCTGCACGGCGCCGACGCTGGCGGCCGGGGCGTCCGCCGCGGTGATCACCGTGGTGGTGACCGCACCCGGCCAGGCGGTGACTCTGTCCAACTCGGCGAGCGTGGCCAGCACCACCAGCGACCCGAACCCCGCGAACAACACCTCGACCGCCGTCACGACCGTGACCGCCGTGGCCGACCTGGCGATCACCAAGACCGGCCCGGCCACTGTCGTGGCGGGCGGCTCGGTGACGTACTCGCTCGTCGTGGTCAGCAGCGGACCGTCCGACGCGGCGAACGTCTCGGTGACCGACACGCTGCCCGCCGGCGTCACCTTCGTGTCCGCGACCGGCCCTGGCTGGGCCTGCTCGAACGTCGGCAACGTCTCGGTGACCTGCACCCGGGCCGTCCTGGCCACCGGCGCCACCGCGCCCACGATCACGGTGACAGTGACCGCGCCCGCGCAGGCCGGCTCGCTCAGCAACACGGCATCGGTCACGTCGAGCACGCCCGACCCCGACCCGACGGACAACACGTCGACCGCTCCCTCGACGGTCACCGCCTCTGCCGACCTGGCGATCGTCAAGACCGGGCCGGCCAACGTCCTCGCGAGTACGGCGATCGCCTACCACCTCACGGTCACCGACCTCGGCCCCTCGGACGCCGCGTCGCTCACCGTCACGGACACGCTCCCGGCCGGGGTCGCGTTCGTCTCGGCGACAGGCACCGGCTGGACCTGCACCAACGCCGGCAACGTGACCGTCACCTGCACCCGTCCCGCCCTGGCCGCGGGGACGACCGCACCCGTGATCGACCTCGTCGTGACCGCCCCGGCCGTGAATGCCACGCTGACCAACGTGGCTGATGTCGCCGCGGCCACGGCCGACCCGGACCCGACGAACAACACCTCGACCCTGGTCACCGCGGTCGGGCCGGCCGCCGACGTGTCCCTCACCAAGACCGGACCCGCGACGGTGGCTCCCGGCGGGAGCATCACCTACCTGCTGACGGCCCACGACGCCGGACCGTCCGACGCCACCACCGTCTCGGTCTCCGACACCCTGCCGGCCGGCGTCGCGTTCGTGTCCGCGACCGGCACGGGCTGGACCTGCACGAACGTCGGCAACGTCTCGGTGACGTGCACCAGGCCGACGATCGGCGCCGGGACCACCGCCCCGGTCATCACCGTGGTCGTGACCGCACCCACGCAGGCCGCCACGCTGACGAACACGGCGACCGTGACCAATTCCGTGCTCGACCCCGACCTGTCGAACAACACCGCGTCCGCCGGCACGGTGGTGGGCGCGGCCGCCGACCTGTCCCTGGTCAAGACGGGGCCGGCGACGGTCGTGGCCGGGGGAGCGCTCGCGTACCACCTGGTCGTGAGCAACGCGGGTCCGGACCCGGCCACCACGGTCCGGGTCGTCGACACGCTGCCGCCCGGCGTCACGTTCGTCTCCGCGAGCGGCTCCGGCTGGACCTGCAGCCACGCCGGCGACGTGTCGGTGACCTGCACGAG
Source organism: uncultured Actinomycetota bacterium (assembly GCA_963711005.1). GTDB lineage: Bacteria > Actinomycetota > Actinomycetes > Prado026 > Prado026 > CAVQCJ01. Next base: position 164,257 of record CAVQCJ010000002.1, on the reverse strand, counting down.
GGCGACCCTCGCGAACGGCGCCACCGGCCCGACGATCAGCCTGGTCGTGACCGCCCCGAGCAGCCCGACCAGCCTCACGAACAGCGCCCAGGTGCTCGCCAGCACGCTGGACCCCGTCCCGGACAACAACAGCTCGTCGGCACCGACCGAGGTGCTGGCGGCCACCGGCGGGTCCGGGGGAGGGCCGCTGCCGCACACCGGGGCCGGCGGCCTGGGGCTCATCCCGGTCGGGCTGCTGCTGGTGGTGCTCGGCGGATCGCTGACCACGCTGGCGCGCCGCCGCCTAGGCAGATGAGCCCGGGGGGTCTATGGTTGCGGCAGTCGCTTTCTCGTTCGTGCCTTGCGCCCGCGGGATTTCCGCGGGCGTTCGCCTTTCATCGAGAGGCACCGCGGCGGCTGGGCCCCAGATCTGGGGCGCCGTCCAGTAGGAGAGATCCATGGTTCAGGGAACCGTCAAGTGGTTCAACGCCGAGAAGGGCTTCGGCTTCATCGCCCCCGACGACGGCGGCGCCGACGTCTTCGTGCACTTCTCCGCCATCGCGGCTGAGGGCTACCGCTCGCTCGACGAGGGCCAGAAGGTCGAGTTCGACGTCACGCAGGGCCAGAAGGGCCCGCAGGCCGAGTCGGTCCGCCCGCTCTAAGCCTTGCCGCCTCATCGAGTCCGTGCAGACCCCCGTTCCCGCTCCGGCGGGGGCGGGGGTCTTCGCACGTGCAAGCTACCGCTTCCCAAGATCTTTCTTTCTAGATCTTGTTTTCTAGGACTTCGTTTCTAGAAGTTCGCGCCCATTCGACGCATACTTGCCGTACCAGGCATCAGCTCTCTCGGTTCTCACTCCACTGGCCGCGTCGCACTCGCTGCTGCAGACATCCGGCTCGAGGAGTACGCATGCCCCCCACGCCCCCCGTCCCAAGCGCCGTCCAGACCCAGTCACAGCGAGACACCGACTACGACGGCGACCGGCCGTTCGGCGAGGCGGCACCCGACGCCCGCTTCCCGTGGCTCAGCCTGCCCGCCCTGGTCACCATGACCCTGGTGGTCGGCCCCCTGATCGGCCTCGTCGTGGCCATCGTCGTGTCGGTGATGAACGGCCTCGACTGGTTCCCGCTGGCATTCGCGGCCTTCCTGTACGTCCTCACCGGGCTCGGCGTCACCCTCGGTTTCCATCGCGGCATCACGCACCGTTCGTACCAGGCGCGGCAGTGGCTGCGGGTCACCCTGGCCGCGGCCGCGTCGATGAGCTTCCAGGGGTCGGTGGCCAACTGGGTGTCCACGCACCGCAAGCACCACGCCTTCACCGACGAGCCGGGCGACCCGCACTCGCCGTACCGCTTCGGCACCTCGGCGCGGGCCCAGCTGCACGGGCTGGTGGAGTCGCACCTTGGCTGGTTCTGGCGCAGCGAGCAGATCCCGGCCGAGAAGTACGCGCCGGACGTCGTCGGCGACCGAGGCCTGCGGGCGGTCGACACGGCCTTCCCGTACCTGTGCGCGGCCTCGCTGGCCATCCCGTTCCTCGCCGGGCTCGCGGTCACCCGTTCGCTGGGCGGGGCGTTCGTCACCCTGCTGTGGGCCGGACTGGTACGGGTAGCGCTGCTGCAGCACGTGACCTGGAGCATCAACTCGATCTGCCACGTCGCAGGCCGGCGGCCGTACGCGACCCGCCGGTTCGACCGCGCGGGCGACGTGTGGGCGCTGTCCCTGCTCTCGTTCGGCGAGAGCTGGCACAACGGGCACCACGCCGACCCCAGCTGCGCCGTGCACGGCCGCGGCCGGCACCAGATCGACGTCTCCGCAACCGTCCTGCGTGCCATGGAGTCGCTGGGCTGGGTCTCGCGGGTGCACTGGCCGCAGGGGCCGCCCGAGCCGCGCGTGGTCAAGGCGCCGGCCCCAGGTGAGGTACGCTGAGGGTGCTTGCTGGACCGCCGGTCCCCTTCGGGTCGTAGACCCACGGAGACCACACGGGTGACACTGCCCCCGTTCGAGGGACTCAGCGGGACGCACTCCCGGAGATGCGCACAACAGGTGCGCGGGTCTCCACGGCCGGCCCAGTGACCGGTGACGGCACGTCCAGCGTGGACGCGTCGCCCGGAAGGACCTTCCTGCCTTGAACGCCGCCTCGAGCGCGCCCGCCCGTACCTCCGACTCCTTCGCCGACCTCGGCGTCCCCGCCTCCCTCGTCGCCGTCCTGGCCGCGCAGGGGATCACCACCGCCTTCCCGATCCAAGCCGCGACGCTGCCCGACTCGCTCGGCGGCCGCGACATCCTCGGCCGCGGCCGCACCGGCTCCGGCAAGACGCTGGCCTTCGCCCTGCCGGTCGTCGCCCGGCTCTGCGACCTCGGCAGCCGGCGCGAGCCGTCGTCGCCCCGGGCCCTCGTCCTCGTCCCCACCCGTGAGCTCGCCAACCAGGTCGAGGCCACCATCGCACCGCTCGCTGCGGCCCTGCGGATGCGGACCGCCCTCGTGTACGGCGGTGTCAGCCAGTCCTCGCAGGTCCGTGCGCTGCGCGGCGGCGTCGACATCCTGGTCGCCTGCCCCGGTCGCCTGGAGGACCTGATCGCCCAGCGCCACGTTCGCCTCGACCGGGTCGAGGTCACGGTGCTCGACGAGGCCGACCACATGGCCGACCTCGGCTTCTTGCCGGCTGTCCGCCGGTTGCTCGACCTCACCCCGGCCGGTGGGCAGCGGATGCTGTTCTCGGCCACGCTCGACAACGGGGTCGACGTCCTCGTCCGCCGGTACCTCGACCAGCCGGCCACCCACTCGGTCGACACCGCGACCGGTGAGGCCGCGCACGAGATGGAGCACCACGTGTTCCAGGTCGACCATGGAGACAAGGCGGCCGTCGTCCGGGAGCTCGCCTCCGGGCACGGCCGCTCGTTGCTGTTCACGCGCACCAAGCACGGCGCCAAGCGGCTGGCCGCGCAGCTGACCGCCGCCGGAGTCCCCGCCGTCGAGCTGCACGGGAACCTCGCCCAGAACGCCAGAGCCCGCAACCTCGCCGACTTCTCCTCGGGCGCGGTGCGGGTGCTGGTCGCCACCGACATCGCCGCCCGCGGCATCCACGTGGACGACATCGAGCTGGTCGTCCACGTCGATCCGCCCACCGAGCACAAGGCGTACCTGCACCGGTCCGGCCGTACCGCTCGGGCCGGCGCGGCCGGCACCGTGGTCACGGTGGCCACCGGCGACCAGATGCGCGACGTGGCCAGCCTCACCCGCAAGGCCGCGATCGGGGCCCGGACGACCACCGTGCGGCCCGGTGCCTCGGCCATCGTCGAGCTCACCGGACCGCCCGCGCCGCACGTCACCCCGCGGACCAAGCCGGCGGTCGAGCCGACGTCCCCGTCCCGTCGCCGGCCCCAGCGCGGCGGCGTGGGCCAGTCCGGACGGGCCGCCCAGGCCCGCCGCGGCGGCCAGCCCGGGCAGTCCCGCCAGGGTGGCCAGGCTGCGCGTTCGGGCCAGTCGGGCCGGCCAGGGCGGCGCACCGGCCGCCCGTCCCGCTGACGGTCTCGAGCCGCTCCCGCCGGCCACGAAGGCCGCCCATCGGCCGAAACGGCCCCGAATGTCACCCGAACGGCCGGCTCCAAGGGGCACCGCTGACGGCCGCCCGGCGTCAAGATGGGAGCCATGTTCGCCGAACACTTCCAGATGGGGGGTGATCGGCGATCTGATCGCTACGACGCCGCCGTGGGTGCGGTCGTGCCCCCGGTGGCTTCCGTCATGGCCGTGGTCGTGTCGGTGCTGCTCGTGGCGAACCTCACCCTGACCGCCGGGACCACCCGGACGACCACGGTGGCGCTGGCCGCGGGGACCGCGCTCGCCTTGCTGGCCACCCGGGTGTGGCTGCTCGGGAACCAGCTGCCGGCGCGTTGGGCGCACCCTGTCCTCGTCGCGATCATCGTGGTCTGCACCGTCGACTCCGCCGTGCACCTCTACCTGGCTTCGGACGTCCGGCTCACCAGCAACATCGTGCTGCTCGTCGTCGCCACCGGGGCGCTCGTGCTCGACCTGCGCTGGATGCTCGGGGCGCTGGTCGCCGTGTGGGCGCTCTGGTTCGCGGCGTTCGCCGCCGTGCCCGTCCCGGCGGACCGATGGCACTGGCTGCTCGCCGTCATGGGCGCCACCGTGCTCGGGGTCTTCCTGGGCGCCATGCGCCGGTCGACGGTGGACGAGCTGTCCGACCTGCTCGAGCGGGCGGAGCGGGCTGCCGTTCAGGACGACCTGACCGGCCTGCTCAACAGGCGTGGCCTGGCCATGGTCGGCGAGCAGGTCGTCGCGGCGGCGAGGCGTTCCGGCAACGCCGTGCACTGCGTGTTCGTGGACATCGACGGCCTCAAGGATGTCAACGACCGGCTCGGCCACCTGGCCGGGGACCGGGTCCTGCTGGCCGTCTCCGACGCGGTCCGGCTGTCCGTTCGCGGCGGCGACGTGGTCGCGCGTTGGGGCGGGGACGAGTTCTGCGTCCTGGGCCCCGGTCCGGGCACCGCACCGGTCGACCTGGAGAAGCGGATCGTGGCGCGGGTGCAGGAGCTGCCGCCCGAGGACGTACCCGGCTGGCTGCCGCGGGTCAGCGCCGGCTCGGCGATGCTCGCCCCGTGGGACGACGGCGACCTCGCCTCGCTGCTGGACCAAGCCGACCGGGAGATGTACCGGCGGCGGTCCCTGCGTCGCGAGACCGTGCTGCGCCCCACTCGCCCGGTGCACGACTAGGCCCGGACGGTTCCCAGGCCCACGGTTCGGCGCTCAGCCGTTGCCCCGCGCGCAGGCCGCATCGAGCTCGCGCTGCGGCAGCAGTGTCTCGGCGTACAGCTGGAAGCTCGCGACCCGCGTGGTCCCGTCCGCGGTCTGCACCCGCAGCAGCACGTCCAGAGCCACGTACGGGCCGCCGCCCGGGCAGGCCACGTCGGGCGGCACCGAGAAGCGAACCGGCCAACCGGCCTGTCCGCTCTGGTCGGGGACGAGCCACGGCGACGCCGTGAACAACGGGACCATCCCGGTGTCCTGGCCGGCGGCCGCGATGAACCGGACCGACCCGACCACGCCGGGAGGCAGGTCGACCAGCACCTTCGTCGAGAGCACCCGCGACTTCAGGTCGTACCGGCTGGTCCCCTTCTCGGTGAGGAGCACCGGCGAGGCCACCCCGCCGCAGGCCTGGACCAGCGCGTCCTGCAGCTGCTGGGCGACGGCCGGTGTCAGCGGCACGCCGGTGGGCCCCTGCGACAGCGGCACGGCGTCCGCGGGCAGCGGCTCGGTGATCCCGATGCCGCCGAGAAGCGGGACCGGAGTGTCGGCGGCGGTCTCCGGAAGCCTGAGCTGGTTCCAGGACGGGCATGTGTCCAGGTCGACCGGCAGGGCCAGGGTCACCGTCCGGTGCGCCGGCACGACGCGCTGCAGCGCCGGCATGCGCACCCCGGTTCCGCTGACGTCGCCGATCCAGACGAGGCCGGACCGCGCACCCCGGTTCGCGACCGTCATCGTCAGGTCCACGTGCGGGCGGTCGGGGTCGACCTGCGCCGAGACCGCGGTCACGGTGAGGTCCCTGGCTGCCAGCCAGGTGCTGCAGCCGTAGGTGACTCGCTGCCGTACCGCGTCCTCGCTGTCCTGCAGCGGCACGGTCGCCGTCCCGGTCCGCGACCCGTCCCGCACCAGCAGCTGGACGAGGAACGCCGTCCTGGGCAGCGGGATCGGCACCTGGTCGCACGCGACCTGCCCGGTCAGGTCGAACACCTGCGGCCGGGTCCCGATCGCCGTGTGCGGGAAGACCCCGGGCGCCGACACCCCCGGCCCGGCCAGCCCGGCGGCGCTCACCTGCGGGTCGCCCGGGTGGCGGTCGGGCGTGGACAGCCGGGCCGAGACCGACAGCGTGACCGGGGAGCCGGGTCGGCCCTCGATGTCCGCTGACCACAGCGGCACGGACTCGGCCGAGCGGTCCTGGGCGACCAGGACCGCGGGCGCGACCGGTGGCCGGTCCCCGTACCAGCGCAGACCCAGGAAGGCGGCCACGACGACCCCGGCGGTCAGCCAGGTGGTCGCCCGCCGGTGCCGCCGGACGAACGCCTGCACCGGTCCCGGCAGCAGTCCGGTCGAGCGGCCCTCCAGCCGGCCGGGACGGTCCGGACCGCCGCCCTCGAGGAGGTCGGGCCCCGCCCCACCGGTGCCGCTCATACCAGCGATCGTAGGCGCGCCCGGCGCCGGCGGCGGGGGCTGCGACGATCTGCCGGTGACGACCAGGCACGTGCTCGTGTTCGGAGACTCGCTGACGTTCCACGGACCGCAGGGCCCGGTCGCCCTGCGCGACCCACGGCTGTACCCGAACGTCCTGGCGGAGCGGCTGTCGTCGGCAGGCGCCGGTGGCGGCGAGATCCGGGTCGACGTGGTCGCGCGGCTGGGTTGGACGGCGAGGGACGCGTGGTGGGCGCTCACCAAGGACCCGGTCGTCGCGTCCGTGCTGGCGCCGCGCGCCGACGCCCTGGTGCTCGCGGTCGGGCAGATGGACCAGCTGCCCGCCGCCGTGCCGACCTACCTGCGCGACGGCATCCCGTACGTGCGGCCCGGCTCGCTGCGGCGGCGCGTCCGCCAGGCCTACCGACGGGCCGGGCCGGTCGTGATACGCGCGACCGGCGGCCGGCTGCGTCAGCTGCCGCAGCCTGCCACGGACACCTACCTGGACCGGCTGCTGCAGGCGGTGCGGCACCTGGCGCCGTCCGGGGACGCGCTCCCCGTCGTGCTCCTGGGACCTTCGCCGTGGCGGTCCGCCGCCTACCCCTCGGGACGCAGCCATGGTCCGGCCGTCGACGCGGCGCGGCGCTGGGCCGCACGCCGGGACCTGCCGATGGTCGAGCTCGACCCGCTGGTCGGGCCGAGCCTGGCCGACGGCAGCGGCAACCCGGACGGCCTGCACTGGTCCTGGGCGGCCCATCGGCTCGTCGGGCTCGCCGCCGCCGAGTCGCTGTCAGGACAGGGGTTCCCGGCAGGCGTGCGCTAACCTGTGCGCATGCGCCAGGGACTGCTCCTTACCGGGCCGCGCTGACTGCGAGACTGTCGGCGCGGCAACCCCTCCTGTGTGAGGGGTTCTTCTATGTCCGGGACCCGAGCGGTCGCAGGTGCGACCGGGTGACGAGAGGCGACGATGTCCGACAGTGAGAGGGCCACCGCGGGCTCCGCGACCGCGACGTCCGAGGCCGAGGAGACCTACGACGTCCAGGCCGTGCAGGCCAAGTGGCTGCCGGTCTGGGACGAGATCGCGCCCTTCCGGTCCGGCCGGCCCGACGACTCGCGCCCGCGCAAGTACGTGCTGGACATGTTCCCGTACCCCTCCGGCGACCTGCACATGGGGCACGCCGAGGCGTACGCCCTGGGCGACGTCATCGCGCGGTACTGGGTGCAGCAAGGCTTCAACGTGCTGCACCCGATCGGGTGGGACGCGTTCGGCCTGCCGGCCGAGAACGCCGCGATCAACCGCGGCATCGACCCGGCCGCGTGGACGTACGAGAACATCGCGGCGCAGAAGGCGTCCATGCGGCGGTACGCCTGCTCGTTCGACTGGGACCGGGTGCTGAACACCTGCGACCCGGACTTCTACCGGTGGAACCAGTGGATCTTCCTGCGGATGTTCGAGCGCGGGCTGGCCTACCGCAAGGGCTCGCAGGTGAACTGGTGCCCCAAGGACCAGACGGTGCTGGCCAACGAGCAGGTGGTCGGGGGCCGGTGCGAGCGCTGCGGAACCCCGGTCACCAAGAAGAAGCTGACCCAGTGGTACCTGCGTATCACCGACTACGCCGACCGGCTGCTGGCGGACATGGCCCAGCTGGAGGGGGCGTGGCCGGACAAGGTGCTGACCATGCAGCGCAACTGGATCGGCCGGTCCACCGGCGCCGACGTGGAGTTCGTCATCGAAGGCCGTGAGCAGCCCGTCACGATCTACACGACCCGGCCGGACACGCTGTTCGGGGCGACGTTCTTCGTCGTCGCCGCCGACTCCGACCTGGCCTCCGAGCTGGCCGCGGACGCCTCGCCGGCGGTCAGGGCGGAGTTCGACGAGTACCTGGCGAAGGTGCGGCAGACCACCGAGATCGAGCGGATGGAGACCGAGCGGCCCAAGACCGGCGTGTTCCTGGAGCGCTATGCCGTGAACCCGGTCGACGGTGAGCGGCTGCCGATCTACGCGGCCGACTACGTGCTGGCCGACTACGGCCACGGCGCGATCATGGCGGTGCCCGCTCACGACCAGCGCGACCTGGACTTCGCCCGGGCGTTCGGGCTGCCGGTGCGGGTCGTCGTCGCGACCGACGCCGAGGACCCCGCCGTCAGCGGTGTCGCGACCCCTGGCGACGGGGTGCTGGTCAACTCCGGTCTGCTGGACGGGCTGGACAAGGACCGCGCGATCACTGCGATCATCGCCGACCTGGAGGGCAAGGGCCTGGGCCGGGCCGCGGTCAACTACCGCCTGCGCGACTGGCTGATCTCGCGGCAGCGGTACTGGGGGACGCCGATCCCGATCGTGCACTGCCCGGTCGACGGCGAGGTCGCGGTCCCCGACGACCAGCTGCCGGTCGAGCTGCCGCCCTCGCAGGGGCTGGACCTGACCCCGAAGGGCACCTCCCCGCTGGGGGCGGCGACCGAGTGGCTGAACGTCGCGTGCCCGACGTGCGGCGGCCCGGCCACCCGCGACACCGACACCATGGACACGTTCGTCGACTCCTCCTGGTACTACCTGCGGTACCTGTCGCCGCAGCTGGAGACCGCGCCGTTCGACCCGGCCGAGGTCAGCCGGTGGATGCCGGTCGACCAGTACGTCGGCGGGGTGACGCACGCGATCCTGCACCTGCTGTACGCGAGGTTCTTCGTCAAGGTGCTGCACGACCTGGGCATGGTCGACTTCGAGGAGCCGTTCACCCGGCTGCTGAACCAGGGCATGGTCCAGATGGACGGCGCCGCGATGAGCAAGTCCCGCGGCAACATGGTCCGCCTGTCCGACGAGCTGGTGCACCACGGGGTCGACGCGGTGCGGCTGACCATGGTCTTCGCCGGCCCGCCGGAGGACGACATCGACTGGTCCGACCTCTCGCCGGCCGGCTCGGTCAAGTTCCTGAACCGCTGCTGGCGGCTGTCCGGCGAGGTGCAGGCTCCGGTCGGCGTCGACGTGACCGCCGGCGACGCCGGCCTGCGCAAGGCCACCCACCAGGCGGTCGACGGTGCGGCGAGGGCCGTCGAGAAGTTCCGCTTCAACGTCGCCGTCGCGCGGATGATGGAGCTGGTCAACGCCACCCGGCGGGCGGTCGACAGCGGCTGCGGTCCGGCCGACCCGGCCGTGCGGGAGGCGGTCGAGGCGATCGCGATCCTGCTGTCGCTGTTCGGGCCGTACACCGCCGAGGAGATGTGGGAACGGCTGGGCCACGAACCGTCCGTGGCGCTGGCCGGCTGGCCGGCGGTCGACCCTGCGCTGCTGGTCGAGGAGTCGGTGACCGCGGTCGTGCAGATCGCCGGCAAGGTCCGGCACCGGCTGGACGTCCCGCCCGACATCGGCGAGGACGAGCTGCGCGAACGGGCGCTGGCCGCCGAGCCGGTTCAGCGGGCGCTGGACGGTCGAGCGATCCGCACCGTCATCGTCCGCGCGCCCAAGCTTGTCAACATCGTCCCGGTCTGAGACCCCGGAAGCCATGCCGACCAAGCGGACCGGGGACCCGGCGATCGACGCGCTGTACGCCCCCCGCCGGGGGAAGGTCGAGTTCGTCGACGTGCCTGAGCTCGGCTTCGTCATGGTCGACGGGGGAGGAGCCCCGGGCGACAACGCTTTCACCGACGCGATCCAGGCGCTGTACTCGGTCAGCTATGGAGCACATTTCGGCGTGCGCAATGCTGGGCGCCCGGCGCCGAAGGTGATGCCGCTCGAGGCGCTCTGGTGGGTCGTGGGTCCCGACGCGCAGGAGACCATGGAGGGGTTCGCGTCCGGCGCGGCCAGCCTGGCCGACGCCGACCGGAGCCGGTGGCGCTGGCGGGCGATGATCGCGCAGCTCCCGCCGATCGACGGATCGGCGATCGAACAGGCCGTCGCGGAGGTGACGGCGAAGAAGGCCGTGCCAAGCTTGGACGCGCTGCGCTTCGAGCGGTGGGCTGAGGGTCCGAGCGCCCAGATCATGCACGTCGGTCCCTACGCCACCGAGCCCGCCACCATCCGGACACTGCACGAGGCCATCGCCGAGCACGGGGCTGCGCCGCGAGGCCGGCACCACGAGATCTACCTGGGGAACCCGCGAACGTCGGCACCGGAGCGGCTGCGGACCATCCTGCGCCAGCCGGTCGAGCCCGCGTAGCGGGCCGGCACGACCGCCGGCCGATAGCCTGAAGCCATGATCGAGCGACTGTCCGCATGGACGTCGGCAGGGACGTCGGCGTGACGCCGTGAGCGGCGTCGCGCTGGTGACCGACTCGACGGCGTACCTGCCGCCCGTGCTGCTCGAACGGCATCGCATCCAGGTCGTCCCGGTCCAGGTCGTCATCGGCGGCGAGAGCTTCGACGAGGGCGTGGGTGTCTCTTCGGATGCCGTGGCCGACGCCCTGCGCGAGTGGCGGCCGGTCACGACGTCGCGTCCGAGCCCGCAGGGCTTCATCGAGGCCTACGCGCGGGCGGTACGGTCCGGCGCCGATGCGATCGTCTCGGTGCATCTGTCCGGGGACATGTCCGGGACGCTCGCGTCCGCCCAGCTCGCCGCCGACGAGTCGGAGGTGCCGGTGCGCGTCGTCGACTCCAGGACCCTCGGGATGGCCATGGGCTTCGCGGTCGTCACGGCGGCCCAGGTGGCCGCGACCGGCGGCTCGCTCGACGACGTCGCCCGGGCGGCGGAGAAGCGGTGCGCGGCGTCGTCGACCTTCTTCTACGTCGACACGCTGGAGTACCTGCGGCGCGGCGGCCGGATCGGACCGGCGGCGGCCCTTCTCGGGTCGGCGCTTGCCGTGAAGCCGTTGCTGCACCTGGTCGACGGGCGCATCGCGCCGCTGGAGAAGGTCCGCACCGCGTCGCGTGCGCTCGCGCGGCTGGAGGAGATCGCGGTCGAGCGGGCCGGGACCGCGGAGGTCGACGTGGCCGTGCACCACCTCGCCTCACCGGCGCGCGCCGACCAGCTGGCGTCGGCGCTGCGTACCCGGATCGCCGGTCTGCGGGAGCTGGTCGTCAGCGAGGTCGGCGCAGTCGTCGGCGCGCACGTCGGGCCGGGGATGCTCGCCGTCGCGGTCTCCCCGGTCTGACCGGGAGCGGTCGTGCCCGCGCCGGTGTCCTGGCCATGGCTCGTCTGCGCGGCCGTCGTCGGTTACCTGGTCGGGTCCTTGAACCCTGCCGCCCTGATCGCGCGGGCACGCGGCATCGACCTGCTGCACGCCGGGTCGGGAAACCCGGGAGCGACCAACGCCGGACGGGTGCTCGGGCGGCGGTTCGGCTATCTCGTCGGGGCGCTGGACGTCGCCAAGGGGCTGGTGCCTGTGCTCGTGTTCAGCGCGTTGGCGGACCCGACCGCCGGGATGGTCGCCGGCGTCGCTGCCGTGGCCGGGCACTGCACGTCCCCGTGGCTGCGCGGGCACGGGGGCAAGGGGGTGGCGACGTCGTTCGGCGCGATCCTCGGGACCGCGCCGTGGTGGGGCCTGGCAGGGCTCGGCGTGTTCCTGCTCGTGTTCCTGGTCAGCCGCTGGGTGGCGATGGGATCGGTGCTGGCCGCGTTGGCCGTCGCCGCGCTGGCGCTCGTCGGGTGGGTGCGGCACGACGATCCGCTGTCGGGCCGGTTGCTCGTCTGGGCGTGCGTGCTCGCCGCGATCGTCGTGTTCCGCCACCGAGCGAACTTCTTCGGCCGCCAGCGCACGCCCAGGCCCCGCGGTCGGTCGGCGGAGGATCCCGCGGCGAGCTGAGCGCGGCCTGGAGGTGCCGGCGTTTCGTCCACAGCAGGCAGGGCGCGACCGACCGTCCACATCGTGCCTTGGCAGTCGCTCGTTGCCGGCTGCGTTCGGTCAGCCTGCTGCGATGTCGCCTGTCCTCGGTCGCCGTGCTCGGTCGACCGCTGACCGCGCCCGGGTTCGGTTGGGCGGCCTGATCGGGATCCGCGCAGGGGTCGGCCGAGGGGTTGGCCCAGGGGCCGGCACGGGGGTCGGCGGTGGGTTGGACGAGCTCCCCTGGGTCGATGAGCAGGAGGGGCCCGCGCGGCAGCTGCTGCCGCCGGCCGTTCGCGGGGGACGTCTCGCGCTGGAACCCCGGGCGGCGACGGTGCTGGGGGTCGTCGCGGCCGCGGCGGTCGCGCTGGCGGGTTGGTTCGCCTGGCGGTCGGCGGCGGTGACCGAGCCGGCCGCTCCCAGCACCACGGTCGCGGGTGTCGTGGCGGCGGCCACGTCGGGGGCGTCGCCGCCCGGCGTGGCGTCGAGTGCGACCCCGTCGGCGTCGACGGCCGGGCTGGTCATCGACGTGGCGGGTCGGGTCCGGCATCCAGGGCTGGTGCACCTGCCGGCGGGGGCGCGGGTGGCCGACGCGCTCGCGGCCGCCGGCGGGGCGCTGCCGGGGGTGGACCTGACGACGGTGAACCTGGCTCGTGCTCTCGCCGACGGCGAGCAAGTCGTGGTCGGCCCCCCGGGTGCAGCGCCGGCCGGGGGAGCGGCGTCCAGCGGTTCGGCACCGAACGCGCTGGTGGACCTGAACACGGCGACCCTCGAACAGCTCGACTCGTTGCCGGGCGTCGGCCCGGTGCTGGCCCAGCGCATCCTCGACTGGCGAACCGCGCACGGACGGTTCAGCAGCATCGACGAGCTCGGCGACGTCGGCGGGATCGGTGCGAAGAAGCTGGCCGACATCGTTCCGCGGGTGCGATTGTGACCACCCGACCCGGGTCCGCCGACGGCTCACCCGCCGTGGACCTGCGCCTCGTGGTCCCCGCGGCCGCGGCCTGGGTGGCGGCGCTGGTGGCGCTGGGTCGAGACGCGCGGACGGGGATGGTCGTCGGGATAGCACTGGCCGGCGCCGCCGGGTTGCTGGCGGTGGGAGTGCATCGCGGCCGCCGGGCTCATCCGGCGGAAAGGGCCACCCGGGGGTCGGCCCTGCTGGTGGTGGCCGCCGCGTGCGCCTGCGCAGCAGGTGCTTGCGTCGCTGCCGCGATCCACGTCCACGCGATCGACAGCGGTCCGATCGTCCGCCTCGCCGAGGAGGGCGCGGGGATCACGGCCGATGTCGTCGTGACGGCCGACCCGGCTCGCGTCCGGTCCCGCGTCGTCGGCAACACCCGGGCCCCGACCGAGTACGCCGTGCGCGTCGACCTCGTCCGCGCCAGCGGGCGAGGGATGACGGTGACGACGCGCGAGCCGGTGCTGGTGATCGCGTCCGGCTCCGAGTGGGCGGACATGCTGCCCGGGCAGGCCGTCCACGTCACCGGCCGGCTGCGGGCGTCGGAGCCTTCGGGCGGTGACGATGTGGCCGCGATCCTGTCGGCTCGTGGCGCGGCCCGGCGGGTTGGCCGGCCGCCGCTGCTGCAGCGCTTGGCCGGAGCCGTACGCGCCCGGTTGCGCGAGTCGGTCGCCGGGCTCGCCCCGGCCGAACGCGGCCTGCTGCCCGGCCTCGTCGACGGCGACACGTCGGCTCTCCCGGAGACGACGGCGCAGGACTTCAAGACCGCAGGGATGACCCATCTCGTCGCGGTCTCCGGCTCGAACGTGGCGTTCGTCCTCGCCGCGGTGCTGATCGCGGTCCGCTGGCTCGGTCTGCGCGGGTACTGGGTGCCCGCCGCGGGTGCGTCGGGGCTCTGCGGGTTCCTGGTGCTCGCCCGGCCGGAGCCGAGCGTCGTTCGGGCGACGCTGATGGGGCTGCTCGTCCTCGCGACGACAGTGCGCGGAGCGCGGGACCGCGCCGGCCCCGCAACGCTCGCGGCGGCCGTGGTCGTCCTGTTGATGGTCGACCCGTTCCTGGCTCGCTCGGCCGGCTTCGCCCTCTCGGTGCTGGCGACGGCCGGGCTGCTCGTCCTCGCGCCCGGATGGCGAAGGCGCCTGGCCCGGCGCTGGCCACGCCCGCTGGCGGACGCTGTCGCGATCGCGCTCGCCGCCCAGGTCGCGACGGCTCCCGTGCTCGTCCTGATCGCGCCGCAGATCGGCCTGGTATCGGTTCCGGCCAACGTGCTCGCCGAGCCGGCCGTCGCTGCCGCCACGGTGCTCGGAGCCCTGGTCGCCGTGGTCGGTCCGGTCTTCCCCCTACTGGCGCACCTGCTGGCCCACCTGGCAGCGCTGCCGGCGTGGTGGCTCGTCACCGTCGCGCACGTCGCGGCGGGTGCGCCGCTCGCATCGGTCGCATGGCCGACCGGAGCCGTCGGGGCGGTCCTGATGCTGGTCGCGCTGCTGCTCGGTCGGATCACGCTCCCTGTCGCGATGCGTCATCCCGGTCTGTCGGTGCCGGTCGCGGCGCTCGTCGTCGGTGCCTGGTCCGTCGCAGTCCCCGCGATCGTCGACCGCGGTTGGCCGCCGCCCGGGTGGCTGATGGTCGCCTGCGACGTCGGCCAGGGCGACGGGCTGGTCGTCAGCGACGGGCTGGGGGCCGCGTTGGTCGTCGACACCGGTCCCGACCCGGCGCCGATGGACCGGTGCCTGCACGACCTCGGAGTGCGCCGGGTCCCGCTCGTGCTGCTCACGCACTTCCACGCGGACCACGTGGAGGGACTGCCCGGCGTGCTGCACGGTCGCGCGGTGGCGCAGATCGAGGTCTCCCCGCTCGCGGACCCGCCCGACGAGGTGCGCCGGGTCCGTGGCTGGGCGTCGGACGCAGGGGTCCCGGTGGTCGTCGCGGGAGTCGGAGAGGAGCGGTCTGTCGGCGACGTGAGCTGGAAGGTCCTCTGGCCGCAGCGGATCATCCATGCGGGTTCGATGCCGAACAACGCCAGCGTCGTTCTCCGGCTGCAGTGCCGCGGAGTGGTCGTCCTGCTGACCGGTGACGTCGAACCGGAGGCCCAGGCGGCCATCCTCGAGGCAGACCCCGGCGACCTGCGAGCAGACGTGCTCAAAGTGCCGCACCACGGCTCCGCCAACCAGGACCCCCGGTTCCTGCAGGCCACCGGCGCGCGGTTGGCGGTGATCTCGGTCGGCGTCGGCAACCCGTACGGGCACCCGGCGCCCCGCACGCTGCAGCTGCTGCGGTCCGACGGCATGCAGGTGGACCGCACCGACCGCGACGGCGACGTCGCAGTGGTCGCGACAGCCGGCGGGGTCGCGCTCGTGCCCCGGCACCCACCCTGACGATCTCGAGTCGGGGACCGGCTCTGGCTCGGTCGGATGCCACCGCTCGACAGCCCCTCCCGGAACCCCCTTCCGAAGTCCTACGATCGGCCACGTGGCCTGCTCCGGGCCGGCAGGGGTCGGCGCCAGAGAACAGACGCGTGCGTGCTACCCGGACGACGAGGGGTACGTCGAACGCGACGGCGTCAAGGTGCACTGGGAGCGCTACGGCGACGGTGACCCCACGGTTCTCCTGCTGCCGACCTGGACCCTGCTGCACTCCCGGACGTGGAAGGCTCAGATCGCCTATCTCGCCCGCCACCTTCGTGTCCTCACGTTCGACCCGCGCGGGAACGGGAGGTCGGACCGCCCGACCGATCCGCGGCTCTACGCCGAGTCGGAGTTCTGTGCGGACGCGGTGGCCGTGATGGACGCGACGGGTACGGCGCAGGCCGTGGTCGTCGGTTTCTCGCGCGGAGTGCAGCGAGCGCTGCTGCTCGCCGCCGAGCACCCTGAACGGGTGCTCGGCGCAGTGTTCATCGCGCCGTGGTTCCCCGCCTCTGCGGTGGGTGGACTGCGTTGGCGGATCATGGACCACCCGCGGCTGCGCGGCATGATGTTCCGCCGGCCCGTGGTGGCACGGTGGTGGGGCAAGTTCAACGGTGCGTACTGGCGTAGCGACTATCCCGACTTCGTCGAATGGTTCGTACGCCGCATGCTGAACGTGCCTCACTCGACCAAGCAGATCGAGGACGCGATCGGTTGGGGGCAGCGAGACCGACGCCGAGGCTCTCATCCCCAGCGCCATCGCAGCCGGCGCCGCGCCGAGCACCCGAAGGGCACAGCTGGCGCTGGCCAGGCGCGTGCGATGCCCCGTCCTCGTCATCTCCGCCCGGAACGACGCTGTCACCGCCCATGCGGACGCAAAGGCGCTGGCAGCGGTGACGGGCGGCCGACTCCTGACTGTCCCCGATGGCACCCACGCACCCCATGCCCGGAAGCCGGTCCCGGTGAATCTGGCCATTCGTCGGCTCGCCGAGGACTGCGCGGTCCAGCGTCCGACGTCGGCCGCGCCAGGCCCGGCCGCGCATCGCGTTCACCGCCTGGACCCGCGTCCCCGGGTCCTGTACGTGTCGTCCCCCATCGGACTCGGTCATGCCCGGCGCGACGTCGCCATCGCCCAAGAGCTCCGCGCCGTCGTGCCCGACATCCAGATCGACTGGCTCGCGCAGAGCCCGGTGACAGACGTCCTCGCTCTGGAGGACGAACGGATCCACCCAGCCAGCAAGCACCTCGCGAGCGAGGCACGGCACATCGAGTCCGAGTCGGCCGGACACGACCTGCACTGCTTCCAGGCGATCCGGCGCATGGACGAGATCCTGGTCGCGAACTTCATGGTGTTCCACGACGTGGTGCAGGAGACCCGGTACGACCTGTGCATCGCAGACGAGGGCTGGGACATCGACTTCTACCTGCACGAGAACCCTGGCGAGAAGCGCGCCCCCTTCGCTTGGCTGACTGACTTCGTCGGCTGGCTGCCGATGCCGGACGGCGGGCCGGCCGAGGCCTCCCTGACTGCCGACTACAACGGCGAGATGGTCGAGCACATCGCCCGTCACCCTGGGGTGCGCGACGGGGCGCTCTTCGTGGGGAATGCCGACGACATAGTCCCTGGGGCGTTCGGGCCCGATCTCCCGATGATCCGTGACTGGACGGCCGACCACTTCGATTTCGTCGGGTACGTCACCGGCTTCGACCCGTCACAGTTCAACGATCGATCGGCCTTGCGACACGAGCTCGGCTACCGCGACGGCGAGCTGGTGTGCATCGTGACGGTCGGGGGCACCGGTGTGGGAGAACGGCTGCTCAGGCGCGTGATCGCCGCGTTCCCCGGCGCCAAGGAGCGGGTACCCGCTCTGCGCATGATCGTCGTCGCCGGCCCACGGATCGACCCCACATCTCTCGCGTCGGCAGACGGCCTGGAGGTGCGGTCCTACGTCCACCACCTTTACCGCCACCTTGCGGCTTGCGACCTTGCCGTGGTGCAGGGTGGTCTGACCACGGCCATGGAGCTCGTGGCGAACAAGCGCCCGTTCCTGTACTTCCCGCTGCAGCATCATTTCGAGCAGAACTACCACGTCGCCCACCGGCTCGAGCGCTACCGCGCAGGTCGCAGGATGGACTTCGAGACCGCCACCCCAGAGGTGATCGCCGATGCGATCGCGGCCGAGATCGGCCGCGAGGTCGACTACCGGGACGTCGAGCATGACGGGGCCCGGCGAGCCGCCGCTCGCCTGGCCGAGCTGCTCCACTGACCACGGCAGGCAGCATGCAGGCGGAACCTCCGTCGGTGTCGCGCCGTAGGCCCACGCCCCCCGACGAGCCTTCGGGTCCCCCGGGCCGGGCCGGGCCGTTGTCCTGCCACCGTGACATGCTCGGCGCCGTGGCTGACGAGGACCCGTTCGACGACACCCAGGACGACGCCGCGGCCGATGCCGGTCCGGCGCCGGCGGGGGTCACGCTGGTGCTCGGTCCCGAGGAGTTCCTCGCCGAGCGCGCGGTCTCCCGGTTGGTCACCCGGGCCCGGGAGCTCGACCCCGAGGTGGAGCTTCGCCGCCTCGCCGGGAGCGACCTGGAGACCGGCGCGCTGGTCGAGCTGACCAGCCCGAGCCTGTTCGGCGAGACCACGTTGCTGGTGATCGACCGGGCGCACGAGCTCGTGGCCGAGCAGGCGGCCGAGGTGGCGAAGCTGGTGCGCTTCCCGGCCGAGCAGGTGGCCCTGGTGCTCGTTCACTCGGGCCAGTCGAACCGTGCCAAGGCCGTCCTCGAGGCCTGCAAGGACGCGCACGCCCGCGAGATCCCGTGCCCGAAGGTCAGCAAGGTCGGCGAGCGGGTGGACTTCGTCCGGGCCGAGGCCCGGGCCGCCGGCCGGCGGTTGCAGGACGACGCGGGGCGGGCCCTCGTCGACGCAGTCGGCAGCGACCTGCGCGAGCTGGCAGCCGCCACCGCCCAGCTGGTCTCAGACACCGAGGGGGCGATCACCCCGGAGGTGGTCGCCACGTACTACGAGGGCCGGGCCGAGGTGTCCAGCTTCCAGGTCGCCGACCTCGCCGTCGACGGCCGTACCAGCGAGGCGCTCGGGCAGCTGCGGCACGCGCTCGGGTCGGGGGTCGCTCCGGTCCTGGTGACGAGCGCGCTCGCGCAGGCGCTGCGCTCGATCGGGCGGGTGGCCTCGGCGCCGCGGGGCGCCCGGCCCGCCGACCTGGCCCGTGACCTGGGGATGCCGCCGTGGAAGGTCGACGTGGTGCGCCGCCAGGTCCGCGGCTGGACCGCCGACGCCCTCGCCGAGGCGATCACCGCCGTAGCCGACGCGGACGCGGCGGTGAAGGGGGCGTACGGAGCGGGCGACCCGGCGTACGCCGCTGGAGAAGGTGGTCGTCCAGATCGGCTCCGCCCGAGCGGGAGCCGGCGCCGCCTGACCTCGACAGCCGTCCTCGACGAAGAAGGCGTCGGCCCCGTCTGACGGGGCGACGCCTTCCGCGTTGAACGTTGAGGCTCAGGAGGCCTTGCTGTTGAGGGACTTCGCGAGGGCGGACTTGCGGTTGGCCGCCTGGTTCTTGTGGATGACGCCCTTGCTCGCGGCCTTGTCGAGCTCGCGCGAGGCGTCCTTGAGCAGGGCGGTCGCCGTCTCGGTGTCGCCGGCGTCGGCGGCGGTGCGGAACTTCTTCACCGCGGTCTTCAGCGACGACTTGGTCGCCTTGTTCCGCAGCCGGGCCTGCTCGTTGGTCCGGTTCCGCTTGATCTGGGACTTGATGTTCGCCACGAAGAATCAGCCTCGGTCTGGAGTGGGGGGCACGCACGTACGCGCGTGAACGGGCGCACGCGGCTGCCCAAGGTACCAGCGGGCCGGTGGAGCGCCCAAACCGGAAGCGCTCAGCCGGCGGGCCGCGCCTGCGCGACGGCGGCTGCCACGCGCTCGAACCGGGCCCGGTCCAGGGCCGCGCCCTCGCGGCGGACGGCGTCCGGGGCCACGGCCAGCACCCGGTCCACCCGGACGCTGCTCGCCCGTCCCTCGGCGTCCCACGCCCCGGTGCCCAGGTGCAGCCAGCGGGGGTCGCCGTCGTGCTCGTGGCTGGTCAGCATGACGACGGCCAGCTCCCGGCCCGGCGCCTCGACGGCCCGCCCGAGCACGACCACCGGCCGGTCCTTGCCGACCGACGGGTCCTCCTCGTACGGCACCCAGGTCCACACCACCTCGCCCGGGTCCGGGTGACCGTCCGGCGTGGGCTCGTAGGTGACCTCGACCCGGCCCGGGTAGTCGTGCGCGTGCGTCGCTGTCCCGGTTCGGGACGCGGGCGCTGGGACGCCGTCGTCGGGCGGGTGCCGCCGGTGTGCCTGCGCCGCGCCGGAACCCGGGCGGCGCGAGCCCCGGGACCGTCCCTACAGGCGTGTGCGCCCGGTTGGCCGGGCCGCCGGGACGCAACCAGCCGAGCAGGTTGCCCACGCGGCGCAGCACCACCCGATCGTACGCAGCGGTTGGTCCGTCCGTCGGCCGCCCGCATGGGACCATGAACCGACGAAAGCCGAACCCGACGTACGTCCCGTCCCAGCCACCCCGATCGCGAGGTCCAGACCGCCGTGCCCCCGACCCGCCCCGGTCCCGCCGGAGCCTCCTCGGCACAGCCTGCGCTGCTCGCGCCGGGGCGCACGCCGCCCGAGCTGATCCGGAACTTCTGCATCATCGCCCACATCGACCACGGCAAGTCGACGCTTGCCGACCGGATGCTCCAGCTGACCGGCGTGGTCGACGACCGGCAGATGCGCGCGCAGTACCTGGACCGGATGGACATCGAGCGCGAGCGCGGCATCACGATCAAGAGCCAGGCCGTGCGGCTCCCGTACACCGCCTCCGACGGCGGTCGCTACGTCCTGAACCTCATCGACACCCCCGGGCACGTCGACTTCACGTACGAGGTGTCGCGCTCGCTCGCCGCGTGCGAGGGCGCGGTGCTGCTGGTCGACGCCGCGCAGGGGATCGAGGCGCAGACCCTCGCCAACCTCTACCTCGCGATGGAGAACGACCTGCACGTCATCCCGGTGCTCAACAAGATCGACCTGGCCTCCGCCCAGCCGGACAAGTACGCCGCCGAGATCGCGCACATCATCGGCTGCGACGCGGCCGACGTGCTGCGGGTGAGCGCGAAGACCGGCGAGGGCGTGCGCGAGCTGCTCGACGAGGTCGTCGCGACGGTCCCGCACCCGGTGGGCGACCCGGACGCGCCGGCCCGGGCGATGATCTTCGACTCGGTCTACGACACCTACCGCGGCGTCGTCACCTACGTCCGCGTCATCGACGGCGAGCTGAGCACCCGCGAGCGGATCCTCATGCTCTCGACCAGGGCCACCCACGAGATGCTCGAGGTCGGGGTGATCTCGCCGGAGCCGGTGGTGAGCCAGGGTCTGGGCGTCGGCGAGGTGGGCTACCTGATCACCGGGGTGAAGGACGTGCGGCAGTCCCGCGTCGGCGACACCGTCACGTCGGCGTCCCGGCCGGCGACCCAGGCGCTCGGCGGCTACCGCGACCCGGTGCCGATGGTGTTCTCCGGCCTGTACCCGATCGACGGCGACGACTACCCGGACCTGCGCGACGCGCTCGAACGGCTGCAGCTCAACGACGCTGCGCTGGTCTGGGTGCCGGAGACGTCGGCGGCGCTGGGCTTCGGCTTCCGCTGCGGGTTCCTCGGGCTGCTGCACCTGGAGATCGTCCGCGAACGGCTCGAGCGCGAGTTCGGCCTGGACCTCATCGCCACGGCGCCGAACGTCGTCTACCACCTGACGATGGAGGACGGCACCGAGCTCGAGGTCACCAACCCGAGCGAGTTCCCGACCGGCAAGGTGGAGTCGGTGCGCGAGCCGGTGGTGCGGGCGACGATCCTGTCCCCGAGCGAGTACGTCGGCACGATCATGGAGCTGTGCCAGGGCCGGCGCGGCGCGCTGCTCGGCATGGACTACCTGTCCGAGGACCGGGTCGAGCTGCGCTACACGCTGCCGCTCGCCGAGATCGTCTTCGACTTCTTCGACGCGCTGAAGTCGCGCACCCGGGGCTACGGCTCGCTGGACTACGAGCCCACCAGCGAGCAGGAGGCCGACCTGGTCAAGGTCGACATCCTGCTGCAGGGCGAGCCGGTCGACGCGTTCAGCGCGATCGTGCACAAGGACAAGGCGTACGCGTACGGCGTCGCGATGACCGGGAAGCTGCGCAAGCTGATCCCGCGACAGCAGTTCGAGGTGCCGATCCAGGCGGCGATCGGCTCGCGGGTGATCGCCCGCGAGAACATCCGGGCGCTGCGCAAGGACGTGCTCGCCAAGTGCTACGGCGGCGACATCACCCGCAAGCGCAAGCTGCTGGAGAAGCAGAAGGAGGGCAAGAAGCGGATGAAGATGGTCGGCCGGGTCGAGGTGCCGCAGGAGGCCTTCATCGCCGCGCTCTCGACCGATGTCGACCCCGCTGCCAGGCCCGCGCGGTAGCCGGCAGCCCATGACGACCGTCCGGGTACGGCAGGGTGCGCACCTGCTCGGCGAGGTGCTGATCACGCTCGGCATCGTCGTGCTGCTGTTCGTCGTGTACCTGCTCGCCTGGACGAACGTCCGCTCGGACGCGGCGGCCGCCGGCCTCACCGGCGACCTGCGCCAGCAGTGGGCGACGGAGCGTCCGCACAACGACCCGAACCACAGCGTCGACCCGTCCGCGCTCGCGGTCACACCGGGCCAGCCGTTCGCGATCATGACGATCCCGCGGCTGGGGAAGAAGTGGTCCTCGCCGGTCATCCAGCCCAAGGGAAAGGACATCGCACTCGACGAGCTCGCCGACGGCGTCGTGCACTACCGGCAGACGGCGCTGCCCGGGCAGGTCGGGAACTTCGCGGTGGCCGGCCACCGGGCCACCCACGGGCAGCCGTTCGCGAACCTCAACCTGCTGCGGCCCGGCGACCTGGTGACTCGTCGAGACCGAGGCCGCGGTCTACACGTACGTCGTCGACAACGACCCGAACCGCACGATCGTGCTGCCCACCGACGTCTGGGTCATCGGGCCGGTGCCCGGCCATCCGCAGGCCACCCCGACCCAGGCGCTGATCACGCTGACCACGTGCAACCCGCGCTGGAACTCCTCGCACCGCATGATCGTCTTCGGGCACCTGGTGTCGACGCGGGCCAAGTAACGGCCCGTGCGAGAGGATCGGCCCATGACCCAGGCTCGGATCGTCTCCGTCAACATGGTGCACGCGATCGTCCCCGACCCCCTCGGCGACGTGGGTCGTACCGCCATCGACAAGCGCGCGGTCGGCGGTCCGGTGACGATCCAGGCGCTGGGTCCGGTGGGCGACACGGTCCTGGACCGCAAGCACCACGGCGGGCGCGACCAGGCGGTGTACGCGTACGCGGCCGAGGACCTCCGGCGTGGGCCGGGCTGCTGTCCCGCGACCTCGCGCCGGGCACCTTCGGCGAGAACCTCACGACCGAGGGCCTCGACGTGACCGGGGCGGTCGTCGGCGAGACGTGGCAGGTGGCCGGCGCGGACGGCACCGACCCCGTGCTCCTGCAGGTCACCGCGCCGCGGATGCCCTGCGTGACCTTCCAGGCCTGGATGGGGGAGCCGCACTGGGTGCGCCGGTTCACCGAGCACGGCGCCCCGGGCACCTACCTGCGGGTGCTCGTCGAGGGCGTCATCACCGCCGGCGCCCCGGTCGAGGTGGTCGACCGGCCCGCGCACGGCGTGACGGTCGGTGAGGTGTTCCGGGTGCGGCTGGCCGACCCGGCCCGGCTGCGGCGGCTGCTCGACGAGGGGGACGACCTGCACCCGCCGCTGGTGGACGCCATCGCCGACCAGCTCCGCCGTACCGCCTGACCCGCCCGACCCGGCGGCCACCTGAGATCGCTTTCCCCGGTCGGGCTGCCTAGGCTGCGAGGCACGACTGCGGGCGGGCCGCATGCGGACCAGGAGACGACCATGACCGTCAGCTCGTCGGGCACTACGTCGACCGGCCTGAAGCCGGCCGCGCCCTCGTTCGGGCGTCTGCTGCTGGACCGCGTCGCCGCGACCCCGAACGCCGAGGCGTTCCGCTACCCGTCCGGCTCCGGGTGGGCCGAGCTGAGCTGGGGCGAGACCGGCGAGCGCGTGGCTCGCCTGGCCGCGGGGCTGCTCGCGCTCGGCCTGGCCACCGAGGAGCGGGTCGCGATCGCGTGCTCGACCCGGGTCGAGTGGATCCTGGCCGACTTCGCGGTGATGTGCGCCGGCGGCGCGGTGACGACGGTGTACCCGACGACGCTCGGCGACGACGTGGCGTTCATCGTCGCCGACTCCGGCTCGCGGTTCGTCGTCGCCGAGGACGAGACCCAGGTCGCGAAGCTGCGCGAGCGCCGCGACCAGATCAAGGACGTCGAGAAGGTCATCGTCGTCGACGGACCGCTGACCGAGGCGGACGGCGACTGGGTGATGACGCTGGGCGCGCTCGAGGACCTCGGCCGCCAGTACCTCGCCGAGAAGCCGTCCGCCGTCGAGGACGCGGTGGCGGCGTCCAGCCCCGACCACCTGGCCACGCTCATCTACACCTCCGGCACCACCGGGCGGCCCAAGGGCGTCCAGCTCACGCACGCCAACTGGTGCTACGAGGGCGCGGCCGTCGACGCCGTCGACATCCTGCGCCTCGACGACGTGCAGTACCTGTGGCTGCCGCTCGCGCACTCGTTCGGCAAGGTGCTGCTCGCGGTGCAGTGCCAGGTCGGCTTCGCCTCGGCCGTCGACGGCCGGGTCGACAAGATCGTCGAGAACCTCGGCACGATCCGGCCCACGTTCATGGCCGGTGTGCCGCGCATCTTCGAGAAGGTCTACGGCCGGGTCGTCCAGCTCGCCGAGGAGGAGGGCGGCGTCAAGCTCAAGATCTTCCAGTGGGCGTTCAGCGTCGGCGGCAAGGTGGCCGCGGCGCGCGCCGAGGGGCGCGAACCCGGGGCGCTGCTCAAGGCGCAGTACGCCGTCGCCGACCGGCTGGTGTTCAGCAAGATCAAGGAGCGGATGGGCGGCCGCATCCGGTTGTTCGCCTCCGGCAGCGCCGCGCTGTCGCCCGATGTCGCGCGGTGGTTCGACGCGGCCGGGCTCGTGCTGCTCGAGGGCTACGGCCTCACCGAGACCAGCGCGGCGACCACGATCAACCTGCCGGGCAAGGTCGGGTTCGGCACGGTGGGGCAGCCGTTCCCCGGCACCGAGATCCGCATCGCGGACGACGGCGAGATCATGGTCCGCGGTGGCGGTGTGATGCGCGGCTACCACAACCTGCCGGAGCAGACCGCGGAGGTCCTGCCGGGCGACGGATGGTTCGCCACCGGCGACGTCGGCGAGCTCGACGCGCAGGGCCGGGTCCGCATCACCGACCGCAAGAAGGACCTGCTGAAGACTTCGGGCGGGAAGTACATCGCCCCGCAGCACATCGAGTCCGAGTTCAAGGCGATCTGCCCGATCGCCAGCCAGATGATCGTGACCGCGCGCAACTTCGCGGCCGCGCTGATCACGCTCGACGTGGACGGGCTCACGCAGTGGGGGCACGCCAAGGGCCTCGAGGGCGACTTCGCCGCGCTGACCGCGGACCCGCAGACCCTGGCGTACGTGCAGCACTGCCTGGACGAGCTCAACGGCCGGCTCAACCGGTGGGAGTCCATCAAGCAGTTCCGGGTCCTCGACCGCGACCTGTCGATCGAGGAGGGCGAGCTCACGCCGTCGCTCAAGGTCAAGCGGGCCGTCGTCGAGGCGAAGTTCTCCGTCCTCATCGAGTCCATGTACGCCGCCCGCTCGTGACGGCCCGCCTCGACGTCCTGGCCGAGGGCTACGTGGACGACCGCGTCGCCTCCTCGGTCGTGCTCGTGCGCGACGGCGACGCGGTGGTGGTTGTCGACCCGGGCATGGTCGCGTCGCGGTCGGTCATCCTCGGGCCGTTGGCCGCGCTCGGCGTCGCGCCGGAGTCGGTCACCGACGTCGTCTTCAGTCACCACCATCCGGACCACACGCTCAACGCGGCGCTGTTCCCGGCGGCGCACTTCCACGACCACCAGGCGATCTACACCGACGACGTGTGGGACGACCGGGAGGCCGAGGGCTTCCACCTGGCCGAGTCGCTGTGGCTGCTGGAGACGCCCGGCCACACTCCGCAGGACATCACCACCGCGGTGATGACCGATGCCGGGCTGGTCGTCTGCACGCACCTTTGGTGGAGCTCGGCGGGTCCGCTGGAGGACCCCTACGCAGCCGATGCCGACGTGCTCCGCGCGTCCCGCGAACGCGTGCTGGGCCTGGCGCCGGTTCTGGTGGTCCCCGGGCACGGCCCGGCCTTCGTACCGGACGCGACCACACCCGTGTAGGCGCGCTCGGCCCAGCTCGACATGGGGGCGGCCCTCGACGCTGAGGTGGCGGGGGGCCGGACGCCGGACCGAGCTGATCGACCTGGTCCAGCAGGAAGTTGGCATGATTCACTCCGTGCGCCTACCGCTGACGGCGTCGATGTCGTCATGACACGGACGCGAGTGCCTCCGGTGCTCGTCACCGGAGCGACCGGCCGGGTCGGAAGCGTCGTCGTCGACCTCCTGCTCGACGCGGGCGTGCCGGTCCGCGTCCTCACGCATCGCTCCGAGTCGGCGGCGACGCTGCCGGCGAACGTCGAAGTCGTGATCGGCGACCTCACCGTGCCCGAGTCGCTCGACCCGGCGCTGCAGGGTGTGGGTGCCGTCTTCCTCGTCTGGACCGCCCCGCCGACGACCGCGCCGGCTGTGGTCGAACGTCTCGCTGCCAACGTGCGGCGTGTCGTCTTCCTCTCAGCGCCGCACCGGACCCCGCACCCCTTCTTCCAGCAACCGAATCCGATGGCGACCCTCTACGCCGACATCGAGCGGCTCGTCGCCGCAGCCGGGCTCGAGTCGACGATCATCCGGCCCGGGATGTTCGCGTCGAACGCGCTGGCCTGGTGGGCGACGGCGATACGCGTCGACGGCGTCGTCCGGTGGCCCTACGGCGCTGCCGAGACGGCACCCGTCGATGACCGCGACGTGGCAGCGGTGGCGGCGTTGACTCTGTACCGGGACGGGCATGCCGGCGGCGACTACGTCCTCACCGGCCCCGAGTCGCTGAGTCAGGCAGAGCAGGTGCGCATCATCGGTGACGTCCTCGGGCGTCGGATCCCGTTCGAGGACCTGTCGCCGGAGGAGTTCCGGAGGGAGACGGAGGGAAGCTGGCCGCGCCCGGCCGTGGACATGCTGCTCGCCGCGTGGGGCGCGACGATGGGCAGGCCCGCGTTCGTCACCTCCACGGTGTCCGACATCCTCGGGGCCGCGCCGCGGTCGTTCCGCCAGTGGGTCACCGACCACGCCACCGCGTTCGTGGACGGTGCCAACCCCTAGGGCGCCCGTACCGGTCAAGGTCAGGAGAACCCAGCGGGGTTGCTGAGCCATGACAGGTCGACCCGGCACAGCGACAGGGGCCGCTTACCCACGCTGCGAGAATGACGGCGTGCCCTCAGCCCTGCCCGACGGTGTGCCGGTTCCACCGGACGGCTCGATACCGGACGACGCGGCCGTCGAGTTCGCCGGCAACGCGACCGCGGGGCGGCCGTTCGGCGTCTACGTGCACGTTCCGTTCTGCACGACGCGGTGCGGCTACTGCGACTTCAACACCTACACCGCCACCGAGCTGGGTCCCGGAGTCAGCCGGGCGACCTACGCCGACCAGGTGGTGGCCGAGCTGCGGCTGGCGCGGCGGGTGCTCGGCGACGTGCACCGGCCGGTGGCAACCGTCTTCTTCGGCGGCGGGACGCCGACGCTGCTGCCGTCGGCGGACCTGGCCCGGATCCTGCGCACCGTCGGCGACGAGTTCGGGCTGGCATCCGGCGCCGAGGTCACGACCGAGGCGAACCCGGACTCGGTGACCGCCGGGTCGCTCGAGGAGCTGCGATCCGCCGGGTTCACCCGCATCAGCCTCGGGATGCAGTCCGCGGTCCCGCACGTCCTCGCGACGCTCGACCGCACGCATCGCCCGGGACGCGTCCACGAGGCCGTCGCCGAGGCCCGCGCGGCCGGCTTCGAGCAGCTGAGCCTCGACCTCATCTACGGCACGGCGGGGGAGAGCGGCGCGGACTGGCAGACCTCGCTCGACGCGGCCGTCGCGCTCGAGCCGGACCACGTCTCGGCGTACGCGCTCGTGGTCGAGGAGGGCACCCGGCTGGCCGGCCAGGTGCGCCGGGGGGAGGTCGCCGCGCCGGACGACGACGTACTGGCCGAGCGGTACCAACAGGCCGACGAGACGCTCGCCACCGCGGGCCACGGCTGGTACGAGGTGAGCAACTGGGCCCGCGACGGCGCGGCCCGCTGCCGGCACAACCTGGGCTACTGGCGCAGCGACGACTGGTGGGGCGCCGGTCCCGGCGCGCACAGCCATGTGGGCGGCGTGCGCTGGTGGAACGTGAAGCACCCCGCCGCGTACGCCGAACGAGTGGCCGCGGGGACCTCGCCGGCACAGGCCCGTGAGCTGCTGGGCGAGGCCGACCGCGTGGTCGAGCGCACCATGCTGGGGATCCGCCTGGCCGAGGGCCTGCCGGTCGGCGCGGTCGGACGCGCCGCCGCACCGGCCGCCGCGAGGCTCGCGCAGGACGGCCTGCTCGAGGCGTCCGCGCTGCGCGCCGGCCGACTGGTGCTGACGCTGCGCGGCCGCCTGCTTGCCGACGCCGTCGTCCGTGACCTCCTCGACTGAGGTCAGGGGTCGCCGGCGGTGACGAAGTCGATCAGCTCCTCGACCCGTCCGAGCAAGGCCGGCTCGAGGTCCGCGTAGGTGGACACCGCGGCGAGGATGCGCTGCCAGGCGGCCGCCAGGTCGGCCTGGGCGGCATGCGGCCAGCCGAGAGCCGCGCAGACGCCTTCCTTCCACGGCCGGTCGCGCGGGACGTCCGGCCATGCGTCGAGGCCGACCGCTCCGGGACGCACGGCCTGCCACACGTCGACGTAGGGATGCCCGACGACGAGCACGTGCGGGCCGGCGACCTGCGCGGCGATCCGCGTCTCCTTGCTGCCCGGCACCAGATGGTCGACGAGCACGCCGAGGCGACGTCCGGAGCCGGGCCGGAACGACGCGACAGCGTCGGGCAGCAGGTCCACGCCGTCCAGCTGCTCGACGACGACGCCGGCGATCCGCAGGTCGTGACCCCAGACCTTCTCGACGAGCTCGGCGTCGTGCCGGCCCTCGACGTACAGCCGGCTGGCCCGGGCCACCTGGGCGCGGGCCCCGAGCACGGCGACCGACCCGGAGGCGGACCGGCTGGGCCGCGCGGCAGCGGCGACGGGCGTCGCCCGGACCAGGGTCACCGGGCGTCCCTCGAGCAGGAACGCCGAGGGTGCGAGCGCGAACGAACGCCGAGTGCCGTGCCGGTCCTCGAGCTCGACGTGGTCCTTGCCCACCCGGACGACGGCGCCGCAGAAGCCGGTGGACGCGCACTCGACGACGAGGTCGACCTCGGCGGGGACCTCGGGCGCCGGCCCGGGCCTGGCCTTGAACGAGGCGAGGACGTCCGGGCCGTAGTCCCGCATCAGCTGTTCGCCGGCTCGGGCACCGGCTCGTCACCCTCGCCGTCACCCCCGCCGTCCAGGTGGCCGTCCACGTTGCCGTCGATCTCGTCGTCGACCTCGCCGTCCACCTCCGCCTCGTCCTCCAGCTCGTCCTCGGCGTCCGCCTTGGCCTGCTGCTTCGCGGACATCGGCTCCTTGAGCAGCTCGGAGTCGACGAGCTCGTGCCGTTGCACGTAGCTGCTCACCACCGCCTGAACCGTCGCCGTGATCGGCAGCGCGAGCAGCGCGCCGATCGGGCCGAGCAGCGTCACGCCGACGAGGACCGCCCCGAACGCGACGGCCGGGTGCAGCTCCATCGTGCGTGCCGACAGCGGCGGCGTGAGCACGTAGTTCTCGACCTGCTGGTAGAGCACCGCGAAGATGATGACCAGCAACGCCTTCGTCGGGCTCAGGCTCAGCGCGACCAGCACCGGCAGCGCTGCGCCGATGTACGTGCCGACGGTCGGGATGAACTGCCCGACCAGACCGACGAACAACCCCATCGTCGCGGCGTACGGCAGTCCGATCGCCGCGAAGAACACCCCGTGCGCCACCGCCGAGACCCCGGCGAGCAGCAGCCGCGAGTACAGGTACCCCGCGGTCTTCGTGATCGCCAGCTCCCATACCTGCAGGACGAGGTGCTGGCGCTTGGGCGGCAGTATGGAGCACACGCCGCGGCGGAACTGCGGGCCCTCCGCGGCGAAGTAGAACGCGAACAGAGCCACCGTCAACAGCCCGAAGATCGAGCTGACGATCGTCGCCCCGATGCCGAGGGCGTTCGAGGCGACGACGCCGCCGACCGTCCCGAGGTTGTTCTTGAGCTTGTCCAGCTCGTCCTGCAGGTTCAGGTGCAGCTTGTCGTGCAGGAACGTCGCCAGGGAGCTGACGTTGTTCGGCAACGACTTCGCCAGCTGGGCGACCTGGTCGACGATCAGGCCGCCCATGAGGTAGCCCATCGCGGCGAAGGCCAGCACGATCGACAGGTAGATCAACCCCGTCCCGGCGCCGCGCCGGATCCCGTGCCTGGCCAGGAAGTCCACGCCGGGCTCGATCGCGAAGGCCACGAACAGCGCCGCCAGCAGGATCACCAGGAGGTCCTTGAGCTGGGTGACGATGCCCCAGCTGACCTGGACGGCCAGGAAGACGACCGCAGCGACCAGCGCCGCGCGCGGCAGCCACCGAGGGGGACGAGGCTGCTGCCAGTACTTCGGGACCGGACCAGGTGCCGGCTCGCTCATGGCACCTCCCGGGCGACCGAACGTGGTCCTCGCACGCTACCCGCGCGCGGCAGCGGGCCGACCGTGGCTCGCCGGAGCGGGATCGGGGCGGCCGCGGCGGACCGCAGCCGGGCGCACCTCAGACCAGGTGCGCATACAGCTCCGGGTGCCGGGCGAACAGGTCCCGCAGTCCGGTGGCCGGGTGGCCGGAGATCGTCTCGACGTCGCCGCTGACCACCGCCAGCTCGCCGGCCGCGACGGCCGAGTACGACGTGACCCAGCCTTCGACCTCCCAGCTCGGCGCGGCGTACTTCTCCCGCGACCGGTACGCCTCCTCGAGCGTCTCGGCGACGTACCTGACCGGCCGGCCGGTGACCTCGGTCAGGAGGTCGGCGGCGTCCTGCATCGTCACGGCCTGCGGTCCGGTGAGGTCGTACGTACGGCCGTCGTGCGCACCCTCAGGTGCACCGTCGGCGAGCAGCACGGCGGCGGCGACGTCGCAGACGTCGTCCCTGGCCACCGGTGCCACCCGGCCGTCCCCGGCCGGACCCCGGATCGTGCGGTCCTCGCCGGAGGCCATGAAGGGGATGAAGTCGGCGTACATCGAGTCCCGCAGGAACGTGGCCGCCATCCCGCTGGCCCGCAGCGCCTCCTCCGTGGCCCAGTGGTGCCGCGCCAGGGTGAACGTGCTCTGCGGTCCCGCGCCGAGGAACGAGATGTAGACGACCCGCCGCACCCCCGCCCGCCGGGCCGCATCCACGGCGGTCAGGTGCTCGGTGACGCGGTCGGCCGACTCGCCGGCCGAGACGAGCAGAAGGGTGTGCACGCCGGTCAGCGCGGCCTCCATGGCGTCCCCGTCCCGGTACTGCGCCCGGGCCACTGTGGCGCCCGGCAGCGCGGGTGCCCGGGCGGGGTCCCGGACCACCAGCCGCTGCCGAACCCCCGCGGCGGCGAGCCGGTCAGCCACGCCCCTGCCGATGTGCCCGGTGGCCCCCGTCACACCGAACGGGACGGCCTCGGCGACACCCTGCCCGCCTGACATGGGTCCATCATGCCCGGGCCCCTTACACTTGGCACTCACGCTGGGTGAGTGCCAGCGTCGCGGCTGGAGGTGGCGATGAGCGACGACCGCAGACTGGCGGTGCTGCGCGCGATCGTCGAGGACTACGTCGCGACCCAGGAGCCAGTGGGGTCGCGGGCCTTGGTCGAGCGGCACCGGCTCGGTGTCTCGCCGGCCACGATCCGCAACGACATGGCGGCGCTCGAGGAGGACGGCCTCATCGCCCAGCCGCACACCAGTGCCGGGCGGATCCCGACCGACAAGGGGTACCGCCTGTTCGTGGACCGGCTCGCAGCGGTCAAGCCGCTGTCGCCGGCCGAGCGGCGTGCGATCGCGACGTTCCTGGAGGGCGCGGTCGACCTGGACGACATCGTGTCCCGCACCGTCCGGCTGCTGGCGCAGGTGACGCGGCAGGTCGCCGTCGTGCAGTACCCGAGCCTGAGCCGTTCGACGCTCCGGCACGTCGAGGTCATCGCGATGCCACCGAGCCGGATCATGCTCGTGGTGATCACCAACACCGGCCGGGTGGAGCAGCGGGTCGTGGACTGCCCGGGCCCGGTCGACGACGCGCTGCTCGGCGACCTGCGGGCCCGCATCAACGCGCTCGCGGTGGGCCGCCGGCTGACCGAGGTCGCCGATGTGGTCGACATGCTGCCCGCGGCCTTCGCCGTCACCGACCGGCCGACCGTCGCCGCCGTCGTCGCGACCTTGGTCGAGACGCTCGTCGAGGACAGCGAGGAGCGGGTGGTCCTCGGTGGCACGGCGAACCTCACCCGGTTCGGTCAGGACTTCCCGGCCACCGTGCAACCGGTGCTCGAGGCGCTCGAGGAGCAGGTCGTGCTGATGCGGCTGCTCGGCGAGGCCAGCGGCCCCGACGAGGTCAGCGTGCGCATCGGCCACGAGAACTCGTTCGAGGGGCTGAGCGGCACGTCGGTGGTCACCGTGGGCTACGGCGAGGAGGAGGCGGTGGCCCGGCTGGGTGTCGTCGGACCCACCCGGATGGACTACCCGGGCACGATCAGGGCCGTGCAGGCGGTCGCCCGCTACGTCGGCCGGATCGTGACGGAGTCCTAGTGGCGACGGACCTCTACGAGCTGTTGGGCGTCGGCCGCGACGCCGGCCAGGACGAGATCAAGCGCGCCTACCGCCGGCTCGCCCGGGAGCTGCACCCTGACGTGAACCCTGACCCGGCGACGCAGGACCGGTTCAAGGAGGTCACCGCGGCGTACGAGGTGCTCTCCGACCCGGCCAAGCGGGAGCGGTACGACCTCGGTGGCGACCCGTTCTCCAACGGCGGTTTCGCGGCCGGCGGGGCCGGGTTCGGGTTCGGCGACATCATGGACGCGTTCTTCGGCGGTACGGCCACCCGTGGACCGCGGCAGCGCAGGCGGCGCGGCCAGGACGCGCTGATCCGGATCGAGATCGAGCTGGCCGAGGCGGCGTTCGGCTCGACCCGGGACCTGCAGGTGGACACCGCGGTCGTGTGCCCGAGCTGCTCGGGCGGCGGCACGGCCCCCGGGACCGCGCCGACGACCTGCGACATGTGCCACGGGCGCGGCGACATCCAGCAGGTGCAGCGCTCCTTCCTCGGGCAGGTGATGACGTCCCGGCCGTGCCCGCAGTGCGGCGGGTTCGGCACGGTGATCAAGAACCCGTGCCCGGAGTGCTCGGGCGACGGGCGGGTCCGGACCCGCCGCTCGTTGGACGTGCGGATCCCGGCCGGCGTCGACACCGGCACGCGCATCCAGCTGACCGGCGAGGGCGAGGTGGGCCCCGGTGGCGGTCCGCCTGGCGACCTGTACGTCGAGGTGGTCGAGAAGCCGCACCCGCTGTTCATCCGGCGCGGCGACGACCTGCACGTCATGCTCCCGGTGCCGATGACGGCCGCCGCTCTGGGAACCTCGGTCGAGCTGGAGACGCTGGACGGGGTCGAGACGGTGGACGTCCGGCCCGGGACGCAGTCCGGCCAGGAGATCCCGTTGCGGGGTAAAGGTGTCGGGCACCTGCGGGCGGGCGGACGCGGGGACCTGTTCGTCCACGTCGAGGTGCAGACGCCGACGAAGCTGGACGACGAGCAGGAGGAGCTGCTGCGCCGGCTCGCGGCGCTGCGCGGCGAGGAGCGTCCGGTCGGCCAGTTCGCGCCGGGCCAGCAGGGCCTGTTCTCCCGGCTGCGCGACGCCTTCAACGGCCGCTGACGCGGGCCGGGCGGCAGCGGCGGTGAGCGCGCCCTTGTTCTTCGCCGAGCGGGCCGTGCTCCTCGCCGGTGACCGCGTCGTCCTGGGCGGCGCCGAGGGTCGGCACGCGGCCGCCGTCCGGCGGATCGAGCCGGGCGAGACCGTCGTGCTCACCGACGGGTCCGGACTCGCGGTCACCGCGACCGTGGTCGGCGCCGGCCGGGACCACCTCGTGCTCGACGTCATCGCGCGCGTCGAGCAGCCACCGCCGGCGTTGAGCGTCACCGTCGTGCAGGCCCTGCCCAAGGGCGACCGGGGCGAGGTGGCGGTGGAGACGCTCACCGAGGTCGGCGTGGACCGCGTCGTCCCGTGGGCGGCGGCCCGGTGCGTGACTCGCTGGCGGGACGAGCGCGGGGCCAAGGCGCTGGAGCGGTGGCGGTCGACCGCGCGCGAGGCGGCCAAGCAGTCGAGACGGACCTGGTGGCCGCGGGTCGAGCCGCCGGCCGGGACCTCTCGCGTGGCGGACCTGCTGGCCGGGGCCGCGCTGGGCCTGGTCCTGCACGAGGGGGCGGCGACGGCGCTGTCCGACGTCGCGGTCCCGGTCGCCGGGGAGATCGTGCTCGTGGTCGGCCCCGAGGGGGGACTGACCGACGACGAGCTGGCGACGTTCGCGGCCGCCGGCGCCGCGGCCGTGCGGCTCGGGCCGACCGTGCTGCGGACGTCGACCGCCGGCACGGTGGCCGCAGCGGTCCTGCTGAGCGCCTCCGACCGCTGGCGGTAGGTCCACTCTGTCAATGCAGGTTGACGGCCCTCGTGGTGTCAATCTAGATTGACAGCATGAGCGGTCCGGCCCTGACCACGGCAATCCGGTCGGACGACCCCGCGGTCGGCCTGCGCGCGGTCGTGGCTCTGCAACGGCTCGCCGAACAGGTGGAGGCGGTCCAGGTGGCCGCGGCCAGGGCGCGCGGCTGGTCGTGGGAGCAGATCGGCGACGCCCTCGGCGTGTCCAGGCAGGCCGCCCACAAGAAGCACGGCCACGCCGGCGAGAGGTGAGCCCTCATGTTCGAACGCTTCGCCCGTAGCACCCGGACCGCGGTGACCGATGCGGTGACCGAAGCCGGCCGCCGCGGCGACCGCAGGGTCGGTACCGAGCACCTGCTGCTCGGGCTCCTCGACGACCCGGCGGGGGTCGCCGCCGCACAGCTCGGGCTCGATGTCGCGGGCGCCCGCGCCGCGCTGGACGCCCTGGACGCGGAGGCGCTGGCCTCCGTCGGCATCGACGTCACCG
Source organism: uncultured Actinomycetota bacterium (assembly GCA_963711005.1). Lineage (GTDB taxonomy): Bacteria > Actinomycetota > Actinomycetes > Prado026 > Prado026 > CAVQCJ01. The sequence goes on along the minus strand of CAVQCJ010000002.1, from coordinate 129,665 downwards.
GCTTCCAGCCTCCTCCGCCGGCCCGCCCCGCGCCGCGCCTGCTCGGATCGGGTCGCGTCCCGTTCACCGCGGCGGCGAAGGACACGCTCGGCCGCACCGTGCGGTCGGCCACCGTGCGCAAGGCCGGCCGGATCGAGCCGCAGGACCTGCTGCTGGCCCTGCTCGACTGCGCGACCCCCGACCCGGCCGGTGAGCTGCTCGACCGGTTCGGCGTCGACCGGGCGGCCGTCCGCGCCCGGTTGACGCAGGCCGCCTGAGCGGTCAGTGCCGGTGCTGCCTCGGTACTGGCCGGATTACTGGACGGTGAACGCCTTGCTGTCCACCCAGGTCCAGAGGCCGTCCTTCGCCGAGATCTCGAACGCCTTCGCGACGTAGGAGCCGGCCGGCAGGGTCACCTGCGTCGACCACGGACCCATCTTGAACGCCTCGGGGGTCATCGCCGAGCCGGACTGCACCGGCGTCCCGTCGGCGGTGTCCACCTCCCAGTTCACGGTCGCCTCGAAGACCCCGGCCATGCCCGAGAGCGTCACCGGCGACGTGACCGTCGCGCCCTGGGTCGGCGCCAGCAGCCAGACCGGGGCGATCGTCGCGATCGACGCGCCGCGCCCCATCGGGTTCTGGGTGACCGTGCCGTAGGAGATCTGCACCGAGTGCACCGCCGAGTCGGCGGCCGTGACCGTGTAGACGATCTGCTGGAAAGCCGCGATCGGGAACCGGGCCGGTCCGTTCGACAGCCTCACCGACGCGAGCGTGCCGGACCGCTGGTACGAGACCAGCGTCGTCGTGGCCGGCCACAGCGACTCGTAGTCGGGGTCGGTCGGTTTGACGGTCAGCAGCTGGTCGATCGCGGCCGGCGCCGGCGTCGACGTGCGCACCGGGTGGAACTCTCGGTACAGCCGCGCCTGCCCGTTGAACTCGGCCGCGTAGTAGACCGGCAGCGCGTGCAGCGGGCCGGTGCCGGTCGTCGGCGACGAGTGGTTGGACGTCGTCGCCGAGGCCGACACCGAGGGCTCGGTGGGCGCCGACGAGCCGGTGGGGGACGGGCCGCCCACGTGGGCGGTGTCGTGACCCCGGGTGCCTGCGTAGACGGCGACGCCCGCGACGGCCAGCACGGCTGCAGCGGCCGCGAGCATCGGCGTGCCCCACGACCACACCGACCGCTGGTGCGCCCGGGTGAGCACCCGGTCGAGCGAGCCGTCGGCGGGCTGCACCGTGTCGGCGACGCCCCCGAGCACCTGGCTCAGCCGGCGGCCGGCCACGTCCTCGGGGTCGGTCCCGTCGTCGATCGGTCCGGTGTCGATCGGTCCGGTGTTCATCGCACCTGCTCCAGCGTCGGGCGGAGCGCGGCCAGGCCGCGCGAAGCATGGGCCTTGACGGTTCCCGGGCTGATCCCCAGGGCGTCGGCGATCGCGGCCTCGGACAGGTCCGCGTAGTAGCGCAGCACGAGCACCTCGCGCTGCCGGTCGGGCAACGAAGACAGCGCCCCCATGACCGCGGAGCGGTCGGCCACGGCGCCGGCCGGGTCCGGGACCGAGCGCGCGTCGGCGGCCAGCAACGGCTGGTTCCGGGTCGCGGTGGCGGCGCGCCGGGCGGCGGAGCGGGCCCCGTTCACGGTCGACTGGCGCAGGTAGGCCACCGCGCGCTCGGGGTCGCGCAGCCGCCCCCACCGGCGGTGCAGCCCGACGAACGCGTCCTGGACGACTTCCTCGGCGAGGTCGGTGCGCCGCAGCAGCAGGGCCGCCATCCGTACCAGCGACCGGTAGTGCGCGGCGTGCAGGACCGTGACCGCCTGGTCGGCGTCCCAGGTCCTCGGGTCGTCCGACCCCTCCATGCCGACCTCCCACCCGGCGACCCTTCCGGGGCCAGGGGTCCGCGCGATGCCGGCCTGCATACCCGTACGACGCCGACCGGGCCCGGCCGGTTGACCGTGCCCGGTCGCTACTCTGCCCGCATGGAGGCCATCAGCCCGGAAGGCGAGCCGGGCGCGCGCATCGCTGTCGCAGACTGTCTGTTCTGCCGGATCGTGGCCGGTTCGATCCCCGCCGACGTCGTCCGCGAGTCCGACCGGACGGTCGCATTCCGGGACATCGACCCGCAGGCACCGACGCACGTGCTCGTCGTGACGCGCGACCACTACCCCGACGCCGCGGCCCTGGCTGCCGCCGACCCCGGGCTCGCGGCCGTCCTGCTCGCCGAGGCGACCGCGGTCGCAGTGCTCGAAGGGGCGGCGGCGACCGGGTACCGGATCGTGCTGAACACCGGTCGGGAGGGCGGCCAGACGGTCGAGCACGTGCACGCGCACGTGCTCGGCGGTCGCCCGATGACCTGGCCGCCAGGGTGACGGCACCCCTGCTCGGCACCACCGTCACCGAGCTGCGCCGCCGGGTGGCGGTCAGCCAGCGCGACTGGCGGGCCGCGTCGGTGGTCGGCGCGGTGGTGCGCGACGGCGAGCAGGTCTTCGCGCACGGCGTCGGCCTGGCGGATGCCGACGACGGCACCGCGGCGGGTCCGGACCTGCAGTACCGGATCGGCTCGATCACCAAGACCTTCACGGCTGCCCTGGTGCTGGCGCTGCGCGACGAGGGACGGCTGCGTCTGGACGACCCGCTGGGCATCCACCTGCCCGGCAGCCGCCACGGGGCGGTCACCGTCCGCCAGCTGCTCACCCACCTGTCCGGCCTCCAGCGCGAGCCGGTCGGCGACGTCTGGTGGACATTGCAGCCGCCGGACCCCGCTGAGCTCGTGGCCGGCCTGGAGGAGGCCGAGTCGGTGTCGGCGCCGTACCGTCGCTGGCACTACTCGAACCTCGCCTACGCGCTGCTCGGCGAGCTGGCGGCCCGGCTGGACCGCCGGAGCTGGGAGCAGGCCCTGCAGGCCCGCGTCCTGGACCCGCTCGGGATGACCAGGACCACCGTGGCGCCGACCGCGCCGCGTGCGGTCGGGTACCTCACCGACCCGTACGCCGACCTGCTGCGCCGCGAGCCAGACCTCCCCGTCGCCGGACTCGGGCCGGCGGCGCAGCTGTGGTCCACCGCCGCCGACCTGGGTCGCTGGGCGGCATTCTGGGCCGACCCCGTGCCGGAGGTGCTGGCCGCCGACACCGTCGAGGAGATGTGCCAGCCGCACGTCATGTGGGACGTGGACGCCTGGACCCTGGGGTGGGGGCTGGGGCTGATGCTGATGCGCGACGGTGACCGGGTGCTGGCCGGCCACGAGGGAGCGATGCCCGGGTTCGTGGCCGCGATGTGGGTGCGCCGGCAGGACCGGGTCGGCGCCGTGGCGCTGGTGAACGCCACCTCGGGGGCGCAGCCGGGCGCGCTCGCCGCCGGGCTCGTCGACGTGGTCCTCACCGCCGAGCCGCCCGACCCCGAGCCGTGGGCGCCGGGGCCGGCCGTCGACGAGGCCGCCGCGCCGCTGCTCGGCCGGTGGTGGTCCGAGGGCACCGAGTTCGTGTTCGGGTGGCACGGCGGACACCTCGAGGCCCGGGTCGTCGGCTCGCCCGAGCACCGGCCGCCGGCCGTCTTCGCCCCCGAGGGCGACGACCGGTGGCGGACGGTGTCCGGCCGCGAGGCCGGGGAGCTGCTGCGGGTCGTCCGGGACGGCTCCGGTGCCGTGGTGCGGATGCACTGGGCGACCTACGGCTTCACCCGGGACGCTCGGGTATTCGGGGCGCCCCGCGCCGACCCCGCCCCGTAGCATGGGTGCGATGTCGCAGACCACGCCGGACGTCCCCGGGACGGCCGCCACCGAGCACAAGATCGTGGTGCCCGCAGCGGTACCGATGGTGGGGCTGCTGGGCGCCCGGGACGAATTCCTGCGCGTGGTCGAGCGGGCCTTCGGCGCCACCGCCATCCACGTCCGGGGCAACGAGATCACGGTGACCGGCGATGCGGCCGAGGTGGCCCTCGTCGAGCGCCTGATCGACGAGCTGGTGATCGTGCTGCGCACCGGTCAGCCGCTGACGGCCGAGGCGATCGAGCGCAGTGTCACGATGCTGCGCAGCAGCGGCTTCGCCGCGACCCCGGCCGACGTCCTGACGTTCAACATCCTCAGCAACCGCGGCCGGACGATCCGCCCGAAGACCCTCAACCAGAAGAAGTACGTCGACGCGATCGACCAGCACACCGTCGTCTTCGGCATCGGGCCGGCCGGCACCGGCAAGACGTACCTCGCGGTCGCCAAGGCGGTGCAGGCGCTGCAGTCCAAGCAGGTCAGCCGGATCATCCTGACCCGTCCCGCGGTCGAGGCCGGCGAGCGGCTCGGCTTCCTGCCGGGCACGCTCTACGAGAAGATCGACCCGTACCTGCGGCCGCTGTACGACGCGCTCCACGACATGATCGACCCGGACTCGATCCCGCGGCTGATGGCCGCCGGGACGATCGAGGTGGCCCCCCTGGCATACATGCGGGGCCGTGCCCAACCGGTCGGTACTCCGGTGCTCACCCCCGCCGGTTTCCGGTCGATCGGTTCGCTGCGGGTCGGCGACCTGGTGGTCGGCTCGGACGGCCGGCCGACTCCGGTGCTCGGCGTCTACCCGCAGGGCCGCAAGGAGATCTACCGGGTGGCCACCCAGGACGGCGCCTCGACTCTCGCGTGCGGGGAGCACCTCTGGTTCGTCACCACGCGCGACGACCGGCGGCGTGGGTGGCCCGGACGCGTCCTCCGGACGCAGCAGATGATCGGCGACCTGCGGCGTGGGCACTACCGCCGTTTCGAGCTGCCGTTGGTCCGGCCCGTCGAGATGGAACCGCGCGAGGTCCCGATCGACGCGTACGCCCTCGGGCTACTCCTCGGTGACGGTTGCCGCACCCTCTCCACGACACCGAGCTACGCGACCGCCGACCCTGAGCTCGCCGTGGCGCTCGAGCGGGCGCTCCCCGGGATCGCTCTGCGACGCAAGTCGAGGGTCGACGACGTCTTTCAGCACCAGCACGGGGGCCGGGGCCTAGCGGTCGCGAACCCGGTGACCGCGGACCTCCGGGACCTCGGACTCGAAGGCGCGCGGTCGACGACGAAGTTCGTGCCGATGGACTACCTCGTCAACTCGGTCGACGTACGGCTGGCGCTGCTCCAGGGCCTGCTCGACTCCGGCGGCGGCCTGGTGCGACAGCTCGGCCGGGCCTGCCGGATCCAGTACACGACCTGCTCGGACCGGTTGCGCGACGATGTCGTCCACCTCGTGCGCTCCCTCGGCGGTGTGGCGTACACGAGGACGAGGCGTGCCGCGGGGCGGACTCCGGGGGGAACCTCTGCACGTTCCTTGTGGCACCGCAGCGACGCGCACGTCATCGAGATCCGGCTGCCCGAAGGGACGGCGCCGTTCCGGCTGGCTCGCAAGCGGGAGGTCTACGAAGCGCACGGCGGAGGACGGCCGATGCGCATGATCGACAGCATCGAGCCCGCGGGCGAGGCCGACTGCGTGTGCATCTCCGTCGCAGCTCAGGACTCGCTGTACGTGACCGACGACTTCCTCGTCACCCACAACACGCTCAACGACGCGTTCATCATCCTTGACGAGGCGCAGAACACGACGCCCGAGCAGATGAAGATGTTCCTGACCAGACTCGGGTTCAGCTCGAAGATGGTGGTCACCGGCGACGTCACGCAGACCGATCTCCCCGGCGGCACCCGAAGCGGCCTGAACGAGGCCCAGGAAGTGCTCGCCGGCATCGGCGACGTCGCGTTCCTGCGCCTGACCAGCAAGGACGTCGTGCGGCACCGGTTGGTCAGCGACATCGTCGACGCGTACGGGCGGCACGACAGCGAGCGCGCCGCCAGCCAGGCCGCCGCGGCCACGCCGCGCAAGGGCGGGCGCAGACCGGGTGAACGACGCTGAGCGTCGACGTGCTCGACGAGAGCGGCGCCGCGGTGGACGCCGAGCGGCTCGTCGCCCTGTCCCGGTTCGTGCTCGACCGGTTGCGGATCCACCCGCAGGCGGAGCTTTCGGTGAAGGTCGTCGACGAGGGCACGATGACCGCTCTGCACGAGCGCTGGATGGACGAGCCCGGGCCGACCGACGTGCTGTCCTTCCCGATGGACGAGCTGCGCCCGCCGCGGGACCGCGACGAGGCTCCCGAACCGGGCATCCTCGGCGATGTCGTGCTGTGCCCGGCGGTGGCCGAGCGGCAGGCCGTGGCCGCGGGCCACTCCACCCAGGACGAGCTGGACCTTCTCGCCACGCACGGGATCCTGCACCTGCTGGGCTACGACCACGCCGAGCCGGCCGAGGAGCGGGAGATGTTCGGCCTGCAAGGCGAGCTGCTCGCCGCCTGGCGCGAGCGCCGGGCCGGATGACGGGTCCAGGGCGGTGACCGGGCAGGACGTGGCGTGGCTGCTGCTGGCGGCTGTGCTCGTGGTGCTCGCTGCGGGTTTCGCGGCCGCCGACACCGCGCTGGCCAGGGTCTCGCGGACGGCTGTCGAGGAGCTTGCCAGGCAGGGCCGGCGCGGGGCACCGCGGCTGGCCCGCGTCGTCGCGGACCCGGCGCGATACCTGAACGTCGCCCTGCTCGGCCGGGTCTTCTGCGAGGTCCTGGCCACGGTGCTCGTCGCCAGGGTGTGCCTGGAGCGGATCGCGCAGGTGTGGCCGGCCGTGCTCGTGGCCACCGCGTCGATGGTCGTCGTCTCGTACGTCTTCGTAGGGGTGGCGCCGCGGACGCTGGCCCGCCAGCACGCGCCGCGGGTGGCGCTGGCCGCAGCCGGGCCGGTGTCGCTGCTCGCCACAGTGCTCGGCCCGATCACGCGGCTGTTGATCCTGCTCGGCAACGCGCTGACCCCGGGTCGCGGTTTCCGGCAGGGGCCGTTCACGTCCGAGGCCGAGCTGCGCGAGCTGGTCGACCTGGCCGAGCGTGACCGGCTCATCGAGGACGACGAGCGGCAGATGATCCACTCGGTCTTCGAGCTCGGCGACACCCTCGCCCGCGAGGTGATGGTTCCCCGCCCGGACATGGTGGTGATCGAGCGGGACAAGACGCTGAGGCAGGCGATGTCGCTGGCGCTGCGCTCGGGCTTCTCCCGGATCCCGGTCGTCGGCTCGAGCGTCGACGACGTCGTCGGTTTCGTCTACCTCAAGGACGTGGTGCGGCGCATCCACGAGTACCGCGAGGCGGAGCAGAACGAGCACGTCGGCGACGTGATGCGCCCGGCGACGTTCGTGCCGGACAGCAAGCCGGTTGACGAGCTGCTTCGGGAGATGCAGGCGCAGCACACGCACGCGGTCATCGTGGTCGACGAGTACGGCGGGACCGCCGGGCTGGTGACGATCGAAGACATCCTGGAAGAGATCGTCGGCGAGATCACCGACGAGTACGACACCGACGCCCCGGAGATCGAGGAGCTGCCCGACGGCGACGTCCGGGTCAGCGCCCGGCTGCACGTGGACGACCTGGTCGAGCACTTCGACCTCACCGTCGCCGACGAGGAGATCGAGGACGTCGACAGCGTCGGCGGGCTGCTCGCCGCGATGCTGGGCACGGTGCCGATCGCCGGGTCCCAGGCGAAGTTCCACGGGCTGCTGCTGCGGGCCGAGTCGCTGGCCGGCCGGCGCAACCGGATCAGCACGGTGCTCATCCACCGGGTGGAGCAGCCGGCCGCGGCCGCCGGTGGATCCGGGACGGCCGACACGGCCGGACCGTTGCGCGCCGTCGACGCTTCCCGGGAGGCGGCCGATGGCTGACGCCGCCATGGCCACGGGCGGGCTCGACCCCGAGGACGCCAAGCTGGTCACCCTCGCCAGGTCCAGCCGAGCCAGGGCCGGCTCCTCCGAGGGCGCCGCAGTGCGCGACGACACCGGGCGCACCTACACGGCGGCGGCTGTCAGCCTGCCCAGCCTCGAGCTGTCGGCGCTGCGCGCGGCCGTCGTCATGGCCGCGTCCAGCGGCGCCCGCTCGCTGGAGGCCGCCGCCGTGGTCGCCGACCCGGGCGACACGGCCGTGCCGACCGCGGCCGACGTCGCCGCGGTGCGCGACCTCGGCGGTCCCGGCACGCCGATCCTGGTCGCCGGGCCGGACGGCGCCGTCCGCAGCACGGTCTCGGCCTGAGGGCCGGCGGCACGATGCCTGGTCGCGAGCCCGGTCCTGACCCCGAGTTCCGCTCCGGGTTCGCCTGTTTCGTCGGCCGCCCCAACGTGGGGAAGTCGACGCTGACGAACGCACTGGTCGGCGAGAAGGTCGCGATCACCTCGTCCCGGCCGCAGACGACCCGGCACACGATCCGCGGCATCGTGAACCGCCCGGACGCGCAGCTGGTCCTGGTCGACACCCCCGGGCTGCACCGGCCGCGAACCCTGCTCGGCCGGCGCCTCAACGACGTCGTGCGCGAGACGCTGACCGAGGTGGACGTGATCGGCTTCTGCGTCCCCGCCGACCAGAAGGTGGGGCCGGGGGACCGGTTCATCGCGCACGAGCTGGCCGACGTCCGGCGTACCCCGAAGGTCGCGGTCGTGACCAAGACCGACCTGGTCGGCCGCGACCAGCTCGCCGAGCAGCTGATGGCCGTTTCGGCGCTGACCGACTTCGCCGAGGTGGTGCCCGTTTCGGCGAAGTCCGGGGACCAGGTGGCGCTGCTGGCCGACCTGCTGGTCGCGCTGATGCCCCCCGGGCCCGAGCTGTACCCGGGCGGCGAGCTGACCGACGAGCCCGAGGCGGTCATGGTCGCCGAGCTGGTCCGCGAGGCCGTCCTGGAGGGCGTCCGGGACGAGCTGCCGCACTCGCTGGCCGTGGTCGTCGAGGAGATGACCCCGCGCGAGGGCCGACCGGCCGACCGCCCGCTGCTGGACGTCCGGGTCGAGCTGTACGTGGAGCGGCCCAGCCAGAAGGCGATCGTCATCGGGCGTGGCGGGGAGCGGCTCCGGGACGTCGGGACCAAGGCCCGCGGCCAGATCGAGCGCCTGCTCGGGCACGCCGGTGTTCCTGGACCTGCACGTCCGGGTGGCGAAGGACTGGCAGTCCGACCCGAAGGCGCTGCGCCGCCTGGGATTCTGATGGGCTACGCTTGCCGGACCATGCGCGGACTGCTCCTTCTTAGCCGCCGCGGCGAGAGCCTCTAAGAGGCCGGCTCCCTCGTCGCGGAGTGACGACGTGCGCGTCGTCCAGCCGGCTACCAGGACCCGCGATCCCGAGGAGCCCCCCGTCATGAGCAACGACTCGGCCGAGACCACCCACGGCCATCCCGCAGCATCCCAGCACGATGCCGATCCACCGCTACGTCCCGTTCGCGCCGATCGGCCTGCACGACCGCACCTGGCCCGAGCGCACCGCCACCCGCGCGCCCCTGTGGTGCAGCGTCGACCTGCGCGACGGCAACCAGGCGCTGATCGACCCGATGACCCCGGCCCGCAAGCGCACGATGTTCGACCTGCTCGTCCGCATGGGCTACAAGGAGATCGAGGTCGGCTTCCCGTCCGCGTCGCAGACCGACTTCGACTTCGTCCGCGAGCTGGTCGAGCAGGACCTCGTCCCGGACGACGTGACCATCCAGGTGCTGACCCAGGCCCGCGCGGAGCTGATCGAGCGGACGTACGAGTCGATCCGCGGCGCGCACAACGCCGTCGTGCACCTGTACAACTCGACGTCCACCCTGCAGCGCCGGGTGGTGTTCGGGATGGACAAGGACGGCATCAAGGCCATGGCCGTCGACGCGGCCAAGCTGTGCCGCAAGCTGGCCGACACGCTGCCCGGCACCGACGTACGGTTCGAGTACTCGCCGGAGTCGTACACCGGCACCGAGCTGGAGTACGCGCTCGAGGTGTGCGACGCGGTGAACGACGTGTGGCAGCCCAGCCCGGACCGCAGGACGATCGTCAACCTGCCCGCGACCGTGGAGATGGCGACGCCCAACGTCTACGCCGACTCGATCGAGTGGATGAGCCGGCGACTGGCCTACCGCGAGTCGGTGCTGCTGTCGCTGCACCCGCACAACGACCGCGGTACCGCCGTCGCCGCGGCCGAGCTGGGGTACCTGGCCGGCGCGGACCGGATCGAGGGCACGCTGTTCGGCAACGGCGAGCGGACCGGCAACGTCGACCTGGTGACGCTTGGGCTGAACCTGTTCTCGCAGGGCATCGACCCGCAGATCGACTTCTCCGACATCGACGAGATCCGCCGGACCGTCGAGTACTGCAACCAGCTGCCGGTGCACGAGCGGCACCCGTACGGCGGCGACCTGGTCTACACAGCCTTCTCCGGCTCCCACCAGGACGCGATCAAGAAGGGGTTCGAGGCCATGGCCGCGGACGCCGAGTCGTCCGGGCGCACCGTCGCCGACCTGGCCTGGGCGGTCCCGTACCTGCCGATCGACCCGAAGGACGTCGGCCGCTCGTACGAGGCCGTGATCCGGGTCAACAGCCAGTCCGGCAAGGGCGGCGTCGCGTACATCATGAAGAGCGAGCACTCCCTCGAGCTGCCGAGGCGGCTCCAGATCGAGTTCTCGCAGGTGATCCAGGCGCGCACGGACGACGAGGGCGGCGAGGTCACGCCGGCGCAGATGTGGGAGGCGTTCGCGGCCGAGTACCTCCAGCCGTCCCGCCCGCTGGAGCTCAACGCGGTGCACACCTCGTCGGCAGCCGGTGAGCAGGACGTGCTCCACGTCGGCCTGTACGTGGACGGCGAGCGGCGCGAGCTGGACGGTCGCGGCAACGGTCCGATCGCCGCGTTCGTGGACGCGCTCGCGACGATCGGGCACGAGGTGCGGGTGCTGGACTACCACGAGCACGCGCTCTCGGCCGGCGGCGACGCCAGGGCCGCGGCCTACCTCGAGTGCGCGGTCGGCGACCGGGTGCTGTGGGGCGTCGGCATCGACCCGAACATCGTCACTGCCTCCCTCAAGGCCGTGGTGAGCGCCGTCAACCGCGCCGCCGACCTCCGCTGACCCGCTCCCGCCCGCGTCGATCTTGAGCAGAGCATCCCGCTCGTCGGCATGTCGCCGGTGTGTCGCTCAAGATCAACGGGGTGGGGGGTCGGGGGTGGGGGACAGAATGGTGCGGTGAACCTGTACCGGGACGAGGGTGTGGTCCTGCGCACCCAGAAGCTCGGCGAGGCCGACCGCATCATCACGCTGCTCACCCGCGAGAACGGGCGGGTCCGCGCGGTCGGCAAGGGGGTGCGCCGGACCAAGTCCAAGTTCGGCGCCCGGCTCGAGCCGTTCACCCACGTCGACGTCCAGCTGTACGCCGGCCGGTCGCTGGACGTCGTCACCCAGGCCGAGACGCTCACCTCGTTCGGGGCCGGCATGGCCGGCGACTACGGCCGCTACACCGCCGGCACCGCGATGCTCGAGACGGCCGAACGGCTCACCGCCGAGGAGCACGAGCCGGCCGTCCAGCAGTACCTGCTGCTGGTCGGCGGGCTGCGCGCGCTGGCCGCCGGCGAGCACGACCCCGGTCTGGTCCTGGACGCCTACCTGCTCCGTTCGCTGGCGGTGGCCGGCTACGCGCCGTCCTTCGACGCCTGCGCGCGATGCGGTGCCGAAGGACCGCACCGGGCCTTCGCCATCTCCGGCGGCGGGTCGGTGTGCCCGGACTGCCGCACGCCCGGTTCGGCCGCGCCCGACCTGGCGACCCTGACGCTGCTCGCTGCGCTGCTCAGCGGCGACTGGGCGGTCGCGGAGGCCGCCGAGCCGCGCAACCGCCGCGAGGGGACCGGGCTCGTCTCCGCCTACCTGCAGTGGCACCTGGAGCGTGGGCTCCGCTCGCTGCCGTTCGTCGAGCGCGACTGGGCCGGCTGAGGCCGGTGAGCCCGCGCCGAGGCGCCGTCCGTCCGCCGAGCCCGCACCCGAGCGGCGCCCGGCCGCCGCAGATCGCCGCCGACCAGGTCCCGCGGCACGTCGCCGTGGTCATGGACGGCAACGGGCGGTGGGCCAACCAGCGCGGCCTGCCCCGAACGGCCGGCCATACCGCCGGCGAGGCGGCCCTGTTCGACGTCGTCGAGGGCGCGATCGAGTCCGGCGTCCGATGGCTGTCCGCGTACGCCTTCTCCACCGAGAACTGGCGGCGCTCGCCGGACGAGGTCCGCTTCCTCATGGGCTTCAACCGCGACGTGATCCGGCGCCGGCGCGACGAGATGCACGCGATGGGCGTCCGGGTGCGCTGGGCCGGCCGTCGCCCACGGCTGTGGAAGAGCGTCATCGACGAGCTGGAGGTCGCCGAGGAGCTCACCCGCGACAACGACGTGCTCACGTTGACGATGTGCGTGAACTACGGCGGGCGCGCCGAGATCGCCGACGCGGCGGCCGCCCTGGCGCGCGCGGCCAGGGACGGCCGGCTGAACCCCGACAAGGTCGACGAGAAGGTCTTCGCGCGCTTCCTCGACGAGCCCGACATGCCGGACGTGGACCTGTTCGTCCGTTCGTCGGGAGAGCAGCGCATCTCCAACTTCCTGCTCTGGCAGTCGGCGTACGCCGAGTTCGTCTTCCTCGACGTGCTCTGGCCGGACTTCGACCGGCGGCACCTGTGGCAGGCGATCGACACGTACGCGAACCGGGACCGCCGCTACGGCGTCGCGAGGTAGCCGGTCAGGCGTGCGCGTCGCGCTCGAGGAACCGTTCGAGCTCGGCGATCCCGCGGGCGGCCTCCCGCTCGACCCATTGCCTGCTGTGCCGCGGTGTCCGGGCCGGGGTCGGCGAGATGTCGGGCTGCGGTTCCGCGGCGGGCATGCCGCCGCCGATCGAGGCGCCGGCGGCGACCAGGGCCGAGAGGAGCCATCGCATCGCGTCCCGCACCGGGTGCCTCATACGGCCACGATGCGTCGCGGGCCCCCCGCTCAGGTAGGGACCAACGTCCCCCGTGGGGGACGAGCGGGTTGCCTCAGCGACCACCGTGCTGGTGGCGCAGGCGCAGCAGCCCGAGGGTGTCGTCGAAGTGCTCCAGCTCGTGCACGGACTCCAGCGGGAGTCCGGCGAGCTCGTGCGCCACCCGGCGGTGGTCGTGGAGGAGGTGATGGCGGAGGAGCTCGTCGTCCGCGAGGTCGGCGCGGTCGGAGCCGGCTGCTCCCGCGGCGTCGTCGGCACGTGTCATGTACTGGGGGACGCTGCGCGTACCCGCGCGGTTCGGCCGGGACCGTGTGATCCGCGTCGCTCCCGGTCGGTCAGTCGTGGTGCGCGGTCTCGTGCTGCGCGTGGCCGGCGGCCTCGATCTGGAACGTGCTGTGCTCCACGTCGAAATGGTCTCCGACGCACTCGGCCAGCCGGTCCAGCACGCTGCCGTCCCCGCAACCCGCCGCGGCCTCCGTGGCGTCGTCGGCGACCACGATGTGAGCGGACAGCACGGGCATCCCGCTGGTGATCGTCCAGACGTGCAGGTCGTGGACGTCGACGACACCGGGCACCTCGGCCAGATGGGTGCGCAGCTCGGCCAGGTCGACGCCGCGAGGGGTGCCCTCGGCGAGGACGTGCAGCGCCTCGCGCAGCAGCGCCACCGCCCGCGGCGCGATCAGCGCGGCGATCACCAGCGAGGCCACGGCGTCCGCCCGCACCCAGCCGGTGACGGCGATGACGACGCCGCCGACGATCACCGCGATCGACCCGAGCAGGTCGCCGAGCACCTCGAGGTACGCGCCGCGGACGTTCAGGCTCTGCGCCTGGCCCTCGTGCAGGAGCCGCAGCGAGACGGCGTTGGCGACGAGCGCCACCAAGCCGAGGACGATGACCGGCCCGGCCGACACCGCGCCGGGGTGGACCAGCCGGCGGACGGCTTCGACGAGCACGGCGGCGCAGACCACCAGCAGGAGCACGCCGTTGACCAGCGCGCCGAGGATCTCGGCCCGGAAGTTGCCGTAGCTGCGCTTCGCCGGAGCCGGCCGGTTCGCGACGGTCACCGCGACCAGCGCGATCCCGGTCCCGATGGCGTCGGTGAGCAGGTGGCCGGCGTCGGCGAGCAACGCCAGCGACCCGGACAGCACCCCCCCGACCACCTCGGCCAGCAGCGTCCCCAGCGTGATGCCCAGCACGACTGCCAGGCGGCCGCGGTAGCGGGCCCCGGCGCTGGTCACCGGCGGGCCGTGGGCGTGGCCGGTCACGCCGAGCCGCCCGAGGTCTCGCCGGTGTGCCGGATCGCGTCGCGCACGACGTTCGCGACATGCAGGTCGGCGATCTCGTACGCGATCTCCTTGCCTCGCCGCACGCCGCGGACGAGGTCGGCGTCGCGCAGCACCCGCAGGTGCTGGGAGACCAGGGGCTGGGGGACGGCGAGCCGCGAGACGAGCTCGTGCACGCAGAGCGGCCCGTGCTCGTCGAGAGTCGTCACGACGGCCAGCCGCAGCGGCGAGCCGAGCGCCTTGAAGAGCGCGCTCACCGCCTCGAGCTCGAGGGCGGGGGAGACCACGGGCAACGACATATGCGAAAACTAACACATGTTCGAAGCCGCATGTGAGCCGCCGATCGGGCGACTCCGGTCAGCCGGCGCGTCCGGTCAGCTTCAGCACGACGTCGAACGCGACCAGCATCACGATCAGGACCCTCGCCGCCCGGGCCCCGGGGCCGAGGACCGGCCACGACAGCACCAGGAGCCAGGCGGCCAGCCCGCCGACCACCAGGAGCAGGGCCGCACCCAGCACGCCCGGCAGCAGCAGCCCGGCGACCGCCAGTACCAGGACGATGACCAGGAGCAGCCAGCGGGGGACTGCGTTCAGCAGCACCAGCAGCGGCCGGCTGCGTCGCTCCACGCCGGCCCGGGCCGGGGACGGGGGGACGGCGCCGGCGCGCACGGCCGGGTTCCCGCTGCGCTTGCTGCGGGACTGGTCGGGCGGTCGGTCGGCCACGAGGGGCTCCTGCAGGTCCGGGGGTGCGGCGAGCGGTGCGACGATGGGCGCACCCGTCCATGGTCCCCCATGACGAATGGTCCTCGGGACCAATGGTCCCCCATGACGAGGGGAGGTGTCGCCGTGCTGGTCGTGATCCGCCTGCGCCCCGCCGCGACGGCGCGGCCCACCTTCCTGGCGGACGCCCGGGCCGTGCTTGCGGCGCTCGCGGACCGGCCGGGCTGGCGCGCCGGCCGGGTCGGACGCGCGGTCGACGACCCCGGCCTGTGGGTCCTGACGACCGAGTGGGACTCCGTCGGCAGCTACCGCCGGGCGCTGTCCCCGCCCGACGTACGCGTCCTGGCCATGCCGCTGCTGGCCCACGCCGTCGACGAGCCGACGGCGTACGAGGTGCTGGCCGCGACCGGCCTCGGAGCGGATGGTCTGGCTGCGCCCTCGGACCTGGTCGAGGAGATGTGAGCGCCGCGACCGGCCGGTTCCGGGACCGCGCGGACGCCGGCCACCAGCTGGCGGTCGCGCTCGGACCCGTCCTGACGCCCGGCGCCGGTGCCGCCGGGCCGGGGAGCCGGGTGCTCCTGCTCGGCCTGCCCAGGGGCGGCGTCGCCGTCGCTGCGGTCACGGCGCACGACCTGGGGCTGGCGGTCGACGCGGTCGGGGTGCGCAAGATCGGCGCCCCCGGCAACCCCGAGCTCGCGCTCGGAGCGGTCACCTCCGACGGCACGGTCCTGCTCAACGACCGGGTTGTCCAGGCTGAGGAGCTGGGTCCGCAGGAGGTCGCCGCCAGGGTGGCGGACGCCGAAGCGGCCGCGCGGGCCGACGAGGCCCGGTACCGCGGCGACCGTCCTCGCCCGGACCTGCGCGGCGCCGAGGTGGTGGTCGTCGACGACGGCGCGGCCACCGGTGCGACGGTCCGGGCCGCGGTGCGCGCGGTGCGGGCCGCCGGTGCCGCGCGGGTCGTCGTCGCGCTGCCGGTCGCCCCGCGCGAGACCCTCGACGTGCTCGAGCGCGAGGCCGACCTGGTCGTCTGCCTGCGCCGACCCCTGCTGTTCCGCGCCGTCGGCTGGGCGTACGACGACTTCTCCCCGACCGCGACCGAAGAGGTGGTCAGGCTGCTCGCCGCCACCCAGGTACCCTGGCCGCTCCCTCCCGACCAGCAGACCCAGCAGTAGACCCAGCAGCAGACCCAGCACAGACCCGCCGACAGCCAGCCGGATGGAGCACCCCGTGGCCGCAGATCTCGTCGACACCATCGTCAGCCTCGCCAAGCGCCGGGGGTTCGTCTTCCCCAGCGGCGAGATCTACGGGGGCACCCGGTCGGCGTGGGACTACGGCCCGCTCGGCGTCGAGCTCAAGGAGAACGTCCGCCGCCAGTGGTGGCAGTCGATGGTGCGCAGCCGGGACGACATCGTCGGCCTGGACTCGGCGGTGATCCTGCCGCGCGAGGTCTGGGTGGCGTCCGGTCACGTCGAGGCGTTCGTCGACCCGCTGGTCGAGTGCCAGTCGTGCCACCACCGGTTCCGCGCCGACCAGCTCGAGGAGGAGTTCGAGACCAGGCACGGCCGCCCGGCCGACGGCGGGCTGGCCGAGATCGCCTGCCCGAACTGCGGCACCCGCGGCGCCTGGACCGAGCCGCGGATGTTCAACGGCCTGCTCAAGACCTACCTCGGCCCGGTCGAGTCCGACGAGGGCCTGCACTACCTGCGCCCGGAGACCGCGCAGGGCATCTTCGTCAACTTCCTCAACGTCCTGACCGCCGCGCGGCGCAAGCCGCCGTTCGGCATCGCGCAGACCGGCAAGGCGTTCCGCAACGAGATCACGCCGGGCAACTTCATCTTCCGTACCCGCGAGTTCGAGCAGATGGAGATGGAGTACTTCGTCGAGCCGGGGACCGACGAGGAGTGGCACGAGTACTGGCTGCGGGAGCGCTGGGACTGGTACGTCGGCCTGGGCATCCGGCCGGAGAACCTGCGCTTCTACGAGCACCCCAAGGAGAAGCTCTCGCACTACTCGAAGCGCACGGTCGACATCGAGTACCGGTTCCTGTTCGGCGGTCAGGAGTTCTCCGAGCTGGAGGGCATCGCCAACCGCACCGACTTCGACCTGCGCACGCACGCCGAGCACTCGGGCGCGAACCTGACCTACCTCGACGCGGAGAAGAACGAGCGCTACGTCCCGTACGTCATCGAGCCCGCGGCCGGCCTGACCCGCGCCGTGCTCGCGTTCCTCATGGACGCGTACGCCGAGGACGAGGCGCCGAACGCCAAGGGCGGCGTGGACAAGCGGACCGTGCTGCGCTTCGACCCGCGGCTCGCGCCGGTCAAGGCCGCGGTGCTGCCGCTGTCCCGCAACGCGGACCTGTCGCCGAAGGCGCGGGACCTGGCCGCCGAGCTGCGCACGTCCTGGAACGTCGACTTCGACGACGCGGGCGCGATCGGCCGCCGGTACCGCCGGCAGGACGAGATCGGCACGCCGTACTGCGTGACGGTCGACTTCGAGACGCTCGAGGACGAGGCGGTGACCGTGCGCGAGCGCGACAGCATGAGCCAGGAACGGATCCCGCTCGCCGCGGTCCGCGGCTGGCTGGCCGAGCGCCTCCCGGCCTGCTGACCATGGTCGAGCGCCCGGACACGCGGTACGTCGTGCGGGGCGACTGCTCGCTGGCGTACCAGACCGTGGGTGACGGCCCCGACCTGGTGTACCTGCCGGCTTTCGGCTTCAACGTCGAAGGCAACTGGGACGTGCAGCTGCATGCCCGGTTCCTCGAGCGTATGGCCTCGTTCTCGCGGCTGACGGTAATGGACCGGCGCGGGTACGGCTGCTCGGACCGGCTGCCGCCCGGGCAGGCCACACCCCTCGAGGACAAGGTCGACGACCTCATCGCCGTGACCGACGCCGCCTACTGCACCCGCTCGGTCCTGTTCGCGGTCGGTGAGTGCGGGTTCATCGTGATGCTGGCGGCGGCCGCGCACCCGGACCGGTTCGCCGGGCTGGTGCTGTTCGACGCGGCGCCGAGCTGGGCGGTGACCGAGGAGACGCCGTGGTCCTGGTCGGAGGACGTGTGGGAGGAGCAGTTCGCGTTCTTCCGCAACGCCAGCCGGCTCTCGGAGTACACCGAGGCGTATGTCCGGGACGCGGCCCGCTCGCTGCTGGGCGACCGTCAGGCGATCCGCGAGCTGGCCACGTTGTTCGCGCTCACCTCGAGCCCGCGGCAGCCGGAGGCCGAGGTCAGGGCCATGTCCAAGGTGGATCTGCGCGCGCTGCTGCCCCTGATCCGGGTGCCCACCCTGGTGCTGCACCGGACGCAGAGCCCGACCGAGCCGATCGAGAGCGGCCGGTTCCTCGCGGAGCGGATCCCGGGCGCCAGGCTCGTCGAGCTGCCGGGGGGCGACGCCCTCCCGTGGATCGGGGAGTCCCGCGCCGTCCTGGACGAGGTCGAGGAGTTCGTCACCGGGTCGCGACGTGCGGCCGACTCCACCCGGATGCTGGCCACGGTGATGTTCACCGACATCGCCGGCTCGACCGAGCACATCGCGACGCTCGGTGACGCGCGCTGGGCCGCGCTGGTCGCCGACCACCACGAACGGGTCCGGGCGTGTGTCACCGCGCAGCGCGGCGAGGTCGTCGACACGGCCGGGGACGGGGTGTTCGCCGTGTTCGACGGGCCGGCGCGCGCGGTGCGCGCCGCTGTCGCGGCGGTCGCCTCGGTCGGCGAGCTCGGCGTCGAGATCCGGGCCGGGCTGCACACCGGGGAGGTCGAGCGGCACGGACGCGAGGTGCGCGGGCTGGCCGTCCACATCGGTGCGCGAACGTCCGGGCTGGCCGGTCCTTCGGAGGTCCTCGCCACGTACACGGTCAAGGCCCTCGTCGCGGGGTCCGGGCTGGAGTTCGAGGACGCCGGCCAGCACGACCTGAAGGGGGTGCCGGACCGCTGGCACCTGTACCGGGTCGCGGGTGGTCGAGCAGGCGGCGGTCCGGAGCCGATCCCTAGCTGACGACCGGTCCGTCGTGGGCGTACTGGGCGACGACCTTCAGCGCCGCACCCAGGTAGTGCGAGCACTCGTCGACCGGGATGTGCAGCAGGTACAGCGACCCGTCGGCCAGCTCCGCGTAGATCAGCCGCGGGACGTCGGCGTAGGCCGGGCAGGCGTACTGGCCGGTCGGCTTCGGCGTGTCCGGCAGCGACAGGGCCTGCACCAGCGCCGGCGGCGCCGGACGCAGGTCGACCGGCGGACCGGCGGCGTTGGGCATGGGCAGCGGGCAGATGACGATGCGGGTGGGCGCACCCGGCAGCGTGCCGGCCTGTCCCTCGCCCGGCTGCGCGATCGCCGCCTTGCACTCGACCGCGACGACCTCGGTCCCGCGCAGCCCGCCAGCCCCCGGCGCCGGCGGGCTGGAGGGCGTGGTCCCGGGCCCGGACGGGGACGCGCAGCCCGCCAGCAGCAGCACCGTCAGCCCCGTCAGCACGGTCAGCCGGTCAGCACCGGAAGCGTGGCCCGCACCCTGGTCCTCATGGCCGTGGGACGGCCGGGCCGCGGGCGAGGTTCCGCGACTCGTGCGCGCGTCACTCGGCTGGGCTAGGCGTGCCCGGGGCGGGCTGCGGACCGGCGTCGACCGGCAGCACCAGCAGCCGGAACAGCCGGTCGGCCTCGGCGCCGGGGTCGTCGGTCAGCCCGGTGTGCACCGGACCCGGCTGCACGACGGTGCTGCGCGGGGAGGTGAGCCAGCGGAAGGTGCGCCCGACCTCGTCCAGCGCGGCGGCGCCGGCGTCGGGGCCCGGTCCCGGCGCCAGGTCGCACGCGGCCCGCAGGGCGGCCTCCACCGCGCCGGCGTCCGCCGTCGGGTCGAGGGCCAGCAGCCGGGCGTGGTCCAGGTGCACGCGGGCGCCGAGGTAGCCGAGCTGCTTGCACCACAGCAGCAGGCCCGCGTTGATCGACTCGCCCCGGTCCACCCGCGGCACCACCCGTAGGACCGCGTACTCGAAGATCTCGCGCCGGCCGGTCACGACGCGACTCCCGGCCCGCTCAGCCAGGCCGGCCGCCCGCTGCGCGCCACCCGCGTCACCCGGTCGGCGCCGCGACGGCCGGCCGAGGCGACCAGCTCGGGCAGCCACCGCTCGCGGGCGCCCAGCCGCAGCAGCAGCCGCTCGACGAAGGCGGCGCGCACCTGTCCGGGCCCGCCGAAGTCCGTGTCGTCGACCAGCCAGACGTCGGGGACGTCGCCTACGGCGGCGGTCAGCAGCGCCTCGGTCACCAGTGGGGCCAACGCAGCGTCGGCGCCGGCGATGTCGGCGCCCGCCTCCACCAGCGCGTGGTCGCGCACGTCGTACCCGCGGGCCGGGTCGGCGACGGCGGACCACCTGTGCTGGAACGTCAGCGTCGCGCCGTGGTCGATGAGGTGCAGACGGCCGTGCCAGTACAGGAGGTTGGGGTTGCGCCAGGACCGGTCGGCGTTCTGGACGAGCGCGTCGAACCAGATCACCTGCCCGGCCAGGGCGGCGTCGACGCCGAACGCCGCCGGGTCGAAGTCCAGCGCGCCGGGCAGGTAGTCGACACCGAGGTTCGTCCCGCCGCTGGCCCGCAGCAGGTCCTGGACCTCCTGGTCCGGCTCACCCGGAGCGAGCGCGGCGTCGACCTCGACGGTCACGAGGTCGGGCACGAGCAGCCCGAGCCCGCGGGCCAGGTGGGCGCAGATCACCTCGGCGACGAGCGCCTTGCGTCCCTGGCCGGCGCCGTGGAACTTCACCACGTACGTGCCGAGGTCGTCCGCCTCCATCAGCCCGGGGAGCGACCCGCCCTCACGCAGCGGTGTCACGTAGCGGGTGGCGGTGACCGGCCTCAGCACGGCCGCGGGCCGGCGACGAGCAGGTCACGGGTCAGCGCCGCGAGGTCGGGAGCACCGCACAGGGCCATCGCGCGGACGAGCTCGTCGGCGAGCGTCTCCAGGACGTCGCGCACGCCGGCCTCGCCGTCGAGCGCCAGCCCGTAGACCACTGGCCGGCCGACCATCACGGCGCGGGCACCGAGCGCCAGCGCGCGTAGCACGTCCACACCGGAGCGGATCCCGCCGTCGACGTACACCTCGGCGGGTGCACCGACCGCGGCGACCGCGTCGACCACCTCGGGCAGCGCGTCGGCGGTGGCGACCGCGCCGTCCAGCTGCCGGCCGCCGTGGTTCGACACCGACACGGCGGCGGCTCCGGCCGCGACGCACGCGGCGGCGTCGTCTCCGCGCAGCACCCCCTTGGCGACCACGGGCAGCCCGGAGATCTCGCGCAGCCAGCCGATGTCGTCGAAGGTGACCGCGGGGTCGACCGCTGCGCGCGCGTGCGCTGCCAGCGCCGAGCCGGCGGGCTCGCCGTCGGCCTGCCGCGGCGACGCCTCGGGGGAGTGTGCGAGCACGACGTTCGGCGGCAGCGCGAAGCGGTTGCGCTCGTCCCGCCGGCGGAAGCCCAGGACCGGGAAGTCGACGGTGAGGACGATCGCTCGGTACCCCGCCGAGACGGCGCGCTCGACCAGCTCGCGGGTCCAGCCGCGGTCCTTGTGCACGTAGAGCTGGAACCATCGGCCCGCACCCGGCGCCGCGGCGGCGACCGTCTCCAGGGTCTGCGTGGCGAACGTCGAGACGACCATGACCGTCCCGCAGGCCGCGGCCGCCCGGCCCGTCGCCGACTCGCCGCCCGGGTCGGCGAGCTCGTGGAAGGCGGTCGGGGCGACCAGGACGGGTGAGCGCACCGGCGTGCCGAGCACGGTCGTCGTCGCGACGACGTCCGACACGTCCCTGAGCACGTGCGGCCGCAGGCGCAGCCGCTGCCAGCCGGCGACGTTGTCGGCGAGCGTGGTCTCCTCGTCGGCGCCGCCGCGGAAGTAGTCCATCACCGTCGCGTCCAGCTGCCGCGCTGCCTGCTGCTCCAGCGTGGAGAGGTCGGCCATGGCCGCAGCGTACGCATCCCACCGTGCCGAGTGGTGCGCAGCGCCCTGACCGGGCGAAGCCGGATCGTCGTAGGCGTCTGGACCCTCGTGCTGGGCCGGCTGGCCCGCCGCGCCTACCTGCATGACACCCTGCGGGTGTGAACGACCCGCAGCAGGTGGCCGGCCCGCTCGTCCTCGGCGAGCACCGGGTGTGGCCGCCGGTCGTGCTGGCCCCGATGGCCGGGATCACCAACGTCGCGTTCCGCCGGCTGTGCCGCGAGTACGGCGCCGGCCTGTACGTGTCCGAGATGGTCACCTCGCGCGCCCTGGTCGAGCGCGACCGGGAGACGCTGCGGATGGTCGCGTTCGCGCCGGACGAGTCGCCGCGCTCGCTGCAGCTGTACGGCATCGACCCGCACGTTGTCGGCGCCGCGGTCCGGATGGTCGTCGCCGAGGGTCTCGCCGACCACGTGGACCTGAACTTCGGCTGCCCGGTGCCCAAGGTGACCCGCAAGGGTGGCGGCAGCGCGCTGCCGTACAAGCGCCGGCTGTTCGGCTCGATCGTCGGCGCGGCCGTCGAGGCGGCCGGCCCGTTGCCGGTCACGGTGAAGATGCGCAAGGGGATCGACGAGAACCACCTGACGTACCTGGACGCCGGCCGGATCGCGCAGGACGCGGGGGCCACCTGGGTGGCCCTGCACGGCCGGACCGCCGCGCAGCTGTACTCCGGCCGGGCCGACTGGGACTCGATCGGCGAGCTCAAGGCCGCGCTGGACATCCCGGTCCTGGGCAACGGCGACCTGTGGGAGGCGTCCGACGCGGTGCGGATGGTCGAGCGCACCGGCTGCGACGGCGTGGTGGTCGGCCGCGGCTGCCTGGGCCGGCCGTGGTTGTTCGGCGACCTCGCCGCAGCGTTCGAGGGTCGGCCCGGGGACGTGGCCCGCCCGGGGCTGGCGCAGGTGGCCGCGGTCATGCGACGGCATGCCGAGCTGCTCGCCGAGGCGCTCGGCGACGAGGGCCGCGGCTGCCGCGACTTCCGAAAGCACGTCGCCTGGTACCTCAAGGGCTTCCGGGTGGGCTCCGCTGCCCGCCAGGCGCTCGGGATGGTCGGGTCGCTGGTCGAGCTCGACGCGCTGCTGTCCGCGCTCGAGCTGGACCAGGAGTTCCCCGAGGTCGTGCTGGGCAGCCCGCGCGGCCGTACCACCGGCGTACGGCCGGTCTCGTTGCCCGACCGCTGGCTCGACGACCCCGAGGACGACCTCGTGCCGGTGGGAGCCGAGCTCGCCCTCTCCGGCGGCTAGGTTCTCGGTCGTGACCGACCCGTACGACGAGCACGCCCGCGAGCGCTGGGTGCGCGAACCGCCGAAGCGGCCCGGCCGGGACGCGTTCGAGCGCGACCGCGCCAGGGTCGTGCACGCGGCGTCGTTCCGCAGGCTGGCCGGGAAGACCCAGGTGCTCGCGGCCGGCGAGTCCGACTTCCTGCGGACCCGGCTGACGCACTCGCTGGAGGTCGCCCAGATCGGCCGCGGGCTCGGGCGCGCGCTGGGCGCCGACCCGGACGTGGTGGAGACGGCCTGCCTGGCGCACGACCTCGGCCACCCGCCGTTCGGGCACAACGGCGAGCAGGCGCTCGACGACGGTCGCGCAGGCCTGCGGCGGCTTCGAGGGCAACGCGCAGACGCTGCGGATCCTGAGCCGGCTGGAGGCCAAGACGTTCGCCCCCGGGCCGGTGCCAGCGGCCGGCCGCAGTGTCGGCCTGAACCTCACCCGGGCCGGGCTGGACGCGGTGGCGAAGTACCCGTGGTTGCGCGGCGAGGCCGGCGGCGGCCCGAAGTACGGCGTGTACGCCGACGACGCCGAGGTCTTCGCCTGGCTGCGCGCCGGGACGACCGACCAGGCGCGCTGCCTGGAGGCGCAGGTCATGGACTGGGCTGACGACATCGCCTACTCCGTGCACGACGTCGAGGACGCGGTCCATGCCGGGCACCTGCGACTGGAGCAGCTCGACGACCCGGCCGACCGCGCGGAGGTCGTCAAGGTCGCGGTCGAGCGGTACGTGGACCCCGCTCTCGGCGCCACGGCGGACGACATCGACGCGGCGCTCGCGGACCTGCAGCGCGAGCCGTGGTGGCCGACCTCGTACGACGGGTCGCTGCCCGCGCTGGCCGGTCTGAAGAACCTGACCAGCCAGCTGATCGGGCGGTTCGTCGACGCGGCCCACGACATGACCCGCGACGGGTACGGCGGCGGTCGGCTGGCCCGCTACGAGGCTGAGCTGCTGGTGCCGGCGTGGGCCCGGCGCGAGTGCGCGGCGCTCAAGGCGGTGGCCGCGGTGTTCGTGATGGGCCGGCTCGGGGCGCAGCAGGCGTACGCGCGGCAGCGCGACCTGGTCACCGAGCTGGCCGAGGCGGTGCTGGCCGGCAGCGCCGGGCACGCTCGGGCCCGAGCTGGCGCCGGCGTTCGTGGCCGCCGCGGACGACGCCGCCCGCCTGCGTGCCGTGGTGGACCGGGTGGCGGGTCTGACCGACGCGTCCGCCGAGGCGCTGCACCGCGAGCTGGTCCGGTGACGGGACTGCGGGTCGAGGCGGTCGGGTCCGACGTGGTCCTGCCGGTGCGGGCGGCCGTGCTGCGGCCCGGGCTGCCCGTCGACCTGGCCCGCTACGAGCAGGACGACCTGCCGACGACCGTGCACCTCGCGGCGCTGGACGGCGCCGACGAGGTCGTCGGGTGCAGCACCTGGTCGCCCGAGCCGTGGGAGGGGCGCCCGGGGTGGCGGCTGCGCGGGATGGCCACGGTGGAGTCGGTGCGCGGCCAGGGGGTCGGCGTGCTGCTGGTCACCGCGGGACTGGAGCGCGGCGTGGCCGCGGGCGCCGAGGTGGCCTGGTGCAACGCGCGGACCGGGGCGCTGGGCTTCTACCGCCGGTTCGGGTTCGAGGCGGTGGGCGAGGAGTTCGACGTCCGGTACGCAGGCCCGCACGTGCGGATGTGGCGCCCCCTGCCTTAGCCGACGGATGCGGCGGAGTCGACCAGCAGGTCCAGGAGCGGGCGGGTGGCGAGCGAGGCCCCGGGACGCCTGGACACCAACGCGTTGACCCGGCGGCGGACCGCCGGTCGGAGCGGGACCAGGGCCACCGACGTCAGGTCGAGCCCGGCCGCCGCCATGGCGGGCACCAGCGATACGCCGAACCCGGCGCCGACCAGGGCGAGGATCGAGCGGTAGTCGCCGCAGCTCGCCGTGACGGTCGGCGCGAACCCGCTGCCGCCGCAGACCCGCTGGACCAGGTCCTGGCACGGCGAGGCCGGCTTCTGCATGATCCACGGGTCGTCGCGGAGCCCGCCGACCTCGATGGCTGCCTTCCCGGCCAAGGGGTGCGAGCGCGGCAGCGCAGCCAGGACCGGCTCGTCCAGCAGGTGCACCACCCGCCACGGCCCCCGCACGTCAGGCGCCAGCACCGCGTGGTGGTTGACCAGCGCCACGTCCACGTCCCCGGCGCGCAGGGCCGCGCGGGCCTCGTCCGGCTCGAGCTCGACGATCTCGACGTGCAGGTCCTGGCTGACCCGGCGCAGCTCGCCGAGCGCAGCCGGCAGGAGCCCGAGCACCGCGGTCGGGAACGCCGCCACCCGCAGGCTGCGACTGCGGGAGTCCATCTCGGACTCCGCCCTGGACAGCAGGCTGAGCACCGCCTCGCCGTGCGCGGCCAGCCGCTCGCCGGCGGCCGTCGGCCGTACGCCGCGGGGGAGCCGCTCCAGCAGGGCGGTCCCGGTCTGCGCCTCCAGTGCCGACAGCGCCTGGCTCGCCGCGGACGGTGTGATCGCGAGGACCCGGGCCGCGCCGGCGATCGAGCCCTCGCGGAGGGCGGCGGTCAGAACCTCGAGCCTGCGCACGTCCAGCATGTAGCCACACTAATGGATATTGGCTATGACCGGTAGTCGTACTGATGACTGTTTCGGGCCAGCCTGGGTGCATGCGCAAGTCTGACCGGGTCGGTGACGCGGCCCTCGCCGTCACGGTGCTGACGTGGGCGTCGGCGTTCCCGGCGATCCGGGTGGGGCTGGACGGGTACGGCCCGTGGGCGCTCGCCCTGCTGCGGCTGCTGGTCGCGTCCGCGGTCCTGGGGGCCGTCGCGCTGTTCGCCGGGCTGCGGCTGCCGCCGGTAGGGCTCTGGCCACGGATCGTCCTGGCCGGGCTGCTCGGGCAGACGCTGTACCAGGGGCTGCTGATGACCGGTGAGCGCACCGTCCCGGCCGGGACCGCCAGCCTGCTGATCGCGACCGCCCCGGTGTTCAGCGTGCTGGGCGCCTCGGTGCTGCTGCGGGAGCGGCTGGGACGCCGGTGGGTCGGCATGGCCGTGGCGTTCGCCGGCGCGGCGCTGGTCGGTCTCTCGCTCGGGGTCGGCGGCGGGGTCCGAGCCGGCTCCGGTGCCGGGGTCGGCGCGGTCGTGGTCCTCGCAGCGGCGCTGTGCCAGGGCCTCTTCCACGTCGTGGTCAAGCCGCTGGCGGAGCAGCTCGGCGCCGTCGCCGCGACCGCCTGGACGACCTGGGCCGGTGCGGTCCTGCTGCTCCCGGCGCTGCCGCAGCTGGTGCGGGAGATGCCGCTGGCGGGCTGGTCCGCCAGCGCCGCCGCGGTCTACCTCGGCGTGGTGCCGTCGGCGATCGGCTTCCTGACGTGGACCAAGGCCGTGGCACGGACTTCGATCGCGCGCAGCACCGTGTCGCTGTACCTCGTCCCGGTCGTGGCCGTGACGATGGCGTGGGTGTGGCTGGGGGAGCGGCCAACCGTGGTGGCGGTCGTGGGGGGTGCGCTGGCGGTGCTCGGGGTCGTGCTCGTCCGGTCGGTACGGCCGGACCGCCGTCAGCAGTCGACCGTGCAGCCGTGGTCGCCGACCGTGCGGTGGAGCGCGCGCACCGCCGCGCCGGGGGACCGCATGACGCCGGCTCGCCAGGCGTCCAGGTAGGGCCACGGGTACAGCTCGCCGCGACGCACCCACCAGATCCCGTGCGCGGTGGGCCAGGAGATCCCGAAGTGCATGTGGGTCGGGCCGCCGCGGGCGTCACCGGTGTTGCCGACCTTGCCGATCGACTGGCCCGCGCGCACGTGCACGCCCGGCCGGATGTTGGTGTTCAGCACCGACAGGTGCGAGCCGTAGTAGCGCACCCCGTCCACGCCGACGATCGAGAACGACAGCCCGCCGCGGGTGGACCCGAGGTTGGTCGACGAGCTCCACGTGTCCACGGTGCTGACCTCGTCGACCACGCCGTCGACCGGCGAGACGATCGCGCAGCCCTTCGGGGCGAACATGTCCGTCGCGGGGTAGTCGTGGTGGCTGTGCCCGTAGCTCACGCCGGAGCAGCGCAACGGGAACACGTACCGGCCGCCGCTCGCCACCACGGTGACGACCGGCTTGGGGCTCGGCTTGGTGGTGTGGGTCGGGGTCGGCTTGACCGTCGCAGAGGGTTTGTGCGAGGCCGTCGGGGACGGGCTGGTCGGCAGCGCGGCGGGGCTGGACGGGAGCACCGCTGTGGTCGGCGTCGGGGATCCGGAGGCCGCCGGGGCGCCGGACGAGGAGCAGCCGGCGACCAGGGCGGCCGCCAGCCCGAGGACGACCAGTCGGCTGCGCATCCCCCCAGGGTACGGACCCGCCCCCGTCCGGCCCCGCACGTAGACTCCGGCCCGTGGCCGGCCGGATCCGTACCGAGGACGTCGCGCTGGTCCGCGAGCGGGCCCGGATCGACGAGGTCGTGGGGGAGTACGTCGCCCTGCGCGCCTCCGGGCGGCAGCTCGCTGTCGGGGCTGTGCCCCTTCCACGACGAGAAGTCGCCCTCGTTCAACGTCACCCCCAGCCGGGGCCTGTTCTACTGCTTCGGCTGCTCCGAGGGCGGCGACGTCATCAAGTTCCTGCAGAAGATCGACAACCTGTCCTTCGCCGAGGCGGTCGAGCGGCTTGCCGGCAAGTTCGGGGTCCAGCTGCGGTACGAGGAGGGCGGCTCCGGGGCGGGGCGGGAGCGGGCGCCCAAGACCCGTTACCTCGAGGCCAACCGGGCGGCCCAGCATTTCTATGCCGCCCAGCTGGCGACCTCCGCGGAGGCCGAGGCCGGGCGGCACTTCCTGTCCGAGCGGGGCTTCGACCAGGCCGCCGCGGAGACGTTCGGCATCGGCTACGCCCCGAAGGGCTGGGACTCGCTCAACCGGCACCTGCGCGGGCTGGGCTACGGCGACGCCGAGCTGCTCGCGGGCGGCCTGCTCAGCCAGAAGACCGGCGGCGGGTCGTACGACCGGTTCCGGGGACGCCTGGTTTGGCCGATCCACTCGCCGTCCGGCGACGTCATCGGCTTCGGCGCCCGCAAGCTCTACGACGACGACACCGGGCCGAAGTACCTCAACACGCCCGAGACGCCGGTGTACCGCAAGAGCGAGGTGCTGTTCGGGCTCGACCTCGCCAGGCGCGAGATCGGCCGGCTGCAGCAGGCGGTGGTCGTCGAGGGCTACACCGATGTGATGGCCTGCCACCTGTCCGGCGTCGGCACTGCGGTCGCCACCTGCGGGACGTCGTTCGGCGAGGACCACGTCCGGGTGCTGCGGCGGCTGCTGATGGACCGCAACGAGCTGCGCGGCGAGGTGGTCTTCACCTTCGACGGCGACTCGGCGGGGCAGAAGGCCGCGGTGCGGGCGTTCACCGAGGACCGCAACTTCGTGACGCAGACTTTCGTCGCCGTGCAGCCCGACGGCCTGGACCCGTGCGAGCTGTGGCAGGCCAAGGGCCCCGAGGCGGTACGGGCGCTGGTCGCCGCGCGGGTGCCGCTGTCCGAGTTCGTCGTCAAGAGCGTGCTCGCCGACTACGACCTCACCAACCCCGAGGGAAGGGTCGCCGCCCTGCGCGCCGCGGCGCCGGTCGTCGCGCGCACCAAGGACGCGTCGCTGCGCCCCGAGTACGCCCGGTCGCTGGCCGGCTGGCTCGGGATGGAGGTCGAGCCGGTCATGACCGCCGTGGCGGCTGCGGCGCGGTCGGGCTCCCGGGCACCCGCGCAGCAGGGGAGCGGGCCGGCGCCCGCGGGCGAGGCGATCCTGGTCGCCGACCGGCCCCGGCCCGGCGAGCGGGCGCTGCTCGTCGACCGCGAGGCGCTCAAGACAGCCCTGCAGTACCCGGCGCTCACCGGGGACGCGTTCGACGAGCTGCCCGGTGCGGCGTTCGGGCACCCCGCGTACGTTGCGGTCCGGGCCGCCATCGAAGCCGCCGGCGGGACGGCGATCGGGGCGAAGGAGTCCGGCGAGCTGTGGGTCGCCCGGGTCCTCGAGGCCGCCGCCAACGACGCCGTCCGCTCCGTGGTCACCGAGCTCGCGGTGGAGCCGCTGCGGCTGGCCGGCGAGCCGGACGCGCGCTACGTCGACGAGCAGGTCAGCCACCTGCACGAGCGCATGGTGCAGAGCCGGGTAGCCGAGGTGCGGTCCCAGCTGCAGCGCATCGACCCCGAGGCCGACGAGTACCAGCAGGTCTTCGGCGAGCTGATCGAGCTCGAGCAGCAGCGACGCCGGTTGCGCGAGCGCGCTGCCGGCGGGGCCTGAGTTGCCGCGCCGACGCCTGTTCCCGTCGGTCACGCCCGCGCAGGTCCGGGCGCTCGTCGGCCCCGGCGAGCGGGTGCTGGCCTGGACCATGGACGCGACAGCTCGGGCCGTCGTCGCCTCGACCGCGGCGCTCTACCTGCCGGCGGTCGACGACGTCGCCGGCGGGCACGAGCGCCTTCCGTACGAGACCGTAGCGGCGGCCACCTGGGACGAGCCGACGCTCGAGATCGTCACCGTCGGCCCCAGCCGGCGCCGTTTCGGCCTGCTGCTGGACGAGCCAGGGCTGGTCCCGGAGACCGTGCGGGACCGGGTCACCGCCAGCATCGTCGTGAGCGAGCACGTGCCGCTGATCGGGTCCGCCGGAGCGCGGATCACGGCCCGCCGGCCGCTCGTCGGGCCGGGTGAGGTGAGCTGGCACGTCGTGTTCGACCAGGGCCTGGACCCGGGTGACCCGCAGCTGCGCGAGGCCGCGGACGCGGCGATCGCCTACCTGCAGGCCGCGACCGGGCTGTGACGGACGGCTGCCGGCCGCTGATAATCTGGCCGCCGCAGCGAAACGATCCCGCGTAGCTCAATTGGCAGAGCAGCCGGCTGTTAACCGGCAGGTTACTGGTTCGAGTCCAGTCGCGGGAGCCACAGCGCAGGTCAGTGACCCGCAGCCGGAGCGACCGGACCAGGTTGGCAGCAACGCTGACAGCAACGGCTCAGCAGGGCGACCCTAGGTAGCACGATGACCGTGTGAGCCCTGCCAAGTACGTGTGGGACGAAGGCGACATCGGCGGCGTTCAGCTCCATGACCAAGGGAGCGCCATGGCCGGCATTCGGTGCGGCATGCTTCGGTCGTGACGAGTCCAGCCGACCGCATCGTGGAGGCCTTCGAGTCGAAGCACCTGATCGAACCGTTGACCGACGCACATCCCGATCTCGATGAGGCCGGAGCATACGAAGTCGCACGGGACCTGCTCGTGCGCAGAGTGCTCCGTGGCGAACGACCCGTTGGCCGCAAGATCGGCTTCACCAACCGCACCATCTGGGCTGAGTACGGGGTCTGGGCGCCGATCTGGGGACACGTGTACGACTCGACGGTGCGGTACTCGGACAGTGCGAACACGCGCCTATCCATTGATCATCTGCTGCAACCACGGATCGAGCCCGAGATCCAGCTCCACTTCGCCCGTACCCCACCGGTCACCCGGGACGAGACCGCGATCCTCGAATGCGTCGACTGGATCGCCCTGGGGTTCGAGATCGTCCAGTGCCCCTATCCGGACTGGCGGTTCCGAGCAGCCGACTCGATCGCCGCCTACGCCCTTCACGGCGCTCTACTCGTCGGTGCGCCGGTTGCGGTGTCGGAGATCGAGGACTGTGCCGCCAGACTTCACGATCTCACCGTCTCGCTGGCCCGTAACGGTGACCTGCGGGCTGTCGGAAAGGGGGCGGATGTGCTCGACAGCCCTGTTCTGGCGCTTGCGCACCTGCTGGAGGTCCTGGCCGCTCAGCCCGACTTCGAACCAGTGTCGGCGGGGGAGATCGTGAGCACCGGCACGCTCACGTCGCTTCAGACGCTGGCCCCCGGGGAGACCTGGAGCGCCCAGGTCGAGGGCATCAACCTCCCCGATCTGTCGATCACTCTCGTCTGAAGGCCGTCGCCGAGGGTGATGGGCTCGGATGCCGGCATGGCCTCTTCAGTCGGGGACCCCACCGGTGCACCGGGAAGTTCCCCGGCTCGCCGGCCGGCCGCGCCCGCTGCTGGCTAGCCCATCCCGTCCAAGGCATCGCGGATCGCGGCGGCGACTCGACCAGGCATCCCGGCCAGGTCGAGCGGAGCCCGCCCGGCGACCTGGTGGGGGATGAAGCGCTGCCACTCGAGATCAAAGCAGAGCAACGCTCGCAGGTCGGCTCGCCGGTCCACCCGGACGCGCGCAGCACGCTCGTACATCACCAGGTAGTCCCCAGCTGTCCTGGCGTCGAACAGCACCGCCAAGTTGAGCCGGCAGTGGCCGACGTCGCTGCCCCGGTTGCCCGTGGCCGCGTTCGGCCAGTCCACGACGCCGCTGAGCCGACCGTCGCACCACAGCACGTTGAAGTGCTGGTAGTCGCCGTGGACCAGGACCTTCTCGTCAACCAGCGGCCCCGAGGCAGCCTCGCGAGCGGCGTCGCGCAGGCCCCGGTCGGCAAGCCACTCAAATGGTGCGTCGTCGTGATACCAGCCATCCCACCGGGTCTGCGGGCGATCGGGTACGGCGTGAATCGCGGCCTGCGTGGTCGCAAGCTGGCCCAGCCAGGACTGCATATCGGCCGGGGACAAGTCCGGCTGCCCGGTGAGCGCCGACGTGAGCGTGCACCGCACACCGGTCTCGGCGCCGTCCTCGTCCATTGCGACGAGTTGGGGTGCAGGCACCCCGCGGCCCTGGACGGCGGCGAGCGCGGAGGCTTCGCGCGACACCAGGCCCTCCGCCCAGTCCTCGGCCGGCCAGCGGCGCAGCACCACGTCTTTGAGCCCAGTCGGGGAGTCGACGGTGATTCGGTCCATGTCC
Source organism: uncultured Actinomycetota bacterium (assembly GCA_963711005.1). Taxonomy (GTDB): domain Bacteria; phylum Actinomycetota; class Actinomycetes; order Prado026; family Prado026; genus CAVQCJ01. Next base: position 97,912 of record CAVQCJ010000002.1, on the reverse strand, counting down.
GCGGTGATCCCGCCCGGCAAGGGCGCGACCGCGGTCACCCGTGCGCGTGGATGAACGTGGTGTGCCGCCCACTGCAGGATCTCCCGCGTAGGAGGCTCGTACTCGCGGAGCACTCGGTCAGTCTGACAGCCCGCACCTGGACCTACCGGACCAGCCCAACGAAGCGTTCGTCCGGTCCTGTGCTTCGTCGTTGCTGTGCGCGCCAGCTCGCCGACCTCGTCAGGCACACCATTTGTGCGGCTAGGGGTGCGCCCGCCCACCCGGCAGTTGGAGAATCGGGACCGTGCAGGCCACCACCCGCTCGGCGGCTACCGCCGTCGCCTATGTCGCCGTCGTGGCGGTCCTGACGTGGACCTGGAACCGGAATGGCACCGGCGGCTTCCAGCCCGCAGAGCTCGCCACGATCCTGCTGCTGCTCCCCGCCGGCCTGGTCCTTCTTCCCATCGCGTACGTGGCCCTCGCTGCGGCCTGGGCGATCGCCGGAACCGGCCAAGGGTCCGGACCGACACCGCTGGGGATCCAGATCACGTACATCGTCGTGTTCGCTGCGATCGCGTCAGCGAACGCCGTCACGGTCATCGCCGTCGCGCGGTTCGTTGGGAGCCGGCCTGGTGCCGGCGGTGTCTCCCACGAGCCGGAGGCTTAGTGCACCGATCTGCGCCTGGTGTCCGGATGACCTGGCAGCCAGGCGAGCCTGGACCGAGTGACCGAGCCGCAACGCCGCCCCTGAGCGGCGACGGTGCCGTTCACGGGCGGTCAGTGAACCGCGTCGACGGTGACCCGCTTCGGGTGGATACGGCCCACGATCCGCGTCTGCCGGCTTTGAATCTCGGCGGGATACACGAAGCCGTAGTACCGAGGGTGACGGGTGTACTTGCGGGTGAGTGCATCGAGGTGCTCGACCGCGGATCGGGTGTCCAGCTCGACGTCGCCGCGGATCTGCAGGTACCGGGCGCTGTTCTCCGGGTCCACGACGAGCAGGCTGACCTTCGGGTTCTCTCGGATGTTGCGGGCCTTCTGGCGGTGCGTCGTGGTGTTGAACCGTACGCACGCGCCGTCGTAGTCCACCCACACGATGCTGGACTGCGGTGACCCGTCCGAGCCGATCGTGCTCAGCACGGCGCTGACCGGCCGGACGAGCAGGTCGAGGTGGGTGGCCGGGATGGTCGCGGCCGTCGCGGCGCCGGTGGTGCTCGTGGCTGTCATGGCTCATCCTCCGGCTGGGTGGCGTCCATCGCGACCACATGGTCCGGCCGGACCAGGCACAGGACCGGGACCTCGGTGCGGGCGAAGTCAGCCGGGATGACTTCGCCGAAGTACCGGACGTGCCGCCCGGCGTACTTGGACGCCAACAGGTCCAGGTGCTCCGCGGCACCTTCCTCGCTGAGGCTGACGACCGTGCCACGGATCTCCAGGTAGCGCAGCGGCAGGTTCGGGTCGTAGCAGAGCAGCGCGACCCGCGGGTCGCGGCGCATGTTCCGTTCCTTGGCGAATCCTCGCATCGTGTTCACCCGCACGAACGAACCGTCGAAGTCGCACCACACGGGCGAGGTCTGCGGGTACCCCGCAGCGGTGACCGTCGTGAGTACCGCGACCGCTGGGCACTCGACCAGGTCGCGATGGCTCGGCGGCACCGAGCGGGCGTCGCCGGTCACCAGACCCAGCACCCGTGTCATGGCAGGTACTGCTCGGCGATGCGCGTGACCACCTGGTGCTCGGACGTGAGCCAGAACAGGCCGTCGCTCAGCCCGGAGAGCCCCGCCAGCCTCGACAGGGAGACCTGCAGGTTCTGCGTCACGCTGCCGGTGACGGCCGCACCGAGGACGTTCACCGTGATCGGGGCCGTGGAGCTCACGTACAGGGTGCGCAGCGCGGGGCTGGAGTTGCGGATCCAGTAGTCGTTGGGCGGCGGGACCTCCGACGCGTGGTCCGCAGCCGCCGCCGAGGCGGCCGCCTTGCCGGTGAAGAACTGCACGACGTCGACGGTCACCAGCCGGCGACCGGGGTCCACGGCGGTGATGCGTGCCGCGTGCCGCCCGTCAGCGAGGGCGGCTCCGGTGCTCGACGCCGACGAAGCCGGCGCCGACGAGGTCGAGGGGGACTGCGGAGCCGAGCTGACCGTGGACGGGGCTGCGCCGGTAGGTGACGGTGACGAGGTCGGAGGAGTGCCCGTCGAGCTGCTGCACGCAGCGACCACAGGTGCGGTGACTGCGAGCACACCGGCCGCGAGCCAGACCGCCGGCCGACCGACGCCGAAGGTGCTCATGCCGTCCTCCTAGCCACCACCAGGATCGACCCTGAGCGCCACGACTGTCAGAGGCGTAGGTCCCGCCCTACTTCTTGAAGACGTACTTGCGGACCAGGAGCACGACGATGAGCAGGAGCACGACGCGGCCGACCCAGGCCCCGGCCTGGTAGGCGCCTGAAGACTCGTCGACGGCATCCGCGATCAGCGCGTACATGTGATGTCCAGCCTCCCGACGTGAGGAATAGACGGGAGTTCCGGCATCGACGCACGCCGACTTGACTGTGCCGTGCGGCCGATGCGCCGGTCAGCTGAGCGTGAAGCTCACCCGCTTGATCCATCCGTCCAGCGAGTCGGTGCTGGCGACGGACGAACGCCCGCCGAGGCGGACCCCGCCGACGGGACGGATGTTGCCGATCGGAGTGCGGCTCCACTTGGGCGTCCCGGCCACCCCGTCGACGATCACGACGACTTCGGTGCCCTTAGCGGTGTCGGGGAACTTGATGCAGGTGATCGTGTGCCACCGGCCGTCGGCGACGTCGATGTTCGGACCAGCGGCCAGGACGTGTCCGGTGGCGCCCTCGATGTGGCAGTTCCCGCGGTGGTCGGACGGACGCGGGCCGTGCGCGATCTGCAGCTTGAACTGGGGCGGATGGATCGACAACCCCTGCTGGGCGATGTTGGGGCCGTCCTTCAGAGCCTTGACGTCCACCCAGCTGGTGCGGAAGGCGGCGGTGGCGGTGGCCTTCTGCGAGCCGGCTGCGGACATGCTCAGGGGCAGTGAGACGAACCCGGCGACCTTCCCGTGCACCAGGAGTGCCAGGGACGGAGAGAAGGATCGCGACCAGGCGCTTCCGGCGGCGGTACCGGCCGCCTTCTGCACGTGATGGCCGGGGGACGAGATCGTGGCGGAGCCGACAGCCCAGGCCGCCAGCGGAACGAGCACCAGGAGCGGTGCCAGCACGACGACGAGCAGGCGTCCGCGGCGGGACCGGCTGGCTCGGCGAACGGGGTCACGGCTGTGACGGGCCATCAGGAGGACTCCTCGGGATGCGTGTGGGGCAGTTGATACCTCGCGCGCCGCCTGGTCAAGCCGAACCCCGATTTCCGGCTGGGTAGAGAACCACCATCCGGATCTGCTGGCCGCGTCCGCAGCCGAGTCCTCGCGCCTCCCACTTTCGTGTCGAGCGCGTGGTCGGTAGCGTGACCTCCCTACACGGGCCCCCGTCGCTGCATCCCCCGTCGGCGACGGGGGTTCGTGCTGGGCTCAGCCGGTCTGGGTGAGCCGCAACGCGAGCACCGGGCAGGCAGCGACCGCCCGCTGCACGTGCTTGTCGAGGTGCGCGGGGACGGGCTGCCCGGACAGGATCGGGTAGCCCCACTCGTCAGCCGTGATCAGCTCTGGCAGGAGCTCGGCGCACAGCCCGCGACCGTCGCAGGCCACCGGGTCCACCCGCAGCCGGCCGGGCATCGGGCTCACCACCAGTCCGCTGTACGAGGTCCGGCCGGCAGCGGCAGCACGGCGCGGTTACTGGTCGCGGAGCAACGGCCGTGGCCGTGCAGCTCGATCTCGCCGGCGAAGACCTGCAGGGCGGTGCGGACCATCCGGACCGTCCCGTCCGGGTGCGCGCACGCACCCCGGCCGACGACCAGTCCCGCCCACCGCTCGACGTCGGCACGCACCCGGGCCCGCGGCCGGGACCCGGCCAGCTCGACCAGCCCACCGGCGATTGCCGGCAGCCCGTTGAGGCACGGCCCGCACTGGCCGGCCGACTCGTCGGCGAGGTAGCGCACGACGCGCGCTGTCTCCACCAAGCCGCACGCACTCTCCGGCAGCGCGCAGACGACGCCGGCCCCGACCGACGCACCGTGCGGGCGCAGCGCAGCGTTGGACATCGCCAGGTCGAACGCCTGTGGGGCCGGCACCCAGGCGCCGTGGTAGCCGCCGACCAGGACTGCGCGCAGCGGTCCGCTGACGCCGCCTGCGGCCTCCAGCAGCCCGCGCAGCCGGGTGCCGACCGGTTCCTCGACCACGCCGGGATGGCCAACGGCGCCGCCGACGGTGAACAGGGCGGTGCCCGGCTCGTCCGGCGTACCGACGGAGCGGAACCAGGTCGCGCCGTACCGGACGATCAACGCCAGGTGCGCGAGGGTCTCGACGTTCTGCACCAGGGTCGGCTGGTTCTTGAGGCCGCGCTGGTAGACAGGCGGGACGGCGAACCGCGGCACCGCCGGTGCCCCGCCGACACGCGCGACCGCCGCCGACTCCTGACCGGAGATGAACCGCGGCGGCGCGGTCACCACCTCGACCGGGACAGCGTCCAGGCCGTGCCGGCGCCGCTCGTCGACCGCGCGCCGTACGGACTCCAGCACGGCCGGGACCCGGGGCACGTACAGGTGGGCCTGCCGGGCACCCACCGCTCGGCACGCCACCTGGATCCCGTCGAGCACGAGGTGCGGTGCGTGCACCAGCAGCACCCGGTCCTTGCCGCTGGCCGGCTCGCCCTCGGCCCCGTTGGCGATCACGACCGGGCGGTCGCCGGCAGCGACGGCTCGCAGCTTGCGGTGCGTCGGGAAGGATGCCCCGCCCCGGCCGGTCAGCCCGGAGACCTCGACGAGGTCGAGCAGGGTCACCGGCGCGGGCAGCGGCGGGAGCGGGCCGCGGGCGGCCACGTGGTCGGCCAGGCCGGGTCCGGTCAGCGCGGCCAGCAGCCGGGTGCCTGCCTCGGGGGAGTGCGGCCGGCCGGCGGTCTCGACAGCGGAGGCAGTCATCGGGCACCCGCCGAAGTCGTCGCGAGCGGTCGAGCCGCAGCGCCGACCGGCACCGACGAGCGGACCGCGTTCGAGCTCTGGAAGGCCGCCGACAGCCGCCACGTGACGGCTGCCCCGACGGCGAGGATGCAGCCGACGGTGACGGCCAGGAACCACAGGTTCCCGACGTCCGAGCCGGTGCCCAGACCGTGCACGACCGCCGTCGGCCACAGCGCGTACCCGAGCCAGTGCACCGCGCGCCAGGTGCGGTGCCCGATCCGGGCCCGGAGCAACGAGGTGACGATCACCGCGAGCAGGAGGTCGAAGGCGACGGCGCCCAGCCCGAGCCAGATCGGCCGGTACGCCGACGTGAACGGCACCACCGCGTCCAGGAGGTTGATCGGGACGTACGAGTCGAGCACCACGGTCGCGATGTGCAGCCCGAGGAAGGCGACGCTGAGCAGGGCGACGTTGCGGTGCAGGCCCCACATCACGAAGCGCGGAAGGCGGTTCGGGGTGACGCCGCGCCGGACCAGGATCCCGCCGAGCACCGTCAGGGTGAGCAGGACCAGCGAGACCAGCCCGGTTGCCCGGCTCAGGTACCAGAGCGCGTTGCCGCTGGTCATGACCCGCTCGTCACGGTCGTACCGCCCGGCGTGCTGTTCCCCGAGCCGTTGCTCGCGGTGGTCGGGGCGGTGGTCGGGGCCTGCAGCGTGTCGTCGCTGGATCCGTTCGAGCTGGAGTCGTCGGACGTGGACGAGTCGGACGTCGTGGTCGTGGTCGACGTCTTGGCGTCGCTGTCGGACTTCTGGGCGGCCGCGACGGCGGCGCCGCCACCCACCAGCCCGGCGACCGCGACCGCGGCCGTGGCCACTGACAGCAGCCGCAGGTTCCGGTCGCGCTCGCGGGCCTTGCCGGTCTCGTTCGGTTCCCGAGTCATGGGACGACCCTGACGTCCGGACCTGAGCGGCCCCTGAGAGGAGGGTCAACGCCCGGTACTCGTTTGACCATCGTTCGGCGCCCGGGCTGGCAGGATCGTCCCCGTACCGGGAACAGGACCGAGGAGGAGACCGTGGCCGTCGGCAGCTTCCTGTTCGCCACGATCGACTGCGCGGACCCCGAGCGGCTGGCGCGCTTCTGGGCCGCCGTCCTGGGCACCGAGGTCGACACGACCATGGACGAGGGCCGGTACGTGTTCCTCAAGGGCGCCGAGTCGCTGCCGGTGCTGTGCTTCCAGCGCGTGCCGGAGGCCAAGAGCGGCAAGACCCGCATGCACATCGACGTCTCGGTCAGCGACCTCGAGGACGCGACCGCACGGGTCCTCGAGCTCGGCGGGTCCTGGCCGGGTCAGCTCGAGAAGACCCTCGAGGGGTTCTCCTGGCGCACGCTCGCCGACCCCGAGGGCAACGAGTTCGACGTCGCCGTCGGCTGAGACGGGGTACGGCGTTCGAGACGGGTTACGGTGCCGGGCTGAACTGCGCGTAGCCCTGCTGCGCCTGGGTCGCGCCGTGCGAGGCGTTCGGGGTCCCGACCTTGGTGAAGTCCCCGCCCACCTCGAGCGAGCCGGCGTCGTTGGCGACCGCGAAGACGCCGAGCGCCGTGTTCGCGGCCGGGTTCCACGGGTCGAGGGCGCCGGTGACCGCGTCGATCGCGACCAGCTTGTGCCGGGTGGCCAGGTTGGTCGGGCAGTGGAACCCGCTGGTCGCACCGTCGGTGACGCCGACGCACACGTTGTCGAAGTGCCCGCCGCCGTACACGACGCCGTCCATGATCGACATCGACTGGACGCCACCGTCGGTCTGCTGCGTCCATATCCGGGCGCCGGTGTTCATGTCGAACGCGCCGATGTGCCCGCCGGAGCCGTCCCCGGCCGCGAACAGCAGCCCGCCGGAGAATCCGAACGCGTGGATCGGGTAGCCGGGGTGGAGCTTCCACGGCTGTGGCGAGCCGTCGACCGGCGACAGCCGAGCGAGGATCTTCTGCACCCCGTCGCCGTTGATGGACAGGAAGTCGCCGCCGACGAACAGCGAGGTGCCGTCCAGCGACGGCGTGATGACGCGGACGCGGTCGTCGGCCGCCGGCGCCCAGGTCGTGCTGAGCACGCCCGAGTAGTCCACGGCGGCGAGGTCGCTGCGCGGCTGGCCGTTCATGATGTCGAAGTCGCCGCCGATGTACAGCAGCGTCGGGGTCACTGCGATGGTGTTGATCTGGTTGTCGCTGGTCGGCGCCCAGGGCAGGACCGCGCCCGTGGCGGCGTCCACCTGGCCGAGGCGCAGCCGCTTGAGGCCGCCGAGCTTGGAGAACGCGCCACCGATGAAGACCGAGGTGCCGTCCAGCGACGCCGAGAGCGCGAGGACCTCTTTGTCCGAGTTGGGGTTCCACGGCAGCAGCGCGCCGGTCACCCGGTCGAACGCCGCGAGGTGGTTCCGGGTGACCGAGACAGTGGAGCCGGCCGGCCGCACCGACGTGAACCGCCCGCCGATGTAGATCGTGTCGCCGATCGGCAGGATCGCGTTGACCCGGCTGTTGGTCTGGTAGGTGTTGTCGACGACCTGGCTCAGGTTCGACGTCGCAGCCTGGGCCACCCCGCCCGGCCCGACCAGAGCCGCGAAGATCGCGGTCGTCGTCAGCGCGACCAGCAGCCCTCGGCGCCGTCGGAGACCGCCCGACGCAGTTCCGCTCCACGGACGTGCGGGCACAGTCATCGGCTGCCTCCCCGGCTCGTGCATCACCAACCCCCCGGCCCCCCGGCCCCAAAGCCACTACCCCTCGACCGCAACCTAGGCAGTCGTCCGGCCGGCGTACATGGGCCGTTCGGCCCAACGTTCCCGGGAGAGGTGAGGCAGGCGGGGCGGCTGTTACGGTGCGGCACGTGCGCGTCGTCGTCGTGGGCGCCGGAGCCTGGGGGCTGCCGGCCGCCGCCGAGCTCGCCCGTCGCGGCCATGGGGTGACGCTCGTCGACGAGCACGGCCCCGGGAACGCCTTCGGCTCCTCCTCCGGACCGAGCCGCCTGTGGCGGCTGTCCCATCCCGACCGCGCCCGGGTACGGCTGGCCGGCCGGGCCGTCGAGGCCTGGCGCCGGCTGGAGCAGCGCAGCGGTCAGCAGCTGTTGCTGCGCCGGGGACTGCTCTGGCGTGACCCGGGGTCCATCGCCGATGTCGCGGCCGCGCTCGACGCCGAGTCGGTCCCGTGGACCGCCGTCGACGCGGCGGACGTCGGCCGGTTCTTCCGCGGCCTGCGTCCCAACGGCGCCGACGCGGTGTGGCAGGCCGACGCGGGACCCGTGCGCGCGGACGTCGCGCTCGCCGCCCAGCTCGCGGCGCTCGAAGCCGCCGGCGGGTCGGTGCTCTCCGGCGAGACCGTCACCGGCGTCGACGTCGGTGCAGACTCGGCCGAGGTGTCGCTGGCCTCGGGTCCGGCCGGGCTCAGCGCGGACGTCGTGGTGCTCGCGCCAGGGCCGGGCGCCCCGGCGCTGCTCGCGTCGCTGGGGATCGAGCTGGCCCTGCGGCCGGTGCTCGAGCAGGTCACCTACCTGCGCGGCCGGCCCGGCTGGGAGGACCTCCCGTGCTGGTACGAGGGTGAGCACGACGGTCGGGTGGGCCTGTACGCCATGCCCACGCCCGGGTACGGGTACAAGATCGGGACCGACCGGCCGCTGCGCCACCTCGAGCCCGGCGACCTGGACCGCACCCCGGACCCGTCGATCGACGCCGGCATCGTCACCCGCGTCCGGACCGACCTGGACAGCGTCGAGCCGGTCGCCGTGTCGTCCCAGGTGTGCTCCTGGACCGACTCGCCGGACGGGCGGTTCGTCCTCGACCGGCTGCCGTCCGGGCGGGTCGTGCTGGCCTGCGGGGACTCCGGTGAGGGCTTCAAGTTCTCTGCGCTGATGGGCGAGGTCCTCGCCGACCTGGCCGAGGGCGGGACCCCGGACGAGGACGTCGCGAGCTTCGGCCTGGCGCGGTTCGCCGCCGGCCCGGCGCAGCGACCGGCGCTCGGTCGCTAGCACTGTCTTCGCGGGTGCGCCGTCGTCCGGGTCCGCCGACCCGTACTGTGCGGGCACGGGACAGGAGGCGGCGGTGGACTGGGGCTCGCTCGTCACCCTGCTCGTGATCGCGCTGGCCCTCGCCGCGCAGCCCTGGTCGGTGGTCGCGGGGATCCTGCTGGTCAGTTCGCGCCGGGGCGTGGCCAAGGAGGTCGCGTACGTCGTCGGCTGGATGCTCGCGCTGACCGCGGTGGCCGTGCTCACGTACGCGCTGTACCCGCAGGTCCCACGGACGTCGAGCACGTCGAACGTTCTGGCCTGGGTGTCGATCGCCGTGGGGGTCGCGCTCGGCGGCTGGGTGGTGGCGCGGCACCGCCACCCTCGGGTCAAGGCACCGACCGAGCCGAAGTGGATGGGGCGGTTGGACGAGGCCCCGCCGGCGCTGGCGTTCCTGCTGGGCGCGTTCCTGCCGAACTACGTGCTCGTCGTCGCCGCGGTCGACCAGATGCTGAGCAGCGACCTGCACTCGGCCGGGCTGGTCGCGGCACTGGTGGGGTTCGTGCTCGTCGCGTCGATCGGGGTGGCCGCGCCGCTGGCCGTGGTCGTCTTCCGCCGGGACCAGGCGCCGCAGGTGTACGAGCGGTGGCGGCGCTGGCTGATCGCCAACAGCTCGCTGGCCGTTCTCGCCGTGGTCGGGCTGGTCGCCGTCGTGCTGGTCGTGAAGGGCGTCGTGAGCCTGGTCACGTGAGTGCCCGGGCGGGGTCGCCGGACGCTAGCGTCGGCCCATGCAGGAGCGGGCCCGGGTCGCCGACCCCGACGAGGCGATCTCGCTCGACGAGCTGCAGCTCGCTGCGCGCAACCACGGCATGCCGTTGGAGGCCCTGCGGTACCCCGTGACGCCGGTGGGCCTGCACTACCTGCTCGTCCACTACGACATCCCGGACATCGACCCGGTGACGTGGCGGCTGCGGATCGGCGGGCAGGTCGACCGGACGCTCGAGCTCGACCTCGACGCGTTGCGCGCCCGGCCCCGCGAGACGCTGCGGGTGACGATGGAGTGCGCCGGCAACGGCCGGGCCCGGTTGCTGCCGCGCCCGATCAGCCAGCCATGGCTGGTCGAGGCGGTCGGGACCGCGGAGTGGACCGGCACCCGGCTGGCGCCGCTGCTCGCCGAGTGCGGCCTCGGCGAGGACGCTCTCGAGGTCGTGTTCACCGGGGCCGACCACGGCACCGAGCGCGGGGTCGAGCAGGACTACCAACGCGGGATGTCGCTGACGCACGTCATGCACAGCGACCTGCTGCTCGCGTACGAGATGAACGGGCAGCCGCTGCCGCCGCAGCACGGGGCACCGGTCCGGGTCGTCGCGCCCGGCTGGTACGGGATGGCGCACGTGAAGTGGCTGAGCCGCATCGACATCGAGCGCGAGCCGTTCGAGGGGTTCCAGAACGCCGTCGCCTACCGGCTCAAGCAGGGTGACGAGCCGGGCGAGCCGGTCGCCCGGATCCGGCCGCGCGCGCTGGTGGTGCCGCCGGGCTTCCCCGACTTCATGACCCGCTCGCGCGTGGTGGACCGGGGCGAGCACGTGCTGCGCGGCCGGGCCTGGTCGGGGTCGGCGCCGGTCACCCGGGTCGAGGTGAGCGTCGACGCCGGACGGACGTGGGCGGACGCCACGCTCGAAGCAGGTTCCGGCCCGTGGGCGTGGGTCGGCTGGAGCTACCCGTGGGCGGCGGACGTCCCGGGCGACACGGAGGTCCTGTGCCGCGCCACCGACGGCACCGGCGAGGTGCAGCCGGTCGACCAGCCGTGGAACCGGCAGGGGATGGCCAACAACAGCGCGCAGCGGGTCCCGGTCCGGGTGCGGTGACCGCGTTGGCGGGTGGATCGATCCTCACCGCGACCCGGCGTGGCGTGCGGCCCAGGTCGCGCGCAGTGTCGACTCGCGGGCCGGCTCGCGGGAGTACTCCTCGGTCACCGCGACCAGCTCGAACCCCGCGTCCGCCAGCGCGCCGCGGACCTGCTCGTCGCTGAAGAAGTACTGCCGGTGCTGCTCGGTGAAGGTGTCGCCGTCGGCGGTGCTCGTGATGACGACCCTGGTGTCGCAGGTCCGCGCGCCGGGGTCGACGAGGCTGGAGATCGAGAACCGCCGGCCGTCCGCCTCACCGGCCACGGACGGGTTGACGACGGTGAAGTCCATCATCGTGTCCGTGTGCAGGTCGAAGACGAGCCAGCCACCGGGGCGGAGCCGGCCCGACACCGCGGTCAGCGTCGCGCGCAGCTCGGCCGGCGTGAGGTAGTTCAGCCCGTCGAAGGTCGAGACCGCGGCGTCGAAGGCGCCGTCGACGGTCAGGTCGGGAAGGGTGTCCTGGACCAGGACGACATCGGGGCCCAGCAGCCGGCGGGCCCGGGCGAGCATCGCGGGGGAGGAGTCCACGCCGACGACCCGGTAGCCGAGGCGGACCAGCTCCGCGGCCATGAGGCCGGTGCCGCAGCAGACGTCGAGCACGTCGCGCACCGGGGTCGGGCCCGACGCCCAGAGCTCGTGCAGGTAGGCGGCCCAACGGTCGTGGCAGGGGTCCACGACGATCTCGTCGTAGACCCCTGCCAGCCGTGAGTAGGCCTCGACCTCGTTCACGTGTTGTGCAGTCACGTGGAGCGCGGTCAGATCCCCAGGATCTTGGCCTTGGCGGCCGAGAACTCCTCGTCGGAGAGGATGCCCTGGGTGTGCAGCTGGGCGAGCTCGGTGAGCTTGGCCATCGAGTCGTCCTCGGCCGGTGCGGGCGCAGGGGGCGGGGCCGCAGCCGCGTACTGCTGCGGGGGCGGCGCCTGCTCGGCGGGCTGCTGCTGCTGCGCCTGCGCGTCGTACTTCGAAGCCTGCCGGCGCGCGACCCGTCCGGACACCGCGGTCGCGGTGCCCGCGACGACGGCTGTACGGGTGGCCATGCGGAGGAGTCCCATATGTGTGCCTCTCGTGTTGGTGCTTCAGGTCGGTGCTGGTCGGTGCTGGTCGGTGCGTGCGGACGGCGGGCGGCTAGGCGGTCAGGACGGCCTGGACGACGTCGGCCGGGATGCGGATCTGGTCGATGACGACGGCGTCCGCCTCCTGGCAGGCGGCGACGACCTTCGCGGCCCAGCTGTTCTCGAACGCGATGAGGAGCGCGGAGCTGTTCAGCGGCAGGTCGTCGCTGACCTCCTCGGCGTCCTCGTTGCCCAGCGCGCCCGGCTGGGCGATGTCGATGGCCATGAAGCTCGGGCCGGTGTCCGGGTCGAGGTCCTTCGCGGCGATCGTGGTGACCGCGCCGTTGCCGTCCTTCATGACGAAGAGCACGTCGATCACCCGGATCGTCCCGGCCTCGACGAGCTCCATGATGGCGGGTGCGATCTTGCCGGTGAACTTGTTGCCCGGGAACCCGATGATGATCACGTCGACGGGGCCGACTCCCATGGTGCCTCCTTGTTACATTCGCAGGTGGAGCCGGGCGAGCCCGCCCGACGGTTGCGGATCGTGCTCTGGACCCTACTCGGGTCCTGAGCGACGGTCACACGGATCCAGGGAAGGCGGACATGGCCGTCAGGCGCAGCGCCGGTCTGCTGCTGTTCCGGCGCTCCGGCGAGCGGGTCGAGGTGCTGCTCGGACACATGGGCGGGCCGCTGTGGGCGGCCAGGGACCTGGGCGGGTGGTCGATCCCCAAGGGTCAGTACGACGGGGACGAGACCGCGTTGCAGGCGGCCCGGCGCGAGTTCGAGGAGGAGCTCGGGCTGCCGGCCCCGGGCGGTGACCTGGTCGCGTTGGGCGAGGCTACCCAGCGCTCCGGCAAGGTCGTCACCGTGTGGGCCGTCGAGGGGGACCTGGACCCGGCGACGGCGGTGCCGGGGACGTTCACGATGGAGTGGCCGCCCCGGTCCGGCCGCGTCGAGGAGTTCCCCGAGCTGGACCGCGTCGAGTGGTTCGACGTGGAGGACGGACGGCCGAAGCTGGTCGAGGGTCAGCGGCCGTTCCTGGACCGGCTGGTGGCGCACCTGTCGTGATCCGGGGAGCCTAGGGCTGAGCCGCAGGGACCTTCGAGAAGCCGGCGGTCGTGTACATCGCGATCGCGAACGCCGCGTCCGGCGCTCCCAGGAGGTCCGGCGACGGGTCGCCGAGCAGGCCCAGATGCAGGGTGCGGCCATCGGTTCGCCACGCGAGCACGATCTCGCACGATGGGCAGGACGGGTGCAGCGTCAGCGTCGAGCCTTCGACCGACCACGAGCCGGTGTCCGTCTGCACGCCGGTCCTGCTCCACACGTCGTACGTGTCCTGGCCCAGCACGAGCGTCCACGCCGTCGGGTAGCCCTGTTCGCTCTCCACCGTGGCCGCGTGCACGGCCATCCCCGCCCTGGCCAGGGCCGCGGTGACCTGCGTGGCCGTCACGGTGCCGGTCTGCCAACGGCCTTGCAGCAGCGCATGCGCCTGCTGGTCGGTCAGGGGGGCCGATGGGCTGGTCTGCGGGTGGTGGCTGCGGTCGACGATCGCCATCGGGGCTGCCACGCCGGCCACGAGCACCAGCAGGCCCACCACCGCGGCCCGGCGGCGGGTCCGCCGCCGGCGGAACGTGCTCTGCGTCCGTCGGAGCTGGTGCTCCACCTCGGTCGACAGTCCGTCGGCGTAGTGGCTGAGCCCGACTCGGACCCGGTCGTCAAGTGACATCGTCGGTCACCTCCTCTCGCAGGATCTCGGCGAGTCGTTGGCGGGCCCGGTGCAGCCAGACCTTGGCCGACGACGGGGGGCACTGCATCAGGTCGGCGATCTCCGCGACCGGGCGGTCCTCGAAGTAGAAGAGCACGACCGCAGCTCGGTGTTGGGGCGGCAGCTGGGCGATCGCGCGCATCAGGTCGATGTCGACGGGACTGCCCACGGGCGGTGGGACCCGGTCCGCCTCGAGGGAGGTCCGCATGCGTTCGCGCCGGACGTGCCGGGTCGCGAGCCGGATCGCGACCCGCCGGACCCAGGCTCCGGGACGCTCGTAGCGCGAGACCTTCCGCCAGTGCCGGAGCAGCTGGAGGAACGCCTCCTGAGTGATGTCCTCGGCGCGCTGCTGGTCGTGGACGATCAGGTAGACCGTGCGCGCGACCGGCCTGAACTCGGCACGGTAGAAGGAGCTGTAGTCAGCGACCGACCCGGCCTCAGGACGGCCGGAGCTGATCACGTCGGTGTCCGCGACGTGGGCGGCGTCCGGTGGGCCGGACTGGCGGTGAACGGTCATGTCACCAAGACACAGTCACGCGGGCGGCGGTCGGTTACAGCAGCGCGGGAGGTGGCCCGACGTCCGGGTCATGGCGTGAAGGTGCGCGAGTAGCCGCAGCCGTCCCGGACCAGGCCGACCATCACGCCGTCGACAACAGGGCCGGCCACCAGGCGCTCCGGGAGCCACGGGTCGGTGCCGATCCGCCAGACGTCCGGCGAGACCTCGACCAGCTCCACATCGTCGTCGGGCGCCTCCACGCCGCGTGGCGCCGTGAGGAACAGCCGACCCCACCGCACGACGAGCCTCATGTCGGTGAACCAGGGCGAGTACGAACGGTAGTGGCCGGTGTACGGCTTCAGCCGCGGCGGCACCTCGGTGTCGTCCACGGCCGCCTCGCCGTCGGTCCGGGTCAGCGCGTAGAGGCGCAGGTCGGGGTGGTCGCTGACGTAGCGCCCGGTCCAGCTGCGCCAGACGCGGCCGGTCCGGCCGTTCGCCCGGACGAGCACGCCACCGTGCTCGTCGACGGACCACGTGAGCCGGCAGGGTGAGCCGGCGGTGGTCGTGCCGAGCGCAGCCGAGGACGCGAGCGCATCGAGCTCACCTGCTCGCACCCGCAGGTCCGCGGTCGGGACGGTCAGCGCCGGTGCACGGCCCAGGGCGGCGAGCACGGCGTGGTGGGCGACCCTGGCCAGCACCTGCGCCGCGGCACAGTCCCCGTCGGCGTTGGTCAGGACGCCGACGCCTACACCGGCCGTCCGGTCGGCCACGACGAACGACGCGAACCCGACCATGCCGCCGCCATGAGTCAGGCACTCGTGCCCGTCCACCCGCTCGACGTTGATGCCGAGCCCGTACCGGCTGCTCGTCACCGGCAGAGTCCCGGGCGCGTCGGCCACCGGTTCCCCGGCCGGTCCGGTCACCGTCCGCATCCGTTCCAGGGCAGCTGCACTGACGACCTGGCGCCCCCGGACCACGCCGTCCCCCAGCAGGAGCTGCAGGAGCCGGCCCAGGTCGTCGGCCGTCGCTGCGATGCTTCCGTCGGCCGCTGCCACCTCGAACCAGGTCGCGGGCGCGAGCGGGTCGCCGGGCAGCCAGGGTCGGTCGAGCACCGCCGGCGCGTAGCCGGTCGCGAGCGTGGGCCGGTCGGCGTGGGTGACGGAGCCCAGCGCGGTGCGCATCCCGAGGGGCTCGAAGATCTTCTGCCGCAACAGGTCTGCCAGTGGCAGCCCGGTCGCCGCACCGAGGACCTGCCCCAGCAGGAGGTAGCCGGCGTTGGAGTAGTGGAAGTGCTCGCCCGGTGGTGCCGTCGCCCGGTCCCGCAGGCTCCAGACCTGGGCGGCCTCGTCCGGGAGCGCGTCGGCCCCGATGACGAGCCCTGCGGTGTGGTTGAGCAACCGGCGCAGGGTGACCGCCGGCGTGGTGGGCCCGAGCTCGACCCATGGGAGGTATGTGGTCACGCCTTCGTCGAGGTCGAGCCGACCCTCGTCGACGAGCTGGTTCACCAGCAAGGACGTGAAGACCTTGCTGATCGACCCGATCTCGAACAGATGGCCGGGGGCGACCGGCTCCCCGGCGGCGAGGTCGGCGGTCCCGAACGGGATCTGCGCGAGCACGGCCCCTTGGTCGACCACGACCACGATCCCGCCCGGGACCGGGTGGTGGGTGGTCAGCGCTCTCGAGAACGCGTCGACCTGGGCGACCGCGTCGGCGAAAGGTGCCGCCACGGCCGTCACCGGGTCGTCCCCTGCGCCCCGACGGCGGCGCGGGCTCGCTCATGGGTCTCGAAGAGCCGCTGCCACAGATCGTGGCGATCGGGCCGGGGTTCGACCAGCCGGGTCTCGGTCACGAGCTCGTGCGACCCGTGGTCGAGGGCAAGGCCGGCGAGGAGCGCGGCACCGACAGCCGAGTGATCGGTCGCGCCGACATCGACGCGGACCGGACACGCGCTCGCGTCCGCGAGGTCGGCGGCCAGCCCTGGGCCGGCTGGGCCGCTGATGCGCACGGTCCCGGCGCCGAGCACCCCGAGGCAGCGAACCGACTCCAGCACGACGCCGGTCTGGAGCGCGCGCGCGATCTCGGCCCGGCCGTGCGCGAGGGTGATGCCGACCATCCCGCCCGTCAGAGTCGGGTCCCAGAGCGCACCCTGCTCCCCGCGCGCGAGGTAGGGCATGAACGTCGGCGCGGTGTCGGGATCGACCGTCCCAGCCAGCGCCGCGATGTCGGCGGCGCACGTCAGCCCCAGCAGGCCCGCGAGCCAGTCGTACGCGGAGCCGGTGGCCAGCAGGTCCATCTCGGCGCCGTAGCCGCCGTCGGCCATCGGGGTGAGCAGGTACCGATGTTCCACGTCCAGGGCTGCGTCGTCACGCCGGCCGAGGATGACCGTGCTGGTCCCTGCGATGTAGGCGACGTCGCCGGCCGAGCGTGCGCCGACCCCGTACGCCCCCAGGACCGAGTCGGCCCCGCCCAGGACGACCGGCAGCCCGGCAGGAAGCCTCAGCTCGGCGGCCGCGTCCGGACTCAGCGGACGATGGGACGAGGACGGGGCCAGCGCCGGCAGCGCCGGGACGCCGGCGGCCAGCCCGTCGTCCCACTGGCCGGTCGCGAGGTCGTAGCAGCCGAAGCCGGTCGCGGTGCTCGGGTCGGTCAGCAGCTGCCCGGTGAGGCGGGCGAACAGGTAGTCCTTGGCGCCCCCCAGCGTCGCGGCCGCCCGTGCCCTCGTCGGCTCGCGCTGCCGGAGCGCCTGGAACATCGGCACGAGGTAGTGCCCGTCGACCCACTGTCCGGTGCGCCGGTACAGCGAGCCGGACCCGGCGGTCTCCCGGAACCGCTCGCCCTCGGCATCCGCACGCGCGTCCTGCCAGGTGACCGCCGGTCCGAGCGGCGCCCCGGCGTCGTCCAGCAGGACCAGCGTCGGGATCATCGCCGAGAGCCCCAGCCCCAGCCAGCGCTGTGCCGGGACCGCGGCGGCCAGGGCGGCGACGGCGCCGACGGTCGCCGACCACCAGTCGGCCGGGTCCTGTTCGGCGGCGCCGGCATGGTCTCGACGGGTGGGGTAGCTCCGGTGGGCACGGGCGAGGACCGTGCCCGTCCCGTCGAGGGCCACGGCCTTGAGCCCCGACGTGCCCAGGTCCAGCCCGACCACCACGTCCGCGCTCACACCGGCACCGGGGCGTCGGTCACAGCCGGCGAGCTCATCCGGCACAGCCTCTCGCGACTCACCTCGTCCGCGCCACGACGGCCAGGGCGTCGTGGGCCGCGTCCAGGGTCTGGTCGATGTCTGCGTCGGTGTGCACGAGCGAGACGAAGAGGTTCTCGAACTGCAGCGGGTGGAACAGCACCCCGCGCACGATCATCTCCTGCCACCAGCGCGTGAACATCGCCTCGTCGGCGTACGCGGCGGCGTCGCGCCAGTTCCTGATCGGGTGCGACGCGAACCACAGCTGGAACACCGTCCCCAGCCCTTCGACGTACGCATCGAGACCGTGCTCGACGGCCATCGTGCGCAGCCCGTCGGCCAGCCGTTCGCCGAGGGCGCGTTGACGTTCGAACAGACCCGGCTCGGACAGCACCTCCATCGTCGCGGACACGGCGGCGCACTGGACGACGTTGGCGTTGTAGGTCCCGGACTGGGAGTAGCGGCCCTCGGCGATCATGCGCATCGCCGCCTCGCTCCCGCCGATCGCAGCCACCGGGAAGCCACCGCCGAGCCCCTTCGCGAGGGTGGTGAGGTCGGGGGTGACTCCGAAGTACTCCTGAGCGCCACCGCGGGCGAACCGGAAGCCGGTGATGACTTCGTCGAAGATGAGCAGGGCGCCGTGCTCGCTGGTCTTCGCGCGCAGCAGCTCGAGGTACCCGGGTTCGGGGAGGATGCAGCCGGTGTTGAAGACGGCGGCCTCGGTGAGGACCGCGGCGACCTCGTGGCCGCGGCGGTCCATCAGCTCGACGAAGCTCTCCGGGTCGTTCCAGGTGAGGACCACCAGCGTGTCGGCGAGCTCGAGCGGGACGCCCGGCCCGGCTGCCACCGGCCGGGGCGCCGAAGCCGGGCCCGCTGCCGCCGGGTCGACATGGTTCGACCAGTACACGACGTCCTGCCAGCCGTGGTAGTGCCCCTCGAAGCGCACGACCAGCCGTCGACCGGTCGTCGCCCGGGCCAGCCGGACCGCCGTGCCGACCGCCTCCGACCCGGAGTTCGTGAAACGCACCTGCTCGATGCCGGGAACGGCAGCGACCACCTTCTCCGCCGCCTCGACCTCGAGCTCGTACGGGAGCCCGAAGCAGGTGCCGTAGGCGGAGACCGCATCGGTGACGGCCTGCGTGACGACCGGGTGGCGATGCCCCAGGATCATCGGCCCGAGCCCCAACAGGTAGTCGACGTACTCGTTGCCGTCGACGTCGCGGAGCCTGGACCCGGTTCCCTCCGCGATGAACGGCGGGTAGGGCTTCCAGCCGAAGCCGACGGTGCGCGCGCTGCTGCCGGCACCGCCGGGGATCGTCCGGGCAGCGCGCTCGAACAGCGCGCGCGACCGCTCGGTGCGCAGCCGGTAGTCCTGCTCGAAGCCCATCGGTTCTCCGCTCGTCCCGGCATCGGATCCGCGCGCCACCGCGCGTACCAACTCTATATGGTCTGTATACAGAATCGTATTCAGGCGAAGCGTCGCCGGAGCAGCTCGAAGAGCGCCCGCGTCGGCGACCCGGTCGCGCCGGCGGGCCAGGGGTCCCGGTCCAGCTCGAGGTAGGCGCTCGACCCGTTGTCGACGTGCACCCAACCGGTCGTGCCGGCGAACGTGCGCAGGTAGGTCGCGGCGAGCTGCCCCGAGTCGGGGACGTCGGACGGGCAGTTGGCCAGGTCCGCCACGCGGGAGTCGAGGAACCGCTCGTACTCCGGCCGCAGCGGCAGCTCCCAGCCAGGGTCACCGGCCGTCGCGCCGGCTGCCACGAGCTCGGCTGCGAGCGCGTGGTCGGTGGCCCAGCAGCCCCACAGGGCGTTCCCGACGCCACCGCCGTCGGTGAGCGTGCCCACGTCCACCACGGCGCTCGCACCGGAGCCGGCCAGGTAGGCCACGGCGTCGGCGAGCACCAGCCGGCCCTCGCAGTCGGTGTCGGTGATCTCGGTGGTCCGGCCGCCCGGGTGCGTGACGATGTCGCCCGGCCGTGAGGCACGACCGCCCGGCATGTTCTCGGCGAGGGGCAGCACGGCCCGGACCCGCATCTCGACCCCGCACTCGGCCGCAGCGAAGACGGCGCCGGCCACCGCTGCGGCACCGGCCATGTCCGACTTCATCCAGGAGATCTCGTCGGGGTCGCGCTTGAGGTTCAGGCCACCCGAGTCGAAGGTGATCCCCTTGCCCGCGAGCCCGAGCCACGGACCGGCGCCGCTGCCGGGGGAGCTGGTGAGCAGCTCGACCACCGTGGGCGGGTGCGTGCTCCCGACGCCGACCGCGAGCGTCCCGCCGAAACCACGGGCCTGCATGGTCCGCTGGGACCACACGCGTGCGGTGACCCCGAGCTCGCGCGCACGGGCTCGCAGCACGTCGGCCAGCGCGGCTGGGGTGAGCTCACCCCCGGGCGCCTCGACGAGCTCGCGCACCCAGCTGGTGGCGGCGCCGGCCGCTACCGCCAGGCGCAGGGCTTCGCGTGCGGTCGCGCTGCGCGCGGCCGGCGGCTCGAGCAGCAGGGCGGCCGTCTCCGGCGGCGCCCGGTGAGCACTCGCCCGCGCGCCGCGGCGGGGGAAGCGGTACCAACCGAGCAACAGGCCGTCGGCGACGGCGCGGACCGAGGACGCCCGGTCGGGCCCGACCTGCGCGAGCGTGGTGGCCAGGCGCCGGAAGCCCGCCGTGCGCCTGGCGGCCGACATCGCCGCGTCGCGCAGGCTCTGCTCGTCGACCTGGTCGCGGGGCCCCACACCGACGGCGAGCACGACCGCGCCGCGGCGGCCGGACTCGAGCACGAGGCTGACCTGGCCGACGGACGCGTCGAAGGCCGGATCACGCCGGACCACGGCCTCGAGGTCGAGCGGCCCCGACCCCGTCGGCCACGCCCCGGGCCAGAGCACCGGACCGGACGCCGTGGCGAACAGCGGCACGACGAAGACGTCGGCGTCGATGCTGTCGGTCCCCGCGCCCGAGAGCTTCAACGAGGTCATCGGGTCACCCGACCTGATGCACGTTCAGCAGGGTCTCCGTCGACATGTTGTTCACCGAGCCGACGAGCGGGCTCATCACGAAGCCGGCCCACGTCGGGCTGTGCGCCTCGATCACGTTCGGGTAGTTCAGGACGATGTACGGCCGGTCGTCGAAGAGGATGTGCTGCATCTGGTTGACGACCGCCTGCCGCTGGCTCCGGTCCACCAGCGTGCTCTGCTTCTCGTACAGCTGGTCGAACGTCGGGTTGCAGTACCCGCTGTCGCTGTTGTTGCCCCACTGCGCGCAGGTCATGTCGCCGAGGATGTTCTGCGGGTCGGGCGGCAGCACCCAGTCCCACATCGCGAGGTCGAAGTCCTCGTACTTGCCGTTGTCCCCGGCGATCGCCGTGAAAGCGGCGTCCGGGTCCATCTTCCGCTGCTTGATCTCCACCCCGGCATCCTTGAAACCGGACTGGATGATCTGGAACGTCCGGTCGCCGGACCCGTTGATCTCGGTGGGGAAGACCACGTCGTACGACATGCGCGCGCCGTTGGCCACGCGGATGCCGTCCGAACCCTTGGCGAAGCCGGCAGCGTCCAGCATCGAGTTCGCCTTGGACAGGTCGAACGGGAGCGGCTGGACCGTCTGGTCGTTCCATCCGCTCGCGGGCGCCACGACCGAGGCACCCGGGATGGCCTGTCCGAGCCAGGCCGTGTCGATGATCTGCTTGCGGTCGATCGCGTACTCGAGCGCCTCCCGTACCTTCGGGTCCAGCAGCTCGGGGTGGTTCTTCTTCTTCGGGTTCGTGTTGATGATGAAGGTCATCAGCGTCAGGCTCGGCCCGGTCAGCACCTTCATCCCGGTGTCCTGGAGGGTCTTGATCGCCGTCGGCGGGGTCGCCTCGCCGATCATGTCGACCTGGTTGGTCTTCAGCGCCGTCACCATCGCGTCGTCGTTCGCGAAGAACTGCAGACCGAACCCGTCGATGTACGGCTTCTTCGCGCCCCACCAGTTCGGGTTCTTGGCGAACAGCGCAAGCTGGTCCTTGTTGTACTTGGTCATCGTGAACGGGCCGCCGGAGACGATGGGCGGCAGGTTCTGGAACGTCTTGATCTTCGAGCCGTTGCCGGCCGCCAGCGGGCCCCACACCTGCTGCGGGTAGATGTGGACGCCCTGCATCTGGGCGAGGACGTTCGCCACCGGCACCTCGTAGGTGAGGACCAGGGTGTTGTCGTCCGAGGCCGCGGCGGTCTGCAGGTGCGCGACCAGCCCGGCCAGCAGCGCCGTCGCGTCGTCCTGGAACTTGATCATCATGGTGAGCGTGAAGGCGGCGTCCTTGGCGGTCAGCGGCTGGCCGTCCGACCACTTCGCCCCGGGGACCGTGTGGAAGGTCCAGGTCCGGCCGTCGGCCGAGGTCTCCCACTTCGTCGCGAACGACGCAGCGAAGCCGAGCTTCGCGTCGTACTCGACGAGGTGCGGGTACAGGTACTGGTACGCGACCGAGCTGTAGTCCGACTGCGACACGAACGGGTTGAGCGAGTCGATGGTCGCGGTGGCACCGATCCGCAGGACGCCGCCGGCCTTCGGAGTCCCGCTGCCGGTGACCGACGGGTGCGAGCCGCTGCCTGTGCACGCCGACAGCAGGACCGCGACCGCCGCCGTGACCGCGCCGAGCCCGAGCCGGAACCTGCTTGCCATCAACGGCCTCCTGCTCGTGGCGCCACGGCGTCGTTCCGGTGCTGTGGCACGCTGACCCTACGATCTGGCGCAGTTAGTGTGCTCAGTATAATGTCTTCGGTCAAGCAGGCTCGCGACGCCCGCGTGACGAAGGGACGGTGGTCGTGCGCCGCTCAGGCTACGTCTGGAAGCGCTGTCTGTTCGCGCTCGCCACGATCTTCGTCGCGCTGACCCTCAACTTCATCCTCTTCCGCGTCCTGCCCGGCAGCGCGGTCGCCCGCATATCGAAGGTCCCGAACGCGTCGCCGGAGCTCAAGCACGTGCTCGAGGTGCAGTTCGGGCTCGACAAGCCCATCTGGCAGCAGTACCTGCTCTACCTGCAGCAGCTGCTGCACGGGAACCTCGGCATCAGCTACGCCGACCAGCAGCCGGTGGCCGCCAAGCTGCGCGAGGCGTTCGTCAACACCCTTCCCATGGTCACGATCGGGACCGTCCTCGCGATCCTGATCGGGATCGCCCTCGGCGTGCTCACCGGGGTGCGACGGGGAACGGCCACCGACCACGTGACCACCAACGTCTCGGTCCTCTTCTACGCGTTCCCGACGCAGTTCCTCGGGATGATGCTGCTCATCCTCACCGCCGGCCTGCTGCCGTCAGCCGGGATGACCGACCCGTTCTCGACCGACACCTCGTTCACCGGCCAGCTCGTCGACGTCTCCCGCCACATGATCCTGCCGGTGGCGACGCTGGTCCTGACCCTGTACGCGGAGAACACGCTGATCGTCCGGTCGGCGCTGCTCGAGACGCTGGGGGAGGACTATGTGCTGACGGCGCGGGCCAAGGGCGTGCCCAAGCGGCGCATCGTTCGCTCGTACGCCCTGCGCAACGCCATGCTCCCGACCATCACCCTGGTGGCGCTCTCGCTCGGGTCGATCGTCACCGGCTCGATCCTGATCGAGGTGATCTTCTCGTGGCCGGGCATCGGGCGCTCTCTGTACCAGGCGGTGCTGGCCCGCGACTACCCGATGCTGCAGGGCGGGTTCCTCATCATCACCGTCACGGTCGTCCTGCTGAACCTGGCCGCGGACCTGCTGTACTTCCGCCTCGACCCGAGGGTCACCACGTGAGGGGGCGAGGGTGAGCGGCTCAGTCGCCGAGATCGACGAGGGCATCGAGGTCGAGCTCAAGTACGGGGTGTGGCAGACGCTGCGCGAGATCCTCGTCCAGCCGTCTGCGATCATCGGGCTGGTCATCGTCGGGCTGTTCGTGCTCAGCGCGGTCTTCGCGCCGTGGCTCGAGCGCTACACGACGACGAGCGCCACCTGCGGGGTGTTCGAGCCGCCGTCCGCGTCGCACTGGATGGGGTGTGACGACGGCGGCATCGACGTGATGAGCCTGGTGATCCAGGGCGGGCGCGTCTCGATGACGGTCGGGTTCGTGGCGACAGTCATCGCGATGTTCCTGGGGGCCAGCATCGGCCTGGTGTCCGGCTACTTCGGCGGCTGGCGCGACAGTGTCCTGATGCGGATCACGGACTACTTCATCGTGATCCCGCAGATCGTCCTGATGATTGTGATCGCGGCGGTGTGGGGCCCCAGCCTCGGGCACGTCGTCATCGTGATCGGGATCCTGATGTGGACGGGCACCGCCCGGGTGGTCCGGGCGCAGGTCAAGAGCATCCGCGAGCGCACGTACGTGAAGCGGGTGGAGTCGCTCGGCGCGGGACATGCCCGCATCGTGCTGCGGCACGTCCTGCCGCAGGTGGGACCGCTCCTGGTCGCCAACGCCGTGCTGGCCATCACCGTGGCCATCTTCAACGAGACGGCGCTGGCGTTCCTCGGCCTGTCCGACCCGACTGCGGTCACCTGGGGCACGATCATGGAGCACGCCTTCGACCGGGCCGCCATCAGCACCGGCGCATGGTGGGCCATGGTGCCCGCCGGACTGGCGGTCGCGTTCTTCGTCATGGGCTGCTACCTCGTCGGCCGCTCGATCGAGGACTCGCTCAACCCGCGCTTGCGGGTGTCGTACCTCTCGCCCCGGTCGTGGCGCCTGCGCCCGCTGGTCGGCCGCGGGGAGGACGCCCTGTGACAGCTCCCGTCTTCGCCATCGAGGACCTCAACGTCTGGTTCGAGACCGGGTCGACGAAGCGCCGGCGCCGCGAGGTGCACGCCGTGAAGGGCGTGAGCCTTCAGGTCCGCCCTGGCGAGCGGCTGGGCCTCGTGGGCGAGTCGGGGTGCGGGAAGACCACCACCATCCTGGCCGCGATGGGGCTGCTGCCGTCGTCCGCGTCGGTGTCCGGGCGGATCCTGCTCGACGGCGACGACATGCTCGCCATGGGCGAGCGCTCGGTCCGACCGCACCGGTGGAACGACGTCGCGATGGTGTTCCAGGGCGCGATGAACGCCTTCAACCCGGTCAAGACCGTGGGCTGGCAGATCGCCGAGGCCCTCCGGGTGCACCAGACGTTGGCCGGGCGACGCGTCGACCAGCGGGTCGGCGAGCTGCTCGAGCTGGTCGGCATCCCGGCCGACCGCGCGCGGCGGTACCCGCACGAGTTCTCCGGTGGGATGCGGCAGCGGGCCGTCATCGCGATGTCCCTGGCCTGCAACCCGAAGGTCCTGCTGGCCGACGAACCCACCACGGCGCTCGACGTCATCGTGCAGGACCAGATCCTGACCCTCCTCGCCGGGCTGGCCCGCGATCTCGACCTCGCGCTGGTCCTGGTCACGCACGACCTCGCGGTCGTGGCCCAGACCTGTGACCGGGCCGCGGTGATGCTCGACGGCAGCATCGTCGAGCAGGGGACGGTCGAGCAGCTCTACCGTTCCCCGGCCCACGAGTACACGCGCCGGCTGTTCGAGGCCACTCCGGACGTGTTCGCCACTGCGCCATCGGGACCGGTGGCGACGGTCGCGGCCGCCGAGCCGTTGCTCGACGTGGTCGACCTGAAGGTGACGTACGAGACCCGTCGCTCGGTCGTCGACGCCGTCCGTCGACGCCACCCGGCGCCGACCACAGCCGTCGACGGCGTCTCGCTGCGGGTCGAGCCCGGCGAGATGGTCGCCCTGGTCGGGCAGTCCGGTTGCGGCAAGACCTCCACGGTGCAGGCCGTGCTCGGCATGGTGCCCGCCGCCGGTGGCACCGTGCGGATCCTGGGCACGGACGTCACCGCCCTGAGCCGGTCGCAGTGGCGGCCGCTGCGCCGGCACGTGCAGATGGTCTACCAGGACCCGTACGAGGCGCTCGACGTCCGGTTCCGGGTCCGGCAGGCGATGGAAGAACCCTTGCGGATCCACGGGATCGCCGGGAGCTCGGCCGAGACCACCCGGATCCTCACGCAGGCACTGGAGCGGGTGGGCCTGACCCCGCCGGCCCGGTACCTGAGCCGGTTCCCGCACGAGCTGTCCGGCGGCCAGCGGCAACGGGTGGCGATCGCGGCCAGCCTCGTCCTGGCACCGACTCTCCTGCTGGCCGACGAACCCGTGTCGATGCTCGACGTGTCGGTACGCGCCGGCGTCCTCGAGCTGCTCGACAGCCTGCGTCGGGACTCCGGCATCGGCATCCTGATGATCACCCACGACCTGTCGACCGCAGCGGGGTACGCCGACCGGATCGCCGTGATGCATCGTGGCCGGATCGTCGAGCAGGGCCCCGCCTGGGACGTCATCAACCGACCGACGCACGAGTACACGCGCGAGCTGCTCGCCGCGGTCCCGAGTCCGGACCCCAGCGTCCGGCGCGGGTCGAGTGCCCGGTAGCGCGCGGTTCTCAGGATCGGCGCTGGGACGGAGGGACAGCGGTGGAGCGCGCCGGGGACACCAGCGGGTGGACGCTCCAGGCCCCCATGGCCTGCGGCCGCAGGAGGCGGCGAGTGCCCGACGCACCGGCTGTGTAGAACACGAAGTCACGCGCACGGTACGTCTGCTGGTAGGCGTCGAACGCTGCGCCGTCCGCGTCGAAGCTGACCCCGCGCACCCGGACGACCTGACCTCGACCGGTCAGCCGAAGGGCGTCGCTCTCGCCCCGGGTGGGATGGTCGACCACCAGCGACTGCTCGACGTAGTCGTCGCGGAGTCCGTACCTGTCGGCCAGGTACCGGTACAGCGAGTCGCCCGCAGCGAGGGCGGCCTCGTCGAGCGCCGGCACCCGGCTCAGTGGGAGGACGGCCTGCTCGAGGATGCTCGCCGACCCGTCGATGCCGCGCAGCCGGGTGACCTCCCAGACCGGCTGGCCCGCATCGATGGTCAACGCCCGCGCGATGGGCTCGCTCGGCAGGCCGACCACGATCCCGAGCAAGGTGGTGGTGAGCTCGCGCGCCGGGCTGTCGCCGACCAGCGTCGCCAGCAGCTCCCCGGCTCGCGTGGGGTCGGTGGCGATCCGCTCACGCGCGACGAACGTGCCGACGCCCTGGTGCCGCTGGATCCGGCCGGCGCGCTCCAGCTCGTCCAGGGCGCGGCGGACGGAGATGAGGCTCACGCCGGTGTCCTCGGCCAGCTCCGTGGCGCTCGGCAGCCTGTCCCCGCCGACGAGCCCTTCGGCGCTGATGAGCTCGAGGACATAGTCGTAGACCTGCTGGTAGCGCAGCTTGCGGTCCGGCTCCGCTGCGGAAGCCGCCGGCTGGCGCTTCGTGCCGCGGGCCATCTCGCTCCTTCGCATGCCACTGGTCATAGTGAGTATGTGCTCTGGTACGACCCTACAGCGGGAGAAGCGTTGGTCCCGGCCGCGCTCGCGCAACGGCCGCGGAGTACGGGTTCGTGGACCGGGTGACCGCCGGGACGAGACGTTGACCGGGCGCTGACCCAGCCGCGCGCAGCATCGGATGATGCGTCGTCGAGACTGGGCCCTGCACTTCGTCGGTGGCTTCGTGCTGCTGACCGCCTGCTCCACGACGGTTCCGCAGCCGTTGGCGCCGAAGCCAGGCGGAGCAGTCGGCTCACCCGCCGGCGCCACTGCTGGTGCAGCGTCCCCAGACCCGGCGCACGCGGCCGTCGGCCACGTCCTGTCGCCACCGGAGGCCGCGGGGATCGTGTGGCGGGCGGAGGGGTCGGACGTCCAGGGACGGCCGGCGACGTACGTCGCGCAGGCGGACGCAGGGTCGATCGGGCTGCTGTGGATCGATCCCTCGTCGGTGTCGTTCCGGTTGGTCCCAGGGTTCAAGGTGCCCGAAGGCAGCCCGGTGCTGCCGGCGGACAACCGGCCGAGCACGTGGCTGCCGAGGATGGTGGCCGCGTTCAACGGTGGGTTCATGCTCAAGGACAAGGTGGGCGGGTACTTCTACGCGCACCGCACGGTCAGCCCGCTGGTCGCCGGGTTGGGGGCGCTCGAGATCACCACGGACGGCCGGCTCGCGATCGGGAAGTGGGGCCGGGACCTGCGGCTGACTCCGCAGACGGTTGTCGTGCGCGAGAACCTTCCGCTGCTGGTGGACAACGGGCGCATCCAGGTTGCTCCGACGGACACGGTGCGGACCTGGGGGATCGCGAACGGCGGGCTGTGGACAGCGAACCGTTCGGCTCTCGGCGAGCTGGCCGACGGCTCGTTGGTCTACGCCTACGGGCACGACGTGCGTCCGGCCGCGATGGCAGAAGCGCTGGTCCGTGTCGGTGCGCAACGGGCGATGGTTCTGGACATGAACAAGTCCTGGCCCGGGGGGTTCGTGTACCGGCATACCCCGCAGGGTCTTGTCGGTCAGCGGATCCAGCCCTTGGAGTCCCATGCGCCATCGGTCTACCACCGGCGCTACACCAAGGACTTCATCGTGGTGCAGGCCAGATGAGAGCTCGCGCGGCGGTGCCGGCGCGTGCTGGTGCTGCTGGTGCTGACTGGGTGCTCCACCTCTGGCGCGGGAGGGGCCGGGCCGTCGTCCACCGCGGCGGCGGTGCGCAGCACCCGACCGACGGCACCGACGGCAGCACCGACGCCGGCACCGGCGCGTGCTTCGCCGACGACCGGTACGCGCAACGCCACGTTGAGCACGGTGGTGAGCAGCGACGGAGTGCGGCAGTGGCTGCACTGCGCCGGGCTCGGCCCGCTCACTCTGGTCGTCGTACCCGGACTGGGTGCCACCGCCGCGGACTGGGCTCCCGTGCTCCCACGGCTGCAGACACTGGTCCGTACGTGCGTCTACGACCGACCGGGGCTGGGCCTGAGCCCTCCCCGGCCCGACGCCGGCCGTACGGTCGACGGCGGCTTGCTCGCGAACGAGCTGTGGTCGCTGCTGCAGACGGCGCGTGAGCGCGGGCCGTACCTTCTGCTCGGTCACTCGTTCGGGGGTCTGGTGGCGCGCGCCTTCGTCGCCGACCACCGTCCGGCGGTGAGTGGGGTCCTGCTGGCTGAGAGCGTGACGCCGTACGACCACACCACTGGGCGGTTCTGGGTCGAGGCGGGACATCGCGTGGACATGCAGGTGAGCTCGGCCGCCACGCAAGGTGGCCCTCGGCTGGGGAACCTGCCCCTGCTCGTCCTGAGCGCGTCCCGGCCGGACGAGGACCACCTGGGCGGGCCCACCTACGGGCAGCCGCGATGGATGACCGACCTGTGGGTGCGGCAGCAGGAACAGGACCTCCAGCTGTCATCGGACGCGATCCAGGTCATCGCCCGCTCCGGTCACGTGCTGCAGCAGGACGACCCATCGGTGGTCGTCGCGGCGGTTCGCGCGCTCGTCACGGCTGTGCGCACGGGGCGGCGGCTGGACTGCGGGGGATCGTGGGCCGGGCTGCACTCCGCGTGCCGATGACCGTCCGCTTACCGAAGGCGAGGTCCTATGGCAGACAAGGAGGTTCAGACCCGTGACCTTGCAGAGGACGTCGCAGCCAGCCGATCCTGCCGTCGTAGGAGAGACCAGCCCACCGCCGTCGACCGGCCGCCGGCGGCACATCCTGCGGCGGGTCCTCCTGACCTTCCTGGCCGTGCTGCTGGTCTGCATCGGCTCGTTCGCGTGGTCGTTCTCCGGCTACGTGCGAGACTCGCAGGGCGAGCCGACGTCCGTCCTCCTGGCCGAGTGGGGACGCGACCATCATCTCGGCGCAGTGGTCGCTGCCGCAGAGAACTTCTACTACGACCACCTGGCCACGGTGCCCACCGGCGGGGCGCCCTCGATCTCCGCGATCGTCGGCGGCCACCAGGCGCCCGCCGGCGGCCTCACTGCGCACGCCCACCTGTCTCCGCCGCCGGACCTGCTGTCCCCGGCTGCCCACCCGCTGCCGGAGGAGGGGGTGTGGCAACCCGTCGGGTCCCCGGTGGACGGTCGAGCCGCGCTCTACGTGACGAGGGTCCGGCCGGATGCGGCGCACACCAGCGTGCTCGTCTCCCTGATGTGGATCGACACGGACCTGACGAAGGCCATGCTGGTGCCCGGCTACATCGAACCCGGCGGCCCGGCACCGTCGCAGGGCGCGCTGCCGAAGGCGTACTGGCCGAGCGTGCTCGCCAACTTCAACGGCGGGTTCAGGCTCGCGGACGCCCGCGGGGGCTACTACTACCGGGGCGTCACTGTCGCACCCCTGGTCAAGGGCAGGGCGTCGGCCGTGATCACGGCCGACGGGCAGCTGCAGATCGGCGCCTGGGGCCGGGACGTGACGATGACTCCGCGTGTCTCGGTGGTCCTGCAGAACCTCGACCTCATCGTCGACGGAGGCAAGTCGATGGTGGCTCCCGGCGACAGGTTCCAGTGGGGCGCGACGACGCACGGGGAGAGCTACGCCTGGCGGTCGGCTCTCGGCCAGCGTGCCGACGGCAGCCTGGTGTACATCGGGTCGCCAGGTCTGTCCGCGCAGACCCTGGCGAGCACGCTGGTCCGGGCCGGCGTCGTGCGCGCGATGGTCCTGGACATGAACAACTGGTGGGTCGCCGGCTTCTACTTCACGCACACCTCGTCCGGAGCCCCCGTGTGCGCCAAGCTCGACCCGGGCATCCAGGAAGGATGCGACCGGTTCCTCAAGCGCTACAAGCGAGACTCGTTCCAGATCCTCGCCGCCCCGTGACCGTGCCGGTCACCCGGGCAGCCGGCGGAACAGCGGACGCGGCAGGTGCCGTACCCCGGACATGACCACACGCAGCACCGGGGGAACCCACACGATCTGTCGGTGGGTCCGCAGTGCGCGCGCCACGGCCCGGCCGACGTCCGCGGCGTCGCACGCGAAAGGCGCCTCGGGCATGCCTGCAGTCATCCGGGTGCGCACGAACCCCGGTCGGACCACCATGACCCGCACGCCGGTCCCATGGAGCCGGTCACCGAGTCCCTGCGCGAACGTGTCCAGACCGGCCTTCGTCGACCCGTACACGAAGTTGCCGGCGCGCCCGCGCTCGGCGGCGACCGACGACACGACGACGAGCGTGCCGTGCCCCTGCTGCCGTAGAGCGGTCGCCACGCGCAGCCCCACAGACACGGCGCCGACGTAGTTCACCTGTGCGACGCGGACGGCCTGCTCAGGGTCTGCGACCGGGCCGGCGGTGCCAGCCGTGCCGGACCGGTCCTCGAGCACACCGAAGGCGAGCAGAACGACGTCGACGTCGCCGTCCGCGAACAGCTCCCGCACGGTTGCGCCGTGACCGGCGCAGACCGTCGCGTCGAACGGGACCGTACGCACGCTGTTGACGCCCCACGCCTTCACATTCAGGGCGGCGTCCTCGAGCGTGGCCGGGTCGCGGCCGGCCAGTGCGACCCGTTGCAGCCGACCGCGAACGGCGAGCTCGCGGCACACTGCGAGACCGATCTCGGACGTGCCACCGAGGATCGCCAGCGACTGCACGGCGCCCAACGAGTCGATCACAACGACAACCTCCGTGACTGGTCCGAGCGCCAACGTCGACCGGGGTCCACCCGATCCCGGAGTGCGTGCCAACGGTCCAGACCCGGGTAGAACACCGGGAGCAGCTCGGGACGCATGCGGGAGTCCTTGGCCAGGTAGACGCTGCCGCCGGCAGCCGCCACTGTCTCGTCGAGGCGATCCAGCAACGCCGACAGACCTTGGGTGCGCGCGGGCAGGTCGAGTGCCAGCGTCCACCCCGGTCGGGGGAAGGACAGCGGGCCGGGATCGGCGGCGCCGAATCGTTTGAGCACCGCCAGGAAGGAGGGGGCCCGAGCCGTGCGCAACCCGGCGAGCAGGGTCTCCAGCGCGCCGGTGTCGGGTACCACGCACTGGTACTGAACCAGACCTCGCGGCCCGTACAGACGGTTCCAGCCGTCCACCGCGTCCAGCGGGTGGAAGAACCGGGCTGGACTCTGTCGCTCACCCTGCCGCCGCGTGGGGGCGGCGCCGTACCAGGCCTGGTTGAACGCGGCGACGGTCCATCGGTTCAACAGTCCCGGTGGAGTCCACCCGGGGACGCGGACCCGTGCCGGCGGGTCGGGGTCGGGTGGCCGGGAGCCCCACGCCGCGACATCGTCCGGCCCTGCGTGCTCGGCCGACGTGACGACACCACGCCCGGCGTGGCGTCCACGGGCGAGGCAGTCCACCCAGGCCACCGAGTACCGCCGCTGGTCGGCTTCGGCCAGCAGCGCGAGGAGGGCGTCCAGACTCTCCGCGCGCCGGGTGTCCACGGACATCCAGGGGCTCTGGACCGGGAGGGTCCGCACGGTGGCGTCCAGGACGACCCCCGTCAGGCCCATGCCGCCCAATGTTCCCCAGAACAGCTCCGGGTCGCCGTCGGGCTGCGGGGTCACGACCCGGACGTCACCGTCGGCGAGCAGCAGCGTCATCGCGAGCACGTGCCGTCCGAAGGCGCCGTCGCGGTGGTGGTTCTTCCCGTGGACGTCGGCCGCGATCGCGCCGCCGACCGTCACGGCGCGGGTGCCCGGCGTGACCGGCACGAACATCTTCTCGGAGAGCAGGCGCCGGCACAGCCTGCCGATCGACACGCCTGCCTCCACGGTGACCGTGCCGGCCGCCGTGTCCAGCCCGAGCACCCGATCCAGCCGGCTCGTCCCCAGCACGCACCCGCCGGCGTTCTGGGCCGGGTCGCCGTACGAGCGCCCCAGTCCGCGAGCGATCGTGCCGCGGGACGGGTCAGCCGCACGGACTGAGGCGAGGAGGTCGTGGCGGTCCGAGGGCTCGACGTAGGAGGACACCGTCGGCGACGTGCGCCCCCACCCGCTGAGCTCGCGCACCGTGGGCGCCAGATCAGCCGACATCGGCCGCTGCCGCGAAGAGCGCGAGCCAGATGACGCCCAGGACCAGCAAGCTCCTGTCGCCCAGCACCACATCCTCGGGCGCGCCCGCAGCGCCGCGATCGACGTCTAGGGCGTAACGCAGGACCGCGAGAGTGAACGGTGCCACGGACAGCTGCGCCCAGCCTGGCTCACCCTGCGACGCTCCGACCTGGAACGCCCACAGCGAGTACGCCGTGATCGTCACCGCTGCGGCCATGCCCCAGACGAAGCGCAGGAAGCTGGCCGTGTACCCGACCACGTCCCACTCCACCCCCTCGGCGGACTCGGCCTGCAGCACGTCCGCGTACCTCTTCCCGGCCACCATGAACAACGATCCGAACGATGCGACGAGCAGGAACCACTCCGACAACGGCACCTGCGCGGCGACCCCGCCGGCGACCGCGCGGAGCAGGAAGCCAGCCGTCACGACAGCCAGGTCGAAGACGGGTTCGCGCTTGACCCCGAAGCTGTAGGCCAGCGAGAGCGCCGCGTACAGGCCGAGCAGGACCGTCAGGCGCCAGCTGACGAGCAGGGACAGTCCGGCCGCGCACACGCACAGGACGACGGCCGACGTGACCGCTGCAGGGACGGACACCTCGCCGGCTGCGACAGGTCGGTGGCACTTGACGGGATGACGACGATCGCTGTCGGCGTCGCGCACGTCGTTGACCAGGTAGACCGCACCTGACATGAGGCAGAACACGACGAAGGTGAGCGCCACCCGCCCCAGGACCGGCCATGAGGTCAGCGTCCCGGCGGCGACTGGTGCGGCGAAGACGAGGACGTTCTTCAGCCACTGCCGCGGACGGACGGCGCGCAGCAGCGGCAGACCTGGAGCCTGATGCGCCGTGCTGCGGACGGCATGCTCGCCTTGTGCGGTCACTCGACGAGCCTGCGCCCCGGTCGGTCTACGCCAGGTAAACCCGTGTGGGCCTCAGTGCTGCACCCACGTCGTGGTCCACCAGGACGAGCTGGCGAGCGTCAGGACACCGAGCAGGACCCCGGCCGACAGACTGACGCCCAGTACGGCCAGCCGGCCCGGTCCTCCGCTGACCTGCCGTGAACGTGACTGCGCGGACCCGACTGCCTTCAGCGCCGGCACGGTTCGGGCGAGCACGTGGGCCGTCATCGCGGCGAACCAGACGATGAAGCTCGCCTTGTGCAGCGTCGTCATGCTCACGGCGAGGCCACCGGCGCCGACGAGCGGCCGCGGCCCGTCCGCGCCCATGACGACGAGTCCGAGACCGGAACCGAGCACCGCCAACGTGCTCACGATCACGAGCGGACCGAGGATCCGCAGCAGGAGCGGCGGAGGACCCGCCAGGCGGTAGTCCCGATCTCCGCTGTAGTACCGGAGGAAACGCCATCCCGTCGTCGCGGTCTTCAGCAGGACCGGCGGTACGACCACGGCCCCCACCAGGATGTGCACGCCGAGCAGGCTGCCCAGCGCCAGCAGCGTGGCACCCTCGACGGCCAGGAGCACCAGCAGGACGAGGCCGGTCCACGAGCTGAGCCGGGCGTTCCCGGCGGGTCCACCGGTCCGACCTCGCACGGGGTCGTCTCGGTGCGTCCGACCGCTGGCCGTCGCGATGAGGTCGCCCAAGGGCTCGGGCCTTGCGCCCTTTCGATACAGGTCCACCATCCACAGATACCGTGCGCCCGGTAACGGGCTGGCAAACGGACCTTCAGCCTCCCGGCGTATCGTGGCTGACGTGTACGAGCAGATCGCCCGCAACAAGCGTCGAGCGGTCGTCTACATCGGGCTGTTCTTCCTCGTATGGATCGGGGTCGGGGCGGTCCTCGGGTGGCTGGTCGCCGCCTCGTCCGCGTCCTCATCGTCGACCTCCGGGGACGTCTTGGTCGGGATGGTCGTCGCCGGGCTGCTCGCGCTGGCCGGGATCGCGTTCACGTTGACCTCCGGAGCCGGTCTGGTGCTCTCGGTGTCCGGCGCGCAGCCTGCGGACCCAGGCCAGTACCAGCAGCTCCACAACATCGTCGAGGCGCTCGCCATCGGCGACGGCCTTCCCAAGCCGCAGGTCTACGTGATCGCCGACCCGTCCCCGAACGCGTTCGCCACCGGCATCAGCCCGGCGAAGGCTGCCATCACCGCCACCACCGGGCTCCTCGCCACGATGAACAGGGAGGAGCTGGAGGGCGTCCTCGGGCACGAGATGAGCCACATCAAGAACTACGACGTGCGGCTCATCCTCATCGTCAGCACCCTGATCGGCATGGCCGGCCTGCTGGCGAGCCTGGTCTGGCGGAGCGCGTTCTACATGCGACCGCGTGGTCGGGACTCGGACCAGGTGATGCTGCTCGTCTTCGCGGCCGGTGCACTGCTGGCTGTCGTCGCGTTCATCGTCGGCCCGGTGGTTCGGCTGGCGCTGTCACGACGCCGCGAGTCGTTGGCCGACGTGAGCAGCGTCGAGCTGACCCGCAACCCCGCGGGCCTGATCAGCGCGCTGCGCAAGCTCGAGGCCAACGACAAGCCGTTCGCGAAGTTCAACCACGCCACCGCGGCGATGTGCATCGACGACCCGCTGCAGCACCACGGGGACTGGTTCCATCATCTCTTCGACACCCATCCGCCGATCGCGGAGCGCATCGCGGTGCTCGAGCAGATCGCCAGCGGACAGACGGCCTAAGTTGGCGGGCCGGTACTGCTGAAGCTCGCGCTGGGGACGGCACGATCGTCGGCGTCGGCCGCGAAGTACTCCGCTGCCCGGAATCCCAGCGGTCCCGCCATCAGGTTCCGGGGGAAGCTCTGCAACGCGGTGTTGTAGTCCCGCACGCTCGTGTTGTAGTACCGCCGGGCGAACTCGATCTTGTCCTCGGTCGCGGTCAGCTGCTCCTGCAGGTCCCTGAAGTTGTCGGCGGCCTTCAGCTGGGGGTAGTTCTCGGACACCGCGAACAGCGACCGCAACGAGCGGGTCAAGGTGTCCTCGGCGGGAGCGACCTTGGCCGGGTCGCCCGTGGCCCCGGCGTTCACCGCCGCTGCCCGTGCGTTGGTGACGGACTCGAACGTCCCGCGCTCGTGGGCTGCGTACCCCTTGACCGCCTCGACCAGGTTGGGGATCAGGTCGTGCCGGCGTCTCAGCTCGACATCGATCTGCGACCAGGCTTCCTGGGTGCGGTTGCGCCTCTTGACCAAGCCGTTGAACGCGATCGCAAGGACGACGACGACCAGCACGACGACGACCAGGATCAGCAGCGGCGCGTTCATGATCGATTCCCCTTAGTCGTTGCGGCCACGCTAGCGCACGCTGCCGGTGGGACTGGTGGGGCGGGCAGGGCTCGACCCTGCGACCGAGGGACTACGAGTGATCCGCGCCTGAGCGTTGGGCCGAGCTTGTGAAGAACGGAAGGTCGAGCCGCGGACGCTTCGTCCGCTTCAGCTCGGCGAAGTCCGGGAATGACGCGAGGGTGCGCAGCGCGTCGTAGAGGGCCAGCGACTGTTCGTCGCTCGGGACGGACGAGATGACGGGGCCGAAGAAGGAGCTGCCGTGGGGCGGGTCGTAGCTGATGATCGGGGTGCCGAGGTCGGGTCCGGCCCGTTCGGACGCGAGAGCGGTCTCGGCTCGGATGACCGCGTCGTGTGAGTCGTCGTGAGCTGCCTCGGCCAGGTCAGCTCGCAGGTGCTGTCCGCGCAGGAGCTCGGCGATGTCGATGCCCAGGGCCAGCTCCCCGCTCGAGCCGGCAGTCGTTCGGTACCACAGCCGCTGACCCCAGGCGTCGTAGACACGTCCGACGTCCTCGTTGCCGTGGCTGGTGCGGACGGCTGCCAGGACACGGTGGAACTCCAGCGCACGACGTCGCGCGACGACCGAGTCGGGCCTCGGGTCCTCGTCCAGCTCGTGGATGACGAACAGGGAGACGAATCGCCAGCCGACGTTCATCCCCCGCAGGCTGGCGACGCGCCGCACCCAGACCGACGTCTGCCACGCGTACGGACACATCGGGTCGAGGAAGAACTCGAGATCGTAGGGGCCGCCGGGGAGATCGGACACCTCGAGGGAGTCGGCGGGTGGCGTCGTCATGGCGGTGGGCAGTGCGGCGGCTATCCGTACAGGCTCGCGAAGTTGTCCCGCAGCATCATCCTTCCCAGTTCTCCGTCCCCGGTGGCGGCACGCATCCGGGCGAGCTCGCCCGCGTAGTCGCCCCAGGGTTCGTCGCTGGCGAAGAGCACACGGTCGGCGCCCACCCCGCGCCGCTCGATCTCGCGGGCCAGCCAGCGCGGAGCGAACCCCACAGCCCAGCTGGTGTCCGTGTAGACCTGCTTGCCCGCCTCGATCCAGTCGAAGAACCGCTGGTTGATGAGCTTGATGTGGCCGCTCACCCCGCCACCCATGTGCACGAGGTGGATCTTCACGTCGTCGCCGTACTTGTCGACGAGCAGCCCGATCTGGTCGATGTCCGACGCGGCGCCGGCGGACGTGTGCACGTGCACCACCAGCCCGTGGCTGCGCGCGGCCTGGAAGATCGAGTCGATGTGCGGCTCGCACTCCGGGTCGTCGGGCCGCCCGCCGAGCAGGAAGCTGGTCTTGAGCGCGACCACTCCGGCCTCGCCGGCCTGGGCGAGCGCGGCCGCGGTGAGCTCGGCGTCCTGCGGACGCGGCGAGACCCACAGTCCGCAGCGGATCCGGTCGTCGGCCGCGGCGGCCGACAGGACCAGCTCGTTGAACGAGAACGAGACGTCCGCCTGGGGCACGCCGTAGTTGGGCAGTACGAGGGCTCGTTCGGTGCCCTCCGCGTCGAGATCGGCGATCAGCTCGGCCACGGTGCCGCGCGCCAGGATGTCCGGGTTGGCCGGCGGTCCGCCGTAGAAGGGGAAGGCCGGCATCACGCCCATGTGCCGGTGCGCGTCGTTGATCAGTTGTGTGGTCACTCGTCGACGCTAGCCCCGGCGCGTATCGGATGCAAGACATCTGATGTCGTATAGGAGATGAATCGGAATCAGCCGCGGACCCCGACCACCGACCTGGTCAAGGGGCTGTGCTACTGGGGTCGCAGAGCCATCCAGAGCGCGATCGCGTCGACCTTGCCGGGGTTGCGCCACGAGTGCGGCTGCACCGACCGGAAGTGCAGCGCATCTCCCGGCTTCAGGGTGTGGTCTCGGCCGTTGACGACGAACTCGAGCTGCCCCTCCAGGACGTAGATGAGCTCCTCGCCCGGATGCTCGAGCGGTTTCTCGCCGCTGCTGGCGCCGGCGACGACCGTCGCCCGCGCCCCCGCGAGGTTGAACCGGCTGTAGGGCCCGGTGATCCCGGCGAGGTCGATGCCCACGTGCGAGGTGTAGATCGGTCGATGCTCCGCCTTGAGCGTGAGCACGGTCGGGTCGGAGGTGACCTGCTCCTCTTCGACGAAGTACGCGATGGGCCGGTCCAGAGCGCTGGCCACCTTGAGCAGCGTGGTGATCGTCGGCACCATGCCGTTCATCTCGATCTTGTGGATGGCCGCCGCGGAGACGTCGGACCGAGCGGCCAGCTGCGAGAGCGACAGCCCGGCCTGCTTGCGCAGGGCGCGCACCTTGGGTCCGATGCCCCCGACGATGCGGGTCAGATCCTCGGTCATCTCGCGGACCTCTCCTCTGCGACTTTGGCGCGCACCCTTGACTCCGACTCTCCGTACTGTTCAACATAGTGAACGTCATATTGCTGATGCTCAATGCCTCTGCAGGACCCGTCCACCCAGGAGGTCCCGTGCCACAACGGATTCTCGTTGTCGGAGGCGGGGCGGCGGGTATGGGCGCGGCCGGCGCGGCCAAGGGTACCGACCCGAGCGCGGAGATCATCGTCTTCACCGAGTACGAGGACGCCGCTTACAGCCCTTGCGGCATCCCGTACGTGCACGGGAAGGAGATCCCCGACTTCGAGCGCCTCTTCATGGCGACGAAGCAGATGTACGTCGACCAGGGGATCGACATCCGCTACGAGACCGCGGTCACGGCCATCGACGCGAAGGCCAAGACGGTCACGGTGGACGGCCGGGCGGAACGTTGGGACAAGCTCATCGTGGCGACGGGGTGGGACTACGCGAGACCCCCCGTTCCAGGGGCCGAGCTGTCGGGCATCTACGAGATGAAGAACATCCGGCGAGCGATGGAGTGGGACAAGGTCTTCGACACCGTTCGGAAGGCCGTGGTGCTCGAGGCCGGGCCGCTCGGGCTGGAGATCACCACGGCGTTGTCGCACCGCGGGATCGAGGTTCACCTCGTCGACCCGACGCCGTGGGCGATGTCGGCGGCGACCGACCCCGACATCGCGAAGCCGATCGAGGACTCCTGGGAAGAGATGGGCGTCAACCTCCATTTCAACACCAAGCTCGAGCAGATCCTCGGTGACTCGGACGGCGCCGTGCGTGGCGTGGTGACCTCCGACGGTGAGATCGCCTGCGACCTGCTGGTCAACGCTACGAAGAAGGTGCCCGACACCAGGCTGGGAGCCGCGGCCGGTCTCGACGTCGGCTCCGCCGGCGGGTTCGTCGTCGACGAGACGATGGCCACCGGCGTACCTGACGTCTGGGCGGCCGGCGACTGCATCGAGGTGCCGCACGGTGTCAGCAACGTCCCGCTGCAAGGGCTGTCGGGCAGCCACGCGTACTCGCAGGGCAAGGTCGCGGGCGTCAACGCCGCCGGCGGGAAGCGTGCCTACCAGCCGGTCTTCGTCCCCTGGGGTCTGGTCGCCGGCCGCTGGATGATCGGGGGGGTCTCGTTCAGCGAGACCCTGGCCACCGCGCTGGGCATCCCCTTCGTGCTGGGCAAGGCCCAGGGCATCTCGCGGGCGCGCTACTACCCGGACATGAAGCCGATCATCGTCAAGCTGCTCGGCGAGCCCGGGTCGCTCAAGCTGATCGGCGCGCAGATGGTCGGTGGCGAGGGCATCAAGGAGCGCGCCGACTTCCTCGCGATGGCGGCCCGCACCGGCATCACGCTGCGCGACCTGGCGACGATGGAGAACGTGTACTCCCCGCCGATCGGCGCGCTGAACGAACCGATCGCGCTTGCAGCCCAGAACGCGCTGTCGACGCTGGGTGGATGACATGGCGTTCACGCGCTGGGTCCGCGCCGTCTCCGAGAAGCAGTTGATGACCGCTGCGCAGACGAAGGTCGCCAAGCGTTACGGCCTCGCGCCGCCGCCGCGGGCGAAGGGCGGCGACGTGTTCTGGCAGAAGGTGTACGCACCGGTCTTCTACACCCTGCCCGTCCGGCTGCGCGACAAAGTCGCGGCCAGCATGCCGGGCAGCCATCGGCGTACCTGGCACCGGCCGGCCCAGGCGTCCGGACCGGCCGCGAGCCTGGTGCGGCCGCAGAGCGCGGCAGAGGGGCCGGCTCGGGCACCGAGCGGCTGAACGGATCCGAGTCCCGGGGCCGTCCGATCGGTCGGTCCCGGAAGCGCAAGGCGCGACACGAGAGGGAGTCGGTACATGGCAGAGATCGTGGGTACACGGGTCAGCAAGGGCGACGCCATCGTCAACTTCGAGGACAAGGTCTTCGAGGACATCCAGGCGGAGCCGGGTGAGAAGGCGTGGGTCTTCATGCACACCGTGCCCTTCGAGGGCTCGGTCGGCCTGGTGAACATGCTGACGATGACGAGGATCCGCCGGAAGGGCTTCGACACCAGCCTGGTGCTCTACGGCCCCGGCTCGCTGATGGCAGCAGCCACCCGCGGATACCCCCGCGTGGGCGACGAGCCGTTCCCCGGAGCGCTGGCGTACAACAAGCAGCTGCAGACGTTCATGGACGAGGGCGGCCACGTGTACGCCTGCCGGTTCTCCGCCGCCGCGCTGTACGGCATGCGCGAGATCGACATGATGGAGGGAGTCAAGCCGATCAACCCGCTCGACGTCCTCGACGCGACACTGACTGCGCGGCGCCAGGGCGCGCTGGTGCTCCAGACCTGGACGCTGTAGCCGGCGCCGCGGCGAGGCGGACCGTCGGCCGACCACGTCCGGCGGGCTGCGGGTGAGCGAGTACGACGGGACCAGGACAGCGGTCGCCCGCTGGGTCGGCGGTTGGCGCTGCGACGTGCAGGCGGGCGGGTTCGACCTCGTGGTCGACGAACCGGTCGAGGACGGCGGCGAGGGCGCGGGTCCGGCGCCGACCGACCTGCTCCTGGCCTCGATGTGCTCGTGCTACGCGCTCTCGGTCGCCTGGGCGGCGCGCAAGCGCGGGTTCGAGCTGCCCGATCTCGTGGTCACGGCCGACGGGACGTATGACGGGCTGCGGTTCGGCACCGTGGTGCTCACCGTGTCCAGCAGCCTGGCCGACGAGCTGCTCGAGCCGTTGCTCGAGCCGGCCCGACGGGTCTGCTACGTCTCCAACACCTTTGTGCAGAGCCCGCAGATGTCGGTGCGCATCGCCCCCGCGGCCTCGGCAGACTGCGAGCCAGACCCCTAGCGGGCCGGTTCCGACAGCCGGGCGTCGAGGTCGAGCAGGGCCGCGTTGAAGCAGGCGATCGGCGCCTCCGCGACCCCGGCGCCGACCTGTCCGCTGCCGTCGCTCACGTGCAGGATGCCCGTCGTCACCTTGGGCGTCACGACGTACTCGACGACCTTGCGGACGTCTACCCCCAGCGGTGTGCCCTGCCCGCCCTGGTTCGGGAGGGTGAACCGCGTCGAGCGGCCGACGCACACGCGGTCGAGCTCGGCGGTCAGGTCCGCCGCCTGGGCCATGC
This sequence comes from uncultured Actinomycetota bacterium, assembly GCA_963711005.1. Lineage (GTDB taxonomy): Bacteria > Actinomycetota > Actinomycetes > Prado026 > Prado026 > CAVQCJ01. Next base: position 57,084 of record CAVQCJ010000002.1, on the reverse strand, counting down.
CTCCGACGATCTGGCCCACGGCGGGCGAGCCGGCCGCTGCTGCGCCGCCGAGGCCTACGAGCTCGAGGACCGCGCTGTCCCCGATGTCGCGCGCGCCGTCGGCCGGGCCACGCCCCGGGTGGAACAGCGCCCTGCCGACCAGCGGCGCGGGGGCGAGCATCCAGGTGTCCGCACCCGGCAGCTGCACGCCGAAGTCGGTGCCGTTCCGAGCCATCGTGGTGACCACCGACGAGCCCTCGACCTGGGCACCCCACCCGCTCACGGCGCGTGCGGCGGCCATCGCGAGGGTGAGGAACAGCAGGTAGTTCTCGGACAGGAAGCGCGCGACCGCGACCCGGTCCGGATGGGTCCCGGCCACGAGGTCGGGCATCAGGTGGCGCAGCAACAGGTTCGTGGCGGCCTGCGTACGCACGTGCACGTCGTCGCCCATGGCGACGGCCTGGGCGGCGAACGAGAAGACGTCCAGCGGCCCCGACCGGTCGAGGGCCTCGCTCAGCACCGGACCCACCGACTCGCGCAGGAACACCAGGCGTTCACACGCTGCGGGAGTGTCGCGCCCGAACCACGCCACGTCGCCGGAGCCCTGCCCGATCGGCGCGTACGCGATGACGTCGGCGCCGTCGAGCTCGACCGTCCACATCGGCGATCCGGGCCCGATCACCGTGGCCATCGGGACGACCACGCCATGGTCGTTCGCTGCGAGCAGCGCGACCCGGTCCGACGCGAGCAGTGCGTCGGCCCCCGAGACGTCGTCCGCCCAGCCTTCGGCGACGACCGCGGCACGCATCGACCGCCGCAGCGGGTCGCAGGCGCGGTCCAGCGTCAGCGGCGGTCCGGGGTGCAGCAACGTCCGACCCTCGAGAGCCGGGATCACGTCACCGGCTCGCCGGATCCCGGTCAGCGTCGGGACGCCGCTGTCCAGCCGGCGCAGCACCTCGGCGTTCGCCGCGTCGACCGCCGCGCATCGAGGGCCCGACATCCGCCGCAGCGCGGCGACCAGCGCCGGGTCCCCGCCGGCCGGGATACGCCAGTCGACGCCGGTGACCGGTACCCCCTGGTCGGTCAGGCCTTCGGCGAAGAGGGACAACCCGACGTTCACGACGCTGACCTCGCGGGGGAGCTCGAAGTTCCGGTCCGTCATGTGCGCTCGCCTCCCGCACCGGGTCCGGCGCCCGAAGCCACGACCGAGGCACGGGCGACCAGATCGGTCTCGGCGGCGAGGTAGGCGGCCCGATGCCGTTGTGCGGTGGCGATCAGGTCCCCCGCCCGTGCCAGGCAGGTCTCGGCCATGCGCTCGACGACCTCGGGTGCGGCACCTCCGGCCGCGGTCCTGGTCTCGACGATGCGGCGGGGGTCGAGCACTTCGGTGAGGTCGCGGCCGGTGAGGCCGATGCCCTTCCCGCGGTAGTCCACGGCCGCGGCGTCGAGCATCGCTCCGTCGAGGTCCACACCGCGCAGCCCCTGTCCGTGTGCCTTGCGGACCGCAACGCCGACCACCTGGTACGCCGTGCGGTAGTTGAGCCCGCAGGTCTGCATGACGTACTCCGCGAGGTCGGTCGCCTGGCAGAAGCCGGAGTCGAGTGCTTCCCACATCCGGGCGCCGTTGACCCCGAGCGTGCGGATCACGCCGTCGGTCAGTCGGGTCGTGCGAAGAGCCAGATCCAGTGCACGGGGCACCTCTCCGTACGCGTAGATCAGGTTGTCGCTGCGTGCCGACGGGCTCTTGATCACCGCGAGGAAGCCGGTGAGCCGCCCGATCAGAGTGCCGGACGCCCCACGGATGATGGACAGCGAGTACGGGTTGCGTTTCTGCGGCATCAGGACGCTCGAGCGGCTGAACCCGTCGGCGACCGTCACGTAGTCGAACTCGCTGCTCGCCCAGATCTCCAGGTCCTCGGCCAGCTTGCTCTGCGTCCCGACGAGGCTGGCCGTCGAGGCGAGCATCGCGACCAGCCCGTCGGTCTGCCACATCGCGTCGCGCGTGTGCTCGATCACGTCGTCGAAGCCCAGCATCACGGCCACCGGGCCGCGGTCGCCCAGCAGCCGGCTCCCGTTGACGCAGCCGGCACCGCCAGGACTGGTGTTGGTCCACGCCAGCTCGTCCTCCAGCCGGTCGGCGTCGCGCAGCAGCGGGTAGGCGAAGGACAGCAGGTAGTGGCCGAACGTCGAGGGCTGCGCGTGCTGCAGGTAGGTCTGGTCGGGCAGCCAGGTGCGGCTGTGCTCGCGCGCGACGGTCGCGATCGTCCCGGCCAGCGTGGCTGCACTCTCGACGAGATCCACGAGCTGGCCGCGCAGGTGCAGCCGCAGCGCGATCCGCACCGCCTCGCGCCGCGGTCGACCCGCGTGCAGCCAGCCGGCGTCGTCACCGATCTGCTCGACGAAGTACCGCTCGCGGCTGTTGTACGGCTCGCCGAAGGCCGGGTCGTACGGGAAGTCCTCGGGGCGGGTGGCCACCGACCGGAGCAGCACGCTGAGCAGCCGGCGGGCCGGTTCCTCCGGCACGACCTGCCGGGCCCGCAGGTCCAGGACGTGCGCGAGGTCGGCGAGGTTGAGCCCGGCGTGCAGCAACGGAGCGTCCGCGTTCTCCAGCGCGAAGCCGGAGTCGACCAGCTCCGGCGCCGGTCCGTCGACGGGTGGCCCCAACCGGTGGTTGCCCGTGCTCATCCCGGCTCCTCCTCTTGCATCTGCACGATCGCGTCGGCGATGCCGCCGGTGTACCAGAACACGGCCGGCGCCGGGCCGACGAGACCGGGCAGCGCGGCCAGGGCCTTGGCTGTGTACACCGGGTCCAGCACCAGGCCGGCCGTGCGCAGGGCCGTCTCGGCAGCCGCGACACCCGCCGCGGACGGCAGCGCGTGGCCCGGTCCGCGTGCATCGACCACGTACACATCACTGGCACTCGCAAGAGGCTCGTCGCAGCGTACGGCCACCTCGCGGGCAAGCCCGAGAACGCGCTCGGTCACCTCGTCCACCGGCCGGCTCACGGAAGCGCCGGCGACCCGAAAGGGGCGCCCCCGCGCGACGCTGCCCGCGACCAGGCCGGCCTGGGTCCCGCCCGACCCCGTGGCCACGACGACGACCGGAGGGTCGGGGAACCTGCCGTCGATCTGTTCGGCGAGCTCGTCGGCTGCCAGCCGGTAGCCGACGGCGCCGGTGGCGTTGGCGCCTCCACGCGGGACCAGGTACACAGCCGCGCCGGTCGTCTCGAGCTCTCGGGCGACCGCGGGGAGCAGCGCGTCGACGGAGCCGCGGTGCGGGTCGCCGGTGAACCGGACCTCGGCGCCCCAGGTGAGTGCAGCGGCCAGGTTGGGGTGAGCCGCGCGGGATCGGGGCGGGCCGGCGATCACCAGGACGCATCGCAGTCCTGCCTGGGTCGCGGCAGCCGCGGCCGCGGCGACGAAGTTGGAGCCGACGCTGCCGCCGGTGACGATTACGTCGGCGTCACAGCTCCTGGCCTCGCCGATGAGCATCTCGAGCTGGCGCGCCTTGTTGCCCGCCAGCGCGAACCCGGTCAGGTCGTCCCGCTTGACGAAGAGCTGTCCGGCCAGCCCCAGGGCCTCGGCGAGCGCGGGTGTCTCCACCAGCGGGGTGGGAAGCACGGCCAGACGGGTCCGGGGCAGCTGCTCCACCCAGGTCATGGCCACGACGTTCTTTCGGCCGCGCGGGCGGCACGGGCGTGCTCGAGCACCAGGTCGACCATCGCGCCGGCCGACCCCGGGTCCGGTGCCTCGGTCCCGGTGCTGTCCGGGCCCAGGCCGGCGTCCTGCATCGCCTGGGTCATGGAGCGACCCGCCGCACGGCCCTGCGTCAGGGCCTGCTGCAGGGCCGATCGGGCCGCGTGTGCGCCGATCCGCTCGCTCAGCTGGGCGAGGGCGTGCTCGCTGCCGGTGTACCCGTCCAGGTTGGCGCGCATCGCCTGCGCATCGACCTCGAGACCCTCGAGAAGTGCGACGGCCATCTGCAGTGCGGTCGTCGTGAGCAGGCACACCTCGGGCAGGGCGACCCACTCGGCCTTCCAGCTCCTGCCGTCGCGTTCGTGCTGCCCGACCATCCCTTCGAGCAGCACGCCCGCGTTCGCGCGGACCAACCGGGACAACGTGTCCAGGTGCTCGCTGGCCTCCGGGTTCCGCTTGTGCGGCATCGTGATGCTGCCGACGCCGCCGTCGCGGACGGGCTCCATCAGCTCGCCGATCTCCGGTCGCTGCAGCTCGTACACTTCGCCGCCGATGCGCGCCAGCGTCGCGGTGACCATCGCCAGCACGCCGCCGAGCTCGGCCACCCGGTCCCGGGCGGCGAGCCAGGAGATGACCGGGTCGGCCAGGCCCAGCTCGGCGCAGAACCTTCGGCGCACGGCCAGTCCGGCCGGGCCGTGCAGGGCGAGCGTTCCCACGCCGCCGCCGAGCTGTCCGACCAGCCAACGGGGCGCGCCGTCGCGGAGCCGGTCGAGGTGCCGCCGGACCTCGTCAGCCCACGAGGCCGCCTTCCAGCCGAACGTGACCGGTGCTCCGGGCTGGCCGTGCGTTCGACCGGTGACGAGCGTGTCGCGGTGCTGCTCGGCGAGCCCCAGCAGCAGCTCCTCGACCCGGCGCAGGTCCCGCCACACCAGCGCGCCGATCGATCGGGTGGCCAGCGAGGTCCAGGTGTCGGTCAGGTCCTGCACGCTGGCTCCGACGTACACGTACTCGTAGGCCTCGCTCGGCACCGTCCGCCGCAGCCCGCGGATGAGACCCAGGCTCGAGTGCCCGCTCAGCCGGGTCTGTTCGGCGACCTCGTCGAGGTCGAGCAGCTCCACCCGAGCACAACGGGTGATGGTATCCGCGGCATCGGCCGGGATGACGCCCTCCGCTGCCTGGGCTCGGGCCAGGGCCGCCAGGACGTCCAACCAACCCTGCAGGCGCGCCGTCTCCTCGAAGACCGCACGACTCTCGGCGGTGCCCCACAGGTGGCCGTACATGGCCGAGTCGGCGATGCGGCTGGTCACGGGTCCGTCGCCAGCTGGGCGAGTCCGTCGCGCAGGTGTGCGAACGACGCCCCCCACGGCACGACGACACCGTGGTCGTCGCGCTCGACATGCTCCTCGAGCAGGCAGCACTTGGTCATGAGGACCTCGCCTGGCGGCAGCTCGACCGATGCGGCGAGGGTACGCGGGCACGTGTCGACCTGCGTCACCGGCGCATCGAAGAAGGCGTCGTGGATCTGGCGGGACCTCGTGCAGCCGAGCAAGGTCCAGCCGGGACGGAACGGCGGCACCTCGTCGAGGTAGTCGACCTCCGCGCCCGGCACGTCGACGCCGCCGCCCCGGCACTGGAGCAGGAACGGCCCCGTCGCTCCGGCGGGCAGCAGATCGGTGAGCACGACGACCCGCGGCACCGCCTCGATGGGCGGCAGGTCGTCGGCCGTCTCGAGCACGCGCTCGACCTGGTCGACCAGCTTGGCCGGCCAGGGCGGGGCGACATCGAGCACGTGGACGCGCAGCACCCTGGCGTCCAGCACGAAGCTGACGTGGCGGTACCGGCCCTCGACGACCACGCACCGCACGCCGGGGGCGTCCTGCAGGGCGACGCGGGCCACCGCGCTCGGGACCGCCGTGTCCACGTCCGGGCGCTCCAGGTAGACGGTGGCATCAGGCCCGGCCAGGAGCTCGACGGCGCTGACGTCGCAGAACAACGGCACCTCGGTGGTCTTGGTCACCTCGACCAGCGCCGTCCGGCCACCCGAGCGGCACGCGATGTAGCGGGTGCGCCGGTAGACGGGGCGGCTCAGGAACAGCGCCCGCAGGGCCGCCTCCTCGAGGGGGACCTCGACGTCGGCGACCGAGACCTGGCGGTAGCGCTCAGGGAACACGGTCATGTGCGGCCCGCCGGCCCTGGCGTGGAGTCGAACGTGTCGGCGCGCAGCCCGAGCCGCAGGGCCTCCATCCCGAGGACCTCCGACGGGGCGATGTTCCCGAGCCCGACGTCGGGGCCGAGATGGCGGATCAACCAGGCCTGCTGATCCTTGCGGGGTGCCTCGAAGATGACCCGCTCCAGGCCCGCTGACTCCAGGACAGCGTCGACGATGCCGGCGCGGACCTTGCCGTCAGGGTCGAACAGGCCGACAGTCCCGCTCTCGCGGCCTTCGGTGACCACCCAGCGGGCGCCGGCCTCGAGGTCGGCTCCGACCTCGGCCGCCCATGCCGCGGGGGTGACCGGCGCGGCCGGGTCCTTCGTGCCGACCTCCGCCAGCACCACGAACCGTCGGGCCGCGGTGGCGATCAGCCGCTGCTTGTCGCCCGGACCCATCTGCGCCACGCCGGCGGAGACTTCCACGCTCGGGAAGCCCTGTGCGCAGGCCCAGTCGAAGTACGCGTCCACAGCACCCTGCCGCCAGGCGACTTCGAGCAGGGTGCCGCCGGTGCACGCCATGACCGAGTGGTCGGCGAGCACGGCCAGCTTCGCCGCCAGGCCAGGGTCCAGGTAGGCCGTGCCCCAGCCGAGCTTCCAGACGTCGATGTAGCGGCCGGCCACCGTGAGCGCCCGCTCGACGTCGTCGACGGGCATGCCCTTGTCCAGCACATGGGTGATCCCGCGGCTGCGCGGCTTCTCCGCCCGCTCGGGCAGGGTGAGGAATGAGGGCGGCGGGGCGTTCACCATGGTAGATATCCGGTGGTCGGGAGGACGGTGCCACGATCGGCCGCCGGAGACCTGCGGAGAGGACGGCCATGACCGGGATCGGGAGCGGCGAGCTCGACCTGACCGAGCTGGCGGCGTGGCTGCGACGACTGCCCGGCGTTGTGGCCAAGAGGGACATCGGGCTGGTGGCGGAAGTCTTCGGAGGCGGCGACTGGTACGCCGGACCCGGCGACGACGGCGCGGTGCTGCCGGCCGGCTCCGGCCGGCTCGTGGTGGGTGGCGAGGCGATCCTCCCGGCGTTCCTGGCCGCCGACCCGTACGCGGCCGGAGTCGCGGCGGTGCTCGCGAACGTCAACGACCTTGCCGCCATGGGGGCCCGCCCCCTGGCGATCGTGGACACGGTGGTGGGTCCCGAGCCGGTCGCACGCGAGGCGCTGCGCGGCATGCGTTGGGCCTCCGAGCTCTACGACGTCCCCGTGGTCGGCGGCCACCTCACCCGCACGCAGGGACCCTCGGCTGCGATGGCGCTGTCGGCCTTCGGCATCGGACGCGCGGAACGGGTCCTGTCTGCCACGCACGCCGAGGCAGGTCAGGCCCTCGTGCTGGGTTGCTGCATCGAGGGGACGATGCGTCCGGACTTCCCGTTCTTCCCCTCGTTCGACCAGCGCGGATCCTCGCTCGCCGGCGACGTCCGGTTGCTCGCGCGGCTGGCCGAGAGCGGCGCCGCGGTAGCTGCGAAGGACGTGAGCATGGCCGGGCTGGTGGGGTCGCTCGCCATGCTGCTCGAGCCGGGTGCGCTGGGCACCTCGGTGGACCTGGACCTGCTCCCGGTCCCCGCCGGCGTCGCGCTGGCCGACTGGCTGAGCTGCTTCCCCTGCTACGCGTTCTTGCTCACGACCCCGCAGGACCGGGTCGACGACTGCGTCGAAGGCTTCCGTTCGCGCGGCCTGACGGCTGAGCAGATCGGTGTGCTGGACGGCAGCGGTGAGGTGCGGTTGGCTGTCGACGGTAGGCAGGCCACCGTGTTCGACCTGCGCACCGAGAGTGTCACCTACCTTCGCGGGTGACCGTGATGTCGTCGTCACGCCAGGGCGATCGTCATGGCCTGGTGCAGCCGGCCGACGAACATCGCGGGATCTCCGACAGGGGTCCAGCCGAGGCGGCGGAAGAAGGAGACGTTCTCCAGCTGTACGTGGGCGTTCATCTGCTGCCCGGACAGGGAGCCTGCGGTGGACACCGCGAACCGCACCAGGGGGGCGCCGAGACCGGCGCGCCGTGCGTCGGGCCGTACCGCCAGCCGGTCGCCCTTCCACAGGGCGCCCTCCAGTGGGTAGAGCCGCACGGTTCCCGAGGGCACTCCGTCGACGAAGCCGAGCACGTGCACGGTGGTGGGGTCCTCGTCGTGGGCGTCCCGGTCGTCGTCGAAGAGTCGTTGCTCGTCGACGAAGACCTGCCTGCGGAGCAGGAAGTGGGTGGCGAGCTCGGCGGGTCCCTCGACCGCCCGGCACTCGAGGGCGTGCGGACCTCGCGTGTGTGCCGGCGGCACCAGCAGTGCGCGCACGTCAGCCGACGAGCGGAAGTGATCGACGTCCGTCAACGAGCTCACCTGCCTTCTCGAACGCTCCCAGGGCCGAGCAGGCCTGACAGCGTGCGCAGCCCGCGCTGACACCGGCGGCGGACATCCCGAGCCGGGCCAGGTGGGGGACGACCTGGCGGTACACCGACTCGACCACCGACCGCGGAGGGGGCACCGCGTCCTCCAGCAGGCTGCCGGGCACCGGCCGCAGCGGCACGATGAACGGGTAGACGCCCATGTCGATCGCCCGCTTGCAGCCTTCGACCGTGACCGTCTCGTCCTCGCCCAGCCCGAGGATCACGTACGTCGAGACCTGACCGGGGCCGAACGCGGCGACCGCACGTTCCCAGGCCGCGAAGTAGCCTTCGATGCCGGTCCGGGCCTTGCCCGGCGCCACCTTCGCGAGGACCTGCGCGTCGAAGGACTCCACGTGGATGCCGACCGACTCGATCCCCATGTCCGCGACGCGGTCGATGACGTCGAGGTCGGACGGGGGCTCGAACTGGACCTGCACCGGCAGTCCGGCGGCCTCCCGCACCGCGGCGGCGCAGGCCGCGACGTAGAGGGCGCCCCGGTCGGGGGTCGCCGTGCTTCCGGTGGTCAGGGTCGCGTCGACCGCTCCGTCGAGGTCTCGCGCGGCGACCGCCACCTCGGCGAGCATCGCCGGCGTCTTCTTGGCGATGGTGCGGCCCGAGGCCAGAGTGACGCCGATACCGCAGAACGTGCACTGGTCGCTGTTGCCCCAGTAGGCGCAGGTCTGCAGGACCGTGCTCGCCATGGAGTCCAGGTGCAGCAACGCGATCTGCCAGTAGGGGATGCCATCGGCCGTCGTCAGGTCGTAGTACTTCGGACGTGGCGCGAGCGTCGCGCCGGCCAGTCGGTCCGGCCCGTGGTAGACACCCCAACCGCCGTCGTCCTCGGCACGTAGTCGGTACGGCGACGCCTTCACGTACGTCGCGCTGGTCGGAACCGTCACCGGCACACCCTCGATGTAGAGCATCCCGGCGTCGGCCGGCCCCGCCCCGCCCGTCCGCGACTCCATCGGGACCTCGACCTGCAGGCCCGCGCTCTGCAGTGCGGTGATCAGCGCTGCCAGGTCGTCCGCGGTCAGGGATCGGGCGGGGGCGGGGGCTGAGGTCATGCGATGTCCTTCACTCCGAGGGCCGCGTGACGTGGAGCTGGTGTCCGTTCACTATAGGAAAAATCCGATGCTGCGCAAGAGGGCTCTCGCCGCCTCCTAGCGCGGCGGTGGGGCGCCCCGCAGCTGATCCGCGCGGGCCTCGCGGGCCACCCAGTCCTCGTGTCGGGAGGGTGGTGGACCTGGCAGTCCGGCATCGACTTCAGCCTCGCGGACCCGACCGTCGCCGAGATCCACGTTCAGGAGCGCCACGTCGTGCAGCACCCCCGTGAAGCTCTCGTCGGGCACGGTGGTGACGTACACGGCCCGCCCGGTCGAGACCTCGACCTCGAGCCGCTGATAGGGGTCGAACGGATCACCGTGCGGTTCGCCCGACTCCTCGAGCACGACCCATGGAACACCTCGTTCAGCGGCGGCCGCCAGCAGCGAGAGCCGGCGCGTCCGGGCCTGCTCGTCGACGACCTCGCGAAGCCGCATCGCCAGGGCGGCCTGGCCGATGAGGGTGGGGTCGAGCGAGGAGTCGACGCCGTCCCGGTCCGCCACTTCGAGGACCAGCGACCCGGCCGAGCCTCCCGCGGCCATCAGCGCTGCCGACGAGCTCCCGAGCCGGCGAAGATGCTCGACGACCCTGGCGACGAGCAGGATCGCCCGCTCGAGCATCGCGGGATCCCACAGGAGGGTGCCGTACAGCTGCGCCTCGCTCGCACGCCATGCCGCCGCCGTGTCGCGGGGCACCGGCTCGCCCTCGGACGCGGTCACGGACTCGTCCTGGTGACGCCCCGGGTGGCTGCCCGGGATCCCCGAGGTTGTCATTGCGCTCCCGCCCACGAGAGTTCACTATGATGCACATGCCGTCTGCTATCCGATGCGCGGATACCTCGTCGTGAGGGGCGCGACCGTCGTCGCCCTCGGGGGCAACGCTCTCACCCCGGCCGAACAGACCGGAACCTCGGCGCAGATCGAAGCGAACGCCGCCGTGATGGCTGACTGCCTCGCCGGGATCGTCCGGACCCGAGGCCGGGTGGCCGTCGTGCACGGGAACGGACCTCAGGTCGGGAACCTGGCGATCCAGCAGGACGAGGCGTCCGGGCTGGTGCCCGCCCAGCCGCTGCACCAGCTGTGCGCCATGACCCAGGGCCAGCTGGGCAGTGTCCTGGTCCGCGCGATCGACCGGGTGCGCGGCGCCGGCTCTGCCGTCGCCGTGGTCACCCACGTCGGCGTCGACCCTGCCGACGAGGCGTTCGTCACCCCTACCAAGCCGATCGGTCCGTTCTTCAGCGAGGACCTGGCCGCGAAACTGGCTGCTTCACGTGGCTGGCAAGTGGTCGAGGACTCCGGCCGGGGCTATCGCCGGGTGGTGCCGTCGCCGTTGCCCACAGTCATCGTCGAGGTCGGCGCGATGCGCACTCTGCTCGACGCGGGCTACGTCGTCGTCGCTGCGGGGGGTGGCGGTGTCGCAGTCTGGCTGGGCGCCGACGGCGCCATGACCGGAGTGGACGCTGTGATCGACAAGGACCATGCCGCGGCGAACCTGGCGAACGAGCTCGGCGCCGAGGAGCTCTTCCTCGTCACGGGTGTCGACACCGTCCGGCTCGACTTCGGCACCCCCGCCGAGCGTCCCGTCCACGACCTGACCGTCGCCGAGGTCCAGCGTCACATGGCCGACGGCCAGTTCCCGGCCGGCAGCATGGGCCCCAAGCTGGCGGCGGCCCTGCGGTTCCTCGCGGCCGGCGGGACGCGCGTGGTCGTCACGTCGGCGCCGATGCTGGCGCGTGCTGCGGCCGGCGATGCGCGCGTGGGCACGACGATCCGGCGTGAGCCCGTCTGCGTGGGGGAGCGGTCGTGAGCGTCCTGGGCGTCCAGGTCCATCCCGGCACGTACCTCGACTCTCTCCTGCTCATGGTCGCCTCGACCGAGATGGCCGGCGCGGCCGGTGTCGAGTGGGCCGGTGCCGTCATGGCGACGCCGCGCGGGCTGGAGGAGCTGCACGGCCATGGGTTCGCCGGCGACGAGCTGACGCCGCTGGCAGCCAACGACCTGGTGCTCGCCGTCGTCGGCGCCGACCAGGCTGCGGTAGACGCCGCGCTCGAGCAGGGCCGTCAGGCTGCGTTCTCCGAGCTCGCGGCCGACGCGCGCGCGGAGGACCGTGAGGTGATGCCGCGCAGCCTGGCGGAGGCAGCCCGGCGAAACCCCGGAGCCAACGTCGCGATCGTGTCGGTCCCCGGGGAGTACGCGGCGCTCGAGGCGCACCACGCTCTTACAGCCGGGCTGCACGTGCTGCTGTTCAGCGACGGCGTCGGAGTGGAGGAGGAGATCGAGCTCAAGGACAGAGGGACGGAGCTGGGGCTGTTCGTGATGGGGCCGGGCGCCGGGACGGCGGTGCTGGCCGGGGCCGGGCTCGGATTCGCCAACTCGGTGTCGTCCGGACGGGTCGGCGTCGTCGCGGCCGCCGGGACCGGCGCCCAGGAGGTGGCCGCCCTGCTCACCCGCTGGGGCGTCGGCGTCTCGCAGGTCATCGGCGTCGGCGGCCGGGACCTCTCCGAGGCCGTGGCCGGACGGATGGCTCGCGCCGCGGTGCGGACCCTCGACCGGGACCCGGCGACCGATGCCGTCCTGCTGGTCTCGAAGCCACCGTCGCCGGGGACGGCGGGCCGCGTGCTGGCCGAGTGCGTGAGCACCCCCGCAGTCGCGGTCTTCCTCGGACTCGGCGACCTGCCTGCGCCATCGGGCGTGACCCAAGCGCGAACGCTCGAGACGGGTGCACTCGCGGCCGCCCGGCTGACCGGAGCCGCGCCCCCGGACCCGGCCCTCGGCCTGCGCGAGCTGGTCGCGGCTGCCTGTGACCGGCTGGCCCCCAGCCGCAGCATCGTCCGCGGGTTCTTCTCCGGCGGCACCCTCTGCTACGAAGCGCAGCTGATACTCGGCGACGTGCTCGGGCCGGTCTACTCCAACGAGCCGCTCGACCCCGAGTGGCTGCTGCCTGCGCCGGCCGACGCGCACCTGCTCCTCGACCTCGGCGCCGAGGAGTACACCCGCGGTCGCCCGCACCCGATGATCGACCCCAGCGGCCGCCTCGAGCTGCTGCGTGCTGCGGGACGTGAGCCCGGTGTCGCCGTCGTCCTCATCGATGTCGTGCTGGGCTTCGGCGCCCACCACGACCCGGCCGGCCGGCTGGCGCCGGTGTGCGCCGAGCTGATGGCCGGCGGTGGCCCGCAGGTGGTCGCGTACCTGCTCGGCACCGAGCTGGACCCGCAGGGGTACGCCGGACAGCGTGCGCTGCTCGAGTCGGCCGGTTGCCTCGTGACCGAGACGAACGCGCGCGCGGCGTACGTTGCCGCTGCGCTGGCCGCCCGCCGGCCCGACCTGTGCGAGCAAGGGCTGGCGGCGTGACCCTGCCAGTCTCGGTCGTCACGTACTCGACCAAACCGCGCGGCGGCGTCGTGCACGCGCTGGCCGTCGCCGAGGCGCTGCAGGACGCGGGCGCGGATGTGCGCGTCATCGCGCTCGGAGACCCGTCGCACGGGTTCTTCCGGCCGGTGCGCACACCGGTCACCGTCGTCCCCGGTCCGTCCGCAGGCGGCACCCTGGAGGACAGGGTCGCCGAGAGCATCGATCGGCTGACGGACGTGCTCGGACAGGCCGGGACACCACTGCTGCACACCCAGGACTGCATCTCCGCGCGGGCTGCAGCCCGGGTGCGCGACACGGGCACCGGCCCAGCAGGAGTCCGTGTGCTGCGCACCGTTCACCACGTGGACGACTTCTCCAGCCAAGTGCTGATGGACTGCCAGCGGCAGGCGATCCTCGAGCCGGACGTAGTCCTCACGGTGAGCGAGGTCTGGCGCCAGCAGCTTGCGGCCGACTACGGCGTCTCGGCCCAGGTCGTCCCCAACGGTGTCGACGTCGAGCGCTTCTCACGAGTCACCCCGGCCGAGGCTGATGCGCTGCGCATGCGCTACCGGATCGGAGAGCGTCCGCTGTTCCTGGCGGTCGGAGGGATCGAGCCCCGCAAGGGAAGCGACACCCTTGTGAGGGCCATCGCGCGGCTCGCGCGGGAACGCAGCGACCGGCCCGTGCTGGCCGTGCTCGGCGGCCACTCGTTCCAGGACCACCGCTGGTACCGCGACGCGGTCCTGGCCGAGCTGCCCGGCCTCGGCCTCGAGCTCGGTGTCGACGTGCTGCTCGTCGGCACGGTCGACGACGACGAGATGCCGTTGTGGTACGCGGCGGCCGACCTGCTGGCCTTCCCGTCGGTGAAGGAAGGATTCGGTCTCGCAGTGCTCGAGGCGATGAGCGCCGGCACCCCCGTCGTCACCAGCGACCTGCCCGTCTTCCGCGAGTACCTCGTCGACCGGACTGACGCCTTGCTGGTCCCGGTCGGGGACGTCGAGGCGCTGGCTCGCTCCCTGTCGATCGCGGCCGAACCCGGTCGACGGCGCGACGAGCTCATCCGCAACGGCCGGCAGGTGGCATCGAGGTTCACCTGGGCGGCCAGCGCCGAGAGGCACCTCGCCGTCTACGCGGAGCAGGAGCCGGCATTCGACGCCGCGGCTCCGAAAGTCTCGGCAGCACGCCCCCAGGCGCGTCTCGGTTAGTCTGCGGCGTGCCCATCCAGCCGCTGCCGCTGCAACCGCTCGACGCAGCCGGGCTCGATGCCGTGCACAACCAGGCGCTCCGGCTCCTGCGCGAGGTCGGCACCGAGGTTCACGACGACGTCATGCTCGGGCGGCTCGCACAGGCGGGGCAGGACATCGACGGGACCAGGGTCCGCTGGGACCCGGAGTTCGTGATGGCGCAGCTCACGCTCGCACCGTCGTCGTTCTCGGTCACCGGTCGTGCGCAGGAGCGGACGGTGACCATCGGGGGCGGCAGCCTGGTCCACTCACCGGTCGGTGGGCCGCCGTTCGCGTCCGACCTCGAACGTGGCCGGCGCGAGGGCAGCATCTCCGACCACATCGAGCTGGTGAAGCTCGCGCACGCGTCGGACCAGCTGCCCATGCTGCAGAGCGGGACCACCGAGGCGCAGGACCTCGACTACCTGAGCCGTCACCTCGAGATGGACTACTCGATCCTGCGGTGGAGCGACCGTCCGTTCATCCTCTACGGCACCAGCGGCGACAAGGCACGCGACGGCATCCATCTCGCCGCCATCGCCGCCGGCGGGGTGGAGGCGCTCGTCGAGCGGCCGATGGTCGTCGGCATCGTCAACCCGAACAGCCCTCTTGTGTGGGACGGGTTGATGGTGACGACGCTGGCGGCCTGCGCCGAGTTCGGCCAGCCGGTTGCGATCACGCCGTTCCTGCTGGCCGGCGCGTCGGCCCCCGTCACGCTCGCCGCGGGGCTGTCGCTGCTCGTGGCCGAGACCTTGTCCGGCGTCGCGATGGCCCAGCTCGTCCGCCCCGGCGCGCCCTGCATCCTCGGCTGCTTCTTCAACGGCGTGGACATGCGTTCCGGCGGACCGTCGATGGGGCTGCCCGAGTCGGTGCTGACGACGTTGGCGGGCGCGCAGCTGGCGCGACGGTACGGGCTGCCGCTACGCGGCGGCGGGGGACTGTGCTCGGGCATCCTGCTCGACGCGCAGTCCGCGACCGAGAGCGCGATGTCACTGTGGACCACGTACCTTGCCGGCTGCGACCTGGTCGTTCACTCCGCCGGCTGGCTGGAAGGCGGCCTGACCGCGTCGTACGAGAAGATGGTGCTCGACCTCGAGGTGATCCGCATGTTCGAGCGGATGCGGCAGGGGCTGGCCGTCGACGAAGGCGAGCTCGCCTTCGACGTGATCGCCGAGCTCGGGCCGGGCGGACTCTTCCTGGCGCACGAGCACACGCTGACGCGGTTCCGTACGGAGGTGTTCATGAGCCCGATGTTCCGGTCGCAGGCGTACCCCACCTGGACCAGGCAGGGGTCACCGACTGCGGAGCAGGTCGCCGCGAAGGAGTGGCGCCGACTTCTCGACTCGTACGTCGACCCGGGCATCGACGACGCGGTCGACGCCGAGATGCGCGACTACGTCGAGCGACGCACCCGCGAGCTGGAGGGCTGATCCGCGCGGTTCGCCGCGCTGCACGCATGCGGTGACGACACCGGCTCGGGATCTTCATCGATCACACGGGCCTGCGGCAGGGCCGGTCCCGCGTCATAGGCGGGCGACCGGATCGTCTCATCGGCAGCTCTGAGAGCCCTTCTCGGGGCTTCGACAACCGCGGGCACTCAGGAACCCAAGGAGGCGGTCATCGTCCATATCCAGAGCTCGTGCTCCAGCTGCCGCGCCGAGCTCGACCTGACCGTCGCCGATATCGTGCTTCTGCTGCCGGTCGAGACCGAGCCGCAGTCCCAGGCCGAGGCGACGTGCCCGCCGAGGATTGTGCATGACTGCCAGGCATGCGGTGCCACCTCGGTCCGCACGATCGAGTGGCGGCTGGCCAGGCTGCTCCGCGTGAACGGTGTCGCGGCACTTCCCGACCTCGAGCTGGAGCCCGCGGTCGAGCCGCACCCGGAGAACCCGCCCGCCGGCCCGGGTCTGACGGCCGACGACATCATCGAGCTGCACGCGGTGCTGGAACGGACGCAATGGTTCGACGAGCTCCTCGGCGTCGGTCCCACCACCTGAGCTCGAGGCTGACGAGTGACCGATGCGGAGTCGGTGGGGCGGGCAGGGCTCGAACCTGCGACCCAGGGATTATGAGTCCCCTGCTCTGACCAGCTGAGCTACCGCCCCGGAGCGGCGAGCAGCCTACCGAGCCTCCGAGACCCCCGGTCGGCCCGTTCGGGCCGCGACACGGGGGCCGATCTGAGCGGGGTGCTTGGGGCAGACGGTACGGATGGGGCAGAATGCCCGCATCGTCCCTCGGGATACCGCGTGGACGGACGGCGAGGCCGCTGGGGAAGGCGTCCCTCGACAACCGTCCGACCCAAGGAGCCCCAGGTGACGACTCGCGGTGTGGTCTACGTCCACTCGGCCACCTCTGCGCTGTGCCCGCACGTCGAATGGGCGTTGGCGGGGGTTCTCGGCATGCGTGTCTCCCTCGACTGGACCCCGCAGCCGGCCGAGCCGGGCCTGTGGCGGGCCGAGCTGTCCTGGACCGGCGAACCGGGGACCTCGTCCAAGCTCGCCTCGGCTCTGCGCGGATGGCTGCACCTGCGCTACGAGGTGACCGAGGAGCCGACGGCAGGGTTCGAGGGCGCGCGGTACTCGTACACGCCCGAGCTCGGGGTCTTCCACGCGATCACCGGGGTGCACGGCGACCTGATGGTGCCGGAGGAGCGGCTGCGCGCGGCCATGGTCCGGGCGACGGCGAAGGCGACGCCGATCGAGGACGAGCTGGACAAGCTGCTCGGCAAGCCGTGGGACGACGAGCTCGAGACTTTCAGGTGGGCCGGCGAGGGTGCCCCTGTTCGCTGGCTGCACCAGGTCGTCTGACCGCCGGAACCCGGCCGGACGACAGTACCTACGGGCGGGTAGGGCCGTTTTCCGGCCTTACCCGCCCGTAGGTTTGCCACGAGTGGCGGCGCTCAGGAGGCGGAGGCCTTCACGAGCTGGGGGACGAACAGTGCACCGTCGATGCCGCCGACCCCGGTGGCCAGGTCGTAGCCGGCCCTGGCGTCCCAGCCGATGACGGTCCGCAGCTTGCCGCCCTGGGTGAACGACACGGTGTTGGTGCCGTCGGTGATGTCCACGATCCCGCTCGCGTGCTGCGCGCTCATCCGGTAGAGCGCCGGGTTGAGAAGCCCGAGCGGGTGCCCGGCGAGCTGGTCGGCGAGCGCCACGACGCCGGCGAACGTCGGCGACGACTCGCTGGTGCCGCCGACGAAGTCGAAGCCGCCGGGGGCACCGTTGTTCGCGTCCGACCCGATGTAGACGATCGCCCCGCCGTTCACCGCAGCGCTGAGCGAGATGTCCGGGACGCCGCGCTGGCTGCCGACCCGGCTGGCCACGCTGTCCTGGTATGCGGGACGGCTGAAGAAGATGGACCGTCCGCCGCCGCTGGCCGCGGCGTCCCCGAACAGCGCGGTGTCGTTCCAGACCGCCGGCGGCCGGGTGGAGCTGCCGTTGGCGTTCAGGAAGTACTGCAGGCCGCCCACGGACGTCACCAGCGGGTCGGAGGTCGGCCAGCTGGTCACGCGGTGCAGGAAGTACTTGCTGTACGTGTCGTCGGTGTAGTCGGTCGACCCGGCGTCGCCGGACGACGCGAGCACGCTGATGTGCGCCTTGGCCGCCGCGACGAAAGCCGACCGCAGCCCGAGCACCGACTGCTTGTTCGGGAACGTCTCCTCGGTCGCGCCGAAGCTCTGCGTGATGACGTCGGCGAGGTGGTGGCTGACGACGTAGTTCTCGGCCTTCACGATCTCCGGGAACCCGTGCACGCCCTCGGTCTCGGAGACCGGTGTCGCGACGATGAGGATGTTCGCGCCGGGAGCCATCGCGTGCGCGTACTGCACGTCCAGGTCGGTCTCGTACGCCCAGCCGGACATGTCGGCGTCGCTCGGGTCGAACGGAGGCAGCTTGCCGGCCGGGGCGATCGTCCTGATGCTCGGCGGGTCGGGCAGCCCGAACGCCTTGTCGAAGATGCGCAGGTTCTCGGCCGCCTGCGGGTCACCGAACGAGTCGACGATGGCGATGGTCGTCCCGGCGCCGGTGATGCCCTTGGCGTACAGCGGCTTGAGGTTGTACGCCCGCTGGAACTGGTTCGGGGTGTAGCAGGCGAACCCGTACGCCTTCTCGCACTGCTTGACGGTCGGCGGCGCCGGCCACAGGTGCTTGACGTGCACGGCGAGCGGGGCTGCGCCGACGGCAGCGGCGCCGGTGGCGGCGACAGGTGCGGCCACGAGGGCGACCGGAAGGGCCGCCGCCATCGTCATGACCGCGGTGAGAAATCGGGACGAGCGGGCCATCGCGGACCCCTTCTGCGCCGAGGAGTCGAACCGGGCGGGGGCATCTCACCACGGCGCCCGGGACCGCACAACCGGCCTCCAGGTCGAGTCCCGTCACGCTGCGTCAGCGACGAACCTCAGCGCGAGACCAGACTCATCGCGAGATGAACCTCAGAGCGGGATGTTGCTGTGCGCGCCGCGCACGGCGGGCGCCTCGGAGATCGCTCGGGCGACCGCGGTCCGTGTGACGCCGGGGTCGATGACCTCGTCGACCACGCCGATCGCGATGGCCCGGTCGATCCCGCCGGCGATCAGCTCGTGCTCGTCGGCGAGCTCCTGCTCGAGGGCCGGACGCAGGTCGTCGGGGGCGTCGGCCAGCCGTCGCCGGTGCAGCACCCGGACGGCCGCGACCGAGCCCATGACGGCGACGGTCGCGCCGTCCCACGCGTAGACCTTGGTCGCGCCCAGCGCGCGGGCGTTCATGGCGATGTACGCGCCGCCGTACGCCTTGCGGGTCACGACGGTCACTCGTGGCACGACGCACTCGGCGAAGGCGTGCAGCAGCTTGGCACCGCGCCGCACGACGCCCTCCCACTCCTGGGCGACCCCGGGAAGATAACCGGGAACATCCACGAGCACCACGAGTGGGACGCCGAGCGCGTCGCACATCCGCACGAACCGCGCGGCCTTCTCGGCGGAGGCGGAGTCCAGGCAGCCGCCGAGCCGCAACGGGTTGTTGGCCACGACGCCGACGGTGCGACCCCCGAGCCGACCGAGCGTGGTGACGATGTTCGGAGCCCACCGCTCGTGCAGCTCGATCGCGCTGCCCACGTCGAGCAGCCCGCCGACCAGCGGATGCACGTCGTAGGCGCGCTTGGCGCTGTCGGGGAGCAGCCCGCCGAGGTCGGCGTCGGCCACCTCCCCGAGCGTGCCCTGCTGTCCGAGCAGCGACGCCACCGAGCGCGCGGCTTCCATGGCCTCGGTCTCGGAGTCGGTCGTGATGTGGACGACGCCGCTGCGGCGGCCGTGCGGCTCGGGACCACCGAGCCGTTCCATGTCGACCTCTTCGCCGGTGACCGAGCGGACGACGTCCGGCCCGGTGACGAACACCCGGCCGGCCGGTCCCATGATCACGATGTCGGTGAGGGCCGGCCCGTACGCCGCGCCGCCGGCGGCCGCCCCGAGCACGACGGAGATCTGCGGGATCCGCCCGGACGCCCGCGTCATGATCGCGAAGACCTCGCCGACGGCGTGCAACGACAGGACTCCCTCGCGCAGCCGCGCCCCGCCGGAGTGCCAGAGGCCGATGACCGGGCAGTTGTCCGCCAGCGCTCGCGCGTACGCGGCGAGGATCACCTTGCAGCCGGCCGACCCCATGGCGCCGCCCTGGACAGTCGGGTCGGAGGCGAAAGCCACCGCCTGACCGCCGTTGATCCGGCCGACCCCGGCGAGCATCCCGCTGTCGTCCTCCGCGGTGATGGTCGTGAACGAGCCGGGGTCGAACAGCGCGGCCATCCGGACCTTGGGACTGCGCGGGTCCACCGCCGCTGCCACGTCTCCCGCCGCCTGGACGGCGGGCTTGCCGTCCTTGGCCTCGGCGACGGTCACGGGGCGCTCCGGAACACCACGGCCACGTTGTGCCCGCCGAAGCCGAAGGAGTTGTTGAGCGCGGCGAGCCGTCCGCCCGCGGTGCTGGCCGCGAGTGGCCGGGGCGAGCCGCTGACCACGTCCAGCCGCACCTCGTCGTCGGGGTCCTCGAGGTTGATCGTCGGGGGCGCGACCTTGTCGTGCAGGGCCAGGACGGTGGCGATCGACTCGATCGCGCCGGCCGCCCCGAGCAGGTGCCCGGTCATCGACTTCGTCGCCGACACCGCGGCATGGTCGGCCGCGTCGCCGAGCGCGCTGCGGATGGCGTTGGCCTCGGCGACGTCGCCCTGCGGGGTGGAGGTGGCGTGCGCGTTGACGTGCACGATCTCGTCCGGCGTCGCGCCGGCGTCGGCGATCGCGGCCCGGATCGCCCGGATCGCGCCGGACCCGTCCGGGTCGGGCTGGGCGATGTGGTGCCCGTCCGAGGTGATGCCGATGCCGTCGACCGTCGCGTAGACCCGCGCACCGCGGGCGGCGGCGTGCTCGGCGGACTCCAGCACCAAGACGCCCGCGCCCTCGCCGAAGACGAAGCCGTCCCGACCCTTGTCGTACGGGCGAGAGGCGCGCTCCGGCTCGTCGTTGCGCTTGGACAGCGCCATCATCGAGGCGAACGCGGCGAGCGGGAGCGGGTGGATGCACGCCTCTGTACCGCCGACGACCACGATGTCGGCCCGCCCGGAGCGGATCATCTGCACCCCGGCAGAGACCGCCTCGGCGCCGGAGGCGCACGCCGACACCGGAGTGTGGACACCCGCCCGGGCGCCCAGCTCCAGCCCCACCCAAGCCGCCGGACCGTTCGGCATGAGCATCGTGATGGTGTGCGGGGACACCCGCCGCGGGCCCTTCTCGCGCAGGGTGTCCCACGCGTCGAGCAGGCTGATCGCGCCGCCGATGCCGGTCCCGATCACGACGCCGAGGCGCTCGGGGTCGGGCTGCGGCGAGCCGGCGTCGGCCCACGCCTCTCGCGCCGCGATGAGCGCCAGCTGCTCGGTCCGATCGAGCTTGCGCGCCTCGACCCGGTCCATCACCTCGAGTGGTTCGACGGCGATCGTGCCGGCGAAGCGGACGGGCAGGTCCGCGGCCCACTCCTGGGTAAGCGTGCGGATGCCCGACCGCCCGGCCAGCATCCCCGCCCACGTCGTGGCGACGTCGCCGCCGAGCGGGGAGGACGCGCCCAGCCCGGTGACCACCACGGTGCTCCGGTCGGGCCGGTCGGTCTGCTCGCCCACTTCGGTCGTTCCTCCTCGTGCGTCGGTCTCGGGTGCGGTGCCGGTGGTCAGCCGCCGGCCTTCGCGATGTACGTGACGGCGTCGCCCACGGTCTGCAGGCCCTTGACGTCGTCGTCCGGGATCTTCACGTCGAAGCGCTCCTCGGCGGCCACGACGACCTCGACCATGGACAGCGAGTCGATGTCCAGGTCGTCGATGAACGACTTGTCCATCTGGACGTCTTCGACCGGGACGCCGGCGACCTCGTTCACGATCTCGGCGAGGCCGGAGAGGATCTCCTGCTGGGTGGCCATGCTGGGGGTGCTCCTTCGGGGAGGGGTGCCGACCGCGGGCGCGGACGGTGCGAGGTGAGGTTATCGGGGCGCGCGGGCGGCGGCGTTCACGGCAGGACCACGACCTGGGCGGCGAACGACAGGCCGGCGCCGAAGCCGATCAGCAGGGCCACCCCGCCGTGCGGTGCCTGCCCGCTGTCCAGCATGCGCTCCATGGCGAGCGGGACCGACGCCGCGGATGTGTTGCCGGTGTCGACGATGTCCCGGGCGACCGCGACAGTGTCCGGGAGCTCGAGCTTCTTGACCATGGCGTCGATGATCCGCAGGTTGGCCTGGTGCGGGATGAAGGCGTCCAGGTCGGCCGCGGTGATGCCTGCGGCGGCCAGGGCCTGCTCGCAGACCGGCGCCATCTGGAACACCGCCCACCGGAACACCTGCTGCCCGTTCATGGCCAGGGTCGGGAACTTGTGCCCCGGGTCGTCCTTGAGGACTTGCCACGACTCGGTCTGCGTGATCGCGGTGGACTGGCTGCCGTCGGCGCCCCACACGACCGGGCCGATCCCGGGGGTGGCCGAGCGACCGACGACGGCCGCGCCCGCGCCGTCGCCGAACAGGAACGCGGTCCCGCGGTCGTACGGGTCGACCATGTCCGTCAGCTTCTCGACGCCGACGATGAGGACGTGCTCGGCAGTACCGGCGCGGACCATGTCGTTGGCGAGGGCGAGCGCGTGGCAGAAGCCGGCGCAGGCCGCGGAGATGTCGAACGCCGCGGCGTTCGTCGCGCCCAGCCGGTTGCCGAGGATCGCGGCCGCGGACGGGGTCTGCCACAGGTGCGTGACGGTGGCGACGATCACGCAGCCGAGCTGGTCGGCGGTGACGCCGGCGTTGGCCAGGGCCTTCTCCGCGGCGACGGCGGACATGTCGATGACGGTCTCGTCGGCGGCAGCGGCGTGCCGGGTGACGATCCCGGACCGCTCTCGGATCCACTCGTCCGAGGAGTCGATCCGGGTGACGACTTCTTCGTTGGTGATGACCTGGGCGGGGCGGTAGCCGCCCACACCGAGGATGCGCGCGTGGGTGGCGCCGGCCTTCGTGGTGGCCAGCGCGGTCTTGCGGCGCTTCGCCTCGCCGCTCATGCGGGCACCGCCTCGGGGTGGAGCCGGACCAGGGGCTGGCCGGGGGCGACCGGGTCCCCGTCCTCGACCAGCCACTCGACCACGTGACCGCCGTGCGGCGCCAGCACGGGCTGCTCGTCGCGGAGGGTGATGACCATCCCCACGGACTGGCCGGGGGACAGCTGGGCGGCCTGTTCCGAGCGCCGGAAGGTGCCCTTGGCCGGCGCGACCAGCAGGCGCCAGGTGGGGGAGTCGTTGACCGGGTTCGTGCTGCCGTGCCGGCGGACCAGGTCGCGGGCCGCGTCCAGGTCGTCCGGCGTCTTCAGAGCGACGACCTCGACGCCGGGGATGGAGCGCTTGGCCAGCCCGGTCAAGGTGCCCGCGGGCGGCAGCTCGAGCAGCCCGGTGACGCCGAGGTCGGACATCGTCCGCATGCACAGGTCCCAGCGGACCGGGTTCGCCAGCTGGTCGACCATCCGGGCCAGGACCGCGCGCCCGTCGTGCACCACGGCTCCGTCTCGGTTGGACAGCAGCCTGGTGCGCGGGTCGTGCGTGCTGACCGACCCGGCCAGCGCGCGCAGGTGTCCGACGGCGGACGCCATGTGCTCGGTGTGGAAGGCGCCGGCCACCTCGAGCGGCCGCAGCCGGGCGCCCTCGGGCGGGTCGGCCTGCAGCGCGGCGAGCTGCTCGAGCGTGCCGCCGGCGACGATCTGCCCGGCACCGTTCTCGTTCGCCGCGACCAGGCCGTGCTCGGCCAGCTTGGCCAGGACCGTGTCCCGGTCGCCGCCCAGGATCGCGGTCATGCCGGTCGGGGTGGCCGCCGCAGCCTCGGCCATGGCGCGGCCGCGCTCGCGTACCAGGACCATGGCCTGCTCGGCCGAGATGACGTGCGCGGCGGCCGCCGCGGTCAGCTCGCCGACCGAGTGGCCGGCGCCGACGCCGACCATCCGGAACGCCTCCGTCGGGTGCGGGAACAGCTCGAGCAGCGGGATCAGCCCGGCGGCCACGATGAGCGGCTGCGCGACCGCGGTGTCCCGGATCGTCTCCGCGCCGGCCTCCGTACCGAAGTGGGCCAGATCCATGCCCGCACAGGCGGACAGCCAGTTGAGCCGAGGGCGCACCTGGGGGAGCTCGAGCCAGGGGGCGAGGAAACCGGGGACCTGGGCGCCCTGTCCGGGCGCGACGATGGCGAGCACGGGGTCCACGCTTCCGCAGTCGGGCCTGTCCAAGCGGTATCGACCTCGACCACGTTGCGGGTTCGAAGTTAGAGGTTTCCTACAAGATCGGCGTCTTCGAGGCGGCCGAGGGCGAGCGCCACCCGGAGCGCGAACGCTCCGCGCGGCTCGGTCGGGACGAAGCCGGTGAGGCCGCCTACCCGCCGCAGCCGGTACCGGACGGTGTTGGGGTGCACGAACAACGCCCGGGCGGCGCCCTCGATCGAGCCGGACGCCTCCAGGTACGCGCTCAGCGTGCTCAGCAGGTCCCCGCTGGCGCCGACGATCGGCCGGAAGCCCTGCCCGACCAGCCGGGCCCTGGCCAGCGGGTCGCCGTCCAGCGCGCGCTCGGGCAGCAGCTGGTCGGACGCCACCGGCCGCGGCGCGGACGGCCAGGCGGCCGCGGCCCGGAGCCCGGCGACCGCCTCCGCGGCCGACCGGCCCGCCTCGGTCAGGTCGGGGACGACCGGCCCGACCACCACCGGCCCGGACGCGAACTGTGCGGCGAAGTGGCGGGCCGGCTTGACGGCGTCCGCGTCCCGCACGCCGTCGACCGCGACCACCAGCCGGTCGCCGTGCACCGCGCTGATCGCGTCCAGCCCGGTCGCGCGGGCGGCCCGCTGCACGCCCTCGGCGACCGCGTCCGGCGCGGCGTCCCTGGCCAGGCCGACGAGGACGGCGACATTGCCGCGCTGTCCCCAGCCGAGCGCGGACGCCCGGCTCCGTACCGGCTCGTCGACCTCGCCGCGCAGGAGCGCGTCCACGACGAGCGCCTCCAGCCTGGCGTCCCAGGCGCCGCGGGACTCGGCGGCCTGCGCGTAGACCTGGGCGGCGGCGAAGGCGATCTCCCGGGAGTAGCGCAGCACGGACTCGCGCAGCATCTGCTCGTCGCCCGGGGCGGCGAGCTCGGAGGCGTTGTCCTCGACCACCGCGATCGTCACGCGGATCAGCTCGACCGTCTGCTGCAGGGTCACCGCGCGGGCCAGCTCGCGCGGGGCCGTCCCGAACACGTCCGCGGTGATGGCCGGCTCCGGCCCGGGGTCGCGGAACCACTCGATGAACGCGGCGATGCCCGCCTGCGCGACCAGCCCGACCCAGGACCGCTGGTCGGGCGGCATCGCCGCGTACCAGGGCAAGGTCTCGTCCATGCGCTCGATCGCCTCGGCGCCGAGCCGGGAGATGGCCCGCTCCAGCCGGCGGACGGTGGCCACCGGACCCGTAGTCACCCAGCCAGACTAGGGGGACCCCTGCGACTCATGTTGTCCAACTCCCACAACCCCACCCCCCATCCCCGCGATCTTGAGAGATGCAGGGCCCGCCACGGCGTGTCGCCTCTGCATCTCTCAAGATCGCGGGGAGAGGTGCGGCGGCGGGCCTAGCCTGGACGGGTGGGTGCCCGGGAGTCGGCGACGGTCGCGCTGCGCCGGATCGCCTACCTCCTCGAGCGAGCGCTGGAGCCGACGTACCGGGTGCAGGCCTTCCGCACGGCGGCCGCGGTGGTCGACGGCCTCGACGAGGCCGACCTGGTGGCCCGGCTGCAGGCCGGGACCCTCAAGGAGCTTCCCGGTATCGGCGCCGTCACCGAGCGGGTCATCGTGCAGGCCGCAGGCGACGAGGTCCCGGAGTACCTGGAACGGCTCGAGGCCGAGCACGAGGGTCCGGTCGCGGCGGGGGGCGCCGAGCTGCGGGCCCGGCTGCGCGGTGACCTGCACACCCACTCGGACTGGTCCGACGGCGGCTCGCCGATCCGTGAGATGGCGCTGGCGGCACGGGACCTCGGGCACGAGTACGTCGCGCTCACCGACCACTCTCCCCGGCTCACGGTCGCCAACGGCCTGTCGGTGGAGCGACTGCTCCAGCAGCTCGACGTCGTGGCCGCGCTGAACGAGGAGCTGGCGCCGTTTCGGATCCTGACCGGGATCGAGGTGGACATCCTCGAGGACGGCTCGCTCGACCAGGACCCGGCGCTGCTGTCCCGCCTCGACGTCGTGGTCGCCTCGGTGCACTCCAAGCTGCGGATGCCCTCGGCGTACATGACCCCGCGGATGGTCGCCGCGATCGCCAACCCGGCCGTCGACGTCCTGGGCCACTGCACCGGCCGGATGGTGACGGGCAACCGCAGCCGGCCGGAGTCGGAGTTCGACGCGGAGATCGTCTTCGAGGCGTGCCGGCGCTTCGGGGTCGCCGTCGAGGTCAACTCCCGCCCCGAGCGCCTCGACCCGCCGCGCCGCCTGCTGGGCCTCGCGGTCGAGACGGGCTGCCTGTTCTCCGTCGACACCGACGCGCACGCCCCCGGCCAGCTCGACTGGCAGCCGTACGGCTGCGAGCGCGCGCAGGAGTGCGGAGTGAAAGCCGACCAGGTGGTCGACGCCTGGCCGCTGGCAGACGTCCTCGCGCACGGCCACCGCAGCGGCTGAGCCCTACGAGTCACCCATCGACAGCCCCGGGTCAGCGGCCCGGACGTCCAGCAGCTGGTACTTCTCGATGGCCTTGGCCGGCAGCGCGGCGTCGACCTCGCCGCGCCGCACCAGCGCCTCGAGCGTCGCCACCGCGATCGACTCCGCGTCCACCTTGAAGTGCCGGCGCAGCGCGCCGCGAGTGTCCGACAACCCCCAGCCGTCCGTCCCGAGCGCCGTCAGCTCGCCGCCGGGCACCCACGGCTGGATCTGGTCCTGCACCGCGCGCATGAAGTCCGACACCGCCACGACAGGTCCCGGGCGGCCGGTCAGCTGCCCGGTCACGAACGCGGTACGGGCGGTGTCGCCCGGCTCGAGCAGGTTGTGCCGGTCGGCGTTCACCCCGTCCCGGCGCAGCTCGTTCCACGACGTCACCGACCACACGTCGGCGTGCACGCCCCAGTCCTCGCGCAGCAGCTCGGCCGCGCGCAGCGCCCACTGCATGGCCACGCCGGACGCCAGCACCTGGGCCCGCGGCCCGTCCGCCGTGGCGTCGGCCGCCGAGTACAGGTACATCCCGCGCAGCAGCGACGTGACGTCGAGCCCCTCGGGCTCGACGGGCTGCACGTAGGGCTCGTTGTAGATCGTCAGGTAGAAGAAGATGTCCTCCGGCTGGTCGCCGTACATCCGGCGCAGCCCGTCTTTGACGATGTGCCCGACCTCGAAGCCGAACGCCGGGTCGTAGTGCACCACTGCCGGGTTGGTCGAGGCCAGCAGCGGCGAGTGGCCGTCCTCGTGCTGCAGGCCCTCGCCGTTCAGGGTCGTCCGCCCGGCGGTGGCGCCGAGGACGAAGCCGCGGGCCATCTGGTCCCCGGCCGCCCAGAAGCCGTCCCCCGTCCGCTGGAAGCCGAACATCGAGTAGAAGACGTAGATCGGGATCATCGGCTCGCCGTGAGTGGCGTACGACGTCCCGGCCGCGGTGAACGAGGCGACCGACCCGGCCTCGTTGATCCCCTCGTGCAGGATCACGCCGGTCTCGGACTCCTGGTACGACAGCACCAGCTCCCGGTCCACCGACAGGTACCGCTGCCCGAGCGGGTTGTAGATCTTCTGCGTCGGGAACAACGAGTCCATCCCGAACGTGCGCGCCTCGTCCGGGATGATCGGGACGAACCGCGCGCCGATCTCCGGGTCCTTGAGCAGCTCCTTGAGCAGGCGTACGAAGGCCATCGTCGTCGCGACCAGCTGCTTGCCGGAGCCGCGGCGCATCACCTCGTACGGCCCGTCGCCAGGCAGGGTCAGCGGTTTCGCGGCCGTGCGGCGCTCCGGCAGGTAGCCGCCGAGGGCCAGCCGCCGCTCGTGCAGGTACCGGATCACGTCCGAGTCGGCGCCGGGGTGGTAGTACGGCGGCAGCTTCTCGTCCAGCTGTTCGTCGCTGATCGGGATCTGCAGCCGGTCGCGGAACTCCTGCAGGTCCTCGAGCGACAGCTTCTTCATCTGGTGCGTCGCGTTGCGGGCCTCGAAGTGGCTGCCGAGGGTCCAGCCCTTGATCGTCTTGGCCAGGATCACCGTCGGCTGCCCGGAGTGCTCGGTGGCCGACTTGTAGGCGGCGTAGAGCTTGCGGTAGTCGTGCCCGCCGCGCTGCAGAGCCCAGATCTCCTCGTCGGTCCAGTCTTCGACCATCTTGCGGGTCCGCGGGTCACGGCCGAAGAACTGCTCGCGGATGAAGCCGCCGTTCTCCGCCTTGAACGTCTGGTAGTCCCCGTCCGGGGTGGTGTTCATGATGTTGACCAGCGCGCCGTCGGTGTCCGCGGCGAGCAGCTGGTCCCAGTTACGCCCCCAGACGACCTTGATGACGTTCCAGCCGGCGCCGCGGAAGAGCGCCTCCAGCTCTTGGATCACCTTGCCGTTGCCGCGCACCGGGCCGTCCAGCCGCTGCAGGTTGCAGTTCACGACGAACGTGAGGTTGTCGAGCTCCTCGCGGGCGGCCAGCCCGATGGCGCCTACGGACTCCACCTCGTCCATCTCGCCGTCGCCGAGGAACGCCCAGACGTGCTGGTCGGAGGTGTCCTTGATCCCGCGTGCGTTGAGGTACTTGTTGAACCGCGCCTGGTAGATCGCGTTGAGCGGCCCCAGGCCCATCGAGACCGTCGGGAACTCCCAGAAGTCCGGCATCAGGCGGGGGTGCGGGTACGAGGACAGCCCGCGGTCGGTGTGCGACAGCTCCTGCCGGAACCCGTCCAGCTGGTCGGTGCTCAGCCGGCCCTCGAGGAACGCCCGGGCGTACATGCCCGGGGAGGCATGGCCCTGGAAGTAGATCTGGTCGCCGCCGCCGGGGTGGTCCTTGCCGCGGAAGAAGTGGTTGAAGCCGACCTCGTACAGCGAGGCCGACGAGGCGTACGTCGAGATGTGGCCGCCGACCCCCACGCCGGGGCGCTGCGCGCGGTGCACCATGATCGCGGCGTTCCACCGGCAGTACGCCCGGATCCGGCGCTCGACCCACTCGTCGCCGGGGAACCAGGGCTCCTGCTCCGGGGTGATCGTGTTGATGTAGTCCGTGGTGGTCAGCGAGGGGACCCCGACGGCACGCTCCCTGGCCCGCTGCAGCAGGCTCAGCATGAGGAACCGGGCGCGGTAGGGACCGGCCCTGTCGATGACCTCGTCGAGCGACTCGCGCCACTCCTGGGTCTCTTCGGGGTCGACGTCGACCAGCTGCGTGGGCAGGCCGGCGTTGATGAGCGGGAGGCGGTCGCGTCCGGTGGTCACACCCCATTCTGTCCCCTGGGCAAATGGGGCGTCACCTCCCGACTCGCGGCACGCAGGTGAGCGAAGGACTTGCACCGGGGGTGCCCCCTCCGGTGGACTACGCGCCAACGAGGTCCGGGCACCCGCCCGGCCCCGAGGCGAGAGGACCCACCCGTGAGCGCGACCGCGGACGCCGCGGAGCACCACCGTCAGCTGGCCGCCCGGCTGGCCCTGCAGCAGGGCCAGGTCGTCCAGGAGATCGGGTGGGACGAGGACTGCGACGAGGGCCTGCGGGTCGCGGTCGAGCAGGTCATCGGCAGCTCCCTCGTCGACGAGGACTACGACGACGTGGTCGACGCCGTGGTGCTGTGGTGGCGCGACGGCGACGGCGACCTGGTGGACGCCCTGGTCGACGCCCTCGGGCCGCTGGCCGACGGCGGCGTCATCTGGCTCCTCACCCCCAAGGCCGGCCGTCCCGGCCACGTCGAGCCGTCCGACATCGGCGAGGCCGCGCCGACCGCCGGGCTGTCTGCCACCTCCAGCGTCGCCGCCGCGGCCGACTGGTCCGGCACGCGGCTGGTCACCCCCCGGTCGCCGCGGCGCTGACGCCGACCTGTCGAAGGGACGGACGATGATCGAGATCGGGCAGGAGGCGCCGGACTTCGCGCTGGTCGACCAGCACGGGGAGCCCGTGACCCTGTCGCAGTTCCGCGCCAGCAAGAACGTCGTGCTGATCTTCTATCCCTACGCGTTCAGCAGCACCTGCACGGGCGAGCTGTGTGCGATCCGCGACCGCCTCGCCAGCTTCGACAACGACGAGACGGTCACGCTCGCCGTCTCGATCGACCACAAGTACACGCTGCGGGCGTTTGCCGACCAGGAGGGCTACACGTTCCGGCTGCTGGCCGACTTCTGGCCGCACGGGGCGGTGGCGACGGAGTACGGCGTCTTCGTCGAGGCGAAGGGCGCGGCCAAACGGGGCACGTTCATCATCGACAAGGCCGGGATCCTGCGGTGGTCGGTCATCCACGAGATGGGCGAGGCCCGAGACGCCGACGACTACGAGAAGGCTCTCGCCGCCCTCCCCGGCTGACCAGCTCTCCGGCCGTCGGCGGGGTCGCGCGCGCCGGTACGCTCTGGCCCCGGGCGCATAGCTCAGTTGGTCAGAGCACCTGCCTTACAAGCAGGGGGTCGGCGGTTCGAGCCCGTCTGCGCCCACGAGCGAGTCTCCGATCTGCGGTAGGTCGTCGCCAGGCGCGTGTGCCTGGGTGCAGGTCCTGGCTCAGGCCGGGACGGTCCGCGAGGGCGCAGTTGTCACGTGGGTGACAGCGTCCGGGTCCGGCGAGCAGTTCGCTTCGGGCGCCCGATCCGCGACGACCTGAGGAGAACCACTTGAAGCCACACCGATCGTTCGCAGTCGTCCTGGCAGCCGGGTTCGTGCTCGTGGCGTCGGTGGCCGGCACGTCGACGGCGTCCGCGAGCACGCAGCCGGCCGGCGCCCCGCGTAGCGGGGCGTTGCACGTGACGAAGAACTGCGCGGGTTTCTCCGGCAACCCGTTCCCGCAGTCGTACTGCGTCATCACCGCATCGAATCTGAAGCTGCTCCCGGTCGGCACGAAGGTGCTGTACCGGCAGCCTGGTGACGTGGGCACCCCCGCGGGGAGCGACGTCGTGCTCGTGTCGCCGGGCAAGGGGCACGGCCGAGGGTTCGGCAACTGCTCGCTGGTGCCGAGCAACAACTTCAACGGGGTCTGCACGTTCAGCGGCGGGACCGGTGACCTCGAGGGGTTCCACGGCACGGTCGTGGTCACCAACCTCGACAACGTCAACTACACGTGGACCGGGACCTACGCCTTGGCCGGCGCCCCGCGTAGCGGGGCGTTGCACGTGACGAAGAACTGCGCGGGTTTCTCCGGCAACCCGTTCCCGCAGTCGTACTGCGTCATCACCGCATCGAACCTGAAGCTGCTCCCGGTCGGCACGAAGGTGCTGTACCGGCAGCCTGGTGACGTGGGCACCCCCGCGGGGAGCGACGTCGTGCTCGTGCCGCCGGGCAAGGGGCACGGCCGAGGGTTCGGCAACTGCTCGCTGGTGCCGAGCGACAACTTCAACGGGGTCTGCACGTTCAGCGGCGGGACCGGTGACCTCGAGGGGTTCCACGGCACGGTCGTGGTCACCAACCTCGACAACGTCAACTACACCTGGACCGGGAGCTACGCCCTCGGCTCGGCTTGCCGTCGCGCCTGACCCACTGGCACGGCTCTTCCAACGCAGAGGCGGCACCGGCCGAGCGGTCGGCGTCGCCTCTGCGCGCGTCAACGGCGGCCAACCGTGGTCAGCCCGCGAGCCGTGCCAGCGTGGCCCTCGCGGTCTGGATGGGCGGGAGCAGGTCCTCGCGCTCGAAGCAGACGAGGGCCTGTCGGGCGGCCGCCACCGCTCCCGCGGTGTCGCCGAGCAGCTCGCACGACGAGGACCATGCCAGCCACACGTCCCCGTGATCTTGGAGGAACTCGGTCCCGTCGGCGATCCGCAGGCTTTCGAGGTGGTGTCGCTCGGCCCCCACAGAGTCGCCCTGGCGGGCCAGGAGGAGCCCTTGGGCTGCCGCGAGGTACATGTGGGTCAGCAGGTCGTTGTCCTGGGCGATCGCGAGGCTCTCCGCGCACGCGGCCTGTGCCTCGTCGTCGCGGCCGAGACGAGCGAGCATCAGCGCCAGCTCGGCGAGGGTGGTGCACCGCGATCCGGTCTCGCCGACGGAGCCGAGGAGCGCGGCGGCTTGCGCCATCGAGTCGGCAGCCCCGGACAGGTCTCCCGCCCAGCGCTGGCACCAGCCCAGGCTCCAGGTCAGGCACTCCGCCGTCTGCAGCACCAGACCCTTCTCCAGCAGCAGGGCGTACCTGTCGCGCATCGCCACGACGGCGTCGTCGATGTGCAGGTGGAAGCTGTGCAGCCGGTCGCGCTGCTCGGCCAGCTCCGCGATGACCCTCGAGTCGTCCCTCAGCTCGGCGCTGAGCTCGTCCACCGCGCGTGTCATCTCCGCCAGCGAGCCGTCGCCGTATCGGAAGGGGCCGATGAAGCGCCGGACGAGCCTGTCCTGGATGGTCCCGGACTGGCCGGATCGGTGGGCGGCCTGCAGCCCTTTGCGCGCGTCGGCCGACGCAGCGCGCAGCCGACCGAGCTCGTTGCCGATCTCGCTGCGGACGAGGTAGGCCATCATCAGCCCGCGGTCGTCCCCGGTCTCGCCGAGGACCTCGATCGCCTCGCTCGCCAGCGCGTGGGTGTCCTCGATGCTGTGGACCGGCTCGGTCCAGAGCCGGACCCGCCCCCGCAGCAACCGGGCCCGCCACTGGATCGCCACGTCGCCAAGGGCAGTGCCGGTGCGCTCGAGCTCGTCCGCGCACCGCAGGGCGGTCGAGAAGTCGCCATCCTCGTGCGCAGCCTCCCCGAGGGTGAGCGCGATCTCGGCCTGCAGACCGGAGGGGGCCGGCGCCAACGCTCTCGCACGGACCGCCAGCCCGATCGCGGTTCTGGGGTCGTCGCGGGCCACGGCCCGGTCCGCGCCCTCGAGCAGGCGCCGGGCGGCCTCCACAGCGAGGTCGGGGTCGGGGTCGTTGAGCTCGGCCAGGCAGGACGAGGCTGCCTCCAGGTGCAGCGCGACGACCTCGGGGCCGGCCAGCGAGCGCCGACTGCTGCTCGAGCCAGCGGGCGAACGTCCGGTGCAGCACGGCCCGCCGCGCCTTGGTGAGGGTCCGGTACGCGGCGTCCCGCAGCAGCAGGTGAACGAAGGTGTAGGCGTCCTGGCCGGGCAGGTCGGTCGTGGTCGGTCGGAACAGGTCGGCCCGTACCAGCGCCTCGACCCGGGCGAGGACTGGGTCGGCATCACCGAGAAGTGCGCGGAGCGCGTCGGGGTAGAAGATCTCACCGACCACCGACGCCACGTCGACGACCCGGCGCAGGTCATCGGCCAGCAGGTCGAGCCGCGCCGCGAGCACGGCCTGCACGCTCGGGGGCACGGTGACCGTGTCGAGGCCCTCGGCCCGCTGCCACCCCCCGCCGTCCGCCGGCACGAGCTGGCCGTCGTCGACCAGCATCGCGGTCAGCTCCTCGACGAACAGCGGGACGCCCTCGGCTGCGGCCACGACAGTGTCGAGCAGAGCCGTGCCGACCTGGGGACCCAACAGCTGCGCAGTCAGCTGGTGGCAGTCGCTGTCCGACAGTGGGCGCAGCGCCATCGTGAACGCGTGCAGGCGGCTGGCCCCCCAACCCGACCTGGCCTGCTGGAACTCCGGACGGGCCATGCACACCAGCAGGATCGGAGCACCGCGCGACATGTCGGTGAGGTGGTCCAGCAGGTCCACCAGGCCCGGCTCGGCCCACTGCACGTCGTCGACCACGAGAACCACGGGCCGGTGTGCGGCCAGCGTCTCGACCAGGCGGCGAAACGCCCATGCCACCTCGGGTGCGGTGGCGGTCCGAACGCCGCCCATCATCGTCTGCAGCCCGGCGAGGACCTCGTTCCCGTGGGCGATGCTCGACACATGCTCGGCGAGCGGCGTCGGATCGGTCTCCGCCAAGGTGGTCAGCATCTCGACCGTGGGCCAGTAGGTGATGCCCTCGCCATACGGCAGGCACCGGCCCTGCAACACCAGTGCATCAGCACCGATCCCGGCGAGCAGCTCCTCGACCAGCCGCGACTTGCCGACCCCCGGCTCGCCTACGACGGTGAGCAGGACGCAGGCCGACTCCTCGACAGCGGTCGCGTACATCGCCTCGGCGATTCGCAGCTGTCGTCGACGTCCGACGAGCGGTCCGGAGAACCGCCTCCGGCGTTGCCCCGACCCTGCCGGCCGGACGCCCAGCAGCCGGAACGCGACCAGAGGCTCCGCCTTGCCCTTCACCACGAGCGGCTCGACGGCCACGGCATCGACGACGTCGCGAACCAGCCGGTAGGTGGCCTCCCCGACCAGGACCTCTCCTGCAGCGGCGACCTGCTCCAGCCGGGCGGCGACGTTCGCGGCATCGCCCGACATCAGGGCCTCGCCCCCGCTCAGCACCTCCCCGGTGTTCACGCCGATGCGGACGGCGAGCTCCACCCCGACCCGCGCCGCCAGGTCTTTGTTCAGGTCCTGCACCTCGACCAGCAGCTCCGTCGCCGAGCGCACCGCCCGAAGCGCGTCGTCCTCGTGCACGACCGGGATCCCGAACACGCCGACCACGGCGTCGCCGATGAACTTCTCGACCGTCCCACCGTGCCGCTCCACCACTGAGCGCGCGCGACGCCAGTACCCGGCCAGCACGTCGCGCAGCACCTCGCCGTCCAGCACCGTCCCGAGGGCCGTCGAGTCCACGAGGTCGCAGAAGATGATCGAGACGGTCTTGCGGGTATCGGCACCCGGGTCGGCCAGCGGCGACGCGCATGCGCCGCAGAAGGTGAACCTCTCGGGGTTCTCGGCGCCGCAGGAGGGGCAGATCTTCACCCGGCGCAGGCTACGGGACCCGGGGGCGGTAGGACCCCTCGCGTGGACGGACTAGGTAAGAGTGAGTCAGGGCGGGTGCAGGCAGTCGGGATCTAGCTCTTGACGAGCGTGGCCCTCACCAACGGCCAGAAGAACGTCGCGACGGCGGCGAGGCCGACCACGCTGAGATGGTCGTTGAACCGGTTCGTTCCGTGCGGGGGGAGCTTGAAGGCGTACTCGGACCCCTTGTCGGTCACGCATGTCGGGTACTTCGCGCACACCTGCACCAGCTGGGCGTTGAACTTGTCGACCTCCACGGCCAGGTACCGAGCGCTTTCCGGCTGGACTTTGTGGTTCTTGTCGAGGATCCCGCAGGGCGGAGGGCCGGTCATCTGGTTGAGGATCGTCGGATCTCCGTTGGCGGCGTTGAGATCGGACTGGAACTGGTCCGCCGGACGCCCGCCGTACAGGACGACGAAGATCCGACCGCGCGGCGATGCCTGGGTGATCGTGTGCAAGGCGTTGTCCACGGCGGTGCCGAAGTCGGTGAAGGCCGAGTCCTCGATGGGGCAGTTGAGGTCGTTGTCGACAGTCTGGATGATGACGAGCCTGGGCGTGGGGACGGCCGAGAGCGCGGTCTGGGCCTGCTCGTTGAGCGTGCTCGCCGTGGCCCCTCCTACCGCGGCGTTGAAGACGTGGTCCAGCGTGTCAGGCCACTGCGCGACCATGCGTTGGTAGATGCTGTCGACCTTCGGGTTGGTCCCCGTCGCCCACGAGTTCTCCAGGGCAGCGGCGTGCGGGTTGTTCGGATCCGAGTTCTCACCTGTGAGTGCGGAATGACCGAGGGCGATCAGGCCGACCGGAGTCGCTGAAGC
Organism: uncultured Actinomycetota bacterium; assembly: GCA_963711005.1. Lineage (GTDB taxonomy): Bacteria > Actinomycetota > Actinomycetes > Prado026 > Prado026 > CAVQCJ01. The sequence continues at coordinate 21,942 of CAVQCJ010000002.1, read as the reverse complement.
CTCGGGTGACGCGGACTGGGGCGACCCCGCCCCCGCTGCAGGGGGTCCGCTCGGCGACGGCGGAGTCGACGCCGAGCAGGCCGCAGCCAGAAGTCCAGCGCTGAGCGCTGCTGCAGTCCTGGCGAGGGAGGACGACGAGAGAAGTCGCATCGAGACCTCCTCGCCGTTGCCTGGAGTGACGGTCATGATGAGGCCCCGGAAGAGCTCCGTCAACGAGCCGGCTTCTTCGGCGCCAGACATGTCCTTGACGATCCGATCAGGAATCGAGAAGCGCCATGGTGTGGCCGGGCCTAGCCTCGGTGCGGAAGGTCGGCAGCAGCCGAACCGTGAGCGTCGAAAGGAAGCCCGACCATGCCGACGAAGAAGGCCGAGACCCAGCCGGGCGGCTGGAGCGCCGAGGAGCGCGCCGCGATGAAGGAGCGTGCCGCAGAGCTGCGCGCCGAGGGCAAGAAGGGCGCCAAGAGGGCCGACGGTTTGCAGGCGGTCCTCGACAGCATCGCCGAGATGGCGCCGGCGGACCGCGCGCTCGCCGAGCGCGTCCATGGGGCGGTGACCGCGACCGCCCCCGAGCTGTCACCCAAGACTTGGTACGGGATGCCCGCCTACGCGGACCAGGACGGCAAGGTCGTCGTCTTCTTCCAGAACGCGGGCAAGTTCAAGTACCGGTACTCGACCCTGGGCTTCCAGGACGCGGCGAATCTCGACGACGGCGACGTGTGGCCGGTGGCGTACGCGCTCCTGAGGTGGAGCCCTGCGGTGGAGAAGAAGGTCGTCGAGCTCGTGACGGCCGCGATCTCCTGACCGGGAGATCGGTGCTCCCCACCCGGGACCCAACGCAGCCGTAGCATCCGAAGATGGCGATCAAGCGGATCAAGCCCAACATACGGTCGGACCGTTTCGACGAGAGCCGGGCGTTCTACAGCGGCGTGATCGGCCTGGATGAGGCTGCAGGCCTGGACTGGATCCTGTTCTTCGGCACCGACCAGCGCGAGGTGCAGCTGAGCGTGATGCGCTTGGACATCAAGGCAGGCGTGCACCCGGATGTCTCCATCGAGGTCGATGACGTGGACGCCGTCTATGCGCGCGCACTCGGCGCGGGGTCCGAGATCGTCTACCCGCTCACCGACGAGGAGTGGGGACTTCGGCGGTTCTTCGTCCGCGACCCCAACGGTGCGATCATCAACGTGACCCAGCACGAATGACCCGGACGGCGCCCACGCCGACGCGCCGCCTGCAGGTTCGGCCACGAGGGACATGACGGAGTGGAGGCCCGCACTGAAGTGGAGACTGCGGCGCGGGCAAGCCACCCAGACTGCGAGGACCGAGGCCTTCAGCGACGGCGTGTTCGCCGTGGCCATCACGCTGCTCGCTCTTGACCTGACTGGCATCCACGCCGACCCCAAAGTGGGCGACGGCACCCTCTACGCCGCCATAGCGAGCCTCTGGCCCGTCCTGCTCGCGTTCGCCGCGTCCTTCGTCTTCATCGGGGTCGCCTGGCTCAACCACCATGTCAGGTTCGCGCGGGTCAAGAGCATGTCTCGGAGCCTGCACGCTGCGAACCTGGTGCTCCTCGCCGGCATCGTCCTGATCCCGTGGGTGACCGCGACACTGGCAGAGGCGCTGTCCCTTCCGGGCAAGCACGGCCAGCAGGAGGTGGCCCTCTACGCTGCTGTTCTGATCCTCAACGCGGTCGGCTGGTTCCTCTTCCTGAGCGTTCTCGCCGGACACCCTGAGCTGCTCGAGGACCCGGCCGAGGCAGCCGGGTTCGCTGCTGACCGATTCTCCGCGCTGATGGGTGGTGTCGTCGGGATCGTGGGCGTGGTCATCGGATACCTCTGGTCGCCCATTGCCGCGACGGTCCTCTTCCTCGCCATGCCGATCTTCTACGCCGTCGTCTCCGAGGGCTTCGAGCGGGCAGCTGCGGGGTCAGACTCGTAGCGCAGCAGGCAGGGTCGTTGGCCTCTGCCGCCGCGTCCCCCCGACGTCCATCCTGGGCGCCTGGACCATCCAGGACCGGAAGGGCGCATGACGTGCGTGACTACCTGCTGATCGCGCTGGTGGTGTTCGCGGTGAACCTCATGCCGGCGTTCGGTCCGCCGACCTGGGCGGTCCTGGTCCTGCTGCGGCTGGGGACCGAGGTCGCGCCGGTCCCGCTGGTGGTGGTCGGCGCCGCGGCAGCAGCGTCCGGCCGGTTCGTGCTCGCCGTCGCGACCCGCCACCTGGCCCGGTGGCTGCCCGCGTCCTACGTCGCGAACACCCGCGCGGCGGGCGCCCTGCTGACGTCCAGCCCACGCGGATCGATGGTCGGACTGGGGCTGTTCGCGCTGTCGCCCGTGCCCTCGGCTCAGCTGTTCGAGGCGGCCGGCCTCATGGCGGTGCGCCTGCTGCCGTTCACGCTCGCGTTCTTCGCCGGCCGCCTGGCCAGCTACGCCCTGTACGTGGCCGGGGCCGGGGCGGTCCGCGAGACCAGCTTCGGTCGGCTGCTGACCGACTCGCTGACGTCGCCGTGGGCGATCGGCGTCCAGCTGCTGCTGCTCGCGGGTCTGGTCTTCCTCGGCCGCATCGACTGGGCCGGTGTCCACGCCAGGTACGGCGCCCGGCATTCCCGTCCGGACGGGGATGCCTGAGGACGAGCGGCCCTGCTCATCCGGACCATCGCCGCGTCCACGTCAGCGGGAGCCGGGTCACCGCGAACCCGACACAGGCGGTCGACAGGGCCAGGGCCGTGTCCGCGGCGGGCAGGCTGGTCGTCCCGAGAAGGTCACGCAGAGCAGGGAGGTACACACCGGCCAGCGCGAGGACCAGCGAGCCGGCGATCGCGGCCGGCAGCAGCAGGTTCTGCCGGGTGAACAGCCGCGGCCGCAGGGCACACGCCACCCCGAGCTGGAGGCTGGTGAGAGCAAGGAACAGCATGGTCTGCCAGGCCCGGCCGGTCCCGTCGGCCCAGACGCCGAAGGTGATCGAGGTCGCGGCCAGCAGCGTGCCGATCACCAGGACGCGTTGCCAGAGCCCGTCGCCCAGCACGCTCTCCTCGGGCGGTCGGGGAGCACGCTCCATGACATGCGGCTCGACCGGCTCCGCTCCCAGCGCGACACCGGTCAGCCCGTGCGTGAGCAGGTTGATCCACAGGATCTGGGCGGCCAGCAGCGGCAAGGTCAGGCCGGCGAACGGGCCGAGCAGCATGACCAGGATCTCGGCGGCACCGCCGGACAGCCCGAAGACGAGGAAGCGGCGGATGTTCGCGTAGACCCGTCGACCCTCCTCGACCGCCGCCACCACTGTGCCCAGGTCGTCATCGGCGAGGACGAGGTCGGCGGCCTGGCGGGCGACCTCGGTGCCGCGGTGTCCCATCGCCACGCCGATGTCGGCGCGACGCAGCGCGGGCCCGTCGTTGACGCCGTCGCCGGTCATGGCGACCACCGCGCCGCGGTTCTTCCACGCCTGCACGATGGCCAGCTTCTGCTCCGGGTTCGCGCGCGCGAAGACGCGGGGAACGGTGAGGTCCGGGATCGCGCCCGCCGCCACTCGGTCACCGGTGGCGACCGAGTCCAGCCGGGTGCCGTCCGCGGCGTCGAGCACGCCGACCCGTTCGGCCATGGCCAGTGCGGTTGCCGGGTGGTCCCCGGTGATGAGGACCGGGGTGATCCCCGCACGGACGCAAGCGGCGATCGTGGCCCGGGCTGCCGGCTTGGCCGGGTCGTCCATGGCCACCAGGCCGAGCAGCTCGTGCTCCGCGTCGGACCAGTCACCTCCGGCGGGCGCCACGCCCGCGGTGAAGGCGAGCACGCGGTGGCCGGTGTCCGCCAGTTCGGTCGCCCTCCGCAGCGTCGCCCGCCACTCACCGGCCTGCCGCCCGTCGCGGTTCGCGAGTGCCTCGGGTGAGCCCTTCGTGACCACGAGCACCCGCGGCGAGCCCGCGCCCGGCATCGCGTGGACGGTCGTCATGCGTCGGGTGCGGCTGTCGAAGGGCGCCTCGTCCACCCGGGGGTACTCACGATCCAGGCCGGCTCTCGTGAGCCCGATCCGGTTCGCGGCGGCGAGCAGAGCGATCTCGGTGGGGTCGCCCAGGCCCAGCCGTCCGCCGGGTGACCCGGTCGAAGCCGCCAGCTGTGCGTCGTTGCACAGGACCGCGGCACGCAGCACGGCGACCACGTCCGGTTCGTACTCCCCGTCGACCGGCCCCGTCGTCTCGTCGGTCACCGTCACGCGGTGCCGTGGCGTCCAGATCTCGCGCACCGCCATCCGGCCCTGGGTGAGGGTCCCGGTCTTGTCGGTCGCCAGGACGGACACCGAGCCCAGCGTCTCGACCGCAGCCAGGCGGCGGATGATCGCGTTCCGCTGGGCCATCCGGCGCGCGCCGAGCGTGAGGCTCACCGTCACGACGGCCGGCAACGACTCCGGGACCGCCGCCACGGCCAGGCTGACGGCGGTGACCAGCATCAGTTCCAGCGGCTCGCCGCGCACGAGGCCGGTCGCGAGCACGACGGCGCACAGCGAGACGGCCACCAACGCCAGCACCCGACCGAGCGCGACGAGCCGGAGCTGCAGCGGCGTGGGCTGCGGTCGGGTGTCGACCAGCGCGGCGATCCGGCCGAGTGCGCTGGACCGGCCGGTCGCCGTCACGCGCAGCATGGCACGACCTTTGACCACGACGGTCCCGGCGCTGAGAACGTCTGCCTCTGATCCGCTCTGGGGAACCCCGTGACCCACGGCCACCGACTCGCCGGTGAGGGCGGACTCGTCCACGAGCAGCGCCGACGCCTCGACCACCGCGCCGTCGGCGGGGACGATGTCGCCTTCGGCGAGCACGACGAGGTCGTCCAGCACCAGGTCCGCGGACGGCACCAACTGCTCGGTCCCCCCGCGAACGACACGCACCGAGGGCGCGGTGAGCTCCGCCAGCGCCGTGATCGCGCGGTCCGCCCGCACCTCCTGGCTGACGCCGACGGTGGTGTTGACGACAACGACGAGAGCGATGACGACCGTGTCGGCGAGGTCTCCGGTGAGCACGGTGAGAGCGCTGGCGGCGAGCAGGACGACGATCAGTGGGTCGCGGAGCTGGGCGCCGATGCGGGACCAGACCGAGACGTGGGCTCGACCGGGCACCGAGTTGGGCCCGCCGACCGACAGCCGTCGGGCGGCCTCGGCGACCGTGAGGCCGGGGGCGGGCATAGCGGTCACGATCCTTGCGGGGGCGGTTGCAGGGCAGGGGCGTAGGTCCTGACCATCGCGACAGGCGGGAGGCTGGCGCCTCCTCGCCTGTCGCGACCTGTCCCGCCGTTCAGCTCGCGTGCTGCACGGCGATCTTCCTGGTCTCCGGCTTGCGCTCCCCGAGCTTGACGCTCACCTCGAGGATCCCGTCCTTGTACGTCGCCTCGACGTCGTCCTCGTCCGCGGTGCTCGGCAGCACGACGCTGCGCGAGAACGAGCCGTAGGAGAACTCGGACCGTTGCGCGTCCGTGCGCTCCTCCCGGCGCTCGCCGTGGACATGCAGGACCCCGTCCTCGATCGTGATCTCGACGTCCTTGTCGGGATCGATACCGGGCAGCTCCGTCCGGACGATGTAACGGTCGTCCTTGACGAGCTCCTCCAGCCGCATCATCCGCTCCGGCTCGAACATCCGTAGCGCGGTCGGCCAGCTGTTCCCGAACCACTCCCACATCGTCGGCGGGCGCGAGACAGCAGGGCGTGCCTTCTCCTGATGAGCAACCTCTCTGGTCATGTCGACCTCCTCTGCTCCGGACCAGCACACCAGAGCGCGGTCGGCGGCCCCAGAGTCCAAGGTCCTAGCAGTCGTCGACGCCGGGTCCTTAGACCCTGGACCCGGGCCGCCGAGGGTCCGACGCTTGAGGTGTGGACCGGTCGCCGACGCCATCGGCGGCCTCGCCACCGAGGTGAGACTGTGAGCGCCCAGCTCGTACGAACAGGTCCCGAGGGTGCCGGGGGGCCGGGCCCGCGGCGCTCGCGTCCCCGGGTGCTCGTCGCGGTGGTCGTCCTCGTGGTCGTTGCCGTGGTGGCGTTCGTCGTCGGGCTCCGGTTGCCGGCGTACCGCTCGGCGGGGCCTGCCGCGGGGCCGGCCGCGGCACCTTCGGCCATCGTGTCCATCCCGGCCTCCGTCACGCCGACGCCGGCTACCACGCCTGCGTTGGTCGTGCCGGCCTTCCGGTACGCGCCGCTCTGGCCGTTCCAGGGGGTCTCCGACGCCGCGACCTGGCAGGCGAGCTACCGCGCCACTGGCGCGCAGCCCTGGCACCTCGACCCGGCGCAGACGGCGCTGGCCTTCACCCGGGACTTCCTCGGCTACCGCGAGATCGACCGGGTGGTCGGCACGATCGAGCGCTCGGGCCGGGAGGCGTGGGTCCCGGTGGGGGCGGCGCCCGTGTCGGGGCAGGCGCACGCCGCAGCCGTCCTGCACCTGGCCCGGATCGGTGCCGCTCCGAACCCGCCCTGGGAGGTCGTCGGCAGCCGTGACACCACGCTGACCCTCACCGCCCCGCGCTACGGCGCGCCGGTGGTCTCCCCGGTCACCGTCGGCGGTCGGATCACCGGCGTCGACGAGAACCTGCAGGTGCAGGTGCGCACGTTGTCCGGGCTCGCCGGGCGGGCGGCGAACATCCCCGCGGGCGGACTGCGTGCCCCGTGGTCGGCGACCGTCGCGTTCTCCGCGCCGAGCGGGACCGTGCTCACCGTCGCCGTGTCGACCGGTGGCCATCTGCGCGCGGTCGAGCGGTTCTCGATCACCGGGCTACGCGTCGCCTGAGGCGCTCGTCGCGCTGCTGCGCCTGGCTGCGCGGCCTACGAGCCCTGCGCCGCTGGCCAGGGCCCGCCGCCGCCATGGCACGACGCCTTCGATCTCGATCTCTATCGAGAAGCTGAGCAGCGTCCTGATCAGCACGATGAGACCGAGGATCACGACGTTGGTGAGCGTCGGCGCCACGGCGACGGTCCGGACCAGGTCGGCGGCGACGAGAATCTCCAGCCCGAGCAGGATGACGCCGCCGAACGACTCGCGCATCACCCGGTACGCCAGCTGCCCGTCCCGCGCCCGGCGCAGCGACCGCAGCGGCGAGTGCGACCGAGACGAACAGCCCGCCCAGCAGCACCACCGCCCCGATGGCCTCGAAGATCTGGGCCACGTGGTCCATGGACTGCGTGAATCGGCTCATCGTCGAGGCTTCCCGCTCATGCCGGTCGGGGTGCGGCGGTCCGGCCCGACGTGAAGATGATCACCAGGCTCACGAGCAGCACCCAGGTCGGGAACAGCATGGTGGCCCAGACGGTGTGCGGCGGGGCCAGCAGCAGCACCAGCGCCGTGGCGAAGCCGACGACCGCCAGCCAGCGCGGCACGATCCGGGTGCGCCAGCCGAGGTTCGTCACGACGAGGGTGAACACCGCGGCCATCCTGATGCTGAAGGTGGTCAGCAAGGTGGTGCTGACCGCGCCGACCAGCCGGATGCTGTCGAGCGAGGCATGACGCGGAGTGTCGTACAACGCAAGCAGGCCGCCCATGAGAGCCGCGGCCGTGAACAGCATCCCGACGAAGAGCAGACCCGACCCGAGGAAGGCGGTGGCGAACAGCTTGTCCTCGCGGGCGCCGAGGCGGGACCGGATCACCCCGATGAACCACAGGAACGCGATCCCTGCGTACGGGATCAGCAGCAGCGCGACGCTCAGGGCGTGCCGGCGCGAGGAGTCGGTGATCCATGCGGACGAGTCGCCGTTGGTGGGGATCGCCGACCGCCACAGGATGGCGACGGCGCCCAGCGTGAGGGCGAAGATGATGCCGGCCAGCCCGGCGGCGCGCGGCGTGCGCAGCTCGGCGGCGAGGGTCTGGGCCCCGTCGGGGTGCGCCACGACGGGGGGCGGCGGGAGCCTGTCGCCGCTCGGTCCGGACATCGCACCCTCCTCGGCCTGCGCGGCAGCACGGACCCCCGGCGCCAGCGGGGGATGCAGCGACGGGGGTCCGCGAAGCGATCCACGCTAGCGAGCGTGGGGAGCCAGCGGAAGGCCTGCTGCCGCCACGACGTCCGCGTGCTCCATCAGCAGCACGGTGAACCGCTCCGGGTCGTGCCGGTGCGGTTCGTGCCCGGCGCCCGGGAATATCACCAGCCGTCCGGACGGCAGCTGCTCGACTGCCTGCCGTCCGTGCTCGCACGGGATGATCGCGTCCCGGTCGCCCCAGACCAGCAAGGTCGGCAGGTGCGCGGCGGACGTCAGCTTGGCCAGCGCGGAGACCCGCTGCCCGGAGGCATCGACCACGCTGCGCAGGGTGGCCAGGAACGCCGCCCGGGAGTCGGCGTCGGCGAGCTCGGTGAGGGTGACGATCGCATCGTCGGGCAGGGCCTGGGTGCCGCGCACCGCGGCGAGCAGCCGGGCGACCGTGGCGATCACGGACACCGAACGCGGGTGTGCGATCACCGGGATCACGAGCTCGGCCCCCGGCAGCGACGCCGCCCGGAGCAGCGCCGAGGCCTCCCGTCCCAGTCCGCCGCTGGACACCAGCACCAGCCCCTCGGTGCGCTGGGGGTACTGGTACGCGAACTGCAGCGCCACGCCGCCGCCGAGCGAGTGCCCGACCACGACGGCCCGCTCGTGCCCCAGGTGGTCGAGGAGGTCCCGCAGGGTGCTCGCGAGCGAGCCCAGGCTGTAGTCTCCGCGGCCCTTGCCGGACCGACCGTGACCGGGCAGGTCGACGACGACGGTGTGCGCCCCCTGCGCGTCGAGCAGCGGGACGACGGTGTCCCAGGTCCGGCTGCTGGAGCCCATGCCGTGGACCAGCAGCAGCAGGGGCCCGGAGCCCGGCGTGTGGACGTACGCGATCTCCTGGCCGTGCAGCACCGCGGTCCGAACCGACACAGGACGTCTCCCTACCGGAAAGTAACTTACGCCACCGTAGGTTACCCCGTCGAGGGCCGTCGCAGGGGTCTGGCGCGGCGCCGGTGGCTGAGTACGCTGCGCCCCGCGGGGGCCGTCCGGGACGGAGACAGCCATGTTCGTTCAGGTCATCCAGGGACAGCTGGCCGACGTCGACCTGTGGCGCAGCGCGTCACGGGCCTGGCGCGAGCAGGTCAAGCCGCACAGCACAGGGTTCCTCGGCGCCACCAGCGGGATCACCGCCGGCGGGTACGCCTTCACCCTGGCCCGCTTCGAGTCCGAGGCGGCTGCCCGGGCCAACAGCGACCGCCCCGAGCAGGGCGCCTGGTTCGAGCAGTACGCCAAGGCGTACGAGGGCGAGATCATCTTCCACGACTGCACCGACGTCGACGAGCTGCTCGCCGGAGGCTCGGACCAGGCCGGGTTCGTCCAGGTCATGCAGGCACGCGCCAAGGACCCGGAGTTCCTGCGCGGTCGGGACGAGGCCATGGAGGCCGAGCTGCGCCGGATCCGTCCGGACCTCATCGGCGGGATCGTCGCCTGGCACGGCGACGGGACCTTCACCCAGACGTCGTACTTCACCTCCGAGGCCGAGGCCCGCGAGAACGAGAAGGTGATGGGTGACTCGCCGATGATGGAGCAGTTCATGGCGGCGATGGACGGCATCCCGACGTTCTACGACCTGACCGAGGTCACGTTCGACTGACCGTCCTCGTCCGGAGCGTGGTCGTGCCCGAGTTCCCCTGCGGCTATACGACGTTCTGGCTGCACGACGCCGCGAGGTCCAGGCCGGTCGTCGTGGACGCGTGGTACCCGGCCGCGGCGCCGGCGGTCGAAGCCGTCCGGTCGTACGGTCTGGGCACCGGCCGTGCGGCCGAGGACGCGCATCCGGCCACCGGGTCGTTCCCGGTCGTGCTGCTCTCGCACGGGGCGTTCGGGGCGGCGCGCAACTACTCCTGGCTCGCCGAGCACCTGGCCCGGTCCGGCTATGTCGTGTGCGGCGTCTCGCACTTCCGTGAGTCGTACGTGCACGGGGTCGAGACGATCGACCCCGGGGCCGCCGGACAGGTCGACGACCGCGCGCTGGACTGTTCCTTCGCCCTGGACCACCTGCTCGAGGCGTCACCGCTGCGCGGGACGGTCGATGCCGGGCGGGTGGGCGCGCTCGGTCACTCGTCCGGCGGCGCGACCGTGATGGCGCTGGCCGGTGGCGCGTTCGACCGCGCGGCGATGGGGGCGTACTGCGCGAGCGGTGCAGCCGCCGGGGACCGGGGGTGCGGTTACGGCGGCGGACCGGTCCCCGACGACGGGGCCGTGCTCGCGTCCGACCCGAGGGTTCGGGCGGTGGTGGCGCTCGACCCCGCGCTGGGGCCGGGGTTCGGCGCGCCGTCGCTGGCGGCGATCGGGCTCCCGGTCCTGGTGGTCGGCTCCGTCGACAACGACTTCCTTCCGTTCGAGCAGCACGCGGCCCGGTACGCGGGGCACGTCCCCACCGCCGAGCTGGTCCGGCTCGAGAACGGCGAGGGCCACTTCGTCTACCTGGACAGCTGTGCCGGCGACCGCGAGGCGAACGGCGTCCCGTTGTGCCGTGACCGGGACGGCGTCGACCGCGCCGCGGTGCACGAACGGCTGAGGGTGTCGATCGTGGCGTTCTTCGACGCGACGCTGCGCGAGGTCCCCGTCGACGTGACCGCGGTCGGCACCGGCGAAGACGGTGCCAGGACGAACCGCATGTCGGTGCCGAGGTAGTCCGAGCGGCTGCTGCTGCGCCCCTACGTACCGCGGCTGGTTCGACTGGTTGCGGACGACGCCGGAGCCGGCTGGACGGGACCGGCCGGTCTACTGATGGCCCGAGCGGGCTAACCGGGAAGGTCGATCTGCATCCCCTGTGCCGCCACCGTCACCCGTATTGAGGAGGTGACGCCGGCCCCGATCGCGTCCAGCGCGTCGTCGGTCCGGCCCGGCCCGTGGTGGAACAGCACCAGGTGCCGGACCCCGCAGCGCTCGGCCAGCGCGACCGCGTCGTCGACCGTCGAGTGCCCGTACGCGTCCGAGAGCGCCCGCTCCGACTCGACGAACTGCGCGTCGTGCAGCAGCACGTCCACCCCCTCGATGAGCGCGAGGACCGCTGGTTCGACCCCGGCCGAGACGATGTGGTCGGGCAGGTAGGCGACCGACGAGCTGCTGTCCGCGACCCGGTAGCCGAAAGTGCGGCCGCCCTTGTGGGCGACGTCGACGGCCTGCACCCTGAACCCGGCCAGGTCGTGCTCGCCGTCTTCGATCGCGTGGAACGACCACTCGCCCTGCAGGCCCTCCGGGGTGATCGGGAAGCTCGGCGGCGACATGTGTGCGGCCAGCAGGTCGCGCCCGCTGCGGCCACCCTGCTCGGGCACGTACAGGTCGACGCGGGCGTCCGCCCGGTCGCCCGCGACGAAGAAGGGCAGGCCCTGGACGTGGTCCCAGTGCAGGTGGCTGACCAGGATCGCGCCGCGGAACGCGGCACCGCCGAGCATCGGTGTCAGCGTGCGCAGCCCGGTCCCGGCGTCCAGCACGAGCGTCGGGACGTCGGCGCCGTCCGGCCGGACCGCGATGCAGGAGGTGTGGCCGCCGTAGCGGACGAACTCCGCTCCGGGCGCGGGTGTCGACCCGCGCACACCCAGCAGGATCAGCCGCACCCGCGCACAGTAGTGCCCGAGCGCGGTCAGGCGAGCACGGTCAGGCGAGCACGGTCAGGCGAGCACGGTCAGGTGAGCCGCTCCGGCCGGCCGACACGCTCACCTCGGGCCGGCCCCCCTCGGCCAGGCGCGGGTCAGGTCGTCGGTCCGGCCCGCGCCGTGCCGCCGGAGTCGTACGACCAGAGCAGCACGGCCACCCAGAGCGCCCGCTCGTTCACTGCGGAAGAGCCGGTACGCCGACCCGGCGCGGGGCAGCCGCCCGTTGCGGGAGACCGCGTGCACCGAGCGGCGCACATCGACGAGCTGGTTCATCGCAGCCCGCGCAGCTCGTCGGCACGGTCCGGCGGCAGCCGCCGCACCGCCTCGCGGAAGGTGACGCCGGACATCCGGGCCGCCCGCGGTCGCACGTAGCCGACGACGCGGTCCGGGTGCTGCTTCGAGGCCTCGCGCAGCACCCAGCCGATGGCCTTGCGGACGAAGAACTCCTTCTCGTCCAGCATCGTGTCCGCCCAGCGTGCGAACGGCGCGAAGTCGACGTCGGTCGCCTCGGCCCGCCGCACCCGGCCGAGCTGCGACAGCAGCGCCGAACGGCGGATCCAGAAGTCGTCGTCGACCACCCAGTCCTCCAGGGTGCCGGTCAGGGTCGCCTCGTCCGGGTCGCGCAGTACCAGCCTGCCGACGACGTCACCGGCCAGCGGGTCGACCAGCGCCCACGTGCCGGACTCGCGGAGCATCCGCTCCAGCAGCGGCAGGTCCGCGGTGCCGACCAGAGCCGGACGCGCGGCGAGCACCTCGACGGCGGCGAGCCGTTCCTCGAACGTCGGCCGCAGCCACAGCGCGCCGACCAGCGCGGTCATCGGGCCGTGGCCGGACAGCGCTGGCTCGTCGCGCAGCATGGTGAGCACCGACGAGCGGACCACCGGAACGGTGACGCCCAGGTGCGGAACCCGGTGCTTGAGGTACGCCTGCGCGTTCACGGCGCGGACCGGGTCGGCGTGCTCGTCCAGCCGTCGCAGCAGCTCGGCCGTCGCCCGCCCCGCGTCGAAGGAGGTCATTCGGGACGGACGTCGAGCCCGATGCCACGCGCCAGGACGGTGGCCTGCTCCCAGGTGATCACGGCGGCCGCGACCTTGGTGGTGAACGGGTCGAGCGAGGACAGGTCGCTGCCGCGCAGGTCCGCGGTGGACAGGTCTGCGTCGTGCAGCGAAGCACCCGACAGGTCCAGGTCGCGCAGGCAGGCGTCCTGGCAACGGGCGCCGGTCAGGTCGGCCTCCCGGAACCGCGCGCCCTCGAACGAGACCCCGCGCAGGTCGGCGCCGGGCAGTCCCACGTACGACCAGTCGCCGCCGGTGACCTTCAGCAGCGTGTACGTGCACCCGTCGAACATGCTGCCGACGAGCTTGCACCGGGTGAAGCTCGCCTCGAACAGGTTGCAGCGGACGAACGTGCAGTTGGTGAACGCGCTGTCCGAGAAGGTCGAGCAGTTGAGCCGGCAGCTCCGGAAGACGCACTCGTCGAACGAGGCGCCGTCACCGGTCGCCTCCGTGAGGTCCACGTCGACGAAGCTCGTGCGGCTGAACCGCTGCCCGTCGAGGTCGCGGCCCTGCCAGTCCTCGGACCTGACCGTGTCGGTGGTCTCCGGCGCCGGACGGCCGTGCCTGCGGTCAGCCACGCGCCGGGACTTCGCTCACGCCGCGGGGTCGCCGTACATGAACGGAAGGGTGGACGCCTCGATGCCGGGGGTCGGACGACCGGTCGCGTAGCGGAACAGCACGGTGCGCAGGTAGACCGAGACGGCCGAGTAGATCGCCGAGACGACGAAGAACGCGACGACGCCGCAGACCAGCAGCACGCCACCGACCAGGCGCTGGACGAGCGCGGCGCCGTCAGCGGCCGAGCTCAGCAGCCCGAACCCGACGACGGCGGCTGCGGTCGAGGCGAGGATGGCGAGTGTCCACTGCACCCCGAGCCGGAACGTCGCCCGCACATTCGACCCGAAGCGCGACGTGAGGATGTGCGCGGACCGGCGGACGGTCTCCACGGGCATGGTGCCTTCGGTCATGATCACCGGCACCGCGAACATCGTCGCCACGGCCCACGCCAGGCCGGCGAACAGTCGCACGAGCAGCGCGGCGACGCCGAACCGCTGGAGCACGTTCATGACGACCCCGACCACGGTGGACATGGCGGCCCAGGCCAGCAGCGGGCCGCGCCGATCCCAGGCGAGCGCCAGGGCCGACGACACGTCCGGGACGCCCCCGTCGGCGCGGAGCATCGCCGCGCCCACGACGGCACCCATGAAGAACGTCGACACGAAGGTCGACAGCAGGAGGGCGAGCGCGTAGGCGCCGAGCCCGAGCACGCCGTCCCCGTCGGTGAGCCATCCGCCATGGACGACGGACGCACCTGCGACGACCAGCCCGAAAGCCACGGCCGAGCAGATGCCGCCGATGAACAGCAGAAGGATCATGGACTTGTCGCGGAGCAGGAGCCGGTACGAGGCCTGGACCAGCGGCTTGCCCGCCAACGATGTGCGTGCCATGCGACTCTCCCCGAGGTCGCCTCAGACGCTAGCCCACCCGAGGCTGCCGCGGACCGGCTTTCCGGGGCGTACTGTCACCGCGACGGAGCCCTCCGGACTCCCGGCCGAGGAGCGACGATGGGCGACAAGTCCCCGCACGATTCCAAGACCAAGAAGTCCGGCAAGTCCATCAAGGAGAAGCGGGCGGACAAGCGGGCCAAGGAGGACGCGGCCCACCACTCGGTCGTCATCGTTCCCCCCAAGAAGAGCTAGGACTCTGCCTCCTCCCGGCCGTCATTCGCGGGCGAGCATCGCCTCCTCCAGGTCCAGCTCGCGATGCACCTTGCGCAAGAGCTCGTCGTCGAGGCGACCCGCGTCGCGCATCTTGACGAAGGCGTCCCGCTCGGCCGCCAGCATCTGCCGGCGCAGCCGTCGGTAGGTGGCGCTCGGCGCCTCCGGCGAGCCCTCGCCGCCGAGGCGCTCCCAGGCCGTCAGCGCGCGTCCCTGGGTCCGGGCGCGCAGCCGCTCGACCACCTCGTCGTCGACGTCCGGCTCGTCGGCGAGCAGCACGTCCAGCCGGTCGACGGCGGCGGCCGCGGCCCGCTGCTGCGCCTCCGCCTCGGCGAGCAGGTCGGCCGTGTCGTCGCCGGTCACGTGCAGCCGGCGGATCAGCCAGGGCAGTGTGAACCCCTGGATGACCAGCGTCCCCACCACCACCACGAACGCCAGGTAGATCACCAGGTCGCGCTGCGGGAACCCGGCGCCCGCGTCCGTGCTCAGCGGGAGGGCGACGGCGGCCGCGATCGAGACGACGCCGCGCATGCCGGCCCAGCCGATCACCGTCGGCACTGTCACCGGGGGTGCCGGGTCCCGCCTGGCGACGCTGGGGATCCAGCGCGGGACGTACGTCGCGGGGTACACCCAGACCAGCCGGGTCACGATGACGACGATCAGGACGAACGCACCCCAGCCGACCAGCTGCCAGGTGCTCGCGAAGCCGCGCACCTGTTCCAGCGCCGTGGGCAGCTGGAGTCCGATCACCATGAACACCACGGACTCGAGCAGGAAGTCGATCATGCGCCAGACCGCCTCGGACTGCAGCCGGGCGGCGTACGACAGCGAACGCGGCGCCGCGTGCCCGATCGTCAGGCCGGCGAGTACCACGGCGAGCACACCGGAGGTGTGCAGAGCCTGCGCGACGGTGAACGCGACGAACGGGACCAGCAACGACACCGTGTTCTCGAGCACACCGTCGTACAGCCGGCACAGGAGCCAGATGGCGGCCTTGCCGATGAGCAGGCCGACCAGGATGCCGCCGGCCGCGGTGACCACGAACAGCCCGAACCCCGCGGCCACGCTGATCGTGCCGCTGACCACCGCGGCGACCGCGACCTGGTAGAGCGTGAGCGCGGTGCCGTCGTTCAGCAGGCTCTCCCCGCCCAGGATCGTCAGAACCCGCCTGGGCAGCCCGAGGGTGCGACCGACCGCGGTCGCGGCCACCGCGTCCGGCGGCGCGACGACCGCGCCCAGCACGAAAGCCGTGCCCAGCGAGAGCGGTCCGATCAGCCACCACGACGCGACTGCGACGACCACAGTCGTGAAGACGACCAGCCCGACCGACAGCAGCGCGATCGGGCGCAGGTTCCGCCGGATCGACAGGTACGAGGACTCCTGCGCGGCGGAGTAGAGCAGCGGCGGCAGGAAGACGTCGAGGACGAGGTCCGGGTCGATCTCGACCCGCGGCATGCGCGGCAGCTCGGAGACCACCAGCGCGACCAGGACCACGACCAGGGGCGCCGGCCAGCCCTTGCGGCGCGAGATCCCGGCGACCGCGACCGCGCCGGCCACGAGGAGCAGCACGCCGAGCTCGCTCACGGCACCCTCCCGGCCCGACCCGGCCGGACCCGGTTTGGCCCGAACCGGTGCTGCCCGGATGATCGTGCCATGACCGTCTGTCCCCATCTCGCCGACCTGTCCACGACCGTCCAGCCGCTGACGCCGGAAGGCTGCGGCGAGTGCCTCGCGCTCGGCGACCGCTGGGTGCACCTGCGCGAGTGCCTGTCCTGCGGGAACATCGGCTGCTGCGACTCCTCCAAGAACCGGCACGCCACGAAACACTTCGAGAGCACCGGGCACCCGGTCATGCGGTCCTTCCAGCCGGGGGAGTCCTGGCGCTGGTGCTACGTCGACGAGGCCATCGTCTGAACGGCATCCTCTGATCGGCATCGTCCGGGCCCGGGACCCCGGGGGATAGCCTCGGAGCCGTGCCGTCGCCGCCCCCGCCGCCCTCGCTCGCCGACGTGGTGGCCGTGCTGGACCGCCTCTACCCGCCGGAGACGGCCGCGGACTGGGACGCCGTGGGCCCGGTCTGCGGCGAACCCGCCGGCCAGGTGCGGACGGTGCTGCTCGCCGTCGACCCGGTCGAGGCGGTGGTCGACGAGGCGATCGCCCTCGGCGCCCAGCTCCTGGTCACGCACCACCCGCTGTACCTGCGCGGCACCTCGACCGTCTACGGCGGGACCACCAAGGGCCGGCTCGTCACCCGGCTGCTCACCGCCGGCTGCGGGCTCTACGTCGCGCACACGAACGCCGACGACGCTCCGGGCGGGGTGAGCGCCGAGCTGGCCCGGGTGCTCGGCGTGGTCGACCCGGAGCCACTGGTCCCGTCGCCGACCGGCCCGGCCGGGACGGGTTCCGGCCGGGTCGGCGACCTCGCCCACCCGACGACGCTCGGCGCGTTCGCCCAGCGGGTCGCCGACGCTCTGCCCGCGACCCCGGTCGGGCTGCGGGTGGCCGGGGACCTGTCGCGGCCGGTGGCTCGGGTGGCGGTGTGCGGCGGCGCCGGCGACCAGTTCCTCGAGCCGGCGGCGCAGGCCCGCGCCGACGTGTTCGTGACCGCCGACCTGCGGCACCACTACAGCAGCGAGCTCGTGGCCAGCGGCGGCCCGGCCCTGATCGACCCGGGGCACTGGGCCAGCGAGTGGCCGTGGCTGCCGGCGGCGGCCCGGGCGGTTGCGGCCGAGCTGGCCGATACGGTGGACGTCCGCATCTCGTACCTGGTCACGGACCCGTGGACCGCGCTGGTCACGCACGATCGCATCCGCGAGCACATCCGCGAGCCCATCGAGGGGAGCCGGCCCTGAACGCCGATCATGCCGACCAGCTGCGACTGCTGGACGTCCAGGCGCTCGACGCCAGGATCGACCAGCTGGCCCACCGGCGCCGGACGTTGCCGCAGCTGGCCGAGCTGGACCGGGTGACCGGGGAGACCACCCAGGTCCGCGACCTGCTGGTCGGCGCGCAGACCGAGCAGTCCGACATCGAGCGCGAGGTCGCCAAGTCCGAGCAGGACGTCGAGACGGTCCGGCAGCGCGCGGCGAGGGACCGGCAGCGGATGGACGCAGGGGCAGTCGGCTCGGCCAAGGAGCTCGAGGCGCTGCAGCATGAGCTGGGGTCGCTGGCCAAGCGGCAGAGCGACCTCGAAGAGGTCGAGCTGGAGGCCATGCAACGCCTCGAGGACGTCTCGGCCCGCGTCGACGAGCTGACCGTGCGGTCCGCCGCGCTGGCCGCCGAGCAGGCCGACCTCGAGGCGCAGCGCGACGAGGCGTTCACCGATATCGACAAGAACACGGCGTACCTCGCCGGCGAGCGCGGCCGGGCCGCGACCGGCCTGCCGGCCGACCTGATGGCTCTGTACGAGAAGCTGCGTGCGGACAACGGCGGCGTCGGCGCGGCCGCGCTGCAGGGCGGGCGCTGCATGGGCTGCCGGCTCGAGCAGACCCCGACCGAGCTGGCGCGGATCGCCGCGGCACCGGCGGACGAGGTGCACCGCTGCGAGGAGTGCCGCCGGATCCTGGTCCGGCCGGGCGCCTCCGGGTGAGCGACCCGACCAGGCCCGGCCGGCGGCGGCTCGTCGTCGAGACCGACGGCGGCTCGCGCGGCAACCCGGGACCGGCCGCGTACGGCGCGGTGGTGTTCGACGGAGCCAGCGGCGAGGTGCTGGCCCAGGTGGCCGAGCACATCGGCACGGCGTCCAACAACGTCGCCGAGTACCGGGGGATCATCGCCGGGCTGACGGCCGCCCGCGACCTCGACCCGGAGGCCGAGGTCGACGTAAGGATGGACTCCAAGCTCGTGGTCGAGCAGCTGTCCGGGCGATGGCAGGTCAAGCACCCGGACATGCGGACGCTCGCCAAGCGGGCGCTGGCGATCTGGCCGCCTGGCCGGGTCACGTACACCTGGATCCCGCGGGCGAGGAACAAGGCGGCGGACCGGCTGGTGAACGAGGCGCTGGACCTGGCGGAGGCCGGTCGGCCGTGGGTCGAGTCGGCCTCCGGGGTGGTCCCCGGGTCCCTGCAGGAGGACGACGGCGGCCCTGGGCTCGCCGACGAGCTCGAGGACGCGCCGCCGAACAAGCTGGTGGGCTGGGCGCACGACCTGGGGGAGCCGACGACCTTCGTGCTGCTGCGGCACGGCGAGACCGCGCACACCCGGCAGAAGCGGTTCAGCGGGTCGGGCGGCGAGGACCCGCCGCTGTCCGAGGACGGTCGTGCGCAGGCCGTCGCGTCCGGGCGGCGGCTGGCCGAGCTCGGCGGCGTCGACCTGGTCGTCTCGTCGCCGTTGCTGCGGGCGCGCGAGACCGCGCAGGTGGTCTCCGATCTGCTCGAAGTTCCGCTCGAGGTGGACGACGACCTGGCCGAGTGCGGGTTCGGCGCCTGGGAGGGTCTGACGTTCGCGCAGGTCGAGGAGCGTTGGCCGGACGAGCTCGCCGCGTGGCTGGCCTCGACCGCGGTGGCGCCGCCGGGCGGCGAGTCGTTCGACGCGGTGCTGGACCGGGTGCGGGCGGCCCGGGACCGGTTGCTGGACCGGGCGCACGCCGGCACCGTCGTGGTGGTCTCGCACGTGACCCCGATCAAGACCCTGGTGCTGTTGGCCCTGCAGGCGCCGGCCCGGGCGGCGTACCGGATGGAGCTGGCGCCGGCCTCGTTGTCGACCGTGCTGTGGTTCGACGACGGCAACGCGTCGTTGCGCAGCCTCAACGACACCCAGCACCTCGGCGGACTGCTGCCCTTCCAGCACGTCTGACCTCTGCGACCCGCGGTTCTCGGGTCAGAGCTCGACCACGACGACGTCGAGGTCGTTCGGCTGGCCGTCCGGCCGGGGCGCCGCGTCGTAGCCGAGGTCGCGCAGCACCGTCACGAGCGTGGCCGCGTTGCGCGGGTCGGCGCCGCTGTCGAGCAGGGCGCGGACCAGCCGTCCCTTCGTGGCCTTGTTGAAGTGGCTGACGACGACCCGCGACGCCGGGTCGCCAGGGACCCGCTCGTGCAGGACGCGCAGACCCA
This sequence comes from uncultured Actinomycetota bacterium, assembly GCA_963711005.1. Lineage (GTDB taxonomy): Bacteria > Actinomycetota > Actinomycetes > Prado026 > Prado026 > CAVQCJ01. Next base: position 2,530 of record CAVQCJ010000002.1, on the reverse strand, counting down.
CCGTGCGGTCCGCCACCGGCCCGGTCAGCCGGCCCATCGCGGTGTACGCGGTCGAGCGCAGGTCCAGCACGAGTCCGCGCCGCGCCTCCTGGGCGAGCACGGCCGGCAGGACCGGGCGCCACACGGCCGCCACCGGTCCGGTGCCCGGGAGCGAGACGTCCGGGGCGAGCCGGTAGGCGGGCACCCGGTCGGTCGGCCGCAGCGCACCCCACAGCCCGCTCAGGACAACCAGTGCGCGGTTGGCACGCCTTCGCGCCGCCGGGTCGAGCGAGGCGAGGTCGAGCGCCTCGTAGAGGACCCCGGTGTACAGCTGGTCGACCCGCACGGCCGGAGCGGACCGCAGCAGCCGGTCGCGGTCGACCTCGGCGGCGAGGCCGGGCGGCAGGCCGAGTACCTCGCGGGCCTTGTGCTGGTCACCGTCGCAGAGGGCGACCAGGTCGTCGAGCAGCCGCTCGCGGGTGGCGTTGAGCTCGGGGAACGAGAGGCGGTCCACGTCGACCGGGGCGCTGCGGCGGCGGGAGGTCGACTTCCCCTCGGACGGCGGCAGCAGGACGAGCACGGTCCCCGACCCTAACCGGCGGTGGGTCGCGCCCGCGGCTCGACGACCGGGCGACCCGGCGTCGGTAGCCTGCGCGGGTGCCGCGCCGCCATGTCAGCCTCCCGGCCGGCGACGGTGCCGAGCTGCGCGCCGGGTTCGAGCAGGTGCGGTCCGAGCTCCAGGTCCCGGACGCCTTCGACCCGGCCGTCCTCGCAGCCGCCGCGGCCGCGGCCCGCGCTCCACGACTGCCCGCGCTCGACCTCACCGACGTCGCGTTCGCCACGCTGGACCCGCCGGGCTCGCGCGACCTCGACCAGGCGTATGCCATCGAACGGTCCGGTGCCGGCTACCGCGTTCGGTACGCGATCGCCGACGTCGCCGCCTTCGTGGCCGCTGGCGATCCCGTCGACCTCGAGGCGCACCGACGCGTCGAGACCCTGTACGCCCCGGACCGGCGCACCCCGCTGTACCCACCGAGCCTCAGCGAGGGCGCCGCGTCCTTGCTGCCGAAGCAGACCGCGCCGGCGCTGGTGTGGACGCTCGACATCGACCACGACGGCGAGCTGCAGCACACCGATGTACGGCGCGCACTGGTACGCAGTCGTGAGCAGCAGGACTACCCGTCGGTGCAGGCGGCCCTGGACGCTGGCACCGCGCCGGGGCCGGTGCAGCTCCTGCGCGAGGTGGGGCTGCTGCGGCTGGACCGCCAGCGCGACCGCGGCGGCATGAACCTCCAGGTGCCCACCCAGGAAGTCGTGCCCGATGGCGACGGGTGGCAGCTGCGGTTCCGCGCCGGGCTGCCCGTCGAGGACTGGAACGCCCAGATCTCCCTGCTCACCGGCATGGCCGCCGCGCAGCTCATGCTCGCCGGCGGGATCGGGGTCCTGCGCACTATGCCGCCCGCCGACGACCGCGACGTCGCCCGCCTTCGCCGGGTCGCCCGCGGCCTCGGCCTCGACTGGCCGGCCGACGAGACCTACGGGGCGCTGCTGGACCGCATCGGCCGGCATCCGTCCGTAGACCACGGCCGGGTCGAGGCTTTTCTCACCGAGGCCACCGCGTTGTTCCGCGGCGCTGCCTACTCCGCGTTCGACGGCCAACAGCCGGGCCGGACCACCCATGCCGCGATCGCTGCGCCGTACGCCCACTGCACCGCGCCGCTGCGACGGCTCGTCGACCGCTACGCCGGTGAGGTATGCCTCGCGCTGTGCGGCGGGGTGGAGGTGCCGGCGTGGGCGCGGGACGCCTTGCCCGTGCTGCCCGAGGAGATGGCCAAGGGCGACCACCGCGGGCATGCCCTCGACCGGGCGATGGTCGACCTGGTCGAGGCCGTCGTGCTGGCGCCGTCCGTCGGGAAGGCCTTCGACGGGCTCGTCGTCGAGATCGACGAACGCCGCGGCGGTGGCACCGTCGCGCTCGCCGACCCCGCCGTCCTCGCTCGGTGCGAAGCGACCCACGGCCCGCTCCCGCTCGGCGAGCCGCTGCGGGTCCGGCTGCACGAGGCCGACGTCGCGCGCCGGGTCGTGCGCTTCGTCCCGGCGTAGGCGTCAGCGCCGCTACCCTTGCCGGACGGCGGACGAGCCGGCCGGGCGGCCGCGGCGGTGCCAGCGATGGCGTCGTCGAGGAACGTCCGGGCTCCACAGGGCAAGGTGGTGGGTAACACCCACCCGGGGCGACCCGCGGGAAAGTGCCACAGAAAACAGACCGCCGGTCCGAGCTCTGCGCAAGCAGGGAGCGAGCCGGTAAGGGTGAAACGGCGGTGTAAGAGACCACCAGCGCCCGGGGTGACCCGGGCGGCTCGGCAAACCCCACCAGGAGCAAGGTCAAAAGGGGCTCGTGGCTTCGGCCGCGGGTCCTGCGCAGGCGTTCGAGGGCGGCCCGCCCGAGCCTGCGGGTAGACCGCAAGAGCCTGTCGGCAACGGCAGGTCTAGATGGATGGCCGCCGGCCGTGACAGTGCCGCAAGGCGTCGCGGCCACAGAACCCGGCGTACA
>CAVQCJ010000001.1:0-20489 GCA_963711005.1 uncultured Actinomycetota bacterium | reverse complement strand
CCGGCGGACTCAACCGGTCAGCGCAACGCCTGCTCGAGTGCTTGTGATGGTGTCTTCCAGCCCAGGGTTTGTCGAGGTCGGCCGTTGAGCTGGTCGGCGACGGCATCGAGGTGGGCTTGGGTGTAGCCGGCCATGGACTTGCCTTTGGGGAAGTACTGGCGCAGCAGCCCGTTGGTGTTCTCGTTGCTGCCGCGCTGCCAGGGGCTGCGGGGGTCGCAGAAGTAGACCTGGACACCGGTGTCGATGGTGAACTGCGCGTGCTCGCTCATCTCCTTGCCCTGGTCCCAGGTCAACGACTTGAACAACGCCGCCGGCAGGTCCTGGATCTTGGCCGCCAGCGCCGCGGTGACCAGCTCGGAGGTGCGCCGGCCGGGGATCTTGACCAGCATCACGAACCGGGACTGCCGCTCGACCAAGGTGGCGATGCAGCTGGCGGAGGTGCCCAGCAGCAGGTCACCTTCCCAGTGCCCGGGCACCGCCCGGTCCTCGACCTCGGCCGGGCGCTGGCAGATGTGGACGATGTCGCGCAGCTTGCCCTGCCCGTTGTAGGTGGAGTAGCCGCGCGGGCGGCGGGTGGCATGACCGCGACGCAGATAGGCGTGCAGTTCCTTGCGCAGCGTGCCGCGGCCCTGCACGAACAGCGACAGGTAGATCGTCTCGTGCGACACGTGCATCTCCGCCCGACCAGGAAACTCCTGCCGCAGCCACCCGGCGATCTGCTGCGGCGACCAGCGCAACGCCAGTCTGTCCTGCACCGCCGCCCGCAGCTCGCCATGGACGGCCAGCTTCGCCGTCTTCGGTCGCCGCCCCCGGGCCCAGGCCCGGTCCTCGGCCCGGGTGGCCCGATACCGGCGGGCACCCCCGTTGCGGGCCACCTCCCGGCACACCGTCGACGGCGAACGCCCCAGCCCGGCCGCGATCGACCGCAACGACCGACCCGCCGGCCAGCCCGCGGGAGATCTCCTCCCGCTCGACCAACGACAACTGCCGCACCCGACCGCTGCCGCACCCGCGGCGGCCGCCGCCGCAAGCCGCTCCACATACCCATGGACCGTGCGATGCGGCCGACCCATCTCCCGCGCGATCCGCCGCGACGGAACCCCCGCCGCCGCCCGCGCCGCGATCACAGCCTTCTCCGCATCAGACAACCGCTGACCCATCCCAGCCTCCGCTCGACGCCACCCCGAACAGCAGGGTGTTGCATCGACCGCCTGAGATCACCCCGGTTATTGGGCTGGGCGGGTCAGTGGACTCACCCGTCTCCACCGACGATGCCGTCGGGCAGCCGGCGTCCACCGCCTCGACGGCCAGCGCACCGGCGAACACGGTCCGGGCCAGCCCCACCTGGGCGGCGAGCCGCAACCTGCCGCCCTCTGCCAGCGGCTGCGTCGTGGCGCACTCCTGCACGACGGCGAGCCCCGTCTTCGGCTGGTCGTAGCGGCAACGCTCGTACTCGGTCACTCATCGGTCATCTCAGTCGTTCCGTTTCCTGATCAACGCAGTTCGGAACCTGCGGAGAACGCGAGCGGCCGCACGTCCAAGCGAAAGCCCGGGGCGACAACGCAGTCCACCGGGAGACCGACCGCGCCTTAGGGACATTCAAAGTCCTGACGGTCCGGTCCAGCCGGTGAGCTCCCGCGCCGGGTTGCGTGAGCGCCGTCGGGGGGGTCGGCCGAACGGACGAGTCCCTCTCATACGCGCGCGGGCGTTACCGACGGGTCAACCGATGCCGTGCGGTGCCAAGGACCGGGATCATGGCTTCACTGACCACGTCGACAGGTGGAGGCGAGTCACGGCATGGAGCCCGAGCTGGGCCACAGTGCTGCCGAGCTGCTCGGTCCCGACCCTGCGCGGTTGCTGAAGTCCAACCCCTGGACCACTGGCTTCGCGCTGCTGGACGCCCACCTCGGGGGTGGACTGCACCGCGGCGAGCTGGTGCTGGTCGGCGGGGCACCCGGCGTCGGCAAGACCACCATGGCACTGCAGATGGCACGCGCCGTGGCCGGCGCCGGCGGGCGGGCGTTGTACCTGTGCTACGAGCACGGCGACAACGAGCTGCTGACCCGTCTGCTTCTGATGGAGGCCGGGCTCGCGCACCCCTACGACGAGCCACTGTCGCGGCGCACGACCGCTGCCGACGATCATGTCGGCTACCACGCGCGAGTGGACCGCAGGCTGGCCTCGGCGACGGCAGCATTGCAGGCGTACGGCGACCGGCTGCGGCTCCTGCGCGGGTCAGGCGCGAGCGGGATCCCTGTCGATCTCGGCGCACTCGAAGGTGCCAGCCACGCCGTCCTGTTCGTCGACTATCTGCAGAAGGTGCCGAGCCGCTTCCCCGGCGCGCCCGAGAACGAGCGGGTCGCCGACGTCGTCGAGCGGCTCAAGGACCACGCCACCCAGTGGGACGTGTCCGTGGTCGCGCTGGTCGCGGCGGACAGGTCGGGTCTAGACGGGAACCGGCTGCGCCTGAACCATCTGCGTGGGTCCACCGCTCTCGCGTACGAGGCCGATGTGGCGCTGATCCTGAACGAAAAACAGAACGTCGTCGCTCGCCACCACCTCGTGTACGGCAACCCGGACTCGGCCCGCTTCGCCGACTATGTCGTCTGCACGGTTGAGAAGAACCGGTCGGGCAAAGCACACGTCGACGTTGAGCTGCGCAAGCGGTTCGCGCACGGCGGCTTCGACCCCGAGGCGACAGCGGTCGCCGAGCGTCTCGTCGACGAGCGCGTATTCGTGGATTAGCCGGCCCGTGGCGTCTGCGGATCAGACGATGCCCGGCAGGAACCGAGCCGTCCGGCACATGTAGTCCAAGTAGCCGCTGTGGCCGGCGGCCAGCAACTGTTCCTCGGCCACTGCCCGGTAGGCCTGCAGGAGCACCAGAGCGACCCAGACCGCGACCCCGGCCGCGCCGGGGCTTCGTACGACGATTCCGAGCACCGTGATGATCTCGCCCACGTACAGCGGGTGCCGGACCCAGCGGTAGGGGCCGGACGCCGCGAGACCGCGCACCTGCGCGATGACGCTCAGGTTGGTGCCGAGGGCGCGCAACGACCACACCGACAGCCCGAGACCGGCCACCATCAGGGCGCTCGCCGCCAGGTCGCTGGTGAGGGAGACGTCCCGCCCGGCGCCGACGAACATGAGCAGCACCGGCGCTGCGGTCCCGAGCACCGCCGCGACACGGGCCACTGCCGACGGGGTGGTCGCCGACGCTGCCCCCCTGCGTAGGTAGGCGACGATCACGAGGACGTAGAAGGCGATGGTCAGACCCGATGCCAGCAACCCGGCTCCCGCCGCCGCGCCCTGCCGCTCGCGCAGCACGGTCACCGCCGCCGCCGCGTTGACCAGCAGGAGGAGTGCGAAGACCGGGACCAGAACGATCCGGCCCCAGTCGATGCGCGGCGCGTACCCACGCACGGGCGCGGGAACGGCGATCACAGCTGGCCCGTGAACGCGCGGACGATCTGGATGGCGCCAGGTCCGATGATCACCACGAAGATGACCGGGAAGATGCAGATGATCAGCGGGAACATGATCTTCACCGGCACCTTCGCAGCGGCCTCCTCGGCGCGCTGCTGACGCTTGAGCCGCATCTCCTTCGACTGCTCCCGAAGCACGTTGGCGACCGGGATGCCCTGCTTGTCGGCCTGCACCAGCGCGGACACGAAGATGTGCAGCTCCTCGACGGTGGTCCGCTCGCGGAGGGCGAGGAAGGCCGTCGTGCGGCTCCGCCCGATCTGCATCTCCTTGAGGACGCGGAAGAACTCGCCGGCCAGCGGTCCCGTGGTGTTCCGCGCAACCTGCGAGAGCGCAGCGTCGAACCCGAGGCCGGCCTCAACGCTGATTGTCAGCATGTCCAGGGCGTCGGGCAGCGTGCGGCGGATCTCGTCCTGGCGTTTGACGCCGCTGTTGTAGACCAGCAGGTCGGGTACGAAGAACGCGGCCGTGCCGAAGGCGAGCGCGAAGAGCACCAGACCAAGCACGCCGTGCCTTGCGCCGACCAGGGCGCCCACGACGAGACCGGCCACCAGTGACAGGCCTTTCACCGCCAGAAGCTGGTCGGGTGTCATGCCCTTCGGGTTCCCGGCGATATCCAGCCGTCGCTGCAGACCGTCCGTCGCGCGAGCCGGCGACAGGTGCGCGGCGAGGGCCCGCATGTTCTCCGCGAACGGCACGACCATCCGCTCCTTGAACGACTGCTCGGCCTGCACCGCCGGGGCGCCGCCGGCCATCTGTTCCAGGACTGCGAGCTGGCGTCCGACACCGTTGGTGGTGGGCCGCCGCGCGAGCAGCGAGACCAGGACCAGCGCGAGCGCGCCGAAGATCGCGGCCAGGCCGAGACCGAGCACTGTGATGTCGTTCATCAGACCTCCACGTCGACGAGCTTGCGCATCCACAGCCACCCGACGAGCATCCCGACACAGGCGCCGGCGGACATGACTAGACCCGGAGGTGTCGTCCAGAGCAGGCTGAGGTACGCGCGGCGCGTCAGGAACAGGAACAGCGCGAGAAACAGCGGCAGAGCCACCAGAACATAGGCGGACAGGCGGCCCTCGGCTGACAGGGCCCGGACCTGGCGACGCATCGCGGCGCGTTCGCGCATCGTGGCCGCGGTCGTATGGAGCACCTCGGACAGGTTTCCGCCCACCTCGCGCTGGATGCGGATCGCCATCACCGTCCAGCGCAGGTCCTGACTACCCATGCGCTCGGCCAGGCGGTCCAGAGCGTCCTCCAGCGAACCGCCGAGACGGCTCTCGCCGAGCGCGCGGTTCAGCTCGCCGGACATCGGCTGATTCGCGCCTTGAGCAGCGGCGTCGAGTGCCTGCGGCAAGGAGAAGCCGGTGCGGATAGAGCTGGCGACCAGCTGCAGAGTGTCCGGCAGCGCCGACTCGAACGCGCCCGCGCGCCGGGCGGCCTTCGTACTCAGGTACGTGTGCGAGGCGATCCAGGTAATGAGGACTCCCACGACGAGGCCGATCAGGACGTTACCGACCAGCAGGGACGCCAGTGCGACCGCGACGACACCCGCACACGTACGCAGCAGGACCCACTCTCCTGCCGTCATCCGGACGTCGGCCCGCTCGAGCCGGAGCACGAGGCGCTCCCGGATCCCACGCCGCTCGACGAAGCGCTCTGACACGACCAATGCGGTCTGGGCAAGACCGGTCTTGGCGTCCGCGGCAGTCGGGGCCCCGTGCCGGCCCCCGCCGCGGACGCCGAGTCCGTACGCCTCGAGGGTGCGCAGGTTCTGTCGCGTCGCAGCCTGGCCACGCGGAAGAAGCATGGCCAGCATGAGGGCCAGCAGCCCGACGAAGACGAGGGCGAGCAACGGGATCAGCACGGCGGGACGGGTCAACAGCGACGCCGCGACGAGGCCGGCGGGTGCGGTCGTCGGCTGCGCCGACGACACGGACGTGGCCGTCACCGTGAAGGCAGCGGTGCCGCTCACCGACTGCGTGCCGAAGCGCATGCTGACGGAGAGGGCGTGGCTGCCGGCGGAGAGGTCGACGGCCGGTGTCCCCGTCACGCGTATCTGCGTGGCGAACGAGCCTGCCGCGGCGGAGAACGCTCCAACCAGGGAGTGCACGTCGGACGCGGGGACTAGCCGTCCACCCGTGTCGGATGCGAGCTTGCGTAGGGTGGCCGTCTGAGCCGGGTCGGTGCGGAAACCCACCAGCTCCGTGGTCACGTGACCGCTGCGGAGTGCGGATGTGACAGCGGCGAGCGTGGTACGGCTCGACGTGTCGGCGCCGTCGCTGAGCACGACCAGCAGGCGTTGACCTGATCTACCCAGCTGACCGACGGCCGCCGCCATCCCGTCGTACAGGACAGTGCTGCCGGCCGCCTGGAGCGCAGCCACCTTGGTGCGGACGACCTGTCGGTCAAGGGTCGGTACGACCGCGACCCGAACTGAGTCGTTGAACGACACGAGGCCGACGGCGACGTCCGACGGGACCTGCGCCAGGAACGCGAGCGCTGCCTGCTTGACCTCGGCGAGCGGCGCGCCGGCCATCGAGCCGCTGGTGTCGACAGCGATGACTGCCACGCGACGTGGCGCTGCGGAGTCGGTCCGCGAGACCGCCACGGCCGTCGCCGGCACGAGCACCCCGTCGACGGTCAGCTCCACCGACGAGGGGTCGAGGGCGGAACCGGTGGTAAGGCCCTCCGCCGCCACGAGCAGGTCGACCTGGTGTCCGTCCGAATGGACGGAGACGAGCGAGCCGCTAGCGTCGGCCCACGCGTGCACCGGCACCGCCAGGGTGAGCAGGATCCCGGTCACGAGAGCCGCAGACCTCGCCAGGCGCAGCCTTCTCACTGCACGACCTCGAACCCGAACAGCTCGGGCCGAAGGTTCACGCCGGCGTCGGCGAGCTTGTTGGTGAACGCGGGGCGCAGACCGGCCGGGCGAAGGTTTCCCCGGTAGCGGCCTGCCTCGTCCAGCCCGGCCCTGAAGTCGAACGCGAACAGATCCTGCAGGGTGATGATGTCTGCCTCCATCCCCACGACCTCGGTGACGTGCGTGATCCGACGGCTGCCGTCCTTGAGCCGGGCCTGGTGCACGATCAGGTCGACGGCGCTGGACACCTGCTCACGGATCGCCCGGACGGGCAGCTCGATGCCGGCCATCAGCACCATCGTCTCCAGCCGGGCGAGGGCGTCGCGCGGGGAGTTCGAGTGGACGGTGGTGATCGATCCGTCGTGGCCGGTGTTCATCGCCTGCAGCATGTCCAGCGCAGCCTCGTCCCTGACCTCACCCACGACGATGCGGTCCGGGCGCATGCGCAGTGCGTTGCGGACGAGGTCGCGGATACTGATCTCGCCGCGCCCCTCGATGTTCGACGGCCGCGACTCCAGCCGCACGATGTGCTCCTGGTGGAGCTGGAGCTCGGCTGCGTCCTCGATTGTGACGATCCGCTCGTCCTCGGGGATGTAGGCGGACAGCACGTTCAGCGTCGTGGTCTTGCCCGAGCCGGTGCCGCCGCTGATGAGGATGTTCAGGCGCCCGCGGACACAGCAGTCCAGCAGCTCACGGACAGCCGGGGTCATGGTGCCGAAGCTGAGCAGATCCTGGTCCGTCAACGGGTCCGAGGAGAACTTCCGGATCGTGAGGATCGAGCCGTCCAGCGCCACGGGCGGGACGATCGCGTTCACCCGGCTGCCGTCAGGCAGGCGGGCATCCACCATCGGGCTGGACTCATCGACTCGGCGCCCGACCCGCGCCACGATCTTGTCGATCGTGCGACGCAGGTGCGCCTCGTCCTGGAACGTCGCGTCCACCGGCAGCAGCCGGCCGAACCGTTCGACGAAGATCTGGTCGTGGCCGTTCACCATGATCTCGGTGATCTCGGGATCGCGCAGGAATGGCTCGAGCGGACCGTGACCGAGGATGTCGTCTGCCACCTCCTGCGCGACCCGGGTGCGGTCCGCGGCGGTCAGCGGCCGCTCCTCGCTGTCGAGCACTACCTGCAGCATCTGCCGGACCTGGTGCTCGAGATCGTCCTGGCCCAGGTGCGCGTCGTAGAGCCGCGGGCCGAGGTTCTGGAGCAGCGCCGCGTGCACGGCCTGCTTGACCTCGGCGAACGGATCGACCTGGCGCAGCCGGCGCGGTCCGCTCGGACGGTTCGGGCCGGGCTGCGGTGCCGTGTCCGGCTGCGCGCCGCGGACCTGGGTCAGCCGGTCGGCGAGGCTCACGACTCAGCCCCACGGCGTGCGAACACGAGCGAGTGGACACCACGCCGGCGACTGGCACGAGACGTACCGGGCTGGCTGGGCGCCAGCGCAGAAGACGGCGTTCGGCGCGTCCGCACGATGTCCTCCGCGAGCCTTCGGATCGCCACACTCACAGGGTGACCCGGTTCGTCCAGCGTGATCGGGACACCCTTGTTGATGGAGGCGGACACCGAGCGGCTGGAGGGGATGTGCGAGGAGATCGGCACCTTGAGTACGTGCTCGACGTCGGCCACCGTCAGCCCGACCTTGGCGTCCGAGCGGTTCAGCACGATGCGCCAGCTCTCCCGCGGGTAGCCGAGCACGTCGAGCATGTCGAGGGTGAGCCGCAGGTTCTTCAGGGCGGCGATGTCCAGGGTGGACAGCAGGACATAGCAGTCCGACACGTCGAACGCCGTCAGCACGTGCTCGGTGAACGCGGGCGGGGTGTCGATCACGACGAAGTCGAACATCCCGCGCAGCGTTCGGATCAGCTCGGCGACCAGCGGGACCGCGATCCGCTCGGCGTCGCCGGGCTGGGTGGGCGCCAGGATCGTGTCCAGACCAGGACTGTGCGGTGTCAGCAGCGACTGCACGCCGGTGACGTCCATCGATCCGAGCATCGACACCGCGTCCACCAGCGTGCGGTGCGGGACCAGCTGCATGGCGATGCCCACGTCACCGAACGCGAGATCGAGGTCGACGACGCACACCCGTCGTGCGCCGCCGGCGGCCAGGGCCACGCCGAGGTTGGTGGCCACGGTGGTCTTACCGCAGCCGCCCTTCGCCGAGAACACCGTGACCACTTGACCGTCGATCGTCGGCGCGGCGTCGCCGGCCGCGCCGACCATGCTGCGCGACACCTCCAGCGAGCGGCGGCAGGCTTCGGACACCGACCGCAGGTCCTCGGGGTTGACCACCTCCCGGACGCCGGCACGAAGCGCCTGGGCCAGGATCGTCACGTCGACGCGGTGCCTGGCCAGCACGACGCCCAGCTGCGGCCGGTGCACACGGTGCGCCTCGGTGAACTGAACGGCGGCACCCAGGTCCACGTCCGGGCCGATGACGACCAGCAGCTCGTCGGGGTTCTCGTCGACCGCTCGCAGAAGTGCCGGCATGCTGTCGACGAGCAGGGACTCCCGGCCCACGGCGAACGCGAAGCTGTCGGACAGAGTCGAGCTGGCGATGAACAGGATCGGCATGACTGTCCCCTACTTGGCGTTGAAGAGCGTGAGGTCGCTGATGCCCGGACCGGCGGTGACGGTCGAGCTGTCGTTCAGCAGGGCGAAGTACAGGGTGCCGGTCTGGATCGCCTGCACGAGCGCCTCGGCCTGAGCCTGGTCGACGGCCACCGTGTACAGCGTCGTGGTCTGCGTCTGCGCGGTCTGGTTCCCAGACGTGCTCGAGGTCGAGCTGCTGCCGCCCTGGTCTCCGGACTGGGCTGGGGACGAGCTGGTCGAGCCGACGGCTAGGACCTGCACCTTGGGCAGCAGCACCCGAGTGGCCCTGAACTTGGTGTAGTCGTCGCTCAGGTGGTCACCGGACGGCACGGCCGCACCCTTGACCGTCCCGCGGACGTTGAACGTGTCGAAGATGGCGATCTTCGAGCCCGGCTGCACGAACGAGCCGACGTGCGCCGGGTCCTGCAGCGCGAGGCTGACCGCCATCATCCCGTCCGGGAGAGCCAGCGCCGACGCGACCGCGGTCTGGGCGCCGAAGCGGTTCGACAGCACGAGCTCCCCGGGCTGGATGTCCGACACCGCGATGCTGGAGGAGTCCGCCAGCACGTTCGCGCTGCTCAGTGAGCCCTCGGGCGCGCCCTTCGCCGCGACGGACTCCTGCGTGATCAGGCCGCTGTCGACGGCGTCCTGCAGGGTCGTCCCGGCGGGGACCATCTTGGCCGCGACGTACACCTGCACCACCTGCTGCCCGGCCAGGGCGCGCGCGTCGGCGCCGTGCACGTACGCGGAGACCGCTGCCGTGCCGACCAGCGCGAGCAGGACGGAGACGACCACCGCGATGACTCGTCGGTTCATGAGCTGCAACTCCCTGTCGGTCGTACGGTTGGATCGGGATCAGCCGGTGAGCTGGATGACCGTGGCGCCCAGGTTCGTGCCGCCCCCGACGGTGCCGCCGCCTGGGATCAGCCCCTGCGTGTAGAAGCCGGAGATGCACTTGTCCGAGCCGCTGCACGGGACCGCGCCCGTGAGCCAGGACGCGGCCGAGAACCCCGGCAGGTGGTAGCCGGTGACCACGAAGGCCGCGAACCCCTTCAGCGTGTAGACGCCGTTGGTGCCGGTGCCGGTCACCGAGTTGTAGATGGGCAGGTACACGATGTACTTGCCGGTCTGGGCCGCGATCAGCGCGTCCTTGCAGGGCTTGGACACGCTCGCCCCGGTGTTGTCGCCGTACGTCCCGGTCGTGCTCACCGTCGTCGTGCAGGTACCGGCCGGATCGTCCAGGAAGCCGAAGCCACCGGGCAGGTCGGCGCCGCTGGGTCCGGCCTTGCACGAGCCGGCCTTGGACGTGGTGTGCAGGTACATGACCCGGTCGAGCGAGGCCGCCGGGTTCGGCGGGTAGGGCGGCGGCGCGGCGAACCTCGTGCCGTTGGAGGTCGCGGCGTTCCACTCGCACAGCGACTCGGTGACCGCGACCACCTGCGCTGAAGACGGCACGCCGTAACCGGCACGGGCGCACGCTTTGACCGTCGTGCCCGTGTAGCCCGGTACCAGGGCGCGCGCGAAGATGGGCGGCATGAGGCTCGTCGTGCCGGTGCGCGTCTGAGTCCGCACGAGCACATACGAGGCGGTGGACATCGGCCCGCTCGTGGGCTGGGCCGCGCAGTCCCAGGCACCCGACGGCGCAGACGGCGAGCAGGTAGACAGGCCGGGTGCGGTGCCGCAGACCTGGGTCACGGTGGCGGTCCCGTCGTTCGCGTTCGCGTTGGCGTGCTGGGAGGCCGTGGCGAACGCAGAGCTCGAACCCGCGCAGGTCCGGCTCGCGCAGTCGATGGCCACCGCCAACGCTGCGGAGTCGGCGCCGTTCTGGAGCTGGCGCCGCTCGGCGTACAGCGAGCCGACGTCGATGACGAGCGTCGCCATGCCGAGGATCACTACCAGCATGATCGCCACGATGATCGCGACCGAGCCGGTGTCGTCGCCTGGGGTCTCGGGCCTCAGCCGCCGCATCGCATCTCGGCTTTCCCCATGATGGTCGGCGCCGCGAGCGACTTGAAGCCCAGCACGCTCAGCAGACCGGAGACCGGGGTGACGTAGGTGAAGGTCTTGGTCGCGGTGACCGTCGCGACGCTGGTGGCCGTCGGGTTGGCCGGACAGGTCGTGTACGCCACTGAGACCCCGGACACTGGGTAGGCGGCGGCTTGCACCACGGACGTGGGGTTCGACGAGCTGCCGAGCGCGAGCACACGGACCCCTTCCCGCGAGGCCTGGGTCAGCGCGATCTGCGTGTTGTACATGCGCCCGAAGTCGATGATGCCGAACAGGACCAGCAGCAGAAGCGGGAGCAGCAGCGCCATCTCCACCGCCGCGGCACCGGACTCGGGATGGCCGCAGCGGCGCCGAGCGATCCGCCTGCACATCGCGTCCATGTCCGCTCCCGTTCCCATGCGAGTCAGAAGGCGCCGAGGGCTGTGTTGAAGAGTCCGATCACGGCCTGGCCGAAGAGACCCACGGTGATCGCGATCACTCCCGTGATGCCGGCGACCATGAGTGCGTACTCGACGGCGGTCGCACCGCGCTCGTTCTGGGGCGTACCCATGACAGTCACTCCGTTCGTCTGCGACCGGGCCTCGGTCGGCGATCCCTGGTGTGCGGGACGATGCACGGGACCGCCGGCCGAGGTGCCAGACGTCCCTCAGAAGGCGCCGAGAACGGTGTTGAAAGCGTTGTTGACCGCACCGCCCAGCAGGCCGACGGCAACAAAGATGACGCCCGCGATCAGGGCCACCATCAGGCCGTACTCGACGGCGGTCGCGCCCTCGTCGCCCTGCACCCGTGCCTGGAACTTCGCGATGTACTTGAGCATGTCTACCCCTCCGATATCTGTGGCGGCCCCGCAGAGCCGGTGGGCCATCTGGATGGACCGCACGGGTGAAGGCTTCCAGCGAGGTCACCGCGGCGGATCGTGCGATGTGCCACCGATTTCAGTCCGCGACCCCCGTAACACCTGGCGAACGTGGGACGCCAATCGGGTGACCGCAGTAACGCAACGCATCTGCTGGGCGATGACCTGGTGACAGCCGGTCCTACGCCGGTACCCCTCACCTCATCAGGAGCGCGCCGTGCTCGTCACGACCACCGGACTGAAGATCGCCCTGGCGACCGGCCTCGGCTCACTCGTCGTCGGCGGCGTGGCGGCCGCCGCAACGGCCGCGGCCCCTGGCGGCAGCACCGCCTTCACTGCACCGTCGGTGTCCGGCAGTGCATCGGGGTCCGCCGGTGCATCCGCGGACCCGACCGGGTCAACCCCCGGCGGCTCGCCGAGCAATGGTCCGTCTACTGGGCCTGCGAGCTCGTCCGCGTCTCCCACCACGTCGTGGACCCCCACGCGTGGGCCCAACCCGCTCGGGCCGGCCGCCTGGGGCCTGTGCCACGCGTTCGGGAACAAGACGTGGGGCCATGGCGGACAGCCGAGCGGGACGCCGGACCCGGCTGGACGCAAGCCGAACAACCCCTCAGTGGCCTATGCCAACCTCGTCGCCGCTGCCGCATCGCAGGGCATGACCGTCGACCAGTACTGCACGCAGGTTCTGACCGGTGGCACGCCGACACCGGTCGCGGCCACGCCCTCCACGGACCCGTCGGCGTCGGCCGACACGCAGGGCCACGGGCACGGGCACGGTCGCGGGAACGGGCAGACCAAGGCTCCCCACGAGCACGGCCACGGGAACGGGTGACGCTGCCGCCACGGCCCTGGGCCCGGGCCTATTCACCCTCGGCCGGAGCATGCCGAAACTGAACACATCATGGACGGCGAGGGCTTCGAAGGGATCCTGGCGCGCACCCGCGCGGGCGACGCGGAGTCCTTCACGGTCATCTACCAAGCCATCCATCCCGGACTGCTCCGGTTCCTGCGCAGCCAGGACTCAGCCATTGCCGAGGACGCAGCCTCCGAGACCTGGCTGGACGTGGCCCGCGGCCTGGACGGCTTCACGGGCGGCGAGTCCGACTTCCGTGCGTGGGTCTTCACGATCGGGCGCAACAAGGTCGTCGACCAGGTCCGGGTCGAGATGCGCCGCCCCACCGTGCCGTGGCCGCAGACGGAGGTGACCGCGCTGCTCGAGCCTGACGCCGCCGAGGTCTTCGAGCGCGCGGAGGGGACGCGGGCGGCGCTCGCGCTCGTCGCCCGGCTCTCCCCGGACCAGGCGGACGTGATCCTGCTCCGGGTCCTTGCGGGCCTGAGCAACGACGAGGTAGCGGCCGTCTTGGGCAAGTCGACCGGCGCGGTGCGGGTGCTCGCGCACCGAGGGCTGCGTCGCCTGGGTGCGATGCTCGCCCAGCAGACAGCGCGAGAGGAGGTGTAACAGGTGGACACCCCGGGACGATGGTCAGACATGGACGGTGACTCGATGCTGCCGGTCGAAGTCCTGTCCGAGGCGCAGACCGACGCAGTCCTATCCGGCCGTCCGGTTACCGCCGCAACCGGATCCCTGCACGGGCTCCAGGCCCTGGTCGCCGGGCTACGGGCGCCCGCGGAGCCGGATGAGCTCGCCCGCCAGGCGCAGACCGTCGAAGCCTTCACCGCCGAGCGCCAGCGCCTCCTCACGCCGTACGCAGAGGGCCGCACAGCGCGGCGGGCCGGGAAGGTCGTCGTGATCACGACCGCGGCCGTCATCGCGTTCGCCGGCGCGGCCGCTGCTGCGGTGACGACCGGTTTCCTTCCCGGTGCGCCATGGCAGCACCAGCCAGCCCCGGCTTCCTCGACCGGATCCACTGGTGGAGCCGGCGCATCCGGCACGGCGAATTCCGGCGGCTCCGGCGGGGCTACCGGCCGGCACGGTTCGACCACGGCGTCGGCGGCGTCATCGCCGACCGGGACCGACGCCCACGGGACGGGCCAGGGCCCCGACGCGACCGGCGTCGCAGCGTACGGGCTCTGCCACGCGTACGCGGCCGACCCCGGGGGTACGTCGGTCGCGATGCGCAACCTCGCCGCCGCCGCGGCCGCTGCCGGCCAGACCGTGCCGCAGTACTGCGCGGTCGTGCTCGCGCAGCCACCCGGACACTCATCCCACGCTCCGTCCGCGTCAGACCCGTCCAAGCCGCCGCACCCGTCCAAGCCGCCGCACCCGTCCAAGCCGGACGGGACCGGACCGTCGAAGGCGTCGAAGCCGACGGGCAAGCCAAGTAAGACGCCCTAGCACACGACCGCCTGGGCACCGGACCCCCGGATGCTGGCGTTCATCGGCAAGGGCGTCGGCGGCGACCAGAGAGGCTGCGTACCGTACTCGACTGTGGCACTCGCGGCCTCGAACCCGAGCGCCCACACGCTGGATCGGATCAGCCCGCTAACGGCACTTAGGTTCGCCGTTGGTGATCTTCGAGAAGGTGCCTTCGGACCTCGGGACCGACGACCTCTTCCGCCAGCTCGCGACTGGACGCGGCTCCAGGTTGTCCACGACTCCCGTCCGGACAGGACAAGACGTCCCGGCCGGTGCTGCCAGCCTGCCTACCATGCCTGCCATGAGACAAGTGATGGGTACGACGGTGGACGGACGCTGCATCGACTGCCGGATCGAGTCGGCGACCTTGATGTGCCCGCAGTGCCGCGAGCTGCGCGACCTGCGGGAGGCCCGGCGCGATCGCGAGCGGGGCCGCCTTGAGCCGATCTGGGGTCCGGCGCTGGCGCTGCGCCTGACCGTGCTGATCGTGCTCTGCCTGACGGTCGGGCTGCTCGTGATCTTGCTCAGCCGATGATCTGCAGCGAGTGCGCGAACGACGAAGCGGTCGAGGGCTATTGATGCGCCCTGGAACGGCACATCGGGGCGCGAATGGTCAGGCTCGATCGCGCCAGTATTCGGCCTCATCATGGTCTGACCCGTGCCCCTTGACCGCGGCTCGATAGTCGCCCACGGCCGCAGCAACAACGATCAAGGTCGTGAACATGGCGACGCCCAAGACAACCGCACCCACGACCAGTACACGACCGCACGTCCCAGTCGGAAAGGGCCCCAGCCAGGAGCAACTGACCAGCCAGTCGGCTCAGGCTGGCTCAGCCCTATGGTCAACCTCGCCCGCCGCTGCCGGCCCGCAGACCTAACGTCTCCGTGTGGGAGGAACCATGAAGGCGCTATTCCTAGCTGCGGTGCTGCTCGCCGGCTGCTCAGTTCCCGCTACCCGCGCCGCGGCGCCAGCACCGGCCACAGCCGCGGCGACGGCACCGTCACCGAGCCCTTCGGTGTCCGTACTCGGCGTGAAGCTCGCCCAGCCCACACCGAAACCCAAGCCGAAGCCCGTGGTGCGCGCATCGCACACGCCGCGGCCGGTGATCGCGCACCCAAAGCCGAAGCCGGGCGGCTGCGTGGTCGGGCAGCCATGCTCCCTGTCCCACGTCACCTGGACCAAGACCATCGGCTGCACCAAGACCTGGCTCGCCAATCAGCGCCGCACCAACCCCCTCGCGGAGTGTCCGCCCGGTTGGCCGTACCTCGGATAAGACACCGGCTTCGCGTGGCCGGCCGACACGCGCCGTCCTTCCGCCATGAGCACGCAACCGCGCCAGAACGGCACTTCGGCGCGGGACTACCGCGGACCCGCGCTCAGCGCCGCGACCGCGGTCGGCACCGCCCCGGGCAGCACCGCAATCCGGAACGCACCCCCTGACGGGAGCCGCCCTTCGACGATCTGGCACTGGTGATGCACCCTGACCAGTTCCCATCCGGATGGGCGCCGTCGCGACCCCAGGCGAGCTCCGGTCAGAGCGACACTCCTGCCGCCGAACCGCGGACGCCAACTGGCCACGCCCGACTCAAGATCGAGGAAGCCCTGCCGCCACCGACCGGAGACCCCTCGACCGCGGCTCATGCTCGCGGCGAACGAGGCACTGATCGCTCTCGAATCATTGCTGGCCTCGTCGATGTCGGCATCAAGATCAGCGGGTGCTCGGCGGCGGCTCTGAATCGAGCGGAACGCGTACACGGCAAGGCCCACGAGGGCGAAGAAAAGGAGCCAGCTCACGGACTCAATGATCCCTCACTGCGAGCAGTCCGGTGCGCCAACCGCGGTCGACAGCCCCAATGCCAGGAACCCGCTCTCAGTGGGCGTCCCGGACGCACCGAACGAAGCCTCTGTGTGTCAAGCGACCGCGGTTGTAGCCTGCTGGTGGAGCCCGGGAAGTGACTTATCCGAAGTGCTGGTCCTAGGGGTTTGGCCGGCCGCGCTGGATCTTGTAGACGCCCCCACTTGTCCTCCCGGGCTCCGCTATGCGTCCGCGCAGATCGTGGCGTAGACCAGGTCGGCGAGGTGACGCTTCAATGCGCGGCGGGCTTCGCCGGTGGTCTTGCCCTCGGCGATCTTCTTGGCGTAGTAGTCCCGGCCGGGGCCGGGGTGGCGCTGCTGGGTGATCGCGATGCCCTGCAGGGCGGAGTTCAGCTGTCGGTTCCCGCGCCGGGACAGCCGGTGCCGCTGGACGGCGCCTGAGGAGGCTTCGATCGGCGCGACGCCGGCATAGGAGGCGTAGTGCGCCCGGTCGGCGAACCGGGTGACCGGGCCGGAGTGTCCCAGGATCCTCGCGGCGGTGATCACCCCGATGCCCTGGATCTGGGTGAGAGTGGTGCCGCTGGTCACGACGGCCTCGGCGATGCGTTGGTGGTTGGCGGCCAGCTTGGCGTCCAGGCGCTTGATGTCGTCGAGCAGGTCGCGGGCCAGGTCCTTACGGATCACGTCCACGTCCGTCGCTGGGCGGATCTTTCGAAGCATCGCGGCCGCGGTGGCGGCCGAGAGCTGTTGCCCTTGGCCGGCTTCGACCAGCTCGGCTAACAAACCGTGCAGGCGGGTGATGGCCTGGGTACGGGCCGCGGTCAGCTGCTGACGCCGCTCGGACAGCAACCGCATCCCGCGGCTTGGGTCCTCGGCGACGACCCTGGTCAACGCCGGGTTGTGCAGCGCGGCCAGGGCGACCGCGGTCGCATCGTGCGCGTCGTTCTTACGACCCGACCGGCCGGACAAGACCCGGACCCGGGTCGACAGCGACGGTGGTACGTCTACCACTAGCTCGGCGCGAGCGACCAGCTGTTGGGCCAGCAACCGGCCGACACCGGCCGCACCCTCCACCGCCCAGACCCGATCCGGCCAGCCGGCCGCGAAGGCGAGCAGCCGGTCGACCTGGCGGCGGCTCGAGACCACCCGCACCGACGTGATGACCGTTCCGTCTGCGTTGATCGACACTGCCGTGTGTGACCCCTTGTGCGGGTCGACCCCGATGATCTGCACCGGCTGCTCCTGACTGCTCGACGGGCTAGGAACCCGCGGCGGACAGTCCCGGTGGGAGTGGCCAAGCCTCTGTTGAGTCACACCGCGGTCGACGCCACCGGGCAACAGTTCATTCACAGGCCAGCAAGGCAGGCACTTCGCGAGTCAACCCGGCAACGCCTCGGACGCTACGACCACACAAGCCCAACGCCCAGACGGCACTTCACCACCGGGCACTTCGGTGCGGGCCCGTTCCGCGCTACTCGGGCACGTACTCAATCTCATCGAACTGCAAAGCGCAGTCCCCGGTGCATGAAACGTTGAACCGCTCTCGCCCCAGGCCACAAGCGGCGCATCTGGCCCGTCCATAGGTTGCGAGATCACCGATCCAGTCGTGCTCGCCGGCGGTTGCCGCGACCGCCAAGACCGACTGATCTCGGGGCCGCGGCACCGGGCCGGATTGTTATGGGGTTGGGTCGTTCACCGTCACCCCGCGGATGTCGGAGTTCCCGAATGTCGATGGGCAGGTGCCCTCGACGTTCGGCGGGGGCGTCGTCCCGCCGCTCTCCACTGACGCCCGGAAGACATCGATCGAGTCACAGAACGCCGCGTTGGTCGCGTCGTTCCACACGGCGGTCCCGAACGATGGGCTCGCCGCGGCGTACACGTAGTCACCGAGGAACTCTGCGGTCAGCCCGTTCTGCGACGTGCCCCGCGGGTCCCCGACTCCGGACCGGTGGAGCGAGGAGAACGCCCCGATCGTGCCGCCGGTCACATCGGCGTGCAGCAGCACCCCGACGAGTCCCCGGGGCGAGGTCGTATTCGTGCGGTACGGCGTCGTGAACGCGTTGTAGACGACGTAGACGTCCGAGCCGTTCGGTGAGATCGCTGGCGCGGTGTAGACCGGACGGTCTCCGGCCGCGAGCGAAAGTGCCGACTGGGACCAGCTGGCACCGGCGTTTGTCGATGTTGCGAGCATGAGCTGTTCATTGTTCAGCCCGTTTCGCCCGTCGGCCCAGGTCATGACGACCTGGTTCGTCGCTGCTGCGCCGGTCGGTGCGCCGTTGGCGATGTCCGCGCTCGGTGCCGACGCGAGGTCGACGCGGGCACCGGCGATGCCGTCCATGACCGGCCGACCCAGAGCCGGGTCGAAGACACCGGGCGAGACGACGGGGGTGACGAGCTGGATGCGGCCGAAGTGTGCCCCGCCGTCTGTCGAGCGGTACATCGCCTGGAACTCCTGCCCGCTGCGGGCTGCGATGCCGAAGATGTAGACGTTGCCCTGCGAGTCGGTGCGTACCGTGCAGCCGTCGGGCTGTTGGTTGATGCTGTTGTCAGTGGCCGGCCCGACCTGCTTGGTCGTCCAGGTAACCCCGCCGTCTGTCGACCGCGAGACCATGAGCGGCGTCGGGAGGGCCTGTCCATGCGAGTTGCTGCGGAACGACGCCCAGCAGACGTACACCGAGCCGAAGTGCGGGCTGCTCTCGGCGTTGTCGGCCCAGATCTGCTCCTTGTCTGAGAAAGTCGTCGACGACTGCCTGGAGACCAGGACGGGGTTCGACCACGCCGACGCGGTGCCGGCCGCCGCTGCGCGGACGTCGTCAGTCCGGGACACGGCGATGGCCTCGAAACCCTTGAACGTCTGGTCCGTGCGAGTGGCGCCGAAGTTCGACGTCAGGTTCGAGTAGTACAGCCGCGAGCCGTTCGCCCAGGAGAAGGTGCCGTTCGCGTCGGGTCGGGGGCCGAAGGCGACGCCCGGGTCGCCGTCGGACACCAGGCCGTTCTCGAAGTAGTGCGGCAACGTGCCGATCGACCCGACATGCGGCTGGCAGGCAGCGGGGCCCAGGCAGTCGCGCGCCGTCCAGCCTGTGTAGGTGGGCTGCATCCACGACGCGCCGGAGTCGAACGAGAAGTACACGCCCGACACACCGACTCCGCCAGTGAACGGACACGTCGAGGGATCACCGGCCGCGCAGGCCTCCATGTCGATCTCCTCGTTCGCGCCTGCCGCGAGGACCGACGGGTTGTTCGCGTCAACTGCGACCGCCGGTTCGTTCTGCTTGTTCTGCGAGAACGGCGATGCGGGACTGCTATGCGTCACCAGCACGTCACCCTGTGCACTGGCTACCGTCGAAACGATTCCCGGCATCGCCACCGCGAGCGCAATCACCGTGGCCGCGGACAGCACTGTCCTGGTCGTATGCATGGCCCCTCCTGCCGTTGGGGGATCCGATTCTTCGAGCAGACGCCCACATCAGCTCGTTTGTCCATACCCAGCGGAGGCTTGGTTATCACCAATCCGGTCGGTCGACCACGCAGCCGCACAGACTGCCGGTTCTGGTGCGCCCTCTATCTCCCTGGGGAACCTATGATCGCGAAACCGACGACGTCATCGGCACCGGCCAACGGTCGAATCCCCGGGCGCGGCAGCACAGCGACCGGGGGTTCGGCGTCGTGTCGGTCAGGTGCAGGTGAAGCTGATCTTGTCGAAGCTGACCGTGATCTGGCCGTTGGCGTTCAACGCCATGTGAGTGACCTCGTGCCCCGTGACGCTAGACCCGTCCGCCGCGAACACCCGAATGGTCAACGTGAACGAGGTGTTCGAGTTCTTCTCGTTCATGTTGAAGTTGCCCCACGCCGTCGCGTGACCGGTGTACGTCACGCCGTCCCAGGTGACAGTGACCTTGCCGGTCTCGGTGAAGGTCGCCCACACCTCGTCCCCGGCCGGGAAGAACGTCACGTGGTTGACCTGGTTGCCCACGAAGGTCGCGACGCCGGGCGCCCCGGTGCACGGGTTTGAGGCATTTGGCTCCGTGAAGGTGCCGTGCACATGTTCCGTCATCGTTACGGTATGCCCGGGACCGCCCGCGAGCGCCATGGGTGCACCGCCCAGCCCTAGGCAGGCTGCCGCCACCGCACCGAACACCACCCCACGAACCAGTGATCGCTTTCCGACCATGGTGGGCCCTCTCAACTAGACCGAAGTGGCCGAAGCGGCGCTACGACCGTTCTCACGTAGGTCATCGCTGGGTGCCGCCAATCCGTTACACCGTTCGGGTGAAGGACGGCTACCCAGGACAGCAGGTAACCGAGTTGCCACAGAGAGCACCGAAAGCGTCGGGGTCGTCGGCGGCGGCGCTGCGCCACCGCGAACAGTGCCGCGGGCCGCTGGTAGAGCGGCTGCGCTGTGGCGTGCCGGCAAGGCCGGACACCGCCAGATACGCGCCCTCACAGCCACCCTCTCCGTCCCTAGAGGACCCGAGACCTACACCCTGCTAGACCACGGCAGGTCATCCCGGGCGCCGCTGCGGTCAGATCGACGGGCAGACACCGCCGGTCCCATCACCGCCT